>OZ241924.1:4800000-7061630 GCA_965203925.1 Bryobacterales bacterium
TGCCATCCCGCCCAGCTCAGTCATCATTTCGTACAGGCGCGCCTCCATATTGCTGGCCGTTTGGCCGTGGGCGGGGTCGTGAATCAGGTTCGTGGTCTCTCCGGGGTCGTGCTGCAAGTCGTACAGTTCGTCGGTGTCCCAGAGGCCGTAGTAGGTGATGTACTTGTAGCGGCTACCCCGCAGCGCGAACTGAGTCGGCGTGTGCGGGAAGTTCTTTTCCCAGTAGTAGACATAGAGGAAGTAGTCCCTCCAGTCAATGTCCTCGCCCCGTGCGACGGGCAGGAAACTCTGGCCGTCCATGTGAGGGGGCTTTGCCAAGCCCATCGCATCCATCACCGTCGCGGCGATGTCGATGTTGGCGACGACCTCCTCCACAACTGTCCCGCCCGGAAAGAGCTCTCGGCATTGCATCAGCATCGGAACGCGGATGGATGTCTCGTATGCGACGCGCTTGTCAATCAGGCCGTGCTCCCCGAACATGAACCCGTTGTCGCCCATGTAGATCACGAGAGCCTCGTCCCCGATCCCCATCTCCTCGAGCTTCGCCATAACCCGTCCGATGCTGTCATCCACCGCGCTGAGCGCTTCGTTGTACCGCTTGTAGTAGCGCTCGACGTCTAGGTCGCTGTGGTAGGGAAAGTCGACGCCGTGCCAGCTGTTGCGCTGGTCGCGCAGCCAGCGCGGCTTGCCGCGGTAGTTCTCCGGCGTGTCGGCCTCACTCTTGGGTCTCTCGAAGGGCGCGTCAGCTAGCGACCCCTCGTGTCGTTCGGCGGGGGTGAAGTTTGCATGGACGGCCTTGTGCGACAGGTAGAGGAAGAAAGGCTTCTCGGACGGGCGTTGCTGCGAGAGCCAATCAATCGCGTAGTCGGTAAGCTCGTCGGTGATGTAGCCCTCCTGCTTGGCGCGCTCGCCGTTGACGTTCAGCGTGTAGTCCGGGTTGGGTGGGAGGTAGTGGCCCTGCCCGCGGAAGCTGACCCAGTGGTCAAAGCCTGGGCGGGGCGAGTCGTCGGCCGCACCCATGTGCCACTTGCCGACGAACGCCGTAGCAAAGCCTGCCTTTTGCAGGTACTGCGGAAAGAACAGTGTTCCCTCTGGGACCATGCGGTTGTTGTCGATGACCCTGTGCCGGAATGTGTAGAGCCCTGTCAGGATTGAGGCGCGGCTGGGAGAACAGAGGGACGTGCCGACGAACGCGTTCTTGAGATGCACGCCGTTGCTGGCCATGGCATCCATGTGCGGGGTCCGGGCGAACTGGTGGTCCATGAAGGACATCGCGTCATAGCGGTGATCGTCGGCGAGGATGAACACCACGCTTCGCGCCGTGGCTCCCGGGAGCTTCTTTGCCTCCACCGTGTCCGGCACCGGAGTGACTGCTGCCATCGACGAAATGGCCAACGCAAGCAGGGCTGTTGGGAAGCGGGCTGACATGTGGAACATCCTACCGGAGCCCAGTGGAGAGGCTTCTAACAGTCACCTGGGCAGGTCGCTGGCCTTAGGCAACCCCCCCTGATCCTGGGACGTCTGTACAATCAGGTCAAAGCATGCGAGGGACAATCTCGACCCGGATTCTTCAGGCTCTTGGCGCGCTGGCGCTGGTCTGGTCAACGGGAGTGCCGCCGGCTTCGGCCGCGGTTGATGTCGAACAAGTCATCCAGAGCTTCATCGAAAAGGAGACCGAGTTCGCCAAGGCGCGCGAAATGTACACCTATCGCCAAAAGGTCAAGATTCTGGAGTTTGCCTCCAGTGGCTCGGTTCGGGGCAAGTTCGAGCTCACCCAGGACATTCTGTTCGGAGAGCGCGGAAAGCGGCTCGAGCGGGTGGTCTTCGCCCCGCCGTCAACCCTCCAGAACCTGATCCTCACGCCCAACGACATGGAGGACCTGCGCAGTGTCCAGCCGTTCGTGATGACCCGCGAGAATGCCCACGAGTACCGAATTGACTATCTCGGAGAGCAACAGGTCGACGAGATCGAGACCTACATGTTCTCGGTCAAGCCCAAGTCCATGATCAAGGGCAAGCGATACTTCGAAGGCCAGATCTGGGTTGACCAGTTGGGCCTGCAGATCGTCAAGACGTACGGCAAGGGCGTGGGAATTCTGGGCAGGAAGAATGATGAGCAGTTTCCGAGGTTTGAGACCTATCGTGACCAGGTTGACGGCCACTACTGGTTCCCGGTGTACACCCGGGCCGACGACACGCTGGCCTTCCGGTCCGGCCCGCAGAAAATTCGCATGATCATTACCTACGACAACTACAAGCGCTTCGAGGGCACGTCTGTGATCACCTTTGGCGATGTGCTAGAGAACGCGCCGCCCGAAGGTCAAGACCAGCCCTGATCCGGCAGCTCCGTGAACGTTAGCACGGATCTTGGTCCGACCCGAGGCTTGGACAGCCTCCCGTGCGGTCCGCTGCCATCCTTCCTGGCTTGGGTCGCTGGACTGGCATTGGTGTTGGCGGCGATGCCAACGCAGGCTTTGGGGGCTGGGGATGACCTGCCTCGCCTTTCCTCGGTCTTCAGCCAAGTCGACGAGATGCTGGAGGACGTGCAGCGCATCATGGGATTCGGGCCGCGCCGCCCGATCCGGACCAGAGCCATTTCCAAGCAGGAGTTCCGCAGGCTGTACGAGACACGGATGCGACAGCAGCAGAAGCCGAAGGAAATGGAGCGGGAACTGCTCTTCTTGAGGATGTTCGGTCTCGTTCCCGAGGACTTCGACTATGAGGAGACCGTCCTGGACCTGCTCAGTGAGCAGGCTTGGGCGCTGTATGACTTCAAGCGGCGCCGGCTGTATCTGGCGGATTGGGCTCCCCGTGACGCGCTTGAGTACGCTCTCGTGCACGAATTGGTTCACGCAGTGGACGACCACCACTTCAATCTGCGCAAGTACGTGGAATCGGCCCCCGAGTCAGAGCGGCAGTTGGCGCGCCTGGCGGCCATGGAGGGGCAGGCTTCGTGGGTGATGACTCAATGGGTCATGGAACGGTCCGACCGCTCCCTCGAGGGCAACCGGCTCTTAGCGGTGGCCGCGGCAAGCGCGACGCGCTTCGAGGCACAGCAGTTTCCCGTCTA
Organism: Bryobacterales bacterium; assembly: GCA_965203925.1. Lineage (GTDB taxonomy): Bacteria > Acidobacteriota > Terriglobia > Bryobacterales > UBA6623 > VXMF01. The sequence continues at coordinate 4,803,071 of OZ241924.1, forward strand.
CGAGCAGACCCCGGTGTACTTTCGCGAAGTCCTGATATTCCCCTACACCGACGGGCTCCTGTTTCAGGACGCGCTGATCCAGCAGTTCGGGTCGGCCGGGTTTAGGAAGGTGTTCGAGCAGCCTCCTGCCACTACACAGCAGATCATCCAGCCCGAGCTGTACCTCAAATCCTTCGACCCCCACCCACCGTCCATGGAGGACATTTCGATACCGAAGGCATTCAAGCGGGTCTACGATGGCACATTCGGCCAGCTTGACCACCGAATTCTGCTCGAGCACCACTTCGGGGAGAACGACAGGAGTGAACTCTTGGATCGTTGGCGCGGTGCGGCGTTTGAGATCTACCAGGAGCGCGGCGGAACGGGCGCTGTGCTCCGCTACGCAGTGCGGTGGGACTCTCCCGAGGCAGCAAGGGAGTACTACCACCTCTACCGACAGGTCTGCGAGCGAAAGTGGGAAGGGCTCGAACTCGTGGACAGCGGTGTGGACCGCTGTGAGGGAACGGGGCCGTTGGGCCGGGTGATGTTGGAGTTGGATGGGAGCGTTCTCCGCAGTGTCGAGGGGCTCCCACTGTAGAGGGGGATAGAGGGGAGGTATAGGCATGCGACGACACCGGGCAAGCAGAGCATTGCTGGCTGCGGCGGTCTCAATGGCGGTTCTCAGTGCGGCAGAGCCGCGACCAATGCGTCCGTTTGAAGCCACGTCCTTCGATGGGCGCAGGGTCTCGTCGGAGTCCCTGAAGGGCAGCAAGGTTGTCCTGATGTTCTTGGCGACCGACTGTCCTCACTGCCAAGAGACGGCCCGGCGCCTCGATCCGGTCTACCGCGATCTCAGGCGGGAAGGGTTGGAGATCGTTGGCCTTACGCTGAACCGAATCGACAACCGGGGAATCCGCGAGTTCGCAACCCGGTTCGGCGCCAGCTTCCCGATCGCAATCTCTTCGCGCGACGAATTCTCTAGGGTCACCGGGATATCGGTGATGACGCGCATCTATTACCCCTACGTGCTCTTTGTCGATCGGCAAGGTGTGATCCGAGAAGAGCACCAAGGTTTCGAGCAACCGTGGTTTGAGAACCTTGAGGCCAACTTCCGATCGGCTGTTGCGGCGCTGGAGTAGGGCCGATTGGCCCCTTCTTACCCCGGAGTCCTTCTGGGATTCCAGAGACCGATTGCAGCCTCGCCGGATGCGAGGCGTCCATGGCCGAGGGAAATGTCACCCGAACTTCCGTAGCGCGTGGTTCCGCCACTGCGCGCGGCCGGAATCCGTCCTTGCTGGCGCGCGCCACAGTCGCTCGTCCGATTGTCTCGCTTTCCCCCTGAGGCTGGGGACTGCCTGATCCGAACTGGGCAGTTGGCGGATCACCGCTGGGTCTGATCGCCGGCCCGAGCGGTGTCGCTACGCCCTGCTGTCCCGCAGAGAGGCCAAGTCATATGGTGCTACGGCGACTGCTCTTGGGCTAGCGTGTCCGGAAATAACTAATCCACTACATGCGATTTCCATCGTATCTGTCGGTAGCCTTGGCATTCATGGTTTATCGCCTTGGATCGGCCACACTCCGACGTCCGCAATCGTAACCGACGAGCCCGGTCGCTCCGCTGAGACCCAACCTTCCCTTCCCTGTGACTCTTGGTCGGCGCAACGGTTGGGATCGGTAGTCCGTAGCACTTCCGACTTCTGTCGTTCTGGGGAAGACAGACCGGGTAGAGCATTCCGTTCCCTTCTTGGTTGCGCCGCATTCCCCCAATCGATTGCAGAACGGCTGGAAGTGCTGCGACAGCTCGATTTCGCTGGCTCGTAGTTCCCGCTCGTCGTCAATGCTCGCCCGCCAGAATTCGAGATCGCGGTATGCAAGGATGCACGTGGGCTCGTCGCTGAGCCGGCGACTGGGCACCGGCAACTGGTCCTTCATACTCACTGTCTGCCCGAATAAGAGGTGGCCCTTCTTCATTCTCATTACGGATTCGGTAGATGCCGCCGGTGGTCGGAGCGATGTGCAGGCTTCGCAGGTCCGTGAACGAGTGCCAGCGAGACGTCAGCGGCGTCCTCCCGCAAATGCACGAGCGAGGGGTGTTTGCGCTCTGTTGGATTGCGGTGAGCGGTACAGCGGATCGCCGGCGTTCGAGATTGAGGCGTCACTCCAGACCTGAAGACACTGGAAAAGGGCGGTTCGGCTGTTCAACACTACTGGCACTGCAAGGCTCGGATTCGTCTACTCCAGCGATCAGCCACCACACGTCTCCGAACTGATCCACCGTAGCTCCGGAAACCGAGAGCCCGCCACTTCGAGCCAGTCCACCGTCTCCGCTATAGCCGTCCCGGCCCGTTCCGGCGATCACCGAAAAAGACAAGAGCCATTCGGGTCGATCCGGAGGGCCTGCCATTCCGTTCCAAGAGACAGCGCCTGTATGGCCTTCCTGAAGAACCGTTTACGCCGTTGGCAACCTATACCTCGCGGATTCTGCCAATCACCGTGTGTGCCGAGCAGGAACCGCCGGCGAGATCAGCACGGTCGCGAGCAACGGGACTCGGGGCTTCGCGGGCGATGGCGGGCCGACCGCTGACGCGGAGCCTGCTGCGAGGGGTTTGGCGGTCGACCGGGGCGGCAACCTGTTGATCGTTGAGAATGGCGTGCACTACTTCCGAGACGTAGCGCTTTGAGAGGATGCCTGCCGTGTGCCCGAGAGGTGCTGCCGCGCATGATAGCGGCCGTGGAGAACCTAGCTATCTCGAACGTGCGGTCGCTAGGAGTGGAGAACGTCGAGCGCACCGCAGGCCAGCTCTGGCTCATGGCGGGGCCAGCGGGGTCATAAAGGTGCTACTGGCCTGAACGGCCTCCGTGCGCAGTCAGATGTTGTTCTGGCGGCTGGTGAGGGGCACGCGTGTGTTCGAGCTCCAGTGCAGCTTCCGCCGAGAGGCCCGAAACTCTCCGCATGGGGCACGATGCCCTCTACTCCTCCCCGCAGAACGGCAGCCACGCAGCCCAAGGACCAACTTAATCCAGATGCTAACCTGCGGCGGCGAGAATTGGATGTCCCCCTAGCTTCGAGATGGTCTGCTTGCGGGGATGGAGTTATGGATGAAGTTATTTCGCCCCTTGGTACCGTGCCGCCTAATCGCCCGTCGCTTCAGCCGTTTCTGCGGGCACGCGAAACAGCCCCGCCCCCAGTATCAGCCCTTCGAGACGCGCCAACCGCCGGTCGACGTCTCGCAGCCATCCGCCAAGCCAGAATGCGGCCGTCAAAATCAGCCCGCCCAGGGCAGCGAATAGGCCAACGCCAACCGAGATGATGGCGATGAGTTCCGGGCTCACGCGTACAGGCTAGCAGCATCAGCCTTCGTCAGGACTCTCTTCCAACCGGTGCTGAACCGCGCAATCCGCCTCCGCGGGTCCGTCCCGGACACCACGTCGCGGAACTCTCGATGGGCACTCCGGGCAGACACTGCCGCGCAGCAGTCTGGCTTCCCCAATTCCGGCCCGGATTCCGGCTTTACGACCCCGTTCCTGCCCGTACACTGAACCTTCCTAGACACTCTCATTTCCACGTGAGCGGTCATGGCAATCTACGCCGAGGGAATCCCCAACCGCAGCAGCTCCCCGGCTGTACTCATCCGCCAAGCCTTGCCCGGCCGACCTGGACTGGATGTCGGCGCTCAAGACCACCGCCCTGCGCAACCTTCTCAAGCAACACAAGCTGACACTCTCTCGAGACTTGGTGCAACCGGAGAGACTGCGATGCGCCCCCCCAGTAGCTGGGATTGCTCGATCGCATCACCGTGCCCCCGATAGTGCTCTTATTGCTGGAGTCCGCTCGTAGGAATCGCGCGACCCCACTTACTTAATCCATTACATCCAGTTTCCTTGGTATCTACCAGTCTCTCAGGCAATTATAGCTGCACTATCGACTTACGCCGGAAGCGTTCCAATGCCCCTCGTAGCGCCAAGGGAGTTCCGTTACTCAATTGAGTCCAAGCCTTCCCTTCTCTGCTGATTCCCTTCTCTGCCAATCTCCTACACCGCGACACTTGGGGATCGGAAATCTCTATCATTCTCCGAGGGTTGTGGGAGCAGCAGAATCAGGTCGCCGGGACTGTGCCGATCCCGGGTTCGACGAACATCGCTAGGTCGGCTGCGAGGATTCGCGCACTCCTCACCGAGCACATCCAGACCGCGAGCCGAACACCATCAGGGACGCGACGCTGGGTGTCAGATTCGTCTGCCACGTCAGGTGTCATGCGTGCCTTGGCCCGTCGTAGGCCTAGCCCCTGTCTCAGGTCTGGAGAGTCCGGGTCTGCAGCGGCACAGGCTTGGCCAAGCGCGCTCGCTCGTCCCCAAGGCCCGACCGGGCCAACATGAGCCGGCAGATGCGGCGTCCAATAGTAGCTGGGGTGAGTTCGCCGGCTGGCCACAGCGTGGCCGCCAGCCGACTACGACCGGTTCCCGGTGTCCGCAAGATCCTTTCGGATCACTCCCACCTCGTCGTTTTCTTGGCCAGCGGGCCGATTCGAAGCAACGTGGCGCCAAAAGGCCCGGAAGTAAGCCACTACGGAAGCGACCGTGACCAAGACCGCCAGCCACAGTACGAGTTGGCCGACCTGTTCGAACACCGGCGAACGCGGGGCGAGCAGCAGGAGAGCGATCGCCACGACCTGCGTGACCATCTTGGCCTTGCCCATTTCGCTGGCCGCTATGGTTATGCCCTCAATCAGGGCGACGTAACGCAGGCCGGACACCGCGAACTCCCGGCTGACGATCAGAACGACTATCCACGCCGGGACGCGGTCCAGCTCGACCAGCGAGATCAGTGCCGCCGCAACCAGCAGCTTGTCGGCGATCGGGTCGAACAGCTTGCCGAAGCGGGTCACCTGTCGGCGCCGTCTGGCGATGTAGCCATCCAGCAGGTCCGTTAGCGCGGCTGCTAGGAACAGAATGAGCGCGATCCCATCGCGACGGAACACGACCCATCCCGTGTCAACCTCGATGCCGTTCTTGCGCAAAAGGACCGCCACGAGCAGGGGAACGAGGAAGATCCTCGAGAGAGTCAGTACGTTGGGCAGGTTCATGGGCCCATGCTGCCCTTGGCAAGGCAGCGGTTAAGCGTAGAGTACTATACGCCGGTACTGTGCATCGAGTGGGTGGGCGGGCCCTTGCGCGTGGGAGAGAATGGGGACATGAGGTCGGACGGACGACAGGCCGACCAGTCTCGGCAGACCCGCATCCAGCCCGGAGTCTTGGCCGCGGCGGAGGGATCCGTACTGATCGAGGTGGGCAACACTAAGGTCATCTGCTCCGCGACCTTGGAAGACAGGGTTCCCCGATTCCGGCGTGGCAGCGGACTGGGCTGGGTGACGGCAGAGTACGGCATGCTGCCGCGCTCCACAACGACAAGAAAGCCCCGCGAAGGCCTTAAGGGGCGGCCGTCTGGACGCACTGCCGAAATCCAACGGCTGATCGGGCGTTCACTGCGGGCCGCGGTCGACATGGAAGCCCTTGGGGAACGAATCGTCATCGTAGACTGCGACGTGATCCAAGCGGACGGAGGCACGCGCACGGCGTCGATCACCGGCGGGTGGGTGGCGATGGCGATGGCGATGGAGCAGCTGCTCAGCTACGGCCAAGTGCCGCGCCTGCCCGTGCGGCGTTACGTGGCCGCGATCAGCGTCGGACTCGTTGACGGCATGGAGCTGCTTGACCTGTGCTACGAGGAAGACTCCCGCGCCCAAGTGGATATGAACGTCGTCATGACCTCCGCCGGTGATTTCGTCGAACTGCAGGCCAGCGCGGAGGCAGGTACGTTCACCAAGGCCCAATGCGATGAACTGGTGCGGCTCGCCCAGCGAGGCATCGAACCGCTCATTGTCGCCCAGCGCCGGCTGGTGGATCTCGACAATTATGCTTGACCTTGTCTGCGCTACTTCGAACCCACACAAGCTGAGAGAGTTCCAGCTGGCGGCGGCCAGCGGCGTTTCCATTCGCGGGTGCACAGCGGCCGACTGTCCGGAGACCGGCGAGTCATTCGAGGAGAACGCTGTTCAGAAGGCACACTGCTACTTCACGATGAGCCCGTCGGAATGGCTGTTCGCCGACGACTCCGGCCTCGAGGTGGATGCTCTGCACGGAGCGCCAGGAATCCTCTCGGCACGGTTCGCCGGACCCGGCGCCTCGGACTCCGAGAACAACGCGCTCCTGCTCCGCAAGCTCGCCGGCGTTCCCCGGGCCCGGCGCACCGCACGCTTTGTGTGCGCGATCGCGCTGCTCCGAGATGGTGTGTTGGAGCGCACATTCCGGCGGGAGGTCGAAGGCCTGATCCTGTATCGGCGTTCGGGCTGGAACGGCTTCGGGTATGACCCCTTGTTCCATTACCCGCCTCTACAGCGCAGTTTCGGACGGCTGGCTCCGGAGGCGAAGTGGGAGTTGAGCCACCGCGGACAAGCGTTCCGCGCGATGCTCGACTGGTTGGCGGGGCAAGAGTGAAAGACGAGTGCAGATACCTGGCCTTTGAGACTGGCGGCTCAAAACTGGTCGTCGGCCTGGGAGACCGCGATGGGCGCCTGCGTCGGACGGTCTCGCTCAAGCGCGGCGCCGCCGACCGGGCTCCCTTGAGCTTCGCCCGACTGCTTCGGGCAGCCGAAGAATTGTGCGACTCGCATCTCCACGCCGGTGCTCGGATCGCCGCCATCGGCTTCGGTTTCGGCGGCACGGTCCGCCGGTCGACCAACAGTCCTCACGTCTGCCTTCACGAGGACGGCTGGGACGACGTGGACGTTGTCGGAGCACTCGAAGGCAGGTATGGCGTCCCCGTGTTCGTCGAGAACGACTGCAAGCTCGCCGCGTTGGCCGAGGCACATTTCGGAGCTGGTCGGGGGGCCCGGTCGGTGTTCTATGTGACGTTAGGAACTGGTGTGGGCGGAGGCTTCGTGCTCGACGGGCGGATTCTGGCACTCGGGGACCTTGGAGAGGCGGAGATCGGTCACGTAGTCGTCGACCCGGATGGTCCCCGCTGCTGCTGCGGGAACGTAGGGTGTGTCGAGGCCATATGTTCCGGGCCGGGGCTCGCTCGGCTCTGCAGGCTGGTGGCCGAGCGCCGTCCCGACCTGAAGGCTGCGTCCGTCCTGGAGCCAAGTGCAGGAAGCCACCGAATCATCGTCGCTTGGGAATCCGGCGACGCATTGGCGGATGCGGTAGTGCGACATGCTGTTGGGGGTCTGGCCAAGGCTCTGGGTGCTGTCGTAAACCTCGTCGTTCCCCGCCGAATCGTGGTCGGCGGCGGACTCGGGACCTCAACTCCACGGCTGCTCCACTTGCTTCACGACGAGATCGACCGCTGGGTTGTGCCGTACTTCCGGCGGAGCTACTCGGTCGTGCCCTCCAGCTTGGGCGTCAGCGCCGTTGCCCAAGGGGCGGCGCTACTGGCGCGACAGGGCCCCTCCCGCGGCTGAGACGCCGGCCAAGGCAAGCGTCACCACGCTCGCAGCGCGTCTTCGAACATTCCTTCTAGGTCCTGTTCTGAGAAGCCCCTCGGCGACAGCTTGGTGACACGGTGCTGCGGCAGTGTCCCCTTCACAAGCTTCGGAATGTCAGGCCGACCGTAGCCCAAGTCCGCCAGGCCATTGGGAACTCCCAGATCTCGCATGAAGCCGACGATAGCGGCGGCCAGGGCGTCCCCTGCATCGCCGTCGCCGACCCCGGACACGTCCGCGCCGATGGCGGCCGCGGCCTCTAGGTGGCGCCGAGGACTGGCACGGGCGGTGAACCGGAACACCGCTGGAGCGTTGAGGATCACTGAAACCCCATGAGGGACCATCGCGTGGGATGTTGGGTAGCCGTCCATCCGGAAATCGCGGACCATTCCCGAGACCGGGTATGACATCCCGTGCGGCAGGTGTACGCCTGCATTCCCGAAGCCGATGCCGGCGTAGGCGGCTGCCAGCAGCATCATGCCGCGAGCTTCGTCATCAGAGGGATCGGACACGGCCCTCGGAAGGTACGTTCGAACCATGCGAAGCGCTTCCAAAGCCCACAGGTCGCTGATCGGATTGGCCCCTTGGTAAGCCGGGCGGAACTTGGGGCGGCGCGGGGCGAGTCGGGTGCGGAAGTCCTTGGCCGTGTAGGACTCTATCGCGTGCGAGAGCACATCCAGCCCCGTGGAAGCGGCCACGGCGGGGGGCAAGGTGCGGGTGTTCTCGGGATCCAGCAGCCCGAGCGTTGGTTTCAGGTTTCGGTCCGCGATTCCGGTCTTGGCGTGCATCTCGACCAGGTCGAAAATGGCCACGCCCGTTGTTTCGCTCCCGGTTCCGGCCGTGGTAGGGACTGCGAACAGGGGCTTCAGCGGTCCGGGTATAGGCCGGCCATGGCCGATCGGCGGATTCACATACGTGAGGAAGTCCGCCGGATACGTCGAGTAGAGGTTGGCCGCCTTCGCCGTGTCGATCGTGGACCCGCCGCCGACCGCCACGACGGCGTCCGGTTCGAGGTCGATGGCTGCTTCGATGGCAGCCCGGAAGGACGCGTCTGTCGGCTCGACGCAGACGTCCGCGAAGACGGACGCCCGAATGTCCTCAGCGTCCAGTGAGGCGATCGCGGTCTGCACAGGGGGTAGATCCAGCAAGTACGGGTCCGTGACGAACATCACCTTGCGGACGCCCCGGTCGGCGAGATCTGCACCCAGTTCGCGGGTCACGCCTGGCCCGAAGCGGATGTTGGAGGTTGCCAGTTCGACGGCGTACTCGTTCGATGCGTTTGCCATTGCCATGGTTGTTCAGTCGTCCCTCAGCATCCGGATGCAGTCCGGGTCGAAGCGGTGCCGGAACAGCATCTGGCCGCGCCACACTGCCACGGGAATGTCGGAGCCGTAGCGCCGCCTCAACTGGGCGCTCCCGTCAACGTCCACTTCAACGATCCGTTCTGCCGGCAGGAAGCGCTCGATCTCCCGGCGGGCATCGTCGCACAGGTGGCAGCCTTGGCGCGAGTAGAGGGTCAAGCGATCCACGAAACCCGTCCCGGGCGGCAAGCGACGACGTTCACGATGCTCTTGGCCTTCAGTATCTGCGCCAGCGGGCTCGTGCCGTTAGCCCTCCACGCCGTTGGCGCCTGTCCAGCAGCCTCCCCAGTGCCGCCCCTGCCACGAATCCCCCGACGTGGGCCCACCACGCGACTCCGCCGCCGCCGCTAGCCCCGGCCATCCCGTTCACGACTTGAATCGTGAGCCAGTAGAGCAGCATCACGAAGGCCGGCAGCTGCACTGTCGTCCAAATGATCACCAGCGGGAGCAGCACGGTGACGCGGGAGGTGGGAAACTGCACCAGATAGGCTCCCATCACGCCCGCGATCGCGCCGCTTGCCCCCACCAGCGGTATCTGAGACCCGGGTTCGGTGAGGAAGTGCACGGTGGTTGCGAACACCCCGGTTCCCAGATAGAAGAGCAAGAACCTGAAGTGCCCTAGGGCGCCCTCAACGTTGTCCCCGAAGATCCACAGGAACCACATGTTTCCGATGAGGTGCAAGAAGCCGGCGTGCAAGAACATTGAGGTGACCACCGGGAGCAGTCCCTCGACGAACGGGCCTTGGCCCGTCAAGGCGGCGGTGATCTCCGCGGACACGGCCGCAAAGGATGCCACGAAGGCGACCTGCTCGCTCCGCGCGTCTAGTAGGAAGTGCTGGTGGACGAAGACGACCACGTTCCCGATCACCAGCGACCATGCGAAGAAGGGTATCCCGCGTCGCTCGGCCGAGTCGCGCAGGGGGATCACGACCGTTACCGATGTCCGGGCCGGGCTCGGTCGGCAAACTCCGGATTCGAGCGCCGCTCGGCCTTGCCAATCAGTTCCCGAGCCGCGGCGACCGTGCCGATACCGCCTTGGGCTCCGATCTCCTTGCAGTTCAGGGCAGCCATGGCATTGGAGAACTCCAGCGCTCGCTCGATGCAGTATCCGTTGACCACTGCGTAGCAGAAGGCGCCATGGAACACATCGCCCGCCCCTGTCGTGTCTTGGCAGTTCACGACGAACGCGGGCGAGTAGTGAAAGGAGCCGTCGACGAGCGCCAAGGCACCGTGAGGGCCCAGTGTCATTGCGGCCACCCTCATGCCGTACTCGCTCTGGATCAGCTCCAAGGCCAAGAACGGGTCTCGCTGGCTTGTCCACTCCACAGGGAAGTTCGTGCTGGCGATCAGGTAGTCGACGTATGGCAGGACTTGGTCGAATCCGTGGTAGATCGTGTCCACGTCGACCGTAACGGGAATGCCGTTGCTATGGGCGATCCGGGCCGCGTGCTCGACCGCCGCCGTGTCGTGCCCGTCGATGTGCAGCAGACGGGCAGAGGTGATCTGGTCCGGCGTGATCTGCTCCGGAACGATGCGCAGGCAATCGGGACGGCTCCACAGGATCGTGCGCTCGCCCGTCGTCTGGTCGATGACGATGTATGCGGACTGGTTGGGGCAACCGGCTCGCTTCTGGACGTTCGTGATGTCGATTCCCGCGTTGGCCAGGCTCTGCAGAAGAATCTCCCCGCCCTCATCGTCACCAACGCTGCCGATGTATCTTGTCCTGAGGCCCAGCTTCGCGCACGTGACCATTGCGCTAGCAACTTGGCCCCCCGGCGAGCGGATCTCACGGACGAAGGGAGCCTTGCCGCCGTACGCCGGGAACTGCGGTACGACCAGCAGCGTGTCGGTGGCGTTCAGTCCAACGCCGACTACGTCAAAGTCTCTCGCCATCGTTCTGCCGCTTGCCCTAGACTGCTGCGTTCCAGCGCCCGCGGATGGTTCGGACGCTGCGGTTGCGCTGCTCCCGCGCCCCGCCCCGAGCAGCCGGTCCCGGCTCGTCGGCCGGGAAGCCATTCGGCAGTCCGCCGGGTGGTGAAGTTGACCGCCACCGGAACGGCGGGACCGCGGCAAGTCCGAACAAACACGTGACGGACCGGCGCTGCCTCGCCATGCAGAGTGGCCACCGGGCTGCGGCTGAGGAAGTGCCGCGAGAGTAAAGATCCTACTAGCAAATTAGCACGGGGCTTGACCGGTGACCGTTGCTAAACTCCGATCTGTGGTTCGAAGCCCGCCTGCGCCCGCCCGGACACCAGAGTGGATCTGGGGTGCGGCGATCGACCAAGCCAGGTCTCAGGGCGATGTGCGGTGGGCGATGGAACAGGTCGTCGAGCACCGCGGGTGGATTGACGCTCAGCACTTGTCGGTGTGCCGCGTTCCGGCGCCGACGTTCAGGGAGCGGGCGCGTGCCAGGTTCCTGGCCGAGGTCTTCGAGGGTCTCGGCCACGAGCCCGAGATCGATGCCGTGGGAAACGTTGTCGTGCCCATCGTCAGTTCTCAGGACCTGCCGTATCTCGCGGTAACGGCCCACATGGACACGGTATTGGAGCCGAGCGGGCCCGAACAGATTCGGGTGGGCCCGTTCGGAAAGCTGGAAGGGCCGGGTGTCACAGACAACGGAGCCGGCCTGGCGGCATTGATCGCAATCGCCCGATTCGTCACCGGCCCGTTGGCCCAGAAGCCTGCCCGCAACCTGTTGCTGGTCGCAAATGTTGGCGAGGAGGGCGAGGGCGATCTCAGGGGCATCCGCCACTTGGTGTCCGAATCGGCATACAAGGACCGCACCGACTCGTACCTCGTGGTGGACGGCTCGTCGCTGGGGCACATCACGGTTTCGGCGATCGGCAGCCGCCGCTTTGAGCTGGTCATCGAGGGGTCCGGCGGCCACAGCTGGAACGACTTCGGACGGGCGAACCCGATTCACGCTGTGGCCCAGGCAGTCACCCGGATGAGTACCGCCAGGCTGCCTTGGCGCCCAAAGGTGACCCTGTCCGTGGGTGTGATCGACGGCGGGTGGAGCGTGAACGCAATCCCTTGCCGTGCCAGCGCAAAGATCGACATCCGCTCAGCCGACCCGGCTGGCCTGGCGACTGGGGAACGCATCGTCAAGAACGCCGTGGCTGCGGCCGTTGCCGCCGAGAACAGGGTGTCCACCGAACCCTTGGTTCGGCATTGCCTGCAGGAGATCGGAAATCGTCCGGCGGCGCGGCCTCTGGACGCCAACCCCGTCGCCGAGTGCATCCGGGCGGTCGATCGCCACCTGCGGATACGATCGAGCCCGGAGTCTGCCTCGACCGATGCCAATATCCCGTTGGCAGCTGGGATTCCCGCAGTCGCCGTTGGTGCTGGCGGAGAGGGCGGCGACGCTCACTCGCCGCACGAGTGGTACAACCCTGCGGGTCGCGAACTGGGACTCCGTCGGCTGATTCTGGCGATTGCCGCGATGCAGCAGGCGCCTTGAGGAATGCCGCCTGAACGCTCCGCTCCACTGCGCTCGGCAATGCTGGTGTCTAGGCATTAACATGCCTCGCACGCGCATCCTGACGGACAGAAGCCTGTCGGTATTGGCTCTGCTGCTGGGCGTATTGGCCTCGCCGCTGCTCGAAGCCGCGGAGCCTCGAGCGGGATTCTTTCGCTCCATCGTTGTCGGCGATCACGAGACCGTTGGGCAGGTTGCCTGCATCGCCTGCTCGGTGCGGGTCGAGGGCGTGGTCGCCGGGAATGCCTACGTGGTGTTCGGCCGTCTGGACAACCGCGGTTCGATCAACGGCGACGCGATCGTGATCGGCGGCGTTTCGGAGTCCGCGGGCCCAATCGGCGGGAATGCCTATCTGGTCGGTGGTCTGCTCCGAGTATCGGCCAGCGTGGGCGGAGACCTGATCACCGTCTTGGGAGACTTGGACGTGGCCAGTCCGGACGTCGAAGTCGGTGGCAATGCTTGGAGTGTGATCGGCCATCAGGCCGGCCTCGCCCCCGAGTCCGTCCAGGGAACTGTCAAGGCCGTCAACGCCCGCCAAGCAGCCCAACTGCTGATGTCGGGGCTTCTAGGAGGTGTACTGATTGCGGTGTTGGCGGTTGCTGCCTGCCTGTTGGCCCTGACTGGCCTGTGCTACCTGGTACTGGGGCCGGCGCGGTTGATGGTCCTCGCCGAAGCGTCCACCGAGAGCCCAATCATATGCTTCCTTCTCGGGCTCGGCACCTGCTTCGCGCTGGCGGTAGTCGGGGTGGCGTTGGCGGCGTTGCTGCCGATCTCGATCCCGGTCGTGGCGGCACACGCCGCGGCGTCGGTGACGGGCTATGCCGGCCTCGCCTTTGGCATAGGGCGGAATCTTCTCGGCAGCCTCCGGCCTCTTCCGGCGACGCTGATGGCCAGTCTGGCATTGGCGTGCCTCCAAGCCGTCCCTGTGGTGGGATGGTCCGTTCTGGTGGTGCTGTGGAACGTCGCGGTTGGCGCGGCGGTGATGAGCGGATTCGGAACATCTCGCGACTGGCTGGCGCGAAGGGCCCAAGGGCGCTTGGCTGTGCGGACGCGAGCCGGCGGGGCGAACAATTGAGAGCATCGCGGAATGCCTTCCGTATTCGTAGTTGGCAGCCTCAACGCGGACCACGTCATCCCGGTAGCGAGGCTTCCCAGACGGGGAGAAACGCTCATGGGGCGAGATCTGGCCCTGTTCCCCGGGGGAAAGGGGGCCAATCAGGCCGTGGCCGCCGCACGCCTTGGGGCAAGGGTCCTGATGGTTGGCCGGGTGGGCCCCGACCGCCTGGGAGACTTATTGCTCGGGAGCCTGCGGGCGGCCGGTGTGGGGACTGTCACGGTCGAACGGGCCCGGCGGTCCACCGGCGTCGCCCTGATCCAAGTCCTTCCCGGCGGGGACAACGCCATCGTGGTCTCGCCCGGCGCGAACGCGACGCTGACTCCTGCCGCGGTCCGCTCCGGCCTTGCCACCGTCGGCCCCGGGGACATCGTGCTGTGCCAGTTGGAGTCGCCGCTCGATGCCGTATGCGAGGCTCTCCGGACTGCGAAGGCTCGGGGGGCCACCACCGTCTTAGACCCTGCTCCGGCTCTCAGGCACCTGCCCGAAACGATCTGGCGCACCGTGGACATCCAAACGCCGAACGCCTCGGAGGCGGCAATCCTGCTGGGCGGGAGGCAGGGCGCCCCGGGCAGGACCCTTCGAGGCCTGCTGGCACTCGGGCCGCCCGCCGCCGTGCTCACCTTGGGCGAAGACGGCGCTTGGGTTGCCACGGGCGATCGCACGGAGCACGTACCGGCGACGCCGGTCGAGGCGCTTGACACTACGGCGGCAGGGGACACGTTCAATGGCGCCTTGGCGGCGGGCCTGTCGGATGGTTTGGACTTGGTCGAGGCGGCACGATTCGCCGCGGTTGCAGCGGCCATCAGTGTGACTCGCCCCGGGGCCCAGTCGTCGTGCCCGACGCGGGGGGATGTTGACTCGTGGCTGGCCGAGCGAGCCCCGACCTGACGCGCTTCCTAGGGACCACGGTGCTACGCTGGATCGAGACCTGTGATTCCACGCCGGTCCTAGAGTGCATTGCGGCGGAGCCGAGTAAAGCCAGCGGTCGGCGACCCCCGCGTAATAGAGACCCGCCAAGGGGTTCGTGAAGTGACGCGGAGCCTTGCCGGCCAGCCCGTCATAGCCTTTGACACCGAGTTCATGTGGGAGCGGAGCTACTCGCCCACTTTGGCCCTGATTCAGGTGGCTGACCGGTCTCAGGCGTGGGCTATCGACCCGCTGCGCCTCTCGGCTCGCTCAATGCGTCCCTTGCTGGACATCCTCGTCTCTCCCGACACTCTCAAGGTTGCCCATGCGGTCGATCAGGACCAGATCTGCCTACACCGCACATACGGCATTGTTGCCGAGCCCGTCTTGGACACCGCGGCGGCCGCGGCACTGCTGGGCATGGGTGAGCAGCTGGGCCTTTCCACTCTGCTGCGAAAGCTGCTAGGCGTTCGCATCAAGAAGGGATACACCCGCACCAATTGGGTTAAGCGGCCCATACCTGTCCATATGCTGAAGTACGCATTGGAAGATGTCGCATTCCTGTCTGCTGCAGCGGACGTCCTCCGCAAGAGGCTGCGAAGCTTGGGCAGGACTGACTGGGCGCTGGAACTGTCTGCCAGGGCGGCCCTGCAGGCCAAGGCCCAGTTCGATCCGGACGCAGTCTCCCGCAAGTTGGCTGACAGCCGGCGCTTGGACAAGGCCACCTTCGGCGTGCTGCGAGAACTGGTTGCGTGGCGCGAGGAACGGGCGCAGAAATCGGACGTGCCCCGCAAGTGGATTGCCGAGGACAAGGTCCTCGTCCGTCTTGCATCCGCCCGGCCTACAAGGGCCGAAGCGCTCGCGGACTTCCGCGGAGTGGGAGCGATCAAGAACGAGGCGGGGCTCAAGAGCCTTCTGTTCGCAATCCGGCAAGGGATTCGGGCGAACGCCGACGACTATAAAGTCGCCGATCGCAAACCGCACGTCACACAGGTGGAATCGGCCGCCTTGGTCGTCCTGCGGTGCTTTCTCGGTGTGCTGGCGGCGTCCAACGACCTACCGTTGCGGCTGGTCGTGGAGCCGGACCGGATGGTCGAATTGCTGCGCCGGCCGATTCCGGACGTCGGCGCGCTGCAAGAGGCGAAAATCTTGGACGAGCGGGCGGTAGACGTGATCGGCGATGACGTCGTCGCAATCCTGAACGGTGGGCGGGCACTCCGCCTGCGCGGTGGTCAGGCCGTGCTTCAAGAGGAATGATTGGGGCTTCGGGTCCGCGTCTTCGACTCAGGGTGAAGCAGCGGCCCGGCCACGGCAGAGCACTAGATTGTCCTGGTCCAAGTTTCGGGACCAGATGAACTTTGCATCGCCAAACTTCTCTGCATAGCCCCTGTAGGCGCGCTGGTTGGTCACGGCGCTGGCGGGATAGGTCGAAGCGGGCAACCAGTCGGAATCGTCGAAGCCCGGCTCGGCCCAGTCGTCGGGGACGGGAAAGTGCAGTGCCGAGCAGTTTGCGGGGTCTCGTTCGACGCAGGCCGGCCTTTCCGGGCACGCCGAGCTGTCAGGGCCCGGCTTCACGCAGGTGGCGTCGTCCAGGGGGCTGATGTAAAAGGGCTTGCACTTCCAGTCGGCCCCGGTCACCGTGCCGTCGCTGAACGCCGCGATGAAGCCGCCGTCCCCGACGTTCCAGCGGTCGTACTCCATGCCTACGCCCAGGTGCGTGCCCCAATCCACGAGCTTGACGGCATAGGTTACGGGTATTCCGGCCTCGAACCGCACGACGCTGGAATTGAACGGGACGAAGCCGATCGGATCTCGCGCTACAATCCTGCCGTTCACATAGAGTTCGAAGTAGTTGTCGGCGAACACGTGGCCCGTGATCTCAGTGCCGTCAGGGTCCACTTCGACAGCCTTAAGGCCGTCCAGCGGGGCTGGGTTGTGTCCTGGTCCCGAGCAGTCGTTGTACAGGTCGGCCGGGTCGGGGCCTTCCGCTGGGATTGCGGGCACTTGGATCCGGCTGCCGTCGGCACCCTCGACGTATCCGCACTTGGCCTCAATGAAGCGCCTTGCGGGTCCGCTACAGCTCTGGACGAGGTTCCCGCAGGAAAACGACTCGGAGGCCAGCCCGCGGGAGAGTGTCCCGCCCTCGGGCTGGCAGAGCGCGGCGAACGGCAGCGCGAGTGCGATCAGAATCCTCATGCTGTCTAGCTTTGCAGACGCGGGCGCGTCCGGCCGCATTGGCCGGACACCCCCGACTCGACAGAGTACGTGCCCCGGCAGACGATTGCGGCGTTCCCGGTCAGACGTAGGCCGTCCAGCCAGTCAACCGCCATTTCCCCGCCCTGGGTGACGATCCGCGCCCGGTCGGCGATCCAGCCATGGTGGCGCGCCGCGACGGCCGCCCCAAGGGAGCCCGTTCCCGAGCTGAGGGTCGGGCCGGCTCCCCGCTCCCAGAACCGGACCTCAAGACTGGCATCGCGAGTGCCCTCTCCAACGATTCGCACAAACGAGACGTTGGTGGACGTTGGCAGGTCAGCGTGTCGCTCGATTTCGGACCCGACGCGCCGCCAGTCAAAATCGAAAGATCCGACTCTGCAGACGCATTGCGGATTGCCGACGTCGACAAGCGTGGCGGTCTGTTCCACACCGCCGGCCACCAGCCGGATGGCCGGCCTGACCAGCGTGTACTCCCCCTCCGCGGTCGTCATCCGGAAGGCGTAGTTGGGGTAGCCGCCGTAGATCAGCTCAAGATCGCGCACGCCAGCCCCTGTCTCAATGCGAACATGCCTCGGCGCCTTCCGGAATGCAGTCAGCCATGCGGCCACGCAGCGAGTGCCATTGCCGGAGATCTCCGCTTCGCTGCCATCGCTGTTGAAGAGGTGCGCCGAGATCAAGGCCCCTTCGCCGACGGCCGGACCGAGAACTTCGAGCCCGTCGGCCCCCACTCCGAACCGCCGGTCGCAAGCATCTGTGGCGAGCTGAGGTATGTCCGCCGCCGACAGGCCAATCCGGTCCAGGTCCGTGCGCTCTACGAGCAGGAAGTCGTTCCCGGCCGCCTGAACCTTGGTGAACGGAAGCGAGGTCATGCATCTAGTCTGACCCAAAACACGTCCCGGGTATTGCCCCCGGTGCCCGCTGCTACGCTGGGTGGACAACCGTGCCAAACCCGTTGACCGAAGTGCGATTCGAGGTGCCTTTCGACGAGATTCGTGCCGACCATGTCGAGACAGGAATCGACATGCTCCTCTCGGACGCGCAGGCTAGGGTTGATGCGCTGGCGGCGGGCGATGCGCCGGTCACGTACGAGACGACGCTCGGGGAACTGGAAGATCTCGGCGTGCCGCTGGGCTACGCGATGGGGGTGGTGGGCCATCTCGAGAGCGTAGCGACGCACCCAGAGCTCCGAGAGGCGTACAACCTTGTGCGGCCGCGGGTCAGCGAGTTCACCTCCCGCATACCGTTGAATGCTGGCGTCTGGCGCTGCCTGAGGCGGCTTGAGGCTTGCTCCGGCTCCTCACAGCTCTCGCCCACCAAGCACCGCTTCTTGCGGAAGACCCTCGACCGGTTCCGCCGGAGCGGGGCCGAGCTGGACGATTCGGGCAAAGAGGAGCTGCTCGAGATCAATGTCGGATTGGCCAAGCTGACTACAAACTTTTCCGAAAATGTTCTAGATGCGACGAATGCGTTCGATCTCAGGGTTCATGACGAGCGGCAGCTCGCCGGGCTGCCACCGTCAGCCGTCGGTGCGGCCCGCGAGAGCGCGCGTGCGAAGGGGGCGGATGGTTGGCGGTTCACGCTGCAGGGTCCCAGCTATCTCGCCGCGATGACCTATCTGGATGACCGGGGTTTGCGCGAAACGCTGTACCGTGCATACTCCAGCCGCGCTGCGGGCGGCGAGCTGGACAACTCCGGGAACATCGAGAGGATCCTGTCCCTCCGGGCTCGCAAGGCACGGCTGCTCGGTTACGAGAACTTTGCCGATCTTGTGCTAGAGGACCGAATGGCGCGGTCATCAGCAAGGGCTTGGGAGTTCGTGGACGGGCTTCGGGACCGGACTCGGTCCGTCTTCGAGGAGGAGAACGAGGAGCTCCGCGACTTTGCCGAGGGCGAGGTTGCGCCCTGGGACGTGATGTACCTAGCCGAGAAGCTGCGTCGAGAGCGCTACGACTTCGACGAAGAGGACCTTCGCCCGTACTTCCCGTACGAGGGCGTGCTGCGAGGGCTCTTCACCATCGTCCAGCGCCTCTTCGGCATTACCGTCCAGCGTCGCGATGGCATGCCGGTCTGGGACGAGCGGGTTGACACGTACGACATCCTCGACGGCGATGGCACACACCTCGGCAGCTTCTACGCGGACTACTTCCCCCGGGAGAACAAGCGAGGCGGGGCATGGATGGACTCGCTCATCACGGGAGTCCCGCACAATGGCGGGTTCACCCCCCACCTGGCCCTGAACTGCGGCAATCTCACGCCTCCTTCAGGGGAAGAGCCGGCGCTGCTGACGCATCGCGAGGTTGAGACGATCTTTCACGAATTCGGGCACCTTCTGCACCACGTGCTGAGCCGGGTCGAGGTGCGCAGCCTGGCTGGTACGAACGTAGCTTGGGACTGGGTCGAATTGCCGTCCCAGATCATGGAGAACTGGTGCTGGGAGCGCGAAGCCCTTGACCAATTCGCGAGGCACTATCAGACAGGCGAGAGGATTCCCGAGCCGCTGTACATGCGGATGAAGCGGGCCCGGAACTTTCGCAGCGCAAACCACCAGATGCGCCAGATCGGGTTCGCGACCCTCGACTTGGCCCTCCACACGCGGTTTGAGGCGGGCGCCGGAGTCGATGCGATGGCCTATTCCAAGGATGTCCTGCAGGAGCACTCTCCTGTGGTTCTGCCGGACGACTACGGGATGCTGGCCGCCTTCACCCACCTGTTTGCCAGCCCCGTGGGATACGGCGCGGGCTACTACTCGTACAAGTGGTCCGAAATGCTGGATGCCGATGCGTTCACACGGTTCGCCAGTGAGGGCATCTTCAGCGAGCCGACGGGTAGGGAGTTCCGGAAGACCATCTTGGAGAAGGGCGACAGCGCCCCTCCCAAGGATCTGTTCCGGGCCTTCATGGGCCGGGATCCGGATCCTGAAGCCCTGTTGCGGAGGCTGGGCCTGTCCACCTAGGGGTGGTCTGAGGCAGTGGCTGGCGGACCGACCGGGAGTGCCGGAGGTGGCACCCACCTGCCGCTCCGGTCGTTCTACTCACGGGATCCCAAGTGTGTGGCACGGGACCTGCTCGGTACGATCCTGGTCCACACGACGGAGGACGGGACGGTCGCTGGGCGAATCGTCGAGGTTGAGGCCTACCTCGGGAAAGGTGACGCAGCCGCCCACAGCAGTGCCGGACTGACCCCTCGAACCCGAGTGATCTTCGGCCCGCCCGGGCACGCGTACGTGTATAAGATCTACGGTCTGCACTGCTGCCTGAATGTCGTGACAGAGCCGGAAGGCACACCGGGATGCGTACTGGTTCGGGCTCTTGAGCCGTTGGCTGGGATAGCGTTGATGCGGGCCAGGCGGGGGCCGAGGATTGCGGCGGGCCTGATCGCCGGCGGCCCGGGCCGCCTGACTCAGGCTATGGGCATAGGCATGCGCCATAACGGCGCCGACCTCCTTGGCAGTCCGCTGACGTTGCACCTGCCCGATGGACCGGGCCGTCCCGACACCACAACGACCACTAGGGTCGGCATCACGCGCGCCACGGAACTCGCACTGCGCTTCTTCGTGACCGACAATCCATTCGTGAGCCGCCCATGGCATTGACCGGGTCCCCAGGCCGGACCATCTTCCATCTCGACATGGACGCGTTCTTCGTGTCGGTCGAAGAGCTATCGGACCCCTCGCTGCGGGGTCGGCCTGTCGTGGTAGGGGGCAAGCCGAACGAAAGGGGCGTTGTGGCGGCGGCCTCGTATGCCGCCCGCCGATTCGGCGTGCGCTCCGCGATGCCGCTGCGGGAGGCATTCCGGAGGTGCCCTCAGGCCGTCTTTCTCCAAGGCCGCCCAAGCGAGTACCTCGCGTACTCGCGCAAGGTGCGTTCCACGCTGGAAGGCTTCTCGCCGAACGTCTCCATGGCCTCGATCGACGAGGCGTATCTCGAAATGACCGGGACAGAGCGTCTCTTGGGCCCTCCACTCAAGGCGGCGCATGCCCTGCACGAAGCGGTCCGGCAGGAGACCGGGTTGGCCAGCTCGATCGGCATCGGGACGTCAAAGTTGGTTGCCAAGATCTGTTCGGGGCTTGCCAAGCCCAATGGGGTCTTGTGCGTCTGGCCCGGGGCGGAGGCAGCGTTTCTGGCACCGCTAGAGATCGGGAGGATACCGGGCGTCGGTCGAGTGGCCAAGGAACAGCTTGGGAGTTTGGGAATCTACAAGATCGGAGATGCAGCGGAGCGTGGCGAAGAGTTTCTGCGCCGACATCTGGGCAAGCACGGTGTAGCCTTGGCCGGCAAGGCTGAAGGGCTCGATGCAGGAGCGTGGTTCAGCCCGGGCTTCTCCGCGTCGGACATGCCCAAGTCCGTCAGCCACGAGACAACGTTTCGCCAGGACACGACGGACCAGCGCAAGATAAGCGCAACGGTCGCTCAGCTGACGCAGTTGGTATCCAGGCGACTCCGCGAGCACCGGCTGTGGGCGCGCAAGCTTCAGGTCAAGATTCGCTATTCGGACTTCTCCACGCGGACAAGGTCCGCGACGCTTGCACGGCCGACGCAGACCGACAAGTCCCTGCTGCGGGCTGCCCGGGCACTGGTTGCCCGTCACCACGTTCCTTCACGACCCGTGCGGCTTCTTGGAGTCCAGGCTTTCGACCTTCGGGAAGGCCCCGCCCTTCAGCCATCGCTGTTCGGGAAGAGCGACCGCGAGAGGTGGTCGCGCGCACTTCGGGCAGTGGATGCGATCCGTGATCGCTTCGGCGAAGCTTCCGTCGGGCTCGCCGCGGCGATGGGCCACGGTAGACGGGACAGGGTCCACGAGAACCCGGTCGGCCTGCCCGGACAAGGTTCGCACCAACCAGGGCCTGACACGGACCCCGAGGCAGGGGGATGAGACGCCCTCGTTCCGTGGGCGTGTGTGGTTAGCTCCGGACCGGAGCTAGTTGCGCGACCCTCAACCGGGCTTGTAGGGCAGCACGCTCTCGCCTCGCCGGAAGGGCGACTCCACGCCGAGCTTTCGGGCGAGTGCTTCCACGTCGGACTTGGACCAGCTGACCATGGAGTGCTCGATCCGGCCAGACTGGCCCACCAAGAACACCGTCGGCACGTTAGTCAGCCCATAGGCGTTCGAGACGGGGAAGCCGGATTCCTCGGTGTCGAAGACCTGGCGAGTCTTGTGCCCGAACTCTACGCTGAACCGCTCCGCTTCGGCCGGCGAGTCCTGGGACACCGTGATCGAGGCAGCGGCCGCCCCGTTCAGAAGATCCCCGAACCGGTCCAAGAACGGCAGGGCGTACTGGCAGGTTGGGCACGAGGTCTTGTAGAAGGTCAGGAGGACGCGACCGTCTTCAAGACTCTCGTCGAGATTGAACGGGATGCCGTCGGCGTCCAGCAAGCTGAAGTCTGGTGCTTGCGCGCCTTCGGGTAGGGCAGCCATGTTCCTAGACTATCCTGCTCCGAGCCAGACGGCCCCATTGACGGGGTCCTTCTTGGTGCCTTGGGCCGACTCGGCGCTCGGAGGCAGGCCACGGCGCCTGCCTTCGGCGGGTGCGCGGGCCCTACAATAGGCCGGAGATGTCGAAGCCCGTCCTGGCCGCAGTGATCTTCATTGGCCTCGTGTTGGTTGCTGTGGTCTACTCGTCTCTCGGCCTCCGCCAGTACACCTGCGAAGTGTGCATGGAGTTTCAGGGCCGAACCAACTGCGCCACTGCATCAGGAACTACCCAAGAGGAGGCGCAGAGAACCGCTACCGACACTGCTTGCGCCACGATATCGGCCGGTATGACCGAGAGCATCCAGTGCAGCCGGACTCTGCCGGCAAGCGTCACTTGGATCGAGTAGACAGGCGTTCCCGCAATCGGTGCCAAGCGAAGGATAGGCCCGCCAAGGCCAGCACGGAAGGCAAGACGATTCCGGTACTCCGCCAGTCGACTCGATGGGCCGGGATGGGCCGGTCCAAGACAGTCGATGCAGGTAGCAGGCACAGTGCGCACAGGTGTGTCAGCGCGGAGAATCGAAGAGCAGGCTGGATCGTCTCCCGGTTGCGCAGGATGCGTGCCATGAGTGCGGACACTCCGACGCACGCTAGGCCCGCCGTGGCTCCGGCGATTGGTCCTGACAGGTCGTCGAATCGAATCAGGGCCTCGCGGGACACTCCGGTCCACGCCACACATGAGATTGGGGTGGGCGCCACGGCTGTCCAGTCCGGGCGCCTGTCCCGCCATCCGAGCCCCGCCGACCACAAACCGACCGCAGCATGCAGCGCGAGCGCAGGCCACCAGAATCGCGTGTCCTGCAGAATCCCCCGGGCAGCTTCCGACGACAGCCTCTCCGCAATGAATCCACAGGCCCCGGCTGCACCGATGGTCGCGGGAACCCACCACCATGCCAATGAGGCGCGGACTGCAACCAGACGCGCGTCGCGGATGCAGATGAGCACTTGGGCCGCTGCAAAGAGGATTCGACCGTCCATCCGCGAATCTCAGACTATCAGCGCTGTGACGCAAGCGGTGAATGGGAGTCGGCGGGGCTCCCGAATGGAAACCAAGCGCAGGCCGCAGGGGTGTTGGGGTCCAGCCTACGGCGGCATCGGCAGCTGCTTCGGGACCACCTCCTTGCAGGCGAAGACGAAGCTTCCAGGTAGGGCAAGGACGGGCAGGTAGCCCAATGGCCCGTGCAGACCGCGAATCGGGTTACGGACACGGGTTGACCACGCCGAGACGTGTCAATCAAGTCGTCCTACAACTTGAATTGGATGCCCCTGAGGATCGGCTTGCACCTTCGACGCAGCCCGTGCAGGCCTGCACCACATACCGTTGGCTACGTGTTGCGCCTCGGCGGTGCTAGCCGTACCCGGCTAGAACACCAATACACTGACGCCGTCAACGCCGAACCATTCGTAACCCGAGGGATTCCAGTGCACCGAACCGTCATCGGGCTGGGATCGGCCGAAGGCATCAAACGCTCGTACTCGGACCTCTTGGACAGTTCCGTCGGGCCTGACGTGTTGATTCCACCTGTTCCAGAAAGTCGCGCGCCACGGGTACCACCCGAATTGGCTGAGGGGGTCGTCGACCGGCACTCGCCTCCAGGTGTCTCCGCCGTCCAGCGAGAGCTCGACCGCGACGATATCCGTCCGACCGTCGTTCCAAGCAACGCCGCTGAACGTGATCGGGCCGGGAAAGCGACGTTCGCCATCGAGAGGTGTCCAGACGACGGTTTTGATCTTCTGCCGCCACGTCGGGACGGTGGTTTCAGCCGTGACCTGCGGAGCAGCGCCCGGCTCGATGCGTTCCCGGAATGTTCGGTACCTCTCTGCGTGGTGCCGGCTCGTCGATGCCTCTTCGCCGAACCGTAGTCGACTCAGCCACTTCACGTTCATTGAACCGTAGTACCCGGGCAGCACGAGTCGCACGGGTCCGCCGTGGATCGCCGGTATGGGCTCACCGTTCATGTGCGTTGCAAGTAGGGCAGAGTTCAGCACGTCCGCGACCGGGACGCTCTGTTCGTAGTCATCTCCGCCCGGCGAGGCTGGCGAGTCCCGACCCTCGGCCGTCAGGAACTGAGCACCCGGGTCGACGAAGATCCTGAAGGAGTCCAGCAACTGCTTCAGGCGGACTCCCTTCCATCGAACCTGGCCCATGCCGCCGTGTTGCCACTGGGTGCCCTTGGTTGGGGCGGTCCGTGAGTAGAAGGCTCGCCCATTACCGGCGCACTGCAACACCGCGACGACCTCGGTCTGCTTGAGCCGGGCCAGTTCCGGAAAGTTGATCGTGCGGGAGGGTCGGACGAGGCCGCTCACTTCGAAGCTCCAGCCGTCGGTTGGGTACGGGCTGAGCGTCAGGCTCCCCTGCAAGACCTGGTTGTTCCGGACGAACAATAGCTCTTTCGGGGTCACGCGATGCTCCCGCAGCAATCGCAGCGGGGTCTCGGCTACCCCGGTCACTGCGTCATGGAGGATGAGGCGAGGGTCTTTCCCCACGGCGGCAAGGAATCGTTGCCGGTCCTGCGCGAATCCGGGCGATGTCGCCAGCGGGACGATTCGGCCGACAGCGGGTATTCCGCTCAACATCCGCAGGAGCTCTCTCCGGCCAAGCCCTGCAGCGCTCCGCATGCGAATCAGGTCTCGTGGTTCGTTGCGCTTGCCGGCGGAAGCTGGAGGACGGGTGTGCAGCATCGTCGCGGAATGTTGATCTTAGCGCCCATGCTGAGCATCGCCCATCGCCGCCGATCGCGCCTGATCTCAAAGGGGCCATTTGGTAGTACGTGCGCCGATACAGGGCGAGAGCCGGACTTCAGGATTCGGTGCAATCGCTCGATGCACCGGCGTAGCCAGCACCAGTGCGGTGCCTAGTGCGTCTCCGTAAACAAGTTCGTCAGGTCTGGAGGAACAACTGTGTCGAGTCGCAAACAGAATTGATTAACGGCGTAGCAGGCCACAATTGCTCAGCACAGATCGTACCCCTTCCATACGTGGCGATTGACATCGAAACCGGGCACGATTCCCGAAAAGGTCTTCCAGCAAGCGTACAGTATGACCTTGGCGAATAGACCCCCACCTCGATAGGTATGCAGAGCGTTACGGTGGAGACCCGAAACACTGCGACGCTCCCGGAGTGGCTCAATGGCACACACTCGAGGTTCGAGCCCGATTCATGACATACCCGACCATTGAATTCTCGGGCATCTGAGATCTCTCGCGAGTACTTGGTGGATCATGGCTTCCGGTCAATCTCGCAAGCTTGGCGCGACACCGATGAGAATCAGTCCGTCCGGCAGATGCTATCGATTTGGGGATTATATACGTGAGTGCCAAGGGTGATCGGAGCCCTTAGAGAGGAGCCAAGGGAAACCGACCATCTTCACCGCGTAGTTCTTCGAGCACGTCGTGACCCTTCCAGGTGAGGGCCTTGACGTAACTTGAGGCCCAGAGCGTGGGGCTCAGGGGAACCTGCCCCTCCACGAAGCCAGCATTGACGCAGAGCCATACGTGGTGGTGAATCCCATGGAGGGGTTGATTCTCGTCGGGCAGTTCGCTGATGTCCATCCCGTATCTACCCTCTGCGACACGCATTTCGAGATCCAAAACGTCAAGCTCGGCCCCCGCCACATCTTGGTGCTTCTCAACATCCTCAAGGATTTCCTTGATTAGCTTCATGTCACGTTTCATGGCATCAGTGTAGCTGAGCGTGGCGGCAGCGGACGTCCTAGTCCCTGTTCGCGAGGAACGGAGGGTCGCGTCGCAGTTCTTCGAGCGCGTCATGGCCCTTCCACGTGAGAACTCGAAGGCAGGACTTCGGGTGGTCCGGGGGGTCCCAGCGCAGAGGGCCTTGGGCATCCAAGCCCAGATCGAGATTGACATGCCTGTCCACAAATCCGGCATCGACGCAAAGCCAGGCATGGTAGCGAACTTGGGAGCGGGAACACTCCCCGGCATCCAGCGCAATGGCAGTCGCGATATCCGAACGGCTGGACCCTCCTGCCGATACGCCGCCCCCATATCTCTCCACATGCTCAAGGACTGCCTGGATCAGACTCATATCGCGTTTCATTACACTAGTGTAGCTAGCCGCACGGGCGTGTCAGGAGGAGCGGATCAGTCCGCGTCCTTGTCTCTGCCGACCCGGAGGACGTGGTCCACCCGAGTCGCGGGTCTGGGCTCCCAGTCATCGTGGTCATCCAGATGCCCCACGGCATCCGACAGGGCGAACACGACCTCCTTGCCCTTGGAGGCGAGTCGGCCCACTATCCGGCGAAGCCGTCTCCATGGCGGTGCAAGGTAGCCCCGGAGCCTCTCTAGCTTGGCTTTCTCTTTGGTCGGCACAACTACAGCGTAGCGCCAGAAACCCCTCCAAAGGCGAAATATACTCAGCATTTTGGGCACTTTGGTGGTAAAATAGAGGTATGACAGTGGCGAAGTCACCGGGCAAGGGGTTCCGCAAGGGCATCACCCTCATCGGCTGAAAGACATCACCACGCCCATCCCCCAGATTCGGAAGACAGGTCAGAGCGTCGTCGTCGGCGCTCCGAGCCGCTTCACGGCGAATCCAGCCGGAACCAGTGCCGGAGGCAAGGTTCTGCAAACGGCCATCACCGGCCCGCCCGGAAGGTTCGAGAAGCCCTTGCCCGTGAATCAGGACGGTGTCCGCGTGAGCCGTGTTCCCGACTCCCTGCGGTCTTGGACTCCGCTGTAAATCGGCAAGTCGCTCGCCGGGTTCGTATTGGGGCACTTACGTATATAATTTCCATCGATTTGTGTCTATTGCCCCCAAGTCGAAAAGTCATAGACACATCCCAACATGACTTGGTCTTGAGGCTGAGGGCGGACCAAGTTCTTCGCGAGCGGATGGATTTCAACGCCTGCAAAGAAGTAACTCCAATCCCACGGACCTAACTCAGTACCGTAATCAGGAAAGAACCCAGACGCTAGCAAAGGGTCTAAGGCGTGTATGATTGCTTCCTCGTAATCGTAACTCATGATATTGCCTGAGACTGTAATGTGATCTAACCCCAGAGCATGTCCCAGTTCATGTATTGTGACCTCTAGAAGCAGACGCTCGTCGGTACCCATCGATACAAATACGTCTGCCTCGTCGATTTCGTAACGATTCTCACTGGCGTTCCAAGACTGCCAAGCCCATGCGACCGAAGCGCCGCCCCACTCACGTGGGTGGAAGTAGATGACAGAAGTATCGTCGGAATAATAAGTGGAGTCAAGATTAGGATCATAAGGGTGACGTCCATAGGGATAGTCCACTTCATCTTCCTGCAGTTCAATGATATCCCGCGCAAAAAGATCGTTCCAAGCCTGAATGGACTTCTTGATGATTGGCAAATACCATCTGGACCCTTCTCCGAGATACAGCTGCATCGGTCGCTGCCAGCCACCGTTGTGTCCTACGGTGTAGGCACTACATAGCCCCTCGTCGAAGGGTACGCGAAAGTCTTTGGACCGAGGAGCCGAAGCCCGGGATTGTGGAGATGCAGGCACTGAGGCGCAAGGCTCCGTGACCGCTACTCCGTCCCTGAACAGGACAAAGTCACATTGATTGCCTGGGAGGGCAACATCGCTAGCATCAGTCGCTGCACCGAGGCCGTTGATGTGCGTAGCCCTTGGTTCGATGGCTCCCGTTTGCGCAGCGGCTCCGAAGGGGAGGAAGGCAAGCAAGACGGAACGCGGGACACGAGCGGACAAGTTGGTCATGGGTGAGGCTCCTGCTGGATTCGACGGACGGAAGGGGCTTCATCGGAAGTGCGGCGTATATATGTGCGGGCGGGTTGGGTGCTCCTTGGCCCCTCCGCCGTATGATCGACGCCAAGCCATCAAGGCAATGGTACGGCTGAAAGAGCGCTTGTCGTTGAGAGATTCCTTTCCCGAGTATTGTGGCACAAGTCTTTCTTCCCTTACCGATTCTACTGTCTCCAATAGGTGTTTCCCCAATAGCTGAACGGATACAGGCAAAGGATCGCTGTCTTGTCCTGCTCCCGGGGTCGGACCAAGCGCAGCAGCAGCCCCAAGTGCTGCGGGTCTTCGAAGAGACTCAGCTCCTCCGGCAAGAGGTTCGTGTCGTCGTAGTCGGGCAGCAGGCCCAGATAGACGAATGGAGTGACGTCCGCCTCGATCGCCGGCCGGTAGTCGTAGCTCATCACGTTTCCCGAGATTGCAGTGTGCTCTAGGCCAAGCGCGTGTCCGAGCTCATGCTGCACGGCGATTAGAAGGTCGAGAGGCGAGTCCGTCTCCGGCGGGGTCCAGATGAAGATATCCGCCTCGGCGAGGTGCGTGTCGCCGTCCTCATTCGTTTTCTGGTGGGCCAAGACGTACCCGAACTTCGAACCCGTTCCTCGAGCAGAAAAGTAGAGCACTGAAGCGCCATCAGCGTATAACGCGCTGGCCCCCTCTTCATCGGGTTGCAGCGCAGATAGTGGATAGTGGGCATCATCTTCCTGCAATTCGATTAGGTTCCGCTTTGTCAGGCCGTTCCAAGCCTGTACCGCTCTTCGGACCGTCTCGATATGTGCAGCAGCCCCTGCGCCGAGATGTAGCTTCATAGGTTCGGCCCAGCCGAAGCCCATCGTCTGTCTGCTGCAAATAGTGTCGACTCCGCCCGACTCTCTCGCGGGCGGGTTCGCCGACACCGCAAGTCGTCCCCCAAGTGATGTGTACGGAAGACTCGGGACCGCGAGCGGGTGAGGGACTTCCAAGATGACGCGGAAATCGCGCTCGCGGTCAGCGGCGCCGAGCGGGGTCTCGGCAACCGCCAAGCCCCGGGATAGGGCCACCGCAGCAAGTAAGCCCAGGCCGGCAATCCCGTGCCGCAAGAGAATGCACGTCATCCGACCGGATCCTTCAGAGACATCATGGTGAACCGCACCAGAACAGTTCAGCATAGGCGATTGCCATGTCCATAGCATGTTCACATGTGCAAATTTCATGCCGCTTTCATGAACAATGCGGATCTCGCCAGTGACCATTGCGGAACGGGTAGAAGAGCATTGCATCACGAGCGTGAATTGAGGCGGGATACCCGGTCGTTGGGAGACTTTCTTCTCGGCTTACCGGCGCTGTGCTCCGCATCATCACGGGCCTAGATCTGGAACTGTGCTCCAAGCGGGGGTCGACAGCGCTTGTGCGCTGTCCGCCGCCAGTCAGGGCGTGATGACGACGACCGCCGCTGGCGGCTGGGTGGTGGACTTCCTGACCTCGGGCCTGTCCGCCGAGGTGGTAAGGGAACTGGAGGCAATCCGACGGGCCGCGGTCCTTCGGGCACCGGCGCAGCCGTTCCAACTGGCCGATTGCCGCGGCCACTTAGAGTCTTGCAGTTTTCCTCCGGGGCCGTAGCCCACAAACACTGCTGGGCACTCCGATGCGCCATCGGGGCGAGCACGTCGGCCACTTCTTCGTGGGCGACAAGGCGGACGGCGCAGCGTTCACACCCGAGGACGAGGAGATCGTGGTGCTCTTCGTCTGGCAGGCGGCCGCCACGACCGCGCGCACGCACCGCGAGGTAGAGCGGGCATGGAACGATCTGGCGGCGCTGGTCGAGACTTCGCCGGTGGGCGTGGTGGTGTTCGAGGCCGACTGCGGGCCCGTTGCGTCGGTTATCCGTGAGGCGCACCGCATCGTCGAGGAGATCCGCACGGCGGGCTCGCCGCCCGGGCAGCCCTTGGGCGTGCTGACGTGCCGGCGATGGGACGGAAACGAAGTTTCGCGCGCGGTTCGTCCGCTGGCCCGCCTGATCAAGGGCGCCTCTCCGACACGGGCCGAGGAGGTCGAGCTGTCAGTGCCGGACAGCCGTAGCGCGCGGGCGCTGATCAACGTGATGCCGATCCACTCTGGCGACGCAGACGTCTTCTCACTCCTGATGACGATGCAGGACCTTGCACCGTTCGAGGGGCTCGAGAAGTAGCGGGCGGACTTCCTGAGGACGGTGAGCCACCAGCTTCGCGCTCCGCTCGCGTGGATCATCCTCCCCGAGTAGGGCGCCGGCTACCGCATTCCGCTGATCCAGCCTCGAGGCCACAAGCGCGGGACGGCTGCCGCTGCCGTGCAGTCCTGGTAGATTTGGCCGGCATCCGCCTCACCGCCTCTGGCCCAGCAACTGCAACTCCTTTTCCGCGGTCTCTCAACCCTGCCCCGCTTTCGTCCGACCGCCTTCCCCTGCCGCCCGCTGCACGAACTCCTTCGCCGGTAGTCGCACCCGTAGCTTGAACAGTTAGTCCTGACCCCCTCGCCCGCGGTCGCCACCGTTGTGATCACGCCCGCCCGGTCTATCCTGCGCGCTCGGTGGATGAAACGGTCCACGAAGTAGAGGTTGTCCAACCCTTCCACCGCCACATCTTTCGGACGCAAGAAGAGTTTCGAGCGTGAACTTCATGGAGGACTACTACAGGTCCTCCACACACCGCGGTCTGGTCTCAAGGCGTGAAAGTGTTGCGATGGACTCGTCACGTAACCTTCTTGTGGTGAAGCAGGGCGCTGTGCTAAGGACTGACACATCCACGACGAACACGATTGCGGTTCAATCCAGCGTTGTTCCGACTTGCCTGTGGGGTGGATCGAAAGACGTGGCTGTGGACTCGCCAGAACGGGTTTACTTCGCTGACCGAGACACCTACCGCCTCCTCAGTATCGACAAGTACGGAGCGATCACAACGTGCTCGGCTCCTTGATTGAGTAGGTCGGACCCGGTCTTGCCGCGCGCTCACAGAGGGAGTCCCCTCGAGACAAGGTCCGCCAGAAACTGTGGAACAAGCTAGAGATTAGGTGAGCGACAACCTTCCTGGCGTTCGCAAGGGTCCCGCGTGTCAGCGGCGGCCCACCCGCGCTTGTGGCCTTGAGGATGGATCGGAGGGCATGCCGTAGCCGACGCCCCACTCGGTGAGGATGTAGGCGGGGCTGGCCGCGTCGTCGCCCAGCTTGCGGCGTGGCGCATCCGGCGCGAACCTTCGGAAGTGCCAAGCGGCTGGCCTCGTGGGCCGATCTCTGCCCCGGGAGCAACGAGAGTGCCAGGAAGCGCCGCTCGGGCCACACACGCCGCGGCAACGCGACGTTGGGGACCGGCCTGTCCGAGTCCGCGCATGCCGCCGGGCGCGCCAAGGGTTCGCAGTTCTCCGCCTACCACAGGGCGCAGAACGCGCGCATTGGGTACAACAAGCCAAACCTAGCGACAGCCCGCAAACTGCTGCGCGTAGCCTACGCAGTCCTGCGCGACAGGGCACGCTACAAGGATCCCAACATCGACTACGAGAACCTCTTCGTCAAGCGCAACGCACCGCGCTGGCTGCGGATGCTCGACAAGCAGTGCTGCTTCAAGGAAACCACCGCTGCCACCACTTCGGCCCACTAGCTGCAAAACCGGCAACCTCCGGGATCCGGCAGTCGGTTGCCCTTGACACAGACGGGGCTTCATCGGGCACCGGCAGCGCACTTCCGGGGCGAAGGCCAACAAGCAACCTCAGTCACACGCATCCAGATCCGCCGTGACCACAGGGGAGTTCTATCTCCGATTTGGGCCGCTTCACGGCGAGAAAGGGCGCTGGAAGACGTGGCCTCTGTTGGGCATTAGTCGGACTTCTCAGCCGATTCACGGTCAAGCAAATGTGATCAGAAGCGCTCCCCGATCCCGAAATGATCCGTAGAGTCGAGGAGAGGCGCGTTGACATTAGCGAATGGGCAGTAGCAGTTTTGGGATTGTGCCTACGGATTTCGCCATCTGTAGGTGCCTCATTGGTCCTTCTTGCCAAACTACGTTTCATGTCCCCGCTCATCGAACCGGACGTGCGGATTTCCCGTATCCGACTCTCGGCCGGGATCATGCCTTCGCCAACGGGAGGCTCGCCGTCCTCGGCGCAAGGCGAATCAGGCCGTGGACGTGCCACAGCCGCCTGTTCGAGAACTGCACATACTTCCTAGACTTCATTCTGTGCTTGCGACAAGACCACTAGCGGAACCGCTTGGTGGCGTGCGAGTCTATGGCTTGGTAGGCCCGGCTCACCTGGCCGAGCCGGAAGTAGCGCGCCGATCCGAGCAGAGCCCGGTTCAGCCTCGCCACCACCAGTTCGGGTTCCGGTAACCTGTACCGCGCTTGCGTCATCTCGCTGACGTTTCGGCAGATACTGCGGACGCTCTCCCGGCTCGGGCGCGTGCCGATGAAGGCCCATCCCGGGCGCGACCCGTAGTTGCGTCCGATGCGGTAGCCGAGAAACTCAGCCGGCTCTGGCTCGGCCTGACGCCGGCGGAGCGCTCGACGGGCGGCAGGCAGCGCTTGGGAAGCATCAGCAAGCGCGGCAACCGCTACCTGCGGACACTGCTGGTGCATTGCGCCCGCTCAGGCCTAGAGACTCTGGCCAAGAGCACCGACGGGCTGGGGACCTGGCTGCGACGCATGCTCAAGAGCAAGGACCGACGCGTGGTGATCGTGGCACTGGCCGTCCGTCTCGCGCGGATCGCTTCGGCCCTGCTGACAAGCGCCTGAGGTCACAGCCCAGCCGCGGCCTGCGCCAGCGGGCTGAGAGGTCGAGAACAGAGTTCGAATTCGTCTGCCACGCCCAATCGATAGACAAACAGGCCGCACCCGCGTCTCGGAAACCTGTGCCCGGCAATGGCCCTCCGAGGTCGAGACAGTTATTAGGACCGGGCGCGGAGTCCATCATGGCCCGGAACCAGCACGGTTCCACTCCGAGGTCAAATATGTCGGCTCAGATCAACGTTCATCGAATCAGGTTGGGCAGACGATTCGGGATCGAACCATTTTTTGCCGGGCGGGTTCGCCCCCGCAAGGAAACAGCGCCTTTCCACGGCGCACGCAGACTAACAGCTGGGTGCACGGGCCGTACACGCAGTCCGAGCTGGATCAGGCGGCGCGATTGCAGCCGCAATTGGAGCCCGGCACGCTGCTGCTGGCCGACCGGGGCTATATCGGGCTTGAACTGTGGTGGTCCGCGGTTTGGACGGGGCCAGTCTACTGTGGAGGCGAAGTCGACGACCCCGTTGCCGGTGGAGCAGGTGCTGGAGGATGGCCCGTTCCGAAACACGGATGCCGGCATGCCCGCGCGGGGTGTTGAGTACGCGATCCCGGAATTGGGCGATCGGCTGTATCGGCCGGTCACGACGCTGCTTGACCCGTGGCATGCGCCGGCCGTCGAGCTCGCCGCGCCGTATCACGAGCGCTGGGAGATCGAGACCACCTACTACAAGATCAAGACACACACCCTTGGTCGCAACCCCATCCTGCGCGCCAAGACGCCCACGCTGGTGCGGCGGGAGATCGAAGGTCTGATGCTGGCCCACTATACCTTGCGCAGCTTTCTGCACGAGGCTGCGCTGGCCGCGAACGAGGACCCTGACCGTCTCTCGTCCACCCACGCAGTACGGTGGTCCGTCGCCGGGTTCAGAACCTCGGTGCTTACCCCCAGCGAGGCGTAATCGGCACCTTCGGCGTGCAGTGACTGAAGAGATTCTCGAAGAGTGTGCCGAGCAAAGCCGCAGTCGAGTGAAGCCCGGCGGCGTCAAGATGAGTAAGTACAAGGTCCTGCGCGGCGGGCTGCTGTCTCGCCAATGGCACCAGTGCAGGCCAAGTGTGGCCCAGCATCTTAAGTAAACAGTTTCTGACTCCTAGGCACTATCGGTGAAAGACAAGCGGCAAGGAGATTCTTGCCAAAATCCACAGTGCCCGAAGAGCATTGGATGCTCGCGAAATTGCTCAATCTTAATTGCGACGCACAACGCTAGCGCCGAGCGCCTCACCGGCGCCAACTTCTCCCGAATGCTCATAGTCTTCAGCGGCGGCGCCCCTCTACGCCCGAATAGTCCGCTGACTGGACTTCCTACCAGCCCAGTGTTGCCTTGACCACTCGCACCGAACGCCCATGCTGCATGCGTGAGAGGCGCAGACCTGAGCGCTGCTCCACGTTGATCTTTGTGTCGCGCTGAGCCGCGCTCGGTCCCGCTCGAAACCTCTTTGTCTCCTCCTTGCCCGTCGGGCGGTTGTCCATTGCCCGTATCGATAGGCCAATCGGAACTATCGTTGTCAGTCTTGCGGAGCGTAATGTGCCCCGTCGCAGCCGTGGAGCGCTTCGCGCAGCGGCAACTGCCCTAGGACCGCTCGACCTCGGGCAATGGTAGTCCCGGATCCCCTGTCAACGATAGGGCACGTCATCGGAGACCACATACCTCTCTCCAACGGGCGGTGCGCCGGTTCTAACGCTCCCGAAGCTGGCTTGCCGGCCCGTGGCGCACTCGTGTGGCGCGACGGTTCGCCCCCTCAACTGCTCAAAGGCTCGGCTTCAGCTCGCGGAGACCAATGTCGCACTACCTCGTGGCCAGCACGAACTGCCGCTTCCGCGGCAATCCTGAGCACTGGGCGTTGGGATGGGAGGCCCCTCGCTACAATGTGTACCCATGCGACCCAGACTGGGGATCATCGGTGGCAGCGGCCTGTATTCCATAGAAGCCCTCGAATCGCGGCACGAGTTGAGCGTGGAGACTCCATGGGGCGAACCGTCAGACTCCTTCGTCTTGGGCACGATCGGCGGCCGGGAAGTCGCATTCTTGGCCCGGCACGGCCGGGGCCATCGCATCATGCCATCCAACCTCAACTTCCGGGCCAACATTCACGGGCTGAAGCAGCTGGGAGTCGAGTACGTCTTGTCCTTCAGCGCCGTTGGTTCGCTGCGCGAGGATCTGGAGCCCTTGCACTTCGTGATCCCGGACCAGTTCTTCGACCGCACGCGAGGTCGCGCGTCGACGTTCTTCGACGAAGAAATCGTCGCGCACGTCACATTCGCGCACCCGATCTGCTCCCTGCTGGCGGGGGTCGCGAAAAGGGCCTGTCGCAAGGTCGGGGTCACCGTGCACGCTGGCGGCACGTATTGCTGCATGGAGGGTCCGGCCTTCTCGACCCTTGCCGAGTCCAACGCCTACCGCAGCTGGGGCTTCGACATCATTGGAATGACCAATCTGCAGGAGGCCAAGCTAGCTAGGGAAGCGGGGATGTCCTATTGCACGGTCGCGATGGTCACCGACTACGACTGTTGGCATCCCGGACACGATGCCGTGACCGTTGACACCGTGATCGAATACCTGACCCAAAATGCGGATCACGCCCAGCAGGTGGCGATTGAAGCTGTGAAGAGGATTCCAGACGGGCCCAGTCCCTATGCATCGGCCCTGAAGAACGCGATCCTGACCGATCGCTCCGTGATCTCGGAACGTGCCCGCCAGAAATACTCCGTTCTCGCCGGGAGATACCTCTAGGCGCGGCGTCAGATCATCCGGTCTTTCTGCATGGCGCTCTTGGTCGTAGGCTCCGTAGCATACGACGGCATCGAGACGCCTGCCGGAACGGTGGACCGCGTGCTTGGTGGTGCCGGCTCGTACATTGCGCTGGCCGCCAGCCACTTTGCCGATGTCCAGCTTGTGGCCGTCGTTGGCGATGACTTCGCCCCCGAGGACGAGGCGGTGCTCCGCCGCCGGAATGTGGACTTGCGGGGCCTCGCCCGAGCCTCCGGAAAGACCTTCTACTGGAAGGGTGCCTACTCGTCTGACATGAACGAGCGGCGCACGCTGGTCACCGAGCTGAACGTCTTCGCCGACTTCGATCCGCAGCTTCCCAGGGCCTACCGGCCTGCCGAGCAAGTCCTGCTAGGGAACATACACCCGAGCCTCCAGAACTCCGTGCTCGGCCAGTCGGACTCGCCGGCATTTGTGGCCGGAGACACGATGAACTACTGGATCGACCGGACGCCGGACGAGCTTGCAGGGGCGGTATCCTCGTGGGACCTGATCATGGTCAACGATGAAGAGGCTCATATGATGACCGGATCACGCAACTTGCGTATCGCGGCACGGCGCCTACAAGCAATGGGCCCCGAGGTGGTCGTAATCAAGCGAGGGGAGTACGGTGCGGCCTTGTTTCAGGGAGACGATTGCTTTCTCTCGCCGGGCTACCCGCTGCGGTCCTTGGTGGATCCGACCGGTGCAGGGGACGCATTTGCGGGAGGCTTCATGGGTTATCTCGCTGGGCGCGGGTACCGTCGAGGGCAGGCCGGCGGGTTCGCGGATCTCCGGCGGGCGATGGTGTACGGATCGATCACCGGAAGTGTCTGCTGCGAGGACTTTGGGGTGACCGCGCTTCGCGCGCTCTCCCGCGAGGCGATCGAGCGCCGCTTCGAGGAATTCCGGGCGATGACGTCCTATTGACAGCCCCGCCGTTCTTCAGGGCTCATAGCGGATCCACATCGGGCTGGCCCATGCCATTGCGTTGTTGCGCTGGCTGATGCGCACGTAGTACATGTTCCACTCTCCGGGCCTAGCCGCCGGGTCGGACCATTCCAGATTGACCTGCTCCGCCCGCGGCTCCATTGCCGCGACGATGGTCGGTTTTTCGAGTCCTACCTGCCGGACGATCTCGACCGAATCGATCTCGGTTGTGCCTGTGGCGGCGATCCGCAGCCGCGGCATGCTGCTCGAAGTGAACTCGTCCCCCATTAGGTGCTCACCAGAACGGACGACCAGCGCAATGTTGTCCTGAGCAGCGTAGGAATGCCGGCGCTTGAATGCGTCAATGATCGCTCTGCGGGAATTCTCCTCCGCTAGGACGATCGCGTAGCTCAGGTGCGTCGATACGTGGTCGCTGCTTGCCTGGAATCCCAAGCGCCGGCCCCTCTGGAATGCCTCCCACACAAAGCCTGCCGGGCGGTACCCCTGGATCGTGTCCTCCGGTCCGGTGGCTGCGAAAGGGCCTCCGGAGAGTTCGTAGCTCTGCCGATGCCCCTGGAAGATCTCGACTACTGGTTCGAGCTCGCTATCGCCGTCACGCCAGTCCGTTCCCATGTTGGTGGCAGAAGTGTGGGACGAGCAGATGCCGCCAAAGTGCCGCAGGTAGGCGAAGAGGTTCTTGATGTCCGGCGCGCCATCCTCAGAGGTCCCGTTCATCTTTTCCCTGCCCCGCATCCGCGGCACGGGGCGGATGCCCCGGCGTGGCAGCATCACATTCCGATGGCCGCTGGGGTAGCTTACGTTGCGCTCGTAGGTGAACATAGCGCTGAATCGGCCCGCAGCATGAAACATGTCGGAGGCTTTCTGTTGCAGCCACCATAGGTAGTCTTGGGCCACCGCATAGTCATGGTCGCCCGGACCGATCCAGTCCAGTGCGGCGACATCGAGGCCGTAGCGCCATACCTCCTCGAAGGGACCGTCCCAGTCTCGATGAGATGAGAAAGCGGAGTGCCGGTGGAACTCGCCCCGCAGGAATTGCAAGGAGAGGCTTCCAGCCTGGATGCGCCTAGCGCGGAGGGCTGCCACCTGCGCCGTCTCGTTAGGATGAACAGGGTCGCCGCCGAGGTCCGGCTGGTTCGCAGAGACCGGAACTAGCTTGGGCTCAACGGCTGGGGCGCCGACGTTCAGGACCGCGCTGTGCAGGTCGCTGTCTTGCCGATCTCTGGCATTCGTACGCGCATCACCGGCAACCACCGCCATGAGGCTTCCGTCGGACAACCCGGCGAGACCGGGAGACCTGTCCAGCAGGTGGTCTGAGGACCGTAGCGGAATTGGGCGCGACCAGCTTCCCCCGGCGTAGTAGGCACTGTAACTGCGCCACACCTCCCCGCGGCCTGTCTTGAGCGGGTGTTGGCGGTAGAAGACCCAAGGCACGCCATTCCCATCGAACGTCAGAACAGGAATGCTGATCTTGTTCCGCTGGCTGGTCGCAATTCTCGGATCGTCGTGGTAGTAATCTACTGTCGGCGCAAGTGGCGGGAGTGCCGTCTGGCGCAACGCCCCGTCCCACACCCGCACGAGGAGGTTCTTGTTGACGTACATTGGCGTGGCTTGCGCTCCTGTCCAGCGGTCACCGTAGTCCTTGCCCCACCCTTCGTCCGAGTCTTCGAACGCGACCCAGACCCGACCAATCTGGTCCACTGCCACCGAGGCTCGCGCCTCGAAGCGGCCGGAGGTCGCAATCGGGATCACTTCCCCAGCCGATTCTCCGTCGAAACGTCGCGTCAAGACGTCGTAGTTCCCGCTTTGGTAGGTGTCCCAGGCGATCCAAGCCGATCCGGCGCCGTCGGCCGCGATTGACGGTCGCCAGTCGTTGGCCTCGCTCTGCGAGACGCGGACCGGTGCTCCGTCCAATGTGCTGGCGTAGATGTCGAATCCGGACTCTCGGCGTGCCTGCCAGGCGATGAACCCGCCGCTGGCAGCGACGTTAATGTCGCTGCCCGGATGCTCTGTGATGCGCCGTTCGGAGCCAAAGTCTCCGCTGTGCTGCGAGTATTCCCGGGCGTAGATGTCCCAGTTCCCAGACCGCTGCTCTGACCAGACCACCGCGGCACCGCCGGTGGGCAGGGCCATCACGGCCGGTCGCCAGATGTCTCGACCCCCTGTTGTGACTTCGATCGCTTCACTCCAGCCCCCGGCACTGCGGTGTACCCACTTAATTCGATCGCCATTTCCGGAGAACGCGAGGGATTCGAACCGACCTGCCAGCGCCGCCTCTTCATCGATCGGTGCCCCTGGCTCGTACTCCACGTAGGCGCAGGCCACTGTTCCATCCACCAGCGCCGCACAGCTGGGAAAATCGTCGTCCAGGTCTGAGCTGATGAGCTTGGTACTTGTCGGTCTGAGCGACACCTCCGCCCGACCGTCCAGATAGGATCGGGCGGAACCCAGCTCCAGATCGGCGACTTGGACCGAAAAACTACCCTGCCCTGTCGTGACGGCAACAGTCAGATCCCTGCTGGGCGGCCCGTCACAATTCCCGGCGCTCAGCGGGATTGACACCTCGGCCGGCAGAATTCGGGGAGAGAGCCCGCCGCCCGCCAGCTTGACCGGGCTTGCCTCTGACATCGCTTCCCAAGAGCCTGCACCCGGAGCCACCGCGCCTTCGGCTGTGCCGCTCCAGTCGACCTCGCTGTCGTCGCCTACGCCCAATCGAAGCGCAAGCTCGCGTGCCGCGGGACATGGTGATTCATCGGGAGCCCGAGACTGGGCCTCGACGCGCTCTGGCAACAGTGCTTGAACGCCTGCGAATAGGCCTGCAAGGCCAACGCCGATTGTGAGGATCCAGAATGCCAGTCTCATGGATCACTATTCTAGTCCTACCGGGGCCGAGTTCTTCGAGTAGAGGGGTTCCTCAGCCAGTAGTCGACTGTTAAGTTGCGGGAGTAGATTCTTTCTAGACTAGTCGCTAGGTTGATGTTGAGGTTCACGAGTGCCGTGGGATTATCGACACATTTTCTCAGCATGCTTCCATCCATTTCGACACACTTCAATGCGTGGCTCATATCCTAGAATCGATTCACAGTAGACCGATACCTGATTACGCCAACATGACCGCAGTAGCCACGTCACATAGTATTCTTGGACATTCTCACTATTGATGCACACTCTATCTGCACTACTCTCGCGGTCTAACTTAATTGTGGTGTCGGCAATATGCTCAAGAGTAGATTAGATGATCAACATCTTAGAACGGCTGGACATGGTCGATCGAGATCGGCGAAATATTATGCAATGGATGGCAATCTATCATCAGCATGAGTCACCGTATAACGAAGAGTTATTGTTCGTTGTTCCACACAATTTCGATAAGTCTGTGGGCCACCGATCATTGTTAATATGAACAGCACTTCTAAGAGTATAGGGTAGACTCCATTCTGAGTCTTGAATTCATGAGTTGTGCCAGACATAGCGCACGAGACTGGGAGTTTCTGGTTCGACGTAACATCTGGACTCTTCCGGCAGCAACCAAGTGCAACCGAGATCGCGGAGCCGATCACAGGCGTCTCTGATGGCATCATCATCAGATTCTCGACTCGCAGTCTTGAGAGCGCTGCTCAGAGTATTGTTAATCTCACGAGGCGAGAATGACGGCAAGGAATGGTATCAGGTCAACCGGAATTGCACGATCTCTGTTGCACACCGTTGATCGAGACCGGGCTTGATCGCGGCGAGCCCTCCGCAGAGCGCGAATCCCGGTCTGATCGGATCCTGTTCACAGGCTCCCTTGTCCTCGGAGGATCCTTTGAGCGGCAACCTGCCCAGCTGTCGCAGCGAGCCTCCACGCCAATGGCGGCCGTCCCGCGTTCGTGGCTCTCAGTCTGGATCGGCGGGCATGCGGTAGCCAACGCCGCGCTCGGTGAGGATGTAGACGGGGCTGGCCGCGTCGTCGCCCAGCTTGTCGCGCAGCTTCTTCACGAACGTGCGCACCGGGCCGGGGTCTCTGATACCGGCTCGGCCCCACACTTCGTGCAGCAGCCGGTCGTATGTCAGCACACGTCCTGCATTCTGCGAGAGCAGGCGCAGCAACTCGTACTCGATGGGGGTCAGTTTGACCGTGCGGTCCGCCACGGTCACGCGGCGCTGGTCGTAGCGGATGCGGAGCTTGCCGAGCACGAAGCCCGCGGGCCGGCCCTGCCGCCTGAGCGCCGCGCGGACCCGCGCCACGAGCTCGATCGCCGAGATGGGCTTGACGATGTAGTCGGCCGCCCCGAGATCGAGTGCCTTGGCGATTGTCTCGTCGTTGCCATAGCCCGAGATGAAGATCACTGGCATTTGGGCAAGCTCGGGGATCCGGTGCATGAGGTCGATGCCGTCTGTGCTTGGCAGGACCAGGTCGAGCAGCACGAGATCGGGCCGTTCGGCCTTGATCAGGCGCCGCAGCTGCCGCGGATCGCCAGTCGGCAACACAGTCCAGCCAGCCCCGGCAAGCGCGCCGCGAACGAAGCGCAGCGTCAGCGGGTCGTCGTCGAGCACGAGCACTCGGGGGCCCTTGCCTCTCTGATGGGCTGGCTGCGCCGGGCCGCCCGAGTAGAGCCCGGGTCCGTCCCCGGCGGCCGGGAGCGTGAACGTGAAGCGCGCGCCGAGGCCCGGCCCGGCGCTCTCGGCGCGGATGCGGCCGCCGTGCGCCTCGACGAGCCCCTTCGAGATCGCCAGTCCAAGGCCCGTGCCCCCCTTGACGCCGGATCGCCTGAAGAATAAGCTTCGCAGCTGTTCGGGAGCGATTCCATCGCCCTCGTCGGAGACCGAGATTGCCAAGTGCGGCCCTTCGCACGCCGCCTTGACCCGGATCGGCGACGACTCGGGCGCGTGGCGCGCCGCGTTAGAAAAGAGGTTGTTGAGTACCTGCACGATGCGCTCGCGATCGGCCATGACGAGCGGCAGGCCCGGCTGGAGATCGACGAGCACGGGGTGCCGGCTGCCGCCGCTCAGAAATGTGGTCCGGGCCCGGTCCACAAGCGAGACCACGTCGGTCGGCTCGGGAGCCACCGTGAACGTGCCCGCTTCGATGATGCCCGCGTCCAGCAAGTTCGCGATCAGCCCGCGCATGTGATTGGCCTGCCCGTCGATGATGCGGAAGAAGTCGAGCATCTCCGCCCGGGACGCGGCTCGTGAAGCCTCGAGCACGCTCGTGGCCGAGCCTTTGATCGACGCGAGAGGAGCGCGCAGCTCGTGGCTCACCATCCTCAAAAAGCCCCCCCCCCCCCCCAAGTTTTCGAACGGTCCTAGGTCCTGCAGCGTCACCAGGACGGACGCGAGTTCTCCTTCGGCGGAGTGGATCGGCGTCACGTTGATCAGCGCCCGTACGCTGGGCCCATCTGGCACTGACAGCTCGACCACCTCGGCCCGCATTGGCTCGGTGCCCGCGATCAGCTGAGCCAGCGGACGATCCGCGAGCGAGACATCCTCCCCGTCCGACAGGCGGCACGTCAGCACGTCCAATATCTGCTCGGGCGGGCAGCCCGGCGGGCGGATCGCCTCGACGATGCGGTGCGCCTCCTGGTTGACCGACGCCACGCGCCCGCTGCCGACATCGAACACCACCACGCCCACCGGCGCGGTCTCGAACAATGCCGCCAGGTCGGCTCGCGCGCGCTCGACCATCCGGTGCGTGCGCGCGTTCGCGATCGCGGCGGCCGCCTGCGAGGCGAAGAGCACCATGATCTCCTCGTCCTCGGACGTGAATGCCGCGCCGTCCGCCTTGTCGCCGACGAAGAAGTGCCCGACGTGCTTGCCCCGGTGGCGCATCGGAGCGCCCTGGAGCGTGTATGTGGGCCACGGGCCCGGAGGAAAGCCCTGCGACTCCAAATAGCCGGGGAGATCGGCCAGTTGAAAGGGCTGATCAATGTCGCGCAGGTGCTCGAATAGCCGCGGCCCCTCGGGCCACGCCACCAGTTCCCGGACCTCCTCATCGGATAGGCCGGAGGTCAGGAAGTCCACCAACCGGCCACCCGCGTCGATCGTCGTGACCACTCCCTTGCCGGCGCCGGTCAGCGCACAGGCGCTGTCGACCACGTCTTGGACCACCGTGTTCAGATCAAGGCTCGAGGTCACCCGCAGCACCGTGACGCTCAGCCTCGCGAAACGGTCCCGAAGCGACTTGTTCTCCCGCTTCAGTTCGCGTAGGTCATCCATTCGTTCTCCCCCATTCTCCACTGATCACTGACGAGATCCGGACAATGGTTTCCAACATTCATGGAGTGAGCATGAAAACAGCAGTGCTGCACACGCTATGGACATGGACATCGACTATGATCGCCCTAATTCAAACTAAGAGCGAGTAACCGGTCCCGAGCGAGGGTGAGGCATCCACAGGAACAGCGCACTGCACAAGAGGGTTGGCAAGTGACGATACCACGTTGCCGCACCGCTACGCGACCAGAGGGTCGCAGTTGGCTGCATATCGGCCGCGCGCGTGAGGTTCGGTCGGGGGGCAATCTGCCGATCCTACGCTCCTCTCCACCCCAGCACTTAGCGCTGCATACTGTTCCCTCGTGGTCTGACACTGACCGACTGGACATAGACCATGGCATCTAGGAGCGGAACATTTCGAAACGTTGCGGGGTACCGTCCGGCTCGCACTCCACCTCTCCCGATTCGGACTGTTCCTAAGAAGACGGAATAGGAACCCAACATGATTCCACGCCCCCTGCCGGTAGTTTCGTCGGCAACCAAGTCGATCCCGGCCCTTCGCGCTCTCCGACCCGGGGCCTTGCAGATTATCCTGACTGGCGCGCTGGCACTTCCTTCGAACCCGCAGCAGGCTTCAGATCCTATGGAAATACAGAACGTAATTGGGATGGAGTTCGTGCTGATCCCTGCAGGAACGTTTCGGATGGGAGGATCGGGGCTCAGGGCCGACCCCAGCGAGAAGCCGCGCCATGACGTGACGATTACCAAGCCGTTCTACATTGGGAAGTACGAAGTGACGCAAGGGGAGTGGCAATCCGTGATGGGGTCAAATCCGTCCTACTTCGAGAAGTGCGGAGATCGCTGCCCCGTGGACAGCATCTCTTGGTTTGATGCCCAGGCCTTCGCCGCCAGAATGAACGAAATGGAAGGGACTAACAGCTATCGGCTCCCGACCGAGGCGGAATGGGAGTATGCGGCGCGGGCCGGATCGAACAAGTCCCGTTACGGCCCCGTCGACGAGATCGCCTGGCATCGCGGAAACGACTCGGACCGGACGCATCCAGTAGGAGGCAAGCTTCCGAATGCGTTCGGGCTACACGATACGCTCGGCAATGTCGCGGAGTGGGTGCAGGATTGGTTTGGCCCCTACTCCAAGAAACCGCAGACGGATCCGACCGGGCCGGAATCGGGCCGTCACTCCGTGGTCCGGGGACACTGTGGGCTTGGCCAGAACTTTAGAGGCCTTGGCTGCCGCGTCGAGTTTCGCGGGTTCATTACCGGCCATGGACGGACTGCCCAGAGTCCTGGCGAGGCCGCTGTCAGCGAGGTCCTTGGGGGCCATGCCCGAAACCGCACCAGCCAGAGGCGGGAAAGGGGAGACAAGGGCATTGGCCTCCGTCTGGCAAGAACGGTTCTTGACCCCTAGAGACAGCAGGTGGTTGCAGTGAAGCATTCCCGCGCCGCGTTCGCGCTGTCCGCCGCGCTAGCGTTCGGCATTCCCGCGCTCGGCGGTGCGGAGCCCTCAGCGAAGCGCAAGCCCAAGAATGCGCTGGAGAATATCAACCGAATTGGGCGCCGTAACGTGACCGGAGTGCTTAACTTCTTTACGCTAAGGCAGGAAGTCGAACTTGGGAGCGCTCTGGCTCGTCAGGTGAATGAACGCGTGCAGATCATCGACGATCCAGCGATCACGGAATACGCTAATCGAATCGGGCAGAAGATTGCGCGGAATTCCGATGTCAAAGTGCCTCTCTCAATCAAGGTTATTCGCGACGAGACTGTCAAT
Source organism: Bryobacterales bacterium (assembly GCA_965203925.1). GTDB lineage: Bacteria > Acidobacteriota > Terriglobia > Bryobacterales > UBA6623 > VXMF01. Next base: position 4,847,280 of record OZ241924.1, read on the forward strand.
GCGTTCGCCTTGCCAGGCGGGTTCTTCTACGTCAACACCGGATTGATCCTTGCCGCCCGGGACGAGGCCGAGCTCGCCGGGGTGATGGGACACGAGATCGCGCACATCGCTGGCCGACACGGTGTCCGCCAGGCCAGTCGCGGAATGCTGGCGAGCTTGACCGCCGATATCCTGCTCGAGGCGTTCGGCGACAACTGGGGCACCGTGATCGCCGTGACCGCCGCCAATATCGCGTTGCCGGTGACCTTCCTCAAGTTCTCGCGGGAGTTCGAGAAGAAAGCAGACTTCCTCGGGATGCAATACCTCTACAAGTCGGGGTACGACCCCTTGGCGATGGTGAGCTTCTTCGAGCGACTGAGCGCACGGGAGAAGGAGAAGACGGGATTCATCGCGGCCGCGTTTAGGACGCACCCCCTGTCCAGAAAGCGGGTCATGCTCTTGCAGCAGGCGATCGACGAGCTGCTTCCCGATCAGCCGTCCTACATTGTTTCGGCCAGTGACTTCGATGCGATCAAGGCACGCGTCAAGGAGCTGCACGGAGGAAGCGGGGAGAATCCCGATGACCCGGATCGACCGCAGATTCTCAGGCGGCCTGCGGAGATCCCAAGGGCGACCGAGAAGGATCAATAGGAACGAAGAGGAAACAGGAATGCTTCGAGGATTCACTTCATCCCTATTACACCTCGGGCTCGCAACGGTGGTGCCGGCCAGCCTGAGCCATGCGTCTTCCCTCATTGACATACGGGCGGTCGGAAAGACGGCAGCACCCTCATGGCGCGAACCTCTGGAAATCGACGGCTCGCCTTCAAGCGGGGTGCTCGGAGTGCCGAAGGACCAGGGTCACCTTCGTACGGATGTGACGGAACCGACAACGGTCGTCATTTACACGACCGGAAGCGTCGGTGGCCAGGGCACTTCGATCGAGCCGGAGGGCCACGAGATCGCATCGGACGACGATGGGGATGAGGGAGCTAACTTCCGCGCCGAAGCGTTCCCTGCGCCTAGCTGTACTTACTTGCAGCGGGTCGAGCAGGACGGGTTGTCCTGTAATCGGGCCGGCCCGGGCAGCTACACTTTCCACGCTGACCGGCTCGCGTGGCCGAGAACCCTCTCGCTAGGCAGCCCGCCACAGCAACGCTCGCTCATTACGGACAGCGAACCAGACCTGTTCTATCTGGAGGTGATGGGTCCCGCGGCAGCGGCGTTCTACTCGATAGGAAGTGCCGACACCGGATGTGAGCTATACGACCCAGACGGAGTGTTGATCGCTTGGGACGACGACAGGGGCGATGGGAAGAAGTTCCGGATTAATGCGGTCCTCTTTCGCCGCGACACGCACCTGCTTAGGATTGTCTCGCGTCACCCGGGTGGCACTGGCAGCTGCACGCCCTACGCGACACTAAAGCGTGGTGCTCGGCCCAAGCTCCTAGAGCCATCAAGGAGGTACTAATGACCACTCGCTTCCCAATGTTCACCTTGCTCATTCCCCCAAGGCTCCCATGGGCCCTGCTGGTGTTCTGCGTCTTGCTCGCCCTCCCGTCGATCGCGCCGGCGCAATGGCGCAGGTTGATGAATCCGCTGATCCCGGTGTCGATCAAGCATCCCCCGAAATACGTCCTGAGTACTGACAAGATCATCGTCGCGCCCACAGTCGGAGCCTGCGGCGACGACATCACGGCGGAATTGATTACCGGATTCGGGGACCGCGAGTCCGAGGTTCTCGGACAGGAAGATCTCGCCTTAATCCTCAACGTTCTCGGCTTGGGCGCGCGTATCGGATACTCCCTCGACAAGGACGCAGCGCTTGCCGTGGGCCAGCATGTGGGGCCAGGCGCTCTTCTCAGGATGCATGTCAAGCAATGCGATAGCGAGAGAATGCCGTCATCCCGAACCGTCAGCAGGAAAGTCGGGAAGGGTGACGATGCCGAAACGATCCGAGTCAAGGTCCACCGGTCAACAACCGAATTTCGCTTGCGGTTCTCGGTCAACGTGACGAACCTCGCCACCGGCGTAACTCATGCTGCCGAGACCTTCAGCTACTCGCCGTCGAAATACAACGAGTCCTAGTACAGCCAGCCGGAATACCCCAGCTCGTATCCCCTCAAGGATTCCGCCCTGAAATCCGCGGTCCCTGACGTCAGCAAGCTCCTGTTCCCGTGGACGGAGGTCAAGGAAATGACCTTCTTCAATAGCACTAAGAGAAGCTGCAACCTGAAGCTTGCGCATCTCGCGCTGGTGGCTGGAGACAACCAGAACGCATCGGAGCTGTCCAAGCAGAACATCGAATTGTGCAACAGTGAGCCAAAGGCATCCAAGGCCATCCGATCGAATGCCTACTACAACGCTGGGGTCATGTACCGTGTAGCCGGGGAGTTCGACATGGCTCTGGAGCACCTCCAGCAGGCAGCCGACCTGAAACCCGGGGCGGCGATCGTCGAGGAAGCGATACAGGAATGCTTGGACGCGCAGGAGAAACGCCAGACGATGCTGCGGTTCGAGGAAGAAGCCAACGAGCAGCGCGAGGCGCTGGAGGCTGAAATCGCGAAGACTGAGGCCGTGGCAGAGGCTGCCGACCGCGAGCAACGTGCCCGCCAAGCGCTGACGAACGAGGAAATCAAGCTCGCCGTGCAGAAGCAGCTTCCGGAATGGATGATCCTCGCGCGGATCGAGGCTTCCGAGTGCGACTTCGATCTGTCCGTCGACGCCCTTGCGGCGCTGCATGACGCCGGAGTCCCGAAACCGGTTATCACCGCAACGATCGGATGCAAACCGTAGCGTGGATTGCAACTGCTCTCAAGAACAGCAACAACCAGGAGGAAACGATGTGCCAATCACATGTTGACGTAAGTCCGGCCACTCGGGCCATCCACGACCGACGGGGGCACTAGCGTCCACCCGGATTGCCCAACCCGTTGTGGTTGCGGTGCTCGCCTGCGCTTCTGTATCCGCCCAGAGCTTCGCGGGCGCCAAGATGTGCGTGATCCAGAACCACAAGGTCAAGCTCGTCGAAGTCGCCTTCGACCTGCAGTACGATGCGCTGGTGGCCGTCACCAAGGGCAAGAGTCCCGAGACCGTCTCGATCGCCTACCCGGAGATAACAAGGGTCGAGTACGAGCGCACAGCGCATCGCCGCTGGAAGGCCGGAGTGCTGGTGTCCGGTCTGTTCCTGCTCTCTAAGGCCAAGAAGCACTGGCTTGCGGTGTTCCGGGGCGAGGAAGAGACGGTGTTCCAGCTGTCCAAGAAGGACTACTTGAGTATCATCGAAGCGGTCGAGGCGAAGACCGGCACGGAAGTGGAGGTGATTGTAAAGCGCGGCGGCTAGCGCTTCGCAGCATGACCATCGAGTGGACTTCGTTCAGGAATCGTCGCCAAGCACGAGCACGAGAGTGCTCTCGCGTCCGTCAGAGTCCGGGCACTACGGGCTGCCCGAGCGGGGCGCACCGGGTCCATCCCCGACCGCCGGAAGCGTGAACGTGAAGCGCGCCTTGGCGCTCTTGGCAGGGATGCGGCCGCCGTGCGCCTCGACAAGCCCCTTCGAGATTGCGAGCCCGAGCCCCGTGCCGCCGCCCCGGGGACGGCGCGCTCGCGAAACAAGCGCGAGAGCTTCTCAGGAGGGGTGCCGCCTCCCCTCGTCGGAGATTGAGATCGTGAAGTGGGCACCGTCGCGCGCCGCCTCGCCCTGAATTGGGGACGAGGAGGGCTGATAGCGCGCCGCGTTCGAGAAGAGGTTGTTAGCCACCTGCACGATTCGCTCACGCTCGGGCATTGCGGCCGGCAGGCCGGGCGAGAGTTCGATGCGCACGGGGTGCCGGCTTCCGCCGCTCTGGAACGTGGTCCGCGCCCGCTCCACGAGCGAGGCCATGCTGGTCGGATCGGGCACCACGGTGCGGTTCCCGCCCCGATGCTGCCCGTGTCCAGCAGGTCCGCGATCAGGCGCCGCACGTCAGTACCTCCAGGATCTGCCTGGGCGGCGGACCCGGCGTAGAGATCTCCTCGACGATTCGCTGCGACTCTTGGTTCGCCGACGCCTCCCGCCCGCTGCCGGCCTCGAACACCACCACACTCAACGGCGAGGTCTCCACCAGTGCCGCGAGGTCGGCCCGCGCCCGCTCGACGTCACGGTGCGTGCGCACGTTCGCGATAGCGGCGGCCTCCTTCCAGGCGAACAGCATTAGGATCTCCTCGTCCTCCTCCGAGAACGGTGCGGTATCCGCCTTGTCGCCGACGAAGAAATGGCCGACATGCTCGCCCCGGTGGCGCTTCGGGGCACCTTGCATCGTGCGCGTGGCGGCGGGCCCGGAGAAAAGCCGTGCGACTCGAAGTAGCCGGGGAGATCGGGCAGATTGAACGGCTGGTCGATGTCGCGCCGGTGCTCGAAGAGCATCGGCCCGTCGGGCCACGCCACCAGTGCGCGAACATCCTCGGCGGACAGGTTGGGGGCCAGGAAGCCGGCAAGCCGGCAGGGGTCGTCGATCGTCGTGATCACGCCCGTGCAGGCTCCGGTCAGCCCACAGGCGCTGTCGACCATCTCGTAGAGCCCCGTGTTCAGATCCATGCTCGAGTGCATGCGCAGCACCGTGCCGCTCAGCCGTGCAAAGCGGTCCCAAAGCGCTCAGTGCTCCCGCCTCAGTTCTCGCATGTCATGCAATGGTCTTCTCCCCGTTCTTCGTGACAGAATCGGGGCGAACTCCGCGAGTACATATTATGGCCATGTAAACAGCCTTATTGTACACATTCCAAACATGGAATTCCTGCTATCCTAAGGAATGTTCGATAGGTTCGCTTCCAATGTGCGGTGAGATTCAAGTGTTGGCATGCGTCAACCGCAATTTCCAGCCAGAAGTTGGGTCTGTCCAGACACATGGGCCTACACCTGACGGGCATCAGAAATCCGTGTGAAAGCTTGCGAATACACACGAACGTCGAGGTTTCTACATGCTTCCAATATCAACGGTACGAAGGGCCTTGAACGCCTTGTTCACGGTGTTCGTCATCGTCGTAACCGTCTCTGTCGTGTCCGGTCAGGACTCCAGTTCTCCGAATAAAGATGACGTGATCAAGCTGGTCAAGGCGGGATTGCCATCCGCGGTGATCGTGGCCAAGATCTCATCGTCTGCGACGGATCTTGACACGTAGGTCGCCGCTCTGATGGCTCTGAGTGCGGAGGGTATTCAGGCGGACGTGCTCTCGAAAGCAGGCAAGCAGTCCCCAGCCCTGTCACCGTCTCCTGTCGCCCCGGCACCTCCCGCGACCAACGTTCAGGCTGGGACCGCCACCATTCGGCAGTCCGCTTCAGTGGCAGCCACCGTGCGCAAGGACTTAGTGGGCAACGCGACGGCGCAGACAGATCCCTACACGCCAGATCAGATCCGCGCTGCAATGGCCATCGGCGCTGACGGCGGTGCCGATCGTCTGGCGAACGCCTGTGAGGCCGCTACGCGTCGTGGGGTTCTTGGGCCGCGTAGCCCGAAGTCGCGCCGTCCAGTCGGCCTTGAGCGAGCACGCGAGCAGGTATGTATCGCGCGGAGTTGTTGAAGTGGCATTGCGAACGGGCGTGGAGATCTCTTTGGAAGTCAAAGCTGCGGCAAACGAGGATGGCAGCAGGGACATAGTCGTCAGGCTTCTCGTCGTCCTCTGTCTGGCTTCCGGGATTCTCGCCGCTCAGACCGTCGCTCCCCCGTATTGGGGGACGGTCTTCGTGGACCCCAACATCCTCACTGCATCCGACCCGACAACGTTTCAGGGCGTAGCGGATGCCGGACGTGAGAATCGAACGATGTGGGATCGCCGTGCGGGAGACTGGATCAGAGTTCGCGCTTACCTGTTCAATGCCCGGTTCGACGACGGGCTGACGATGGAGATCCAGGTCAACCCCGAACTGGGCAGCGCGGAGGCGGCTTTGGCTGTGGCCGAGGAGTATGGGGAATCCATCGGTCGGATTCCGACTTCCCTGAGGACCGGAGTCCAATCGGTCTGGATCCACAGGGGCTTGGGGTCCTTCGGCGGTGGGAACAACAACATCCTGATTCACCGGGACACGGCCGAGGAGCACGAGCGAGGGGGCTATCTGGAAGAGGTCCTGATGCATGAAGGAGTGCATTCCTCCCTCGACCCTGTGCACCTGAGAGCACCCGGATGGCAAGTGGCCCAGGATGCTGACGGGGGGTTCATCTCCGAATATGCCCGGGACTACCCGGACCGGGAGGACCTGGCCGAGACCTTCGTTCCCTACTTCGCACTGCGTTACAGGGAAGGCCGAATTCCGCATGCGACGTGGGACACCATAATGAGCGCCATACCGAACCGGATCGCTTATCTAGACTCACTGGAGCTCGACATGCACCCGCACGGCGTGCGCCACGTTCCGATGATGACCTCATCCGGTATCGTCAGGATCATCAACCGCTCGGAGGACTCCGGAACCGTCACCGTCCACGCTGTCGACAGTTCCGGCCAGCGGTTCGGGCCCGCAACGGTGCGCCTAGACGCCAGCACAGTAATTCAGCTCAAAGCCGGCGAGCTCGGCGTTGGGGCCTCGGCCGGGCCTTGGCGGCTGGAGCTGAGCACGACCCTGCGCATTCAAGCATCTAGCTACGCCCGAAACTCGGACGGAACGCTCGCGGGCCTCCACCACGTGGCCGAGGCGGAGACGGCAGTGGCCAGTCGTTATCGGGTGCCGTTCTTTCTCCCCGCGGACGATGCCAGGCAGGAAGGCCTCTTGCGCCTCATCAACCTCAGTGCCGAGAGCGCAGCGATCATCGTTAGTGGTATGGACGACACGGGGACGCCCTCAAGCGGAGAAGTCAGCCTGACAGTGGAGGGCGAAGGCACTCGCGTCCTGACGGCAGGAGAGCTTGAGCAGGGCGGCACGAGCCTGACCGGCAGCCTAGGGAACGGGACGGGTCAGTGGAGGCTGGTTGTCAACGCTGACCGGCGGATACAAGTCATGAGCTTGGCACGCAGCCGGACGTCAGGGGCCCTCACCAACCTGTCCCGTTAGGTCGAACCTGAATCGGGCGGTCGTGACCGCCCGGAAGCGGCGACCGAATTGGAATGTGTCAGTCCTGCCTTCTGAACATCCTGAGCTGGACCTTCCCCGAGTCGCATGCGAGGGGCAGCGTGTCTCAAAGGCGGATGGACCAATCGTCCATGATCCGCCGCTGGTTCGACCCACAAGCATGCAACACGCCTAACCGGAATGAGTTTCCAAGTCGGGCAGGCATCGGATTCTGGCATCTCGGGACTGAGTCTGCATCTGGCGATTTCAGCGAATGTGGAGCCATCTTTCGGTAGGCCAAGGTCTTGTTTCTCAAACACTCAGCTGTTCGGAGAATCCGATTTGACCCCTTTGCCCCTTCGAGACCGCCAGTCCGAGGCCTGTGCCTCCCTTGAAACCGACCCGTTTGCGGAACAGGGGCCGCAGCCCGGCGGGAGTTCGACGAGGACGGGGTGACCGCCGCCGCTCAGAAAAGTGGGCCGGACCGGGTCCACAAGTAAGACCCAGCTCGTCGACTCAGGCGCCACCGTGAGCGCGGCCGCCTGGATGCTGCCCGAGTCCGGCGGATCCGGGTTCAGCCTCCGCATGCGATTGGCCTGCCCGTCGATGAGACGAAGAACTCGAGGAGCTTCGCGCGGGACACGACCGACGAGACCTCGAGCACGCTCTGTGCCGCGCGCTTGATCGACCCGAGCCGAGCGCGCAGCTCGTGGCTCACTATCCGCCGGAAGTCCGCCCTCTGCCGCCCGAGCTCCTCGAATGGAGCAAGGTCCTGCATCGTCAAGAGGGCTGAGACGAGTTCTCCTTCCCCGAAGTGGATCGGCGTCACATTGATCTGCGCCCGTACAGTGCAACATCCGGCACGGACACTCGACTTCAACGGCCCGTATCGGAGCGGCGATCTCGATCAGGCGGGCCATCGGACGATCCGTGAGCAAGATCTCCTGTCCGGCTGCCCGGAGTGCCGATCTCCTTAACGAGGCGGTGCGCCTCGCGGTTGACCGACGCCACGCACACGCTGCCGCCATCGAACACCACCTCGCTCATCGGCGCGGTCTCGACCAGCGCCGCCAGATCGGCACACGCGCGCTCGACGTCGCAGAGCATGCCAGCGTTCACGTTTGCGGCGACCGGTAGCGAGGCGAAGAGCACCATGATCTCGTCGTCCGCGGGCGTGAACGCCGCGCCGTCCGCCTGGTCGCTGACGAAGCAGTGGCCGGCGTACTTGCCCCGGTGGCGCATCGGAGCGCTCTGCGGTGTTTGTGTGTGCCACGGGCCCGGAGGAAAGCCTCACGACGCCTGATAACCGGGGAGATCGCTCAAGGGGAACGGCTGTTCATGTCACGGAGATGCTCGAAGAGCCGGAAACCTCCCGCCACGCTTCCAGTTCCCGGACCTCCTCGTCGGACAGGTCGGAGGTCAGGGAATCCACCAGCCGGACTCCCGCACCGACCGTTGTGACCACGCCCTAGTCGGTGCCCGTGGGCGCACAGCACAGTCTACCCCGTCATGAAGCACCGTATTCAGATCCAGGCTCGAGATCACATGCAGCACCGTGACGCCCAGCCTCCCGAAGCGACCGGTCCTCCCCCAGTTCGCGCACGTCATGCAATGCCTCTTCTCCCCGTCATCGCTGCTCACTGGGCGATCCAATAGCCCTCATTATCATGCTTCCGACATGCAAATAGCGCGGGTGTACACATTATGGACAGGGGCATCGACTACTCTGGCGTCTTGTCATGTGCGTGAGCCGAAGCCGGGTGCCACGAGCGGGTGGATTACTAACGACGTTGGCGCTGGACAACATCAAGAAGCACACGAAGAGTGCCTTCCAAGAGGCGTTCCAGCCGGCTGTGGCGAGGGACGTCGTGACGGGCCTCACGTTCTTGACTAGACGCCGACGCCATCGGTGCAGGCATCGGGATCGCTCCCCTTGGCGATGGCGCACTGGTGGCCAGTGCGCAGCTCGCGGAATCTGTCGGCGTGGCGGTGGAGGCTGCGGGCTTCGCCACCGGATCTCCATCGTGGGCTGTTGGGCCGTTCGTTGCTTCAGAACAGGATGCGGACCTGCCCTGGTGGGCACTCATGCATATGAGCCTTATCTGAGAGGAGACACAAATGCTATCAAAGTTCAATCATGCCCATCTCCGGCTGGGAACTGCAACGGTGGCGCTGGCTCTTATTGGTCACGCGGCTTCCGTCTTCGACAGACCGCCCCCGGGGCAGCTGGCACCGAACACCTGGCTTGAGTCGGTGACGCTGGATGGATTGCCGCACGAGGGAGCGCTTGGAGTCAGGGGCGATCACGACTACTTCCGTATTGATGTGACAGAGCCGACCTTGACCTCGATCTACACAGGCGGCGACGTCGACACTCTAGGTGTCCTGTTCGATGCCGACGGGCGCGAAATGATACGGGACGACGGCAGCGGCCAGAGGGGCAACTTCCGCATCGAAACGCTGCTGCCGCGTCGTGGCACTTATTACCTTGTGGTGCGGGCGGGCGCAGGATTCTTTGGAGTCCCATTGTTCTATGCCTTTACGGGCAACTACCTTCTCCACGCGGAACGGGTTCGGGAGTCGCCGACAGCGTTGCCGCTGGACGGCCAGCCGCAGGAGGGCGCGATCTCAACGGGCGGCGAGGTGGACTTCTTCCGACTCGACGTGACGGAGCCGACGCTCGCGGCCATTCAAACGAGCGGTGACTTCGACACCGAAGGCGTCTTGCTCGACCCGGACGGTCGCGTCATGGAGCGGGACGACGATGGGGGCGAAGGACTCAACTTCCGCATCGAAACGCTCCTCCCGCGCCGCGGCGCCTACTACCTTAAGGTGGCACATTCTTTCTCAACAACCGAAACCGGCAGCTACAACATTCAGGCCCAGCGGCTCGGGGCGCTGACAGAGCTGCGGCTGGACGGCCAGCCGCAGGAGGGCGCGATCTCGACGGGTGGCGAAGTGGACTGGTATCGGCTCACTGTGTCCGGACCAACGATGGCGGCCATCTACACCAGCGGCGGCTTCGATGTCGAGGGTGTCTTCTTCGCCCCGGACGGTCGCGTTGTCGTAGAGGACGACGATGGAGGCGAAGGACTCAACTTCCGCATCGAAACGCCCCTCGCCCGGCGAGGCACCTATTTCCTCAAGGTGGCACACTCCTTCTCAACGGCCGAAACCGGCAGCTACAACATTCAGGCCCAGCGGCTCGGGGCGCCGACAGAACTGCGGCTGTACGGCCCGCCGCAGGAGGGCGCGATCTCGACGGGTGGCGAAGTGGACTGGTACCGCCTCGCTGTGTCCGGGCCAACACCGGCGGCCATCTACACCAGCGGCGGCTTCGATGCGGAGGGTGTCTTGTTCGACCCGGACGGTCGCGTCATGGAGCGGGACGACGATGGGGGCGAAGGACTCAACTTCCGCATCGAAACGCTCCTCTCGCGCCGCGGCACTTACTACCTTAAGGTGTCACACTCGTACTCGTCGACCCGGACCGGCAGCTACAACATTCAGGCCCAGCGGCTGGGGGCAACGATACCGCTGCGAATGGATGGACCGCCGCCGCAAGAGGGCTCGATCTTGACGGACGGGGAAGAGGACTTCTTCTCGCTTGATGTGCCGGAGCCAATGCAAGTGTCAATCTACACAAGTGGTGGCGTCGATACGGGAAGTGAATTGTACGATCCCGACGGCGAGTTGATCGCGTGGGACGACGACTCAGGCGATGGGAACAACTTTCGCATCGATACCGTCCTCCTCCGCAGCGGCACGCATATGCTCAAGATTCTGTCGTCTCATCCGGGCTCTACCGGCAGTTATGCCGTGCATGCGGCTGGGTCGGTCGGCAGGAGTGTCACCCCAAGCCAGCCCAATACCCCGAGCAACGGCGGTGGCGCAGACCCCACAGCCTCGGGCTTCGACTTGGATCCGGCCAATTCTGATCCGCTAGGGATCGCGTTTGGTCTAGGTCGCTTCTACGTTGTTGACTATGATGACGACAGAATCTACGTGTACGATGCCTCAGGGCAGCGAGTTCCGGCTGCGGATTTCGAGCTGAATGTTCCCTCTGTTTTCGGGACTGGGATCACATTCACATTCGCCGCCGGACGGTTGCATGTGGTTGATACCGCAGGGGGTAGAGTCTTAACGTACAGTGCCTCAGGGCAGCGAGTTACCACTGCCGACTTCGATCTTGACCCGAACAACGACGACCCAGAAGGGATCACATTTGGTAACGGCAGGTTTCACGTGATCGATGAGAACCGGAGGGTCTTCGCATACGACACGACCGGGCAGAGGGTTCCCTCTGCGGAGTTCGATATGGACTTGGAGAATTCTCACGCCGCTGGGATCGTGTTCGCAAATAGCAGACTGTATGTGGTCGACGGGTCTGACGATAAGGTCTATGCATATGGAGCGTCCGGGCAGAGAGTTCCCTCTGCCGACTTCGATCTGGACTCGGACAATTATGCCCCGCGCGGAATCACCTTCGCGAACGACAGGTTCTACGTGGTTGATTCGATTGCCGAGAGGGTCTTCGTTTACTGAGCCCAATTTCGGCGGCGTGTCGCAGCTGCAACCGGTCGAGTGGGCTGTGGAAGCGGAGGCTGGATTCGCGGTTGAGGATCGTCTTCCAGTCACGGTGGAGCGCTTTCCGGAAGATGTTCTTCACCGGCTTGGCGTACTCGTGACGGGTGCCGAGCTTGTCTCGGCCTTCGGTCTGCCCAACGTTGATCCATTTGGCCGCGCTGTAGTAGGCTCCCCGGGAGCGCTGTGTCTCGCAGAAGGTCTCCGGCAGGACAGGTCGGATTCGGTAGCGCTGTTGCCAACCCTCCGGCAAGCGGCGGTCGACACAGGCCAGCAGGTGGAATGCCAAGATTCTCAGGTGGGCCCAAGGCAAGGTGGCCACATACACCCCACCTTCAGAAGGGCGAGGCTAGCCTTCACTGTCGGTTCCATCCATTGGCCGGACAGACTGTGACCTGTCTCCATCGCCGGTCCCGCCGGGGGTCGGCCGTGCTGCGGGTGGTGAGCACTCAGGGCGGGTGCTATGAGATTCCTGATTGGATGACGTATCCGGCGGTGTCGCAGTGGGCGGTGCGGGAAGTCCCGCGCCTGCCCCTTCCCGCGCTGTCGGCTGTGCGCGACCTGATTGCGGCCTTCCTCGACGATCTCTCGGGGACGCAAGGAGGAACCGCGAATGCTGCCCGTCCAGAACCGAGCAGGTTGGGACGCCTGTTCGCCCCGCCTCCCGCAGTGCGCCTACGGGAATCCGCCCGCCGGGCCGCGAAGACCACGCTGGCGGAGTTGATCGCAGCCGTACCGCGGCCGGGAAGCTTCACAAGCGTTGCGCAGCTGAGGCGTGAGATCACGACCTACCTGGCGGAGCGGAACGAGAATTCAAGGCGTACGGATGGACGGCCAAGGGAGAAGAGACACTTGAGAAAATCCACCGGGCCCGTCAGGCACTACGGAGGCAGGAAGAGCAGAAGTCGGTCGAATGTTAATGATACTGGTCGGGAACGACACTAGCCTCCGGAATACATCGACGGCACAGCCTCTTGGCTCTTGATCGGAGATCGCCATCACTCACGGATCGTGCCCGCTTCTCCCGCAGGGTTCCTCAAAGGGGGGAACATCCGACCGCGCCCGATTGGCAGTCTACGCCCGAAATCCTCTGTCGGTCCGCTCAGACCCTGCCAGATCGTCCACCCTTGCAAGCAGCTCCTCGCCTGTCTTGGCTGCGACCACGATGTCGCCGACTCGGCCAAGCAGGCCAAGCGATCTCAGTGGGAGCAGCAACGCCGCCAAGCGCTCCGACACCCGTGCCCCGAAGCGTGCGCGCGCCATGCGAATGTGCAGGCTCCGGATCTCCTTGCGGCCCTGCTCGAGACCCTGCTCCCAACCCTGCTCCAGGCCCTGTGCCAAACCCGCCTGCCGACCGCGCCGCTCACACTGCACTGCGAATGGCACCACGCTCCCTCTCAGCATGTCCTCAACTCTTACTCAATTCCCACACCCCCGCATCAGCGAGCCCTCCTCGAAGTACGCCGGGATCACCTCTTCGACGAGCACCGTCTCGAACGCCTCCCGCAGGCTGCGCTCCTCCCACGCCCCCCAGCCACAACCGCAGCCGTCCCGCCAATTCCGCCAAGTCCTCCAGAGTGCTCAGGTCCCACAACTGGAACTTCAGCCCCGCCACGTTCCACAACTCCGCCGGCAGCTGCCCCGCCCGCCGCTCGTCGATCACCGGGAACCTCATCCGCGGCAGCATGCCTTCCACGTCGCTGCCGGGCTCCAGCGCACTTCGCTCCCGCGTGTCCAAGGTCTCGACCCACTCCCGCTCGCCGTTGTACAGCACGACTGCCAGCACGGTCGGCAGCTTCCCCCGGCGGAACTCTTCCATGCGCTCCAGCTCCTCGTACAGCGCCGCCACGTAGCCCAGCATGCGCAGCGCCATGCGCCGGTCAGGGGCCGACTGGAATTCCAGCAGCAGTTATGCCCATACCCAAGTCACGTCATCGAAGCGCACGCGCCAGACCGCGTCATTGAGGCGTCGCTTGAGGACCTGCGTGACACGCTCGGCGCTGACCTGCTAAAGCGTGTGGAAGTTGAGTCGGTCGACGAGGTTGCCGCCCAGGTAGCCGTGCAGGATGTCAGCGATCACCCGTGGGACGGAGCAGAGCAGATTGTGGATGGTGTCGTGTTGTCTGGACGGTGCGCGGCCGTCGGCCCCGCCGGTCCCATTGTGCACAGCGTGCCCCTGTTGGCGTTCCTCAGGCGCTCCGGTGCGCACTGAGTGCCGCGGCCGGTCCTGTGACCTCGACCCGCGACAAGCCACTTGCTGAACCAACTGCCCATCCGATAGGACACCACGACCGCGAGGAGCACCGTGCGCCGAACGATACCGGACTGTTTCAGGCGCTTGATTCCCAAATCCATCCGAATCAATCAAGGGTCCACACCCCGCTCGAAAGCTTATCGCCCGACCGTGGACCGGGCGTAGGCTGGCGGTCCGGGAGATGTCACCGCGGGTGTCGTTGGATGGTGAATTGCGACCAATGGGTCGACCGCTGCGCTCGGGGCAGGTTGCCACAAGCCATTCCATCATCCCAACCTGACCGGTGCGTCGACCGATGTCCCCGCGCCGTGTGAGGTGGGAGCGCTTCCGAAGGCCCGCCAAGGCCAATTGACGCCCGCGGGCGTGGGCCGCGCCCGGTGGATTCCTAGGGCAACCGCAACTCATCGCGAAGCTGGGACAGTCGTCCGGTAGCTACGAGTTCCCGTGCTTGCCGGACGAACACTTCGCGCATCTCCCCGCTCACGCGCCTGATCCCAAGCATGCGGGCTGCTTCCCTAGCGCAGTCGGCGGGGCGGATGCCGATGTTGCGCTCGACCGCCTCCAGAATCGCCGAGCGCACCTCGGTCGGCGGGAGCATCGCTGGTTTGCGTAGCCATTGGGACTTGGCCAAGGTCCGGTCCCGAGGCGGAGGGTCTTCGCTGCGGTCCGGTCGGTCCACGAATGCTCCGTTGGAATCTTCTGGGTAGCCCACACGCCCAACCTCGACCGCGTCGTTCACCGCTGCCTCCACCGCTCTCTGGATCCGACTGCCCGACCGCCCGTGACCCCACAGACGGGACAGCCGTCGGACGACTTCTTCGATGTGCACGGGACCCTCTGTCTCGACGATCCGTGCAACGCACTCCGCCAGTGTGCTCTCATCAGCCTCTGGCAATGGTCCGACGGCTGAGGCAGCGATGCTAAAGCTTGCCTCGACATACGGAACTCCCTCTCGCTCCGGCGGGTCGTCGTCAGCGTGTACGCGCTCGACTCGGGCACGGGTCTCCGTCGCCTTCGGCTCGGCAGCCGATCGTCCCATGTTTCTGACCCGCTCCACGGCCTCCAGCAGCCGGGCCAATTCCCGGTCACGGTCGTAGAACCAGTCCGTGCTCCATATCCTGTGGAACGTCCAGCCCTTCTGTTCGAGGACAGCTTGGCGCAGCCGGTCCCTCTCTCTTGCCCAGCTCGAGGAGTGGTAGCGCGCCCCGTCGCACTCTACCGCTAGGAGAAACCGCCCCTCATCGTCAGGATCGTGCACGGCAAGGTCAATGCGGAAGCCCGCCGACCCGACTTGACCGGAGACCCGATAACCGTGGCTCTGCAGGGCTGCCGCCACTGCCTCTTCAAATGGGCTGTCTGCAGCCGCGCCCGATAGGACAGGGACATCTAGTTCGCCGGTCTCCGCGTATTTCAAGAATCGCTTGAGAACTCGCGGGCCAGCGTGCTTCGTAGTGTCTAGGCGGATGTCGGAGTGCCGGATCGAGGCAAAGACCGTACACCGCTTCTTCGCACGCGTGAAGAGCACGTTCAGGCGCCGCTCTCCCCCCTCGTTCGACACAGGTCCGAAGCTCTGCGACATGTAGCCGGCCTTGTCCCTGCCGTAGCAGATCGAGATGAAGATCACATCACGCTCGTCGCCTTGGACGTTCTCAAGGTTCTTGACGAAGAAGGCGTCGTCCTTGCTTTCCTTGCAAAAGGCCTCCAGTTCCGGATGCTGTGCACGCATGACTTCCAGCTTGTCCGCGATTGTGTTGCGCTGCGCGATCGAGAGGGCGACCACGCCAAGCGTGTCGTCCGGGTGGCGGCGGGCATGCCTGAGGACTTGGTCCGCGACGGCCTGAGCTTCGACGGGATTGTTGCGTCTGCGGCCGCGCTCGTATAAACCTTCCACGTGGAAGAAGCCAAGGCCGGTCGACTTTGGTGCCCACTCCGGGCTCGGCGGGCAGATCAGCCCGTGGCCGTAGAACTCATGGTTCGACACTTCAATGAGCGACGGGTGCCTTGAGCGGTAGTGCCAGCGCAGCATGCCGCCGGCCATGCTCCGGGATTCGCACAGCGACAGGATGCTCTCCATGTCACCGACCTGTGCCGCTTGGATGTCCTGCAGATCCTCTAGTTCGTCTGGGTCGACCGAATCCCCGATTTCGCGGTCGAAAAAGGACGTGGGCGGCATCTGCTTCTGGTCCCCGACGACGACCACTTGGCTGGATCTCAGGATGGCCCCCATGGCATCCGCCGGGCGCACTTGGCTGGCCTCGTCAATCAGCAGCAGGTCAAACTTCAGCCCGCCCGGCGCCAAGTACTGCGCAACCGACAACGGGCTCATCAAAAAAACGGGCTTGATCCTGACCACTGCCTCTCCGGCCGCGTTCAGTAGCTTCCGGATCGGCATATGGCGCATCCTCTTGGCCAGTTCTCCCCGGACGACGCCGATCTGACCGGCCGAGCCGAGGGGGATGGACCCAAAGTGCTTGATCGCAACTTCGTGGGCCGCCAAGGCTTGCAGGCGCTGGTCGAGATCCTTGAAGAGCTCTACCTTGCGGCTCCGGTCCGCACCATCGATCGTGCCGAGCTTGGGGGTATCGGAACGCATTCGGTTCCAAACGGCCTCGGCCCGGACGAACGCAAGGGCGCTCGTAGCGTCTCTCGGCGCCAAGCTGCCATCGCCAATTCTCTCGCGAATCTGCCCCAGCCCAAGCGTGGTGAGTTGGCGGGCAGCTGCGCTCAGTCTGTGCCAACTCTCGATGGAGCCTAGGTCGTTCATCCAAGCTGCGAGTCGCTCGAGCAATACGTCGATGCGCACTGCCCCAATTTCGTCTGCGGAGAAGGCCACTCGAACGTCGAGGTCGACCAGATTCGAGATGACAGCCCAGCAACCGGCCCATCGCTCTGCCGCTCTGCGGAGGACTCTCTCAGCTCGGGCAAGCGCCTCGGCGTCGTCCGAGCGGGAAACCTGTTCACGCACCGAAGCCACCGAGCCCAGTTTTCCCGCTCGCGAGGCGATCCATTGGACCGCCGGCCATAGAATGCTGACGTCAGTCTCCTCTCCCGCCCAAGCCCGGCCCAGAGCTTCTCGCCCCAACGCGTCCTTCGTTCGGATGGACGTTACGGCTCGTCGGTGCTCGATCATCCGGTCAAGCTGGGCCAATTGGTCCGTCAGGCTTCGGGGCAAGGCGTTCCGCTGGACCGCTCGTAGACGGCCGAGGGAGCGGCGGTAGGCTCCGCTGAACCAGCGGGACAGGGATCGGCCGCGTGACGCTATCTCGATTCGCTCGTCGTCCCAAGCGCGATTGAGAGCGCTCTCGACGACCTCTGCGAGCAGCTCTTCTCGTAGGCGCCTTGCCTCCACGATGCTACTGACAAGGCGGGCGACGCTCGGAAGCTCCTCAAGTACAGCGGGGCGCTCCAGCAGCGGCGCCACTCGCGCGGGCTTGGCTGAGAGGGCATCCAGATGCCCAAGAACGGTCTCTGACGCCCCCGGCGCTTCGGCCACCTTGACGGCGGCCGCCGCTGCCCCGCCCCGCAGTGCCGCGCGGAGGTCATCCAGTAGCTCCAAGGCCCGGCCCAGCTCCTCGCTGAGGGCCCTCCGGTCGGGTAAGCTCAAGCGTCTCCGGGCTCCCCGCCAAATGTGCGTGCTCTCAAGACTGTGCTCGGCCGACATTCGCGACAGCGCCTCTACCGCCTCCACGCGCTTGTCGTACTCGGCGCGGCTCCAGCATTCGGCCCCGGGTATCTGCCAACCCGGCCTTGCGCACCCCTGTTCGCTGAGCTCGGAAATCCGGCCGATCACCAGATAGGGTGTCTCGCCGGTTTCGCCGTCGACCCTGTGAAGCAGGTCCGAGAGTTCGTTGAGCTCATCGCGGACCCCCTGGACTCGGCGATACTCGCTCTCGCCGATGTGCGTGGGCGCGCCCAGTGCTAGTGTGCTTCGCAGCTCCGCGTACACCTCCTTTCGGCTGGCCTTGTGAGAGTGCAGTTCCAGACACAGCGGTCCGAGGCCGCACCTCTCGAGTCGGGCGTGAACGACATCTAGCGCTGCGCGTTTCTCTGCGACGAACAGCACGCGCTTTCCTTCCCGTGCCGCGACCGCGATGATGTTTGCGATGGTCTGCGACTTGCCGGTTCCCGGCGGGCCTTGGACGACTAGGTTGCGGCCCTCCTTTGCGGCGGCGATGACCTGCGTCTGCGAAGCGTCAGCGTCCAGAATGTGCCCCAGATCCCTCGGGTCAGCGAAGCGCTCGTCGAGCCGTTCGTCAGGCGCGAAGATGCTGGCGCTCCCGGAAAAGCCCTCAACCAGCAGCCGCTCCACCAGCTCATTGTTCGCCGTTCCGAACGCTTCTTCCCCCGCCGAGAGGTCCCTCCACATAAGGAACTTCGCAAACGAGAAAAAGCTGAGCTCGATCGTGTTGGGCCGCACTCTCCAGCGGGCCTTGGGCGCAACGGCCGACTGCACTCGCACAAAGTACTCTGTCGGCAGCCATCCTTCCCCTTCCGGGAAGTCCGGCAAGGTCAGGCCAAAGTCAGACTCCAGCAGCGCTCGCAAGGACAGATTGGGCTCCAGATCTTGGTCCCTGTACACCAGTCGGAACTTCCCTCGGGCCCTCTCTCGAACAAGGTCGACGGGCAGCAGGATGAGCGGCGCGAACCGTTCCACCTCCGACGATTCGCTCTCGTACCACCTCAGGAAGCCAAGGGCCAGAAAGAGCACGCTGATGCCCTGCTCCTCCTCAAGGGAGCGGGCGTCCCGATAGAGGACGAGCAGCTTGCGCTGAAGCCGCGCCGCACTGAGCCGCGTGTGGAGCCGACGGTCTACGTGCCGGTCCGCAATGGGACCCGCCTGCCCTCCGCCCTCCTCAAGCGGGAGAAACAAGCTGTCATCCTCCTCCTCGTCCTCCGAATCTGGAGGGTTGACGCCCCTGAATGGCTCGAAGGTCATACTGCGGTTCTCCAAGTGGAGAATCCTGAAGACCTCGTCTGAGAGCTCGTCCTCGATCGTTAGCTGTTTCGCCCTTTCCTTGCCGATCGGGGCGTTGATCAGCTTGTTGCGCTTTCCGACATCGAGGAGCTTCTGCCGAAGCCTGCCGATCGCTGTCGCGAGTCCGCGAGCCAGATGGGAATCACCTTCGGGCCGTAGGGAATCCGGGGCCGCCGCAGAGCTCATCGTGCCGGTGGATTGCCGCATGTCGGGCGTCGCCCCTGAGCCATTGAAGATAGGAGCTGTCGGGAAGGTGGCTTCTCCTCTGCAGCGGTCGTGACCTGCTTCCCTAACGGTGCCGGGCGCTCAGGGCGGAAGGGGTTAGCAGCGAGGCCGGCATGGTACTCGGTCCGCCGTGCCGTCGCTTGGCGCTGTCCGATGCGCGAGCGGCTAGACCTCGAATGGCGCCTAATCCTCCGCTCCGCACGAGCCATTGCCGTCCTCCGTGCCGCCATCGGCCGACGCACCGACGAAGCCCCAGCCGAATCGTCCTTTGATGCAAAGGTTGCCTGCAGTCACTTCTTGGTCCAGCGGGGACGTAACCCTGACAATCTGGTTGTCCTGCGATCGCACGGTGAGCGTGCAGCCGACGCCGCAATAGGGGCAAATGGTCTCGGCCTCGCGCTGGCGGTCCTCGTCCCACTGGCCCGCCTGCCGCAGGTCGTGCTCACTCTTGAAGATCAGTGCCCCTGTCGGGCAGACCGCGATGCAGTTGCCGCAGTAGACGCAGGCCGATTCCGGAAGGTCGACGTCAAACTCGGTGCTGATGTGGGCGTCAAAGCCGCGACCCGCCACGGCGATCGCAAACGTGTTCTGGGCGTCGGTCCCGCACGCCTCCACGCACTTATAGCAGAGTACGCACTTGGCGTAGTCACGCACGTAGAGCTCGTTGTCAACCTTCACCGGCTGCTCGACCGTGGCCGGTTCCGAACCGCCCTCGCCGTACCGCGAAGGCTCTGCCCCGTAGCGCTCCATGTAGTCGGAGAGTTCCGGGGAGATGGACAGGTCGCTCCCGGAAGCCAGGAATTCCAAGACCATGCGTCGGCTGAGCCGAACTCGCTCGGAGTCAGTTCGTATCGACATGCCCTGCTCGGCCTTGCGCGAGCAGGCCGGCACGAGCACTCTCGATCCCTCCAGTTCCACGACGCATGCCCGGCACGCGTTGACGGGTGTGAGCGTCTCCAGATAGCAGACTGTTGGCGTGTCGATGCCGAGTCTGCAGCACGCGTCCAGCAGGGTAGCTCCCTCTTCGACGGATATGGTCTTGCCGTCCACCTCGATTTCGACCCGGGGCCGCTCGGTTTCCGGAGGGGCTGCGGGCACTGGCCCGCGTGGCACAGGGACCGTCAGGTCCGGCGCCAAGTCCGCATCTTGGTGGTTCATCTTGCACTCCCTCCCCAGATCGGAAACCGCAGCAGCGCAGAGTCGACGGCGCTCGCGGCCGTGTGCCCGAGACCGCAGATCGATGCATCGCGCATTACCTGCGAGATCTCAGCGAGCAGAGTGCGGTGTTGCTCCGAGCCAAGCCGGACCTCCCCTGACTGCAGGCGCTGCAGCAGCTCGTGCTGGCGGACCGTTCCCACGCGGCACGGCACGCACTGTCCGCAGCTCTCGTGCCGGAAGAACTCCGCGATTCGCACCAGCATTGCTCCCAGATCTACCGTCGTGTCGAACGGCATCACGACGGCCGACCCCACAGTCGCACCGATCTCCCGCATGGCCTCAAATGTGAACGGTGTGTCGATCTCGCCCGGATGCAGCAGCGCCCCGGCTGCTCCCCCGACGAGGACAGCCTGGACTTGTCCGGACCCCGCGACTCCGCCGGCCATCTCGATCAGTTCCCTTACGGTGACGCCGAACTCGGCCTCGTAGACTCCCGCGCGCGCGATGTGGCCCGAGAGGCAGAACAGTTTCGGTCCGCTCGATACGTCCGTGCCCATCGCCGCATAGGCGGCGCCGCCTTCCAGCAGGATGCCCGGGATGTTGGCAAGCGTCTCCACATTGTTGACCAGCGTCGGGCGCCGGAAGAGCCCCGACTGGGTTGGGTATGGCGGCTTGTTGCGTGGCTCCCCGCGGTATCCCTCGATCGAGTTGAACAGAGCCGTTTCTTCTCCGCAGATGTAGGCTCCCGCTCCTCTCCGGATTTCGATCGGGCAGGCGGGAGCCAGCAATCCTTCCCTCTCACAGTCCTCAATCGCCCCTGCCATGCGCTCGGTGGACTCTGGGTACTCGCCGCGGATGTACACGTAGGCCCGCTCACACCCGGTGGCGAATGAGGCGATGGCCAAGGCCTCGACGAGAGCGTAGGGGTCGCCCTCCATCAGGACCCGGTCCTTGAAGGTGCCCGGCTCGGACTCGTCTGCGTTGCAAACCGCATACTTGGGGCCTTTGGCGGCCAACACTGCGCGCCACTTCCGCCCTGTAGGGAAGGCCGCCCCACCTCGGCCAACGAGGTTTGAAGCCTCGACTTGCTCCACTACCCACTCTCTGCCGTTTCGGACAGCGAGGTCTAACCCGGCGAACCCACCACCCCGGAGATAGCCTTGGAGCCCCTCTCCAGACGGCTCGCCTACACGGTGCAGGAGGCGGAGTCCTCCCGTTCCTGCCTGAGGAACGGATGCCCGGACCTCGGCACCCGCCGCCGCTGCCCTTCCCTTCCGGCGGCAGACCCGTTCGATCGCGCCAGGGGTTGCGGGAGCAGACACTGCATGCCACGGCTGCTCCCCCGCACCGCTGATTAGGGCGGCGGGCGCTCGCTCGCAGAGCCCCAAGCATGGGCTGCGCGTCCAGATAACGCCGTTCGCGGATCTCCCGCCATCCTCGGGGATTGGACCTGAAGCCAGATCGTCGCTCAGGCGGTCAAACCCCTTGGCGACACAGGCAATGTCGTCGCAGACCCGCACGACGACGGGCGGGCGCGGGGACAGCGAAAACATGTCGTAGAAGGTTGCCACCCCGTAGGCCTCGGCAGGGGGCACGCCCAGTCTGCGGCAGCAGTAATTCAAGGCGCCCCGGCTGATCCAGCCGCAGCGGTCGCTGATGGCGTGCAGGACCGGCAGCAGGAGGTGCCGTTTGCCCGCCCCCCGATGGCCGGCCTGGGACGTTCGCAGGTCGCTTGCCAGAATTCGGTCCCCGCCCGTCCAGTTCGAATCCGGCTCGCCCAGCAGCGAGTCGACTGCCTCCCTCTCGGTATCTGTCGGGGCGTCGGGGGTGAAATGGAGGTCCACGTTGCGCCAGCCCGCTTGCGACCGCTGCCTGGCCCGGACGGTAGCGCCTAGTCCCCGGCCGGAGCGGCGCCCATTGTATCAATCCGTATTGCCGTAGCCTTGAACTCCGAGACGCCCGATTTCGGGTCGATAGCCTCGATCGTCAGCTCGTTGGTGTTTACCTCGTCCGGAGCATGCATCGTCATGAAAGCCAGGCCCGGCCTGAGGCCGGGGTCAAAGCGAACTGGGGCCACGATCGATCCACGCCGGGACGAGACACGCACGCGCTCAAACTCCGTGACACCAAGATCGAGGCCGTCTTCGGGCGAGATGTCCAGCGTCTCCTGGCTGTGCATAGGCGATTGCAGGTGCTCGCTCTGGACGCCGGTGTTGTAGGCGTCCAGCCGCCGCCCTGTGGTCAGGCGGATGGGGTAGGTGTCGTCCAGCTGGTCCACTGGCGCCACGGCTTCCACGGGCGAGAAGGGTGCCCGCGGCCCGATCCTCGGCTTGGCCCAAAGCCGGCTGTGCAGGTACAGCTCGCCAGGATGCGACTCGTCGTAGCAAGGCCACCGGATGCCCCCAAGCTCCTCAAGTCGCTTGTAGCTCATGCCCGCGTGCATCGGGCTCAGGGTTCGGAGTTCGTTCCAAAGAGCCTCGGCATCGGGTTCTCCCCAGTCGTGGCCGAGACGCTTGGCCAGATCGAACAGGATCGACATGTCGTCCCGCGTTCCGGGTGGAGGGTCCAGCACCCGGCGCACACGCTGGACCTTTCGCTCGCTGCTGGTGACCGTCCCCTCGGACTCGGCCCAGCCGGCGCCAGCCGGCAGCACAACGTCCGCCAGTTCAGCCGTCTGCGTGAGGAAGAGGTCCTGGACGACCAGAAAGTCCAGCCCTCCCATCAGCTTCAGGACGTGTTCCGTGTCCGGTTCCGACGCCACGGGGTTTTCCCCGATCACGTAGAGCGTGGTGAGCTCACCAGTGCCCATTGCCTCGAACATTCCGCTGATGTGACGGCCAGGACGGGACGGGATCTTGCAATTCCAGGCGGCCTCGAACTTTGCGCGGCACTCATCGTTGGTGACGTGCTGAAAGCCGGTGAGGCGATCCGGCAACGCTCCCATGTCCCCCCCGCCTTGCACGTTGTTCTGGCCGCGCAGCGGGCAGAGGCCCGATCCAAAACGGCCTACATGGCCTGTGAGAAGGGCTAGGTTGATCAGCGACAGGACGTTGTCCGCTCCCCGGTGATGTTCGGTGATCCCCAAGGTCCAGCACAGCTGCGCCTTCTTTGCCTTGGCGTACGTATGGGCCAAGTCCCGGATGGCCTCTTGGGGCACGCCCGTGACGCGCTCAGCGTGGGCGAGCGTGAACGGCTCGACCGCGTTCCGATACTCTTCAAACCCGCTCGTTGCATGTTCGATGAACGCTCGATTCTCGAGCCCGGCCGCAAGGATTTCGCGCCCAACGGCGTGGGCCAAAGTGATGTCCGAGCCGACATCAAGCCCGAGCCAGCGGTCCGCCCACTGTGCGGAAGTAGTGCGACGCGGATCGACGACAAACAGCGAAGCGCCATTGTGAACGCCCTTCAGCACGTGGTGGAAGTAGATCGGGTGCGTCTCTCGGGCGTTCGAGCCCCACAGGATGATCAGGTCGGCCTCTTCCGCCTCCCCGTACGAGCTCGTGCCTCCACCCGCTCCGAACACTGTCGCCAGACCGACGACGCTGGGAGCGTGTCAAGTACGGTTGCAGCTGTCGATGTTGTTGCTGCCGATGACGCTGCGGGCGAACTTCTGAACCGCGAAGTTGAGCTCGTTGGTGGTCTTCGAGCAGCTGAACATACCGAAGGCCTGCTCGGGTCTGCTGCGCATCGCGCGGCGGAACGCCTCCGCGGTGGTGTCGAGGGCCTCTTCCCAGCTGGCCGGTTGTAGGGCTCCGTCGTGGCGGACAAGCGGCTGTGTCAGGCGTGGGAATCTTCGCTTGTGCTGCGGCATGCACGGCCATGATAGCCGACGTGGGCAGCCGCGGGAACGTGGCTGTGCGGCCTAGGGGCTGGAAACTAGAATGATCACGTGACCAAGAACGTCTTGTACCTCGCCGTCGCCGTCGCGCTGGGCTCGTGCGGTCCGGGAGAGCCGACCGTGCCGATCGATCCCCCGAACGTCATCGTGATGATGGCCGACGACCTCGGCTGGGGCGACATTGGGGCAAACGGCGGTCAGGTCATCAGCACGCCCAACATCGATGCCCTCGCGACGCGCGGCGTCCGGCTCACCGACGGATACGTTTCGGCCGCCGTGTGCAGCCCTTCGAGGGCAGGCTTCTACACGGGACGCCACCAGCAGCGGCACGGCTTTGAGTACAACATCGCCGGTCGCGACACGGACAGCGGGATGTCCATTGCCGAGTCGACCATTGCGGACATGATGCGCGAGCAGGGCTATGCCACGGGCTTGATCGGGAAGTGGCATCTCGGCAAGGCAGAGGAGCACCACCCGCTGAGCAGGGGATTCGACGAGTATTTCGGCATGCTGGCCGGAGGTTCAATCTACATCGATTCCCGCATCGAGGGAGTCGAGTCTTGGCCTCGCCGGAATGCCCCGACCCGCCGAACCGAGGCCAACGCCATTTTCGACGGACGCGAGCAGGTGCAGGTGAACCGTTACCTGACTGACGTTTTTCGCGAGCGCGCCGTCGACTTCATCGAGCGCCACCAAGACGATCCATTCTTCTTGATGCTGACCCCAAACGCGCCCCACACGCCGCTGCAGGCAACCCAGGAGTACCTTCGTCGATACCGCCACATCGAAAAGGACAGCACGCGGATCTACGCGGCGATGGTCGCGGCGGTGGACGATTACGTTGGTGCGGTCACCGCCAAGCTGGTTGAACTGGGATTGGAGGAGAACACACTGTTCGTCTTCCTTTCCGACAACGGCTGCGCCGGATACATAGACGACTGCTGCTCGAACGGCCCGCTGCGCGGGAATAAGCGCTACTACTGGGACGGGGGCATCCGCGTGCCATTCATCGCCAAGTGGCCCGCTTTTCTTCCAGAGGGCACGACCTACAGCGAACCCGTGGTCTCGCTGGATTTGTACGCGACCATTGCGGCCGCGGTGGGATCGACTGCAACTGCCGAGGACAGCGTGAACCTGCTTCCGTACTTGCGGGGGGAGCGCCGCAGGCCTCCCCACGAGGTGCTCTTCTGGCGGGCGAACCCGAACGTGGCGGTACGCAAGGGCCAATGGAAGCTGTGGAAGGTCAACAAGACCGACATGAACCTGAGTGCCGTGACGGATTTGGCAGCTTCGCGATTGCCGATGCAGCCTTGGCCGCAAGACTCGCCGCAAGGCCAGCTGACGCTCTTGTACGACCTGTCGCAGGATATTGGCGAGCGCGAGAACCTCGCTGCCGACCACCCGGAAGTTGTCGCCGAGCTGGAGCGCCATTTGGCCGACTGGGACTCAGAGATGGGGGAACCGGCATGGCCAGCGCTGCGCTCGACCCTAGACGAGATTGAAGGGCAGGTCGTGCAATTGTTCTTCTAGGGCCTCGTCTGGGCTGAGTCATTGGAAAGACCGACCCAAGCCTTACGGGGAGTGATCGGCCTTGGCTTGCCTGGCGAAGCCCAGCCCCCGCCAGATGATGGGCCTGTGCGTGCTGAGAGGTCGACTCGCGATCTCTAGGGTCTCCGGATGCGACGGTCAGGAAGACGTGCCTGTGCCAACGCACTCGAAGCGCGTTCTCGATCTTCCTCCAACCGCCGTGGCCCAGCCTGGACCGGGATTCGAGCCGCCAAACCCATCTCTCCGGTGCGGGTGGCCTCAACGCCTAGGGCACGAACGCTTCGGCGGCTCTGCCCGTCCTTGCTTGCCCCCATCACTCGCTGCTCTCAGCCCGGTGGCGGAGCGGAAGAAGCGCAGCGCGGCAACCGCGACCGCGATCCTGCTAGGGCGGAGCTCGCGGACAGTGGCGAGATGTAGTTGGTAGCTGCGGATCTCCTAGGGGCCCAGCAAGTCCGGCGGGCGATTGAAGTTAGGCGCGAAGCGGGCGACGCCCTGCACGTGCGCTTGCTCGGTGCTCGGCCGATACTGCGGACCGCAGTCCAGATGTGCTGCAACTTTGCATCCCGATTGGGGTCGTGCTCGGATTGCCTACAATGGTGCCCTGATTCTGTATCGGCCTTTACCCGCCCCCGGGCCATAGTACTGGACTGGCGGAGGGCTCGCGATCCTGCATCCGACCCTCGCGTTGGCCGACGCGCCACTTCAAGGATTCCTCCCATGCCAACAGACAATTTCGGCGTCGCCGGGCTTGGCGTGATGGGCCGCAATGTTGCCCTCAACATCGAACGCAACGGCTTTCCCGTCGTGGCCTACAACCGCGGGGACGAGAACGCCGCCAAAATGCGGGCCGAGTCCCGCGACAAGAACGTGACGGTAACGCAGTCGATTCCAGACTTCGTTTCCCTCCTCACACCGCCGCGTCGCGTCTTGCTCATGGTGACGGCTGGCCGTGGTACCGATCTGGTCATCGATGCGCTGCTAGCACACCTTGAGGCGGGCGATGTCTTGATCGACGGGGGCAATTCGCACTTCTCCGACACTGAGCGCAGGGCCGAGCGGCTGCAGGCTCGCGGTCTGCACTTCGTCGGCTGTGGCATCTCAGGAGGGGAGGAAGGTGCCCTGTGGGGGCCGTCCATCATGCCCGGTGGGAACCGAGACGCCTACCTGCGAATCGCACCAGTCCTAGAGAAGATCGCGGCCAAGACCGACGACGGCAGCCCATGCGTTACCTACTGTGGCCTTGGAGCTGCCGGTCACTACGTGAAAATGGTGCACAACGGCATCGAGTACGGGATCATGCAGCTCATTTGCGAGGTGTATGACATCCTGCGCCGAGGCCAAGGCTGGTCGTCCGAAGAAATCCAACAACTCTTCCGGGACTGGACAGGATCAGGGCAGGTTGGCGGGTATCTCGTCGACATCACCGCTCAGTGTCTGGCGAAGCGGGATGATTCCTCCGGGACAGCGCTTGTGGAGAAGATCCTTGACACCGCAGGCCAAAAAGGGACAGGCAAGTGGACCGCACAGACGGCGCTGGATCTCGGCATACCAATCCCTACCCTTTCCCAAGCGGTGAATGCCCGAATTCTCTCTGGATTGAAGGATGCGCGCGTGGAGGCTTCCGCCAAGCTGACGGGACCGTCTGGCGGTGCGGAGGCCGATCGTGGGCACCTGCGTCGCGTTCTGCATGACGCCCTGCACCTCGGCATGGTCGCATGCTATGCGCAGGGCCTGCACCTGATTCAGGCCGCGTCGGCGGAGTTCGGATTTGGCACGGACCTTGCGGAAGTCGCGAGGATCTGGAAAGAGGGCTGCATCATACGCTCAAAGCTGCTCGACCCGATCCGTCAGGTCTACAGCGAGCATCCAAAGTTGGAGAACATGCTGCTGAGTCCGGCATTCACCACGGCCACGAACCGGAACCTTTCGGCCTTGCGCGAAGTCGTGGGCCTCGCCAACGATAGCGGCGTTCCGACCACCTGCTTGGGGGCTACCTTGGCGTACGTTGACAGCTACCGCTCCGAGTTCCTGCCGGCGAACCTGCTCCAAGCGCTCCGCGACAATTTCGGGGCGCATACCTACCGTCGCCTGGACATTGAGGGCGTCTTCCACACGCAGTGGAACCGTTAGGCTCCACAGACCGACCAGAGATGCAGACACTCAGAGACTTCCGGCCTGCAAAGGGCTTCTTCGTCGGGCTTGACTCCGACGGCTGCGTGTTCGACTCCATGGAGATCAAGCACAAGGAGTGCTTCACGCCAATGTTCATCAAGCATTGGCGACTTCAGGCGGCTTCGAAGTACGCGCGGCGCGTGTGGGAATTCGCGAACCTCTACTCGAAGACGCGCGGAATGAACCGCTTTCCGGTCTGCGTGCGGTCACTGCGCTTGCTGGAGGGTTGGCAAGACGCCGCCAAGCGAGGGATCCAGATCCCTGACTTGGCTCCCCTGCAGGCCTTTATCGACTCGGGGCTGCCCCCCAGCAACGACGGCCTGGTACAGTTCCGCGCCCAATCGCCCCACCCGCTGCTGGACCGGACCATGCGGTGGAGCTTGGCGGTGAACGATGCGATCAAGGACATTGTCTTCGGAGTTCCGCCCTTTCCCAAGGTTCGCGAGACCTTGGACACGATCGTCGCAAGCGCCGATCTCGCCATCGTATCCGGCACGCCGGGCGAGGCCCTTGGGCGTGAGTGGGAAGAAAACCGCATTGCCCATTACCCGCAGCTCATCGCCGGTCAGGAGCTCGGCAAGAAGGTCGAGCACCTCAGGGTCATGGCTGGCGGCGACCGATACGCTCCCGGCAAGAAGCTGATGGTCGGGGACGCTCCTGGGGATCGCCGCGCCGCACAAGCTACCGGTTGCCTGTTCTACCCAATCAATCCCGGCCGGGAGGAAGAGTCTTGGGATCGGCTGTGCGCCGAAGCGCTGGGTCGCTTCTTTGACGGGACCTATGCCGGGGCCTACCAGAACGAGCGCATCGCCGAGTTCGAGGCCCTGCTTCCGGAACGGCCTCCTTGGGAACTGTAGGCGCGTACAGATCCCCACGATCGGCCCTGCGGATACCTGCTAGATTGGCCGCATGCTCCGTTTGCCCTGGCTGGTTCTCCTCGCTGCGGTCGGCCTTCTCTCCGGCCCGGCCCCATGCCAACCCACCAATGTCATATTCCTGCTGGTCGACGACATGGGCTATGCCGATGTCGGAGCCTACGGCAACCTCTATCACCGTACGCCCAACATTGACCGGCTCGCAGCCGAGGGCATGCGCTTCACGGATGCATATGCGGCCGCCCCGAACTGTTCGCCGACTCGTGCGAGCATACTGACGGGCCGATGGCCCGCGCGGATCGGTCTCACGCAGTACCTTCCCGGCAACGTACTTCCGCACGCCCGAATGCTCCAGGCCCAGCTGCCCATCGGTCTCCCGCTGGACGAGACGGTTCTGGCCGAGCCCCTGTCGGCAGCCGGGTATGCCACCGCGTGCATAGGCAAGTGGCATCTTGGGAACGGCGAGTATGCCCCGGAACGGCGTGGTTTCGACGAGAGTTTCGCCTCGAGCCACTGGGGTTCGCACCAGACCATGTTCGCCCCGCACAAGCGCTTGATAGTCCCAGATGCGAAGGATGGTGAGTACCTCACCGACCAGCTGACCGCTGCCGCCGAGCGGTTCTTGCAGCAGAATGTCGACCGGCCCTTCTTCCTCTACCTGCCGTACTACGCCGTCCACTCCCCGATCCAGGCCAAACCAGAACTGATCGATGGCTATGCGGGCCGGAGCGACCCGACGGGTCGGCAGAACGCGGTCTACGCGGCGATGGTCGAGGGTGTGGACAGGAGTGTCGGCCGACTCCTTCAACAGATCGAAGAGCTGGGCCTTGACGAGCGGACCGCGGTCTTCTTCTTCTCAGACAATGGCGGCGTGCCAAGCCGAGCATTCAACGGGGCGTTCCGTTCGGGCAAAGGGTACCTATGGGAGGGCGGCATCCGCGAGCCGCTGATCGTGCGCTGGCCTGGCACGGTTCGGGCTGGAACGATGGAGCGTAGCCCCGTGAGCAGCGTCGACTTCTATCCCACCATTCTGGAGATTGCCGAGGCGCCCGACTTGCCCGGGCACGCGACGGACGGTCTCAGCCTCATGCCGCTGCTGCGAGGGACGGGGTCGCTCCCGCGTGACGAGCTTTTTTGGCACTATCCCCACTACTCGAACTCCGGGTCAAAGCCGGCTGGCGTGATCCGCAGGGCCGCATGGAAACTGATCGAGTTCTACGAGGATTCCCACGTCGAGCTGTACGACTTGTCCCAAGATCCCAAGGAGTCGCATGACATGGCCGGTGCGATGCCGGAGCGTGCCCGCTCCATGCGATCCAGGTTGCGGGCGTGGCGCGAGTCCGTGGGCGCTGTCATGCCGGCCGAGAACCCGGCGTTCGAGCCTGCCAGCGCCACGGAGCGCTACGGCCTGTCCTACAAAGATCGGTGGGATCCAAGCGATCCCATCCGGGCGCGCCGCTGAGCGGCCCGCGCGCTTCCGTCAGGGTCGCAGCACGTCTCCGAGAAAGTCGCGCATCGACCGCCAGGAGCGTATGTCGGCCACAGGGTCGTACACCGTCCCCATCTCCGCGTTGTTTGCCGCTGGATTGGTGAATGCATGTACCGTTCCCCCGTACGCGTGAATCTGCCAGTCCGCGCCTCCGTTAGTCAGTTCCGCTGCCAGCCCATTCACCGACGCGGGGCGCGCCATAGGATCGTCCCAGCCGTGCAACACCAGCACCTTTGCGAGAATCTCCGACGGCTGCTCGCCGGGAGGCGGGTCCAGAAGTCCGTGGAAGCTCACGGCCGCTTGGAAGTCGGCGCCGGAACGGGCCAAGTCCAGCACGCACAGGCCGCCGAAACAGAATCCGATCGCACCCATGCGGGAAGCATCGACCCCGTCGACTCCCTTCAGGGCCGTGAGCGCGGCCTGCATTCGCACCTGCAGCAATAAGCGGTCCTCAATCAGGGGCGCCATGAGCGCGGCATTCTCGTCCGGCCCGGAGCCCAACACTCCTTGGCCATACATGTCCACAGCAAGGGCAACATATCCCATTTTGGCAAGCTCTGCCGCCTTGCCGCGCTCAAAAGGCCCGCATCCTGCCCACGTGTGGGCTACTAGGACGCCCGGCTGCGGGAGTTCTGACGAGGGCCCGCGCGAGAGTTGCCCTCGCATCGTGGCCCCTCCGGCCGGATATTCGAATGCTCGGGTCTCGATTGCCATCTATCATTGCCTCCAGGGAGGGCCAGTCGGAGTCCCGTTTGCCTCCAGCGGTCACGGGACGCGGCGCTGATCCCCGTCCCCGCATCCCTCCGAACAATTAACTTGATCAAGCCGAGTTGCAGGACCTTGTCCGACTGCTGCAATAGCTTGTCGCGCACCGTCACTATCCCCTCGGTCGGTCTTGGAGCGCCCAGGTACGTTCTCCGGATCGCTGATCCGAGACCGACCCGCGCCCTCGACGAAGATCGGTGCCGCGAACACCATGACCAGTGTATCGACGGGATCGTCTCGATCGGCGCGGTCGAGGTGTGCTGCAGCCTGTCAGCTAGGACGAGGCCCACCGGCCCGCCGAATCAAGCTACATTCGGAACGGCGGGCGTGACTTCCCGGTCCTTCATCGTCCGCGCGCTGGGGACACCGGTAGGAAAGTCGTCCAAAGAACCGCCCTTCGCACTGCCCCGCCCTCTGCTCCGCGTGCCGTTCCCTCGATTCTGGCAAGCCTCCGCCACCTAAGGCCACGAGATTGACCTGCTGGTCTACTATGAATGGCGGAGCGAAGAGGGATCGCCGAACACATTGCCATCGCAAGTGGCCGCCCCGTTCGGGCGTTGAACCGCAGGCTGGGTGCGGCACCTAGACCACTCGTGTCCTATGAGGCGTGCAATACCCTGCGGACCGTCGGGAAACTCAGCGACTCCCCGCCCACCGTGGCGAGTCAGATGCCAACCCGGCGGCTCGAGCGCAGGCGGGGTGTGCATTGCACTTGGCGCGGCCCGATCATCGCAATCTTGGCGGCGCTTGCGGCTCCAGCGATTCCCTGCCAGCCCCGCCCCGACGAATTGCGGTTCACGGCTGGCACGGCAACCTTCTTTGAAGCGGACCAGCACGCGACCGTCGGCGGAGCGTATCGAAAGTACTTCGGCAAGCGAGGCTGGGCGGTTGAGCCGGAGTACTCGGCGATGATCGTTCCCGACCATGTGGACAACATGCTGATCCTAAGCTTGGTCAAGGACCTTTCCAGACCAACGGCGAAGCGTGTTTGGTACATGTCGATGGGAGGAGGCGTCAACCATCAAGTCAGCAGAGGTTCGGGGAGGAGCCTGACCGCAATCGGGGCACTGGCATGGGGTCTCGGAATCAAAGCGCGTGTCGGGGAGCGTTGGAGGATTGCTCCGCAGGTTCGTGTGGGCTTCGAGCCGAACATCAGGTTTGAGGTGTGTGTAAGTAGGGACGTGAGAAGGCCTGCCCCGTGACGGGACACCCGGTCGGCCGCCGGTCGTTCCTCTGGGGGTTGGCTGTCGGCGCACTCTCGGCATTGACCCCTGTGCCGGCTTGGAGCCAGGCCGGCAGGCTACAGGTAGCCGCGCAAGGCGGATACACGCTTGGCATTGACGACAATCCGGCACATGCGATTGTCCGTGGCGCGACAGTCTCCGTCCGCGCGTCCAATCACTGGCGAGTTGGAGTCGAGTACCTAGACGCGGACATGTTCGGGCCGTACGAGACCTACGAATCACGAGCACAGCTCGTGACGCCCGTCTTCGAGTATCAGTTCGCGGCTTCACAACGGCTCAGGCCCTTCGCGTCGTTCGGCTTGGGCTACACGAAGTGGCGCACGCTCATACCGAGCTTCCGGGGAGGTGATCCGGAGAAGTCCGTTTTCGAGTGGGACGAACAGCGTGGCATCAATCTGGCGGGTGGATTCGGCTTGAGACTGTTCCTCACAAAGCGCCTGTTCGTCGCCCCGGAGGTACGGATCGGACTACTTCCCGTTCTTCGTTCAACCATTGCCGTCGGCTACGCGTTTTTCTAGCCCGCCGGCTAGATCCACACGTCCCGAGATTGGGCTCCCACGCACCACCTTGCTGGGATCCGTGGCTAGGCTAGGTGCCCTCGAAAGGCTACGTGCCGACCGATTGACTGCATCCTAGAGGCGGACTATACTGGTTCTTGGGGCAGCCGTGCCCCTACTCCCGAGAACCTGCGAAGGTCAGGGTCCAACTCACTAACTCATGTACGCAGTTATTCAGACTGGCGGAAAGCAGTACAGCGTGTCCGCGGGTGACTTGATCCGGATCGAGAAGCTTGATGGCGAAGTGGGCGCCACGGTGGAATTCGACAATGTCTTGGCGGTCTCGGACGACGAGGGCAACCTGAATGTTGGGTCCGAGGTTACCGGAAGCGTGACCGCGACCATCGACTCCCATGGCAGGGGCAAGAAGATCGACGTCTTCAAGTTCAAGAGGCGGAAGATGTACCGTCGCCGCATGGGGCACCGGCAGTCCTACACTCAGGTCAAGATCGAGTCTATCCCAACACAGCAGGCCTGACGGCGGCTAGGAGGCTTTATGGCGCACAAGAAGGGTCAGGGGACTTCCCGGAACGGTCGCGACTCCCACTCGAAGCGACTCGGAGTGAAGAAGTTTGCGGGTCAGGTCGTAACGGCCGGGAGCATATTGGTGCGCCAGCGCGGGACGAGATTCCGTCCCGGGCTGAATGTAGGCCGCGGCCGGGACGACACCTTGTTCGCCAAGATTGACGGTGTGGTCGAGTTCCGAAACCGGGGACGACTGGGTCGTATGATCAGCGTTCACCCCACGCTGCCCGCCGCCTGATCGCAATCGCGATCGCGGCACCACTCGGAAGTCGGGCCAGCCGCGCCGCAGTTCACTACGGCCGCCATCCTGCGGTCTACGGGGGGCGCTTGGGGACTAGGCGGTGCGCCGCGGCGCCAGCTGAGACCGCGAGCCACCCAAGCACGGGGAAGTACTCCAGAAACAAGAGGCCACCGTCATACTCCCAGAGGCCAACCGCCTCGTATGCCGGGACGACATGGTACGCCAATGGGGCCAGCGCTGTCCAGAGCAGCAGCGGAGCCGAGGGATAGAGCGCCGCCAAAGGCAGCATCCAGCTGAGATACCAAGGAAAGCAGTTGGCCGACAGGAATAGCAGAACGCAAATAGCCGCGAATTCACCCTTGCAGCCACGTGGCCGGACGGCCACGAGCCCTGCAACAAGGCAGATGACGATGGCCCTTCCAACTGTGGCGGCCAGGCGAGCGTCACCACCAGCCAGCAAGAGCAGAATGCCGAAGAGGCTGTCATTGTTGCGCCAGCCCGCCGAGAACCCGTCCAGCACGCCCAACACTGCCGGCAGGCTTCGCCAGTAGGGCAGGCAAAGAGTCGCGCCGACTGCCGTAGCGGCAACAAGTCCGCGCCAATGCACACTCCAGCCAGCACTGCCCCGTCGCGTCGCGAGGAATGGGAACAGGATGATCGGCCAGAATTTGCACATCGTCGCTACGGCAAGCAAGGCCAGAGCCGGTATCGGCCTGCGCCGCAGGTGGAACGTCAGCGCACAGACGACCAAGGCTACGGCTACGGCGTCGTTGTGGCCCTCCACCCAGAACTCGACCACGGGCAGCGGACACCACAGGTAGATCAGGATCCAGCAGCGCGGCTTGGAGGCTGCTCTCAAGAGGCCCATCAGGGCGATTCCCAACAAGAGTTCGGCCAGTGCGAATGGCAGCTTGAACAGCCACACCTGCGTTTGGGGGGAGGTGCCACTGATGGCAATCAGCCGGTAGTGCCAGAGGTTGAGCTGCTCTACTGCGGGTCCATATGCGGAGGGCTTGTCCTTGGATGAGACCCGGTGCCACGTGCTGTCCCGGAGGGCCTCCCAGCGCGGATCCGCGGGCACGGAGACATACGGGTCTCCCCCTGCGTCCTGTACCATGCCCTGCCAGCGATACCGAGCGGCGTCCTCCGACAGGCTCGGCATAAGCGGCAGGGCCGTAAACCGGAACGCGATGGCCGCCACCCAGATCCATGCCATGGCCCGGGCACGGACGAATGTGCCGGGATCCTTGGACACTACCCAGCAGGCCACCAAGTACCCGACTGCCGCGGACCAATAGTAGACTAGGAATGTCGGCACATGGCTCGCTGGCCGTCCGAGTCCGAGCAGCGAACCTAGCGCGATCTCAATGAGCCCGGCGGAGGCTAGGAGTGCCACCGTGGGGCAGTTGCCCAGAGCCGCAGCCGCGCGCTGAAGCCTGGACTTCAAGGGGATCATCAAGCGTAGCGCAGATGGACAGTGCAGAAACCCTGGTGCTCGGATCCTATTTCGGGCTGATGGCGGTACTCAGCCTGTTCGGGGCACACCGCTACGGTTTGGTCTGCCTCTACTACCGCTACCGGCGCAATGTCCAAGGGCGCCCCGGGCGGCGCTTCGAGCGCCTGCCGACGGTTACCGTACAGCTCCCCGTTTACAACGAGAGGTTCGTGGTCGGCCAATTGCTCGACGCGATCTGCGCCCTGCGCTACCCGAGGGAGCTGCTCCAGATCCAGATCCTGGACGATTCGACGGACGAGACAGCGGCCGTACTGGAGCGGCTCGTGGGCCAGAAGCGTGCCGCCGGGGAGCCGGTCGAGTACGTGCGCCGCCGGAGCCGGAAAGGGTTCAAGGCGGGAGCTCTGCAAGCCGGGCTAGGGACGGCAACCGGAGATCTGATCGCAATCTTCGATGCAGATTTCACACCCGATCCGGATTTCCTGGAACGGCTCGTGCACTACTTCACCGATCCTGCCGTGGGGATGGTGCAGGCTCGTTGGGCCTTCCGCAACCGGGCCGACTCGCTGCTGACAAGAGTTCAAGCAATGCTGCTGGACGGACACTTCGTGTTCGAGCACGGCGCGCGCGCACGGTCCGGACTGTTCTTCAACTTCAACGGGACTGCCGGGATTCTTCGCCGTTCGATGATCGAGGACTCCGGGGGCTGGCAGCACGACACGCTAACCGAGGACACGGACCTGAGCTACCGGGCTCAGCTCCGCGGATGGAAATTCGTGTATGCGCCTCATGTGGAGGCTCCTTCGGAACTGCCAACGGACATGGCCTCCTTCCAGATTCAGCAGTACCGCTGGGCAAAAGGGCTGATCCAGACCGGTCTGAAGCTCCTGCCGGGAATGTTCCGATCAGATCTGCCCGCGAGGGTCAAGCGCGAGGCCGCCTTTCATCTGTCGGCGAATATTGCATATCCGCTGATGCTCGTGATGGCACTGCTGATCCTGCCCTCCATGCTGACGCGGCACGGCAGCCTTGAGGGTCGGCTGCTCTGGCTCGACCTCCCCGCGTTCCTCATGACGTTTTGCTCGCTCTCGAGCTTCTACGCGCTCGCGCAATCCGAGTCGGGACGCGGCGGCGCTCTCCGGCACGTTTGGCTGATCCCTGCGGTCGTGGCCAACGGAATCGGGCTCGCCATCAGCAACAGCCAGGCAGTGCTGGGAGCACTGCTCGGGATTCGCTCGGAATTCCAGCGGACCGCCAAGTACACGGCCGACGGCACTGTGGCAGCGCGCGCGCGGCGGACCTACCGGCCGCGGGGGGGATGGCGGGTCTGGGCCAACCTTCTGGCCAGCGGGTACTTTGCGGCTTGCTTGGGCACCGCAGTGCACATAGGCCACTGGCTCGGAGTGCCCGTCATCCTGCTGTTCATGGCCGGTTTCTCCTACGCGGGAACAAGGATGCTCGTGGAATCGCGGTTGAGGGGCGGGCGCGTGCTGCAACCCGCGGACAGGCCCACGTCGACCTGACCGTCGGCTGGCCCTTGGCCGGGGAGATAGTCTTTGGCGACAATGGCTCCGGGCAGAGATGGCATCCTTCCAGATTCTGTACCTGAGGCCAGACCGCGCCAGGAAGTACCGGGCCGCGGCACCGCCGAAGCCGCCATTCCGCCTCCGGAGGGCCCACTACACGCCTGGGCCGACCCGGTCAGCGTCGTCGGCGTACGAGGTTTGGAACACCTTGCGAGACGGGGGTGAGGACCCGCCCGATCCCGGTGTTCGGCCCCTCGGGGTCGGGGACGTCCTCGAGACACAGGACCAAGTGCTGGTTTGCCACTATTGGGGGTTTGAACCGGCCGAGTGGGTTGGGAGCGACCGTCCTCGCCGACGGACCCGTCCCAAGGGCCGGGCGACGCGCAAGGGCCGGGCTGGTTGAATTGGCCGATACTTAAGGGTTGGGGCCAACCGGCCCGCAACGACCATAGCCACCGGAGTGCGTCGGCCGGCTGCCTTGGCAGCGTTTGAGAGGCTCGCGGATGGTCCGGTCGGCGGGTGGGCCGTGCTCCGCCCGGGCACTCTGGCACTCGAAGATGGATCCTGCGGAAGTCTACAGGCAGCGACTGGCGGAGAAGGAGGCTACCTGCGCCCGATTGAACCGCCTAAAGGTGAGGCTGGGGAACTGTCGCTTGGTCGCGGCTGGCCTGAGCTTGGTCGTGCTTTGGCTGGTGGAGACAAGCGTTCCCACCCTTAGGTGGTACACGGTAGGCGTACTGCTAGTCCTCTTCTTGGCCTCTGGCCGCATCTTCCGGAGAATCGACCGGCTCTCGCTGCGTGCCACGCTCGCGCAGGTTTTGTACTTGCCGAGGTTCCCGGGCGTGGGGAGATCCAGAATAGTCGGCCTTGACGCGCGGCGCTTCGATGCCGAGGACGAGAACCACCCCTATGCAACCGACGCGGACATCACGGGTGCCCACGGACTGGTGGACTTCGTCAACATCGCATGTACGACGATGGGAGCGAGGCTGCTGGCCGCTGCATTCCTCAATGTGGCCGGCAAGGAGCGAATCCTGCAGCGGCAGCAGGCCGTGCGGGAACTGGCGCCACAGGTCGACTTCCGCGAGCGCTTCTTCGTGGAGGCTGCGCGGACCCGAAAGGAGATCCGGACGGACGCTTTTCGGCAGTGGGCGAGGGAGGGTGAGCGACGCGTTCCGCGCTGGTTTCGATGGGCTTGCTGCCTAGCGAGCTTGCTGGTGGTGGCGAGCTTGGTAGGCCTGGCAATCGAGGCCACGGCGATCGGCTGGTCCGCTCTGGCAGTGTTGCTGGCAGTCGAATTGGCGCTGTGGAGCCGCGGCCGACGATACTTGGTGACCGGACTCGAAGGTGTGGAACGGGCGGAGGCGCAGGTCGGCCGGATGATGGCTCTCTTGCGGCTACTGGAGGAGCAGCGATTCGACGCTCCCAAGTTACGGAAACTGACTGATGCACTGCGGTCTGACGGGGTGGCTGCCAGTCGGACGTTGCGGGGGCTGTTCCGCCGCATCTCCTACTACGAGGCCCGACGCAACCAGGTGGTAGCACTGGTTGGGCCGCTTGTGATGTATGAGACCCAGACGGCGCTTGCCGTGCAGGCCTGGATGCAGCGCCACTCTGAGCGGTTGCCCGACTGGATCGCGGCCATCGCAAGGTTCGAGGTGTACCTGTCGCTCAGCTCATTCGCGTTCGAGAACCCCGCCTACTGCTATCCGGAGATGAGCGATCAGCGGGCGCTCTATCGGGCCGAGGGGCTCGCCCACCCGCTGCTGGGCCCGGACGCGGTAGAGAATGACGTCGAAATCGGGCTGGACCGGCCCGTCCTGCTGGTCAGCGGCGCGAACATGGCAGGCAAGAGCACGCTGCTGCGGTCCATTGGCATCAATATGGCCCTGATGTACGCCGGGGCACCTGTGCGCGCGCAGCGGATGACCGTGTGTCCGATGTTGACGGTAGCATCCATCCGAGTAACTGACTCGCTCCAGAAGGGCGAGTCGCGCTTTGCGGCCGAGCTTGCGAGGATCAGGATGGTGTTAGAGAGGATTCGGGCAGGCAGGCAGATCCTCGTGCTGGTCGACGAGCTCTTCGCTGGCACTAATTCCTACGACCGGTTCGCGGGCGCTGTGGCATTGATGGAGTTCTTGGCACGCAGCGGGCACGCGCTTGCGGTCCTGTCGACCCACGATCGGAACGTGACGAAGTGGGCCGAACAGCAGAGCCGCTCGGTCACGAACATGCACTTCCAAGACGTCCTGAAAGGCAGCGACATGCACTTCGACTACAAGCTCAAGTCAGGCCCTGCCAAGCGTGGCAATGCCGTTGAACTCATGAAGCGGGCCGGAATCCCGCTTCCAGAGGTGTTGCCGGTCCCGGACGACTGAGACGGTGCCTCTGGGATGTGCCCGACTGGTATTGCGGGCACGACGCGTGGCTTGGTCGACCGACGAGCCTTCAGACTCTGAGAGGGGCACTAGACCAGCCGTCGGCTCGTGCCGAACCGACGGGAGCGACTCGGAATCAGACCGGATCCAGCAGGTCCGGGCCATCGTTCTTCGGGCTGTTCACCCGCCGATCGACACGGCGGAATTCGAACGGGCCCTCCTCCGGTGCACGGACCATGTTCAGCAGCTCGCGCGGCTCCGATGAAGGCGACAGCCAAGCTTGGTATTCAGATCGAGGGACGATCACCGGCTGGCGATGGTGAAGCCACTCCATCGAGCGAGCCGCCGGACAGGTAAGGATCGTGAACGTCGGCACGGAACCCAGTCCACGGTCCCAGACCTCCCACAAGCCTGCGAACGAGAATGGCGATTCTTGCATCGAGATCCACCATGGCTGCTTGCCTGTGCCTGTACGGCGCCACTCGAACCAGCCGTTGGCCGGGACGAGACAGCGGCGGCGGGCAAACGCTGCCCTGAATGACGGTTTGGAGTCGACCGTCTCGGCCCGCGCGTTGATCAGCCGAGGGCCGATCTTGAGGTCTCGTGCCCAAGATGGGACCAAGCCCCACCTGTGGATTCCTATAGCTTGTCGCTGGTCCGGCCCCAATCGGCAGATGGCGAAGTCCTGCGTCGGGCAACCGTTCCAGCGCTGTCGGGGCAGCGCCAGCAGCTGGTCCTCGTCAAGTCCGTAGAGATCTGCCAGATCGTCGCCGTCGACGTCTTGGGTGAGCCGTCCGCACATCGTAGTGGTCCGGGCACAGCGTAGCAGCAGCTCAGATGCACTGCCATGGTCGAGAATGAAAAAGTCGGGCTGCAACCCGCCTTCGGTTTGACGGGTTAACCAAATAGCGGGCTCGAACGTCCAACACTTCTAACAGGCTCCACGCCTGAGGCCCGCCTCCTCCGAAATGTCCGCCCGAGCAAAAGCCTACGTTTCGCTGTTGGCGGTGACGCTGCTCTCGGCGGGGGCATACTTCGCGAATGCCCGGCTGTCCAATGGCGATGGCGCCGCGAGTTCCGCCGACGATGAGGGGCGGCGAGGAGAGGCAGTCCCGGTAACGACTGCGCTGGCGACCCGTGGGCCCATCTCGCACATTCTAGGTTCGACAGCCAATCTGCGGGCCCGCCGTGAGGTCGGGGTGGCGGCGCAGGTCACTGGCATCGTGACAGACGTGCTCGCCGAAGAGGGGGACTCTGTCCGGGCCGGGCAGGTTCTATGCCGGATCGACGACAGAAGGCTGCAGATCGACCTCGAGCTGACGCGCCAGCGACTCGCGCAGACACGGATCCAGCTGGAGGCCGCCCGCATCCGTGCCGAGCAGACAGATGCCAAGCTGCGCAACAAGCGCGACGAACTCATCCGCAGCGAGGAAGCTTTTGGCCTGGGGCTATTGGCCGAGTCCGAAATTGCGGTCCAGCGGCATGAGGTCGAGGACCTTTCGCACGAGCTGCGGGCGGTCGAGTCCTCGGTGCGCGAGACGACCGCGAGGATGGACGAGCTCGAATCGGAGATCCGGAAGGTAGAGCTCGAGATTTCCCAATCGGCAATAACGGCTCCGTTCACGGGTCGCATCACAGAACGGACAGTCGAGCTTGGGCAGTCCATCCGAACTACCGACACGCTCTTCAAGCTGGGGGCGTTCTCGCCGCTCTATGCCGACGTCTACCTGCCGGAGGCTGCCTCGCGAGACGCCCGCGCGGGGCAGTCGGCGACTCTTCGCCTTGGGGGTCCGGGAGAGGATGAAGCGACGGGTTCGGTTGAGCGCGTGAGCCCTGTGGTGGATGACGAGACAGGAACAGTCAAGGTGACGGTCCGCTGCTCGCCGTCCCTCCCCGCATTCCGACCGGGGGCATTCGTGCGTGTGGAGATCGAGACTGACTCTCTCGAGGACGCGATCCTCATTCCGAAGCAGGCGGTGATCGAGGAAGCTGGCGAGACCCTCGTCGTGGTGATCGACGACGACCTGACCGCGCGCCGCGCGCCGATCGATCTGGGATACGAGCAAGCCGATCTGGTCGAGGTCCGGCGGGGTGTCGAGGCCGGGGAGACGGTCGTGATAGCGGGACAGGGCAAGCTCAGGGATGGCGACAGGACCAGGGTGGTCGCCAACTAGGTTCGAAGGCCCGGCCGGCTGGGACGGCTCGGGAGTCACGGGGGCACGGTGTATCTGACTCGGGCAGCGATCCGGCGCCCTGTCACGGTCCTGATGGCCGTGACGGCGGTCGCGCTTTTCGGCTACGTGTCGCTCCAGCGGCTGCCCCTTAACCTACTGCCACGGATCTCGTACCCTTCCCTGACCATCCAGACGGACTATCAGGATGCCGCTCCAGAGGAGATCGAGGCCCTCCTGACCCGCCGCGTGGAAGAGTCCGTCGGGGTTGTCGGGGGCCTGACCCGCATCACGTCCGTGTCACGCCCGGGCCAGTCCGAGGTGGTGCTGGAGTTCAACTGGAACACGAACATGGACATCGCGGGCGTCGAAGTGCGGGAGAAGCTCGACCTGATCGAGTTCCCCGAAGACGCTGAGCGTCCCGTCATACTGCGCTTCGACCCGTCGAACGACCCGATCCTGCGCATCCAGGTCCATGGAGAGCTCTCGATGGCGCGCCTGCGGGACATCGCAGAACGGGATCTCAGCAAGCGCGTTGAATCGGTCGACGGCGTCGCTGCGGTCAAGGTGGCGGGTGGCCGAGAGGAGCAGATCCGTGTCGAGCTCGATGAGCGGCGTGTTGCTGAACTCGGCCTGTCAATCACCCGTGTCACCGAGATCCTGAGAGAGGAGAACCTGAACCAGGCCAGCGGCAGCCTCTATGACCTGGACATGAACTACATGGTGCGCATGGTCAATGAGTTTCGCTCGGTCGACGAGGTGCGCGGCATCGTGGTGTCCGACCAGGACGGGCGAAAGATCTTGCTCGAGGACATTGCGCATGTCTGGCGGGGATCAAGGGAGCGCGATGTCATCGCCCGCTTCAACGGCCGAGAGAGCGTCGAGTTGGCGGTGTACAAGGAAGGCGACGCCAACACGGTGATCGTGTCCGAGGCGGTGCAGGCTCGCCTCGAAACTGTCCGGAAGGAGCCGACATTTCCCCCGGGCGTGGAGACTTCGGTCGTATACGACCAATCGCGCTTCATAAGCAGCAGCGTCGACAACGTGCTGTGGGCAGCGCTGGCCGGCGGCATTCTCGCCACGCTGGTGCTGTTTTTCTTCCTCCGCGACGCGCGCAGCACTGCGATCATCGCCGCTGCCATCCCGATCTCGGTGATGGCGACATTCGCCGCGATGTATCAGGCCGGAATAACCCTGAACATCATGTCTCTCGGCGGCGTGGCCTTAGGTGTCGGAATGCTGGTGGACAGTTCCATCGTTGTGCTCGAGGCCGTGCACCGACACCGCAGGCCCGGAGTTGCCGCCGCCGAGGCGGTCGCGGCAGGTACAGAGGAGGTTGCCATGCCGGTCACGGCGTCGACCCTGACCACAGTGGCCGTGTTCCTGCCTCTGGTGTTCGTAGAAGGGATTGCAGGCCAGCTCTTCCGCGACCAGGCGCTGACCATCACGTTCGCTCTGTTCGCCTCGCTAGCGGTGGCGCTCACAGTGATCCCGACCCTGCTTGCGGCGAGGTTGCGGTCCGACCGGGAGATGGGAGTCGAACCCGGTGAGCGCACCGTTCCGGGAGTGCAGCGGTTTCCGCGATGGCTAGTCCAAGCGGCCCGGTTTGCCAGCCGCGAGGCCCCCCGGATCCTTGTTCAGGACGCCCGCAAGGCGCTGTCGCTGAGCTCTGAGAAGGTTCTTTGGGGCCTGAAGCCGGTGCTGGGTGCTTTCGACCGCGGCTTCGCGGCGCTCGAGGGCCTCTATGACCGTGCGCTTGAAAGGGCTCTCGAGGCCAAGGGCGCCGTAATGGCGATCGTGGCGGGCTCTGTAGTGGCAGCCTTGGCGCTGCTTCAGGTTCTCGGGGCGGAGTTGATCCCAACCCTTGCCCAAGGCGAGTTCTCGTTTCAGGTATCCCTGCCGGAGGGACGTCCGCTGGAGTCGACGGATCGAATGATGCAGCAAGTCGAAGGTAGGGCGCTGTCCGTCCCGGGAGTCGAAACGGTCTATTCCAGCGTCGGAGGCAGCCTAGAGAATCAGTTTGCTTCTGGCGACCTCGAAGAGCACATCGGCACCTTGCATGTTGTGCTGCGGGATCGGGAGGATGACCGCCTCGAGAATGAGGTCATCCAGAGTGTTCGGCGCATCATCGCCGGAGTCCCCGAAGCCCAGCCGCGCTTTCAGCGCCCGGCACTGTTCAGCTTCAAGACCCCGGTCGAGGTCGAAGTGTTCGCCTACGAGATCGATGACCAGCGAGAGGCTGCCGCGCTCGTTGCCGAGCGCTTGGCGCGGATCGATGGCTTGCGCGATATCGAGACCACCACAAGGGCCGGAAACCCGGAGGTTCAGGTGCGATTCGACCGCCGCAGGCTGAGCCGGCTCGGGCTCCAAGAAGAGCAGGTTGCCCGTGTGCTGCGAAACAAGATCCGCGGAGATGTAGCGTCGCGGTACCGCGAGGGGGATCGCCAGATCGAGATCCTGGTCCAAGTCGACGAGCCCGATCGGAACGCCATCAGCGACATCAAGGGCATGGTGGTGAACAGCCGCCCCGGGCAGGCCTCGTCGCAGGCCGCCCGTGGGCGGTCGTCCCAAACTCGAGCGCCAGCCGCACAGCCCGACGCCGGCCGCGACGAAGATGCGAGAGAGGATAGAGACCGATCGGAAGGCACGCGGCCTTTCGTGCCCATTCGGCTGGATCAGGTCGCCGAAGTC
Source organism: Bryobacterales bacterium (assembly GCA_965203925.1). Taxonomy (GTDB): domain Bacteria; phylum Acidobacteriota; class Terriglobia; order Bryobacterales; family UBA6623; genus VXMF01. The sequence continues at coordinate 4,890,946 of OZ241924.1, forward strand.
GAGGTCCACAGCGGTCCGGCGGAGATCCGCCGAATCCGGTCGCAGCGGGCGGCGGTCGTTACTGCAAACCTGAGCGGCCGCGACGTGGCAAGCGTGTCAGACGAGATTCGGGCCATGCTCGCTGAGATTCGCGGAGAACTCCCTCAGGCCGCCACAGCGGGCATCGGCGGGCAGAACGAGGAGCTTGAGGTGTCCTTCCGCAGCCTGATGTTTGCCCTTGGGCTCGCGGTCTTCCTCGTCTACCTAGTGATGGCCTCCCAGTTCGAGTCCCTACTGCACCCGTTCATCATCCTTCTCACCGTGCCGCTGGGCTTGGTGGGTGTGGTATTCCTCCTCGCGCTGACCGGGCTGACGCTGAGCATAGTGGTACTTCTCGGCGCCGTCATTCTCGCGGGCATCGCTGTTAACAACGGGATCGTGCTGGTGGACTACACGAACCGGCTGCGGCAGGCCGGACTTGGCAAGCGTGAGGCACTCCTGCGGGCGGGCCGCATCCGACTGCGTCCGATCCTGATGACCACCCTCACGACGCTGCTCGGCCTGGCACCTATGGCCTTCGGCTGGGGAGAGGGCGACGAAGTGCGCGCGCCGATGGCGGTCGCCGTGATCGGCGGACTCCTGACGTCCACCCCTTTCACTCTGCTGGTCATCCCCGTCGTGTACGAGATCGTGGACCGCAAGAGCTTCTCCGGCGCTAGGGAACGGACGAGCACTGGCCTGGCTCCGGAGCGCACCATGCCGGCAGCTGGCGGCCTTGCCGGGAGCTGATGTGACGGGCAACGGCGACAGGCCCCTCGCGGGCAGTTCCGGCGGGTGGTTGGCCGACCTAGCAATCCGCAGGCCCGTCACGGTCTGCATGGTCTTTGTCCTGCTGATGGTGATGGGAGTCATCGCACTCTGGCGGATTCCGCTAATGCTCGTGCCGTCGTTCGACGCTCCGGTGATGTTTGTCAACGCCGAGTACGCGAATGCCACACCGGCCCAAGTGCTGGAGTCAATCACCACACCGATCGAAGAGGCGCTGGCGACGGTTCCCGGAATCAAGCGCATGAATTCCATGTCGTCGGCCAGCGGAATGCGCCTGCAGATCTGGTGCGGCATGGGCGCAGACACGTCGATGCTGCGGATGGCGATCCGCGACAAGCTGGACCAGATCCGTGACGATCTTCCCGAAGACCTTCGACAGGTCGACGTACGCAATTTCTCCACCGACGAGATCCCGATCCTGGAAGGCACGCTCACAGCGGAGCGGGACTTGAGCCAAGACTTCGACTTCATCGACACCCGTGTCAGCAAGCCGCTCATGCGGATTCCCGGCGTAGGGGATGTGGAACTCTGGGGCACCGATCGGCGACAGGTGGAGATCTACCTGCGGATGGATGACATCAAGCGGCACCAAGTCGACGTCGGCACCCTTTACCAGGCCATCAACGGCTCTGCCCTCGATCTCTCGCTTGGACGAGTCACGGACGGCGGCAGGCGGTTCACGGCGATCAGCAAGGGAGCGCTGGATTCGGTCGACGCCATCGCGGGATTCCCGGTCGGGCAGCGGGGGATCCTGCTCTCCGACGTTGCCGACGTGGTCCTCAGCCAACGGCCGCGCAACTCTGGCCGGCACCAGAACGGAGTTCAGGCGGTTGGTCTGTCAATCCAGAAGACTGGCGAGGCCAACACTGTTGAGGTTGTTGATCGCATCTTGGAGCAGTTCGAGGTGTGGAGCGCCGATCCGACCATGGATGGTCTCGAAGCCCGCTGGTGGCATAACGCTGGGGAAGAGATCGAGAACGGCTTGGGAGAACTCGTGCGCGCTGGCATGGTCGGCGCCATCCTTGCGGTCGCGGTCCTGTTCGCCTTCCTGCGCCAGCTGCGGGCCAGCCTCGCGATCGGTCTTGCGATCCCCTTCTCGCTGGTCACGGCGATCGGCCTACTGTACTTCAGCGGCGGTTCGCTGAATGTCCTGTCGATGATGGGCCTGATGCTGGCGGCCGGGATGCTCGTCGACAACGCGGTGGTTGTGTTGGAGGCGATCCTGCAGAAGTCCGAGCATGGCTGCACTGCGCGGTCAGCATGCCGGCATGGGGCTAGCGAGGTGAGCCTCGCGGTAGTCGCGGCAACCTCAACGACGATGATCGTCTTCATTCCCCTGCTGTTCGAGGAGGAGTCCCAGATCGCGATCATGCTGAGTCACGCAGGGATCTCAATCATCTTTGCGCTGCTCTGCTCCCTATTCATTTCGCTGACGCTTATCCCGCTCGCTGCGAGCAGGCTCTTGGCGCTGAAGAAGGGCTTGCGTCCTGCGGTTGCAGGTGAATCCCGAATCTGGGGCTCGCTTGCCGGGATCACTCGGCGGGCCGCGCAGAACCTGACTTCCGGGCGCGGGCGCGATTCAGGAATGTCGACGATGGAGCGCTACCTGCGAGTGGTGGACTGGCACTTGGACAATCGGCATTTCGTTGGCATGATCGGCGTTCCGGCTGTGTTGGGCCTTGCGGGCTGGGCGCTCTTGGAGGTTGTGCCGGACAATTCCCCTGACGAGTCCGCCAGCGCCAATTTGCGCATCGAGTACGACTTCAGCGAGAACTACCACTACGCGAAGATCGAGCGGGACTTCGTGACGCCGGTGGAGGAGTTTCTCCACGGCAACGCCGATCGCTTCCGTCTCAAGTCGACCTCAAGCGCGTTCGGGAACAACTGGGCCTGGACCCGCGCTTACCTGCACGCCGAGGACATTTCTCCCGACGAGATAGGTGACATCCGGCGGCAGGTCGGCGAGCTCTTGCCGGTAATCCCGGGGGCGGGGATCGAACTCGGCCAAGAGGGCGGAGGGGCTAGGAACTTCATCAGCGCGAACATCTACGGTGAGGATCCGTCTGTGCTGATCCGCTTGGTGGAGACAGCGCGGGAGAGGCTACTCGAGATTGAGGGCTTCAACGAGGTGTATTTTGCCCGTTCGGGAACGCGCGACGAGGTCAATGTTCGCCTGCGGCGCGATCTCGCCCGTCGATATGACATCTCTCCGCAGTCCGTTTCAAGGGTGCTCGGGCTGACCGTGCGGTCGCAGCGAATGCGCAACTTCCGCACACCCGAGGGCGAAGTGGAGCTCTGGATCGGTCTGGACCCGGCCGACATGCAGAGCGTCGAGGACCTAGAGTCCTTGGTCGTAGGGACTTCGCCGGGCGGCAGGCAGGTGCTGCTCGGGAACGTTGCCGACCTTAGTCTGGACCGTGTTGTCGGGAGCCTGCACCGAGAGGACCGGCGAACGTTCGCCGAGATAAACGCGGTGTACCGGGGATCCCAAGTCGATGAGGGTCGGGAGGCATTCGACGAGGTGCTCAACGGGCTGCCCTACGAACCGGGCTACCGCTGGAGCAAGGGGTTCTTCTCGGCCCAGCAGGACCAAGACGCGCAAGACTTCGTGTTCAGCATGCTGCTAGCTCTGATGATGGTGTATTTCGTTATGGCAGCGCTCTTCGAATCGCTCTTGCACCCGTTCGCGATCATGCTCGCGATGCCCTTCTCGGTGGTCGGAATCGTCGTATTCTTGCTGCTGACCGGGACGGCCTTTAGCGTGATGGCCCAGGTGGGCCTGCTGATCCTCAACGGCATTGTCGTGAACAACGGCATCGTCCTGATCAATCACATCAATCACTTGCGGAGGCAGGGCCTTGGCCGCCGCAGTGCCATCCTCACGGGCTGCGAGGAGAGGCTGCGGCCCATTTGCATGACCGCTGCGACCACCATCGTGGGCCTCGTCCCGTTGGCATTGGGCGACGCCGGCCTGGCAGGGATGAGCTACTACCCGCTGGCTCGAACGGTCATGGGAGGGCTCATGGCCGCCACCGTACTCACTCTGGTCGTGCTGCCGACCTACTATGTGCTGCTAGATGACTTCGGCTTCTGGCTGCGCCGGCTCTGGCGTATCAGCAATCCGCGCCGTACTGCCCTCCAGAAGGCAACCGGGGACTGAAGCGCGCGGGAGTTTGTCCGGCGCGGCGATCCCTGGGCGCTCCGATAGGATGGCTGCCATGCCAGCCTCGCCAGCCGCCAGCAATTCCGGCCATCGATCGAGTCGTTTCCCCCGGAGGTGTCAGTCTGCCCTGACGCAAAGTCTGATATTCCTCGCACTCGTCAGCGCCGGCGCACCGCGCTGTGTGGCGCAAGCGGAGTACTTCCCCCCTGAATCCGGCATCCGAATGGGCGACTCTCCGAACGTGATTCTAATCACCGGGGACCACCTTCGATGGGATCACGTCGCCGCGAACGGCAATGAAGCCATAGTCACGCCAAACATGGACAGGCTTGTGCGGGAGGGTGTCACCTTCCGGTCCCATTTCACTGTAGGTGTGGCGTGCTCGCCGAATCGCGCCTCGCTGATGACGGGGCGCTACCCGCACGCTCACGGTGTCATCAGCAACGGCATCAAGCTCCCGCAGAACGAGGTCACGCTGACCCATGTCCTGCGCGCGGCAGGATACTACACCGGGCAGATGGGCAAGCTGCACTTCTGGCCCCACAAGGACCGAAACCACAGGGAGCCACACCCACCCTACGGCTTTCACCAGATGCGACTGTCCGACGAGCCCGGGTGCTACGACGACGCATACGGGCGGTGGCTGTGGGCACAAGGCAGGGATGTACGAGAGAACGCTCGGGTCACGATGCCCGGTGAGAGGCCGCCCTTCGAGCATTACACGTTCGAAGGCGCGGAGGACACGACCCACGCGTCTTGGGTGGCTACCGAGACGATCACTTTCATTCGCGACACACTCGACCGCCAGCCGGACCGCCCGTTCTTTGTGCATGCGGGCTTCTATGCGCCCCATCCGCCCCTGAACCCGCCGGAGTCCGCCGTCAGGCTGTACGACGGACGGGCGCTGCCTGAGCGGCGCCACTCGCCCGGGGAGGTTGAACTGCTGCCTGCCGGGTTGGCAGCCACCATGAAGGGGCTTCTCCAAACTCCAGAAGACACTTGGGATTCCTACCGCACGTACTTCTACGCGATGGTCTCGCACCTTGACCAGAACATCGGACGGATCATGGAGGTCGTCGAGGACGCCGGGATCGCCGATCGGACGGTCTTTGTCGTTACCAGTGACCACGGTGACTACCTTGGGGACCACAACCTCACAGGCAAGAGCGGTCGGCCGTATGACGGCGCGCTGCGGATACCGCTCATCTTTCGCGGTCCCGGTGTGCCGGCCGGCGTGGTGTCTGACGAGCTGGTCGAGATCGTCGATGTCATGCCAACGCTGCTCGGCATGCTGGGGATCGACCTGCCCAAGGGCAACCAGGGCACATCCCTCCTTCGCGTCTTGGCAGGCGGCGATGGCCGGGATCTGATCTACATGCAGGCCATCTCGAACCGCATGATCCGAACCAAGGCCGCAAAGTACTGGATCGACGGGCGAGGGGAGGAGGTGCTGTTCGATTATTCGACTGACCCGCATGAATTGCGCAACGTGGCCGCATCCGAATCGCACGCCGACCTGCTTGACCGGATGCGACTACTGCTGATCCGGAAGTCGATCAATGCCCGGGACCCCCTGCCCGAGCGCATACGCCCCTACTGAGCACTTGCGACCCTGCCGTCGAGGAAAAGGAATCCCGTCTTGCAGTGCCCAAGCATCTCAGCCTCAACGCGATCACTGTAGGGGATTTTTGTAGGGGCGGAAGGCTCGTCTTCGCTGGCTCAGGAAGATTCGCGCGCCTACAGGCCGGAACATGCAGCGGGATTCGTCGCCCATCGCCTCTAAGTCCGCCGCCCTTGCGGACCATCGCTGGTCGCAACCGAGACGATCGGACGGCCCGTAAGGGGAGCCTCAGGAATAGCGTTGCTGTAATTGGAGAGTACCGCCATCACGATAGACGGTGCAGACGGCGTCTACGCAGGCGAACACGCCTTTGTACGGTCAGGTGGGCCAGATCCGGCCAAGTGTCGAGCGAGTCGGGGGGCCATCCGTGGCATGAGTGCTTGCCACGGGTGTGGAATCGTGCGCGCCGCCCTGTCTGTCCGCTTGCGGATGTCCAAGGGTCTGCTGTCTTGGGGCCGACCATGCCCGCCACGTATGAGGCGATGCCTCGGGACTCCCGAAACCTCACGGCCTCGGATACGGCGACTGTGACCGTCGAGTATGAGGCCTGCGACAAAAGCAGGCACTCCTCCGCGGTGGACGCGGCTACGATCGCCTGCCTGGCGTTCCAAGCCTGCGACGGCACGATGCACCCGACGCAGCACGGACGAACTGGGTGAAGTGCAGAGTTCTGCACGAGGGCGTCGCACTCCGAGCATTCCCGGCACACGCGGGGATGGACCGTTGATGACCAACTGTGCGGCGGAGGTCGGCCCTGGGCTCAGTTTCCGTGGGCCAGCGTCGTGCCGGCGTGGCGCCGACCGAGGCCCTCCAGTAGGCCCTCGATTCGAGCCAGCCTCTCGCAGTGTTCGGTGACGCGCTTGTCCAGCCGCCCGATGTCGGCCCGCAGCCAAGCGACGAGCCCCGCCATGAGGGCGGCGAGGGCCGCGCCCACCCCCAAGATGCCGATTAGTTCTGAGGACACAGGCGCAGTCTAGCAAGCCTTTGCCGCGCACGTGGGGATCCAGATTACGCGTTGTGGGACGTTACGTGGTTGGAAGGGAGGATGTGATGAAGGAATAGTGCACGGTATGCTTCCTGTCTCTTACCTGCCAAGAAAGTGCGGTGCAGCTAACTGCGCAAGACGTGGTCCACAGAGCCACACGAGTGGAAGACACCGAGGATTATTCCGCCGGGCCCGCCGGAATCTGCCCGAGCGCATACGGCCCGATCGAGTGTTCTTAGAAACTTGGGAATGGCTGCATCTGGAGCTTCCGGGGGGTAAGAGTTCGGGCAGGCATGAGAACTGGGGAAGGCTGGTCCGCGACAGCCAAGGAAGAACCGGAGCGCAGGCCGTCTACTGCGAAGTGGAAGCTGGAGCCGAGGTTTCCCGCCCGTTCGATCGTCAGCACGGCATCCCGCGGATACGACCCCCTTCCACGTCCCGATTGACCGCTGCTGGGTCGGCCTTCGGGTCGATCCGAGCCTGCTGGAACAAGCGGTATCCGAGATGCCCGTGCTCTACTCGCTGGTTCTAGACCCGCACGAGGAGCGTGTGACGACGGGTCGTGCTCTGCCACAGGGGGCCGACGTGGTTGACGCCGATTAACTCACGCCCGACTGGGCGCGCCCACCTGAGATCCGTTCATGCCCATCTGCGGGGTGAGATACGAATGACATTCCGCACTGTCATCGTGCAGTCTCCGGCTGACATCTGGGAGAGAAGAAAAGGGCCGGTCCAAACGCTTCGTCGCGTCCACTCGGGCTCCTCACTGATCGACTCGCGAGGAAACTGCTCGTTGCGCGGGTCTAGTCCTAATCCCGTCGTCGTACTCGATGGTTGTCAGCGGGCGTCAATCGACGACTGCAGTCACTTCTTGGCCGTCTGTGGATCGGACGCACACCGTCTCTCCTGATCCGACCCGGTACAGAGGAAGAGGCGAGCCCGTCAGAAGGATGTCGCCGTTCTGCGGGGTGATGTCGAAGGTGGCAAGACGGGACGCCAGCTCATGGAGTGTCGCGAAAGGGTTGACCAGCGCCTGCTCATCAACGCGCTGTCCAATCTGCACACGGATTCCAACATCGCCATTCGGACAGAGAGGGCCCCGGAGGGTCGGGACGACAATCCCCGCATGCAGTGCATTGTTCGCCACGACCTCGGCGGCCCGCGGAGGACCGCCTCTGAACATGTAGTTGTGCAGCTCGATCACTGGCACGACCTCGGCAGCGAAGCTCTCCGGTTCCCGTCGAAGGGAACGTAAGTCGGTCAGGCTGCGAGAGAGGCGCACGGCAAGTTCGCCCTCGACGCCCAGATCACAGTAGTCCGACGCGGCCACCCGGGCGGGAGAAGTCTTGACTTCGTCTAGGAACACGTGGCCGAACACTGCGTGCTGAGTGCCCAGCTGCTTCCGGACGGTCGTGCTCACACATCCGATCTTGTACCCGGCCACGGACTCCCCACGCGCCGAGCGCAGCCGAACAGCCTCCAACTGGACCAAGTAGGCATCGTCAAGGCTCAACCGAAATCCCGGATCGCCGAAGATGGATCCAGGCTGCCCGGCGTGATAGTCGCGGACCTGACGGGAGGCGATGGACCGAAGCGCGCTGATCGAACGCTCGCCCTTGCGCAAATTGGCACCGCCCATCACGCGCTCACCCTAGCTCGGCGGCGAGTCGCGGATTGGTCATCAGCATCGCATGACTTGCGCCTCTGGTGCGGGCAGCGCAAGTGCACATCCGCTTACCATGCCTCTGCCGGGCCTCCTGCTTCAACTTATCGCGCGCTCGACTCGGACTCACCGCAAGGCCTACGGGTCGCGCTACGCGGTCGGCCACGAGACGCTCGCGGTCCGATCCAGGTTCTGACTGCGTGTTGCGTTGCGATGGCGAAGCCGTGCGGCAATCTTGGGTCACGACAAGGCTCGCACCACAGTCATGTGCGAATCTGCCGAAACCGCCACCGGCCTCGCGTCAGTCCGAGGCATTCGCATCCGAGCCATCAATCTGAACCTCCCTCGCGAGTGGCATACTTTGCGGGCAAGTGCCCACCGACTGAAGGCCGAGCGCACTCACCCAGAGCCATGCCGGGTGTGACAGGCTCGAACTGCGTGCTGCCGGATCGCCCGCACCATAGCGTGCAGGCCATTTCCGCGAGTCGGGCTGAGGTGCTGGGTGAAGCCGATCCTGTCGATGAAGCCGTGCCCAGCGGCTAAGACCTCCTCGGCGGAAAAACCAGAGTACGCGCGCAGCAGCACTGCGATCAAGCCAGACACGATCGCGGCATCGCTTGTGGCCTGAAGGTGCAGTCTGCCATTCCGACAATCGGAGTGCATCCAGACCTGTGCCTGGCACCCGCGCACCCGGTGGTCGTCGTTTTGAAACCTCTTCGGGAACTCAGGCAACTGGCGACCCAAGTCAATAATGTGCTGATAGCGGTCCATCCAGTCGTCGAGGAACTCGAACTCCTCGACGATTTCCTCGTGAACTTCGCGGATCGACCTGTCTTTCACGGCCCTTCCCTGCCCTGCATTCCGGATTCTACCCTTCCGATCTTAGGTTGCCAGCCGACTGCGAACACGTTACCGTCCTCGGCAGGCCGTCGCCGGGACGCCAGACAGTCAAGGACTCCCGCCTAGCTTCCATGATTCTTGCAGCTACAGATTTCGCCCAAGGGAGGTGTCGCCGTGTCCCTGGCACGATCTTGCCCAAATTCCCCGGTGCCGAAGTGTCGCCCTGGCCATGCGTATTTTGAATGAGCCGTGTCCAAAAATGGGATCAGTCCCTGAGCCAGTCTCAAACCTCTCCTTGGCGTCGAGCTCGCTAAGGCCCGAGTTTTCCGCCGGCACCGGTTGCCGCCCATGCCGAAAGTCGGATTGGGGTCCATTCCCCGGGGGTGCCGCGACGCCCGCGTCCATCTCCAAGAGCTAGGACAAGATTGTGTCCAACGAGACGATCGAGGCGGTTGGCCACCAACGCTTGGTCGCCTTCGATGCCCGTTGCAACCGTTTGCTCGCCCGAAGGCATAATGCAAGTGCAAGCGATCCCGATGGAACGGCATCGCTCTGCGGGGCAAGAGCGAACTGCCGATCTGAATTCAGTGCTATGCCTCAACCGGCCGCCACCTTTCCTCGATGGCCGCAATGAGAGCGGCGGTAGTGCCTGCCGCCGACCTGCGCATGACTAGTCTGAAGCACCTGAGGCCGGACAGCACCGACACCTTCAAGGGCTCGCGCCGCTGCAGCCTCTCCCGCCACCAGCAACAAGCCCGAACTCTCGCCCATTCGGATGGGCTCCGGCCCCTCCGAGAATTCGACCTGCGTTGTATCGTAGCCGCCATAGCGGGCTGTCTGGCCCAGTCTGTCCAGATCGCGCTTGTGAGGGCGGCGTATCGCACTGTTCCGGAAGCGCCGATCGGGCGGACTGTATGAGATCTGCCCTGAATCTTGTGTGCTGGCAGTGCACATGGCTCACCGTGATTCACAGCGCTTCCAACGGGCTCTTTTGGCCAGGCTGTCTCGTGTTCGCCGCTTCAATCGCGATACAGTCGACGCGACGTTTCGGGGTCTGCCTGCCACCTGCAGGCTTGGTCGCCGGGGTGGTGGTTGCTGGCCTGGTCGTTGACTCGGTGCTGATGTCCTCAGGCTTGATTCGGTTTCCGGTCGACGAAGGGGCGGGATGGCCCGCTTGGATGGCCTTGTTGTGGGCAAACTTCGCGACGACACTGGACCAGGCGCTTCGTTGGGCCGGAAGGCGACGCATGGTTGGAGCGGCCGGCGGAGCGGTCGCCGGGACGGTCGCTTATCAGGCCGCAGACTCGGCCGGCGCAATTGCTCTTGCGCCCGGTTATCTGGCTCTGCTGGTGATCGCCTGCCTGTGGATGGTAGCGATCCCGACGCTGGCGGGGATCGCGAGAGTGCTCCGCAGCCGAAGAGCGGCCGCAAAAGGCGCGTCCGAGGGCCGCGGGACGACATGAGCGTACGATGGTCGCCGGACGGGAGATTGACGCTCACCCTCTTCGATACCGTTATCGGCGGAGCCATCAGCACCTAGCGTGGTGGCGTTCTCGCACACCTAGCTAATGCCGCGGAGGGGCTACAGCGGGACGTGAGTTAGAAGGAGTGCACCATCGGCGTGTCGAAACTGACGGGGCGAAAACACCGCCAGTCGCAATGGCGATTGTTAGATAGCGTCCAAGGGTCGCCTGATCTCTCAGTCTGCCCGGAATCGTCGCCCAATCCGGCACGAGCTCGTGTGGCCGTGATCGGTTCCAAATCGCCAATGCAGAATGAACGAGGAATCGGATTGGACAGCGTTGGCCGTCCTAATGGCTGCTCTCTGGGATAGGCAGCACTAGCCAAGCTGGCCCTGGAGCTTTCCAGTGCACGCCCGCTGGAGGAGCCGCGTACATGGAATACGGCTCCTTCCTAGCGAGCCCTACCGACTAGACGCTGACAGGCGAGGCAATAGCTAGCGGGCTTGCGGCTCAGTCCAACAAGGTGCCACATTGACAGGGTGCGCCAATTGTTCACCCTCCTTGCCCTCGGCGTCTTAGCCTTTCCCATCCACGCAGCCGAGCTGACCCGAGTTCGCTACAACAATCCCGGCCTGACCGTCGACTTAGGAGTCGGCCTGTGGGCGTGGCCGCTGCCGATGGACTACGACGGCGATGGTGACATGGACCTCGTGGTCTCCAGTGGCGGAGTTCCCTACGAGGGAACGTACTTCTTCGAGAATCCGTCGCCCCCCGGCAGCGTAGGGGCTCTGCCAGTGTTCTTGGCCGGAGTGCGCGTTGCCGAATACCGAACAAATGCGCAAATCTCGCACAACCACGGCTGGCCTCCGATCGTGACGACGCCTGGCCAGCGGCATGACGCGTTCCTGACTGACGGCTTCTCGAACCCGACCGACTTCGGCGTCCCAACCGACAAGCTCTACGCGTCAGCGGGCAGGATCCGGGCCCGTCAGTGGAAAGTCGCAGATTGGGAAGGTGACGGAGACTTGGACCTGCTGGTCGGGGTTGGCGACTGGGGCGACTATGGCTGGGATGACGCTTTCGACGAGCGTGGACAGTGGACGAACGGGCCTTTGCACGGCTATGTGTACTTATTGCTCCGCCGAGCCGACGGCTCCTACTCCGAGCCGACGAAGATCCATGCAGCGGGACGTCCGGTAGACGTCTACGGAATGCCGAGCCCGAGTCTCGCGGATTTCGACTCCGACGGTGACTTGGATCTGATTTGCGGCGAGTTCCTGGACGGCTTCACGTACTTTCAGAACGTTGGCAGCCGCAGCGAGCCCATCTTTGCGGCGGGTAGGCGATTAGCGCGAGACGGCCAGCGTCTGACAATGGACTTGCAGATGATCACGCCCACCGCTGTGGATTGGGACGGCGATGGAGACGTGGACCTGATCGTAGGTGACGAGGACGGTCGTGTCGCCTTCGTGGCCAACACCGGCACGGTTTCGCAAGGAATGCCGCTCTTCGAGCACCCAGAGTACTTCCAGCAGCAAGCTGAATTCGTCAAGTTCGGAGCGCTGGTCACGCCTCAGGCGGTGGATCTGGACGGAGATGGCGACGAGGACATCGTGGCAGGCAATACGGCCGGGCAGATTGGGTTTGTCGAGCACTTGGGGGGCTATCCGCCAAGATTCGCGGCACCAAGGAGCTTACGCGCCGGTGGTGAGGAAATCCGAATCCAGGCTGGCCGCAACGGCTCGATCCAAGGGCCGTGCGAGGCGAAGTGGGGCTACACGACCATCTCAGTGGCCGACTGGGACGGCGATGAGCTGCCCGACATCGTGGCGAACTCGATCTGGGGAAAGGTCGTGTGGTATCGGAATGCTGGGACGAAGGCCGCTCCGCGCTTTCAAGCCGCCCGCCCGGTCGAGATCGATTGGGAGAGTAGACCACGTAGGCCCGAGTGGAACTGGTGGGAGCCTGGGCCTCGTGAGATGGCTAGCCAGTGGCGCACCCGGCCAGTGGCCGTTGACTGGGACAGCGACGGACTGATGGATCTGGTCATGCTGGACCACGAGGGATTCCTGGCTTGGTTCCGCCGAGTTCTTCGGCAGGGCCGGCCCGTACTTTCGCCTGGACAGCGGATCTTCTATTGCTCGCCGGAGTCGGTGTTCGATCGCCAGCACAGAGCACAGAACGACCAGCCTGGCCTACTGAGGCTCAACGACGGATGGGCTGGCAGGAGCGGGAGACGCAAGATCGATCTCGTCGATTGGGACGGCGACGGGCGACTTGATCTGCTCGTGAACAGCTCCAGCGCTAGTCTCCTCAGGAACACTGGCTCCCATGAAGGCGTGGTTCGGTTCGAGGAGGAGGGGCCGCTTTCTGAGACCCGTCTTGCTGGCCACACTTCCAGTCCCAGCACGGCTGACTGGGACGGGGACGGACAGCGGGAACTGCTAGTCGGAGCCGAGGACGGGTTCCTGTACTGGGCGATGCCCGCCCGGGTCGGGCCGTAAGCGGCCAGTCCGGCAGAGGAGCACAGATTTGACGCTATTCATTGACCGCCTCAGAGAAACGTGCAACGAGATGGCCGCCAAGCCCGCGCTCGTGCTCAGCAATGGCGCGGATGTTGGCCAAGTGTCCTACGGAGCATTGCTGTCGAGCGCAATGGCCACTTCCGAGTGGCTATCGAGCCTTGGCGTGGTCCAAGGTGACCGGGTCGCGGTCTGCCTGCCCAAGTGCCTAGCGGCAATCCAGCTCCACTTGGGGGCGTGCAGCATGGGCGCCATTTCCCTGCCCCTCAATCCCGCGTATTCGAAGCCCGAACTGGACTACCTGATGCGGGACTCGGAAGCCAAGGTACTCGTCGTCGAGTCCAATTCCGGACTCGCCGATGAATCGGAACGCGCCCCAGCCGTGCCGGGTGGCCGGCTTGTCCCGATCGACACCCGGAGATTCTCGTCCTCGATGAGGCGGCTGAATCCAAGCACGGACTGCAGCGCCAAGATCGGCCCGAAGACACCGGCGCTGATGCTCTACACGAGTGGGACGACGGGTCGCCCTAAGGGAGCCTGCATGTCGCACGGCAGCCTCACAGCCAACATGGACATGCTACGGGATGCTTGGCAGTGGAACGTTGACGACTCCCTGCTTCACGTCTTGCCTCTGTTTCACGTCCACGGGCTGTTGGTCGCCCTTCATGGAGCGCTGCACGTCGGTGCCAGCACGGTCCTTCACGGCAAGTTTGATGCCGCCGCTACGGTCCGAGATCTGCAAAGCGGTTCGATCACGGTTTTCATGGGTGTGCCGACCGTTTACCGCCGCATCTTGGCCGAGATCGGCGACGCACAGATCCACCTGCCGGCCATTCGATTGCTTACATCCGGGTCGGACCGTCTGCCGGTCGAAGTGTTCCGGGCGATTGAATGCCATCTCGGCCACACGGTCGTAGAGCGATACGGGATGACGGAGGCTGGGATCATGCTGTCAAACCCGCTGGATGGAAAACGGGTCGAGGGGCAGGTGGGAGTCCCCCTTGGGGGTGTTCAGATGCGCGTCGTCGATCCGAGCACTGGCAAGCCGACCCCGCGCGGCAAGGTTGGTGAACTGCAGACTCGCGGTCCTCACCTATTCCTCGGCTATTGGCGCGATCCAAGCAAGACCCGTGAATCGTTCACGGACGACGGCTGGTTCCGAACAGGCGATCTTGGACAGTGCAATGCAAATGGCTACTACGAAATCAAGGGGCGTCAGACGGAATTGATCATTAGTGGGGGCATGAACGTATATCCCGCAGAGGTGGAGCACGTTCTGGCCAGACATCCGGGAGTAGCGCAGTGCGCCGTGGTTGGGTTGCCGGACCCGGAATGGGGAGAGGCCGTGACGGCATTTGTCATTCCCGGCACCAAGCGGCCTGAGGAGAGCGATCTGATCCAGCACTGTCGAGCCTCCTTGGCTCCCTACAAGGCCCCAAAATGCTTCAGGTTTGTCCAGAGCTTGCCTCGCAATGCCATGGGCAAGGTGCAGAAGAAGGCGCTGCTGGCCACGTCGGACTAGCAGTCGCAGGCCCTGCCCACCCGACCTGCGCAGACCCACCAGCCGTGTTATCTCCATCCTTTAATACAAGGGTGGGTGCGGACACTGAATTAAAGGAAGCAGGACACTGGTGACGCCACACCGACGCTTCACAGGTGCCGATCGGACTAGACCGTGGGAACAGCCCCGTCCGTCCCGCTCGTTAGTCAAACGCCACGAAGATTGGCGATGACCACGCGATTTCGCCCTCCTCCGCCGGCTCATCGGCGCTGTAGCTTTGCAGGACTCGCAGGTAGTAGAAGCTCTCCCCCGGATTAACGCGAGCCTGAATGCCAGTCTCAGGCCGTGACCAGTCCTGGATCGACACGGTCGGGCCCATCGACGTGTCTTGGTAGTTCTCGTCGCGGAAGAGGAATTCTACGTCCCGCGATCCTCGGCCATCTTGCCTGTAGACGATGCGATTGTTCTTTATCACCTCGATGCGAAGGATTGGGGCAGTGCCTTGCACCCGCGCGGTGAACTCCGGTGGTCCAGCTGCCGTCACAGCCGCTCCCTGGTGGGCAGCCGCCGTGTGGAACTCAACCACGATGTTGTCGGAGGAAGCGTAAGTCCGGCGATTCCGAAACGCGTCCATCAGGTCTTGGCGGGTCGTGACGCGATCGGGAACGATGAGGTTGGCATACGAAATGTGGGTCGAGTAGTGGTCGCTCGAGGCGATGAATCCCATCCGGTAACCGACCCCGAGCGCATTCTGCACCAAGCCCCGCTGGTGCGGCGCCAAGCCTGCCTGGCCCCTTCCGGGGGAGCTTGGGATCGCACTTCTGGGAGCGCCCTCTGCCTCGTACGCATTGCGGTCCCCCTGATAGATCTCGGTCACTGGGATCACTTCGTCGTCGCGACGTGACCAGTCCGTTCCCATGGTGGTCGCAGTGGTGTGCGGGATTCCAATTCCCCTTGTACGCCGCAAGTAGGCCCACAGGCGAGGAGGATCGGCGTCGATCAACTCCGGTCGCTCTCGCACGTGCAGACGGGGGACTTTGAGGCTGAACACGCCGCGTTGCGCATGGAATACGTTGCGGTGCCCCAAGGGAAAGTTGGGTGTCCGCTCGTAGCCGTACAGTGGCGTGAACCTGCCCGGCACATAGAACAAGTCCGCGTGCTTCTGTGCTCGCCAGAACTGGAATTCGTTGTCGGACTGGGGGTCTTCCGGCTCGTCCGTGTCAAGCCACTGGCCGTAGTTGTGGTCCGACACTCCGAGGAAGTCGAGCTGCGCGGCATTGAGCGCGTAGCGGTAAGCGTCCACCAGCGAGCCGTCGATGGCACCGTCCATCGAGGTCTCCGTGTGCCGGTGCAGATCACCGCGGACAATCTTCCAGACCCGACCGGCAAGCTCTATCCGATGCTCGCGGATCCGGGCTACATCGGCATCCTCGTCGTCATGCGTCGGAATGTAGGAATCCGCCGCGCTTGGCCGAAACGGCTCAAGATCGGGAATGCCGCGCTCACCCGGAATGTCCCGCCCGTCGATCGTCATGACGGAAACATGGTGTCGCCGGGGCAAGCCGACGGGCAGTCGGCGACCGTCCCCGACAACAGCTGCGACCAGCGAGCCCCGTGTCGCAGGGGCAGTGGCGGACATGGTGTCGATCCGCCCCGTGCTTGCCGTCAGCAGCACTGGCACGATCCAGTCCCCTCCGGCCCACGTCGTGGCGTAGATGTCGAACAAGTGCCCTGCGTGGCGGCCTGATCCACGCCATTGGTGGCGCAGCAGGACCCACACGTTGCCGTCCCCGTCCTTGGCGAGCCTCGGGTTCTGGAACAGCCTTCCATTGAGGTAGGGTGCCGCGTTGACGGTCGGAGACCGTGACGGCTGGTGCCAGCGTCCATCTTCGAACACGGCGATGCGAGGTGTCCGGGCATTTCTGGGGTCATAGATCCGTTGCCCCTGCTTGAGCCGGATGCCGTGCAGCGGATTCGCGTAGCCGAAGTCCTTGCCCCAATTCTCTTGGCCCTCTTCCCAGGCGACCCAGACCCGGCCCGACCGATCCACGGCCACGTCTGCTCTCATTTCGGCAAACGGCGTTGCCGAGACCTCCATCGTGCTGCCGGCGCCGTCTTGGGCCACTCGCCTCAGCATTAGGTCGAAGCCGTTCGAGCGGTACGCGTCCCAAGCAACCCAGGCACCGCCGGAGGGGTCGACCGCCACTGACGGCTCCCAGTCGTCCTCGGGTGAGGCGGTGATGTTGCGCTCCGGCCCCCACTCCTTCCCGTCGAAGTGTCGGACGAGAATGTCGCTCTGAGGCAGGCCAGACCCGGGTGGGTCGCGAAATCCCGCCCAGACCACGTAGACCGCCCCGTCCGGCGCGGCCGCCACGTCGTGGAAGGCATCTGGACGCGGATCGGAGCTGATCTGCACTGGCGGTGACCAGCCGTCTCCATCGGAGCGGCGGGCGAAGATGTCAAAGTTCCCCGAGCCGAGTACTCGCTGGAGTCCGTACACGCACCAGACCTGCCCGGCGGCGTCCTCAGCCAGCTTGACGCGAAAATGATCTCCCGGCGCAGTGACGGGCGAGGGCTTGGACCAGCTTCGGCCGTCCGGGCTATTCGCGACCATCACTTGGTCAGCCCCTTCCAGGTAATCTCCGTCCTTCCCAACCGTCTTGTAAGCTACCCAGGCAAGCCAGAACTCGCCGGCCCTTGTTTGGAGCAGCGCCGGCGAATCGTTCTCACTCTCTGACGACGAAACCCTCAGTGCGTCGGGGACCCGCTCAATCGCGACGTCTCCGCGAAGCTCTGGAGGCAGAAGGAGTGTTCCGTAGGGCAAATCTCCTGGAACGAATGTTGTGTCCCCCCTTCGGGTGAAGAACGTGAACGGCCTTGACTCCGGTCCGATAAGGGACAGTATGATGCCCGGACTGGCAACATTCCCTCCTACAGACTGCGTGACTACGTCCCACCGGTCCGGCTGCCTCAGCCGATCGTCATCGTGGATGTGCCATCCCAGCATGCCCCTCAGCGTGCCGCGATCGGGGACTCCGCCATTCCAAACTTGGCCGTGTGTTGCGTTCTTGACGGCGAACGTGACCTTGTATGCCGATCCTGATGCGGTGGTTGGCCAGACCGCAACTGCGAGAAGCGTGCCGCTGGCCAGTCCGGCAACGAGTCTTGGCCACTGCCGGTGGCCAGCCGTGCGGGGCAGAGTCGTGGTCCTGGTGCATTCTTCAGCCATTGTGGACTAGCATCGTCCCACACTCCGGGCTGTCTCCGAGGCAACTGCCGAGGGTAAAGGCAACATCGCGTGCATTGGGCATTTCAAGGCTTCTGCCCTAGGTCCGGGCGAGTCGCCGCCCGGTGAACGCTCTGCTTCGTCCGGCGAGTGCTTCATGATGGGGCCGCCGCGAGCGGTACGTGCCATCCTTGTGCCTGACGACAGTCCCTTGCGGTCCCAGCCACTCGACGCAATAGGAACTCCCTCTTGACCAGCATTGCAGGACTTGCGATCATATGGGAAATAAACATGGTGGAGTGTGCGGATCCATATGAAAGGCTACCGAAACTATGAGTGATGCCGCGGACCCCTCACTGGCGGTTGCCGGAGGCGGGACTGCCGCCTTGACCAAGATCGCGGGACAGCTCTCGAGCGGCCGAACGTCGATTGAAGCTGTCGTGGCGGATTTCAAGTCCCGTGAGGCCACGCCCGGCTCACCTGTGGCCGCGATGCGCACCCAGCGGGCCCGGGATGCGCGCTTCGAAGCGTTCCCGCCGGACGTCGACCCGCGCCTTCGGTCCGCGCTGGCCCCTCGGGGCATCACTCGCTTGTACGTGCACCAGGCCCAGAGCCTCGCGCATATCAAGGCCGGTCGCAATGTGGTTGTCGTCACTCCCACGGCCAGCGGCAAATCGCTGTGCTACAACCTCCCGGTCCTCAACGACCTCGCGGCGGATCCCTCCAAGTGCTCCCTATACCTGTTTCCCACGAAGGCGCTGGCCGAGGACCAGCTGGAAGAGTTCAACCAGATCGGCCGGTCCTTGGGCCCCGATGTCCGGGCGCATACCTATGACGGGGACACGCCGTCCGACGCTAGGGGGGCAGTGCGCAGGCGCGCGAATGTGGTGTTCAGCAATCCCGACATGCTGCACGCCGGCGTGCTTCCCCACCACACCCGCTGGGCGCGCTTCTTTGAGCAGCTCAACTTCATAGTGATTGATGAGCTGCATGCCTATCGAGGGGTCTTCGGCAGCCATCTGGCGAACGTCCTGCGACGACTCAAACGCATCGCCGCGTTCTACGGGTCCCGACCGCGCTTCGTGTGCTGTTCGGCGACCATCGCCAACCCCAAGGAGCATGCCGAGGCCGTTACCGAGGAACGGTTCACGGTTGTTGACGACAACGGGGCTCCGTGCGGTGAGAAGCACTTCGTCTTCTACAATCCGCCGATTGTCAACGAATCTCTGGGCATCCGCAGAAGCTACGTGAACGAGGCGTACCGCGTCGCCAGGATGTTCCTGGACAGCCAGCGGCAAACGCTCGTGTTCGCCAACAGCCGGCTGGTGACGGAAATCCTGACGAAGTACCTCAAGGAGCGTGTGCGCCGGCGCTCTGGCCAGCCACCGCCTGTGAGGGGCTACCGCGGCGGTTACCTGCCCCGGCAGCGGCGCGAGATCGAGCGTCAGCTCCGGACCGGCGAGCTTCTGGGAGTCGTTTCGACCAATGCCCTCGAACTGGGCATTGACGTTGGATCTCTGGACGCTGTTGTGCTCGCGGGCTATCCCGGGTCGGTCTCCTCCACATGGCAGCGCTCGGGCCGGGCCGGTCGCCGCAGCGATGTCTCAGTAGCCGTCCTCGTCGCCTCGTCCGCTCCTCTGGACCAATACGTGGTGGGGCATCCCGAGTTCTTCTTCGACGCATCGCCGGAACACGCGCACATCAACCCGGACAACTTGGAGATCTTGGTGAATCACCTCAAGTGCGCGGCCTTCGAACTCCCGGTCCAGGACGAAGAAGACTTCGGACCGCACCCTGCAGGGGAACTCTGCGAGTTCCTTGAGGAGGTCGGCGTCGTGCACCACGCAGGTGGTGCGTGGCACTGGACCTCCGAAGCCTATCCGGCCGATGCGATCAGCCTGCGCAAGGTCACAAGCGACAACTTTGTGGTCGTGGATCCGGCAGGAGGTGCCCGCGTGATCGGCGAGGTTGCGTTCACGGCGGCCCTGACGACTCTGCACGAGAAGGCGATCTACATGCATGACGCCCGTCTGTACCATGTCGATCGCTTCGAGTACGAAGAGCGCAAGGCGTATGTGACGCCGGTGGCGTGCGACTACTACACCGATGCGATCGAGTATGTGAGAGTAGAGCCACTAGAGGTCTTCGACGATGAGCACTTGGGGTGCGCCGCCGCGCGGAACGGCGAGGTGCGGATCACCCGGCGGGTGGTTGGATTCAAGAAGATACGCTTCCACACGAACGAGAACGTGGGCTCTGGAACTCTGTCGATGCCCGAGCAGGAGATGCACACTACCGCTTTCTGGCTGCGCTTCCCGGACAGGTTCCTGTCGTCGCTGCACTACTCCAAGACTGAGACGCGCGACGGCCTGATCGGACTGGGAAACGTCCTGCGTACCGTAACAGCCGTGACGCTGATGTGCGATCCGCGGGACATCGGCGTGTCGTCGCGCAGCTCGCACTCCTCTGCCGACGATCCTTTGGAGCCCGAGATCTTCCTGTTCGACAACTATCCGGGCGGCATCGGCCAGAGCGGACCGGCGTTTCGTCTTCGGGAGAACCTTGCTGTCAGAGCTGGGGATCTCTTGGCGGAGTGCCCTTGCAGGTCGGGCTGTCCGAGGTGCGTCGGTGCTCCCGGGGAACTGGACGCCATGGCCAAACAGGTTGCCAAAGACTTGTCCGCATCACTTGCCGAGCATTCGGGTCCTAGTGCGGACGACGACCGCAGCAAGGCGCTGGGAGGCGGTAGTTCCGCGGCCGCTCATGCTTGACATCGAGGCCTTGCGCAAGCGCATCGGCCGCTCGGGTGGGCGTCGCCGCAGGGGAGAATCGCCACGCAGACCGGCTCGGCGGCGTCCGGCCACGGTTCCAGTCGACATTCTCGAACCAACCAGCCAATTCGGCGGCTCGGGCAGCTTCTTGCTCCAAGAGCAACTCTTCGAGAATGGCAGCCCTCACGGAAAGGTGAGGATCGCGCAGCTACAGGACATGCCGACCGCCGCGGTCGAAATCGCGTCGAACCGGACAGTCTCGCCGTCCGATCCCCGGCGATGGGTCTTTCTGGACACAGAGACGACCGGTCTCGCTGGAGGAACCGGCACTTGTCCCTTCCTGATTGGCACAGGTGCGATCGAGGACGGTGGATTCCGGACGCGACTGTTCTTCATGCGCGACTTCGACGAGGAACCTGCCATGCTCCGGGCATTGGCCGAGCACTTGTCGGCTTACGACACAGTCGTTTCTTTCAACGGCAAGACGTTCGACCTGCCCCTGCTGGAGGCGCGCTTCCGCCTTAAGCGCCAGCCCAACCCTTTCGAGGAAATGGACCACTTCGACGTGCTTCACCCAGCGCGAAGGCTGTGGAAGAAGCGGCTGCGGAGTTGCCGGCTCACCGCCCTTGAGGCGAGCATTCTCGGATTCACCCGCCGAGGTGACATCCCCGGTTCCCTCATTCCTGCCCGCTTCTTCGAGTACCTCAGGTCGAGAGAGCCCAGCGGCCTAGCGCCCGTCTTCCACCACAACAGGCTCGACATCGTCTCTTTGGCCTGCATTTCGTCGATTCTGCTGATTTGCCTCAGCAAGCCCCGACAGGCTCCGCTGCGCCACGGCGAGGACCTCTTCTCGCTCGCCCGCTGGGTCGGCATGCTGAGGCAGGACGAACTCGCCGCCGATCTCTACACCAAGGCGATCCGCGCTGGCCTGCCTCGCCGGACCTTGGGCGATGCCCTGTGGGAGTCAGCGAAGCACGCGAGACGGCTGGGACGCCACAGGGCGAAGGTGCGCATGCTGGGGGAGATGGCCCAACTCAGCGCAACTCGGCGCCCAGCCGCTTGGGTTGAACTCGCAAAGCACTACGAGCACCTCGAGAAGGACTTCAGGAAGGCGCTCGACCTGACCCGCTGCGCAATGCGAGATGAGCCATCCGACGAGTTGCAGCACCGCCAGCGGCGGCTGTTGCGCAAACTCGAGACAGCCAAAGGCACCCGACCGGCGGCAGTGTCGAGCGGCGACGCTGGGTCATCCACCAGTCCCGGTGACCAGCCCTAGCTTTCTCTCAAGCTCGGCTTTCTTGCTGACCAGATCCGCCAGATCCGCGAGGTTTTTGGTGGACGACCGACGGCCGAGCTCCCGCAGCAAGTCTTCGTACTGCATCTTCCGCAGTTGCGTCAGGAGGGCGTCAAGCAACTCACTTCCCCCGTCTACGCTGAGTTTCGGGCTATCCGCCGCGAATGCGACCTGCATCAGCCTCTCCCGCTCTTCCTCCTCAAGGCGGGCGGCTGCAGCCTCGCTGCGAAAGGGGTCGTCGGACCTTTCTGCCAGCAGCATCGCCTTGAGGATGTGGCGACTGGGCAAGCCTCCCGACGCGATCTCGCAAGCGGGCTCCAGCAGTTCGGCGCGCGCCTCCTCGTCTTGCAGGAATAGTAGGATCAGGAGTCTCTCGCTCGGAGAGAGGCCGTCGGAGTGTTTCTGCGGCCGTCTGCTTCGGTGTGACCTCGCCGCCTTGAAGCTCCGCAGCCTGCGCAGCGCGACGCCCTCCGGCAGACCGATGTGCGCCGCGAGTTCGGTTGTAGTGGTCACCCGCTGAACCTCATCCGGAAGCAGTACGACCGATTTCAGCAAGCTCTCGAAGGCCGCTCTCCGGCCGTCGGCGCTTCGGACATTGAACTTCTTCGCGGCGCGTTCCAATAGCCAGGCGAAGTAGCGAGGGGCCCCATCCAACTGGCGGCGGTACGAGTCGCCCCCGTGCCGCATGCAGTACTCATCCGGATCAGTCCCGTCCGGCAGCTCAAGGACCCGCACCTGCATTCCTTCGCGCAGGAGCATTTGCACAGACCTCTCGGCGGCGGCTTGGCCAGCCTCGTCGGAGTCGAAGTTGACCACGACCGTGTCGCAATGTCGGCGGATCAGACCTACCTGTGCGGGGGTCAAGGCAGTGCCGCACGCCGCAACTGCATTGCGGATACCTGCCTTCCAAACACCGATCACGTCCATGTAACCCTCGACGAGCACAGCGTATCCGGCCTGCCGCATGGCGCTGCGCGCTCGGTGCAGGTTGTACAGCACGGAGTTCTTGCGGTAGATCGGGGTCTCGGGGGAATTGAGGTACTTGGGCTGCTGGCCGGCCCGCCGGCTCCGCCCAGCGAACGCGATGAGCTTGCCCGCGTCGGAATGGATCGGAAAGATCACCCGGTCTCGGAATCGCTCGTAGAACCCGTCGCTATGGTCAGACTTGCCAACGATGCCCGAATCCACGACATGGCTTCGAGGGAGCTTCTTGGTCCTGAGGTGGCGCATCAGTTCGCCGCCGCCGGGGGCATATCCCAACTCGAACTCATCGAAGTCTCGGTCGTCGAGCCCGCGAGAGTGGAAGTAGCGCAGTGCCGAGGACCCCCGAGCGCCCCGCAGTTGTGCCGCGAAGAAGGCTTGAGTAATCTCGTGGATCCTCAGCAGGGCCTCGCGCTTCTTGGCTGCCGCGTCAGCCCTTGGCCCCGATCCCCTGCGCGGCATCTGCCGGCCCTGCTCCTCCGCGAGTGTCTGTAGCGCCTCCCGGAAGCTCATGCCCTGCAGCTCCATCAGGAAAGTGAACACATCCCCGCTCTTGCCGCACCCGAAGCACTTGTAGATCTGCATTCCTCCGTGGACCGAAAAAGACGGGGTCTTCTCGCGGTGGAACGGGCACAGCCCTACGTAGCGCTGACCACCCTGCCTTCGAAGGCGCACATTCGCCCCGACGACGCTGACGATGTCAGCCGCCGCCTTGACTTCTTGTGCGAAGTCCATATGCCAGTCTGCCCGCGGTTCGTCGGGCCGGGCCGTGCGCTCAGTCCAAGACCTTGATGCGGATGTTCTTGTACATCACGGTGCTTCCGGGATCGTGTCCCTGCAGCGCGATTGTCCCGCTCGACAGCTTCCTCAGCGGGAAGTTCTGGCCGCGGCCGCTCGAGAGCGGTTGCAACCCGTCCCAGTCATCGGGCTGGACCCAGTTCGTGACGAGATCGCTGTTGATGTACACCTTGACGCTCTTGTCGCGGACAATGATGTGCTCTGTGAACCACTCGTCATCGTTCGCTGGAACGATCAGGTTGTCCAGGACTGCGTAAAGGCTCCCCGACTTGCGGGGGTCGCGCGCGTAAGTGTTGTTGACCTGGACCTCAAACCCCTTTTGCGGCCATCCTTCTTCCTGATAGACAGTGTGGAAGTAGATACCACCATTCGAGTTGTTCTTGGCTAGGACGTCGACCTTCAACTCAAAGTTGCGGAAGTCCGCGCCCTCAACCGCGCCGGCGTAGAAAAGGTGGGCGCGTGGCCCTCGGGCCACGATAGCGCCGTCCGATATCTGGAAGGTGTCCGGATTCTCGGTCGAGACCTTCCAGCCGTCGAATGTTGATCCGTCCCAGAGTGCGACCCAGCCGTCTTCTCCGGCCACGATCGGGCTTAGGGCCAATGCGGACACTAGCGCCGCAAGCTGCAATGCTCTCATATCCCGGCCATTGTACTAGCACATTCGAAGGCCGGCATGACCGAAACCACCGACAGCCGCAACGGTCGTGCGACAAGTCCCGTCCCGTCGACGCCATCAGGCCACTCCGGCGAATCCCTGTCCGAACACCCGCCTCACGTCTCGTCGCGTGGCCGCGACGACCTCTTCCAATGGCCGTCCGGCGACGGAACCAGGGAGCCACCTTGCCACGAGCTCTCCGAGAAGTTCACGGTGCCAAGCCGTGGGGGGAAGTGCGTGCGCGGAACTGCCCGCAAAAACCCGCGTGCCGTGGTCGATGGCGCGCAGCACACGTGCCCCGTCGAGCAGTGTGTCGAGGCGGTCGTCGAAGGCCGGATCCGTTTGGCGGATGATCTCGACGCGTTCTGGCGTATTGAGCGACTCGTAGAAGGATCCGGCATGCCGCAGGCGCCAGTACAGCAGCAGGAAGTCGATGTCGTAGTAGCCTCCGGGCCCGGACCTGAGCGGCTTGACAGTTCCCTGCTCGGCTTCGAGGCGCCCGCGCATTTTCAGCAGCAGCGAGGCGAAGCCGTCCAAGTGGGAGAACCGCCGCCAGATGGCCCCCTGCAGGTCCGCGAGAAACTCCCGGCCGCGTGCACCGTCCCCTGCCACGTGCCGGGCCTTCATGTAGGTGATGACCTCCCACGATTCCGCACGGTCTGCAAAATATGCGAGGAACTGTCCTTCGGTCTGGACCAGATTCCCGTCGCGCCCAAGCGGACGCAGACGAGCGTCGATGGGAAACATCTGACCGTCGACCGTGTAGCTACTGACGATGTCGATGAATCGGTTGGCCACGTGGGTCCACGTCTGGAGGTTGTGGGCTTGGCTGTCTGGGATGACGAAGACGACATCGGCATCCGACCCAAAGTCGAACTCCCGCATGCCGAGGCGGCCGAGCGCTATGACTCTCAGCAGGGAGCCGGGCGAGTCCTCAACGGCATCCGACGGGGCCGCCTCATGCAACGCCAGCGCGTGAGCGCCACGCAGGATCGCATCAGCGAGGTCGCTCGACTGTGCCAGCGTGTCGAAGACGTCCTCTCCGTCGCAGATGCTCCTGGTCTGGATGCACAGCATGCGCTTGCGATAGAGCTTGCGCAGTTCGGCAGCAGATTCGTCGGGATCTTCATTCCCGGCAAGAATCCTCTCGACGACCCGGCCAGGCGGCTCGGATGACAGCCGGGCGTCGTCGAGGAGCGCCTTCAGGTCCTTCGGAAAGCGCACCAAGTAGCCCCCAAAGTGATTGCTGTACTCCATCAGGTGGGCGACCCGAGGAACGAGCCCGGGATTTTCCGAAAGCAGGTCCAAGGCCTCGGGAACCTTGAGGAGCCGATCCAGAAAGTGCTCCAGCGAACGGTTCCCCCACCTCAGTTGGACCGCCTCGAAGCGCTCGGCGAGAGATTCCGACCGTTGGCTAATGCGTGGCAAATGGACGCGCCAGACCGACGACGCGACAGGTGAGGGCGTATTGCTGTCGCTTCGGTCGCTGGCAGGGACCGCCAAACGTCTCGTCGAATACTGGACTTCCGGCGACTCCTGCTGTCCGCGGATGACGCGGTCGTAGATCTCGCTGACCGAGCGGCAGCATTCCGTGACGCGGGCCCGGAACTCATCCGGCGCCTGCTTGCCTCGACGGATGCCGATCTGCACTGCCACTCGAGTGGCCGCCTCGTCACTTACGGGCAGCTGGTGCGTCTGCGAGTTGTTGGCCATCTGCAGCCGGTGCTCAATCTTCCGGAGGAAGCTGTAGGACTGGAACAAGCGGCTGTAATCGCCGTCCTCCAAATAGCCCTTTTCCCGGAGCCGGTGCAGAGCGTACATGGTCCCACCGCTGCGGAGGAAGCGGTCTTGCCCCCCGTAGAGTCGCTGCAAGCACTGCACCAGAAACTCGATGTCGCGAATGCCGCCCGGGTCCAGCTTCACGTCCATCGCCAAGGGGCTGCGGGGTCGGCGGGCCTTCTGAATCCTGTCTCGCGTCTGAGCCAGCTTTTCGATCTGCGTGAAGTCGGTCGTGGTCCGGTAGATCCTAGGAGTCACAACCTCCAGCAGCCGGCGCCCGAGTCCATGGTCTCCCGCCACCGGGCGTGCCTTGAGCAGCATCTGGAGTTCCCAGTCCCGTGCTCGGTGGAAGTAGTAGTGCGCGGCAGAGGACACTGGGATCACAAGCTCCCCCGCGCTCCCTTCGGGGCGAAGCCGAAGGTCGATCCTGTAGTTGAATCCCTCGGGAGTCGTCATCGACAGTAGGTTTGTCAGCCGCTTGGCAAGCCGATCCACGAAATCGCGGTTGGTGGTAACTACTGGTCCTTGCGTCTTGCCGTCCCCCGTGTGGATGTACATCAGATCGACGTCCGAACTGTAGTTCAGCTCAGTGCCGCCCAGCTTTCCGAGCGCCAGAACGACAAAGTCGCAGAGAATGTTGGCCGACTCGCTCTGGACTAGCGGCCGTCCGAACCGGCGCACGAGCCGATCGCGCACATGGTCGTGACCGGCTTGGATGATGACGTCGGCGAGGTTCGACAGTTCGGCCGTGGTCTCCGCGAGTTGGGCAAAGCCCAGCAGGTCCCGTACGGCAATGCGCAGCATTTGCTCGCGCTTGATCCGCGCCAGTTCTGCTGCCACGTCCTCGTCCGTTGCCTCTAGCGAGAAGCAGCCAATCTCGGACCGCAGCTCTCCAGCCACTGCCGGACGTTCAAGACGCGACGGTTCCAGCACCCACGACAACAGATTGGGCCGGCCCAGGAGCATGTCCGACAGGTAGCGGCTGTTACTGAAGACCGTCAGAGCGGCGTGCACCGTCCGGCCGCCGAAGTTGGCCGGGAGCGCCCCTCGTGGGGCCCGCCTAAACAGCTCGAGCAGACGGTCCAGCGCGACCTGCGGGTCCGGCAGCTCGCTCCAAACTCGCCGAATGCTTCGCAGGGCGTCGGCCTTCACGAAACGGCCGAGGCTAGCCAGTGCCCGGTCCAGACTCTTGTCGGTCGCTGGTTGCATCGAGACCCCGTCGCCGGCCGGCCGCTGCCGGCCGAACGGGCGGCCAGCCATAGAATGGTAGCGCTATGACAGGGGGGAGGCTGCGCGGGACATGATCAGTCGAAGGTACCTGACGATCGGCCTGCTGGGAGCGTGCGGACTGCGGGCGCAGACCCGGCAGCAGAAGGGCGAGAGCTTGGTCCGGTCGGCGTTCTCGACCATTGGCGGAGAGGCCTTCCTCGCGATCCAGACCCAAGTCCGGGCCGGTCGCGCGTATTCCTTCTACAACCGTCAGGTAAGGGGGACGGCGCGCATCACGATCTACGACCGCTACGAGCGGCTGCGGGCCGATGCGGAGCCAGACTGGCTCCCCGTGAAGCGCCGCGAAGTCTACACGGAAAAGGGCGACTACTATGCGCTCTTCCTGAACGGGGCCGTCTACGAGGTCACCTACAGGGGAGTCGTGCCCGAACACGACGACTACGTGGCCCGCTACCGTCAGGAGAGCCGCAGGGACATCTTCTACTTCTTCCGCTATCGGCTCGACGAGCCAGGCCTGTACTTCTATCACCAAGGGACCGAGATCATTGACAACGTTCCCTGCGACGCGGTCGACATCGTGGATGCGGCTGGGGACGCGATCACTGTGTTCCTGAGGAAGGCCGACGGCCTGCCGATCCAGCAGCAGTACCTCCGGAGGGACAGAAAGACTCGCGTTCCCTACGAGGAAAAGTCCTTGTTCGGCCGGTACAAGCCGGTGGGAGATTGCCTGCTGCCGTGGATCATCCGGCGCGAGCGGGACGGGGACCGCGTCTTCGAACTGTATGCCGACAGCTACGAGGCGAATAGGCCGCTGAGCGCTAGCGTGTTCTCCCTGCCGAGCGACTTGCCGATGCTGCCCCCGAACCCCTGACCGGCAAGTTCTCCGCCATTCTCCCGGTCAGCGATTGAGCCACCGGTTGGAGAGGAAGTGGACGGCGATTAGGCCCGCTCCAAGCGCGACGAGTGTGGCCAATGCCAGATGCGCGTGCTGTGCGGCCAGCGACACCACGTCCGATCCATACCGACGGGCCAAGAGCACTTGGCCAAAGTACCGCACGACACGAGCACCTGCGATTGCGGCGCAGAAAGAAGGCACCGGCATTTGGAAGGCACCGGCTGCCAACACGACCGGCTTCATCGGAAGCGGCAGGGGAATCATGGTGACCGGTACGAGCGCGGCGGCGCCCCACTGGCCCATGGTCCTCCGCAGCTTTCGCACCCCATGCTCCGAGAGGCGGCGCTCCAGGACTGACTTTCCGGCCCCGCGTGCTACGCCGTACAGGACGAGGCTTCCAAGAAGCGATCCAGCCGTCCCGAGAGCCGCCCCCAGATAGGCGGTCTCGGGGGTGGCGATCGCCTGCGCGATCAGGAGCGTGTCGACTCCCTGCGGCATCGGCACGAGAGCGCTGTCGGCCAAGGCAATGAGAAAAACACCCCAAGGCCCCAAGAAGGCGGCGGCGCCCGCTATCCACGCTCCAAGCTGTTGAAGAAACGGCATGTCCACCAAGTCTTCATTCTCCCTTGGTCAAGGCCAACGGCCCGGTGAGGAGAATGCGACCTGCTACCGAGTCCCAATTGAGGGCGGCGCTTGGAGAGTCCACGTCTGGGCGCCTCCATTGCCGAAAGCGGCAACCTCTCCATTGCCGGGCCCGAACGCCAGCCCCCGAACACTGGCCAGCCCTGTGGACATCGCCGCGACTGCCCTTCCGCTAGCGGCGCTCCAGACCCGTATCTCCCGATCGAATGCAACTGTGGCTATCAGGTGGCCGTCGACCGACACGGCCATAGCCGCCACTGGGGCTGAGTGGCCTTCGAGTGCGAACAACCGCTGACCTGTGCTGGAGTCCCAAATCCAAGGCGCAAGTTCAGGAGGTCGAGATCGCAGCCTTCGCAAAACGAACCGACTGCCTGAAGCCACGAAGCGAGCCTCCAGTCGTTCTCCTCTGTTTGCCTCGACTTTGACCACCTCGGACTCCGTCGGAATGTCCCAGATCTGTACCACCGGTGCTCGGGAACGGCTGCTCTCGGTGAGCAGCTTAGAGCCATCGGCGGACTCCTCGACATATTGGGATCCACCCAGAGGGCGAACGGCCGTGACCACCGAGCCTGTTTTCCAGTCCCACGCTGTCGCTCCATTCTCGGAAGCGCTCAGAACACGCTCTCCATCGCCAGACCAAGAGACGTGGGAAATCCACTCGTCGCTCGATCCCCGTTCACTGAGCCAGATCGGTCGGCCGAGGGGGTCTTGGGCGTCCACGACACATAGGCCATTCGAGCCCGCGACCGCCAACTGCTGCCCGCCCGGGGACCAAGCGAATGAGTTAGCGTCTCTCCCAACGAAGGCGGGTGGCGACACTTCCGACGTGACGTCCCTAATCTGCAGTTCACCGCTGACCCGGCCGAACAGAATGGCGATCTTGTTCGACTCCGGAGAGTACGAGACAGCCTGGGGTGGCAGGGGCGATCCGCCGAACTCCCAAGGCACTCCGTCGAAGCGCTCAATCTCGAACAGCGGATACCCGGTCCCCGTCTGCCAGATGCGGACCGTTCCATCCCCGCCGGCAGATGCGACACGCGCCACCCCCGTCGCGTACGAGAGCGAGACCACACTGCCCCGATCGTGGCCCTGGAAATGAGAGATTTCGGCGTGGGACGCGCTGTCCCAAATCCGGACACTTCCGTCCGAACTGGCCGCACCGTACCGCATACCGTCCTGAGACCACGCGACGGCCTCTACGGCCCACCGGAAGCTGCGATGTTCCGCTGCCTGCGCCCCATTCTCCACATCCCATACTTTTGCCGTGGCATCTAGGCCTCCCGTTACCAGGAAACGACCATTCGGCGAGAA
This sequence comes from Bryobacterales bacterium, assembly GCA_965203925.1. Classification (GTDB taxonomy): domain Bacteria; phylum Acidobacteriota; class Terriglobia; order Bryobacterales; family UBA6623; genus VXMF01. The sequence goes on from OZ241924.1 coordinate 4,921,093, forward strand.
TGCCATTGACACAACTTGGCCGTAGTGGGGTATGTAGGGGACTTCTGGCTCAACCGACCAGCGGGCGAGTTCCTCGCCGCTCGACGTGGACCAGACCCGGATCGTGGAGGCGGGGACGCTGACCGCAATCCGATCGCCATCCTTCGAGAACGCCATCGAATCCACGGGAGACTGGCCCCCGAGAAGTACCGTCCCCTCATTCAGAAGGCTCCGGTGAAGCGTCCAGTCCGACGTGGCCCAAAGGTTGACTAGGCCGTCGTTTCCTCCCGTGGCGACCAGGCGCCCATCTGAGGACCAGGCCAGATTTCGCGTGACGCCGTCGTGCCGCTGTGCCTCGAACTCGACCTCCCCGTCGGCGGTGCGGTATACGCGAAGCGTTCCAAAAACGCCAAGAACTGCGATCTGTTCCCCGCTCGGAGACCAAGCGAGGAGTGGGAGACCCCGCCGACCCAGTCCGTCCAGGTCGATGCTCCGAAGCAACTCCCCGGTGTCGGGATGCCAGATGTTCACGTGGGTCCTTGTCTGCGTCGACAGGCGGTTGCCGGCCGGAGACCAGACCGGGTATCCCATCTCTCGCAGCGACTCGTGGTCGAATTCGAGCGTCACCCGACCACTGCGGATGTCTAGGATTCGGGCCCCGGAGACCGCCGTGAGGGCAACGCGCGAGCCGTCGGGAGATATGGCATGCCCGACGAGCCGGCTTCTCTCCGAGAGCCGACGAGCGTTTGAGGGCCTGGCTGTATGCCACGCGATCAGGGCATCACGGGAGCTTGTGAGCACCAACCGACCGGCTGGCGGGACGAACCGCATGGTCCATATGGCGGCTCGATGGCCGCTGATCTCGATGCTGGGACTGGCCGTGTACCCGTTATCCGCGTCCGTGGCCTGAAGGCTCGGGCAAGTCGCGACCAGGGCGGACGCGACGCAGGCTAGGATCGGGGTCGGTATGGTGGCCAACCAAGTTCGGTCGCGGGGTTGGGGCTGGGTTATCACTGCCACGCCCGCTCAGTTTAGGGGAAGTCTGCAAGAACGGTGCCATTGGAGCGGGGCGCGGCGACGCCCCCCGCTCCTCGGCACGGACCGCTAGCCTACGCTTCAACTACAACAGCCTATAGGCTGAGATCTCGCTGTTCCTATATCTCTATATAGTTGTGTCTCGTTGGCGAACTTCAGCCATATGAGATCATTGGCGCCTACAGGGCAGCGCCACGCTGAGCAAAGCTCATGGCCCTTTGCCATCGACCCGTTGCGCGTTCCCGCCGAGGAAGAGCGCCCGAATTGCCGGCGAGAGATCCAGTTTGTCGAGGCGTCCAGCGCCGTGGTGGGCGCGATCATCGGATAGTTGGAGCCGAATAGCACTTGGCCGCTGCCGTTGGCCCGGAGACGGTCCACGAGTCGCTCACAGAATGTCGGAATACCATTGTTTCCATCGGCCCAATTCGAAGTAGAGTGTGCATGGACAGGAGCTGTGCGCGCCGCCAGCTTGTCGCGCACGCTCGTCATCACGCCCCGGATCGTGACTGGAACGGGCATGGCTTGATCGTGCCCGCCCACGCAGCGTTGTGCACTTGGCCCGAACCATCCTCAACGGATGCCTGTCCATCGACCCGACCCGCTCGCTTCAAACCTGCGAAAACGCCACCCGGCGAAAATCAGAATAGCGTCGTGCACCCGCGAGGGAGATGCGGCACTTGAGCGGGATTTTCGACTCCGTAACTTCCCTAGTGGACTTCTACTGGTTCCGAGGCAATGGCAGAAAGTAGCCGGACGACCTCGTACGGGCCATCAGCAACCGTCTCAGCCAATCTCACCAGCGATCGGTGTTGTCCTACGTTTAGCTACACGAATTCGGGGGGCTCTTGTTTCCAAAGGGGGCTTGCCCCACACAGTTCTTCAGCACCAAGACCGGCACGGTCATGGAGGGATCCAAGGTCGGCTACCAAGACTGGCTGATCGTCGCGTTCCTCGTTTTGACGAGCCTGAAGGGCGTCTCGCCCATGAAGCTCCACCGGGACTTGGGAGTTACGCAGAAGACGGCTACATCATCGAGTACTCGTTCCGCATCAACTCCGGCAAGTACACCCCGATCGGCGCCTTCTTGGAGTTCGGCCACCACATGGCGCGCGTGAGCTTTCTCTCCGATGGCGCGATGCTGACCTTCGGCGGTCTCAGGGATCGCGTCGTTCTGGACTCCAAACCAGACTTCCGGCTCGAGCCCGGCCACTGGTACCATGTGCTTGGCGAGGTCAAGGGCAAGGAAGTCTTGATCACCATTGAGGACGGCCCGACTTTCTATGGCCGTAATCCGGGCATCGCGGATCAGAGAGACGGCTTCGGCCTTTGCGGCCTGCGCGGGGGCACGATGGACCTCGACAACATTACCGTCTGGAGTGTTCAATTCGAGCTGCAGCAAAGCTGGTCGGGGACGCGCTCTCGATTGGCCTCCGCCGCCGGCGATCCAACCCCAAAACGCTAAGGAGCCGAAGCCGGATTCTGGGAGGCTAGAGATGTCTCATTCGAACTTTGCCGCCTGCCTCGCGGCGGCCCTGCACCTTCCAGGGTCCGCGTGTCTTTTCGTTGTGACTCTGTTCACCGTTAGCTCGGCCGCCGCGAACCCCGCAGCAGTCGACCAGTTCATCGATGAAAACTGCCTGGCTTGCCATTCGTCGGAGGCCAAGATGGGCGGGCTCGACTTGAGCAGTCTACCTCTTGGCGGCGAGCATCGTGACGCTTTGGCCACTTGGATCCGTGTCCACGATCGCGTCCGAGACGGCGAGATGCCTCCCAAGGCCATGCCCCATCCGGACCAGGAGCAGGCCAAGTTGTTTCTTTCGTCGCTGAAAGGCGAGATTGTCACAATCGAACGTGAAGAGCGCGAAGCGGTCGGTAGGGTGCACGCAAGACGACTGACCCCAGTCGAGTACGAGAACACCGTTCACGATCTGCTGGGGATTCGCATCCCCCTGCAGCACTTGCTTCCGGAACGTTCCGCGAACGTGATGTTTGATCGCGTCGCGACCTCGCAACAGATCTCTCACTTCGTTCTCGAAAAGTATTTGAACGCCGCCGACGTGGCGCTCGACGCCGCTTACAGGAGAGCGCTCGAGCCCCTGCAGCAGTTCCAACGGACGTTCACGATCGCAGACCTGAGCTCGAGCACGGGGCGCAACAATCGCCAGCCGATGCCCCACCCGAGCGGCGAGTACGCGGTGACTTGGTCTACGGGGCTCGTCTTCGTCGGCCGCATGCCGAAGACCAAAGTCCCGGAGGATGGCTGGTACCGCATTCGCTTGACGGCTTCGGCGGTGCACCCGGACAACGACGGCCGCGTTTGGGCGACCTTGCGTTCGGGCGTATCTTACGCGCAGGCGCCGGCGATGTTTTGGATCGACGCGCTCGAGCTGACGCCCGAGCCGCGCGAGTTTGAGTTCGAGGTGTGGATCCGCGCCAATCACATGCTGCAGTTGCAGCCCGGCGACTATACATTCGAACGTCCCCTCTACGCCCCTATCCGCCGGGATCCTTACGAGACGACATTCGCCCGAGGACTCGCCGGGGCCGCGATCCATGCACTCGAGATGGAGCGGGTCTTTCCCGGAGCGACCCCCGCCGAAGCGCAACGGATGCTCTTTGGGGAAGCGACGGTGGCGGATGGCGCCGTCAGTTCGAAGAGCCCGAGGGAAGACGCCAGAGCGCTATTGCAGGCCTTCGCAACTCGAGCCTTTCGCCGGCCGGCGTCCGAGGCGGAAGTGGCGCCCTATCTGGCGCTCGTGCGCGATAAGCTCGACCAAGGAGCTTCCTTCCAAGACGCCCTGCGAGCGGGCTACCGAGGCCTGCTGGTTTCGCTGAACTTTCTCTACCTGCCCGAGTCTCCGGGCCAACTCGACGACTACGCCGTCGCGTCCAGGCTGAGCTATCTCTTCTGGAGCGCGGCCCCTGACCAGGAGCTGCTCGACCTGGCCAGCCGGGGCCGGCTACGCGACCGCGCAACGCAGCGCGCACAGGTGGAACGGATGCTCGCCGATCCACGCGCCGAGGCGTTCACCCGCAACTTCACCGACCAGTGGCTGGAGTTGAGGAACATCGACTTCACGCAGCCCGACCGGGACCTGTTCCCTCAGTTCGATGAGGTGCTCAAGTACTCAATGCTCTCCGAGACGCGAACCTTCTTCGATGAGCTGCTGACAAAAGACCTCAGCGTCTCGAACTTCATTGACTCGGACTTCATGTTCCTGAACACCCGCCTGGCCAAGCACTATGGGCTCGAGGCGCCGCCGGCGCTCGGTTTGCAGCGTGTGGACGCCGCAGCCCGGCGCGGCGGCGTGCTGACCCAAGGCAGCGTCCTGAAAGTCACTGCAAATGGGACCAATACGTCTCCTGTCGTGCGCGGCGTGTGGGTAACGGAGCGGATCCTCGGCAAGCCGGTTCCTCCGCCGCCCCCGAACGTCTCGGCGATCGAGCCGGATGTCCGCGGAGCCAATACAATTCGCGAGCAGCTCGCCAAACATCGCAACGACGCAACCTGCTCATCGTGCCACGCCAAGATCGACCCGCCGGGATTCGCCCTCGAGAACTACGACCCGACGGGACGCTGGCGCGAGCGCTACCCGGTCGTGGCCAGCCAGACCGAGAAGGGGACGATTTGGAAGGACGGTCCCGCGGTCGACGCCAGCTACGCAATGGCCAATGGGTCTGAGTTCGAAGATATCGACGGGCTGAAAGCGCTCTTAGGCCGGGACCGCGAACAGATCGCGCGAAACGTGGTGGAAAAGTTGCTGGTCTACGGCACCGGGGCTCAGGTCGGCTTCGCCGACCGGGACGAGGTTGATCGGATCGTCGCCAGTGCGGCCGATTCCGACTACGGCCTGCGGAGCCTGGTCTACGGGGTTGTCGCAAGTCCGTCATTCTTATCCAAGTAGGAGGAACCATGAATTTCACATCAGTTAAGAAGGTTTCCCGCCGTGCGGTCTTGCGCGGCGTCGGCGTCTCGATGGCGCTTCCCTGGCTCGACGCGATGTCGCCGGCATTCGCGCGAACAGCGAGCGCTCCGAACCCTCGCCGCTTCGTGTCAGTGGGTTGGGCGCTGGGGTTCCACGGGCCGAACCTGTTTCCGGATGAGGCCGGGCGCGGTTACAAGCCGTCGGTCTACATCGAGCAGATTAAAGACTTGATTCCGGACCTGACGGTCTTTTCGGGAGTTTCCCACCCGGGCGTGCAGGCGGGCCACCTCGCCGAGCCTTGCATTCTCTCGGGCGCCCCCCTCGAGCGGGGCACCGTGGGCAGCTTCCGCAATACGATCTCGCTCGACCAGTTGATGGCCAAGGACTTGGGCGGCGAGACGCGCTTCCCCTCGATCGTCGCCTCCCCGACCGGGACGAGCAGCGCTTCCTACACCGAGAACGGCGCGATGATTCCGCCGGAACAGTCGGAGATTGAGCTGTTCCGAAAGCTGTTTATCGACGACACCCCCGAAGAACGCCAACGCCAAGCGAACCGGTTGCGCGAAGGTCGCAGCATCATGGACATCGTCCACGCCGAAGCGAAATCGCTGGAAGGCAAGCTCGGCGCGGGCGACAAGCAAAAGCTCGACAACTACTTCACCAGCGTTCGGGACTTGGAAGGCCGAATGGCGGCGAACGAAGCCTGGGCGATGAAGCCAAAGCCCAAGGTCGACGCCGCCCCGCCCCGTGAAGTCGCGGACAGGGCCGACCTGCCGGGCCGCTTGCGTAACATGCTGGGCGTCTTCAAGCTGGCACTCGAGACGGACTCGACGCGCTTCCTCACGCTGTTCGGCAACGGCGACGGCGGATCAGTCCTGCCCATCCAGGGCGTCACCTTCGGCTGTCACTCACTGAGTCACCACGGGAAGGACCCGGAAAAGATCGCGCAGCTGACGCTGGTGGAAAAAGCCATGTTCGCCGTCTGGGGGGACTTCATCCGCTCGCTCAAGGAAACGGACGAAGCCGGCAAGTCGCTGCTGGATTCGACGATGGTCTTGCTGACGTCGAATCTCGGCAACGCCTCGAGCCACGACAACAAGAACATGCCGGTCGTGCTAGCCGGCGGCGGGTTCAAGCACGGGCAGCACTTAGCGTTCGACCGCAAGGACAACTACCCGCTGACGAACCTCTACGTCCAGATGCTGCAGCGTGTCGGGCTAGAGTATCGAACGTTCGCAACGAGCACGGCGGAGAGCGTCCCGGGCTTCGAGATGGCCTAGGCCGCTTAGCTCCGCTGCGACCGGCGGCGCTGTGGCCGGCGGCAGCATGGTTACCAACGGCGACCTCGAAGCCGCTACGCAGGCGGTTCCGTAAATGTCGCGACCGTCGGAGCTGAAGATCACGGACAGCGCATCGCGCACGTCAAGGATGCGCCGATGCGCTGTCCGCTGATCAAGCTCTACACAAATCAAGTCCTGGTGGGATTGGGCGAGGTTCGCGGCGGCGTCTGCGGAGTCGAGATGGCGCTGTGGGACCTGGCGGGCAAAGCGTACAACGTTCCGGCGTACCAGATGCTCAGTGGAAAGTTCCGTGAAAAGGTGCGTCTATTTGCCGATACGAACGTCTCGCAAGATCCCAAGGTCTTCGCCGAGCGGTTGCGCAAACGCAAGGACGAGAAGGGCTTTACATCCCTGAAGATGGACGTCGGCATCTGGTTGCTCCCAGATGATTCTTCCGAATACCTGAGCCAGCCGCTAGGGCCCAAGTAGCGTTGGGATGAGCGGAATGTGATGCACTTCTTCACCGGCAAGGAGCTGACGCCAAAGGGCGTCGACTACCTGGTGAGCTATGTTGCGACCGCTCGCCCGGAGCGCCGTTGGCCGGCGTCCGTGAGACCGAGATCGCCGTTCTCGACCAAGAGCATTGGCTCGCCCCGGCGCCGTTGGCTTTTGACGACCCTCTCGAAGAGGCTAATTCGGCGCACATCCGTCCGCTGCTCTGGTTTGACCCGGACGGCAATCTCTGGCTCAGTTTGAAACGCCGCTACAGCCGCCGCGCCTACTGGGCGGGGGTTCATTGGGAGAACTTTCTGACGCGGCTCGACGGTGAGCAGTGGACGTCGCCGATTCCGCTGGTTCCGAGCGGGAATCGAAAGTCGACACGAACGAGCCTGACTGCGGCGGACGGCCGCTTGTGGGCGTTCTGGCCTCACGACAACCGCGACTGGTCCTTCGGCAGCCAGGGCCATGCCGCTCGAGTGGTCGCTGGCTCGGCGCCGCCGCCGGGTCCGGGCAGAGCGACTCGGCTCCGTACCCTAGAATTGCCCGAGGTCAGCGTCAAGCCATCGACGCACCCGAATGACGCCGACGACGTGCGCGTTGTGCGTAATCATCGCGTCGAGCTGCGCGGGGACCTGCATCCCCATACCGAGCTGTCGCCCGATCAGGGCGGCATGCCCGACGGCTCGCTGCTGGAGTTCTACCGCTACATGATCGACGCCGGAGAAATGGACTCCGGCGCCTCGACGGACCACCAAGCGGGCGTCATCGAATACTGGAACTTCATGACCCAGAAGATGGCCGACATGTACCACTTCCCAGACCGTTTCTCGACATTCTACGCCGACGAGCGCAACCCGGGCAATCCGCACGGCCATCGCAAGATGATTTACACCCACCGGAACTACCCCTTTGTTCCGTTCTTTCAATCGATTGACCCGAAGTTCATGCTGCCCGATGCGCCCGACGGCGCGCTGTTGACGTTTAACTCCAACAGCTACGGCGGGACGGTTCGCAACGATACTCATCTACTACACGAGCAGGTCAAGGCCTCGGGGGGATTGGCGATTCCGCACACGTCCGGGTCGAGGGGCATGGGGACGGACTGGCATGCTTTCGACGAGGACGTTGACACGGTGGTCGAGATCTATCAGGGAGATCGCATCAACAACGAGCACGAGGGCGCGCCCCGCTGGAAGGGGCCGGACGGTAGGCAATCCGGCGGCTGGCAATCCGCCGGGCAAGTCTGGAACGCCTAGAAGAAGGGCTACAAGATCGGCATGATCGCCAGCTCAGACCATATGTCGACGCATATCTCGTACGTGATGGTCTACTCGCCATCGACGGCACGTCAGGACATTTGGGACGCGATCAAACGCCGCCACACCTACGGGGAGACCGACAACATCGTTCTCGAGTTTCGGATTGGGAACTGCTTCATGGGGGAGGAGTGCGAGATCGAAGGGGGAGAGCCGTTCGAGATCGCCGTGCGCGGCACGGATGATATTTCGGCAGTGCGTTTGATCCGAGACGGGGGATACATCTACACGGCCGAGCCCGCAGTACAGGAGGCGGAGTTTCAGTTTGTCGATCTGGAAGCGCCCGCCGGCGAGCACTGGTATTACGTCCGAGTCGAGCAGGCGGATGAGGAGCTAGCCTGGTCGAGCCCGATCTGGGTCTCGCGGCGCTGACGCGGCGCGGGCCGCGATGGCAGCTTAGGTCTCGATCACCTGTCCATACGTTCAACGTGCCAAGTGGGATCATGACGTCGGGCTCCGGGGGCGCTTCGTCGACCGCCCAGTGCACGCTGTTGAGCACCATCCGAACCAGCGGGAGCATCGGCTCGCGTCGATGTTGAGCTGACGACGCAGCACTTGCAAGTCCAGCCAGATCGCAGCAAGAGCGGAAACGGGGTTCTCACTGTACCCGCTGAGTGACGACGGCTCGACCGGTGGCGCCCCAGTCCACGACGAACGTGAGATCACGGCTGGGATTGTTTCGTTGTGAATCGATCAGCTGATCTCGCTACGAAGATGTGATCCTGGCGAGACGAGCGTTTTGATGGATCTGCCCGACAAGGATATTCGTTAGAGGATTGTTAGGTTTCTTGCGCCAGGGAAAGCCCTGGATAGGAAGATGCGTATGAGCTGAATCCTGTCATCGCGAGCCAGCGGGTTCGACTCCCGCCCGGCAAAGGTGTAGCCCACCAGCCGGTAGCGAGTGTTGCATGGCGACCGGCAACGGGCGTCGTGAAGCGTAGACAGCGGGTGGCGAAGCGTCGCGATTGAGCCTCGATATACATATCGTCGGTGCCTTCACTTTGAAATTACCGGGGGTAGCACCGGAAGCGCCGCCAAGGGCGAGGCGCCAAGGACCGGCCGGGGTCTGAGAACGGTCGCAAAGCCGCGGGATGGCTCGTCAGGGAACCTGGGAAGCCCTGTCCAGTCCGGAGTGTGAGCAGCCGTAATGGGATGCCCGGCTTTAACTGGCCCCGGCCACCGTCCAGCGCCTGCGGGACGGATGGAGCGCTACGGCGAACACAAATGAGACGGGTAGTGCACGGTACCGGCTGGCGAATCAATAAGCCGAAGGGATGCTGGGCAGGGAGTCGTAGTGCCTTGATAGTACTGGGGCCGCCGCGTGTCGGCGGCGGGAAGGAGGGGAACCGCGTCCGGCGGGACCCTCTGCAGGGAAGCGGGGCACCTCATGAGGAGAACCACGCGAGGGAAACGGTGGAGGATACTCTGAGATTCACAAACACGTCCACGAAACGAGCATGGATAGCCGAGATGGCGAGGGAGCATCCGGAGCGGGTGTTCACGTCGATGCACCATCTGATCGACGAGGACTGGATGCTGGAGGCGTACCGCCGGACGCGGAAGGATGCAGCGGCTGGGATCGATGGCGTGACGGCAGCGGACTATGAACTGGATCTGGAGGCCCGCTTGGCGGACCTGCGGGGACGGATACTGTCCGGCAGCTATCAAGCACCGCCGGTCCGCAGGCACTACATCCCCAAGGTGGACGGGCGGCGTCACGACTCCCTACGACCGCCGCTGCTACACTGTGGCCCGCATGCGAGCCGTTCTGCTTTGCGTCCAAGCGGCGCTGCTGCTAGGAGCCTGCGCGCCGCCGCCGACTCCTCCCTCTCCGCGACCGAACTTCGTCTACATCATGACGGACGATCACACCGTCCAGATGATGTCCGCATACGGGCCGAGCCGGGCGTCTACGCCCAACCTCGACCGCATCGCCCATGAAGGGGCGCTGTTTCGGAACGCCTTCGTCACCAACTCGCTCTGCGCCCCGAGCCGGGCCACGTTGTTAACCGGCAAGTACAGCCACATCAACGGCCAACGCAGCAACCTAGATACCTTCGACGGCTCGCAGCAGACCTTTCCTAAGCTGCTGCGACAGGCGGGTTACCAGACAGCCATGGTCGGCAAGTGGCACCTTAAGTCCGAGCCCACCGGCTTCGACTATTGGAAAGTTCTGCCCGGCCAAGGGGCCTATCACGACCCCTCCTTCATCGAAATGGGAGAGCGCGTCGAGCATGAAGGCTACGTCACGGACCTGATCACCGACTTCGCGATCGACTGGGTGCGCGGGCGCGACCCCGAGAAGCCCTTCGCGCTGCTCTATCACCACAAGGCGCCGCACGGTCTATGGCAGCCGGCGAAACGACACGCGGACCTCTTCTCAGACGAGCAGATCCCGCAGCCGGCTACCTTCGACGATGACCTGTCGGGCCGCGCTGAAGCTGTGCAGGCGTCGAACACACGCCTCGTCCCAGAGTTGCTGCGCCGCTGGAACCGTCGGGGCAACCTCGGCAAGCTCCATCCTCCGGAAGAGCTCCAAGGCGACGAGCTGAACGACTGGATGTATCAGCAGTACGTGAAGGACTACATGCGCGTGATGGTGGCGGTGGACGAGAACGTCGGGCGCTTGCTCGACTTCCTCGACGAGGAGGGGCTCGCGGAGAACACGGTGGTGATCTACACGTCGGACAACGGGATGTTCGTTGGCGATCACTTCATGTTCGACAAGCGCCTGATGTACGAGGAGCCGCTTCGATTGCCTCTGGTCATGCGCTATCCGAAGATGATCCAGCCGGGAACAGTGGTCGATGGCTTCGCGCTCAATGTCGACTATGCCCCGACGATCCTCGACCTGGCGGGCGTCGAAGTTCCCGCCGACATGCAGGGGGCGAGCCTGCGACCGCTATTCGGTGGGGCTAAGCCGGCCGACTGGCGGACGTCGATGTATTACCACTACTGGGAGTACCCCAACAGCCATGAGATCGTCCCGCACTATGGAGTCCGAACGGAGCGCTACAAGCTGATCCACCACTACGACACTCGCTACGGCGGGCCGGCGGTTTGGGAGCTGATCGACTTGCAGGAGGATCCCGAGGAGAGACGGAACTTCTACGACGACCCGGAGTATGCGGAGGTGATTCCGCAGTTGCAGGCGGAACTCGAGCAGCTTCGAAACGAATTGCAGGCGCCCCCACTGACCAGATGACCGCGTATCCGCCTAGCGTTTCTCCCACTCGAGCACCGCAAAGACCGGATAGTGATTCAAATGTCGGCCGGCCAAAGCGAGGAACTGTCGCCAATCGTAGAGCTCGATCGAGTGCAGCGCCCGGATATGACTAGAGAATCGTCAACATGAAGAAGCTACTCTTGAGCGCCTTGTGCGTCGGGTTGTCGTGCGCCCCGTCAAGTGACCAAGATACGTCCGCGGATCGTCCTCCCAACTTCGTGATCGTTCTCGCTGATGATCAGGGCTGGGGCGACCTGAGCGTCCACGGGAATACGAACCTCTCGACTCCGAACATTGACTCGCTCGCCCGCGACGGCGCGTTGTTCGATCGTTTCTTCGTCTGCCCGGTCTGCTCTCCCACGCGTGCGGAGTTCCTGACGGCACGCTACTATCCGCGGGGCGGCGTCTACGGTACCAGCGCCGGCTCCGAGCGCCTTGACCTCGATGAGGCGACGATCGCCGAGACCTTCAAGACCGCCGGATACGCCACCGGCGCGTTTGGGAAATGGCACAACGGCGGGCAGCACCCTTACCATCCAAACTCCCGCGGATTCGACGAGTATTATGGCTTCACCTCGGGCCATTGGGCGCACTATTTTGACGCCCCGATGGATCACAACGGCGCGCTGGTGCGAGGCAAGGGCTTCATCATCGACGACCTCACCGAGCGCGCGATGGCGTTCATCGAGCGGAACAAGGATCGCCCGTTCTTCGCTTACCTGCCCTACAACACGCCTCACTCCCCGATGCAGGTCCCGGATCGGTTCTACGAGAAGTTTGACGGCGCCGAGCTGGCCATGCACAACCGCGAGCCCGAGAAAGAGCGCATCGGTCACACCCGGGCCGCGCTCGCCATGGTCGAGAACATCGATTGGAACGTCGGCCGGATCTTCGAGAAGCTCGACTCGCTCGATATTTCAGAAAATACGATCTTCATTTACTTTTCCGACAATGGGCCGAACGGCGTCCGCTGGAATGGGGACATGAAGGGGCGCAAAGGCTCGATTGACGAAGGCGGCGTTCGTGTGCCGTTCTTGATCCGTTGGCCGGATGGCATCGAGGCTGGTCTGCGAGTCGACGAGATCGCAGGAGCGATCGACCTGCTGCCGACTCTCGCCGACATTGCCGGGATCGATCTGATCAGCAAGAAACCTCTGGATGGCAAGAGCGTCAAGCCCCTGTTGGACGGTTCGGCCGGTGATTGGCCTGACCGCGAGATCTTCTCGTTCCGGCCGGGGAAGGGAGCGTCGAGCGTTCGCACTCAGCGCTTTCGCATGGACACGGAGGGTCAGCTCTTCGACATTGCCGCCGACCCCGGTCAAAGGACCGACGTCGCCGACCAACATCCCGAAGAAGCGGCCCGGCTCAAAAAGGCTCTCGACGCCATGACCGCGGAGATCCACGCTGAGCTCGGCGAAGACGACCGCGGCTTCCCGGTCGGGTACAAGGCCTTCACGCTGCTTCCAGCCCGCGACGGCGTCGCGGAAGGGACGGTCATACGCAGCAACCGTTTTCCCAACGCCTCGTTCTTCTTGGAGTGGGGGAGCGTCGACGACCTCATCAGCTGGGATATCGACGTTCTCGAAGCCGGCGAGTACGAAGCGACCGTCTACTACGCTTGCCCGCAAGCCGACTTAGGCTCGATCATCGAGCTTTCGTTCGGTGAAGCGACAGTCAGCGCGAAGGTCACCGAAGCGCATGATCCGCCGGTGATCGGTCCGGACCACGACCGAGTCGAGCGGCAAGAGTCGGTCACGAAGGACTTTCGTCCGATGACGATCGGCAAGATTCAACTCGCCCAAGGTCGCGGCCCGTTGACCCTGAGGGCAAAGGATATTCCGGGCGGGCAAGCGATGGAAGTCCACTCCATCACGCTCAGACGCTAGCCCTTTTCGGTGAATCAGTCGATGATCGCTTGGGTCGCCAGCACACGTAGATCGGTCTTCAGCACTCGTCGCTCCGGCCCCATCGGTTGAACGAATCCCGTTCAAGCACTCGGCGACAGCTCATTAGCACCTCACGTGGAGAGGGCTTTGGTTGGTCGCTTCGGATAGGCTTGCGTCCTCTGTCAACTTCGGCCATCCGCTCGAGAAACGCAACCTCATCGATGACCCGGCGTACGCTGATAAGCTCGCCGAGCTCGAGGCGGAGCTCTGAAAGGCTCGAGCGCGAAACCGGCGCGGTTCCGGACGAGATGCCGATCGACCCGCAGCTCCAGATGGAGCTGCCCGACAAAGATATCCGGTAGAGGGATGTTAGGTTTCAGTCGCAGCCGCTATATCTTCATGTGGGCCGGATGACCAAACAGAACGAATCGTACGGCGCGTCTGAGGACCTGGTTGTCGAGATCACGGCGATCCAGCCGTGCCTTTACGGCTTTATCTTGAAGCGCCTAGCCGACCACGAGCAGACGTTGGAAGTCCTACAAAAGACCTTGGCGGGATCTGGTTCGAGGTCAGTGACGAGATCCGGGACGATGCCTGCGTCAACTCGATTCCGAGGCCGAAAACCGCGTCGGCCTGCTCGTCACCGACACCAACCACGGCGTCTTCGTCTCTTTCGACGAAGGCACCGCGTGGCAGGAGCTACCCCGAACTTGGCCAACAGCCCGATCACAAACAGTCTTCCGCGAGACGACGGATCGGCGATTGCGAGACACAGGCGGGCATGTCGAGATGCTCGATAGCGATTGGTCACCAAGGCGGATCCCAGTCAGGGATATCCCCGACTGCGAGCTAGTCTTGTTCAGTTCTGGCGACGTATACAGCTCTACCTAAGGAGCGTCCCCGTCCAGTTAGTGGCACTGTGTTGAGCCAACAGGATCACCGATATGAGGATATGGTTATGTAGCGGTCTGGATTCAGACGCTGCTCTTCACAATCCGTAGTTAAATCCGTGCCCGAGCAACGATCTTCTGAAAAGAAAACCCCCAACATATCCTGTAAGGGTAAATTATATCCTGGAACCTGAGGCATGAATCATTTAGGTGGACTAGTGCCTGCATCTTCTCCCATTCCCTCTGTTGCAATATTGAACGCTTGATTCCAAACCACTCAACTCTTTAGGCGTGAACGAACTTCGGAGGGAGCCAAGGCACTATCGTCAGGCCAGCACCGCCTTGTAAGGACCCTATCAGGCAATGAGCTTGTGTACAACATTGCCGTAGACGTCGGTCAGGCGGAAGTCCCGGCTATTGTGGCGGAAGGTGAGGCGCTTGTGGTCCAGGCCCAACAGGTGGAGGATGGTGGCATGGAGGTCGTGATGCGAGACACGGTCCGTGACGGCGTGCATTCCGAGCTCGTCGGTGGCGCCGTGGGTAATCCCAGGCCTGACGCCGCCGCCAGCCATCCACATGGAGAAGCCGAAGTGCTGATGGCCGCGGCCGAGGGATTTCTCCTTGCGCGACTCCTCCATCGGCGTGCGACCGAACTCCGTAGCCCAGACGACGAGAGTCTCGTCCAGCAAACCGCGTGACTTCAGATCCGTGATAAGGGCCGAGATGCCCTGGTCGGTGCGGGCGGCGTTCGTGCGGTGGTTGTTGACAAGCCCGCCGCGGTTGCCGTGCGCGTCCCACCGCCGTCCCTGGGCGCCGTCCAGAATCTCCACGAATCGGACTCCGCTCTCCACCATGCGTCTCGCCGTGAGGCACTTCCTCCCGAATTCGGTGTCGCCGTAGAGCGCCTTCACCGAGTCCGGCTCATTGCCGATGTCGAAGAGCTCCGGCGCCTCCATCTGCATGCGGAACGCCGTTTCGAATGCCGAGATGCGAGCGTCGAGTTCGGGCTGCGTGCGGTGCATGCCGCGGTGGAGGCGATTCAGCTCCTGCACCAGGTCCAACTGCCTGCTCTGCTGGTCCGGGCTGAGAAACGCCGGCGCCGCGATGTGCGGCACCGGTGGACTGCCGGGCTTGACGTCCGCCAGCGTGGCCTGGTGGCTGCGCGGCAGGAAACCGGAATCGTGAAGCGCGCGCCCGCCGGACGGTCGGCCGTCCGTCATCGCCACGAATCCCGGCATGTTGCGGTTCTCCGTCCCCAGTCCGTAGGTCACCCACGAGCCAAGACTGGGGTGGCCCTGTCTGGAATAGCCCGTGTGCATGAGGATCTGGGCGGTGGAGTGAATTGCCGAATCGGTGTGCATCGAGTTGATGAACGCGATGTCGTCGACCACTCGTGTCAGGTTCGGGAAGATCTCGCTGACCCACGCGCCGCTCTGGCCGTAGCGCTTGAACGAGAACGCCGGCGGAACGATGCGCGTGTGGGTGTAGGTCTTCTCCGGGTTCAGGCCCTCCAGGTCTTCGTTGGAGAAGATTTCTCGTGCCAGTCTTCCGGCGTACTTCTTCAGAAGCGGCTTGTGATCGAACGTCTCGAGCTGACTTGCGCCGCCGACCATGAACAGGAAGATGACGTTCCTCGCCCTGGGAGCGAAGTGTGGCTTCCTGGGCGCAAGCGGCTCTCCGAGGTCATCCCCTGGCACCGCCGCCGCACCGCTCGCCGTCTGGTCAGTGAGTAGGCTTGCCAGAGCGACGCCGCCCAAACCGAGTTCCCTCAGGAACCCGCGGCGGTCCCAGCCGACCGGTCGAGTATCGTAGCCTGCGTCAGTAGACATGGATGAACGCGCTCAGGCCGGCGAGGGCTTGGCCGCATTGTACAAGAGAGAGGAGGTCACCGTCCCCTTCTCCGGACGGACGGACCTGCTCCGGCTTGCATCAGAGAGGGTGCACATGTGGGGCATCGCTACTCATTGCTTCCCGTGGGGAGGAGGCTACTACTCACACTGAAGGGCAAAGGATGCCCCGACACCGTACCTGATGGGGGCGCCCCTGCTGCGGACTCTGCCCAAGGCTAGTTCAGTGATGGTCCCGACCCACCCGTAGGGTCTCGGAGACCGCGTCAGTGAACATAGATGAACTCGTTCAGGCTCATGACGGCATGGCAGTACTGCACCAACGGGCTCGGGGTTTCCAGGGACTCCCGCTCCTTTCGTACCTCCAATCCGCCTGCGTACTGTTGCCCGAGAAAGGACAGGCCAATCTCGCGTTCTTCCACGGTCGGCGGCCGGGAGAGAGCAATCCGGTACGCCGATTCGATCTGTAGGCCGGGATCGCCTCCGGCTCTGTCTCGTACCCGTTGCGCGAAGCGTTCCGCCTGTTCCCACACGAACGGCGCATTCAGCATGAACGCCGTGCTGCTCGGTGTCGTGCTGACGTCGCGAAGACCGATGCTCTGCGTGTTGTCCGGCGGGTCGAAGATCTTGAGGACCGGATGGAGGTGGAAGCGTGGCGACATGAGGTAGACGGACCGGCGCCAAGTGTCGGGCGTGTCCCTGAAGGTCTCTTTGCGGCCGCCGATGGGCGTGCTTGGTCCGTAAGCGTTTGTCCGCAGAGAGCCGGAGACGCTCAGGATGTGATCGCGGATGACTTCAGCCTCCATGCGCAAGGGCCTGCGGTGCCACAGGTACTCGTTGTCGGCATCGCGCTGGGCCTGAGCCGGATTCGTGCTGGCCGCCTGCCCGTACACGGCGGTGTTCATGATCAGCCGGTGGATCGGCTTCAACTGCCAGCCCTCTCGGATGAGCTCGGAGGCCAGCCAGTCAAGCAGAGCGGGGTGCGTGGGCTCGGTGCCGAGCTTGCCGAAGTCGTTCGGCGTGCTGACGATGCCGCGCCCGAAATGGTGCTGCCAGACACGATTGACGATCACCCGGGCCAGCAACGCGCCGGCGCCATGCTCGACATCGGTGAGCCAGTTCGCGAGCGTCACGAGATTCGATGACTCGAACTGCGCCTCGGGGCCGTTGGCGGCCTCGGGACGGGGCCGCCAATCCTTCGGGCTGCGACCGTCCCGCATTAGGACGCGCAGGAACCCGGGCTCGACCGGCCTGACGGGGCGCCTCCAGCTGCCGGCGGCCAGAAGATGCGGCGTCGTCACCTCCAGAGGGACGTACTTGCCCCCTGCGTCCGGCTTTTCCTCGGCTTCGTCGAAGAACACGGCCGTCAACTGGTAATACTCTTCGGCCGTGATCGGGTCGATCTTGTGGTCGTGGCATCGCGCACATCCGACCGTGAGGGCAAGGAAGGCCTGGCCGGTCGCCGACACCATGTCGTCGAGGCGGTGAAACTTGCGATCGTTCGGGTTGTCGGTCCTGCTCAGGCTGGTTCCAATCCGAATGAACATGCTCAGGTCCGGCCACCCGGCGGGAAGACTCGTTGGATCGCCCGCCACCTGGAAGCGGACGAATTCGTCGTACGGCAGGTCGTCATTGAAGGCTCGAATCACGGCATCGCGGTATCGATACGCGTCCTCTCGAACTGCGTTGTCCTGCTCGTGTGCTCCATGGCTCTCGCCGAACCGGGCCGCATCCAGCCAGTGCCGTCCCCACCGCTCCCCGTAGTGCGGGCTGGCGAGCAGCCGGTCAACGAGATTGCGGAACGGCGCCACGGAGGAATCCCGGACGAAAGCCTCGACTTCGTCAGGCGGCGGCGGCAGGCCGATCAGATCGAAGTAGGCGCGTCGAATCAGGGTGGGCCGATCGGCCTCCTGCGAGGGGAGAAGCTGCATCTCGCGCAGCCTGGCGAGGACGAAACGATCAATCGGCGAGTCAGTCCACGCGGCCTCATCCGGACTTGCCGCCGACACCTGAGGAAGCTCGACGGGACGCAGGGGAAGGAAGGCCCAGTGGCGGCGTCCCGATTCGAGATCCATGGCCGCCGTGTCGAGAGCCTTCTCCTCTCTCGGATCGGGCGCGCCGAGGGCCACCCACTGGACGAAGTCCGCGATGACCGGGTCGGGCAGCTTGCCGCCGGGCGGCATCAGCAGGTTGCGGTTGGAGTACTCCAGGGCCTCGATCAGCATCGACTGATCGGGGTGCCCCGGCACGACGGCAGGGCCCCGGGACCCGCCCTGCCGGACACCCTCCCGGGTGTCGAGCTGCAGGTTTCCCATCAGCATTCCCTTGCGGGCGGCTTCCGCCGAGTGGCACTGATAGCAGCGCTCCGCCAGCACCGGACGGATCTTCCTCTCGAAGAAGCCGACACGGTCTTGACCGAGCGCCTCGGGGACTCCGAGCAGGCTGACTGCGATTAGGAAAAGGATCACTCGACCACCCTACGCTTGTACTGGGGATTGTATGTCGGACGGTCGAATGAAGTCCACTAGGCAGTACAGATCATGTCCTTGCGCAAGTACTCACCGCACCAGCAAAGGCCCGCCGAATTCAGGCAAGGGTGGTGCACCGACCGCTCATCGCCCTCACGAGTCGGCGCGGTCCGCACAAGCAGGATCGCGGTCAACGACCGGCGTTACGGCTACCGCCTGCGGCGATCCTGGGTAACGGCGGGCGTCTAGTGCGGCTCCGGCCGAGAAGCGGTTACGACTGCCACTTCCGTGTCAGGATTCGGGTCACGGTCGGGTCGACTAGATGTCCGGCTGGGAAGGCGATGGAGACGGCCGGGTCGGCCGTGCCGAGGCAAAAAAGGTGGTCGTTGTCATTGTCGCCTAGTTCCGCGAGCGCCGCCGGGGCGATCTCGTCGCGCGAGCCGTCCGGACGCTCCACGGTCACGCGATAGAGCGTCGGCTCGGCGTCGCTGGGGTCGTCGCCGTTCGACAGCCGCACGCGGCCGGTCCAGATCGCCCGGACCATCTTCTTATGTTGGAAAGCATGGCCACTGGCGGTGGGGGCGGCAGGAACGGAGGGCCCGGCGTCAATCGGAATAACATGCGTCTCTGTACTCCGAAACTTCACCGAACGGCCCGTCATGCGGTCCGACAGCAGGTCATAGACGACGAGCACCTTCACCAGAGGGTCGTTGGCAGCGTGCGCGGCCACCGTGCTCCCGGCGTAGTCGACGAAGAGCTTCTCCCCGGCCTTGTGGTGCTGGGCCATTGTCACGGCGTGACGCGCCTGCCACTCGCGGTAGAGCTTGCAGAACTGGCTGTAGCTGTAGGCGTCCTCGTGCTGCGCGCTGTACTCCTCCCAGGCCGGCCGCACGGTGAAGTGCCTGCGCCGCTGGAGATCGCGGTGCATGGCCTCGAACTCGAGTGTCCGGCGCCGGATCCGGACGGAGGGAGCCGCACCCGGAGCGGGCCCAGACCCTGCAACTCCTTTCCCGTCATGCCCTCGAGGAAGGGCCACCCCAGGCCGGCCTGGGCCGCTCTGCGCAGCACCTTGTTCACCGCCCCGAGCGACACGCCGCACGAGCGTGCCACCTTGCGTTGCGAGAGATTGCATCCGTAGTGCAATCGCAAAACCTCCTCAATATCATCCATAGCAAGTCGTGCTCTAGCCATGCGTCCTCCCATCAGGGGAAGGAGCACACTCCCTCGGCACTCGACCGCTTCGCTCCGCCCTATACCATGAGACCCCAGAGGGGCCCGCCCCCATCATCGCCAGAGTGTTCACTTTGGCCGAGATCAGCCTTTCACTTTGCGTGAGACTGACCGTTCACTTTGGCTGAGATTCTGCACGAACAAATGCTCGGCGAGATTGATTGGTACGCGCGCTCCAAGACGGCGACCACCACCCGACCGCTGGAACGTTGTGTTGCGGGATGCCCGAACAGGCTGTCGACGTAGCGGTCCAAGTATGCCAAGACCACCCTTCCGGCCGGTCGTTGCTCAGCCGCGCCCGCTGGTAGGCTACCCTTTGACGCAGACTGGGCCAGATTGGTCACCTGCAGCCCCATCCGCACACTCACCTCTGCACAAGCACCTGCCTTCGTGTCAAGTCAAGTGTCGCCGAGCGGAACCTTGGCCACGGGTGCGCCGTCGACCGCTTGCTACGATTTACAGGCTTCTGGTATCCGCCGCGGCCGCCGCGCTACACCCGATTCTCTGAGGTCTCGATTATTGAACTTCACGCCTCGATGCAGAGCCAATCGGCCGCTTGCGGCAAGCGTGGGAACGCTCCTCGCGATTGGGTTTCTCGCCTACGGGCTGCGAGCTGCGCAACCGTTCGAGCTGAGGGACGGCGATCGCGTGGCCTAGCTCGGCGGAACTCTTGTCGAACGAGCGCAGCAGTACGGGTTCATGGAGCTGGCTCTTTCGACGCGATGGCCTGAACGGAATGTCACGTTCCGCAATCTGGGGTGGTCAGCGGACGACGTCTTCGGCGAATCCCGGAAGTACTACGGAAGCTACCAGAGCACCACGCTGGATGTAGGTGGACGGGAGCGGCTGTTGGCCGATCTCGAGGCGTTCGATGCGACGGTTGTCTTCGCCAACTACGGTGCGAACGCCGCCGCCAGAGGATCCGAGGCTCTGGGAGCTTTCTTGGACGGATACCGCTCGCTCCTGGACGAGCTGGAGGAAGGGGGAGTCCGGATCGTGCTGCTGTCCCCGATCCCCCGGGAGAATCTGGGAGCGCCCTACCCCGATCAGGCCGGCTACAACAAGAACCTCAGGCTCTACGCCGATGCCATCGGCGGATTGGCCCGTGAACGCGGACACCATTTTGCGGATCTGTTCCGCGAACTGCCCAGCGCCGCGCGTGACGCGGGCCAGCTCACGAACAATGGGGTCCACTTGACCGCAAGAGGCTACGGCTACGCCGCAGCCGCCTTGAAAGCCGCGCTGGGGTGGGATGAGTCTGGCCACGAACCGCTGTCGGCCCAGCAGTCGGAGGAGTTGCGTCAAGTGATTATTGAGAAGAATCGACTCTACTTCCACAGTTACCGGCCGCAGAACGACACGTATCTGCGGGGATTCCGAGAGTACGAGCAGGGCAACAACGCCAGCGAGCTGCTCGAGTTCCTGCCCCTGATCCGCATTCAGGAAGGGAAGATTCGGGATCTGCGGAAACCCCGGCCGGCGGAGGAATCGAAGTGACCGACCGCCGCCTGGCAGCCGATGGCCGAAGCGCCGGGTTGAGAGAAGGGAACGGTCCGGAACCACAGCGGCTTCCTGCAACGAGGGCCGTCCGGCCCAAGACCGTTAGGGAGCGCTCCGAATTCAACTCCTGCTCCTTCATGCTGCGCCTTGCCTGCGCCGCGCTGCTCCTGCTGGCGGGAGTGGCAAGCGCACAACGTGACCTGAAGAACGTCCCTGTGCCGGACGTGCGGGCTGAAATGGACGCGTTTGAACTTGCGGACGGCTTCGAGGTCAATCTCTTCGCGGCCGACCCGGTGGTGATCAAGCCGATCCAGATGAACTGGGAGGAGAGGGGGCGGCTCTGGATCTGCGGCAGCAGCATCTACCCACATTTCAGGCCGGGGCAAAAGGCCGACGACAAGATTGTCATCTTGGAGGACACCGACGGCGATGGACGGGCGGACAAGCACATCGTCTTCGCCGACGACCTGCATATTCCGACGGGCATCCTACCGGGCGATGGCGGCGTCTACGTTGCGAACTCAACGGAGATCCTGCATCTGCGCGACACCGACGGCGACGACAGGGCGGATGAACGCCGGGTCCTGCTGAGCGGGTTCGGCGTGGAGGACGCCCACTACCTGATCCATACGTTCCGCTGGGGAATGGACGGACATCTCTACTTCAACCAGTCCATCTACACCCATTCCCACGTGGAGACGCCGTGGGGCGTGAAGCGCCTCCGGGCGGGAGGCTTCTGGCGTCTGCGTCCGGAGTCGCTGGAGCTGGAGGTCTTTGGACGTGGCGGCGTGAACCCTTGGGGACACCAATACGACAGTTGGGGCCAGTCCTTCATGACCGACGGAGCGTTCGCCGAAGGGATCAACTAGCTTTTCCCGGGCGCCGCATTCATTGCCGCCGACGGTGTTCGGCGCCTGATGAGCGGGCTCAACCCCGGCCAATGGACATCCGGATGGGGCCCGACGGCGCGATCTATGTAGCCGACTGGTACAACCCGATCATTCAACACGGCGAGGTGGATTTCCGGGACCCGCGGCGCGATCACGACCACGGGCGCATCTGGCGGATCACCGCCAAGGGCCGGCCCTTCGTGACCGCGCCGAGGCTGGCGGACGCCTCGGTCGAAGAACTGCTTTCGGATTGGCGGCGAAAGAGGAGACCGCGCGCGGGGCGGACCTGGCGGATGCCATGTACATCAGCAATGGAGGCATCGAGGAATTCTTGGCCCGCGGGGAGGGTCCGCACCGCTGGTGGCAGTACACAACGGGGGGCCAGTTCCGGACCCGTGATGCGATGCTCGACTTCGTCGAGCGCCTCGAAGATTCGACGTGCACCCACTGCCACAGCGTAAGTCGTCGAGGCCGGTTTCGGTTCGGCGGAGGATGCCGGGCGTACCGCGGGGAGGAGCAATTCATCCACACGCACAGCCGCCACCCGCACGAGTTGGCGAGTTGCGGAATGTGCCACGAAGCCCACGGCTCCAGTGACGCGAAACACCTCGTCCTGCCACCGGAGCAAGCCTGCAAGCAGTGCCTTGACTAGAGGCCGTGCAAGTAAGACCAATCTAATCGAAGTTTCTTTGGAGACACGGATCGCCTGCATTCGGCAAGATGAACCTTCGAATACGATATGAGGGCGTGAGTCGAAACAGTCCTCGCTTGGAATTCGGCACTCTCCGAGCGCGAAGTGCCGGGAATCGTGAGATTCTATGCGAATCTGGCTGAATCCACAGAATCTTCGATCTCAGAAATCTGCTGGAGCCCATTGACTTGCAAGGTGACAGCAGATTCTGTCAAGGGCACCAGCTACCAGCGACGGCGGCCGGACGGCTGTCCACCGCCTCTTCTGTCGTCTCTCGTTTGCCGAGGTCTGGCGATATTCACGGTCATTCTGCGTCCATCGACGGTTACGCTGTCCAAGTTGTCGATCGCCTCTTGTGCTTCGGAATCGGAACTCATTTCCACGAATCCAAAGCCCCGTGATTGCCCCGTCATTCGATCTGTGATTATTCGGGCTGATTCCACAGTCCCGTATTCCGAAAAGACCTCGCGTAACCGGTCATCGCTCATTTCGTAGACCAATCCGCCCACATACAGTCTGTTGTTACTCATGTTCTTCTCCTTTAGATTCGCAACTCTCGTGAATCCCGAAATACCAACCGCGCCGGGATTCGAACACGGCAGTTACCGAATGTGCCGCTACGGTTCTGGTCGGTTAGCGCTCGGGAACCCTGATCGGGGATGACTCTCTGAAGCCCTAGGTGCCACTCACGCCGCCCCGGGAGGGCCCGGACGGAACAACACTCTTGTCAGACCGGCACTTCAATCGACCCGTGTCAACCTAGGCCCAGCCAAACCGCCAGTCCCTACTATAGGGCATTTCACATTCTGGTGCCGGGCTAGCGCTACGTCAGAATTGACGCTTTGCAGTTTGGACCGGGTTTTGGGATCGGTCGGGGTTTGAGGTAGGGGGGTCGTTCGCTGCAGCACAAGCGGCTGCCGTGAGGGCAGGAACAGGTGCCCGCTGGTGGCCGTGGGGCCGCCCATCTTCCGCTGGGAGATCCAGGGCCGCCCCTATCGGCTGGAACGCCTGTGCTACGTCGAATGCGGAACGGTCGAAGACGCATCAACGGACACGATCACCCGATCCGGGGAGACCGCGTTGGGCAAACAAGGCGGCGGATGCCGCAGGAGTCCTCGTCCGGCGCATCCCGCCCGATCCCCGCTCAGGGCGGCCGGGATGCCCGCATCGGTTCGCTGTCGCTGGAAGACAGCCGCAGTGGCGCGAGCCGCGGGCAGGGAGGCGTGAGCTCCTGCGAGCACCCGGTTCCCGCCCCGCGGCGGCCTGCCCTCAGCTGCGGGCCAGTTGCTGGAAGTGCGCGATCAGCGCCACATGGGCGTAGGCCCGCCACAGAATCTCGTTGCCCGGCAGAGGCCGACGCCTGGACGGCCGGAATCCGGCCGTGCGCGCCAGCCACACCACCCAGCTGCGGATGTCGGGGGGAGGGCCCGGCCCCGCTCCTGCGGCGGCAGCAACTGCTGCTTGTGCACCAGCGTCCCGATCACCTCGCGCTCGTCCGGCGTCAGCACCTCCTCCACCGGGGTGTCCGGTGTTGAACGTCACACTATTAGATCGTCAGAGGGCCGGTTCTCGTCGGATTGGCAGGACGCCGGAATCGGGATGATGTTCGAATAATCCGGGAATACCAGACGGCTACCGACTTTACCGCCCTATCTAGGGGGGAGGCTCAGCATCATCCCGTCTCCGGGCAGGCTGCCGCACAGGCACCAGCCAGGCATCGATGCCCTCTTCGCCCCGCTGTCTGCGCTCCTTCGGCGCCTGCACCTCCACCGCGCCGATGCGCACCTCGGTCTCGACCGTGCGGCGCTTGCGCGCCCGCTTGCCGCCCTGCGAATCCACCTCGAAGCTGCGCTCGAAGCGCACCTGGGTCATGAAGTCCGGCTGGTCCCGCAAGGGGCGGATCATCAGCGACCTGCAGCCCGGATCCCAGACTCTGACCTTCCGCTGCCGTCCCAGGTGGACCCGCACCAGCAGCTCCACGCCCTCCTCGGAGCGCTCGCTGTGCTCTCGGAACAGGTCGAAGATGTCGCTCTCCCGGTCGCCCACCACCACGATCTGCCGCTCCGGACAGGCGCTGGAGAGCTCGTACCCCTGTTTCAGGCCCCGGAACCAGCGCCGGCTTTCCTTCTACTCCGCCTCGGGCGGCTTCTCCAGCGGTCGCGACCACACCTCCAGACCGCTCACTCCCAGCGGTCGCCGGCCCTCGCTGAAGTCCATCGCCGCATGCACGTGCAGGCCCCGCGCACTGTTGCCGCGCTCCTTGAGCGGCCCCAGATCCGCCGTGCAGTCCTTCAGCCCGGTGTAGTTCAGCGTGGTCGTGTCCTGCACCAGCAGCACCGTGCCGGACAGTTGCCGGCAGCGCTCCGCTAGGGCTTCGCGATGGGGCTGGAGCACGTCCTCTATGCTGACCCTGCCATTGTGCAGGAAACGGTAGGCCCCCTGCTGCAAGGCGCCGCTGGGGAACAGATCCGGCAGGCACTGTCCCGGCTTGTGCTCCCAGGCCTCGCCCATGGTCAGCAGCCGCTCCCGCAGGCGTCGGTCGGGCAGGTCCGAACGCTCGAACTCGCGCCGGGACCAGGGAGCGTCCTCGTCCAATTCCAGGGGCGGAAACCGGCCCAGGACCCGCCGGGGCTGCGCCTGCAGGGCCGCCTTCCACTCCTCTTCCTTCCGCGTCAGCCCCTTCACCCAGACCTGCTTGGGGGCCGCCCGGACCTCCTCCGGCCCCTGCCGGCTCTCCTGCGCCAGCAGCGGGGTCTTGCTCCCCGCCTGCTGAGAACGGCCCGGCCCTGCGGCCGATCGCGGCCCGCTCTGCGGCTCGGGCTGGGCCTCCTGCGCCTGCTTGTCCTGCTTGGGCCTCTTCACGCCCCAGGCGTAGCCGGCTACATTCGCTACGGGAGCTCCGCACGTCCGGTTCGACGGGTGCGGAGCGGAAACATGGCAACGCGAGAGCTTGAGGCACCAACAAGTCGCTGGAGCGGCACGCGTGAGCCGTCGGCGAACTGCTACTTCCCCACACTAGGGCAAGCGCGCCTCTCCTCGACCCTACAACACCGGCCGATTTGTCAAGTGTGTCCACATGACTGCATGACTGCTTGGTCACGGACGCGCCAGCGACTGCTTGCTATCATTTGAAACCTCCTTGTATTCACGGTTGCCCCCGCTTCGCGCTCCACTTATACGGTCCCGATTCTTGAACTCCGCGCCTCGATGCCGAGCCAATCGGCTGCTTGCGGTGAGCGTGCTAACGCTCCTCACGATTGGGCTTCTCGCCCACGGGCTGCGAGCTGAGCAACCGTTCGAGCTGAAGGACGGCGATCGCGTGGCCTGGCTCGGCGGCACCTTCGTTGAACGGGCGCAGCAGTACGGGTACATGGAGCTGGCTCTCACAGCGCGATGGCCTGACCGGAATGTCACTTTCCGCAACCTAGGGTGGTCAGCGGACGACGTCTTCGGCGAATCCCGGAAGTACTACGGGAGCTACCAGAGCACCACGCTGGATGTGGGTGGACGCGAGCGGCTGTTGGCCAATCTCAAGGCGTTCGATGCGACGGTTGTCTTCGCCAACTACGGTGCGAACGCCGCCGCCAGAGGATCCGAGTCTCTGGAAGCTTTCTTGAAGGGATACCGCTCGCTTCTGGACGAGCTGGAGGAAGGGGGAGTCCGGATCGTGCTGCTGTCCCCGATTCCCCGGGAGAATCTGGGAGCGCCCTACCCCGATCAGGCCGGCTACAACAAGAACCTCAGGCTCTACGCCGATGCCATCGGCGGATTGGCCCGTGAACGCGGACACCATTTTGGGGATCTGTTCCGCGAACTGCCCAGAGCCGCGCGTGACGCGGGCCAGCTCACGGACAACGGGGTCCACTTGACCGCAAGAGGCTACGGCTACGCCGCAGCCGCATTGGAAGCCGCGCTGGGATGGGATGTGTCTGGCCACGAACCGCTGTCGGCCCAGCAGTCGGAGGAGTTGCGTCAAGTGATTATTGAGAAGAATCGGCTCTACTTCCACAGCTACCGGCCGCAGAACGACACGTATCTGCGGGGATTCCGAGACTACGAGCAGGGCAACAACGCCAGCGAGCTGCTCGAGTTCCTGCCCCTGATCCGCATTCAGGAAGGGAAGATTCGGGATCTGCGGAAACCCCGGCCGGCGGAGGAATCGAAGTGACCGACCGCCGCCTGGCAGCCGATGGCCGAAGCGCCGGGTTGAGAGAAGGGACCGGGCCGGAACAACAGCGGCTTCCTGCAACGAGGGCCGTCCGGCCCAAGACCGTTAGGGAGCGCTCCGAATTCAACTCCTGCTCCCTCATGCTGGGCCTTGCCTGCGCCGCGCTGCTCCTGCTGGCTGGCGCGGCAAGCGCACAACGTGACCTGAAGAACGTCCCTGTGCCGGACGTGCGGGCTGAAATGGACGCGTTTGAACTTGCGGACGGCTTCGAGGTCAATCTCTTCGCGGCCGACCCGGTGGTGATCAAGCCGATCCAGATGAACTGGGACGAGAGGGGGCGGCTCTGGATCTGCGGCAGCAGCATCTACCCGCATATCAGGCCGGGGCAAAAGGCCGACGACAAGATTGTCATCCTGGAGGACACCGACGGCGATGGACGGGCGGACAAGCACATCGTCTTCGCCGACGACCTGCACATTCCGACGGGCATCCTGCCGGGCGATGGCGGCGTCTACGTTGCGAACTCAACGGAGATCCTGCATCTGCGCGACACCGACGGCGACGACAGGGCGGATGAGCGTCGGGTCCTGCTGAGCGGGTTCGGCGTAGAGGACGCCCACCACCTGATCCATACGTTCCGCTGGGGAATGGACGGACATCTCTACTTCAACCAGTCCATCTACACCCATTCCCACGTGGAGACGCCGTGGGGCGTGAAGCGCCTCCGGGCGGGAGGCTTCTGGCGTCTGCGTCCGGAGTCGCTGGAGCTGGAGGTCTTTGGACGTGGCGGCGTGAACCCTTGGGGACACCAATACGACAGTTGGGGCCAGTCCTTCATGACTGACGGAGCGTTCGCCGAAGGGATCAACTACCTTTTTCCGGGCGCTGCGTTCATCGCCGCCGACGGCGTTCGGCGCCTGATGAGCGGGCTCAACCCCGGCCAGCCCAAGCACTGCGGGCTGGAGGTCGTCTCGGGAAGGCACATGCCGGAGGAATGGCAGGGCCATCTGCTCACGGCGGACTACCGGGCCAACCGCATCAATCGGTTCGTCCTGAGCGACGAAGGCAGCGGGTACACGTCTCGGCAGGTAAGCGACCTGATCTCCAGTGACCATGTTTCGTTCCGTCCGGTGGATGTCCGGATGGGGCCCGACGGCGCAATCTATGTTGCCGACTGGTACAACCCGATCATTCAGCACGGCGAGGTGGATTTCCGGGACCCGCGGCGCGATCACGACCATGGGCGCATCTGGCGGATCACCGCCAAGGACCGGCCCCTCGTGACCGCGCCGAGGCTGGCGGACGCCTCGGTGGAAGAACTGCTGGAAGAGTTGAAGTCACAGGAAGGCTGGACGCAAGAACAGGCCCGCCGACTCCTCAAGGAGCGGGGCGCGGCTGACGTGGCTCCCGCCCTCGATGCTTGGGTCGACGGTCTGGCCGGGGCGGCCCCGGAGCGGGATCTTCACCGGTTGCAGGCGCTGTGGGTCTTCCAAGCGCTCGACGAGGTTCGCGAGCCGCTGCTGAGGGTGGTCCTCGCGGCGCCGGACTTCCGGGTGAGGGCTGCCGGAGTACGCGTGCTCTCGGACTGGTGGGATCGGCTCGGCCATTCGCGGCAACTGCTGGCGGGCGCGCTCGCCGACGAAGCGCCACGTGTGAGGCTGGAGGGACTCCACGCCGCCCGCAAGTTTCAAGACGCCCAGACTGCGCGGCTGGCGCTCACGGTGTCGGACGGGCCCATGGACGCCAACCTTGATTACGCGCTGGCCCTCACTCTCGAGGACTTGCTTCCGGCGTGGCTCCCCGAACTGCAGCGGGACCCGACTTTCTTCGGCCCCGATGCTCGCCGTGTCATATTGGCATCCAGGTCGGTCCAGGATCCGGGTGTGTTGGCGCCGCTGCTCGAACTGTACCGCCAGGACAGGGTTGCCGGCGATCTCGAGGACGAGCTGCTGGAATTGATCGCCTCTCGGGGTGATGCCGAACAGCTTGGCCTGGTCGGTGCACTCACCTTCGGAGAGACTCTCAGTGCCGATCGGCGAGCCAGACTGCTGGTCCTTCTGGACACCGCCGCCCGACGCGGCGTCTTGCCCGCCGGCAATCCGGCCGAAGTGCTGCCTCTTCTCGGTGCGGCTGATCCGCGGCTCGTTGCAGGTGGCGCGCGGCTGGCGGGGCGTTGGCGACTCGA
Organism: Bryobacterales bacterium; assembly: GCA_965203925.1. Classification (GTDB taxonomy): domain Bacteria; phylum Acidobacteriota; class Terriglobia; order Bryobacterales; family UBA6623; genus VXMF01. Next base: position 4,950,111 of record OZ241924.1, read on the forward strand.
ACCCGCCCGCGGCGATCTTGACCGCCTGGCCAACGACGCCGGTGCCGAGGGCAGCGTCCGGGCGGCCGCGCTGGATGGTCTTGCGCTTCTCGGCGGCGACGCCAGCGTGCGGACCTTGGAAGACATCGCCGGCTCGGAGGACGAACTCTCCCTTCGCGTGCGGGCCGTCGCTGCTTTGGCCGCCGTCGATGTGGCCCGGGCGGCGGCGACGTCAGCGAAGATCCTCGGTGCCGCCAAGGGCACCGAGCAGGACGAGGTGGCGGGAGTCTTCAACGTGTTTCTGCGGCTAAGCGAAGGGCCGGCCGCCTTGGCCAAAGCGCTTGCGAATGTGGACCTGCCGACCGACGTGGCCCTGCTGGGCCTGCGCCGCCTGGATTTTTCGGGGGTGGCGGCACCGGACTTGGAGAGGGCTCTCACAGAGGCCGGAGGAGAAGTCGCGGCGCCGGCGTCGCTCGACGAGGCCCGGCTGGATCAGCTGGTCCGCGAAGTCGCTGAGCGGGGCGACCCCGCCCGAGGCGAAGAAATCTACCGCCTGGAATCACAGGCCTGCCAACAGTGCCACGCGATCGGCGGGGCCGGGGGCAGGTTCGGGCCGGATCTGAGCGGCATCGGAAGCAGCGCCCCAGTGGACTACCTGATTGAGGCATTGCTCGAGCCCGACAAACAGATTAAAGAGGGCTTCCACGGCGTCATCATCCGCAGGAAGGACAACACGGTCGCGACCGGCATCGCGGTGCGTGCCACGGACCGCGAAGTCGTTCTGCGCGACGCATCGGATGTGGAAACCGTGATTCCGCGCGATCACATAGCGGAGGACCAGCTCAGCGACCAGTCGCTGATGCCGGCCACCCCGCTGGCGCTGCGACGGGACCAACTCGTGGATCTGGCGCGTTTTCTCACCGAGCTGGGCCGCGAAGGGCCCTACCGGGTCTCCCCCGCACGGGTTGTCCGGCGATGGCGGGTGCCCGTTGTCGAAGGAAACTGGTGGCAGTCGGGAGTCTTCCGGCAGGGCGTGATGCACGCCGTGCGGCAGGCTGAAACGCTCGAATGGGCTCCTCGATACAGCCGCGTGTCAGGGGAGATGCCGCTGGCCGACGTGCCAAAGCTCCAGTACCGGCCGAATCGAGCGCTGAGCCTGGCGCGGTTCGAACTGCGGGTCAGCACGGCAGGCAAGATCGGGCTGCGGTTCAACTCCATCGAGGGTTTCGAGCTGTTCGCAGGCGGTAATCAGCTGGAACTGCCGGAACAGGAAGCCGCGGTGGAGTTGTCGGCTGGCAACCACTGGATCACGCTCGTCCTGCACCATGAGGATCGCGATGGAGTGCCCATACGGGTTGAGCTGTTCGATGTGACGGGATCTGCGGGTCGAGCGCAGCTTGTGGTTGGGCGTTAGCATCGGCAACTCGCGACCAGACGGGATGACTGGCGGGCCGTTTCGCCGACCACAGCCCCGGTGAGCTGTCCAGCAAGCAAGTGCCTGTCACAGAAACCTGGCTCTGATTGATGTTCAAGAGGATATGGTCGTTTTCCTGAAGGCCCAAATCGGCCGCTTTTTCCAAATTCTTCTATCTTCTACGATATCCGTTCGAAATCCCTCACGAGAATCATTAAGAACGAACAGTTCCTCATTGAGGACGCCGCAATCTACACCAGCAGCCGCGACGATATCCCGGCGGTCCTTAAGGGCATCCAACACCTCTATTGAGCCGTCGATCCGTGCGAAAGGGTCTGCTGGTCACGCTATTCTCGCGTGAACTGTGTTACTCGATATTTCGGTGCTATGGAGAACTCTTCCCGAATTCTCCATGATTCTGTTATTCCATCCGAATAATCATTTGGCCAGAGTATTCGTCTGGATGATCGGACGGCCTGCAAACATACCCAATTGCAGAGGGAAACCGAGGAAGAGTTGACATGCGAGAATACGTAACTTCTTCACCTCACACCTATCCGCCGCCACTCCTACGGTTAGACCAGATTCTCGTAGACTGCGAAGAGCCCTTCTTGAGAGCCTGTCACTGCCAGTGACCCGTCCACCCTCGTTAGACGTTTGCCGCCACCCCGACAATGAATTGCAGGGCATGAATGCGGCTGTCGCATCGGCACGCTCCTTCCCTTAGTCCATGCGTTGCGGCAGTTCCGGCGTCGCTGGTGCGATTCCCAAGTGGTGCGAATGCCCGCCCGCACGTGCCGCAGCAGCACCGCCACCCGACACGACGGCGTCCAGCCTTCCAAGTGCAGCTTCGACTCTGTCAGTTTCTTGTCCTGACTTGGTCTGGGCTAAGGGCCTTGCGAGGAGGATGTGACCCGTTGGATAGTCCCAGTTGCAGGCGGCGCATCGAGAGACCACGACTGTGCCCCTCCATTCCCGAAGGCCGCAACCTCTGCATTGCGCGGCCCGAACGCTAGGCCTCGGATACTGGCCAGCCGTGAGGACATGACCGCCATTGCCTTTCCGTTTGTGGGGCTCCAGGTCCGGACCTCACGATCGGCTGCAGCTGTGGATACCAGCTGACCATCGGTCGAGACAGCCATGGCCACCACTGGGGCAGAGTGGCCTTCGAGTGCGAACAACTGCTGACCTGTGCTGGAGTCCCAAACCCAAGGCGCAAGTTCAGGAGGTCTAGATCGCAGCCTTCGCAACACGAAACGACTGCCTGGCGCCACGAAGCGAGCCTCCAGTCGCTCTCCCCTGTTTGCCTCGACCTTGGCCAGTTCGGACTCCGTAGGAATGTCCCAGACTTGGACCACTGATGTGCGGAAGCGGCCGCCTTCGGTGAGCAGCATAGAGCCGTCGCTGGACTCCTCGACATACCGGGCCCCACCCTCAGGGTGAACAGCCGTGACCACCGCTCCTGTTTTCCAGTCCCACGCCGTCGCTCCGTTGTCGGACGCGCTCAGAACCCGTTCTCCGTCGCCGGACCAAGACACGTAGTAGATCCGCTCGTCGGTCGATCCGGGGCCGATGAGCCAGATCTGCCGACCCCAAACGTCGTGGGCATCCACGACACCTAAGCCAATTGAGCCCGCCACCGCCAACCGCTGCCCGTCCGGGGACCACGCGAATGAGTCAACGTATCCACCAACCTCGGCCGGTGGCGACACTTCCGATGTGACGTCCCGAATCTGCAGCTCACCGCTGACCCTGCCGAACAGGATGGCGATCTTGTTCGACTCCGGAGAATAAGAGACAGCCTCGGGTGGCAGGGGCGACCCGCGGAACTCCCAAGGCACCCCGTCGAAGCGCTCAATCTCGAACAGCGGATACCCGGTCCCCGTCTGCCAGATGCGGACCGTTCCATCCCCGCCGGCAGAAGCGACACGCGCCACGCCCGGCGCATACGAGAGTGAGACCACACTGCCCCGATCGTGGCCCTGGAAATGAGAGATTTCGGCGTGGGACGCGCTGTCCCAAATCCGGACACTTCCGTCCGAACTGGCCGCACCGTACCGCATACCGTCCTGAGACCACGCGACGGCCTCGACAGCCTGCCTGAAGCCATCCGGTGCCGCTGCCTGCTCCCCGGTCTCCACATCCCATACTTTGGCCGTGGCGTCCAAGCCACCGGTCAACAGGAAACGACCATCCGGCGAGAACGCCATTGACACAACTTGGCCGTAGTGAGGTGTGTAGGAGACCTCTGGCTCAGCCGACCAGCGGACGAATTCCTCACCGCTCGACACGGACCAGACCCGGATCGTGGCTGCGGGGACGCTGACCGCAATTCGATCGCCATCCTTTGAGAACGCCATCGAATCGACAGGAGATCGGCCTCCGAGGAGTATTGTTCCCTCGTTCAAGAGGCTCCGGTGGAGCGCCCAATCCGACGTCGACCACAGATTGACCACGCCGTCGTTTCCTCCCGTGGCGACCAGGTGCCCATCTGAGGACCAGGCCAGATTTCGCGTGACGCCGTCGTGCCGCTGTGCCTCGAACTCGACCTCCCCGTCGGCGGCGCGATATACGCGAAGCGTTCCGAAAACGCCAAGAACTGCGATTTGTTCGCCGCTCGGAGACCAAGCGAGGAGTGGGAGACCCCGCCGACCCAATCCGTCCAGATTAATGCTCCGAAGCAACTCCCCGGTGTCGGGATGCCAGATGTTCACGTGGGTCCTTGTCTGCGTCGACAGGCGATTGCCGGCCGGAGACCAGACCGGGTATCCCATCTCTCGCAGTGACTCGTGGTCGAATTCGAGCGTCACGCGACCACTGTGAATGTCCAAGATGCGGGCGCCGGACACTGCCGTGAAGGCAACGCGCGAGCCATCGGGAGACACGGCATTCCCGACGAGCCGGCTTCCTTCCGAGAGCCTACGTGCATTGGAGGGCCTTGCGGTATGCCAAGCGATCAGTGACTCGCGGGAGCTGGTCAGCACCAAGCGACCGTCAGGTGGGACGAACCGCATGGTCCAAACGGCGGCTCGATGGCCGCTGATTTCGATGCCGAGACTCGCCGAGTACACTTCACGCGCGTCCGTGGCCTGAAGATTCGGGCAAGTCGCCACCAGCGCGGATGCAACGCCGGCTAGCATTGCGGTCGGGATGGTGGCCAACCACGTTTGGTCGCGGGGTTGGGGCTGGGTTGTCACTGTCACGTCTGTTCAGTCTAGGGGAAGTCTTCAACAAGGGTGCCCTTTGAGCGGGGAAAGGCAACGCCCGTTCCTCCTCGGCAGGGACCGCTGGCCTACGCTTCCACTAGAACGTCCAATAGGCTGAAATCTCGGTTTTCCTGTATTCCTACACTGTTGTGTCCAGTTGGCGAACTGTATGCGTTCGAAAGGGGTGTGGACCCTTGCTTGATTCAGGTGGATTCGGGAATCAAGCGCAAGAAATAGTCCGGGATCGATCGGCACACGGTGCTCCTCGCGGTCGCAGCGTCGTATCGGATGGGCAGTTGGTTCAGCAGGTGGCTTGTCGGGTGTCGAGGTCACAGAACCGGCCGCTGCACGCAGTGCGCACGGGAGCACCTGCGGAACGGCAACTGGAGCACGCTGTGCACGATGGAACCGGCGGGACCGACGACAGCGCGCTGTCCATGCAACACTACGCCATCCACAAGCTGCTCTGCTCCGTCCCACGGGTTATCGCTGACATTCTGCGCGGCTACCTGGGCGGCAACCTGGGCGACCGACTCGACCTCCGCACGCTGCAGCAGGTCAGCGCCGAGCGTGTCACGCAGGTCCTCAAGCGACGCCTCAATGACGCGGTCTGGCGCGTGCGCTGCGATGACGGGACCTGGGTGTGGGTATACCTGCTGCTGGGATTCCAATCGGCCCCCGACAGGCGCATGGCGCTGCGCATGCTGGGCTACGTGGCGGCGCTGTACGAGGAGCTGGAGCGCATGGAGGAATGTGCTGGCAGTCGTGCTATACAACGGCGACCGGGAGTGGGTAGAGGCCTTGGACACGCGGGAGCGAATTGCGCTGGAGCCCGGCAGCGACGTGGAGGGGATGCTGCCGCGGATGAGGTTCCCGGTGATCGACGGGCGGCGGGCGGGACAGCTGCTGGCGGGGCTGATGTTCCAGCCATGGGACCTGAGCACTCTGGAGGACTTGGCGGAATTGGTGGGACGGCTGCGGTTTTGGCTGGGGGGCGTGTGGGAGCGCAGCCTGCGGGAGGCGTTCGGGACAGTGCTCGTCGAACAGGTGATCCCGGCGTACTTCGAGGAGAGCTCGGTGAAGCGGGGGTGTGGGAATTGAGTAGGATTCGAGGAAATGCTGAGAGGGAGCGTGGTGCCATTCGCGGTGCAGCACGAACGGCGCGGTCGGCAGGCGGGCTTGGAGGAGGGCCGCAAGGAGATCCGGAGCATGCACATTCGCATGGCGCGCGCACGCTTCGGGGCACGGGTGTCCGAGCGCTTGGCGGCGTTGCTGCGCTCAGTGAGATCGCTTGGCATGCTCGGCCAAGTCGGCGACCTCGTGGTCGCGGCAGAGACAGGCGAGGAGCTGCTTGCAAAGGCGGGCGATCTGGCAGGGTCTGAGCCGGCCGACGGTGGTCTTCGTGGGTAGACTGCCAGTCGGACGCCACTTGAGGAGTCCTGCGGGAGGAACGTGCACGATCCGTGAGTGATGGTGATCTCTGATCGAGAGCTAGGAGCCTGTGCTGTCGCCTTGGTCCGAAACCTAGGGCCAATGGCCTGCTGACGCTTCCGCCCTGCTTGGGCGCGCCCCGTCTCGCCGCCCGCCGCCGCACACGGCGGCCAGCGATGCGTCCTTGTCGGGGTTGCAGCCGTCCAGTCTGTTGCAGGCCCGGCTGTTGCGTGGCTGACGCGGTTGCGCGCGAGCGATCCGCGCATCCGCCGGTGGAACGAGCATGTGCGACGCTACCACCATCTCGGGCACGATCCGCTTCCCGGCACCCAGCCGCGCTACTTTGGACACTCCGCCGACGGCTGTCTGCTGGCCCTGTTGGGCTTCGGCTCCGCGGCCTCGAAGACGGCTCCGCGGGACCGCTTCGTCGGCTGGTCGCCGGCCGTCAGGCAGCGCAACCTGCCGAGAGTCGTGAACCATGCACGCATCCTGATACTGGTGACCCTCGCCGGGTACGCGCTCACTTTCACCGGCTAGGGCTGGCCGAGTGTCTGCGCGCTGATCGGCGTGTGGGGTTTCGCGAGCCCGACGACGCCGCCTACGGTGGGGGCCAGGCTCAGCCGAGGAAGCGAAGCAGGGTGATCAGCAGGGCCAGCAGGGTGAACCCGATGCCCATGATCCAACGGATGGAGGCGAACTGGGCGTTTTGGCTTTCGATCTTGGCGTTCTGGGCCTCAAGCTTGGACTCGAAACGGGCAATGAGGTTGGCTGCGGCCATGTTCCGGACCTCCTGAATGAAAGTATAGGCATCGCCGGCGTCCATGCCAACCTTCAGCAGCAGGTCGAACAGGCGCTTTGAGTCCGGCTGTGGCGGCGGGGTGTCCGGCATCACGGGTTCTTCTCAGCCATCGGGGCGAAACCCGCAGCCCCCGGCAGCCGGGTTGCGGACTCCTTTGACGGCATTGTACGCGACGCCCAGCGAGAGGCCCCCTGCGCCGGAACGTCCGCAGCAGCGGGTCAGCCCCTGAGCCGGGACCAAACGGCCAGCCCGGCTAGGCCGACCAAGGCCGCCAGGGTCGCGAGGCCGATGGCCGCCTCGCCGGTGGCGAACAGCATCCCGATCGCGGCCAGGGAAACAACGGCGCACGAGAAGCCGAAGGCCTGGCCCCGACGCTCCAGCTTGGCCTCGTGCTCCAACTGCATGCGCTCCATGCGGCGTCGGTGCTGCGCCTCCCGCTCGGTCAGTCCCGGAAGTTCCCGCTCATAGCCGTCGAGCACGTCCGGTAGGGGCCAGCCACCATTGGTCGCTGCACGCTTCCCCGCCACTGGCCCGATGGTACCTGACCCGCGCGAAGGACCTTCCCACGGAATCTCTCCCGCCACGCGCACCTGCGCCTGTGCCGGCCCGGGGGAGACCGCCGGCGGATGTCTCTCTGCCGTCAGGTTGGCAGGGGCAGTGCTCGGCTATCCGTAGCGCTCGTCCGACCGGGTGCGCCGGCGCTACCGGTAGCGCCGGTCTTCCTGCAGCGGCGCAGGCCTGCGGCAGTCCCGGGCGCGGTCCCGCCCCGCGAGCAGGCCGGCGGACCGCCGCAGCGGACTTGGCCGGACGCTACGCATAGAGACCGCGGGGTCCCGGTCGCAGCGACCTTTAGCCCTCCGTTCGGCGGATTCCGCCGGCGCGGCTCCGGCTCCGGCTTCGGTCGCGGCGGCGGGGCAACTCCCTCTTCCGGGGGGCACTCCGCAGGGCCAACGCCCGCCGCCCCGCGGGCCTACGCGGCTGCATAGCGGCGGGTCCAATAGCGGTCCGCCTCGCGCTCGCTGCGCCTCGCCAGCCCCTCCGCCAGCGGCAACTCCACGGGAACCCGCTCCAGCACCGCAGCCTGCCGTTCCGAGAGCCTTCGCCAGTCTTCGCGCAGAGCCTCGTCCTCGCGCTCGTAGACCCCGTTCCAGAGGTCCTCCCACTCGATCGAGAACCCTTCCATCTGTCGGTACACGTCGGCGCTGCGCGCGGCCTTCTCGTGGTAGCGCCCCACGAGCTGCGCAATGCTGGCGACCCCTACGATCGCCATCGCCAGCAAGGATGTCCACTCCGGAAGGTGGCTGAGAACAGCCACCACCGCCCCTGCCGAGCCGCTGATCGTGCCGATCGCCAGCAGGTCGCCGATCCTTTTCATGCGGTGCGCGAGATAGCCGTAGTACCGGCACATGCGGTCGCTGCCCAGCACGCCCGCCCAGACGTGCCGCACCGACTCATCTGTCGCCAGAATCGTCGCCATTTCGTGCTCATCATAGCCCGGCAGTGTCCGGGAGAGCGGCACGGCACAACCCTCGTGACGCACTCTCCTTCTGCCGCGCGCATCAGCGCGGCCCGCCTGTGTCGGGTTCAGGCCTGGCCGCGCGGGGGCTTGCGTGGCGCGCGAACCTAGCCGCCCGCCGCAGGTCACGCCTTCGTGCCGGCCGCTGCGCCGCTCCAGTGGCGATACGTCTCTTCCTCGGCCCTGTCCTGCAGCGAGCCGTGCCCCAGCAGCTCGGGCGGGACGTCCCGTGTGACCTCGGCCGCCCGCGCATCCAGATTCCTTCATGCCTGGCGGGCCTCGTCAGCCCCAAGCTCGTCGAGGCCCGCCCACAAGGAGTGAATCTCTCGCGCCGCGTGGCTCAGGTTCGTGGCCAGGCTCACGGCCCGCGCCGCCTTGGCCAAGTAGTCGGCCAACGCGGTTCAGATTGTGAGTCCGGCGGGCGTCTGGCCCGACCACTAGGGGCAGCCCCGCGAGCAGCGCGATCGCACCGCCCGCCGATGCACCGGCGGCCATGTGCGAGAAGTGCCGAGGGCGCCGCCGCAGGCGTTCTCCCACGAACGTGTAGTAGCGCTTCAGTCTCTCATAGAGCAGCATACTCCTCCAAACCGCTTCAGCATGGACCCAGAGGCGCAACTCCGCGCCCTGCAGCGGCAAGGCTGCGAAAGGGTGTAAAGGAACAAGGCCACCGGACACCTAGAGGCGCACGCACGGATCGACGCGTGCCAGGAGTTCCTGCGGCCCGGGGCCAGGCGAGGGTGAGTTAATGCGCTTCTTCCAAGCGATGATGCGCAAGCTTCACCGCTACATCGGGGAGGACTTCAACGTTCCGGAGGGCTCGTCACTCTGAAGCCTCTACAGTCTGCGGCCAGATTGGCCGCATCCAATATTCCGGCGATCGTTACAGCCAGAGAGATCGTGGCGGCGACTCGAAGCGTTCAGGCGATTGGCGGGGCGTCTTCTGACGCACCAGAGATATAATCCCCGCTCAGCGGCGCATTGCCGGACCGAGAAGGAGCACAGAGTGAAGCTACTCACATCCAGCGTCTTACTTGCCAGCGCCCTGGCGACGGCGCAAGTGACCCAGACCATTATCGTCAAGCCCACCACCCTTGAGCAGGACTCCAAGCCGAACAGCGCTGAAGTGCCAGACGGTCTGGCCATCGAAGGAGAGTTCGAGCGTGTAGTGGTGCTTCGGTTCAAGTACAAGGCCGATCTGCTCGAAGGACTCGAGAGGATGGTCGGGCAGCACGCCATCCGGAATGCGGTCATCCTGGCTGGAATTGGATCCGTCCGCAACTATCACATCCACGCGGTGAGCAACCGCGTCTTCCCCTCCGAGAACGTCTTCACGACGGACCCCACCAAACCGGCCGACATCGTAGGCATGAACGGCTATGTGATCGACGGGAGGATCCATGCGCACATGACTCTCGCCGACGGGCAAAAAGCGTTCGGGGGACACCTCGAGCGCGGCACAAGTGTTTTCACCTTCGCCATCGTCACACTGGGAGTGTTCGAGGACGGGATCGACCTCAGCCGGGTCGACGACAAGACCTTCCGCTGAGACGGCCGATTCCGCGGGCCAGTCCGGGCAGGGCCGACGCCCGCCGGCTCTTAGGCACGGAGGCCGTCCAAGTGGCCCCGGCAGGCCTCTAGGGCGATGCGGGCAAACCTGAGCTGTCGTCAGGAATTCGCCGCTCTATAGTCCGCATTTCCGAGTGTTGCTAGAAATGCAAGCAGGTCGATCAGCTCTTGCATCGAGACCGTGCTTGCAAGGTCGTCCGGCATCAGGGACAGCTTCCCTTGCCGCCGTTCCAGCACATCCTCAGGCGCTAGGTGGATTTCTTCGGCCGCTTCCGTCCGAAGCACGATACGCTCAGGGCCGTCCTCGATCATCAAGCCGGTGACCGTCCCGTGGGTGGTCGTGTCGAGAATCCAAGTGACGTACTCGGGTGCGATCCCAGCGCTCGGGTGCAGGATCGCATCCAGCAGTCCTTCCTTGCCGTACTTGGCGGCAATCGTGGCAAGGCTAGGACCAACCCGCTCTTCGCCCGAGACCAGGGAATGGCACTTCGCGCAGCTCGCGCCGTCCTTCCGCTCAAACACCGCCCTGCCCCGGTCCGGGCTGCCGACCGCCTCGATGATCTCTCGGGGCCGGATCGGTCTCTCCTCGCCGGCGCTGGCGATTCCCGGCAGGACCTCCGCGGCCCTAGCTCTCACCTCCCGGTCACGGGATCGATTCAGCATGCTGGCTGCAACTGCGCGGAGCTCGCCGGGAAGATCGAACGACTCCTCCATGTCAAGGATCCGGTGCTGGCCCTGAGGAACGGCCCCGAGTGTTCTAAGGGCTGCCGTACGAACCGCATTCGGAGCGTCAGAGACGAGCACTTCGACTAGTGCCTCCTGCCATCCGTCGGCCGATGCGAGACGTAGTCCCACCATTGCCGCGATTCGCACGCTGTCCGGACCCGTTGTGACTTGTCTACGGAGCATGGACTCAACTTGGTGCCCGCCGAGGGCGCCAAGCGTCCGCACCGCAATGACACGATCCTCCTCGGCGGCGTCTCCAGATGAAGCGAGGCGCATGAGTTGCGGTGTGAGGGTGGGGTGGGGCGACAGCTCCGTCACGCGCAACGCCGCTGCTCGCGTGGCTGGATCGTCCAGCGCACGGCCGATCCCCGCCACAACGCTTGCGTCAGATCGGTGCCCCTGCCACTCGCTGAAGAGTTGTTTGCTGAGGAAGTAAAGCGCACGGTTGCGTAGTTCCACGGGCTCGCCGCTAGTACCAGCGATCGTCGCAACGGTGCGGGCAGCTTGAGACCCAGCCTGCCACCCGACGACGTCCAATGCGCCCATCCGCTCGGTCGGGCTGCGCGTCGAGTCGAGCGCGATCGCGGACAGTTCCCCGAGTGAGGATGGAGCCTGCAACACGCGGTACAACGCAGCCAGGTCTGGCGTCAATCCCCGTTGGCCAGTTCGCAGGGCTGCATACAGGTCGTCCTCGATTCCGGATGCCCCAATTCCCAGCGCCGCGAGGTACCACCGGTCGTTCTCAGGCACCCCCTCTGCGAGGGCCAGCCAAACCTCCAAGCGAGCCGCGCGAGACACATGCGGGAGCATCAGGGCCACCTCTCTGCGGACTTGAGGCGAAGGATCGTGTGCCAGGCGGGTGGCTGTGTCCGGAAGGTCCAATCCGTGCAGGCGGGCGACCCGCAGGCCAAGGATCCGGAAGCGCGCGTCGTCCGAGGCCAGAGCTGCTTCGACCGCCAGGGCGCCATGTCGGCCCATTCCGCCAAGCAGCCACAGCGAACGAGCCCGTAGAGCGTCGGCTGGTCCCTGCCACGCTGTCCGAAGGATGTCGAGCCTCTCGTCCCCTGGCCGCAACAGCAATTCCTGATAGGCGCGATAGCGAGTGGCCTGATTCGGCGACCCGAAGGCGGCCAGCAAACCGCCGGAGGATTCCAAGTCCAACGTCGGGACCTCACCGAGATGGCCAAAAGGCGCGAGGCGGTAGATCCGGCCCTGCTGCCTGTCGAGCATGTTGTGTCCGCCCACGACCGGGTCCCGCCAGTCCGCCACAAAGACGGAGCCATCGGGTGCAACCGCAATGTCGCTCGGCCGGAACAGCGGATCAGTGCTGACCACCGTGTTCTCGGTGTCGAGGGAGAAGCCCGCACCGTCCGGCTGCAAACGGAACGCCTGAATCAGGCGCTTCCCCGGTTCGGAGTGCAGCAGCTGCCCACGGTAGCGGGCCGGCAGCAGGTCACCTTCGTACACCACGAGCCCAGTCGGCGATCCAGGCCCGGTCCGGGCGACGTACGGAACCGTGTCCGGCCGCTCTTCGTGAAAGTGCGTTCCCTTGTCCTCTCGCCAACGCCGACCACCGGGCCCCCAGTACCCGAAATTCGCCCCCTCCATCACGTGAAGCAGCCGCGTCCACTGATTGCCGTCGTCGTCGTTGTCCGTCTGCCAGATCGAGCCAAACGAGTCGATCGCGATCTCGTACGGGTTTCGGGCGTTGTGGGCCAAGACCCTAAAGTCCCTTCCGTCCGGGTTCACAGACTGCACGGTGGCGGCGAAGTAAGGACCCTCCCGGCTGCTGCGGAAGGTTTTCCCGGACCTGTCCGTGACCTCAAAGCCCTGATCCCCGGAGTTGAAGTAGTAACGCCCGTCGTGTCCGAAAACGATCACGTGCAGCCCGTGGTCGTGGTCGATCCCGCGCCACCCCGTAAGCAGCGTCTCCTTGCCAACGATGTTGTCGTCCTCGTCCTTCGTGTAGACGATGAGGTCCGGGGACTGTGAGACGAGTACCTTGTTGCCCAAGACGGTGATCCCCAGCGGGGCCAGCATTTCGGGGTGCTGGTCGAACACCTTCCGCGAATCCGCCCGCCCGTCCCTGTTTGTGTCCTCAAGGATCACGATCCGGTCGCCTTTGAGGTCGTTTCGGGGCTGGCCCTTCAGGTCCGTTCGGTAGTTCACCGACTCTACGAACCAAATCCGCCCTCGCTCATCGATGTCGAAGTTTGTTGGATTCACCACGAGAGGCTCGGAAGCCCACACGGTCATCTCCAGCCCGTCAACCACCTCAAAGTGCTCCCCAGCCGGCGGCGGCGCGATGTTACACGCGCCCAAGCCGAGCATCGTTGCCACGAACAGGGCGATCCGGACCATGTCTCCCGATTCTAGCGGCCCATTCCCCCCTGGCGGAGTGTGGCGGTCTTGGTCCAGAGATGCGCAGCAGCGCGCCCGGACTCGCTTGTGTAACGCTCGCCTAACGGATGCAATTCCCGCTCATTCGACCCAGATCGGCGAGCTCCAAGCCAGTTGCCCGTCCTGATCTTGCTGGCGGAGCCGGATGTAATAGAAGGAAGGCCCGTTCGCAGGACGATCGGAGTCTTGGTACTCGAGATCGGCGACTGTCGACGAGGGTTGCCTCGCCAAGACAACCTCGTTGTTGCGGAGCACTTCCAAGTCGCGTATCGGCGCAGTGCCCTCTACGTGGATGCGGAAGCGGGGAGACCCCTCGAAGCGCACCTCCTCACCCATCAGGTGGTCGCGGATCGGGCCGACCAGCCGAAAATCGACAATGATATTGTCCGTTGCGGCGTAGGTTCTCCGAGCGCGGATCGCGGCGAGCAGGCTCGCCCGGGTGTTCTCCTCGGCGAGGACCATCGCGTACGAGCTGTGGGTGGCCATGTGGTCCGAGCTTGCCTGAACGCCGACTCGGATGCCCTTGGACCACGCTGAGGACACCATTCCGTCCGGCCGATAGCCCCCGTGCTGCGTGCGGACGTCTTCAGCGTCGGCGCTGCGCCACGATCCCACGGATTCGTAGCTGTTCCGGTCACTCTGGTAGATCTCCACCACAGGCTCGGCATCCCGGTCCCAGTCGCGCCAGTCGGTGCCCATGTTTGTGGCGCTTGTGTGCGACATGGCAATTCCCCCATAGCGGCGGAGGTATGCGTAGAGGCGCTCGGCTCCGTGCAGACGATCTCCGTATGGGCGGATTTCGTGTCCTTGGATGTCGAAGTCCGGCACGCCGCGGTAGTCGAAGATCACGTTCCGATGCCCATTCGGATAGCTGACCGACCGCTCGTACCCGAACAGCGGCACGAAGGCCTGACCGACCCGGTACAGGTCGGCGGCCTTCTGCGTACGCCACCAGTCGTACTCGTGGCGCGCCCCCCAGACATGCTCGGTCACGGCCATGTAGTCGAAGGCTGCCGCGTCGATGGCATAGCGATAAGCGTCCTGCAGGGAGCCGTCGTTCTGTCCGTCCCAGGAGAATTCGGTGTGTCGGTGCATGTCGCCACGCAGGATCTTGAGGGTCTCGCCGCCGATTCGGTAGCGGTAGGCCCGTACGCGTGCGACGTCCGCCCGTTCGTTGGAGTGGACCGAGGGTGCGTTGAGGGGCCGCCTATCCAATGGCCGCAACGGGTGCAGCGCAGCTGTCGCCCCTCGGTCGGGCAGGCGCGCCAAGAAGACGTCGGGCTGGAGTGTGCCAAAGTCCTTGAAGTTTCGGCGGTCAGTAGGCCACACTGCGACCAACCCTCCATTGGGCAATGGCGAAGCTCGCATTCGCATATCGTGGTTCCCCGCGCTGTAAGGCACCAGCATCATTGGCGACCATTCGCCCCCTTCGTAGCTAGAAGCGTAGATATCCCAAAGCGCATAGTGCGACGGGACGCGGGCGGGATTGTTGACCTCGTAGTTCGTTCGGTGACGGAAGAAGGCCCAGATTCGCCCCGACACCTCCGCCGCAAGAGTCGGCAGCTCGTAGAAGTTGTGAAGGTCATCCGGCAGCGTGTCTGCGAGCTGTTGGGCAGGCTCGAAGAGCTGCCCTTCATGCCAAACGGCCATCCGGATCTGCCGCCTTTGGTAGAGCCCCTCGCCCGGCAGCGTGATGTCTCGGGGGTACCCGAAGTCTTTGCCCCAGTTAGGACCGGCCTCGTCCCAGGCAAGCCAGACCCGGCCACCGGGGTCGGCGGCCATCGCCACGTGCGCTTCGAAGCGCGGCGTGTCTGCGACTGGCACGACCCGCCCCCATGTCCCCAGCAGGCGGGCCCGTAAGCGAACGTCATACCCGCGGGGACCGTATTGGTCCCAAGCGACGAATACACCGTCATCGGTCGCAACCACCGATGGTTCCCAGCAGTTGCCAGAACCCGTGGAGACTTGCACGGGATCGGACCATCCCTCGACCGGAGAGTAAGAGCGGTGGAAGATGCGGGCCGTACCCCTACGGAAGCCTTGCCAGACCAGATGCACCTCACCGTCTGGGGCCGACGCGATACGGTGCTGCAGGTCCGGCTGCGGGGCAGTGGTCAAGCGCTCGGCTGCTGACCAAGACTCGCCATCGAAGGCTTTTGCGTAGAGGTCCCAGTTGTCCCTGAGCCTCTCAGCCCAGACGACCCAAGTCCGGCCGTCACCATCAAGAGCTATGTCCGTGCGATGGACATCCGCACCGTGCCGGAGTCGGACCGGTTCGCTTTCCCCAGACTGGACGTACACGTCGTCAGCTGCGCCGGTGTACGCCTGCCAAGAGACCCAACTCGTGCTGTCATCGCTGACCGCCACCGCGGGATAGTCGTGGTCCGGTCTGCGGACGCGGTCTGCCGGGCGTCGGCGCCCGACAAGGCTCACTGCAGGAGTTCTCTGTACGGTTGCACGGCCTTCCAGATACTCGCGGGTCTCCCCAACGGCCAGATCCGAAATGCTGAAACGGAACTCCCCCTGGCTCGTCCGAACCGTCACATCCGTCCCCGGACCGGACTTGAGAAAGACATAGAAGCTCGGCTCAAGGATTCTCTGGTCCTCCGGCGTGCTGAAGTACTCCTCGTACATCAGCCGCTTCGCGACGACAAAGCCGTCGCGGCTCGAAGCTTCCCAGCGGTCTGCTGGATGGACTACATCGCCCGTGCGGAACTCACGGCCCACCAGAGCCAACAGCGTCCCGGATCGCACATCCAGCTTGCCGCTCCAGTCCGTGGCCTCTGTGTCAGTCAATCCCAGCGTCACCAGCACAACGGCGTTGGCGTCGGGAGGAGGGTCCCTCAGCGAAGTCAGAGTCGAGTTCTGTCCGGCGAGCGATCCGATCGCTGCCAGCATCGCGAGAGTCAGGCGCATCGCAAACGGGAGAATAGCACCGGCCGATGGCGACTTCGCGTTAGCCTTGGCATGCTCCGATCAAGCGCCGCCGATCGGCAGACCGTCGAGAGGCACCCCGAAGGCCGGACGGCGGCTCAGGGTCGGCATCCCTTCGGCGAGGAAGGAATTGGATCTGATTCCCTCAACGGCCAAGACGTAGTCCCAGTGCGGTCTGAGACGCCTTATATAATGGGCGCGCATGAATCTTAGTCGGTTTGTTCGGTGGTTTGCACTCTTCGCGCTGCTTGGGCTGTCGCCGTCGGCCTTCCCAAAGGTTGACTATCAGACAGATGTCCGACCGTTGCTGTCGGACAAGTGCTTCCAGTGCCACGGGCCCGATGCGGCGGCCCGCATGGCCGAGCTGCGCTTGGACCGTCGAGAGGGACTGTTCGAGAGTCGGCCAAATGGTGCTCCCGTCGTACCCGGGGAACCGGATTCGAGCCTTGTCTACAGACGGATCGCTCACGCTGATCCGGTGCTGCGGATGCCGCCGGAGTACTCCCACAAGAGCTTGAACTCAGAAGAAATAGAAACAATCCGAGAGTGGATCGAGCAGGGGGCTGACTGGACTGGCCATTGGGCCTTCGAAATTCCGGTGCGCCCCGATCTGCCCGAAGTACAGGATCCCCACTGGGCGCGGAACGCGATTGACCGCTTTGTACTGGCCCGCCTCGATGAGGAGGGCCTGAAACCTGCACCTGAGGTTGGGCGGCGTGCTCTGGCGCGCCGTGCCGCTCTCGACGTCACTGGACTCCCCCCGTCCCCAAAGCTATTGGAGAGCTTCCTGAAAGACACGCGGGCTGGCGCATACCAGCGCTACTTGGACCGCCTGTTCGCTTCCGATGCCTACGGGGAGCACAGAGCGCGCTACTGGCTCGACGCGGCCCGCTATGCCGACACCCATGGGATCCACATAGACAACTATCGCGAAATGTGGCCCTACCGGGACTGGGTGATTGACGCATTCAACCGCAACCTGCCGTTCGACGAATTCGTCATGGAACAAGTGGCCGGGGACCTGCTGCCGAATCCGACGATGGACCAGTTGATCGCCTCAGGCTTCCACCGCTGCAATCCCACAACCAACGAGGGCGGGGTCATCCCTGAGGAGTACGAGGTCATCTACGCCAAGGACCGCGCCGACACGACCGGCACGGTATTTCTTGGCCTGACAGTCGGCTGCGCCACCTGCCATGACCACAAGTTCGACCCCATCACGCAGCGTGACTTCTATGCGATGACTGCGTTCTTCCGCAACACCACACAGTACGTGATGGACGGCAATATCTCCGACACGCCGCCGTTCATCATTGTTCCGTCCCGGGAAGATCGAGATCTCTACCAAGACCTGCGCACGACGCTGCGTGAGACTGGTGCGGCTATCGAAGCCGCGACGGATTCGCCGAGCCCGGCTTTTGACGAATGGCTCCGCAAGCGCAGCTACCGGGATCTTGATCACCCGCTCGGCCGCCGGCACGCTGCCCTAGTGGTGGGCGACGACACGATCGTGACTAGCGGACACGCGGAGTCCCTGGCGCTGCCGGAAGGAGTGACGGCTGGACCCGGCCCCAAACCGAACTTGGGGGCGCTCGAGTTTTCCGATAAGGGATACGTGGAGGTCCCGGGCTTGAAGTTCGGCCGAGAAACGCCGTTCTCGCTGGCCTTTTGGGTGCGGCTACCGAAGGCCGCTGGGTCATACGTAGCGCTGAGCCAGGTGGACCCTGAAAACAAGATGCGCGGTTGGACCGTGACGCTCGGGGCCCGGATGGTGGTCTTCAGCATGACCGCCGTTCAGGACGACAAGGCATCCAACATCCAAATCCAGCCCAACAACCAGTACCAACTCGAGCCCGGAGGGTGGCGGCACATCACCCTGACGTACGACGGTTCCGGTGAGCGGGCCGGCCTGAGCGTCTACTACAACGGCGAGCGCATGCCCTTTCAGGGCAGCGAGTTCTTTGAGAAGCTGACCGGAACAGTGGCGAATGATCGGCCATTGCTGCTTGGCCGAGGCTACTTCAAACAAGACGACGAAGTTAAGGACCGAGGCCTGCCAGGGGGTGCCCTCGCCGATGTTCGGGTGTACGACCGCGAGATCAGCGTCGAAGAGGCCTACTTGGCAGCCAACTGGTCGGCGATTGCGGCAGCTCGACAGATAGGGCCGGGCGAACTCGACGACTCCTCGCAGCGCCTGCTCTATCTGCACTACCTGAACTTGCACGATGGCGACTATCAGCAGCGTCTGGCTGAAGTCCGCCGAGCCCGGCGCGAAATCCGCGAGGTGCGCCGCAGAGGTGCCGTCACGCACGTCATGCAGGAGAAGCTGGGCAGCCCTCCCGAGGCTCACATACTGTTCCGAGGACTGTACGACCAGCGCAGGGAGAAAGTTCCGGCTGCGACCCCAGGCTTCCTGCCGTCGCTGGAGGGGCCGGGTTCCGTTGACCGCCTGCATCTGGCGAAGTGGCTCGTGGATGCCCGCAATCCGCTGACCGGCCGGGTATCGGCCAATCGCTTCTGGCAACAAGTGTTCGGGCAAGGGCTCGTGCGAACCAGCGACGACTTCGGTGCCCAAGGAGAAGCCCCCTCGCACCCGCTTCTGCTGGATTGGCTCGCTGTCGAGTTTCGTGAGAGTGGGTGGGACACCAAAGCGCTGCTGCAAACCATGCTGTCGTCCTCGACCTATCGGCAGTCGGCGGAGGCCGACGCGGCAAAGCTTGGGCGGGACCCGGACAACAGGCTGCTCTCAAGAGGCCCGAGATTCCGCATGGACGCGGAGATGCTCCGAGACTTCGCACTGTCCGCAACCGGGATTCTGGTGGGCAAGGTCGGCGGCCCCAGTGTCAAGCCTTACCAGCCGGAAGGTGTCTGGGAGTCAGTGGCCATGCTGGGCAGCAACACGCGCTTCTACAAGCGTGACGATGGCGACAACCTCTACCGACGCAGCCTGTACACCTTCTGGAAGCGAGCGGCCCCGCCGGCGTCGATGCAGATCTTCAATGCGCCGACCCGGGAGCACGCCACAGTCCGTCGCGAGCGAACGAATACGCCGCTGCAGGCTCTTGTGACCATGAACGACACCCAGTTTGTGGAGGCCGCCCGCTACCTTGCCCAAAACGCGCTGCGAGAGGTCGGCCCAGACTTCGAGTCAAGACTCGATTACATGACGGTGCGGCTGGTGTCCCGCGAATTCGACGAGAGTGAGCAGGCTGTCGCGCGGGCGAGTCTGGCGGATTTTGTCACCCACTACGAAGGCGACGAGGAGAGCGCGGACGGCCTGCTGGCGACAGGCGAGTATCCGCTGGACGAGGAGCTTCCGAAAGCGGACCTGGCCGCTTGGACAATGATGGCAAACCAGTTGATGAACTTGGACGAGGCGCTCAACAAGTGACCGGCAGACCGACGGGCTTCGCGGCCTAGGGGAGGCAAGACATGAATCCGATACAACAGGCGATCAAGACCGAAACTAGGAGGCAGTTCTTCGCGCAGGGCGCAAAGGGTATCGGGGGCATCGCGCTGGCGACCCTGATGTCCGATGACGCGCGCGGTTCGGTCGGGGAGCGCGTTGGAGGCCTACCAGAGCTACCGCATTTCGCTCCGAAAGCGAAGCGTTGCGTGTACCTGCACATGATGGGGGCCCCGCCACAGATGGATCTGCTGGACTACAAGCCGCAGATGAGGGACTGGTACGACAAGGACCTGCCCGAGTCCATCCGCCAAGGACAGCGGCTCACGACAATGACCGCCGGCCAATCGCGTTTCCCGATCGCGCCTTCGGTGTTCGAGTTCTCCCAGCACGGCCAGAGCGGCGCATGGATATCGGAGATCCTGCCTCTTACGGCGAGCATGGCCGATGACATCTGCATCATCCGCACCATGAAGACCGACGCGATCAACCACGAGCCCGCAATCACCTTCATCCAGACCGGACGGGAGGTGGCCGGACGGCCGTGCATCGGTTCGTGGATATCCTACGGGCTCGGAAGCCTGAACCGCGACCTCCCGACGTTCGTCGTAATGAACGCCGAGAGGAGCCACCCCAAGGCCGGTCAGCAAGCGATCTCGGCAAAGCTCTGGAGCGCCGGATTCCTGTCGCCCGAGTTCGCCGGCGTGGGCCTGCGTGGGGGCGCAGACCCGGTCCTCTATGTGAAGAACCCCGAAGGGGTCAGCACGTCGGTTCGCAGGAGGATGTTGGACGGCCTGTCCGCGCTGAACCAACTTCAGCACGATCGGATCAGCGACCCGGCGACGCTGGCGCGCATCGAGCAATACGAGATGGCCTTCCGGATGCAGGCGTCAGTTCCAGAGATGAGCGATCTATCTTCCGAACCGGCCAGCACCTGGAAGCGATGGGGCGAGGATGCCA
The DNA here is from genome assembly GCA_965203925.1 of Bryobacterales bacterium. Taxonomy (GTDB): domain Bacteria; phylum Acidobacteriota; class Terriglobia; order Bryobacterales; family UBA6623; genus VXMF01. Next base: position 4,970,448 of record OZ241924.1, read on the forward strand.
GAGAGCCCGGCAAGTTCCAAAACGCCGCCCTGATGGCCCGTCGCCTGATCGAGCGTGGCGTGCGCTTCGTGCAGATCTACCACCGAGGGTGGGACGTCCACAATAACGCCCCGGTCGTGCTGCGCGCGCAGGCCAAGGATGCGGACCGCGGCGCATGGGCGCTCGTACAGGACCTCAAGGAGCGTGGTCTCTTGGACGAGACGCTCGTGATTTGGGGCGGAGAGTTCGGTCGGACGATCTACTCGCAGGGAGCGCTCACGCCTGACAACTACGGGCGTGACCACCACCCACGCTGCTACAGCTTGTGGATGGCCGGCGGAGGGATCAAGGGCGGAATGGTGTACGGGGAGACTGATGAATTCTCCTACAACATTGTTAAGGACCCTGTCCCCATCCGCGATTACCAAGCCACGCTGCTGCACGTGTTCGGGATCGACCATGAGAGGTTCACCTACCGGCACCAAGGATTGGACGCCAAGCTGACCGGCGTTGAGCAGGCCCACGTCGTCAAGGCCGTTCTGGCCTGACCGCTTCGAGGGCAGGCCTATAATCGACAATAGGGCGGACGGTCGGGCAGTCGCGGCACCTTCGCGTGTCGAGGAAAGTCCGGTCTCCACAGGGCAGCGTGCCGGCTAACGGCCGGGCGGCAGTGCCGACGGAAAGTGCCACAGAAAACATACCGCCACGGCATGTTCGGGGTAAGGGTGAAAAGGTGCGGTAAGAGCGCACCGCGTCGCGGGTAACCGGGATGGCAGGGCAAACCCCACGCGGAGCAAGGCCAAATAGGGGGCGAAGCGGTAGCCCGCCGCATTGGAGTCCCGGGTGGGCCGCTAGAGGCGACTGGCGACAGTCGCCCCAGATGAATGGCTGCCGCCCGTCCTAGGACGGGGACAGAAACCGGCTTACAGGCCGTCCGCCCACCGCGTGCACGGTTCAGCGTGACCGCGCACGCCCGCCGGTCGGGGGAAGGCAGCAATCCGCCGGGCAATTGTCAGGAACGGCTGGCATGGCGCCGGTGCATGCGCGCTCCGGCAGGTGTGCGACCCTCTCGTAGACCAGGTCGCGGACCGCCCTGACAAACGATGGATGCACTCCCACCGTCCCGGCGCGGACGAACTCCATGCCCAGTGCACCGGCGTGCTGGGCCGCCTCTACATCAATGTCGTAGAGCACCTCCAAGTGGTCCGAGAGAAAGCCGATGGGCACGACACAGACCTGTGTCACGCCCTCGTCGCGAAGCTCCTCCAGCCGGTCGCAAATGTCCGGTTCCAGCCAAGGCACCTGAGGCGGGCCGCTGCGGCTTTGGTAGGCCACCTCCCATTGCCGACTCCCGGCCAGTTCGCTAGCGAGCCGCGCCGCCTCCGAGATCTGTGTGGCATAGCCGCAGTTCTGGGCCATCGAAACCGGGATGCTGTGGGCCGTGAACACGACCCGAGGCGGCTGGGCGTGGCTCCTCGGGAGTTGGCGCAGAGCCGCGGCTAACCGGTCCGCCACGGCCTCAACAAAGCCAGGATGATTAAAGAAGGATCGGACCTTGTCAACCGTTGGCGCACTAGGCCCCGCTTTGGCGGCGGCCTCAGCAATGTTCTCTCGATATTGGCGGCAGCTCGAGTACGAGCTGAACGCCGCCGTAACGAAGGCGATGGCATGGTGCACTCCGTCCTTCGCCATCGCCGCCAAGGTATCGTCGAGCAGCGGATGCCAGTTCCGGTTCCCCCAATAGATCGGTAGATTCGGACCGTGGTTCGCGAGAGTCCGCTCAAGGGCTGCGATCAGCTCGCGATTCTGGTCATTGATCGGGCTACGGCCGCCAAAGTGGTAGTAGTGCTCTGCCACTTCGAGCAGGCGCCTCCGAGGCACTCCCCTGCCTCGGACTACCTTCTCAAGGAACGGCATGACGTCCTCGGGTTCTTCTGGCCCCCCGAAGGAGACCAGTAGGATGGCGTCGTAAGTGGGATCGACCAATCTTAAGTATGCGTCCAAACGACACCCCGCCCGGTTGAGTGCTTCGGCACATGAGAACCGGAGTTTCGCGTTCCCGACCGTGCCCTGAACTGCCGCGGGCTATCGGTGCAGCGCAGTCCGGATCGCTCTGCGGGGTCGTTCTGCGCCGCTAGCCAAGTGTTGAGCCAGTCTACGCTAGCTCATGGAGCTATGCCCCAATTCGGCCCCCTGCGGCCCTCCGTCGCGAACCGAGCACACGGCATGTCGACAAGGTACAGGCCAGCGAATATCTTCGGATCAACCAGGCAACCGTCGGCCTGGCGTTCCGAGAGCCACGCACTCGCACGTCCCAAGGGCACGCGGTGGACAACGATGTCCTCGTCGTCCACTCCGCCGCCCTCGCCAACCCTCTCCAGACCTGTCGCGCTCACGAATGACACGACCTCGCTCGTCATGCCGCCAGAACTCGGGACCCGCACCAGGATCTCAAGGTTCGAAGCCCGATACCCAGTCTCTTCTTCGAGCTCCCGGTTGGCAGCTTCTAGCAGTCCCTCGTCAGCCAGATGAGGCTCGTCTCCCACCAGTCCTGCGGGCAGTTCGACCATCCTTGCCTGCACCGGGATGCGGTACTGCTCCACCAACACGATCTCGCCTTGGTCGGTGATAGGTACAAGGACCGCCACGTCCCGCACGCCAATGCGCTCGACGTACTCCCATGCTCCGCGCCGCACCAGCCGCAGAAAGCTGCCGGCACCGATCGTGGCGGGGCCTCTGCTCACGTGAGGTCTCCGGCCCGGACGATCTCGACGCCGGCCAGGCGCATCTCCTCATACGCTCGGTCGATGTCGCCGGGGGAGAGGTCGATTCCCCTGCAGCCATCAGAGACCAGGACCGTCCGCAGCCCGACCGAGACAGCGTCTAGGGCACTGAACTTGACGCAATAGTCCGTCGCTAGGCCCATCAGCGCTACCGATTTGATGTCCAGTTGAAGGAGATGCTCGGCTAGGCCCGTTGATCGGCGGCGGGCATTGTCGAAGAAGGCGCTGTAGCTGTCGATGTTGCGGTCCAGACCCTTCCTAAAGACTGCGTCGATCGTCTTCTGATCGATGGCGGCATGGAATGCTGCCCCGGGCGTCCGCTGGACACAGTGGTCCGGCCAGAGCACCTGCTGAAGCCCGTCAATCTCCACAACGTCCCCTAGCCGGTGGCCGGCGTGCTGGGATGCGAAGCTCAGGTGGTTCGCAGGGTGCCAGTCTTGGCTGGCCACAACGTGGTCGAACAAGGTGGCGAGCTCGTTTGCGACTTCGACCACTTCGTCCCCATCGGGAACCGGTAGGGCTCCACCTGGCATGAAGTCATTCTGCAGGTCGACCAAGACCAGGCAATCCAGCGATCCGGGATTCTCTGCCATCACCGCTACCTCCAACTGATCATCCGGACATGTCGGTCAGATGCCTCCGCAGGCGAGCCCGAATCCGTGGTCCATGCTCGGCGTCCGCCAAGGCGAACCGCAGGAATGTCTCGTAGTAGCTGCGAAGGTCTCCGATGTCGTACCGTTCTTCCCCGGGACGCAGCCGCACGCCGATGACCGTGCCGCCACCCTCTGCGATCGATCGGATGGCATCGGTGAGCTGGATCTCTCCTCTGGCGTCGGGAGGGACATCCTGCAGCGCTCGAAATATTGCCGGTGAGAAGATGTACCGCCCCGCCACGGCGAGTCGGCTAGGGGCCGCGTTCGGCTCTGGCTTCTCAACGATCGTGGCGACGGAGAACACTTCACCCCCATCCATGGGCTGGACAATGCCATAGGATCGAACCCGTTCTGGCCGGACTTCCTCTACAGCCACGGCCGCGTCAGCGCCGGCCTCCATGAAGGCCTGGGCCATCCGCCGGATTGCCGTGGCGCCGCCCCTCAGGCCGATGATCGAGTCTCCCAGAGCCACGATGAACGGCTCATTGCCTACGAAAGACCGCCCATGGCGGATCGCGTCGCCAAGTCCCCTAGGCACTGGCTGCCGCGTGTAGAAGACGTTGGGCACCGGCTGCGAGGTGTCGACTGTGCGGGCAAGGGCCTGCTTGCCGGATTTCCGCAGACCCTCGACCAGGTCGGGATCTGCTTCGAAGTGGTCTGCTATGGACCCCTTGCCCCGGGCGGTGACGAAGAGCAGGTCCCGCACACCGGCCTGTCCAAGCTCTTCGACGACATGCTGGACGACCGGCTTGCCGCCCACCGGCAGCATTTCCTTCGGTTGGGCCTTGGTGGCAGGGAGCAGGCGCGTTCCCCGCCCCGCCACAGGGACGACCGCCTTCCCGATCGGCCCGACCATGCTGCGGAGCTCAGCTAGCCCCGGCCCCGTTGCCCACGACCTCCTCTAGGGGGAAGCTGTTGTCCCAGAAGTCGTTGAACAAGGTACGCATCGCGCTGCCCAAGCTGCGATGCTCGAAGACCAAGGCCGTGAACTTGCGGTGGCTGACGACTGGATCGTCCAGAGAGATCATGCCGTTCAGACTGTCGAAGAGCGCCAGCTTCAGAGGAATGTTCCGGCCTAGGCGGACATCGGCCCCGGCCTCTTGGAGGCTCGCAAGCTTCTCACCGCCGCTGGCATCCTCGAGATCGGTGAAATCGAACAGCAGCTTGCAGGCCGTTCCCTTGTCGGCGAGCCTGCGAACGATCGGTTCCCTGCCCGGGTCGACACCGTACGGCCGGCGCGCGAACTCCACATACTCGCTCTCCGTCCGCACGAGCATTCCGCGGTATTCCTCGACAATCTGGCGGGTATCCGTGATGATGCGGAGGTAGTCTAGGGAGCCGTGGCCGATCGACCCGGCCAGGAACACGCCAGCCAGATCGTCGCTGAGAGTCTTTGCGAGTCGCTCGCGGTCTTCCCATTCCCTCAAGAACCGCTCTCGACGGCGACCGAGATAGCTCGACAGGGCCAAACGCGGCTCGATGGCAGAGAACTTCTTGGTCTTGCCGTGCACAACCCGGACGAAGCCCTTGTCCACCAGGCCGTTGAGCACTTCGTATATCTTGGCGCGCGGAATCCTAGCCCGGCTGGCGACATCCAGAGCCTTGAACTGGACGTGACCGATTAGGACCAGATAGGCGTTGGACTCGTACGAGTTGAGGCCTATGTCGTGCAGCCGACGCGCCTGTGCCGCCAAGTCGACCACCAATGAGATTATACCGAGGCCGACGCCCAGGCATGGGCGAGCCCGGCCCGGCCGCAGACTACGACCAGTCTATGGCTACGGTTCCGCTTCGACGGTCGGCGGGAAGTAGCCGCGTCGATGGTAGACGTCAACTGCGGCCCCCGCCAGCCCCAGTTCCACCTCAATCAGCCGAAATCTCCGGTCGGAGAAGGGCCGGGCCGGGACGTACCCCAGAATGTACTGGCTCGCAACATTCCCGGCCACGTCCAAGATGGCCTTGTATAAAGCTTGGAGCTGGGCAGCGGCGTATCCTCCTGTCCCAACTTCGTACTGGTAGTTACCGGCGTCCTGAGGCTTGGAGAGGTATCCGGAGACGTCTTTGTGGACATCCTGCATCGGTCTCACCACCCGTCCGCCGGTCTCCTCAGCGAGGCGGACGAGATTCGCCTCTTCGGCATGGTGGTAGCCCCAGCCCACCGTGCTGACCGCGTAGATCGTGACTTGGTGCAGCTGGGCCGCGAAGATGACCTCATCGATTGACCGCTTGCTGGCGTTGTCGTGGCCATCGCCGATCACGACCACGACCTTGCGGGGTTCGCTGGCGCCTTGGTACGGGATGGAGACGAGCTTTTCCGTGCATGCGCGGTAGATGGCGTCGAACATCGCACTGCCGCCGCCGTGCTTGAGGCTCTCCATGCGCTCAGTCAGCGTTACAGGATCGTTCGTGAAATCGACCAACTCGTCGACTTCGGTGTGGTACCCGAACAGGAAGCCCTGGTTGCGACCGCCCTCGGGTACGAGCATCCAGGCTAGATCACCGATCGATGTCTGGTAGGTCTTGTAGTAGAGTCGGGCAGTGTTGCTGAGGTCGATGATGAAGCCCGCGTAGAGTGGCGGCTTCTTGTCCTCCTCCACGCTGCGCGTGAAGTAGCGGATCTCGACCTCCTCGCCGTCTTCCCAGACTGTGAAGTCGTCCTTGTTCAGATCGGCTATGAAGAGACCCTGCGAGTCCGTGACGGTCACGGGAAGGTTGACGACGTTGACCTCGACCCTGATGGTGTTACCGTCGGCCGTCTCTGGCGACTGGGCCAGACCGGCTGGGAGCAGGGTGACTAGCGTGACCGCGACAATCCACATTCCCCGCCCCATGGCGTACCCATTCTAGCCGAAGCAGCAGCCGGGCGGTCGGGGGACGACACCGAAGTTGCGCCCAGAGCGGGTCTTGCGGAGCACGGATCAGGTGAGAAGCGGAGCACGGATCAGGTGAGAATAGAGGTGGGCCCGCTCGACAGCTGGAGCTGGCTTCGTGACTGCTCCTCTGGCGGCCGGTCCAGGGATGCCTGGGGTCGCCGCGAATTGAGGGCCAAGGTGCGAGTGGCGCGGTCCCGATCTGTGACCGTCTGGCGGTTGAGCGCCGGCCCGGAATTCTGGCCAAGACGCCAGGCCCGACCACAGGGCCGGTGCCCAAGGCTCACACAGTATCTGCGTCCCCTCCACGGGACCTCGCACCCAGAATTCCAGACTCTTCGGGGCCTCGTTGGTACCATGTACCTGCGGGCGATTGCGTCGAGATGCAGGAGTTCTTGGAGTGGGCGCCTTCTGGTAGCCGCGAATATCGACTAGCGCGCAAGCTGCGGCCGAACCGTATGCCGCGCCACATTGCGGTGATCATGGACGGCAATGGGCGGTGGGCAAGAGAGCGGCTGCTTCCCCGGGCAGCCGGCCACCGGGCGGGTGTCCGCCCAGTGCGCGAAATCATTGAAGCTTGCTGTCGCTTGGGCATCCGCGCTCTTACTTTGTATGCGTTCTCGGTGGAAAACTGGAAGCGGCCCAAGGCGGAAATCGAGACGTTGTGGATCCTCTTGCGGAGGTATCTTCGCCAGGAACTCCCCGAACTCAAGGCCAACGGTGTGCGCTTCCAGACAATCGGCAAGATCGATGAACTGCCGAGTGAGGTTTGCGACGACATTGACAATGCCATCCTAGAGACGGCCGCCAACAACGGCATGCGGCTGAACGTCGCGCTCAACTATAGTGGCCGCTCCGAGATTGTGGAGGCGGTCAACGCCCTGCTCCGCACTTCGCACGGGCACATTGAGCCGCTGCAGGTGGACGAGCGGTCCTTCGGTCAGATGCTCTATGCTCCGCATTGCGGAGATCCCGACCTGCTGATTCGGACTTCGGGTGAGTTCCGAGTCAGCAATTTCCTGCTTTGGCAGATCGCCTATACCGAGATCTGGATGACCGAGAGGTACTGGCCGGACTTCCGGACCACCGACCTCCTCGAGGCCTTGGTGGAATATCAAGGACGGAACCGGCGATTCGGCGGACTGCCCGACCCCGGAAAGCGATCCGCCCGCCGGCGGGCCAACGTCCGTCGAACCCTGCTGTCAGTGGCCGACTGAGGCTGGCTCCTTGGCGCGAGTCTTAACCGGGACCCTCTTGGCGGTCGGGGCGTGGGCGCTTGCATTCCGCAGTCCGCCAGCGCTCCTCGTAGCCGTGCTGGTGGCAGTTGGCTTGGGGGCACTGCGAGAGTTCTATGCCCTTGCCCGGGCTGGCGGCCTCACGGTGATGGCACCAGCCGGCCACGCGGCGGTCGTAGTCTGGCTGCTCGTTCCCAGCGTCGACCGCGGGCTTCTGGCAACCCTGCTGCTGTTGGGCCTCCTCGCGGCAGGAACCCTTGCCAAACTCCCCAAGGAACGGCTGCTAGCAACCGTCGCCGTCACACTTGGCGGCGCGATCTACGTCGCGGGCCCCGTTCACGCCGCGATCCAGCTACATGCGGCATCGCCGCATTGGCTGGTGTACGTCCTTGCTCTCGTTGGCATTGGCGACTCGGTGGCCCTAGGAATTGGCCGATGGCTTGGTCGTCACCCGCTGTCAGTCTCGCTCAGTCCGCGGAAGACCTGGGAGGGCACGGTCTCGTCAGCCATCGCTAGCACGCTGGCGGGTGCATCGTACTTGGTAGTGTTCCTAGGGCAGGAGGCAGGATTCGCTGCCATTGCCCTGTCCCTCTGTGTGAACGTGGCCAGTCAGATCGGCGACTTGGTCGAGTCGGCCTTGAAGCGGGCGGCAGATGTAAAGGACAGCGGCAACATTCTCCCTGGGCATGGCGGACTGCTGGACCGAGTCGACGGCCTGATCTTCGCATTGCCGGTCGTGCACGTTTACCTCCTGCTGCTCGGTTAGTCGAGCGCTAGGGGGGCCGATTGCCGACCGGCGAGGGACGGCTCGGATACACCGGTTCGGTCCCGGAGGCGTGCTCGCTCGTCCGCCAGTGTGCACTGATTTGCGGCCAACTCAAGATTACCCGCCTACCACACGACCGACTGGCACGTGCTGGACGCGACACGGTCGCGGATAGTGCAGTCTCACCGATTGTGTGAACATCCGGGCTTTGGGAAGATGCAGCAAGGAACGTGCTTTCCCAACCTTGATAGATTGAGCGGCTAGTATCTGCGCATGTTTTGCGCGATATCTAATCCAATACATTAGATTTTGGCCGACGGGATAGATTGCGAGACACAAATGCCAGCTAATGGCCCCTCCAACGCGAGACTCGAAGTCTTGCTTGGGACGCAGAGCACTCGCGGGCCTTCGGAACGTTCGGGTTCAGCTGGCATAGTTTGCGCCGATGCCCATGCGGTTGGGCACATGGATCGCTGGCTGGAGTGGCAACCGGCTGACTCTGCTAGACCCACCACACCGGTTCTAGGAGCCGCGAAGAGAACCGCGTGGCGCGGAAGAATCCTGCTTGGCGCTCCGCAACCTTCTCAAGACCGCAATCAGAAACCTCATGGGACACATTAGGTTCAGTGTGTGGGCCCCGCGCATACGCCAGATTTCGATTTGGGCGACGGCGGCCGTCTGACGGCTCTCCGGCCCGCAGACAGGCACCGGCATACGTCGATGGTCCAGTGTCTGCCGATCCCGCGTTGTCACGCCATGCCGCGCGTGCTCCAGCGGGTCCCCCGCGAGACTTCTGCCCTGCCTGGGCCACGACCATACGGGCGCTATCATGGGCTGCGCGGAGTAGCGGCAGGACGCACGGCCACTGGCGGGCCGATCCGCGCAGTCCCGGATCGAAGGGATTCTGCGACTTGCCGCGGCTATGGTCTGCGGAAGGTGACCATAGCCATTCCTGCACCGCGCAACCAGAAGGCATCCCTGCTGCGATGGACCTGACGCGACCGGAAGAGGATGGTGCGCATCTCGAGGGCGGTCAGAACCAACGAGCCCCCGGCTCGGTGGTGGAGCGTGGTGTCCCTACGAGCATTGAGGGCGAGAAGTTCGTGCTTGGGACGATCCTGCTTGACGACGTCAAATTCGCGGAAGTTGCCGGCAGGATCAAAGAGGACGACTTCTTCACTGAGAGGCATCGCTGCATCTTTGCCAGCATGCGAGGAATCTACGAGCGCGGGGAGCGAATCGAGTATCTGGGTCTCCTGAACGAGCTCAACAAGCACGGGAACATCGAGAAGGCCGGCGGCGCGGCGTACGTTGCATCGCTCACAGACGGGATGCCGCGTGGCGAATTCCTGAGCGGCTATCTCAAGATCGTCAAGGACAAGGCGATCCTCCGAAGGCTCATAAACACAGCGAACTCAATCGTCTCCGATGGATCCAGGGCGGACCGCGAAGTCGATGAGATCCTTGCCGACGCCGAGACGTCAATCCTGAAGATCGGCAATGAAGTCCTACGGTCTGGCTTGGCGACTCCCAAGGAGACTGTCGACAACTTCCCCGGTGGCCTCGATGCGTTCTTGGACCCCTCCAAGCGCCAGAAGGGGATTTCGAGCCCATTCACGGATCTCGAAAGGATGACCAACGGATTCCTTCCGGGACAGCTGGTCATCTTGGCAGCCAGGCCTGCGATGGGAAAGACGGCGATGGCCCTCAACATCGCCACCCACGTGGCTGACCCCAACCGGGTCCAAGGGGGAAGGGTCGTCGCCCTTTTTTCCCTCGAGATGTCTCGCGAGGCACTGCTGACCCGCATTCTCTGCTCAGAAGCAGGGGTTGACCACCTTCAGTTCCGGCGGGGCAAGCTGAGGCGCGAGAAGCGCGAGCGCCTCCAGAGAGCTCTAGGCAAGCTCGTCAATTACAAGCTGTACATTGACGACACCTCCGAGCTGGGCATATTCGAACTGGGGGCCAAGTGCCGCCGGCTGCAATCCGAAGCCGGCCTCGATCTGGTGATCGTGGACTACTTGCAGCTGATGGCGTCGAAGGGGAGGGTCGAGAGCCGCGTCCATGAGATCTCGGCGTTCTCACGTGGACTCAAGCTGTTGGCGAAGGACTTGCAGGTGCCGCTGATTGCCCTCTCCCAACTCAGCCGTGGCCCGGAGAGCAAGGGGCGCAAGGATGCGCGCCCACGCTTGAGCGATCTTCGAGACTCCGGTTCCATCGAGCAAGATGCAGACGTCGTGTGCTTCATCTACCGCGGGTCCATCTATAAGCCCGACAACCCCGAGCTCCAAGGTCGCGCTGAACTGATCATCGGAAAGCAGCGCAACGGCCCGACCGGGACGGTCCATCTGGCCTTCTTGGACAAGTACGCGACTTTCCGAAACCTGGAGACCACCGAGCGTCAAGAGCCAGAGATGATCTCCCCGATGCCCGCCGACGTCGACGAACCAGTGCCCTTCTGAGCTGGGTTTCAGCGGTCCCATCCCGATTTGGCGGTCCGGTGGGGCGATCAATGGTGCTGGAGCGATTAGGACATGCGCGCCGAGTCAGCAACGAGCGCTCCAAGCTGGCTAGACTAGAGTCGTGCGCGGGGCGTTGAAGTGAGGTTCGGTGCCCTCACTTCGGGCTTGGCAGTCGGCCTTTCGTTGGCTTTGGCGCAGTCCCCGCCAGAGCGACTGCCGCAGGACCACGCCCCTACGGACATCACTGGTAGGCATCAGCGGCTCGGGAGTCAGACCGACGACCTCGCGCCCGAGGGCGGCGTTTCGGCCATACCCATAGAGCGTGCGAGCTTCATCGATGACCACATATTCGGCAAGATCGAACGCGACGGGATTCCTCACGCTCCGGTCTCCGACGACGCCACATTCTTCCGTCGCCTCCATCTGGACTTGACGGGACTGATCCCGAGTGGGAACGAGGCGAAGGAGTTCGTTGCCGATCCCGACACGCAGAAGAGGCGCAGGCTGATCGATCGGCTGGTGGGCAGTGTTGCGTGGCGGGACCGCTGGACATACTGGCATCTCGATCTGTGGCGCACCAGTCAGAATCGTGTGGGATGGGCGGGGCGCAACCTGTTCCACGACTATGTCGCAGATGCGCTGCTGCTGAATCAGCCGTACGACGCCTTCGTCCGCGAACTGCTGACGGCAGAAGCCCGCAGCAATTGGTACGTCGGCCCGGCCAGCTATTTGGTCCGGTGGGCGGTGTTCGCGGACAACTGCACCGAAATCATGCACGAGGACACCGCCGACGAGATGACGGTGATGGTCTTTCAGCACTTCTTGGGTGTGAATCTGCAGTGCGTGTCGTGCCATGACGGGGCCAATCACCTCGAACAAGTGAACGCTTGGCTCACCGAGCGCAAGCGCGAGGAGTTCTGGGCACAGGCCGCATTCTTCGGCAACACACGCGTGTTGCGAAGGGTAGAACTCCGCAACACGCAGGACGAGTACGGGATCGATGATCGGGATCCGTCGCGCGATGGGTACTCCCGCTCGGCATCCAGCACCGTGCGCGTCGCGAGGCTTGGCGAAGGAAGGGTGGAGCCTCGCTTCATTCTGGGAGGCGAGCGCCCGGAATCAGGCAAGCCCCTGCGCCAAGAGCTAGCCCGCATCCTGACAGCCCACCGGCAGTTTGCGCGGGCGACGGTGAACCGGTTCTGGGCCGAGTTCATGGGTGCCGGAATTGTGGACCCAGTGGACGGATTCGACCTGAGAAGAATGTCGCCGGAGAGCCTAGCCGACGGCTGGGCGGTCCAGCCGACGCATCCAGGACTCCTAGAAGAGCTGACCGACGACTTCATCGAGAGCGGCTACGACTTGCAGCACCTGCACAAGCGCATCGTCAGCTCAGCCGCCTACCAGCTCTCGACCGCATTCCCTGCCCAGTGGAATCCCGACTACGCGAGGTATTTCGCGCGGAAGTTCATGCGGCGCCTCACCGCAGAGCAGGTCTACGACGCGGTCGTGAAAGCGACCAACTTGCAAGTTCCAATTCAGATTCCCCTGACCGATCGGCAAGTGGACCACATGGTTCAGATGCGCGGCCCCGCCGACCTACGGAGGAGCAGAACGCTTGGCCCTCAACTCAAGCAGGACCTCCAGTTCTTCATGGAAGCGTTTGGTCAGGCCAACCGTGAATTCAATGAGCCGACTCGCGACGGGTCGATCATCCAAGCGGCGCTGATGATGAATTCCCGATTGGTCAGGGACAAGGCCAAGCCGCACGACGGCAGCTATCTGGCCGGGCTGCTCTCCCAAGGCCTGGAGGGCGAGCGCCTCGTCGAGTCGCTCTTCTGGCAGTTCCTGATCCGGGCACCGTACGAACGCGAGATGGCCGACTCAATGGAACTGCTCGCGTCGAGGGGTTCGGCAGCGGGTGGCGAGGATCTGCAGTGGCTGCTGATGAACAAACTTGAGTTCATGTTCAACCGATAGGAGGCCACCCGTGCCGCGTCTTCAAGATCACTTTCTCACGCGCAGGGAGATGCTGCGGGTCGGGTCGGTCGCCGTTACCGGCTACTACTGCTCGCCGCTATTCCAGCCGCGGGTCAGGGCATCGGGGCGTGCAGCCGCGGAAGGACAGGCCCGCTTCTGCATTTTCGTGATGCTCGAGGGTGGCCAGTCCCACGTGGATGGGTGGGACTTCAAGGAGGGCCCCTGGACACCTCCGGACTTCGCCCCCCAGAGCGTTCCGGGTTTGGGTACTTGGCCGATGGGCCTTTATCCCCAGCTCGCGGACCGACGCGACCGCTATTCCTTGGTGCGCTCCATGGCTACTTGGGAGAGCCAGCACGGCAGGGGCCAGTACTACATGCAGACGGGGCATCAGCACAACCCCGCTCTCGCCCCCGAATTGCCGGGAATCGGTTCGGTTGTGGCCCTAGAATCCTCCGCTAGCCGCCGGGAGAGCGACTGTCTGCCGCCATTCGTCGCATTCAACACCTTCCCGCAGGTTGGCCTGATCGGGTCGGGCTTCCTCCCGGCCACGTTCACACCATTCCACATCAACACCTCTTCGGACATCTCGGCGCTCGCGCCCAAGGCCGAGGAATTGCCGGACTTCAAACGGCGCTGGGAGCTCCTCAAGAGGCTTGACGGTCGATTGCGGTCGGACCGGTCCCTTCAGCGCAAGGCCTACCGCGACTATCACAACCACTACGAGGGCGCCGTCGATCTCATGTCCGATCCCCGCAGCGCTCACATCTTCAGCATCGGAGAATCCGACAGCTCGCGGTATGGGGGCAACCCGGTCGGGGACTCGTTCGTACTCGCGCGCAACCTTGTGGTCGCCGACGCCGGAACGCGATTCATATTCCTGACCCACGAGGACTGGGACCACCACGGGGCAATCTACAAGCCAGAGAACTTCTACAAGCGTTCGCACGAGCTGGACACGGCGCTGAGCCAGCTGCTTGACGACCTCAGCGCGGAGACCCGCGCCGACGGTCGATCCGTGCTGGACGAGACTCTGGTGGTCTGCGTGGGGGAGTTCGGGCGCACACCTGGCGAGCTGACCAACATTGACGGGCGTGACCACTACCAGTACGCCTTCACGGGGCTCTTCGCAGGTGGGGGCGTGCGGCCTGGCCGCGTCTTGGGGGCTACCGACGAAGCCGGTGCGCAGATCACGGATCCCGGATGGAGCGCGAATCGACCGGTGTATCCGGAGGACCTCGCCACAACCATCTATTCGGCAATGGGCATTGACTGGACCAAGAGCATCGAGGAGACTCCATCCGGACGCACATACCACTACATCGAGGTCTTTTCGCCCACCCGCATGCTGGCCAACCGCGTCGTACGAGAACTATTCTCGTGAGGCCACGGCCCCAGTGGCACTTGGCATGATCTCCACGATCGCAGACCGCGCTCGAGTGGCATGGCTGAGGCGGAAGATGCGCGCCGACTGGGACCGCCGGGGCCGTGAGGACGCGATGCACTACGTGAACACGGCCCGCCAGGGCTGGGACGAGCGCGAGTTCTTTGCGACCGGCGAGCGGAATGTCGCAGAACTGATATCCGGCGACATGGAGAGCGTCTGCCAAGGGCGGGATCCTTCCGCGATGCGAGTCCTTGAGATCGGCTGCGGAGTCGGCCGAATGACGAGGGCCCTTGCCGGGATCTTCGGCGAGGTCCACGGCGTTGACATCAGTGGCGAGATGGTAAGCCGAGCCAAGAAGTTCCTCCGAGACACGCCCAACGCACACGTGCATCGCAACTCGGGCGCCGACTTGGGGGTCCTCGGCGAAATGAGCTTCGACTTTGCCTTCTCCTTCATAGTCTTCCAGCACATCCCCAGCCGTCGTGTCATTTCTCGCTACGTGCGGGCAGTCCACGGACACCTTAGGCCGGGTTCGATGTTCAAGTTTCAGGTCCAGGGCTACACGGCCCCGTCTCTCCAAAGGCTGCGGAACGACACATGGCTAGGAGTTGGCATCTCGGAGGGCGAAGCGGGGCGCATGGCCGCCGAGAACGGATTCGTGCTGGTGCGAAGCTCAGGTGCGGGGTCGCAATACTACTGGCTCTGGTACCTCAAGCCCCGGCAGGAACCGCTTCGCCCGTAGAGGCGGCTCATCCTCCCCAGTCGGAGGGCAGCCGAGGGGCGAGCCGGAGCCACCGGAGAGCCCGGTAGGGCCAGCGGGACAGTTCCCGGCTCATGCGTCCCTCGACAGTGGCGTGCCGTGACTCGAGCGCGGTTACCCAGCGCTCGAGCTCTCGGATGTGCTGTTCCCTCGCACGCAGAACATTGCCTGGATCGGGGATATATGCCAGGTCAGCCAGCCCCTCCAAGGGCTGGGATGAGCAGACTGCGACAAAGAAGTGGGCATTCTCCGGGTTGAACCCGACCGGTTCCACAAATCCCCGGGCCGCTCGGGTCTGCCCCGAGCTGACGCTGATGGCAGAGACGTGGTTCTGGAAGAACATCCGGCAGTGCTCGAACTCGTTCGCTAGCGCGGCGCCGAATTCCGCATGGTCGAACTCGTGGACGTGGAAGGGGTTGGGCTCCGTGCGGGTCGACTGGTAGTAGGGCCGATTCGGGGTGGATACGACGAACGCGCCGCCTGGGGCCAGCACGCGGGCTGCCTCGCTGACGAGCCGTCCCCAAGCCTCAAGGTGTTCGATCACCTCAAACGCCACGACTAGGTCGACGGATGCGTCGGCCACCGGCAGTGACTTGCAGTCCCCCCGCGCGAACGCTGTTCCAGGAGCGGCACGAGAGGCTTGGCGGACGGCGTCTAAGGAAAGGTCGACGCCGAGCGTCAGATCGGCGGAGCGAGACAGGATTTCGCAACCATACCCTGCGCCGCACCCAGCATCCAGAACGCGCTTGCCGTGTGCCAGCGGCTCGGCGAAGTAGTAGCGGGCCAAGTGCTCGTTGCGCACGTCCGGATCACCGGAGGAGGGCACGAGCCGCTCCCCGCCCGGCTGCCTAGGACGTGCTGGCATCACCGACTCGCCGGTTCATTGGGCTTTGGCATCGGCAATGCTCCGCCCGGACCGTCCTCCGAACGGAGGCCGATGATTGGATGCTGCACCCGCGCGATCAATCGCCGCGATAGTCGATCCAGATCGGACTGCTCCACGCCATGTTCTCGTCGGACTGGATGACGCGCACATAGTAGTAGTGAGTACCGGGCGTGACCTCAGAGTCCGTGAACGTCAGCGTCAGCTCGCCGACCCCTGGTTCGGCGGTGTAGGCGAAAGTGTTGTCCTTGATGATGTCAATCTGACTGATGGTGGCTGTGCCGATGACCCGGATGTCCAGCCGGGGCCTATCACTGCTGGCGAACTCTTCGCCCATCGCATGGCCCCGACTCTGGAAGTCGACGATGATGTTGTCTGTCGCGGCATAGGTTCTCCGCGCGTACAGCGAATCCCAGATGGCGCCGTAGGATCGCTCGGGCGTGTAGGCAACCGCATAGGACATGTGAGTCGAGCGGTGGTCCGAGCTGGCGATGAAGCCGAGCCTGTAGCCCTTCTCGAGTGCGTTCCACACGAAACCCGCCGGCCGGATGGCCCCCGACGTGATGTAGCCTCCGACCACAATCTGCTCTGCCGTGGCGCCGCGCGGCGCTCCCAGGTACTCGTAGGAGTCGCGGTTCCCTTGGAAGATCTCTACCAAGCGCTCAGCACGTTCGTTGTTGTAGCGCCAGTCTGTGCCCATTTGGGTCGCAGTCGTGTGCGGGATGCTGATGGCCTTCGGCCGGTCGCCCTCTAACAGCTGCCTCCACAGCAGAGGAGTGTCGTCCTCCGCTATGCCGATGTCGCGGTCCCCAAGCTTGATCCGGATTGGCGAAAACCCCCTGCCCCGCCAGACGATGTTGCGGTGGCCATCCGGATAGCCCACGGTGCGCTCGTAGTTCAGGACGGGGTAGAAGGTTCCGGGAATCTTGTAGACGTCGACGGCCTTGTCCACCATCCGCCACATGTACTCGCTGTCCGCCTTCTCGGGCAGCACGTGCTCCGACGGCCCCAAGAAGTCCATTCCGGCGACGTCGATGGCGTAGCGGTAGCAATCGTATAGGCTCCCGTCACTGTAACCGTCGAAGGAAAGGTCCGTGTGCCGGTGCAGGTCTCCCCAGGCCAGCCGATAGCGCTCGCCACCGGCCTCCATGCGGTATTCCTTCCAGAGAGGCGCTTTCCGGCCGGGCTCCGAGTCCCCCGCCGGAGCGGGTGCGCGCAGGTCGTCACCCGCCACAAAGTACTCGTCCGTGACCGGGCCACCTGGCACGCGAGAAAGCTCGACCTTGCCGGCGTACACGTCGTACTGCCAGAACCTCTCGCTGTCAGGGGCATAGCTCTTGCCGTCGGTCTGCGTGACGACCCACAAGTCTCCGCTCCGGTCCACGGCGGTGGCCGGGCGCTGCTCGTTTCGACCGTCGGAGTGTGGCAGCCAGATCGGGGGAGTCCAGCCGTGGCCGTCGAACATCGTGAGCTTGGAGTCCCAGTAAGGAAATATCGAGCGAGCCGCGACGGACGGCGGATTGGCGCGACCCAAAGTGCGGGTGCGCAGGAGAGCCCACACTCGCCCCTTGCCGTCGACCATCAGCTTCGGGTACTCGGTGAAGGTCCTCCGGGCACTGTCCAAGCCCAGCGCCATCCAGCTGCCCGTGATCGGGCTGGGAGCGAAGCGGTGGTCAATCGCGGGCACGGGCCGAGCGATCCGCCCCCGGTCCAGCACGCGCACTTGGGCCTGCCTCTTGAAGTACAGGCCGCTCTCTCCGCGGTGGATGCCGTTGATCCCGTAGTGGTCCTTGCCCCAGTTGGGTCCGCCGTTGTCCCACGCGATCCATAGCCGGTCGCGGTGGTCGAAGACGATACTGGCGTGGGCCTGGAAGTCCTCGCTGGCCGTGAGGCGCTCTTGCTCCTGGAGCTTGCCGTTGACCAAGCGGCGCAGGAAGATGTCGTAGTTGCCGTGGCGATAACTGTCCCAAGCGACCGCCACTTCGCCACGCGAGTTGATGCTGATCGCAGGCTCCCAGTCGTTGGCGGGATGCTCCGTGACCCTCATGGGCTCCGACCACTGGCTACCCTTGCGCACCATCAGTGAGATGTCTGTGTTCCCGACGGCGCCGGATTGGTAGGCGAGGTACACGTCACCCGTCGGGGAGACAGCCATGCGGGGGTAAGTGTCCGGCCCGGGCCCCTGCGTCAGTGCTACCGCAGTGGGGCTCCCCCCCAGCGCGTACTCAATCCCGACTAAGTGGACGACACCGTCGCGGATGCGCGATGCAACCGCTGTGACCTCGCCAGCTTTCGCTGAGGCCAGCTCCACTTGGTAGTAGTCGCCCCGGGGAGCCAGCGTTACCGGCCCATCCCACGCCTCGCCGTCTGCACTCGACCGCAGCTGGATCGTGTCCGCGCCGTCCTCGAAGGCTATCCAAGCCACCCACACTCTGCCGTCCGGGCCGACGGCGATGGCGGGGTAGTCATCGGCGGCAAGACTCTCCGCCATTCGCATCGAAGCCGGCACGCGTTCGACGCGGATCCGACCGTCCAACAGGCGGGTCGGCTCTTGGTACCGCACACGACGGGTCGAGAACTCGGCCGTTCCCTGTGCGGTCTCTAGCCTGACGACTGTCTCCCCCGACGACTCCACGTCGATCAGGACGCCCTTCCATCTCACCGGCGGGAACTCCGCTTGGTCCCGCGGCTCCATTTGCAGCCGACCGTCCCATTGGTTGCCGCAATTCCATGAAGACCCCTGCGCGGTCTCTCCCGGCCCAAAGTGGTGCGATGCCACCACGGCCACCGTGCCGGCGGTGGCGCTGGCGGAGCCGCTCCAGTCCCTGACCTGCGAATCGGCCCCTCCGAAGAGCACGCGGAACCGCTGGGTTGCGGCGAGCGGGAAGGAAAAGGCCAGCGTCAGGCCGCAGGCAACGATCAGTCGAAGCGGGTAGCCGAATTGCATACGGGAAGCAGCTTAAGAGCAACCCAATCATATCCAAGGGACGGCAAGACCAGATCCGAAGCGATCTGTCGGCGCCACTGGGGCGTTGGTGAGCCATGGCAGGAGCGTGGCCCCTCGGCCGCACCTCTGAATGCCGAAGTTCGTCGCTCGCCGGGGCATCCGCCCTGCAGCGGCTATTGTGAGGATTAGCACCCGCCCGACAGTGGACACCCGCAAAAAGATCGTTCCGCACGATTCCCTGCCTGAGACTGGCGGACCGACCTCATTTGCCAAGGGGTGGTTCGACGTGCTCACGGCGGACCTCTGCTCGCTGCTTGACCAAGCAGCGGCGCACGGCGGAAGGCTGACCGTGCTCGTCTACGAGGATGAGCCCGGCCATCCGTCCCCTCTGGGCGCATACGACCGCGCACGAATGGCGGCGGCCCTGCGGTCCGTGGATCTGGTGTGCACCTGCCCGCGAGCGGATGCTGATGCGATCGCATCGAGAGCAGGCGCCCCAACGCCGCTCGATCTCGACGCTCCGGGCACACGGGACGTCGTGCGGCAGGTGATCGAGACGCTGTCGGACTGAGGGCCGCTAAGTGCGCATCCTGATGGTGCGGCTCGGGGCGATGGGCGATGTCATCCAGACCCTTCCGGCCGCCCGGGAGCTTCGCCGACGCTTCCCGAGGGCCAAAATCGCTTGGGCAGTGGACACCCGCTGGTCGGATCTCCTGCTCGGGAACCCGCACATAGATGAAATCGTAAGGGTCCCGATGCGGGCATTGCGCAAGCGCGACTCCCCCCTAGCCGCTGCTCGAATGGCCCTCGGCCTGATCAAGGGTCTAAGACAGTCGCGCTTCGAGATCGCGTTCGACTTTCAAGGGTTGATCAAGTCCGCTGCGCTCGCTTCGATGAGCGGAGCATCTCGAACGGTCGGTTTCTCGAGAGAATCGCTAAGGGAGTCCGCCGCCGAGGTCTTCTACTCGAGACGTGCCACGTCATCGATGAAACACGTGGTCGACCGTTACCGGGACTTGGCCTCACCTGGTTCGGGAGCGAGTTCGCTCGACAGGGGAGCGTTTCCACTGCCGGACGGAGGGCCAATTGGAGCCCTTCCCGTCCGATACGTGCTTGCCAGCCCTCAGGCTGGCTGGGGCTCCAAACAATGGCCGCCGGAGTACTACGCCCAACTGGCCACACTCTTGCTCCGCGAGTTCGGCATTCCGCTGTTGGCCGACTTTGCCCCGGGACAAGAGCACCGCGCACGGGCGATCCGCGTCATTGCCGCCGAGGGATCTGTTGTTCCGCACTCGTCAACCATCTTGGGTCTGATCTCAGCAACGCGACGCGCAACGGCAGTCGTGGGAGTTGACAGCGGCCCCATGCACTTGGCCGCTGCGCTCGACCGCCCAGGAGTGGCAATCTTCGGACCGACGGAGCCACGTAGGAACGGCCCGCGCAGTCCGCTCATCGAAGTCATCCGCACTCCGGGTGCGGTGACGACCTACAAACGCGATGCTGAGCCGAGCCCGTCCATGCTGGCCTGCGCGCCGCCGACCGTCCTGAGTGCCCTAGCCCCAATCCTCGCTCGGTAGACTGGGACAGATGACACGGTTCGGCCTGCTATTGCAGTTTGGTGCGCTGGTGGTCGCGCAACTTGCGGCGCAAGGACAGCCTGCAGGGGGCCGCCTCAACGGACGCGAAGCATCTCTGCTCAACGAGCGGATAGCCGGCCTCATGGAAGCCACGACCATCGTGATTCCGGAACTTGCCCGGGCCGGTGAGCCCCTCTTGGAGAATTTCCGCCACGGCATCCGGACGCTGGAGACTGGCCAGATCCGCGACAACACCGGTGTGCTGTACACGATGCTGACGAACGCGCGGGCGTACCTGCAGCTTTCGGACGTCCTGCCAGCGTCCGAGGAATTCGGCGAGGACGTCCGCCGCCAGCTGTCCGAACTGCGGGACGGCATCCGGCGTCTGGACGGTCACTTCCGCGCCACGCTCGAGTACCGAGAGAGGCAGGCACTCGGGTCCGACCGGGACAATCTGGGCCGCTACGAGAATCCGAACTCCCTAGTAGGGCCTCCCGATTCCTCGGCTCCCCGGGTCGTGTTCTTGGGCGATTCGATCACGGACGCCTGGGATCTGAACCAGTACTTCCCCGGCAAGCCGTACATCAATCGCGGCATAAGCGGCCAGATCACTGGACAAATGCTCGGACGAATGAAGGCCGACGTGATCGATCTCCAGCCCAGAGTCGTTGTCCTTCTCGGCGGGACCAACGACTTGGCGCGCGGTGTCCCGAACAAGGCGATCCGGCACAACGTGGAGATGATCGGCACGCTCGCCGAGGCGACAGGGAGCAGGCCGATCCTAGGGTCGATCCTGCCTGTGAGCGATTACCACGTGGAAGCAAGTCCCCGATTTCTCCGGACACCGCTAAGGGATCCGGCGCGGATTCTGTCCCTCAATGACTGGATCCGAGGCCTGTGCGCGTCGAAGGGCTGGGTCTACTTGGACTACCACTCAGCCATGGCGGACGAGTCCGGGCGGCTGCGTCGAGATCTGGCCGATGACGGCCTCCACCCGAACACGGAAGGCTACAAGGTGATGGCGCCGCTGGTGGAAGGCGCCATCGAGTCGGCACTCGGTGCCCGCCGACGCCGCTCCAGGCGGTGATGCGGCGGAATGGCCGGTCCTGCTAAGCTGATTGCGCATCGGAGTTCCACCCTCGAATAGGGCTTTCCCAATGCGCATTTTGGACTTCTTCCGGCCGGCTCCACGGGAGCGGGCCCAAGTTTCCGAAGATTCCGAAACCATCCGGAGGATCAGCGAGGCGATCGATCAGATGCCTCCTGAACGTGCCCGCTACATTGCTGCGTTCGCGTTCATTCTTGGGAGGGTGGCGAATGCGGATCTCGAGATCAGCCGCGAGGAAGTCGCCGAGATGGAGCGCATGGTCGAGCGCGTTGGAGGGATCCCGGAAGAACAGGCCTCCCTCGTAGTGCAGATCGCAAAGGCCCAGCACAAGCTGTTCGGAGCCACGGAGAACTTCTCCATAACACGGGAGTTCAGTCGAATTTCGACCCGAGCCCAGAAGCAGGCCCTGCTGCACTGCCTGTACGCCGTATCGTCGTCCGACCACTCCATCAGCGTTCGGGAGGACAACGAGATCCGTGCCATATGCAAGGAACTCGGCCTGGACCACGCAGAATTCATAGCGGCCCGTTCGGTGTACAAGGAGCACTTGAGCGTCCTGCAGGGCTGATCCGGGACGGGCGCTGCGTTCGACTTGGCTAGAGTGAGGGGGAGCCCATGGAGATCGCAACGTTTGGAGCCGGCTGTTTTTGGGGTGTCGAAGCGACATTCGCTCAGGTAGACGGCGTGGTGTCGACCAGCGTTGGGTACGCCGGTGGCAAGGTCGAGAATCCGACCTACCAACAGGTCTGCCTTGGGCAAACTGGGCACACTGAGGTCGTGCGGGTCGAGTTTGACCCGGCCAGAGTCAGTTACGAAGCGCTGCTCGACGTGTTCTGGTCTTGCCACGATCCAACGCAGCTGAACCGACAAGGGCCGGACTTCGGGTATCAATACCGATCGGTGATCTTCTGCGAAGGCGCAAGCCAGCTGGCGGCAGCGGAGGCATCCAAGCGAGCCGCCGACGCTTCGGGCCGCTACCTTCGCTCGGTCTGTACGGCGATCGAGCCGAGCCGCAACTTCTTCCGGGCTGAGGAATACCACCAGCAATACCTCGCCAAGAAGGGGCTCGCAGTCTGCCACTCGTGAGCCCCTGCCCGCAGCCCGAAGTGCCGACCACCCTACGGTGGAGGCGCTGATGTCGCTGATGCTCGACGAGATCCGGCAGCAGCCGGGTGTGTTGGATCGACTGTCAAGGAGACCGCCGGATAGCCTTGCGCATCTGGGTCGCAGGTTTGCGAGGCGGCGTCCCGCAATCGCTGTGATCGTCGCCCGTGGCACGTCTGACAATGCCGCCCTGTTCGGCCGTTACCTGTTCGAGGTCGCCATCGAGATCCCAACGATGCTCGCGGCTCCGTCGGTCGCCAACCTGTACGGCCGCCTCGCGCTGCCTCGGGACGCCCTGATCATCGGGATATCCCAATCTGGCGAGTCCACCGACATCAACGGCTTCATGGAGGCTGCCAAGCGGCATGGAGCGCTTTGCGTGGCGATTACCAACCATGCGGGAAGTCCGCTCGCAGCAATGGCCGACGAGGTCCTGCTGACGGAAGCCGGTGTGGAGCGGAGCGTCGCAGCCACCAAGACGTATACCGCGCAAATGATGGCGCTGTACTGGCTGTCGGTCGCCCTGGGCGCACCCATCACGGAATCTGACCTGCGGGCAGTCGCGCGCGCGTCCGCATCGGCCGTGGAGCTGGAATCCGGCATCGCAGCGGTGGTGGAGCACCATCGCGAGATTGCTCAAGCGGCGGTGATTGGCAGAGGCGTCAACTATGGCAACGGCCTTGAGCTGGCGCTGAAACTCATGGAGACCAGCTATGTTGTGGCCTGCGGCTACGCAGGGGCGGACTTCGCGCACGGTCCGATCGCAATGGTCGGCACCGGGTTCCCGGTGTTTGCGTTCTGCCCGCCGGGACCCACATCAGGCCAGACTTCGGCACTGCTGGATCGGCTGCGCCAAGCCGGCGCTGACACCGTTGCGATCGGCGCACGGGGCGGATTGGACGGAGTCAGGACGCGCCACACGATCGAGGTTGAAGTGCCTTCGGCGGGTACTCCCGGATTGCCCTCAGATATTTTGAGCCCAATTCCGTTGGTTATTCCCGGCCAGACCTTCGCCGCGAGGTTGGCCGAAGCCAAGGGTTTGGATCCCGATAGGCCTCGATCGCTAACCAAGGTCACGCGAACCTTGTGATCTGCCAGCCGGCGAACAAGGCGGCTGCGGACGACGTGTTTGCAATCTGCAGGTGGTCTCGGGCCCTGAGAACGCCCCCTAGTGCGTCAGACACCTTCCGTGCTGCTAGGCACTCCATGGGAGAATCGGTGTGGTGCACCAGCACGCACGCCGGGTTAGGGTGCGCGTAGGCCCTTTCAGCCATCGGCCCGGGCTAGCCGTCCGCCACGCACCTGATTGCCCGCATCGATACCGGACCGAGCCGACAAGCGATCCGCTAGATGTCGAGCTTGATGCAGAGCGACTTCAGGAACTCCTGATCCTGTTCCGTCAGGTTCGCGTCCAACGTCTTATGGTTGACCTTTGGCTGGCCCGTTCCGGGATTCTTGCCGCCACGCTTACTGAATCCGATCGTGGCCTCAAGCACAAGTAGGGCGTCATACCCCTCGGCTCGGAACTCCTTGATCACCTGAGCGATCGCAGGGGACGTCGAGAGCGACTCGTCGATTGCCCTGACCATGCGCTGCGTGAGGGTGTTCAGACGACTTTCCACGGTTCACCGCCTATCTGCGACCCGAGCCAAAAACGCTAACTCATCCGGAAGCACAGCCGCACCGTCATTAGACCAAGAAAACGGTAGAATTGCAAGCTCGGATTCTAGGCGTCGGTCCCCAAGAGCCGCCCCATCGCGCCGTACTACCCACCGGATCTCGGAGCCTCGCGAGCGACCGAAGTGAAGCTGGTCAAGGCTGTGGAACACTGGGGTCTTGCACCGTTGAGATGAGGATGGTGACAATGGGAAAAGGCCCATGACGCTGACGGAGAGGACAGAATTGGCGAGGGATCTCGCCGCAGCCGTGGGTGTGACGAAGGACACTCCGTGCGCCTGTGACACGGTCGTCCCAGCAGAGATCGTTCCGCCGGCGGACGCGTGGCCCAGCCCGAATGTCCTTGACGCGATGCTGGCTCGGCCCGACGCCTCGCGCGGCGAGATCGAGCTCTTCCTGTCCATCTGCCGGGATGGTGGGTTCCGGTCAGCAGGCGTTCCACCGCGGTGGGCTGCGCTGGGCGTTTCGGTACTCGCCGGAAGCCGGACAGCACTCGCTTCATGGATCGCCCACCCTCACGGGGCGTCCCTGACACCGGTCAAGTGTGCCGAGGCAGAATTGCTGCTCCGGCTCGGCGTCCGCGACCTCTGGATGGTGGCCGACATCGCGGCGCTCCGATCTGGAGACCTGGATTCGGCGTTCGTAGACATACGGGCTGTGGCCCAGATCGTGGAACACTCCGGCGGCCACCTCACGGTGGCCCTTGAGATTCCGTCACTGGAAGAACGAAGAGGCCGTGAGGCCTGCGCTGTGGCGAAGCTCGCCGGGGCTGGCGCTGTTGCAGTCTCGGCCGCCGACCGCGAAGGAGGGGCGGAATCGCACCATGTGGAGCAGATGCGGCACACAGTTGGCCGAGACCTTGAGGTGGTCGCTTGCGGCGGGATACGGCACGGTTGGCAAGCCCGGGCGCTCATTGACGCGGGCGCAGACCGGATCGGGACCTGCCACTGCGTTGCTCCCCCGCCAACAACGGTCGCCTGAGTGCGCCGGGCCACCCATGAACCAAGTGGTTCGCACTGAGCTGGCCAACCCCGCGTGGCCTCACAGGCACGCTGTCCAAGCCGCCGGGCCTTCCGCACCCGACCCTATGGCGCTCGGAGCGGGCAACGCGGGCCAAGAACGCCTCCTGACCCCGGATTCTGCGACCACTGGGAATCGCGGGCTGCTCACTCGCGGCGGACTCGTCGTTGGCCGTGCGGTGAGCCGGCCCAGTGTGGTCATGGAGGCGGAAGCGTGAATCGGAGCTGCGGGCAATGCGAGTTTCCCATCCAGGGATTCCATTACAGCTCCGATCTGCTGCGCTGTGGAGCGTTCGGGATGGACGCCGTTGCCCAGCGTGTGGGTACACCCACGTATGTGTATTCCGCCGAGGCCATCCGCGAGAACTACCGGTCATATTCGCGGGCCCTTAAGGGAATCCCCCACCGAGTCCACTACGCGGTCAAGGCCAACTCATGCCTAGCGATCCTTGCGCTGCTGGCCCGAGAGGGTGCTGGCTTCGACATTGTTTCGGGCGGTGAACTCTATCGGGTCCTGAAGGCCGGCGGTGATCCGCGGCAAGTGGTCTATTCCGGCGTCGGCAAGACGCGGGCCGAGTTGCAGTACGCATTGCAGTCCGGAGTGGGCACGATTCACTGCGAATCAGAGCCAGAGCTGGCGTTGCTCCGCGACGTCGTCGAGGAGCTTGGCGCTTCACCTGCAGTGGGAATCCGGGTGAATCCCGATATCGACGCAAAGACTCACCCGTACATCGCAACGGGATTGAGCGAGCACAAGTTCGGCGTTGCCGTCGAGGATGCCGAGGAACTCTATCAACGAGCGTCGGAGTGGTCACCGCTCCGCCTATCCAGCATCAGCTGTCATGTGGGGTCACAGATTCGGGACGTGGCGGTGTTCACCGACGCGGTCGAGCAGCTGCTCAGCCTGGCGTACAGACTTCGGGATCGGGGCCTTCCGATTGACGCTCTGAATCTCGGTGGCGGGCTCGGCATAGCCTATGCGACGGGGGAGCCCAGCACG
The DNA here is from genome assembly GCA_965203925.1 of Bryobacterales bacterium. GTDB lineage: Bacteria > Acidobacteriota > Terriglobia > Bryobacterales > UBA6623 > VXMF01. The sequence goes on from OZ241924.1 coordinate 4,996,635, forward strand.
TCGATCTCCGCATACGGGAAGCTGCTGAGCAGGGCGTTCGAGGGTCAAGACCTCCAGATTGGAATCGAGCCCGGACGTTCCATCGTCGGTCAAGCGGGCATCTTGCTCTCTCGCGTCCTGTACCGCAAGCGGTCAGGCCAGAAGACATTCCTCGTGGTGGACGGTGCGATGAACGACCTAGTGCGTCCGGCCTTGTACCAAGCGCACCATGAGATCCTTCCGGTCGCTAGCAGGAACTCCCGGAGCATCCGTTGCGATGTTGTGGGCCCCATCTGCGAGAGCGGGGACTTCTTGGCCGCGGATCGAATGCTCCCGGCGTTCGAACCCGGAGACCTACTGGCCGTCGCGACTGCTGGTGCCTACGGATTCGTCCTCTCGTCCAACTACAACGCCCGGCCCAGGGCGGCCGAAGTGCTGATCGACGGAACAAAGATGCGGATTGCCCGGCGTCGGGAGACGCTCGAAGACCTGATCCGGGGTGAAGAGGCTTGGAAGTAGCCGTACCCGAACATGGCACCCGCCTTCCCGGTGGTCGTCCAATTGCTGGCCGAGGCGAGATTGACACCGAGGGAAACTTGCAATTGGCCGAGACGGTCCATCGTCGCCCCTGTGCCGAATGGCGTCTGCGACGACGTGTTGGAGTGATCAGGAAGCTGGCTCGAACGGCCACTTGGCGGTCGTCGTGTAGCCGCCGTCGGCTGCAATCACTTGACCGGTAATGTAGTCTGCCGCGCTGCTTGCGAGGAAGACCGCCAAACCGGCAATGTCCTCCGGCGTCCCCAAGCGAGGGTTAGCCTGCACCGTCCCGAGCCAGCGCTTCATGAAGTCCGGCTGCCACATGTCCCGATTCAGATCCGTCAGGATGAAACCGGGGGCGATGCAGTTGACTTGGATGTCGGCGTATGCCCATTCGGCGGCTAGCACGCGCGTGAGGCCAGCCAGCGCGCTCTTCGTCATCGCGTAGACGGAAAGATATGGAAGGCCAAGAAGAGACATCAGACTGCCGATGTTGACGATCTTTCCCCCGTTGCCCCGCTCGACCATGCTTGCGCCAACGAGCCGCGTCAGCCGCACGAGTCCGTGAAGGTTCGTCTGCATGATGCGATCGTATTCTTCTGGCGTGTAGTCCTGGAATCTTCGGCGGACGTTGGTCCCCGCCACGTTGACCAGAATGTCGACCTGGCTGTACGCTTTGCCCACCTCATCGATCGCCTCGCCGCTGGTGACGTCAAGCCGGGTCGCTTCCGCCGACAGTCCCGAGCGGCGAAGCTCCTCGGCTTCCGGCTCCAAGACGCCGATTGAGCGCGCGGCAAGGACGGCGTGAGCGCCTTGCGCTGCCATCGCCTTTGCGATGGCGAGCCCGATTCCCCGACTTGCGCCAGCGACCAGTGCCGTGCGCCCCTTGAGCGAGAACATGCTCGAAGGGTCCATCGAGGTCATAGTAGCAACGCCACCACAGCGGCGAGCCCCTCGATGCCGCCACACCGTGAAGTCTTGGTTCGACCTCTCGGCGCTACTATGGGCCTGACATGGCATCGAGCAGGAGAGGCGGAGACATTGTCGGGGTCCTCCGGAGGATTCTGGGAGAACGCTGCTCGCTGTCGGCGTATGACATTGAGAGCCACTCCCACGACGAGTCGTTCCATCCACCGGCGGCACCTGACGCGGTGGCCTTCCCCAAGTCCAACGAGGAAGTCGCGCAGATCGTGCAGGCTTGTGCCGCCCACGAGACTCCCGTGATTCCCTTCGGCGCTGGCACGGCCGTCGAGGGGCACGTTCAGGCGGTGAACGGTGGTATCTCCCTCGATCTGTCCCGGATGGACAGGGTTCTTCAGCTGCGGACTGATGACCTCGACTGTCGTGTCCAAGCGGGAATCCGAAGGTTGGCACTCAATGACCATCTCGAGAGGCACGGCCTCTGGCTGCCCATCGATCCTGGGGCCGACGCGTCAATCGGTGGAATGGCGGCTACGGGGGCGTCGGGCACGACAACGGTGCGCTACGGTACGATCCGCGAGAACGTTCTCGGCCTGACTTGCGTCCTCGCAGACGGTCGCATTATCACCACCGGAGGCCGTGCGCGAAAGTCATCGGCAGGGTACGACCTCACCAAGCTGATGCTCGGGTCTGAGGGCACGCTTTCGGTGATCACGGAAGTCCAGCTCAAGTTGCACCCGCTTCCCGAATCGGTGGCCGCCGCCGTGTGCAGCTTTCCCAGTGTGGGAGCGAGCGTGGACACGGTGATCGAGGTCCTGCAGTCCGGCATCCCAGTCGCAAGGTGCGAATTCCTCGATTCGGCGTCGATGCAGGCTGTGAGCGCGTACGCGAAGCTGGAGCTTGAAGTGGCTCCCACCATCTTCTTCGAGTTCCACGGCACACGGGCCAGCGTGGCAGAGCAGGCTGACCTGACGGGCTCCATCGCGGCCGAGCACGGCGGCGGCAGCTTCCAGTGGGCCACAGAACGCGAGCGTCGGGAGAACCTGTGGCATGCGCGCCATCACGCCTACTACGCGATCAAGGCACTGCGCCCCGGATCCTACGGGTGGGTGAGCGACACTTGCGTGCCAATCTCTCAACTCTCCGCCAGCATCGAGCAGGCCCAAGCGGACATTGACGCGGCCGGCCTGACGGCGCCAATCTTAGGCCACGTCGGAGACGGGAACTTTCACGCAATATTCCTGGTCGACCCGAGCGACCGGGCAGAACTGGGCCGTGCCTCTAAAGTCAACAGCCGGATGATCGAATCGGCGATCGCTGCGGGCGGAACTTGTACGGGCGAGCACGGGATCGGCCTCGGAAAGCTGGATTGGCTTCGCGCCGAGCACGGCGAGGGAGCAGCAGTCATGAGGGCGCTGAAGGACGCGCTCGACCCGGCCGGAATCCTGAACCCCGGCAAGGTGTTCGGCTAGCTCTCGCCTTCGTCTGCCCGGGTCATCGGCTTTGGCCTTGGGCCATGATGCGCTCCAATGCCTGCTCGAGCCGCTTGGCCACGACGGGATGGCGGGCGTAGACATTGCGCTTTTCGGAAGGGTCATCCTGAAGGTCGTATAGCTGGAACGGTCGTTCAAACGGCTTACCCGAAGGCTTCTCGCGGCCCCCGGAGCCATTCCCGGCCACCAGCTTCCAGCGGCCGTCCCGAATCGCGAACATGCCACTCCCGGAATGGTGAATCACCGGTGGACGAGGACGAGGCCGCGCCTGCCCTTTCAGGGTCGGAACGAAGCTGAAGCTGTCCTCCGCCGATTCCGACGGCAACGCGGCCCCCGCTAACTCCGCGAACGTGGCGAATACATCCGTAAGGCACACTGTCTCCCCGGTTCGGCTTCCGGGCGCAACCTGTCCAGGCCAGCGGACCAAGAAGGGGACTCTGTGCCCGGCCTCCCATATGTCGGCCTTCGTGCCGCGGAACACGTAGTTTGACGTGTGGTTCAGGGAGCGAAAGGCCTGAATGGTCGGATCGTCTGTGTGGTCCTCTTCTGACGGACTGTCCCGCCGGTACATGAAGGATCCATTGTCCGATGTCAGCAACACCAAGGTGTCCCGGGAGAGCCCCGAGCGTTCGACCGCTTGCGTGATGACCCCAACGGCCGAGTCGACGTGGACTATGAAGTCCCCGTACGGGCCCAGATCCGTCTTGCCCCGAAACCGCTCGCCGGGCCAAACCGGCTTGTGTGGCGCAGTGAGCGGAACATACAGCAGGAACGGGCTCGAATCACGCGCGCGACGGGCCAAGAATGCGGCGGCCTCGGCGGCGAGGTCGTCCAGGACTTTGACGGGATCCAGGTCCTTAGCCAGTTCGCCGGGACGCATGAACGGTGGGAACTTCAGCGCCTCTTGCTCACCCAGCGGTAAACCCGTGATCTTGCCATCCCGGATATACACATAAGGGGGAAAGTCGAGCGACGCTGGGATGATCAGCGACTCGTGAAACCCGTGCGTGTGCGCGCCGTCGTCGATCGGCCCCTCGAAGTCAAACCCACCCGCATCGTCTCTGGAAAATCCAAGGCCCAAGTGCCACTTGCCCACGATGGCCGTCCGGTATCCCTGCTGCTGGAGCATTGTTCCGAGCGTTGCCCGGTCGCTGGCTAGGAGAGGCTCGCCGTAGCCGTTCAGCACACCTCTCTTGAGCTTGGTGCGCCAAGCATATCGGCCAGTGAGCAGTCCATATCGGGTAGGAGTGCAAACCGCCGACGGCGTATGCGCATCCGTGAAGGTCATGCCCTCGCGGGCTAGCGCATCTATGTTCGGCGTCGGGATCTTCGATGACTCGTTCAGCCAGGCGACATCTCCGTAGCCCAGATCGTCCGCCAGAACGATGACAAAGTTGGGTGCGGCACGGACTCCTGCGGTCACGAGACCTGCGCACAGGGCGATCCGGAGCCAATGGAACCGAGAGGTACACCAAGGCATGGAAGTCATTGTGCCAGAGGCATCAGCGCTCGCGCGGATCGCAGACGAGAGGGGCAAGAGCCGCCGGCGGATGCGTGCTCGGCACCCACCGGCTCCGGCCTTCCGGGATTCGGAGAACTAGTCGACCTTCTTCATGCGGCGCCTGCCCGACATGTCGCGGCGCTCGTTCTCAAGGTCGAACTTGAAGTCCTCGACCGCGTCGGCGAGGCTCTCATTCTCGTAGTGCGGCTCACCCCACATCTCGGCCTGATCGACAAGGACCTTGCGGATCTTGGGGTCGTTGATGTTCTCGCGGTCAAACATGATCCCCATGTCCAGCAGGGTCCGCGCCACTCGGAAGCGGACAGTCCCCGCGTCGACCTCCATAGCTTCGGTGGCAGACGAGAGGTCGGACACGTCCTTGCCGACCAAGCCAGCAATGCCGAGAAAGACGCCGCGGGTCAGGGTTTGGCTCTCCATCGCAGAAAGCTGGGCATCGACACGGTTTCCGCCCTCGACGCTTGTCAGTACGGGCGATGGGGTCGCGTTGCCCTCCGGCATCGGGAAGTCGAAGGTCACCGATCCCTCTTGGCCCACAAGCTCGTTCAGGTCAGCCAGATCCTCCGCGAAGTCGACTGCGTAAACCTTGGTGCGCCTACGGTATTCGCTCACCGAAGGCTGGAAGTGCTCAATCATTGCTTCGTTGATCTCCATACCCTGTGCGAAGGCGTCTGCGAGTTCGTCGTAGCCGTAGGACAGGCCTGCCCTAAGGGCGGCCAGCCACAGCTCGGCCTTCGGACCAACGTCTCCCATTCCGTAACTCGCCTCCTCGAGCTGCTCAGCAGCCTTTGCGTAGTCCCCCAGCGCGTAGTTCTCGGCCGCCGCTTGGTAGAGCCACTCGGGGGTGCCTTGGCGAGGACCAGCGGGCTGGCCCGAGCACGAAACCAACAGTGCTAGCAACAAGGCCAGCGCGCCTGCCAAGCGGAATCTGGGTGTAGAAGGGTTCTGAAAACTAAGCATTCAATATGCCTCCTCTCCGGGCATAAGTCTCTCAACTTGAAGTCGAGATTGCAAGTATCGGGGAAACGACTCCGGGAAGCCCCTTCCTGAGTCTCGTGGGGGTTGGCGGTCTGACGTTTCTTGGCCACCGCCCAGAATCAGGTCGGATGGACGGCTGAACGGTCGTGTGCCAACCGCAGTTCGGCTATCATTCGCAGCAGGCGTGGAGCTTCCTACACGGCACCAGGTCACAGATGCTGAAGGATTTGTACTGGTGGGGGGCCAGAGCACGCGGTTCGGCCGTGACAAGGCATCCTTCGCGGTGGCGGGCAGGCCCATGGCGCTGCATGTCGCGGCGGCACTGGATGCGTGGCTCGAGACGGTGACCCTGGTTGGCGACTGCCGGGCCCGCTTCAATCCGGGACTGCCCACGATTCCGGACAGCATCCCAGACTCCGGCCCTTTGGGCGGGATCGTCGCTGCCCTAGAGCATTGTCGCAGGGCGTGGAGCGTGATTGCGGCATGCGACATGCCATTGGTGAGCTCCGACCAAGTGGCCAACCTGCTACAGGCGGCGGCCGCCTCTGAGGCGCAAGCGGTGATCCCGCGCACTCCTGACGGCCGGCTGCAGCCGCTCTTCGCCGCCTACCACCGGAGTGCAAGGGCGCCTCTCGCGAGCGCGCTCGCTGAGGGTCGGCTGAAGCTGGCGAGAGCCCTTGACGCCGTGCGGTGGACGGAACTCGCGGTCACTGACGGCACGGGCTTCACGAACGTGAACACGCAGGCCGACGTGCCCCTCCTGCCCTGAAGGGGTCAGGCTGCTAGAGCGTGCGACAGCCGACGAAGATCAGAATGGTTGTTGAAGAAGTGCGGCGAGACCCGGAGATTGCCCTGGCGGACTGAAACGGCCACGCGACTCTCCCGCAGGCGTGCGGCAAGCCGGGCGCTGTCCAGTCTCGGAAACGACGCCGTGACGATCTGCGAGGCCGCGGGGCCCTTGGCAGCCGGATGCAAGACCCCACCGTGAGCGGCGACGATTTCACGGCAGCGTTCTGCCAAGCCCAGAATACGGGTCTCGATCCTGTCGAGCCCGAGTCTGAGGATCAGGTCTACGCTCGCCTCTAATCCAAAGAGCGCCGTGAACGCTTGGACACCACCTTCGTACGCCGCTGCGGACTCTGGAAGGACTGGCCTGCCGTGATGCAGGTGTTCGAAGTTCATCCAGTCCCGATGACTGCGCCAGCTCGTGATGCTCGGCGCCAGCCAGGAACGAGTGGTGGGAGGTACCCACGCGAATCCCGCTCCCGCAGGCGCCATCAGCCACTTGTAGCCATGCGCCACCAGGAAGTCCGCGGGACTGGACTCGAGATCGTGTCGCAAGGCCCCGACGCTTTGGGTAGCGTCGAGGCACAGCAGGACGGACCTTCGTCGCAGTTCCGCCGCCAATTCCTCGCACGGAGCGCGCAGGCCATTGGAGTAGTTGACCGTGCTCAGCAGAACCAAGCGGGTGCGAGGACCGACCTCGTCGAGGAGCGTGTCCGCATCGAATGCAGTTCTGGGAGAGGGCAATGGCCGAAATGCCACGCCAAGCGTGTCGAGCAACTGCGGAGCATACAGGTTGTTGGGAAACTCGTGCTCGAACGCCAGAATCTCGTCGCCATGTCGCCATTCGATACCGCGCAGCAACCATGACAGCCCCGTGCCGGCGTTCGGGCAGAAGGCGATGTCCCGAGGAGATGCGCCAATCAGCTGGCCAAGCTTCCCGCGAATGAGCTCCAGACGATCGAACCACTCCGGGAAATCGAGAGCCGCATTGCGGTCCCGGGCTCGGAGGTGCTCCCGTACGGCAGCGGCCGCTACGGATGGCAACGGGCCGAACGCCGCAGTGTTGAGGTGGGCCCAACGGTCCAGCACCGGAAACAGGCGTCGGGCCGCATTCCAGTCAGGAGCACTTTGGGCATGAGGCATGTCATTCCTCAGGCTACCCTCCCCAGCCCTGTCCGCCGGGTTTCCCTGAAAGAGGCCCCCCTCCGCCCATCATCCGCATGAATGGCTCGACCAGTTCTATACACTGGGCAGAAGCGGGCACGCCGGCGTCTTGGCGTTCGATCAGTGGCCACGCTTGACTGCCACATTGACCACGGCGCTGCGGACCCGACTAGGCTTTGCCGCCGGTGTCTTTCACCGGGCAGAGAACGGCCTAGCCGTCCTGCTGTTAGCAGCCGTCGCAGCCCTCCCACTGGTCGAGGGGGCCGGACGTGTCGTTGGCGTCGGGACGCTCATTCCCGGTTCCCTGCCCCTCGTCCAGCACGCCACCCTCCTGATCGCGCTCGTGGGCGGCGCGATCGCCGCCCGTAAGCGCAAGCTGCTGGCACTGTCGACCGCCACGTTCCTGCCCGCTCGATTTCGCGTTGGCTCCCAAGTCGTGTCGGGGCTTCTTGGAGTCGCGGTGTGCACCTGCCTTTCTTTCGGAGCGTGGGAGTTTGCGTTGGTCGAAAGAGAGGCCGGGGACATCGTCGCCTTCGGATTGCCGGTGTGGGGCTTCGTCGCCGCGATGGTGCCCGGCTTCGCCCTGATCGGAGCCCGGCTGGCCTGGAAGAGTTCCCCGTCCTGGATTGGGCGGGCGCTCTCTGCGAGCGGCGTCGCTATCCCGATCGCCCTCGCGTTCTGGGAAACGCTTGGCGACCTGCCGATCCTGCAGTACGGCGCTCTGGCCCTCCTTGGCGGCGCAATCTTGGGGCTTCCGATCTTTGCGGTGATCGGAGGTCTGGCGGCACTGCTCTTCTGGTACGACTACATCCCTGTCAGCGCCGTGCCCCTCGCCGCATACCAGCTGTCCGGACAGCCACTCCTGCCTGCAATCCCGCTGTTCACGCTGGCGGGTTACATCTTGGCCGAGGGTGGATCGAGCCGTCGCCTCGTGCGCGTCTTCTCGGCTTGGCTGGGTTGGATGCCCGGAGGATTGGCTCTGACCACTGCGGCCGCCTTCGCCTTCTTCACGTCATTCACGGGAGCCTCTGGGGTCACAATCCTGTCACTCGGGGGCCTCATGCTGCCGATTTTGCTGGATTCCGGCTACGGAAGGCGGCCCGCGCTGGGGCTGATGACGGCTTCGGGTTCCATTGGCTTGCTGTTCCCCCCGAGCCTAGCGGTGATTCTGTACGGCGTGTACTCAAGGACACCCCTCGACGAGCTCTTCTTGGGAGGCCTGCTTCCAGGGGCTGTCCTTGTCGCGCTCGTCGCAATCTGGGGCGCCCGCAGCGGCGGGAGGAGCAGCCGCACGAGGTTCGTGCTTGCCGAGGCACGCAAGGTCGCCGTTGAGGCCAAGTGGGAGCTGCTGCTGCCTGTGGTGGTGCTGGGAGGAATCCTGGGTGGCTTCCTGACGCTGCTCGAGGCCGCAGCCGTGACGGTTCTCTATGCGTTCCTGCTTGAGTGCGTGGTCCACAGGGACGTGTCCCTTCGCTCCGCGTTCCCCAAGCTGTCTGTCGAGTGCAGCGCTCTGGTCGGCGGCGTCCTGCTGATCTTAGGGGTCGCTCTCGGCTTCACCAACTACCTGATCGACGCCCAAGTGCCGGACTTGGCGCTGGACTGGGTCCAGTCACACATCGAGTCGAAGCTGGTATTCCTCCTAGCGCTGAACGGGCTGTTGCTGGTCGTCGGCTGCATGATGGACATTTTCTCGGCGATCCTCGTCCTAGTGCCGCTGATCGCTCCGATGGGAGCAGCCTACGGCATCGATCCGGTGCACCTGGGGATCATCTTTCTCGCCAACCTGGAATTGGGATACCTCACTCCTCCGGTCGGCCTGAATCTGTTCCTGTCCTCCTATCGGTTCGACGTGCCGCTTGTGCAGGTCTACAGATCGGTGCTGCCGTTCCTGCTGATTCTGTGCGTGGGTGTGCTGCTGATCACGTACGTGCCGGCGCTCTCGCTGACCTTGGTGCGCTGAGCTGCTCGGGCGCCGGCCACGCTTGCTAGACTCGGGTTCGGGCAAGTTTCCTGCGCCATCCATGGCCAAGCGTCGACCAAGATCCGTCACCTGCGTAGTCGGGGATGTCCCCGTCGGTGGAGGCAATCCCATCGTCGTGCAGTCGATGACCAATACCGACACCGCGGACACGACAGCGACGGTCAACCAAGTCATGGCTCTTGCGCAGGCAGGTTCGGAGCTCGTGCGCATCACGGTCAACCACGACAAGGCCGCACAGGCCGTACCGGCCATCGTTCAAACGTTGCGGGACTTTGGCTGCAATGTGCCCATCGTCGGAGACTTCCACTACAACGGCCACATTCTGCTGCGGAAGTACCCGGACTGCGCAAGGGCCCTTGCCAAGTACAGGATCAACCCCGGAAACGTCAACATCGGCAAGAAGCACGACGACAACTTCCGCACGATGGTGGAAGCAGCCATCGAGCACGGTAAGCCCGTCCGGATCGGCGTGAACTGGGGATCGCTCGACCAAGTGCTTCTCACACGACTCATGGACGCCAACTCAAGGCTGTCCCAGCCGCTGTCGGCAGGAGAGGTGACGCTCGAGGCTATGGTCCGCAGTGCGCTGGAATCCGCACGGGCGGCAGAATCCTACGGCCTGCCACACGACCACATCGTGCTCAGCGCAAAGGTCTCAGGCGTGCTGGACCTTATCAACGTGTACCGTAAGCTCGCGCATGCCTGCGACTACCCGCTACACCTCGGCCTCACCGAAGCCGGAATGGGGGCGAAGGGGATGATCGCGTCAGCCTCCGGAATGTCCGTGCTTCTGCTCGAGGACATAGGCGACACGATTCGCGTGTCGCTGACCCCCCGGCCGAATGGGGATCGGTGCGAGGAGGTCGAGGCCTGCAAGCAGCTGCTGCAGTCGCTAGAGATCCGCAGCTTCACTCCGCAGGTGACCGCCTGTCCCGGATGCGGGCGCACAACGAGCACGTTCTTTCAGGAGATGGCTGAGGACATCCAGACCTATCTGGGCCGGCGGATGCCGGAATGGGGCCAAGCCTATGAAGGCGTCGAGGGAATGAAAGTGGCCGTCATGGGCTGCATCGTCAATGGCCCCGGAGAGTCCAAGCACGCCGACATCGGCATTTCGCTGCCTGGCACGTTCGAGGAGCCGGTCGCGCCCGTCTACGTGGACGGACGCCTTCACCGAACCCTGCGGGGAGAGAGGATCGTGGCTGAGTTCATCGACATTCTCGACTCCTACGTCGACGCACGCTACGCTTCCCGGCAGCCTTCCAATCCCGTCAGCTGAGCCTGTCGCGGCAGGCGCACGTCAGCGCGGCTCTGGCGGACCGAACCAAGGGAATTGGCCCGTCAGGCCATACTCGTGGTACACAGCCAGATAGGCGATGAAAGCGGCTATGACGCCGAAGAAGGCCAACACAGTTAGCCCGATGCGGCCCCACGGAAGGCTCCGTCCCTCCCTCCGCAACACGAGAAGCCAACTGGCCCCGATCCCGACGAAGTAGAGCAGGATCATGGGCCCCGCGAACAGGGTCATCGTCAGCGGATCGCCCGTCGGTGTGATGATGGCCGCCAGGATGAACATGATCAGCACCGCGTAACGCACGTTCCGGAGCAGGAACCGCGGCGTAGTCAGCCGCAGCAGCGTAAAGAAGAAGATCAGCACCGGCAGCTGGAACACAAGGCCTAGGCCGATCTCGAGGATTATGAAGGTGTTGAGGTAGTCGCTGACCGAGATGTAGGGCTCGACGTCGTCCGAGACGGTCAGCAGGAATCGCAGAGTCACCCGCAGTGCGATGAAGTAGCAGAACAGCCCGCCGAGAATGAACAGGATCGCCGTCGTGAAGATGAAAGGCACGGCCCAGCGCTTCTCGCGCTTATAGAGGCCAGGGGCTATGAACTGCCATGCTTGGTACGCCAGCCAAGGCGCGCCGAGAAAGACCGCAGCAAGCAGGGGCACCTTGATGTACTGAACCTGGAACTGCTCCAGAGGCCGAATGTTGACGATCTTTATCAGCTCGCCGTCCGGGCCAGCGATTGCGCGGGCGGCACCCCGGAACGGCTCCAGCGCCAGTCGCAAGAGTTCTCCGGCGTAGGCCAAGCATCCGAGATACACCACCAAGAGCCCACCCAGGGCCCTCAGGATGCGAGTGCGCAACTCCTCCAGGTGTTCCAGGAAGGACATGCGCGCCATGTCCTCTTCTCCGTCATCGTCCTCGTCCGCAGGCGGCGGAGGGGGCTGTGGCTTGGTCGGCGCGGGTGGTTCCGCCTCGACTACCGCGGGCGCCGGGGGCTCGGAGTGCGGGTCGTCGTAGAGGTGGTCGGACTCATCCTGATAGGGGTCGTCGTAGAACGAAGCGTCTCCCTCGGGGGTCTCAGGGGCCGGAGGGGATGCCCCTGCCTCATCGCTCGCATCGGAGCCGGCCTCGTTCTCTCGCTGGTCTTCCGGAGGCATCTGGTGGTGAGCTGGGCGTGGCTAGTGGGTTGCTGGTAGCAGCCGTTCTCGCTCAGGCCTGACTGGTGGGCCCGGCCGATCCCTCCGCTTCGGGAACGCCGGAAACAGCCGGAGGTGTGGCGGAAGATCCTTCTCCAGCTTCCCCGCCGCCGTCGCCGTCTGCTGCTTTCCCCGTCTCCGTGGCTTGGTCGGACCCGTTCGCCTTTGCGGACGTTGAGGAGCCGGCCGAACCGCTGCCGTAGTCGTAGTCACTGTAGTAGTCGTCTTCGCTGTCGTCGTAATAGCTGGTATTGATGTCGCGGCGCACATCTGTGGCGAGGGTGCCGACTTCTCGCGTCTCGTGCTCGATGTTGTCCATCTCCCGCTGGAATGTGGTCCTTAGTTCGTTTGAGGCCCGCTTGAATTCCGCCATCCCCTTGCCGAAGGTCTTGCCGAGCTCGGGGAGTTTCTTGGGCCCGAAGATGAGCAGTGCCAGGACAAAGAGGACTACAACTTCGCCCATTCCGATTGGACCCATCGGATGCTCCCCCCGTTCCCGCCGACATGGAGCCGACGCCACTGAGCTAACTCTGATCATACCGATGCCACCGATCGGAATCAACCTGCGGAGGGCGGCTGGCCATCCCAGACAGTCGGCGACGCGGGCACTTTCGCTGCCGCTCACGGAGCGGCTAGCTAGAATGGAGCGATGGACCGCATCGGGCTGAAACGCATGCACCATGTCTCCTTCGCGGTGGCCGATCTGGAAGCCTCCAAGCACTTCTTCTGCGAAGTGCTAGGCCTTCCGGAGGACCGGCGGCCGAACTTCACCTTTCCGGGCGCATGGCTGGCCGTTGGCGATCGGCAGATCCACCTGATCCAGGAGACGGGCGCGGGCCGGACGGTGCAAGGCCGGATCAGCCGGTCCGACCATCTGGCTATGGAGGTCGAGGACCTAGAAGTCGTCAAAGGGCGACTGGCCGAGTGCGGAGTGGATTTCCTAGAGGGCCAGAACCAGAGCCTTGGGATGAGCCAAGCCTTCTGTAGCGACCCGGACGGCCACACGATCGAATTCGTGCAGTACCACTGACCTGACGCCCCGGTCGCGCCCTGCGTCTACAGCCGGAGTACCCAGCGCAGTCTGAAGTGGGCGGAGCCGCACGGGCCCGACCGGGCACAGAACGACCGACGGTCTGCAACAATGGTACGCAAAGCCAACGATATGCACACTTTAGTACGCGTCCTCCTGCTGACGGTCGTGCTGGCCGTACCCGCCCTGCCCCAATCGGCTGAGCTTGGGATTTCCGTGGGCTACGGCACCTTGGGCGACAATGTGCTCAGCGCCTCAAGCAACCAGGCGGCAGCCTCCAGCGAGACCTACTCGCTCTCGAATGGGGTGCGCGTTGGCGGTCGCATGGTCTTCAACAGTCGGGCCTTCCTGTCCCACGAGATCTCGTACGCCTACCAGCACGCTCGCCTCGAAGTCCAGCAAGAAGCGCCTGGAGAGTCATTGACGACCGACCTAGGCGCCGTGCGGGCGCACAACATGTTCTACAACCTGCAGCTGCACGCTCTGCCGACCGGCTCCCTCATCCGTCCGTTCGTGACCGGCGGGGGCGGCTTCACGTCCTTTTTCCTGCCGGGGATACCGTCCTTCTCGGGGTACGGGGACACCAAGTTCGGGTACAACTACGGTGCCGGCATCAAGCTCAACTTCTACACCTACGGCATTCGGGTTGACTTCCGCAACCACACCACCGGGAAGCCCTTCCGCCGGTACATACCCGGCATCGAAGGCATGCTGAGCAACACCGAGATTTCAGTCACGTATTCGCTGCTGCTCTGACACTCAGCGCCGTTCCGGCGGCTGTCGAGTCTCCGGCCAGCCGCCGGACTTCGTCGGTGTGCTCAGAAGCTGGCGACCGCCTCGGCCTCGTCGGTGTGGGACTCGAAGACCGTGTAGAGCTTCGTGATCTGCAAGAGATCCTGTACCTTGGCCTGAACGTTCAGCAGCTTGACGACACAGCCGCTGCGCTGGGCCGTGCTGTAGGCCGAAACGAGTTCGCCCAGCCCGGAGCTGTCTATGTAGCTCACGCCCCCAAGGTTGATGATCACCTTGGTCGCGCCGCCCTCAAGCAGCCCTCGAATGGTGCTGCGCACCTTGCCGGTCTCTTCGCCCAGCACGATTCGGCCCGCCATGTCGACGATGCTGACGCCGTTCACTTGGCGAACCTCTGTGGATAGACTCATCGAATTGCCTCCTTGATTGGATGTTCACGCGCTCTGCGCGCAGTACTTGACCAAACGAACCCTCGTGCCCGAGCCTGAACCCGGGCCAACCTCGACCTCGTCGAAAAATGCCCTCACGATCAGCAGCCCGCGACCTGACCCACGCATCAACTGCTCGCCCTCAAGCGGATCTGCCACTTGCGACTGGTCAAACCCCTCTCCTTGGTCAGTCACGATCACCTGCATGCAGTTCTCGTCGATCGAGGCGTCGAAAGAGACGGTCTTCGCGGAACCCAGCTGGTTTCCGTGGCAGATCGCATTGACCATTGTCTCCCGCACACCCATCCCGATCTGATAGACCTGATCCTCATCGAAGCCGCTGATCTGTGCCATTCGCTCCACGATCAACTCGGCCGCGTCAATGCTGGCTAGCGTACTCTCGAAGTTGAGGAGCAACTTCCGGCAGTCCGTCATCCAGCTCTTACGGGTTGTGGTCGGCGACAGGTCCGACTCAAGCTGCGAACTCGCATTACTCGCACACCTAGGGCTCGGATGTCAACCCGAGTCCCCAGTGCTAGCATTGTTGAACAAGAACGGAGGGACTTGAGAATGCCGCGTGTCAAAGCTATTCTACTGTCCGCAGCCCTGCTGAGCTGGGCTTGCGCGAGCGAGGCGCCTGTGCCGGAGCCCGAACCGGGGTCCGGAAGTGTCCACAGTGCGAGCCCGGCACTCGGCGCAATTGTTCCGGAGGGCGCCCAGGTCGAGAAGCTGGCCGGCGGCATGGGCTTCACGGAAGGCCCGGTGTGGATCAAGGGCGATACGCCGCACCTGCTGTTCAGCGACATACCGGCGAATGCCATCTACCGCTGGGCGGAGGGCGACAGCCAGGCTTCGGTCTTCTACCAGGACATGTATCGTGGCGAACCGAGAGAAGTGCCGTCCGGGTCGAATGGCCTGATCCTTGACGCCCAAGGGCGCCTGCTGGCGTGCGAACACGGCAACCGGCGCATCTCTCGGCTGGAGGACGACGAATGGGTCACGGTGGTTGACAACTACGAAGGCAGCCGGCTAAACAGCCCCAACGACGCGGCCTGGCACCCCAACGGGTGGCTCTATTTCACGGATCCGCCGTACGGCCTTCCCATGCAGGACGAGTCGGACGAGAAGGAGTTGGACTTCAACGGGATCTACCGGCTGAACTATGAGACGGGCGAGCTGCAGCTGCTGAACCGGGAGCAGACCAGGCCCAACGGCATCGGATTCTCCCCCGACGGCAAGACGGCCTACGTCGCAAACTCCGATGCCGCGCGCAAGGTGTGGATGGCGTACGACGTCACCGACGAGGGACTGTTCGAGAACGCGCGCGTGTTCTATGACGTGACGGCCGAGCAGGCCCCTGGCCTCCCGGACGGCCTCAAGCTTGACACGGACGGTAACCTCTACTGCACGGGGCCCGGCGGGGTCTGGATACTCTCTGCCGCAGGCGAACACTTGGGCACCATCCAGCCGGCCGAGGTGCCAGCGAACGTTGCATGGGGCGATGACGGCAGCACGCTATACATGACCGCCCGGACAGGACTCTACCGGATCCGGCTGTTGGCGCGCGGACCCATGCCCGCAGACTTGGGATCCGCCGAGGCAGACTGACGAGGCTGTGCGGGCCGGGCGAAGGCTCCGCAGACAGAGCACGTCGCGTCTCGGCCGGAGGTTCACCCTTTGATACCGTGAACCTCGATGAGACCACCGTGCAAAGCCCACCCATGGCTTCCGACCTGCCTGCTGGCGCTAGCCGCCTGTGGCTCGCCGACAGCGTTTGAGAGCCGCTTCGAACCTGCGACCGAGCGGCCATGGCTCGGTGCCGACTACTGGGCGAACCCGCTTCAGGACTGGAGGCTCAACGACGGTCGCATCGAGAACTTCCGGCCTGGCGGCGACCGCAACGTGTTCCTGCTTACCCGCGAAGTTGGACCAGGATCGGGCGGTTTGGAGATAAGCGTCCGGATGGGCCGCATGGAGGGCGATGAGACCCTGTTGGAGGAGGGTTGGGCCGGGTTCCGAGTCGGGATCCGCGGCTCGTTCGACGACTATCGGGACAGCGCAGTGCGGGGTGTCGGACTGCACTGCGGCGTGACCGCCGACGGCAGGCTGTTCATAGGGACACCGAACTCGGAGGCGCCTGTGGTCAGCGGCGCTCTTGGCTCCGGGGCCACGCTCGCATTACGGGCCGAACCGAGCGACGGTGGCAGCACGCGGCTGACACTGAGCATCGAGACGGAGGGAGCGGCTGAGTCGGTCTCGGAAGATGTCGACAGCGGATGGCTGACAGGGGGCATTGCGCTGGTCTCCAGCTCTGGGCCAGTTCCCGAGTCGCCCCCGGACGACCGCCAGGTTCGGGAGACAGGATGGGCCCTTAAGAGGGGCACTCGGGCCGGAGGGACGCTGCAGATTTGGTTCGACGACTGGCAGGTGTCCGGCAGCCGAGTCACGGCGCATCCGAATAGGGCCCTAGGGCCAGTCATGTTCGCTATGCACACACTCAGCAAGGGAGTCCTCAAGCTGAACGCCATCTTGGCGCCTGTGGACGCAGAGGGTGCCGAGGCCGACCTAGAGGTCTACGACGGGGCTTGGAAGCGCATTGCACGCGTTGCTCCAGATCGCGAAGCCCGCACCGCCACGTTCCGGATCCCTGAATGGGACGGCACAAAGGACACTCGATATCGGGTTGCCTACTTGGGAGGCACTTGGGAGGGCACGGTCCGACGCGATCCGGTCGACAAGGACGAGATCGTCGTGGCAGCGTTCACCGGGAACAACGATCTAGGCTTCCCCCACGCCGACATAGTGCGAAATATCCGGCACCACGCGCCCGACCTGATGGCCTTCACGGGCGACAACGTCTATGAGCGCGTTGGCGAGTACGGCATTGTGCGCGAGCCGACCGACATAGCAATCCTCGACTATCTGCGCAAGTGGTACATCTTCGGCTGGGAGTACGGCGAACTGCTGCGGGAGATCCCCACAGTGGCCCTCCCCGACGACCATGACGTCTATCAAGGGAACATTTGGGGAGCCGGGGGCCGCAAGGCCCACGGATACGGCAAGCCGGGCCAGGACCAAGGGGGATACGTCATGGATCCGCGATTCGTGCATGCCGTGCAGACGACCCAGACCGCGAACATGCCCGACCCTTACGATCCGACACCGGTCGATCAGGGCATCGCGGTCTACTACACCGACCTGCTTTACGGCGGCGTGAGCTTCGCCATCATCGAAGACCGCAAGTGGAAGGACTCCGCAACCGCGCTGATCGGCCCAGGCATCATCAACGGCTGGGCACAGGATCCGAAGTACGATGCTCGCAAGAGTTCCGACAATCCGGACTTCCCGCTGTTGGGCGAGCGTCAGGAGACGTTCCTTGAAGCTTGGGCCCAAGACTGGGAAGGGGCATGGATGAAGGCTGCAATCTCGCAGACGATCTTCGCCAATGTCTGCACGCTCCCTGCCGGGGCGACGACGGATGCCATCACAGGGCAACTGCGCGTGAACGCGCCCGGGGAGTACCCGGACGGGGAAGAGCCAGTTCAGGACCACGACTCCAATGGCTGGCCCCAATCGGGCCGCAATCGTGCACTGCGGCTCCTGCGCAAGGCCTCTGCCGTGCACATCGCCGGGGACCAGCACCTCGGCAGCACCGTGCAGTACGGGGTCGAGGACTGGAACGACGCCAGTTGGGCGATCTGTGTGCCGTCGGTGGCGAACATCTTTCCAAGGCGCTGGTTCCCGACCCAAGCGGGGCGGAACCGGAAGCCCGACGCGCCGCGCAACACGGGGGAGTACCTAGACGGCTTCGGGAACAAGGTGACCATCCACGCGGTGTCCAATCCCGCGACCAACGGGATTGAGCCGACGGCCCTCAACCACCGTGCCCCGGGGTACGGGATCATTAGGTTTAGGCGCGATGATCGGTCGATCGAGTTCGCGAACTGGCCGCGGTGGGTCGATGCCTCCGAGCCCGACGCTAGACCATACGCCGGATGGCCAATCCGTGTCGCGCAGGCCGACAGCGGCCTACCGAAGGGCCTCTCGCTGCCGGCGATCGACGCAGAGGGCAAGGTCGATCCCGTGGTCCAAGTTGTGGACGAGGCTGACGGCGAGATCGTCTACACGTACCGCATCCAAGGGAGCGACTTCACACCACGGGTCCGCAAGCCCGGACGGTACACAGTGCGCGTGTTCGACCCCGAAACGGGAGAGCCGTCAGAAACCACTGGGCAAGAAGCCGTAGCGGAGTAGGCCCGACTGGCACCGGCTACCCTGCGTTGCGGGAACGGACTCTGGTCCGAAGCGCCTGCAACCTGCGACCCAACTCCTGCCGGGCGGCGCTGAATCCGCTGACGCTCACGTCGCCGGCATTGCAGTAGTCGATCACTACCGCCTCCGCCGCACAGAATTCCTCGCAAACGTCAGCCACATCAGATGCGATCTCGCCCGGAATGTTCGTGACGCCGTTCTGATCGGCGTGCAGCAGGTCACCCGGATAGACGGCAAGGCCGCCCACGTGCACTGGGATCTGGAACTCCAGGAATTGGGGGAACCCGTGCGAGCTGATCACGCCGTCGGCGAAGCACGGAAGACCCACATCCCGGACTTGGTCCAGATCACGGCCTGCCCCGCTGGTGATCATCCCGACTGCCCCGAACGCCTTGTAAGCCGAGGCCATGACCTCTCCGAAGGTGGCTGATCGGACCGGCGAGTCCAGATCCTGAATCACCACAAATGGAGGGGCGGGAACCTCCGAGAAGCGCTCAAGCTGTTCGTCAAGCGTACCGTAGGCAGCGGCGCCCCACGGCCGCATGGCCGATCGGAAAGTTGCGGTGGAAGCGTAGCCGCAGACCGGCGCCATTTCGGGGAAGCATGCGCGGATTCGGGCGTCCATGTAGCCCTCTGCTTGCGAGCGGACGGCGAAGAGCTCGATGACGTTGCAGACGGTCGGGGTGTCGAAGCTGCGCAGCTTGCGCAGGACATCGGGGGAGATCTGTGGTACGGCCATGTGGCCCATGGTATTTCATCCCAGCGCCCACGGCACGGCCCGTCTCGAAGCTGAGTTCGGACTACAATCGGCGCGTGCCCAATCCGATCCGCATCACCGCTATCGCTTCGCTGTTGACATTGGCCTGGCTGTGTGCCGACGGGATCCCTTGGAGGCCGGGCCCCAAGGCAGCTGTCGGGGAATCTCTCCCTTGGGGCGCGACCGAGCCCACCTGGTCTCCCGACGGGGAGGCCATCGCCTTTTCCCTGTTCGGGAGCATCTGGACAGTGCCGGTGGGTGGAGGAACAGCCGTTCAGCTGACTACGTCAGAGGGATTCCACGACCACCCGTCGTGGTCTCCGGACGGATCTTCGATCGCGTACATCAAGGGCCGGAATCCTCGAGGGCCCTTCGCCAAGATTCAGGGATCGCTCGCGATCGTGGACGTCGCTACCGGTTCGGAGCGTACCGTCACGCTTCCCGGACCAACGGGCGGAACGCCTGACTGGTCATCCGACGGGCGCCTCGTGTACTGCCCGGTCGTGCTGCCGGGCACGGGCGCCCTATTGCACTCGGTCGACCCCTCACAGGCGGAGGGCACGCCCATGGCGCTGCACTCTAGGCCCCAGCGCGGTCCTGCCGGGCCATGGATCGAAGTCTCGGGCGGCCCTGATTCCGTCCTGTTCGCAGGCCAGCGCGCCGGGACACCGCAAGTGTGGGCCCTTCCTGCCCGGCGCTCCGGCTTCACAATCCAGACTCCCCTCACCCGCTACCTGCCGGAGCACATCGTCAACCTCGGCGGGGTCAGCGCCACGGAGGACGGTGGAGCCATCTACTCGGCCGACCTGATCAACGGCCCTGGCAACTACGAGCTCTACCGGGTGCCGGCAGACGGCGGTGGGCCTTTGGCGCTCACCACCACGCCTCGCCACGAGTTGGCGCCGGACGTGTCACCTGACGGGTCGCGGATCGCGTTCGCGTCAAACGTCCTCGGCAATATCGACCTGTTCACGATGCCGTCCGGTGGCGGCGACGCCCAGCACGTCGTGATCGACGGACTCAGATTCCGCAACCAATCTGGCCGGGTGCGCGTGAAGGTGCTGGACGAGCTTGGGAAGCTGACGGCTGCACGACTCTATGTCCAAGCCTCGGACGGCAAGGGATATGCTCCCCGCGGCGAGCCGATCTTCTACTACCCCCTCGAGCCGATTGATGTTCCCCGTCGGCGCGACGCATTCTTCGTCGTGATGGGCGAAGCGGACTTCGACGTCCCGGCCGGAACCCTGAAGCTTTCCGTCGTCCGAGGGTACGAGTACAGGCTCAGCAGCAAGAGCGTGGACATCGAGGCCGGAGGGACCACGGATGTCACGGTCCAGCTGGAGCGCTGGACAAACTGGAACCAGAGGGGCTGGTACTCGGGCGAGAACCACTTCCACGCCAACTACCTCGGAAGCTACTACCAAAGGCCTCCGCAGTCCCTCGTCTGGCTCAAGGCCATGGATCTGAACGCGGCGAACATGATCGTCGCCAACGCCGCGGGCGCGTTCGTGCACGACAAGGAGTTTTTCACCGGTGCTGTAAGCAACCTCTCTACAGAGCGCCACTTTCTGTACTGGGGCCAAGAGTACCGCAACAGCGATCCGCTCGGCCACATGGGTTTCCTGAACATCAAGCGGCTTGTGCCGCCGTCCTATACAAGCGTCATCGGCAGCGATTCGCCCTACGACTTCCCGCTGAACACGATGGCCGCGATGCAAGCCCGAGACCAAGGGGGGCTGGTCACATACATGCATCCGATCGGGGGGGCCACGAGAGACGTCTTCGACACCAATCTTGGCGCGAAGGAGAGCGTTGTCACGGCTGCGCTGGGAGCGCTGGACACGATGGACCTGCTTCCCTACGGCGATGCAGCGTACGAGCTCTGGTATACCCTGCAGAATTGCGGTTTCCGCATCGCCGCCGGGGCGGGCACAGACGCGTTCACGAACTGGCGGGGCATCAATCGCGTTCCCGGCGGCAGCAGACAGTATGTCCATGTCGGCGGCGCCATGAGCTGGCAGCGCTGGATCGACCGCTACCGAGAGGGGCGCTCATTCGCAACGACCGGGCCACTGCTGACGTTCGACGTCAACGGCAGCGGAATGGGCGAGGAGATCCGCTTCAATCCCGGTTCGACCTACCGAGCTACCCTTCGGGCGGACGTGATGTCCCGCACGCCCATTGATCGGGTCGAGCTCATCCAGAATGGCCGGGTGATAGAGAGTGCCGATGCCGGTGCAGCGGACCGATTCCGCCTAGAGAAGGAAGTGCTGGTCAACGAGTCCAGTTGGTTCGCCGCCCGGGTATACGGCCCCGGAGCGCCTGGCCTGACGACACGTGCCCTTGCCCACTCCAGTGCGGTGTACGTGACAGCTGGAGGGAAGCCGGTTCTGGTCCGAGAGGACCTCGAAATTGCCCTCCGGTGGATCGACCGGCTGTGGGGCTACCTAGTCGAGCGCAACAACTTCGGGCCGACGGGGAACCGTGAGGCCGCGAAAGCAATGATCGACCAGGCGCGGCAGCACTACGAGAACCAGCTCGCTCAGCTTTGAAATCGGCCCTGCATGCTGGCGAGCGTCGCAAGGTGGAGGGCCGACGCTCAGCGTCCGTCTGTGTGGCCAAAGCCGTCTTGGTCGGCCTTAGAGATGCGCAGGCGATTAAGCGCCATAAGGTCCCTGCCCCGCGAGGACACCACCCGCACGCTCAGCTCCGTCACGCCCTCGGGCAGCTGCAGGGTCCCTGCATCGTGGGATTCGAAGAACGTGCGGCCCGGGGTTGGCCGCACCCTTCCTCTCAACTCCGCGCCAGCCGCGGCGACGGCGAACTCCCCGCCTGCGTCTCGGTGCTCGCAGCCATACACAAGCGTGATTCGGTACTCTCCGGCCTGAGCGACGTCGATCTTCCAACGAACTGACTCTCCGGGCTCTCGCCAGCCCTCGATCGTGTCCCAGTAGTACGCCCCGAATGTGTAGACCGTTGATTCCTCGACAGCTTGGTCACCCACGGGCGCAGGCGGCACGGGGCCGCGGTGACGCGGCATGACCACGCTGGCGTGCTGTCCCTTGTGACGGGCCCAGCTCGGCATCAGGTCAACCGGGTCCTCCAGCTCATCCCCGACCGGTACGGGTACTGGCTCGAACGTTTTGCCGCTGGCCGCTTCGTCCAGCCATTCCAGGAAGTCGCGCCGCATGGCCGCGGCGATTCCCGGCTGCTGCGCCGCTATGTCTCGCTGCTCGCCAGGATCTGCCGACAAGTCGTACAGCTCGTCCCCAACCAGCTTGAAGCGTTTACCAGCGATCGCCCATCTTGACTCTGGGCTGGGACGGTGGCGGTCCCAGATGTGGACCAGGCTCTCGTGGGGGCTCAGCTCTGTCTTGGCTTCCAAGAGCGGAAGCAGGCTCTTCCCATCGAGCGCACGGCCTGAGGGATGTGCACTTCCCGCCATCTCGAGGAAGGTCGGGAATATATCGAGATGAGATCCACGAGCGTCGGTGGCTCGCCCCGGCTCGAACCTTCCCGGCCAGCGGGCGAAGAACGGCGAGAGCACGCCTCCCTCGTATACGGACCCCTTCCCTCCCCGCAAGCCGGCCCGGAAGTGACGGCTGACGCCGCCATTGTCGCTGATGAAGAAGACTGCAGTGCGATCTCGGATTCCCTCAGCATCGATCACGCCCAGCAGCCGGCCTATAGCGGCGTCGCACTGTTCCAGAAGTCCGTAAATCCGAGCGTCAGCGCTGGCGACGCCCTTGCTGAGGTACTTCTCGTGGAGAGCGTCGGAGACGATCAGGGGCGTATGTGGGACGTTGTACGCAAGGTAAAGAAAGAATGGTCGCTCATCGCGCGAGCGGACGAACGAGGACGCTGCGTCGGTCAGCACATCCGTGATGTGCCCGCGGACATGGACGCGGCGGCCGTTTCGCAGGAGTGCGTCGGGTTCCCAGTAGCGCTCCGTGTGGCCAGCCGTGAAATAGATCGCCTCGTCGAATCCCCGCTGGTCCGGGTGGTAGCGCCTGTACTCCCCAAGGTGCCACTTGCCGAACATTCCGGTCCGATACCCAGCGTCGCGGAGCAGGTTCGCGATTGTCTGCTCCCGAAGATGCAGAGTGTCACCGCCGAAACGTGTGTTGTAGACACCGGTCCGCAGGTAGTGACGCCCCGTCAACAGGCCCGCACGCGTGGGTGCGCAGACCGGCTGGACATAGAATCGTCTGATCTCGACGCCTTCGGCGGCAAGCCGGTCCAAGTTTGGTGTCTCAATGTCCTTGTTCCCGTGGCCGCTCAGATCCCACCAGCCTTGGTCGTCGGTCACGATCAGGACGATGTTCGGGGGTGTGTCGGCCACGGCGAGCAGTCCCTGAACCGGAAAAAGGGCGAGCGTAAGGGCAGCCGCGATCCGAATCCGTTCTCGGGCAACACACGAGGGCACATTCCACCGGGCCGCGCGCCGGGCCACCTGGCGTCCGACCTCTTGCATGCAGCCGTGCACGAACAGGACCGTTCCTCGGCAGCCAGACGGCGCCGAGACTGTCCGCTTGCGCGGTTCGAGGCCTCCCGGCGGGCGCATCAGAAGTGCACGGGCTGGGTGAATGCGCCGTTGCCAGCCGAGTCCCACGCGGCAAAGCGGACCCACTTCTTGCCGGTTGAGTCGAATTCGAGGCGGAACTCCCGTCTGCCAAACTCTGCCAACTCGCTGGTCGGCCGGAGCTGCCTGCCAACCTTGTCCCCGTCTCCCCACACGATCTCGACGAACTCCAGCGGAAACGTCCACTCGACTTCGGCGACGACCGCCTTCCGCGACTCCATCCCTTCGACGGCGAACCGTGGGATCAGGACTTCCCCGGTCGAGACGAAAAAGTCCCCGCGCCGCATTGCTTCGGTGATCGGGCTCCAGTCTTGGTCGAAAGAGGGGAGCTCATCCAGGCGAACGTAGTTGACCGAGAGCTGCGGGTAGATCTCGTCGGACGGGAACTTGGTGTATGTGTCGCCCTCGGCGATGAGGTACTTTGGCCCCGCCCAGTTGTTCATGTCGTCCAGAAGCCCGAAGCAGCGCTCCTGGCATATCCGCGATTGGGAAAGGTCCGCGGGAAGCGTCTGAAACGCACCGCCGAGATAGCGGTCGCTCAAGAAGTGCGGCTCGTCCCGCACGGTCTCCGGATACAGGGTCGAGCCCTTGGTGCGCGGGTGGGCCTGCCACATCAACGCCCGTTCCGCCTCCATCATGGAGAGCATCTCGCCGGCGGATCCGACGCGGTAGACCATGCCGTAGTCCTCATGTTCGCTGCGGTGGGGGAGGTCGTCCGAGCGCACCTTTGACCAATACACGGGCTTGGGGAACACGAGCGTGTAGTGCCCGCCCAAGTGGACGTTTGGCTCCTCGCCAGGCATTAGGAGAAAGTCCGAGTCCGAGTGTCGCCTACAGGCCTCGAAATATTCGCTCTGCTCTCGGAAGCGCACTTCGCCCGGGTCGTCCGGATGCCCGTCACCATGGAAGTCCGACATCATTGCGATGTTGATGCCCAAGCCACGAAATGCCGAGATCCACGGAGGTCGCAGGTCCAAGGATCCGGAATCCACCAGCTGCTCAGCGAAATGGGTGTGGAAGTGGCTGACGGCCACCTGATAGCCCTCGAGGGGCTTGTACCGGTCCCCGTGGGTGTAGGCCAGAACAGCGTCCAACGCGTCTTCACTTGTCCCGGTGTCGAGCAGGTAGTAGACGGCCATCCTCTGCTTCGTGCCCGGCGGAGCGTTGTACAGGGCGAAGTTCCCCTCCGCGAAACGGCGGGACTGGTTGACGCGCTTCTCCCAGATCTGTTGGGAAGAGCCCCAAGGACGGTACATCTCCTCTCGCTCTCCTTGACGCACGCCCACGTCGAGTGCGCCGCCAACATGCTGCCGGTACCAGACGTACCCGAGGTTCATTTCGATTTCCCGGGCGAAGAAGAACTTGTGGCTCGGGGGAAACACGGCTAACGTGCCCCGGTCCTGTTCGAGGAACAGGACGCGGTTACGGGCCCGCAGCGGTACTGGGCCGTCGTTGGCGCCTCCGCCGAACCTGTAGTGCTGCCAGTCGCGGGCCACGTCGCGCCAGCGGAATCGGAGGTAGTCAGCGCCGCGCAGTCCATTGAGCCCGGCACGGTAGATGTAGGCGACCGACGGCTCTGAAGTGGCCGCGACGGCCTCTTGCCGGACGAGGCTTGAGCCTCGATAGACAGTGAACACCAGTTCGCCTTGAAACGATCCCAAGGACAGACCGTCGAATGTGACCTCAAGCCGGATGCCTTCGCGCCGAACCCGGCAGGTCTGGGTGCTAAAGCGGGCCTCGGATCGGCGGACCTCCCCTGACTCCCTTGGCAGCCCCGGGTTGACGCCGTCCAATCCGGGAACATTGAGCGGAGCATCCCAGAACACCTTCCACTTCTCGCGCCCTTCCAGTTCTGGGGTAAGTTCCCTGCCCAAGTCCTCGACCGGCCGGATTTGCTGCCACGAGATCCGTCTGCGACCTTCTGCCACGTAAAAGGACGGCCGGGCATTCTGCACGAGCGGCGCCCAGTGACCCGCCCTAGACAGGATCGAGAACTGCCGGATGACGGGCTCGCCCCCGTCCACTCCGAAGGTAGCTCGCAGTCGCCTGCTGCTCGCCCCCGTCCACTCCAGAGCGACATCTCCGTCCAGGATCTCCGCCGTCAGCCCTTCCAATGGCTCGTAGTCGCCAAAGTCGCACTCAGCGCCCGCCATGCCGACAGTGGCTGCCAACCACAACAATCCAATTCTTCGCATACCGACCTCCCGAAGGGCGAACCTCCCTGCCATCCCGGCGTAACCCGCGTGTCCCGGCAGGCCACATTCGCTGTCTGCCTGCCGGGGAGTGCCCCACCATCGTACGCAGCCCGGCAATGCCGACGCCGTCCTGCAGTACCGACGCGAGCCTGTTTGGGCACATGACGCGCGGCATTCCGGAGTGTGGAAGGCGAAAAGGCCGCCCCGGGGGCCTCGGTCAGGACCCGACCTCGGTCCGTTCTCAGAACTCGTGCCGCTGACAGATGCGGCAGAAGCCTCGGCGGGCGGCTCAGTCGGCAAACACTGGCTGGACCCAAGCCCTCCTGCCAGCCGAGTCCACGATGGTTGCTCGGACATAGCCATCATCGGACCTCAGCCGGTACCTTGCCTCCGGCCCCACCACCTCGTCGAGGATTCGGCCGTCGCTCCCAATGAAGCGCGTGCGGTGCTTCTCATCCCCGATCTGCTCCACTCGTAGCTCGAGGCCCGTCGCACTCCGCTCAAGGGTGGCTAGCCGCACTCCCGTCGATGCGTAGAACTCGCCTCGGCCAATGGCGGCCAGCAACGCCTCTTCCGTGAGCTCGCGTGCCTTCACCTCGATCCAGCCGCGGCCGGGATTCGACAGGTCGGGGCCTATCCTCTTGAAGTCGTGCGCGTCGTCGACGGCGATTCCGTAGAGCTTCCGGCCAGCCGTCAGGGCCGCGTCCCACATCGCCTCCAAGCCCCACTCGTCGTTTGTTGCCGGGTGGCCGTTGTAGATCTCAAACAGGCCCAAGTCCCGGACTTGGCGCAGGATCTCAGCATCGATGGCCCAGCGATAGAGCGGGTGGTTCAGGGAGGGCACGGCCCCTTCCTCCCGGATCCGGTCCACGTTGCGCTGCACTGTGCCGAAGACGCTCTTGCCGATGGCAGGCCCGATGGTGGCCTGTCCGCCAAAAGCGTTGACGTGGACGGGTACGTCACGGAATCCGGAAGTAACCTCCTCCCCGCTGACCAACAGGAAGCGGTCCTGCGCCTCGAACATTGGCGCGAGGCCTTGGGGGTCGGTGCGGTAGTTGTGGTCCGTCAGGGCCAGGAAGTTGTATCGGTGCTCCTTGTACCAGCGCGCCACTGCGTCGGGTGCAGAGTCGCCATCGCTGTTGATGGTGTGGGTGTGAAGGTTGCCCTTGTACCATCTCAGCGCCCGTTCCTGACTGGCGAGGTCGCCGACAGACGGGATGACCGCCAAAGCGGACGTGACGGCAAGCACTACTCGGACCTTGACGGCGCTCATTGCCACGTCACGGTATCACGCGCCCCGTTCTTCACGGGAATCGAGCTGCCTGAGGTCGCGCGTGAACGAACTCGTGGAGAAGCGCTCGCGACCTGCCGTCCGACGTCGGCGTAGTTGTCCGCTCAGGAAGTGGGCATAGGGACGCCTCAACCGGTTGCTTGGTGCCCATCGGTACATTCCCATTGGTGAGTCCCGGCAAGAGAGCGGAACGATGACATCGGTCGGCCACAGGACCTGTGCACAGAACGCGTGGACAGCCCATGTAGCGCTGCAAATGTAGGATTCTATAGTTGATGGCTCGGCACTCCGGATCGTCGGTGCCCGCCACTCGCTCGCGTTGCAGCTTGGAATGGTCTAGGCGGCAGCGCCACCCGCCAGACCAATCCAAGGCTCGAGCGAGTGGGCTCCAGTGGCGAGGAGCGACTGCCATTCCATTCGCAGTGGCGCTCGCAATCGCGCCGGTCCTTTCGGGTGCAGACTGGGCCGCCCTATCGATCGTGCCGGAAAGCGTCTCGCTCGAAGGTCCCGGCGCAAGTCAGCGGATCGCAGTGACCGCGATTGACAACCTTGGCCACGAGTCTGACGTCACGGTCGATTGCTCGATGGAGTCGTCGGATCCAAGGGTGGTTGCCCACGATGCCGTCAGGGGCATCGTGATTGGCCGATCCCCGGGCGAGACCACAGTTCATGCGCACTGCGGCGGGCTGCAGTCCCAGATCGCGGTGCGGGTCGGCGACCGAAGGTCGGAGATAGGGGTCAGCTTCGCCCGGGACATCATCTCAATCCTCACGCTCAAGGGTTGCAATGGCTCCTCCTGCCACGGCTCGCCAGCGGGCCAGAATGGATTCAAGCTCTCGCTGTTTGGGCAGGATGTCGCAGCCGACCACGAGATGATCGTCCACGCCCGTGACGGACGGAGGATCGATCTCCGGCATCCCGAGCGAAGCCTTCTGCTGCAAAAGCCGACGTTCGAAATCGCCCATGGCGGCGGGCGGCTACTCACAACCGATTCAGAAGAGTATGAGTCGCTCCTGACTTGGCTGCAGCACGGTGCCCGCAGCGACACAGGCGGAGTTCTCTTGGAGCGTCTCGAACTGTATCCGCGAGAGCGAGTCTTGGTCGGCGAGTCGGCGGAGCAGAGCCTGATCGCGGTCGGACATCTCTCCGATGGCCACACCCGGGACATGACAGGCGAGGTCCGCTACTTTACCCGAGACGACGCAGTCGCCCGGGTCTCCGCGGACGGTAGAGTGGCAGCCGCCGACCCAGGCCTGACGACAGTGCTCGCCAGAGCGCTGGGCAAGGTAGCCACAGCCCAGATTGGAGTGGTCCGCGCCCGCTCGGACGACGAGTATTCCGACCATCGGCCCCACAACTTCGTGGACACTGCGGTCCTCGGCAAGCTGCGGCAGCTGGGCGTCGAACCGGGCGGGCTCACGTCGGATCGAGAGTTCGCCAGACGGGTCTTCCTAGACACCATCGGCCTCCTACCAACCACGGAGGAACTGCGGGCATTCCTGTCGGACCCGCGACCCGACAAGCGGGCGCTCCTAATCGACCAGCTCCTGGACCGGCCTGAGCACGCCTCGCACTGGACCGTCAAGTTCGAGGACTGGTTCCGCAACTGCCAGCTCCATTCGCAAGGCCGCTCGATGGGAGTCTTCAAGGACTGGGTCCGGGACTGGCTGGCGGCAGACCGGCCCTACGACGACTTCGTTCGTACGCTCCTGACAAGCCAAGGCGACACCATGCTCAACCCGGGAGCGAACTTCTGGCACCCGGCGACGGACTTCATGCTGAAGGAATTCAGCGTTGCCAAGGTCACTCCCACGGTCTCCCGTCTGTTCCTCGGCGTACGCATGGAGTGCGCCGAGTGCCACAGCCACCCCTTGGAGAATTTCACGCAGGACGACTTCTACGGGCTGGCGGCTTTCTTCTCCCGGCTGCGCGTCAAGCACGGATATGGCGAATACCGGCGCACTTGGTACTTGTCCGAAGAGGGCGAGGTCGAGCATCCAGCAACGAAGCGCCGCGTCGCACCGAAGTTCCTAGGGGGCGAGGCACCGAAGATCTCCCCGGGCGAGGACCGCCGAGCGGTGCTTGCCGAGTGGATCGTCTCGCCCGACAACCCGTACTTCGCGAGAGCGACCGTCAACCGCGTCTGGTACGAGTACTTCGGGACAGGCATCGTAGAACCCTTCGACGACTTCCGATCCACAAACCAGCCATCCAACCCCGAGTTGCTGGACCGCTTGGCCGAGCACTTCGTTACGAGCGGGTTCCGCCTACGGCCGCTCCACCGGGAAATCATGAACTCGCGCACGTACCAGCAGACCTCCAAGGGTGGCGACGCTGGACAATTGGCCGAGACGCTGTTTGCCCGCTATGTCCCGCGCAGGCTCGGGGCGGAATCGCTGCTGGACATGCTTGGTCAAGTCACTGGCATAGCGCACGACTTCGAGGGCTACCCAAGCGGGACGTCTGCCAAGGACATCTACGTTCCCGATGGCCCCGATGACTTCTTGGTCACATTTGGCCTGCCCCGCCGCGACATCCTGAAGGAGCGGGTAGGCGCCCCAACCTTGGCACAGGCGCTGCACCTCATGAACGGCCCAGCGGTCCGGGAAAAGGTCGAATCGCAAGGCAACGTGATCGGCTCGCTGCTTCGGGAGGGGCGCTCAGACAGCGAGATCGTCTCGGCAATCTACGAGAGAGCGTACTCTCGCGCGCCGGCAGAGAATGAACTGGAAGGCTTGGCCGAGTTTCTCGAAACGGAGTCCGATGCGGGCCGAGACCGCCGGCGGGCCCTAGAGAATGTCCTATGGGCCGTGCTGAATTCGAAGGAGTTCCAGCTCAATCACTAAGAGAGGAATCGATGCTCGCAGTTCGCCCACCCTCCAGTCCGGCCACGATGAATCGGCGCGCATTCTTGACCGCTGGATCATTGGCGTTCTCGGGCATCAGTCTGCCGAAGCTCCTCAGGGCTGATTCGGGCGCAAGCGAGAAATCGTGCATCGTGATCTTCCAGCACGGTGGCGCTAGCCAGCTGGACACGTTCGACCCCAAGCCCGAGGCGGTGGCGGACATCCGCGGAGGCTTCAAGGCAATCCCCACCGCCATCCCGGGCGTGCGGTTCACCGAACTCCTGCCCCGCTCGGCCCGAGCCGCCCGAAAATTCGCGGTGATTCGCTCAATGCACTCGGACGAGGCGATCCACGAACGCGCCCGCCAGTACGTCTTCAGCGGGACCAAGCCCAGAAACGAGGTCCTTCAGCCCAGTTTCGGATCCACCATCGCGAAGGAGTGGGGCCCTCGGCGGGGCCTGCCGCCGTTCGTGTCGATCCCTCGCTCCGACATGGCCGCGGAGGCAGGGTTTCTCGGGCCGACGTACGACCCATTCGTGAGTGGCGACCCCAACGCCGAAGGATATGCCGTCAAGGACTTGACGCTGCCCAGTGGCATCAGCCTTGATGAGGCCCGTTCCCGGACTGAGCTGCTTGGGGCACTGGACCGACGGTTCCGATCTGTGACCGAGTCGGATTTGGTCGATTCCATGGACGAGTTCCAGCAGAAAGCCTTCGATCTGATCTCCTCACCGGCCGCCAAGGAAGCATTCGACATTTCGGCGGAGCCCGACCGCTTGAGAGACGCCTACGGCCGAACGACGGTGGGCCAAGGCGCACTGCTCGGCCGACGGCTGGTGGAGGCCGGCGTGCGGTTGGCGACCGTGTTCCACGACGGCTATGACACCCACGTCCAGAACGAGCCGACGCATCGGAGGATTGTCCCGGAATTCGACCGGGCGTTTTGTGCATTGCTGGACGACCTCGAGCAGCGGGGGCTGCTCGACACAACCCTTGTTCTGGTGGTCGGGGATTTCGGACGCACGCCGAAGGTCAACTTCTCCGGAGGACGCGACCATTGGCCCGGGGCCTTCTCCGTCGTGCTGGCAGGCGCCGGTATTCAGGGAGGCGTAGTGATTGGGTCGACTGACAAGCATGCGGCCCACCCCGTCGAGCGGCCGGTCAGGATTGAAGACCTCGGAGCAACGGTCTACCAAGCCCTTGGCATCGAATACCGCAAGAACTACCACGCCAATGGCCGACCGATCGCAATCAACAAGGAAGGCCAACCGGTTCGCGAGTTGTGGAGCTGAGAGGTGCGGAGGGTTGGGCTGCTGTGCTCGCTCGCCCTGTCGGCAACTGCGACGTCCGCCGAAGACCTTGCGCCGGCCTCGATTAGCCAAGTCCTGCCACTGGGTGGGCAAAGGGGAACGACAATCGAACTGCGCCTGCTGGGTCGCTACCTCTCCAACACCAAGTCCGTGGAATTTGATTCCCGGGACTTTGTGTGGCGTGCCGCTGGCGATCCGAGTTCGGGACGCCTCGAAGGACTACTCTCGATCGCGTCGACCGCAGCCCTCGGAACACATCGATTTCGAGTGCGAACGCTGGAGGGATACTCAACGTCTGCGCTGTTCAACGTTGGCCAGTTTCAGGACGTGCGCGAGGTCGAACCGAACGACAGCCTTGCAGCTGCCACTGTAGTCGCGAGTCTGCCCGCGGGAATCCAGGGCGGCTTGGACGGAGCCGCCGACATCGACATCTTTGCGATTGACGTTCGGGCGGGAGATCGGTGGGTTGCCGACTTCAGATCGATCGAATACGGCTCGGCGGTCGAAGCCAAGATGTTCCTGCTGGACGCCGACGGGCACACTGTTGCGTTCAATGACGACCGGGATGATTATCTTGAGACACCCTACATAGAGCACACATTCGCAAGGGCTGGCCGGCACTATCTGAAGGTCGACCAGTACAGGGGGCCGCGGGGCTTCAACTTCGGCAAGAACTCCACTTATGTGCTTCGAATCAGCCGTCTTCCCACGATCGACCATGTGACGCCCCTCGGCGCGGCCGTTGGCAGCACTGCCACTCTCACACTGCGGGGACAGGGTCTGGGGAGTGTGCAGGATGTGTACCTGACACGGCTCAGGGGAGCGGAGCACGCTCGGATGACGTACCCGTACACAATGCCCGTACGGTTCGCGGACGACTCGCAAACCGGGGAGGGCATCCGGCGAATCGAGGGAGAAGTCCTCGACCGGAATGGGACATCGGCCCGCGTGCGGTTCTCAATTCCCGATCGCCTGGCTCCGGGGCTCTGGCGAGTCTGGGCGGCCGGGCCAGCCGGAATCCTGGACGGTCCGCCAATCGATCTGGACCGCTTGCCGGACTACAGCGAGACCAACGCCTCCGAGGCGGACTGGAGGCCCGGGGGATATGCGATCAATGGTGTGCTCAGCGAGCCAGGAGAGCGCGATGTATATGCAATCCATACGGTAGCCGGGCGTCCGCTGCACTTCTGGACTCTAGCGGCGCAGCTGGGTGTTCCGCACTTGGACCCCGTGGTAAGCCTACGGGACGCGAGCGGAAGAAAGCTGGCAGAGAACGACGATGTCGTCGCCGGCCA
This sequence comes from Bryobacterales bacterium, assembly GCA_965203925.1. GTDB lineage: Bacteria > Acidobacteriota > Terriglobia > Bryobacterales > UBA6623 > VXMF01. The sequence continues at coordinate 5,029,234 of OZ241924.1, forward strand.
AGGGACCCTAATCGGTAACCCTGACAGCAGCCTATTCCACACACCCGAGCGGGATGGCGTGCTCTTCCTGACGATTGAGGACCGGACGCAGCGCGGCGGGCTAAGTTACCAGTACCGGCTCAAGGTACAGGAGGAGCGACCGAGCTTTCAACTCTTCACGACTCCGGAGAACTTCTCCGTGCCACGCGGTGGAGAGGCGGTGATCAAAGTCCATCTGGTTCGCGAGCGTGGGTTCGAGGGGCGTGTCGCAATTTGGTTCGAAGGGATGCCGCCGGGCGTTGAAGCCCCGATGGCCGAATTCCGGGAAGACCAGCTGTTCGAGCCGAATGCCGACGGGGCAGACATGATCATTCCGGAGATTGCGTTTCCCGTCGCAGTGCCGGAGTCCCTGCAGCCCGGTGTCTATCCGATCCGGGTGTTCGGCGCACCGGCGGGGGCCAGTCCCGGCCCGCTCGACTCCTCGGTGCAGGCTGGCTCGACTATGACGATGGGGCCATTGTTGGACCTTTGGAATTTCGTCAGGCGCCCCCTTCCTAGGATCGAAATGACAGTCTTCGATCCACCGGCGGCCCGGCTCTGGACCGACCAGCGCACACTAACGCTTTCCCGAGGCGGAACCGCCACGGTGTCTCTGAAGACAGCTGGCCTGATCGGCGAAATCGACCTGCGCGTGCCGGGCCTGCCACAGGGCGTTGAGTTCGAGTCCACGGCCTATCCGGAATCTCTCACAGTCACCCTGAGAGCGTCGGAGTCTGCAGACATCGGAAGCTTCGACATCTCAGTCGAGGCGCGGACAGGCAGACGCTGGGCGGCCACGGATCTCATCGGCCTTACGGTCCGGCCATCAACCCCGAAGCGTGCCGGGCGATGAAGCCCACCAGATGCATGTATGATCGCAGTTCGGACCCGAGGGATTAGGAGAACAAGCATGATCGGAAACGTCACCAGACGACACTTCTTCTTCGGGAGCCTCTTGGCCGGGGCAGTGCCGGCTGGCGGCTACGGGACCGTCCCATCCCTCAAGAGGATGGGGTACAAATCTCCCAACGAGAAGCTCAACGTGGCAGCTATCGGGGCAGGCGGACGCCCCGCCCTGGTGCTGACGCATTGCGAGACGCAGAACATTGTCGCGCTCGCCGACGTGGACTGGGAGCGCGGCGCGGAAGGATTCGCCTACTGGCCCAAGGCCGCCCGGTACAAAGACTACCGAGTCATGCTCGAGAAGTCCGGCAAGGACATCGACGCAGTAGTGGTGGGTACTCCCGACCACACCCACGCCGCGTGCGCCTTGGCCTGCATGCAAGAGGGAAAGCACGTCTACGTCGAGAAGCCGCTCACGAGGACGGCATGGGAAGCGCGCCTGCTTAGGGAAGCTGCCGGGCGGTACGGCGTCGCGACCCAGATGGGCAACCAAGGCTACTCCCACGAAGCCACGCGTGTTGCTTGCGAGATCCTTTGGTCCGGTGAGATCGGCGACGTGTCCGAGGTTCATGCCTGGATGAGACCAGCGATCTGGCCCCAAGGCATGAAGACTGTGGCGGCACCATCCCCGATACCGAATACTCTGGACTGGGATCTCTGGCTCGGAGGGGCCGCAGAGCGGCCATTCACGGCCGGCGACGAGAACTATCGCCAGTTTGCGGCTGAACGGTTCCAAGGGCTCGGCATGCGTGCCCGGCCGCCACGGCCCCAGGCATCGCAAGGTCAAGGCGCCGCTGGTCGGGCCGAGGGGCCAACACGACCACGCGGCGGCGGATTCGACCCGTCCCGGTACGGCTTCTACCTGCCCTTCAACTGGCGTGGCTTCCACGACTTCGGCTCCGGTCTCATCGGCGATTGGGGCATACACATTTTGGGACCGGCGAACTGGGGACTGCAGCTGGGGCCGGAGAGCTTGGAGAGCGTCCAGTGTGTCCACAAGGACTCGTCTCCCCCATTCACATTCCCTGACAGGCTCACGCTGCGGTACGACTTTGCCGCGCGGCCCAACATGCCGCCGGTCTCGGTGTACTGGCACAACACCAGCGGCGACGCCTACTTGCCCGACGGAATGACCGCGGAGCAGGCCCGCAAGATCGAAGGACAGGGTCCACAGGTCGGACCGAGGGGCGGTCGACGTGGTGGGCCGCCGCGACAGCCCCAGGGAAGCGGCTACAACTGCATCTTCGTCGGCTCCAAGGGGTACCTCGGTACGAGCGGACGAGGCGAAGGTGTCGGCCTGCTGCCAGGCTCGCGATGGGCCGAGTACAAGCTTCCGCCGTCGTTTCTTGCGCGCTCGCCAGGCGCCGCGACGGGAAGCAACACAACGGCGCATGTCCACGACTGGATCCGCGCTTGCAAAGGGGGCTCACAGGCCTGCTCCAACTTCGACTTGGCCGCTCCATTCACGGAGTGGCTCGTTCTCGGTGCGGCGGCCGTCCACTTTGACGACAAACTCTTGTGGGACAACGAAGCTGGCGAGTTCTCGAATTTCAAGGATGCGAACAGCTGGGTGAAGCCCAGCTATCGGAGGGGTTGGGAGCTGCACCTGTAGGCTGTTTTCTGGTTCGCTCGGGCTATGACGGAAGCACGACGTGCGCCGTACGCTCGGTTCGCCCAGTTGGGCCAAGTTCAGGGTATTGCCGCCGGACCTCTCGCGCTCCGGCCTGCCGAGTGCTTCCAGGCTGGAACGGTCCAGCTTCGGTGGGGCGGGCGACCGGCAACGGTGGGGGCATCTGCACGGCCCCTCATCGGCGGCGGACGGGAAGATGTCCCCGATGTCGCGGGAATCGCATACAGGAGACGGTACCAGCGACCGCGCCGCCAGCCGCAGCTGCATGCGGAACGCCCTAACACTGGCGTGAAGAGGCTCCGAGCGTCGCCGCGAATCCGAACTCGACCGGGCCGAACGGGCCTGCACCTCGGGCCCGACGCACAGCCCGACCCCCTCAAACAGTGGGATCATCAAGCCAAGGACTGGCAATGCTCCACAGCACTACCCTGCGATCGATCTGCGTCGCCACACTCACATGGAGCATCCTGTTCGCTCTGCTAGGAAGGGCCTTTGGTGAGGACTGGCCTGAGTGGCGCGGCGCGGGTCGGCGGGGCGAGTGGAACGAGAGCGGGATTGTCCGGATCTTCCCCAAAGAAGGCCTCAGGGTGGTGTGGCGAGTACGACTGGGCTCCGGATACTCCGGCCCCAGCGTGTCGCGAGGACGGGTGTTCGCATCCGACTTCCTGCGCACCGGTGCCCGCCTTGGTAGCGAGGGCCTTGTCGCCTTCGACCAAGAGTCGGGAGAGCGTCTGTGGGAGAAAAGATGGCCAGCGGACTACGCTGGGATCGAATACCCGTCAGGCCCAAGAGCCACGCCCACGGTTGATGGCGATCGGGTCTACGCTGTTGGAGCCTCGGGAACGCTCGTTTGTGCGAGCGTCGAAGACGGCCAAGTGCTGTGGACGCGAACCTTCACGGGAGACTTCGGGACACAACTGCCCCCATGGGGAATGTCGAGCGCCCCGGTCGTGCATGGAGATCTGCTGATCGCGGTTGTAGCTGGCCGTCCCGACGCCAAGGTCGTAGCGTTCGACAAACACACCGGCGCTGAGGTATGGCGGGCACTCTCCTCCGAAAACTCCGGTCCCGGCTATTCCCAGCCGATCCTGATCCAAGTCGGCATCCAGCCGGCGGTTGTGATCTGGCACGCTGGCGGTGTAGCCGCGCTGGAGCCGGAATCGGGGCGCTTGCTCTGGGAACAACCGTTTCGCATTCGGATGGAGACCCCGATCGCGACACCGGCCTGGCGCAGGCCACTCCTGCTCGTGTCAGCATTCTTCAACGGTTCCCGCCTGTACCACGTTGGCTCGGACGGCACGACGCTGCTCTGGAAGGGCTCCAGTGACAGCGGTGTTGAGACCGACGGCCTCCACGCTCTGATGAACGCCCCCGTGATCGACGGTGACCACGTCTACGGGATCTGCAGTTACGGCCAATTGCGGTGCCTGCAACTGTCGACCGGGAAGCGGGTCTGGGAAACGCAGGAAGTGACCCGCGAGCGAGTGCGGAACGCCTCGGCCTTCGTGGTGCGCAGTGGGGATCGGTACTTCATCAGCAATGATCGCGGAGAACTGATCATTGCCGGCCTCTCACCGTCGGGGTACACGGAGTTCTGCCGGACTGAGCTGATCCGGCCAACGTCCGAGCCAGGCGCCCGACGCGAACGGGGAGCGGTCCACTGGTCCCACCCGGCATATGCGGAGCGCAGCGTGTTTGTGCGCAACGACGAGGAGATTCTTCGCGCGTCGCTGGCTGCGGATTAGGCGATCTTGAAGGGTACACGGACTCCCTCTTGTGGGGGCACAGCAGGCCAAGCAATGCCGATTCCCGCCTCCATAGGGAGACGCTCAGAGTCCAATTGCGAGTGCTGAAGGCACACCTATGCCGCTGGAGCATCGGAGCCCGCATAAGATAGGGTTGCCTTGGAGGTGATGCATGACCCGTAGACAGTTGCTGCTGGCGGCATCGGGATCGGTCGCCGCCGTTACGGCGGGGCAGAAACTGATTCGCCGCGGTTCCCACAGTGATCTGACCCTACGCCTCTTGGCCCGCGCACGTACGGCCAACGGTGACACGGTCCAGCCGGTCGTCCGATCCCTGCTGTGGAAGGCATCCCGGACGGCGATCATCGTCTGCGACATGTGGGACGACCACTACTGCAAGAGTTCAGTCTCCCGACTGGAGGCTATGGTTCCCGAGATGAATCGCGTGCTGGACGGAGCGCGGTCTCTAGGTGTCTCAGTCATCCATGCTCCAAGCGGAACCATGGATTTCTATGCCGATACGCCACAGCGGGCGAGCGTGCAAACCGCCCCTTATGCAGATCCGCCGGTGCCGATAGCGGGATGGTGCGATCTTGACCCGGCGACCGAGACGCCACTGCCGATCGACGACGAGCATCCCTGCGACGACGAAGTCGTGGGAGATCGGGTCAGGCGCTGGACGAGGCAGCACCCCGACTTGCACATCGCGCAAGGGGACGGGATCAGCGACGACGGCCAGGAGATCTTCAACTACTTCGCGCTCAAGGGAATCCGCAACGTGGCAATCATGGGCGTCCACACGAACATCTGCGTGTTGGGCCGCCCCTTCGGAATTCGCCAGCAGGTGCGCCTAGGGAAGAATGTGGCACTCGTCCGAGATCTCACGGACTCCATGTACGATCCGAGGGACAGGCCCTTCGTGAGCCATGAGCGAGGGACGGAACTGGTGATTGAGCACATAGAACGGTACTGGTGCCCATCGATCCTAGGCTCCGACCTTGCCGAGGCGCATCTAGCGAGCTGAGCCGACGTAGCCGGGCGAGTCCGAACTCGCACGACGTCCCCGGGACAGGAAGCCCACCCTGCTCTCGCCTTCCGGATCGGTCTTGCCGGTGCGAGCTGGCGTGGATGGTGCGTCAGCGGGCGAAGCCGGGGAGAACGGGACCCTCGCGGCGGTCGACGATTCGCGGTCTGAACTGACTTGAAAGGATGTCGGGGAGCTTGGCCTTCCAGTACTCATCCACATGGCCGGCCCTGACGCGTTCTTCCTGTCCACTGACAGATTCAGCGAGCGCTGGGACGAACTTGCCCACACGAAGGCTGGTCAATCCATGAGGGGACCTATGGGCTGACACTCAGCCGACAGCGCGCCCCGTTTGCCAGCACTCCCTGACCATTCCGATGCGCCCCGGACTGAGCGAACCGAGACAGACCGTGGCAATGCTCCCGATCACGGGATGACGCGTCGAATTGAGCAAGCGGCCCATTCTGCCAACATCCGGCTGCGGGATCCCTCAGCCCTGAGTCCCAGTCGGTCCCCGTTCGAGGATTCTTCGCATCTCGCCTAGAGTTCCGGAGTGCCCCGGCAAGTTGGCGAGGTTGGTGAATTCTCGGGGATCACTTGAGTGGTCGTAGAGCTCTTCTCCTCCGCCATCCCCTTCCCAGCGGATGTACCTGTATCGCGCAGTCCGGACAGTGCGGCCGAATATGCGGTCCTCCCACTGCACTTGCGAGAAGGCCGCAGCCTTGACGGTGCTTGACGGGTCGTCGAGCAGCGGCGCTAGGCTGGTGCCCTCCAAATGGCCGGGCAGGTCGAGTCCGCAGAGTTGCGCCAAAGTTGGGTAGAAGTCCACGAATTCGACCAGAGCGCTTGATGCCTGCCCGCTTCCCCGAGAACCCGGTGCGGAGATGATCAGCGGGGCCTTGACAGACTCCTCCATCAGGCTCATCTTCTGCCAGTGAGTGTGCTCCCCGAGATGCCAGCCGTGATCTCCGAAGAACAGAACGATCGTCCGGTCGGCGATTCCGAGACGCTCGAGCTCATCGAGAACCCTCCCAAACTGGTGGTCCATAAAGGACACCGACGCATAGTAGCCTCTTAGCGCCAAGCGCTGGTTCTGCTCGCTCATTCCCATGTGCTCCCAGAGAAAGGGCCTCAGGTTCTTGGCGGGGGCGGGAATGTCGTCCAGATCGTCGGCAGGATTGAAGACTAGGTCGATGTCGCGAAGCGGATACAGGTCATAGAAGCTCGATGGAGCCACGAATGGTGTGTGCGGCCGCACGAACCCAAGTCCTAGGAAGAACGGTTCGTTGGCCGAGGCCTGCAGCAGATCTAGCGCCGTGTCGGCTGCGTTCGTGTCCGCTTGTCCCGAGGCGTCTGCCGTCTGAACCCATTGCATCTTGAGGCCATGGCGGAGGTTGGGATTCGGATCACCCCCCGGCCCGACGCTCTCGTTCTCATCCCCGCGCGGGCTGATGGACACGTCCCAGGACGGCGGGTCTTGATGGGCCATCGACCCGACTCCGCCGGGCACGCCCATGTGGAAGATCTTGCCGACCCGCATCGAATTCCACCCGTTGTTCTTGAACAGTTGCGGCAACGTGACCACATCAGGATGCCGCTGCCGGAAGTCGACCATGGCATTCGTCACGACACCGCTAGTGTCCGGGCGCATCCCGGTCAGCAGAGACGCGCGGCTCGGACCGCAGAACGGGAACTGGCAGTGGGCGTTATCAAAGCGAACGCCGCGCGCGGCTAAGCCGTCGATGTTGGGAGACTGCACAAGTGGGTGGCCGTAGCAACCCAATGTCGACGTGAGGTCGTCTGAAGCGACAAACAAGACGTTCGGCGGACGAGCGGACCGTTCGCAGCCAAGCGTTCCGAGTGCGAGTGAAGCGGCGAATTCGCGCCGCGACAGTTGGGTCGCCATGACAAACATTATTCGCTGTCGTGCCAGCTCGTGCAGGGACGAGACTGTCCAGGGTCGGTTGCGCGGCGGCCACTCGCGGGGATCAGTTGGAGGCGGTCGAAACCTCGCGTAGCAGATCTGGCTCGGAGACACCGTCCCTCAGCTGACTTTCTTGCAAGTGGACAATGGTCCGGCCTCGGCAACTGCTTGCCGCACCAGATCGGGACAACTGCAACCGTGCGCTGCCCCCTGAGAAGCTGTTAAGTAGCAGGTCTACCGCGAACCTCATTGAACGGCTGGCTGACGGTCCCGGGTCGGTCGGTTGCCCCGATGGGGCCAGTTGTGCATAATTCCCCTCGGACCGTGCTGCGAGGATCCCATTCGGTCTCGGGCGGCAACCCCGCCCCACACATCGTGGCTGTTGTCGCAGGTAGGTACCGCTTGGGGCCGGCGACAACGGTTGAAGAGCACTCGAGGAGGAGCCGCCCATGAGCCGATCAGGACGCTACGTGACCAGGCGAGAACTGTTGGCCGGGGCCGGCCTGCTGGGCGCCTCTTGCACAGGGCGCTCGGCCGGGGATCCAGAGTACGACCTGCTGCTTCTTGGCGGACACTTGATCGATCCCAAGAACGGATTGAGCGCTGTTCGAGACGTTGCTGTCCTAGACGGGAAGATAGCGGCCGTCGCCGACCGAATCTCGCCGCGCCAGGCGTTCAAGGTCGTTGACTGCGAAGGCCTGCACGTAACGCCTGGGCTCGTCGACCTGCATGTGCACGTCTTTGCGGGAACGAACGAGCCCGGATCTTATGCGGGGGACAACAGCGTGTATCCGGATGGCTACACCTTCCGGTCAGGCGTCACGACGGTGGTCGATGCCGGCTGCGCTGGTTGGAGAAACTTCGAGGCGTTTCGGGAAACCGTGATCGATAGGGCCCGGACGCGCGTGCTGGCCCTCGCCAACATCGTCGGCCACGGAATGCGGGGTGGCGAGATCGAGCAGGACTTGGACGATATGCAGGCTCGACCAACTGCCGAACTCGCAAGGCGGCACGGGGACTTGATCGTCGGCATCAAGACGGCCCACTATGCCGGACCTGAGTGGGAGCCGATGGAGGAGGCCGTTCGTGCCGGCGACTTAGCCGGAATACCCGTGATGGTTGATTTCGGCTCCAACCTACCCGAACGGCCGATCGAGACCCTATTGGGAGAAAAGCTGCGGCCCGGCGACATATACACACATTGCTTCTCGGGTAACCGAAGAGAACTGCTGGCGGATGGGACGCCCAATCCCGGCCTCTTCGCGGGCCGGGAGCGCGGCGTGTACTTCGACGTGGGCCACGGAGGCGGCAGTTTCAAGTGGAGCGTCGCCTCTGCATGCCTGGATGCGGACTTCCCACCGGACTCCATCTCGACAGATCTGCACATCGGCTCGATGAACGCTGGCATGCAGAGCCAAACCACAACCATGAGCAAGTTCCTGGCACTTGGAGAATCGCTGGAGGACGTGATCCAGCAGTCCACATGGAACCCGGCCAGAGAGATCCTGAGAGAAGAACTCGGACATCTCTCTGTGGGGGCGGCTGCCGACATTGCGGTCCTGAGGCTGGAGTCCGGAGACTTCGGCTACGTTGACAGCTTTGGTGCGCGTCACGTAGGAAGCGAACAGCTGGTCTGCGAGATGACATTCAAGGACGGGCTTTTGGCGTGGGACCTGAACGGCAGGACGAGGGAAGACTGGCGCGAACTGCCCCACGACTATGGGCGACAGGGCGCGCCTCGCTGGGACGGGATCCTCAATCGGCCTCGGCAATGACGCGTGGCACCCCACGCACCTCCGTATCGTCGGGAGGGGATTCGGCCAGACTGGCCGCGCTCCGCGACAACTCGGGCATCGGGAATCAGGTCATCCAGCAGTGCACGGACACGACTGGACACGAGGCCCAGAGGTGGCTGGCGAGCGAACCCCTTATGGTCAACTAGCGCAACTTGGCATCCGCACCCTAGTGTCCGCGACCGATTCTAGGGCTGGCCGACCGAGTCTTCCGCTACCCCCTGCGCATGCATCGTGTAGCTGCCTGCCGCTCCGGAAGATGAAAACACCCGCAGAAGGTACTCGGCGGGCCGCATTAGGATCACCACGATCCGAAAGTTGATGAACTGATCGCCCCCATCGTCGTTAAACGCTACCTCCTCTCCGTTCGTGCCCATCAAGACACCTGCCGTGTCTAAGTTGCCGGTCGTGTATAGCACGACTGCCGTGGGCTCCGTGAGGGCGAACCGATAATAGTCCTCGTCATCTGCGGTTTCGATGACGCCACCTTGGGGCGGCCCGTTCAACGACAATTGCGTAGGCGTGGCTGGCGCTCCCTCTACATGCAGACCGTAACTGCCAACGTCGAACTGTCCAGAGAACTTGACCCACGGCGTAACTCGGACGAAGTACTCGTCCGGCCAGAGAAGCGTTGCGATGTGAAAGTTGCCCCCTGAACCTCCGTCATCGTCCGACACAATCTCGCGTCCGTCTGAGTCGAGCAATGCTCCCACCGTGTCGAGTCCGCCGCTTGAGTGGATGGCAACCTCGGTTAGCTCCGTGACAATGATCCGAAAGTAGTCAGAGTCCTCCGCCGAATCGATGGATCCCTCCCTTGGCGCACCGTTCAGTTCCAGCGCCGTCGGAATCAGGGGCGCTCCCTCTGCGTGGAGGATGTAGCTGCCATCCTCGGGTTGGCGCGCCGCCTCGGCAGGCGCGACTGGCCCTCTCCCGAACTGCCACTGAGCTACTCTCACGTAGTACTCGCCAGGCCTTAGGACTGCGGCCATGCGGAAGTTCCCCCATGAGTCGCCGGCGGACATAATCTCCCGTCCCTCCGCGTCAAGCAACGTGCCGATGGTGTGGCTCGGACCGCTCGTGTAGAGAACGGCAGTGGTTAACTCGGTCACATCGATCCGGAAGTAGTCCGCCTGCTCCCCCGGCTCGATCACCCCCTCCTTCGACGATCCGTCGAGAGGTAACCGTGCAACAGACGCCGGCGACCCTTCCGCATGCAGGTTGTAGCTGCCAGTCTCGCGATGACCAGAGGACGAGGTCCACGGTGAGACCCGCAAGAAGTACTCGCCAGGCCAGAGAAGCGGTGAGACATGAAAGTTCTGCCCATCGCCGCTGTCGTCGTCCGACACGATCTCGCGTCCCAGTGAGTCGAGCACTGCACCGACGGTGTCGAGTCCGCCGCTCGAGTAGATGAGCGCTTGGGTCAACTCGGCAACCTCGATCCGAAAGTACTCCGCGTGCTCTGCTGGATCGATCACGCCCTCCTTCGACGACCCGTCAAGCGGAAGGCGGTCTGGCAACAGTGGCTCAGTTTCGGCGTACAGCGTGTACTTTCCAGCGCCTACTTCGTCGTATGCAGTCGAATTCTGCCTGATTCGGAGATAGTAATCGCCTGCCCTCAGCAAGGCTACGATCCTGAAGTTGCGCCCCTCGCCTCCGTATTCCTCCGATGCGATCTCGTCTCCCATCGAGTCAAACAGAGTGCCCGCCGTGTCGAGTTCACTCGTTGCGTAGATGGCAGCCTCGGAAAGCTCCGTGACTGTGAGTCGGTAATAGTCAACATCCTGCCCTGTTCCGAACACAGCTTCATGCGGCATGCCGTCAGGCGTCAGGTCGACAACCCAAGGTGGCTGAAGAGAATGATGAGCAATCTCTTGCCGCGATGCCGCGTCAGCCAGTCCAAGTGGGAACAGCGTTGCCAGCGATAGCAGGCCAGCGGCGCCGACAGGGCGCGATGGGAGTGAAACGGTGTCCTGTCTCATTGGCTCCCGTACGGTAGCACCCTCACACATGGTTGAATCCTCGGCTGGCAGGTCTCAGATCGGTCTAACGGTGGGATGTCGGCTTCTCAGTTCGGCGCGCGATTTCCGGACGGCTGTGGGATCTCGGACTCCGGTCGATTCCGGGAATCTCGTTCCACATAGGCTCGGCAGTCGGTCCACGCCCGTCGCTGGCCTCGTTCAATGGCTAGCGATCACTTGAGGCTGCGATCGCAACCAACAGGAGTGCCGTCCGTAGTGCCATCCGTGCTTTGCAAGAAGATGTCTACGATCTGCGCGAGCGGATAGCCCAGATGCAGGGCCGGGTGGATACCCAAGTCGAGGTGATCGTGAAGGAGGACTCACGATGAACGCGCAGCCCGATCCGACAATCATGGAACTCACAGACTCTTCCTACCACCCGAGCAAGGCCGAGTTGGAAGGCCAATCCGCATCGAAGGGGCGTTCGAGGACCTAGCGAGGGCACTCGTCCAGCCGGTAGCAATTCGGAGGATCCCGGCGGAGAGTACATCGGAGTCGCATGTGCGTACAGCAGGAGCAGCGTCCGGACTCTTGGGTGCTCACCTACATGATCCTTCTGAAGTCCAAGGCCGAGCGATCCCCAACTACCTGCCGGGGATTATTGTGAGCTCGGGCTGGAGCGATCTAGGCCTGAGGGCCAATGTCGCGGCCGCGGGACTCGAGAGAGGCGACCGTCCGGTGGCTGTACCCCGGACCGGGTCCGCCCAGTTGCAAGTCTCAATGGGGATCTTGCTGCCCGGCTGCGTAGACGCCATCGTTGCAAACCGGATTAGCGATGTGGTCCCGAGATCCGATGCGATACATCCGAGCGTTTTGGGCTGCCCGCGATGGGTGCCGGCACCTGCCGGTGTCAGGCAGCGAAGACCCGCCGCATCTGACGGATCGCAATCTCCACATCTTCTGGCTCGTTCATGAACACCGTGAACTGGACTCCTCCATCTGCCGGCCTGGCAATTGCGATGCGGGGCTTTCCTTCCATGAGCTGCCTCTCCGCTTCCCGAGCGCTTATCCCCAATGCCGCCTCGTCCCAGTTCACGTCTACCCGGTGGACCCTGCGCATACGCTCAAAGGGCGGTCGAGATGTCCTCAGGCCGCGGATCTTGCGGATTCCCGCAGCCAACCTGCGCGCCTGAGACTCGCTTCGCCTGTCGATCTTCCTGAAGTCCAGGGCGGCATACTTCTCACAAGCCAGCCAGAGCGCCACCATCTCTTCCCTACCGACCTTCATCGGGCGACCATTGGAGTCGGAGTGCGGATTGGAGTTCAGCCAAGCGGCCCGGACGAGGTCCTTGCGACCCGCTAGAATTCCCGAGCACTGCGGCCCGCGAATGTGCTTTCCTCCAGAGATCGCCATCAGATCGACCCCAGATCGCGCCAGATCGGGGATGTTCTTCCATGGCGGAAGGATGTTCGCGCAATCTGCTAGCACAGGCACACCTGCGGGCTTGGTGACTTGGAGGGTCTCATTGAGGCGGATCCAATCCTCGCCCCAACTTCGGTCGTTCGTATTCCCCGGCAGGAAGTACATCATCGCCGTCTGCGGCCCGATGGCCCTCTCAAGCTGCTCGAGAGTCTCGACCTCCACGACCTTCGTGCCCGCACCGCGCACGGCATGGTCGTAAGAGATGCGGTGGACCTTTTGGATGATCACCTCGTCCTTCATACCGGCGAGGTCGGGTAGGCGCCTGATCTTGGAGGGATCGTCACCGGCAATGCAGGCGTAAGTGCCGATAGCTATGGAGCCGGCGGCGCCCGTCGAGACCATGGCAGCATCAGCTCCCGTCAGATCCGCCAGCCGATTGCCGATCGCTTCCTGAAGCTCCTCCAGAACAACATATTCGCGAGCGGCCTCGGCCTGAGCCTCAAAGAGCTCGGACGACTGCTTCGAGGCCCCGATCGTGGTGTGCGTGCCACGAAAGTTGATCACGGGTCTGACCCCGAGCTGCTGGTAAACACTCTGGGCGCGGCTTGCTGGTTTGGCGGCGGGCAAGCCCCCCAAAAGAGAACCAACACCAACCCCCTTGAGCCAACTGCGCCGGGAACCCTTTCCTATACGTCTCATGGCGGCATCGATTGTACCGAGTGTCCCCGTGCTTGCAGTTGGTCGAGAGACCCATCACGGGCCCGTCGATACATGAATGTCAGCCCTGATGGGCCCACCGCGTTCCGGAATGATCTCGGCGCATTGACCCGCCTGACAGCCGACGGGATGTTTGCTGCGTCCGATATGGTCCAACCGCGAGGGCGAACGAACTCGCATCCAATTGCGGCGGACCGCCCTTCCACACTCTCGACTTCGCGGTCGTCACAGAGTGGTTCAATAGGTCATGATGCTGGTCCGTCGCCCCACGGCCGCATTCGTGACGTCGCACTCACCAGCACGTCCAGATCATCGTCCGTATCGATTTCGACCAACCTGATGGCGTACGCTGCCTGCTTGTCGTCGATCACTGGTTTCTCAGACTCTACGACCCCATCGTTCCCGGGTCGGGCCACCGAATAGCTGCCCTTGACGCATGTCACCTCGTCGGCGTTGCCATCGCCGGCAATACCGCCGATTGCCAGATCATGCGGGTCAGCCAAGTCCGGATGGATCTCGTGAGGCTCGTGTGTCGGCCCCTCGAACCAAGGAATCAGGGGCGGCGACATCGGGCAGGAACAGGACGCCATGCAGCTTGGGTCAGCGGACGACCTCGCGAGCCAGAACGTGGCTCTGATCGTCAGCACCGGGACGGCCCAGGATGCCGGCCGTGGGTGGAAGCCGTCCAAGAAGGCCGTTTGCACCGGTGACTCGGCCGGGATCTCTGTAATCGTCGGCTTCGCCGCGATCCGGCTCGAGCCGCCGATTGAGACGCTCATCGGAAAGGAGCCACGAGCCGACTTCGGTACCCAGTCCTTCTCTGGAGACTGTCGGAACTACTGGGGGACGGGGCGCCCTATCCCGGGCTCTTGGCGGGTCGGGAGGGTGGAGTGTGCTGCGATGTGGGCCACCGAGGAGGCAGGTTGAAGTGGAGCGTCTCCGCGGCCAAGAGGCAGACTTCCCACCCGACTCCATCTCGACAGCCCTGTATATCGGCTCGATGAACGCCAGAGTGCAGAGCTGGGCCGAGGCTATGGGAAAGCTCTTGGGGTTGCGATAGCCGCGGGAGGACGTGATACAGCAGTCCACGTGGAATTCGGCCAGAGAAACCCTCTGGGGAGAGCTCGCCATTTGTGGGGTCGGGGCGATTGCGGAGTTAGCGATCCTCAGGGTGGAAGCCGGAGACCGCCGGAGACTTCCGCTTCGTTGACGGCTTCGGCGTCCCGCACGACGGAAGGGACCGCCTGATCTCCGAGTTGACGTCAAGGACCGCCTATTGGGTGAGGACCTGACCGGCAGGACGCGGCAGACTCCGACTGCGAACTCCTCTTCCAGCCCCGCAGTAACCCATCGATCCGGGAGCGGCTTGATGGATCGACGTGCGTCGGTCGTATGGTTACACTGATGTCGTGGAGTCGGTACGCGTCTTCGTGAGCCCCCACGGAATCTTCGCGCTGCTCGCCTTGACCGCGGCGGGCTTGGCGCAGAGTCCCGAAGGTTCGAAGAGCAATCAGTCCCGTGTCGACACGGACACCGAGGTTCGTCGCACCGACCGACCGGAAGTCGTCCCGGTCCTGCGGGCCATCCAGGCTTTCCGGCGGATCACGGCCGAAGAGAAGCTACGTGCTGGCCAGCAAGCAGACAGGGCTGCTTCGGCCTCGGGGGGCAGTCGAGCGCATTCGTGGCACGGGAGGGTGTTCGAGTACTTTCGCAATGACATTCTGGATGCAGTTCCACACGAGGTGGTCCAGCGGGGTGGAGAGCGCAATCTCCGCCGCCGGAACCAGTTCGGGTTCACCGTCAACGGCCCGGTGATGGTACCGCGGCTGTACAACGGTCGTGGATCCTCGTACTTCACCTTCTCTTACGAGGGAACGCGGGAGCGGGTCGGCCGGTCGTACTTGTACTCGATGCCGACGGCGCAGCAGCGGCTCGCCGACTTCTCTGACCTTGTTGACCGCGCCGGAAAGCCGCTGACCATTTACGACCCGGCATCGACCAAGCGGAATCCCACCTACGAACCGTCTAGGGGGGTCAGCCGGTCGAACCTCGAGTTCATCCGTGATCCGTTCCCCAGCAATCGGATTCCTGAGGTCGCTCTGGATAGGGTCGCCCGATCAGCCATCAGGGACTATCCACAACCCAACACTAACGTGGGTCCATTCCTTCGGAACAACTACTGGACCAATCCATCCGAACGTAACACGCCCGATGGCTTCATCCTCCGGCTGGATCACAATCTTGGAGACGCCCAGAAACTCGATGTCTCTGTCGGCGCTTCGAACGGATTCTCAGACACGGTGGACCTGCTCCCGACTGTCGCCAATCCGGGGCGGCCGGATCGTGTGTTTAGGACGAGGACGATCTCGATCTCGGACACGGTGAACCCCACCCCGAGCGTTACCTACAATGGCCGCTTCCGAGCGAAACTCCAGAGTGTGGACACGCTATCACTGGCCCAGGCCGAGAACTTTCCCGAAGCAATGGGATTAGCAGGAATCAGCGGTTCGGTCTTCCCGACATTCCGCTTCAAGGGCTACCTTGGCATGGGGTCTCCATCCAAGTCCTACCTGAGGAACGGCTTGGCGGAGTACAGGGTCGACAACTCTCTGGTTGTACGCAGCGGAAACCACACTTGGACTGTCTCGAGCGACACCGTGCTGGTCCACTGGAATACGCTCGAACTGGACGCGCCGTCGGGGGTTTACTCGTTCAGCGACCGTATCACCGGCTTGCCGGGGGTCACCAACACTGGCGACGGCTTTGCGACGTTCCTGCTAGGCCAAGCGTGGAACGCCGAGGCGACCGACCAGCCACATCCCGCCTATTTGCGTAGAAGTGGTTTCGAGAATTCGGTGTCGGACCAGTGGCGGGTGAGTCCGAGTCTAACAATGTCGATGCGGGTCGGGTTGGTCGCCGGCAGCCCGCGTTTCGAGAAGTTCGACCGGCAGTCGTCGTTCGATCTGGCAGCACAAAACCCAGCCACAGGATCCAGCGGTGCACTGGTCTTCGCCGGTCGCGACGGTGTTGGCAGAGCATTTCAGCCGTACCGGGTACGGCTCGAGCCGCGCCTCGCCGTCTCCTGGAGCCCGACGGAGGTCCGGAACACCGTTGTTCGGGGGACCATGTACCGAACGTACAGCACCGTTGGCCTGCGGACGGGGCCGTTCGGCACGCAGGGATTCTCGGGGCGGCGGTCCCCTATCTCCCCGAACCGGCAGCTAATTCCTGCGGTGAAGCTGGACGGTGGCTTTCCGGTAATGGCTCGCCCCTTGCCGGACTTGCGTGGCGATTTCGCGAACAACACAGATGTGGACATGATTCCGCAAACGGATGCGCAGCCTACGTACAACCAAGCCAGTCTTGAGGTTCAGCACCTGATCGCGCGGGGCCTGACTGTGCGGGCTCGGGGACGCACGATTCGAGGCAAGGATCTCTTGATGGGCGGACATCTGGTCGGCATCAACGCAATTCCCATCACAGCGCTGAGCCACCGGGACCGACTCTACGACGAATCGTTCCGGCGGTCCCTGCGACCCTTCCCACACGTGCAGCAGATTCGCACGAACTACCAGTACCCGGGTGGGAAGTATCGTTACGACGAAGGCAGGATCAACATCCAGAACCGCACTCGGGACGGTCTCAGCTTTGACTTCGAATACTCCTATCGAAAGCGGTGGGATGACTATTCGGGCTCGGGGATACAGGACCGGAGAGACCGCCGAACGGCTTGGGGACTCTCTCGAGGATTCCGCCCACAACGCCTTTCCCTTTCGTATACGTACGAGTTGCCGATCGGGCCTGGGAAGGCCATTCTTGCGCGCCGCGGCTTCTTGGCGAAGTTCGTCTCAGACTGGTCTGTCAGCGGGTTCACATCCTGGCTAAGCGGCGATCCGATCGCGCTAGAGCCACTCTTTAACAACACCGGAGGGGTTGTCCCGTACCTGCGCGTGGATAGCGTTGCGGGTGTGGACCCGCATGTGCCTAACCCCGGGCCGGAAGGATGGTTCAACCCCGAAGCCTTCGTGGATCCGGCGGACTTCACCCTCGGGGACGTGTCGAGGACTCACCCTACGCTGCGCAATCCGAACTACAGCAATCACGACATCGCAATCACCAAACGAGTAGTGATCTCCCAAGACCAGAGCGTGGAGGTCTTGGTGCAGAGCTTCAATTTCATCAACCAAGGGAACTGGAACGATCCGGATACCGAGATTGGACCCAGTCATGCCCGCAATGCAAACGCCGGCAAGATCATTGGTTCTCGCGGAGGAAGAGTCCTGCAACTCGGGCTGCGTTATCACTTCTAGCCCATGGGAGTGGCCGTCCTCACCATTCTCGCGGTATCTTTCGCAACCGGATCGCGGGCCGAGACATTCAAGACGCCAGTCTGGAGCGACGCGAGGGTCACTGATCTCGAAGTGGCAATCGATGGAAGGCCGGCACCTGTCAACTCGGTCCAGACTCCCGACGACCATCTCATACTGCTGCTGGTCCTCGACACGGTGAAGTACCCAGACAGGTTCGATGCGGCAAAGGAGGCCTTGGTCGCGAAGCTGAGCGGATTGGGGCCGAACTACTACGTTGGAGTACTGACGGCACAAGACGGGCTCGTCGTCCGGCAAGACCCAGTGCGCAGCAGGCGAAGGCTTAGGGAGAGGCTGGAGGCAATCGACGTCCGCGGTGTACCCGGGCTCCTAGATGTGGTAGTCGATGCCTCGCGAGTTGCCGATGCAACTCTGAACTCAGCCGATATCCGTCTGGCAGTCCTGTTCCTTACGGACGGGGAGATCGAGGACTACCGCGGGGACTACACGATCCCCGTAGTCAACCCCAGCGACCGTAGCGATTTGAGTCGCCGGTTCGGAGCGCAGCTGATTCTCGAACGCGTCCGTTCGGTTGCGGACTCGCTCGAGTCAGCACAGGCTCCGCTGTTCTTTATACACTTGGCGCGGCGGCACGACGAGCTCAACGAGGTGTACCAGAACGGCATCAGCGAGTTCGCGAGCATCACGGGAGGCCAAGCCTTGTTCGCTCAGGCGTTGCAGGAAATACCGGCATTGGTCGAACAGATCCTAAACGAGATTGCCAGCCATTCTGTGCTGACTCTGGAGGTGGATTGCGAGGGACCGGTGCGATTGCAGGTGACGTCGAGCGGTGCTGGCACGCGCCACCGGGATTCGTTCCGGTGCCCTTGAACGGGCGATTCCCGATCGCTCAGCTCGATTGGAGGCTGCCGGGTACTCCGTGCGATCTATACGCTTCTGCTAACAAGCCCTAACCGCCGATCCTAGGTGTCGTGTGGATGCACGGATGGGGTGAGGAGGCAGCGAGCACTGCATCAGAGGGCCTGCTGCGATCCTTCCTAGGAGTTATGGATTGGTCTCGGGCACGAACCGTCTGAGCGGGGAAGTGACATTCCACGCGGGGATCGCTGATGTGAAGTGACCCGACGAAGGGTCCCTAGCGGCGGTGGCCTCACGTGGGTTTCGGACGGCTTGCGGGGGTCCCAGCGAGAATTCCCGTCCAAAGGCCTCCCTGCGAGTCAGACCTAGTTCGCGACGGACCCCGCAGGCATCTTCGCCATTGCATCGCGCCACGGCCGGGGTCATTGCGAAGCGGTAGCCGCAAGAGCCGACGCACGTCGCAGAGAAATCCCCAGAGGCGTCTACAGGCCGTTCTCGTACCAGACCACATTGCGAGAGTTCTGGCCCGCCACCAGCACGTCCAGATCACCGTCCATATCCATATCGACCAACCTGATGTCGTACGCCGCCTGATCGTCGTGGATCACCCGCTTCCGAAACTCTCCAGCCCCGTCATTCTCGTACCACGCCACCACGTAGCTGTCCTTGCCGCATGTCACTGCGTCGGTGTCCCCATCGCCGTCAACATCGCCGATTGCCAGATCATGCGGGCCAGCCAAGACCGGATCGATTTCGTGAGCCTCGAACGTTGGCCCCTCAAACCACAACACGCCTCGGCCATGCCCTCGCGTTGCGAAGATGTCCATCACTCCGTCGCCGTTAAGGTCCGCTGGCAGTGCATTGGTTGCCCCCACCTGATTAACCGCGATCGTTCGTTTGAGCCAAGGTGTTGCTCCGTCAGCGGGCTGCTTCCACCAGGCGAACCAGTTCCCTCCCCCGGTAACGGCATCCTTACCCGCCGAGACAACGTCGGCCACTCCGTCACCGTCCAAGTCTCCAATCCCCAAGTAGTGGCTCAGCCCAGGAGCATCCTGATCGGCCAGCACATACCTCGGCCACTCCTCGGCGCTTCGGGGATCCTCGGGCACCCTCCACCAGACGAGCGAGTTCGGGTACGGATCCTTTGGCTGCGCACTGTTGCCGGCCAGATCGAGCCGCCCATCCCCGTCAATGTCACCGGTGATCAGGCCATGCGTGCCATTCACGTCCGCGTCGACGATGCGCATGATCCAGCGGTCGTACAACGGATCGTCCGGCCTCTCGAGCCAGAACACCGGACCGGGCGAGTACACCGCCCCGATATAGTCCGGATCCCCGTCTGCGTCCACGTCCAAGACTTCGCTGTGGATCGTATCCCGCTCTCCAGGCCGGAATGGCCACTTGCCGTCGATGACCACTTTCTTCCAGTCCGGTGCCACGTACAGATGAGTCTCGCCCTGCGCATCGGCGATGACGTCAGGAAGGCCGTCCCCAGTGAAGTCCGCCGCCACCGCAGTCTGCGACGCGAAACCGGTTGCGACCACGTGCCGACTCCAATCCGCGAAGGTTGCAGGCGCACCAATGGCAATTGCAGTGAGCACGAAGAGCAGTCTGAGCATCAATCCTCCTAGGACGGCCACGTTGGCCGCGACTCGATCATATCCAAGCGATACTGCAGCGACATTCATCCACCGCGCGTTACTTGGTGCGTCGGCTCGACGGTCGATGTCGCAGCGAGGGCACGGTCAACCCGGATTGGGTGGCACTGCTGTTCGGCAATTGGCGCAAGGCCCGTTCGAGGAACGGCGTCGGCGAGAGTCCCTACCCGCCCCTTGTCCCACTCCTATACTGGGTCTCTGTGGCGACTGCAAGGGGAGAAGCGCTAGACGTGATCGTCGTGGGTGCCGGACCGACGGGACTGGCCTGCGCCATCGAACTGCAGGAGGCCGGTCTCCGCGTGAAGACTGTCGAGAAAGGCTGCGTCGTCAACTCCCTCTACCGGTACCCCACAAACCTGACTTTCTTCACGACACCCGAACTGCTCGAGATCGGGGGCATCCCGATGACGGCCGTGCGCGAGAAGCCGACCCGTGGCGAGGCCCTCAAGTACTACCGCCGAGTGGCGAACCACTACAGACTGGATATCCACCAGTATGAGCGGGTGAACGCGATCAGCGGGTCCGACGGATCGTTCGATGTGCTCACGACGAATCGAATTGGGCGGAACCGAACGTACCGTTCCCGAAAGGTCGTTCTAGCAACGGGATTCTATGACATTCCGGTGCGCATGGGGATCGCGGGCGAGGACTTGCCGAACGTCTTCCACTACTATCGGGAACCCCATCCGTTCTATGATTGCGACGTCGCTGTGATCGGAGGAAAGAACTCGGCCGCCATCTGCGCACTCGAGTGCTACAGGGCTGGAGCTAGGGTCACACTAATCCACCGCGAGGACGAACTGAGCTCCAAGATCAAGTACTGGATCCTGCCCGACATCACCAATCGGATCAAGGCCGGCGAGATTCGGGCGTTCTCGGGCACGCGGGTCACACGGATCGAGCTTGATTCCATCCATCTGCACACGCCGGATGGACCGGCGTCGATCAAGACCGATTTCGTGCTGGCGATGACCGGCTATCAGCCAGACACAGAGTTCCTGCGGCGGCTCGGCATCATGCTGGACCCCGAGACACGCAAGCCAAGGACTGATCCGACCACCCTCGAGAGCGACCGATCAGGCGTCTATCTAGCCGGAGTGATTGTGGCCGGAATGCACACCAACGAGATATTCATCGAGAACGGCAGGTTCCACGGGGGCCAGATCGCCGAGGACATTCGCGAAAAACTGGCACCCACTCGTGCACCGGCATAGACCTGGGCCGAATTCCAGAACTCGCTGCGACTGGCAGTCCAAGCAGGCCTGAGCACCCTCTCATGTCGGTGATCGGGACCGCTCGGCGGCCCCATCGCACCTGCCTAGATGCCAGGCTGAACCAACCCTTCGCGGCACTGGATCGGCCAGGACTGCGACCGGCGAGAATCGACGAGCGCCGTGGCTCAGTTCTCGACCCTAGCCGGACCGTCCGGAAACGGATCGAGCCCCTCCACGTAGGCAGGGTTCGGCTTGGGGACGACCGCTTCAGTGTCCCGGAGGAATCCCTCAATCAGCCCATCCAGCTCGGCGACTAGCCGGGGGTGCGACCCGGCGAGGTCGTTGGTCTCGCCGACGTCGTCCCGAAGATTGTAGAGTTCGTAGCGATCAGTCTGTGCAGCACCGTCTGCGAAGAAACGGATGAGCTTCCAGTCACCGCGACGGACGGCAGTGCTCGGTCGCTGCATCGTTGCAGCCGTGTAGTTGGGAATGTACGTGAAGATGGCCTCCCGCTCCAAAGTCTTCCCCCTGAGCGCTGGAACCATGCTGATCCCGTCAAACGCTTGTTCGTGCCTGGGCGGCGTCCCCGTCATCTCAAGCAGCGTAGGGTGGAAGTCGACGCTCTGGACAATCTCGTCGCTCTTCGATCCGGGTGCGACTTGGCCAGGCCACACCACTACCAGCGGCTCCCTGACGCCTCCCTCGTAAATGGACGACTTGCCGGATCGAAGCGGCGCATTGCTCGTGACGGGGACTCCGTCGTTGAATCGATGTACCATCCCGCCGTTGTCCGAGAAGAAGACGATGATCGTGTCGTCAGCGATCCCAAGCTCGTCGATCGCGGCTACCAGAGTTCCGACAGCGTCATCGAGGCTCTCGACCATGGCGCCGTAGATCGGATTCCGCTGAGGATAGTCCGGGATCGCCAGTCCACGGTATTTCTCAATGAGCTCGGGCTTGGCCTGAATCGGAGCGTGTACCGAGAAGCACCAATAGTTGAGGAAGAAAGGCCGGTCGCGATTCTCACGCATGAACTTGGCCGCTTCGGCCGCCATCCGGTCTTCGATGTGCTCGCCGTCGGCACCCATGTCCGGCCAGAACCGCCAAGGCCCGAGATACCCGCCCGAGGGGCCGGGGCCCGGCGTGTGGGGGATGTCGACGTCGAAACCTTGGGCGAGCGCATCATACGGCTCTCGACCGAGGTGCCACTTTCCGAAATGCCCGGTCACATAGCCGACCGCACGCAACGCCTCCGCCAAGGTGACGTACTCAAGGCGCAGACGGGTAACGCTATCGGCCGCGAGAGCCGGCTGATTCCGGGAGCCTCGCGGTCGAAGTCCCTTGGCTAAGACTTCTCTTTGAAGATGTCCGCTGGCGCTCGTGATGCCGAGCCGGGCGGGGTGCAGCCCCGTCATGATGCTGGCCCTGGTCGGTGAGCAGATTGCAGCGGCAGCGTATGCGTTGGTGAAGACCATGCCGCGCTCGGCCAGCAAGTCGATGTTGGGCGTCTCGAAGAATTCGCTCCCGTACAGGCCCGTATCCCGCCAGCCCAAGTCATCCGCGAGGATGAACACGACATTTGGCGAGCGCTCTGTCAATGCAACTGGACCGCAGGCCGAGGCGACAAGGCATAAGGCGATCAGCGCAAAGTGCGGACGTTTCCGGGCGAACGGCAGCGATGTGTGAGGGGTGTAGTGCGGTCGAACCTCCAGCATGGCGGTGATCTCCTTTCCTGCGGCCGCTTGCGACGGATCAGGAGTCGCGGATCGTTGTCGATGGGCCAACTCCCGACAGTGGGCTGACTCAATCCCGATTGGCAACCGCTGTAGCCGGCTCGCTCCCGTCAGTCCCAGCCCGCGAAACGCACTGTCCCGGCTCTCGCACATGGCTGCCAGGAACTTCCCCCAACGGCCTCCACAAGCTTACCGCCACCGCCGCCCCGCCGTCCGCGAAGCGGGGCCCCACGCCTCCCATTGGACCGCTCGTTTGGCCAGCGGTCAGGGCTTGGGAGCAACGCTCCAGTCCGAATTGACCTTCCTACCGTAGTACGGATAGTGGTCCCACATCGCGGGCTTACCCAGTGCTCGGGGATCTTTCGTCGCTGCCAAGTGTGCCATGAGCCGGTCATCGAGCTCGTGCAGCGTGTCTGCGGCCCGGGCGTCCGCCGCAATGTTTCGGAGCTGCCCCGGGTCTTCTCGCAAGTCGAACAGCTCATGCGCTGGCCTTGTCCCGAATGCGAGCTCGGCGAGCCGATCAACAGAAGGGTCGTCTCGATTCTCCATCATGAATGTCTTGGTAGGCGATGGTGCCACCTCGCCGTACGGAATGTTCCGAGCGCAATCCTTGGGATTGGGAGACCCGGACGGCCAGCGCGCGGGCTCGAAGTTGCGAATGTACAGGTGCGTAGCCGTGCGGACCGCCCGACACGGATAGCCCTTACCGTCCCGCCTGCACCCGTCATGGCGCTCCATTGCGACGTAGGCCGCATCCCGGGAGGTGTCGACGCGACCGCCCTTACTGGAAGTGACTACCGGGAGCAGGCTGCGAGCGGTGACCGCCGCCGGCTCTGGCTGCCCCGCAGCCTCCAAGAAGGTTGGTGCTAGGTCGCTAAGGCTGACGAAGTCGTGCACTGTGCGGCCGCCCGCGATTGCTTCCGGCCAGCGGACGGCCAATGGCACGCGTGTCCCGTAGTCGTACAGAGTGGCCTTCGCCCGCGGAAAGGGCATCCCGTGGTCGCTTGTCACGACCACAATGGTGTTGTGAAGTTGCCCGGACTGTTCCAAGAGGGCTAGAGCCGTCCCGACGCGGCTGTCGAATCGCTCGATCTCTAGGCAGTAGTCGAGGACGTCGTTGCGGACCACTACGTTGTCCGGTAGGTGGGGCGGGACCAATGCGGCTGACGGGTCTTTTCCCGCTTCGGCACCGGACCCAAGCTCGTAGGGCCTATGCGGATCGCTGCTGCCAAGCCAAAAGCAGAATGGGCGACCAGCTGGCTGGTCTACGTGGAACGCTTCAAAGCTCTCGAACTTGTCGCCCGCTGGGTTGCGCGTCCGACCACCGGGCTCGAGGCGACCTGGACCCCATCCCTTGCTGGTGTGGCCAATCCTGTAGCCAGCCCGCTCGAGCACTTCCGTATACGTCGGGAACTTGCTGGGCAATGTGCTGTGGATGTTCCCTGCCTCATCCAAGCGCCAGATCGGCTGGCCAGTTAGGATTGCACTGCGAGACGGGCCGCAGGTAGGCGCGTCGCAGTAAGCGTTCGTGAACAGCACCCCCTCCGCCGCGACGCGGTCGAACGCGGGAGTCTTCACAGTCGGGTCTCCCATCGCGCTGGTGTGCAGCCAAGACTGATCGTCGGAGATGCACAACAGTATGTTCGGGGGCTCGTTAGAATCCTCGTGGGCGGTCAGCCGCCGTACCGACGCCGATCCGATGGAAGCGGCCGAGAATCCCAAGAAAGTCCTTCGCGAGCACCGTCTGCTCGTTGTATTCGCCCGCGACGCGGGTAGAGGAACGGACATGACCTGCTCTATTGTGGCTCTCATCCGTTCGGAGGGGCGACAGGGTCTGGCACTCCGACTCGAAGATCACCAGACTGCTTGGCCAAGGAACGAAGGTGCGAGAGCCGCCAGCCGGACATTGTCGTCAGCGACCGCTTGAGAAGCGGACATTCCACGTCCGGCCACCGCTTGTGCAGATTGACACTGCCTCGAAGACGCCCATGCATGCCACTGCACCTGAGAGCCCGACCGGAACGCGCATCGTCGTTCTCCAGCAGCTCCGCTACACTGTGCGCGTCCTTGCCTGGCCATGGTTGGTGCCGGCAGGCCCTCTCTGGTGTCCTTCGAAGCCTGAGGAGAGAAGAGATGGTGATGACTCCCTCCTCGGACTCGTTGCTTGACATTTCCCGGCAGTGCTCCCACCCTAGCGACAGCTCCTTAGACACTTTGCAGCTACCGCAGAACCAACTGTCTGCCAAACCATGGACAGCCCAGACTGGTGGGTCACAGAAGGGACCGGCAGGAAACGGTCCTTCGCATTCCTCGAAAGCCAAGTCAGCCGCCCAGCACGCGCTCACTACCAAGGGAAGAATCGAGTCCTCCCGAAAGCTGCCCAGACACGTGGCATCGGATCTAGGAAAGGCCGGGCAATCGAGTCCGGCGAGTCTTGGCGAGAGATTCACCCTCGATTCGGAGTGCAACCCACCTGAGAAGACTTCAATGCCAGTAGCATCGATAGTCCAGTGCGCTTGGGCGATTCCAAGAACTATCCGCATTTGAGACTTTGGGGGCGTTGCGGCTGTCTGCAATGGAAGCAGGAGCGCCCGCCGTCCGGATTGCCTCGATTGCCGCGCAACCAAGCCCCATGGTGGTGCCGAGGGCGAGCCGTCTAAGCAATCTTCAACGAACAGGTCGTGTGGCGACAGGCAACCTCTCTCATCGAGTACTGTCCCGGAATTGATCGTCACCTTGCGGTAGTGAAAGCGAAGACGCTCGCCGCAGGAGGCCGGTGGAGCGGTCAAACAGCCGGACAGAGCGGCCTTCCGCAATCGTCTCTCGACGCCATCGGAACCCTCGGACTCTTCGAAGGAAGGGCTTGCTGCCACAACCCGGCACCATACATTGCCACTTGCCGGGCTTGGGGCAGCGGCTAAACTGGCAAAGGTGCCCGAGGTATTTATTCGTGCGGGAATCGAGCAGGAACGCCTCGACCTGATGGGAGGCCACGCCGCCACCGAGTTCGTCGCGGAAGCTGGACACGGCCTTGGCCAGCACCTTGCGAAGCGCGTTGAGATCGCGAGTTCCGGAGAGCCACACGGCCAAGTCAAGATCACCGCATTCGTGCCATAGTTCGATCCGCTTTCGGCGGTACGGCTCGAAGCGAGGGACTTCCTTCCAGGGCTTGCGGGCAACCGAACCGGCGAGCGAAACGGCGACCACATCAGGGTGCTGGCGCCAGGCCTTTACCACGAGGTCGGCGACGATCCGAAAATTGCGATACCGACGCAGTAGAATCGAATTCTGCTCCGCGATACCCGCGGGGGTGAGAGCCGTCCGCTCCTCCTGCCGCCACACCTGCTCGTAGTCCGCGAACTCAGATTCGGTCCAGTCATCTGTCATTTCGGTCCCTTACCACGAGAGCAGTCTACACCGCTCGAGGAACTTCCTTTGTTGAATCGGAATCTCAGGCTGAGGCACATTCCCGAGTAACGGGGGGCGGGGCAGATCGTCCTCGTCCAACCGGCTGTCAGAGCGCGTGGCATCCGCTCGCTACCGCTGCCGAACGCGGCTCCGGGGCGGGTGCTCCGTCCAGACCTGGTGTCGGCCGTTGTGTCAGGACAGCGATGCGGTTCAGGCCCTGCCGCGCCGTCGCGAGCACGCTCCTCAGCATGGTGAAGTCCTTGGCTCCCAGCTTGGTGCGGAACTCGACCGATCTCTTCATCTTCAGCTTCTCGATGCGCAGGTCGCGCTCGGCGTGGTTGTGAACCGCACCTTGAGGTCGTGCACGAACCGCAGCAAGAACTCCCTCCCCTTGCGCAAGCGCAAACGGGGTTGTGGCCCGGCCGTCGGCTCCTGTGAACCGTCCAGCCCAGCAGATTGGGCAGCCCCGGTGATTCTCCAGCCCTTCCTGCAGCAATCGGTCGAAGCGACGCTCAATCCCCTGGACCAGCGATTTGGCAGCTTCACCCCTCGGACCGCGCCATTGCGCCGCCAGATTGGCCCGCCGCAGCAGCTTTCGCAGCTTCCCGCCCACTTCTGCTTGCCCGAGTCCACCAGCGCCTGCAGTTCGCGCAGGTGGTGCGCGTTGCACGTCGCGTGCCCTTGTTGGGCACCATCCCTCATGATCCCCTCCTAAACGACACACTCCTACTTGCCCGCAGTGGCTGCTTCAAGGTGGGCGATCTCAAATCGGTAGAAGCTGATGGCCCCGTAACGCTCGCCAGCTTCGCCCGAAGTCTCGACTGCCATCCCGATCGCACCGTCGTCCAATCGTTGGATGACGGAATAGGCTGCGAAGCCCTCATTGAATGAGACCGGGCTGACGAACGTTTCCCCTTCGTCGTAGCTCGTCCACACCGTGATGGCGCTGCGGTCGAGACCGTTCGATCCGCGTGGGCTGGAGAAGAGGATCCGATCACGGTCGTGCCCGGTCCGTGATGCAGAGTATCGGACCATCGAAGCGTCCACGGCAGTCAGAGGAATCGAGTCCGGACGGTCCGGCCCCCACGTAGCGCCGCCATCGTTACTCCTGTGGCGGCGGCGGTAGTCACCGCCGTTCTGACGGGCGTCCAGCAGCACTGTGCCGTCGATTAGCTCGACCACTTCGTCCTCATTGGCGTCCGGACCGGGCGTCACGCTTCCGACCTGCCAGGTCTCGCCATGGTCGTCCGAGAAATACACGAACGGTCGGACATTGGCCGGCCCGTCGGGCGTTGGGGATCCGCTCCGTTTGGCGGGGACAAGCAATCGACCGTTGGCCGCCTGGTCCCGGCCCTGCCAGCGAAGCTGGATTCCACCTCCCGGGCCAGGCTCAGCTTGCCGCCAGTAGAGGGCGTCTGCCGTCCCGTCCGGCTCGTCGGGGTACACCACTTGACGCCTTTCGGACCACGTCTTGCCGTGATCGGAGCTAGATCGAACCCAGACGACGTGATTGCCGTCTGCCGAATCTGGGTCTTGGCCGTGAGCCACCGTGGTCGGGCCGATGTCTGGCCATTGTCCGTAGAGCAGGAAGACCTCGCCTGTCACAGCGTCCAAGACAGGGGTTGGGTCAGCGTAGTCGAGCAGCGCACCATCCGGGCGGAAACCCGACTCGACCACAACCAGGTCCTCCCAAGTCGCACCCCCGTCGACGCTGCGTCGCATGACCAAGTCGATTGGCGCGTTCTCGTCGCGGCGTGGGTCGCTCCCATCGCCTCGACGCCCCTCGGCGAACAGCAAGATCGAACCGTCCGCCGCCACCACCATCCCGGGTATCCGGAAGGTGTGGTACCGATCCCTGTCGGTCTGATAGTCGCCCTTGGGCGAAACGAAGGGATGGGAGATGTAGACGGGCGCCGCCGATGGACCGCAACCCGCCAGACCCACCGCTAGCAGTGCGGAGACAAGAACTCCTGTGAATCTCCGTTCGTACATCCGAATCCTCCCTCCACCGTGTCGCCACAGCCTCACCCATTCAGTGTTCCATGGCCCCCGTCTGTTTGGAGCCCGGGACGCTCGTCCATGTGTCGGAAATCCTTCATCATGGGCACTCCACAGCGCAGCGTATTATATCTGGGCAACGCATGCCTGAAGTGCGCGGAGCCAATGTCTATTCCTGAAGATTATATTGGGAACATTCTTGTTGTTGGCGGTCAGTCTGAATGGAACTCGGACTTTCTTGCTTGCTAATGCTCTTGAGAGTCAGCCTAGCTCGAAGGCGGACGGCAGCACCAGTCGCATACTGCGTACTTGCCGCCGAGCAGGCTACCGCTTGGGCTCGTGTTGCCGCGGCGCCGCCACAACGAGCCCGTCCCAGAGCTCCGCCATGTGCTCTCCGAGATAGGAATACCGGAGAGCCCTGGCTGACCAGAAGCGAAATTAAGAGGAGTGCTGCCTCCAGCCGCGCGGTTAATGCGCCAGCCGTGGTGTGACGAGTTTTTGCACTCTTGGCCGTTCCCGGAGTGTCTCCCACGAGTGCACGTTTCTATAATGTCCCAAGACTTGCGGACCAGTCGACAGCTGTGGCCGCCGCCGTCCACATGGAACGCGACCGTACCCAGACTGATCTCTTTGCCTCCCCGCGATCGGTGACGGCCAGACTCAGCGAACCGATGACCCTTCCAAGAACCATCCAGAACCGATCAACGCGCCCACCTGCGGTCGGCGCGATCCCGTCCGGCCCGCGCTTGGGCTGCCGATTGTGGACCCTCTGGTTGGCGTTGGCCATTTTGGGAGTGTCACAGATCACGGCATCGGCGGAGGAAGTCGTCTTCAGCGGCGAGTGGTCGCAGAGTTGGGACCTCCGGGCGGACGACACAGTCCAAGTCCAAGTGGGCGTCAGCACCCCTTCCGACCTGCCAGACAACGCGCGCATCGCCGTGGGTTGGAGCGGCCCGCCTCCGGAGGCGCCGATCGAGCTTGCGGAGAGGGGAGACCTCATCCAAGGACCGGAGAACGGCTGGACCAAAGTCCTCCACGCGCTGGACCCTGATGTTTACGTGCTTTACAGGGCTCCAAGAAGTGGCCGGTACCAACTACGCATTCAGTCCGTGACTGACGGGGCGGCAAAGCAAGGGGACTACCACCGAGACAACGGACTCGCGAAGCTGATCGCGGCTCCACCAGCGCGAACTCCTCCCGTGCGCGAGGTCCGGCTCGGGGTCTCGGTCGATGTGCTTCCCGAGACGGCAGAGGGCGACATCGTGCTCGAGACCGAGCCAAACAATGCGCCAGAGCAGGCCGTTCTGATCCCCTTCGCGGATGGCAGTGCCGATCAGGTCCTCCGAGTGATCGGAGGCGCTGACGAATTGGAATACTTTGACAACGCCGAATCCGGTCGATCCCCAGACGACTGGTTCCGCTTCACATATCGCGGCGACACCCCCAAACTTCTGACCGCCAACCTGCAGCTCGCGGATCCGGTGGTGAGCGCGAGGATCCGGGTCTATAAGCCGGGCGCGCCGACGCCGGAAGAGCTGGAACACCGCGAAGCGGCTCAGCGGGAGGATTTCGGCAACAGCGAGATCATCCCCTACATCCACCCGAACACGGAGGTCATTCCCGGCCCAGTCCCGGTCTACAGCCACTACGACGGTCGCGACGTCAACGAGCGCATCCACCAGCAGGACGACAATTTCCGCTCTTTCGTGACCCGTCGCATCGAGCCGGGAGGCACCTATTTCCTGCGCGTCGAAGCCAACCAACCGGGCTACGAGCTCGAGGTGCGCCTGATCAAACCTGCCCCCTTTGAGACACCGCAGCAGGCAGTCCGACAGTCCCTGTACTACCACCTTGCCGAGATTGACGCGTGGCTGATCCACCGCCCGCGGAACATCGCCGTCCATCGGCGCGTCCGAGACGGTTCAAGCCTCTTCGGCGAGAACTGCATGAGCTGCCACACGCAAAGCGGAGTCTGGGGTGTCGCGGATGCCATGCGGCACGGGTACCGCGCCGACGGCACGGTCCAGAATCACCGCCGCTTGGTCAACACGATGTACGAGAGTCTGCGACCGACCAATCATCTCGTGGACGCCGCCGTCAACACGTCGCTGGCTCCGAACGACCTGGGAGATGCCCCCGCCGGCAGCCGCGTCGCCGGCCGCAACGTAGTCCTGCACGAGCGCACGTTCCGACCGAAGCGCCTGCACTCGTACCAGCAGAGGCGCACAGCCAACTATGTGCTGCAGACCGCCGACCCGGAGGGCATCAACGCCGCGGGAAAGGGCTCAAACTTCGGCCCGAACGTGGTATTCAAGTTTGCCGCAGAGATCTTGGAGCGGGCATGGCGCGACACCGGCGACGCCAAGTACCTTGAAGGTGTCGTTGACAAGGCCGAGAGAATCCTCGCCACCGGGGATCACCAGATGAAGGTGAGCGACGACCTCGGACACCGGATCGAGTTCTTCCATGACCTGTTGCCGCGCGAGCACCTGTCCGGGCTAGACCCAGCTTCGGACCTTGGCAAGCGAGCCAGCGAACTGCTGCCCGCCTTCGAGAGACAAGTCGACCGCGACCTGCGCCGGCTGTTGGCCCTGCAACAGGAAGACGGGGGGTGGGGATTCGACCTCGGGGTTCATGACGAGACAACCGACAGCTGGACGCGCATCGATGAGCCGGGCGATCCCGCACCCACAGCCGTCGCACTCATAGGTCTTCGGGCCGCTGGCTTCAGTCACGACAGTCCACCAATCCAGCGCGCCGTTCGGTGGCTTCTGGACAAGCAGTTCGAGTACGGGCTGTGGAACCGGTCTGCTCAGACGGGCTTCGTCACCAACGCCTATGTCATCCGCGCGTTGAGCCGGCTCTTTCCAGACGAGGCTGCCGATATCAAGCGGAGCCAATTCGAGCCGGCGGACGGCGAGACGCCACTGGCGAAGCTCTCTCGCGTTCGGGCCCTGCAGACCACCGGACGTGCCGACCTCGCCGACCTCATGATCGACGCAACCCAGGACCAGATGCCGCAAGTGCGCTACTACGGATACCTAGGAATTGGGGGAGCCCTGGCCGCCAAGGGAGTTCCAGCCTTGGTCTCGGGCCTCTCCGACCCGGTCAAGGCGTGTCGTGAAGCGTCCTTCTGGTCGCTGCGCCAGCTGTTGCTCGACGATCAGGGGTGGCCAGCGCTGCTCGCTGCGTACCGCAGTGGAGATGACCGGACAAGGCAGTCCGTCGTGCAGGCCCTGGTCATGCGCGTTGACCTCGTAGGGCCGCAGTCGAGTGTGGACCGCAATGACCTTGCGAAGCTTCTGGCCGACGCGATGTCCGACCAATTCCCCGGAGTGCGGGCGTACGCGTTCAAGGCCGCCTGGCATCTCTGGGTGTGGAATCCCCCGCTCCGTCAGCGCATCAACCGGGCTTGGGTCAGCGCCCTTCTGCGACCAGAGCCCAGTTTCCACGCGGAGAACGCCATGCGCTATTCCACGGCGTCGCTGCTGATTGCCAACGGCCAGATCGCCAACCAAACGGGGGTCGACAACCGGGAGCAGCAGTACCGCGAGCTCGAAGACCTATTCCGCATGCTGTCCTCTGTACGCCAGAGAGAACCGGTAGGTGTCGACCTGCTTGAGCGGCGTCTCGCCGCCGTTGCCGCCACGCACTTCGAGGAGCGCGGCAACGACGGAGGCCCTGGCCAGCTCGGGTACTCAACCCCCGGGGCAACCGAACTCATCGGCGACATCCTTCTGGAGATCTATAGCAGCGAGACCGGCGACGGCACAGTGCCCTGGCGCACAATTGCCCTTCAGGGAGCGGCGAACGTAAACTATTCCCCGCTACAGCAGCACCTGCTGTCGCTCCTTCGCAGCAACGATCTCGACCAAGTCGCGGCTGCCGCAAAGGCCCTCTCCAATCCGAGCGCTCTGCGTCTGCCCGCCACGCGAGAGACGATCCGCCCCCTGCTGGACAAGCTCGATGCATTCCTTCGGGCCGGCCGCGAGGATGCCGCAGAAGCGCTGGTCCGCTTCTTGTCCCGCGTTCGCTGGCACTTCGACGGGGACGCCCCCGACTCGGAGGCCGGGTTTTTCCGTCTCTTGGTTCCGCCGGCCCGCCGAGCGCTCGCGATTCCAGCCCCGCCAGCACGATTCATTGCGGGTCGGCCCGCTCCAGCTTCGTCCCCCGAAGAGACCATTGCGAGCAAGCGGGCCGAAATGCTCGGGAGGGTTCTCGGCAATAACCCCACATTGCACCGGCGTGCGGCCTTCGACGAAATCGGGGGAGACGCCCGGTTCTGGCTGCCATCGACCGAGTGGATGCTTCGTTTCGATGCGACGGGCCCTTCAATCGAAGACGCGGTCGAGGGGGCGACCGAGGCCGAGGACCTCGAGATCCTGCGTCTCACGGGAGGGCGGACCACCCGCCAGCTCGTGCCGGACGGCCTGACCAGCCGCAATACCATTCTTTGGTGGCGCGAAGGGTTGCCCGGCAATGAGCTCGCCTTCGCGCTCACCGCACCGGAGGCGGGACCCTTCGAGATCATCGCGGCCTTCCTGCACGACCGGGAGATGGGAACGGTCCAAGCATTCCTCAACGGAAGCAAGGTTGGAGATCCCACGGACTACTACCAGCCCCAGCTCACCGCTCCAGGCCCCATCTCCTTGGGCGTGCACGACTTCCGGGCCGGTCGGAACGATCTCACATTCCGAATGGTGGGGAGCAATCCGGACGCCGAGCCGAACTACATCTTCGGCCTTGACTACGTCAAGCTCGAGCCTGGGGAGCGTGCCGGCTCGCTGTTCACCAAGGACGAACTGGGGATCGACGTGATCGACCCCATCGTGGACGCTAAGGACCAGCTGATCCGGATGTTCACAGCATGGTTCTCTGAAGATTCTCCCGAGGAGGTCCGCAAACAGGCGATCGCCCTTGCCAACAAGACCGCCCTGCGGCGCCATCCGGAAGTCCTCAAGGCGCTCGCGGCGTGGGTAGAGAGGGAGCCCAGCCCGGTCTACCGGACACGCATCGAGAACATCCTCAACAGTGACGACAAGACATACGGCAAGCGCCTTCGGGAACTCATCGAGGAGGACAGCAAGCAACAGCAGGCGGGTGACGTGCGCCCTCTGGCGGCCACGGACGAATGGATATCCGACATCATTCACTTCCGGGACTATGTCTTTACTGAGATGGCGCGCATCAACCCTAAGGACAACCGTGCCTGCCTCTCATGCCACGGCGTGCCGGGCCGCGTACCGACGCTGTACATAGAGGCTCCCGATGCCGCCGGGTACATCCCGCCCGACGCCCTGCTTGGAAATTATCGTCGGATGCAGCAGCGAGTTAACCTCCAGGACGTGGAGAAGAGCAAGTTCCTGCGTAAGCCGCTGAACATCCAGTCGGGCGAGGAGGATGGCCACCAAGGGGGCGTGCGCTACGACGCCTCGGACCCGGGATACGGAGTACTCAGGGACTGGGTGCTGCAACAGGCCTCCCTGCAGAAGAGCGGCTGACTCAGGCCGTCTCCACGGCGGCCGCCTCCTGCAGCCCACGCAGTTCGATCTCCCGCTGGCGGATGACGAACTTCTGGACCTTTCCGGTGACGGTCATCGGGAATTCGGTCACGAAGCGGATGTACTCGGGCACCTTGAAGTGGGCGATCTGGCCGCGGCAGTAGTCCCTGACGTTCTCCACTGTCAGCAACGCGCCCTCGTGCACCTGAATCCACGCAAGTACGCGCTCTCCGAGACGGGCATCCGGCACGCCGACAACGTAGACGTCCGCGATCTGAGGATGAGAGTGCAGGAATTCCTCGATTTCCCGCGGGTAGATGTTCTCGCCGCCCCGGATGATCATCTCCCGGGCTCTCCCCGTGATGCGGAAGTTGCCGTCCGGCCGCATGGTCGCCAAGTCCCCGGTGTGCAGCCAGCCGTCGCTGTCGACTGCCTTGGCAGTGTTCTCGGGATCGCTGTCGTAGCCCTTCATCACCAGATAGCCACGGGTCAGCAGTTCGCCCTGAACACCCACCTCAACCATCTCGCCGCTCTCGGGATCGACAACCTTCACCTCCGTGCAGGGCATCGCCCGGCCCACCGTTGACGTGCGGACTTCGAGCGAGTCGTCGCAAGCGCTCTGGGTGACCGCAGGCGATGCCTCGGTCTGGCCATAGGCGATCGTCATTTCCGGGCAATGCATGTCGCGGACGACCCGCCGCATCAGTTCCACGGGGCAGGGGGAGCCCGCCATGATCCCGGTGCGCAGACTCGTGGTGTCAAAGCGGTCGAACTCGGGATGGTCCAGCACGGCCACGAACATCGTCGGCACTCCGTAGACCGTCGTGCAGTGTTCCTCCTCAATTGCCGCGAGAGTGGCCAGCGGGTCGAACTGCGCCGACGGCAACACGAGCGTCGCACCGTGGACAACGGACTGTAGGGATCCAAGCACGCAGCCGAAGCAGTGGTACAGGGGCACGGGCATGCAGAGGCGGTCGTCTGGAGTCCAGCCAAGGCCCATCCCAGTCAGGTATGCGTTGTTGACGATGTTGTGGTGGGTCAGTAGGACGCCCTTTGGCTTGCCAGTCGTGCCAGATGTGTACTGGATGTTCACCACGTCTCGGCAGTCGAGCGGCCCCGGTTCCGGCTCCACGCCCGCTGCGATCATCTCGTCCCACTCCCTATTCCCGAGCAGCACGGATCCCAATAGGGCGTCCGACCCCTCTGTGCGAGCTTCGGCGAGGACCTTGAAGTAGTTGACCCAGCGGTCCTCCTCGTGGAGGAATATGGCCTTCATGCGCGACCTCCGGAGGATGTAGGCAAGGTCGCGGGCTCGGTACGCGGGGTTCACGTTCACCAGCACGGCACCAATCCGCGCGGTGGCGAACTGCAGATAGACCCACTCAACACAGCTGGACGCCCACATTCCGACGCGATCCCCCGGCCTGATTCCGAGGCCCCAGAGGCCGGCAGCGGTGCGGTCCACCATCGTGTTCAGCCCAACGTAAGAGAGCCGCAGGCCCTGGTGGTGCGAAACCACAGCATCCTTGTCGGGATGGTTGGCAACGGAGGACTTGAGCACCCCACCCATCGTCCGCTCGATGAGCGGTACGGAGGGGCCTGCGGCGTAGCTCCGGGCGGGCATAATGGCTGATTGTACAACCTTTCTTCGCTAAAACCGCGCTACAGGGACCTCCCCTCTCGGCACTCGCCGGAGACCCGGGCGAGCGAGGCTGGAGCCTCCGGGCGCGTGCGGAGGGCTCGCGTTTCCGCGAACCAGAACTCCTCAGAAGCAGGGCCCCCGCGGTTGCCGCACGGCACGCCCAAGCCCCGTATGCCTCCCTCCGACGACCTCAAGCCCGGGCCTAGGGAGCCCGACCTCTTTGCTATCTTTGTCTACCTGTGCACGTCGTCTCCGAAGACCACGCGATCAATCGGGATCGGCGAGAGCAGATCAAGTACGTCGGATTCACCGTCTTTGTCGGTGTACTGCTGCTGCTGAACCTGTTCGGCATCTTCGACTCGATCCTAGGGATCGACACAGCGATCTTTCTCGCGATTCTGGCGGGCTACAAGACCTTCTACCGGGCCATTGCCGAACTGCTGGACCGCAAGATCTCGGCAGATCTAGCCATAGTGATCGCCGCAATGGCGGCCCTAGCGATTGGCGAATACCTTGCCGCTGCGGAAGCGATGTTCATCATGCTGCTGGGCGAAGGCCTAGAAGCTTGGGCCGCCGGACGGACGGAACGCGCGATCCACCGTTTCGTGGATCAGCTGCCGCACTCAGCGCGCGTGTTGCGGGACGGAGCGGAGGTGGAGGTCCACGTGGAAGACCTCCTGCCCGGAGACGTGATCGTCGTGCGGGCCGGCGAGCGGATCGCTGCCGACGGCATTGTCCAGTTGGGCGAGTCGTCCGTGGATGAGAGCCCGATCACTGGCGAGTCGGTGCCCCGCGACAAGGGCCTCGGGGACGAGGTGTTCTCGGGAACGCTCAATGGGCACGGCCTGCTGCACGTGCGGGTCACCCATGCCGGCGAGGAGTCCACCCTCTCAAGGCTCATCCAGCTCGTAGAGGAAGCGCGCGACCACCGGACGGCACCTGTCGTGAGGGTCGCCGACCGCTACGCACGCTACTTCCTGCCAGCCATCCTGCTGGCCGCGGGGGCCGTCTACCTGCTTTCTTCCGACGTCGATACGTCCGAACGCGTACGCCGAGCCGTCGCAGTACTGATCGTGGGCTGTCCCTGCGCCCTGATCCTCGCGACCCCGGCCGCCATGGTGGCCGCCATCGGCGGATTGGCACGACGCGGCCTGCTTGCGAGAGGCGGTCAGGTGGTCCAGACCGCGGCCGAGATCGACACGGTAGTGTTCGACAAGACGGGAACGCTGACGACAGGCCAGTTCGAGATCATCGAAGTGCTGACCGCCGAAGGGTTCACCGAGCGGGAAGTCCTGCGCCTCGGGGCAACCGCCGAGGCAAGTTCTGACCACCCCCTTGCCAAGGTCGTGACGGCGGAGGCCGAGGAGCGCGGCCTTCATGTCGGAGAGGTCCAAGACGCTCAGATCGTGCCGGGACGCGGCGCCCAATGCACGCATCTCGGGCTGACTGTGAGGGCGGGCAACGAAGCCTTCCTTCGCGATCACGGCATTTCCGGAATGGGAGAGTACCTTGCCTCGGCCGACCGCCAAGGGGCCACCGCCGTATTGGTGGCGAACGGCCCGGACCTGGCAGGCGCGATCCTGCTGCGGGACACGCCCCGCAGCGGAGCGCACGATGCTATCCAGGCAATCGAGGATCTCGGGATCCCCAACGTGATCCTGCTCACCGGGGATCGCCGCAAGGCCGCGGACGCAATGGCCCGGGTCATCGGCATTTCGCACGTTGAAGCCGAGCTGCTCCCCGAACAGAAGCTGGACCGCATCAAGCAGCTGCAGGTCCAAGGCCGCAAGGTCGCCATGGTCGGGGACGGCGTTAACGACGCCCCGGCCCTGGCCGCGGCGGACGTGGGTGTCGCCGTGTCCGGATCGGGCGCGGACATTGCGGCCGAGGCAGCCGACGTGGTGGACCTCAACCGCGAGATCGGGAAGCTGCCACGGCTCTTCGGGGTCTCTCGCAACGCGGTGGCGACCGTCTGGCAGAACATCATTCTTTTCGCGGGCGTCGTCAACGTGGTCGCCGTGTACGTTGCCGGCAAGGGCTGGATGGGGCCAGCGCTCGCGGCCGGTGTGCATCAAGTCTCTTCCCTATTCGTGATGCTCAACTCGGTTCGTCTGCTTCGCATCGAGCGACCCGCCGGCCACCGCACCCGTCTGGATCGTCTCCAGGAGCACATGGGGCTCGGCACCGCATGGGAAGCCATCTCCGGGCTGCTGCGCCGGATCGATCCGGCCGGAGGTTTCGCCTGGATTGTCCAGCACCGCCGTCAGCTCGCCAGACCGGCGACCGGCCTTGGGCTGGCAATCTGGCTTGCCAGCTCGGTGTTCATGATCCGCACCGAGGAGGTGGGTGTGGTCGAACGGTTCGGGCGGCGCGTCCTTCCCAATCGCGAGCCTGGCCTGCACCTCAAGCTGCCGTGGCCCGTGGACGGTCTGACGCGAGTTCAGGCGAGGCAGGTTCGGACCATTGAGATCGGTTTTCGGACCTCTGACGAGCTTGCCTTCAGCGAGCCGCCGTCCTACGAGTGGAACATCCAACATCGCGACGGGCGAATCCAGATCGAAGACGAGGAGACGCTCATGCTGACCGGCGACCAGAACATGATCGAGATGACGGCCGTCGTGCACTACGACATCGATAGAGCGGACGACTACCTGTTCCAGCAGGTGGACGCGGAGTCCCTCATCCGCGCAGCTTCCGAAGCAGCAATCCGCAGCGTCGTCAACTCGGTCTCCTTGGACTCGCTTCTGACGACGGGGCGGAGGCAGGCCGAGGAGCAGGCGACCCTACGGCTGCGTGAGCAAATGGATCTGCACGCCACCGGTGCGCGCGTGCTGCAGGTCCGGTTTCAGGATATGCATCCCTCGGTCGAGGTTGTGGACGCGTTTAGGGAGGTTGCCGGCGCGCTCGAAGAAAAGGTCCGCATGATCAACGAGGCCGAGGGCTATGCCAACGAGCAGGTGGCCCTTGCCCGCGGCCGGGCAGCCGCACTGGTGCAGGAGGCCAAGGGATACCGGGCCACCCGTAGCGACCGCGCCGAGGGTGACGCGGCACGATTCTCGAAACTGGAGTCTGCCCACCGCAGCGCTCCTGAAGTCACGTCAACAAGGCTCTACCTGGAGACGATGGATGAAGTCTTGCCGGGCCGCAATAAGCTGATCATCGACTCGTCGGGCGGCCGGCGCACGCTCTGGACAATGGAGGACGGCGTGCTGGTGGCACCGCCGAGCTCCCAGATGCAGCAGCCTCCGCCTCCGTTCCAGCCGACCCAGCTCGGGGAATAACGATGCACGACCACAGTCACACACATCACCACCATGGTCACGCCGACCACCACCACGAGCACGGTCACTCGCACAGCCATGGCCACCGCCATTTGCGCAAGCTGCACTGGCACGGGATGCTGGATCGCCATCGGCGCAAACTCGCGATCCTAGCCGGTCTGGTTCTGGCTTGGTCAGGGATCTTCACGGTGCGCGAGACCGAGTTCGCGCTCGTCACGCAGTGGGGTAAGCCCATCCGGACCGTGACGGAGGCCGGGCTGAGCTTCAAGGTCCCGATCCTGCATCAGGTCCGCTTTTTCGACAGGCGCTTGCGCGTATACAACCCGCCGCGCTCCGAGTTCCTGACCAAGGACAAGAAGAACCTCAGCATCGACACTTACGCCCTCTGGCAGATCGCGGACCCGCAGGCCTTCGTGCAGTCTGTGGGCAACGAGCGGGCCGCGGAGATGCGCTTGCACGATCTGGTCTGGGCGGGGCTTGCCGCCACGATTGCGGGGCTGGACTTGGAGGAGATCGTGTCCACATCGCCGATGAGAGTCAAGACCGACCAGGTCTTGGACCGGCTGGCCGAGCGCAGCGGCACGGCTGCCCTCGATCAGTACGGCATCCGGGTGGCGGATGTGCGGCTCAAGCGGCTCAACCTCCCAGAGCAGAACAAGCAAAGCGTATATGCCCGCATGCGGGCCGAGCGCGAACGCATCGCCCGCCAGTACCGGGCCGAGGGAGAGGAAGAAGCCTTGCGCATCCGCGCCGAGGCCGACCGGCAGCGGGAGGAAATCCTGGCCAAGGCCTACAGGGAGGCCGAAACCACCAAGGGAGAAGGCGACGCCGAGGCTGCACGGATCTACGGCGCGGCCTATTCCCGAAACCAGTCGCTGTACAAGCTCACGCGCACCTTGGAGACGTACCGTAAGGCTCTTGATGAGGACACAACGGTCATCCTCAGCGCAGACTCGGAACTGCTGCGGCTGCTCACTAGGGGGCAGTAAGCGAAGAAATGCACGAGCACGGGCAGCCGCCAACGCAAACGGCACCTTCGAGAGTGCGTGAGGCCGGCGAATCATCCGGCCGGCCTTGGAGCGGGTTGACCAAGCGGCACTACGGTGGCGCGGCGGTGGCCGTTTGGGCCGTTCTCGGACTTTATTTTGTCCCGACCGAGGAACAGGCAGTACTGACCACGTTTGGGGCGATCGCCGACGACCAGGTGACCCCGGGAGTGGGCTGGCACTGGCCGTGGCCGGTAGGCGAGGTTCACAAGCTCAAGGT
The DNA here is from genome assembly GCA_965203925.1 of Bryobacterales bacterium. Lineage (GTDB taxonomy): Bacteria > Acidobacteriota > Terriglobia > Bryobacterales > UBA6623 > VXMF01. The sequence goes on from OZ241924.1 coordinate 5,069,256, forward strand.
CCGCGAGCTCAAGCGAGCCTTCATCGGCGGCGAACTGGCCGACGAGGCCAATGCCCTACCGGCGGACCCGCTGCTGTCCCAGTTCCTCAGCGGCGATCAGAACATCCTGAACGTCCGCGCGGTTGTGCAGTACAGCATCGCCGAACCGGCCAGCTACCTGTTCCGGGCCTCCAATCCGGACCTCGCCGTTGCCAATGCCGTTGAGGCCGCGCTCGAGCGACAGGTCTCGACGCGGGCCGTGGACGACGTGCTGACCACGGAGAAGATCGCCATCCAAGAGGCCGTCCGCAGCACAGCCCAGGATCTGGTGGACCGCCACGGCTTGGGGGTCGCCATCTCGACGGTCAACATCCGCTACGTGGCGCCGCCGCCTGAGGCGGCCGACGCCTTTCGGGATGTGGCGTCGGCGCGGGCGGACTCGGCTCGCATCGTCAACGAGGCTGAGGGCTATGCCAATGATGTCCTGCCGCGCGCGCGAGGTCAGGCGCAGCAAATGCTGCTGGCATCGCAGGGATACCGGGAGCGCCGCATCCAAGAGGCGAGGGGCGACGCGGCGCGATTCGACCGGCTCGCCGTGGAGTACCGCAGAAACCCCGACGTGACCCGGAGCAGGCTGCTGCTCGAGGCTATGGAAGAGATCCTCCCGCGGCTGAAGAAGACGATCGTGGACGAAGGCGGGAACTTGGACCTGAACCTAGTCCGGCGCCAGGGGTCTGGGCGTTCCGCATTGCCGTGAGCAAGGACGCAAAGGCTCAAGCGCTTACCGTCGCGGTGATCGCGGCGGGCTTGCTGACGATCGCTTGGTATCAGGGGGGATTCGAGCGCTTCAAGCCGAGAGTTTCCTACGACGGAGGATTCTTGGGGATCGGCGCTCCGGGCAAGCCTGCCGAGCCCCGCGACGTCATCTACGACATGCTGGACGCCGCGCGGATCGGAAACGTCGGCGATTACCTGGACTGCTATTCCGGGCAGCTGGAGCGGACGCTGCGCCAGAGCATGGAAGAGATGGGGGCGGAGCGCTTCTCCGACTTCCTCCGAGAGCGCAACCGCGACATTAAGGGAATCGCCATGAACGCTCCGGACGAGTCGGGATCCGAGGCGCGGGTCCGCGTGGAGTATGTCTATGCAGACCGCAATGAGGTGCAGCACTTCTACCTGCAGAGGCAAGACAAGGACTGGAAAATCTCGCGCGTGAGCGAGATCCAGCGCGTCGAGACGCCCGTACCCTACGGCACGCCCGTATACTGACGGGCCCCCGGCTCAGCGTGTCCGGACAGGGTCGGGAGGCCGGGTCGGTCGCAGTGGAGGACTCTCCCGAATCCTCTTCATCACCTCTTCGATTCCTCGCTCCAACTGCGGATCCCGGCCGGCGAGCAGGGACGCCGGATCGTTCTCGACCACCATGTCCGGGTCTACGCCGTGTCCCTCGATGATCCACGAGCCGTCGATGTCGTTGGTCGCGAACTCCGGTACGCGCACATCACCCCCGTCCATCAGCGGCCCGTGCGAAGTGATGCCGATGACTCCGCCCCAAGATCGTTTGCCGATTAGGGGGCCAAGGCCGGCCTGCTTGAACCGCGCGGCGAAGATGTCTCCGTCCGAGGCCGAGTTCTCGCTGACAAGGCACACCATGTGTCCGAGGAAGACCTCATTTGGGTAGGTCCGGAAGTCCTCCGAGTTGCGCGAAAACCTTGTGCCGAGGAGCTTGCGGCTGAGGCGCTCGATGAGCATCTGGGAGACATTTCCCCCGCCATTGCCGCGCACGTCCACGATCAGTCCCTCCTTGCGCATCTGCGGGTAGTACCACTTGATGAACTCGCTGATTCCGGCGGAGCTCATGTCGGGGACGTGCAGGTAGCCGACGCGCCCGTCAGTGGCCTCTGCGACGGCCTCCCGGTTGGACTCTACCCAAGACAGATACCGCAACTTGGACTCGTCAGTGATCGGCAGGTAGCTCACTGTGCGGGACCCTTCACCGGAGGCCACGTCGCTCAGGGTGAACTCGACTGGCCGTGAAGCCTTGTGCCGCAAGAGGCGGTAGGGATTCGTACCTGCCCGCAGATCCTCGCCGTCAATCGCGAGAACGTAGTCGCCGACGCGGGCGTCCACGCCGATCTCAGTGAGCGGGGACCGATACTCGTCCTCCTCGTTGTGGCCCCGGAGAATGCGGGCAATGCGGTAGCGGCCACTGTCTTCGTCAAGCTCGAAATCGGCACCCGGCAGGGCCACATCGGGGCGCGGAGGCGCCTCATAGTCCCCGCCTGAGATGTATGCGTGGCCGACGTTCAGTTCTGCGATCATCTCCCCGATCACGTAGTTGAGGTCCGAACGGTGGCGGACGTCGGCGAGCCACGGGCGGTACCGTTCCCGGAGCGCCTCCCAGTCGTATCCGTGCATGTTCTCGACGTAGAAGAAGTCCCGGTACCGACGCCAGACCTCGCTGAAGATCGTTTCCCATTCCTCCGCAGGCACCAGATCCAGCCGCATTCCCGAAGTCTTCAGCGTCTTTGCATCCTTGGAGTCTGCCTTGACCTCGTACAACCTGTAGTTGCCTTGCTGCCGCACAAGGATCCGCTTGCCGTCGCGCGAGATTGCGAAGCCGCTTGCCTTGGTGACCGTCTTGAGTTCCCTCTCGTCAAGGTCGAAAATGCGGATCTCGGCGTCAATCTCGGAGTCGCGGCCATAGTAGAAGGGCTGGCCCCGCCCGATCAGCAGCGATCCGTCAAGCGCCGTCAGCGAACCGTAGTTGTCGGGAGGGACGGGCACCCTAGCCACGCGGCCTGCGAGTCCCTCGAAGTCGATCCGAATGGGCTCCGCGCCGGATTCCCCGCCCTCTTCTGGCCCGTCCCCGTTCGGGGCTGAACCCTCTTTGCCCTCGGAGTCATCACCCTTGTCGTCGTCCACCTCAGCCTCGTCGCTCTCCGGGGGGAACGGGTGCGGGATGTCCCGGCGAAGGGCGAGGGCAAACACTCCCGTCTGGCGGTTTGTGGCGAAGTTCCACTCGGCCCTCGAAATCTGGGGGGAGAACTCCCGGTCGCTCAAGAAGTAAAGAAATTCGCCTTTGGAGCCCCAAACGGGGTTGAACTCATCGAAGACGTCCCCACCCACTTGGTGGAGTCGCTCCTCTTCCGAGTCCCAGATGAAGATCGAGTTGACCCGAGACGCCACGCTGACCGTGAAGGCGAGATACCTGCCTCGTGGCGACCAGCGGTAGTCGGTGATGCGACCCCGCGACTCATCTGCGATCTCCACAGATTCTCCGGTCTCCACGTCCAGCAAGTAGGCCTTTCCCTTCTGGTCCGAATAGGCGATGCGCCCCGAGTCCGGAGACCACCGGAGCTGGTACAGCCGTCCGTCCGTCCGCTGCGTCAGCTGTCTGGCGTCCTCGCCGAACTGGTCCATCACATGGACTTGCTGCTCGCCCGACATGTCCGAGACAAAGGCGATCCGCGTACCGTCGGGAGACCAGCTGGGCAGCCGATCGTGAGCATCGGAGGATTTGGTCAGATTGCGCGTCGGGCCCTTCTCGGCCGGAACGGTGAAGATGTCGCCCCGAGCGCTGAAGACAGCCCGCTCAGCCTTTGGACTGAGGGCGTATGACTCGACATTCGACGCCGCCGAGACGCGACGCGGTCGACTCGCCACTCCGTCGCTGGGCACGGTGATGGAAATCGGGCGCGCCTTGCCGGACTTGACGTCGAGCACTTGGAGTTCCCCATTGAGCTCGTAGACGATCCTCCGGCGTGAGTCTGTGGATGGCCATCGCACGTCCCATACGGCTTCCTTCGTCATCTGGTCGACACGTCCCGACTTGACGCGGTGCCGGTAGAGATTCAGAGTTCCATCCTGGTCTGAGGCGAAGTACACATCGCCCGCGATCCACATCGGGTCACGTTCGGAGCGAACGTGGCTGGTGATCTGATTGACCTCGCCCGAGCCCAAGTCGAACAGGTACAGATCCTGTGCCCATCCGCCCTGATAGCGCTTCCACGCACGAAAGTCCCGGAACAGCGGAGAGTAGGCGACCAGCCGACCATTCCCGGAGATAGCGCCTGCTCCAGACACCGGCATCGGCAGAGCGGTTGGCAGTCCCCCTTCGACCGGAACGGTGTACAGCCGGCCGTCCTTCTGGCCCCAGTAGTCGCGGGTCGATCGGAACAGGACGGACTTGCCGTCCGGCGTCCAGCCGTAGACGATGTTGTCGTAGCCCCAGCGCGGCGCAAGCGGCCCGCGGGCTGGATAGTAAGTCAGCTGTTTGGGCTCGCCCCCGTCGGACGGAACGACGTAGACCTGCTCATCACCGTCGTACTGGCCGGTGAAAGCGATCCAACTGCCGTCCGGGGAGAACTTTGGGAACAGCTCCAGTCCGGGATGAGCTGTCAGGCGGACGGCCCGACCTCCACGGTCAGGCGCTGTCCAGAGATCGCCAGCATACACGAATACGACCCGCTCCCCGTGAATGTCGGGATACCGCAGTAGCCGTGTTCCCGCGGGCGAGGCGGCGGCAAGTAGGAGCATCAGCACTCCCGTCCGAATGAGCATAGGGCGGATTGTAACAACCGGGCCGGACCGTTGGCCGGGCAACCGTGCGTCTGCGATACTGTACGCGGCGGCCCACAGTGTGGGCCGCGAAGAGACACCTCATGAACCGACACGCCCCTCTCCACTTCCCAGCGATCGCCGTTCTGCTGGGGGCCCTGGCCTGTACGACGGGAGGCGAAGGGCCCGCGACTGAGGCAGCCGCTCCGGAAGGTCCACGCCATCTCAAGGTCTATTTCGAGAAGGACATGTTCGGCGGATGGCCCGCCAATCACGGCATATGGAGTTGGGGTGACGAGATCTTGGTGGGCTTCGGAAAGGGCCACTACAAGGAGGCGGGCCTCAGCCACCACATTGACCGGGAGAAGCCCGAGATCGCCATGCTGGCCCGCAGCCTAGACGGAGGCGAGACATGGGTTCTGGAAGATCCGGGCGCACAAGGCTATCTCCTGACGGAAGGGGGCTACCTGCACGGCGTCACGAGACCGGGAGTGACACTCCCCGAGCTCCGCGAACCGGAAGGAGGGGTCGACTTCACGCACCCGGATTTTGCCCTAACCGTTCGAACCAATAGCATCCATGCCGGCATCGGCCGCACTTTCTATTCATATGACCGGGGCCGTACTTGGGACGGGCCGTTCCGCCTGCCGAGCTTCGGTGCGCCGGGCATCGCTCCCAGAACCGACTACATCGTCGACAGCAAGGATCAGTGCACGCTCTTCATTACGGCGGCGAAATCGAACGAGAGGGAGGGCCGCCCGCTGTGCGTTCGCACGACCGACGGGGGCAAGACATGGACGCGTCTGGCCTGGATCGGGCCGGAGCCCGCGGAGGGCTTTTCGATCATGCCGGCATCAGTGCGCCTCTCCGAGTCGGAGATCTTGGTGACCGTTCGAATGCGGGATGACTCAAGACGCTGGATCGGAGCCTATCTGTCATCTGATGACGGAGCCAGCTGGGAGTATCTGGGTGAGGCTGTGCCCGACACCGGCGTGGGAAACCCTCCGGCCATGATCCAGCTAGAGGACGGCCGGATCTGCTTGGTCTACGGGTACAGGGCCGAGCCTTTCAGCATGCGGGCCCGCCTGAGCAGCGACCAGGGGCGCACTTGGAGCGAAGACATAGTCCTGCGAGACGACGGAGCCAGCCGGGACATTGGGTATCCCAGAGCAGTGCAGCGCCCAGACGGCAAGATCGTGACCGTCTATTACTTCACCGACGAAGCGAGCGGTCCAGAACGATACATTGGAGCCACGATCTGGACGCCGCCGAGCCCATGACGGGACGCTTCGCGGTGCGCCTGATTCATTTCGGGCGAACCGGGTGTGCAGGATTGACGGCGTTTCTGGTCTCAATGCCACTGGACCGAAGACACACGCCGGCGCGCCAATGTTCCCGTGCCAAGTCGGCACACGACCCTTGTGAGTCTCTGGTTATGGATTCAATGCCGAGAGGCGGGGTGCGACAACGCCGACGCCGTCTTTGGCGACTCCACAATGCGGTTCATTCGCCGTGCCCGCGTCTGGAGGACACGGGTGGCATGCGCGCAAGGGAGGGTCTCCCCGCCAAGCAATCGCTGCCAACCGGGCCTCCCCTCCGATCCAAGGCAGCTCTCGGGAAGGCGATCTATGCGCAAGTTGCGTTGCGGGCCTGACTATCGAACTCGGGCGGCTGCCAATGTCGGCTCTTGGTCGCACGGTGGGAATTGCGCACGAACTCCGGAGGACGGCGCGGATTGAGACGCCCGCTTGCGGCCCTCTCGGCGACTCTCGAGTCGACCCTAGAGTCCCTGAAGGTCGGTCCAGCTCTTTCTGCGGGCCTGACGGCGGGCCTTGGTCTGGTCGTTGCTCAGATTGCGTTCGCAACGTACTTGTTCTCGGGCAGGCTGGCCGACTATTCGACGCAGGGCATCGGTCTGATCCTCTTCGGGAACTTTGCGGGCTGCCTGGTCATCGCCCTCACAAGCGGCTACCGAGGAGCCGTCGGAGGACTCTCACCGGTCCTGCTCATCGCGATGGTCGAAGTCGCATCGACACTGCCCGCCGATGGGAGGGCCTTGTTCGTGACCACTGCCTTCACCCTGATCGTCAGCGCGGTCGCGGCGGGATTGGTGGCTGTCGCGATCGGAAGATTCCAGTTGGCACACCTCCTGCGTTTCATTCCGTACTCGGTGGCGAGCGGCTGCGTGGCCGGGATCGGCGCGGCGGTGTGCCTTGCGGCCATGTCTCTGATGGGAGCAGAACTGAGCTGGCAAACCCTCCCAGCACTCACGGAGAGGCCACAGCTCGTGCGGTGGACACCTGGCGTGCTGTACGGAATCGGCCTCTACGTTGCGGTGAAGAAATGGTCCAGCCCGATAATCCCTCCGGCCAGCATTGTCCTCGCCATCGGTGCCGGCCACTTCGTCTTGGCCTATCTGGGAGTGCCGGCCGACGAGGCGCGGTCGGCTGGACTGCTCTTGGCAAGCACAGCGGAGGGTGGGCTATGGCCACCGTTGCTGCCAGCGGACCTAGTGGATGTGGATTGGGGAGCCGTGGTGGCGCAGACGCCCGACATGATGATGCTCGTTGTGGTCGCGCTCTTTTGCGTAATCATGAGCGTCGCCGGCTTGGAGGTGGCGACTAGGCAGGACTTGGATTGGGATCGCGAGTTCAAGGCCACAGGCACAGCGAGCGTTGTTGCTGGCCTAGGTGGCGGGATGGCGGTCAACCTGATAGTGCCAGCATCCTTGCGCAGCAAGATGTTCGGCGCAACTACGCCCCTGACGGGAGTGGTCGCTGCGCTGTCAGTCGGGGGTGTGCTATTCCTCGGCGACGCGATGCTGGGGCTGATCCCGGTTTTCTTGGTCGGTGGGATTGTGGTTTTCGCCGGTTGCGGGATGCTCGAACAAGGGCTGGTCCGGAACTGGAGAGCATTGCCGCGGGCGGAGTACGGCATCATCCTGCTCATTGCCACAACGATTGCCGGCTTCGGCCTAGTGAAGGGTGTAGCGGTCGGTATGCTCGCTACGTTGGTACTCTTCGCGCTGCGGTTGAGCCGCATGGAACTGGTGAAGTCGCAGTTCACCGCCAGTGAACGCCGGAGCAGCAGGGTAAGGCCCGCGCCCGACCGAGCGATACTCCTCGAGTACGGAGACCGGATTCGGTGCTACTGCCTTCGCGGCTACATCTTCTTCGGCGGAATCGGCCCGCTAGTCGATCGGTTCCGGAAATTCCTTGACGAGGGTCCCCGGCCAGCGTGCCTGATTCTGGACTTTCGGGACGTATCCGGTGTTGACATCTCGGCCGTCAACGCCCTGTCGCGCTTTCTTGCGGCGGCAGACTCGGCGGGGCTGCACCTCGTCCTGAGCGGTGTTCCCGAACCGCTACAGGCAGGATTAGAACGAAGCCTGCCCCCTTCATTGCACGCCAGATTGCGCGTCACGCCGAACGAAGACCGGGCCCTGGAGGTCTGCGAGGACGAGATCCTTGGCTATTGGCAGGACCAGTTGGAGCGTGCCAAGGGGCGCCGCTCAGCGCTGTTCGACCGTGTCTCTGGAGACCTTGAGCGGCAGCTGGAGCGCCAGATCGAGTTTGAGGATCTCGTACAAGAACTCGACCCTTGGCTAAGGCCCCGACTATACGCCGCCGGAGAGTCGTTGGCAGGACCGGACACGCTGGTCGAAGGCATCCAACTCTTGGTCTCTGGACTTGCTTCGGCCTGTGACCACAAGGGCGCACGCTTGTACCAATACGGCCCCGGAGATCCGGTCTGGCCGTCCGAGAGGCAGGGCGACGGAGCAACGTCTGTTGTCGCGGACAACCCTTGCCGGGCCGTCGTGCTTGGGCCGGAAGATCGGCGTTGGCTCGAATCCCACCGCGAAGCACTCATCGTTAGGCTCTATCGGTACCTGCTGGCCGAGCGCGTCTCCGGCAGCCCTTTGGCAAGATGATGATTAGGTGGCGCAACAGCAATCCACGCTTTGGGATGAACGACCGTTGAATGGGGAAGGGTGACATGTCGATCCCAATCCGCCGATCGTTCCAAAGAAAGACTGTTGCGTAAGGGACTTCATCCGGATTGCGGGAAGACAAGCATCCAACGGATTCCATCCACGCTACGGCGAACCAGTGCCCGTTCGGGCTGCATCGAATGAACGGATAAGGAATGGGAGTTGAAGCTAGCGAGTCGTGGGCAACAATCCCCGAGTTGCTTGGCGACGTGCGCGAGCGTGCGGCGCAGTTCGTCGAGTCCCTGCCCGGGCGCCGCGTCGCTGCAGCGCGTGACATAGACGATCTCGTCCGCACGCTCGGGGGCCCGTTGCCGCGGCTGGGGCGGCCCGCCTCGGCAGTCCTCGCGCAACTCGACGAGATTGGCTCCCCGGGAACGGTTGCAAGCGCCGGTCCTCGCTACTTCGGGTTTGTCACGGGCGGTTCCCTGCCCGCATCGCTGGCTGCCAACTGGCTCGCGACGGCTTGGGACCAAAACGCATTCAGCCAAACGGCCTCGCCGATCGGTGCCGCGATCGAGACCGTTGCGATGCGATGGGTCTTGGAGCTTCTGGGCCTGCCGGCAACTGCAGGCGCCGCGTTCGTTACCGGAGCCACCATGGCGAACTTCACTGCACTCGCAGCAGCGCGGCAATCAGTGCTGCTCGCGCACGATTATGATGTCGATCGGAAGGGCCTTGAGGGAGCGCCGGAGATCACACTCGTGGCGGGCGAGCAGGCCCACGCGAGCCTCTTCAAAGCGTTCGGGATGCTAGGCCTCGGGCGCGAACGAGTGATCCGAGTGCCAGCCGACGGCCAGGGCCGCATTCGCACCGATGCGCTCCCTGAACTGACCGGACCCGCGATCGTATGCACCCAAGTCGGTAACGTGAACACGGGAGCGTTCGATTCGGTGGGGGCAATCTGTAACGCAGTGCAGACGGGCGACGTTTGGGTCCATGTCGACGGTGCATTCGGCCTCTGGGCAAGGGCCTCGCAGCAGTTTGATGAGCTCACAGCAGGAATTGGCCGCGCCGACTCGTGGGCGACCGACGCACACAAGTGGCTCAACGTGCCTTATGACAGTGGCGTGGCCATAGTGCGCGACGCTGAGGCGCTGCGCACCGCGATGTCGTTGCAAGCGGCGTATCTGCCGAAACGTACAGGCCGCGAGCCTTTCGACTACACTCCCGAGTCGAGCCGACGTGCGCGAGGGGTTGAGATTTGGGCGGCAATCGCCTCGCTCGGCCGCGATGGGCTGGAGGCACTCTTGGAGCGCAACTGCCGCCACGCACAGCGATTCGCGGAAGGGCTGCGTGCTGCTGGCTATCAAGTCCTCAATGACGTAGTTCTCAATCAGGTACTGGTTTCTTTCGGTGATGACCGGGCCACGTCGGAAGTCATCCACGGCGTACAGCGCGACGGGACCTGCTGGTGCGGCGGTACGCGCTGGAACGGCTCGACGGCAATGCGTATCAGTGTTTCGTCGTGGGCGACAACGGGAGATGACGTCGAGCGGAGTCTCGGCGCGATCTTGAGAGTTGCCAGCGGTGTCACGCCGAATCTTAGCTAACGGACCGCAGCCTCAGCATTCTGAGCACGAAGATGCAGGTCCCGCCAAACTCACGGCCGGCCTCTGGGGAGGGCCGCTGGTGGCAACCGGGGCGATACGCGGTGGTTCGATTGCTTGAGTGCGACAGTACCAGCCCAAGGACGCACGACGCTCTCGCCTAGAGAAACGCGATCGACAACACCGTTCCCCCGTTCCAACCTATGATCCACCGGCCATGTCGATGAATGACCCGGTCACATAGGATGCTTCGTCTGAAAGCAGCCACAGAATCGCCTCAGCCACTTCGTCGGGTTCACCGGCGCGACGCATCGGCAATGCATCCTGTAGTCGCTCGACCCGACGGGGATCGCCTCCTTCTGCATGGATTCTGGTACGGATGAATCCCGGGCGGACTGCGTTCACACGAATTCCGTCTGCCGCCACTTCGCGCGCAACACCAATCGTAAAGCTGTCGACCGCCCCTTTGGATGCCGCGTAATCCACATACTCATTGGGTGCCCCTGTCCGAGATGCGGCCGACGACACGTTAACGATCGCCCCGCCGACCCCTCCAAACCGTCGGCTCATTCGTCTGATGCCCTCCCTAGTGCAGCACATAGTCCCAAACAAGTTCGTCGTGAAAATCGATTTCCAGCGATCGTAGTTCATGTTCTCCAGTCGAGCCGCCGGTGCCAGTTCATCGGCATTGTTGACGACTCCCACAAGATTCCCCGGCAGGGCATCGATCGCATCGAATAGCCGGGTCACGTCTTTCTCTCGGCCGACATCAGCGTGCACAGCGATAGCATCTCCACCCCGTTCTCGAATTCCATCCACAACTGAGGCAGCCGCTTCGAAGCTCTGCCTATAATTCACACACACGAAGTAGTCTTTCGTTCCCGCCTTGAGGGCCGTTGCAGCACCAATGCCGCGGCTACCTCCTGTGACCAACAACAGTCGTTCTGAGCCCATCGCTGTAATGTAGCCGTTCGATGGGGGCGTATAACAGAATGCCGGTTTCTTCCGGTCGCCCCCGTGGTGGGGAAGGACTCTCGCATAGAGCCGCGCCCGCCGCTTCTGAGCACGGACAAGACCAAGGTGGCTAGTGCGTCACGCAGTCGGACCGCGTTGGAATTGGTGCAGGTCGGCGCCGCTGCCACCGCGAACAAGTCAAAGAGTGGACACTGCCTCCTCGAGGCAGTCGGCAAAGGACCAAGAGGGGCAGCTTTCACAGCGAGGTGACTTCTCGCGTCCGGGACCCAGCGGACGTCGAAAAGTCCCGCGAAGGTATCGGTGGGAATGCAGTGCTGCCCACCGGGAGGAGCCCTCTTCGACCCGCCCTGAAGTAGAGCGAAGGGAGGTTCGGTAGCAGCAGTCATGGAGGCCGCGAAGACAGGAGCGCAGGCTGGAGCCCGGCATGAGGCCGCAATCGGGATTCGGCCTGGACCGATGGGCTTTGCTGCGACGTTCAGAGGCACACAGGTGGCATGCGCTATTGAACTGACAGCCACTCTCCCGTCCGAAGGATCCCCCGAGCTGATTGCGTCGCGACCCCGACACGCTTCCGTCCACGGCGAGAACGCTATCGTGTGCACCTCGTTCCGCCAATGAAGAGTCTCTTCTCGCTGCACGGCGAGAAGGCCGCCGGCACGCCGGGGCTCTCGGGCTGGACCGCGAATCAACCTAGAGTGGCTCTCGGATGCGACGTCGCAGGGGCTGACCGGGAGCGCTTAGGGAATCGTCCGTCGTGGCGAACTGCGCGGGAGCCGCACCTGCGCGACGACGCACTTCTTCACCCGCAACCCGGCAGCCGACACCTACCTAAGCAGACCGCAGACCTGCGAGGGTTGCCGACTTCCAGGGTCACGGCCTCCCGCAATCGTCGAACCGGGAACCTAGAGGGCACTGCAAGCAACCTCTGGCAACGGCGCAAAGCGCGGAAAGGCATCCTGCTCGACTGTCTCGTGCTGCTCGTTATTCCACCGCTACCGCCCCGTATCCTCTTGCGGATCCTGGGCTCGGCAGGTGACCGCGGATCTCATCGGCGTCCTCGGGCTGGGCGTCTCGAGCCTGACCGCGGACGTCGCGGTGGAGGGGCTGATCCTGACCGACAAATAGTGCTGCTACGAATCGCGAATTTCGGATCAAGACTTGCGAAGACGCTCTCGTCGGCGCCCCGCTTCTAGATTGAAGTAGACGCAGTCCGGGTGGTGGAACACTAATGCGCTAACGCTTGCCTCGGGATCCATCATGTCGCCGTCCGTGAGAGTCACACCGATGTCCTCAGGTCTCAGCACTTCGAACAGGCCTCGCTGATCGGTCAGATCAGGACAAGCGGCATATCCAAAACTGTAGCGTCGACCGCGATACTTGCCCTTTAATCGGTCGGCCATTGTCATCGTTGGAGAATCGGCAAAACCCCAGTCTTCCCGAATCCTTCTGTGAGTCCACTCCGCAGCCGCCTCGGCCGACTCGATGGCCAAGGCTTGAATGGCGTGCGAGCGGAAGTATTCGCCATGCTCCTTGTACTCCTCCGATCGTTCCCGAATGCCCTCTCCCGCGGTGACGCACAGCAGTGCCAGCGAGTCTCGGTGGGCATTCGGGGGGCACACATAGTCCGCCAAGCTCAGGCCGTCGCGCCTGCGCTGGCGCGGAAAGGAGAACTCACGGAGAACAGCGTCCGAGTCCGGCTGGTAAAGCCTGATTTCATTCCCCAACGGCTCGGCTTCGACAAAGCGCCAGATAGCGCGCACTCGCATGAACCGTTCGGCCTCGGCCATGACCTCTTCCATCGCAGCTCGCAGAGCGAGCGCTTTCTCGTCCCTCTCCCCTAGCGCCTTCCGGAAGTTCCCGCGGAAGCCCATGTGGCGCGAATAGAGCATTGCTGGGTTAATGTACCGCCAAAGATTCCTCAGATTGGGAATGTCCTTGCGCACCCGATTGCCGTATGGCCACTTGCGCGGAGAAATGTCCGCCCTGACTCGCGAACTGCGGGCCACCGGTCCCGCCACCGGAGAGGCTGGGATTCGCTGGCGGTTGTCGGCCAGAGGGGCATGCTCTGCATGCATTGCCGCTCGCTGGCCCGCGTCCATCACCTGATCCAGCAACGACAGACCGCTCATGGCGTCCTTTGCGTAGCACGTCAGCTCTCGATAGGCGGGGGCAATGCGCTTGCGCGTGAAGTTCCGGCTCAGCGCGGCGCCCCCAACCAGCATGGGAACCGTGACCCCAGCAGCCCTTAAGTCAGTGGCCGTAATGACCATCTGCTGGGCACTCTTGACCAGCAGTCCGGAAAGGCCGATTGCGTCGGGCTGGTGTTCGCGGCTGGCCCGGATCAGATCTTCCGGGGGCACCTTGATTCCAAGGTTCACCACCGTGTAGCCGTTGTTGGAGAGGATGATGTCCACCAAGTTCTTGCCTATGTCATGGACGTCCCCCTTCACGGTCGCCAAGATGACACAACCCTTGCCGCTGTCCGAAGTCCTTTCCATGTGGGGCTCGAGGTGGTCGACGGCCGCCTTCATCGCCTCGGCTGATTGCAGCACCTCAGCGACGATCAGCTCGTTGTTGTTGAATAAGCGGCCCACTTCCTTCATTCCGTCCATCAGCGGCCCGTTGACGATATCCAGTGCGGGAACGCCATCGGCAAGCTTCAGGTCGAGGTCCGCCACCAAGCCCTGCTTGGTGCCCTCGACCACACAGCGGGCCAGACGCTCGTCGAGCGGAAGCTGAGAACGCTTCGGCCCCTCAAATCGGACTGCGCCCCGGAAGTGCTCGGTGAATCCTGCAATGTGCCGCTGGTTTAGCTGGGCGCGCTGCTCAGCGGACTGTGCTCGGTGGTCCCTAGGTACACCCTCACCATCGATAGGGAGGTTGAACAGGAGCGCCTCGGCCAGCGCCCTCTCCTCGGATGGGATCGCCGAGAACCTACGCAACCGCTCGGCGTTCACGATGGCAAGGTCGAGCCCTGCCTTGGTGGCGTGGTACAGAAAGACGGCGTTGAGGACTTCCCGCCCTGCGATCGGTAGTCCAAAGCTGACGTTGCTGATCCCGAGCAACGTCTTGACCCCAGGCATCTCTTCCTTGAGGATGCGCACGGCCTCGATCGTTTCGACAGCACTGCCGATGTAGTTGACATCCCCTGTGCCACACGGGAAAACAAGCGGATCGATGACGATGTCGTGCTCGGGAATGCCCCACTTGCGCACCAGCAGTGCGCGAGCACGGCGCGCGATCGCGACCTTGCGCTCACGGGTGATTGCCTGGGCCTGCTCGAGATCTTCGTCAATCGCCCCGACGACCACGGCCGCCCCATAACGCCTGAGGAGCGGAACGACTTGCTCGAAGCGCCTCTCACCATCTTCGAAGTTGATCGAATTCACGATTGCCTTGCCCTGGCAGTAGGTCAGGGCACGTTCAATGGCCTCGGGACTGGTCGAGTCGATCATCAATGGGGCCTTGACCTTGCGGATCAGAAGCCTATAGAAGGAGTCCACGTCGGCAAGTTCATCTCGGTCGGGGTTCTCGAGGTTCACGTCGATTACCTGCGCACCTCCACGGACCTGGGCACGGGCAATCTCCGAGGCATCCTCGAAGCGCTCCTCGGTGATGAGGCGCTTGAAGCGCCTGGAGCCAACCACGTTGGTACGCTCTCCAACGAGAATCGGCCGGGTGTCGTCAGTCACCTCGACCACATCGATGCCGGTGAATTTGGTGCAGGGCTTGGGACGATACCGGCGCGGTGAATAGTGCTGCGCCATCTGAGCGATTGCGCGGATGTGGTCCGGGGTCGTTCCGCAACAGCCCCCGACGATGTTCAGCCACCCGTTCTTGGCGAAGCGCTCGAGGACCGCAGTCAGGGATTCCGGGGACTCGTTGTAGAGTCCGTCCTCGTCGGGCAGCCCGGCGTTCGGGTAGCAGCAAACCAGCGAGGTGGTCGTCTCGTGGATGGTCCGAAGATGGTCCGTCATGTATTCGGGACCGGTGGCGCAATTCAGGCCGATCCCGAGCGGTCGTGCGTACTCGAGCGAAACGGAGAAAGCCTCAGCCGCCTGCCCTGCCAACATCGAGCCCATAGGCTCGATCGTGCCGCTCACGACGACCGGAATCCGCCGACCAAACTCTTGCAGCGCCTGACCGATTCCTATCAGCGCGGCCTTGACATTGCGGGTGTCTTGGCATGTCTCCAGCAGCAACAGGTCGCAGTGCTCCGCCAGCGCGAGAGCCTGGGCTCGATAGGAAGC
Organism: Bryobacterales bacterium; assembly: GCA_965203925.1. GTDB lineage: Bacteria > Acidobacteriota > Terriglobia > Bryobacterales > UBA6623 > VXMF01. The sequence continues at coordinate 5,084,558 of OZ241924.1, forward strand.
TGAAATCTCTCCGAACTCGATGCCCCCCGTGACGGTGATCGACTTCGTCGACGGTCCCATCGAACCCGCGACGAATCTGGGGCACCCGGGGCGGGACCACAAGTTGGCGACCTGTCGGGCCAAGCGGCCGGCCTCTCGGTTGATGTCCTCGACCCGCGCTTCCAGCCCGTACTCCGCGAGCACTATGTCCATGGCTCCGAAGGTGTTGGTCTCGACGATGTCGGCCCCGGCAGCAAAATAGGAAGCGTGAATGTCTGACACCACGTCAGGACGGGTCAGCACCAAGTGCTCGTTGCAGCCTTCCAGCGCGGCTCCACCAAAGTCTCGGGCGGAGAGCCTGCGTTCCTGGATCGCGGTGCCCATGGGGCCGTCCAAGACCAAGATCCTGTCGTGGAGTGCCTCCTTCAGCACCTTGAGACGATCCTGCCCGGAATGCATAAGGCTCGGGCCCCAGCCGTGGCCCACAGTCCCATTATGTGTTCGGACCAACGAGGCGCCGCTTCATCTACATGTGCGGCGCACAGAGGGCAGCCAACTGAGGCTGTCCACTGCTCCGCTCGCCCGGCTCCGTGGTCCACCGGCCAGTCCGAAAAGACTTGGGTACGAGGTGGCCGCCGGTATTGCGACCGGTCGGTGGGACGCAGGTCCCAATCCGCACTGTCGATTGCGCCGACACGGGAGCAGCGTCCGCCAGCGAGTCCATGTGCGGCTAGATCCCATCTCGGAACGGGGACCGCAACGACGCGATGTGCTCCGACCTTGGGGCGGATTCGGTCTTGGGCTGGAGGGCGGGGATGTGAAGGCCCGTACCTGCCGCAAGACCCCGCCTAGAACCTACGACTCTGATCGGAGTCGTCCTCACGGGCAGTCTTCGGGATGACAGACCCTTATTCGAGTATCTGAGCTTCACTGAGCAGACTGGCCAGCGCCTCGCGGTCGGCGAAGCTGAGATGCAAGAAATCCCCCGACCGGTCTAACCCGTCCAGGACTTCGGCGATTCTCCTGGCGACGTGGGCCCGTACTGGGTCGGGGAGCCGCCCAAACGCCTCGGAGCGGATCAGGTGGCTGCAGGGGAACCGAAAAAGCCTGGACTCCAAATCAAGGTCCCGCAGAGAGCGGCCTTGGGCGTCGCGAACGCCCCGGGCTTGGAAGTCTTGGGCAAACCCAGAATCCCCTCGGACCGGCTGCGCGAGGACTGCCTCACCTGCGAGCAAGAGATCGCGGACCAACTCTTCAGCCGGCGTTCGAATCCGCCGCTCGACCGATGCGAGGAGCTCCTCCGACGGTTCGCCGAACAGGCGCACCATCTCCTCGCGGTATGCCAAGGCCTTCCTCGCTTCGGCCCCGGCCCTGGCGATTGAGTTGTGTACGCGAGTCTGATGGGCCAAGACTAGGTGTGCGACCACGTCGCTGTGAGGCGTCAGGTACTGGTTCGGGTCGAAGTACTCCCGGTGGTCGCGAATCAGAAGGCCCTTGGCAAATCCCTCGAATGCGCCATCCGGACCAACAGCGTTCCCTCGATGGACCGTGCCGGGCGAGCCGGATACGAACCAGCCGCCCCACCGGTCCGTCAGCGGCGTACGGTAGTCGACGTTGATCGTGCCGTGGCGGAAGTGGGGCAGGCCGTCTATTCCAGCAAACACGGACCGTGTCAGGTGACCCGGCACGCCGAGCGTTCGGGGACTCTCGTGGCACTGTAGGCACGTCCCGTTGTCGCGAACGATCTGCGGTCGTGGAACTGATCGCTGCCCCAGCGTGTAGAACTCCCCGACGCCGCTCTCGCCCACGGTCGAGATTTCGATCAGAGGAGCGTTCGGAATCCAGCCGACGTACGTGTCGTCATTGAAGTAGATAGCCCTCGGTGTCTTCGGCGAGATCCATCGGAACTGGGCGCTTGTCTTGGAGAACACCAGTAGCTGCGAAGAAACGGGAATGTCCAGCGCCTCCAGCAGCGACCGCAGGTAGCCCCATTTGGCCTCGAATCCGAGCGTCCGCTCGCCCTCCTCGATGTCTCGGGCCAGCCGACCAACTGGGTCCGACGCATGGACCGGCGTGCCAAGTGCCAATAGCAAGGCGGCAGACGCAGCCCCTCTGGTGAGCTCAGCCAAGCAGTCTGACATACTGGCCCCTCATGCAAGTCAGCCGCCGCGCGTTCACCCGATCCGCTCTGCTGGGTACCGCGGCCACTGCCATTCATGCCGGCAGGGCGACGGACGCACCTGCCAATGTCCTGTTTATCACAGTCGACCAGATGCGCGGAGACTGCATGGCGAAAGTGGGACACCCCAACGTGCGCACGCCAAACCTCGACCGGATGGCCCGCGAGGGAGTGCTATTCCGCAACGCCTTCGCCAGCAGCCCGGTGTGCGTGCCAACGCGGAAGTCCTGCTTCTCCGGGCAGCACCCCCACCTGCATGGATCGCTGACCAACCGGCACGGCGACCAGCTTGAATGGCGAGGATCCATGCTCGACTATTTCGCGAAACGTGGATACCAGACTGCGTGGGTCGGCAAGAACCATACGTTCACGCGGGAAGCGCTGCAGGAGCTGGACTACGCCGATATCCGCGATCGCGAGCCGTTCCGCCGGTACAACGGCTACGTACCGCCGCACTGGCACTCGGTCGTGTACTGGCCGGAAGAGGCCTGCTACCCGCACATCAACACAGAGTCCGCCATCCGATTCCTGAGGCGTGCAGGCCAGAGCGACCCTTTCTTCCTGCATGTCAGCTATTTCGACCCACATCCCCCGTACATGGCGCCTGCCCGGTTTGTCGCTCGCTACGACTCCGGCGACATGGTGATGCCGACCCGTGTGGATCCCGCGTCGCTTTCGGCCCGCCTGGAGCGATATCACAGGGCTATGGGCTTCGGCGAACTCGACCGCGAGGATCTGGCTGAGACGATGCGCTACTACTACGCCCAAGTGGAGTGGGGCGTCGATGCTCCGGTTGGCCGCCTGCTGCACGCTCTCCAGACAGCGGGTCACGCCGAGCACACAATCGTTGTGCTAACTGCAGACCACGGGGACTTCATGGGTGACTACGGCATGGTGCGCAAGGGCATGTTTCTGTACGACGCCCTGCTTCATGTGCCGCTTCTGTGGTGGTGCCCGGGACGGATTCCAAGCGGCGTGCGCACCGCAACATTGACGCAATCCGAGGATTTGTTCCCGACGCTTGCGCAGCTGACCGGCGGTGACCCCCCGGAGGACGTTGCCGGCGCATCGGTGGCCAGCGCCGTGCTCGGCTCCGCCCCCGAACGGGAACAGCTATTCACGTCCGCAGCATACGGAGATCTGGCGTCGGACGTTTTACCACCGAATCTCACGCCCGACGACCCGGACGCGAGTCCCCGGCACACACAGGTCCTGCGCCCAACCATGGAGCCTGAGCATCGAACCAAGATGATCAGGACGCACGCGTGGAAGTTCATCCTGAACGAGACGGAGCCGCCAGAACTGTACCGATTGGCAGACGGTCGCCCGACCGAAAGGCATAACTTGGCTGATTCCCGAGAGCACTCGCAGGTGCGGGGAAATCTGGAGCGCCAGCTCAGTGCCTGGTGGCCTTGGTAGCGGCAGACTTGCGAGCTCCAGCCCTAGGCAGCTTTCGGCGACGCCCACCGGTAAGGGGCAGAACGCCCGAAGTCCCGCAGAGCGCCACACCCGTGGAACGCAACGCATGCAGAAAGTTGTAAAGCATTGCGTAGACCACCTGCTCCGAGAGCCCGCGCTTCCCCGGAAGGCGGAAGCCAGCGGGCAACTCGGTGGACACCGACACGCGAAGACGCTCCCGGTCGATCCCCGAACCCTTTATGCAGTTCGCGACTACCAGCGGAGTCTGCAGCACGACGCCAGAGATGGAATCCACGAAGAACTGGCACCGTGAGAACCATCCCAGATTGGCCGGATCGCTGGCGTCGAACAAGAGCAAAGGGCCGTCAGGCTCCCGCGGGCTGACCTCGATCGACACCCGACGCGCCTCCTTCGTGATCCGGCCAGAATAGCCAGCCTGATGGACCACCTGCTTCAGCGTCTGCTGGTCCGGATCGAGCACGATCAGTCGGTGCTCCCCTGCCTGGACGTAACGCATCGCGCTGGTCGAATGATATCACCCTGAGGAGCCCTGCGCTGCCTCGCAGAGGGCTCGCGCAAGGCCGTCTGTCGTGAAGGTCTCCGCCTCCACTACCACATCCATTCCGAACTCGCGAGCCGTTGCCGTTGTCACGGGCCCGATAGAGGCGATTCGGGATCTTCGGAGCCGATCAGGCGGCACGAGTGCGGCGAGGTTCCGCGCCGTAGACGAACTCGTGAGCGTTACCCAGTGCGGCGGCGCCTGATCGATCCAGTGCCTCCGGGCCAGCCCGACGGAGGAATCCGGAAGGATGGTCCTGTACACGGGCGCCACATCGACCTCGGCACCCATTCGGGCAAGTTCCTTTGGCAGGACATCCCGAGCACGCTCGGCCCTCGCAAGCAGCACTCTGTCCCCAGCCAGACCCCGCCCTTCGAGCGCGCCCGCCAGCGACTCTGCCACGTACCGCTCCGGCACGAGATCCACACGCAAGTGGAGTGCCCGCAGGCGGTCGGCCGTCGCCGGGCCAATGGCGGCAATTCTTCGGGGAAGGTCCCGCAAGTCCCGTCCGCACCGCTCGAGCCGCTCAAGAAAGTGGTTCACGCCGTTGACGCTCGTGAAGATCAACCAATCGTAGTTCCGCAGCCGAGAAATCGCCCCATCGGCCGCGGACCAGTCGGTCGGAGGTACGAACTCGAGTACCGGAAGGGGCAGCACTAGAGCCCCCAGTCGCCGCAGCTGACGGCAGAACGGCCCCGCCTGGCTGGCGGCCCTTGTGACGGCGACCGAGTGCCCGCGCAGTGGAAGACGGTCGAACCATTCGACCTCGTGGCGCAAGCCCACAATCTCCCCGATCACCACGAGCGCTGGAGGCTTCAAACCGCCGCGCTTTACCTCGTCGGGCAGCCGCGCTAGCGATTCCGCCACCACCTGTTGGTCTCCTCGGGTTGCCCACCGGACAGCCGCGGCGGGAGTCTCAGGGGACAAGCCGTGCTGCAGCAGCCGCCGGACGATGCTGGGCAGTGAGAGCAGCCCCATGAAGATGACTAGTGTCTGGCGGCCGGCCAGACAAGCCCAATCCACGCTCTCTACGTCGTGACCCGTGACAAACGTCACAGCTTGGGTGTGATCGCGATGCGTCAGCGGCAGTCCGGCATAGGCAGCCACACCGAGTGCCGACGAGACGCCGGGGACGACCTCGAAGGGGATGCCACGGGCAGCCAATCTCTGGGCCTCTTCCCCACCCCGCCCGAAGACATAAGGATCGCCACCCTTGAGACGAACGACGCGACGCCCGCCCGCTGCGGCCGCAACCATGAGGCGGTTGATCTCGCCCTGCGTGCACGCGTGCACCGCGCGCTTCTTTCCGACATAGCGGACCTCGGCGTGAGGTGCGGCAAGGGAGACCACTTCCCGCGAGGCGAGATTGTCGTACAAGACGAGGTCCGCCCGCTGCAGCAGTTCCAGCGCGCGAACAGTCAGCAAGTCCGGGTCGCCGGGACCTGCTCCCACCAAGTAGACTTTGCCTGGGATGGGTGGCCCGGACTCTTCGGCGGCGGGCACCAAACCCATCTTACGCAAAGTCGGGAGCCAGGCTTCTGCGCCGCATCCTGGGAAGCGTCCGAGATCCCGCTTGCAGGCGGCAAAGGGCACCTGTTGCATACTCGGCATCTGGACAGCCTGTGGCGGTAGTTCTCTCGGTCGTGATTCCAGTCTTCAACGAGGCCGCGACCCTGCGCCAGATCGTCCAGCGCATCCAAGCGCTGGGCATTTCGACCGAGATCCTGATCGTCGATGACGGATCGACGGACGGGTCGGACCGCATCGCCGACGAGTTGGCCCGGCAGTTCGAGAACGTCCAACTCCTGACTCACGAGCGCAACTTCGGCAAAGGCCGGGCGCTGCGGACTGGTGCCAGCCATGCCACAGGGGAGTTCGTGATCGTCCAAGACGCTGACCTCGAATACGATCCCAACGACTACCGCAAACTCCTGCGGCCCTTGATGGGAGGCCGTGCGGATGCCGTGTTCGGCTCCCGGTTCCTAGCGGGAAGCGAGCACCGCGTGCTGTACTTCCGGCACTATCTCGGCAACCGATTCCTGACGTTCCTGTCGAACCTGACCACGGACCTCAACCTGACGGACATGGAGTCGTGCTACAAGGCGTTCCGCAGGGACCTGCTGCAATCCATCGAACTGGAAGAGGACCGCTTCGGGATCGAGCCGGAGATCACATCGAAGGTTGCGAAGGCAGGAGCTCGGGTCTACGAGGTTGGCATCTCCTACCATGGGCGGACCTACGCTGAGGGCAAGAAGATCCGCGCCCGAGACGGGTTGTGGGCGATCTGGTGCATCTTGAAATACGCACTCAGACCCTCCAAACGGTGGTACAGGGGGTCAGATGACGGGGTCTAGGGATGCCGGTCGGGAACGTCAGCTAAACGGGCATTTCAAGCGCAGCCTAGAGACTGCCGGAGCTCTCCGCGCTCGCGCGTGACCGGGATGGAAGCCACGATTCTGGAAGCCGCCGACCAAGTCGCCGGTGTCATGGCCGGCGGCCTCGGCACGGTGACCGCAGCCGTATTGATCGGGCGGACACTCCTAGGGTCGCTGCGCCCCGTGCGGGGCCGACTCACCCAGTTTGAGGGATGGTTGCTGTCCTACTGTTGCGGCGCAGCCCTACTCAGCGCGGTTGTCTTCTGGCTGTGCTCGCTGCATCTGGTCTACGACGCGACCCTCCCCGCCATTCTCGTCGTGGCCTGGCTCTGCTGGCGTCGTTGGGGGCGCTGGGCATGGCTGCCGTTAGACGAGGCCCAATCTGGGCTCAAGAGGCCTTGGCTCGCCATGCTGCTGATTCCCAGCGCCGTGTACGGTGCGCTCTACGTCGTGCATACTCTCGCACCGGAGACACGTACGGATGCGATGGGCTACCACCTCGGTCTGGTGCAGCGCTATTACCGCGCCCACGGCTTCGAGCCGATCACCACCAACGTCTACGCCCATATCTCACAGGGAGCCGAGATGCTGTACCTGCTGGCGTACACCATCGGCAGGGAGGCGGCGGCAAAGGTCGTTCACTTTGTCTTCTTGGTCGCAGCAACGGGAATGCTCCTCACGCTTGCACAGAGGTTTCGGGCCGCAACTGCGGGAGTCTTTGCGGCTGTCGTGCTTTTCACCTGCCCCGTCGTGATCCCGGACGCCACATCGGCCTACAACGACTGCGCTTTGGCCTGCGCCATCTTGGCGGCCTTCTACTTACTCGTCCTTTGGCGACGCCACGGACACCGGGAGTGGCTGGTGTTGCTCGGCCTGATGATCGGATTCAGCTTCTCAGTCAAGTACACGGGCGTAGTCGCGGTCGCCGCGGCGGTCCCCGTCGCGGTCGCCGGAGCAAACGGCAAGCAGGGTTGGAGGCGGGCACTCGCAAGGCTCGTGTGCGCGGGCGTCCCGGCCGCCGCGCTGGGACTTCCCTGGCTGGCCAAGAGCGCGATCGTGACCGGCAATCCTCTGGCACCCTTCTTCAACCGATGGTTCCCCACTCCTCACATCAGTGTCGAGTGGGAGGAAGCCTACCGATTCGCAATGCGCGCTTACAGAGAGGGCCCGTTCAGCCGCATTGAACAGCTTGTGCAGGCACCCTTTGACCTCGTGCTTGGAGAGCGCTATGCAGGCTCGGTCGGCTGGATGGCCCTGCTGATCCCGATAGCGCTGCTCGGCTGGAGGAGACCCGCAGTTCGGGCCCTGCTGGCAGCAGGATTGGTCGCAGCCCTGCCTTGGACGGCAAACGCCGGTGCACGCTTCCTGATACCGTGCCTGCCGTTCTTTCTCTTGGCGGTCGGAATCACCCTTCAGGCACTCCCGAGCCGGGCGAGGCTCGCCACGGTAGCCGTGCTGCTGGCCGGTCAATGCGTCACTTCATGGCCCGCCGACCGGGACCGCTGGTACTACGCGGGCCTGTGGAGCGTGGAAGGCTTCCCGTGGCGTGCTGCTCTGCGCGTTGAGCCACAGAAATGGCATTTGGCCAGAAACGTCGAGTCCTTCCTGGTGGCGGACCGGATCGACCAGATCGGCGACGAGCGGACCAGGGTCCTCAGCACGGCCAATCTTCCGGAGGCCTACTTCCGCGCGGAGCTTCTCGTGTCATTCCAAGGGCTAGAGAACCAAGAGCTCACCGAGGCGCTGATCGCCCCGCTCGGCGGGGGCAACGGTCCAAGCTTGGCGTTGAAGACCCAATGGCCCGAAGCCGAGATTCGGGGAGTGCGCATCGAGCAGGCTCGCGAGCATCGGGCGCGTTATTGGACGGTCTCGGAAGTCCGGCTCCTACTCGGCGGAGAGAGGATCGCCCCGACCAGCGGCTGGAGATCCGAAGCCGAGCCGCACCCTTGGTACGCCGGACGCCTGTTGGACGGCGACGTGTTCTCGGCCTGGTCCTCCCACGAGCGGCCCCGCCCCGGAATGTGGATCGAAGTCCGCCTGCCAAGCGCCGAGCTCTGCGATGGGCTTGAGCTGGTGCACTTGGAGAATTCCGCCGCGACGCAGACCACCTTGGAAGTCGAACTCCTAACCCCAGATGGAGCGTGGGTGCCTGCGCAGCGCACGGACACTGAGTTTGTGGATGTCCCTTACGATCCCCAAGATGGCCGGGACTGGGCTGCCGACAAGCTGCGAAGGCACGGTATCGGCTTCGTCGTGCTCAGCGACCATCCGCGCAAGCCGTACTGGCGTGCATCGAGGGCCATCGCGGGCGACCCGGCCAGCTGGGGATTACGCAAGGTCTTCGTGGACCGGAGCGCAATGCTGTTCGAGGTGCTGCCAGTGACCGGCCGAACAAGGGGCAAGCCCAAGGCCGATGACCGGGGTGGCACCTGAGCGCAAGCCCCGGACTAGGCAGAAAGTGGGGCCTGCGGCGAAGTCCGCCGGGCGACTGCCAGTGCCCGTCCCGCTGTGATCGCACTTAGCGCGAGCGCGGCGATTCGACCCAGCTGACGCTGGTCCAGCGAATGCCCGCCTCAGGGGCGTCAGCCGCGGCGGAGAAATTGACGAAATCGCACGGAGATATCAAAGACTAGCCTGAGTTATACTACTCCTAACGTTGCTGTGATATCATCCCAAAAGGCAACCGAGTCTGGGCGCTTCGTGATTCGCATGCCACCGACGCTTCATGCAGCGCTGAAGGAGGCGGCACAGACAAACGGGCTATCCCTCAACGCATACTGCGTGCGACGGCTGTCAGTTGCGGGTCTTGGTCCCGCCATCGAACAAGACGCTGTCGGGCTGGTGGCGCGCGCTTGGTCCGTAGCCGATGGCGGAGTATCCGGGGTCATCCTGCACGGGTCATGGGTACGCGGCGAGGCGATGGCGGCCTCGGACGTTGATGCACTCGTCGTTCTTGAAGAGCACATCCCTCTCACCCGAGCGCTGTACCGAGCATGGGACGAGGGTCCCGATGTGACTTGGCGGGGACACCGGATCGACCCGCACTTCGTGCGTACGCCCACGGACGCGAGCTACAGCGGGATGTGGGCGGAAGTGGCGCTAGATGGAATCGTGCTGTTCGACCGCGATTGGAGGGTGTCAGCGCACCTGTCGCGCGTGCGCCAGGCCATTGCCGCCGGTCGGTTGGTGCGCGGCGTCGTACACGGACAGCCGTACTGGGCCCTCAAGACCTGATGCGCAATCGAAGTCTCGCGGGGGACTACATCAAGCGTGCGACGATTCGAATGCGGGCCGTCGAAGTGCTCTTCGAAGCGGGTAGTTGGGCGGACGTCGTGCGGGAATCGCAGGAGGTCGTCGAGCTGGCTCTGAAGGGCCTACTCCGCTCTGTCGGAGTTGACCCTCCCCGGGTCCACGATGTATCGGGTGTGCTTGAGTCCGAGCGGGAACGTCTGTCGCCAAGCCTCGCAAGCGATGTTAGTCGGCTCGCCGCAGCGTCTCGGCACTTGCGGCGAGACCGTGAGCTGGCCTTCTACGGCGCCGAAGACCTTACACCCTCCGACTTTTACTCAAGAGCCGATGCGGTGGAAGCGCGGGAGGCCGCAACCTTCGTAGTCGACCGAGCACGCCGCCATGCGCTATCGAAGACTCCGGGCTAGGCTTCCCATGCGGAACTGGTCGACCGACCAAAGCCTGCCGCGCATGCTGTGGCGCACCTGAGACTTCTCGAGCGGCCATCTTACGCCCCCCGGGACCCGGGATAGTTGGCTCTGCGACGACAAGCTGGCGGATTTTGGTATCGCTGCCTAGGACGTTCCGCAGGCCCAAGGGCCGTTCGTGTATATTGCCAAGTCCAAGAGAACGGCCATGTCCTTGATCCTCATACTCGGGTGATTCAGCTACCTCGGAAGGGCTCCGTGACCCGCTCGCGTTCTGCCGAGCGACTGGGTCACTGCTCAGTCAGTCGGCGCGCAAGTCGTAGCACAGTAGCCTAGGCCCGCTTGGGGGATCGATGGACCTAGAGTTCTGGCTGACATAAAGCAAGCCTTTGCTGATCACTGGCGGGCTCCAAGTCTCGCGCGCCAAGAAAAGGCGGGACTGGGTCAAGATCTTCGGACCGTCCGGCGACAGGTCGAGCCACATCAGGTGTCCGTGCTCCCCAAGTGCCAGGAACGCACCATCTACCTTGAGCAGGTTCCCCCGGTAGGGGCTCGCATAGATCTGCCTGGACGTTCCCTGAAGCTGAACTGTCTCCCGCCACTCCAGTGCCTCGCTCCAGACCGTCTGCCCCGTCTCGGCATTGACGCACGTCAACTTGGCGTCGGGCTCGTTGCGGCCGGAGAATGCATAGTAGTGCCCTTCGTGAAACACGGCTGTCGTCCAGTGCAGGTCAAAATCCGGGTTCTCCCACAGCTTTGAGTACCCGCCGTCCTCGTGCACGCGCAGGAGCGCAGCCCCTGTGCGGTAGGTCGCTGAGACCAGCACACGGTCTCCCGTCACCACGGGACAGGAGGCGTTGACGGACTCGTAGCTTCGGCTCCGCCACGGAAAGCGAAAGTCCAGCTTGCCGTCATTCGGATTGATCGACAGAAGTCCGCCGGATGGGGGGCTGCTCTCGGCCCCGGCGAGGACGAACAGCCGCTGCCGCCCATGAACGCGCGCGGTCACTGGGGTGGCGTAGCTGGCTCCCCACTGGTCTCCGGTGGCCCACCGCAGGCGGCCCGTACGTTTGTCGAAGGCGGCCACTTCCGGACCTCCCGGCGCTCCGACGTTGAGAACCAGCAAGTTGCCGACGATCACAGGCGTTGTCGCCACGCCGAAGAAGTCTTGAGGGACGGAGAATTCGCTCGCGATGTCGCGCTTCCAGACCAGCTGGCCTGTCTCAAGGGTGAGGCAGTGTAGCTTGCCCTGGGCCCCGTATGTGTAGACGTGCCCTTCGTTGATGACGGGACTGGCGCGGGGGCCGTTGTTGTAGCCGTAGCGGTCTTCGAAGTCGGTCGCGTAACGGTAGTTCCAGTAGCGCTCCCCTGTCGAGGGCTTCAGGCATTCAACTACCTCCTGAGAACCAACTCTGTGCATGTACACCAAATACGCGCCCTGGATCGACGGCGAACTGTAACCCGTACCCTTGGCCAGTTCCCATAGCAACCGGGGGCCGGTAGCGCCGAAGTCCCGCAGAAGCATGGTCTCCCGCGAGACGGGTTCGCCGCGGACGCCCAGAAAGCCGGGCCAGTCCTCTGTAACGGCCCCATTAGGGAGCGCTCGTGGGCTACGGTGGCGGGTCACCTCCGGATGGCGCTCGGCCTCAGCGGCAGGGCCGTCCTTCGGCTCGTGTACCTTGGGCGGGCTGGGGTCCTCGGCGTCTGGCGCACCGAGCAGACTGGCCGAAACAAGCAGGACTGCAGCCCGCGCAAACTGCAAGCCAAGATCTTCTCACACCTTGCCAAGCCGGATGGAAGCGTCCGTCGGAACGACCCGCGGCATAAGACCAGCCTTCTTTGGATCATTCTCGCCCGCTGCAACGACACCGCCCGAGAGTTGCTGCGTTCCAGACCGGGCATGAATTCCTTGGGGTTCGTGCCGTAGCCGACCAAGCGAGTCACTCACGGCTGTAGACCTACGGTCCATGCGCACCCGCCGTTTGGAAGGACTCAAACACAAGAGCCAGATCCGGCCCGCGCCAACCCGCCCCTGCAAGCCACATTGAGTCACTCCCGATCCCGCCTCGCGTTGCCTCCGAAATCACCGGGCGGCATCTCGCGACTCCGCAATCCAACTGGCCCGACCCCGACCCGCCAGAACTCTGGGAGCCCACTTAGGCGGAGATTGAGCGACACCCTGGTTGCGTCTCGTCCCTTTGGGAACAAGCCCGATACGGAAGGCCGTTCCCGTGCTCTGGTTTGCCCCTGAGAGGCCAATGAGCACTTAGGAAGTGCGGCCGAACACGATCTTCTCCCGGCGAAACTGGTGCGCGGTGACGGCCAGGAACAGGACAGCCGCGGCCACCGTAGCAGCTGAGGCGATCACGAGCGAGAGTGGCTCAGGGTTCTTGCCCTCCAAGACATCGGTGAGTAGGATGTGCTGGCCAAGCAGCGGTACGGCCAGCTTCCACGGCGCTGGCTCGATTGGAGACCCCACGGACAGCATCATCGGGAGCATCGGTGCCAAAACCAGGAAGGAGGCGTAGGTCTGGGCTTCCTTGTATGACCGAGCAAGTGTCGAAACGGACAGCAGAAGCGCAGAGCCGAACATTGCCAGCGGAAGCACGGCAGCAAGCATGCTGGCGAATTCCGGTAGGCCGACGTCGAGGTCAATACCGACTCGCTGCATAGGGGAACGGTCGAGCACGATCATCAGCATTCCGGCTGTCATCACCAAGCTTGCCCCTGTGAAAGAAAACGAAGCCAGCCATTTGCCGCCCACAATCGATAGACGGGGCACCGGGTTGAGCAGGAGCGGCTCCAGCGACAGGCGCTCCCTCTCACCTGCCGTCGAGTCGATCGCGATTTGCTGGCCGCCTACGAAGGCGATCACGAGCAGAAGGATCGGAATGAACATGAACGCTACCGCCGCCTGTTCTTGGCTGCTCGCGAGCTCGATCGTCTCGACAGGCAAGGGACGCATCAGCTCCGGACTGACTCCGCGGGCAATCAGCCGCTGGGCGGAGACCTGCTGGGCATATGCCCGGATGAGAGTCCTAAGGCGTCCAGCGGCCAGCCGGGCCCCCGTTTCGGAGCTATCGACGACGATCTCAAGTTCTGCTGATCGCGCCTCCTCGAACCTCGTGCCGAAGTCCTCCGGCACGACCAGCACGAAATCGTGCTCGCCTTCGCGCACGGCGAGGCGAGGCTCGCGTATGCCGGTCTCGATCTCGACGCCCCATTGCTGGTCCAGCCAGTCGATCAGCGCCTGCGCTTGCTCGGCTCCGGCCACGGGTACTTTGATTCTTCTCGCCTGCTCAATCTCGTCGGAGAGGGCGTCGAAGCTGAACAAGATCAGGAGGGGAATGATGGCTAGGGGCACGAGGGCGGATAGGATAGAGCGCCGGTCTCGCAGGCCATCGATCAACTCTTTGCGAAGCACGACGGTGAGCGAGGCGAAAAAGTGCTTCATTCTGTGGCTCCGCCAGCCGCCGTCAATGAGACAAATGCATCCTCGAGGCTCTCGCAACCCGTCGCCGCTCGCAGGTCGTCGGCTGTGCCGCGAGCGACGACCCTTCCATCGGCGACAATCACGATCGAATCGCAGACCGCCGCGACCTCGTGCATGAGGTGACTCGATAAGAGGACACACTTCCCTTCACCGCTCAGGTGGCGGACCAATGCCCGGATTGCCCGCGTGCTCATTACGTCAAGGCCGCTCGTCGGCTCGTCCAGCAGGACGTTCTGCGGACCATGCACGAGGGCTCTGGCCAGTGCAACTTTGGTCCGCTCTCCGTGCGAGAACCCCTCGGTCCTCCGATCGGCGATCTCGCCCATGCCTAGGCGTTCGATCAGATCCTCGCAGCGTTGCTCCGAATCGCGTTTGCTCAGTCCCTGAAGCTGGGCAAAGTACCGCACGTGCTCGCGAGCAGTCAGCCGTGGATATGCGCCTCGCGCTTCTGGCAGTGCCCCGATGCGCCTCTGGGCCGCCATGGGATTCGCAACGACGTCGATTCCATCGATTGAGACATGTCCGCTATCAGGCTTGATCAGACTGTAGATGGCCCGAAGCGTCGTTGTCTTTCCCGCTCCGTTCGGACCTAGCAGGGCCGTCACTTCTCCGTCCTTCGCCCGGAACGAGATTCCGTCCACGGCAATCACATCTCCGAATCTCTTTCTGAGATCGTGGACTTCGATCACTGGGCACCGGTCATCGCAGGTCCCCCGTGGGTCACGAAGAACGGAGGCCTCTTGAGCTCCTGCACGCACGCAGCGTCAATCGCGGAGGCATCAGCGTCGCCAAGGAACGTCTCGATCAAGTCAGGAACGCAGCCCATGGCACCCGTACCGTGGCCAAGGCCGGGGGCAACGACATGGCGAGCGTTCGAAAGATACTCCACCACCATGTCTCCCCAACGCGGCGGAGTGACTGGGTCGAGCTTGCCCGAGAGCACGAGCGTCGGAACCTCGGAGCGCACGGGCTCGTGGTAGTCCTCTGCGACGACTCCCCATTCCCGGCCCGAGCAGACTCCCTCAAACAGGTCCGCCGTTGAATCGGACAGGAACGTTCCCGTCGCATCCCGGCGTAACTCCTGATCGTCGATCCATGGTATGTCCTCTGCGCAGATGACGGAATAGAACATCCCCCAGTAGTTCTTCGCCTCAGCAGGAAGCACTCCACCGACAGCTAGTGCTAGCACGCCATTGAAGTCTCCGCCATGCATTTGGTCGATCAACAGCGGGACGAGCGAAGCCGTCGCGGAACTGTAGAGTGCCGCCCGCAGCACTCCAGTGGCAACATCTCTCGACAGTTCGACTCGCTCGTCCTCTCCGGTTCGAGGATGCCTCACCTGTGCAATCACAGGTTGCCGCTCCAAGCGGTCCAGCAAGTCGCCGAACTTGAGCCGCAAGTCGGGGAATCTCTTGTGGCAGCGATCCTCAGCCTCGCAAGCGTCGAACGTGAGGTCGAGGGCACGCTGCGCGTCCACGGCAAAAGAGGCGGGCAACTTCATCCCGAGCGGAGCGACCGCATCGAGCACCGCGCTCCGAACGTGCTCGCCGTGCCGCCGCAGATAGACCAATGCCGCCCGCGTCCCGTAAGACACACCCCACAGATTGATCATCGAGTAACCGAGCTGCTCGCGGACCTCATCTAGGTCGTCCATCGCGACCGGGGTTGTATAGAACCGTAAGTCGGCGTCGTAGCCCTCAAGGCATTCTCGAATGGTCTTTAGAGCATGATCGGTGGATCCAAGCAACTGAAGGTCATCCGATTCCAGGTCACAGGGAAGGCCGTTCGACTCGCCCGTGCCTCGCTGGTCGACAAACACCACATCACGGTCTTGGCGAACGCGGTCCAGCATTGCCACGACCAGCGAACTGGTCTCGGCTGCCGCTTGTCCCGGACCGCCGGCCAGAAAAAACACGGGGTCTGGCTCAGCGTCTCGGCTCCTGGCCGGATACACGACGACCTGCAAGTCAATCGTACCGCCGGACGCCCGCTCGCGGTCCTCAAAGACGCGGACCGTTGCACAGAGGGCGTCCTCAGGTCCGCACTCCTCAAGGAGCGCGTGGCGCCCGACCTCTTGGGGCGCAGTAGCACAGCCGTTCAAGAAAGCTAGAACCGTGCCGGAAAGGACGGCGTGTCGGAGGCCAAGCAAGAGCCCTACTATAGCCACGCCGTCACGAAGCCCTTGGCACTAGTCCTCATGCAGTCTGGCTCCCCTACGTCAACGAGATGTCGACCCAAGTGCAAAAGTAGACTCAGGCCATATCGCTGGTCACCTCTGAGCCAATGCTTGGCAGGGAAGAGACCCCGTCGGCCGCTCGCACAATCAACCGGTGCGAGCAACAATGACGATGTCCTCGTAAGTGAATCCAGACCCAATCCGTGCATCGGAAAGGGACGCGTTCTAGGTGTCCGTCTGCACAAGACCCACGCCGAACAGGCATATCAGCCACGTAACCGTTCGAGAAAGGCGTGGGGTTGGATGCCGACTTCCCGGGTGTGATGTCGTCGCGCGGAGCTGACCGCGAGCGCTGCAGCCATGGTCTGTCGGTTGCTGCCCGCCATAGCCCAGCCCCACCTCCAATGCGGCAGGGCGTACCTCCGCAGCCCTGCGCGGGGCTCAGGGGACTACGGGCGAAAGTGTGTCATCGAGCCGGGGAGAGCATACCGACCTCTGCCGTCGGGGTGCGCGAGCAACGGCCCGTCGAGGCCGGTCTCGGACTAGCCTTCCCCAGTTCTCACGACCTTCCCGAACTCGTCCTCAGCCACATTCGGAGGAACACCTATCTCCAGTTACCGCTGCCCTCGACTAGGAGTGACTGCTGGAGAGCGAACGTGCGGGTGACGCAGCCCTTGTTTCAACTAGAACGCGGACAGCAACACGCCGCGGTGTTGGGCACACTGCGAACGTGTCGATGGCAATAAACGCGGGATCCGCGGCTGCCTTATTCCTGGAGCTGAGAACTGCTGAGATAGCGCTTTGTCCGGTCGTCATCGATCACCCCGCCCCAGTCGAGTCCGAACCCGAAGTCATAGGCATTCCCCTCGGAGTCGACATGGACACGCATGTCGTGCGGCGTGTCCTCGGCCTGTTCCTCCACGGTGCGCATGTCGGCCGGCATCTGGATCGGCAACAATCCGGAAGGCTCGGCCCTGCCAACCAGCACGTCAAGGATCGCCTCTTCTTGCACACCGAAGCTCACCAAGATCGCATCGGCGGTCGGCTCGAATTCCGACACGACCGTTGGATTCGTGGCCTTGAGAACCACAATCAACGGCTTGTCCGGCATCTCCTGGCGGGTGTCCAGAACTGAATTGAGATCTGCGACGTTCGACGCCGCCGACCGCTTGCCGCGGTAGGAGCGATTGGTGAATCTCTCCAGCGGATCCCCTCCAGCGATGCTCTCGGCTCGGGCGTGCGCCGCGGTATAGGGACGGAATCGCAACGTTCTCGGCAGATAGCCGTTCCCTCCGGCCCTAGCGTCGGCGGCGTCGTAGCCAGGGCCCGACTTCGGGCTCTCGATGACCACAACGGCGGCGTCGATGTCGTCGAGAGTGGTCGCAACCCCGAACGACTTCGCCGCGATCTCAGCGTCGAGACCGTCTTCGACACGTGCCGGCGTGACCATTCCGAAGAAGGTCCGGCCTGCGGGCACGTGACGCTTGGGGATATAGACCCTTGCCCCCTCTGCAATCGGGAGGACGCCACCACGATTCTTGACCAGCACTAGGGACTTGACCTGTGCGTCGTAGCCGGCAGCCATGTGGTCGGGATGGCCGACGGTGGCCTTCGTGCGCTCCGCATCCAGATACGGATTCTCGAACAAGCCCACACGGAAGATGTTCTTCAGCAGCCGCACAGCCGACTCCTCGAACCGCAGTCGCATCTCTGCTTCCCCGCGCTCGGCAACTCCCATCCGATAGGCCTCCAGCACTGGTCCGGCATCGTTGTTGCCACCAAACTGGTCAACTCCCGCAGCGAGTGCCTTGTAGTGCCGCTCGCCCTCGGTCAGGCCTTCGACTCCCCATGGCGAGGCGCCGAACCGGTCCACGCCGGCGTAGTCGGCCGTCACTCCCCAGTCCGTACAGACCACCCCGTCAAAGCCGTGCCGCTCCCGCAGCAGGTCTGCGATCACGTGCCTGCTGAACGCACTACCGACCTTCTCGCCGCCGTCGTGCCCGTGGGAGATCGTGTAGTTCGGCATGATCGCGGACGCTTGGCCCGTGCCGCCTTCCAACCGGAAGGCCCCATCGCTGAACGGCCGCAGGTGAAGGTCGAAGCTTCCGCCCGGGTACACAGAGTACTTGCCGTACGAGAAATGCGCATCCCGGCCGCCTTCGCCGCTCCCGCCACCAGGCCAGTGCTTGGCCATCGCGTTCACGCTGTCGAGACCCCAGCTGCCCTCCAATGCCGCATCACCGACGGATGTCTGGAACCCGTCAACGTACGCGCGGGCCATCTCCGTCGCCAAGGCAGGGTCCCCGCCGAACGTTCCGCTGAAGCGCGACCACCGCGGATCGGTGGCCAAGTCGATCTGCGGCGAGAGTGCCGTAGCGATGCCCAAGGCTCGGTACTCCCGGGATGCAATGTCCCCAAACTTCCGGACGGTCTCGGGATCGAATGTGGCCGCGAGCCCGATCGCGTCCGGCCAGATGGAGACTGCCCTTGAGGCGCCGACCAAGAACTCGAACTCGACACGGGCACGATGGCGAGGATCAGAGCTCGTGTTGACGGGAATCCCAAATCCCAAGCCCTCCACCAGCGCTTGGACGTTGTTGTTCCAGCGGGCGGCGACTTCCGGACTCTCTACCGACGTGATCAGGACGTGTCGCACGCCGTCCTCGGTCAGGAAGCGCTTCTGGTCATCAGTGAGGTCCCATGCCTTTGCACCACTCTCCCCGTAGGGCATCCCGCCGTAGGTGGCTCGACCGAAGAACCCACCTGCGGAGGGCACGGCCTGGTGCGAACTGTAGAGCATCAGGCCGGCGATCTGTTCGACGCTCATCCTCGAGCCGAGATCCTTTGCTCGGTCCCCCGATGGAAGTCGCCAGTCCTCGTACGGCTCGAGCGCCCCGTTCCGGTTCAGGTCCTTGAAGGCAAGCCGGTCGACCGTCAGCAGCGTGACTCCGGAGGTTGGGTCGTATCCCAACGTCTTGCCGCCAAGATTGGTGACTAGACGAAAGTCTCCGGACGCGTCCTCTGCCCACTTCTCGCCGCAAGCCCCCAATCCGACCATGCAGCAGAGCGCCGCGGTCTTAGTGACCGTCGCGGTGGTGATGTTCATGGTCTCGATAACAGGCCGCGACAGTGGCGGCCAGGGCTGCCCCGGCTACGGCAGCGGATTCGCCAATATCTGGTCGTAGGTGCGCTGCCGAAAGCGAACAGCTTCCAACTGGGGCAGCGCCCCGTGCTTGGCGGCCTCCGCCCACCAGAGCTCTTGCATCTCCCGCAGCTTCTCCGGATGGGCCCCCGCCAGATCGTTCGCTTCGGTGAAATCCTCAGAGACGTTGTATAGCTCCCAGTGGTCCGATTCGAAGTCCGAGCCCGGAGTGTGGAAAGCGACGGCCTTCCAACCCCTGTGATAGATCCCTCGGCTGCCCCACAGCTCGAAGAACTGCGTGTCCCTTGGTGCCGGCGCACTCGCATCTTCGAACATCGCGCGAGCGCTCTTGCCGTGCACGGGCATCTGGCAGATCCCGTCGAAGACCGTGGGGACCTCAATACCGACGTAATCAAGCACTGTCGGCGTGATGTCGATGACGTCGATGAACTGTGCGCGCAGGCCTGTCCTCTGGATCCGGTCGGGCCACGAGACGATCATGGGAGTCCGAACGCCGCCATTGAACGGCCATAGCTTGTAGTACTTGAAGGGTGTGCTGGACACCATTGCCCATGGCCTCGGGTACAGCGGTTGCGTGCTCGGACCGCCGAGCTGGTCGAGCCGCTCGTACATCTCGTCGACAGTCGTCCGGTCCCTGTACGACCGTGCGAAGTTGCCCTTGACGCCCGCCTCCGGCGCACCCCCGTTGTCCGAGAACAGCACGATCAGCGTATTCTCAAACTCGCCGCTCTGTTTGAGGAAATCCACAAGCCTGCCGATCTGGTCGTCAGTGTGTTCTGTGAAGCCGGCATACGCTTCCATGAATCGGGAGTACACACGGCGCTCCCGGTCGGTCAAGTCCGACCAAGCGGGATCACCGGGGTTGCGTGGCGGCAGGACCGACCCGTCGGGAATGACCCCAAGCTCCAGCTGCCGCTGATAGCGCCGCTGCCGGACTGCGTCCCAACCATCGTCAAACACTCCGGCATACTTCCGGATGTAGCGCTTAGGGACCTGAATGGGGGCGTGGGTCGCTCCGAACGCTACGTACAGGAAGAACGGCTTGTCCGGGTTGGAGTCCTGCTTTCCTCCGAGCATGGCCATCGCCTGGTCAACGATGTCCTCCGAGAAGTGGTAGCCCGGACGTTGAGGTGCCGGGATGGAATGGTTATCGGCCACCAAGTCCGGCCGGTACTGGTCGGTCCACCCGGACAGGAATCCGTAGAACCTGTCGAAGCCCTTCTGCAACGGCCAGTGCGTTCGTTCCCCGCCCGGCTTCATGTCTTCCGGCGGCACTAAGTGCCACTTCCCAACCGCGAACGTGCTGTAGCCATTCCTGCTAAGAATCTGCGCGATCGTCGCCGCCGTAGGCGAGACGCGTCCGCGGGTGTGCGGATACCCTTGGTCGGCCCCGGGCAGCTCCTTCATGCCTACCGAGTGTGCGTTGCGACCGGTCAGCAGGGACGCCCTGGTCGGCGAGCAGACGGCCTTTGACTGGAAGTTCGTGAACTGCAGGCCGCCATTCGCCAGGGTGTCGATGTTGGGAGTCGAGACTTCGGCTCCGTAGCATCCAAGATCCCCGAAGCCGGTGTCGTCCAGAACGATGTAGACGACGTTTGGGCTTCCTTGGGGCGGTTTCGCTACTGGGACTGAGGAAGGCTCGGAATCATCGGCCGTGCGACCAATGACACCGCCGAATTCCAGAGACGACCCAGGCTGGCAGGCTGACTGGGCATCGGCCGCTTCCACCGCGAGCAGGGCCAAGACCAGAACATGCGGCCCGAATCGCATCCATTGCAGGCGGCGGCCCAGCCATTGAGGACCTGATCCGGCCACCTTGCCCATCCGTCGTGCTCCTTAGTCCGCCAGCGATGCGAAATAGGAGTGTCGCACACGGACCGTATGACTACAGCCTGTCGGGCACCTCGCCTATAGAGGCGCACCCAAAGGTCGGTCCGAACCGCATGCCAGAGCACGCTTCGGCGGGCGAACGTCCGTGAAGAGAGATTCCTCGGATAGAATGCGGGCAATGGACTCAGTCACCCGGCGCGCATTCACAACCCGGGCCGCAATCGCCGCCACCGCTGCATCGTACGCTCGAATCCGCGGGGCGAATGACTCGATTGGCATTGGCATAATCGGCCTCGGGAACATTTCAAGAGGTCACCTCCAAGAGTTCACCCAGCGACCGGACTCGAGGATCACGGCGGTTTGCGACATCTACGCACCCCGACTCGACGCAGGAGTCACACAGACCGGGGCTCAAGGGTACCGCCGATTCGAGGATCTGATCCACGATCCGGACGTCGACGCGGTCATCATCTGCACCCCTGACCACTGGCACGCCCCAATGGCCATCGCGGCCATGAGGGCCGGCAAGGATGTTGATGTCGAGAAGCCCATGAGCCTCACCATCGCAGAGGCGCGCGAAATGGTCAGGACTGCACGCGAGACGCGCAGGATCCTCGCCGTGGACAGCGAGCACATGGCCCACGGGATCTGGGAACCGGCAAGAAGTCTCGTGCAGGCAGGGCTGCTCGGCAAGATCCTCTGGAGCCAGACAAGCCGCAGCCGGAACACGCGTGAGCCGCCGTTCAACTACGCGATCGACGAGAGCGCGAGCCCCGACAACCTCGACTGGGAGGCATTTCTGGGCAGCGCGCCAAAGCGGCCCTTCTCGAAGGAGCGGTTCTTCCGCTGGCGCAGGTACCGCGACTACTCCGGAGGCATCGCCACCGATCTCTACTACCACCACGTCACCCCCCTCATCCACGTCTTAGGCAGGGAGTTCCCCATCCGTGCCGTTTCGGCCGGAGGCAACTACGGAACGCCCGAATCCGTCATGGAGGTCCCTGACGTGTTCGTGATCGCTCTCGACTTTCCGGGCCGGCACACACTCGTGTGCTCCGGCTCGCTGCAGAATTCCGTCGAACTTCCAATCGTTGTCCGCGGTCGGGAGGCGAACATCCACTTCGGGGGCAACCACCTCAGGCCGGACCACCTGACGCTGGTTCCCGAGGAGCCCTACGTAGAAGGGTTCAGGGAGCGTGTCGAGGCCTCTGGACTTGCAGGTCTCGGCGAGTGGATCGAAGAGCGCCGTCCAGTTCGCCGCACAGCGTTCGCGGCCCTGCCCGAGCGGCGCAAGCGCCAGCTCGTGGCAAGCCTGCTTGCAGACCCACGATGGAAGGATCGATACGAGGAAGACGCAAGTACCCACCCCGAGATCACGCGGCGGGGAGACGCACGTGACTCATACTTCCAAGCTGTGTTCGAGGAGCGCGAGGCTGCCCGTTCCGTGAGACCGTCGTTGCGGATCAAGGCCCCCCCGACACAGTCCTTCCGCCACTATTTCCTAGAGTCCATTCGCACGCGCAAGCCTGCGCCCCTTGACGGCGAACTAGGCTACCGTTCCCAAGTGGCCGTGAGCCTCGGGGTAGAGGCACACCGCAGAAACAAGGCAATGGCCTTTGACCCGGAGTCCGAGGAGGTCCACGAGCTGTGAGGACATTGATCGCGGCGCTCGCGGCGTCCTGTCTGGCTATGGCCGCGGAGCCCGGATTCGAGCCGATCTTCGACGGCGAATCGCTGAACGGATGGTCGCTGCTGGCCCGAAAGGACTCCACCGGATCGTGGCAAGTGCGGGACGGCACCCTCACCGTGCAAGGGCGCCCCGGAAGCCTCGGCACATTGGCCGACTACGCGGACTTCGAGCTCCGGCTCGAGTGGATGGTCGGACCCCAGGGCAACTCTGGCGTCTTCTACCGCTTCGAAGGGACCGGCAACCCGGCCGAGGTGGCGATCGAGTACCAGATAGCAGACAATGCCCGGCCCGCATCGCAGAAGTTCGCAGTCCGCAAGGCCGGAGCCGCATACGGATTGTACGCGCCGCCCGAAGGGGCGCGAGCGCCGCCCGAAGAGTGGAATTCGATGCGCATCGTGGCCCGCGGATCGCACGTCGAGCACTGGATGAACGGGCAGAAGATCGCCGAGTTCGACTGTGAGAGCGACGACTTCCTGGAACGCGTGCGAGCGTCCGGGCGATCGCCGGGCTTTGCGAAAGCCCGTTCCGGAAGGATCGTACTGCAGGACCACGGCGGCCTCGTCGCCTTCCGGAAGATCAGGATCCGGCGACTCGAGTGAATCGGCCACCGCCCTGAGTGCGACCGGAACGGGCGGCCTCGCAATCCCGAGCGGCCGGGCAGTCATTGAGCTTGGCCGGCCGAATCAGCGGTCGAGCTTGCCAGATTCCTCGAAGTACCCCCATGGCCAGCACCGTTCCCGACTCGATCCAAGAGTGTGTGCTCCTCACGAATCGGCGGACCATACCCTGCCCGAGGCACCAAGCGCCTGAACTTGTCCCGCGGGCATTCTGCTCGATTGGCGAACGCCGGCCACCCCCGCTTCCCACAGCGGGTGGCGGACTGCCCCCAGAATCACGATGAATGGCGGCCGCTGGCTTTGTCCGGCTTGTACTTTCCCTCCCACTCGTCCACATGCGTGGCCTTCGACAAAGGTACGCCCAACCGGTAGGTCGCGCGCCCGATAGCGTGGCCGCTGACCGGAGCGGTCAGCAGCAGGAAAAGCACGGTCAGGCCAGAGACCGAAACGCTCCCCACCTGCCCAAAGTGAACAGCGCACGCAACGAATGTCAGGCCGGCTCCCAGCGCCCCGGCTTTCGTCAGCGCGTGCATACGGATCAAGACGTCCGGCAGACGAAGCACTCCTAAGCTGGCGACAAAAAGGAAGAAGGCCCCGCTGACCAAGAAGAGCCCGGTGACCCAGTCCCGCAGTGAACCCGCGTCGGACATCACCACTCCCCCTTTTTTCCCAATTTCTTGTCACGCTCGCGAAACTGGTCCGCCCTGCGGTTGGCGTACCAAGCAAAGGCCACCGTTGCCAAGAAGGCCACAAGAGCGGTCGCAACTGCGACATCGAGGAATGCCGCCTGATCGGCGGCGATCGCCACCATCCCCACCACCGCCACAGCCAGAACGGTGATCAAGTCCACCGAGACAACGCGGTCCACCAGCGTCGGTCCGAGGGCCAAGCGAATGAACGCCGCCAAGAGGGACAGGAGCACAAGCACGGCGCTGATGTCGACGGCCCATGCCAGCACGGCGGAATGCTGCCCGAGTCCGCTCATCGCATTGCCTCCTTCACAAGTCTCTCAAGACCGTTCTTGATCGCCCGCCGGGTCTCCTCCGGGTCTCGCACGAACATGGCGTGCACATAGAGTGTCTTGCGGTCGGGGCTAACGTCGAGGCTAAGCGTGCCCGGCGTCAGGGAGACCAAGTTTGCGAGGGTCGTGATTTGGAGTGGATGTTCCAGATCGAGCGGGATGGCGACGATCGCCGGGGTCGCCTTGTGCTTGGGAGTGAGCACATCCCACGTCACGAGCATGCTCGACACAAAGAACTCCACAGCGAAGTACAGGGCCAGCCGACCGTAGCGCAAGAAACTGGTGAAGTACCCTCCAGTGCCGCGGAACATGGGCCCGGAAATGCTCAGCGCCAAAAAACCGACAAGGAATCCCACCACCAGATTTGGCACGCTCAGTTCGCCTAATAGGGCGCACCAGCCAACTGCCAGCAGCAAGTTGTAGCGAAAGAGGCTCGTCATCGCAGCCCTAATTGGGCGGGGAGTGCCTCCGCCACCGGGACATCCTCTCCACCGCGCCCCAGAACAGCTTCCACGTAGACATCTGGATTCGTGAGTTCGTGGCCAGCGCGCTCCGCCAGAGCATAGAAGGGCTCGACGACCACGCCTATGGTCAGGGTGAGGGATGCCAAGGCGACGATCGGACCCAGCAAGGCAACACGGAGCGGCCGACGGACCTCGTCGGGCACCGGAGTCGACTCTGGTCTGGGCTTCCAGACCCCGTTCACCCAGATCTTTGTCATGGAATACATTGTCAGAAGCCCGACGAACAGCGCCACCCCCGCAACGAGGTGTTGCCCGGCCTGCAGAGAGGCCTTGATCACAAAGAGCTTGGCCCAGAAACCGGAAAGCGGAGGGAAGCCCGCCAAAGAGAACGCCGGTACGAAGAATAGCAGCGCCAGCAAGGGCCGTTCTCGGTACACGCCACCGAGATCGCGCAGATCGGAAGCGCCGACCAACCGGCGCAAAGCGCCAGCGACGAAGAACAGGTTGGCCTTGACGATGATGTGGTGCACGACGTAGAAGACCGCTCCCAGCAGTGCCAGGGGCGTGTACAGCGCCAGGCCGAGAATCATGTAGCCGATCTGGCTGACGATATGGAACGAAAGGATCCGTCTCAGATCATTGTGCGAGGCCGCCCCCAACACACCGGTCAGCATCGTCAACGCAGCGATCCACAGCAGGATCGTGTGGGTGTACCCCACGTCAAGCGTGAACACGAGCGTAAAGAGCCGGATGAGCGCATAGACGCCAACCTTCGTGAGCAGCCCCGCAAAGATCGCCGAGACCGCGACTTTCGGGGTATGGTAGCTGGCCGGCAGCCAGAAGAAGAGTGGGAATACGGCTGCCTTGATCCCAAATGCAACGATGAACACCACGGCCACGGCGGTCACCAGGCCCGTGTTCTCCACATCTTGGACGCGAACGTGCAAGTCCGCCATGTTCAGCGTTCCGGTCAGGCCGTACAGCAGCCCAATGCCCGCCAAGAACAGCGTTGTCGCTACCAAGCTCAACGCCGCATACTTGACTGCCCCGTCCAACTGCTCCTTGCTCGCACCGGCGATCAGCAGCGCTAGTGAAGCGATCAGCATTACCTCGAACCACACGTACAGGTTGAAGATGTCCCCGGCGAGAAACGCCCCGCAGACTGCGCCGGCCAAGACCTGCAGGGGCGGGTGGATGTCCTTCACCAGCGAATCCTCAGCAACGTCGCAGCAGGCGTACACGACCGTCGCGAGCAGCATGATGGCAGTGATCATCACCATCGTGGCGCTGAGATGGTCCGCGACCAGCGTGATCCCGTAGGGCGCGGGCCAGCCCCCCACTTGGTCCACCTGAATGCCATCCCGCCACACGGCGTTCAGCAGCGCTCCCGCGACTGCCAAGTGCGCCGCTGAAGCAAGGAGGCTGACCACCTGTTGCCCGCGCCGATAGGGACGCATCGCGAGGCCTACCACCCCGGTCGCCAAGGGTAAGACGATCGGAGACATCAACAGCGCGTTCATCCCGTCCCCCCAGTGCCTCGGGACGACCGCGGTCTCCAGGCGCGGACCGGCTCAGCTGCTCGCATCGCATCCGGATCGACGGTCTCAAGGCTCTCGTAGACCCGGAAGGCCAGCGCCATCAGGAACGCGAACACACTGAACGAGATCACGATCGCTGTCAGGATCAGCGCCTGAGGGAGCGCGTTAGAGACGTCCTCTGCCGGAAGGTTGGCGCCAATTGGAATCAGGGGCGGATCGGCACCGGCCAAGCCGCCGGAGACAAAAAGAAGCAAGTTCGCGGCGTGTGAGATCAGCGCCACGCCGAGCACAAACCGCACGAGGTTACGCCGAAGCATCAGGTACACGCTGGTTGCCATGAGTACGCCCACGAGTACTGCGATGATCGTGTCCATCCAGTCACTCCCGGCCGATCGGCCGACTGTTGTCCGAAGAGGGCACAACCGGCTCTTTCGCTTCTAGGACGAATGTCAGGACGGCACCGACAACCACCAAGTACACACCGCAGTCGAAGAGCAACGGAGTTCCGACCTTGACCCCCAGGACTTCAACCCAGACGCTGGTGAGGAAAGAGCTGCCCTTGATGTACATGCCGACCAGGCCCGACAGGATCGCCAAAGAGAGGCCCGCCGCCGCAATTCGGAGTGGATCCGCCCGCAGGAGCCTGCGCACGTCGGCCGCATCGGCCACAAAGACATACAGGCTAGCCGCCATCGATGCGATCAGCCCACCGACGAATCCGCCGCCGACCTGGTGGTGGCCGCGCAGTAGAGCGAACAGGGAGAAGAGCAGGATGAGCGCGAAAAGCAGGCGCGCCGTCTCTATGAGGATCAGGGTGTTCATCGCTGGCTGGACCCCGAGTCTGTCTCTGGAGCGGCCGTGTCGTTGGCCGCGACCACAGACAGGAGCCGACGGTACCGCGAGCGCCGCTGAATCAGCGCACACACCGCCGACCCAGCCAGGAAGAGAACAGTGATCTCACCCATCGTGTCAAGTGCGCGAAAGTCGACCAAGATCACGTTGACGATGTTCCGGCCATATGCGCCCGGGACCGCAGTGCGCTCAAAGTAGTCCGTCAGGAAGCGCTGTGGCGGTTCGCTGATCACAGCCAGCAACACAAGCGTGGTCGCCGCACCAACGGCGATTGCTACGGCTGCATCCCGGAACTGTCGAGGGCGGTCCTGTCGGATCTCGTAGTGAAGGCTGGGCAGCCGCAGCAGCACGATCGCAACGATGACCACCACCAGCGTTTCCACCATGAGCTGGGCCATCGCGACATCCGGTGCCCCGAACAGGAGGAAGATGAGGCTCGCCGCCGTGCCGACCACTCCGATCGAACCGATCGCGAGCAACCGAGACCGGGTGAAGATGACGGTCAGGGCCGAGGCCGCGATCAGAGCCCCGAGCATCCACTCGAAGAAGGAGGCTGCAGGCAACAGCTGGGGCAAGTGAACGGCGTCGCGCACGACGAGAGTCGTCGCGAGGACCAAAGCGAGCGAAGCGAAGACGGTGGCAACGTAGCGCCTGTGAACTCCCGACTGCAGCACGGCCGTTAGCCCGGATGCGCTCGCGGCGATGCCGTGCATGGCTTTGTCGTACGCCGAATCCCCCGTCACCGGAATGCGCGACAGTGTGCCTGAGATAACTCTCGCCACTGCCCTTCTCTTCCAGAACACGAGCGCGGCTAGGCCCCAAGTGGCCACCGAGAGCAGGAGTTCAGGACCGAATCCATGCCACAGGGTCGGGATGAAATGTTCTGGCAATTCCCCCACGCTGGCCGCTGCGGGAAGCACAAAGGCGCCGAAAGTAGGACCCGCTAAGAGGCCAGCGACGATGCCGGCCGCGCCAAGAATCGCCGGGCCGCACCATAGCTGCCAAGGAGCTGGCTCCGCACGGGCTGCAGCGTGTGTGAGCCGTCCCCACAGCAGCGGTCCGGCTAAGACCAAGGCAACCGTCCCGATCAGCGCGCTGGCCAGCAGGACCGCCACAAGGGCGACCGTGCCGGAGGGTGCAACCATGGCGCTGCCGTAAAGGGCTTCCTTTCCGATGAAGCCGATCGTCGGAGGCAGACCCGCCATTGACACGCATGCCAGCAGAATGCCGACCGAAGTCCACCGCATCCTCGTTCCCAAGCCGCCGAGCAGTCTAAGGTCGCGCGTTCCGGTGGAGTGTTCGATCGCTCCCGCTGCCATGAAGAGTGCGGCCTTGTAGAGCGCGTGCACGAGGACAAAGCACATCGCTGCAACTGCGGCGGGGGAGACACCGCCCTCAATGGTCTGTGCGGGGACACCTAGGAACAGCACACATGCCCCTAGCGCCATGACCGTCGTGTATGCGAGGACTTGCTTGAGATCCGTCCGCGTCAGGGCCACGATTGAGGAATAGACCATCGTGACCGCGCCTACGGTCACCAGTGTGGTTGTCCACTCATCTGTGCCTCCCAACACCGGCGCCATGCGCGCCAACAGGAATACGCCCGCCTTGACCATCGTTGCCGAATGCAAGTAGGCAGAAACTGGCGTTGGAGCTGCCATCGCGTTGGGCAGCCAGAAGTGAAAGGGAAACTGTGCGGACTTCGTGAACGCGCCCGCGAGCACCAGCGCCAAGATCCAGTGGTAGCGATGGTCGGCGGACAGTTCACCGGGTTGAGCCAAGATCTCCCTCAGGCTGTAAGTCCCCGCCGCTTCTCCAAGGAGAACGAAACCGGCCAGCATCGCCAGCCCTCCGGCCCCCGTAACCATCAGGGCCTGCCACGCCGATCGGCGCGAGGTCGCTTCCTCGTGGCGGTAGCCGATCAGCAAGAAGGAAGTGACTCCAGTGACCTCCCAAGCGATGAATAGAGTGATCAAGTCATCCGAGAGCACGATGCCAAGCATTGACAGCATGAAGGCAGTTAGGAATGCGGTGAAACGCCCTATCTGCGGCGCCCCTCGCATGTACTCGGCGGCATAGAGGAATATCAGCGTGCCGATTCCTGTGATCAGCAATGCGAACAGCAGGCTCAGTCCATCAACGAAGAAGCTCAGAGCGATGCCGTGCTGGGGGAGCCACTGGACTTCCCAGTGGCGAGACTCGCCGGCGGAAACCGCGGGCACGAAGCTGCAAAGCCAAGCGAACAGCCCCAGCGGCAGGCCGACCGCCGCCCACGAATACAGTGGTACCCGAACGCTACTGGTGGCTGATTCGGCCATCGCCTGACCTGCGGTCCGAAAGCCGAGTGCGTCCCGGCGACACGAACCCAAGACTCAAGTTACCACCCGCGCAACCCCCACTCGGTTGCGCCCCTCCGCCGAAGGGCGCCCAGATAAGGCGAAGTGACATGGGAGGACGTGCAATGCTTTGGGGACCATGGTTCGGTCCCTTAAGATCCCGTCCCGCGAGGCCAGACTCTCAAGCAGGCCGATGGCCTGTCTCGCGAGTCTCGTCGCCCTGGGTGGGCTGGCCTGCACGCCGGCCGAGAAGGCTCCCCAGCCAAGCTTTGTCCTGATCTTGGCGGACGATCTCGGATACGGCGATCTCTCGATTCAAGGACACCCGCTGATCCGGACACCCAACATCGACCGAATCGCCCAAGCGGGTCAACGCTGGACCTCGTTCTATGCCTCGGCACCGATGTGCAACCCCAGCCGCGTCGCGCTGCTGACTGGGCGCATGCCGATCCGAATCCACCAGACAGGCCGGAACACTTGGGATGACGTCCCGGACTCCGAGATCACGATCGCGGAAATGCTCAAGGACCTCGGGTACGCAACTGGCTATATCGGCAAATGGGGCTTGAGCGCCCGCTTCGACTACACCGGCGCACATCCCCTGGACCAAGGGTTTGACTCGTTCTACGGCCTGGTGGGAAGCAACGACGCGCCGTTGCGAGACGGTTTCGAGAGGACCTACGAGAACATTCGTCACGCCACGAGCTCGGACTTTCCGATCTCGCTGTACCGGGACCGATCGGCCATCGAGACCCCCGTGTACCAACCCACTTTGACGAAGCGGTACACCGAGGAGGCCGTTCGCTGGATCGAAGAGCACGCCGACCGGCCATTCTTGCTGTTTCTCGGGCACAGCATGCCCCATGTCCCGATCTATCGCTCACCTCAGTTCGAAGGGCACAGCAATGCCGGGCTCTATGGGGACGTAGTCGAGGAACTCGACTGGTCGGTCGGAGAGATCACGCGGGCGTTGGACAGGGAGAAGATCTCTGCCAGCACACTTCTCTGGTTCAGTAGCGACAACGGCCCATGGCGGACATACTTCGACCTCGGGGGCTCGGCAGGCGCGCTGCGCGACGGCAAGCTCACGGGTTGGGAAGGCGGACTCAGGGTCCCCGGAATCTTCTACTGGCCCGGTACGATCCCACCCGGCACGGTAGACGGCATCGGCGTAAACGTGGATATCTTGGCCACAGTCGCAGCCGTAGCGGGCGCGGACCTGCCGGAAGACAGAAGCTACGACTCGATCGACCTGTCCGGCGCGTTGCTGGCGGGCGAGCCCAGCCCGCGCGACCGCTTCTTCTATTACGGCCAGCCTGGGAACCTGTGGGCCGCCCGGCTGGGGAAGTTCAAGCTGGTTTTCGAGTCGTGGGAGTCGCTTGGCACGGAGAAACAGATTGGCTGGCGGGGGTATGCGAACCACGTGAAGCACGATCCTCCCCTTCTTATTGACCTCTCGACCGATGTGCACGAGCGCTTCGACGTGTCGGCTCGCCATCCGGAAGTCGTAGAGGCCATTCGAGGGGCCATTCAGCACCACTACGATGCCGTGTCGGCCACATACCAAGGCAATTGATGTCGGCATCCAAGCCTATAATGGTCGCCGTGGTGCGGGCACATGCGCCGGTCTGCGCTCTGCTGGCCGTGATGGTCGCTGCAGCGGACGTTGGTGGAGCCGCCGCAGAGGAAGCAGCACCAGGCCAGGGATACTGGTCATTCCAACCACTCCAGAGCGCGGCTGCGCCTGTCGACCTGTCCGGGTGGAGCGCGAACCCGGTCGATGCGTTCATTCGCCGGGGACTGGCGGCGAACGGGCTGGAACCTTCGCGACCTATTGACCGGCATCGTCTGCTCAGACGTGTCTGCCTCGACCTCACTGGGCTGCCGCCTTCTCCGGAGCAGGCAAGGGCATTCTTGGAGGACCGGTCTCCGTGGGCGTACGACCGCTTGGTCGACTCGCTCCTCGCGTCCCCGCACTACGGCGAGCGCTGGGCCCAGAAATGGCTCGATGTGGTGCGCTTTGCCGATACGGACGGCTTCGAACGCGACGGCTACCGCGAAAATGGGTGGCGCTTCCGCGACTACGTAGTGCATTCCTTCAACACGGACAAGCCCTTCGACCGATTCGTGCGCGAACAGGTGGCCGGAGACGAGCTCTATCCCGGAGATCGCGAAGCCCTCATCGCGACCGGATTCAATGGTGCAGGCCCACGCCATATCGTTGGCGGCAACCAAGACAAGGATGAGGCCCGCCAAGAAGTGCTGACCGAGATGGCCCTAGGTGTCGGCCAAGCCCTGCTCGGCCTCACAGTGCAGTGCGCGAGGTGCCACGACCACAAGTTCGACCCCATCAGCCAACGCGAGTACTACCAGCTCGAGTCTTTCTTCGCCGCGACGGAGCTCAAGGACGTGTTGGTTTCGAGCGACGACGAGGTTGCGGCACACGAGCGACTCCTGAAGGAGCACGAGGCCCGGCTGGAGCCGATCAAGGAAGCGCTCAAGGCGATCGAGGAGCCATTCCAAAAGCAGGTGCGTGCACGCAAGCGGTCGCGGCTGAACCCAGAGCACAGGGCGGCGCTGGAAGTTCCCGAAGAGTCGCGGAGCGAACTCCAGAAGCGGCTCGCGAAAGAGGCAACGGCCCTGATAAAGCCGGTCTGGTACGAGATCGTTCCTCTGATGCCTGACGATGTGAAGTCTCGCCGAACCGGCCTCAGGCAGCGGCTGCACGCATTGGAGATGGAGAGACCCGACCCGCCGGCGGCCGCCTACGGCGTCGCCGGCCTAGAAGAGACTCCCGAGACCCACGTCCTCCGGGGCGGAGACTACCGCCGAAAGGCTGAACCGGTCGCACCGGGCTTCCTGCGGGTCATCGGCCCCTTAGGGGCGGAGCTTCCCGCAGGCGGGCATGGCCGCCGCGCAGCCTTGGCGAACTGGCTGACCGACCCGGCGAATCCGCTAACCGCTCGCGTGATCGCGAACCGGATCTGGGAGTTTCGAATGGGCCGCGGATTGGTCGCAGATCCGAACAATCTTGGCCTCTTGGGGGGGCAGCCCAGCCATCCGGGCTTGCTCGACTATCTCGCCACGCGGCTATTGGCGGAAGGCTGGAGCATCAAGGCCATAGACCGCCTGATTCTGCTCTCGAGCGCGTATCGGCAGGCGTCGGCCATAGATGCCAAGCGTGCCGCGGCCGACCCCGAGAATCTCTGGTACTGGAGGGCAAACCGGCGGCGCCTAGAGGGCGAGGTGATTCGGGACAGCGCGCTGGCCGCCTCGGATAGGCTCAACCGCAGCGTCAACGGCAAGCCCGTCCGGATCCCAATCGAGCGAGAGGTCTATGACCTGATCTTCACGGAGGCCGAGCCGGACAACCTCTGGCCAGTGACCCCGGACCGGTCCCAGCACGACCGGCGTAGCCTCTACCTGCTGAACATGCGCACAGTCCGTTTGCCGTTTCTGGCAAACTTCGACCAACCGGACACCATGACATCCTGTGCTGTGCGCACTACGTCGACGCACGCACTGCAGTCGCTGAGCCTGCTGAACAGCGACTTCATCGTCGACCAGTCCCAAGCCCTGGCCGAACGGATCCGGACCAGCTGCGCGGGGGAGGGGCGTCGCTGCCAAGTGGAACGCGCCTTCGAATTCACGCTGGCGAGACCACCGACTCCCGAGGAGGCAGCCCTCGCGCGAAAGTTTCTGAAGTCAGGTCCGACCGCATTGGACGACTTCTCCCTGGCGCTCCTGAATCGAAATGAGTTTGTGTACCGACCCTGAAGCAAGGCCCTCGCAGGGCGTCTCCAGGAGAGACCTGCTGCTTGGAGCGGCCAATGGGTTTGGGGCGATCGCCCTGCAGCACCTGTTGGTGCGCACCGCTTCGGGCGCATCCCCGGACAGCCCCCTCAGCCCAAAGCAGCCCCACTTTGACGCCAGTGCCGACGCAGTGATCTTCATCTTCAACGTCGGCGCGCCCAGTTCGATGGACACGTTCGACCCTAAGCCGCTCCTGGAGCAGCGCCACGGGGAGCCCATGCCAGAGAGCTTCGGCAAGGTTGGGGGCCAGTTCACCGATGGCACAAATCCGATCCTCGGGTCACCGTGGAAGTTCAAGCGATATGGAGAGGCCGGGCTGCCCGTCTCAGAACTGTTCCCGACGGTCGCGAAACATGTTGACGACATCTGCTTCGTGCGGTCGTTCGTGACGAATAGCGTCGTGCACGCTCCCGCCATGTACGAGGTGCACAGCGGCCGACTGTTCGCCACACACCCGAGCATCGGCTCGTGGGTCACATACGGGCTCGGCTCCCTATCCGAGAATCTGCCAGCCTACGTTGTGATGCCGCAGCCTGAGGGGACGCCAGAAGGAGGGACCTCTTGCTGGAGCCCCGGTTTCCTGCCGTCTGTCTACCAAGGCACCCTGCTGCGTCCCGGCCCAACCCCGATCCTTCACCTCAAGCGGCCTCCAGGCATGACCTTGCGCCGCCAGAGAAGGATGCTCGACGTGCTGCAGGCAATGAATGAAATGGACGGCGCCGGTCTCGATAGCGAGATGCAGGCCCGCATCTCTGCCTACGAGCTGGCATTCCGGATGCAGTCCCACGCGCCAGAGGCTGTCGACCTCTCCCAAGAGACCACGGCCACCAAGGAAATGTATGGACTCCATCTGGAGCGTTCACAAGAGTTCGGCACGCGCCTGCTCTTGGCCCGGCGCCTGATCGAGCGCGGCGTCCGCTTTGTGCAGATCTATTCCGGTGGCGGGCCCATAAGCATGCAGTGGGACGCCCATAAGCACCTTAAGCAGAACCACGAGAAGATGGCCGGACACAGTGACGTTCCGGTAGGAGGACTGCTCGAAGACCTGAAGCAGCGTGGCCTCATGGATCGCACCCTCGTGATCTGGGGAGCGGAGTTCGGCAGGCTTCCAACTTCAGAGAGCGGGAATGGCCGCGACCACAATCCGCACGGCTATACCATGTGGTTCGCGGGTGGTGGTGTTCGCGGAGGCCAGACGATTGGCGAAACTGACGAGTTCGGCCTGAAGGCCATTGAGCAGCCGTTCCCGATGAGGGACTTTCATGCATCCATCCTGCACTCGCTCGGGCTGGACCAGCACCAACTATGGTATCTCCACAATGGCCGCCACGAAAAGCTGACGGACTTTGGAGGCACAGTAATCCCAGGGATGTTCTCTTGATGTCGCGGAACCTCGTAAACACACCAAGTGATCTATATCGCATTCGAGTTGAGTTGAAGGACAGCTATCCGAAACCCTGACGTCGGTTGGACGTACCAGCTGACGTAACTCTGCCAGATCCAACTGATGTCATTCAGGCAGACATTCTCATCGATGGTTTCGATCCGAATGCGTCTCGCTAGGCTCGCGATGTAGATTGCTTGACCAAACCCTTGGTATCCGAACGGAGTAGGCCACGAGAGGTTCCACGAGTGTACGGAGGTAAGCGTTTGGACTATAGGTAGTCGGCGTTGAGGAGTCTAGGGTTTGGGAATCGCCGTTCGGGTGCGCCGGACGCACCTTGCGAGCGTGCCTTTCGCTGCGTAGTTTCATGTGTGGTGTGCGGGCATCAGGTTTCCTGCGGCCGGCACTGGCCGGGATGGAGCCAGATGTAAGTGTGGTAGGAGCTGCAGTGCGAACGCGGGGCTCGCCGAACGCCCCTCCCTGCTGGCATGCAAGGGGAATAAGACCTCTAGGCCGAGACAGGAGCGTCGAGCGCTCTTGCATGCAGCACGTTGGGTCTGAGTACCTTGCGATCACTTCTTCCACTGGGGACGGAGCCGACCGCTAGACGATGAGCTGCGGCAGAAGGGGACTACGGTTGAGCAAGGCAAGTCGGGGGCCGCAGGCCCGGACTAGGATCCGAGTTGTGATGGCGGTCCCATCTCGCGGGACAACCGACACCAGCTAGCGATCACCGGCACTTTGGAGACTTTGTAGGAGCGTCTCCGTCAATATCCGGGGGGATTATATACGTGAGTGCCCAGGGTGAGCGGAACTCCCTTAGAGGGCTCCCAAGTCCCGGTGCCCTATGCGTAGCTTGTCGAGCGCGTTGTGCCCCCTCCATGTGAGGGCGGAGAGTTGTGTCGCGAAGGTGGGGTCTAGGTGAACGTTGCCCTCCACGAAGCCAGCATCGACACATAGCCAAGCATGGTAGTGCATCACGGGAAAAGGGTAGGTCTGGCTGCCCATTACAACGTCCACTTCGGCCAAGGAGAGCGTGAGCCCGCTTCCAAGGCTCCCGTCGCCATGCTTCTCGACGTACTCAAGGATCTTCTTGATGAGTTCCATATCGCGTTTCATGGAGCCAGTGTAGCTGGCCACGCGAGCGCGTCGGGACGGGGGGCTGGGCTACGAGCAGTAGGGCCTGAGTTCGTCGGTGTCCAGGATGCGCTTCAGGTCCTTCTCGAAGCGGGCCTCCACGTCTACCAATTCATTGGCCGCCCGCTCGTACTCCTTCAGATTCCGGGGCAAATCGTCGCCTCCGACCTGGAGGAAATTCCTCCTGAACATGGGCAAGGAGGCCAATTCGGAGCCGATCCGATTTCCATCCAACGTCTCCACCGTGCGAGACAGGGCAGAGTGCGCCTTCTTGATCTTTGTCGACAGGCACTTTACCTTCCGGCGCAACCGCAGCCTTCTCAAGAGAAGGTCTCCCCAATTCCTTTCCTGCTCTTCCCTTGACATGCCATCATCTTACCACTGCGTCCGCCGAGGGGCCGTTTTTAGGCCCTTTTTAGCGATATAACACGAAAACCACCCCATATCATGGGCACTATAATGGTAGAATAGAGGCATGAAGGCAGGGAAGTCACCGGGCAAGGGGTACCGCAAAGGCATCACCCTCATCGAGTTTTTCAGGAAATTCCCCAGCGACCAAGCCGCTGAGGACTGGTTCATCGAGCAGCGCTGGCCCGGAGGGGACATCTGCTGCCCCAGGTGCGGTTCCCTGAACGTCCAGACCGGCTGCAAGCACAAGACAATGCCCTTCCGCTGCCGCGAGAGGGCTTGCGGGAGAAGGAGGTTCAGCACCAAGACGGGCACTGTGATGGAACACTCGAAGCTGGGGTATCAGGTCTGGCTGCTCGCCAACTTCCTCCTGCTCACCAGCCTCAAGTCCGTCTCGTCCCTCAAGCTCCACCGGGACCTCGGCGTCACCCAGAAGACCGCGTGGTTCCTCGCCCACCGCATCCGCAAGGCGATGGCCCAGAACGAGGGCATAGCCGCGGAGTTTGAAGGCCCCGTCGAAGCCGACGAGACCTTCGTGGGAGGCAAGCGGAAGAACATGTCGAACGCCAAGCGAAAGACGCTCACGGGGAGCGGCACTGTCGGGAAAACCGTGGTGGCCGGGATCAAGGACCGAGAGACGAACGAGGTGGTCGCCAAGGTCGTCCCCTCGACTGCCGGGAAAATCCTCAAGTCGTTCGTCACCCGCAACACCCTGCCCAAGACCATCGTCTATACCGACGAGTCACTCTCCTACAAGGGGATCGCCAGAATCCACGCCTTCGTCAAGCACTCCGTCCGGCAGTGGGTCTCAGGAGCAGCCCACACGAACGGCATAGAGTCCTTCTGGTCGATGCTCAAGCGATCGTACATGGGCACGTTCCACAAGCTCAGCCCGAAGCACCTCAATCGCTATGTCCAGGAGCTTGTCGCCCGCCACAACATGCGCCCGATGGACACCGCCGACCAGATGGCCGTCCTCGCCTTCGGTATGGAGGGCCAACGGCTCACCTACCAGGAACTGATCGCCAGCAATGGGCTGCCCAGCGGCGCACGGGCGTAGGCCCTCTCCACAAGCGGATGCGTGGAAGATCCTGTGGAAAAGGCGCCTTATTGCAGAGGGGCCGCTTCATGCAGGCTCTTTCCGCTATAAGACACCTCAAGGTTGCCAACGCGCCTTGAGACACCATTTACGCTCATGGACAGGTCTGCCATGCGCTTCTCTAGGTTCTCCACTCTGCCCTCTAGGCCCTGCACTCTTTGCGAGAGGTTGTCTACCTTATCACTGAAGCCGTCAATCTTGACCCCCAACGGCCCGACGGCCCCAGCCACGGCCTCTGACACGATCCCGAACAGTGCCTCGGCCAATGCGAGTGTGGCCGCGTTTCCGTTGGTTTTGCTCATGCGTCCATTATACCGCCAAGGCTGATGTAAGCTAGTTGGAGACCCCCCGGCAGCCAGTCTCGGGCCAAGGTTTTGACCACCGGGGGTGGATAGACCGCGGAGATGGCGGAATTGGTATACGCATCCCATTGCCATTGGGACGGGCGGCAGGCAGTACCCTGCCATATACCCATGAGGGTTCGAGCCCCTCTCTCCGCACCACTCCATGAACGCTCCAGTGTGTTTCCTTGCTTCATTCATTGATTCGTTGAATTGGAGACAGACCTATTATACCATCCGTATACCAATAGCACCAACGCCACCCGGCATCGAGCGCCACTGCCGGGTGTGCTAAGATCCAGCCGTCACACCTTGCCGGGAGCCCGTATGTCGGGTCTTCCGCTGAATAGAAGAGCCTACGAACGACGACGGCCGGACTAGCTACCCGGTCTAGGCGAATAGGCGGACCCTCGACCTCTGCTAGGCAGGTGTGACGAGGCCCGGCGCCCGTCTGGCGCGGGGCGCCTAGGAGAGGTCATGAGAAAAATTGCGATCGCCGCGCTGGCGGTGCTGCTGGCGCCCCTAGTGGGTACGGCCACAGAAGTTAAGACAAAGTCTGCCCACAGCATTTGCAGGGCGACCCCCGGGAACCTGCGGTACATGGTGAAGACCGCCGAAGCGCTGGAGAATCTCGACTTGGAGTTCGCCATCGTCGCCGCAGCGGTTATGGCTAATTCCGATGACTGCATCGTATTGCAAATGGGGGATGCTGTGACGGTGCTCAGCAAGCCACGCCAGCGCCCGGGCAAGGGGGTGGTGACCGTCAGGCGTCAGGGGAGGCCGGGGCTCTACTACGCCCTGGTGCGCTTCTTTGACATCAAGTGAGGAGCATAGCGATGAGGAAACGGCTTGGGGCACGGCCCTTCCTGCGTCCTGCGACCGCCGCGGTGGCGGCGCTGCTGGCACCGCTGTCAGGAGCGGCCCTAGAGATCGAGATTAAGGCCACCCAGCCGATTTGCAGGGCGACGCCGGGGAACCCTGCGGGTGATGGCGGCGACCGCCGAGGCGATGGAGAAGAAGGACGGGCAGTTCGTCGTAGTCGCCTTGATGGCGATGGTGGCCTCTACAGAATGCGTCTCCCTGAAGGAGGGGGATGCGGTGACGGTTCTCGACAAACCGCACCAACGCCCGAAGAAGGGCGTGGTGACCGTCTACCGGGAGGGGGAAGTGGGCCTGTTTTACGCCTTGGCGCGCTTCCTGAACCTCCAGTGAGGGGTAGGGGGGGATGAAGAAGGAATGGTTGCAGTGGCTATGGGCTTTGCTGGGTTTGGCTCTCATGTCTGCCCCGGCTTACTTTATCCATGGGCTAGGCGCAGATGAGCGGGCTGAGGCCGTCAAGGCCGAAGAGCAGAGGGTTGCCGCGAAGCTCCTGCGCCAGTTGCAGGGAGACGGCCTCAGCATCCCGATGCAGCGGGATATCGACAGTGTCATCTTTTTGAGCGGCGCGGTCTTCATCAATGTTGACGCAGACTTCACGCAGCATTGGGGCGACATGTCATGTGGGTCCCAGCGAATGTGGCTAGCCGTGAGTCGAGCGGCCATCCGGGCGTGGCTGAAAGAAGCCGAACAATCGACCTACTATCAGCTTGATCCGGATGAGCCAGAGATGTACGTGTTTTCACCTCCACCGTCGCTGAAACTGATCGGGCGTCGCTGGGGCGACTCCTACCACTGTCCGTAGGTCTCGGCGGGGCGGCCATTCATCGGCGAAATCACGCACATTTGACGTATGTCTGATAGGGTGATACAATAGGGGATACTATGCCTATGCGTCACAAGGGCAATCCCCGAGAGATCGAGATCGTCCACCCGTCCTACGCTCCGAGCCGGGAGGAACTGGAGGAGGACCTACGTCTGGGGTCGGTCTCCACAATGGAAGAGTTCGAGCGTGCAGCCCGAGCCTTGGTCCAGCCGGTCAACGTCACCTACGTCGAGCATCCCGGGAAGTGAGGTCGGGCTGGGTTGCCCGATCCTACCGCTTGTGTGCGGGGATCGAGAACCCCATGCCTTGAAGTAGAGCGATGCGGCTCTCTATGATTTGGGTCTGCTCCTCGATGCCATTCAAGATCTCAGCCACGCCAGCGGAAGTCGGGAGTTCCGGAACGTCAGCCAGCGTCTTGCCTTGGCCCTTTGGGCACAGCAGCTTCTCGGCCAGCCTGAGAGGCTTGCAAGCCTCTTGCGCCCTAGCCTTCCAGCAAGCCAATTTCTGTTGAGCCTCCCGAAGTTCGACGAACTTCGTTCCCACAATCGCCACTTCTTCCTGCTTTGACATAGCTCCAGCTTACTGCACCAGCATCCCGGGAAGTGAGCAGCTAGAATGTCAGCATGTCGCTGACGATCAAGGACCTGACCACGCCCATCCCCCAAGTGAAGAAGACGGAGTCGGTCCTCGTGGTCGGCGCTCCGGCTCGCTTCACGGCGAACCCGGCCAGCACCAGCACCGAGGGCAAGGTTCTACAAACGGCCATCACCGGACCTTCGGCGAGGCACGAGGAGCCGCTGCCGAAGAGGGCCGACGGGGCCAGTGTCGCCCGCATCCCGGACCATCTGGTGAACTGGCTTCCGGGGTCTATCGGCTAGCCGGTCGCCGGGCTCGTATTGGGGCACTTACGTATATAATTCCCATATCCGGACTACCTGATCGGTAGGTCTGACTGGCCCGTGAGAGACGAGCATCGCAGCCGTCCTCCCCGACTTGCTGCCAGGCTAGCCAGCCAAGTCCACACACTGACAGGAGTTGCTTAAGTCGCACACAGTCCCACATCCGAACTTGTGAGACGCTGTGTCCTCGGTCAAGAGCCGCATCCCGGGCACCAGAAACGTCTCGTTACGAGAATCACCGAGTCCGGATCCCGCACGGGATTCTCGAACCAGTCACCCTCCCTAGCGAAAGGCGTTCCGGCAGGACTCCCTGCCCGGCAGGTCGTTGTCCTCGGCGTCACACCGCCAGCGGGGACAGGCTCCGGCGATCGGCGTCGCCGCGGCAGCGAGGTCCAATGGCGGTCCGCCCATCAATGACGGACGCGCGGAACTAGCGTTCTAGCCCAAAGGCGTACACGTACCCGTCAAACGTGCCGATGTAGACACGACCGTTCGCGACCGAGATTCCACCCCAGTGGTTCCAGCTGGCAATCTGGTCACCGCTGTTCCAGAGTTCCCTGCCCGTCCGGGCGTCCAGCGCGTAGAGCACTGCTTGGGTGGACCCGGCAATCCGCTCTTCGGCGGTATTGGTCAGGCCCACGTCGGGCATTGCTTGGTGGGTGTCCTCCCCATTGCCGTAGGCGAACACGATGCCGTTCGCCACAACCGGCGGCTCTGCCCGGTTCATGTCCCGGGAGATCCATTCGGGCGACAGCCAAAGGCCTCCGTCCTCGCGCTCGGCCACCTTGAAGGCCACGATCGCCCCCTCCCTAACCTCCCCATGCTCGATCTTCGCGTGAAACTGCGAGTGCTTCGGACCCCAGATTGGCGTCAACACCCAAACGGACCCGTCCGAGTCTTCCCAGCTGGCCATGGCACCCCAGACGCCGGCTGAGGCGAAGTTGACCTCCTCATTGCACACCAGCGGCGAGCGGTATAGCGGGGTGCGGTGGTCATCACCGCCGATGGACTCCAAGTCCATCAGGTAGATCACACACTCCTTGCCCGCATCCACCATCAGCTCGCGTCCCTTGTAGGGGAAGATGGCCGGCGTCACCTGCATGTCGAGGTCGCGCTTGAACAGCCACTCCGCGTTTGTCGGGCCGTAGTAGTCGTACAGCTCCAGCGCACCCGTGTCCGGATCCATCTGCAGCCCAATGATCCCGTTCCCGAATACACCGTTCTCGGGATCCCAAACGCCGTCGCCCGTGCCGGTGTACATTACCTTTTCGGAACTCATTGCCGGTCCCGTCCGACCCCACATGCCGCCTCCCGCCGGTCCCCAGCTGCCGACCTTTTCGGTCTTGAGGTCGTACACATAGGCCATGTTCGGGTTGCCGCCGCAGCGCTGTGCGGTGTGGGTGTAGATTACGTGCTCGACCAGGTTGAGGGCATAAGGCTTGCCGTTGGGCGGCATGAACTTCGCGGGCGGCGCCAAGTCCTCGCCATTGGCAAGGTCGAGTCTGCGCAGTCGTCCGTCCCAAGAAGCTGCGTACACGACGTAGTCACCTTCGTCCTTCCCAGGACCGATCACAGGGGTGGCAGTCATGCCCCCCGGGCACAGCAGGTACGGAGGCCGCTGACCCGGCACGGGGTCCCAATCGCGATCGAACTGTCGCGACCAGATCATGCTTCCATCCTCGGCGTCGAGGGCGTAGAGGTTGTCGGAGACTCCGGTAACGAGGACGATCTCCCTGACGGCATCCTCGGTTCGGACCTCCTCGGCGACCAGCGCGGGCAGGAGCGCGTGCATTTGCCTAGGTTCGTTGTCGAGCTGCACTTTCCAGAGAAGCTTGGTGTTGCCGACACTCTCAGTTGTGAAGTACGACTCGTCTCGCTGCCAAGCGGTCCTCTGAGGATTCCCGCCGTCCGTCAGCCAATCGGCCCCTTTGGCTGGCAGGGCGATGGCAGCCGCGAGGCAGGATACAGTCAGGAATCTCATGGGGCTCCGATGTTAACCATCTTAAGTCCATCCGTTATGATTGCGAGGAGATGACTCGGGCAGTTCTCGATGGGTGAAATGAAGCGATTCCTGGCGCCGATCCTTCCGCTCGTGGCTGGGGTCGCGGCTATCACAGGACCAAGCTGGGCGGATGACTGGACCACAGTCGGAGCCGACGCCCAGCGGTCGGGATGGGTGCGTGCAGATCTCAAGATTTCGCGGGTGTCGGTCGCGGGCCCGGAATTCCAGTTACTCTGGCGGATGCCAACCTCGAACGTGACGCGTTCCGGGAGCGCATTGAGTGTCCCGGTCCTGATCGACTTCCTCATCAGCCACCGCGGCTTTCGCTCGTTGGCATTCGTGGGCGGCTCTGGTGGCGGGATCTTCGTCATGGACACCGATCTGGCCCGGATGGAGTGGGAGCGGCAGTTCGCTCCCGGGCCGAGCGAAACTTCACCTGACTGCCCGGGCGGAATGACGGCCAGCCTGTCCCGCCAGACTGCCTTCGCAATGCCCTCTATGCTTGGGATCGGTGCGAGAGGGCGTCGAACTCCTGCCGTCAGCGGCGTAGGCAACGCGGGTGAAGGCGCCCTGACGCTCGCAACCGCGAGCGCGCCCAGGTCGGGCGCGACGCAGACTTCCGCAGGCGCAAGGCAGGAGCGCACCAGGCCGCCGGCTCGTCCATCGCTGCGCGGCGTCACGCTCGTGTACGCAGTGCCGGCATCGGGAGAACTGCACAGCCTGTATGTCTCGAATGGCCGCGACCACGTGCCGCCGATTCCGTTCCTTCCACAGAATGTGCACGCCCGGGGATTGATCGTCAGCGGCAATACCGCATTCGCAGTGACCACCAATGGCTGCGCCGGAGTGTCGGATGGGGTCTGGTCCCTAGACCTTGAGACCGGAATTGTCAGGACGTGGGAGTCCGACGGTGGCGCCGTCGCCGGAACAGCCGGAATGGCGTTTGGCCCAGACGGCACTATCTTCGTGTCGACAGGGAATGGGCCTCTTGTCTCCTTAGAGCCGCGATCGATGCGGCCGACCATGCGGAGCCGCCAGCAACGATTCCGGACCTCTCCGGTTGTGTTCGACGTAGACGGTGCCGACCACGTGGCGGCAATCACGGCGGACGGCGCACTGCACGTCTACGCAGCTACACGTCTGCAGGAACCGGTCGCAACGGCAGACATCGGAGCCGACCAACTGTCCGGCGAATCGGCCCTTGCGGCTTGGCGTGACGGTGACGGCACACGCTGGATCCTCGCCCCGACTGGTGGTCGCGTAGGAGCTTGGAAGCTGTCCGGGAGTCCCGGCGAACTCGGCTTGGAGCAAGGCTGGGAGCACGGCGGGCTGGCAAACCCTCTGCCGCCAATCGTGGTGAACGGCGTCGTGTTCATCCTTGACGGCGGATCGTCCGGATCGAACGCCCGACTGTACGCGCTGGACGGGCAATCGGGGAGGCCCATCTGGGACAGTGGCTCCGCCATCCAAGCTCAAGCCAGTGGCCACGTGCTCTCCTCAGGACCGGGACACGTATTCCTGACCGCTCTCGACAATGCCGTGTACGCGTTCGGCCTACCAATGGAGCACTAGACGACCGTGCCCTCTAGAATCTGGCCGATAGCCTTGGCGCTCTCCCTCCCGGTCGTGCTACGTTCGGCGGACCTGCCCAACGGCCCCGGCCGCGCCGAGCTCGAAAAGCACTGCCAGAGCTGCCACGATCTCGCCAAGTCGGTCTCCTTGCGGCAAGACCGGAATGGTTGGGGTGCCACGCTGCTCAAGATGGTGGGGCTCGGGATGCAGGCGACCGAGGCCGAGTTGCAGAACTTGGCAGATTTCCTCGCCAAGCACTACCCAGCGGAGACGCTTCCTCCGGTCGACGTCAACAAAGCCCGCGCAATCCAGCTTGAGAGCCGACTGTCGCTGAGGCGATCTGAGGCCGCCGCAATCCTGCGGTACCGCAGCGAGCACGGACCATTCGAGTCGCTGGAGGAACTGCTGGCCGTGCCGGGCATCGATCCGGCCAAGATCGAGGCGCGAAAAGAACGGATCGTCTTCGAGTCTAGTTCAGGAAGCTGATCTCATTGGTGGCGAGCAGACTGTGGGCGTACTCCTCCCACCGCCCGCCCCCGGCCTCGTCACTCCGCCGGGCCAGGTACTCGAGGCCAAGGCGCACCTCATTCTCGGTGGGCATCCGACTCAGCGCCTGACGATACATCGAGGCGATTCGCTCTCGCGCATCCGGAGTTCCTCCGGTGGTGACCGACGCCAGACTGCGCCCGCGTGCCCGCATCCAGCCGCTGTTCAGCACAAAGAGCTGCTGCAGGGGAGTTGTGGTGACCAGCCTTTGCGGGCTGTGCTGGGTAGGAAGCGGGAAGTCGTACAGCTGCAGGATCGGGTGCAGACGTGCGCGGCTGATCCTCGAGTAGACAGAACGCCGGGCGGGTCCCACCGCGTCCACCTCGGATGAGGGCCCGCCGCCGGCGAGGCTCAGTTCGCCGGAAGCCTGCAGTATCGAATCGCGCCAGGCCTCGAGGTCGAGGCGGCGGGGATTCATCCGCCAGAGAAACCGGTTGTTCGGATCGACGTTCTGCCATTCAGCGTTGGCGCGGCTGGCTTGGCGATAGGTGGCCGAGAGCATGATCTCCCTATGGAGCCATTTCAGGGACCAACCAGCGCGGACGAAGCGAGCTGTCAGATCCTCAAGCAGATCCGGATGCGTCGGCGCCTGGCCCTGTGTGCCGAAATCAGACGGGGTCGGGACCAGA
The DNA here is from genome assembly GCA_965203925.1 of Bryobacterales bacterium. Taxonomy (GTDB): domain Bacteria; phylum Acidobacteriota; class Terriglobia; order Bryobacterales; family UBA6623; genus VXMF01. Next base: position 5,129,437 of record OZ241924.1, read on the forward strand.
TGAGAGCCGAAATGCCACCCCCACACCCTGTTGACCCATACGCGGGCAGCCAACGGCCCCGCCTCACCGACAATCTTCTCGGCCAGCTCTAGTCGCCCCGACCCGTTGCGAAAGGGTTTGGGGTGGCCGGGCTCAAACACGGCCAAGAAACGTCGAGGAACGATCTCACCCGGACTCGTGACGCTGCCTCGGACGAACACCGGCAGGTCGCGTGGCTGACCTGGCCGCAGGTCCATCCTGGTCACGGTGGGCATCGACCCGTCAATCCACACCCCGCAGTCGATCACGGCTGGGGTCATTGGAATCTCGTTCCCTGCGAGCTCCCCCTCCAATCTTTCATACTCCGCCTTCATGGCGAGGATCTCGTCATGCGCCTCCTCGGCGACGGTATCGAGCTCCTTCAGGTTCCCGTACGCTCCCTTGATGCGGTACAGGCGCTCGTGGTCCCAGACCAAACGTTCGGCCATCGACGGATCAATCTCCACGATTGGTCGCTGCACCTGCCATGTGCTCGCGAAGACGCCCGCAAGCGCGTAGTAGTCCTTCGCGGTGATCGGGTCGAACTTGTGGTCGTGGCAGCGCGCGCAAGCCACGGTCAGGCCGAGCAGCCCACGGGAAACAGCATCGACACGCTCGTCCCAGTCGTCGCTGGCGATGGTCTCGATCACGTCCCGTGACAGTCGTCGGTCCTTGTGGTAGATGGGGGCGTTGCCCAGATAGCCGAGGGCCCGCAAATCGGAGGGCCGGAATTCCGGCAGCAGGTCCGCGGCGAACTGCGAAAGGATGAACCGGTCGTACGGAATGTCTTGGCTGATCGCTTCGATTACCCAGTCCCGATAGCGCCAAGCGTTCGCAAACGGCCGGTTGGTTGCCTCGGTTGTCGGGTGGTCCTCGGCCCACCGCGCAACGTCCAGCCAATATCGGCCCCACCGCTCTCCGTAGCGGGGCGACTCAAGCAGACGGTCCACCAAATCCCCGTAAGCGTCCGGGGCACTGTCGGCCACGAATGCCTCGACCTGTTGATACGTCGGAGGCAGACCCGTCAGGTCAAGATACGCCCGCCGGACCAAGGTCCGTCGGCTGGCTTCTGGCGAAGGCCTCAGGCCGTTCTGATCAAGGCGCGCCAGTACGAACGCATCGATCTTGCGGGCCGTCCAGTCGGGATCCCGCGTCTTCGGGGCTGGACGCTCGGCGAGGGGCCTGAACGCCCACCAAGCCCGACCTTCCTCGATGGGCATTCCAGGACCCGCCTCAGCAGTACTTCCGCCAACGTCGGGCGGTCCGCCGCGGGGATCGTGCGCGCCGCTCGCAATCCAGGCCCTGAAATCTTCGACAGATCTCTCCGGCAGCCTGCCCGTTGGCGGCATCTTGAGTACTGGATCCAAGTAGGCCAGTGCCCGTATGAGCAAACTGGCATCCGGATCGCCGGGAATGATCGCCGGGCCAGAAGCGCCTCCTCTGCGGAGCCCTGCGCTGCTGTCGACCGTCAGTCCTCCCATCGGCTCCGGGAGCCGGCTGGAGTGGCAGGTCTCGCAGCGCTCCACCAAAACGGGCCGGATCCGACGCTCGAAGAACTCTGTCTCGGGGCTCTGGGCCAAGGCCATCGCGCCCATCGCCAGCGCGGCGCCCACCGGCCTCATGCCAGAAGTTCCCGGAGCACTGTGCCGTGAACGTCCGTTAGGCGGAAGTCGCGACCTGCGTAGCGGTACGTCAGCCGCTCATGGTCGAAGCCCAACTGGTTGAGTATCGTTGCGTGAAGGTCATGGACACTGACACGATCCTCGACGGCCTGAAAACCAAACTCGTCCGTCTGGCCGTGTACGATGCCTCCGCGGACGCCGCCGCCCGCCATCCACATCGTGAATCCGTACGGATTGTGGTCCCGGCCGTCTCCAGCCTCGGAGACCGGCGTGCGACCGAACTCGCCGCCCCAGACGACGAGTGTCTCCTCGAGCAGGCCTCGGCGCTTCAGGTCGCGGATGAGCGCGGCCGATGCCTGGTCCATGTCCGGGCACCGTTCTCGAAGGTTCTTGTTGATCGTCTTGTGATCGTCCCAAGGCTGGCCCGGTCCGTAGTACACGTGCACGTAGCGCACGCCGCGCTCGACAAGCCGACGGGCAAGCAGGCATCCCCTGGCGTAAGGCGTGTTCCCGTACTCCTCGCGCACTGGCGCAGGCTCGTTGCCAACGTCGAAGACATCCAATGCCTCGAACTGCATGCGGTATGCAGTCTCCATCGCCTGAATCCGGGCGTCCAAATAGCTGTCTCCCCCGACACTTTCCCTATGCTGCCGGTTGAGTGCCTGTATCAGGTCCAGTTGCAGGCGTTGCGCATCCGCTCCGAGAGCGTCGTTGCGCAGGTACCGGATCATTCGCTCGGGATCCGCATCCGTGTTGTCGAAGTGGGTCCCCTGATGTTCCGCCGGTAGGAAGGCCGAGCGCCACAGGTTTCCGCCGCGGTGACCGGGACTGAGGACCACGAAGCCTGGAAGGTTGCGGTTCTCGGTCCCCAATCCGTAGGAAATCCAGGCCCCCAAAGACGGGCGGGTCGCAGCGATGTTCCCGGAGTGAATCAGGTTGCGCGCAGGACCGTGGGTCGGGTTGAAGGTGTACATGGAGCGGATCACGCACAGCTCGTCCACGACGCCCCCGAGCTGGGGCAAGAGCTCGCTGACCTCAATGCCACTGTTGCCACGCTTGCGGAACTCGAACGGCGACGGGAGCAGCCCTCCGGTCATCCGCTCCGTGCGCAAGTCCACGGACTCCGGACGCTCACCCGCGTAGCGGCGGAGAGCCGGCTTCGGGTCCAACATGTCCATGTGGGACGGTCCGCCGGTCATGAACAGGAACACGAGGTGCTTCGCGCGCGGCGCGAAGTGCGGACCGACAGGACGGCTATTGGCAGCCCCGGAAAGCTGCTCCTGCAGCATACCGGCCAATCCTACGGCGCCGAATCCGCCGCACAGCGAGCCCACCAGCTGCCGCCGGGAGAGGCGTGTTCCCAAGGGGGTGGCGTCGAGCATTCGAGTCGAGTATATCGGACGACCCCTATGCCAACCTGCCGTCGCACCGCGGACCGGGCCCGGCGCGGCCCGCGCTAGTACTCGATCTCGAAGACCGCGCGGATCTTTCTCTTGATTCCGCGGTAGAAGACGCCGTGATGCACGCTCGCGAAGTTCTCCTGTACGTCCTGGGGGTTGAAGTTGTTGAGCAAGTTGAAGATCCGGATCCCTGTGCGGAATATGCGGTCCTTCCCGCGGAACGGTATTCGCAGCCTCTTGGTCACCTGCAGGTCCAAGGCGTTGTACAGCGGGAACCGGCCGGCCCTGTTGCGCGGACCCACGAACCGGCGCAATTCGTCCACCCGTGAATGCGGGAAGCCGCTGCGGACGTCCCAAACCGGGATGGACTTGATTCCGAACGGCAGGTCAAACTCCGTCCAGGCCAGCAGGCGGTGCGGGACGTCGAAGCGCAGCGGGGCGCGTTCGTTCGGTTGGATCAGCGCCGAAGGAGTGGGGCCGTATATCGCACCAATGTCGTTCAGATCTCCGTAAGAGCTGGACTTGACGTACGACAAGGTGAGGTGCCCCGTCCCCCTGAGCCTGTAGCGTACAGACGCTTGGAATTCCCGGTATAGGTCGGCCCCGTCGTTATTCATCAACAGTTCGGAGCCGCTGCCATCGGCCGAGCGTATGGGATTGACCAGAAAGTTGGACGTCGTCCGCCGGAATTGGTAGCCCGCCCGCACAAAGAGGTTATCCACGAGCTCATGGTCCAACTGAACGTTCCACCCCAAGCTGCGAGCGTTGCGCAAGGGTGCAGCGAGGCGGGCTTCGAATGTGTCCCGCGACAGGACGTCGCCAAACGGGCCGAAGACCGTCTCCGTCCGGTACGGGAGCTGATCGAACGTGGGCACAAGAAGGCTGATCCGGTCTACGAACAGGCCTGAGCCTCCCCGCAGCACCGTGCGCGCCCGGCTGCCGATGGCGTACGCGAAGCCGAGCCGATAGGACGGGTTCCAGCGGTTCGACAGCGAGTCGCGCTCTAGACGACCGCCCATGTCCAAGGTGAGGCTGTCGCTAACCATCCACTTGTCCTGCACGAAAGTCGCCATGTCGACCTTGCTCGCGCGCACCCTTGCGGGATCCGCATACGTCAACTCCCTTACGGGCAAGCCAGCGGCGCCCAGCCACGTCACCGGGCTGTACGTGTGCATGCCGTCGTATCCCTCCCAGCCCACGTCGAAGCCCGTCTTGAGCATGTGCTTGCCGATAGGCCGGAAGGTGTACAGCTCCGAGAGCTTGCGTCTGCTGGTGGCACGAGCTTGACGGTTGAAGAACGACCCCGCCGCGCGGTCGATTCCGATCACGCTCGGGAGGTATCCCAACGGCTTCACGTCATTCTCGAGGTCTTGGATGGAGAAATGCGACAGCAGCACCCCCCCGGAAGCGAACTCGTGAGTGTCCTTGACGGTGTACAAGAATGCCCGCTTGCGCAAATCCGCGGTCGAGGGCTGGGGAGTGAAGGCGTTCAGGCCGAAGTAGCTGAACTTCTCGGGATAGACCAAGGCCGTCAGAGATACGCGATTGCGGTCCGATACTGAGACATCGAACTGGTTGAAGACGGTCAGCATCTCGCGCTCGACATCGCGCTCGAACAGGGGCAGGTTCGCATCCTCCTGGTCGGCACGAACGAACTGGTACTCCGTGGCGTGCAGCCATGCGACCCGGTTCGAGATCAGCGGAATGTTGAGCGTCAGCCGAGGCGTGCTGGACTCAACTCCCGAGATGCGGCCCGCCCGCCGGCGGGGCCGTGGAGTGAAGTTCTGCAACTCAAACTGGAACTCGGTCGGATCCGCCGCTATGGTCTCGACTGTCGACATCGCCCCGGCGAAGCCGCCGTACTGCGCATCGTACGGGCTCGAGAGAACCTCGACACTGGAGACGACCGTGAGCGGAAGGGTCATCTCGGAGGTGCGCGCTACGGGGTCGGTGACGTCGATGTTGTTCAGCTGGGAGCCGCTCTGCGTGGCGCGCACGCCGTTCATGTTGATCTCCCCGGCACGCCCTCGCAGCACGCCTGGGATGAGGGGCATGACATCCTCCACGCTGCGGTTCGCCGCCGGGGCGTTGTAGAAGGTCGAGATCCCGACCGATCCGGACGAAGTGGTTTCGGTCGTGTCGATCTCGATCGCTGATGCGGTGACCTCCACGCTCTCCACGACCGTTTCCACATCCATGGGGATATCCAAGCGAAGGCTCCCCTCGTCGTGGGGGACGCAGGTGATGTCTGTCTGGCCCGCCATGCCCGGTGCGGCAGCGATCAGCAGGTAGCACCCATCGGGAACGGCCTCGAACCGGAAGAGGCCGAGCTCGTCGGATTCGGCGGTCGCCGGGACGGCATCCTCGGCAGAAACTGAGTGCAGTTCGACGATCGCGCCCGGCACGCCGAAGTGCTCTCCCGCGGAGCCCTCGATATACGCCTGCCCAACGATGACCTGTCCTGGGGTTTGCGCCGGGATGTCCTGCAGCGCCAAGAGTGCGGCAAAGATGGCAGATACCGAGATCAGACCTCGGCGTGGGGTGCGGACAGTTGCGCGCCCAAAGGCCAATCCTTCCGCCAGTCCAGCCCCGGTCATTTGCGTCCGACTTTCCACTGGCGAGCTAGGCCTCACCGACCACTGATCGGGCACCACTCGCCGCCGTGGGCAGCGAGTCCGGCTCCTAAGTGTTGAGACGCACCAAGCCCTCGAAGGGGTACGTGCGTTTCCGGCCTCGACCGCCAAGCGGCCGACCTAAGCGACTAGCTCGCGAATCAGTTCGCCGCCTGTCTGGCTGAGCTGCTTGTCTCGCCCTTGGGCGAAATACGTGAGCCTCGCGTCGTCGAGCCCCATCAGGTGTAGAAGCGTGACGTGCATGTTCCTGATGGGATGCACAACCTCGACGGCCGTCCGGCCAGTTTCATCGGTGGCCCCGATGATCCTGCCCCGTGGCGCTCCGCCGCCTGCCATCCAGAACGGCATTGCCGGCGCGTTGTGGTCGCGGCCGAACCTAGTGCCGCCGCCACGGATACCGTTATCCGGCGAACGGCCGAACTCGCCAGCCCATACGACGAGCGTCTCGTCGAGAAGCCCGGTCCGCTTCAGATCCTTCAACAGGGCCGCGATCGGACGGTCGATCGCGTCCAGCCGCGAGCCGTGGGCCTTCTCGATGTAGTCGTGCGAATCCCACCCTGACACGATCACTTGGACGAAACGCACTCCGCGCTCGACCAGCCGCCGAGCCAGAAGGCACCGGCGCGCGATGGAGTCGACCTCCGGATCATTGGAGCCTACCCCGTACATCTCTTTTGTCCGCAGGCTCTCGGCGTCGATCCTGATGGCCTCCGGCATTTCCGCCTGCATGCGGAACGCCAGCTCGTAGCTCTCAATGCGCGACGCGAGCTCCTTGTGTTCGGGATGCCTGGACATATGTTCGCGGTTAAGCCGCCCCAGCAGATCGAGGGTCTTCTGCTGCTGGACCGTCGTAACGTACCGCGGGGGCGTCATGTCCAGCACGGGAGCACCTTGGGACCGCAATGGTGTCCCTTGGTAGTGGGCGGGCAGAAAGCCATTCGACCAGTTGCCCGCGCCTCCCTGCGGGTACGCATGGTCCGGCAGGACTACGAAGGCAGGCAGATTCTCGTTCTCGGTCCCGAGGCCATAAGTAACCCACGAGCCGATCGCCGGGTCGCCCCCGAAGCGGTTGCCCGTGTTGAGGTGGTATAGCGCCGTTGGGTGGTTGACTGAAGTGGCCTGCAGACCGCGGTAGAAACAGACATCGTCCACGCAGTCGGCGAAGTTGCGCAGCTTCGCGTTGATCTCGATCCCCAGCCTGCCGGCGCGGCGGAACGCGAAGGGGCTCTGCACGAAATAGCGCTTGCCGGTGTTCATGCTGGCCTCGAAGGCGTTCCGCTCCTTCACGAACTCCTTCAAATGCAGATCGGCAAGCTTGGGCTTCGGGTCAAATGTGTCGATGTGGCTCGGACCGCCCTCCATCAGCAGGAATATGCAGCTCTTCGCCTTGGCATCGTGGTGGCCCGGCCTTGGCGCCAGTTCCCCGCCCCGGGCGCGATCGCGCGCCAGCAGCCCTGTCAGGGCGATGGACCCAAGGCCCATGCCCGAGTGGTAGAGGAGATCCCTTCGGGAAGGAGTGGCGGTTAGGACGCGGCGCTTCATGGTCAGTACACGTAGACGAATTCGTTGGAGTTGAACAGGGCCAACGCCAGATCGGCCAACGCCCGGGTCTTCGGGGAGGCCTCGCTCGGGTGCGGGTTGTGCTCGTAGGGCCCCGTATAGGCGGGCTGCACGAACGCGAATCGCTCGCCGGTCAGCTCGCTCGTGATGTCGTGCACAACATCGGCGGGGGGCTCGCGCGAGGGGACGGGACTCTGCGCGTGGTGCGCTGCCATCTCGCCGAGGAAGTCCTCGGCCAACAACTGCTCGGACTGCGTGGGCGACCGAGAGTAGGCTAGCCGGAATGCAACATCCACAGGATTCCTGGGTGCCTCGGCCACAAGCCGCTCGGCCAAAATGAGCGCGACCTCCCGCGACTGCTCGGAGTTGAGCAGGGCGAACGCCTGTGTGGGAACGGTCGAAGCCTCCCGACGCTCGCAGGTCAGGTCGGGGTTCGCCCCGTTGAAGACCTCGACCATCGGATCCAACAGGCTGCGCTGCTGGAAGCTGTAGACGGATCGCCGGTTGCGGCGGCGTCGCGTGGGTTCCGCCTCGTACAGCGGCCGTAGAGTGCCCATGGCATGGCGGGGCTGCATGGCGACATCGGCGTTGATCTGCGGATAAGTCCCGGGGCCGCCCGTCATGTCGCTGAGCTCTCCTGAAACAGCAAGCATGCTGTCGCGCAGCTCCTCGGCAGTCAGCCTCCGGGGCGAGAATCTGGCCAAGAGTACATTGTCCGGATCTTCGCGGTCCAGCGACGAATCGTCATGGTGCTGGCCAGAGCGTTGGTAGGCCTCCGAGTACAGGATCACGCGGTGAACGGCCTTGACGCTCCAGCCCTGCTGGACGAAGAACGTTGCGAGCCAGTCGAGCAGTTGCGGGTGCGATGGCTTCCCGCCCATCTTGCCGAAATTGTTGGCGTTTGCAGTTAGTCCGCGACCGAAGTGATGCTGCCAGATGCGGTTCACCAGCACCCTTGCCGTGAGCGGGTTTCGCGGATCGGCGATCCACTTGGCGAGGGCGGAACGGCGCCCCTCGATCCCCTCGGGCATATCCGGAGGCGCCAGCCCGGAATAGCGCTCGACGGCCTCCAGAGTTCCGGGCGCGACCTCCTCGCCCGGGACTTGGATGTCGCCTCCGATAAGGACGTGAGTCTTCGCCTGGCGATAATCTTCAGGCTTGAGGTAGCTGTTTCGCGACGCGACTACATCCCACTCCTGCACCAGGCCGTTGCTGACGGTCATCGCCAAGGGCTCGAACCGAAGCAGCGAGAGCTTGTGCATCGTGACGCGCTTGCGCAGGAGCTTGAGAAGCTCAGCCTGCTCCCGCTTGTCCGTAAAACCCTGCAGGACCCCGCTGCTGGCCCCGCTAGCAGCCTCGGCGCCCTTCTCCGCCGCCAATCGCTGCCGGGCCGCTTCATGGATGTGGTCCATGCGGCTTTGCAGCTTGGCCAAACGAGCCTGGAACGGCGCACGCCCCTCTTCGACCCCTTCCGTCGGCTCGTCGGGCAGGAATGCCAACGGGCGCCGGGCGAACGCCGTCCCGGCGAAGACCGCCTGCACACGGTAGTAGTCCTTGGTTGGGATCGGGTCGAATTTGTGGTCGTGGCAGCGAGCGCATCCGAGGGTCATCGCCAAGAAGGTCTGGCCGACATGGTGGGTTACGTCGTCCATGAAGAGCTGGCGAGTAACCGCGGCCACGGACATACCGGTGTGCTCCCAAGGTCCCGTGCGCAGGAAGCCGGTCGCGATGAGGGCCTCCGGCGTGTGCGGGAACAGCTCGTCTCCCGCGATCTGCTCCTGGACGAAGCGGTCGTATGGCTTGTCGCGATTGAAGCTGCGGATGACATAGTCGCGGTAGCGCCAAGCGTTCGGCCATTCGAAGTCGTTTGAGTAACCGGCGGTGTCCGCGTACCTGGTCACGTCCAGCCAGTGCCTGGCCCAGCGCTCCCCGTAACGGGGAGAGTCCAGCAGTCGTTCGACCAGTGACTTGTACGCACCGGTTGAGCGGTCCTCGAGGAATTCCGCAACCTCCTTGGGGGTCGGGGGCAAACCAGTCAGGTCGTACGTTACACGACGGATAAGAGTGACCTTGTCAGCCCTAGGCGCCGGCTCAATGCCCTCTTCGGCGAGCCTTGCAAGGATGAAACTGTCGACTGGAGTGCGCACTCCTGCGGGATCGACTCCCTTGACGGGAGGAATCGGACTCCGGACAGGCCGAAACGCCCACAAGTCCTCCTCGGCAAACTCCCAGCTCTCGGGAGCATCCGCCTCGACGTAGGGGGCCCCTGCTTCGACCCAAGCGCGGAACGCGTCGCGCACCTCCGGGGCGAGGCGCTTCTCCGGCCCGCCCGGCGGCATCTGCAGGTCCCCGCTCTGCTCAATGGCCGAGATCAGCAAGCTGGCTGCAGGGTCTCCGCCGACAATTGCAGGACCCCGGTCACCACCGCGGATGGCACCTTCTCGGGTCCGCAGATCAAGGTTTGCAAAGGTGTTCGCTTCGCCGTGGCAACCAAGGCACTTTTGCTTGAGTGTCGGCTGCACCGTCTCCGAGAACACGACAGAAGGAGCGGGAGCCGCTGTCAGCCAGCCGGCGGCGGCCAACAGGCAACTGCATGCCACCAATCTCCGAGACCAATACCTCCGCCACACAAGTAGTGGTCTGACCCCGATTCGGATCACGACGGGACAGACGTTGCGTCGCTTGATCCTCCCGAATTCCCGTACAACCATCCATCAAGATTGTAGCCTCCCGAGGCGTTTCCTGCTCGACCGGAGGAATGGGATCCGGCCCACCGCTCGAATTCGCGGAACAGCTGGGGCCGAGCGTCTTGGCGTGACCACCCTGTCGCGCTTCGTGCCGTTTCGATTGGCGCCCTTGGGTCCGTCAGATAGTGCAGAGGGAGTGCAGGACCTCACTTGTTCGCGCGATCGGCGAGTCGAGGGCCACCGAGGCGATTCCACTTGTCACGGCAGAATGGCAGCGCCGCCCCGGGGCAGGCCTTGGGGTCCTCTGCAGCAGGTGGTCAAGTGGAGAACCGCTTACGCATATCGTGCCCGCCGACCTGAGGAGCCACTGGGCCAGTCCGGGCCAGCACCCGGGACTGCGTCCGATACAGCCCCTAGATCTGGCCTTCCCAACTACACGCTCGCCGAGCGGGGAGGTGCCGCTGCGCCGGAGCGCCATCGGCGAACGACGCCAGCTTCGACACCTTGCCAGGAGCCATTCGCGTTCGACCGATCCGCCCATCTTCAGACACGAACGCAGGGGGCAGGCGACGACACCTATCGCTGGACCATAGTTGACACAGAGGGGGTCCGTCGTGTAGAACGGCAGTAGTGCGAATTGGTTTGCGCATGCTGAAGCCGGGCACAGCCGATTGGTTGCGCGACGCTCTGCGGGAGGGCAAGCTCTCGCGGGCGGCCGTGGCGCGCCAGCTGTGTGAGCGGGATGGCTGGCGCAACCAGAAGGGGGAGCTGTGTGCGGCCTCGGCTCGCAAGGGGCTGCCGCGAGTGGCGGCGGAGCTGGGCCTGCCCTTGCCGCCGGCGCGGCACGCGGCGGGGGGCTGCCGGCGGCGCTCGCGGCGCCGGGCGCGGCGGGGCTTCCCGCCGCTGCGGCTGCAGTGCTCGCTGCAGGAGCTGGGAGAGGTCAGCCTGCGCTTGGCCGACACGGCCAAGCTGCGGCGGCATTATGGGGACCTGCTGGCGGCGGAACATCCGCTGGGGCGCGGGCTGGCACCGGGTTGCCGGCTGGTGTACGGCATCCGGGCCGGGGGCCAGGACGTGGGGGTTGCCAGCTTCGTGGCCGCGCCGATGCGCCTGCGGCCACGCGACAAGCATCTGGGCTGGGACGAGCGCACCCGCCGCCGGAACCTGCCCAGGCTCGTCTCGCAGGACCGCTTTCTGGTGCGGCCCGGCGTGGTGGTCCAGAATCTGGCGAGCCACATGCTGGGCCTCACGCTGCGGCGCTTGGCCCGCGACTGGCAGCGGCTGCACGGGAGCGCACCGGTGGCGGTGGAGACCTGCGTCGAGCAGGAGCGGTCGGGGACGTGCTACAAGGCGGCGGGCTTTGAGCACCTGGGGCAGACGGGGGGCCTGCCGCGGGGGGCCAAGGAGCCCTCGCGGGCGCAGCGGGCCAAGGCGGACTTCCGCGAGCCGGAGCGCCAGCGCAAGCAGGTCTGGGTCAAGGGGCTGGCACGGGACTGGGAGCGGGTCCTGCGGGAGCCGGCGCGGCCGGTGCTGGGTGGCTTCCCGAGGCTGGGCTTCGACAGCGAGGATGCGCACTGGTCGCGGCGCGAGTTCGAGCGCTCGGACCTGCCGGACGGGCGCCTGCGGGAACGGCTCAAGGCCATGGGCGCGGCTTGGGAGCAGCGGCCGGGGGAGTGCCTGCCGGAGATCTTCCCGGCGCACGAGGACCAGCGGGCCGCCTACCGCTTCCTGTGCAATAAGAGGGTATCGATGGAGCACGTACTGGCACCGCACCGCGAGGCCATGGTGGACCGCTGCCAGCTGCTGGCGGGCACGGTGCTGCTGGTGCAGGACACGACCACGCTGAACTACACCGGGCTGCGCAAGTGCACGAGCGGCCTGGGGCCGCTGAAGAAGCGCAGCGAGAGTTCGCGGGGGCTGCACGTGCATGCGTCGCTGGCCTACACGGAGGGCCGCCGGCCGCTGGGGGTGAGCGGGCTGGAGGTCTGGGGCCGGCCGCTTGAGGAGCCCACGGACGAGCGCGAGAAGGAGAGCCGGCGCTGGCTGCGGGGGCTGCGGCAGGGTTTCGAGCTGGGCCGGGCCTGCCCGGACCAGCGCATCGTGGTGGTGGGCGACCGCGAGAGCGACATCTACGAGCTGTTCCGGGAGCGGGAGCGGCGCGAGCAGGCCGGGGAAGAGAACGTGGAGCTGCTGGTGCGCGTGAACCTGGGCCGGCAGCGCAAGGTCAGGGTGTGGGACGCGCGCCTGCGGTCGCTGATGCTGCGCCCGATCCCCATGCAGGCCGACCTGCAGGAAGGAGTGCGCTTCCGGCGCAAGATCCAGCTGGCCTCGCAGGGGGGCAAGCGCGCCCGCAAGCGGCGCACGGTGGAGACCCAGGTGAGCATCGGGCCGGTCGAGGTGCAGCCGCCGGAGGCGTGCCGCAAGCGGGGCGAGGCGGGGGTGGAGGCCTGGCTGGTGCATGTCGAGCAGACCGATGCGCAGCCGGGAGAGGACCCGCTGGAGTGGTTGCTGCTGAGCACGGCGGGCGCGTTGAGCAAGCGCTGGGCGAAGCGCATCGTGGGCTGGTACGAGGCGCGCTGGAGCATCGAGGAGTTCTTCAAGGTGCTCAAGAGCGGCGCGCGCATCGAGGACCGCCGCCTGCGCACGGCGGCAGCGCTGAGCAAGTGCCTGGTGTTCGACGCCGTCACGGCCTGGCAGGTCTCCTCGCTGGCGCGCTACGCGCGCGATGCGCCGCACACGCCGGTGGACGAAGTGTTGACCTGGGACGAGATCACGGTGCTGTGGACCACGGTGCAGGCGCTCGGGCTGTGGCGGCCGAGTGCGCGGGACCGCGCGCCGCCGCGCGACATCCGCACGTGGGTGGTGTGGCTGGCGATGACGTCCGGCTTCCGAAGCTGGAAGCGGAGGCCGCTGCCGGGCGACGCCGTGCTGTGGCGGGCCTGCGCCAATCTGGGGCGCTTGGTGCAGTACGAGCAGGGGCGGGCGGGGCCCATGCCCGAAAGGCCCGTGTTCGCGGAGCCGCCGAGCGCGGCCCGGCGGCAGGGCGCGGAGTGCCGCTAGCGCCGAGCCGCAGAGCTTGGGCCCAGCGCCCGACAGCCCGCGGCCGAGCTGCGGGGCCCCACAGGGCCCAGCCCGGAGAACGTGCGCCAGCCGGCGTGCGTGCGGGCCAGCCGGCTGCGTGTGTCGGCCCGGCCCCTCGCTTGACGAGGTCTGCTCTTCCGGCCCGTCGAACCGGACCTGCGGATTCCCCGCATGCGGCTCTCGTCCGGGATCATGCCCTTCGCCCACGCACGGCCCGTGTCGGGCCGCCGACCGGTTGCGACGCGGTCCACCCGCGCCCGGGCCTTTGCGGCCCCGCGGCTCCCGCCCCTTCGCAGCCCAGCGGGCCGCGACTGCCCTGCCTTCCGCATGCAACGCCATCCAAAGTCCCTGAACCAGTTCCGGAACTGGCAGTCTCTCGCCAGTCTCCACCCATCCTTTACCCCATCGCGCCGGCGCGATGGGCGCGATCCTCGAATCGCCTCAGCAAGCGGCTGCCCCGCTGTGTCAGTAGAGTCGAGGAGAGGCGCGTTGACCTTAGCCAAGAAGCAGTAGCTGTTTTGGGGTTGTGCCTACGGCTTTCGCCATCTGTAGGTGCCTCACTGACCTTCCCGCCTAGCCACGTCTCCTCTCCCCGCTCATCGAACCGGACGTGCGGATTTCCCGCATCCGGCTCTCGGTCGAGATCATGCCCTCGCCCACGGGTAGTTCGCCGTCCGCGGTGCAAGGCGCGTGAGACCATGGTCGTTCCACAGCCGCTTGCTCGAGAACCGCACGTATTTCCCGGCCTTCACCTTGTGCTTCCGGCAGAACCACTGGCGGAGCCGCTTGGTCGCGTGCGAGTCGATGGCATGGTAGGCCGGGTTCACCCGCCCCAGCTGGAAGTAGTTCGCCCATCCGAGCATGGCCCGGTTCAGCCTCCCCACCACCACTTCGGGGTCCAGCGACCCGTACCGCGCTTCCGTCAATTCGCTGACCTTGCGGACGATGCTGCGGACGCTGTCCCGGCTCGGTCGCGTGCCAATGTAGGCGCGTCCCGTGCGCGGGCTGTAATTGCGTCCGATCCGGTACCCGAGGAACTCCATCGGTTCCTCCGGCACCCGCAGGCAGCGCGTCTTCGTCGCGTTGATCGGTAGCCGCAGCCGCTCCATGATCCGCTCGACAGCAGCCCTCATGGCTTCCGCCGGGGCTTTGCCGCAGACCACGAAGTCATCCGCGAAATTCACGATCTCCGCTCCGAACGACCGGGCATAGCCCAGCCGTTTCCACCCCAGGATGAAGCGCCGCATGTAGACGTTGCTGAGCAACGGTGAGATCGGTGCGCCCTGAGGCGTCCCCTTCCTCTCCCGTCGCGCCCGGTTCGTGCGACGCTTGCCGCCTTTACCGTCGTCCTCTTCCACGGCCATCTCCAGCCACAGCTTGATCCACCCCAGCGTCCGCCCGTCGCTCACGCGTCGCGCGACCGACTGCAAGAGTTCGGAGTGTGGGATTTCTCCGAAGTAGTTGGCTAAGTCGCCATCGACCACTTCCCTGTGTCCGGTGTTCAGCAGCCGGTGCACGTGTCGCACTGCGTCCAGCGCGCTCCGGCCTTCCCGGTAGGCGTACTGCTCCGGCTGCAGGTCCGCTTCGAAGATCGGCGATAGCACCAGCATCGCCGCCGTCTGCGCCACCCTGTCCCGGATGCACGGTATGCCCAAGGGGCGGAATTTCCCCGCCTGCTTCTTCGGGATCAGCACCTGCCGCACCGCTCGCGGGCGGTAAGTGTTCTCCCGCAGTTCCTGCGCCAGTGTCCCCAGCCACCCGTCCACGCCCTGCTCCCGGATGTGCTCGAACGTCTCCCCGTCCACCCCGCTCGCTCCGCCATTTCGGCGGACCGCTCGCCAGGCAGCGGCCAGTACGTCTGCGCGCCACATCTTGTCGCTGAGCGTGTAGAACCGGCAGTCCGGGTCTCCCTTCGCTTTCGCATGCAACGCCGTCTGGAGTCTCCGAACCGAATCGGGAGCTAGTAGGCTTCCGCCAGTCTCCACCTGCCCTTTCCTCCTTGTTGCGTTCCTCTCAACCGAGGCCCCTTCGCTCCACCGGCATTACCCGGCTTCCCCACTACTGCGGGCCTCTCCGCCACCCTGCCGGCCCAAGCTGGCCCTCGCGGGTTCCCGGTTGGCGCGTGCGCGCCACCGACAGGGCTTCCCGTGTTGCTGCTTCCTTCCTCTTCCCTACGTGCCAGCGCCATTACCCCGGCGGAAACGGATCGGTGCCCATGTCGCTCACTTCCCGACCCGCCGTCGGCCTTCCCCGTCATAGCGGCGGGTCGGCTTCCGCATTGCGCGTTTCGAGGCCTGCTCAGCGTTCACTCGCGTTCTGGCCCGCAGGGTCGCTGAGCCGCCCAAGGCGGCCCTTTGTCACCAGAGTGCTTCAGCCCATGTCGTTACCTCCATGACCCGCCCTGGCTGCTACCAACCGGAGCGACAGTTCTTGCGTGGGATTTGCACCCACTAGAAGAAAGCGCCTTTCCACGGCGCACGCTATGGCCCAGCGCTAGCGACGACACACGCCCCGACGACGGCCCGTGCTAACGTAGGAAAATCGTTGGTGAGTGCTTTGAGTGGCCTAGGGGACTGAAAGTCGCCGTCCCCTAGGCTGAGCACTACCAGTCCACTTGAAAGGAGATCCGACCAGTAGAGTCATGATCGTTCGCACATTAATAGCAGTGGCCCTCGCATTGGCCATTCCCTCGGGCACCCTTTTCGGCCAAGCCGCCGACACCGCTCTGATTGTTGGCACCGCAACGGATGCCACAGGAGCCGTTGTACCGGGCACCGGAATTACGTTCGTCCACTTGGCGACGGGCACAGAGTACACGGCTGAGACCGGCGAGACCGGCACATACCGGTCGCCGCCGCTTAGGATCGGCGAGTACATGATTGTCGCTGAGGCCGATGGCTTCAAGCAGTACTCTGGCAGTGGGGTCGCCCTGTCGATCGGCGACACTCGCCAGCTTGACATCACCCTTGAGATCGGTGCCGTCACCGAGGTCATCGAAGTTGAGGCGTCCGCTCCTCTCCTGCAGACCAGCGAAGCTTCAGCCGGAACGGTAATCGAGAACCGGCAAATCGTCGACCTGCCCCTGAATGGCCGCGACTACCTCCAGCTCGCCGTGATCTCCTCGGGCACGGTGATGTCCCGTGGGCAGGGCGTGTCTATCGGCGGCCAGCGTGGCACTGAGGTCAACTTCGTGATCGACGGCATGGACAACAACAATCAGTCGATCGCGTCCCAGGGAAGGCAGAAGGAGGCCGTCAAGCCGTCCATCGACGCGATCTCCGAGTTCAAGGTGATCACGAACGGCTTCGCGGCCGAGTATGGCAGGACATCTGCCGGAATCGTCAGCCTCTCGATTAAGTCCGGCACAAATGAGGTACACGGAACGGGCTTCACCTTTTTCCGCGACGAGTCGATGGACGCTCGCAACTTCTTCGCACCTGCAAACGCGGAGAAGCCTAAGTTTGAGCGCCGTCAGTATGGATTCGCAGTCGGCGGGCCCATCAAGCGAAACCGGGCATTCCTGTTTGGGGATATGGAGCTTACGGACGTGAGGGAATCAAGGACATTCGTCTCAACCGTGCCGACCCCCGCCGTCAAGAATGGGGACTTTAGCGGATCTGACATTGTCCACGACCCATTGACTTGGGATGGAACGGAACGCCAGCCGTTTCCGGACAACATGATTCCACAGAGCCGGTTCGACCGTGTCACGAACGTGATGCGAAGCTGGTACCCCGATCCAGACAGTGCAGGGGCGACGCGCAATTACACTTTCGTGACTCCCAGGAATCAAGATTTCCACAAGTTCGACATCCGTTACGATCAAAACCTGAGCGCTACGGACAACTTCTTCGCGCGCTGGAGCAGTCAAGAGCAGAACATCGGCAGTACACCGCGGTATCCGGCGATTCCGGACTTCGGATCAATGTCGCGGGGAGGAACGCAGAATGTGACGAGCAACAACACTGTCGTGTCGTACCAAAAGGTCTGGTCCCCGACATTGATCACCGCATTCCGTGCCGGCTGGAACTACTTGGACACGGACGTTGAGTCCCACCTTGATATCGAAGAGAACATCAACGCCAAATTGGGCATCCCGGGATTCAACCAACATCTTCGTGGAACGAACGAGATGACCCTCACGGGGTATTCGCAATTGGGCAACAACACATTCAGACCGAACTTGATCCAGTCACAGACCCGCCAAGCTTCCGCGGATACGACGTACACTCGCGGGAATCACGCGGTCAAATTCGGCGTCCAGTCTTGGTGGCTGCAGAGCTTCATCGACAATCCACAGAGAACGATGGGGACGATCTGGTATGACGGTCGGTTCACAGAACGGTCGCCCTCTAACCGTGGCGGGACTGGCGATTCAATGGGCGACTTTCTGCTTGGCTACGCCCGAGAGTTCGGCGCATCCAACACCGTGTACATGAATATGCGGACAAACTTCCTGCACTTCTACGCACAGGATGACTGGAAGGTGACGGACAAGCTCACGCTGAACTTGGGGCTGCGGTACGAGTTGAACCCGCCGTACTACGAGACGCGCGACGGCATCGCAAACTTCAACCTCGGTCCGTGCAGCATTGAAGCCCGCGTTGTGCCAGGAGGATGCGACCAAGGCTTCATCCACGTGGCCGGGCTCAACGGCAGTGACAATTTCAACCGACGGTTGATGACCACGGACTACACGAACTTCGCTCCTCGTTTCGGGCTGGCGTACAAGCTGACGGAGAAGACCGTTCTTCGCATGGCGTATGGAATCTTCTACGGCAACATGTCAAATACGGGCGGGGGCGAGTTCATGGAGACCATGCCGCCCTTCCACATCAAGTCCAGTCTGGTCACGGGCCGCGTTGAGCCAACGTTGAAGCACTCGGAGGGCCTGCCTCCCGGCACGATCAGCCCCCGGAACGCGAGGGGCGTGGAGATGTCGTCGTTCGAGGTCGATCCACAATGGCCTCTCGCCCAGAACTGGAACTTCAACTTGCAATTCTCGATGCCTGGCGACGCTCTGTGGGAAGTCGGGTACTTCGGCAACAAGATGAACCACATGATCGGGCGGTACGACGAGAACCTTCCACGTCCGGGTCCCGGGAGCCCCAATTCGCGCAGGCCTTGGGCGAGGACCGAGATCCCAGCGTCTTGCCGCGGCGACCTGTGCTTCGAAGGCACTGAGCCCGGCGGATTCATCACGCTTGGAAGGATGAACCGGCATGCTTTCCGCGAGAACACCCTCTACCACGGCTTCCAGACGAAGCTCGAGAAGCGCTACTCGCAGGGGTTGACGTACATCCTGTCGTATTCTTGGTCCCACGTGATCGGTGATGCCCGTGGCGTGACCGGATCTGGGGACGCACCGGGTTCGAACCTGCGCTTTGTGCTCGACCCGCTCGACTGGCGCCGCGAGCGCGGCGATGGTGCGCAAGACATGCGCCACCGCTTCATCGGCAGCTACGTCTACGAACTGCCCTTCGGTCGGACCAAGCGATTCGGAAGCGGTTGGGGCAGTGGCGTGAACGCAATCCTAGGCGACTGGTCGATCGGGTCGATCATCACGCTGACATCCGGCACTCCCCAGCACCTTACGGTTGCCAGAAACCCGGCCAATGTCGGTGGAGGTGACCGACCTGATGTCGTAGCCGGCACCTCTTGGAAGCTCG
Organism: Bryobacterales bacterium; assembly: GCA_965203925.1. Taxonomy (GTDB): domain Bacteria; phylum Acidobacteriota; class Terriglobia; order Bryobacterales; family UBA6623; genus VXMF01. The sequence goes on from OZ241924.1 coordinate 5,148,107, forward strand.
ACAATCCGGACCCAGCCCGCTTCTACAACGAAGCAGCGTTCGTTCCCAACCAACCCTTCACATTCGGGAATGCGGGAAAGAACGTGCTGGTCGGACCAGGAACGATTGGCTGGGATTTCTCGCTGTACAAGAACATCCGTTTCGGAGAGAAGTACGGGCTGCAGTTCCGCGCCGAGGCGTTCAACTTCCCCAACCACCCGAACTTCAACTTCCCCAACGCCCAAGTGGGCAACCGGAACTTCGGCATCATCTCCAGCGCCCGCGCACCGCGGATCATGCAGATCGGACTGAAGTTCGTATTCTGACCATTCCCACCGGAGGGTGCCCTGTGAGGGGTGCCCTCCGGTCTGCGCTAGCAGTCCGACTCAAGCCGGGAATGGGCTTCTGATCATCCCTTGGCGCTGGGTCGGCACAGCGGGTGGTCACCGGGGAAAGCCGCCGGCAGGCAGACTCCCCGATCGCCTTAGGCGTGACGTCGTCTGCCGGTCCGCCTCCTCGCGTTGAGGCCGTGAAGTAGGCTCGCGCGATACTCAATGCGTACCGCCGTCGTGCGCACCGGACTTCAATAGGACATGTCGGCACATCCACGCAACGTTGTCACTCGGATCCCCGCTGTTGAAGTGACTGTTAGGAAGTTGGACGGCCGACACTTCGCTCTGAAGGGTGAGTCCTCACACCCACCGCTCCGAGGGGCGGTGATCACCCTGCTCACAATTGCGCCATTGGTGGCCTCGTATGCCCAGACCAGCGACCGGGGCGGGAGTGCTTCGTTCACCGACAACTGCGTGATCTGCCACGCCGGAGACGGTAGGGGGACGAACCGAGGCCCATCCATTCTGGAGTTCGTCGCGAGTGCTTCCGGGAACGAAGTTGGGGGCTTTCTCCGCCGTGGAGCTCCGGAGAAGGGGATGCCGGCGTTCGACCTGCCCGACTCTGAGATGGAGACCCTGGTGGAATTCCTGCGGACGCTGCCCCAACTGAGCGACAGCGAATCGGCTCTTCCGACTGCTGACTTCGCGCTTGCGGACGGAGGCCGCGTCCGAGGAGTCGTCCTGAACCAAAGCGGGTTTGACGCCCAAGTCCGAACCTCTACAGGGAGAATTCGGCTCCTGCGGCGGACTGCGGACGCCTACTCCGACGCGGAGACCGCGCCCAGCGTCGACTGGCCGACCTACCACGGCACATTCAGCGGTAACCGCCACAGTCCCTTGAGCCAGATCAACCGAGGGAATATCGGCGCGTTGGCACCGCAATGGTTCTACCCGATTCCGGGACAGAGGATGATTGAGGGCACTCCGGTCGTCATTGGCGGAATCATGTACGTCACTGCCGTGAATCGGGTCACCGCCCTCGACGCGGAGACGGGGCGCGAAATCTGGACGTACTCCCAGCCGCGCAACACGGGTCTCGTCGGGGATGCGGCTATCGGCCTGAATAGGGGAGTTGCCGTCAAAGATGGCTTGGTCTTCACGGTGACCGATCACGCACACGCGATCGCACTAGACCAATGGACTGGAGAATTGGTCTGGGACGTTGAGATGGCGGACTGGCGCGACCACTACGGGGCGATAGCGGCTCCGCTGGCGATCGGGGATCTGGTCTACTTCGGGATCTCCGGCGGAGATACCGGCCTCCGAGGATTTCTGGATGCCTATCTTGCCGAGACCGGCGAGCGAGCTTGGCGGTTCTGGACGATTCCCGCACCAGGCGAAGCCGGTTCCGAGACATGGGGAGATCCGGAAGTGATGGAGAAGGGATGTGGGGCGACTTGGCTGACTGGAAGCTATGACCCAGATCTCGACATTCTCTATTGGCCGACGGGCAATCCATGCCCCGACCTCAACGGTGACCGACGCCCCGGAGACAACCTCTACACCAACTCCGTCCTGGCACTGGCGCCGCGGACGGGCGAACTGCTGTGGCACTTCCAGTTCACGCCTCACGACACGCACGACTGGGACGCCCAGGAACCTCTGATCCTCGTGGACGAAGAGTTCGATGGGCGGCATCGCAAGCTGCTGGTTCAGGCGAATCGCAACGGATTCCTGTACGTGCTCGATCGGCAGACCGGAGAATTCCTATTGGGCGAGCCGTTCGTCGATCAGACCTGGGCTGAGGGCATCGGTCCCACGGGTCGTCCGGTCGTGAGGCCAGGCAGCGACCCCACCGTTCAAGGGAGCATTGTGTGCCCTCCGATCCGTGGTGCCACGAACTGGTGGTCGTCGGCTTACAGCCCGGTTACGAGTCTGTTTTACGTGATGGTCCACGAAGCATGCATGCTCTACATCAAGGAAGATGTCCCGTGGCAGCGCGGAAAGTCATGGCTGGGTGGAACGTTCCGCCTCGCGGACGGCTCCCCGAATAGGAGGCACATCCGGGCTCTGGACATCCAGACGGGGCGGACCGTGTGGAACTACGCCCAAACCGGCCGCTCCACAACGTATTCAGGCGTGCTCTCCACAGAGGGCGGCCTGGTGTTCTTCGGAGAGGACAGCGGAGCGTTCGCCGCAGTCGACGCCCAGAGTGGACAGCCGCTCTGGCACTTCCAAGCAAGCCAAGACTGGAAGGCCTCACCCATGACGTACATGGTCGGAGGACGTCAGTTCGTGGCGATAGCGTCCCAGCTTGGGTTCTGGTCGTTCGCGCTGCGCAACTGACCCTTGGGGCGTCGCGGATCTGCTCGTCAGCTGGCGTCCGCTCGAATGTCACGCAACTCGCGGTCCATCCTGGCAGCGGTGTCCGAATCACCGGCCGCTCTTGCGGCGTCCCTGAGGCCGACCACCGATAACGCACGTCTGGGAGCCCGCAGGAGCGACACGCTGAATGCCTCGGCTGCCTCGGCTACCCGGCCGAGGCTAAGCAAGGACTCTCCGAGGAGTTCGTGGGATGGCTTTGCCGGAAACGGCGGACCGTAGCCGTATGACGTGGCTGCCTCTTGTTCGGCCGCCATTCGCAACTTCTCAATGCCACCATCGGGATCGTTCTGAAGCAGGAGAAGACCTTCCAACTCCAAGGCAGCTATCGGTACGGACTTGGCCTTTCCGGCATTCTCGCGAGAGTATGTCTGGAGCTTGTCGAGCCACTTCTTCGCTGCGTCAATACGGCCTGTCTTCAGTGCGGCTATGCCCTCGGCAAGTGCGTAGGCACCGAGCGCCCGACCATCAATTCCATCCAAGTCAACCTCCTCCAGGCCCGCATCCCACAGCTCAGCCTCGATCATCAGGTGCGATCGCAGGTACGCATGGTGGCTACGAGCCAGCTTGCTGCCTGAGGCACGGGAGTCATCGGCGATGACCTGGAGCCAGCGGCGTGCCTCATCCACGCGACCCTGCTGCAGATAGGCGTACTGTAACCACCACATCGCGTGGTAGCCACGCTTGTCCGTGCCGAGGCTGAGCCGTTTGACCCGCGCTTCGGAAGAGTTCCAAGAATCGATGTTCGACGAGACGCACTCATCCCACATGCCCAGGGCGAGAAAGATGTGCGAAGGCATGTGCTGGGCATGCGGGGCCGATGAGGCCACTTTCGAGTACCGCTTCGCATAGCGGAGCCCCAATGGCGCATGCACTGGATCGTCGAATGAGTGGATCAGGTAGTGCAATGCTCCGGGATGGTCGGGATTTCGCCGATACACTTCCTCGGCCAAGGCGGCAATCCGCATGTAGGTGCGCGTGTCCCGCGTCCCGCCCGTCGTCCCGAACATGGAGACGGCATACAGCGCCGCAGCCTCCATGTCCTCGGAATCCGACCGATGGAGGTCCCCCATCGCCTCGGAGTACCGCCTCCAGCGGTCTTCCTTGGATCCCTCACCGAAGAGCACTCGCGCGGCTTTCACGTACTCCGCTTCCCTCTTGGTGAGCCTTGACTCCTCGGTGAGCCGCGACAGTGCCAATCTGCCCTCCTTGACGTTCTCCCGTCCCCAGACGGGGCGATAGTGGGTAAGAGCTTCGCCCCAGTACGCCAGACCAAACCCCTGGTCGGCCTCCTGGGTCCGCCGAAAGGCCGTGGCAGCGTCGTCGTACTCGAAGTTGTGGAGCAGCGCCATCCCCGTGAGGAAGTCCTCCTGCGCCGCATCCGAGCCGCTGTTGGGGAAGTTGATCACTCCAAGTGTCTGCTCCGCCCCCAGCGCTCCCACGACCAAGAGAAGCCCGGCAATCAGATTCTTCATGGTTCACAGCCTAACACCGGGCGGACTTCGGTCACACGGGTGAGAAGGCAACCCCTGCCAATCTTGGGATAGCAAGGGGAGCCCGGCCCGCCTAGTCCGCTTCCCCCGTCGCAACTAAGATGGAACGTCAGTCCGGCCCCCACGATGGGATGGCAACCGACGTTCGTGGGCGATCACCGAACTCAGATCCATACGTCGGATGATCCCCGATTGCTCAAGTCTGCGACTCGCAGAGAACCAGCGGCCACTCTCCTTCGCGCGTTTGTCCCGCGGCTCTCGAATGGCCGCGCCCACACATCCGGTCCGCTCAGCCCCGTGGGCCGCGGCCCTGGTGTGAGTAAGGGCCACGGTGGAATGGACGGGCACTGCAGCCTGCTGGCGCACTCGTGTAGACCCGTCAGACTTCAGTGCACAGGATCCGCCATGGGCCAACAGTTCTAGCGGCCCTTGTCCATGTCGTGGCCATCGCGGGTCGGGTTGGGTCGAAGCGGCCGTAGATGTTCGCAGCTGTCCAAGACCCGGATCGGAGGCATCCCGTGGTAGCGCTCGCCGAAACTCGGCGTCGCACGGCGTGCCAGCCCGCGTAAGATGACTACATCGGAGGAGAACTTGATGCCGGAAATCCGATTGACTAGAACCCAGCTCGCGGCGGCCTTCTCTGCCTTGGCGGTAGCTGCCCTGATGACCACAACGGCCGTCTCCCAGCGCAGAGGGGGCGGTGGCCGGTTTGCTTCGCTCGAGCGAGAGGCGATTGCGGAGCCATTCGTGGGGGTGACGCCGCAGGGAACTGTGGAGCCCGGGCTGTTCTCCGTAGAATCGACGGGCGTCTCGACCGAACCCGTCCTCCGGGCAGCGCGCGCATTCCTAAGCGCACTAGGCCCGGAGCAGAGGGGACGGGCCAGTTTCCCGGTTGACGATCCAGAGTGGCGCCGTTGGGCCAACCAGCACAGCCTGGTTCGGCAAGGGGTCTCATTCGAGGAAATGGAGGCCGATCAACGCGAGGCGGCTTTCGACCTGATGCGAGCAGGCCTTAGCGCAAAGGGCTTCCGGCGCAGCCGGGACATCATGCGCCTGAACTACACCTTGGCCGAGATCACCTCGAACTTCGACGAATTGGGCGAATGGCTCTACTACTTCACGGTCATGGGGGAACCGTCCGAGCACCAGCCGTGGGGGTGGCAGCTAGACGGACACCACCTGATCGTCAACTACTTCGTGCTAGGTGATCAAGTCGTCATGACACCTACCTTCATGGGTTCCGAGCCGGTGACCGCCGAAACGGGAAAGTACGAGGGAGTGTCGGTCATGCAGGACGAACGGCGAAGAGGCCTCGATCTAATGGAAGCGCTGGATAAAGGGCAGCGGGAGAGGGCGGTCCTATCGTCCGGAAAGACAGGCAATAGCGTCATGGCAGAGGCCTTCCGCGACAATGTAGTCCTAGACTACGCAGGCCTCGCCGTCAGCGACATGGACGATTCCCAGCGAGGACTCCTGCTCACTCTCGTGGGAGAATTCGTCGGCAACATGGCTGACGCGCATGCCGAGGTGAGGATGGTCGAGGTCGAACGGCACCTTGACCGCACCTACTTTGCGTGGATCGGCGGCCACGGCCATGACAGCGCGTTCTACTACCGCATCCACAGCCCGGTCATTCTGATCGAGTACGACCACCAACGTCCTGTGTTCCTGAGAAACCTGCCGCGCGCGCCCAGTCTGCAGCACGTCCACTCGATCACCCGCACGCCTAACGGCAACGACTACGGCAAAGACCTCTTGCGACAGCACTACGAGCGCAGCCATCGGGCCGATCTGCCGGGCACGGTCAACGACCCCGCGTGAGAAGGCCGCCCGCAACGTCCGCCTAGCTCGCGCTTGCGCGATCTCTAGGACGTCCGACGGCCGGGCGATCTAGGGATATCCCCTTCACGAGGGCGTACACGAGGCGACCCCGTCCCAGGTCAAGCTCGTTCATGGCATCGCGGGTGATCCGGGCCCTCAGGCGTCCTCCGCCGACGTCCACGAGGACGTCCGCGAACGCGGATCGGCGATGTTCGACTGTCTCAACCACCCTACCTCGCAAGATGTTCCGAAAGCTCAGCGAAGCGGGCTTCTTGGTCGCGAGCGCGACATCGCGGGCACGGACCCGCAATCGCGCCACCTCTCCGACTTGGAGCGCAGCACGCGGCACGACAATCTGTTTTCCGTGGTGATCCAGCCGGGTCAAGTGCAACTCGTCATCGTGACCGGCCACGGTGACGTACAGTACGACTCCGGCCTCGGAGTCGTCTTCGGAACGGTCTAGGTCCAGCCGCTCCAAAACCTCGGCGACCGGCCCATGCCCCACTGAGCTGCCGTCCTCCATCACGATCATCGAGTCGGCCAACCTAGCAACCTCGCGGAGGTCGTGGCTCACATACAACACCGGCACAGAGAGGCTCCGGTGGAGCATCTCGACGTATGGCAGGATTTCTTCCTTTGCGCGTGCGTCAAGCCCCGCGAGCGGCTCGTCCATGAGCAGGAGCTTGGGCTGGGCGAGCAAAGCACGGCCAACGGCGACGCGCTGACGCTCTCCGCCGGATAGGTTCGACGGGTCGCGCTCCAAGAGGGTGTTCAGGCCCATCAGGTCGACCACCTCTTCAAACTCTAGGGTCGCCCGATGCCCCTTCCGAACCGACCTCTTCCATCCGTACAGCAGGTTGCCGCGAACTGACAAGTGGGGGAACAGGCTGGGTTCTTGGAAGACATACCCAACTGATCGCTCGTGCGGCCGCCGGAACACGCCGGCAGCGTCGTCTTGCCACACGTCTCCGGCCACGCTGAAGTTGCCTCTCATGTGCCGGAGGCCTGCGGCGCATCGCAGTGCTGTGGTCTTACCGCACCCCGAGGGCCCGAAGATCGCAGTGATGCCCTGCGCCGGGGCGTCGATGGCGAAGTCCAAGTCCAGCGTCCCGACCTTCCCTCGGAATCGTCCCTCGACACGCGAATCGGAAGCGCCAGTCACGTGCGCCTCCCAGTGCGCTTCTGCAAGAGGAGCATTGACAGGATCACTGCGAACGAGAACACCAGCATCCCGCCCGACAGCCAGTGGGCTTGGCGCCACTGCAGCGTCTCGACCAGTTCATAGACCGCAATCGACAGCACCTTGGTCTCACCCGGAATGTTCCCACCGATCATCAGGACGACGCCGAACTCTCCGATCGTGTGCGCGAATCCCAGAACAGTGGCCGTCACCAAGCCCGGGCGGGCAAGTGGTAGTGCCACCGACCAGAACGAATCCCACGGTCTCGCCCCAAGGGTGGCCGCAACCTCCAGCGGGCGGTCTCCCATGGCCTCGAAGGCGTTCCGGATTGGCTGCACGACAAAGGGAAGCGAGTAGATCACCGAGCCTAAGACGATGCCCTCGAAAGAGAAGGCCAGTGTGCGTGCACCAGTCAATCCTGCGAGCCAGCCTCCCGGACCGTCGCGACCGAGGAAGAGCAGCAGATAGAAGCCGAGCACTGTTGGCGGCATAACCAATGGCAGAGCGACGATAGACGCCGCGACTTCCTTCCACCAAACCCGAGTGCGGCACAGCCACCAGCCAAGTGGAGTTCCCACGAGCAGCAGGATTGCTGTCGAGCACGCGGCAAGCTCGAGGGTCAGCCAGATGGCCGACCACAGCGAGGCTGCATCAGCCACTGAGGTCACTGCGGCAGACCGTAGCCGTACTGAACTAGGATCGTCGCGGCATCCGAGCCGCCCAGAAAGGAAAGGAATTCCCGCGCCGCCTCGCTGCGCGCGCCGCGCTTGAGCAGCACAGCATCCTGGCGAATCGGTAGGTGCAGTCTCTCAGGCACCAACCAGTACTCGCCAATGGTCGAGGTGCGTACTTGTGCCAAGGAGACAAAGCCTAGATCGGCGTTCCCGCTGTGAACGAACTGGTAGGCTTGGGCCACGCTCTGTCCGCTAACAATGCGACTGGCTAGGGTCTCCAGCACTCCGAGTGCCTCCATCGCCTCGACTGCGGCCTTGCCGTACGGCGCGGTCCGCGGCTGTGCGATCGCCAGCCTCCCGAAACGGGCCTTCCGGAGCACTTGCGGACCAATGGTCAATGACGGGTCCAAGCTGAAGAGTGCGATCCGACCGATGGCGTAGGTGAATCGCGTGTCTGTTACTGCCTCCCCTGCCTGGACCGCCTCCGACACCCGGTACCTGTCGGCGGAAAGGAAGATGTCAAACGGTGCACCCTGGACGATCTGGGCGAACAGCTGACCGCTCGATCCAAAGCTGAAGACCGCTGTATGGCCGGTTTGGTCCTCAAACTCATCCCCTATCTCGGCGGCCGCTTCGCGAAAATTCGCAGCCACGGCGACCGCCACTTCGCCAGCGGGAAGAGTTGCCGATGCCAACGCGGCGGCCACCAACAGGCGGACACAGGTGCGCTGGAACGTCCGAGTGAACGACGCACTCTCGCGCCGAATCGCGCAGGACAACAGCGAGTGCAAGAATCCAGTCTAGCGCCGGTTCCGGACGGGCCCGAGTCGGATGCGCGCGGGCCACCGTCAGTCGCCACGCGGTCATCCAAACCTGCCACGGCCCAGACTTCCGACGGAGATCGGCGATGCTTCTTGTAAGAAGCTAGGTCGTAATTCCAAGCACGGGCGGCGAGATCGAAACGACCAACCCGTGAGCACGCCCCCCGCCCTACGGCCTTCCATCGCGCCCTGCCTCAGCCTAGCCCTGGAACCAACCTCGCCGGACCAGTCGGCTACGCGCTTAACCAACGGTTTGGGCGAGTGCCTAATCGGATTCTGGTGCTTTGGCCGACCTGACGCACAGCCAGCAGCAAGTAGGACTACGAAGCGTGTCTTCATGCATAATCGATCAACCGGAGGCAGCGGCTACCCAATCGCCGAACTAAACGATCCCTGAAGCTCGCACCTTGGGCGTTGTAGTGGATTCTCACAGCGTCACGGTCACCGGGTCGCGCCAGGGCCGAGAATGGCGATTGGCCAACTACGGGTTACATCGTCCATGAAGTCGACGACAGGATGCCCTTGGGTGAAGGCCCAGTGGGACTGCCCGTCGGACAGATATCGAGAGGGGGAGCCCGCATTGTCCCTCCGATCAGACCGACCTGGATACAGCAATCGGGGAGGCGCCGCAAGGCTCATGCGAGTGACCCAAGGTCTCGCACTGGGAGCGGCCCTAGTCTCCCAATCGCCGACTGCCGCAGAGATCCGGTTTCTGGATGTCTCCTCCGAGTCTGGCGTGACGTTCCGACACGATCCATCCAAGACTTCGAGCAAGCACCTAATCGAGGCTATGGGCTCCGGAGTGGCGATGCTCGATTTCGATCGAGACGGGCACCTCGACCTGTACTTTGTCAACGGTGCCGCAAAGGAGGGCGTCACCCTTGGAGTGCCACTCCCGAAAGAAGATCCCCGCTTCTGGAATCGCCTCTACAGAAACCGCGGAAACGGCCACTTCCGTGACGTTACGGTCGAGGCCGGCGTTGCAGGTAAGGGCTACGGGATGGGTGTTGCGACGGCAGACTACGACGGTGACGGCGACACGGACATCTATGTGAGCAACTTCGGGCCGGATCTGCTGTTCCGCAACGAGGGCGACGGAAGCTTCTCGGAAGTGGCAGAATCCTCAGGGATACTCGGGCCCGGATGGTCCAGCGGCGCCGCCTTCTTCGACTTCAACGGTGACGGCCACCTTGACCTGATCGTGGCGGGATACCTAGCCTGGGACTTCGAGCTCAGCCGGCCCTGTGGGGAATCGCTACCCGAGCGTCGGTCCTACTGCCACCCGCGGCTGTTTCGCCCGGCGCGCCACACCCTCTACCAAAACCTCGGGAACGGCCGGTTCGAGGACGTGACCGTCAAGAGCGGCATCGCGGAACACTTTGGGAGGGGCCTTGGAGTAGCAATCAACGACTCCAATGCCGACGGCCTTCCAGACATCTTCATCGCCAACGACTCCTTTCCCCAGCAACTATTCGTCAACGCTGGAGGAGGCCGCTTCCAGGAATCCGCGCTGATGGCGGGAGTCGCCTACGACCGCGAAGGGCGCGACTTTGCCGGCATGGGGGTGGTATGGGAAGACTACGACGGTGACCGAGTGCCCGACCTGCTGGTCAACGCGCTGGGCCGGCAGGGGTATTGGCTCTTCCAGAACTCGGGCATGGAGTACCGTACCGCTTCCGGAGAGAGCGGCCTGCTGGCGTTGTCTGAGTTGCGGTCCGGATGGGGCATGGGGCTGGAAGACTTCGACAACGATGGCTGGCGTGATCTGCTTGTTGGCCAGGGCCACGTCATGGACGACATCTCCTTGAGCGACGATGCCCTCGCTCACGAGGAGCCGCTTATGCTGGCTCGAAATCTCCACGGCCAGTTCTTCGACGTCTCGGTGCGCGCCGGGCCCGCCTTCCTCGAGCGCTGGGCGGCGCGCGGGGTCGCCATTGGTGACGTCGACGGAGACGGTCGGGTAGATGCAGCCATCAGCGTGAACGACGGTCCAGCCGTCATCCTCCGCAACCAGTCCAGCGAGGCGGCGTGGCTCTCGGTGTCCTTGAGGGGACGGGCCCCGAACAGGGATGCGATTGGAGCGAGGGTCTGCGTGATCCCCGAGAACGGGCGGGCGCAGTGCGCATTCCGAGGCACTGCCGGAAGCTATTTGTCCGCATCCTCAGTCCCGCTGCACTTTGGCCTAGGCGCGACTTCGAGGCTGGCCAAGGTCGCGGTCGACTGGCCGGACGGAACGCGCAAAGAAGTGCCCACTCCACCGTTTGGTCGGCTGAGCATCCGGCAGGACGGCCCAGATGAATCAGGGCCGCAGTGAACTGCGTGCCCGTCGGCTGTCGCATGGCGCTGCGCGTGCCGGTACAAGCCTCGTTCACTCCGCGTCCGGGACTCGCCACCAGCCCTGAATCTCCGCCCTGAGATCCGAGACCAGCTCGGGATGCTCAGAGGACAGGTCCCGAGTCTCGAATGGATCGCTGAGGACGTCGTACAACTCTGGTTCAAACCGCATCCATTCGGCAATCGCCCCCCTGATCATGAGAGTCACATCCCTATTCGGCAGGTGGGGAAGAACAAGCTTCCAGCCATCTTCGCGAACGACACTGCGGTACTTGAGATTCGCTTCCGGACGGTTGACATCTACGGCGGTGTGCGCGAACGTCGCGCCGAAGACCGATGTCCGCCCCGCCAGCCCTGCTTTGTCGCGCAGGTCTACGCCGGGAAGCCCTTCCGGTCGGGCGGTCCCAGCGATCCCAAGGATCGTGGGGACGATATCTACGCTGCTCACCAGCGTCGTCTCGTCACGGCGGGGATCCACGTGCCCGGGCCAGTGCAGCATCACTGGCGTTCGGACCCCCATGTCGTAGGGTGACATCTTGGCTCGCGACCCCTGCTGGGCATCGTTAGACTCTTCGGCGATCCAGCCGTTGTCGGCAACGTACAGCACTGCCGTATTGTCGGCCAATCCACTCTCGTCCAAGAACTGGAGAAGCTCGCCCACGGTCTCGTCAAGCCACTCGACCATCGCGAGGTATCGGGCCACGCGCTCGTGGCGATCATCGTGGAGGTACTTCGAGAGCAATCGGTCTGGAGGATCATGAGGTGTGTGTGGCAAGAAGGGCGCATACCAGATGAAGAATGGAGCGCGCTGACCTTCGGGGCCTTGGAGACCGCGCACGAATTCAAAGATCGGCTCCATGCCTTCGCGACCGATCCGAAGCCCCTCGTCGCCGTGGCGTCCCCGGCGTGTCACGTCGCCGTGAGTCATTGCCGCCGCGAACCCGTGGTCCAGTGGATTGCCTTCCCACCACTTGCCTGACTGATGGCTGGAATACCCTGACCGGGCCAGCAATTCCGTGACGTTCTCGTTTCGCGCGAAGACCCGCTCCATGGTTGCGCGGTTGGCGGGAACCCACATGTCCCGAGGCCAGACACCCGGCGGATCGTTCCCCGTGATCCCGTGCTGGTGCGGATACAGGCCTGTGGCAAGTGTCGCAAGGCTTGGCCGGCACACGGGCGAAGGCAAGTACCCTCTCGTATACACCAGCGACCGCGAAGCCAAGCGATCCAGGTGGGGTGTACGAGCGACCTGGCTCCCCATGAAGCCGTAGTCCGGCCAGCCGTGGTCGTCTGAAATGATCAGGACGATGTTGGGGGGCTGGCCTGGTGTGTCGGCCGCAAGCGCGAGGCCGGCGACTCCTGAGAGAGCCAGCGTGGCGAGAGCCCGGAGGAAGACTCCGGCAGGCCCGGCCGGAAACCACACCCGCACTGGGTCAGTACCCCTTCTGCTTGTCGACAATGTTGTACAGGCGTTGCCCTTCGGCGAACCGCTTGATATTCGACTTAACGATCCCCAGCATGCGTCCCCGGTCCATGTCCGACCGTCCGGCGATGTGCGGGGTGATGATGACGTTGTCCATGCCCCAGAGCGCGTGGCCTTTGGGAAGGGGCTCCGGATCCGTCACGTCGACCCCAGCCCCAGCCAGCCGCTGCGAGTCCAGCGCCTTCACCAACGAGTCCAGATCGTAGGTTCCGCCGCGGCTGACGGCGATGAAGTACGAGCCCTGCTTCATTCGTTCGAACTGGTCCGGTCCGATCATCCTGTGGCTGGCGGGGGTGTGGGGCGCTGCCATGAAGAGCACATCCGCATCCCCGATCACGCTGTCGAGCATGTCCGGCTTGACCACCTTCTCAACGTACGGTGCGTAGGGAATGTCCTCGGGGTCGACGCCGACGACCTTCATGCCGTGTGCCCAAGCCCGGATGGCGATCTGCATGCCGATGCCGCCCATGCCGATCACCAGCGCATTCTTGCCATTGAGTTCCACCAGCGTGTACGGTCGGCCCTGCCAGTTCTCGTCGGCCTGCCTCTTCAGGTATGTAGGCAGGAAGCGCGTGTGCGCCAGCAGCAGCGCCATCGCATGGTCGGCAATCTCCGGACCTTGGACAATCTGGTTGTTGGTCAGGACTATATCACTGTTCGCCATTGCATCCGAGCCCGACTTGTGCAGGACCTGCTCCACACCGGCACTCAGTGTCTGTACCCAGCGCAGCTTCTTGCCGGCCTGGACCAGCTCCGGCGAGATATTGCCGATGTACGCGTCCGCATCGGCGATCTCGCCCATGGCCGTGTCAGAAGAAACCCTGACTAGCTTGACCTTGTCGGAGGCCGACTGCCAGTCGGCGATCGTCTCCTCGTTCTGGCCAGCGACCAGAATCTTGAGTTGCTGTGCTCCACACAGCGATACAGATAGCGCAACGAGCGCCAGAAAACGGACCATGGCTATTCCTCCCTGGGACCTGATTGTACTGAAACTCCTGCGGCAATCCAGAGCGTCTGCGAGGACCGACTAAGCCTCCACTGCAGCCGCGTCGGCCAGGCCGACCCCGCCCGACCCTCAGGCCAGCATGGCATCAACCACCGTGCCGCCCACGTCGGTCAGCCGGAAATCGCGTCCCGAGTGACGGTATGTGAGGCGCTCGTGGTCTATTCCGAGACAGTGCAGGACGGTCGCCTGCAGGTCATGGATGTGGACAGGATCTCGCTCGACAGTCAGGCCTAGCTCGTCCGTCCTGCCGATCACCTGTCCGCCCTTAATTCCGCCTCCGGCAAACCACACGCTGAAGCCGTCCGCATGATGGTCCCGACCGATGTTCGCCGGATCAGAAGGGTTCCGCCACTCGGCGAGGGAAGTGCGACCGAACTCACCCGCCCAGATCACCAGGGTCTCATCCAGCAGACCTCGCTGCTTCAGGTCTTGAACCAAGGCGGCCGCCGGCTGGTCAGTAGTGCGGCACTTCGCGCTGAGACCCTTGTCAAGGTTGGTGTGGTGGTCCCACTGGGCGTGCTGGTTCAGGACAAAGCGAACACCACGCTCCACTAGGCGGCGCGCCAGTAGGCAGGTCATTCCGTATTCGCGAGTCGCGTCGGCGTTCAGACCGTACATCTCGCGGATTGTCTCGGACTCGTCGGAGATGTCGATCAGCTGAGGCGCCTCCGCCTGCATCCGGAACGCGAGCTCGTAGGCCGCGATGCGCGCCGCAATCTCTCGATCCCCCGAACGGGCTAGCTGCTGGGCGTTGAGCTCGCGAATCAGGTCCAGATCTTCCCTCTGCATCTCGGGGGAGACGCCGGGGGGATTGGACAGGTGCAGGATCGGGTCGCCAGTGCTGCGGAGCAAGACCCCTCCATAGTTGGAAGGCAGAAAGCCATTCGTCCAGTTCCCAGTGCTGCCCTGCGTGGACGAGCCGGTCTTCAGCACGACAAACCCGGGAAGGTTCCGGGACTCGCTTCCTAGGCCGTACGTGACCCAAGACCCTATAGTGGGCCGCCCGGGAAGTGGATTGCCCGACATGAGTAGGGCCTGGCCTGGGTGGTGATTCACAGACTCGCCTCGCACGGACCGGACCAAGCAGATCTCGTCCGCGATCTTGGCCGTGTGCGGCAGCCACTCGGAGAGCTCGATCCCGGACCGGCCAGCTGGCGCGAAGCGACGGCGGCTTGCCAGCACCTTGGCCGTCGGCTGGATGAAGGCGAGCTGCAGTTGGGAGGCCACGGACGGAGGGAGCGACTGACCGTCCCACTTGTGCAGCTCCGGCTTCGGATCAAACAGGTCGATCTGGCTGGGTGCCCCGGCCTGGAAGAGGAAGATGACATTCTTAGCCTTGGGCGCAAAATGGGGCTTGCGCGGCGCCAGCGGATCGGCTGACACGGGTGCGGTGCGACCCTCAACGCCAAGCAGGTGGGCGAGTACGCCTAAGCCGGTGCCGAACAGTGTGCGCTCGAGAAAATCGCGACGGGAGCGGGTCAGGCTCAGTTCAGGGAGTGTCATGGGCGGGTCACAAACTCGTCAAGATTCATCAGCACCCTGCCAACCCCTGTCCAGGCCACCAGCTCGCGACCGTCGATGCCCTCAACTCGGGGCAAAGCGGCGGAGTCACCCTCCTCGCCCTTCCCTTCCGCAAGGCGCCCTTCGACATACTGCTCGAAACGGCTGACCTCGGCTTCGGTTGGCTCGCGGCCTAGCGCAAGGTTGAAGGCATAGCGCAGCCGACCCCGGAACGAAGCCCTTGGAGCGTGGGACAGCACCCGAACAGCAAGGGCCCGCCACGCTTCGGCAAAGGTGGGATCGTTTAGCAGATTGAGCGCCTGGAGTGGCGTGTTCGAGCGTTCTCGCCGACATGCCGGGGCACGGAAGTCGGGCGAGTCGAAGGTCACCAGGTACGGAAACGGCTGGGTGCGCTGGAATTGTATGTACATGCCGCGCTTGTAGCGCTCTGCGCCCGAGCTGGGGACCCAATCCGTGCCCCCGGCCTTGAAGCCGGTCGTGCCTTGAGGCATGGCGGGACGGAAGCTCCGGCCGCCGACATCCCTGTGCAAGAGGCCAGAAGACGCCATGGCCCTGTCCCAGATCAACTCTGCCGGGAGCCGCAGGCGGCTTTGTCGCGCGAGCAGGACATTCGACGGGTCTAGCTCTGCCAAGTCCTCCGGCACGCGGGCCGACTGCTTGTACGTCTCCGACGTCACGATCAAGCGGTGAAGGTGCTTGATGTCCCAGCCATTATCCCGAAGCTCGGCAGCCAGCCAGTCCAGCAGCTGCGGATGACTTGGCGGGGAGCCCTGCGTGCCGAAGTCCTCCGAGGTCCGCACCAGCCCTTGCCCAAAGTACTCCTGCCAGACTCGGTTGACCGCCACTCGTGCGGTGAGCGGGTTCCCTTCGGAGAATAGCCACCTAGCTAGGTCAAGCCTGTCAGCGACAGGTTCCGCCGAGTTCGAAAGGGCGTGCGGTGTGCGTGGGGATACCTCGATCCCGCGTCGGTCCCAGCTGCCCCTGACACGCAGGAAGGTGGGGCGACGGCTGGCGCGTTCGCGGGCGACGCGAGCCTCGCTGGGCTGGGGGAAGCGCCTGTTGAGCTCGCTGAGTTGTCGCAGGGCATCGGGAAATCCCAATTCCTTGGCCTTCTCCCCTCCCACAACGAGACTGTATGCGCGGAGGAAGTAGTAGGTGACCATGTTTGCCTGACGCCATGTCCTGCGCTCCGGACGGATGCGCACGACCTCTTGGCCGCCATCCGTGTTCAGGCCGAGTTCCTGCCAAGCCAAATCGTAGTCCAGAAAGACGCCCGGATTCGCGCCGGCCTGAAGGCTGCGGCGTTCCCAGTCCGCCTGCAGCGCGGGTACGTCGTGTTCGTCCAAGATGCGCTGGTGCTCGCGCCGGTAGTCATTGACGCTCTGCAGGAAGGGCCCCATCTCTCCCGAAAGGGGTGCGTAGACCATGGCCTCCTCAAGGTTGTCGAAGTACGCGAACACCTGATAGAAGTCGCGCTGCGACAGCGGGTCGAACTTGTGATCGTGGCACTGCGCGCAGCCGAGCGTGAGCCCCAGCCAGACTGTGCCGAACGTGCTGGTCCGGTCAACGGTCTCCTCGAAAGCGTATTCCGCCGGATTGACGCCCCCCTCACGGTTGCGCAGAGTATTGCGGTGAAACCCGGTGGCGACCAGATCCTCGACCGTCCGGTCGGGTACGAGATCACCGGCTATCTGGAGGGTCGAGAACTGGTCGAATCCCATGTCTGCGTTGAGTGCGTCAATCACCCATCGCCGGTAACGCCAAGCGTGCGGGCGGACTAGATCCTTCGCGTAACCGTCCGAGTCGGCATAGCGCACTTGGTCCAGCCAGTGCATGGCTTGTTTCTCGCCGAAGTGGTCCGAAGCGAGCAGCCGCTCAACCGCGCGGGCGTAAGCACGCCTGCTGCCATCTTCCAGGAAGGCGCGCTGTTCTTCCGGTGTCGGAGGAAGGCCTATCAGATCCAGGGTGAGGCGGGTGAGCAAGGTCTTGCGTTCTGCTACAGGTGCCGGCTCAATGCCTTCCGAGTGAAGGCGCACCCGCACAAAGTGGTCCACCGGGTGCTCTCCGGCAGGGACCGACGGGCGGACTATCGCCTGGAAGGCCCAGTGTCTCTCCTCACCTGAGGCAGCTTCGCCTGCCGAGCCTCGCAAGCCTCCCTCGGGCCAATGTGCGCCTTGATCGATCCACGCACGCAGCACACCGATCTCCGCAGCCGACAGAGGATCCCCCACGGGAGGCATTACCACCTTCACGCGATAGCCCGCCACCATGTGGACCAGACGGCTCTCCTGTGAATTCCCGGGCAGTATTGCGGGGCCCGAGTGCCCTCCCCTCATGGCATCTGAGCGCCGGTCAAGGCGGAGACCGTTCATCGCGTTCGCGGGACCATGGCAAGCCTCGCACCGGCCCCTGAGGATCGGCTGGACCTGAGCGGCAAAATCAATCTGCCCAGTCGCCGGCTCCGGCATGTCCCCGGGCTGGGCGAACAAGGCGGCGACGCCAAGAACGACCCAACCAACAGACACGGCGCGCAAGGGCAGCATCAACCTCCCCGCGGAGAACCGGCACGACAGTGGCCAGTACCGGGCTTCGCCGCAGGCGCTCCACCGTCATTCCGTCCCGACTGACTCCCCACGCACCCATCGTAACGGTTGGCCCTACCCGACGGAACCGATTCGGTCAGACCCAATCGGACCCGAATCCCGCACCGCGCATGAGTCTCAGCCCTGAGGATCCGCGACAGCCTTTGACCCGAAGCTGCCCGAACCCAGTCAGGACAGGTACGCGGCACCGGCCACCTGCACGCGATCGGCGAAGGATGGCTGCCGGCCGCTCCGAGGCCTGACCTGGGCACTGGGAGTGTCGGAAACGGACGGCAGTGGCTATCAGACAAGACGCGCTCTTCGGGTATGAGGTCGGTCGCTAGGTTGCGGTCGTCACGCTCGATCTCTCTTGGTGGGACGCTGGCGTCCGATCAATCCATCGGCCAACTTTCGCGTTTATAGCGCCGAGAAGGCATGGATTTGTCCAGTTTCGGCGCTTGCGAGTGGCCTAGAACTACAGAAAAGTGCGGAATCGTACCCTAGACTGCCCCATCGTTGTCTTAGCCGTGCTACGATCACTCCGGCATTAGCGCTTTCTGCTCCAAAACGCATGGAGCGCTGACAATGCCTTGTAGCAGGACAACGTAAATAGGAGGTCAAATGGCAAACAAGGTCTTGATTGGGATCGCTGCTCTTGTGGCGATCGTGGATGCACTGGCTCCGGATCTCGCGGGCGCAGGCATCGCGTCGCTGCTCTTGGTGCTCGTCGGCCTGATCTACGCCGCACTTGCCTGGGATCCCGAAGATGCGACCGGTGAGCTGATCGTGGCAGTGGCAGTTGGCGCGGCCGCAAGCGCGGACGTGCTGAACCACATTCCGGCGATCGGCGGGCACTTGGACGCGATTGTCGGGCACCTCAGCACGGTGCTGTATGCGGGTGTGGCCACAGTCTTGGCGATGAGGATCCTCAATCGGCTGAAGGGCTGAGAGGTGTCCTGACGGCCTTCGGCAAGGGCGCTACAGGCGTGGCTTGCACACTATGTAGTGGGTGAGCCGGGTGCGGGTTCAATATCTGCCAACTCAAGCGTCGGTCGCGACCGGAGCCGTCGGTCGCTAGGAATTGGTGAGGGGTTCTTGGGAGTATTGCCGGACTGAGCTGTGATCCGAATTCCTTGCCGTATGACTGTCTCGACTGCGGCCGTCAGGCCGCTTGGCGACGCGGCTGCGGTGCGAGGTCGGCGATGACGGGCGTGCTCTCTGAACGACAGTTCGGGAAGTGCCCAGAGCGCAGGTCGGTGAGCATCGGCCAGGCGGTCGGTCTTGCGGGACCACCGCGTTCGACCCGAAGGGGTTGTCGGCATGACCCGAGATCGTTCTTGGGAACCATCTTGAGGCCAAGAATCAAGGCGAGTGTGGGCTAGGGTCTCTGAGGTTGGCGAGCGGCTGCGGTAGTCCGTAGCCGCTCGCGTTTGCTTCGCTTGGGTTCTGGTTAGGGCTATCACGGTACGGCTTGGACCGACAATAGGCTTGGTGTTTGCTAGTGTTAATTGCACGTGAATCGGCAAGGTATTAGCCTAAGCATATGTTGAACATTTCTTGACCTAAATGGTTTCTTGATTGGATCCATAGGCATTCACGGCACTGATCGCGCGATCGACCGACGGTGTGCCGGCACCCGTAGCCAAGACCCGTGCCGAACCCAGTTAGCCCTGCATGTAGTTGCTCCGTCCCGCTACTGGGCAGGGCGGAACCGCGGGCCAGTCAATCGAAGGTCGGCTCACGCAACTGAGGCCTTGTCTCTGCGGGACCGGCTGGGCAAGCATGGCACGTGGCCCCGCGGCCCGGTTCCAAGGGATCAGGCCGCTCCGATGTCCAGAGTTCGGTAACTGGTGTCTGGCGACAGCTCGTCGTCGACCAAGGGGCAAGCCCGACGACACTGCACGGGTTCGCGGGTCTCGTCACGCGCCCTCCAGGCCATCCGGCCTGGCATCCGCTGGGGAGACGGCGCAAGGAGCATCGGAATGGGGCGGCCGAGGACATGCGTGGGCGCGCCGAAAAACCGTGGCAGGCGCTTACGGGACCTGTCGTCGGGCTGCACAGCATCCAGTGACGATGTCGTAAGCAGGAGGATCTGCCCGCGTGGACCGCCAATGGACGAGTCTGCACGGCCGTTAGATAGCAAGGGGCCGGGCCATCCGGCCCCTTGAGCGGTCGTGAAGCTCGTCGACAACTGCTTCGGGGGGCGCAGGCCAACGCCGGGCCGGTCCTACGCCGATTGGAGTGCGCGCAAGGGTCAGAAGACCAGCTTCAGCCCAAGTTGCACTAGGCGCGGGCGCCGCGTTCCACCGACGAGACCGAAGTTGCGGTTGGCCACATTGCCGTTGGGATTGAGGAACTGGGCATGGTTGAAGGCGTTGAACATTTCCACTCGGAACTGCACGAACCGAGCCTCGCCGAGCGCCACCTGCTTCTGAATGCCGATGTCGAACTGGTTCAGGCCGGGGCCGCTGATCGGTGCGCGGTCCGAGTTCCCGAAGAATCCGCGCTCGGTGTTGTGGAAGCAGCTCCTGTCGATGAACAGCCGGTCCCTTCGCAGGTCCACGCTGGAGAGGTTGCCTGAACAGGTCCTGTTGGGGCGATGTCCGACAAATGGGCTGCCCGTGCGGTTCGGAACGGTGATTAGGATTGGCAAGCCGTTGGAGAATGTGGCGATCGTGGTGACGTTCCACCCGCCGACTACGGCATCGGCCGCCTTGCCCATGCCTGACCCGAAGCGTCGGCCCCGGCCGAGAGGCAGCTCCCAGATGGCGCTCACTACGCCTCGGTGCTTGACGTTGAACGACGTCGGGCCCTTGTCGAGGGCGCGATTGGTGGCGATCTGGTTGTTCGTCGCGCCCCCGAGCTCCCAGCCGTCGTAGAGAGCCTTGCCGAACGTGTACTCGACCCGAAAGTCCAGCCCTCCGGACATGCGGTGGTGGTAGCGGGCGATCAAGGCGTTGTAGCTGGAATTGGCGTTGAAGTCGGACTGCAGGATCGCGTTGTACCTGAGGTAGGGCCGCGTCGCCCGGTCGCAGCGCAGGTCGGGTCCGACGCGGCACTGATTGTTGTCGTAGCGGTTCTGCTGGCGATGGCCGCTGTTGCCCAGATAGCTGAGCTCAAGCAGGTCGTTGTCGCCCAGCGTCCGCTGCACCGAGAGGTTCCACTGCTGGACATATGGTGTCCGGCCCTCCTCCTGCAGCGTGAACGGTGTAATGCCCGACGGCAAGTTTTGTGCGAAGTTCTCGTCGATCGGCGGAAGCGGAACGACTGGGAAGATGTTCACCCCAGGTATGAACTCCGGAATGAGCTTGCCCGTGTTGATCGCATCGACGCTGTTGGTGAACGGGGGCCCGACCGCGGAGAACTGGAGCTCAATCAGCTGCATGTCCGAGAAGTAGGCGCCGGCCCCCGCCCGGATCACGGTCTTGTCGTCCAGCTGCCAAGCAAGGCCGAGTCGCGGGGCGAAGTTGTCGCTGTCCGGCTCGATGACGCGGGGATCCACTTGTCCCAAGACAGCGAACTCGAGCAGGCCCGTCGCCGGATCGAAGCCGTGAGGAAAGTCCGCTGCCCTGCCCTGCGGGTTTGGAATCGTGTCCTTGAACCACGAGAGCCCCCAGTTGAGGGTCAGGTTGCGCCGGACCTTCCAAGTGTCCTGCACATACGGCATGAACTGCGTGTGGCGGTATGGCAGCATCGGCAAGCCGCGCGTGCTGCCGCGATCGGGCGTTCCAAGGAGGTAGTCCGCAAAGGCATTCCCACTGCGGCCGTCAGGTGTCAGATTCCCGGCCGCATTCGTTGCCAGCTGTGCCGAGTACACGCGGTTGTACGTAAGCCCCCCGTGCGCGCCAGCGTTGGCGTTCTGCTGCCAGGTCCTCCGATAGCGGATGCTCGCTCCGAATCGGAATTGGTGGTCCCCGGAGACGTAAGTCATGCCCGGATCCAGCTGGTAGTTGTTGTCGATGTTTCCTAGGTCGCCGTTCGAGCGCCCAAACCCCGTGAAGCCCTGGATACGCTGCGAGAAGACGCCGCGCGTGTCAAATGTGCCAGTGATGCCGAGCGGCGTGAGGATGTCGCCCACCTCACGGGCCTCGTTGCTGAACAGGGCCTGATTGCGGGAGACCCCCAAGCGGAGGGTGCTGATCCATTTCGGCGAGATCGTATAGGTGTGCTGGATCATCCACATGGCGAACTCATTCGGGTAGAACGCTCCGCTCAGCGGGAAGGCCCCTGGCCGAACAGCGGCGTTGTCGGACCAGATGTACTGGCTGAAGAGGCTCTGCTTGGGGGTGAGCTGCGTGTCGATCCGGATGTTGAACTGGTTGTCGTCAACGGTGTTCCGCGGATGCACGAAAAGGTTGTTCGGGCGCTCGTGGAAACTCGAACCCGGCAAGTAGTACTGCAGCAGGTTCTCCGAGACCGAGTTGAATCGTGACCTGGGAACCGTCTGGTTCGGGAATGGATCTCGGCTGCCAGCCTCGCGATCAAGCGTGTAGGGGTCATGGATGACGAAGGGATCCTCCGAAAAATCCCCGCCGAACATCGCTTGCGTTGGCGTGAACACGCCGCGGGAAAACGCGACCCGCTCGCGCATGCCCTCGTACCCGCCCCGGAACCACACCTTGTTCGGCACGACTGGACCGCCTACAGCGAAGCCGAACTGGTTCCGCTTCAGCTCTTCCGGCCCCGGAGCAAAGAAGCTCCGAGCGTCGAGCGACGTGTTGCGCACGAATTCGAACAGCTCACCGTGGAATTCGTTCGTCCCGCCGCGGGTGGTGACGTTGACCATCGAGGGGTTCGGGCCTTGGTCCGGCATGAAGAAGCTGGACTGCACCTTGAACTGGTCAACGTTGGCGACGGAAACGTTGACGGCCAGCTCCCCACCGCGTGCGCCACGCACTTGGATGCCGTTGATCGTGTAGCTGTTGTTGGCGGCCTTGACGCCTCCCACCACCACGAAGCGCCCGGGATGGCCGATCTGGCCCGCAAAGGAAGCCCTTCCCTCGGCCGGAGCAGTCCCCCCCGAGAGCAGCGCCAGCTGCAGGAAGTTCCGGCCGTTGAGCGGAAGCTCGTTGACCCGTTCCGAGTCCACCACGGTTCCGATGGCGTTCGACTCAGTCTCCAGCAGCACGGCGGCCGCCTCGACTGTGACCACTTCGGTGATCTGGCCAATGTCCAGAGCGAGGTTCACAACGGCCCGCTGGCCGACCTGAACCTGAAGATCCGTGACCTCCTTGGTCGCAAAGCCGTCCGCTGACACCCGAACGGAGTAGACGCCGGGAGTGACATCCGGGTAGGTGTAATTCCCTGACTCGTTGGAAGACACCTGCTGCTCGGACCCTCTGTCAGGACTGATAAGGATCACATCCGCACCCGGGATTACCCCTCCGGTGGCGTCGGTGACCGTGCCGGAGACCGAAGCGCTTCCGGACACCCCTTGACCCGCTGCGGTGGTTGCCACCAGCAAGGCCACGGCAATGGCTAGGGCAATGGAATAGGATCGACTGATCATAGAGCCTCCTTCAAGGCCGCACATGGGCAGACGCCATGCGACCGCCCGGATCCTACCACTTGCCGCAACCGCGACGGCGCACCTACGCTGTCATGACTCACCGAGCGCCACTCGGGCGCGCTGGGGCCCAGAGACCCGATCCGGACTCGTGGCGGTGACGCGTCAGCCGAGGGTTCGCTCGCAGCGCGCCAGACGATTAGCCGCCGGGGACCGCAAGCAGCGCTACGTTACCCGCGCGCTCAACAATCTGCGCGACGGTGGCCGCCATGGTCTCCACCAGTGGCGCAGGAAACACGCCCACCACGAAAACAATCACCGCCAGCGGCAGCAAAGTGGCGATCTCGCGCGGCGTCATATCCGGAAGGGAAGCTGCAACGGAACTTGCAGGGCGGCCCAAGACCACGCGCTGGAACGTCCAGAGCATGTAGCCCGCCGCCAGCACGATTCCGCCCATTGAGAGAACCACCATCAGCAGGCTTCCATACGAAGTTCCCACGAGCACCAGAAACTCGCCCATGAAGTTTGCCGTTCCTGGCAATGCGAACGACGCGACGCAGAAGATGCAGAAAAAGACCGCAAAGCGCGGCATGGGCCTGTGAAGGCCCCCGTACGAGGCGATCTGCCGGTCGTGTGTCCGGTCGTACAGCAGGCCCGCGGCCAAGAAGAGCGCACCGGTGGTGACGCCGTGCGTGAACATCTGCAGGATCGACCCCTGAATCCCCTCTTCATTGAAGGCAAAGATGCCCAACGTAACGAATCCCATATGAGAGATGGAGGAGTAGGCGATGAGCTTCTTCAGGTCAGTTTGAGCCAGAGCCAAGCACCCTCCGTACAGTATGGCCACGATGGATGCCCACAGGATGTACTTGGAGTATATGGCCGAGACCTCCGGCAGGATGGGCAGACAGAAGCGGAGGAACCCGTAGCCGCCCATCTTGAGCAGGATTCCCGCCAGGATCACGCTCCCGGCCGTCGGAGCCTCGGAGTGCGCATCGGGCAACCAAGAATGGAAGGGCACCATCGGGAGCTTGATCGCGAATCCCAAGAACAGTGCCAGAAAGATCCAGTGCTGGGCATCTTCGTCGATCGTCGCTGCCGCCATGGCCTGAATGTCAAAGGTGTCTCCGGCCTGCAGGTGGAGCCCTAGCAGGCCGACCAGGAGCAGGAGGCTGCCCGTCAGGCTGTACAGCACGAACTTCAGGCCAGCGGCAATCCGTTTCGGTCCGCCCCAGACCACGATCATGAAGTACATCGGCACCATGGTGACTTCCCACAGCATGAAGAACAGGAAGGCGTCCATGGCCGTGAAGACCAGCAGCATGGCACCCTCCACCAGAAGGATCAAGCTCAGATACGCTTTCACCTTCGTGGTGATTGAACTCCAGGAAGCCAGCACGGACAGCGGCGTAAGTATCGCCGTAAGCAGCACCAAGAGCATGCTCAGGCCGTCCACCCCAACCGCGAACTCCACGTTGAAGGTCGGCATCCACGCAGTTCGCTGAACGAACTGCATGCCGGGCACAGCGGGGTCGAAGGCCTGCCACAGCGCTAGGGAGAGGGCCAGGCTGACAAGCGAACTGGCCATTGCCAAGTACCGCGCCCACTGGTCCCGCCGGGCAAGCACGACAGCAAGGATTCCCAGAAAGGGAACTGCGATGAGCAGTACCAGGAGGTTCTCGGACACGAATGACGGCATGATCGGATCCCTTCTGTTCTACGCTGCAATCCACCAGTACGCAAGTCCAATCACCAGAACCAGCCCGCACACGGCGATCAGCAGGTTCGAGCGGACGGTCCGGGGCTCCCTGCGCTGCAGCTCGCGCCCCGAAGCGCGAGCAGCTTGCGCCGCGTGCTCCACTACTGAATCGACCCCCCGCAAGTCGAGAATTCGATACTCCCATCCCGAGACTCCCACGGCGAAGCGTGCCAGTCCCTGGATGGCGCCTTCGACAACGGCCCCCTCCACGCTACGGCGCATCCCGTCCGAGAGGCGCAGCGCGAAGCGCACAACGCCGGCACGCAGGAGGACCTGCTCCAAGAGAATCTCCTCGACATGGTCGCGAAGCCAGGCCGCCATGCGAAGCAAGGGCCGCACCACGCTAGCGCGGTGAAGCTCGTCGATGTAGAGCTGGTTCAGAAACAGCACGTACAGACGCATCGCCCACCGGCGCTGACCCAGCGGATTGGCCGCCGGGCGCCGATTCCGCGCATGAGCGAGAAACCATCCCGCCAGCGCGGTGGCAACCGCCACGCTCAAGGCGGTCGAGATGCCCGTGGCGCGCGGAGGTGGGCCCCCTTGCCCCACTGCCGGGCCCAAGAACTCGGTGAAGCGTGACCACAGCGGCAGCATCAGCGCAGCGGCGCCGAGAGTCATCAATGCGACAGCCGGAAGCTTGTTGAGCGCGAACAACTGCGGAGCCGCGCCACCTACCCGAGGGGAGAACAAGCGCTGCACCGCGCGGTAGGTGTAGCTGGCCGTGGTAAACACCGCCAGGAGCGCGATGCACCAGAATGCGGCTCTCGCGCCCTCGGAGTGCTGGGCTGTCCAAAGCTGCTCGTAAGGGCCCGCGAACAGCAGCAGCGGAGGAATGCAGACCAGCACGAGAGCTCCTATCGCAAGCGTTCGCGAGCCGGACCGACCGTCCGTCGCCGGGCCGTGCCCGTGTCCCGCCTGCCACAACGCGTTGCCCGTCGACAGAAATAGGAAGCCCTTGAGGAAGCCATGGGCCACGAGGTGGAAGACCGCGGCCGTGAACGCGCCCACTCCGCATGCGAACACCATGAACCCGATCTGGCTGATCGTCGAATAGGCCAAGAGGCGCTTGATGTCGGACTGCGTCAGGGAAACCAACGCACCATAGAGTGCCGTGGCCGCACCGACGACGGCAATAGCCACCATCGCCGAGGGGGCGAGCATCACTAGCGGGCTCAGCCGGATGAGCAGGAACGGCCCGGCGTTGACCATGGTTGCCGCGTGGATCAGCGCTGAGACTGGCGTCGGGGCTTCCATGGCGTACGGGAGCCAGACGTGCATGGGCAGCTGGGCGGACTTGCCCATCGCCCCGCTCAGCAGGCAGAGCGTGATGAGAGTGTTGCGGCCGATTTCGAGCCCGAGCAGACTGACCGTCTCGCCCGACATGCTCGCGGCCTGCGCCAGTATCTCTCGGATGTCGAGCGTCCCGTATGTCGCGAAGGCGAGTACGACGCCAAAGCCCAGCCCTACGTCGGCGACGGCGTTGACCAGGAACGACTTTGTGGCGGCCCGCGCGGCTGGCAGCCGACCAGCCCAGTGCGAGATCAACAGGTACGAGCAGATTCCCATCATCTCCCAGCACATGTAGGTGACCAGCAGGTTGTTGCTGAGGACCAGCAGGGCCATCGCCCCCGTGAAGAGGCCGATCAGGGCGAAAAAGCGCCGATACCGCGGATCGCCGATCATGTAGCGCGCCGAATACACGTGGACGATGAAGCTGACCCCCGTCACCATCACCAGCACGACTGCGGCCAGCTGGTCGAGCCACAGCCCGACCTCGATGCGCAGGCCTCCCACCTGCAGCAGTTCGTAGACCGTTATCTCCAAGGGGCCATGGATCGCAACCCGGACGAGTCCCGCGACAGAGAGCACGAAGGAGCCCCCGACGGCTGGAATTCCGATTCTGTGTGCCCGGTCACTGATCGACCCGCCAGCCAGCGCCAAGAAGAGGAATGCGGCCAGCGGCAATCCTGGGATGAGGGCGTACGGCAACATTGCTACCAGCCTTCTTCCCCGGCAGACTGCCTGCGCCCATCGCTGCCATCCGGGGCAGCCAACATGCCCCGAAGGGCAGGCTCAAGGGAAAGGAAAGGTCCGCAGCCTGCCAAGGTCACGGCCCTCCAACCACCCGCAAGAACGCCGACATCAGGCCGTCCCCAAAAATTCCCAAGCCCAGAACTAAGGCCGCCGGGACGGCCATGCTCAGCCGCACCGGCCATCCCAACTCGCCTCGCGGCTCGCCTATGCGGGACATCCGCTGCGAGCGAAAGATCCTCTCAAGGACGGGGGCGAAATAGGCCAGCGTCAGTAGGGTGGTCAGTACAAGAGCCGCTGCCGCGAATGGATTGCCGGCCTCCATCGTCCCCAGCAGGATGTTCCACTTGCCGACGAACCCGCCCGTCGGCGGGATTCCCACCATACCGACCGCCGCGATGACCAGCGGGGCGACGACCCAAGGATTCCGAATCCCAGCACCCGTGATGTCGTCGACGGCTCGGACACGGTACCTCCACGCGACCACACCAGCGAAGATGAACAATCCAGCCTGCATCACCGCATCGTTAACCAAGTAGTACAGCGCTCCCGCAGCGGCCTTGGCGCTGGCTTGTCCAAGGCCGACCATGACCAGCCCGATGTGCGCGATTCCGCCGTATGCGAAGATGCGC
Source organism: Bryobacterales bacterium (assembly GCA_965203925.1). Classification (GTDB taxonomy): domain Bacteria; phylum Acidobacteriota; class Terriglobia; order Bryobacterales; family UBA6623; genus VXMF01. Next base: position 5,175,643 of record OZ241924.1, read on the forward strand.
TTGATCTCAGTCTGCCTAATGGCGAGCAGGGCCCCGCCAACGGAAGCGACAATCCCCAAGCCCGACACGATGGCATAGAGAATCTGCTCCGCGTCGGCATTGGCCGGGATGATCCCCCAATGGAGTATGCGAGCCCAAACTAAGATCGCCGCCTTCGTCACGAGCGCGGCGAGCAGCGGAGCGGCCGAATCCGGGGCGTCCGCATAGGCATCCGGGAGCCAAGCGTGAACAGGCAGGAGGGCCATCTTGATGGCAAGCCCAATGAGAATGAATGCAATGCCCCCAACTGCCGCCTTCGATTCGAGCAGGCCCGGGAGCCGCTGGGCCAGGTCGGCGATATTCAGGGTGCCCGTCAGAGCGTAGAAATACGCCACTCCCAGCAGGTAGAACGTAGTTCCCAGCGCACCGATCATCAGGTAGCGGAACGCCGAAAGCAGTGCCCTGCCCCCCGGCACTGCGACTAACGCGTACGCCGCCAGCGAGACCACTTCCAAGAAGACGAAGATGTTGAACAGATCGCCGGCATAGATCACGCCAACGACGCCGGCGAGCAGCAGCAATACGGTCGAGTGGTAGGGCACGGTCCGCCCGGAAAGAGACGCTTCGCCCAGCGGGCCAGAGAATCCCAGTACCAACAGGCCGATGACGCTGGCTATAGCCGCCATGGTCGCCGACACCTCGTCGGCGATCCACTCAATGCCGAGCGGGGCCTCCCAGCCACCGACCGCGTAGCGGATGGGGCCGAGAACCACCACAGAGAAGAGGCTGAGGGTCGCCAGCACCGCCATCGCGACGGCCGCTGCAACCGTTAGGGGCCGACAGGCGGATCGCTTCCAGTGCCCGACCACGGGCATGGCCACAGCGGCCGTCAACGGGACCATGAAGACCAAGGCCGGGAGAGACTGGGTCATTGCAGCTTCTCCAGGATGGCTTCCTCATCGAAGCTGCCGAAGCGCTTGTTGATCGCCGACACGATCCCCAGCGAGACACCCAAGGTCGCGACCTGTACAACGATTGCTGTGAGGGTGAGCACGTGGGGCAACGGATTGACGAAGGCCTCCGCCTGGACCGGCCGGGTCGGGTCGAGCAGCACGGGAGCGGTCGCCCCCTCCTTCGCGCTGATCGTCACAAAGTAGAAGATCACGCTGTTCTGGACCAAGTACAGCCCGATGAGCTTCTTGATCAGGTTGGGGTGGCTCACGCAGATGTAGAGGCCGGCCAGCAGAAGCAGGATGAACGCGACGAAATTTGGCCGCTGGATGGCCGCGTCAAGCAACTCAGGCATGCTCGTCTCCGGTCTCGCCAGCCCGCCACAGGCTAAACACGATCGAGATGGATGCAATAGCGATGTCAATCCCGACGCCGGCTTGGGTGAGCAGGATCGCCAGATGCCGCCGTTCGGCCTCGTCCAAGCCCGGAATGACCAGCCCAGAGTAGTCCAGGTACGCTCCCCCCCCAATCAGGCACAGCCCGCCGATCCCCGCGAAGATCAACAGCCCTACACCGTCGCTGGCGAGGAGCCGTTCGGCCGCCTGCCGGGTCTCCTCCCGATCCCCGAAGACCAAAAGGTCCACCACGACGCTGGCAGCGAACATGACCCCAGCCACAAAGCCCCCTCCGGGGCCATATTGCCCGAAGAACAGCACGTAGACGGCGAAGATCTGCACCATCGGCACCAGCAGCCGCACGGTGCGACGGCAGATAAGACTGTCGTACGGCGGCTGAATCATTCCGACCCCCTCCTCAGCAGCAGCCAACACGCAATCCCGGATGTGAAGACGACGACCGTCTCAACTAGAGTGTCGAGAGCGCGGTAGTCCATCAGCACAGCCGTCACGATGTTCGTAGTCTCCGTCTCGGCATACGCCCTGGTGAGGTACTCGGGCGATATGTGGACGCTGGCGGGCGCCTGAGGGTCGCCGAATTGAGGCAAGTCGTTAGCCGCATATAGCAGCAGGCCCGCCAGCAACGGCAGTACGAACAGGGCCGCCAACGGTGGGGACGCCTTTCGAAACCGTATGCCGCCCTTACCAGCGTTGAAGAGCGTCAGCAAGAAGAACACCGTCGCCAGCCCGGCACCAACTACAGCCTCAACGAACGCAACGTCCACAGCCCCCAACCAGGCCCACACCAGCGCCAGAAAGAAGCTGTACGACCCCAGCAGCAGCACTGCGCTGAGAAGATCCTTGGCCACGATCGCAGCCCCGGCGGTCAGCAGGAGCAGAAGCAGGAGCGGCAGCTCGAACGAATACGTCATCGGCGGTCCTCCGCTACCGGCTTATGGCCAGCCCTCAACGCAGCCCGGCAGGTCGCGTGGGCAATCACTGGATTCAGCAGGTACAGCAGGGCCAGCACGACCAGAATGCGGAGGGTGTTCGTGCTCATGCCGTGGTGGACCGCCAGCCCGAGCAACAGGAAGAAAGCCCCCAGCGAGTCGGTCAGAGACACCGCGTGCGCCCTTGTGTAGACGTCCGGGAGCCGAACCATCCCGATGGCTGCGACGATCAGGAAGAACAGGCCAATCCCGACCAGCAGTGTGGCCACCGGCGACATCTAGGGGGCTCCCCTCTGTTCCAGATACTTGGCGATCGCAAGTGCCCCGACCAAGTTCAGCAGAGCGTAGCCTGTGGAGATGTCCACAAAAACCTCCACCCTCTCATACACAGTGCCGATGACCACCACGAGGATGATTGCCTTGGTGGAGATGCCGTTCAGCCCCAGCATGCGGTCGAATATTGTCGGACCGCGCACCACCCTGTAGAGATAGAGGACAATGAGCACCGCGAGCACGTCCAGAACCAGCAGCAGGGACAGATTCACGATCCGCCCCCCTGCTCGCTGAAGACCCCGGCGACGCGGTTCTCCAGCTTCTTGACGGAGACGGATGCGCCCTTCTCACCATCGATGGAGTGCACAATCAGGCCATCGCGCGAGGCCTCAACCGTGACGGTTCCCGGTGTCAGGGTGATCGAGTTCCCCAACAGCAGGATCGCCCTGCCGTCGTCGAGACCTGTCTTGTACCGGAAGATCACCGGACGGATCGGTAGTCGCGGATGGATGACGAGGTACGCGACGCGCAGGCCACTGGCGATGATCTTGCCGCACAGCCATGGGAAGTAAAGCAGCGCGTGCAGCCAGCGCACGGGCGCGCCGGAAGCTGGACGTGCCCCGAAGTTGATGACGGCCACGCCCAGCGCCGCCAGCAGCCCCACCAGCAAGTGGACCGGTTCGGCACTCTCCGACACCAAGAGCCAGATGGCGAACAGGAGGGCGGCCCAGAAAAGTGCCCGGCGCGTGAGCTGGTTCCTCACGGGGTCACGCAGCCTCCGAGAAGTCCAGCGGCTCCCAAGTCGCATCGGTATGGTAGCGCTGGAAGCGCGGTGCCATAGGGTCCAATGCCACTAGGTTCACCCACTGGTTGTGGAAGAGCGTTTGCAGGATCTCGTGCTTGCTGATGATCGCCGAGATCCTCTCGGTCGGGGCTTCGATGATGGCCAACAGGCGCATCGGCTCGTGATACCTGCGCTGGCCGTCGATTACGCCCTGCACCGGGAGGCCGCCGCGTAGGTCGCTCTGGCTGCCCAGCATGACACCAACGCCACCCACGACGTTATGGATGACTTTGCTCCCGCTCCCGTACGTCCAAGGAGAGACTGCTGAGAAGTAGTACTCCGTGTTGATCCATTCTCCGACAATCAGCGGAGCGGTCATGATCTTCTCCAGATCCTCCCCCTCGGTGTCCGCGATCGGGTCGTAGGAGTGCAGGAAGACGCGCGAGTCCAAGTCTAGGCCGAGCGTCCGCGCTCGACGCCCGATCAGGAACGCCGCGTTGCTAGAAAGCCCCCATTCCGGGCGGGGATTGGCCCAGTCGAAGCTGCGGGATAGCGCGTGCAGGGCAGCTCCGCGCGGGTTCAGCGGCCGCGGGGCTCCCGGGATCCTCCGCAGTCGTTCTGCCGCTTGGCGGCCCGTCACCACAGCCAGATCGCGCTCGAGGGCGCGCAGGTCTCCCCTGTGGCTTGCGGGAATATCGTCGCGGTCGTAGAACGTGACGCGATCCGTCGTGGTATCGTGCTTCCCCGCCACGAACCAGACGTCCTCGGGGATTGCCTGCCCGCGCTGGGCCAGGATACGCCGCACCCTAGGGTCGTTAGCCATTCCGACGAAGGCCCTGGCGTTCGGGTCGCCGTGCGCCCCGCCGCAGGCCCCACAGTTGTACGCGGCGGCGTATGGATTGTTCTCCGACTCTGCGCCATGCCCGCAGGCCACCACAATCCGTCCGAGCCTGCGCGTGAGCCCGATCATTCGCAGACCACCGCCCACCATGGCAGCCTGCTCTTCGAGCGTGAAGCCCACCGGTGGCTCGATCGGGACATCCGACGGATCGGCGGAGACGTGTGTGTGCACACCGCCGTCGAAGCGCCCACGGATCCATCCGAGCAGCCGCCCGTACGCGGATTGGGCTAGGGTCCGGCCGAGCAGCCCGATGCTGAACAGAACACCGACCGCGTCTACCAGCACGAAGGCCCCGAAGGGGCTCTGCTTAAGGTCGTGAAATAGCGTGTCGCGCAGCCTGCGCCAACGGGTGCCGGAGGCATAGCCTCGCAGGGCGTCCTCCTGACCGCCCCGCACTGCCTCGTTCACGGTCTTCGGAGGCTTGAGAAGCACGGGGCACAGTGCCAATCGGTCCTCGCTGTCGAAGGCCTGGTGGTTGATGGGCACTCCGAAGAATCCCGCATAGCCGAACGTCTCGTAGTTTCCCTGCGCTTCTAGGTGGCGGCGAAACGGTTCGGAGCGGGCGTCAATGCAGAAGATCATCTGCGCTGCGGGCCTCTCCCCGTCGCTCACGTCGGGCGGCTGGTGAGCAGAAAACCGCCGCAGGAATCGGAACCGGAAGGAATCTTCGTATGCCTCGAGCCAGATCGGGCCCTGATGCTCTTCTGGCAGGCTGTGAGCATACCCACGGAGCGTCCGCGCACCTTCCGCCGACAAAGATCGGACCTCGGCGGGTGCCAAGTCCAGGGCGGTGGCCAGCGCGTAGAGTTCGCCGACCGGGCCCGAGGTTCTGGAAGATTCTTGGGGGTCAGCAGCCTGAACACAGGTCTGGACCAACGACAACAAAGGTCCAGACGCGTGTCCCCGCTGGGCACAGGCAGCGCGCACGAATTCTGTCTCGTAGAAGAGGCGGACCGCCAGATACTCGACGACATCCGCGGGATGTTCCGCCTGGGCTGGGTAAGTGGGGTTTTCGCTCCTCCAGCGAAGGAAACCAGTCCATCCGGGTAGTTGTGCAAACGCACGAGTCTGGTAGTCGAACCACCGGTCCTCGGGAATTCCCAGCTCCCCGAGGGACCGTTGCACGCTCTCCGTGGGAGATTCCGGGAGGGCGTCGATCTTGGCCGCCGCACCCGAGATGCCGGCCAAGCGGTGTCCGGGATCCACTCGCGCTAGGATCCGCCAGCTGCTGTAGAACCCTCCTGCGCGCCCAGGCATGTGCCAGCCTGCCAATCCCTCGTCGAGGAAGGCCGCCATCCACTTGATCATCTGGCCGTCGACGGACTCCAAGATCGAAGTTCCGAGAGACCGGTCGAGCCAGTCGCCAAGGGTATGCGACGAGGGAAGGTCGCTGCTACGAGCACCCTCCGGCTCATCGTCAAGCTGAAGGCACGCCGCCTCAACGGCCTCGAGCAGCTCGGCCTGGCCGTCTCGCCGAACGTTCCATTCCAGTAGCGAACGATCCAAAGGCTCGACGCCAACGGTCAGGGAGGCCCACGCCACGTCGCGGGGCGAGAGGGCCCGGTCTCCAACCTGTACGGGAGGCCCATTCAGGCTTGGCCCGAGGCGGTGCAAAGCTATCCTCAGGCTCTCCTTGCGAATCCTTCCCTGACGCCAGAACTCCCGGAACTCCCCATTGGACAGGTAGCCGCGACCGCCAATGGTCGCGGACGCCTCACGGACGGCGTCGTCAAACGGCAGAAACTCGAATCCCCGCAGCGGGTTTCGGTAAGCGAAGGTGCGCAGCGGCCAGATCTGCGCAGCCGACCGGCAAGCATCGAGGATCTGGCCGCGGAGGTCCGTATCTTGCCTCATGCTTGCGGCCTTGGGGCGGGGCTCAGGCGCATCAACCGACTAGCTAGCGAGACTTGCGCACTCGTGCAGCCGCTGGATCGCCCGATAGCGGACGGTGCTCATCCAACCCCTGTACTACTAGCTTAGATCCATCCGCCTCAAACTCCTTGGCCGTGTCGGCAATGCGGTCCATGACCGTATGGTCGACCAACCTGGTGCGAGAGAGATCCAGCGCCACTTCCGGACGGCCCTTCAGGCCGGCCAGTCGCTTCTTCAGGCCGATCCAAGTGCTGAACACGGCCGCGCCATGCACCGCGACGACCGCTCCGGCAGGCGTCTCTTCCACCTTGGCGCGCAGTCGGAACAGCGAGCCGAGCGGGGCGCCGTTGATGACGTGAATCAGTGCCTTCACCAAGATCCCGATGGCGATGCCCGACAACAGGTCGGTGGCAAGCACGCCGAGGATCGTTGACACGAAGATCACCAGCTGCTCGCGGCCCACGTGGTACATGTGGGCAAACTCCTTTGGAGAAGCCAAGCGGAAGCCGGTGAACACGAGCATTGCGCCGAGAGCGGCGAGGGGAATCTGGTTGATCAGGCCCGGCGCGAGGGCGACGAAGACCAGCAGGAATAGCCCGTGGAACATGTTCGCGAAGCGCGTCTTGGCACCGTTGTCGATGTTGGCCTTGCTCCGCACGATCTCGGAGATCATCGGCAGGCCGCCGACGAATGCCGCGAGTGTGTTGCCGACGCCCACCGCCAAGAGATCTCCGTCGTAGTTCGTCTTTCGTCGATAGGGGTCGATCTCGTCGACGGCCTTGGCGCTCAGCAGGGACTCAAGGCTTCCGATCAGGGAGAAGAGCACGATGTACTGCACGCCAGTGGCGGTCAGCACCCCAGAAAAGTCCGGGAAAGTTAAGGCACCGAACATGTTGCTGGGAACGTTGACCAGAAACTCGCTACCTAGCCCATAGCGCATGCCCATTGGGACGGCGAACAGCAGGACGATGACTGGTGCGGGGATGGCCCCCAGCAGCGGAACGCGCTTCAGGAGTGGGAAGCCGAAGAGCAGAACGAGGCTCACGATACCGATCAGGCCCACTTCAGGGTTCATCTCCATGACGAACGTAGGAATCTTGGCGAGCAATTCCAAGGGGGACCCCTCGTTGCCCAAGCCTAGGGTGACCGGCACCTGCTTGGCGATGATGATCACGCCGATCGAGGCCAGCAAGCCGTGTACGGCCGCGCTCGGGAAGAACTCACCGAGGATTCCAGCGCGAAATACGCCAAAGAGGGTCTGAATCACCCCCGCGACCACGCCAACCCCCAGTGCGAGCCGGTACGCCTGAAAGTCAGCGGCCGGGTCGCGCCCGGCGGTGAAGCCGAAGTCGGTCACGCACCCGATCGCTATTACGATCAGGCCAGCGGCGGGGCCCTTGATCGTCAGTTCCGAATTGCTGAAGAATGTCGAGAGGACACCGCCGATGATGGCGGTGAAGATTCCTGCAATCGCAGGGTAGCCGCAAGCTAGAGAGATGCCCAAGCAGAGCGGCAGTGCAATAAGGAAGACGAGGAATCCCGAGAGTAGGTCGGCCCCCCAGTAGCGGCGAAGGCCGGCGGTGTTTCCGACTGGCTGCACAGTTGTCATGGCTTTGGGCCAATAGGTTAGCGCAATCGGACTGGGCCGTCCGAGCGCCACCGCCTCGGTCGCGTCACGGCTATCGCGCGACCCCTATCCGGACACCCGGGCGCTCCTGCGCGAACCGGGCCGGAATGGGCGGTACGGAAGCGGATCTCCGCCTCCTCCATATTGCCGACTGCCTGCAGAGTCCGCGGGCAGTGGGCCGAACCGTCCGACTAAGAGCCGTGGATTCCCAATCGGTCGCCATCGTGCCCCTGTGGCGCCGGCCTTCCAGCGTTGCGCAACCTTGGTCCTCAGCGCGGCCTCCAGTTTGGGTGAGGCGCATGCGCCCGTTCCATGGCCGCCTCGATCTCGCGAACGACCTCTGGGTGATTCCGCGCAAGGTTGTACTTCTCCGCGGGATCCCTCAACACGTCGTATACCTCAAGCCGGCCCGTCAGCATGGGTCGGCGCACACCCTTCCACTGTCGCAGCCGAACGGCCTGAGCCGAGCCCGCCTCGTAGAACTCCCAGTACAGGAAGTCGTGCTGGCTCTGGCGAGCGGCCTCTCCCAGGAGCGTGGGGGCGAAGCTAACCGAATCGTGCCCCTCGGGCAGTTCGGCTCCCGCAAGTTCGGCGACGGTGGCCATCAAGTCACCGAAGTATCCGATGTGGTCCGAGTTGCGTCCGCCCCCGACTGTTCCCGGCCACCAAGCCAAGAACGGCACTCGAATCCCGCCATCGTAGAGATCCCGCTTGATACCCCGCAGGCTGCCGGACGGGTTGAAGCGAACCAAGTCGTGGTTTGACTCGTTGTGTGGGCCATTGTCCGACGAGAACATGACAAGCGTGCTGTCTGCGATGCCCAGTTGCTCCAGACGGTCCATGAGCACTCCTACGTCTCGGTCCATCCGGGTGATCATGGCCGCTTGGCCCTTGTCCTGGGCTGGCCAGTCCGTGTCCGCATAGATCCCGTGGTCGGGCACCTCCGCACCGTCCCCGGTCCCGCGCGTGCCCTCGTTGTTGGCATGTGGGATCGTCAGCGCCAGATACAGGAAGAAGGGGGTTTGTCCTCTCTTGCCGATCCACTCCAGGGCCTCGCGCATGATCACGTCGTGCGAGTACTCATTCCGCTCAGTTGCCCAGCCCCCGTGGAAGCCACCGTAGACCCTCTCTACCCGCTGGACCTTGTTGCGCAGGAGGACTCGATCGAGGCCGCTCCATAGGAATTCGGGGTAATAGTTGTGAGCGTGGACCTGATTCAGGTAGCCGAAGAAGGTGTCGAAGCCCTGCTTCAGCGGATGGCCCTCCAGTCCCACCTCACCTAGGCCCCACTTGCCGAAGAGGGCTGTCTCGTACCCGACGGACTTAAGCACTTCCGCGACCGTGACATCGGAATCCCGCAACGATTGGGCGGTCATGTCCGGACCCGGCGCGTTCCCCCGCACGTGGGTGTGTCCAGTGTGCTGCCCCGTCATCAGCACGCTGCGAGAGGGGGCGCAGACCGTAGCTCCGGCGTAGAACTGCGTGAACCTGAGGCCTTGGGCCGCCATGCGGTCCAGATTCGGGGTCTTGATCACCCGCTGGCCGTAGGATCCAAGGTCGCCGTATCCCAGGTCGTCCGCCAGAATGAAGATGACGTTCGGCGCCGCGACCAATGGTAAGCCGACAGCTCCCCCGGCAAGAACCGAGAGCAGTGCGCAGGCACGGAGAGCGTGGTGCATGTTTTGCTAGTCCTCCCGACGAACCCAGATTCTAACGCCGTCGGCTGACGGGACCCCACCGGGTGGCCTCCAGGAACGCAAGCAGGTCCGCAAGCTCGCGGTCGCTGATCTGCGCGTCCAGCCCGGAAGGCATGACAGAGACGGTGCCAGGGCGGATCTCATCGATATCCGCCCTGGCCAGCTGCACTCGCTCGTCGGCGTTGACCGCGATCAGCAGGTGGCTGTCACTCTCCTCGACGACCACGCCGGAGACGCTTCGCTCCCCCGCCACCGCCACGACCGGCTCGTAGCTGCGCACGAAGCTGGCGCTGGGAAACACGATCGCCTCCAAGAGATCCCTGCGGTCTCGGATCTGGCCAATGGTCGTTAGACCCGGCCCGACGTTGCCGCCCGCGTACCCTATCGCGTGGCATGCCAGGCAGGCACCCTCCGTGCTGTTGAACACCGCCTGCCCCCTCTCGGGATCTCCAGGTTCTAGCTCTTCAAGCAGCTCCTCAAGCTTGCGCCGCTGGCCCTCGAGGTCGGCGACCTCGCCGACGAGAAGCCCGTCCAGCTCGCTGCGGACGGCGGAAGTGTACCCGGACGTGGCGCGGTCCGCGATGTCTGCCCGGAGGTTGGCCAGGCCCGGGGCCTCCCGCAGACGGGCGACCAAGCGGACTCCCACATCACGGTCGCCGGACTGGGCGAAGGCCTCCACTAGTTCGGGAAGCTCCATCGGTCCGACTTCCGGCAGCAGGTCTGCGAGATCTAGGAGCTGTGACGTGTTCAGGGGCACGCGCGAGAGCACTCGAGCGGCAGCAGCCCGCAAGTTCACGGGCCGCGATGCGACCACTTCGCCGGCCGCGAGCGCGTACAGTTCCATGTCAAGGCCACTGACGGCCGGGGCACCGGCGTCCAACGCCAGAATCCTCACGCTTGCGTCCAAGCTTCGATCGCGCGCCACCGCGATAAGGGCCCGGTCGAGCTGCGGGTGGCCGGAATCTCCGCGCGGGATGCGACGGGCCGCCCGAAGGGCCTCCGCTCGCGTCTCTTCCTGGGCTAGCGCTGTTGCGATTGCCTCGGGCCAAGACGGCGGCGCCGTTTCGAGCGACGCCCCGGCCATGGCTTCCAGCGCTGTCTTGGAGGCATTTACTGCCTCTACGCGAGCGCCTGCAGCAGCGGTGGAGGCCAATAGGTCCTGAACAGTCGGGTCCGCCGCGAATCCCTTGATCAGCCCGACCACTTCGGCGCGTGCCTCGTGACCGTGAGTGCGCAGGCGTTTCCGGAAATAGCCGGCGAGCAGGCCTCCCCATTCGGGATGGCGACCTGCGATCCAGCGCGCCGCTTCTGCCACGGCCGGATCCGTGGACTCCAGGCGGGTCAGGACACGCCGACCGTTCAGGGCCTGCGGCCGCATTTGGTCGAGGGCGATCATGGCGGCTCTCTCGGTGGCCGGGGAACCGCCGTCCAGGCCCAAAGCTGTCGCTCGCGGGTCCGCGATCTCGATCAGGGCGTAGATCAGGGAATGCGTCAGCATCTCGTCGTCCGGGCTGTCGAAGGTGGCGTCAAGCAAAGGCCCTACCGCACGGCTATCACCGATTCGGCCCAACGCCTCGGCCGCGCCCCGCCGCACACCAGCGGCCGGGTCCGACAACAGGCCCAGCGCCGCATCGAAGGCCTCGCCGTCGCGATGCAGCGCCACAGAGTGGAGAGCCGCAAGCCGGACAGTGGCGGAGTCGTCCAAGAGGCCCAAGCGAACGGCATCGCGGGCGGCGTCAGTCTCAATCCGGGTGAGAGCCCAGACAGCGTTCAATCGGGCCAGTTCGCTTCCCCCGGAAAGCACTTCGCCCGAGGCGGCCAAGTCACCGGCGTTGGCCAGTTCACGGACGGCCCGGTCACGAACCGCGGGGCGTTGGTCGTCGAGAAGGTTCGCTATGGCCGCAGCCGACTGGCCGCTCCAATCGATTTGGGAGCCGCGCGGGTCTGGCACGTTTGAGGCGCCGCGGCGCCGGACCCTGTAGATCGCCCCCAGCACATCCGGCTTCTCCATCTGCGAGGTCGGGCAGCACAACTTGTACCAAGCTCCTGTATCGACCACTAGCAGGCTTCCGTCCGCGTCCTCCATGACGTCTGTGGGATGGAAGTCCCTGCTCTCGGACACCAAGAAGTCCGAATCCTCCGTGCGGAACGTCGCCCCGTCGGGTACGAGCCGGTGCGAGGTTACCTTCCGCAGGTTGAAGGCTGTCGCAAACAGCCGACCCTTGTAGTCCTCGCCGAATGTCGAGGACTCGTAGTGGGCTAGCCCAACGGTCGCCGCACCGCCCATGTCTGTCATCACTCGGAGCAGGCCACCGGTCATGGGATGCCCATCGGTGACGCCGTGGGCCTTGCCGTAGACACCTCCGTAGACCGCGTGGACGATTCCGTCCCGCTTTCCGAGCTGCGGATGGTGCAGGAATGTCGATGTCAGGAAGCGCTCGCCGTCAGGGGCGAAGGCAACCTCGACCGGATTGTCCATCCCGCCCGTGAGGACCGGCTCGACGGGTCCGCCATCCACTCGCCGCCGGAAGATGTGCGCTGCCCTCGTCACCAGCGGTTCGCGGCCGGGACGCTCGTAGGTCTGTTCGGCGAAAGCCCCCTTTGTCCAGTAGATCCACCCGTCCCGTCCCAGATACGGACCATGCAGGTCATTGGCGCAGTTTGTGAGAGTCTTTGCGTCGAACCACTCCTCACGGCGATCGGCAACTCCGTCCCCGTCAAGGTCCGTGAGCTTCCAGATGATCGGCGGCGCCGCTACATAGACGGAGCCCTCATGCCACAGCACGCCCTCCGGGAGCATCATTCGGTCGGCGAACACTGTGCGACGGTCGTACTTCCCATCCCCATCCAAGTCTTGAAGCTGCAGGATGCTGTGCGGCTTTTCCGCCAGCTGCGTCCGAACATCGTCGTTTGAACCGGAAGACTCCGCCACGTAAAGCCGGCCCGTGTCGTCCATGTCCACGATCATCGGCCGCTGAACGAGCGGCGGGCCCGCCGCCACTTCTACCGAGAAGCCCTCCGGGACAGAGATGCCGGCAGGAACGCGGCTTCCAGGATCGGAGCACGTGGCCAGCAGGAGCGTAATTGCGAAGTGGAAGACGGCGTGGAATCTCACAGGGTCACCGGGGATCTCTGGCATCAGGCCCCGCGATGGGCGCGGCGCGGCGACCATGCTAACCCCAGTGGGCATCGCCTGCCAAACCCGGAGCGGTCCGACTTCCGCACGGGACTAGGTCCACGCCCCGGTCAGGTATGCCGCGCGCTCCATTGGGCCCCCTCCGACAGCAGAAGCCCAACGCTCGAATAGGATCAAATAAGGAAAATCAAAGCGTAAACCATAGCGGATACATCCCAATTTAGGGAATGTATAAGAATTGTCTACCGTGGATTATGCTAAGATATTGCAATTCCGGGGGCTGTCCCCCGTCTGCAATGCCTAGGTCGCAAGGAGGTGTGCTGCCATGATGTTCGATGTAGAGACCCTGCGGATTCTATCTAATTTCGTGGCTGTGGGCGGTGCGCTTGCCGCCATCGCCAAGGTCAGCCGCGAGGCGAGCGCCGACCGGCTCCGCCGACGGCTCCGGGACTTGGAGCTCGAACTCTTCGAGACCGCCCGGGTTCGAGGATTGCTCCGACACCCTGCAGTAGCTCTTCTCAACCACGAGATTCGCAGGGCGATCCGTGAAGCGAGCGCCATCCACTTGCGGCGCTGGGCTTGGGGCACTTTGCGTCGTAACCAACGCGGCGTGCCGGTTCTCGGGGTTGTAACGGTGCTGGAGCAGACGCTAGGCACCGTCCGCGATCCAAGGGCTCGCACCTACATTGAGCGCGTGGCCAGAAGAGCCCGCTCGGAAGTGAGGGGCCACCTAGCGGTTGGAGCCGTACCCTTCGCCAGCGCTGTGTGGAGCATGACCAGCCCTCGCCGCCTCCAAGCTGGGCTGGGAATTGTGGAGCGGCCTCAACTAGCCGGCAGCCAGCGGTCCGAGCGTGCACACCTGCGGAGGGCGGCGTGAGGCAATTGTCAGCAACGCTCTCAGGAACCTCGGTCTAGACTGGGAGCGAAATGGCCTGCAGCCCAATCCGCAGATTCGCCTTGGCGGCTGCAATGGCAGCTATGACGCCAACCGCCACCGCGCAGTCCGGAAGCGAGGCCCACCCCGTCCGGAACGACGTGCCGATGGAGGGCCACGAGGTGCTGGTGTTCCGTCACCAGCGCCTTCACAAGGGGGGGCATGAGGCCTATTTCAGGCTGAGCAGGGATGGCGTGTGGCCATGGTTCGAAAAGATCGGGAGCCGTATCGTCGGGCAGTGGCAGGTGATCCATCCGGACGGCAGTGCCGAGGATCCCGACTTCGACCACGGCTACCGGCTGGCCCGGTACGCCAGCTACGACCACTGGAAGGCCACGCGGCAGGGGCACCTCCTGCTCGGCGGCAACGGTCCTGACTACGAGAGGAGCCGAGAAGCGCTCCGGGCCAGAAGCCACTATTCGGCGGGATCCGACGGTGCTCACTTCCTGGAAGGCGTGACCGCAACCACTAGGGTGTACTTCATGCCCGCGCTGGAGGAGAGCTACCAAGCGGGTGGGGAACAGCAGTCCGCAGGCCCGCTTCCCGTGCGAAACGACGTGGCCTGGCCCGCACCGGAGATTGTCGCCGTCGACAGACTCGAGGTCCGCAAGGGACAGGCCAAGAGCGTCATCGAGAGAGGCGTGCGGGACGTCTGGCCGTACCTCGAGAAGGCGGGCGCACGCCCGATTGGCCTGTGGATGGAGATCTTCCCGCCCGAGAGTGGCTTCGAGGCAAGCCCTGACCACGACACACTCTTCCATATGGTGCGGTACGCGGGCTACGAGCACTGGAAGGCGGCCCGGCCGGAGTCCGTCGCCACCATGGGCGGCGATGGCAGGGACTACGAGGCGTACCGCCGTGCACAGCGCTTGTTGCGCTCCGCCACAACCGGCCGACGTGTGATGTTCCTGCAAGGGCACATGTACCACAGCCCTCCCAAGTTCATGCCGGGCATTCGCGAGGCGTTCCGCCGCGTGCCATGACCGCCGCTTGGCGTCCTAGTGCGCCGGACCCGCCGTAGCGGCAACCAATCCGAACTTAGCTGAGACAATCTGGACTCATGTCCAGATCCTCGGCGCTGCTCGCAGCGGGGCTCCTGCTCTCCACCTTCGCATCGGAACGGGCGACCCCCGCTCCTCCCAACATCCTTTTCCTATTGGCCGACGATTTGGGCTGGAGGGACTTGGGATGCTACGGGAGCCAGTTCTACGAGACGCCCAACATCGACAGGATTGCCTCGAGCGGAGCCCGGTTCACGCAGGCATACGCGGCATGCCCGGTCTGCTCACCTACCCGCGCCAGTATCCTCACCGGCAAGTACCCGGTGCGCCTGCGCGTGACCGACTACATCAGCCCGTCCGGGGGCAACCAGCCAGAGAACTGGGACCGGAACACGCTACTGCTCCCCGCGCCGTATTTGGACCGTATGCCGCTGGAGGAAACCACGCTTGCCGAGGCCCTTGTTGAGGGAGGCTACGAAACATTCTTCGCGGGAAAGTGGCACCTCGGCCCGGCAGGCTACTGGCCCGAAGACCAGGGCTTTGGAGAGAACCAGGGCGGCTGGGAGCACGGCGGCCCTTGGGGCGGCGACAGCTACTTCTCCCCGTACGGGAATCCCAATCTCGAAGATGGGCCACCGGGTGAGCTGCTGCCCGACCGGCTCGCCCGCGAAACCGCCCGGTTCATCCGCGAGCATCGTGACCAGCCCTTCTTGGCCTACCTCTCCTTCTATTCCGTCCACACGCCGCTAATGACGACTCCGGAATTGGAGAGGAAATACGCGGCAAAGGCAGGACGTCTTGGATTCTCCGGGCCGCGCTGGATCCGAGAGCAGCACCGGGACGTTCGCCAAGCCCAAGACCATTCCGTGTACGGGGGCATGGTTGAGTCGTTGGATGATGCAGTCGGCCAAGTGCTTGACGCACTGGATCGGAACGGCCTCCGAGAGCGGACGGTGGTCGTGCTCATGTCGGACAACGGCGGTCTGAGCTCGTCGGAGGGATCCCCGACATCCAACGTTCCCCTGCGCGGGGGCAAGGGCTGGATGTACGAGGGTGGGATCCGGGAGCCAATGCTAGTGAGGGCCCCAGGCGTCACCTCGCCGGGATCGGTGATCGACGCCCCGGTCACGAGCACGGACTTCTACCCGACCCTGCTGGAACTCGCTGGGCTGAGGCTTCGCCCCGACCAGCACATCGACGGCACCAGCATCGTGCCGCTCCTGCGCGGCGAGCGGTTGAGCGAGCCCAGACCCCTGTACTGGCACTATCCGCATTACGGGAATCAGGGCGGCGCGCCGAGTGCAGCCATACGTTTAGGGGACTGGAAGCTGATTCGCTGGTACGAGGACGACGCGGTCGAGCTCTACAACCTCGCTAGCGACCCTGGCGAGCGCTACGATCTCTCCGGACTGGTGCCAGACCGAGCCGAGGACTTAGGGCGGCAGCTCTCGGGATGGCTCGACGGTGTCGACGCCAACATGCCGTCGCGCAACAGCTCACATGACCCTGGGCGGCCTTCCGGACGCCTACCACCAGATCAGCGCTAATCGGCCGGCCCCTCCACTAGGCGACTGACAAGGCCTGCGCGCGACCGTCGGCACGATCTCTCAGCTGAAGGGCCAAGAAGGGGATGCTCTCGGTCTCGGCTTGGCCGCTTGAGCCGTCTGCGGTTCGAATGGCAGCCCTAAGTCGCGACTTGCGGGTCGGCGACCGTGCCAGAATGGGGCAGCCCATGGGTCGGCGCGATTTCTTCGCCCACGTGGCCGCGGCCGTGGCCCCGGTTGCGTCCCTGTCGCGGGCAACCGCCGCGTCGCCGCCCCACGGGCGCCTCGAGATCACGCGCGTCGAGCCGTTCGTGATCCGCATCGGCCGCCGGCGGAACATCCTGGTCTGCCGTGTCGAGACGGCGGAGGGACTGCACGGGTGGGGAGAGGGCACTTCCCCGCCCAACATAGCTCCGACCATGGCGCAGATCCGAACTCTCGGGGAGCTCATCATCGGCGAACGAGCATGGGACACCGAGCGGATCTGGCGGCGCATGTACACCGTCGAGGAGAACTCCCTCGGCGGAACACTGTATGCGGCCATGTCGGCAATCGACATCGCTCTCTGGGACATCCTCGGCAAGCACATCGGAGTTCCGGTCCACGACCTCTTGGGAGGGCGGGTTTGGGACACGCTGCGGCTCTACACGTCATATCGCTGGGGTGACATCCCCCGCACGGCCGCCGCATACCGCACGCGGACTGAGGAGCTCATCGCTGCAGGCGCCACCGCTGGAAAATACGACCCGTTCGGCCCGTATCCTGCCCCCTCGCGCCAGCTGCCCACCGGAATCCTCAACGAGGTGCGAGAGATGGTCAGGGGCATCCGCGAAGCGAGCCCCAATTTCGATATCTGCATCGAGTGCCACGGGAAGTTCAACGTTGCGTCCGCAGGACGCATCCTTCGGGCTGTGGAACCCTTCGACCCGTTCTTCGTCGAAGAACCGCTGCCCCCGGAAAACGTCGAGGCCCTAGCCGACCTGCAGCGGTCAACCAACATCCCGATAGCGACTGCCGAGGGCATTCAGGGCCATTTCTTGTACCGCGACCTCCTTGCTCGGATGGCGGCCCGGATCTGGCAACCCGACGTAGCAAGGGTCGGGGGCATCACGGCCATGAAGAAGATCGCAGCGCTGGCCGACACAGGCTACATCACGATCGCACCGCACAACCCGAATGGTCCGGTCTGCACGGCAGCAAGCATCCAGCTGGCTGCGTCAATCCCGAACTTCCTGATCATGGAGGAAGGTAACAAGGAGACCGAACAGTACGGGGATGTCTTCATTGACGGCTGGGATCACGCGTTGGCCGAATGGACTATCCCCGCCGGTCCCGGCTTAGGCATCGACCTGACGCCTGAATTCTTGAGGGAATACGCGGTCGAGGCCTGACGTTCCGGGGCATCGGCCGATCTTCTGGCGAGAATCCCGGTCGATCCGTCCCATGAGCGGCACGCATTTCCCCACAGCCGACTCTAGAAGCGAGGGGCCGAGGAAGACCGCCCATCCGGCATCCTAGCGGAGGGCACGCCGGAGCCAAAGCGCGCCAAGAACCGATCGTTCGCTACGATCTTGGCGTGATCAGACGCTGGCCAACCGTGATTGCGGCCCTGTGCGCCGCATCGGCAGTAGGATCGGATTCCCCTCCGAATTTCCTGCTGATCATCGCGGACGACGTCACCTACAACGACCTTCCAGCCTATGGGGGGCCGAACATCCAGACACCGAACATAGACCGATTGGCCGCAGAGGGCCTGACCTTTGACAGGGCCTACTTGTCAATGGCGATGTGCAATCCCTGCCGGACAGAACTGTATACCGGGCTTTACCCGTTTCGAAATGGCTCCAGTTGGAATCACTCAGCCGTGCGGGAAGGGACCAAGTCTGTCGTGGACCTGCTCGGCAACCGTGGCTACCGGGTCGGCCTGTCCGGGAAGAAGCACGTCAGCCCGGACTCGTCATTCGCCTTCGAGTCTGTCCCTGGCGTCGCCAATCAGAGGAAGCCCGCGGCTCTGCCCCCATTCGACACGTCGGCCCTGCAAGAATTCATGGCCAGGGAAGAGGGGCCGTTCCTGCTAGTCACCGCCTTCCACGAGGCGCACGCCCCCTGGACCGTCGGGCGACCGGAGAAGTTCGACCTCGGACAGCTGGCGCTTCCCGAGAATCTGGCCGACACACCCCGGACCCGCGAGCAGTTTGCCCAGTACCTCGCAGAGATCGAGGTATGGGACTGGGAGGTGGGCCGCGTCCTCCAGTCGCTTGACGATAGCGGCAAGGCAGCCAACACAGTCGTCCTGCTCACATCCGAGCAGGGATCGGCCTTTCCCGGAAACAAGTGGACGAACTGGAACACCGGCGTCCACACGGCCTTGATCGTCCGCTGGCCCGGCGTGATCGAGGCTGGGCGGCGCACTGCGGCACTGGTGCAGTACGCCGACGTCGTTCCGACGCTGCTGGCTGCGTCAGGTGCGGACCAAGATGGCACGCTCGACGGGTCAAGCTTCCTTCCGGTGCTCACCGGAACGGCGTCGACCCACCGCGAATACGTGTATTTGATGCACAACAACGTTCCTGAGGGTCCGCCCTACCCCATACGGTCAGTTGTGGACGCCAAGTGGCACTACATCCGCAATCTCCGGCCCGGAAGGCTCTTCTTCGAGAAGCACATGATGGGCGGTTTCCGCCCAAACTGGTTCTGGGAGAGCTGGCTGGCGTCGACAGGCCCGTCCGACGACACGAGCATCAATTCGAGAGCAGTGGACTTGCTAGGGCGATTCTTGCGACGTCCGGCGGAGCAACTCTACGACGTTGCGGCCGATCCATACCAGATGAAGGACCTCTCCCGAGATCCTTCATTGACAGGAGTGCGCGAAAGACTGGCTACCGAAGTAGATCGGTGGATGCGGTCGCAGGGAGATCCTGGCGCGCCCCTCGACAGCGAGGGGATGTGGAGGGCGGCCCGGGAAGGCCGGCACCTCCTTCCGGCCGGGCCGCGCGACTAACCGCGTCTCTCGGCGGCACACGAGAGGATCGCTTGGGCGCCTTCGCGAAATCGTCCGCCAACGGCCGTCAGCGTTTGCCACCAGGGCAGTTCGTGACTGCAGGGCCCCGCTCTGGCTGGCTTCAAAGCGTGCCCGGTCGAGCCAACACCGGTCGATTCTCGTCCTAGAACTATCAGCTGTTCCCTCCGCTTGCGAGCGTCTCTATCGTTGGAGACCCATCCGCCAACAAACCGGGCCCGAGCACGGGCGGAGCGAGCGGAGTTGCACAGGCCCTGTGGCCGCGAAGCCCGCAGCCGCCCGTCCTGAGGGCGTTTAACGGCGAACCGTGCGACCCGAACCGCGTCCCAATTCCGCAAGGCTGACGCCACGCGCAGCCGGCAGTAGCCTCTACTATTCACCGTACGTCAGCGCCGTCGCCGCGAGATCGCGCACACGTATCTCTCGTCGGAGGCTTCCAGGAGCGGTCGCAATCCGTCCACGCAACTCGACACAGCAATCCCGGCCCGAGGTGCCCGGTGCGTGTTGGCAGCATGGGCGCGCTAGAATCCAGACACCAATGAACAGCTTGCTTATCGCAACGGTCTTGACAGGAATCGGCGTCCTGCTGGGCGTCTGGCTGATTGTCGATGCCGCGTCCAGGGATATTCGCCGGCGCATCGACGCGGTGAACGCGCGCCTCGATGGCTCGGCCTCGGCTGACGCCGGAAAGTAACTCCGGCCACCACACGAGTCGCGTCGTCCGGCCTTAGCGCTGTACGACCGGGCTTGTCCACTTCAGGCGGCCCCGGGCACCAGCGTCGGCGGTGACCCGGCCCGCGCAGCGCTCATTCTCAATCGGTGTCGCAGGGTGCACTTTCGCCCGGCGGGGCCACGGCCCTAGGGGCCAATGGCTCAGCGAGGGAAGCTCTCAAGGTCAGCACGAGCCTGAACGAGCACGGCCGAATGGCGCCTACAGCTTGCCCGCATCGCCGCCAAACGCTCGGCATGCCCTTGGTCCGAGACTAGGTTGCGCTCCTCGCTTGGGTCCGCAGCCAAGTCAAACAATTGCTCGAAGTCCGGCTCGCGACCCCTGAAATCGACATCCGTCTCGCCATAGGATGGGCTGTCGCTGCGAAAGTAGCGGACGTACTTCCACTCCTTCGTCCGGACGGCCTCCATGAATGGTCCCGTACGCAGCAGGAACAGGCTCTCCAAGAAGATCTCGTCCCGCCATTGCATCTCGGGAGAGGCCATGAGCGGACGAAGGTCCCGACCCTGCATGCTGCGGGGCGGATCGACTCCGGCGTACGAAGCGATCGTGGCCGGCACATCGATACTCAACACGAGCTCGTCCACGGTCCTGCCCGCCGTCTCCGGTGCCCGCGGGTCGCACACGATCAGCGGGACTCGAGTCGTGAGGTCGTACAGCAGCGACTTGCCCCCCATGGCGTACTCGCCGAGGAGGATTCCATGGTCGCTCGAGAAGATCAGCACCGTGTTCTCCGTCAGCCCTCGACGATCAAGGCTGTCCCTTAGCTCGCCGACGGCGACATCCACACCGTGAACCAACTGGTAGTAGCGGATCTGGTATTCCCGCAGTACGTCCTCGCCCTGATACGTGTAGGAGTAAGTCGCCATGCGCCCTTCGCGAGGGTGCACGTCGAGCGGGATGTGCGTGCCTGTGTCGTCCGCGTACGAGCGTGGCGGCGGGAGATTGGCGCCTCGGTATAGCGATCCGTAGACCGGGTGGTCGGCAAGCCTGCGGTGGCCGTTGGCCGGGCTGTTCATCCGCGTCTGGCCCTCTTCGTCTGGGTGGAGCATGCTGCCTGAGATGGACCCGTGCGGTGCGGAGAAGCTAACTGAGAGCATGAATGGCCGGTCGCTGGGAGCGGAATCGAGAAATCGCTCGATGCTCTCGCTCATAACGGGAGTGACGATGTCGGCCTCGGAGTCGTGGTAGATCGACAGGTGGTCGAACTCCTTGGGCCAGAAGCGGGCCCAATCGTCATGCCCGCGCCAGAAATCGAACTTCTCCAGCGGCCGTCCGCGGAACGAGTACTGCTGCAGACCGATCTTGCCCACAAAGCCGACGTGATAGCCGGCGTCGCGCAGGAGCGCAGGGTATGTGTGGGCCCACTGCGTGTCCGAGAGGACATTCGGCGAGGAGAACCCGATCTGGTGCACCCTCTCGTACTGCCCGTTGAGGAAGCTTGTTCGGCTAGGCATGCAGACCGGCGCCACGACGTGAGCTTCCGTGAAGCGAACGCCGTCCATTGCGAGCCGGTCGAGGTTCGGTGTCGTCACAACGGGATTCCCGGCTATGCCGAGAGCATCGGCGCGCTGATCGTCGCTCAGTAGAAAGATGATGTTGGGGGGCGCGGGACTGGACGTGCGCTCAGCGCAGGCAAGGCCCGCCAGGGCGATGGCCGCGGTAGTCAAGCACGCCCAAACGAGAGCGGTCGAGAATCTCCAGGCACGCATGACGGTCCCCACTATATGCGGATCCCCGAGGCAACTGTCCCGGGCTGGTCGGTCGTTTGCGTCGCGCCCTTCGCTGTTCGTGCCCCGAGAGATCAGTCTCCGGATGCAGCCTCTGAAGCCGCGTTCTTCGGAAGGGCCCGAACCGTCGCACCCCTCTTTCCCCACAGCAGCCAGCGCGCCACCGCGCGAAAGTCCTCCAAGACCAGGTAGAGCGTCGGGACCATCACGAGCGTGACCACCGTGGCGAACAGCACACCGGAAGACAGGGCGACCGCCATCGGAATCAGGAATTGGGCCTGGATGCTCTTCTCCAACATCAGCGGCGTGACGCCGGCAGCGGTCGTGAGGGATGTGAGCACAATGGCCCTGAAGCGCGCCTGACCTGCCAAAACGACCGCCTCGCGTAGGTTCCCCTGCTCCCGGCGGAAGCCCTCGATGAACGAGACTAGGACAAGCCCGTCGTTCACTACGATGCCGGCCAGCGCCACCATTCCGCATAGCGACAGGAAGCTGACATCCATTCCCAGCAGCCAGTGCCCCCAAATTGCTCCGACCATTCCGAACGGTATGGAACTGATGATGATCGCCGGCTTGACGTAGCTTCGAAGGGGGATCGCCAACATAGCGAACATCACGAACAGCGCAGCTGCGAGCCCGCGCGCAAGACCGTCAATCGACTCCGCGAAGTCGGCTTCGTCGCCCTCGAAGGAGTACGCCAAGCCTGGATACTGTGCGGCCAGCTGCGGCAGGAACTCGACCTCCATTGCACTCGACACTGCGCCCCCGGACGTGATTGCTTCGTCGACCTCTGCCTGGACGTTCACCGATCGCCTTCTGCCCACTCGGGTGATGGAGGTCGGGCCCCGCCCCAAGGACCCTGCGGCTACGGTCGAGAATGGCACCTCGTCTCCCGTCGGAGTGCGCACCCGCATCTGCTCGAGCGCCGCTACGGTGCGCCGGTCTTGGCGCGGGTAGCGAACCATCACCCGCACCTCATCCCGGCCGCGCTGGATCCGCTGGGCTTCCTCGCCGAAGAAACCTTGCCGCACCTGTCGGCCCAGATCCTGAAGAGTGAGCCCCAAGGCCTCCCCTTCGGATGTCAGAGACAGGTTGATCTCGGGCTTTCCTCCCCGGTATGTGTCCGTCACCTCGATAACGCCCGGATAGCCGGCTAAGTGGGCCTTTGTGATTTCCGCCACTTCGACGAGCGTGTCGAGGTCGGGAGCGCTGAACTGCAGGTCAATCGCCTTACCGCCCCCAATCAGGTCGCTGGTTATTGTCAGCTCGATCGCCCCTGGTATCTGCCCAACCTTCTCCCGCCAGCGGGCCGCCACCTCCTCCGAGGTGATCTCACGGAGTTCGGCGGGCACGAGCTCGATATGGACTTCCCCAAGGTTCTCGCCCCGGAAACTGCGGCCGGCGGAGGCTGGCCCGCTCTGGACCTGGCGGTACGGGTGTTCGCCAACGGAACTCATGATGTGCCGAAACTGGTCGGAGTCACGGTCGCTCGCGATTTCTCGGCGCAGGTCGGATGCGCTCCTGGTCAGGAAATCAACGCCTGTCGCGGTGACGCTCACGGGTGACTCCATCGGCATCGTCAGGAATGCCACAACTGAGTCGGATTCGACGTTGGGGAACAGGATCCAGCGGATCTTCCCCGCACCCACCATGCCCGCCGTGGCCAGGATGAGCGCCACGGCGACAGACAACGTCAGGTAGCGCCACTCTAGGGCGACTCTCAGCGCGGGCTGGTAGACCCGCCCGACGAACCGGGCCAAGCCTGACGAGAACATGTCGAAGAACGCGTTCCAAGCCTGCGCGACAGGATGGGTTGCCCTCTGGGCGCGACGCTTCTTGAAGTGCCGGAGGTGGCAGGGAAGGATCAAGTTTGACTCGACTAGCGAGAAAAACAGGGTCGGCAGAATGATCAGCGGGAACACGCGCACGATCTTGCCCATGATTCCCGGCACGAACAGCATGGGGGAGAATGCTGCCATCGTGGTCATCACACCGAACGCTACGGGAACGAGCACCTGATAGGTGCCCCGGATGGCACCGACGGTTCCCTTCCCAGTCCGAACCTGAGTTGTGTGAATGTTCTCGCCGACCACAATGGCGTCGTCGACCACGATTCCCAGAACGAGGATGAACGAGAACAGCGACATCATGTTGATTGACACACCGAAGATCGGCATGAGCGCGATGGCTCCTAGGAAGGAGACCGGGATCCCGATGCTGACCCAAAACGCCAGCCGCAGCCGCATGAACAGGGCCAGCACGATGAACACAAGCGTCAGCCCTGTCATCGCATTGCGCACCAGCAGGTCGATGCGGCTCTTAAGCAGGCGTGCCGAGTCCTGCCAAGTCGCGATCTCCACGCCCGCCGGCAGGGTCGGGCGGACCTGCTCCACGTACTCGTACACGGCCTCCGACACGCGGATCGCGTTCTGATCCCCGACGCGGTAGACCTTGACGACGACGGACGGCTTGCCGTCCAGCATCGCCGACAGCGTGATGTCCTCGAAACCGTCAACGACCGTCGCCACGTCGCGAAGATAGATGCGAGTACCGTCGGGGCGCCTCAGCAGCGGCAGCCGTTCAAATTCTTCGCCCGTGTACGCCTGCCCATTCGTCCGTAGCAGCACCTCGCCGGTGCGAGTCTTCACCGATCCTCCTGGAAGGTCCACCGAGAACCTGCGAACGGCATTGGCCACGCGGTCAAAGGTCAGTCCCCACCGGCGCAGGGCCTCCTCGGACACCTCGATCGAGATCTCGTACGGCGGTGCGCTCAAGAGCTCCGCGTGGGAAACCTCGGGAAGCGCCTTTATCTCCTCGCGTACCCGAACGCCAAGCTGCTTCAGTGTCAATAGATCCGTATCTGCGGAGACCGAGACGTTGATCACCTGAAAAGGCGCCGAGAGTTCCTGAACGATCGGCTTCTCGACGTCGTCGGGAAACGTATCAATCGCGTCGACTTGCGTCTTGATGTCTTCCATCAGGCTTCGGACGTCATAGCCGAGGTGGATCTCGATCGTGACCGATCCTTGGCCCTGTTGGGCGGTAGACCTGATCTCCTTAATGCCCTCGAGGCCTTGGATGGCCTCCTCGATCCGCAGGCAGATCGCCTCTTCGACCTCTTCGGGCGCCGCACCGCGGTACTCCGCGGTAACGCTCACCGTGTCGAGCGAGAACTCGGGAAACACCTCCATCTTGAGGGTGCCGAGCGTGAAGATACCGGAGGCAATGATGACGAAGAGCAGCAGGTTGGCGACAACGTGATTGCGCGCGAACCAGGTGATCAGTGCCTTCATGACCCGGCTCCCAGACCGTCACCCGGCCTTCCGGCGGCTCGCTCCTCGGCGACGCTGACGAGCATCCCCTGAACGGCCGTCTCCAGCGGGGAGAGGCATACGCGCTCGCCTTCCTCCAGCCCGCCTCGGATCAGCACGGCATCTCTTTCCAGACGCATGACCGCTACCTGCCGGATGTCGAGACGGTTGCCGGGACCGACAACGTACACCGTGTCCTCCGAGCGCAGGGCCGACCGCGGGAGGGCAACGACTCCTCGCGCCCGAATCCCCTGAATCTCTGCACGCACGAACATTCCCACGGCCAGCGGGGGCCTTCCCGAGTCGCGGCCACGGGCGTAGGGATCCTGCACTTGCGCAATGGCGTTCACCATGCGTGTCCGCGGGTCGATTTCACCTTCTGTCCGCACGATTCGGCCTTTCCAGGAATGCTCCCTGCCCGCAAAGCGCGCGGTCAGCTTTACGGAAGGGCCCGTCACCGGAGATGAGACGTCTCGGTACGCCAAAGGCAGGTTGCAGTATTCGAGATCGGCGTCCGGGATCGGCAGCCGGACTTCTGCGACATCCACGGAATAGAGGATTCCCAGCGCCATGCCGCGCTGGACGAACTGCCCGACATCGACTTGCTTGGTGCGCACCCTCCCGGCGAATGGGGCCCGGAGCGCTGTGCGCTCAAGGTCATACTCCGCTTGCGCCAAGGTTGCCTCGGCCGCCTTTAGGCTGGACTGAGCCTCGGCGATCTGCGGCTCGCGGAACAGTAGAGGAGACGGCTCTCCGCGGCCGACGGCTTCCCACTCCTTTCGCGCCAATTCCGCCTCGGCTCGCTCCATCACCAGCCGCAGGCGGGCCTGCTCGATCGATGCCCGCGCTCGCGTCACTGCCAGTTCGTACACGCGCGATTCAATTCGCAGGAGTACGTCTCCCTCGTCGAAGAATCCACCCACCGCCAGCGACGGAGAAACCTGCATGACCCGCCCCGAAACCTCCGGCACGAGCTGCGACTCCGTACGCGGGGCGACGGTCCCCTCGGCCTCGACAATGAATGTGTGGTCAACCTTCTCCGCTCGCATGGTGTTGACGAGAGGCGGCCGCACTTCGATCGGCTGGGGCTTCGGCGGCTCGTAAGAGTCCAGCAGTCCTTTGGCAATCATGCCCCCGACCAGGAGCACGCCCAGTGGCAGCAGGGCCATCAGGGCAAGGCGAAATCGGCTCATTCGATCCTCCTAGTCCGCAGTGGCGTCCGAGCGCGCACTGCCAAACCCGCCCCCGATCGCCAGGTGCAGGTCCACACGGTTGTCGTAGATCGCCCGCTGCACGCTCAGCAGGCCACTCTGGGACTCGAGGACGGACCTCTGCAGGTTGAGCACGGCGAACAGGTCTCCGAGACCCGCCTCGAAGCGCGACTCGGCCTCTGCGCGAGCCTGTTCCGTCAGTCCGAGGGCGGCCCGCAGACGCACTTTCTGGTCCCGGAGGCTGGCCTCTGAGGCAAGGGCGGTCTCGACCTCGAGATAGGCGGTCCACACTCGCGATTCGTAGTTCGCCACAGCCTCCCGGGCACGCGCCTCGGTGACCCGGACATTGGCCTCCAGCCGACCCCTGTTGAAGAGCGGCTGCGCGAAGCCAAGCGCGTAGTTCCAGACCTGCAGTCCGGGATTAACGAGATCCAAAAGGGTGTTGCTCGACGTGCCTAGAGCGGTCGTGAGGCTGAACGAAGGCTTCAGCGCCGCCTGTGCCTGAATGATACGAGTGTCCGCAGCGAAGATCTCCCGCTCCGCCGAGGCCAAGTCCGGCCGGCGGTACAGGACCTCCGAGCTCAGTCCCGGCGGCACAGGCTCCGAGAGCTCGGCCAGCTGGCGAGGCACGGGGAGATTGCCAGCAGGGACCTCGCACGTGAGGACCTCTACTTGGCGGACGAGCGCATCCAATGCCTGTCGGCGCTGATGCACGGTGGCCTCGGAGCGTTCAATGGCCGCCTCGGCGATACGCACATCGACGGGCGATCGCCGCCCGGACCGATAGCGCTCCAATGTCCGGGCCAGCACGACTCTGTCGTGGGCCAGTAGCCGGTCGGCGATCCCGACCTGCTGCCCGGCCTCCACCGCGGCGAACCACGCCTTGGCCACCTGCGCGGTGACCGACAGCATCAGCCAGTCGACGTCCAGACCGCGGGCCTGCACGGTCGTGTCGGCACCGAGCTTGCCCGCCGCCACGCGCTTCCAGAGGTCGGCCTCCCAAGAAATGTTGAACGAGAGCCCGGAGTTGCTGAAGGTGTTGCTGAGGACACGGTCCGCCAGACCAGGGAAAGGAAGGCCGACAAAGTTCTGCCGCTGGCGCAACCGGTTCGCCCCAACGCTCAACTCGGGGACGCTTG
This sequence comes from Bryobacterales bacterium, assembly GCA_965203925.1. Taxonomy (GTDB): domain Bacteria; phylum Acidobacteriota; class Terriglobia; order Bryobacterales; family UBA6623; genus VXMF01. The sequence goes on from OZ241924.1 coordinate 5,202,827, forward strand.
CCGCACCCGCTATGACGACCTCCTGGAGCGCGGCCTCGAGACGCTCCGTAGCAGCGCGCACGCCGGGGCTGCAGTCCCGTGCCCTCCGGACGGCTGCGTCCAAGCCCGGGGCGTCGAGATACGTCCACCACTCCGGATCGGCGGGGGGCATCGCGGCTGCCTCGGGAGAGCCGATCTCGGGAGGCGCGGGGACCTGGAAGTCATGTCTCGGGAGCTGCGGAGGTTTGGCACACGCGCTAAGAAGCACGGCAGCCGCCAAGGTCGGGAGAAAGTGTCGCTTCATCGGATCAGGTGACACCACCACGAACACAATCCGGGGTGTCGGGCACGGGGGCGCGCATACCCGCAGCAGCGAAGCTAACGATGGCGGCGAGGGTCGATTCCGCGTCCGCAGGATCGCAAGCGCCAGAGGTCCACCTTCGGACTGGCGCAGAATTCAGCATCGTGTGAACCAAGAGGCCCACGACGAAGTGCATCCGGCGGCGCACCTCCGCCCGGGACAGGGACGGGAGCGCCGAACGGAAGACCCGCTCGAAGCGGTCGATCACCTGGCTGAACTCCTCCACGTAGAGCTGCTGCAAGTACTCGGCAGGCTCGGAGTACAGCCGGGCGCAGAGCCTCATGAAGCGCTGGCGGTCGGGCGAATCGCCCGCCAGCCGCAGCGCAGGCGCGACCAGCGCCGTCACGATCTCCTCGACCTCCGGCCTTCCGCGGTCCTCGAGGGTGTCGAGCATTGCCAAGCGCTCTCGGTTCATTGGCCGGATTCTGCGGGCGAATACGGCCTTTACGACCTCTTCCTTGGATCCGAAATGGTAGTGCACGGCCGCCAAATTGACTCCAGCCTCCTTCGTCAGCGTGCGAAGGGACACCCCGTCAACCCCCTTCGCACTGAATAGCGCCTCGGCCGCGTCCAGCACCAAATCCTTGGTTGCGGCCCTGCCAGACATCGTAATGATTCAAACGTCTGTATGAATCTTACCACGCCCAGCAAGCTGGGCAGTACGGCGCCGATCCTACGCAAACTCCCGGCCAGCGCGAACCGGGCAACGGTCACTCGGCGAGATGCTGCAGCCGGGCCTGCTTAAGGGCCCAGTCGCGCAGCGTCCGGTAGCCCTCATCCTCGGGCACGAATCGAACACCACCTTGGTGACCTTCTTCCTGGCCAGTCTGTACGTTGAGCGGCTTGCGAAGCAGGATGCTGCGCTCCGGCTGTTCCAGGTCCACGCGCGCCTGCAGCTTGCGGTAGTTCTCGAGCAGCTCCGCTGGGCCGATGTGCCCGGAGTCGTCAGGAGGGTTGAGGTACAGCGTCGGGACGCGGCCCGGCACGCCGTGGCATGTTATGCACGCGCGGTTGTCGGAGGGGTTGATGCGTGCCATCTCCGGAAAGACGTAGTCGCGGAAGTGAAGGATATCGCCCAAGAAATCGTCCGCTGCGGTGAGCGGGCGAGTCTCAGCTCCAGCGTCGGCCGACTGGCCGACGATTAGCTCGCGAAGCTGCTCCCGGTAGCGCGTCCCGTCGGTCTCGAGGAGGTTGCGCAGCCGCGTGCGGATCCGGGCCACCGGCTCACTGTCGACGTGCAGGGTCACGGCCCGTCGGACGTCAGGGTTGCGGCGCAGCGTAGGCGATGCCGCCAGCAGCGATGCCTTGTCCCGGGCCTGACGGCCGGCTGTGGGCGAGAACCACCTTACGAACATTGCGACGACCGCCCTCTTGCCCTCAGCGACCAGGTCGGCGGCATCTGTTTCTTCGAATGCTCCGCCGGTGCCGGCATTGACCGCGACCGGCTCAGCCAACTTGACGAAGTCGAGGCCGAACTTGAGCTCGGGCTCGGCCTCCGGATTCGTCCCCAGCATGGTCACCGTCAGTGGCGCAGTGCTGCCCTCGATCTCGAAAGTTCCAAGCCTCATGGGGCCGGTGGAGGTGACCTCTCTGCGGTAGAAGTCCATCTGGTCCAGCACCGGTTCGCCGCCGAAGTCGACCCTCGCGATACCGTGGGAAGCCCCGTACAGAAAACTGCCGATCAGCTCATACTGCCCTGGTTCCGGCACAGGCACAGCGAAGGTGACGTGCGCCCCGACCTTCCCCTCCTCCCAGATCAGGGCCGCGTTGTCGCTGGCAACTCCGCCGGGAATTGCCTGCTCAGTGGTGCGGCCGAATGTGAGTTCCTCGATCCGCAGTTCCTCGGCCTCTATGGCCCCTTCGACGGCCTCTTGGGCGGTCCGGCCGCCCTCCCGGTAGGCCACCATCCACTCTGTCGAGTCAAGCCACAACCTTGGATCGGCGGACAGGTGGTTGAACGCTTCGCGCCGGTGCAGCGAGCGGTTCTCTCCGAGAATTCGCGCCACCAGGGGAACGTACTCTGGAGTGCCCCCTCCGCCGGGGGCAGCAGCTGGCTTGCCGAGCAGCGCGGCCGGAGGCGCGACTTCCGCAAGCGGCTGGTCACCGCCACTCAGCAGGAGCCGGTAGAACTCGGCCTCCTGCTCTCCGCTGACCCCTTCGAAGTCCCAGCTCACGCGGGACAGGAAGCCTGCAAGCGCTTCGGCGTCTTCCTGACGGCCGGTTCCGGCGAAGTCGCGGAGCACGGCAAGCAACGGCGAGAGGGTCTGCACGTTCGCGCGGAGCGACAGCTCGCCGGGATTCGAGAGTGCCCTAGCCGCGACCGCAACAGATTCCGGGTCGCCCTGAAGCAACAGGCCTAGAATCACGTCCTGAAGCGGCTTGTGCGTGATGTTTCGGGCACCTTCAAGCGCGATCGATCGCCATGGAATGCTCGGGTCGCGGGGAGCATCCTGATAGACGGCCAGCACAGCCTCTCCGAACAGTTCGGTGGCTCCCGGAGTGCTGTAGGCGAACTGCCCAGGACTCTGCTGGTTCGCCCGTTCCATATAGTGGGACGCGGCCATCGCCGCCAGCCTGCGATCGAGGAGCGTGCGCTCAGCGGGCAGGGCGCTCCGCCGCCATTCGGCGAGCTCTTCGAACAGCGACCCGAGCTCGGGATACTGCTGGCGCGAGAATTCTGCCCTGGTGATGTTATTGACCTGCCCGTTGACGATGAACAACGAGATCGTGGAATACCGCAGAGCCATAGCCACATGGGCCTCTGGCTCTTCCCGCACTAGGGCGTCGATCCAAGCTTGGCTAAGCGGTTCTCGCACTTCGGGATTCCAGACCCACCAGTGCCAGGCTGCCTTGAACGCGTAGGCCCGGACGCCGGGGTGTCGGTCGACCATGCCCGAGGTCAGCACAGCCGACAGATCGCGAAGCTTCCCCTGCAGTCCGGCCCCGGCCATGTGAGCCCGTGTGACGAGGGCCTGCATCACCGATTGCCTGACGCGGTCGTCTCCTGAACGGTAAGCCGAGAACAGCTCATCCCAGCCCGAGCCGTCCAGCAGGACCTGCCGCAACGACCAGAGAGCGGCCTCCCGGCAGGCCTTGACTGGATCCCCGAGGTGTTCGACCAGTATGCCGACCGAGTCCTTGGCCAGAGCCGCCCCCAGCCCTAGCAAGCCGTAGTAGCGGAGCTGGGGATGGGTGCTCGCCGCAAACTCTCGATACGAGGCCGCGAGCGAAGGATCTGCGATGGCCTGCTCCATCCTCGCCCTGGCCAGCGACTCCATGAAGGTCTCCGGTCCAGAAGGTCGAGGTTCGGCCTTCGGGCGACGGAGCGGATCCGGGTGGAGCCGGCTGAGCGCGCGAATGGCGTAGGCGGTGGTGACGAATCCCGTCGCTGCGGCAGCGTTCCAGAGTCCGTATGGGTATTGGTTGCGCAACAGCCACCGGACGCCCCGCTTCACCGCGGGGTGGTCTGCCCGATAACCGGCGGACTCCAGGGCGATCAGGGCGACCGCGGTCGCGGCCGGATAGCTGTGGTCGCTCTCAGGGCGCAGCCACTGGCCCTCGTCGCCGGCCTTGCCGGGCTCGAAGCCCCAGCCGCCGTCCTCCCTCTGCAGGGCGAGCAGCCTCTGGATGTCCTGCTGGGCCCGCGCTCGCAGTTCGGCGTCGAGGCTCCGGGCCAGCTCAATCCGCCGTGCGGAACCCGTCAGCCTACCGACGTGTTCTACGTAGTCCTTCGGCCAGACCCGGTGCACGAACTCGATGCGGTGGCCATAGTCGTCGGTCACCCTGATGTCGTCCCCGGTGGCGAGGATCTTGCGGCCCTTCTCCTCGATCCCGAAGAAGTAGCGGGGATCCCCGCTGTCGCGCCACGCGCGCTCGAGCACCTCGGCCGCGAACTTGAATACGACGTTCGGGCCAAAGTTCGATCCGCGGCCCGCCGCGTTGATTCCCTTGGGATCCGCAGTCTGCAGTATGTAATTCGCCGTCCGCCGCTGCCAGTGAGCGTGCAGTTTCTTGGGCGCGTGAGTGCGCTCGTGGAGAACGATGTTTCGGCCCGCTACCCGCGTCCCCGCGGGGCCGTCCCCAAGGTCGTTGGGCGCAACGCTCGTGTTGACGGCCGCATGGTTGAGTTCATTCGTGAGGCGCAAGGACTCGTACATCGTGTTGACGAGCCTGCGGTAGTTCTGCTCGACGCCGACGGGTTTATAGCCGTTCCTGAAGGCGTCGGCCACCCCCCAGACAGCGCTCTGGGTGTGGCAGCTCATGCAGTTCTCGCCGAAGAGTGCCGTTGCATCCCGCACTCTCCGGTGGAGGGCGATGTTACGGGGGCGGTGTATCAGCCATGCATCGATCTCGGCCAAGTGGTAGTGGACGGCCTGCCGGACAGCCTCGACCGGGTCGTCGTATGGCGCCGGGTCAAACATGCGCACCTGCAGCTCGTACTGCGGCTGGTTCGCCTCCACCCTCAGGTAGTAGGTCTCGCCCGGCTCAATCCGGCGGGTCACGAAAGTGCGGAAGGACCGGTCCTGCTGGTGAGCCCTCTCGTTGATGGCCCGACCGTCCTCGTAGGTGTAGACCGGGACCGGGCCAGGTATCACCGTTGCCGGCGGGTGCACGTAGGGAACGGGATTGAAGTTGGAGAAGTCGTAGCTGTTCGGGAGTTCGCGCTCGCGAAGTTCCTCGTCGCTGGGATGGCCCTCTTTATAGAAGCGGATGCGCGCGCTCACGACGGGTTCGACAATCTGCAGGTTGGCGCTGAGGTACTTGGGCTCCCGCCCGGTGTGCTCGATGCGGTACCAGTCATCGGGCGTCTGGCCTGTTTGCGTGTTGTTGTAGTACTCGAGCTCGTCAGCGCCGCCGACCACATGCAGCGTCCCGCTCTCGTCCGCGTCGGACAACCGCAAGTCCGTGGCCTGCTCGGGGGCATTGTTGGGTTCGGCCTCAAGCACGACCGACCCGGAAGCCAGCTGGCCCAGCGGCCGCACCTCCACGGCGATGGCCACCTCCCGAAGCGCAGGCGTGCGGGCAGGCAACGGAGTTGAGAGCGGGGCCAGCCCGGTGTCATGGGGAATCGCGCCCAGTGGCTGGGGGCGCTCGTGCAACGTCCCGATCCTCAGGGTGTACTGTCCGGAGACCGGGGCCTTGTACATGACGTGCACGTCGGGATCCAGCGCGTGCAGCACCTTCTCCCAGGCATTCGTAGCCCGTACGGTCGGATCGTTGGGGCGCTCACGCTGCGAATCCTCGGCCAGAGCCGGACCATCGAAAGAAACCTCCACGCGCCCGTTAGGCGGCAGGCCGGAAGGCTGCTCCAGCCGAATGGTCACCGCGACAACCTCAGACCGATTCATGCTCCATTGCTGCGACCAGACCTCTTCTCCGACAAGTACCCGAGACGAGATCATCGGCTCCAGCCCCGACTGCGCGTGGGTCGGTGCCGACAGCCCAATCAAGCAGGCGAGCGGCAAGCATGCAGTCGCTCGTCTTCCCCATCGCTCATGCAGCATGTTCTCCCGGACGACGTTCATGTTCCTCTGCCCCTCACCTCAAGCGCGTCCATTATCGTCCCAATGAGACCTAGCGGGCAGTTGCCGATGGCGGAGCGAATTCGCGGAAGCGAGAACTGGTGCCTCGCGAAGGTGCCTTGGTAGGCGAGTGGGCCGATATGGAATTCGATTCCGCAAGAGTCGCGGGAATGGACCGCAAGTGTTAAAGGCTGCCTTTAATACCAATCTGGATGGGCGGCCATATTACTGGAGTCGCCACACACGAATGGTTGATCGTGCCAGACCCGCGATGCGAAGTCTCTGCAGTCTCTATGAAGGGGCTGACTCGCACGAAACCACCTAGGCAGGGTGCAGTGCATTGCGGTGATGTGCAGCTGGGTCCGGTATCCCGGTGATGGTGTCTGGCTCGCCATAATACTCGGCAGTGGCTTCGCCGGTGGCCGAAGCGGCGGCAAGCGAGCCCGACGCGGTCGAGTACCCGGTATTGGGTTGCACAGAGCGTCTGGCACGGGGTCGTTGTTAGGCTGGCCACGGACGCCTTGGATCACCATTTCCGGGACTGCGACGAGGTGCTAGTTGCCATGGAGCTAGTGGCGTACTACGAGCGGGGCGGCAGCCAAGTCCGGCTCCAGCCGGACTTGCAGGTCATGTTCGGCGTCGGGCTAAGGGGGAACCGCCGCAGGTACAACATCTTGGAGGAAGGCAAGGCGCCGGGCTTTGTCCTCGAGGTGGCGTCGCCGTCTGCAGCGGAGAACGGCGCGCTCCACAAGGCGAGCGAGTACGCCCGGATCGGGAGATCAACCCCAAACTAATGCGAGTCTCTCGCCGCATGCGCGCCGCGTTGCACACTCCAGACTCAATCTGGGACAGATCCGGCTCCCTGGCCCGCATAAACCTCAGGCCATAAGGCCCCCTCTCCGGAACTGGTCGATCCTCGCGACCTGACCTGTGCGATAGGCGAGGTTTCCGAGGTGGGCGCTGACGCATGCGCGGACGCCAGCCTCGGCGGGCGTGTTCGGCTTGCTCCTGCTGCGGATCGCGTCGATCCAGTTCTGCAGGTGCGGCGTCTCGCCATCTACGTCGAAGTCGGCCCCCCGCACGCCTGTCCCCGGAGAGAAGTCTTCCGGCTCAAGGCCGCTCCCCGGCTCCGGGTGCACCTCCATCCGGCCCCGGTCTAGGTACATGGTGCCCGCCGTCCCCATGATCTCCACCATCGCCTTGTTCCGCTGGTTCACGAACGTTCCTTCGAATTGAATCTGGACTTGCCGTCCCGGGTAGCGGAGGAGCGTCTGGATGGTGTCGGGAGTCTCCCATCGGTCCATGGCAAAGTTGTCGCCGACGGTGGTCGCGACAGATGGTTCCGGCAGATCCAGCAGCCAGTTGACGGCATCGATCCAGTGCACCATCAGGTCTGTCAGGATCCCGCCCCCAAAATCCCAGAACCATCGCCAGTTCCGGAATCGGAAAGGATCGAACGGCTGGTCTGGGGCGGTCCCGAGAAACCGGCGCCAATCCACCGCGGCTGGGTCGATCTCGTACGATCGAGCCGGGGCCGATGTTCGGTTGCGATTCCATGTCATGCGCACCTTGTGGACAGTTCCCAGCCTGCCGAGCGTGAGGATCTCGCGAGCCCGCCTGAAGTGCGGCATGCTCCTCTGCTGGGTGCCGACCTGCACGACTCGCCGGTTCTCGTCTTGGGCGCGCACGACTGCGTCTCCCTCGCTCAGGTCGTGGGTCAGTGGCTTTTCGACGTAGACATCCTTGCCGGCGTTGCATGCGTCGATCGTCATTGGGACGTGCCAATGGTCGGGAGATCCGATGATGACCGCGTCGATGTCCGGACGCTCCAGCAGTTCGCGATAGTCATTGGTGAAGAATGCGTCTCTGGCGGCGATCTGCCTCGCCTGTGCTAGTGCATCCTCCCAGACGTCGCACAACGCGCCGATGCGCGTCCCGGGAACCTGTCCGAGGTTCGCCATCAGCCGACGGCAGCGCCCTCCCGTCCCGATGCACCCGATGTTGATTGTGTCGCTCGCAGGGTACGCCAAGGCGGTTGTCACGCCCGCGGCCGCTACAGCCGCCATGAAGTCCCTCCGATGCGTCACTTGGCTCATACGATCACCTCCGACGACGGCCGGAAGGGCCGCCGCTACCGCAGCATTCTACTGCGCAAACTACTGACGCCCGGGGCCTGACTCTCCCCCAGAACCTCGTTCGCCTGAGTCCGGACGCGACAGATAGGCTCTCTGGTCCTCGGATGTCAGGCGGGTCGCCGAGCTGTCAGTAGCGGACGGAACTCGCGATTCGCCATTTCAATCTGGCTGCCGATCGAATCCCCGTCGTGGAACCAGAATCGTCCACGCAGGCGAACGGTATCGCCGGGTGGGCAGTCTTGGAAGACCGGATCCGAGTGCATGCATGGGCAGCGGTCGTTCCCCCAGCAGCGCCCCGAACGATCCCAAGCAACTAAGATCCAACGGTCGGACCGGTCCGACCTCACGGCCGAGACCGGTGCGTCGAAGACCTTGTTCTCACGTGTCTGGGCATTGAACCCGTTCGCAGACTTGAGCATCACGCAGAGCTGGGTCCTGAGCCCGCGCAGAGTGCGATCAAGGCCATTGCGGAGCCACAGCGACATTTCCACTGCATCGCCTTCCGCCCGTAGGGCTGAACCGAATTCAATGCCGTTTGGAAGGGCCCACTCCAACTCGAGCACACCTTCGTTGGGCTGGCGCATGTCCACGTTGTCGAGCCACAGGTTGCGCTCTGTCCAGATCGTTGGGACGTGGGTATGCGCCAAGAAGAGATGCCCGAGATCGGACGTGATCAGTTCCGGGAGGTCGATGACCGCGTAGCTCTCGGGCTCCCAAGGCAGGAACACGCTTGCTTTTGTGCCGCGGAGCGGGTCAATCGCGCCCTCGAGAAAACCGGCCCGCGGATGCCGCCCACCTGGATACGGCAGCAGTTCGATGCGGTCGGCTCGCGGGCCCGGAACGGCCAATTCCAGCTTGTGGCCGTAATCCAAGGCCTCCGCGTTCGAGAGACCCCCGACCTGCCGAGCCTCGTCCACGGTGAAGCGATGCCTAGCCATGACCTCGGTCCATCGGTCAAGGTCGGCACGCGTCTGTACCAGCTCGACCGGCAGTGCGAGCTCTCTGTCTTCGGCGGGCCGATTACGGATCTCGGCAGCGGGGTCCTCGGTGGATTTGCCGGGCAGCCAAGGCAGCAAGTCCCGCACAGCCATCGTCCGGGCACCACGCGCCTGCAATTCGCGCATGTACTTCTCGAAGGCTGCTGGCTCCGTCGTGACCCAATCGTGCGCAATGTCGGGAACTCCGTGGAATTGGAGCACGACGATCCCTTCACCGGCCCGGTCGAGCACCTGGTCGAAGAGGGCGGGTGTCCAACCTGGCCTGAAGATCCCGGTCGATGGGATGAGGAGCGGGTCGTGCTCGGAGGGATCGAATGCCGGACCGGCGTCAAGGGCTCGGTCGTCGAGGTCCGGAGACATCCCCCGGCGTCCGAAGGTGTACCCCACGGCACGGAGCTTTGCGAGAGCTTCGGGCCCGAACCGGTTGCCGCACCACGCAAAGCTGACCGGCTTCTCTACGCCAACGCGAGCCAGTTCGTTCTCCACAAGTGCCAGCTCGCCTTCCATGCGGGCCGCATGCTTGGGTGTGGCAAAGTTCGGATGGGACCAAGAATGGTTGCCGATCTCGAAGCCCATCTCGGAGATCTCGGCAATCTCGTCCCACGACATGAAATTCTGCGTGTCGCGCATCCATCGATGCGTCACAAAGAAGGTGGCAGAGAACCCGAGATCCCGCAGCAAGGGAGCTACGAAGTGCCGGTGGGACTTGACCGCGTCGTCGAAGGTGATGACAACCCTAGGGCCGGAACTGGAACAGCTGAGCGCCGCTGCCGGTCCGCCGACGCACACTGCCTTGAGTGCGTCCCGGCGCGAGCAGTGGTCAGCCCCCCTCACTGGGTTGAGTGTACTTGCATTCGCGGGGCTGGATCCCTAGCGGACCGCTGCGGCTTGATTGACCGGGCAGCTATCCACACATGTGGCCCCGGCGATATCTGGCCAACGGGAGACGACACCGACAGGGCGACTGCCCATGAGGAGATGACGGGCACTCCACGCGCTCACGTTTACCCGGCTTGGGTGCGACGTGTATGAGGTGACTCTCCGACCGCTCACGGCCGATCTACGTGGCGGAGAGGGAGGGATTCGAACCCTCGGTAGAGCTCTATAACCCTACGACGGTTTAGCAAACCGCTGCCTTAAGCCGCTCGGCCACCTCTCCGCGATTCTGGCCTAATCCTAACAGACCGGCGAAAGCCTGAGGTGCGCGCCGCCCCATCCGGCGGCTAGAATGCGTGCGGCGAGATGACTGAGACGGAACAGCCTGCGACGGTCTTGCGGGCTGAGACTACAAAGCCCAACAGGCGCGACTTCCTGGCGGCCTCCGTGACGGGCGCGTCACTGTCCTGCGCACGGCGCGAGCGAAGACAGCCGAACGTCGTCGTCATCATCACCGACGACCAAGGCTACGGCGACTTGGCCTGTCACGGAAACCCGACCTTGCGCACGCCGAACTTGGACCGGCTCCACGGCGAGAGTGTTCGATTCACGGACTTCCACGTGGATCCTCTCTGCGCCCCTACGCGTGCTGCCCTGCTGACAGGAAGGTACGCCTACCGGACTGGCGTTACGTCGGCATACGCCGGACGGTCGATCCTGAGGAGGGACGAGGCCACGCTGGCCGACATCCTCGGGCGGGCTGGCTACCGCTGCGGACTGTTCGGCAAGTGGCACCTCGGCGACAACTGGCCCTATCGCCCAAATGAGCGGGGGTTCCACGACACCGTCGTCTGCTGGAGCGGCGGTGTCACGCAGGCGGCCGACTGGTGGGGGAACGACTACTTCGACGACACGTACTACCGCAACAATACGCCAGAACGCTTCAACGGCTACTGCACTGACGTCTTCTTCGACGAGGCGCTTCGGTTTGTAGATGCGAACGCTGATCGACCATTCTTCCTCTTCGTGCCAACAAACGCGCCGCACGCGCCCTACTGGGTGAGCGAGCGCTACAGCGAGCCCTACAGCCGCATGGGGATCGAAGAGCCGCGCGCCTCGTTCTACGGGATGATCGAGAACATCGACGAGAACTTCGGCCGCCTCCGGACGAAGTTGGCCGATCTCGGCATCGAGGACAACACCATCCTGATCTTCATGACGGACAACGGATCGGCGGCGGGGTGGCAGAACGGCCACAACGCAGGGATGCGCGCGGGGAAGGGATCGAACTACGACGGAGGGCACCGTGTGCCGTTCTTCATCCGGTGGCCTGCCGGGGGCGTCGAGGGCGGGGTCGACTGCGACGAGCTCGTGGCACACATCGACGTTTTGCCGACGATCCTAGAGTTGGCCGACATCGATCCCGGCGAGCGTCGGCTGGACGGGTCGAGCCTCGTTCCTCTGCTGCGGAGTGACGGCCGGGGCGACTTCCCCCAGGACCGGGTCCACTTCATACAGCACCAGCAGGTGCGCCGCGACGGGGAGTTCCAGATGGAGTCGCCCCGGCCTTTCTTCCACTCCGCCGCACTCACCAACAGATGGCGGCTCGTAGGCGGTGAGGAGCTCTACGAGATCGGCACCGATCCCGGCCAAAGACTGGACGTATCGGACAAGCACCCCGACGTGGTGGCTCGCCTCAGAAGCGCCTACCAAGCGTGGTGGAACGATGTGACCCGACGGTTCGACGAGTTCTTAGAGATTCCTGTGGGCTCTGAAGAGGCACCGCTGGTGCGCCTGACCAGCTTCGACTGGTACACGGGCGGCCCTCCAAACCAACGCGTGGTCCGAGCGGCGCCCATCGAAGGGCCATGGGTCGAAGGCTTCTGGGCCATCGAAGTAGTCCGGTCGGGCCGCTATAGGGTCATTCTCAGGGAGCGTCCTCCGGCGGCAAACTACCCGATCGCCGGCGACTCGGCCAGCCTGACGATTGGGGGGCATACGAGCAAGAGGCGGGTTTCAGCCGGGGCAGGCGCAGTGCACTTCGATGTGGATCTGGACCGGGGCAAGACAACGATGGCCGCGACGTTCTCGACGCGCGCCGGCCAATCGCGGGGAGCGTACTTCGCGTATGTCCAGCTCACGAAGCCCTCGTAGAGCGCACCTGCTGGACGATCCGTGAGAGAGGTGGGCCGTTCTGTGCCTTGACCAGGCTCAGGGTCTCGGCGTAAAGTGCCTATTGGGCCGTCTCGCCCTTGTGACGCAACGGCTTTGGCCCGCTGAATCAGATCACGATCGTGCCAAAGACCTCACGTCAAAGACCGCTGCTGGCCGTATTCGGCGGAATCGCCGCACTCTTGCCCTGCCTCGCGCCAGCGGCACCCGACTTCCTGAGCGACGTTCGCCCGATTCTCCAGAAGTGCCTTCCCTGCCACGGCCCTGACGAGGGAAGCCGGATGGCGAACCTGCGGCTCGATTCCCATGACGCAGCCACGGGGCGCGACGGCGGATACGCCGGCCTAGTTCCGGGGAACAGCGCGGCAAGCCGTGTACTGGCCCGGGTAACTGCGGACTCCAGTCCCATGCCCCCCACCGGCGAGCGTCTCAGCCCAGAACAGGTCGAGACGCTTCGCGAATGGATCGATGCCGGAGCTCGATACGAACAGCACTGGGCGTTTGAGGCGCCTCGACGCAGCGTCCGTCCGTCAGGCCAGTGGGGGCCTTGGCCTCGGAACGCCATTGACAGCTTCGTGCTGTTTCGACTCGGCGAGCGAGGTCTCGCGCCCTCGCCGGAGGCCGACCGGGCGACTCTCGCACGCCGCTTGTCCCTCGACCTGACGGGGCTTCCGCCTGACCCGGACGAGGTCGGGCGGTTTGTCCGCGACCCATCCCCCGACGCGTACGCGAACCTTGTCGACCAGCTGCTCGCGTCCCCCGCGTACGGCGAGCGCTGGGCGAGCGTCTGGCTGGACTTGGCACGGTACGCAGATTCGATGGGCTACGAGAAGGACAGCCTGCGGACCATCTGGCCGTTCCGAGACTGGGTCGTGCGGGCCCTCAACGACAACCTCCCCTTCGACCACTTCACTGAGCTCCAGCTCGCTGGCGACCTGCTCCCCGACACCGCGCGCGACGCGCTCGTAGCCACTGGCTTCCACCGCAACACGATGACCAACACCGAAGGTGGAACCGACGACGAGGAGTTCCGAGACGCGGCGGTGAAGGACCGCGTCGCAACGACCGGCCAAGTCTGGATGGGGCTGACCTGGGGCTGCGCCCAGTGTCACTCGCACAAGTTCGACCCGCTTTCGCAGCGCGAGTATTACTCGTTGTATGCGTTCTTCAACCAATCCGCCGATGCCGACAAGAATGACGATAGCCCCGTCCTAGAGCTCGAGGACGGCGTGTCGACGCCGGTGATGCGGGAGCTGCCGCCCGATCAGCGCCGGAGGACATTCCTGCACGTGAGCGGAAACTTCATGAACCCTAGCGAGCCCGTCGAACCGTCAGTTCCTGACTCGTTCCACGCACTGCCGTCCGGAGCGCCCACTGACCGTCTGGGGCTTGCACGCTGGATTACATCCGATCACAACCCGCTCACGGCAAGAGTGCTGGTCAATCGCCTCTGGGCTCGGCTGTTCGGCAGGGGAATCGTGCCCACCGAGGAGGACTTCGGCACGCAAGGCGAGCCGCCGACCCACCCAGCCCTGCTCGACTGGCTGGCGATGGAGCTCATGGAGGGCGATTGGGATGTCAAAGCGATCCTCAAGATAATCGTCTCGTCAGCGGCCTACCGCCAGCGCTCGGACGCCACCGCCGAGTCCTTGCGTCTCGACCCAAACGGAGCCCTGATCTCAAGAGGTCCGAGCTTTCGCCTGTCGGCTGAGATGATCCGCGATCAGGCGCTCGCCGCGAGCGGGCTGCTCAGCACGAAGATTGGCGGGCCGCCCGTGATGCCTTGGCAGCCAAGCGGTGTTTGGCAGGTGGTGTACAGCAGCAAGCAGTGGGAGCCAAGCCCCGGAGAGGACCGCTACCGGCGCGCCCTCTACACCCTCTGGCGGCGCACGGCGCCCCACCCTTCGATGACAACGTTCGACGCTCCCAGCGGCGAGACCTGCGCGTTGCGCAGGATCCGGACCAACACGCCCCTTCAGGCGCTGGTCACGCTGAACGATCCGACGCTTGTGGAGGCAGCCGAGCACCTCTCTAGGCGGGCGGCGCGTGAATCGGACGGCTCCGCCGAGGGGCGGCTCGACAGGATGTTCCGCCTAGTGCTGGCGCGCGCGCCCAGAGCTGACGAGCGCGACCGGCTGTTGACAATGCTGGGAGATGCCGCCGGTCACCTGCGCTCCATACCGGACGGGGCGGTCAAGCTCGCGAACTTTGGCAGCGGCTTGTATGAGGACGGACGACGGCGCACGTTCGTAGCGGATTCCCGCGGCGACGCCGCGGTTTGGCGGTTCACGACGGAACGCCCTGCCGAGAACTGGGCGTCGCTTGACTTCGACGACTCCGAGTGGGCTTCCGGGCGGTCTGGCTTCGGTTTCGCGGCCCGGGACGGCGATGCTGATGCTGTGCAGACCGCAGACGGGCCCGCAACCCGCTGGGACGGGGCAGAGCTTTGGCTCCGAGTGAGCTTCGACCTCCCCGAGGGTGAGTGGGACTCGGTGAGAGCGGAGGCGAAGAACTCGGCCTCCTTCAGCGCGTACATCAATGGCGTGTTTGCGGTGGCGGAGCCGTATGGGTCCACCGTGCATGCCGCTCTCCCGGTTTCAGGCGACGCTGTCGCGGCGCTTCACCCGGGACGCAACACACTCGCCGTCCATGCCACCCACACGGGGCTGAGCGACGCTCCCAGACATGTGGACGTCGGCCTGAGCGGCCTCCGGCCTCCGCCGCTCGCGAGTTCCCCGCGCGAAGCGATCCTGGAGGCAGCTTGGGTTGCCGCGGCAAACGTTGTGCTCAACCTAGACGAGGCGCTGACAAGGCGATGACCCTATGACCGTGCAAGCCAAACTGATCCAGCGGGCCACGCGCCGACACTTTCTTAGCGGGTGCCAGCTCGGCCTGGCGTCGATGTACTTGCGGTCTCTTCGGGCCGCAACTCAGGGCGGCGAGCGGTGGCTGGCCCCCAAGAAACCGCATTTTCCCGCAAAGGCGAAGTCTGTCATCTATCTGCACATGGCGGGCGGGCCATCCCAGCTTGAGCTCTTCGATCCCAAACCGGAACTTCAGAAGCACAACGGATCCGACTGCCCCCAGCACCTCCTCGAAGGAAAGCGCTTCGCCTTCATCAAAGGGGTTCCGAAGATGCTGGGCACGCCCTACCGCTTCTCCCGGGCCGGTCGGTCCGGAACTTGGGTCAGCGAGTTGCTCCCGCATTTCGCGGAGGTCGCGGACCAGACAGCGATCGTCCGCTCGATGACGACGCGGGAATTCAACCACGCGCCCGCACAGCTGCTTCTGCACACGGGCAGCGCACGTCTGGGCGCCGCCTCGATGGGGGCTTGGGCGACCTACGGTCTGGGTACTGAGAACCAGGACCTGCCCGGTTTCGTCGTGCTGGTCAGCGGCAACAAGACACCGAGCGCCGGGAAGAGCCTTTGGGGGAGCGGATTCCTGCCATCGGTGCATCAGGGCGTGCAATGCCGTACGCGAGGCGATCCCGTTCTGTACCTCGGCAATCCCGAGGGCATGACCCGGCCCCTCCGGAGGCTCACGCTGGACGCCCTAGCGGACGTGAACCGGATGGACCACGAGCGCAGCGGCCTTCCGGACACGCTGTCACGGATCCAGCAATACGAGCTCGCCTTCCGCATGCAAGTCTCCGTGCCTGAGGTCATGGACATCTCCCGAGAGCCGGACTCCGTCCACTCTATGTACGGCACAGAGCCCGGCAAGTCGTCGTTCGCCAACAACTGCCTGTTGGCCCGCCGTTTGGTCGAGAACGGGGTTCGGTTCGTCCAGCTGTACGACTGGGGATGGGACCACCATGGGACAGCTCGGGGGACGGACATCCGCTATGACCTGCCAGAGCGTGCCAAGGCCATCGATCGCCCGACAGCGGCACTGGTCAAGGATCTGGACCAACGAGGTCTGCTGGACGATACCCTCGTCGTATGGGGCGGGGAGTTTGGGAGAACGCCCATGCGCGAGAACCGGCAGGGAGACCGGACCGAGTACTACGGCCGGGACCATCACCCGTTCGCCTTCACCATGTGGCTCGCCGGCGGGGGGATCAAAGGCGGCAGGGATTTGGGATCGACGGACGATATTGGGTACTACGTGCACGAGGACCCGGTCACTCCACGAGACCTCCAAGCGACAATCCTGCACCTGTTGGGCCTGGACCCATTCGAGTTCCACTACATGCACCAAGGGCTGAAGGAACGTCTGATCGGCCCTGCAGGCGAAGCGCGTGTGCTGAGCCAGCTCCTGTAGAAGCGCCCTTTCAGGTCCGCGATCAGACAGCCCAAGAAGGCCTGGCGGAGCGCTTCCTGCCCCTCTGCACCGGGGCCAGCCCCATGCCCCAAGCGTGATACGGTCTAGTCCAATGCTCCGACTGTCCCACGCCCTGATCTGGGCAGCACTGGCCGCGGGCGCCACGGCGGCCGAGCGACCCAACATCATCGTCCTCCTGTTCGACGATCTCGGCTACTCCGACCTAGGCTGCTACGGAGGCGAAATCGACACGCCGAACATCGACGCCTTGGCTGAGGGCGGCGTGCGGTTTGAATCGTTCTACAACTCCGCGAGGTGCTGTCCAAGTCGCGCATCACTGATGACCGGCCTGTACCCTCCCCAAACCGGCATAGCCAGCTTCACTACTCGGGCGGCCCACCCGACGAGAGGGCCGGCCTACCTGGGCCGGCTGAACGACCGGTGCGTGACGCTCGGGGAAACGCTGGGCAACGCTGGCTACAGTACCTACTACGTCGGCAAGTGGCACCTGCACCATGAGACGGGGCCGATCCAGCGCGGGTTCGACGAGTTCTACGGCTACGCCTTCGACCACTCGCATGACCAGTGGGACGCCGACTACTACGAGCGCCTTCCGGAGGGAAGGAATAAGGAGATCGATCGGCCAGACGGGGACTTCTACGCCACGGACGTCTTCACCGAATACGCGATCGAGTTCATCAGGCAAGGACAAGAGCGAGGGCGACCTTGGTTCCTGTTCCTAGGGCACTCTTCCCCGCACTTCCCCGTCCAGGCCCCGGCCGAGAGCGCGGACAAGTACTTCGAGACTTACATGCGGGGTTGGGACGTGCTCCGCCAAGAACGCTTCGAGCGCATGCAGCGCATCGGCCTGATCGACGGCGACCGCTGGAAGTTCACGGATCGGTCGTTGGTCCCGGTGGACCGTAACGACATTGCGAACGGGTACGCCGGAAGACCGAACCCTGCGTGGGCCTCGATCGACCAGCCCCGGCGAATGGACCTCGCCCGGCGCATGGCGCTCTTCGCGGCGATGGTGGAGCACGTTGACCGCGGGGTCGGCCGGATCGTGGAACACTTGCGCGAGACTGGGCATTTCGACAACACCCTGTTCCTCGTGCTAAGCGACAACGGCGCCTGCTACGAGTGGGGACCATTCGGCTTCGACCAGCGGAGCCGGCAGGGGGTGACGATCCTGCACACCGGCGAGGACCTCGCCAAGATGGGCGGACCGGGAACCTATCACTCCTACGGCAGCGGCTGGGCGAATCTGGGCAACACCCCGTTCCGGCTGTACAAGCACTTCACCTTTGAAGGCGGCGTGAACACTCCGTTCATCGCCCACTGGCCCCTCGGGATCCGCAATGCGGGAGCATGGATTCGGGAGCGGGGCCACGTGATCGACGTAATGCCCACCCTGCGCAGCGCCGCCGGAGCGGAGTATCCAAGCGGACACGCGGGCAGGTCCGTATTGCCGGAAGAAGGCGTTAGCCTCCTTGCAGCCCTCAATGGCGGGGCCCTAGCGCCCCGGACCCTCTTCTTCGAACACCAGGAAGCCCGAGCTGTCATCGAAGGGGACTGGAAGGCAGTTTGGGGCAAGCGCATGCCCACCGAAATCCGCTGGGAACTCTACAACCTCAGCGCCGATCGCACTGAGGTGACGGACTTGGCGGAGCGCTATCCGGGGCGCGTCGGCAGCATGGCACAGAAGTGGGAAGCGTACGCCGAGCGCACCGGCATCGCCTGGGACCGATAGTCGGACCCGCCAGGAATCCGTGGTTGGGCTAATCGATGGTCTGTAGGGCTGATTGTGCAACTGCTTCGGGGACGCTTGTGTGGCCATCACCGCTGTCGCGGCCCCAGACACGAACCCCGCCTCTGGCGGGGACCCCACTGGACCAAGGGGTCGATTCGCAGGCGCCGGACTGGGTGACCATCTGTGGCGCCGCGCCGCCGCGTGTTCCTGAGGTCGGAAGCAAGTTGGTCTCATAGCGCTCAGCCAGAGCCCGCCTCCCGGTGCTCCGATCGCATCTCGGAACTCGCCGGGTTTCTCCCTTACCGAGCACACTTCCCGCGGTCGGGCGGGGGGTGCCGAACTGGCCTCTGGGCAACGGCACGCCTCAGCAGGCCCCGCGGCCGACCTCCTTCGCGTTCGACATACTTTATCTGACCTCGGCGCCGGCTCCTCGCCGGAGCGTCAGCGCACGTCCGGGAGCCGGCGAGGGATACCGCTCGGCGCGTCCGGCAGGCCATCGGACCTCAGCGTAGGCAGGCGGGGGAAGCCCGGACAGGACGAAGTGCGCAATCGGCTCGCTGGAACTCAGGTAGCTGCCGTCGCGGTGCACACGGCGCCACTGGCACGTGCCGTCGGGCCAGCAAAGGCCCACGCGGGCCCCTAGCCCGGCCGGATTCCCTACGGATCCCTCCAAGCCGATGCGCACCCAGTCTTCCGAGCTTGTCTGGTTGATATAGAGGCGTACCGGTCCGTTGCAATTGGCAACCACGATGTCGGTGTCGCCGTCCAAGTCAAGATCCCCAGCCGCAAGGCCGCGGCTGACCTTCGGTTCGACCGAGCCCCACACGGCGAGGCCCGAGACAACATCGAAACGCCCGCCATCACCCCGGTAATACGTGTTGTCCTGGGCGAATGGGAACGGCGACCCGCGCTGCGACTCCATGATGGCGACGGCTCCGTTGGCAATGAAGACGTCCAACAATCCGTCGTGATCGAAGTCGGCCCACGCAAGCCCGAATCCGGTGTACGCGAGGCTGGAATTGCCGAGACCAAGGGTGTTCGTGGCGTCGCGGAATAGTCCCCTGCCCCCGTTCAGGTAAAGGGTGTTGGTCTCCTGCACGTTGTGGGTCATCAGGAGGTCCTCGTCGCCGTCGCCGTCGAAGTCGGCAGCGGCGACGCCCATTCCGGCTTCGACCCTGCCGTCGGCATTTACGGCCGCCCCGGACTGCATGGCGACGTCGACGAAGGTCCCTTGGCCGCCATTCACCCAGAGCTGGTTCTCGGTCGTGTCGTTGGCGACGTACAGGTCGGTCAGGCCATCTTGGTTCAGGTCGGCCGCCAGGACACCGAGCCCATTCCCAAAGGCACGCCCGATACCAGATGATTCCGTGACGTCGACAAAGCGTCCGTCATCGTTCCTGAAGAGCCTGTCCGGTACTGGGTTGTAGACGGTCGGGAGACAGTAGTCCCGCTCGCCGGTCGGGGCGTAGCACTTCTTGTTGTTGCCTAGGGAGTAGTCGACGAAATTGGCGAAGAAGAGGTCCAGATCGCCGTCCGAATCGTAGTCGGTAAACGTCGCCGAGGTGCTCCAGCGCTCGTCTTGTGGGCCCTCCACCGTCTGGAACGTCCCGTCCCCGTTGTTGCGGAGCAGGAAGTTGGGGCCAACGCTTGTGAGATAGATGTCCGGATCACCATCCGCGTCGTAGTCCCCGACGGCCACACCCATCGCATAGCTCGCGATGCCCAGCCCGCTCCCGTTGGTGGAATCCACAAACCTGAGGACACCGTCGGGCACGATTCGGTTCTCGAACAACCGGTTCCCAAGCTGCCCGTCGCCAGCGGCATCTGAAGGACTGAATCGGGATGTGTCGGCCAGCGGACCGCCTTGCAGCGCATAGACGTCCAAGTCCCCGTCAAGGTCATAGTCCAAGAGCGCAATGCCGGGGCCCATGATCTCGGGGAGGTGATATTCGCCGGTCGCGCCATTGAAGTGTTGGAACTTCAGTCGGGCATCGCCGGAAGACTCGCGAAAAAGCGAGGCCTGCGGATCGGGAGCAACCGACTGTTGCCCGCAAGCGGCCAACGTCACTAGGAGGGCTGCTGCACGCGAGGTCATGGCAAGCGACGAGTTTCCCACAAGGGGCCTGTTCTCGGGATCTCACGGTCGTGGGACCAGAATCCCTCTACCAGCGGGGCGAAGGGCGGTGCCCGTTGGGTCCGTTTCCGCTGAGTCGGCAATCTCCGCAGAAGTCCGTGCGCCCATCCAGCGAGGGCTTCCACAGCAGTCGTACCGGGAGCACAGTGGTTTGAAGGACTGCAAACCACCTGACGCCACTGGTCAAGGCTCGCCGATCGTCCGGGCGAAGAACTCGGCCACTCTCTCGGCCAGAGTCTCTGGCGTATCGCCCTGCATGTCGCGAAACCCGTGGTCGGCGTTCCGGACCATGTAGAGCGTGGTGTCGACCCCCACCTTGAGGAGGGCGGCGTGCAGCAGTTCACTTTGGTTGAACGGGACCGACCTGTCATTCTCGCCGTGCATATGCAGGAATGGCGGGTCGTCGGCAGTTGCGTAGGTGATTGGATTGGCCGCTCGGGCCCGGTCTGCGTGCTCCTGGATCGGGCCGCCGATGAACAGCGACTCTGGAGAGTCTGGCCCATCGTGGTCGATGCGCCCCGGGAAATCGTTCATGCGCAGGAAATCGGTCGGCCCGAACCAGTTGCAAACAGCATCAGGCTTGGAGGACACACCGGCGTTCTCCTCGTGCAGCGTGTCCCATTCTGACAAGTCGTGGGCCGTTCCAAGCAGCGCCACCAAGTGGCCCCCGGCGGATGAGCCCCAGGCGCCGACCCGGGCGGGGTCAAAGCCAAACTTAGTCGCATTGGCTCGAACCCAACGAAAGGCCGCCTTGACATCGGCGATCGCTGCCGGAAAGGTTGCCTCACCGCTGAGCCGATAGCTGACCGAGACCAACCCGTACCCGCGCTCTAGCAGCGGATAGGGGCGCCGGATGCCGTCCTTGCTTCCGTTACGCCAACCACCACCGTGAACCCAGACCACAACTGGCAGGGGGCGGTCCGGGCTGCTATGGCGCGAATACACGTCCAGTAACAGGGAACGCCCGCCGATCTCCGCGTATTCCAAGTCCGCATGGCGGACCACCCCCGGCGGTAGCCCAGACCCCACGTCTTGGGCCAGCAGTCCGCCCGCGAGCATTCCCAGAGCCAGTAATGCTAGGACGAGGCGCGTGCGTGGGTACCTGAAGCGAGACATCACTGGCCGGAGTATAGCCAGTCACGACGGATTGCCGAGCACATAGACCGGCATCGTAGGTACAGGAGTGGTTCGGTCAGGCCCACCCAAAGTGGATCGAATGAACGATACATCGGTCCAACGCGGGGAGTCCGGGCCGGATCTTGGAAGCCGACGCTCAGCCTCCCGCTGGCTGACCACCGCCCGAGCTGTCCCCGATGGACGGGCCGGACACTTACTCCGACGCCCAGATGCGTCCAACAGTCCGCAGTCCCGCGCACGGTCATCTGGAGAAGGGGCCCCGGGCCGTCGCGGTGGAGGAACGAGAAGCCGTGGGCGAAGTGGGCGCGAGGCCGCGCACGAGCCAATCGCGACGAGAGGAACGTGCGATGAGAAGGTCGTGGCCAACACGGGCCAAACGCATCTGGGATACAATTCCACCCAAGATCAAGGGCATTGCCCGATCCCAGAGGTCCCACCGATGAGAACACTGCTCGCAATGGTTGCGCTCTTAGGCCTAGGTCTGGCTTGGACGTGCACAGCTCCCCCGCCTGTTGAAACGGCGGCCGAGACAGACACCTTGAAGCTGGTAAGCGAGGGGATCTGGTTTCGCATGGGAGAGAGAGACCAAGGGCACTGCAACAACGTGGTGATCGACATTGGCGACGGTCTGCTTGTAGTGGATGCGAATTTCCCGAGCGGCGCCCACGCGTTGATGGAGGATCTCAAGCAGGTCACGGACAAGCCCGTCAAGTTCGTGTTCGACACGCACCACCACGGAGACCATGCCTACGCCAACGCCGTCTGGACGCGCAGTGGCGCAACAACTTTGGCCTATGTCGGGGTGAAAGAGGAAATGGCACGGTACGAGCCCGCTGGCTGGCTGGCTGCCGCGGAGAGCCGGCCTGATGTAGCGGCAATCGGGGCAGATACGGCTGAGCCCCCGATGGAAACCTTCGATGTCGTGCCGCACGTTCTCGAAGGCGCCAGCCGGCGGGTGGAATTCCACCACTTCGGCTGGGCCCACACGAGGGGCGACGGCATGGTTTTCCTTCCGGATGATGGCATCCTTTGCACGGGCGACGCCATCGTCAACGGTCCTTTCAATTTCACGGGACATGCCAACACCGGGAACTGGCCCGATGTGGTCTCACAAGCCGAGGCCCTAAACGCCACGACAATCCTTCCGGGCCACGGTCCTAGGGGCGGCCCGGAGATCGCGGCCGGACAGCGCCAGTTCTTCGAGGAGCTGAATGCCTCTGTAGAGGCGGCCTTCGAGGGGGGCAAGAAGCTGGAGGACATCGTGACGGTTGAAGAGGGAGCCGGCGTCGCTACGGTCGTCGAACTCTCCGAGGAAGTGAGCAACTGGGTAGGAAATCGATTCGCTGAGCAGGTTCGGGTCCGGTACGCGGAGCTGTCGGAGGGGAAGCCTCACGGCGAGATCGTAGGGGGTCCATAGGCGTACTTCCCTTGCGGGGCACCGCCTCCGCTCTCCAGCTCGGATCCGAATCTGTATCCTGTCCGCCGGTCCTCAGGTACGTAGAGGACGCAATGGCGCCTAATCCACCGCAGGATTGCGAATGCACCGTCAAGGGAGCACGTTGCAGCCAGCGCACGTCTGGCCATGACCTCCGTCCCTGACTGGTCTTGGCTCGGGAGGATTGCGTTCCGCCGCAAAGGCACGACGCGGGGGCGGGCGTCGGCCCGCAGACGAGCATCGCATTGCCAAAGCGGGCCAACTCCTGCACGTGGCGCCGGACGTGGAAGCCTGAGCAGCCGTGTGCCTTCAGCGCCAGACGGCGGGGACGACCGCAGTGCTGCCGGGAGCGGCTCAGTCGCGTCGGGCCACCTTGGACCCTCCGGTCCACGTTCGGGCCGCCCAAGTCAGGACGACTCGTCGATTGCCTAGCCGCGACCGTGGTAGACTCGCAACGCACGGTGGGCTTGGGTCGCCAGCTTCCAGTGCCCTGCAGGAAGCTGGATTGAATCCGCAGACCGGGAAGACCAACAGGAGGATTGCACGATGAATTGGAAGCATAGGCGGACGCAGTGCGTGATGGCGCTCGCCACGGGTCTGCTGCTTGTGGGGTGGGCGTACCACCCGGCTGCAGCCCAGGTCCTTTACGGATCGCTCCTCGGGAACGTCGCTGATGCTACGGGCGCGGTGATCCCCGGAGCCCAGATCACAGTAACGAACGAGGGCACAGGTGCGACGCGCAGCGGGGAGTCCAGCGCTGGGGGAACATTCAACTTTCCGACCCTAGCCGCCGGAACATATCGAATCGATGTCCGCTCGGACGGGTTCAGGACCTACACGGGGACCGGCATCCGGATCGAATCGACCGACGTAGTGCGTGTGGACGTTGCCTTGGAAATCGGCGAAGTGACCGAGGTGGTCGAAGTGACCGCCAGTACAGTCCAACTACAGACGGATCATGCCGAGGTGCGGGGGGAGGTCGGCACTCACGAACTGCAGAACGTTCCAGTCCCACTCGGCCGCAACTATCAGATGCTGCTGCAGACGATTCCGGGCTTCTCGCCGCCGCGCAACGCGCACTCAGTCCCGGCGAATCCGACCAGAGCCGTACGCTACACCGTCAACGGCACAGCGGACAACAACAACAACGTCAGGATCGACGGCGCTTCCAGCTACAACCCCAACCTAACGCACATGACCGGCATCAACCCTGCTCTCGAGTCGATCGAGGTCGTGAACGTGACTACGGGATCGTTCGACGCCGATCAGGGCCTCGCGGGAGGAGCCGCGGTAAACCTCCAGATCAAGAGCGGCACCAACGAAGTCCACGGCTCCGCATTCTGGTACCACAACAACCAGCACCAGTCGGCCTACCCCTACTTCAGCGACCGCTCGAACCCTAAGCCGAAGTTCATCTACAACCAGGCGGGAGGCACGGTAGGCGGCCCTATTAAGAAGAACAAGGCCTTTTTCTTCGTAAGCTACGAGCGGACGTCCGAGAATTCGAACGCGAACCGGTTCATCAAAGTGCCGACGGCTGCAATGCGTGCCGGTGACTTTTCGGGATCCCCCCAGCCGATCTTCGACCCACTCTCGACACCCGTCGGGAGCGAGGGGGACCGCACCCAGTTCGCCAACAACTTGATCCCCGAGTCGCGGGTGGCCCGCGCTAGCCGCATATTGGCCGACGACCCGGACTGGAGCCTCCCGGATCGTCCGGGCGTCGGCTCTCTGGGGCTGAACAGAAACAAGCTGGCCGCGATCCAGTACTCCTTCCTGCGCCACCAGATCGACAGCAAGGCGAACTTCAATCTCTCTGACAAGTGGACAATGTTCGCCCGCCTGAGCTTCTTCTACTACAAGCAGTGGAACCCGGCGGCGTTCGGCAATCTATCTGGCATCTCCGTCCATCCGACGAACTTCCGCACAGACAACGGATTCGGGCCCACCTACAGCGGAACTCTCTCTGCAACTTACGTCGCGACGCCGAGCTTGGTCTTTGACGCGTACTTCGGATCAACGCTGGTGGACAGCAACGCGTTCGCCGGCAATCTCGATCAGAGAATCGGCTTGGACGTCCTCGGCATACCTGGCACGAACGGGGACGGCGTTCCCGGCGAGGCCGGCACGTTCTACGGCGGAATGCCCCGCATGCGGTTCGATTCGGGGTTCGGGAATCTGGGGTATCAGGCCACCTCGCCGTTCATCGGCCACGACTACCTCCACCAGTGGGTGGCAAACGGAAACTGGACGAAGCGCAACCACGAAGTCCGCTTCGGAACCGATATCTTCCTCACACACATCAACCAAGAGGTGGCCAACTTCCCAGGTGGCGACGCCCCGGCCGGAGGTTTCCGGTTCCGGAACAACACGACCGGGCGTCCCGGCACCAGGACGAACGATTACAACGCCATCGCGTCGTTCATGCTCGGCCTTCCCAGGGAAGCGGCGCGCAACTTCCTGACGGGAAAGAACCTGCAGACCCGCTCCAGTCAGGCGGCCCTCTACGTCAGGGACCGCTGGCACGTCCGTCCCGACCTGACCCTCAGCTACGGCGTCCGCTGGGAGTATTTCCCGTTCCCCGTCCGGCCCGACCGCGGAGTCGAGCGTTTCGACATCGACGAGAACGTGATGTATGTCTGCGGCATCGGTTCGGTTCCCCGCAATTGCGGGCTGCCGCAGAGCAAGACGCAATTCGCACCTCGCGTGGGGATCGCCTGGCGCGCCAGCAACACGTTCGTCGTCCGCATGGGCTACGGCCTCACCTACAACCCGTTCAACCTCGGGCGCGACCTGCGCGGCAACTTGCCCACCCAGTTCTCGCAAGCGCTGCCCGCGCCGAATTCGTACTCGTTCTCCACGACGCTCGACGACGGATTCCCCAACATTCCGCCTGTGCCGGTCGAGGAGAGAATCGAGATGCCGCTTCGGGCGAACGTCGCGACTGCGGACGAGAATTTTGTCCGGGGCTACATTCAGTCCTGGAACTTCAGCTTGGAGAAGCAATGGGGCGAATGGATCGGTACGGCTTCCTACGTCGCAACGCGGTCGACTCGCCAGACTTCGCGCATGGAGGCTAACTGGTCCCCCTTGGGCACCGGCAACCGAGGGAGGATCCTGCGCGAGCTTTACGGACGCACTGCCAACACGCTCTTCTGGGGCACGATCGGAACGCCGATGTACGACGCGCTGCAGGTCAAGATTGTCCGGAGAAGCCAGACTGGGCACAGCTTCAATCTTGCTTACACTTGGGCCCACGGGCGGGGCTACACGTCGGAGTCATCAACGGCACAGCCACGGGCCAAGCATCCCGACTACTTCTGGAAAAACCGAGGACCGCTCAACAACGACATCCGCCACAACTTGGTGATCACGAACGCTTACGAGCTGCCGTTCGGGCGCGGAAAGAGATTCGCACAGAGCGGGGCAGCTGCGGCAATTCTGGGAGGGTGGCAGATCAACGCCCTCGCAGCCCTTCACACTGGCGTACCATCGACGCCAACGGCACCGGCAGGGTCGGTCAACAGCGCGAGATCCGGGCAGTACGCCGACTGCACCGGGCCTTGGCAGAAGCTAGGCAGCCCGGACGGCTGGTGGTCGCTTTCGGGCCTTGCGGATCCAGAGGACCAGGGAGGCACACCGCGTTTCGGCACGTGCGGGTCGAATGTCCTGAGGGGACCCGGCCTGATCAATGTCGACATGAGCATCTTCCGCCTCTTCCAGGTCACTGAGAAGATGACCATTCAGTTTCGCGCGGAAGCCTTCAACGTCTCCAACACCCCCCACTTCGCAAACCCGAACTCGAACGTCGCCAGCAGCGGGTTTGGCATTGTCGGTGGCGTCCAGAACACCGGTCGCGACGGAAATGACCAGCGGTTCTTCCGCTTGGGGCTGCGCATCGGATTCTGACGCGCTTCGCGGACCGGCGGCCTCGTTCCAATGGGGGGCGGCCTTGGGCGTCGCAGCCGCGTGAGTTCGGCGTGAGGCATCGGCACAAGCCACGAAGATCCTCGGTGGCTCTCGGGCTGCCGGGCGGTCTGCCATCGCACAGGGATCCACGAATCCGACTATCCTAGTTCTCGATGAACCATAGGATCCACCGGAGTTGCTACCTCACAGCGGTGGCGTTGCTGGCGTCAAGCCTCGCCAGCGCCGAGCGCCATACGTTTCGCGTTCGGTTCGGGCTCTCCGATGCCGTGCCCAGCGCGTGGGACGGCAGCGCTTTTGTCTCCGGTGGAGAGCTAGCAGGATTGCGTAGCTGGAGACCCCGAGGGGCCGACCGAATTGAAGGCGATTCCTGGGCGCTTGCGTCGGCCCCAGGGGTCAAATTCCGATACAGGAACTGGGAGCCGGAACCTCCTTCCCCAGTACCCGATTACCTCAACCGGCCCGGCCTCATTCTGCAGGTCGATGCAGCCTCGGATGCGCGGGTGGACGTCGCCACGGCTGCCGGCAACCTTTCGTTCCGGCTCTCCGATCAGCCGGCGGCGCTGCGGCGGGATTACCTGAAGGGAGCCGTCACAGTCGAGCGCGCCGCAGGCTTCGAGTCGCTGTCTGACCCGGACTACCACAATGGCTTCGCAGACATCGTCGCCGGAGCCGATGGCTCGACCTGGGTCGCGTGGGTCGGGTACCGGGACTGGGGAAACCATGTACTCGCCCGCCGCCACGACGGGAACGAGTGGGGGCCGATAGAAGAACTGACCGCAGGGTCATCCGACGTGTACTACGTCCGGTTGGCGCGCGACGGCAGGGGCGGCACGCTTGCGGTCTGGGCCGACCAACGCGACGGGAACTTCGACCTCTACGGATCGAGGTCTGACGGCTCTAACTGGTCCGCCGTCGACAGGCTGACGAGCGCTCCCCAGCCCGACATCCACCATGCCTTGGTTACAGATGCAGCGGGACAGGTCTGGTTGGCGTGGCAGGGATTCCGCAATGGGAGGTCTGACATCTTTGCCCGGTCGTGGGATGGCGAATCGTGGTCCGCCGCGACTCGCGTTTCGCTCTCCGCGGCCGACGACTGGCACCCCGCAATGGCGGCGGATTCCAAGGGCGGCCTGTATGTCGCGTGGGAGACCTACGAGAACAACGACTTCGACATCCGCATGAGGCGCTTCACCGGAGGGGAATGGTCTCCCGTGGAGCCAGTGGCGGACACTTTGCGGTACGAAGCATACCCCGCTCTCGCCTGCGATTCCGAAGACCGCCTGTGGGCTGCGTGGAACGAGAGCGGCCTTCAGTGGGGCAAGGACACCGGATTCCTGCTCAACAGACCTGCCACTCAGCTCTACCAGTCCCGTTGGATCGCCACCGCCGTCTACGAAGGCGGCATCTGGAAGCGTCCGTTGCGCGGATTCGAGGAGTCGCTGCCAGAGGACCTCCGGGGATTCAACGACTTCCCGAAGCTGGCGGCGAGCTTCGACGGCCGGGTCTGGGCACTGTTTCGGCACCGGCATCTGAGGCAGCGCCAGGTTCCGCACACAGCGGCCGCTCACAGGGCCTCTTGGGAGACCTATGCGACCGCTTTCGACGGGCGTGAGTGGAGCGTGCCGATTCCCATCCCTGCCACAGCGGGCCGGTCAGACGCCGGCTTCGGCGTGGCGGTCGGACCGGACGGCGGCCCCCACGTGGCTTGGGCGACCGACAATCGCATCTACGACGACTATTTCTATGAGCACGGCGAGGTTTTCACATCTCAAGTCCCGACGATCGACGGGCCAGTGTTCCCTTCCCGGCTCGTGCCGAAGGCACGCGACGAGCTGACTGCGTTCCAGAAGCATGCCAACGAGCGCGAGCAAGTCCAGAGAATACGGGACTACGTGATCGAGTCAGAGGGCAAGACCTACAAGATCTACCGGGGCGACACGCACAGGCACACCGAGTACTCCGGAGACGGCAACAACGACGGTGCACAGAACGACACCTACCGCTACTCGATGAACGTCGCCGAACTCGACTACCTCGGCATGAGCGAGCACCACAACAGCGGCGGCCCGAACATCGAGTACATCAACTGGCTGCTGCAGCAGCGGGTGGACGTGTTTCACGTGCCCGGCCGCTTCGTGCCGTTGTACGGGTACGAGCGCGGCGTGAGATTCCCCAACGGCCACCGGAACATCTTCTTCGCACAGCGCGGCAATCCGACCTTTCCCGACCAGGACGGCGAGCGTGAGAGCTCTTCGGCCGCCGTTGGGCTGTTCGACTACGTGCGGCGTTATGGCGGCATTTCTATCCCGCACACGCCAGCCACGGGAATGGGAACGGACTGGCGCGACAACGACCCAGAGGTGGAGCCGCTGGTCGAAATCTACCAAGGGGACAGGGTTTCCGCCGAGTATGAGGGAGCCCCGAAGGCTGCCACAAGAGCGGACGTGACAAACCAAGCCGG
The DNA here is from genome assembly GCA_965203925.1 of Bryobacterales bacterium. Lineage (GTDB taxonomy): Bacteria > Acidobacteriota > Terriglobia > Bryobacterales > UBA6623 > VXMF01. The sequence goes on from OZ241924.1 coordinate 5,231,986, forward strand.
GGGCTTCCGCTCCGAGGGATACGTCTGGAACGCTTGGGCAAAGGGGTACAAGATCGGCGTGCAAGCAAGCTCTGACCACCTGTCCACGCATATCTCGTACTCGTGCACAATCGCGGAGGAGTTCACTCGGGAGGGACTGCTAGAAGCGATGCGGATGCGTCACAACTATGCGGCCACGGACAACATCATCCTCGACTACCGCATGACCGCAGACGGCAAGGAGTACCTTCAGGGAGACGTTGTGCCGGGCGTGGCATCCGAGTTTGAACTCAGTGTCCGGATATTGGGGACGGCACCCGTGCAGCAATTCGACATCATCCGAGGGCAGGATTTTGTGTACACTGCTCAGAACCTGCCCGACGACGTGCAGATTCGATTCGTCGACGGGGAGCCCGGCCCTGGAGAACAGTACTACTACGTGCGAGTTCAGCAGTCCGACGGTCAGATGGCCTGGTCCAGTCCGATCTGGGTGAGATCCCGATAGATGCCCGGACCGGCATCGGCCGGGGGCATTTGGCACGCCCGATGTGGCCGGGCCGTACCCCGAGTGGCCGACTCCTGCGCTTTGTCCGACCAGCCGACCAGATCCAGGCCAAGTGGCGAACCACCGCAATTTACCCAAGCTTCTGACCCTTTCGCTTGGCGCTGTGCAATCTGAGGTCAGAGCGTACGAGCGGAATCAAGTCGCACTTCAACCGTTGTACACGTTCGCCAGCCGCAGTGCCCCATTGTTGAGGACGGTGCGTTGCCGGAAGTTGGTGGAAACCGGGAGTATAGTTGCAACTGGTCGCCTTCGAGGCGTTGATGTCGATCGCCCCCACCACCCGTGAACCAGGAAGCTGCGCCCTACCAACGGCTGACCGCGAGGAAGGTTGGCCCCGGCCATTGCCGTCAAAGCCCCTCCGAGGCACTCAGGAACATCGCCGCCCTGCTCAAGAAGGCTGCGCCCGGCCAACGCCAATCGCGTCCGGCCTGAGGTCACCGGACGTACCGAGCGCAAGGAATCGCCGCCAGTTGCTGCCCGACCTCGCCTGTTACGAGGTCGCCCTCGGCTGCCCGCCCCCGTCACCAACGCTGTGGCCGGAGCGCTCACAGTTTCCGGAACTCGAGACCACTATTCACCATGGGCTGCAGCGGTGCAGATACTGCACCGTGCTGCTGGCCTGGGTGTGACAGCGCGCAGCACGAGGGGCCAAACAGCTAATTCCAGTTCTGCAAGCTCTAGAGCGAGTGGCAGGCCCGTCGCCACAGGACGACGGCCAAGCAGCATAGCGCTGGCTAGATGCTCTTCGGCGACTTCGTTAGGAGCACGGTGAGTGTACTCGCCGCCGACAGTCTCTCTGCGACCGATCTGACGGCTGGACCGAGATGCGCAACACAGCTTGCTGCAACGATAACCGGGGCCGCCTTGAACCAAGCCGGCTCTCGGAGGCTGCAGCTAGCCCAGCCAGCGTCCGTACCGCGATTGGCGGCCGGCTCTGCCTCATTGAGAATCGCTGGCGGATTGACATGAGTTGTCGGAGCGCTTGGCAGCCCCCGAGGATTTCGGACTTCGCAAGCGAGGGATCATGCCGACTGGAAGTGGAAGAGCAGGAATTGAACTCGTCGGTGGTCGGGAAGCCAGCGGATGCCATGCTCGAGACGCCGCCGCTGTTGTCGCACCAAGTCGCCAGCAACCGAAGCAGTTGACGCCAAGGATTCCCCGGCGGGACGTCCAGCAGCTTCGGCGTCCCGACGGCGCTGGCGGACGTCACCGGGCAACCAAACAGCGATGCCTGACACCATGTCTCGGCAATTCGGGCGAACTCCTCTAGGGGAGTCGGGTCAGTCAATCCACCCGGGCGAGTCGGGTTCATCCGATCGGCGACACGGCTGGAACGGGAAGGTTGCAGATTGCGATCTGCGGATGCCGCCGTTTGCGCCGGGATCCATTGACAGCGCACCGGCTCGCAGCTTGGGCAGTCGCGCTCCCCAAGGCCACCTGACCAATAGCGGGCTTCCGTATTGCTTGCCGGGAGGCCCCAATTGCAGCCCCGTCCGCTCCGCTACCTCTCGCCGTGCCAAGTCAGAACTCCACGCGAAGCGCGAATTGGATCTGCCTGCCGGTGGATCCCACGAGGATCCCGCCAATTCGACCGAAGTCCCCACGCCCGTGGACGGTCCCAGGATTGCCGAAGTTGGGTCGGTTGATGATGTTGAACAGGTCGGTTCGGAATTGCATCCTCACCCGCTCGCTGAAATCGAACCACTTGTGGGCGGAGATGTCGAGGCCAAGGAAACCAGGGCCGCAGCAAAGGGTTCTCGGCGACGTTCCAAAGACTCCCACTCCGGGACTCTCGAAGGCCGAGGTGTCGAAGTACTCGCTGAGAAACTCGGACCGCGACCGACCTCCCGGCAGACCGTGCTCGCCTACCAGGTTGGGACGTTGCGAATGAGAGAAGGTATTGCTGCGATTGGTTCGCTCGACGACTCCGTAGGGGATGCCGGAACGGAGTTCGGTGATGGTGCCGACGCCCCACCCCCCGATGATCTGATTGAGCACGGCGTTGCCGATGTCGTATGCCCTCCCCTTACCGATCGGGAGGTCGTACACGATGCTGGTGATGAAGCGATGGGGCGTATGATTGCCGGAATACGCCTTGTCCAGATGACGCAACTCGATGTGCTGATAGCCGTTCCCGGCGCCGCCAGCGAGTTCGGTTGCGGCCTCGACGTCATCCTTGAATACCGACAAGGTGTAGTTCATCAAGTAGCTCAGCCCTCCTGAGAACCGCTTCTCCAGCTTTGCGTTCAGGGCGTGATAGCTTGAGTTGCCGAAGTCTGGATAGACGAGATTCACGTTGTTGAACTGCGGGTACGGTCGGAGTGACTGGTCCTGACGGTCAGGGCCACGGCCACCTGCCAGAGGGATCATGTTGATGTTGAGGATGTTGGAGCTCAACTGATGGCCCACGTTCCCGAGGTAGGAGATCTCGAAGACGCTGTTCTCGGGAAGCTGCTTCTGGACTGTTAGGTTCCATTGATGCGAATACCCGTTGCTGTGGTTGTCCTGCAGGAACTCCGGTGAGAAGCGCGGGCGGGATCCCAGCGACACGGCGCCAAACGAGTGATCCAAGGCGGCCCCGGGAGGCAGGGGAGGCAGGCCGTCTTGGAAGCGAAACGCGGGCGTGAAGCCGCCGTCAGGCGAAGAGAACGAGGCCAGCTTGCTGAATCCCGCCGTGAATCGGGTCGCGACCTGGCTGATGTAGATCGGGTAGTAGACAACCCCGTAGCCTCCCCGGACGACGAGGTCGGACTGAGGACGGTACGCGAAGCCGAAGCGAGGCCCGAGATTATTGAGGTCGAAGTCATGCGAGTACTTGTCGTAGCCGTCGCGCCCAGCGAAGGTCACGATGCCGGGCGTGCCGGAAACGGGATTGGTCGGGTTGATGTCGAATCCGCTCTGCTGGTTGTCCTGCTCCCAGCGCGGCGAATCCATTGACCAGCGAAGCCCGAGGTTGAGGGTCAGGTTCGGCGTGACCTTCCAGTCGTCCTGGACGAACGCAGCGACATAGTCGGTTCGGGGGTGGATCGGGTCGTTGTCCAGCAGCGTCGCACCCGTTGTCCAGCCCAGCAGCAGGGAGGCCAATCCGTCGCCAGTCGCCCGGTCGTTGAAGTTGAAGAACCCGCCGGCCCTCTGGTTGTGCTCGTCGCGGAACTTCGAGTAGCGGAAATTGAAGCCGATCTTGATCTGGTGGCTATTCTTGATCCACGTGAGGTTATTGATCGCCTGAATCGTCTTGACGATCGGAACGACGCGCTCGTGGTTTCCCGCGCCGAGCCGAGTGAGCCCGACTGGGAAGACGCTGGCGAAGAACGAGGGGTCGACGCCTTGGACGCCCAGCTCACCGTTCTTGCCTGACTCCCAGCCGAACGACCGGTTGATGTGCTGCCGATTGCCCCAGTTGTAACGGAAATCGTTGATCACCGAAGGCGAGAAGTTGTGGACCCACGCGATAGTGACCTGATCGTGGTCGTTGCTGATGTTGGCCGCATTGGGGTCCGCTACCTCGATGGGGAACCTTGGCAGGTTCACAGCGACATTGGGGGAGGCGGTGTAGCGCCCGAAAATCCGATCACTCGGCCCGAAGTAATGGTCCACGCGGGTCGTATAGACGTTCTGGTCCAAGGGGTTGGAAACGTTGAAGAGGTAGTTGTCCCGGGGGCGTCGGGTAATGTCATTGTCCGGGCGATTGGGCTTCGGGTAGAATCCCGCGAACTGGCGGCCGAGCGGATCCATTCGGGCTTGTGGCACTACCTGGTTCGGAAAGGGCTCTCCAGTCAAGGGGTCCGTGATCACCGTGTCGAGGCGGTTCGAAAAATCTCCCTGCACCTCAGGAGGATGGGGGATGTCGTCGCTCGAGAACGTCCGCCCGGTCCTTCGACGGGCCCCCTCCCAGTTGAAGAAGAAGAACGTCTTGTCCTTCCGGACCGGACCGCCGACCGAGAAGCCGAAGATGTTGTAGCGTAGGGGCGCCTTGCCGGCGGCGAAGAAGGTTCGCGCGTCAAGAGCGTCATTGCGGAGGAACTCGTAGGCGGCGCCGTGGAACTCGTTCGTTCCCGAGCGCGTCGTCATCAAGATGAACCCTCCGCCGGTCCTCCCGTACTCGGCAGAAAGGTTGTTGATCTCGACCTTGAACTCCTGCAGCGACTCCGACGTTGGGTTGAGCCCGAGCTGTGCGATGCCGATCGTCGAGTTCTGAACGGAGGTGCCGTCGAGCTGCCACATCTGGTTGCGGGAGCGCCCTCCGGCCATCGAGAAGAAGGGCAACTGCTCGCCGCCAGCCCCTTCGTTGCGAAATACAACCGTGCCGGTCAACCGGACCAGCGATGCTGCGCGACGGCTCTCCACGGGCATGTTCATCACCGTCGTCCGTTCGATCAACTGGCCCACGGTGGACGTCTCCGCTTGCAGCAACGGCGCGGCGGCCTCGACCGTCACGGTCTCGGTGACGTCGCCCAGCTCCAGCTGGACATCAACGGTCCTGACCGTGCTGGTCTCCATGACGATGCCGCCTTGCGCAATGGGCTTGAAGCCGGAGCTGAGCACGTTCAGCTCGTAGCTCCCGGATTGCAGCAGGGGGAAGGTGTAGAGCCCGGCCTCGTTCGTCTGCGTCTCCATGGCGATTCCCGTGGCGACGTTCTGCAGGGTTACCTCAGCCCCGGGGATCACTGCTCCGGTACTGTCGGTTACCGTTCCTTTCAGCTGGCCTGTCTGGGCCAGCACAACTTGGGCGAAGAGGCACGCAACGGCCACGAAGCCGCCGAGGCACCGAATACTTGTCCCACGCATCGCATCCTCCATTTCGGTCGTCGCGAGAGCCGCCCCGAGCGACTCAAGCGGAGGGCGGCAATGCGCGGCCCGAAGATAACACATAACGGTCTTGCTGCCAATGGTTCGTCGGCGATTCGACTATGCAGTCTCGAGCGTTGGTTCCCGGTACGTCGCCTGTCTTCGACGCGCGCTTTCGGTTCGGACTGTCACCGGCCTCCGGCCGTAGGGCTGGTCCGTTGAATAGAAAGTTCAGGAACTTGCCAGGTTCGGAAATCATGCTCTTCCGCACGGTGCGTCCAAACCTCTCGTTCCCAGTATGTCTAGCTCCGCACCCGCAGTCCCCCAACCTTCCGCGAAGTCTCTAACACTTGAGGTTACGAGGATATGGTCGTTGACGACAGCGATCACCGCGATCTGGCCGTCAACGAACGGCGGCGTCTCGGCAACCAATGTGAGCATTGCACACCCGAAGGCGTGCCAGTCGGTCGCCTCAAGCTTGTAATTGAGCACCGGTTAGATAGTGCACGGACGAGCTCCTGCTCAAGCTGGCGAGCCTGAAGGACAACGGCAACCTTCAGCCGCTTCCGTCGCTGAACGTTTCCAAGCACGCGATTAAAGACTGCGAGGTCGCTGTGGTCCACGTCGAGCCGTCACGCCATCCGCCAGTTCGGTTTCGGGGCCGCGTTTGGGTGCAGGGCGACCCTTCCAATCGGCAGGCCACACCGGAGGACGAGTTGCGCCTCGCCGAGCGGTGTATTGCCGCCAGCCGTCCTTTCGACATGCGACCAGCCGCCGGGACCGGTCTAGACGACTTGGATATCGTCTACGCGCGCAGGGAGTACATTCCACGAGCCGTAGCGGAGGAAGTTCTCGAAAGGAATGAGCGCTCGCCAGACCACCAGCTCCGATCGTTGCGGCTCGTCACCAGCGGAGGCACTACAAGGGGAGGACTGTTGGCAGTCGGGCGAGACCCTCTAGGTCGGCTTCCGGGAGCGTACGTGCAATTCCTGCGCATCGATGGCGAGGAACTCACGGATCCAATCCTTGACCAACAGCGCCTAGAGGGACGATTGGGAGAGATTCTTCATGATGCGGACAGGCTTCTCCGATTGAACATCTCATCCCGAATGGAAATCGCTGGACACCTGACGGAGATTAGACACCCAGACTACCCTCTGGTCGCTCTGCAGCAGCTGGTGCGAAATACAGTGATGCATCGCAGTTGCGAGGGCACGAACTCGCCCGTGAGGATCTATTGGTACTCCGACCGCATCGAGATCATGAGCCCTGGTTCTCTGTATGGCAGGGTCAACCCGGACAACTTCGCGAAAGGGCAGACTGACTACCGGAGTCCCCTGGTTGCGGAGTCCATGTGTCACCTAGGATTCGCTCAGCGGTTCGGATTCGGAATTCCGCAAGCACGGAAGGCACTCGCTGAGAACGGAAGCCGTTATCCTGAATTCTCCTTCTCGTCCGCCAATGAATTGGTCACTTTGAGACCCGAACGATGACGACCCTTACGTTCTTCAACACCAAGGGTGGTGTTGGAACGACTTCACTCGTATACCACTTGGCATGCATGTACAGCGATTTAGGACTCAACGTAGTAGCAGCAGATCTTGATCCCCAAGCCAACCTGACGAGCTTGTTCCTTGAGAATGAGCGGCTTGAGGAATTGTGGGGACCGGTAGGCGGTCGAAGGACGGTTTACGGGGCGCTGGAACCCCTCTTGGGGGGAACTGGAGATGTGACGGTTCCCCATTTGGAAGAAACGAGCCACGGTCCCTACTTGGTTGTCGGAGATCTTTGCCTATCTTCGGCCGAGGACGAACTCTCGACCCAATGGCCAAGCTGCCTAGACAAGAAGCCAAGGGCGTTCCGCGTGCTCTCTGCTCTTTGGAGAATTCTTGATGCAGCGGCTTCGAAGGCTGAGGCGGAACTTGTGCTCGTAGACGTCGGACCAAACCTCGGTTCTTTGAACCGGGCCGCGCTAGTAGCCACGGACTATGTCGCCGTTCCGCTGGCACCGGATCTCTTTTCGTTGCAAGGTTTGAAGAATCTTGGCCCGACGCTCAAACAGTGGCGAGAAGGATGGTTAGACCGCCAAGACCGCAATCCCGTCCCTAGCCTCCGGACACCTGACGGAAGTATGAGGCCAATTGGGTACGTCGTCATGCAACACGCTGTTCGCCTCGACCGTCCGGTGAAGGCCTACGCGCGGTGGATGAAGCGAATTCCGGATGTCTACACGCAGGAGATGCAACCAACGCGCGCCCGGCAGGCTACCCCCTCAGATACCGTGCCAGAATGCCTCGCCACACTGAAACATTATCGCAGCCTCATGTCGTTGGCTCAGGAGGTACGCAAGCCCATGTTTGCACTGAAGTCCGCAGACGGTGCCATTGGCGGCCATGCAAACGCAGTGCGCTCCTGCTATCGCGACTTCCGAGACCTGGCCGTAACGATTGCGGGACGCGTGGACGTGCAGCTGCCGTGAACGAGTCCCGCTCGGCACCCAGCCCGCGAACGCCTCGGAACGACAGACTGCAGGTTCGCGGCGTCTTCGCTCGGGCTCGGTCGGCGGCGATGCCATCCGCGTCGGACTGGACGGCCGCGTAACCTTCGCCGACCTCGTCGCTTGGGACACCTCTGCCGTGCAGAGCGTCAAGGTGCGATCCAAGCCGGCCGCCCCGCCCGTTGCCTTGCTTCCAAGGTCTGACTGCGCCAGCCAGACCCTATTGCTGCATCTCACATCCCGCGAACGTACGGTCCCCCAACGCTGTCCCGCAATTCATCGCAGCGGACGCGAAGCGCATGCAGCACTGGAGCTAACGTGGGCTCGTCAACCAGGTTCGAGACCTCATCCGGGTCTGCTTCTAAGTCGAAGAGCTGCTCGAAGACCGGGTTGCGCTCGAAGTAGCGTACGTACTTGAACTGCTCGGTTCTCACGCCTTCGCTCTTCGGAATCGTCTCGCGCTCGTATAGGTGCTCGTAGAAGAAGTCCTCCCGCCAGTCGACGTTCTCACCACGCAGCAGGGGAACTAAGCTGCGTCCACGCATTTGGCCCGGCACGGGGAGATTGGCGAGATCGAGCATAGTGACGGGACAGTCGAAGCTGAGGGCCATTTGGTCCACGACCGTTCCGTGCCGAGATCTGTCAATTCGCGGGTCGGCGACGATTAGAGGCTTGCGAATCGACCCTTCATACATCAGCCAAATCCCCGTGAGCCCCTGCTCACCGATCATGATCCCGTTGTCCCCCGTGAAGATGACGACGGTGTTGTCAGCAAATCCCTGACGCTCGAGCTCAGCGACGATTCGGCCCACCTGCACATCCACGCCCGTGATGAGCCGGTACATCCCCTTCATCATGTTCTGGTACTTCTCGGGAGTGTCGAACCGGCGGAACCATCTCTGACGGTTCATCGAGACTTGGATGAACCCTGGCAGCTGACGAAAGTAGCCATCATCCGCCACCGGCGGCGGCGGGATGACCGTATCCCGATAGAGGTCTTCATGGCTCTTGTCGTAGATGTACTGCTCGATGTTGTCGTCTTCGGGGTGGGGTGCGCTGAAGCTCACCGACAGGCAGAACGGCTGATCGGCGGAGCTTGTCCGAATGAACTCGACGGCGTCGTCGCCATTGATCTCGGTCAAGTGCTTGACCGTGCCGTCCACTGCGCGCCGATAGTATGGATTCCGTGTTGAGCTGGCGATGCGACGCCGATAGAAGTCGAACATTCGGGCAGGTGCGCGCGGATCCACCTCGACCCCTAGCTTCCCGACGAAACCAGTTCGGTACCCGCCAGCCTTCAGGAGGGCTGGGTAGCTGCGGTCCATGCGCTGCACACTCATCGGCGGCATCGTGAACGTGTAGCGATGTTCCCGGCGGTACTCCCCTGTCAGGATGCTGGCACGGGTCGCCGCGCAGATCGAGGTGGTGCAGAACGTGTTCGAGAACTGAACACCGCGCTCTGCGAGCCGGTCGATGTTGGGAGTCTGGATAATGTCGTTTCCAGCGCACCCCAGCAGATTCCAGCGGTGATTGTCCGTCATCAGGAAAACGATGTTGGGCGGGCGCGAACCAGCCTGTCCGAGGGCTTCGGTCCGCCCGATCACGGCACTACCGGTGGCTCCCAGAAATGTTCGGCGTGTCATCGAGTGCGATGGCATAACGGCTGCTTCCCCGTCTTGATCAGACCACATCCGCATTCCGTGGGTGTCGATTCGCAGAGTGCATCCCGCCTACTTCTCGCGCCAGCAGTCCTGTGCCGGTCGCGAACTCGGCATGGGCACGCCTGCGGTGGGAGAGAGGGCCTGATTCCTCGCTGAAGCACGTGCCGCGCAGTCTGGGTGTGCAGCGACTTTCGCGGCAACGTGCCTACCGCCCGTGCTAACGTCTTCGCCGCCGATGGCGGCTGTCGGGCCTCTGCCGACGCAGGCTAGTTGGCCGCTCGTTCCCAAGGCGGCCACCTACTGCAGCTCTTGGACACGCGCTGCGCTCAGGGCCTAGAGATGCCTGCCGACTCGAACGCGCCGGCCATCCGTTCGTAACACACCCGGGTCGTCAGTATGGGCTGGTAGTCCAGTTCCCGATGGATCTGAGCGCTGACCTCGACGTTGGCGTACCCCGCGAAACCGAGCCGCAAGAGCTGAGAGCAGAGCTCCGAGTAATCGGTCTCGCCGTCCCCCGGCAGCAGGAATCGGTGGCTGTCCCCTTCCTTTACGGCGTCCTTGAGGTGCACGTAAGGGCTGACCGGGATGAGCTGCTCCATGGTCGAGACCAATTCCAGCCCTGCCAGCCATAGGTGGCTGAAGTCATAGGTGCAGCGGAACCACGGGCTTGCCACCTGCTCCAGCAGCCACAAGCTCCGGTCCACGTCGTTGACGGCGTTTGCCACGTGCGGCTTGAAGCAGATCACGGTGCGTCCCTGCGCGGCAACGTTCGCGAGCTCGCCGGCTTCCTCGACCATTTGGTGCCTGACCTCGTCCCACTCGTCCGGCTTGCGGCCCAAGACCGTCTCGAAGATCGGAGGCGTCCCGGATACGATCTGTCGCCCTAGCTCTATGGCACGCAGCAAGCGCTCTCGATTCTCGCCGGGGGCATGGGAGGGATCAGCAATGCGGAGGTTCTCCAGGAAAGCGGGTACAGCCAAGTCGTGCTCGACGAGCATGGCCCGCATTCGGGACCGGTCCCTCATGGAGAGCCGGGCCGGCTCGGTCGGCCAGCCGGGGATCAGCGCAATCTCTACGCCATCGTAACCCGTCCGAGCAATCAGTTCGAGGGAATCCTCCCAGTTGAGCATTTGGTGGGCATACGTCCCGAAGCTGAGCCCGATGGCCGGTCCAGCCCCTCCGCACACTGAGGCCCCAGCCAGAGCGGACAAGAACTCGCGACGCCCCAGCCCGGGGCCAGGCAGGACCTCACGCACCGGAAGCCGCTCCCAACCTGCTCGCGCAGCTAGGCCCGCGTTAGCCGCCCACGTACGCGGGGCGATTCGAGGCTTGGCTCGTGTCGCGCTTCCAGTCCTCCAGCGCCGCACCCGCAAGTTGTCCCGCGCGTTCCCTTAGCGAAGACAGCTCACTGTCTCCGTACTGCTCGAACTCACGCGCAATGCGAACGTCGTCTTCTATCTGTCCGATCGTCGTGCACCCGACAGCCAAGCAGTGGATGGGCAGACTCAGCACGTACTGGATGCACTGGCGGACGCTGAGAGACTGCAGCAGCTTCGCGTTTGCCAGGCTCTTCATCCCTTGGATGCCCAAACCGCGACGCCGCGCCTCGGGCAGCACAAGGCGCTCGAAGCTGAGATAGGACGGGTCTGCCGGGTTGAGGGGCATCAGGATCGTGTCGTATTCGTCGTAGCGCTCCAGCATTGCCAGGTGGACGTGGGGATCGCGGTGCCCGGTGAACCCGATGAACCGGCACTTGCCCGCCTTCTTGGCGGCTTCGAAGGCTTCAATGGCTCCACCCGGACCAAAGATCTGGTCCACCTCCTCCATCTCGCCAACCGCATGAATCTGCCACAGATCGACGTAGTCCGTCCGCAGCCGCTTCAGCGAAATGTCGAGTTCCTTCGCCGCGCCGTCGCGCGTGCGATCCGCGCTCTTGGTCGTTATGAAGACGTCCTTGCGAACCTCGGGCAGCACGGCGCCGAAAACCTCTTCGGAGCGCCCGTCCCAATAGCTGTGCGCGTTGTCGAAGTAATTGATGCCGAGGTCGTAGGCCCGGCGGGTTATTGCCTTGGCCTCCTCGAACGTGCAGAGCGGGAATCGGCCGCCCGCTTGGCCGATGACGGTCAGGCTCTCCCCGGTACTGCCAAAGATCCGAGTGGGAACGTCGCCGCGCTTGCCGGCGACCGCTGTGCCGGCGATTGCCAACCCTGGCGCGCCAGCGAGAAAGGCTCGTCGATTCATTTGCACCCCCGCAGAGATCATACCACCTCGGACGGCCGGGAAGCGCGGCGCGACCGGCGAATCTCAGTAGGAACGTCGCCAGTCCGGCAGACAGCGAGAATGCAGTGATGCAATGCAACTAACTAAAGTTGAGTGGATAATACTCAAATTTTCTTCCATATCCGCTTGACAGGCTGCCGGAAGACTGTATAATGCAATTAGCAACCAACCTTGCTGCCGTTGAGAGAGGAGGACAACGACATGACCATGATTCACCGAAACCCGCTGAGCCCGTTCCAAGCGTGGAAGGACTTGGACATGCTGCTCGGGAAGCCTCGGACGCTGCCCGCTTGGCGCCCCGCCTTCGACGTCGAGCAGACCGAGAAGGCCTATCGGTTGAGGGCCGACCTACCCGGGATGGCACAGAAGGACATCGAAGTCCGCGTGGAGGACGACGTGCTGAGCGTCAAGGGCGAGCGCACCACCACGGGCAAGACCAACACGACGATGGCCCTACGCTTGGAGAGGCCCGCCGGCAAGTTCGCGCGCGCCTACAGGCTGCCCGAGGACGCCGACGCAGAGGCCATCCGCGCAAACTACGAGGCGGGTGTGTTGGAACTCACGATTCCCCGCCGGAAGCCCGAGGACACTGCCCGCGTGATCCCGGTCAACTGATATAGACGCGGGAAACACTTCCGCCCGTCCCTAGCGACAAAGACCCGGCCCGGGCTCCCAATCAGGGGGCCCGGGCAATCGTTTTGCGGAGCATCAGTCCTCGAGATCCTCGCCTGGCTCGGGCAGCCAGAAGCTCCCCAAGAGCCCGATGGCGTAGACCGCCGTCCCCACCACACCGCACGCGAATGCCAACTTGACAAACGGTGTGCCTCCCGGCGCGACTGTTGCGAACTGCGTAGTGACGAAAGCTGCAAATGTCCCGAGCATGCGGCCGCCGATGTTGGCCGCAAATGACTCTCCAGTGCCGCGAAGCCTCGTCGGGTAGACCCTCGGAAGGTAATTGCCCCAGAAACTGAACTGTGCAACGGTGACAAGGCCCGCCAGAAACATTCCAATCTGCAGCATCGCTAGGTCATTGGTGGCGGCGTAGAAGAAGACCAGCGGAAAGATCACTAGGCCGCTGACCTGAAACCCTCGCAGCAGGTTGCGCCGCGAGAGAAGAACGACGACCAAGATCGCCAGCAGCACACGCCCGGCGATGCCACCCACCTCCTGAGCGGCCTGCACACCCGCCACGGTCTGTTCCTGCACGGTTCGGTCCACTTCCTGCAGCAGTCCGGGGACGATCCTGGGGACGTGCTGAATAGCACCGAAGGCCGCACCGTAGCTGCAAGCCACCAGAACGGTCGTCACGACAGTTGTCCGCCGGTATCGAGGCTCGAAGATCTCGGATATGCGGGGCCTGCGCAACTTCCCCTCGGCACGCTTCTTCTCCCACATGGGAGATTCCGGCAGGAAGGGACGGATCACCATGAGAGGAATTGCCGGGATCAGGCCTGAGATCAACGTGTAGCGCCAAGCCTCGTGACCGCCATAGATCTCCGGCAGGTGTTGACCATACGTCACCGCAAGGTAGTACGCGCCGGTCACCATCAGCCCGCCGACCGAGCTGAAGGCCTGCGTCCATCCGAGAACGGCCTCCCGCTTGTTACGGTCCTCAAACAGTTCGGCGAGCCATGCAATGGCCGCAACGAACTCCACCGACACGCCGATGAACGTGGTGCAGCGGAAGAACAGCAGCATTTCGACACTGGTCGCGAATCCGGCCGCTGCGGCGGAGAAGCCATACAGCATGATGCTCCAGACCAGGACGAAGCGCCTGCCCAACTTGTCCGTCAGCCAGCCTCCCAAGAGTCCGAAGACTCCGCCGAAAACTGCCGGCACGTAGAACAGAAGGCCTACCCATCTGTTGAACTCGGCGCTTCCCGGCGCCGCCGATGCGAGTTCCAGAAGTGCCGGACGCACAATCAGCGGGAGCATCAGCAGCTCGTAGATGTCGAAGGCGAACCCTAAGGACGCCACGAAGCAAATCAGCCACTGCGTCCGCGTCAACTGTGGAATCTTCATTGGGCTATAGTCTCCACCGGGCCTCGTGCCGCCGTGGGAATGGCCAAGGTCAGAATGCCAAGGCCGCGGGACTCATCCCGCCGCAGCCGCCCTCGTTGAACGGCCTCGGGCAATGGCCCGTGTAGCATCCGGACCCCGAAAAGGCCTTTGGCGGCTTCGGGCCGATGAACCGGATCCACGCGCGGACCTTCTCGCGGACCTGGGCGGCAGACGCACCCTGGCGCGCGATCATGTACTGGCTTAAGCCCCAGATCGTCCGGGAAATGTTGCACGGGCAGCAGCAGGTGTAGGCGCTATTGTCGGAGCAGCACGGCGCGGGAATGGAGCCGAGGGCCGCCTTCTTGACAGCCTCCTGCGTCGGCGTCAGCGGGACTTCCTCGTACCAGCGCATGAATTGCCGCGTCTGAGCTCGCACGTCGTGGAATCGGATCTCCTCCGAAGGAAGCTGCCGTGTACCAACCGCCAGCGAACCCGCGCACACCGCGATGAATCTCCGCCGATGTACCCGCACTATCGTCATCGTACCGCAGGCGCAGTGAGGAACATCCCGGGTGGCTGTTGGCATGATCGGTATGCTCAGGGCTGGAGGTTAGGGATGGTTGAGACGGGAACGAGGCGCACAAGAGTGGCAGTAGTGACAGGCGCCGGGAGTGGCGTTGGCCGCCAGACGGCTCTCGCTCTGCTCGCGGATGGGTACACCGTTGCCCTTCTGGGCCGCCGGGAAGGGGCGCTGGAGGAAACCGCCTCACTCTCGCAAGGCGGCATAGCCGTCGTCCTTCCAACCGACGTCACCGTGGAGGGATCCGTGCGTGACGCATTTGCGCAGATCCGATCACGCTTGACGCGCGTTGACGTAGTGTTCAACAACGCCGGCGGAAACGTGCCGCCCGCACCGGTTGAAGACCTTACCCTTGCCGAATGGCAGAGCGTTGTCGACGTGAACTTGACGGGCATGTTCCTGTGCACACGGGAGGCGCTCCGGATCATGAAGTCCCAAGATCCGAAGGGCGGCCGGGTCATCAACAATGGCTCGGTGTCCGCACAGATGCCACGGCCGCACTCTGCCCCGTATACCGCCACGAAGCACGCCGTGACCGGATTCACCAAGTCGGTGGCGCTCGATGGCCGGGCCCATGACATTGCCTGCGGCCAGATCGACATCGGGAATGCAGCTACGCCGATGACGGCCCGCATGGCTGAGGGCGTCCTGCAGGCAGACTTCTCTACGGCGCCGGAACCGACCATCGACGCCGACCACATCGCTCGCGCCGTTCTCTACATGGCCAACCTTCCGCTGGACGCAAACGTCCTCAGGATCACGGTCATGGCGACCAAAATGCCGCTCGTTGGGCGGGGCTAGTAGTCCTGCCCCGCGAGGCTTCGCTCGACGCTGCGCTGCCATTCCTCCAATTCGACGACCATGTCCCGGACTCGGTCAGGGTGGCGGGCAGCAAGATCGACGCGCTCGCGAGGGTCCGAGAGCAGGTCGTACAACTCCGGCTCCCGTGAGCCGATCCGCACTAGCTTGTACCTGCCGTCTCGCCAGGCCGCCGTGCCTCCGAAATCGCTCGCCTTGGCCACGGGATGCCGGAAGTTGACAAAATCGATCCCGGGATTGCGGGTCGTCGGGGTTGTGCCGCGCGTGAGATCGGGATCCATCCAACGCGGATTGCCGGCTTCGGCCCTCCGGTCATAGACCCAGAAGCCGACCGGCTCCGGCCGCCGGTGCATATCGGCACCGAGGATCAGGGGCGAAAGGTCCAGACCGTCAAGCGGCCGATCGGGATGGGGATGCTTGAGGCCTGTCAGCGCAAGCACGGTAGGGAAAATGTCGGTGGTCACCGCCGTCACTGGCGTCTGGCGGGCCGATGTGATCTTTGAGGGCCACTCAATGATCCCGGGCACGAGCAGCCCCCCCTCGTACAGCCTCCCCTTGCTGCCGCGCCATCCGCCGTTGGACAGCCACTGCCTCTGCTCGGTAGGGATGCCCTCGAGCGTGATCCCGTTGTCCGAGGTGAACCACAGAAGCGTGTCACGGGCAGCGCCCATCTCGCGCAACGCAGCGCGGAACTCACCTAAGGCCCGGTCCATCGCTGTGATTTCGGCGAAGCGCCGTGCCAGCTCCCGGCCAGGCACATCACTGTACTTCTCTACATCCTCGTGAAGCGCCCTGTAGGGACTGTGCGGCGACCCGAACCAGAGGGTCACGAAGAACGGCTCATTCCCCTGCTGGCGCACGGCCCGAATGAAGTCGAGCGCAGCGTCAACGCAGATCTTGGAGCTCTCCCCCCGAACGGTGTCCGGTGGCGCGCCATTGCGGCTCAGCGGCGGATGCATCTCAAAGAAGTTGTCGTGCGCGAGGTATTCCTCATAGCCCATGCGGCGCGGGCTGGTTGGAGACTCGGCTTTTACTGCCCCCACGTGCCACTTTCCAAAGTGTCCTGTCCGGTAACCGGCGTCTTTCAGAATGCGGGCGATCATGACCTCTTCGGGGCGAGTTGTGTGATTCGGGGAGAAGACGCCCGAGCGGTTCGGGTGCCGGCCCGTGAGGATGGATGTCCGGGTGGGAGAGCAATTCGGCGCGGCCGCGTAGAAGCGGTCGAAGCGCAGGCCCGAAGCCGCCATGTCGTCCAGAACGGGTGTCAGCAGGTAGGGATGGCGGTTATACCCGGTCTCGCCCCATCCCAAGTCGTCGGCCATGGCCAAGACGATGTTGGGGCGCTCGGCTCCGGCAGCTGCGCCCGCAGCAGTTCCGATTACGATCGCCGCGAGCAGAGTCGGGTTCCGCATGCAATCTACTCGGCCCGCTGGACGCGAGCGTAGTACGCGCCGGAGATGTCTCGTCCGGACGCGTCCCGGAACCATGCCTGCAGGGTGCTGCGGCCTTCCGGCAGGGTGACCTCGAAGGGGACGCCTATGGCACCTTCCCCCGCAGCGGACACGCTTGGATTCGCACTGTTGACGCTTAGGGCTGCGGACCGAATCGCTAGAGCCTTGCCAGAAGTGATCAGGACTCCTCCAATGGTCGCCGCCGGACCTGCCTTTGTGAGGCCGCGGTCAAGGTGGAAGGGCCAGCGCCGGACCTCGACCGAATACCGGCCAGCGGCCTGGACATCAACCTGCCAGACGCCTCCTCGGACCGGCCCGCAGGTCTCCGCTACCCGCGTACGGTTGTCGCAATCAACCTCGACCCAGCTGTTCGAGGTGAGGTCGGTGGAGGTCCCGGGTCCGGATCGAACGACGAGCGGTTCGACTTCCTTGACGGACTCTGCGATCTCGCTCCAATACTGCTCGTAGTGGTCGCGCATCTCCCGGACGACTTCCTGATTTTGGTCCGCGACGTTGAATTGCTGACCGGGGTCAGCGTGGATGTCATAGAGTTCCGAGTCACCCACAAGGCGCCATCGGTTCCAGATGACTGCACTGTTTGAGTACTTTTTCGGCCGAATCCTGCCCCCGTACTGGACCACGATCTTCCGGTCCGCCCCGATGCCGTCCGGAGAGCGGAGGACCGGAACGAGAGTGTCACCGTCGAAGGAGGCGCCGTCGGGTACACCCAACCCCAGCAGGTCTGCCAGGGTCGGCAGAACGTCGGTGACGTGGGATGCGTACCGGATCTCACGAGGATCACCGAGTTCTCCCGCGGGCCAGCGGAGGAAGAAGATCGCTCGGTGCCCACCGTCGTACGGGCTGCCCTTCTTCCCGCGCATGCCGACATTGAACACCGTCTCGCCCTTGGCAGTGCCGTTGTCGTTCATGAAGAGCAGCAACGTGTTCTGCCTGAGCCCACGATCGCCAAGCCAGCGTTCAAGGCGTGCCACATTCTCGTCAATGCTGGCAATCAATCCGAAGAAGTGAGCCAGCAACGGGTCTTCAACCTGAGCACCATAGGCCTGATAGTGCTTGGCGAGCGCGTTGAACGGAGAGTGGGGTGTGTTCAGCGCCAGATATGTGAAGAATGGCTTTCCGGCGTCGGCCTGCTCTCCCATCCATTCCATCGCGGCATCGAACCAGAGATCAGTGCAGAAGCGGTCCGAGAAGCGGACGATGTCCTGATCGAGGTAGCGGGTGTAGTAGTAGTCGTTGTCGTACTCGATCTCGGAGGCGAAGCCCCAGCCCTTGTGCCAGACCGCCCGCTGGAAACCGCGATCGACGGGCCGGTGCGGGTAGGTGTCCCCCAAGTGCCACTTGCCGAAGAGTCCGGTCGCATAGCCGTTGGCGGAAAATATCTCGGGCATCGTGGGCGCGTCGCGCCGCATCAGGTTCCTGCCTGCAGGAACCATTCCAGCCTTGTTGCGCAGCGAATACTGGCCAGTCATGAGCTCGCCCCTCGTGGGCGTGCAGACCGGTGCGACGTGAAAGTCGGCCAGCCGGACGCTCTCGTCGTGGAGCTTGTCGAGGTTGGGAGTCTCGAGGACCGGATTCCCGTGTGCCGACAGGTCGCCGTATCCTTGGTCGTCGGTGAGGATGATGATTACGTTAGGCTTGGCAAGCTCTTCCGGCGCACTTGTACCGCACGCTCCGGTGGCCACCGCGAGTATTGCCGCCACCATCGAACTCCGCAGATGGGTTCGAACTGATGTACGCGACCGGAAGCCAAGCATGGGGAGACAGTCAGGCCATTCTAGCGCCAGCCCGGCCACCGCAATCCGCATTGGAGCACGTTCGCATCCTGTGGATCACGGAAGGTTTCGCGTGAGGGACTCTGACGGCGGAGTATGATCGCCGAAGAGAACCGCTCTCGCAGCCAGCCAGCACGCCCTCGTTCCCCCAGCCCAAGGAGCCTTCCGACATGAGCCTTCGCACAATGACCCAAGCCCCACGCCACCTGATAGCCATGGCGCTGTTCGTCAGCTCGTTGGGCGGATTCGAATTCCCTACCGCTTCCCCGCCCCGCAATGACATCCGTATCGAGAACCGCGTTCCAATCCCGATGCGGGACGGGGTCGTGCTCTACGCAGACGTATACCGCCCGATTGGCGATGGGCGCCACCCAGTGATTGTGTCGCGGACGCCGTATTCGACGGAGAGGGCACCAAGTGCCTACGGCGCGGCGGTCTACTTCTCCCGTCGCGGCTATGCCTACGTGTTCCAGGACGTTCGCGGACGCCATGAGTCCGAAGGGCGCTGGGAACCGTTCCGGGACGATTTGAACGACGGATACGACACGGTGGAGTGGGCGGCCGTGCAGCCGTGGTCCAACGGGAAGGTGGGCATGGAAGGCGGCTCCTACTTGGGGCACGTCCAGTGGCGCGCGGCGCAGTCCCGTCCGCCACACCTTGTGACGATCTTCCCCCGCGTGGCGTCGACCAGCATCTACCACGACTGGATCACGGTCAATGGGGGTTGGAGGCTGGCGTTCAACTTTGGGTGGGGACCGGTCCGGCAGGAATCTCGCATCATGCAGAACACGGGACCCCACACGGTTTCCGGCGGACCTGAAGCGATCTCCTACGACCAGGTGATCTGGCACTTGCCCCTGAACGAAATGCAGGCCCTCGTCGGACGAAACGCCCGATTCTACGACGATTGGCTCGCGCACCCGGAGTACGACGAGTACTGGCGCCCGCTCAGCGTCGAGGAAGGCTTCGGGAGAATCTCAGTGCCGGTCCACACCATGGGCGGATTCTTCGACATCTTTGCCCAAGGCACGCTGCGAGGCTACGCGGGTGTCAGCACGGAGGGAGCTACGAGGGAGGCACGCGAGGGAAGCCACATGGTTATCGGCCCGTGGGAGCACGGCGTCTCGCGGGAGGTCGGAGACATGGACTGGGGGCCCGCGGCCGTTGTCGACACGAACGCTCTGGCGCTGCGCTGGTTCGACTACTGGCTCAAGGGGATTGCGAACGGTCTGGCAGATGAGCCCCCAGTGAAGGTCTTTGTCATGGGGCGGAACGAGTGGACGCTAGAGGACGAATACCCACTGGCCAGAACCGAGTACCGACCGCTGTTCCTGAACAGCGGGGGTCGGGCCGGCGGATCGCACGGCGACGGCACGCTGTCGTGGAGCAAGCCTTCGGCGGAATCCGTCCCGGACCGCTTCCGCTACGATCCCGCGAATCCCGTGCCGAGCTTGGGCGGCGCTAACTGCTGCGGCGTTGCCACCGCGTCGGGCCCCAGAGACCAGAGGCCGATCGAGCATCGGCCGGACATTCTTGTCTACACCTCGGAGATCCTAGAAGAGCCGCTGGATGTGATCGGACCCCTCAAGCTGGTGCTGCACGCCTCCTCAAGCGCCGCAGATACCGACTTCGTCGCCAAGCTGATCGACGTCTACCCGGACGGTCGCTCAATCAACGTCGCCGAGGGGATTCTGCGGGCACGGCATCGGGAGGGCCTAGCCAAGCAGGTCCTGATGGAACCGGGAGCAGTGTACCGAATGGAGATCGACATGGTCGGAACGGCGAACAGCTTCCAAGCGGGCCACCGGTTGCGGGTGCACATCACGAGCAGCCACTTCCCGCAATTCGCCCGCAATCTCAACAACGGGAAGCCCTTCGGCACGAGCGACGACGCTGTTGTTGCAACCCAGACTGTTTGGCACTCGGCCGAGCGCCCGTCGCACATCCTCCTGCCGGTAGTCGGTCCCTGAGGCGGTCGAACGGGACGGCGACCAAGCCCCTGGCCGGGTGCCAAGGTTCGCCAGAGACAAACGAAGGGAACGCGCCGTCGCGCAGGCCCGCTGGCCTCGGGAAGAGCCCCAAACCCTCGGCGGCCAGTTGGAGCGATTGGAGCGGGAGACGGGGATCGAACCCGCGACATTCAGCTTGGGAAGCTGACGTTCTACCTCTGAACTACTCCCGCACGTGCGCAGTCTATCACACATCCTGCGCAAACTGCTGGAGGACTGTCGCGCAGATTCGCGTCGCTGAGCCCCGATCGGAGACCTGCCATAGCGCGGGCCGCAATGGGCTCGCATGCATGGCTCACGCAAGAGTCCCATACAATCGCCATTGATCATGCTCAGCGTCTTCTCCGCACCATCTCGCTACACCCAAGGGGTGGACGCAACGAAGTCCCTTGGTGCCGAGATGAAGCGAATCGGCCTCCAAGGCCCGGCTCTTGTACTGGCCGGGCGCAGCGCGGCGGCCCAGCTCGGCCAAGTTTGGAGGCAGACGTTCGGCGATTCGGGCATAGCCTACGGGGTGGAGGCGTTCGGTGGGGAGTGCAGCCACCGGGAGATTGAGCGTGTCAAGACCGTCGCCGCAGCGGCCAACGCCGCAGTGATCGTCGGTGCCGGCGGCGGAAAAGTGCTCGACACGGCGCGGGCAGTGGCCGCGGAACTGAACCTGCCGGTAGTGAACTGCCCGACCGTTGCGTCCAGCGACGCCCCCTGCTCCGCTCTCTCGGTGCTCTACGACGAGCAGGGCGTAGTCGTGGACTATCGGGTCTACGGCCGGAATCCGGATCTTGTATTGGTTGACACCCGAGTGATCGCGAACGCCCCACCCCGACTGCTGGCCGCGGGAATGGGGGACGCCCTCGCAACAGTGTTCGAGGCCCGCACTTGCGTCGAGGGTCGCGTAAAGAACATGCGCGGAGGGGCGTCCACGCAGAGCGCTCTGGCCCTAGCCGAGCTCTGCTACCGGACGCTGCTGGAGGATGGACGCACCGCGATGGATGCGGCGACGAACCGCGCCGTCAGCCCGGCTCTCGAGCGACTGGTGGAAGCCAACACCCTACTGTCCGGATTGGGCTTCGAGTCGTCCGGGCTGGCCGCCGCGCACTCGGTGCACAACGGCCTCACTGCAGCAGGCGGTACACACCCCTACTACCATGGCGAGAAGGTCGCGTTCGGGACCTTGGTCCAGCTGGTCCTGGAGGGCAAGCCGACCTCGCTGATCCAAGAAGTACTGGCATTCTCGACATCGGTCGGACTGCCGATCACGCTGGCGGACGTGGGGCTTCCTTCGTGCGGCGACGAGGACTTGGAGCGCATTTCGCGACGGTCGGTCGCACCGGGAGAGACCATCCACAACGAGCCTTTCGAAGTAAGCTCTGGAGCCGTTCGGGACGCCATCGTGGCCGCCGACGCGATCGGCAAGCGCTGGAAGCTCGAGCAGAACAGCTGATTTGGGGATAACCCCAGATTTCGGCAAGTCTCCCTGCGGTCGCCCGGGATGGAGGTCAAGCCCTAGCGTTCGATCTGCACCGTTTCCTTGACCCAGCCCCCTATGGCAGCGTGGGTCTCCTTGATGCGGATGACGTTGCCGTCCATGAACGTCACGAAGAGGATCTCTCCTGGCGGCTCGCCGTATATCCAATCTTCTGTCTGAAGGCCGTCCTTGAAGTCCCGCACCTTCTTGTTGGGCAAGCCCTTGGAGAGCAGGACCATTTCCTTGTCCATGCCCTCGACGACCTCGTTGCGCTCGATTGCCTCGCGGTACTTGACGTCGATGGTGTCCAGGTACAGTTCGGTTGCTGTCCGCTGCTCAAAATCAAGCACGGGCTTGAGCATCTCCTTGAAGTCATGCGCGGACTTGGAGGGCACAGTCTCGGGGAATACCAGCGCAAGCTTCGTGCCTCCCGGGGCGTGGGTGACCTGATTGGCACCGAGACTCGTGCCGCGAGCGCCGGCGCCCGCCACCTGGATGCGGTGCCACCAGCGGCGGCCGCCGCTGATGCCGTAATTGATCTGCATCACGAGGCGTTTGCCCTCGAAGGTCACTGCCGTGATCTGGACCAAGTCTCCCATTCGGGCCGCCGGGCCGAACCTTTGCATAGCATCCGACCACTGCTCTCGGTCGTACTGCCCGGTCGGGCGCAGCACGAGAGCCTTCTTGGACCTCGGGATTTGGACCTTGGCGGTGCCGTACTCGGCGCTCAGGTTTCGGATCAGCTCAGCCCTCTGCGCTGGAGTCAACCGCTCTTGCCCTAGCCCCGCCTGAGGTGTCGCCACTAGAGCCGCACCCACCAGCGCGGCCAGCGTGAGCCGGCCCGCGAGCCTCCCGCTCCCAGAGCATCGGGGCCGATTCGCCGACCGGCAAGTAGCGCAACAGAGCCACCAGGCCAAGCAACGCGCCGGTTGCCAGCAGCCCACCCTCGAATCCATAGTCGCCGCCTGTGACCCAAACCGGTCCTTCGAGCGCGAGGCTCAAGTCCGTCAGCCTCATTGTAATCCCTGAGGTGTTGACTCCGAGGCCCACCTGGGTGAGATTCCACCCCAAGTGCAGGCCGACCGCCAGCCAGAGCGACCGACGCCACAGTACGGCGAGTGCGAAGGCGGCACCGAAGAGTGCGGTGTTCCACTGCGCCAGCGCAGTCACGCCGGGGTTGCCCCCGTGCAAGAGTCCGAACGCGACGGATGTGACCGCCACAGCGGCGGGGGCGCCCAAGGCGCGGGCAAGGAATTGCAGCGCCAGGCCGCGAGCAAAGAGCTCCTCGCCGAATGCACCCACCGCCAGCAGTGCAACGCCGCCCGCACGCCACCCCCGCCAGTCAAAGCGGATTGCCTCAGGGTCGATCGGCCGGTACTCTCCTACTCCTGCCGCCAAGACGGTGAGCACCAAAAATGAGCAAACCGCGGCTGCGGAAGCGAATCCCCATGGGAGTGCCACTAGGCCGGCCGGCCGCAACCCGATCCCGCCCCAGCTCAGCGCACGGCTGGCAGCGATGGCGCAAGCGGTGACTGCTAGGCTGCCACACGCGAGGGGAACGGCGCTAAGGGCGACAAGATTGGTCGTCAGAGAGGCGGCGGCCCAAGCGGTCAGGCCGCCACAGATCAACGTGGCCACAATGACAGCGCTGGCCAAGGCAAGGTCCCAAAGGCGACCGGTAGGGGCCAGGATCCTCATGGGCATGCATCCACAGTAGAGACGGTCGGTCGCCCAGAGCCACCGGGAGCGGATTCGACGGCCAACGCGCCGCGTTGACAGCCCGGCGGGCGGCGGGCTATTCTGGAACTTAGCGGACCAGCATGGCAAACCACAAGTCAGCGCTCAAGCGCATGCGCCAGACGACCAAGAGAACCGCCCGCAATAGGGCGGCAAAGAGCCAGCTTCGCACCAAGCTCAAGCGGTACCGAGCAGCCCTAGCAAGTCACGAGGGTGCCCCGCCAGAGGAGCTGCTCCGGTCGACGGTCGGACTTGTGGACCGCTCGGTCCGCAAGGGTGTGCTGCACCGCAACAAGGGCAATCGGCTGAAGTCGTCGATCATGATCGCGGCGAACAAGGCGGCCCAGTCCGCCGGCAGGCCCGCCAAGGTGTAGCCCGAACGCTTCACTGCCACCACGGCGGCTCTAAGGGTCAGCCGGTCAGCTTCATCACCAGCATCTCCATCAGGATGCGATCGTCGGGCCGGGGCGTGCGCAGACCCCGATCCACCTCAAAAAGGGCCGTGAGCGCCCGTCGCAGCTGTTCGGCCTCATAGCGTCGGGCGACAAGGTCAATCTGCTTCGCCCTAGCGGGCCAGACACGGATCCCGAACTTCGCCAATCCTTGGCGAATCTGGGGCACGCCGCGAAGACCGAGCTCCTTGGCCGCGAGAGCCTGGCGCAGGAGCGCCGCCAACATGCTCACCTGCAAGCCCCAGTACACTCCGGCCTTAGCCATGGTGTCGAGCACGTCCAAGGCCCGTGCGCGGTCGCGGTCGGCTATCGCGTCGGAAAACTCGAACATGCCGCGCTGGCGCGCCTCCGGAACGAGCAGCGCGAGGTCGGCCGAGTCGATCTCGCGGTCAGGGCCGGCGAACAGCTGGAGCTTCTGCAGTTCACTCTCCAATCGGTACACATCCATGCCCAACAGCTCGACCAGTTCCACGAGGAGCGGCCTGGAGATCTTCAGGTTCAGCCGTTTTGCCAGCACACGACCGACGTAGAGGGCGTCGCCCTCGCCCAAGGCCCGAAAGTCCACACGTTCCGGGACGGCCGCATAGTACTTGGCTGCACGCTCCAGCCGTGACCTGCCATCGCGGTCTTCCCAAGCGTGCCCACCCGCCTGAAACACTAGGACGGTGTCGGGCGTCGGACGCCGAAAGTACTCCGCTAGCCGCGTCTGTTCTTGGCGGCCTGCACGCGTATTCGCGTACTGCAGGGCGGCATCGGCGTTCTGAACTGCAATTATTCGGCGGCCGCCGAACAGGAGAGGCGCATCAGCCTCGTCTAGCACGTCGGTCAGGCGGCACTCCTTCATGTTCAAGTCGACGAAGAAGCCCAGCGTCTCATCCGGTCCCAGCACACCCTCTCGCAGGAAGGCCATACAGCGGCTCTGGTAGAATGGCTCGGCCCCGAGGAACAGGTAGCCGCTGGCAGCCTCACCTTTCTTCTTGAGGTAGAGGCTCAGATCCCTCGGGCTCACATCCAAACCCTAGCACCAGGAAGGGGCCCATTACGGGAAAACTCAGCATGCGCTTGCTTAGATTGATCGTCGCTGTCAATGCCCTTGCCTCCTTGGCCTTCGGGGGCGATTCGGCGGAATTCGCCGCGTGGGTCAGCAGCGAGTACCGCGTCAGGCCGAATCTAACCTACAAGACCGCCAGCAATGCCGAGCAGATGGTTGACGTCTACGCCCGGCGGAACACCGACGAAGCCCGGCCGACTGTGATCTACATCCACGGCGGCGGTTGGGTCGGCGGCTCCAAGGAGGGGAGCGTTCTCGCGATCGCGCCGTACCTGGAGATGGGATTCAACGTCGTCAACGTGGCATACCGGCTGGGACGCGTCGCACGAGCCCCCGCCGCTGTGGAGGACTGCCGTTGTGCCCTCCGCTGGGTCTACCGCAATGCGGAGACATACGGCTTCGACACGTCGAGGCTGATCGTGACCGGCCACTCAGCGGGCGGGCACCTTTCGCTCACCACGGGCATGCTGCCCGCGGATGCGGGATTCGATGCCGAATGTCCCTCGCCAGACGAGCCGCAAGTGGCGGCGATCATCAACTGGTTCGGCATCACAGATGTGGCCGACCTTATGGCCGGCAAGCCCAACGCGAAGACCTACGCCGTCGCTTGGCTGGGAAGCCAGCGCGACCGAGCGGAGATCGCGGCATCGGTCTCTCCGATCCACCACGTTCGGGAAGACCTGCCGCCCATCCTGACGATTCATGGGGACGATGACCAAATCGTGCCGTACTCTCACGCGGTCGCGCTGCATGAGCGGCTTGACGCAGCCGGCGCCAAGGGCGAACTGCTCACCATCCCCGGTGGCGGGCACGGAGGGTTCTCCGCGGCCGAGATCGCCCTCACGGACACGACGATCCGCGAATTTCTTGCCAAGCACGGCCTGATGCCGTAACGTCCCGTCCACCTCGCATCAGGAAGGGATGTTCGCCCGACGGCGCTGAAGGCGAGAGCACGGTCCCACGTCGAGCCCAGACCTCTCCGGCGTGACCGATCGAGCGCAGCGGTCAAACGCCGGCGCCGCACATTGGCAGACTTGCTCAGGAGCCGTCCAACGCCTCTCGGCAGTAGTGGCGCACGTATTCCTGAAGCCGAACCCTGAGGCGTCGCATCACCGGCCAGTCACTGCGACGAAGGTAGCGACCGCCGATTTGGCTGACCGGCACAAGCTCGCGCGTGGACGAGGTGATGAAGACCTCGTCTGCAGCGTAGAGGTCATCGACGCTGAGCACGCGCTCTTCGACGCCCTCGTTCAGTTCCTCCAACATCACCTCGCGGGTCACTCCAGGAAGGGGCCCACACGACAATGGTGGCGTCAAGGTGGCGCCATCCTGAACGGCAAAGATATTTGCCGACGTACACTCCGCAACCTCGTCCCGTTCGTTGAGCAGGAGCGTATCGGCCATTCCTTGGCGGCGTGCGGTTTCGAACAGCGTCAGGTTGTGCGCCCACGATGCGGTCTTTGTGCCGGCGAATTGGGACTGCGCATGGCGACCCTCAGCCTGCAGGCCCAGCTTCACGGACGGTGGCCCGGTTGTGAGGTCGGCAGTGAACGCCAACAAGTCGGTCGGCCTGCCTGTGTCCGGCCCCTCGAACAGCCCGCCTGTGTTGCGGATAAAGTTGACACGCATCTTTGCCTCGGGACAGCGGTTGGCAGCCACAAGCTTCAGCAGAAGGTTTCTGACCGGTTCCAGTTCCGTGGGCAGCTCCACATGGAGTAGCGCCGCATCTCGCGTCAGTCGGGCCCAGTGCCGCTCGATCGCGAACGGCACGCCCCGGTAGATTCGGAGGGTTGTGAAGACGCCCCATCCCGTGAAGAGGCCGACTTGGCCAGGGCGCAGCGCCGCTGAACCGCTCGGGATCAGCTTCTCGTTGTGGAGCACAAGGTTGTGGATCACATGCTCATTATCGGGCGGCCCGGGCGCAGCTCGCTCGCAGCGCAAATCAGCACTAGACGGCGTAGAAGAGGCTGAGTCGGGAAAGCCCCAGCGCCTCCAAGCTCTTGCGGCGCATGAAGCCCCTCTCGAGGGCGGATAGCTGCTCAGAACTCATCCTCCTGCGGTACGGCCGCAGCTGGCCGTCAAGATCCCGCCGGATCGCGAGCAGCTGATCCTCGCTCAGCGAGAGTGTGGCGACTGCGACGACCCGGTCCTCCAGCGAGGCAAGGCGCTGCTCGACGGCCTCGAGGTCTTGGAGCTGGCCCGCGGACGCCTTCTCGGAAAGACTCCGCAGGGTCCTCGCCGCGTCCACGAACAGCTCCGAACCGATCCCGTGGGCTTCGGCCGCTTGGGACAGCTCCTCCGCTCGCTCTTCGAAGAACGACGCCAAATCCACCCCAGGCATGCCTTGGTTCACCGTGGATGTGGCTGGAGGAGAGCCACGAGCAATGTCGCGGGCCGCAGCGTGGACTTCCTGCGTACAGTAGGCCAGAGAATTCACCTTTGATCGTCGGCCGGACCTGCGGGCGTGGTACTTCGCGAAGGCCCGGTCTATGCCATGCAGCACGGCCTCTAGCGGGAGGCCAGCATCCTTCCAGGACTCGACCAGCACCCAATCCAGAGGGGACATCATGAACATGCCGCTGTTCCGAGCGAGCCGGAAGCGGTCCTCGACCTCAGAGAAGTAGCTGAAGTGCTCTGCCGGCATGTCCAGCGCAAGTCACAAGTGCAGGGCGTTGAAGACCATCTTGAAGGTGGCATTCGACTGGCCTCGGTACTGGGGCTTGATTCCGAACAGGACCACCCTACCGCTGCCAACCTGCACATCGAGCACGGCCGCGCGGCTCGCGAGCCGCGCCTCCCCAAGCAGCCAGCCCGATGCGACCACCTCCCGTTGGGCGAACGTCAGAGCCGGCCTCACGCCCGGATCAGGCCGGCGTCCGATCCGGAAGACTGGCCCCCTCTCAAACCAGACCGCCTCTCGGCGGCGCATTCCCTTGCAAAGCGGGTGCGACAGGTCCGCCTCGACGTTCACTAGAGTGCCTGGACCGAAGAACTCGCGATCCCCCAATCCCTTCACGACATTCTCCACCGGCAGACGCAGGCGATCGGCAGCGTATTCTGCGGCGCCGTTGAACGCGATCAGCGTGCCGCCTCCCTCAACGAAGCCGGCCAAGCCCTCCGCTCCGGCATCGTCGATGCCGTCACGATACTCCGGCGGGATGGCGTCGATGTCGGCCCAGCGCCGGTGCCGGTGACCCTTGTCCAGGATTCCGGGTTCGGCGTCGGGAAGGATGAGTACATCGAATTGATCGGCCAAGCCCGACACCAGATCAACGTTGCCGACGGATTGATGGGGAATCTCGTACCGGTCCAGCAGCCACCGTGTCCACCCTGCATCGATTAGAGGGACATGTCCGGAGTACAGCGCCACCCTCGGCGATTCGACCTGCGGATGTTCCTCCAGCACTACTTCACTCGGGCTGAAAACTACTCCCAATTCATCGGCGAGCGACCGAAGCTGCTCTCTCACGGGCCCATCCGCGGCGACCAGAAAGGCACCGTCTGATTGCCTACGGTGCACTGGGACCCCATCGGCCAGCAACCGGTTCACCGCCAACCAAGCCAGGCCCTGATTGGGTGAGAGCGAGAGGTGGCCCGCGTCCGCGATGGTTCCCGCCGACCGCCCCACGGCCCCGGCCGGCTCGGTCTGGATCTCCATTTCCCCTTCCATCGGACGTACATCCACACCCATCAGCAGCGCCAAGCTGTGCGCGGTCGCGTCGTACGGCGTGAGGGGCGGTCCGCCGGGATAGGCTTCCGTTGCGGGGTATTCTTGCCTCGACAGCAATGTTTTCGCATACGCCCCGTAGGGCTGGTCGAGCCGCACAATGTAGTCTCCGGCGCGCATAGCGGGATCAGCGTCGGCCCGATCCTCCAGCACCCGTTCGATCTCTACGTCCCCCAGTTGCAGCGTTCGCAAGAGGCGTAAGGCCGCATGCGGGTCGTGCTGCTCCATCGGTACCAGGAATGCCCTGCCCCGACCGCGCCCGACCACGCGCCGACCGATCTTGTAGAAGTTGCGCAGCAGATCCCTGCGGCGCAGCGCCGCCGTGTAAAGGACGGACTCGAAAGCGATGAGCTGGTAGTCGACAATGTCCGGCAATCCCCATCTCCCTCCGGGCCAAGGCTCCAAGAAGTTCCAGCTCGCGCGGGTGGCGTTGTAGTTCCTTCCGCTTGTCTCCAGTTGGTCTGGGGTAACCGTTATTGGTGAAGCGAACTTCGCACCCGCGCTCTCGCTCAGCAGCCTAAGAGCCCCGTGGTAGCTCTGATAGTGGCGCGCCGGGGAAAAGTAGTCGTAAATGCCATTCACCAATACGCCGGTCTTGCCCGCGGCGGTGAGGTCGGAGGCCATCGCCGTGCCGAATGCGTTGACCTGCTGAACGATCAGCGGGTCAATGTTGGGATCGATCGGATCCACCCAGGGCGGCACAAACATGCGAGCACCGCGCGGCCCCATCTCGTGCACGTCGTAGACCACCTGAGGGCGCCACTCGTTGTGGACATTCTTCACGACAAGTTGCGTCTCGCGCTGGCTGAGCATGTACCAGTCACGGTTGAGGTCATGACCGGTGTAACGGTG
Source organism: Bryobacterales bacterium (assembly GCA_965203925.1). GTDB lineage: Bacteria > Acidobacteriota > Terriglobia > Bryobacterales > UBA6623 > VXMF01. The sequence continues at coordinate 5,261,693 of OZ241924.1, forward strand.
GTAGAGTTCCGTGAGGGGCGCACCATCGAACGGCCCGCCTACCCAGCGCATATACCAATCGCGCACCTTGTCGACCCCATCGGGATTCAGGGAAGGCATCAGAAGCAGGATCGTGTTCTCCAGGATCTCGCGATTACGTGGAGTCGACTGCGTGATTAGGGTGTGCGCGAACTCCACAGCGGTCATTGTGGAAGCAACCTCCGAGGAGTGGATCGAGCATGTGATCACGACGGCAGGCTTCCCCTCGTCGGCTAGCCTGAGCGCCGCGTCCGGGTCAATCCCACGAGGGTCGGACAGCGTTTGGAGGATCCCCTTGTAGTGCTCCAAGCGAGCGATCGTGTCGGGCTCTGCGATAGCCACCAAGATCATGGGCCGACCCTCGGTCGTCTGCCCGATCGCGTCGACGCGCACCATGTCGCTGCCCGCCTCCAGAAGCCGAAAGTACTCGACGACGCCCGACCAAGAGACAAGGCGGCGGTCGGCGCCCATTGGATGCCCGAAATGCTCCTCGGGCGTCGGCACTGCGCTCCAGAGAGAACGCGCAATCAGCAGAAGTGCCAACGCCCTCATCAGGAGTCCTCAACTAGTTAGTTTGCACCACGCCAATGCGGACTGGGCGCGACAGCCTGCCCTTCCGAATCGGCGTCGCCAGATTAGGGGCGGGTCACCGCCCCAAACGCCTCGCGTCGTCCGACCACGGGTCGGCGGCTACACCGCGATCACCGCTGCTCCGACCAGAGTACCGGAGGAATCGCCACGGACACCGTAGAGCCGGCGCCGTGCTCATGGATATGCAGGCGGCCCCTGCGTACCAAAACATCCGCGACGCCGCGGAATCCGGCTGGGATCTCAGCGAGAAAGCCAATGTAGGACCGAGTGGAGCTTTCGGCAGTGTCCAGATATTCGACGATCGGACGGCCGAAGACCCTAGCCTTACGGACCAAGTCGTCAAACGGGCGGTGCAGGCCAGTCGTGCCGAACTCCAAACCCCGAGCCAGTGGCCGTCCGGACTCCACGCGTCGCCAGATGTTGAGCCAAGGGTATTCTTCGCTGCGCCACAGGTATCCGATCAGGAGGCCTTGCGCAGCGTTGCTAGCGGTGACCCAGCCGATCGGGGCATCCACCACGAAGGAGACCACCGCCGGGTCGTGGTCGTCCGTGAGCGTCCGCAGATCCACAGCCTGACCATCCTTGAGGGCGTTCGGCCAATGCACGCTTGGCTCCTCGGGATTTGGCATCGAACCGCCCTGCATGAAGCCCTTGCTTGCGTTCGAGTCGACCACGACGGTCTCGTCCAGGAACGGCGGGCCGAGCGTCGGATGCTGGACAATGTTGTACACGCGGCCGAGCTTGTTTCGGTTTGTGACGGACTCGACGGCTCGGAACCAAGTCCCGTCGGATGCAATCTCCAGCCAGCGCTCAACGCGCAGGCCGGCCATAGGAAGGTCCGCGGCCATGTGCACGGAAGTCTGTGTCGCATCGATCACTTCCCACGCCACCTTCGTCGCTTCTCCATGGCCCGGCATGCCGTTGGCGGCCTCGGCCTCCGACGGGAGCCCCCAGCGGTCCAAGCACAAGAAGTGGCTCATCGAGCGAGGCTCGTCGACTGGGCCTTCGTTTGCCCAGCGGAGGGGGTTCAGACCGTGTGCCTTGATGCGAAAATCCACGATGGAGCCGCCCAGCACATCAACGACGAGCTTCGCGCGGGCTCCTTCGAGGACGACTGATCGCCGCGCCTCGATCACCTGCTCGCTGCCACAGGACCCCACGACCGCAAGTCCAATTGCGAGACAGCCGGGTAGCGAGCGCATCGGTAACAACACCAGGAGATCCAGGATGGTTGATGGTATCGCGGATCGGGCCCGCGTCGTCTCAGAACGTCCGAGAACGGCGCCGACCCCCGACCCGCTGGCATTCTTGGTCGCGACGACCACAGGACGTTAGAAACCACTCGAATAACGATCCCAACGCCCCGGCGGCGTTCGTGGCGAACGCGCGATCAGATTCATGCCGATTGCGAAATTGCGCCTGCCCCGCTCCACCAGACCTCGGCTAGCCGCCGATGGGCCGCTCACGCTGATTCATCCAAGTCTTTCACCGCAGGACCCAAACCCCGTTGACAGTGGCAGTTCATGGCGCGTACGATGCAACCGAGCGGGAGACAGGAATTCCGTGCCGAAGACGACACGTCGGGGGGACGGGCAGCCCACGGACCCGCCCCCTCCGTTTCCTAGCGAGCGGGTGGGCAGCGCGGGTGGTGTGGTGCTGCCAATGCTTCCCGCCGCTGCGTTGAGTCCAGACAGGTCGGATCGGCCCCGACGGATCAAGATTGGCGGCGGCTGTCGAATCCGGACGTGCTCTGCTCACTCCCGCCCCACCCGGGCGACCGGGCCAACAAGATGCGCACACACCGTTGCCGCTCCCACGAATCGGCAGATTGGCCCGGAATTCCCCAAGGACAACGGTGTCCCTCAAGCACCCGTTCCAGACGAATTGGCGATAGCACGATTCTCGTCACGACCCGACACCAAAGGAGGTGAGCAACCCATGACTTCTCTATTCCGACGCAGGCCAACTCGACTGGTCGCGCTCTCCCTGCTAACGCTGGCACTGGCATCCTCATCGCTCGGCCAAGTTACGACCGCGACCATCTATGGGCGTGTCCAAGATCCCACAGGGGCCGTTATCCCAGCCGCAGAGGTGATGGCGGTCAACGATCTCACAGGCATCGCAAAGACCGCGACCAGCGATGCCCGGGGCGAATTCACGATTCCGTTCCTGACGGTTGGCGATTACACCCTCCGGGTAACTTCCAGCGGATTCAAGACCTACGAGCAGAGTGGCCTCGCCTTGGCATCTGGGCAAAAGGCCGACCTGACATTCGTATTGGAGATTGGCGTTACGACCGAGACGGTCAACGTGACGGCAGAAGCGCCGCTCCTGAACACGGCATCGGCTGAGCAGGACGTGAACCTGAACGATGCACAGGTCCACGAACTGCCGCTACGCCGGCGCGACATAACCAGCATCCTACAGAACGGCACCGGTCTGTCTGCTGGTGACGGAACGACCGTGTCGATCAATGGCTTGGCCCCGCGCAGCTTCTCGTTCTCCGTGGACGGAGTGGATGCAGCACCGGATTCGGAGTTCCCCTCCATCTCGCTCTATCAGAACTTCAACTTCATCAAAGGTGTCTCCGTGGAGGCTGTCCGCGAGGTTGAGATCTCCAAGAACATCTTCTCGGCGGAGATCGCTCAGACAACATCGGGTAACTTCAACATCATCACGAAGGGCGGAACGAACGAACTCCACGGCAGCCTGTTCGAACAGTACCAAGCAGGAGGACTAAACGCGAACAACCATATCTTGGCCCGGAAGACCTCGCGTGTCTATCATCAGTATGGTGGATCATTGGGCGGACCCGTTGTTCGGAACAGGGTCTTCGTTTTCGGAGCCTTCGAAGGATACAGGCTGAACGAGCTCCGTCCGTTGACCGGATTCGTACCCTCCCTCAAATTCCGCGAAGAGATATCCAGCGCAATCCCAGAGTCTGGAGCGTATTGGGATGCATGGCATCTCCCTACTGAGGCACCCGTAAATCCCGACGACGCGAGGGCCTTCGCAAGTGTCTCAGGAGCATTGCAGAACGAAGACAACCACGCATCCTTCCGGACGGACTACCAGATGGACAGCAATTCGCTCCTCACCGTCCGGTACACGAGAGGACGTCCACTCCAACTGACTCCGAGACTGGCGAGGGGAAATCCGAGGGTGCATGATGGGCTGAACGAAAATGTTGCTGCCACATTCAATCGAGTTATAACGCCGACAATGACGGCAGAAACTAGATTCGGTTACAACCGCTCAGACATGCATCGAGTAGACCAGTTGTTGACACTCAACGTCGCCAAAGTCCTTGGCGCTGGCCTCCCCGACGCGGGCCAAGCAAGACAATTCTCAAAGACCGGTTCGACGACAACCTTCGAGCAGAATTTTTCCAAGACTAGTGGTCGGCACTCTATGAAGTTTGGAGGACTGTTTCGAGTTCATTTCGCTCGCAGGATACTTGCTGATACGCCGCGCTTCAGTTATAACAACTTGGCCGACATCCTTGCAAATAACCCAGAGAGTGCATTCTTTAACTTCGGCCTTGATGAATTCGAGATCCGGCGAAACTTCTTCGGATTCTTCCTCCAAGACGACATTCGCATATCAAAGGATCTCACCCTGAACGTTGGCCTTCGATGGGACTATGGAACAGTACCAGTGGAGCGCGACGGACGGTTCTTCAACAGGGACGGCCCCTTTGGCCCATTTCTGCCTGCGGAAGATGTTTGGAAAGAGCACTACAATATGTGGTCTCCACGCTTTGGGTTCGCGTGGTCGCTTGATGACAAGACAGTGATTCGTGGTGGCGTGGGCGTATTCTACATCCCATTCAACCTATTTTCAGGCCCGGTGGAACTTGTTCGAAACGGTCTAGATGTTCCGACGCAAGCCAGTCTTGACCGGGAGCAGCTTCAACGCTTCAACGTGAGGTATGGAGCGACCCGAGAACAGGCATTACCCTTGGTCGCCGCAAGTGATATTGTAACTGGATCGGCGGTTGACCCGAACTGGGAAAACTCCTACAGCATGCAGTGGACATTCGGAGTTCAGCGGCAGTTAAGCCAGACGGTCGTGTGGGAAGTGTCGTATGTTGGGAACCGTGGAGTCAAGCTCATTTACAGTCCGGGAGTCAACCGTAATCTGCGCGATACGGGCCGATTAGAGGTTTCAGGGTTTGGCAGACAATTCCGATATTATCAAAGCGCCGACAACAGCGACTATCACAGTCTCCAAACGTCTCTAAGGAAGCGGTTCTCTCGAAATCTGATGGCGAACTTTAACTACACTTGGGCAAGCAACACATCGTATTTCCGAGGAGACTACACGTGTTGTGGTGGCGGGGAAGAGCCACAAGATCTGTGGGATCTAGCTTCCAATCATGCTCCCACCCCGTTCCACATTCGGCACAGGTTCGTTGCGGATTGGATCTATGAACTTCCATTCCGTGGCTCCAGCAGTTCAGCGAGTCGCCTGCTGCTTCGAGGATGGCAGATTGGCGGAATTTGGACTTCGGCAACTGGTACTCCACTCAACATTCGACAGGGCGCGAGCGGACCCGGTGCTCGTCCGGACTTTATCGGGTCGAGCCACTCTGCAGCGATTCGTAGCGGATACGATTCCGCACTGAACAACGGTCGGTATCAGTACCTCGACCCTGCGGCCTTCGCGAATGTGCCTCGCAATGCGCGCGGCAATCGGTCCATTCGGCCAGGAACGCTCGGTCGGCGCTCGATCTATGGTCCGGGTTTGTGGCAAGTAGACGTCTCGCTCTCGAAGAACCTGCACATGAATGAGGACGGGATGCGGATTCAACTGAGGGTGGACCTGTTCAATGCGTTCAACCGAACGAACTTCCGTGGTGTCGACACGAATACTAGAGGAGGAGGATCGGATGCGATCCGGGGAGGCTTCGGCAGGATCACGTCGACCCGGCCTGGGCGCGAAACCCAATTGTCGGTACGCTTCGACTTCTGAGGGATGGGCGGGGCCGACACCACAATCGGTCTCGCCCGTTCACCGCCCCGATCCTAGCGGCACGTGGAACATCGGCCATCATTAGGTGATGTGGTCTCTCGCGCCCACCGGACGGGCCATCGCTCTCTTCGGCTTGCTCGCGACGCAATGGTCAGGTGCTGAAGCCCCGCCGACGTTCAACAGAGACGTTTCCCCGATAGTGTGGCGGCGGTGTGCGGAGTGCCACCGACCGGGTGGTGCTGGCCCGTTCGCTCTGGTCACATACAAGGACGTCGCCAAGCGAGCCGCATTTGTCGGCGAGGTGGTCAAGAGTCGCTACATGCCCCCGTGGCCGCCTGGGGCTGGAGTCGCGAAGTTCAAGCGCGACCGACGAATGCCGGAGGGGGAAATCGCCACTCTGCTCCAGTGGATTGAAGCTGGGCAACCCGAGGGCAGTCCGGACACCCGGCTCGACGCGCCGACTTGGCCGGATGGCTGGACAATGGGTGAGCCTGATCTCGTCCTGGAGATGGACGAGGAATTCGAAGTGCCCGCGGAGGGCACGGACGTGTTCCGCAATTTCGTACTTCCAGTTCCGGTCAGCCAGCCCCGGTTCGTCCGAGGCTTCGAGTTCCGCCCTGACGTTCCGGGGCTTGTCCACCATGCACGTATGCTGCTTGACACTAGCGGGGTCGCACGGAAGCGCGATGAACTCGAGCCGGGGCCTGGCTTCAGCGAAGGAATGGCATTGGGGGAGGCATTCGACCCGGATGGCCACTGGATTGGCTGGACACCTGGCAAGCGCCCGGCCTTGCTAGCCCCTGATCTAGCGTGGCGTGTCGAGCCTGGCAGCGATCTTGTCCTGGAGATGCACATGCTACCGACGGGAAAACCGGAAGCCATTCGATCCTCCCTCGGCTTGTACTTCTCCGACCAAGAACCCAAGCGAACGCCTTTCATGTTGCGGTTGGGCAGGAACGATATCGACATTCCAGCTGGCAGCAGCAACTATGTGATCGAAGATTCCTACGAGACACCGGTGGACATTGATGTTCTAAGCGTATATGCCCACGCGCATTATCTCGGAAGAACTGTGGAAGGATGGGCGATTCGACCCGACGGAACAAAGCAGGATCTTCTCCGGATTGATGATTGGTCATTCGATTGGCAGGACGAGTATCGCTACCGAGAGCCAGTGAAGCTGCCGAGCGGAACCAGACTCTTCATGCGTTTTTCCTACGACAATTCGAGCAAAAATTCCCGCAATCCTAACAGTCCACCGAGACGGATCACTTATGGTTGGAGGACAGAAGAAGAAATGGGGGACCTATGGTTTCAAGTCCTTGCCAAGAACGAGTCTGATCGACGTCTGCTGGCACGTGATTTCTTGCATAAGGAGCACATCTCCCAGATCGTCGGGTTAACGAAGCAGCTAGAAGTCAATCCGAGAGACCTGTCCAAACAGAAGGATTTGGCTTATTTGAACCTACAGGCCGGCAGGTTGTCAGACGCAGTTCGTGTCTTTGAGCGAGTGGTCGAAAAGGACCCTTCAAGCGTCTTTTCTTGGCATAACCTCGGCTTGGCACTGAACTTGCAAAATCAACTGAACGGCGCACGAATGGCATATCAAGCGGCGCTTGATCTCGACAAGGATCACGCACCGTCGATGAGCAACCTTGCGGTCTTGTTCGCAAATGAGGGGCAGGTGGGCGAAGCCGAGGCATTGCTCCGTCGGGCGATTCAGGCTCAACCGGATTACGTCGAAGCTTATGGAAACCTTGGAGCAATCTTGGTGCCTCAAGGAAGAATTGAGGAGGCGCTTGAGACATATCGACGCGCTGTAAGCATCGATTCGAGCTACGGGCCGGTCCAGTACAACCTAGCCGGTCTGTACAGACAGGCAGGGAGGATCGATGCAGCTCGAGAGCACTATCGCGCCGCAGCGGAGAGCGGGTACGAAAGGGCAGCCGAGCTTGCTCGCAGGGCCTTGGAACGGATGCACGCCGAGACCACACGGTAGCTCGCTTCTCTTCTTGAGGGTCATCGCCGGGATGCCAGTGGTGGCAGCGGCTGGTCGCACTTGCGCCGGGCACGGCGGTGGGGTCCACACTTCCAGCTCAGCTCGTTTTCGTGCTTCGACTGGAGTCGTGCACCTCGACTACGCGCTTAGCCGCTTCAGAACCCAAGGTTGAGCTGCGAGTCACCTTCGGTCACTGTCCTTTGCTAGGGACGCACACGCTGGCCAGAGGACCGCGACAGCGGACGCCACGCGGCGAAGCCGACAAACAGGCGGTCAGGAAATGCCGCCTGCTGCCGGTCCTGCCCGTTCATGTCAGGCCGAAGCTCTCCTCGCCGACCGTAACCCAGTCGCATGCGAAGCCATCAGGGTCGTCCCGGCGGAGGCTGACCCAAGGTGTGCCAGAGAAGCCGACGCCCAGACTGGCCAATCGCTATGATTGCCTTGGAGGAATTGATGCGGTGTGGCGCTCGCTTACGATTCTGATGGCCTTGGCAGCGGCGGGGCTGGGGCCAGTGCGGTCTGAAACGCACCACTTCGAACCGACCACCTACCACAACACGTTCTCCTTCGCCCACGAACCGGTCCTGACGGTCCGGCCCGGAGACCGGGTCGTGACTCAGACGATCGACGCCCGGGGCTACGACGCCGACAACCAGCGTGTCGGGGAGCGGCCCAATCCACAAACCGGGCCGTTCTACATCGCCGGGGCCGAGCCCGGCGACACGCTGGTGGTGGTGTTCGAGAGGATCGAGCCCAGCCGTGGGACGGCTTGGTCGAGCAGCGTCCTCGCGCCGTACACGGTTGATCCATCGTTCTTGAGACATGAAGCGGAGCGTGAGCAGACGACTCAGACATGGACGATCGACATGCAGCGCGGCGTGGCCAGGGTCGCATCGGACACAATCCAGCCGCCCGGCATCGAGGTTCCCTTGCGGCCGATGCTGGGATGCGTGGCCGTCGCGCCCGCGCGCAAGGAGGCTGTGGCGACAAGCACTCCAGGGGCCTTCGGTGGCAACATGGACTACAACGGCACAGTCGCGGGTGTGAAGCTGATGCTACCGGTCAATGAGCCCGGCGCCCTGCTGTTTGTGGGCGACGGCCATGCTCGCCAAGGTGACGGCGAAGTGGTCGGCAACGCCCTCGAAGTCTCCATGGACGTGGAGTTCACCGTAGATCTCATCAAGGACCGTACGATCGGGTGGCCGCGGCTGGAGACTGCTGAGCACATCATGACGCTGGGCAGCGCCCGGCCGCTGCTGCAAGCTCTGCAGCACGCAACCACCGAACTACAGCGATGGCTGAAGGCAGACTACGGATTCGACGAGCGCGGCTCGTCGCTGCTGATGGGACACGCTATGGAATATGACATCGCGAACGTGGTAGACCCGCACTTCACAGTTGTCGCGAAGATCCGCAAGGACCTTCTGCCGCCTACTCCAGAGAGCCCTTGACCTGCCGGAGGTGCGGTTGCCCATGGACCGCGCCGAGAGCATCCCTCCGTACGAGCGACCGCGACAGCTCCTTCTTGAGCAAAGTAGGGTTAAATACAGCTGCCAACGTCGGGGCTATGTTTCCTGAATTCAGAACAAGGCCGGAATGGCCGCGCCAAGCCGTCTCAAATTGATGACCGACTCGCGCTGCCCAGCACTGTCGTACTGATGAGCGAGCTTCCCCGTGGTCGAAGAAGGGGCTCGGCAAACGGTACAGGACTGCGAAGGTCACTGGTCCGCGCACCTACGGACCCGTCCCCGGCGGACAGTGGGCTCTAGGGCCCGGCCGCAAGCCAGTCAATCGAGAACCGTGCCATCCGAATCTCCTCGTAGGGGCTCGTCTCGCCGGCCTCGTAGAGCAACCCGATCCTGCCGTCAGGCAACCGTGCCAAGCTCGAATACGCAGCCGGCCCTAGATGGACCAATCGGCTGACCGGCCACGTCCGACAATCGTCCCTGCTCTCCTGCACCGTCATGCGGATACGCTCGCCGGGCTCTTTGGAGATCGGCGGGGACGGATTCGAGAACAGTATCCTGCCGGGGCCGTCCGGGCCCGGCCAAGAGTAGCGGAATAGGCTCGCCTGAACTCGGGGATCGCCCAGATGGGGATCGGTACGGGGTTCGGTCCATGTCTCGCCGCCGTCGGAACTGAACGAGACTGCCCGGTAACCAGTGCGCTCCCTGTTGGTGAAGGACTGGGTACGGCAGTTCATCATTAGCCGTCCATCCGAGAGTTCGACAACCTGGCTCTCATTGCATCCCGGACTGATCACGGAACTCAAGGCCCAATCCTCCCCGCCGTTGTCCGAGAGAATCGCGTGGGCGGCATAACCGTGGGAATCGGAGGTGTGATTTGCCGGCACGACAATCCTGCCGGCATGCCGTCCGTGGCGAATCTGGATGGCGATGCCCGGTCCTGTCGCATACCACCACCAGTCCGGGCGCTTGGCTTGCGAGGTGATCTCCCGGGCTCGAGACCAGCTTCTGCCGTCGTCGGCCGAGTGGGCCAAGAACACTCTGCGAGTGTCCACTCCGGTGCCCCGGTGCAGCTCGCGCCCGCTGTCCGTGCCAGCGTTCCAAGTCATCGGCAGCAGAATGCGTCCCGTGCGATCGTCCTCGACCGGACACGGATTCCCGCAGGTGTTCGGAGGATCACTCCACACGACCTGCAGTGGGGACCATGTCAAACCTCCGTCCTCAGAACGTTTCGAGACGAGGTCAATCTCGCCACTGTCCCCTCGACCGAATCGGCGTCCCTCGGAAAACGCAAGCATGGTCCCGGAAGAGACTGCCAGCAGGGCCGGGATCCGAAACGTGTGGTATCCGCCCTCTCCGGCAGCAAAGAGGGCAGCCACCTCAAAGCCGAGCCCTTGCCCAGCGGCGAAGGATGGCGCCACCGTGACCAGCAACTCACGTCGTGACAGCTGCGCCATTGGCCGACATGCTATCACCGGCGTTCTCGGAACTCGCGGGCAGGGTCTCTGGGACAGGTTGCGGGCGCCCGAGTAGCCAATTGCCAGCGGGAGTCTGAGGCTATGGCGCCACTGTGGATTCGCTGACGGGGCGCGACCTCCATGGTGACAGGAGTGTCGTGCAGACATCAGGGGCGAGAACTCGCGCTAGTGGGAACAAACAGTCGGGATATTGGCGTCTGTCTGCCTCCGGCGGGCACGTTTGGCCGTCGGATCAGCCAGGTCGGGCCAACAGTGAGCCAAGACGCAGGCCCCGACACCTAACGCTACCCGGCAGGCCCAGCTAGAACCGTGGCTGGCGGCGCTGGTGGTGGACGAGGACCTGCGCGGCAGCCAGAGCGACAAGCTCTTCCAAGTGACCCTCTAGGGAGGCGAGCCGGGATTCGTCCACGTGCTTCAGGAGCACAAGTCGTCGCCGGATCCGGGCCCGGCGCTGCAAGTCCTCAAGTACAAGGTGCGCATCTGGGAGACCTGCGCCTAGGGCAGGTGGACCAGGCTGCGGCCGCTGCCGACGATCATTCCGATCGTCTTCTGTTACGGCAGCAAGCCTTGGACGGCGCCGGGTTCGATCGCTGAGATGGTGGCGACCTGGGACGAGCGGCTTCGCTCATTGGAGGTCTCGTTCGGGTACTACTTGCGGGATCTGGGGCACATCCCGATCGAGCGGCTGGCACCTGACCCGGCTGCGCGGGCGGGTCTTGTGGCGCTGCGCTATTCGCACCAGGGAGGCGAGGCGGAGAAGATGAGGGTGCTGCCGCAGGTACTGGCAGCGCTGCCGGACAGATCGGACTTCGAGAAGCAGGTGCTGTCGTATGTTATGGGCGTATCGGAAGTTCAGCTGCCAGAGTTCCACGTGGCGGCCGAGCAGGCCAAGCTGGGGAGAGGTGAGGCAGTGGTTGGACAGGTCGTGCAGGAACTCATCGAGGAGGGCAAGGCTCAGGGCTTGGCTCAGGCCTTGGCAGGCACATTGTCGGAGTTGCTGGAACATCACTTCGGTCGGCTGCCGCGTCCGGTTCGCAGTCGAATCGCGGTAGCCGCACAGCCTGAACTGAATGCTTGGTTCACGACAGCGCTGGGCGCTAGGTCCCTCGCCGAAGTGTTTCCAGACCTCGACCTCGAATGATCTGCAGGCCCGGCCGGCTGATGGGTAGACGGATCCTCGTCTTAGGCCGGCGGGTGTCGGTGGCCCAGGCCGGCCGGCACTGTCGAGTCCACCCTTCCGCAGTGTTGGAACGTGGCAGCAGGGCGGGGCGACAATTGAAGCCGGGGCTTACTCACAGATGTCCCTGGCGTTGAGCAGACTAGGATTCTGCCCACGCTGGTCCACAGCACCTTGGCTGCCAGCCAGCCTGCTCCGTTCCAGCTGCTCCACGGCTGCGCCGAGCGGTCTGGCGGCCATTGCCCCTTCCCTGCCCCCGTCCGGGTGCCCAATTGCGCGAGGTTGAGCGCGCATCCGACGGCTACTTGCTGAGCCTGGAGGGCGTCCGTGCCGCGGCTTCCGAGACGGCTCCTCAGGATCGCTGTGCAGTTTGGTCCCCCGTCAAGCGCGAGCGCAACTTGCGACGGGTTGCCAATCACGCCCGTTCTCGATCCTGCCAAGGACCGAGACGGTGAACCTACCAATGGTACGGACGACCGGCGTGACTCGGTCTCCTAGGTGGCGGCAGTGGTCCACCGAGCGGTCGGGCTGGAGCAACTGGCCTCCATCGGGTGCGCGGGCGGAAGCTGGATAGGCCGGTGACGAACTGCCTGCTCAGATGGAATCCGGCGAGTCTCAAAGCCGCCGCGAACTGGGCGCGGCGCCACGGTCCGGCCGTCAGGCGCTGGGGCTGGAGAACTGCTAGGGCGGGTGACCCAGCCGGATGGCACAGCGCCCGATCTGTACTGGATCGTAGACCCCATCTCGACCTAAGTCGGACTGGAGGCGAAGCTGATCCGCTCGCCGCTGGGTCCCATCCTATAGACGGTCCCGATTTTGCCGCAGTTCCACGTCGACCCGTTGCCCAGCCCGCTTCGTACATGGCAGCCCGCTAAGGCAGGCCATTCGCGATGGCCTTTTGCGAGCAGGTTCCACCGCAATGGCCAGCCATGGTCTTCCGGACGCTTCCCAAGCCTGTCTCGGACGCTCATCTGGCATCCAACGAGATCTCCCTTCTGACCTCCCGCTACGCCTCGCCTCCGGACCAGAATGCTTCTGACGGCACGGCCCAGGCCACACGGAGAGCTGTGGAAAGAGACGATGATTCCACGCACGCCCCAGTTCGGGGCCGTCCTTAGGTGCTCGGGACGAACGAGGTCCGTTCTCCGGTCCAATCGTTGCGGCCTCGGACAAAGCGCGTCAGGATGATTGGTGCCATGCCCATCCACCGCCGCACATTCTTCGGATCGCTCAGCGCCCTAACGGCAGCACAAGCCACACCCTCGCCCGCTCCAAGTCTTGAGGCTGACCTCATAGAGTCCATAGAGGCCATCCCTCTGGTCAACACCCACGAGCACATCCTCCCCGAGGAGGAGCGCACCGCCACAAGCGTGGACTTCTTCACGCTCGCGGGACACTACGCGATCAGCGACGTCATCTCGGCCGGCCTATCGGGGGCAGATCTGGATCTGGTCCGCAACAGCGCGGCGCCGGCGGACCGCCGCTGGAAAGCCTTCGCGACGCATTGGCAGAACGCCAAGCTGACAGGCTATGGTCAGGCCCTCCGGATCGCGGTTCGGGACATCTACGGAATCGAGCACATCTCGTCCGAAACGCTGCAAGAGATCAACCAGAAGATCGATCAGGCGAACCGGCCCGGACTATACGAGGAGATTCTGATTCGGCGCGCCAATATCGAGTACTCAGTGCTCGACGACTATTGGAACGCTGCCCCCGTGCGGCCCGATCCGCGGTTTTTTGTCTGTGCGCGGAAGTTTGACCGCTTTGTGGCTCCGCAGTCCCCGGCCAACATTCGCGAGCTTGAGGAACTAACGGATGTCTCGATAACTGATCTCGCGGGTCTCAAGCGGGCGATGGAGAGGAGCTTCGAGCAGAGCCTCGAGATCGGCATGGTGACGGTCAAGTCCACTTTGGCCTACAACCGTGAGATCCGCTACGCCGAAGTTTCCGAAGCGGACGCAGCGGCCAGCTTTCAGGCTCTCCTGCGCGGCGGCGAGACGCCTTCTAGGGGTTTTCGGTCAAGAGTGCAGCGCCCGTACCGCCAGATGGAGGACCACATGTTTCACCACTTGCTCGGCCTTGCAGCTTCCAGCGGAATCCCCGTCCAGGTCCATACCGGCCTGCATGCCGGCAATGGCAACTTCATCGAGAACTCGAAGCCGACGCACCTGACGAACCTATTGTTCCTCTTCCCAACCGTGAAGTTCGACCTCTTCCACATGAGCTACCCCTACCAAAGCGAAGCGGCGGCGATGGCGAAGGTGTTCCCAAACGCCTATGTCGACTTGTGCTGGGCACACATCATCTCGCCAAGCGCCTCGATACGGACGCTCCACGAGTTTCTCGATACGGTGCCGACCAACAAGATCTTCGGATTCGGGGGCGACTACCGCTATCCCGAGCTAAGCTACGCGCACGCCAAAATGGCCCGCCGGAACGTGGCGCGCGTCCTTGCTGAGAGAGTCGCCGGCGGATGGACTACAGAAGACGAGGGCGTCGAAGTCGCGCGCATGCTGCTCCACGACAACCCCGATGTCCTGTTTGGCGGCGGGCGCCGGCAGACGCCGGACGGATAGTGCCGGGTTTGCCCGAACCTCGTCGGGCCCAGCCCCTGCGAATCTAGCGGTGCCAGACTCACAAAGGCAATGGTGTCTTTTCCGGCTGATCAACGCCAGCACAAAGGGGCCGATCCCGCTGATACAGTGTGGGACAGATCGCGCCCGGTGCTCGGCACGGGACTGTCTCGGTGTCAGCCGCCGTCGGGCCATGTCGTTCCGGACGCGGCCGGGAATTCACCAAATGTCGCGAACGTCAATCGTCATCACTACGCTGTCCCTTGCAGTCTGGCTCGGATGCGCAGCCATTCCGGAGGATTCCGCCGCCTCCGGGGCATCCGAAGCGAGTCCTTCCACGAACGCTGACTTGGCGCAAATCGCGGGCCACTCGAGAATCGTGGACCTAACCGTCCTGGTGTCGGAGTCCCTGCCCGCGCACTGGGGCGCCAATCCACCGTTCGCGCGCTGGACCAACAACTGGTTCGAAGTCCTCGAAAACGAGTACGGCACGCCGGCGACGCCCAGCGCGGCACCGTACTACTCGCAACGCTTCGTGATCGACGAGCACACTGGAACGCAGACCGACTTCCCCGCGCACTTCGTGCCTCCGCCCGACAGTGGCCTGCCCCACGCAGGGCCGATGGGCGCGATGACAGGTGACAAGTACCCCCTCGACCGTATGCAAGGTCCGGCAGTGGTGATCGACGTAACGGATATCCGGGATGCGGCCGAGCCGGGATTCTCCGCCCCTATCACTGTGGAGCGCATCCAGCGCTGGGAATCCGAGCACGGCCCGATCCAGGCCGGCGAAGTAGTGCTGTTCCGCAGCGGATACTCGGACGCCTATTACAAGCCCATGCCGGAGGGAACGCGGTTCACACTCGAGCCACTGCTGCTGAAGTCAGCACCTGCATGGCCCGCGCCCACTCCAGAGGCCGTCGGCTACCTTTACGAGAAAGGCGTCTGGCACTTGGGCACGGATGGCGCATCCATGGGCCCGGTCGAGGACGGCCAGCCCACGCATCTGGCGGGGCTTCAGCACGGCATGAGTTGGGAGGAATTGCTTACGAACCTTGGGGAGCTGCCAACTCGCGGTGCCTACTACATTGCGCTGCCACTCAAGATCGTAGACCAGTCCGGCAGTCCCACGCGGGCGATTGCGTTCGTTCCCGAAGCGGAAGGACAGTAACCGTACCGCGCCCATCACGTACGCCGGATGGCATCTGGCCTACGAGAGGGGATCGAGCTCGGGGACTCAGGCTGCCCCGACCCCGGGCTCGCCGCGGTAGCGACGCTCGTGGTCCAACAGATAGCGTTTGGCGGACAGTCCACCGGCATACCCAGTCAACGCCCCGTCGGCCCCGATCACCCTGTGGCAGCCCAAGAGAATCGACACCGGATTCTGGCCCACCGCAGCAGCCACCGCCCGAACCGCTTTCGGCCGACCCAGCCTGATTGCAAGCTGACCGTAGGTCTCCGTGGAGCCCGGCTCGATAGCCTCTAGCGCGCGCCACACGCTGACTTGGAAGGGCGTCCCCCGAAGATCGAGTGCGATTCCTGGCGCATAGTCCAAGTCCCCGTCGAAGTAACACGCCAAGAACGCCTCAGCCTGCAGCAGGGGAATATTCCCGTGGCCCCGTCGCAGGCCACCGGGAGCCAGTCTTGCTTCAATCCGATCCGCCTGCCTAGGGAAGTACATGGCCGTGAGCCCTCGGGCACTAGCGAGCAACCGAATCTCGCCCAGCGGCGTTTGGAACCTTGACGCCTGCATCATCCCGGCTCCGCGCAATCGTTTGGCCACACCTCGCCCCGATCAGTTGGCCTCGATCCCTAAGTCCAAGGACCCTGCCGCACGCCCGTCTGGAGAGCACAAGAACTGCAGGCCCCGGCAGCCTGACAGGACTTCCCAAGGTTCCAAGTGTACTGCCCCGCCTCCCGCCGGTGCCAGCCGAAAAACTGGCCAACGTCATGCTCGGTACGCGCCAGCAGCCTGAGGCCGCTATTGGCTCATGAATCATCGGAATGGCGCGACGGAACCCTGAGACCGCTGCCGCCCGGCCGAGTCATTGAGCAGCCTCCCTCAATTGGCCGTACGGCCTGTGCAACGGGAAGGAGCGGGAAGCGCCCCCAGGACTGAGCGAAACGGCTCGCCCACCCTGCTGTCGTGAGCCCTTGAACGGGCTCAGGTTGGGCGAGCCCAGAGACGTAACCGACACCTCCGGCGGTCCGTCGGGCTTGGCGAGACTTTGCCATCACTACGTGCTCGACCTGTGGATGGCCCGCAAGTGGCGCAAGCAGGTGGCGCGCGGAGAGGTGTACATCATCCGCTACGCCGATGACTGTGCGCCACAGAGGCGCGCGGCGAGGGCGGAAGCCCTCCGCGCAGCCGTGCTGCGCAAGAGATGGAGGGAGGTCCTCCGCAGCCGCCGTGCAGGCGGTGGCACCTGCCTGACGTGCCGTGATCAACAGCGTCAGCGCCACCGGCATCGGGTAGCGCGGGCCTTGCGGGCTGCGGTGATCCGAGACTTGGGACAGGAACTTGCCCAGCGAGCTCCACTGCGACGGAGTCAGCATGATGCCTTACCGAAATGGCCTCCAGTCGGGGTTGCCCTGTTCGCCAGCCAGCTGCCGGCGGGCGTCTTTGCACAAAGGGTAGACAAAGACGCGCTTGGGCAGCTGGTGCTCCACGTAGCCGATGGCGGCCCCGCGGGTGCGGACGAATCCGCGCGTGGAGCCGACCAAGATCCAATTCGCGGCCCGGTAACAGAGGTCCGCGAAGCGGCTTGGGTCCACAAATGTCTCTGCCAGCAGCAAGGAATGTCCGTTCTGGCGCGGCCACTCGTGCCGCAAGTGGCCCACACTGCGTCCGAGCACGCGCGAGGCCAGGCACGCAATGCCGCTGGCCTCGGGCAGGATCAGGAAGCGCGACTGGTTGCAGACCAAGAACAGCCGCTGGCGCCGCTGGAGGCTGGTCCAGCCAATCCAGCGGTCGTGCGCGGCACAGTGCAGGGCAGCGACATGCCAGCCGAGCAGCGCCAGCCAACGCTCGCCATGCACGGCCACCTGGCGCAGACGGTGACCGCAATACTTGCGGAACTCGAGGTAATGGTGCTCGCGCATCAAAGTGTCAACGCAAAGCTCCTCGTCGGGCCGCACGGTGCGCGCCTGCACTTCGCGCAGTGGGATCGTGTTTCGCTCCACCAAACCCGTGGTAGCACAACCGAGGCCCGCTTGTTCAGGTCTCTCTTCCAAGGCCCGGCCTTACCGCCCGTCCCAAAGAAGTTTCAAAGGCCCTGGAAATACCTTGACTTCCCGAAGGTGTGGCTATAGAATGTCGGGCGAGGGGCTTCGACGAAGAGTGGATACGTTCGAATCGCCGATCAAGACCTGTACCGGAGAACGCACGTTCTCCACATCAGTCCCGCTCGCACGGCGAACAGGACTGGGCGCGGATCCTCAATCCCCGAATCCGGCGAATCGGACAGTGAACGACTTCAAGGAGAGCTTCCCATGCAAATCGGAGGTAGGCTTGCCTTAACCGTAACCCTTCTGGCTCTTTTCCCAAGCGCCTTCTTCCATCCATTGCAGGCGCAGAACTACGCGGAAATTACGGGCAACATTTCGGACCCGACATCCGCGATAGTCGGCGGAGCTACAGTCGCAGCGATCAACGTCGCCACTGGGCAGTCCCGTGAAGCCGTCACGAACGCATCCGGAAACTACACGATCCCCTTTCTGGTACCCGGGATCTACGACCTAACTGTTGGACACGAAGGCTTCAAGACGGCCTCCCGTGAGGGTGTCGAGCTGCAGTTGGGCGACGTAGCCCGTGTGGACTTTGAACTCGAGGTCGGCACTGTCACCGAGGTCGTTGAAGTCACCGGCGCACCACCGATGCTGAATAGCGAGAACGCGGTGGTTGGCACAGTCATCGAGAACAGGCGGATCGTCGAACTGCCTCTCAACGGTCGCAACTACCTGCAGATGATCGCATTGACGTCGAACGTGACCGCGGAGATGTCACCGCAAACAGAAGGCAGTGCGCGGAAAGGCGGCGAACGCGCCCAGCAGGTGTTCTCTATCGCCGGCCAGCGTAATGCCTTCAACCGCTACACGCTTGACGGTATCGAGAACACGGAGCACAGCTACGGGCTGTTCGCCATCCGACCCTCGATCGATGCCTTACAAGAGTTCAACGTACAGACCGGTGTCTACTCCGCGGAGTACGGCCGCAATCCCTCTCAGGTCATCGTGGCAACCAAGTCGGGCACGAACCAGTTCCACGGCACCGTCTTCCAATTCCATCGGAACGAAAACGTCGATGCCAAGGAGTGGCTGCTCACAGGCGACAGAAACCCGTTCGTGCGGAACCAGTTCGGCTTCACAGTCGGCGGACCTATTGTGCGTGAACGGGTCTTCTTTATGGCGAACTACGAGGGACTCAGGGAGCGCAAGGCGCTGGAGCGTCGCGCGAATGTCGCGACTGACCGCATGCGAGCCGGAGACCTAAGCGCATCTGGCCGCACGATCTTCGATCCGCTGACACGCACCTATTCCACCGACGCCCAAGGCAATGAGCGAGCTGTTTCTGCCGAGATGTTCCCCAACTTGATGGTTCCGCAGTCGCGGTTTCACCCCACCACGCAGAAGCTGCTGGAGTTTTATCCGCGCGCGACCGTTCCAAGCGACCGGATCCTGCGCAATTTCACCCGCGACGCCAAGCAGGAAGTCGACTGGGACCAGTTCACCCAGCGAGTGGATTTCATCGAGAGCCACTCCTCGAGTTGGTTCGGGCGCTTTAGCTGGTCGGACGAGTTCTTTGGCCAGATTGCGACCTTCCAGCACCAGGAGCAGGATGTCATCACGACTCCCATGCAGGCGATGCTGCAGAATACCCGAACTTTTGGATCGGCGATCGTGAATGAGTTCCGATTCGGGTATACCTTGTTCCAGAACGATCAGGTA
This sequence comes from Bryobacterales bacterium, assembly GCA_965203925.1. GTDB lineage: Bacteria > Acidobacteriota > Terriglobia > Bryobacterales > UBA6623 > VXMF01. The sequence continues at coordinate 5,280,916 of OZ241924.1, forward strand.
AGGTTCTTCTCGAACGAGCGAGACGTCATCACAGAACTTGGGATCATCGGCTTGGTTTCGCCCCCGCCACTAGCCTGGGGAGTTCCTAGCACCGGTCTCGGACTGGGATTGTCCGGTTTCGGCGAGCAGGTGAATGGGCCGTTCGTCCAGAATTCGCACGTATTCCAGTGGGTGGACAATGTCTCGGTGGTGCGTGGCAAGCACTCGCTCAAATTCGGCGGAGAGTTCCGCCGGGACCGCTTCAACGAGGCTGGCGTTCCTTTCCAGCGTGGCAGTTTCGCGTTCAGGGGGGTAACCAGCGAAGATCCAACCAACCGAGGTCGGACCGGGCATCCAATGGCGGACTTGCTGCTCGGCAAGCCCAACCGCTCGCAGCGCTCACGAGTCCCGGCGAACGGGCTGCTGCGCGGGTCCGCAGTCGCAGCCTACTTCGAAGACACTTGGAGGGTCACGGACCGTTTGTCGATCAATCTCGGCCTCCGCTACGAATACACACCGCCATATCACGACAGGTATCGCGGGGCGATGAACGTCCTGTTGTACGATCCCGGCGTTACGGACGACGTCCGGGTAGACCCGAATAGCCGAGTCCCGCTGATGGTACGCGCTGGCGCTGGTGATTTCCACGAGGGGCTCCCGTACCACTGGCACGACGGGATTCCGAAAGCCTCGTCCGAAGAGGCAGGGCTCCCCAAGTCGCTCGTCGAAAACGACCGCAACGATTTCGCGCCGCGCATCGGTATCGCGTGGCGGCCCGGAGAGAAGACGACGATCCGCACCGGATTCGGAGTCTTCTACATCCAGGACATCGCGGAGATACACTACGATCTAGCGCGAAACATTGGCGGCCGGTCGGACTTTATTGCTGACCGCGAAAGGCACGATGCGGACTTGGCTGACCCTTGGAGGGTGGAGCGGGAACGCTTCGTATGCTCCAACTGGGCAGGCGACTGCCAAGGTCCCACCTTCACCTTGGCAGTCAACACCAAGCGACGCACACCATATTCGTTGCAATGGATGTTCAATGTGCAACGGCAGCTCGACGATGCTACGACCCTGGAAGTGGGCTATCTCGGGACCGGCGGCCACAAGCTCGAGCGGCTCGTGCTATGGAACCAAGCCGTTCACCGTGCTGGTCCCGACGACTTCAGTTCGGTTGTTGATCGGAGGCCTTGGGGCGACGAGTACGGGTTGATTCAGACTTCCAACGGCGTCGTGAGTTCGAGCTACAACGCCGGAAACCTGAAACTGCGACGGCGGTTTAGTGGGGGGCTGACCTATCTGGTCGGCTACACTTGGAGCAAGTCGATGGACAACGGCAGCGGCATCCGCGTCAGAGGAGGCGAGGAAGAGCAAGCCGCATTTCTGTATGACCTGAGGGCCGAGCGCGCCCTGTCACAGTTCCATACCGGCCACCGTTGGGTCACCTCGTTCCTTTGGGACATCCCGGGAGTCAACCGGCAAGGCGCACTGACCAAGATCATCAACGGCTGGCAAATCGGGAGCATACTGACGTTCTCAACCGGGACACCGATCAACGTTTCTCGCATTGGTGACCGCAACAACACCGGTACGGGTACAAGGCCCGATGCGACCGGCATCGCCCCGCATCCGGAAAACCCCACGGCCGATCGCTTTTGGAACATAGACGCATTCAGCGACGCTAGCCGGGAACTGTTGGTTCGTGAAGGCACGTCGGGGCGGAATGTCCTGCGTCGACCCGGCGTCGCGCAATGGGACTTCTCGCTAACAAAGAACACTACGATCACCGAAGGCCAGACGCTTCAGTTTCGCTTCGAAGCCTTCAACTTTGCGAATCATCCGAACTGGAATCCACCCGGGCGGAACATCCGCGCACCAGCGACATTCGGCGTGGTCACCTCTGCGCGAACCATGCGTGAGTTGCAGTTCGGTCTCAAGTACATCTTCTGAAGCGACCGGGAAGAAGAAGTCCGCGTGCCGGCCATGATCGGCGGGGCTACGAGCAAGTTGTGATTGCTCACGGCGAAGACCGGGCGACCGGAGGGTGAGTGCTTTCCATGCGACGGGATCTGGCAGGAGATCGCAAAGCCAGTTGGTGGAATTCGCCATTTGGGACGTAGTCGCCCGTTGTAACCTGTTCCGGTCGCGCCGTTGACTGCGGCGAGACCCGCTTCACGACGGCCGAGCGGCATTGTCCGCGTCACGAAGGTCCGACTTCTCCAACTCCGGCCCCGAAGGCGGCGATGGCATCCAGCTTTGCCGGATCTCTGCGCGATCTCACTCTCCTGGAAGCCCTCCACTAGATCCCACGCGTCGGCGGCGGGATGCTGTCTTCGGCTCCTAGGAGGCTTCTTCGATAGAGCTGGAAGACTGAGTCGAGATCAATCCGACCGTCATCTGGGCGCCGCAATCCATCTGGCCTCCGCTCTAGCAGCGGTTCTATCGCGTCGTTCGCCTCCCGCATCGCCTTGAGACGCGTGTCTGCGTGGTCCGAGGCGAGAAGAGGCCCGACCGCCTCGGAGCGGCCATCCCGGGGGGCATACGCTTCCAACGCCCCTTGGGTCAGGACATAGTCGGTGATCGTCCACTTGCGCCACCGAACGGTCGTGACGCCGTTCAGACCGGAATTGTCGCTGGTGTCTGTGCTGGGGCCCTCGAGTAGCAGGCAGCCCCGAATCCCCCGACCGACGGCGGCTAACGCCTTGGGATGGCCTCCGAAGATGGGAACGGAATTCGAGACGTAATGGACGAACGGTCGCCGCAGCAGTTCGATTAGGACGTCGGGCCCGAGCTGGCCGGCGATCGCCTGCAGCACCCCGATGATCCCCAGGGCCGTTCAGGTACAGTGCGCAGCCGGTCTGTTCGACCTTCATACAGTGATCCGGGCCAATTTCGCGGAGAGCGTGGATGGCTCGCTTTCGATACTTCTTGCCGACCCGGTGCGGCTTCCCGGGAATGCGACCGCGAGATCCTGATCCGCAGCCTCGTTGAGGAAGACCTTCGAATGCGTCGCGATGATCACCTGACTGCCGCTCTCGCCGGCCCAAGGCCGCCGTGACTACTGCCTTCTGTTGCTGCTGTACAACACGGGGGCCCGGGCCAGCGAGGCGACCGGGTTGACCATTGGCGAACTTACCCTTGTCGGCTCGCCGCGCGCCCGCGTTGTCGGCAAGGGCGGCAAGCACCATCTCTGCCCCTTGTGGCCCCGTACCGTGGCCATCCTGTGCCAAGTCATCGGAAGTCGTCTCGACCAGCCGCCCCACGCGCCGGTGTTCCTCAGCCAGCGCCGCCAGCCGCTGACCCCGCTTCGGCGTGTACGAATTGGTCAGACGGGTTGCTGAGAAGGCGACCAAGAGCACACCCTCACCCTGGAAGAAGCAGGTCAGGCCCCATACCCTGAGACTCAGCACGGCAGTCCACCTGCTGCAAGTTGTGGTTGATATCAACACGATCCGGTCCTGGCTCGGCCACGTCTCTTTGGAGACTACGAACCGCTATGCCGAAATCGATCTGGAGACTAAGGCCCGCGCCCGGCAGACATGCGCCGAAAGCCTTTCTGCACCATCCGCTGCGAACTGCCATCATGTCTGGACTCCCATACATTTTGCGGACACTCCGAAGCGCTCGGGGAAGAGGGCCCGATCACAGCCATGGGCCACGCGATTGGGCCCCCCCGCCGTAGACTAGGATTTGGTGGCTCGCAATGGCTGAGATATCCCCCTCGATCCTTGCGGCGGACTTCGCGAACCTCGGCGATCATGTCCGCCAAGCCGAAGACGGTGGCGCGCGCATGCTGCACGTCGACATCATGGACGGGCATTTCGTCCCGAACATCTCGATCGGGGTCCCGGTCGTGCAGTCACTGAGCGATGCCACGTCCCTGCCCTTGGACTGCCACCTGATGATCAACGATCCGGGTGCATACATCGAGGCCTTCGTAAACGCGGGTGCCTCGATCCTCACCGTCCACCAAGAAGCGTGCCCTCACCTCGGACGGGAGATCGGCCTGATCCGCCAGATGGGTGCTTCCCCGGGTGTCGCTGTGAATCCGGGCACACCGCTGACGAGCATCAGCGAAGTGATCGAGGACGTGGACATCGTGCTGGTGATGAGCGTCCACCCTGGATTCGGGGGCCAAGATTTCATTCCCTCGTCACTCCGCAAGGTGCGGGAATTGGCCAGACTGCGGCGGCAGCTTAATCTAGCCTTCAAGATTCAGATCGACGGGGGCGTGAGCACCCGAAACGCTCAGCAGATCGGCGCGGCCGGCTGCGACATTCTGGTGGCAGGTTCGTCCGTGTTCGGGAAGGACGACATCGCAGGCGCCGTCAAGACGCTGACACAGATGGCAAATGAACCTCTGCCTCGCTACGCCTGAACGGGCCGAGGCACGGTAGTCGGCTCCCGGCACACGCCCTAGCCAAACCTGACGGGGTGTCCGCGCCGACTGCACAAGCATTTGGAGCGCGATCAACGTATGATGATTGTGATGTCTTGTTGGTCACACGCTCGGCTGGCCTTGTTGGCAGCCTTGGTCCTGCTCGTCGCGATCGGGTGCGGAAGGAGCCCCTACGACAACCCAATCGCCAACAACTCCCAGCAGCCCGACAAAATCCTCTTCGACAAGGCTGTCGAGAATATCGAGCGGCACCGATATGAGCTGGCCCGAATCACTCTCCAGACGCTGATCAACACCTATCCCGACAGCGAGTACATCGCCAAGGCCAAACTAGCCATCGCGGACAGCTGGTATCGCGAGGGCACCTCCGAGGGCCTAGCCCAAGCCGAGGCAGAGTACAAGGACTTCATCACCTTCTTCCCCAACATGGAGGAGGCGGCCGAATCGCAGCTGAAGATCTGCGAGATCCACTACAACCAGCTCCAGAAGCCGGACCGCGACCCGATCCATGCCGTGCGCGCCGACCAGGAGTGCCGGCAGCTCCTGCTGCGCTACCCCAACACGGTCTTCCGCGACGAGACCGAGCAGCTGCTGAGAAACGTGCAGGAGGTCATCGCAGAAGGCGAGTACCGGGTGGGCATGTTCTACGTGAAGAAGGGAAGCTTCCGGGCAGGGGTCAACCGACTGCAGACTGTCACAGACCACTACCCGCTCTTCAGCAGGGCCGACCAAGCCCTGTGGCTCCTCGGAGAGAACTACGAGAGGCTTGGCGACAACTTCGAGGACCAGCAGGCGGCGGCCTACCAGAAGATCGTCTCTGACTACCCGCTCAGCGAGTACGTCGACGAAGCAAAGGACCGCCTGACCGCGATGCAGCGCCAAGTTCCCAACACAGACCCCGACCGCTTCGACCTGCACAGCTACAACCTAGATAATCGGACCTACCCAGGTCGGATGGGCCAGTTCTGGGGACTCTTCCGAGGTAAGCCCAACCTAGGGACCGCGGCCAAGGCGGGAGATCCGGCGATGACAACGCTGATGCCGACGACACCGCCTGGCATCCTCGCGGCCGCTGCAGCCGCGACCGGTGTCACGCCCAGTGCCGATGTCACCGTAGAGACCATCTCGGGGCCCAGCGCGCTTGACACGGAGCCCGATGCTCGGCTCAATCAGCCGCAATCGGGCGAGGGAGAGACGGAGTCCGAGGAAGGCGAGCGGAACTAGCGTCGGTGGCTACAGTCTTCGTGGCGGATGACAATCCCCACGTGCACACCATCGTCAAGGAGACCCTGTCGGTAGCCGGCCATCACGTGCTGGGCACGATGGCCATGGCGGATGTAATCGACGAGGTTGTCGAAGCGAAGCCTCACCTGCTGTTTCTGGACAGCTCAAGCTCAGCTCAAGACCCGTACGAGCAGTGCCGTGAAGTGACTGGTCGGCCAGAGTTGGAGAACGTGGGTGTCGTCCTGCTGGCCGGCCCGTTGTCAGTGGTGGACGAGGACGCCGCCGTGTCTGCCGGGGCAATCGCAGTGCTCCGCAAGCCCCTCGACCCTGAGGAGCTGGCAGACCGGATCGATTCCTGGGTTGACGCGGGGTCTGAAGAACGGGAGGGACGGGAGCTCTCGGAGATCAGCTTGGACGACCTAGTGAGCCGCGCACTGACCACTGACGAGCCGGTTCGGATCCGAGGGGTGATCAGGGAGCAGGTCGAAGCGGTGCTTGTGGCCGCGATTCCGGCGATCGTGGACCGCATCGCCGACCGGGTTGCGACCGAGCTCGAGTCTCGCTAGCACCGGAGGAATCGGTTGTTGGGTGACCTGACGGCACCCGGGATGTCGGGCACAGCACCGATCATATGCCCTACGATGGGGGCTGAACGGGCGCGTAGCTCAGTTGGATAGAGCATCTGCCTTCTAAGCAGAGGGTCCCAGGTTCGAGTCCTGGCGCGCCTGCCACCGTCCTCTGATTGCCGTGCGCCGGCCAGCGCAATGGCCGCGTGTCACGCAGACACATTCGCGATCCGCCCAGTTCATGACCCGTCGGTCAAGGAGACTCATGACAACCTCGCAGACTCGCGTCTCGATCCGGGGAATCGCAGCATTGGCAGCCCTTTTCTCGTGCGGCGGCGCCCTTTGCTCGCCGCACATCCTCGTCTTCCTCACAGATGACCTTGGCGGCCGAGACACGACGGTGTACGGTTCCCGCGACGTGCGCACGCCGAATCTCGAGAGGTTGGCATCGGCTGGGATGACCTTTGACCGGGCGTTCGTGGCATCGCCGGCGTGTGCACCGAGCCGCGCGGCTCTTCTGACCGGGCTCATGCCGGCCCGCAACGGTGCTGAGGCCAATCACACCTATCCGTCATCTGGCACACGCTACTTGCCGCCCATATTGGGAGAGCTGGGATTTGAGATCGCAGCCTTCGGAAAGGTCTCCCACGGCGACGCGCGGCCGGAGTACGGCTTCGATGCCTACTCCAAACCCCGTGTGGGGCTGGCGGACAACGTTTCAGAGTTTCTGCAGCAGCGCAACTCGGACGGCCCGCTCTGCTTGCTCGTGGGCGACAGAAGGCCACATGTGCCGTGGACGACGGACAACATCTACAAGCCTGAGGATGTCGGGCTGCCACCATACTTCATCGACTCGCCAGAAACTCGCGCCCACCGCGCCCGATACTTCTCAGACATAACGGGCCTGGATGCGGAGTTTGGTCGCGTGTGGGATCTGGCAAAGAGCCACCTCGGTGAAGACCTGATTGTCGTCTTCACCAGTGATCACGGTGGGCAGTGGCCTTTCGGCAAGTGGAACCTGTACGACGCCGGCATCCGCGTCCCGCTGATCGTGGCATGGCCAGGGCGCATCGCCGGGGGTTCCCGTACAGACGCGATGGTGAGCTGGATAGATCTGTTTCCCACGCTCGTCGACCTGACAGGAGGAAAACCTCCGCACGACATTGACGGTAGGTCTTTCGCCGCAGTCTTGACGGGCGAAACGAGCCAGCACCGCACCGAGATCTTCACGACGCACAGCGGGGATGGGGTGTTCAACGTCTATCCGATCCGCAGCATCCGCACCGAGCGGCACAAGTACATCTGGAACCTCCTCCCAGGCCACCTGCACACTAACCATTCCGATATCCTGCGCAAGGACGGAGCCGGCGCGTATTGGGACTCGTGGGACGAGGCAGCCTCCAGCGACGCGGACTCCGCAAACATCGTGCGGAAGTACTTCCAGAGACCGGAACGGGAATTGTACGACTTGCGGCAAGACCCTTTAGAGCAACGCAACCTCGCGGAGACGGAGGAGCACGCGGCATTGGTCGGGCAGCTCCACGAGCGGCTAGAGACCTGGATGCGCGAGCAGGGCGATGCAAAGACGGTATTCAACACGCCCTACCCAGCTGACGGCCCCCGCCCAGATGCCGAGGCGGTCGGCAGGTAACGCTCCCCGCAAGCAGAGGATTCGGCAGGACAATGGCGGCGCGGCCGCGCTAGAGTGTCTGCAGCCGATCTGCTCATCATGAGATACGAACTACTCCACCTCGTTGCTACCCTCGCTGCGGCGGGACTGCTGCTCGGATGCGGCCGGACCGGTCCGGAAGGGCCAACGACCGTCGCTGAGACAGCAACCCGGGCCTTGGCGGCGGACGGGACCTACATTTCGTGGCGCGAGCACATCATCGACGATCCGGCCGTAGGGGGTGTCGCCATCGCCGGAAGCGACGGCCTGGAAATGGCGGACCTCGATGGAGACGGGTACGAGGACATTGTCTCTGTCCACGAGTCGGACACTGAGTATGACGGCGTGGCCGACGGTCACATCCGCTTGGCGTTCGGGTCCGACGACCCGGATCGATGGACCCTTGTAACGTTGGCCGAGGGTGAGGAAGCCGGAGCGGCTGAGGATGTTTCGATAGCCGACCTGAACGGTGATGGCTTCCCCGATATCATCGCCGCCTGCGAGTTCGCGCACCTTGTCTACTTCCAGAATCCGGGCCCGACCGCCCGTACGGACCGCTGGGAGCGGATCATACCCAGCGCGGCCAGCAATCGGGGCTCCTTCATCCGGGTGTTCTTCGCGGACTTCGACGGCGACGGCCGTCCGGAAGTGGTCGCACCGAACAAGGGATCCCAGGCGGGGCCCCGCACGGAAACGGCACTGCGGGCGATCACCCTGTACAGCATCGAGGGAGATCCCTTGCGGGACGAATCGTGGAAAGAGCGGACGTTGGCCAAGGTGGCCGTGCCGATCAACTCGCACCCGATCGATCTCGACGCCGACGGCGACCTGGATCTTCTGGCAGGGTCGCGGGGAGAATCGCGCGTGTTCTGGCTAGAAAACCTTGGCGAACGCGGAATCGAGTTCCGAGAGCACCCGATAGCGGTCCAGTTGCCGCCGGACCACCAAGAGGTCCGGCTGACCGGGTTCATGCTCGGATTCGAGGATTTCAGCGGGGATGGGCGTCTGGACGTGCTGTTGTCAGCCGGCACCCACCACGTCGTCTGGCTGGAACATCCCGAGGACCCGAGTGAGCCGTGGCCCATGCGCTGGATTGGCTCGATGGAGCCGGACACCGCGACGGGATTGACCTTGGCCGACATCGACGGGGATGGGGACAACGACATCTTCTGCGGCAGCTACAGCGGCCCGCCCCGGGACGTCGACGGACCAGACGTCGGCCCCGCCGACCGGCTCGGTCGGCTGGCTTGGTTCCAGAATCCCGGCGCTGCGGGCGAGGATTGGGTGCGGCACGACATCTCTAGGCGCAAGCGCGGAATGTTCGACATGGCGGTTGCGCGCGACATTGACGGGGACGGTGACACGGACTTCGTCGGCACTCGCGGCAACAGCCTTCCGTACGACGGGGTCTACTGGCTGGAGCAGGTCCGCACGGCGGATCCGCTGCCCTCCTTTGCCAAGGCTCGCGACGTGGACAGCGAGGAGATGCCACTTCCCTGAGCTTCGGCGCCGACGGACCAGGCAACATCTCGCCCGCCCCTGTCGGCAGCTGCCTGTCAAGATGGGAATCGATGCAAGGATTCGTTCTCTCGTGCGACGAGGGCACCAGCAGTGCCCGGGCAATTGCGTTCGATCGCGAGGCGCGGGCTGTCCAGATTGCGCAGCGCCCCCTGGCCAGCAGCTTCCCCCATAGCGGTTGGGTCGAGCAGGATCCTGAGGCGATCTGGCAGGCGCAAATCCGGTCCGCTTCGCAAGTCGCCGAGGCGTGCGGCGGCTGGGAGCGCATCAATGCCATCGGAATCACCAACCAGCGCGAGACGACCATAGTTTGGGATCGGGCCACCGCTCGGCCTGTCGCCCCTGCCATCGTGTGGCAGTGTCGGCGAACGGCCCCGGAGTGCGCTGCGCTGAAGGCCGCGGGGCATGCGGATCTCGTCACCGGTCGTACAGGGCTCGTGCTTGACCCATACTTCTCGGGGACCAAGATCGCCTGGATTTTGGAGAACGTCGACGGTGCCCGGCAGCGCGCCGAGTCTGGCGATCTGGCATTCGGCACAGTCGACAGCTGGCTTGTCTACCGCCTCACCGGTGGCGCGAGGCACGTCATCGACCGCACGAACGCATCCCGCACCCTCTTGATGGACCTGCGAACGGGAAGCTGGGACAGCGAACTGCTGGACCTGCTCGGTATCCCGGCTGCCATGCTCCCCGAAATCGCCCCGTCGTCTGGGGTCGTGGCAATGACCGACCCGAGTGTGACTGAGCGGGAGATTCCGATCGCCGGCATTGCGGGGGACCAGCAGGCGGCGCTGTTCGGCCAGGCCTGTTTTCGCCCCGGACTCGTAAAGAACACCTACGGGACGGGCTGCTTCGCGCTTCTGCACACCGGGCAAACGGCGGCTCGGTCCGCAAACAGGCTTCTGTCGACGACCGCCGCCTCCGTCGAGGGGCAGGCAGACTTCGCCTTAGAGGGGTCAGTCTTCGTCGGTGGAGCGGTCGTGCAATGGCTGCGGGACGAGCTCGGCCTGATCGCCACCGCAGCGGAGTCCGAACACTTGGCAACGGCTGTCGAGGACTGCGGCGGGGTATTCATGGTGCCTGCGTTCACTGGGTTGGGAGCGCCCTACTGGAACGCTGCGGCACGGGGGCTGCTGTGCGGACTCACCCGCGGTGCGCGGCGGGAGCACATCGTGCGCGCCGCTCTGGAAGCCATCGCCTACCAGACCCGCGACCTGGTCGAAGCGATGCAGTCCGACGCGGGATTCGGCCTGTCCGAGCTTCGGGTCGACGGTGGAGCCACCCAAAACAACTTCCTGATGCAGTTCCAAGCCGACATCTTGGGAGTCCCGGTGGTCAGACCTGCCTTCTTGGAGACAACCGCACTTGGTGCCGCATTCCTCGCTGGTCTGGCGACGGGCTATTGGAGCGGAACGGAAGAGCTCGAGCGGTTCTGGAGCGTGGACCGCACGTTCGAGCCCACGATGGATGCCTCTCAGCGAGATGAGCTCTACGGAGGCTGGCAAGACGCTGTCGCGCGCGCCCAGTAAGTGGGCTGCCGCTCAGGCAACCAAGTACGGCCCGAATGTCTCCGGCAGTACGTGCACTCCCAAGCCACTGGTCTTGGGCAGGTGCCAGTGACCGGCGGCGAGCCGGATAGGCTCTTCTACGATCGCCTCGCGGAAGGGGTTCTCTGACCTGTCGCACTCGATCAGCTTCCGTTCCGGGATCGTGGTCGACGGGTGCCGAGGCCGGGCCGCGTAGAAGTGCAACGCAGCTGCCTGGCCGACAGCGGAGCCCCACGCATGCGGCGTCACATGGACCGCCGTGAGAGTGGCCAACGACGCAATCTTGAGGCCTTCGGTGATCCCGCCGCACGCGCACAGGTCGGGCTGAGCGTAGTCCAGCGCACCGAGGCGGAACCACTTCTCGAAACCAAATCGGGTGTACTCGCACTCTCCACCCGCGACCGGAATGCGCGTATTCTGCTTGACCTGAAGGTATTGCTCCGGAGCAAGCGGCGAGACCGGCTCCTCAAACCAGTGGATGCCCATGCCTTCGACTTGCCGGGCCAACTGGATCGCCTCCTGCGGACCATAGGCATGGTTGGCGTCGATCGCCAGCCGCACGGCGGGTCCGACAAAGCCCCGCATCGCCCGAACAATGGCAACATCCCGATCCACTCCGAGTCCGACCTTCAGCTTCAGCGCCCGGAATCCCTGGTCGAGGCAATCGCGGGCCTCACGCTCCCAGCGCACCTGTAACGGCTCGTCACCTCCGAAATAGAATCCCGTCCAGTAGCACTCGATGCGGTCCTGCTGCTCTGCCCCGAGCACCCGGTACAAGGGCGAGCCGCAGTCCTGTGACTTCAGGTCCCAGCAGGCAATATCGATCGCGGAGATTGCCGCGAGCATGACGCCCTTCCTGCCGTAGTCGATCGAGCGTGTGTACAGCAGGTCCCAGACGGACTCGACGGCGCGCGGGTCCCGCCCCACGACGAGCGGTCCTAGGAATTCCCTCACGATGGCGGCGGTGACGGCCGCCGGCCCGTAGGCCTCGCCCCATCCGACGCGCCCATCCGTCGACGTCAGCCTGACGAGCATCGCCTCGCGCTCCGAGTACGAGAATTGCGAGAATCCGAACGGTCGATCCAGCGGTGCCCTCAGGTGAAAGGCATCTACCTTCGCAATGCGCATCGGACTGGTAGAATAGCCCACTCAGATGAAGGCGATTCGCATCCACCGCCATGGCGGTCCGGAGGTTCTGACCCTAGAAGACATGCCCGTCCCGGAGCCCGGTCCGGGCGAAGTCCTGGTCCGGACCGAGTACGCAGGCGTCAACTTCATCGACATCTACTTTCGGACGGGTCTGTATCCGACCGAACTTCCGATCACAAACGGCCAAGAGGGCGCTGGGACGGTGGCCGCCGTCGGCAGCGCCGTTTCCTTGTTCGAACCGGGCGACACAGTCGCCTACACGGGCGTGTCGGGCTCTTACGCGGAGTACATCGTCGTTCCAGCGGAGAAGCTGGTACGCACACCTGCGGGTATCACGACCAAGACAGCAGCAGCCGCGATGTTGCAGGGCATGACGGCGCACTACCTGACTCGCTCCACTTTCAAGATCGACTCATCGCACACGGCGCTTGTCCACGCCTGCGCGGGCGGCGTCGGACTCTTGTTGGTACAGATCGGCAAGAGATTCGGCACACGCGTCATCGGCACTTGTTCGACGCCTGCCAAAGCGGAGAAGGCGAAGGCTGCCGGCGCGGACGAGGTCATCCTCTACACAGAGCAGGACTTCGAGAAGGAATGCCGTCGCTTTACTGGAGGCGCCGGAGTCGACGTAGTGTATGACGCTGTGGGGAAGTCTACCTGGGAGGGCAGCCTAGGCAGCCTAAAGCCCCGCGGAATGATGGTCACGTTCGGAAACGCCAGCGGTCCTGTGCCGCCGCTGGCCCCCTTGGAGTTGACGAAGAGGGGTTCGCTGTACCTGACGCGACCGTCCCTGTGGGCCTACATGGCCACGCGGCAGGAACTGGAGTGGCGTGCTGGGGAGATCTTCGAATGGATCTTGTCGGGCGACATTCACGTGCACATTGGGGGTGTCTTTCCCCTCAGCCAAGCCGCCGAGGCTCAGACCCGCCTAGCTGGCCGGCAGACCATGGGCAAGCTCCTCCTTCGCCCAAACAGCGCATGACGACCGATCGGGCGCTCGGCCTTGGGACGTGGCTCTCGGTATGCCTAGGGTTGGCGACCCTTCTCCCGGCGCTCGCCAGCGCTCGGCCGAACATCGTCCTCGCGATCGCCGATGACTGGGGCTGGCCCCACGCAGGTGCCTATGGGGACACAGGCGTCGAGACACCTTCGTTTGACCGCCTAGCCCGGGAAGGCGTCCTACTCGAGCACGCGTACATATCCTCTCCGTCTTGCACGCCAAGCCGAGGCGCCATCATCACCGGTCAGCAGTTCTTCCGGCTAGGGGCGGCGGGCAACCTCTGGAGCGTGTGGCCCTCCGGCCTGCCAGAGTACCCGAGACTGCTGGCAGGCGAGGGTTACTTTGTCGGAAGCTACCGCAAGGGTTGGGGGCCGGGCATCCATCCTGGCTCGACCGTGACACCGGCTGGCCGCCGGTACGCGAGCGTGGAGGAGTTCTTTGAGGCGCGCCCTGACGAGACGCCGTTCTGCCTTTGGTTCGGTGCAAGCGATCCGCACCGCCCGTACGAGCCCGGTTCGGGTCGCGAGAGCGGGATTGCGCCAGAAGGCGTTCATCTGTTCGAGCACTACCCGGATGTCGAGACCGTGCGCAGCGACGTCGCCGACTACTACTTTGAAGTCCAGCGCTTCGACCGTGACGTCGGCGTCCTGCTGGAACTGCTCGAGACCATGGGCGAGCTCGACAACACCATTGTCGTGATGACCGGCGACCACGGGATGCCCTTCCCGCGCGGCAAGGGGAACCTTTACGACTCCGGGGCTCGCGTGCCAATGGCTGTCATGTGGAGGGCGTCGGTCCCGGGCGGCCGCGTGCTGACGGACTTCGTGTCAACTACCGATCTGGCACCCACTTTTCTGGAAGCAGCCGGGTTACGCGTCCCAGGAGTGATCACGGGGCGGTCGCTGCTCCCGATTCTGACTTCGGCAGATGCAGGGAGAGTTTCGAGCGAGCGCGACCACGTGATATTCGGGAGGGAGCGCCACGTGATGGCGCAGGAGGCGCCGGACTTGGGGGGCTATCCATCCCGCGCGATTCGGACGGACGATTTCCTCTACATCCGCAATTACGAGCCCGAGCGCTGGCCCGCTGGTACGCCGGATCACGAGCGTGCCCAAGCACCGAACGCGTGGCTTGCGGACTGCGACAACGGGCCTACGAAATGGTTCCTCTGGCAGAACCGAGACGATCCCCGGTTCCGGCGGTTCTACGAACTGGCTTTCGCCAAGCGCCCCGCGGAGGAGCTCTACGACCTCCGCAAGGATCCCGGACAGGTTGTCAACGTAGCCGGCGAACCTGACTATCTGCAGACACGGAGGGGATTGGCCGTCCGGCTTGCCCAGGCGCTGATCGAATTGGACGATCCAAGGATTCAGGGTCGAGGGTCGATGTTCGATATTCAGCCGTACTTGGGAGGGGCGCCTAGGTTCCCGACCGAGTGAGACAAGCCAAGCACGGCGACCAACTCTCTCGATGCTGCCGACCCACCCCTGCCGCAGCGGGCAGTTCGAGACGTGCCCCGCGACAGTCGCCCGAAGCTCTCCCTGTGATGCGCGCGTTGCACAAAGGAGCCATTCGGATGTGCTGTCAGGACGGGACGGCAGGGACTGGGAGGTTCGTCTTGGAGGACAGTCCCGTAACCCTAGACTGACTGGAACCATCACTACTGTCGGAAAGCGGGCTGCAGCGCCCCCTGTTTGATTCCCCCGGTGACAATGCGCTCAACACTTCTCGCGTTGGTCGTACTTGCCAGCTCCTCCAGCGTTCCAGCCGCCACACCTCCTCTCGCCGAGTTTGAGGGCCTGTGGCAGGCCATCCCGACCCGGCCGCGGCCGCCTAGAGGGAGCGAAGCGCGGACGCCCGGTCCGAGGCGGCCCGGTGCGCAAGCCGACGAGAAGGGGCTGACGGCGGGCGACTATCGAGTGCGACGGATGATGACAACAGCTGGACAGGCAGCGTTCGATGCATTCGACCCGTATGAACTGCCCGCGAACAACTGCGAATCGCCGGGACTTCCGCACATTGCGATGACTCCTTACCTGCAGGAGTGGCAGTTCGAGGGCGACACGCTGCGGATCACGCACGAGTACTACAGCACCAAGCGCACTATCCACTTTGATTGGGAAGGCCCCGAGAACATCCCGAAGACTCCTGCCGGTTACGCTACTGCCCGCTTCGAGAGCGACACCCTTGTGATCAGGACGACAGCGCTGGCGGCAACCTTGGGAGGCCTGAGCCGCAACGCGCCCTCAAGCGATTCTCGAGTGGTAACCGAGCGCTATCGCGTTCTTCAGGACGGAAGCGGGATCGGTGGCCAGATCACGATTGAGGACGAGAAGTTCCTCACCCGCCCCATTCGGCTGCCGTTGCGTCTGAGGCGGCCGGAGCCCGAAGCAGAGCTGATCCTATTCCCATGCGATCCCGAGGCTGCGCGGCGACACTTGCCACCGCGAGACCCGTAGGCCCTGCGTCGCTGGACGGCCACGGCGGACAGGTATCCCGTGCGGAGACGCCGTTGCGCGGGTGGCCATTCCGCCGCCGACCCGCCGTGTGACGGTACGGCCGGTCAGGTGCATCCCAATCGATGTCCAATTCCCCATATAGGCGGCACGGCCACTCGGGCAGCCGGGCGAATCCGAATCCTCGTAAAGTGTTCAGGCAGTGATCGGCGCTTCCAAGGGCCTGCGTTTCCGACGCGCCGCCGCTGACGCGGCTGCACGACAGTCCAATGGCATGGGCTCCGGAATCATTGCGCTGCGGCTACGCGGGTACGCGGATGCTCCGTCGTTCCCGAATTACCATCTTGACCAAGTGCGAATTCGAGGCGGACTCCGCGGCTGCCCAGATGTGAGGGTCGGACCGCTTCCGGTCGAGGACACAGTCGCCGCGGCGCCGCACAACGTCGATAGGGCCAGCGCCATCGACTCGCGCGTCTCGGGTGGTGTTGTCAGAGCGTTCGAACCGATACTTCGGTTCGGGCAGCGCGACCGATCGTAGGGTTCTTGTACCCTCCTCCTCCACCGCGTAGCCAACCCGGTCGATGGACATCATCGCCCGGTCGCCGCGAATCTCACTGCCGCATCCCAGCAACCGAATCGAAACCCTGCCTCTGAGCACTGCTATGTACCCTTCGGGCTACTGCACCCTCGCAACCGTGGTGGGCGCCTCCGTCCATTCCTGAATGTTGGTAGTCCTAGTGGCCTGCACCCTCTCGTCCCGCAGACTGCCCGGGAACCACCGGACGCACTGGTAGCGAGGATCCCGCCTAGCCTGAAGTTCGCCAAGTCTTGGCCCATCGGGCCCAATCCGGTCCTCCCAGACAGGTCCTCGATTCTGCCGCCGGGCGCAACCAGTGCATCTCACCTACACGGCAGTCCCGGTCGATGCCCGGTAGGGCTCCCACCTTGCGACGGAGGGCTCGGACTTGGCCAAACAGCCAACTTCGTGGCCGCAGAGGCCGGCGACCGGGCCGGCTCGCAAACCGCGGCGATACCGCCCTGAGCTGCCCAGCGGCGGCGGTTCGAAACCAGATCTAGCTGGCAAACCGGGCATCACTGCCCTCGCCAAGGTCACATCGTCGAATTCGAACGGCGATGTCCCCACCGCCAGACCGACGACCTCTTGCAGGCTTACGCGCTACCGCCGTGCCGATCTCGGAGGGAGCCATGTGCAGGGCAGTTGAGCGGCAACGGCGCCGAGGCAGCATTCCAAGTCCCGCAACCAACCTTGCGTCTTTACAGTTGTGGCGCGAAACAGCTAATGAGTGCGATGTTCCGGGTGGCATTCCGACCACTCGTCGCCATTTGACACGAACATGAGCGGGGCGTAGGATTCCCATGGGAGATGAGACCGACATCACCCGACTGAAGGAGGTTCCGTGAGTCGCAATACGTTCTTGACCCTCGCGCTGTGCAGCTTCTTGCTGCATCCCGCCGCTTTTGAGCTGGACGCGCAAGTCTCGGCTGGCTCAGTTGTGATCAATGTCGTCGACCAGACCAGTGCTGCAGTGCCCGGCGCCCAAGTGACGCTGACCAACACTGCCACCGAGGAAAAGCTCACCGCCGAGTCGAGCGAACTGGGGCTTGCCCGCTTCGTCTCGGTCCGGCCCAGCACGTACTCGCTTGCGGTGACTGCCGAGGGCTTCCGGCAGCACCAGCAGACCGGACTGGTCGTGCACGTCGCGGAGTCCATTAACGTGACCGCCGAGATGGAGGTGGGCGCCGTGACCGAAGTCGTCGAAGTAGTCGGCGCCGCCCCGCTCCTGCAAACAGAAGGTGGAGAGCTGGGCCAAGTGGTCGAGGAGCGCAAGATCCGGGAACTGCCGCTCAACGGGCGCAACCCGTTCGCCCTCGCCGCCCTCGCTCCGGGCGTGGCTCCCGGCCAGAACTTCGGCAACAATCCGCTGCTGCTGGCCAATCTCGGGATCAACGGAGGGCGCGGGGGCGCGACCGAGATTCTCGTCGACGGGTCATCCGTAACCGTGCCGGAGAACAGCCCTGGGACGTATGCGACAGCCGTGATGCCGTCGGTGGACCGAATTCAGGAGTTCAAGGTCCAGACCAACTCCTTCTCTGCGGAATTCGGGCGAACGGCCGGGGGCGTCATGAACGTGGTGGTGAAGAGCGGCTCCAACGCGTTCCACGGTAGCGCTTACGAGTACGTGCGGAACAGCAGGCTTGACGCGAACAACTTCTTCCTCAATCGCGCCGGTCGCGAGCTGGGAGTTTTCCAGCGAAACCAATTCGGATTCACGCTGGGCGGCCCCGTGGTCCGCAGCCGAACCTTCTTCTTCGGAGGCTATGAGGGATTGAGGCAGAGGGTGCAGCAGGCCAGAGCAGCGACCGTGCCGTCCTCGGGCCAGATCGCAGGGGACTTCTCAGACACGCTGAACAGGGCTGGAAGACCGGTTACGATCTACGATCCGTTCAGCACGCGTCCGAACCCGGACGGGTCTGGCTCAGTCCGAGATCCGGTGCCGAACAACGCGATCCCGGCGGCGAGGGCCGACCCCGTCGCGACACGGGCATTGGCACTCTATCCGGCGGCGAATCTCGCCGGGACGGGGCCAGCCCGCATCAACAACTTCATCGCCGCTGGCAGCGCGGCAACCGACGACGACAACCTCGACGTCCGGGTAGACCACCGGTACTCGGATGCCCACACCGCATTCTTCCGCTGGAGCTATCGCGACTACGGTGACCGGCGGCCGAACTTCTACGGTACGCTGGGACAGCCCGGCGCCGCCGCGATTCCCCGGCCGGGGCGCAGCGCGGCGTGGCACCACAGCTGGACCGTCAGGCCCAACCTCCTGTCGGACATCAGCATCAACTACTCAGACCTGTTCACGCGCCGCCAGTCGCACTCGTTTGGCACAGACATCAACGATGCGCTCGGCCTTCCGCGCGAATTGGCCGATCTCAGCGACAACCGCGGGCTGACCACGTTCGTCGTTCCGGGATTCGGCGCGCTGGGAGAGTCGTTCCTCGCGAGGTTCCGGCTCCAATCCTATGGGCTTCAATTCAAGCTCGCCTGGGTGCGCGGCCGACACACGCTGAAGTTCGGGCATGAAACCAGGATCAACCGTACGCACTTCTTCCAAGGCCAAGACCCTGCCGGGCAGTTCAACTTCTCCCCGGCCTTCACACAGGGCCCGGATCCCACGCGAGGAACGCCGATTGCCGGCAACTCGGTCGCGTCGATGCTGTTCGGCACGCCCGCGAGCGGGTTCGCGACCCATGACGAGGCAATCTCGACCCACAGCCCGTACGTGGCTTGGTACGTCCAAGACGACGTCAAGGTCTCCCCGTCCCTCACATTGAACTTCGGCCTGCGTTACGGGCTGGACTGGCCGCGCAGCGAGCGCTACAACCGGCTGAGTGTCTTCAACCCGGTGGCGGCATCCCCCCTTGCCGTGTCCGCCTTTCCCGACCTCAGAGGAGGGCTCGAGTTCGTCGGGGTGGACCGCGACGCGCAGTTCGACCTTGACGGGAACAACTTCTCACCGCGGTTCGGTTTCGCGTGGCGGGCACTGCCGGGCACGGTGTTCCGCGGCGGCTACGCGATCTTCTTCCCGCCACCGGCGGTGACGGCGGCGGGCACGCTTGGCGGCGGGGGCGTCGCCGGCTTCAGCTCCAACTCCGCGTTCGTGAGCTCGCTCGACGGCGGCCTGACGCCGAACGACTCCCTGTCGGACCCGTTCCCGAACGGCTACACCCTGCCGCCGGGAAGCTCGCGGGGACTGCTGTCGTTCGCCGGACACAACTTCCAGACCAACAACATCTTCGACAGAAGCCCCTACGTGCAGCAGTGGAACCTGAGCATTCAGCACGAGATTGTCAGCAATCTGCTGCTTGAAGTCGGGTACACGGGTGCCAAAGGGACCGGCCTGTCCGTGAACTTTGCCTCGCCCAACATGCTCCGGGAGGAGGATCTGCGCATCGGGGCCGGACTGCTCGAACGCGTCTCGAACCCCTTCTTCGGCGTGATCACCGACCCCAGTTCCCCCCTGAGCAAGCAAACGGTGGCGCGGAACCAGCTCTTGCGGCCGTTTCCCCAGTTCCGGAACATCTCGCTGGAGAAGGGCTCCTACGCCAACTCCATCTACCATGCCCTGCAAGCCCGGATTGACCGGCGCTTTGCCAACGGTCTCACGTTCCTAGCCTCCTATACGGCCAGCAAGCTGATCGACGACTCGTCAACCTCAGGAACGGGCCTACTGCCCCCGTACGCATTCATCCAGCAGTGGCACAACCGGGCGGCGGAACGATCGCTTTCGGTCACCGATGTGTCCCAGAGGTTCGTCTTTAGCGCACTGTACGAGCTGCCGTTCGGGCGCGGTCGCCGGTTCGGCGGGGGCATGGGCAAGCTGGCGGACTTTCTCGCGGGCGGCTGGCAAGTCAACGGAATCTGGACACTGTCCAAGGGTACGCCGCTGATCGTCGTCAACGCCCAGGACAACTCGGGGGCTCTGGGCTCGCCCGGGCTGGCCGAGCCCGGCACGCAGCGCCCGGACAACAACGGCCAGAGCGCCAAGCGGGGCGGACCGGCCGTCGACCGGCTGGACGAGTACTTCAACACCTCAGTGTTCTCCCAGCCGGAGCCCTTCACCTTCGGCAACGTCGGCCGCACGATGCCCGACGTCCGGCGTCCGGGGGTCGCGCAGATCGATTGCTCGGTCTTCAAGGACTTCGCCGTTGGTGAGGAGTTTTCCGTGCAGTTTCGTACCGAGTTCTTCAATCTGACCAACACGCCGATCTTCGGCGCTCCGAACACTCGCTTCGGAACCGGCGCGTTCGGAGTGATCGGCCGGCAGGCAAACACTCCGCGGCAGATCCAGTTCGCACTGCGGCTCACCTTCTAGGCCGAAGTTCCAGCGCATTGAGCTTGGTCCAAGGGCCTTGAGAGTGCGTTCCTAGGACAATTGCGGTCCCATCCAAGCGCCGCAGATTGGCTGCGGTTGCGTCCCCGTTTGTGACTGAAGTCCCGGCATCTGTCCGCGTCGCGTGTGCGCCAAGTAGGGTGCTGGACCTTGAGAGTGGCCCGTGCGGGCCGGCCTGAGCATTCGCTCGGTCGTTACTCGCCGCGCACGAGAGCCAGCAGTTCGTCAGCAGAGAGCTTGCCGCTCAGCTCGGTCCCCGCAAGCAGGTCGTCCGCCAATTTCCTCTTGTGCGCATGCAGGTCGACGATCTTCTCCTCGATGCTGTCCCTCATCACTAGGCGGTAGATCGTGACCGGCCGGGTCTGGCCGATGCGGTGGGCGCGGTCCGAGGCCTGGTCCTCGACCGCGGGGTTCCACCAAGGGTCCATGTGGATCACATAGTCGGCCGCGGTCAGATTCAGCCCCTGCCCGCCGGCACGCAAGCTGATCAGGAAGAGGTCACCCCGGCCGGACTGGAACGCGTCGATCTCCTGCTTCCGCTTTCCGGCAGGGGTCGATCCATCCAAGTACCGGTAGGTGATGCCCCGCTTGTCCAGTTCGGAGCGGAGGATCGAGAGATGCCGGACGAACTGGCTGAAGACCAGCGCCTTGTGCCGACTCCCGACCAGCTCGCTGACCGTGGACAGGAAGGTCTTGAGCTTCGAGCTGGGGATGTCGCTCGTTGGGTTGACCAGCAACGGGTTGCAGCAGGCCTGGCGCAGCTTGGTGATTTGCGCCAGCACCCGCATGTGCGAGAACTGCCCGCCCGAAAGCGCCTCAAGGGCGTTCTGGCGCACCGCCTCGTAGAACGCCCGCTCCTCGGAGGACATCTCGACGCGCAAAGTGACCTCGGTCTTCGGCGGCAGCTGGTCCAGCACGACCGCCTTGGTGCGCCTGAGGATGAACGGGCGGATCAGCGAACGGAGGCGGATACGGGCGGTCTGGTCCCGGCGATGGTGGATGGGGTTGGCGAACTTGGCGCCGAAGTCCTTGGGCTTGCCGAGCAGCCCCGGGTTCACAAACTCGAACAGGCTGAACAGCTCGCCCAAATGGTTCTCTATCGGCGTCCCGGTGGTGATCATTCGGAACCGCCCCGAGAGCTTCACGGCGGCCTTCCAGCGCATGGTGTCCATGTTCTTGATGGCTTGGGCCTCGTCTAGCACGACAGCCTGCCATTCCGTTTGTGCGAGCAGGTCGGACTCGTGGTGCAGCAGGCCGTAGCTGCACACGATTACGTCGAACGGGCCAGCCTCGGCCAGCATCGCCCGTCGGTCCCCTTGGCCGAACCGGGCGGGACGCAGCGTCGGCGCGAATCGCTTGGTCTCGTCGATCCAGTTTCCGCACACGGAGGTCGGGGCCACAACCAGCGTCGGCCCGCCCTGAGTCTGGGTCAGGATGACCGCAAGTGCCTGCATCGTCTTGCCGAGGCCCATGTCGTCGGCCAAACAGGCTCCGGCCCCCCAAGCGGCCAATCGCGCCGCCCAGCGGAAGCCGTCCAGCTGGTATGGGCGCAGTTCCGCCTGCAGCGTCGAGGGCACGGCCGGGTCTAATGCTCGCGCCTCCCGGATGCGCTTGAGGTGTCCCTTCCAGGCTGCGTCGGAGTGGACGTAGTCCGATTGCGCCAGCGCGTCTTCCAAAGCGAGGGCTCGGTTTACGGGCAGCAGGAGCTGCCGGCCTTTCCTGTCCAGCGCGTTCGAAAGGGCGTCGACGCGCCGTCGCAGGTCCTCCGTGAGGGCTAGGAACTGGTTCTTGCCGAGTGGGATGAAGCGCCCAGACGCACGGTCCATGGCCTTTAGGAGCTTCTGCAGCGTGAGGACGCGCTTGGAGTCGATTTTCAGCCGTCCCGTGAAGCTGAACCAGTCCGTTCCGCTCCTAATGCGCAAGGAGAGCGACTCTGTCGACGCCTCGCGGGTGACGCGCAGCGTCTCGCCCTTGGGCCACACGACGCGGACCGCGTCCCCGATCGCCCGCAGATCGTCCAGCAGCTCGAGGCAGGCCTCGGTACCCTCGAACACCCACTGCGCCCCGTCCCAGTTCGTGTCCGAGAGCGAAGGGCACTGCGACGCCACCTCGTTAAGCTGCCGCTCTTCCAAGGCCAGATCCCTCTTGCGGCTCTGGCCGATCCCCTTGAGGTGAGCGAACACCGTCGGAGCGCCGGCGCCGGCCGGCAGGGACGGTCCGTCCTTACCGAAGGGCCGGACTACCGGCACGACGCGCATCCCGTCGCCCACGGGCGTGATCTGCATGACCGGAGTGGCGTCGGCCTCGGCTCTTGCAGCGGCTGGCACGAGGCCCACAACATCCGACTCGACGGTGACGATCTTGCTCAGGGACTCGATAGCGGGGCGGAGCTGCTGGCGCTCCTCCTTCGGCAGCCTCAGCCCACCTCGTCCCACGATTCCGTGGATATCAAGATGCTGCCGCTGGAAGGCCATGAAGACGATGCGGGTGTCAGACTCGGCGCGCACGATTGAGTCCCCCGTCTTGGGTGGCGGAGGCTTGAGACGGACCACGATGCCTTGGCCCTGCTGCGAGACATGAACTTGGGGCGCGGTGCGGACGATCTCGACGGGCGTGGTGGGAGAATCCAAGTGGAAGACATTGGGGTGGCCGACCAGCACTCCGAACGCGCCCCGAAAGTCGTAGCCCTCCGGGTGATATCGGTACCCATCGCTGATCGCCTCGCATACGTCCCAGTCGCGCTGCGAGAGGTAGCGCAGGCCCCGGCCCTCCACCAAGCGGCCGATCCCCACCTTGCGCCCCTTCGACCACCCCCCGCTGCGGGTCCGCAACTGCTCGCGAGCCTCAAGTTCGGGCTCGTCGGCATTCACCCGCACGAGCCAAGCCAATCGCTTCTCCCGCTTGGGTTGCTTCTTGGCATTCTTGGGCGGCCCGCGGCGGATGCGCTTCAGGGAGATCAGGCCTGCCTTCCAGTCCGGAAGAGCAACTAGGCAATCCACCAGTGGCGCGTGCCATTCTTGGACCGGCTTCGGCGGGTAGCCTAGCCTTCTGTTCCTGTCGTTCGCCGAGGAGAAGCGCCGCAGCGTCGCGAGGTATTCCGCCTCGAGCCACCTGTAGCCATAGGCGCGCGCGGACTGGAGCCCCATATGGAGGTGGGTTTGGTCGCCGTTCTTTAGGGCCCAGTTGAGGGCCATCTGTCCGAGTAGCAGGGGGAGCGGAGCCGCGCCCCAGAGTCCTGCTCTGCGAACCTTCTTGGCTCGGGCACGCGCCGATTCACGTTTGCCCTGCGCCCGGTCGATGAGGCATCGGAGCACTCTTCCGTACGTAACCCTGCTGTCCTCCGTGTACGGAGGTGCGGTCGAGTCCTTGAACTCCGTGGGGAACGCTCTGCTGACGAACCGAGACGCCTCGTCCACCATGTCGAATTCCCCCGTGCCGATCAGCGACAGCACGAACAGGGGAGCGAACCACGGGTCGCACTCGATGGGGTCCGCTCCGATCGTCTTGCGGAATCCCTCAATCGCTGCTTCGCGCCGTCCTTGTACACAGTCGATCCAGGCTAGGAAAGGATCCTTGCACCCCCATCTGTCAGCCGCCAGCAGGGCCCGCGCGCTTGGGATGTCCCCGCGCAGAAGATCGCGCTGGACCCCCAGCTCCCAGAGCTCCCGGCTCACGTCAGGGCGCTCGCACATATTCCGGGCGAAGTTTCCGTCCCTGCGGCCTTGGCCGTAACCGTCCATCTCTGCGGAGATGCAGCCCGCCAGCCCTTCGTCTCGGATCTCGGGAAGCCGTGATGCGATCCAGTCCCGATCGAAGTGCTCGGTGAACAGATCTCGCAGCGCACTCCGCGAGGCAGGGTTCCAGCGGATGTCGTCGATCCGGACCTCTACTCGGATTCTGTCGAGCAGTGCGCGATCGTTGGCGTGCACGGCCATGCGGACACGATGCCTCCAAGCGCTCCGATCCGTGTCCCCCCAGTAGCGAGGGTCGGCGGGATCCTGGGTCGGGTCGAAGTTCTTGAGAACCTCCCAAGTCCGGTCTAGGCGCCCCTCTTGGGCCGCCTGCTGGATGATCCCCTGGGAAAGGTCGTTCTCCATCGAGACACCCGTTCGGGTATCGATTAGCAGGTAGGTTGAGCGGAACTCCCGGAAGAGCTTCCGGAGCGCGGTCACCGAGAAGCGTCTGCCGCTCGGGGCCTTCAGGCCAGCAGTCTGGCAGAGATGCACGGCCTCGGCCGTCTTGAGCGAGCGGCGCACGACCGCGAGCAGTTCAAGGACTAGGCGCTCCTCGAGCGGCAAGGAACGGATCGTGGCAAGCCGGGCCAGCGTGGTGGGCGGTCGTTTGGCGGGTTGCATGGCGGGCATTGGCACCGCTCGGCGAATGCGCAATCCATAGTTTCCCGAGGGGTTGGAGACGGGTCTGTGTAGCGCCACTCCATGATTACCACAGAGCAGTGCATTCGTGCGGAACAGCGGTAGTGCGAATCGGCCTTAGCCTGCTGAAGCCATCCACGCTTGAGCGGGCGCGCGGCGTCCTGCGGCAGGGCGTGCCGGAGATGTGGGTGCGGACCACGCAGGGGTCGGCGGACGAGCGCAAGCAGGAGAGCCGGCGCTGGTCCGGGGGCCGCGGCAGGGACTCGAACCGGGCCATGCCGACTTATTCCCTCGCTTAGTTGTAGCGGCAATGTGGCAAGGGCGACGGGGTATACGGCTACCGTTGGAAGCAAACGGAGACGTCGGCCCTGCAGCGGAAGGTGTTCGAGCTGTGGCGGATGTTCCCAGTGTCGAACACGCCGGAGACAACCGGGAAGGCGGCCAGGGCGGGACAGGCTCAGGCAAGCCAGCCGCAGACGGGGCGATGAGGCCCGATGAGGCCTAGGGTGAGTGCGGAAGGGACAGGACCCATCGGGACGAGCAGGTCGGAGTCAGGGATGGTCTCGCAAATTGTCCCTCAAGCTCTTGGAAGATTCACGCACGCGACAAGTCGTAAGGCTCAATCCTCGGTTCACATTCAGACCCTGTGCGGGGGCTGGTGGGGGCCCTGCCAGTGTGATGTCGGATCGCATCCAAAGCCGAGCGAGAGCCAACCGAGGCTTTCAGCGATGGCGCAGAGAGGCCGCTTTCAGAGGCCGTGATGGCCGCTCAGGGCTGGAACTTCGGCCTAGAGACGGGGCACTCGTGCCGATGCCGCGTCAGCCAATAACCTCGAAATCCCAGCCGAAACCGGGTTCCTCCGATGGCTGGATGTACACTCCTTCGGGGCCGCGGGTCATGCGGCGCTGCTCGGCGAACATCTCGTATACGCTCTTCGGGCCCCCGGGCGCGGGGATCGTTGTTTCCGCCCAGGTCAGCTGTGGGAACGTAGCGAGGAAGTGAGTGCAATCGACCGCTCCTCCTGCGTGAGGAACCAACGGGATTCCTCGCTCGAGCGCCATGGCCCCGATCTTTCTCATCTCACTCATGCCGCCGCACCAGTTGATGTCCGGCTGCCAGATGTCGACCGCTCCATAGTGTGCGAGGCGACCGAATCCGTAGCGCGTGTACTCATGCTCGCCAGTCGCTAGGAACGTCGAAGTGATCTGGGAATTAAGGCGGCCGAAACCCTCATACTCGTCCGGCATCAGTACTTCTTCGAGCCAGTACACGCGATATGGTTCCAGCGCTTCTGCCAGCTGGATGGTGTATGCCTCGTTGAGCGCCATCCAGCAATCGATCATGATTTCGCCGTCCGGCCCCACAAGCTCGCGCGTGCGCTTCACGTGCTCTGCGTTCTTCTTGAGCCCATCGCGGCCGTCCGCCGGACCGTACTGGAGCGCCAGCTTGACCTTTGTGTAGCCGAATTCGAGGCTCTGCTCGACGTCGTTCCCCGTGGCATAGCACGGGAGTCGATCCCAAGTCCGCCCACCCGCCAGCTTGTAGACGGGGACGCCGAACGCCTTGCCGGCGATGTCCCACAACGCGAGATCCGCTCCGCTGATCGCATGCACTACCGCCCCGGCTCGCCCGTAGAAGAGGGTCGCGCGCCACATTACGTCCCAAAGGCGTTCGACAGCCAACGGATTCTTGCCGACGAGCAGCCTCTTAAGAGCGGGCTCAACGAAGGGCCCGGCCGCCGATCCAGCCCGACCGTACCCCGTCACTCCCTTGTTTGTGCTGATCTCTACGATCACGCTGCCGAGCGACCTGTCGGGCATCCACTTAGAGCCCGGGCCACGTTTTCCGGTGTACTCGCCGTGAATCTCTATGGGCCGGGCTGCCTCGCGGGTGGTCCAGTACGAACCTGGGGTAGGTTCGTATGAAGGCAGACGATTCCTCGGGCGTGTTCTGACGACCCGCACATCGGTAATCTCGAGACCCGATTCGACCGGCCAAGGCTGCTGTGCGACAACCGCCTTGCTGGAACTCGCGAGGGCTCCAGCGATTCCAAGAAAGCCCCGGCGGCTCAATCGTCCCGGTGGTGGTTCCGCTTGTTCATTGAATCGTTTCATGCTCATTCTGCCGCGACGATTATCGCACACGTGCCCAATTCTCGAAGATTCCCTATACTGCTTGGGACGCAAATCGGAACGCGGCTGGATCCTTCGAGTCTAGTCGGCTCCTCGCCCACTGGGGATGACACAGGGCAGTCCTTACTGCAACGGCTTGCGGCAGATCCTGACGGCTCCATGGTCGACTGCTTGCGGTGCTTGGGGGATCGTTTCTCCGGGGCCACAGCATTCGGTCCA
The DNA here is from genome assembly GCA_965203925.1 of Bryobacterales bacterium. Taxonomy (GTDB): domain Bacteria; phylum Acidobacteriota; class Terriglobia; order Bryobacterales; family UBA6623; genus VXMF01. The sequence continues at coordinate 5,308,069 of OZ241924.1, forward strand.
TCCCACTCGATGTAAGCGACCCATTGAGGACTCGATGGTTGTCGTGAATGGTCAAGTGCACGCTCTCCAAGGCATCCGCGCATTGCGCATCCTGAGCATCTGAACAATGGCGCGGACGCCGACTTGCGCCGCATTCAGTCTGCGCCTGCCGACCGCATGTGGCCCACCCCGTAGCGATGTCCAAATGGCTATGAGACTCCAATAGCTCGTTGAGTCGCTCGAGGAACTCTGCACCATCGAAGTTCACTCTGCGCCCTTCCCCCCAACACGGCGAGACTTCGAGATCTCCGCTCCCCGAGGCGTGAACATCGAACCTCAGACTGGGCATGATGGCCTTCGTCTCTCGGTCGGGCGCCAGTTCCGAGCGGGGGACAGATGGTCGCTCGCACTGCTGCTACCTACCGCGTCAGTTTTCAGTTGGGCTGACGGGCGTTGAGGACTTCTGAGCAGTCTCGAGAGCAGAAGCCGGGGGCACGGAGGGAGGACTCTTGGCGTCCGTTTCCCAAGCTCGGATCCGGCGTTGCAGCTGAGAGTCAGGCCGGGGGCGATCCAGGGCGGCTGCGCTCCAATCAACGTCTGATGTGGCGAGTTCGGCGAAGGCGCGGGGCAGGTCCTCGAGGGTCCCGCAGAGTATCTGGACGTACTGCGGGTCGAGCAGGTTCGCCGTGAGGGCGGCTTGCGCGGGCTGGTCCTGCATGGCCCGACCGAGGTTGGCATGCCCCAGGCGCCGACGCAGGCGGCGCTTGCCGCCGGCGAAGAAGTGCTCGGCAGGATTGTTGGTGCGCTCGACAACCGCCACGGGGCGTCCGCTCTCGTCGTGTGCGACGGGATGCCCGAAGAGCTGGTCGCGATAGCGGTCCAGATAGCGGAGCACGACGGATTCCGCCGAGGTGCCCGCCTTGTCGGCTTGCTGCATGCGCTGGCGGAGCTGCCCGCGGAATCGGGTGACCCGGCTGGCGACCGATTCCAGCAGCGCGACGCTTTCGGATGGGGAGGGCGGCGGGCCGGGCTTGCGTCCGCGCAATTCGTCGTGGCGCAGGCGCAGGATGCTGCGCAGTTCGCCGAACAGCGCTTGGCGGGTCTGGATGCGGGCGGCAATGGCGGGCAGGCCAAGGTTGTCCCAGGACAGTGGCTCGAGCAGGTCCCGGACCTGCTCGAGCGTGCCCTGCTCAAGCTGTGAGCGGGGACGGGGCAGGCGCCTGCGGGCCAACTCGTCGAACTGGCGGCAGCGCTGGTAGAGCTCCCAGTGGGACAGGGAGAAGGGATAGGGCGGTTGCTTGCGGCCGTCCCCCTGCAGGGTCCACAGCAGCAGGGCCGGGAGATCCACCTGGCGAGCGTCTGCGGCGGGCTGGCGGGCCTGGGCCCGCAGCGGTCGCAGCAGGCTGCGCAGTCCGGAGCGGATGCGCAGCTGGGTCAAGGCACGGTTAAGGGCGGAGTGGTCCGCATCGAGCAGCTTGCGACCGACGGCGGCAAGGAAATGGAAGTGGCACACGAGCTCGGCGCTGCCGGGCTGCAGGCAGCTGGCGACAGCCTTGGCGATGGCGCTGCCGAGGTCGCGCATGCAGGCGACCGGCTGGCCGAACACGGCTAGGGTCGTTTCGATGGCGGGGCGCATTTCGGCGGCATTCTCGGAACGGATGCGGACGGCGTGCAGCACCCAGCGGCGCCATCCGTCCAGGCACAGGAACAGTCCGCCCCTGCCCTTGTCGCAGGTGGCGTCGAGGTGCAGGGGATAGCCATGCGGCATGGCGGCGCGCAGGGCGGGAGCGCGGTGCCGGTGCAGGGCCTGCAGCAGAAGCAGGAAGCGGTCGCAGATGGCGGACAGGGAGCCTGTGGAGACGGCGATGCCGCGGGCCGCGAGGTCGGCGGCGATTTCCCGGCGCTGGCGCATGTGGTGGTAGCGCTGCAGCCCGACCCAGACGATCAGGTCGTAGCCGAAGCGCTGGCCGGGCGGGGCCAGCTCGGCGAGCTGCTGGGAGAGGAGTGGCGGAGCGGGGCAGCGCGGGCACTGCAGCCGGACTTCCCGGGCTAGCAGCGTGCCGGTGGCGAGCGTGGCGAGCGAGCGCGTCTTGGTCTTCTGGACGCGCAGTTCGCCGCTGCAGCCGGGGCAGTGGCGGACGGAGGGGAAGAAGTCAATCACCGGCAGGCCTTGGCGTGCCTGCAGGGCGCGGCGGATGCGCTGCTTGGGCCAGGCGGGTGTCGGGGGGCGGGACTCCAGCAGGATCAGCAGGCTGCAGGCCCCCCTTTTTCGGCGACCTGTTCGAGGTCGAAGCGCTGCAGGACGGCCGTGATGTGATGCAGGCGGATGGGCGGGGAGTGGCCCCGCAAGCGGCGTGCCAGCTGAGCCGGCGACGAGTTCGGGTTGCGGATCAGGGCCACTAGGACCTCGATCACCAGCGAGGGGTCCAGGTCGGCGGCGAGGCCGGCGCGGGCCTCGCGGCTGCGGCGGGCGTGGCGCTGCCGCTCGGCAACTTGCGGATCGGCGGACAGGTAGAGGTAGACGCCATCGCTGCGCTCGCGGAGGATGCGCTTGTTCTGCACGGCGGACAGCAGGCAGGCGTGGGAGGGCACGTGCAGCAGGGAGCGGAGTTCCTTGTGGGTCCAGCCGGCCTCGGCCTCTTGGACAAGGCGGGTGACCGTGGCGGTCAGGCTGCCGTCGCGGGAGAAGCAGGCGGAGTCGAGGCGGAACAGGCCGAAGTGGTCGAAGCGCCGGGGATCGGCGTGGGTGTAGAAGCGGCCGTTGTGGTTGTAGCTGCGCAGGTAGGGAACGCCGCGCAGGTAGCGGGAGGTGGTGGCGGGGGAGGCCCCGTCGAGGGCGGCCTGGAGCTGCGGGAAGGTGAGCGGGGCCGGGCCGGCCAGGGCATCGATGAGCATCTTGGGAGAGCGTGCGGGCATCAGGATGAAGTATAGATGCCAACCTGTTTGACTATCCATACTCCCTCACATGAGGGGCTGCAACCCTCCGGAAACCGGTCCGATCCAGCGGGAATCAGGCCAAATGGCCACTCGGGCACAGCCAAGATGCGAGAGTATGCACAGTGAGTGAGGGACTGCCGATGGGACGCGAGCAGCCCAAGCGGCAGGCGTGGGGAATCGGCCGCAGTGTTGGTCCGGCTAGGCCAGTCGCTCGAAAACAAGCAAGCTCAGTTGCAAACAGTAGCGTGAAGGGTCGCAGTTGCATTCATTCGAGGCAATTCCAGTTCATGCGTGCCTTCATGTGCTTCTTCAGGCACAGGACACCTTCCGCCTCTCGGTCGATGCCCTCCAATCCTCTAGGCAACGAACCTGTCCAGTCTGACCTGCCGCCCAACCGATTCCTGACGCGGTAGGCTGCTACGGGGTGATGGAGAGGGGCCTTCTCCTCCGGACTGCCCGGTTGACCCAGTGCGCAGTCGCCGCGGATTCCACGGCCGCTTGGATGTCGGCATTCGGGCGCTTGCGGTCACGTATGCAATCGACCCAGTTCCTGACATTGTCAAGAGTTCCGGTGCCGTCGACTCGCTCATCACGCGAAGTGTGGTCAGAGCGCTCGAAGCAATACTTGGGCTCTGGCAGGGTGACTGATTCCAGTGGTCTTGTTCCCTCTTCGTATACCCAGTAGCCAACCCGATTGATGGACATCATCGCCCGATCCCCGCGAAACTCAATGCCGCACCCCAGCAACCCAAACGTCATGTTGCCTTCGAACACCGCCATGTACCCTTCGGGGTACTCCATCGTCGCTACGACAGTGTCGGGGGGCTCCATCCATTCCTGAACGTAGGTGGCACTGGCGGCCTGCACCTTCTCGGCCCGCGGACTGTCTAAAAACCACTGGACAACATCGATCCAATGGGTCATCAGGTCCGCTACGCTGCCTCCCCCGTAGTCCCAGAAGCATCGCCAGAATCGAAACCGGGCCGGATCGAAGGGCGTGCTCGCGGCGGGACCGAGCCACTGTTCCCAGTCCAGGTGATCCGTGTCGATCGGCGGACTCGGCCCGGACCGCATTCGCGAGTAGTCCTGCGACCAGTGGCACCTTACGAAACTCACCTTCCCGAGGACACCCTCGTCAACCAGCTGTTTTGCCTCCAAGAAATGGTTCCAACTGCGCTGCTGCGTCCCGCTCGCCACCACCTGCCCCGACCGTTCCACAGCCCGAAGCAAGGCCTCACATTCCTCCAGGCTGTGCGTGACGGGCTTCTCCAAGTAGACGTCCTTGCCCGCCCTAACTGCTTCTGTTGCCATCTCGGCGTGCCAATGGTCGGGAGTGCTGATTACGACAGCGTCGATGTCCTTGCTGTCGAGAATCTCGCCGTGGGTCGCAAACGGTTTGGCCTCAGGACCGAGGCTGGCAGCAGCTCGTCGGCTCCTCAACCGGTAGGCGTCGGACACGCCGCGCACTTCCGCGCGCCCGGTGCCGCCAACGTACCGCCCTAGGACCAATCCTCGGAGCCCGCATCCAATCACTCCAATCCCGATTCGATCGTTGGCCCCAAGAACGCGCCGGTGTGAAGCGGCAGTGATCCTCGGAGCACGGTCAGATCTCCATTGGGACTCCTTGGGCTCTCCCAACATGTCGAACTTGGCGATTCTACCCGAGGATGCGTTGCTCGGCCTGATCTCTCACGATCACGAGCACCCTGTTGTCATTCGAGTCCGTACGACCGGGTATGTGTCCATGGCAGCAACTCGAGGCTTCGCCGATGGGAGAAGGTCCGATCCGCCCTGTGCCCTAGCACTCACCTAGCCAGATCATGGGGCCTACTAGAAATGGCACCGGCTGGCGTGGGAATGCACCCGTTCGGAACTACCGAACCGAGGAAGACGATCGGAGGGACTGACCCACTCGGCAACGCGCAGCCTCACGTGGCTGAAGCACCGTTCGTAAGGCCACCCCGACGCGGCAGCAAAGCAATGCACAACGCCCCGGCCAGCCCAATCGCGAACATGACTGCCAAAGCCGCGTCGTAACCGCCGGCACGGTCATGCATCGCACCCACAAAGAACGGCAGGGTTGCCTGCCCAACCTGTCCCATGGGCCAGACAATCCCCATCACACGGGCCAGCGATGCAGGGCCGAACAGTTCCGCCGCCATCAACGGGATCAGCATGTAGTTGGCCCCCAAGCCGAATCCGAAGCAGGCGCCGAACACGAGCGGCATCGAGGGCTGGTCTATGAAGTACAGCAGTGGAACCGGCAGGGCCACCAATAGGTAGGCCGCCACCATGACCATCTTCTTACTTAGGCGGTCGGCCAGCCAGCCCGTAATCACGCGCCCTGCGAGGCTCGAGGCGAGGATCACAAAGGTCGTGTCGGCAACCAGACCCGCCGAGAGCTCTGCATCCAAGAACAGCAGCTTCATGTGCTGATTGACAGCCCCTATGGCCGCGATGCTAAGGAACGACCCTACCGTGAGCAGCCAGAACGGGTGACGGGCAAGCAGTCGCAGGAAACCGAGCGCCGGGACACTCGAGACCGCGACTCCAGAGGCCGGCGGCTCCGGATCCAGACCCATGTCGGCGGGCCTGTCCCGGAGCGCGAACAGGGCGACCGGCACGACCAGCAGAATCAGGAAGCCCATCGATTGCAGTGCGACTCTCCATCCAAAGGCCTCGATTAGCGGGCCAGCCACAAATTTCTGCGACATGGCGCCGCCGATTCCCAGACCCAAGTACGCGAGCCCCATTGCCTTGCCTCGGTTGCGGTCGAACCAGCTTCCGAGCAGCACTTGGCTAGGTACGGGCCCGGAGCAGACAAAGGCCACCATGACTAGGCACCAAGCCAGCCTGTACGAGAGCAACGACCCCTGCATCGTGCCGAGCCAGTTGAAGGCTGCGCAGAAGGAGACAGCTCCGAACATGATGAGGTGCCTCGGGCGGAACCTATGGAGCAGTAGCCCGACGACCGGCAGCACACACAAGGTCGAGATGAAGAACCCGGAAGTTGTTTGGGCCCGGCTCCATCCGAACTCAGCGATGTAGTGGTCGTAGAAGAATGGCATCGCGTACATCGGCATGCCAACGGTCATTGCCAGAATGAAGAAGCATGATGCGGCGATGCACCAGCCGTAGTAGAGCTTGTGTTGCACGGCGTGTTCGAGTCTAGCCGAAGTTCACCAGAGAACTTGCTGAGTGTCCGGCGCTGCGGCTACCGGAGTCTAGCAAGGCCAACGCGACCTTGGCGGTTGGGCAAGGTACCGGAGCGGACGAACGCCGAGCATCATCGCGTGGGGGATGTAGGCACGGTCTCCGCTGGTGCTTGGTAATCCCGGCACCCAGAGCGTAGTCAACCTCCGACTCGGTTGCTGTTCGGCGGTTCGACTCTCGTCTGGACCTCCCCGTTCAGCGGAGTCTCCGATTCCTCAGCGCGGGTTGTCGGAGTTGGGCGACTCCTGTGGGGTCTCAAGCTTGGGGAAGCGGCATTAGCCTCTCTTGGTCGATCAATGCCATGAAGTGCTTGGAGGCCGTCAGTGCGAGAGTCCTGTCTCTGAGCAGCACTCCAACCTCGATGTTCCAATCCAGTGCTGCTTCTGTGAGGTTGGCCGATGTGATGAAGATGGCTTCGTTGTCGGCGATGACCGCTTTGGCGTGCAGGACTCCCTTCGCGTCTTGATCCAACGAGCGGGGATCGTAGAAGACATCGGGGCAAGCTTGGCCTGGCCAGTCGGACTCCCAGAATCGACTGGCGAAGCGCCGCACTAGGTCTGACGCCTTGGTCGTTGAGTGACGGCCGCGCTGGATGTTGAGCAGAAGGGTAACGCGGAGGTCGCTGTCTCGGTCCAGCCTTGCCGCGAGTTCCTTGAAGCGTTCCCGGCCATCGAAGTACGCGAAGGTACTAATGACGATTGACCTCTTGAAGTTCGTGATCAGCTCATCGTAGACTTGGCGCGTGTCTCGGGAATGGAGGCCGACTGCTTCCGGGCCCGTCCAGACGAAGGTTGGCTGTGCGATGGTCGACTTGGCCCGCTCTAAGCTGCGAAGCCACGCCGCCGCCGCAGGGCCTGGAACACCCATGCGCTCCCACTCTCGCAAGACCGCCAAGACCGTCGCATTGCGCGTGCCAATTGTGGAGTGCACGCTGGCCATCGAGTACGGCGGTGCAAGGAGGCCAGACTCAAGAGCAGCGGCCAAGCGCCGACAGGTAGGTGATGGGATCTCGGCGAGTGCGTCAATCATGTCGTACTGCCGAAGAACTCAGCCTTGGCGTTGACGACGGTAGCGACGACGAGTGCCCGGTCCAGATGCTCGTTTCGCATTTCGCAGGACGTTTCGGCGATAAGAGCGCAGTTGTGGCACGCCGCCCCGTGCAGCCACCGCTCATCGAGACTGTCGCTGGGTGAATGCTGAGCACAGATTGGGTCGCTCGAGCACAGCTCTCCAGCTCTCAGTGCCATCTTGAGGTGATCCTCGATGTGAAGCGCCTGTTGCACAAGTCCGCCCAATGTTCCGTCGGAGTCGGGGCTCGCTGTGTAGAGCAGCAAGCCGTAGCGGGATTGTTCTTCGTCGAGGTAGATCCTCTCTCGAATCGAAGTTGCCGGATACCCGCACCGTAAGGACATTGACTGCATCAGCAAATGTGCCAGAGTGTGAAGTAGCACGTATGGACCGCCGGGAAACGGGGGTTCACTCCTTTGTCGACGCTTGAGCCATTCGGCATGGCCCAATTCGAGGTCCTTCACGCGTTGTTGCACGGCAGGACGGTTCAGCCATCGAGCGACTGCATCGGCGTCGAGGGAGATGAACACACCCTCCCCGCGGTTCTCGACAGCCGGGAACCACTTCGGATCTTCGTCTAGATCAGCCCGGGTGACATCGGTGTCGCTACCGTACTCTCCGTCGACACCCGGCAGCGCCGCTTCAAACCTCGTGAATCCGATTAGGGCGGAAACCTCTCTTAGCCGATGCAACTGGACTACCGAAGCGATCCCGTCCGAGACTGCGGAACGGCTCCAATGCTGGCGAGGTAACCGCCGGGCATGGAAATCGGGGTCGATAGGGATATCGTCACCGTAGCCTTCAGGCACATTGAGAAAGGCGTCGAGCTCGGCCAGCTTGGCCGGCACGTCTGACGTCGGGCCGCTCCGTTTGTCTTCTATCGCCTTGAGGATTCTTTGCTCACCGTACTTGGCGATGAGCGCACTGATCATTGGGATTACTGCGAATGCTGCCAGACGCGCAGCGGAATCGACCGCCTGCAAGACCTCCCAGTTGGCATCCACGTCCTTTCTCAACGACGCATCGCCCTCGGGAATTGAAAGCACTCGCAGGACCTGCGAGAAGTAGGCATTGCTGGCGGTGCGGATCAGAAGCCGACTAGGCTCGTCGCATTCCTCAGCCGCGTGCGGTCCGAGCCAAGGCCGTCGTCCGCTGCATGTTCCGAGTGGTTTCTCTCTCCATCGAAGAGCGTCAGAGAGGGGACGTTGCTTACCGCAATTGCAGCGTACGTGCAGGTCGCCGAGGTCACCAGACTGGCCGCGCTCGTCAAGCCAGAGCGACTGTCCACAATTCGTGTGCCCCTCATGCACAAAGTGACGCCAATCCAGATCGTCGACATGGCCCTTGGGGCAGGACCTGACGAACCGAGTTGCGACGACAGGTCTTCCTTCGAATCTCTCGCCCTCGAGGTGCCTCCGCGGAACGAGGCGTCGGGATGTCCAGTGCCGCCTCTGCGCCGCCGGATTGGCGGTGGAATCAGGACGCTGGACCACGAACCATTCCGGAAAGAGGCGAACCGCAACATGTCCGTTCTGCAGCCCAGAGCGGAACATACCTCGATCCAGCTGGGGTGGTGGCCGATACAACTCTGGGGCACCGATGCCTGTAATTCGCCGGATCTTGTCGGTTAGACGCGGCTCGTCGATCCGCAGGTCCTGCTTGGAGGCGCCACCTCGCGGTCGCCAAGTGTCTAGTCCTGCAACGATCACAGAGTGTCGCGGAAGGTCCAGCAGTGCGCCGGGACCGTAGGTTGTGATTACCTGGCTCGAACGAATCTCCCCGATTCGCTTCGGCCTGTTTCGGGTAGAGCTCGCGGCCATCCTCAGGACTCCAAGAGTGCCAAATCGACCGCTGGCTCGACATCCCGCAGGGACCGGTTCGCCCTGAAGCTCTCACCAGGCAAAGCTTGGGCGATTCCTTCGACCCTCCCGTGCAGCAAGACCGGGTTTGTCCTGCCGCCATCCTCGAATTTCTGGTAGCGAAGATTGCTCCCGGCGCCGACCCCGGAGGACTTTTGGGCCCAGTCATCCAAGAGGCCGTCGATTCGATTGCAGACGCTCTTCAGTTGCGCATCCCTGTCCTCATCTTCCGAGAGCGTCGGCTGATCCGTAACTCGATCACGAAATACTTCCGTCGCGAGGCGATGTAGGCTCGCGCGAAAGTCCCTGATGCGCCCGGCGCCAGCGGGCGGTGTCATGCCGTCCTCAGCGTGGCGGGCGAGAGCCACAAGGGCGCCAGCCAGACCCCGGTCCAGCGCCCGGGCCGCGAACGGTGTGACGCTGGCAACCTCGACGGCCCGGTAGAAGGTCTCGTGAAAGTGCCTAAAACGCTCGTAGTGGGAGCGGTCCCGGGGCTTGTACGTGTTGAGCAGGGTCACTACTAGGCCGGGCCGTTTTGACTCCCGGCCGACTCGGCTGGTGGCCTGAATGTACTCGGAGGCGGTCTTGGGCTGACCCACCACGACCATGAGCCCCAGCCGGGGAATGTCAAGGCCGACCGAGATCATGTTAGTTGCGAGCGCACAATCGACGACCCGGGTGCCCTTTTCAGGCCTGAGCTTGAAGCTAGTGTCGAGCGCGCGCCTTGCCATCGCTACTTCGGCGGTGGAGACGCGCGATGTCAGCTCCACGATGTCGGAGAATCTCAGTCGATCCCTGAACAGCCCTCTCTTCTCGCCGTGGCGTTTCCGCGACCCGATCGTCTTGATCGTGTTCTGGACTTCCTCTTCTAGGATTCGCCGTGCGCCACCCAGTTCACGGAGTGCGTTGAAGTAGGTGACGATTGTCATGTACGGGTCTGCCGGATTGTCCCCGTTCTGATCACCGCCAGCCTCCAGATAGGCACGCATCGCGGCTCCCATGAGTGCCACGTGGACCCTTCGGGTGACCACCTTGGCACTCCGCCCCTGGGCGGAGACCCCGAGGTATCTTCTGGCGGGCTCATCCTCCTGCCTGACGGTGTGAGCGAAGAAGGAATCTCGCCGGTCAGGACCGGGTGGTGGAAACACTTGGGTTTGGGATCTGCCGAAGAGCGCCTGTATCTGGTTCTTGGCTTGCCGGATGGTCGCTGTCGAAGCAACGATCTTTGGCTTCGTGCGAGCGTCGCCCGAGGCCGCGGTGCACAGGGCCTCTATGGTCGTCTCGTACAGTCCGGCCATGGTCCCTAGGGGGCCCGAGATTAGGTGCAACTCGTCCTGGATGATCAAGTCGGGGGGCAGAAGGCGGGATTCGAGCGGTGCGCCCTTTCTTGGCGTGCCCGCGCCATAGTACCCCTCCCCGTCGAAGCGGTCGGCGCCCCCGAGGAGGGCACCGCTCTCACCAGTCCACGGAAGTGCGGCAGATTTGTCGATCGTCGCAATGAGGAAGGCGGGAAGGCGACGATAGAGTGGCTCGTCTACCGCGATGATCGGCAGCGGCCTTTCTGAGAATTCACAGTCCAGGTCCGTGCAATTGATCAAGAGGTCGGTGGGGTTGTCGGAGTTCGGGTGAAGATTGAACGATTCCGGCTGGAACTTCTGGCGGCACCACGGGCACTCTTCGAGCGGGATGGGAGATGAGTTCCTAGCAGGATCGCTCTTGAAGTGGTTCACCTTCTCTCGGGCAGTTCCCCTCGATTTACCCTTTCGTCCCATCCGATTAGGAGTGGCGGCAGAACCGACCCACAGGCCGATCTCGAAGGGCCAGGTCCCGTATCGATCTTCGACCTCACGACGCTCAAGCTCAAGGGCACACACTAGGCCGCTTGCACGTGCCAGCTGGTCGAGAGTGAGAAGGCGAAGGGTGTAGCGCATCACGACACTCACTCCGCCAGCTGCCCTACCATTGTTGGACGGTTTCCGCAGCCTCCGGAGCACCATGGTGAACGCGGCCAATCCGAGGTAGGCCTCGGTCTTACCGCCCCCGGTCGGGAAGAAGAGCAGGTCGACAGTCAATCGGTGACTGTCGTGCGGGTCTGCGATTCCGGGAAGGTTGAGGAGTATGAATGCGAGTTGGAAGGGTCGCCATCTTGGCGCTCCGATCTCAAGCCGTCGCTTGAGAGCTCTTCCCACGGCCCGATTCGCCACCCTGAACGCATCGAGAACGTCCGGGTCCGTCGCAAGCAGCTCGACCCCGGCCTCGATTCGGGTCGCTGCGATTCCTGCCAAGCGGAGCAGCTCTTCGGCGGTCTCGTGGTGTTCGCTCGGCAGAGAATCGAGTCCGCTGCACTGCTCGGCGATCCAGTCTCGGTAGCGCTCCACAAGAGGATCAAGCGCGGAGTGGACTTCGTCAGCGGTCTCGACACCGCCTAACGCGTCCATGCCCAATTGCGGTCCCGGGATGTTTGATGTCGAGGTAACCTCGACGTGGGCTTCCCCGATCCAAGAGGTGCGGACCAGTCGGCACTGCCCGTTGTCGACTTCCCAGTCCGCTGACACACCGTGTCCAGTTGCGTATTCCGGAGTGTCGGAGTAGTGAAGCGCCGCAACTGCATCGTCCCAGTGCTCCGAAGCCGAACCCTGCACCATCGGCCTTGAGGGGAAGGGATGGTCGGATGTGACCATGATCTCGGGCTGGAATGCATACAGGTGATCGTCCGTCGGCTGATTGGGCCCGGCCCTGCGTCGATTGACCAAAAATATGGACACTGCACGGACCCCAGAGTCGTCGCTGTCTATGAAGGTGGAGTGAACAGAACGAACAACCACTTGGACTGTCAAACCGTTCGAGTCCGGGACCTGCCATTCGCCCAGTCGGCCGGGCTCAGGCACCTCCGGAACCCACGACTCCTCGCGCGGCGTTCTGCACCAGAGCCGCGATTCGCCCACCTTTCGAAGGTCGTAGTCACCCCAAAGGATCGTGACCTTCAGACGACGGGTCTCGCCGCTCACGAGGAAGCTCAGTCCGAGTGATGTCGGAAAGTAGCCCCTGTGCGCGGGCTTCTCGTCTTCGCTTGAGTCCTCTGTCGCCCCGAGCGCCGACGGTGTCTCGTCCAGATCGTCGCTGGCATCGACGTGTTGCTCGGAACGGTGCAGCTCGTCTTGGTTGCGCGGGACGATGAAGCCGGTGAGGTACCAAGTGGACGGCCGAACTCGGCCCCCGCGCCAGGGCAGTCGCTCTCGCACTTGGCCAAGCTCCGCTCCCGGGCCTACCAAGTCCAGTCTCAGCGTATCGACTAGGCCGTCTCGGACATTGACCGACAGCTCTGGCTGCTCGGACCCCGGTCGAACGACCGACGGGTTCATGGTGCGGACCCCGTATAGGGCATGTATGTTGAACGTTGCCCCATCGGCACCAGATGGCCGCAGAAGTGGTGATTGAAGGTTGGCATCGTGCGAGCGTACGAACAGTGCTGATCGCTATCGGGATCTAGACCGTCGCGACAACGCGAGACAGCAACGGAAGATGCAGGCATGTCAGTTCCTGTGGGGAAGAAATAGCGTATCACCGCGCGAGTTCGACCGAGCGACGACCATGAACCGACACAAGTTCACCGTTCTTCCCTCATTGGCATGCGGAGTGGGTCAGTGGTCAACGAGCTTGGGGATGGCGACAGGGCTTCGCGCTTCGCAGAATAGTCTCAGGCTGGTGGCACAATTGGGCGACTGGGCCGACTGGTATCCTCGGCGCCACCAATCAACAACCGACTCTGCTAGCTTAAGGGAAGCCCAATTGGAGGTGCAAGGATGACAGACACCCGCGAAGACCTATTCGAGCAGATCAGGCGAATGTCAGACGAAGAAGTCGTCGAATTGAAGGAATATATAGATAGATTTCCGACGCCTGCACATGCTGCATTCCGGAATGCCCCTTATGATGACGAGCCATTCACTGAGGAAGACGAACGTCTAGTCAATGAGTCAATTGACTGGGATACAACGCACGGATCTGATCGGATTCCTCACGAACAGATAATGAGAGAGTATGGTCTTAAGTAAGACGAGGATCCCGGTTCAGCTTGAGTGGTCTAGAAGAGCGAAAAGAACCTCACTTGGCTTAGTATGAACGACTCTCGGCGCGTCCTTGTAGCGATGGCCTGTTCTGCTTCTTCGGGTCTCTCTGATGTCAGAAGACTCAAGGCACCTAAGACATCAACGCATCGCCTTCGAGTCGGGAGTTGGAGAGTAATTCTGCGATATAAAGACGGAAAGTTCACCGTCAAACGAATCTTACATCGGCGGGATTCGCATAGAAAATCTAGTGGAATTCATCAAGAATATCCTGCCAGTTTCGGTCAAATTAACGTCGAATTTATTGAATCTGAAAACGTGCCTAGAAGTGCAGAATATCTCCTACACCAACTGTTGGGTTGAGTGGTCACGATTGGTCTTGTTCAGGTGGTGTAAGGGGCTATCAGCAACGGTGACTGAACTGCCAACACCATTCCATTTCGCTTGGCTGAATACCCTAAGAGATGATTGTCTCTATTAGGTCTTCCGATCAATCTGCGAGACGGTTCGGCTGCCAATACATGAACTTCCATCGGATCATTGCGTACTCAGAAACTGATCCTTGTCTGGCTAAGATGGATCAAGGATACGTCCTGAATGTGAGAAACTCATTCATGTCTAGAATGCGGGAGAAATGTGCTAATACTCCAAGAATAGACCCTTGGTTCGTGGAGTTGGGTGGATTCTTGTGGTTGTCACTTCAGCCCGTCAGAAAGGGTTCGCAGGGTTCTTTACCTGATGTTGGACAGGCCACCCATCTGCCTTGCACGGTCAATCCTGCTTGCCCGCGCCATACAAAGTTCCCGGTGGCTGACTTGACGGAGAAGCGCCCCCATAGTCGGGAGCTCTGGAATGCTTGGAACTGAGGATGCTCGGTCTTGCCACGTCATCTTCAGTTCTGGACTGCCGTCTCTTGGACTCCAGCGCATTTAGCTCCAGCAGCCGTCCGAGGACTTCTTCTTCCACCCGATCGGACCATCGGTAACGAAAACGGATCTTTCCGCCCTTGCCCTCTTGGACAGGCCGGAAATCACACTTCGGGGCAAGGTCGGTCCAACCGTATGCCGTCAAGACGGCTCGATCCATCTGATCGTGCAAGTCTCGAATCTGAACGATGTCCGTGTCGTGGTTGTAGAAATCGTGGAAGCAATTGTACGTCTTAGTCAGGCCCTCACCTTTCTGAACCATCAGGCTGGCACGCAACTCGTAGTATTGCTTACCCGCACGTTCGAGATCGGGAAGCGTGTGCCAGCCCAGCGGAAAAGGAAACGTCTCGAAGCAGTCCGACGGTACGTAGCAAGAATCGTCCTTGAGGGTTGACCCGAAGCGTCGCGCCCAAATCTCGTGAGGTCTGGATTGCAGACCGCAGAATGCGGCGTATGAGGCAAGCGGGAAGAGGACGAGTCTGTCAGCGTAGACCATCTTGGATCGCAGGAAGGTGAAAGCAAGAGATTGGCCAACTCGTGCGACTGCGAGCACGCGGCTCAGCCCTCGGATCGCTTGGTAGAGTCCAGGCCGTTTCTCGGCGTAGTGCCACCATCGTTCCTTTAGAGCCTTCCGCTTTTTCCTATTCCGCTCAGGGTAAACCTTCTTCCAGACAATCTCCAGCAACTCGGGCCAGTCGGCTGCCACAGGATGCGGGTAGTCCTCCGGCACTTTCCCGATCTGTAGCCACCCCTGCACGATCCGGGCCAAATCCCCACAGGTGCGGGAAGCTTTGCTCTTTGGCCCCTCTAGTTCGATCGCGCGCCTTCGACACGTCCGAAGACCATCGAGCAAGTCCCGACAGCTAGGTGCCGACTCCCATGGGCCGCTCGAGCCAACAATCCCGAGATCCGCGCCCAGTTTGCGCCAGTTGGCGCACACGTCCCCCCATCCAGGCTGCAGTTCCTTGTCCCGCTCCAATGGATAGTCCCGGAAGTTGATCACGTAACGGTGGTGGGCATGTGTCGGGCTCGTGTTCAGTTCAGCCCCTCCGATGTAGGGCTGGATGACACTTTGGTTGGCTGGATTCGATCTCAGAAGGGCGCGCATTTCCGCCAGAGTGCTTGCGACGCCCCTGTTGTCTGTGTCGTCAAACGTGAACCCCATCCCAAGGACAAAGCTCCCGATGAAGCTCTTACCCTCGTTCTCGCGCAGCCGAACCGGATCATCGTGCATCGTCCCCTGCACCAAGAACGCTGAGATTGAGTCCACGTCGGACCCGTCCAACCGGCAAGTAGGGGTGGGAGACTTCATCTGGCTGGATGAGCCAGCCATGCCTGCATTCTTTGAGATGTGGACAACGCTGACGACCACCGCAGCTTGGCCTGGCCAGCTCATCCTGCGGGTGGCGTCGTAGATCACGCCGTCCTTTTTGCAGATCCAGCGTAGACCTGTTGAGCGAGTGTCACCCTGACCGATCGTGTTTGTCGCGACGAAGCCGAGATTCCCACCGTCTCTCAGCAACGAGTGCGCTCGCCGGAAGAAATGGGCAGCTAAGTCCGCGTTTCCGTGACTGTCGACATGAATAGCTTTCAGCCACGGTAAGTACCCGGGTCGATTGCCATTGATGAGCGGATTCTTGCCAGCAAACGGTGGATTCCCGATGATGGCATCGAATCCCGGCCCTTCCCGATCGAACACCTCGGGAAACTCGACCTCCCAGTGGAAGGAGGCCAGAGGCTTCTCGGCGAATCGTAAGGTGTCGAGTGGATTCTCCAGCGCATCGAGCCCGTCTCTCAGCAGCTTGCTTGCATAGTCTTTCCTGCCCGCCTCCCGCCCTCTCGGGCGATCACCCTCGAAGAACGCAGCCACAAGCAGATCACCCATTAGCCGAACGGTCGCCAGCCCATCCTCCGCCCGGGTCCAAAGCCGTAGAAATGCCTTCCGCGACGTGTCGGGTGACATGGACCGGATTTCTCTTCGCAACTGGGCCACGCGCTCCACCTTGCGCATCGTCTCCAGCGTTTCCGTTCCCATTTGGACTAGCTTGTCGCGCCCGGCCCAATGGAACTGTTCGATCTGCGAGCGTCCAAGCCCAAGAAGCGAGTCGCCATGTCTCAATGAGTGGTCCAAGAATGTCAGTGGCTGGTCCCTTGCGAGCGTTGCCAGCCAAAGTGACATCTTGGCCAGTTCCACCGCTACGGGATTGCGGTCTACACCGTACAGGCAGCGCTGGGCAACGACGCGCCGGGCAAGAATGACCGCGTCTTCTTCTCGGAGCCCCTCCTCGTGACTACCATGCGTCCGCCAAGCTTCAAGCAATGCGTCCCCGAGTTGCCGGCACGCCTCCACCAAGAACGCTCCGGACCCCATCGCGGGATCGCAGACCTTCAGATTCAGCACTACCTCCGGCGTTAGCGGACCATCGCTTCTCAATCCGTCAAGAACAGGGCCCACCGTCCGGCGAACGATCGGCTCCGTCAAGGACCGCGGCGTGTAGTGCGAGCCCGAAGCCCGCCGCTCCCGGCCTGGCTGTAGCACCATGGCCCCGTGCGGCACGCGGTCCGGCGTGGCATCCTTGTCTATGACAGAGTCCAGCGCGGCATGCAATTCGTCAACGGTTTGTGCCGCACGGACCGCCCTATTGACCAGCGCCGTGATCTTCCGGTCAGTCCGGTCTTGAATCCATTTCCGCCTCTTGCCGGGACTTACTTCAAGTACGGCCTCCAGATCGATCGTGGACGGAGCTCCGTTCTTCTTCGGTGCCTTGATCGCTAGGGACAGCCCACTCGCCGTCTCGATCCGAAACCCCATCATGGTCTCGTAGACCGAGCCGATCTGCTCCACGTCCAATGCTCGGTACGAGATACGTTCGCCGTCTAACAACAGCAAGTTCTCGAGCACGCGGTAGACAGTGCCGTCTGGCACGAGCGGAGCTGTCGACTTCCCCCGGGATGGCTGGCCCGGTACCTCGGGGGCTTTGCTGAGGAAGAGGAATCGGTCCGGATCAAACAGCGAACCCTGTCGCGCCGGCAGGTGCATCCTTCCCGACCGTGCGCCATCGTGGACGATCCGGAAGAGCACCATCAGCTGCGCCCAGGCCCCGTATCGGAAGTCCATTGTGGTCGGGTGGTGCGTAGCGTCTTCCTGGAGCCGGTCGTACAGCCCTCCCAGCGAGTAGTACCTCTCAAACACCTCGTCATCCGATAGGAGGCCGCGTTGCTCCGCGTATAGCAGAAACACCATGCGCAGGATGACCGTCAACAGTCCCCTGTAGACTTCGTCGGGATCCCGTTCCAATGGCTCACGCAGCAGGGCTCCACCGGACTGGTCATGGGCGGCCTGCAGCCCCCGCACAAGCTCGTACAAGGCATGCAGGACTTGCTCGGCGAGACGCTCGCTGACGACATTCTGGAACTCTCGGCTCGCCTTCAATAGAGCCGAGAGGCGGGCTTTCTCGGGGACTGTGAGCAAGCGCGCCTGGCCCAGTAGCAGACGCATCGCAGCAACGATGGGCCGACCTTGGGTCTCCAACATGTCGCTCACGCGAAAGTCGAGCCATCCGGAACTCTCTCCGCGTGGCGCCGATACGAGCCGGACCGCACGGCCGTTGTAGAGAACGCCCGCCTCGACGCGGGTCGCGCGCAGCAGGCGTTCCAGCCTGCCGTGCGCGGTCGCGTCCAATCTGCCTCGCCCGGATTCGGCAGCGTCGAGGCCCTGATCTGGCCGAACCGTCCGGACTAACAGCTGCCATTCGGGGCCGTCGGCCGGTTTCTGCCTGTGCCTAACCGCGTAGTCGGGCTTCAGCACTTCATCGAATTCCGGCAGGTGCACAACCAAATCGTCTGGCAAATCGCCGTCCTGCCCGTTCCTGCAATAGAACTTCTTGTGGAATGTCCACCCAAGAACGGACCTCGCGAAGTCCCTGAAGTTCCGGATTCGCGGCTCCGGCCCCTCCTCGTCTACACAGTCCCGCAGCAGCTGCTGCCCTTCAACATCGTTCCGGTTCAGGTCGGCCCCGGCCTCGTTCAAGGCAGGCGTCGAGACCACCAGTCCCTGTGGCTGCACGAATCCCAGCCACTCAAGGTGTGCCCGCGTTCTGAAGTCGGTCTTGCGCTTTGCCATCAGTTCGTGTCAGGCCACAGATAGACAATCCCGACCGGCTCCACGCGTCGCGTGCTGACGCGGTAGAGTTCCTCAACCCTCTCCGGCGCGGTCTTGATCTCGGTGTCAAACTCTTGGATCCGGCGCTTCCAAGTCTTCAATCGAGCCCTGATCTCACGAGCGCCCTCGTTGCCAAACAGGCCCATCTGCCGCTCGCTGCCCGCCTCTTTCTTGAGGGTGGCCTCGACTCGCTTCCGCTGCTCGCGCAAGGTCCGCTCCAGCTTCACTTTTTCGTCCTTGCCGCGATCGGCAAGCAAGCGCTCAGCGACGGCCGCCGCATCCTGGGCTGCGGTCTCCAGGTGCGGCAAGAGGTCCTGAATGTCTGCGGCGACAGACTCTAGAAGCAACTCCTGCACCCTGCTCGGCGGCATTCTGGCCTCGGCATCGTTGGGTGTCAGAGCCGTGTCCAGCAGCGAGAGAGTCTTATCCGTGCCTTCCCTCTTGAATGGCACGAGGCTCCCGCGTCTCAGTTCCAGATCCTGCCAGCGAGCGGCCACTGGAATCAACTCCTCGTGCAGGCGCTCTGCCCTCTTCCCGAAGAGCAGCAGACGTGCCAACAGCACCACACGACGAATCGAGTCCTTTGACTGCACCAGACACGCTCTCGCCAGATCGTGGTACACGAACCCCTGTGACCGGAATCGTGCCAAGAGCCGCTGAGCAAGCCGCTGCTCCAAGTGGACATGCACGACCTCGTTGCTGAGCACGCCCGGGTCTTCAAACACCACAGGCCGGATTTCTGCCGTCTTCCGCCAGTCTGTGCGCCTGTCACCCTTCCTTCGTGGGACGCGCAGAGAGTCCATCGTGACCGCCCAGCTCGCATCGGTCACCGCACGACGGTCCAGGGGTGGAACCTTCCACGCCGACCTTCCACCCGGACCGTCGCACGGCTCCAGATCATCTGCATTCAGCATCCCGAGCGCACATGAAACCGCGTTGCGCAACCGATTGGGGCTGAAGTCGACCTGTCTTCTAGACCGTTCAAGCATCCGTCGACACCTCTCGATCTCCGCCTTGAGACTCTTTGCCCCAGCCGCGTCAAGCTCCCCGTCGTCGGCCGCCTGATCTCCCGGAGGAGAGCGTCGGGCTTCGATCTCGCTGGCCAGCGCATCCGCATCTCGGTGGCGGATTCCATCCCGGGTCAGAGTGGCCTCGATCGAGTCCTCAAGCACCTTCGACAGACTCCCAAGCTCCCGCCGGATCGTCTTGGTCTTCCGCACCAATACGTCCAAGACACGGTCTTCGGAGCGCTGGGGCAGTACGAAATAGTGGCAGCGCACGACCTCTTGGGGCTGGAGCTTGCGGTCGATTCGCCCATTGCGCTGCTCGATTCTCCCAGGATTCCACGGCAAGTCGTAGTGGAATAGGTCCGCGCAGTGCGCCTGGAAGTTCAGCCCCTCTCGCGCCGCGTCGGTCGCGAGGAGAATTCTCAGAGCGTCCTTTGACGGATGCGTGTTGAATCGCCGCTGGATTTCCCTGCGTCTGGTTGCGCTCGTGAGTCCATCGATCACCTCAATACGCTCGCTGGCTCGGTCAGTGCCGTCGATTGCGTGCTCCAGCACTTCCCGCAAGTAGCGCTTCGTCGATTGTCGGTTCTCGGTGAATATGAGCACCCGTCGCTCGGTCCAAGGGCTCCGCGCCCTTCGAGCCCTGTCTGCGTCACCGATTCCAGGGCACAACTCCTTTCGCATCCAGTTCAGGAGCCAGCGCACCTTCGAGTCCGGGAGACCTCTGGCCCTCTCGGCCACCTTGCGCATCTGGTCCCGTAGAGCAACTTCCTTGCGCCACAGCACGCGCTCGTGCGCTGAGCGAGACACGCCCCGCTCGCTGCGAGCTGTCGCCGCCTCAAACTGGGCTTTCTCTTCCGCGTCGATCTCATCTTCCGTATGAGTGCTCCGGTCGTCGTCGGCACCAACGGTTCCCGTGATCAGGTCATCTGTGCTCCGACCGGTCTGATCGCCAATCTGCTTGCGTCGCTGCCGCTCGGCAGTCTTGATGTGGTGCGCGAGATTGTGTGCAAATGCGTCGATCGAGGACAGCAGCCGTTGCTGCAGGCCAATCACCAACAGAACGGCAGTTGCTCGTGCCCGACTTGACGAGTCCCTGAAACGCTCCTCTCGAAGCGACCTATATTCATCTAGCAGCTTTGACAGCACCAACTCCGGAGCGTCATCGGGGAGCCCGGCGATCTCGATCTTGCAAACCCTTCGCACGGGGAAGCCCCCCTGCATGAGGCGGATGTCCTCCTTGAGGCGGCGAACCATCACCTCCTTCAAGGCTCCCTTGCGGACTTTGACGCCTCTTGTGAATCGGTGGGGGTCCAATAGTTCCAGCAGGGACGAGAAACTCTGAGAGTGCCCGTTATGGGGCGTGGCCGAGAGGAAAAGCCTGTGCTCGAAGCGACCCGAGATGTCCCGGATGGCGCGGGTGAACTTCGACTCAATCCCAAACCTCCCGCCTTTTGCGGGGGCCGCGTGATGAGCCTCGTCGAGGATCAGAAGACTGCCCCGCCTGCGATCACCCAGCCATGCGCGCATCGAATCTGTGTAGTTGGAGTCCGTCAACAGCCTGTGGGACACGAGGAAGAAGCTGTGCGTCTTCCATGGGTTCACACCGAAACCCCTTCGCTGCCGCATCCGGATCAGGTACTGGCGATCTAGGATGATGAAGCTCAGGCCGAACCGCTCGTCGAGTTCGGCCTGCCACTGTTCGAGCACGGACGGCGGCGCCGACACCACGACCGTGTTCACCTTCTTGCGGAGCAACAGCTCACGTGCCACCAACCCCGCCTCGATCGTCTTGCCCAGACCGGTGTCATCGGCAATAAACAGATTGACCAAGGGCAGGCGCAACGCCTTTCGCAAGGGCTCGATTTGATAGGCGTCCAGCCGGATTCCGGCCCTGAAGGGCGCCTGCACCAGCCGGGGATCGGTCGCAGTTACGCAATTCCAGCGCAGTGAATCCAGAAAAGCGCCAAAGCGACGAGGCCTCTCGAAACCGTCCAGTCCAGTGGAGATCTGACTCCATCCCTCTTCGGACAAGATCCAAGCGTCTGTCTCGTAGTCCCAGTAAACTTGCAGCGCCTCTCCCTGCGCGTCGTCCTCCGCACAGGCCAAGCTGACCAAAGGGGACTGCCCGTCCGTTCTCTGCACGACAGACTCCACGAGCCACCGACGAGAGCGCACATGAACTAGCTGACCTCGCTCGGGCACGACCGCGTCAGAACTCTCCGAGTTGTGCATGGCCCGCGCTCGCCTGTTGATTCGTCACGCCGGCCGGTCCGCAACCCTCATGAAACGTCGGATCACTGTCCGGCACGCGCCTGAGTCTTGGGGCTATCCTATCGCCCGTCCACTTGGATCGCTCGAATGGCTCTCAGATGCCTCTGTCAACGGTGCCAACGGTAGGGGATTGGTCCGAGGGACACATCCCCGTAGCGCCCAAGACTCGAACGGTCAAGAGGGCCTCTCGAGCGACGCGTCTTCCCGGTTCTGCGGTCCACAGCAGGCTGAACAGCCATTCCAGACCAGCAGTCTCCTAGCCGGCAACATTGGCTCACCGACGGGCCGCGTTCATGCAGAACGTTTCTGGTGCATCCCGAAACCGTGCCGCCGGCCGAAGTAGATTCAAGATCTGCTTGCTGGGTCCTCATCGAAGTTAGCCGTTCCGGTGCGCCGCACCGTGCCTGAGGTGCTGGCGGGTTCTGCCGCGTTCCGTTCAATCGCAGGCTGTGCCAACTCCGGAGCCCCCGGCTGTCCCCTCGACCTTCATGCCCCTCATCGAAATGCAGGAGTGATCCGCTGGAGGAAGTGCTGGAGATGCTGGAGACCGCCCCCCGCACATGGGCGGACCGGATTCGCGAGAAAGGCCACGCCGAGGGCTTGAAGCGAGGCCGCGAGCAGGGCTTGGAGTGGGAGAGGAAACTGCTGCTTCGGCAGGCGCGGGTCCGATTCGGAAGGGCTCTGGTGCGAAGCTTGGCTTCTGTTCTGGAGGCAGTCAGGGACGCGAACCGGCTGGAAGACATCGGCGATTGGCTGCTGGTCCGCGAAAGCGGTGATGCGTTCCTAGCTCGGCTCCGCCAACCTTGACACGCCTCCGCGTAGCAAGGCGCTGCGAAGGGAACGGGGCTACTCCGAGTGCTGGCAGGCACAGAGTAGGCCTATCCACGACGTGCGATCAGCCTCGGGCGTTTGGCCCTGCCCCTAGGGATGCCGGAGGACGGGCGGTGCGACGGCGAGCACAGTTGTGGCAAACGGCTAGTGTTGTCCGCCCTCGGCTACCGATCATGGCGAAGTTGTACGGCTCTCTCGAGCGCTTATAGCGCTCAGTCTTGGTCTAGCCGACTTGAATCAGCGAACTGCCCAGCCGTTCGGGCCGCGGGGCCTCTGGGTGCGCCGTTTCCTAGACTGACCCCGCAACCGCCGGCGCAAAGTCGGCTTCGCGGGTCCGTCTATGAGCCCTGAGCATTCGCATGAACTCGGGCATGTAGAGGTGTTGATCGAACCAGCCGCGCCCGCTGACCATGTTGCCAGAACGGACGCAGCCCTCATCGACGAATGTGGCCCCGCACACCTCAACGTCGAACTTGCACTTCGGAATCGTGGCCATCCGCCGACCTGCTATGACGTTGGCAGTCGCGACGATTTCGGCGCCATGGCACACGACCGCCACGGGCTTCTCGTGGGCGAAGAAGTGTCGGACGATTCGCATCAGATCCGGGTCATAGCGGATGTACTCCGGGGCCCTGCCCCCCGTGAGAAACAATCCATCGTAATCGTCGGGATCGACATCCCGAAACGCGACTGTAGCTTCGAGGTGGTAGCTTGGCTGTTCTCTGGTAATGTCCCATCCGGGCGGGATCTCGTGCATTACCAAGGGATAGACGCGAGCATCCGGCCCAGCGACAACCGCCTCGTAGCCGTCCTCCTGGACGCGGTAGACCGGATAGAGCGTATCCATCGCCTCCGCAGCGTCACCGATCGTGATTAGGACTCTTGGCATCTCAGCAACTCACCTCCACAGCTAGGTCCGCAGCGGGAGACAGGCAACGGGCCCGTTCCCGGCGCTCGCCCACCGCTATTGTGGCACGGATGCGGCCCCACTCGTGTCGGTTGGGGCTACCACGCCTGCCCGCAAGCACCCTACGTGATTGTTGCGGATGCCTCCCGGCCGAGACAATTCCCCAGAGTGGCTGACTCGGCCAAATCGTCGTCGTGAACTCCATCCCCTCGAGTAATCCGTCGAGCCGTCGCCTACACCCCACCATCTGTCTCGGGCCGAGTCCGGATCTAGTGCCTCGTCAGTCCTAACATTTCTGTGGGATAATGTTCTTCTTGGCATTTCATACGGGGGAGGAGGATTGATGCAGAAGTACGTAGTGCGGCTCACGGACGAGCAGCGCAAGATCTGCGAGGAAACGATCGACCGGGTCACGGGCAGCAGCCAGAAGGCGCGGCGCGCCCGGATTCTGCTGCAAGTCGACGCGAGCGGTCCGGCCTGGACCGACCGTCGGGTTGCTGACGCCTGCCGGTGCCGTGTCAAGACTGTCGAGAACGTACGCCGACGGTGCGTGCTGGAGGGCTTCGAACTGGCTCTGTGCGGCCAGCTGCGCAGCGGCCCGCCGGTGCCAAAGCTGCTCGACGGCGAGCAGGAGGCCCAAGGGGTCGCATGGCTGGTGCAGAAGGTGCTCCGCCAGTATCCGCTGCCGACTGCACGAGTCACGCGTTCGATCTATACCGGTTGAGCAAACGTTTCGTGAGCGGAACGGAGTGCGTCAGATGCGTGCGCTCGGGATCTGAAGGGGGGTGGGGTCGATATTGACCCCATCTACTCGACCGCGATAGGATCAGCCCGGCCAGATGCCTGGGCGTAACCAGCTCCGGGCTGAGCGAAGTCGGCGCGTAGGACACCTCGAGGCTCGTCTCGCCCCTCTTGACAAGCTTGCGTTAGCGTTCCAAGCGCATAGCCATCTGCATGCCGTGCAAACCGCAAGGCGCTCGCCCTGAGCACCTTGCGGGAATTGCCCGTGCTCCAATTTGGGCTCACGTGTACCCAGCCACACGTTTGGGACAGATCGTCAATCCTGGACACCCTGTGCGATCGCCCTTCGGGAATCCGGCACTAGGGCCATGGATGGCCTATAGGGCCCCAAGACGTTCGGACCGCATCAAAAGGCATCCGGCCGGATCCGAGGCCTGTTCGAAGCCGATGCTGCGCCTAGCATCGACCAAGAACCAGTCCAGCGAGCCTTCAGGTCGATGTTCCCCGTCGAGAACGCGCCGGACACCAACAGCAGCCCCGCCTTCCGGGACCATGCTGGCCTTGCTGGTGAACACGGTGATGCGGCCCACCCCCTGCCTAGCGCGATGCCCGTGACTTGTGGGTCATTACGATGTGCCTAGTCCAAACCCCAGCCAAGCTTGCAATACACCCGACCAGCGCCGGTAGTGCGGCAGCCCAGCCGTGGTAGTGCTTCAACGCCCACAAAGCTCCACAGCACACAAGGATTGAGACTACCTTGACTGTCATGCTCCCCTGCATCTGGACCGCACCCGTTGCACGCAGTTAAAATGTTCCCTTGCACATACGTTCGAATAAGATCCTTGGACCCACTTCTGCAAGTATACCCACACGTAGCCGCACACGATGCCGGTTGCAGCCCCGGCCACGTTACTTCCAGTTGCGGCAGCCGCGCCGTAGCCAGCTGCTCCGCAAGACCAAATCGACGTATGGACCGTTATAAACCGACCAGCACGTGTAGATGCCTTGCACCTACTGAAGTTGCTGCTGCAAGTGGCGTATTCTGACGCACAGCTTGCGTATCCTTCCGTTGGTATAATCGCCAACAGTACAGCCGCACAAATTGCGGCCTTCACACAACGCTTCATTGTCTTTCCTGCCCTCCTATAGCAGCGAAAACTTTTTGCATCAGTACTTGCTGATACTCTTGTGCCGACAGACTTGGATCAAGTGGTGTGCTCTTGACGGCTTCCATCACTCTCGGTCGCATCTGCAACCACACCTCCAAGTCCTTGATGAGGCCTGATTCCCTCAACTTCGCTTCCAAAGTAGACGCCATTGCATCTAAGCGAATCTGCATTGCCTCCGCCATCGGAACGTCCTCTGGGAGAGGGATTTCAGATATCTCGCTCAGTGCTGCCATTACGTCCAATTGACGCCGCAAGTCAGCCTCGATCTCAGCCGCTCCGTGCGAGCGCAACAGTTCAGCCACTCGCGTGTTGCCTTGCTGATATGCCATGTACAACGGTGTAACAACGCCATCCTTGTCTTGGGCGGCGTTGACTTCCGCTCCACTTTCGAGTAGTAGTTCGACCACAGCATACGTTCCTCGATGCGCTGCATAATGCAGTGCAGTCAAGCCGCTCTCGTCCACTAGCCGCGGATCGGCTCCGAATTTGAGCAACAGCGGTCTAACGACATCGTAGGCATCTGCCGTCTCGTCCTGACAGGCCAAACTCAAGGCTGTCGTACCGCTCACTGGCTCCACCATGTCGATATCCTGGGTCCGCAGCATCTCGTCTAGAGCGTGATCGTAATGGCGCATTGCCAATTCATAGTGCAGTTGTGAGTTTTCAGCCATTCGGTCCAATCGGGTGTCGGTGGAACCCTCTGGCACAGCGTTGTCGTTCTCAGCCACGCATGGCAGAACTACTCCAAGCACCATTGCCATTAGGCATATCGTTCTGGCTGGCATCTGTTTACACCTCCTGTCTTGTCGTGTTCAGGGACAGCCATTGCGTAGTCTTCGACCCACGCAGAAACGAAGTCCATGCAAAACGCGACACCGCCTTGGGCTTCATGACATATGCTGCTGCCGACCACGGTAGCGACCTCAAGGGGAAACTATATCCGGTATGCTAACTGTGTTTATCGGCCATTATAAGATGGGACTATGACGGCCTTGACAGGTTCGGCGGGGACAGGACGGGCCACCGCGGGGCCCTCAGACGGGCAGAATCCGGCAAAAACTGCAGATCTTCAGGTTTTGGGCAATAAAGTGCTTGACACACAGTTATGGAACACGAGACGTCACCCGCCATCTACGGCGGGCTGAGCCCCCGCGACCGGGAGCGCGTGCAGCGAGCGCTCGAGGGCGCCCTCTCGGCCAACACTCGACGGGCCTACCTCGGACACTGGGAGGCCTTCCGTGCCTGGGCTGCCGCGCGTGGCTACGAGATCGCCCCGCCGCTTCCGGAAACCGTGGCCGCCCACCTAGGGGACATCTCCGAGGCCGTCAGCATTTCGACACTGAGAGTCCGCCGAGCGGCCATCGGTGCTGTGCTGCGCACGGCCGGGCTCAACGACCCCACACGCAGCGAGCTGGTTAAGCGCGCGCTGGGCGGCCTGCGGCGGCAGAGCCCCGCGACTCCTAGGCAGGCCGCCCCACTCACGGCGGACTGCCTGGCCGCCATCCGTGCCACCGCGCACCACCGCCGTGCCAACCGCAGAGGCTACCGCGAGAGCGAGCGACGGGCCAAGCTTCGCGGACTGGTCGACATTGCCCTGTGCTCAGTCATGAGCGACGCCCTGCTGCGCCGCTCCGAGGCGGCCGCCCTGCTCTGGGGCGACGTCGCCATTGGAGGCGACGGCAGCGGCCGTCTTACAATCCGCCGGTCTAAGACGGACCCGGAAGGCGCCGGTGCCGTGCAATATCTAGGCAAGCAGGCCGTAGCGGACTTGCGGGCCATCCGGCCCGCCGACGCAAATCCGGACGACGCGGTCTTTGCCATCAGCGCTGCGCAGATCAGCCGCCGCATTGCCGCTGCTGCACGCGCCGCCGGCCTCAAGGGCCGCTTCTCGGGCCACAGTCCCCGTGTCGGCATGGCTCAGGATCTCGTCGCCAGCGGCGCCGCACTCCCGGCACTCATGCATGCCGGCCGCTGGAAGTCCAGCGCCATGCCCACCCTCTACACCCGCTCCCAAGCCGCCGCCAGCGGGGCCGTCGCCAAGTACTACGCCCACAAGCCGGAAGGAACTTCACCGTGAGCAATCAAGATGGTTGGCGGCGGTGCTGTGGCGACACGCGGGAGGAAGCGCTCAGAAACACTCCTCATGCTGTGCAAGATTAGGTTGGTGCGATTGTGTGATTTAGGCGGGGCACGAAGTCATTGCGGGTTAGGTCCATTCGCTCTTGGTGCTCCTTGGTGATCTTGACCCCCACGTTGTACTCTCAATTGATGAGTTCGGCGTGGACGCGTAGACCTGTCTTGGTGCGGTGCTATGGATGTAGTTGAGGATGGTCTCGACGCTGTCTAGGGGAACGCCGCTCCAGTTCTTGCTGATCTCGCTGAACAGTCTATGTTCTATGGGGTTGAACTTGGAACATCCTGAGGGGTATTGCTTGACTGTGACGGTGAGTCCGTAGCGGTTGCAGAGCCGCTTGCACTTGGAGACCGTGCCTCCAGGCGTGCGGACACATGCCGTTGCTGCCGCCGCTGTCGGCGAACACGTCAAGATGGGTGGCACCGGAATGGCGCTGGCGGCCATCGCACGGCCGCCAGACCTCGATGCAGTCAACGGCGAAGTGGGGCGTCGTGGGACAGACCCAGGGCCACCCAGCCGGTGTTGGCCTGCAGGTAGTAGATCCTGTAGAGTGTCGCATTGCCAAGGCCAAACTGGGGATCGTCGCCTCAATCGACCACGAGACGGTGAGGCAGTTGCCAAGAGCGGCGTGACGGCGCGGAATCCACAGTACTGGGTGATTCCGCTCGAGCCGGATGCCGAGTTCGCTGCCTGCATGGAGGAAGTCTTGGAGACCTACGAGCGCCCCTATGATGCGCAGCGCCCGGTGGTTTGCATGGACGAGCAGCCGGTGCAGCTGGTGAAGGACACCCGCGCGCCGGTGGCGGCGACGAGGGAGCATCCCGAGCGCGTGGATTACGAGTATGAGCGGGCTGGCACGGCCGCGGTCTTCCTGTTCTGCGAGGCCTTGCAGGGCTGGCGCCAGGCGACCGCCCGCGAGCGCCGCACAAGGACGGACTGGGCGCTGGAGGTGGCTGCCTTACTGGAGGGACGCTATGCGGGCTGCGAGAAGGTGACCTTGGTGCTGGACAATCTCAACACGCACACTATGGGTGCCTTCTACCAAGCGTTCGGGCCGGCTCGGGCCAGAGACCTCGTGCGGCGCATCGAGTTCCGCTACACGCCGAAGCATGGGAGCTGGCTGAACATCGCGGAGAACGAACTCAGTGCGATGACGAGGCAGTGCCTGAGCGGACGGCGGATCGGCGACTTGGAGACGTTGTGCACCGAGATCGCGGCTTGGTCAGCGGACGTCAACACGCGCCAGCGCGGGGTAGACTGGCGCATGAGGATCGGCGACGCTCGCCGCAAGCTCAAGAGCGTCTACCCGAAACTCTTGTCTTGACGGAGCACTAGGACCCAAGGCCGGTCAAGTCCTCACGGCGCGTCTGGGGCGCACGTCAGCCAGCAGCCGTGCGAGAATGTCGAAGCCATGCCGCCAGCCAAACTGAACAGAAGTACTTCCAGACGGTCGTTCTTAGCGAGCGCAGCCGCAGGCGTAGCGGCCTTTTCCTGCTCCGAACCGGAGGAAGCCGCGCCAGAGCCCGACAGCCCAATGACAGAACACCCCATGAAACTCTCCCTCTCAGTACGGGTCGCCGAGTCCTTCTCCGACAAACGCAACTCCGAAATGACGATCGACGAGCTGATCGCGATGGCGTCTGGCCTCGGGTACGAGGCTCTCTGCATGCGCGCCTCACAACTCGGGACCCACACGCCCCCGGAGGTCGTGGCTGAGGCGGCCCAGAAGATCGGATCGGCAAACTTGGCGGTCTCCATGGTCACGGGAGACTTCGCCGTGCCCAGCAACAATGAGGAGGGGCCGATGCTGCTTCGGAACATCACTCCGTATCTGGACTTGGCAGACGCTTTGGGCTCAGACCTGATTCGCGTGTGCATGAAGAAGGACGAAGACATCGAGTTCGCGCAAAGAGCATCCGACGAAGCCGCGGAGCGGAGCATCCGTCTCGCCCACCAGTCACACTGCGCCAGCCTGTTCGAGACCGTAGACAACACGGTGCGCGTGCTGCAGGCGGTCGGACGGCCCAATTTCGGGCTGATCTACGAGCCGGCGAATTGGTTCATCGCCGGAGAAGACTACGGCATCGACGCAATCCGACGAGTGCAACCCCACCTCTTCAACTTCTACATCCAAAACCACAGGCTCACCCCCGACGGGGTTACCAACGTCACGACTTGGAAGAAGGGGACCGTCCCTGTGGATCACATCGGCGTGTGGGAAGAAGGCGGCGTCGACGTCGACGCGGTATTCGACGCAATGCACGAGGTCGGGTATGAGGGGTATCTGACAGTGCATCAAGCATTCGGGGACGTCATGCCGGTCGAGGAGGCAGTCCGTCGCAGCTACGAGCACCTTTACCCCCGAACCCTACGGCGAACAGGGTGAGAGGGCCGACGGGTTTGGCAATGAGACCAGCAATCCAGCGGCGCCAGTTCTGCGCTGCCCTAGCAGGTGCCTCCTTGTACGGAGGCAGCGGGTGCAATGAGGCGACCGAGCCCCCGGCTACCGGCCTCAAGCTGTCCGTGGCTTGTGACATGTTTCGCGGCGAGGATGCAGGTCTGCCGTTCGATACGGCGGATCGCTCCGACCCGAGACCCGAGCCACGCACCAAATATGCGCCGGACGCAGCCCTCAACCTCGCCAAGAGTCTTGGCTACGAGGGTTTTGAGATGTTCGACTGGCGGGGCGAAGCAGAACGGTCCGGTTACGCGGCCGCGCGACAGCGCCACGGCTTGGCCGCCGTTTGCATGACGGCCAACAAAGGCGTGCGGGCGCCAGGCTGCGGGCTGACCGATCCCACCGAGAGGGATGGCTTTCTCCGCGAGATCGAGACCGCCGCCCAGGCTGCTACGGCTTTCGACTGCACGATGCTGGTCGTGCTGACGGGCTTCGAGCAGGCGGGCATCCCGCGCTCGACCCAGATGGATAGCTGCGTCGCCGGCTTGCGCGAGGCCGTGCCGATTCTCGAGAGCGCGGGGATGACGGCCATCGTGGAGCCAGTCAACACCCTCGTGACCCGCCCGGGATACTTCTTGCCCGGTTCCCGCGACGGATTCGAGCTCATCCGCCGTGTCGACTCCGCAAGCGTGAAGCTGCTGTTCGACATCTACCACGTCCAAGTCACGGACGGAAACCTGATTCCCCAGATTCGGGAGAACATTGAGCTGATCGGCCACTTCCAGATCGGCGACCACCCAGGTCGAATGCAGCCCGGAACCGGTGAGATCAACTACCGCAATGTTTTCCGCACGATCTACGAACTGCAGGAGAACGGACAGTACGACGGCTACGCGGGGTTGGAGTATCACCCTAGCGTCCCGTTGCCACAGACGATGGCCGAAGTGCGCAGACTCTCGGCGTTCTCCTAAGCTCTCCTGGAGACTTCTCCGGCTGCCCCTCCAGTACGCGGAATTGTGGGCTGCGTGCTCGGGCCGGGAGCACAATGACTTCGTCAGGACGCCGGTTGGCAGTTCGATACGATCCTGAGGTAATGCCAATCGGACAGAGACTCACCGGCGGTCTGAAACCGAACCCCGGATCAACGATCAGGCTGGCCCGGCATGAGCAGGTCGCGTGGGTCTTGGGCGTTTGGATTCCCTGCCTCATCTACGCGATCGTTCGATACAACGTGTTCCAGGGAGTCGAGTGGGTCCATCTTCCCCTGTACATCGTCAACAAGTCGGTAGCCTTCGCTGGTGTCATCCTGATCGCACTGGCCTATGCGGTCGGCAAGGCCTTCGGCGGACCGTCCGGAAGCGAGAACGTCCGGGCGAGGGCCAAGTTCCTAGGCTTGGCTGGCTTCGCCATGATCACCGTGCACATCCTGATGGCCATGGTTCTGCTGTCGCCCGCGAACTACGCGAAATTCTTCGCCGAATCCGGAAAGCTCAACCTCACAGGAGAAATGACTTTCCTTTTCGGAGTGTTGGCGTACGGGTGCCTTCTGATTCCGGCAATCGCAACCCTTCCATACATGCATGAGGCTCTCGGTATGGCTCGCTGGCTCACGGCCCAGCACATGGGCTATGGCACTCTGGCGCTGGCGTGCGGGCACACATTGGCGATGGGGTACAAGGGCTGGTTCGACCTCGCGTCGTGGCCTGGCTCCATGCCGCCGATCACCCTTCTTGGCTTTCTGGCCGCCTTGGCGGCGCTGCTGGTCAAGGCTGCACAGCTCGTCAGGCGCGGGACCTGAGCCGGACGCTACAACTCGGACGCAAGGGCTGCCACCAGCGCAGCCCGGTCGGCAATGCGCGACTCGAGAATGCTCTCGTTCAAGGAGTGTGCACCCTCGCCAACCGCGCCTAGGCCGTCCAGCGTAGGAACGCCCATCGCGGCCGTCGTATTGCCGTCAGACCCACCGCCAACGGCCGCTTCCCCGAGGTTCACTCCCATGCGCTGGGCGATGTCCTGAGCCGTCCGGAACAGGCGAACAACGTCCGACGTGCGCTCCATGGGGAGCTTCCGGGTCCCACCCAAGACCCGAATCGCACAGCGTGCGTCGACCGGTTCGAGCGACCGAAACCTCCGATCGATGGCTTCCGACTGACCCTTCGTGACGAATCGCACGTCAAATGTGGCGGTCGCCTCGGCGGCCACTACGTTCGAGGCTGTGCCCCCTTGGATCAGGCCTGGATTGACCGTTAGCCCAGTCCGAAGATCCGTCCAGCGGGAGACAACGCCGACCTGCCGCGCAAGCTCACCGATTGCGCTGGCGCCGGCGCTGAAGTCCAGCCCGGAGTGTGACGGCACGCCCCTTACGACGACCTCATAAGTCGCGCCGCCCTTGCGGGCCGTCTTCAGCCGCCCGTCCAGTCCGGCGCTTGGCTCTGCCACC
The DNA here is from genome assembly GCA_965203925.1 of Bryobacterales bacterium. Taxonomy (GTDB): domain Bacteria; phylum Acidobacteriota; class Terriglobia; order Bryobacterales; family UBA6623; genus VXMF01. Next base: position 5,340,181 of record OZ241924.1, read on the forward strand.
AATACGGCGGCGCTGCGGCTCGCCTCGCGTTTCGTGTGGACCGTGGATGTCGGACTCCCGACCTCCTCGTCCGAGTTGAGCTGCACAACGAACTGCCGACGGGGCCGGATCCGGAGGTCACGAAGTGCGAAGGCCGCGAACAGAAGGTACACGACCCCGGCCTTCATGTCGAACACACCAGGACCCCAGTACCTTCCCTTCGCGTGCCTCCAAGGCATCCGTCGGAGGGTGCCGATCTCCCAGACGGTGTCGATGTGCCCCAAACCAAGCAACTGGCCGTCTCGATGCGAGGGAATGTCGAAGGCGATCCTCAGGTGATCGCCGAAATCCGTAGCTGGATGGCGCCGGACCCTGGCCACGCTCTCGGCGGCATCGGCAACGGCGGTACCTACCCGGTCCACCGCTGCCTTGCTCGATGTCGGCGACTCAAGTTCCACCAATCGGCGGATCAGGGCCACAATGTCGGCCTGGCGGGACCGCATGTACTCCAGAATTCGTAGGTCGCGCTCAGTGCGGTCCAAGTGGTCCCTACTCGACCGTTGCGACGGCCAAGCCCTCCAAGATCCGCAGTTCGCGGAGACCGAGACCGACCTCCTGCTGCTCGCCGCTGAGAAAGGGCTTGAGCTCAGGCGGAGCGTAGGCTTCCAACAGCCACTCCAAGACGTCCCCCGGTATCTCGACCCCTTCGATCGTCAGGCGCACAATCTCTGCCGACGCCCGGCCCTCTCGGACGCTGTAGTCCACGTCCACCGCGACGGCTCTCGTGCCCCGCAGCAGCAGCCGCATCATCCATGGCAAGCTGTCGGTCGCCGAGGCTGCCTCACCGAGCTCAATCTGCGCACGAAACTCCGCCCCGCCATCGCGGAGCTCGAGCTCCGGGTCCTGCACGGCGTCCGGGACCAGCGGAGATCCGTGGAACTGCAGGAATGCGTTCAGTTCGTCCTCGCTGAATTCGACAGTCGTGCCGCTGGGCAGTGTCTGTTCCGCTATCTGCTGGAACTTGCGCACCGCGGACAAAGACGCCTGCTCGTTAATGGTTGCGGGCGCGCCCATGGGCGTCAGGAAACCCAGCGCCGCGATCGCGGCCCGCAGCCTCACGGCCGCCTCCCAGCCGAAGGCCGTTCGCTTCCCTCCGGTCCCTTCGTGCCCGCCGCCTCAGCAGCAACCAGAACGGCCAGCAGGTGTTCGGCTGCGATGGCCTCCGCCGCCTTCCTACGGTCGGCCTCGGCGCGAATGGAATGGCCAAGCACTCGGGCCTCCACTTCGTACGTGCTGGCCTTCCCGGGATCGCGACCACCCACCGGGCGGTAGACGGGCAACGGCTGTCCGCGGGCCTGAAGCCATTCCTGCAGCTGTGTCTTGGGATGGATCCGCTCGCTGACGGGAAACTGGCCAAGTGTGGCACTTGTCATCACATGGCGCTCCACGATGGACCCGGCGGCACGGATTCCGCCATCCAGATACGCCGCGCCGATGACGGCCTCAAGACCGTCGGCCAGCAGCTTGCTCGGCACCGGAACGCCCTTGCCCACCTTCAGGCACTGGCGCAGCCCGAGCGATCCGGCGACCTCCGCGAGATTCTGATTATTGATGACGGCGTCAGCCCAGCTTGTAAGAGCACCCGGACCTGCCGAGGGATAGCGCTTGTAGAGCGCGTAACGTACCGCTACCGCCAAGACCGCATCGCCCAAGAACTCCATGCGCTCGTTGCATGATTCCTGGGCTTTCTCCTTGGACTGATGCGTAAGGGCCTGCGCCAGAAGTTCGATGTCAGAAAAGCAGTATCCTAGCCTGCCCTCAAGCGCTCGCAGGTCGGACACCGCCATGTCGCGAGCAACCGTCGGCGGAGCAGGCTAGAGTTGCGCCTTGAGTCGCGCGCATAGATCCGTGCCATCAGCGGCTTGCACACCTCCGCCGGCCACGCACTGGTCCGCGAAGGCCGCCGCCTCCTCCTTCTTGCCCAGCTTTGAAAGGACGTCGGCCAGATTGAAGAGCGTGAACGGTACGGGCTGCTGCGACATTTCGACAGCCTTCCTGAAAGAAGCTTCGGCCTGCTCATACTGCTCCCGCTTGGCGAACACCCCCCCGAGAGCTTCGTGGCATTGGGACATGAAATCCATCTTGGTGGCAAGCCACTCATCGTCCGACATGTTGGGATCCATCTTGCCAAGCTGCGGGATCACTCCCATGGCCTTCTTGGCATAGTCCTCCGCCTTGGACAGCTTCTCTTCCTTGTCCAGATCGAACTCTCGGGTGCGCGTGGGAATTGCCGTGGCGAGCGAGATCAGTGTGCCGGCCATCATGCCGGGCTCCGGATTGTTCGCAAGCACCATGTCACCGTAGAGCAGCATGTTTTCGAAATCGTTCAGCTGCTGGTACGAGAGCATGGCCATGTAAGCGGCGAGGCCCACCGCCTCACTCTTCGGGTACGATGCCATGAATTCCCGCGCTGCGTCGGCCCGTTCCTGGAGTCCCGGGGCTGCCTGAACCTTCATGAAGGCGTCCACCTCTTCTTGGGACTTGAAGTTCGGCGGTCCCTGGGCAAACAGCCATCCCACTCCTAAGCACACTGCCAGTGCGAGCGTCACACACCTTCTCATTGCCGTAATCCTTCCCGCGACAGCCCACCGGCTGGTCGCTCAACCCTATCAGTGTACCCGCAGGCACGACGAATGGCATGCCCGTGCGGGCCCGCACGAATCGACGCGGACCGGCCAGGAGGTCGAGAGACGCCCCGACCAAACCTGCCAGTCCTGCAGACCACCGGGACTACCGGGCAAGTGTCGGCTGCGTGGCGCGGGCCAACGTCGCACGGCCATGCTGCCGGGACCCAGTTGAGGGCTTCCGGGAACGGTGAGCCAGGGACAGTGGGGTTGCGTCGAGGAAAGGCGCTTACCCTTGCTTAAGGGACTAGCATTCTGCCGACCGCTCTGGTGTGCGGCTCCCTTTACCTGCCAGTGCCTCACGGTATCGCGTTGCCACGCTTTTGCGGTAGACCTAGCCACCAAGTGAAGTTCAGTCGAAGTCCCACCGTGGCACTAGCGAGGGCAGGCTGAACCGCAGGCTCCCCACGGACCCTGGACACTCTCCGCCCAATCGCTGTACTCCTCTGAACCGAGTGCTTACGGTTGGAGGTGGATTGGCTCGGGGACTACGAATTGCCAGAGCACCTAGCATCGCCGAAGGGCCGGTCGGGACTGCCAGCTGCTGATGACTCACTCGGCGCGCTGACATCGAGCACATGCACGCGCACCTTCGTCCTCTCTTCAGCGGACAGCATCCTGACCAGTTCCCTTTGGAAGTCACACGGACGTTCCTGAGGTGTCTTTCGACCAAACCACAGCACGATGTAGACGCCATAACCGACCGTCGCCTCGCTAGCTGAACGGTTCGCATACTTCCCGACCAGCTGGGCCCGGAGACACTCCCTGTGATGGGTCGCGCTCCTGCCAGAGCGCTTCTTGATCTCGATGGGAACCTGCAAGTCTCCGAAAGTGACTCTGATATCGGCGCGACCCCTGTTGAAGTACTCAGCTTCGGGATCGGTCGCGAAACCACTTGGCAGCACATACCTCAGGTCGTCCAAGAGCGCATCACGGCAGGATTCCTCGCGCTTGGCAGCCTGCGGCCTACCATGCTCATCCTCGTTCCAATACTTGCACCACGGGTCACTGTTGAGACTTCTGAGCCTCCGCCTCACTGTCGCAAGGCACTCATCGAGTAGTGCCATCAGATCGGACGCATTAGCCGGTGGACCGTCTTGGAGCACATCCCAAACCTGTTGGGCCGTCGGAAACTTGTACTCCCTGTCGATGGTTGAGGCACGCCTCTGGTGGCACAACTGGTCGATCAGGTTCTTCCAGGATTCGAGGCTTGGGTCGCTTCTGAGCTGGCAGAGTTCCCGCTCAGCCTCCGGATCAGGCGAGAACAGCAGTTCGCGGAGTAGGCTCTGGACATGAGTTGCGGCCAGACTCTCGGGACCCATCCATCCGCTCCCTTCATCCGCCTCGGGGCCTGCCCAGCTACCAAACACCTGTATCGCAACGGACGCCAGGCTTAATCGCTGATCACCCCGGTGAAGTCTAGTAAGTCCTTCGTATCTGGCAAACTCGGCGATCCCGGCCGTCCTATCGGGCTGCTCTCCGGTGAACTCCCTCACCTGCCCCTTAAAGGCGCCGGGGTCCGCAATCAGGCCTGCGATCAGCCAGCGACCGCGCTGGACCACCGTCATGCTGGTCCGCGCGAGCTTTGTCTTCACGAGTGTGCTGAGTGCTGCGATGTCCGCAACCTGCAGCGCCACGCTCAAGAGGTGGTCCAAGATTCGAATGTCATCGCGCCTGCATCTCAGGGGAAACGAGCGCAGCAGGAGAAGAGAGATTTCCCGAGCTACATGAGAATGACCCTTCTGAGACAGCAACGACACCGTTTCGGCGGAAGGCATCCGACGGTATCGAAACATGGCCCGACAGTGCTTCAGCAGCACATCAGCGACCGTCCCAGGGCAAGTGCTGAGCAAGTGCCGATACCAAGACGGCGGCTGATTCTGGTAGGCCGTTTGGTAGTAGGATGCCAGCGCTGAGCGGACAAGAGCACGATTGCCTTCCCATCCTGGATGGAGACTGTGCCTTGCGGATTCTGCCAAGCCGGCCATCAGCGGAAGGCTTAGCCAGAAGATCCGGTTCTCCTTGGCCGCCAAGCGAACGATTTCGTCGGAAGTTGGCAAGTCTGCCCTTACAAGAACACCTCGCAGACCAGCGAGGGCGGCCTCCACCAAGTCCTCCTCATGCTGAAGGTAGGCGCTGAGGCGATCCCGTCCGCCACTCTCAGGATGCTCCCATAACGACCCAAAGTACGCTCGGGCCAAGCGATGCAGCACAGTCGGGTGTGCGCAGTTCTGGTGGAGATTATCTGCCTCCGATCGCACCGCTTCCAACCGCGATTGGACTCGCGCCAGCACCTCTCTGGCGGCTGAACTGGGCCCAACCACCGACTGTAGAGCTGCTCTAGGAGATGGGAGCATCTGCTTCAGAATCTCTCGAAATGGCTTATGCCCCCTAGCAGTTACTTCCAAGTCATTCCTTGAGAGTCCGGCGCAACCCTCGCCGCTCCTGTGAGCCGAGACCGCCCATTCGAAGAGAATCTCGGCTCGTCGGCCTCGCATGCCGACACTAGTGGCCTGTTTCAGGCACCACACGCCAAAGTCGGGGACAAGCGCTCCGAACAGGGTGTCCAAGACGTTACGGCCATAGGAGTTGTAGGTATCGCTGAGGTCCACTGGTCTCCCGAGCCCCTCGAGAATGATGGCTTTCAGGACTTCGTCGCGCTGCTCCAGCCATCTCCGGATTGGCTGAGCCGCATCCCGTGACTCGTCATCTTGAGGCCTGTACACTCTGCCCGCCGACGAGAGCCAGTTGTAGAGTCTGTCAATTGGCTGGCCGTCACCATGCGACTGAACACCCCTGGCTACCAAGCGCAATACCACATCATCAAAGAGCAAGTCCTGCAGCCGTGGGCACAGGTCGTCTGCCCGAGAATGCAATTGGTCAAGGAGGGCCGGTACGTGCCTGTCCCGTGTTTTCCATTCAAAGTCGAGTTGCCAGAACTCCGATGTCCCGAGGTCGCTATGACGATTCCCCGGAAGATAGTCCCAGATCCGCTCCGGGCTTATATGGCGCGGATACAGCATGGTCAGAAGTGTGCCGAGCAGCAGCCGGTCGACGTCGATGATCTGACCGTTGGCCACATCATCGAGGAGCGTGGCCAAAGCCGCGGAATCCTCCCGCTTGATGTGCAGTTCGGTCTGGATGCGGAGTGCGAGCACACGGCTCGTCGGCCAACGGTTCTCGTCGTGCATGAGATCCGACAGCACATCCCGGAGGCGGTGAGGAAAGGAGCCGAGCTGCAAACCGCGCAGCACGACGTAGGCGAGAGCTTGGTCCTCGTCGGATCGGCCGCCATGCTGCAAGACGGCTCTTAGGGTGAGTTCCATGTCCGCCGTTCCAAGAGCGGCCACAGCACCTGGGAGTATCGCTTCGGACTCCCGCACAAGGATCGCGGCCCTCCGTCTCAGGGCAGACAACAGACATTCCTTTTGGGTTCGCGTGAACTCGTCGAGGGATCCATGTAGAAGGGACACGGGGTCCCTTCGGATCAAGTCTTCCCGCACGTCACAGTTGAACGACGCAAGCCAGCCCGCCAGACCCCGCTGTACGCGGGGCAGCCCAGTCGCGCCACCGGTCAGGAGCGAGAGGATGCGCCCCCTCGAGAGCCCTGTGTTCATCGCTTGGGAGATGTGTCGTGCCACGAGGAACTCCGCAACAGACTGATGAAACGGCACGCGGATAGTTGTGCGATTGCCGCTTGGGGTCCGAAAGAGCTTCGTCTTCAGGACAGCCAAAGCCTTGCGTGGCGTATCTGCGTGGATGACTGCCGGACTGAGGTATCCATCCCCAGCGTCTGCTTCGGTGAGGGAGAATCCATCCGCGCCGGACAGCAGCTGGACAGACAGCAGTTCCTCGGCTACCTGAAGGATCTCGTCCACTGAGAATCCGCCCGAGCCACTGTGTGACGCGATCTTGTGCTCTTCGTTCTCTTCAGAGGCGAGGCGGCGGCATGCCTCGTGAAAGACCTCGATGCGACTGCGGGGCTCCCTACCCCGATCCATTGCACGGACGAAGAGGTCGAGCAGCTGGGGATTCGCTAGAAGACCGTCAATGCCCAGATTCTGGGCCCTGCTGAGCCCACTCTCACCGTCCGGCAGCCTTTCACGGAGGATTTGCGCGATGTCTCTAGCCGTTAACGGCTCTAGCCTGAGGAGCTTCACCTGCTCCTGCGGAATGATCCTGTTGAGGTGGTTCTGATCGCTGGGAAACAACCAGTCAGACATCCGACAGGAGATGCGGAAACGGGGCGGGCTAAGCTGCTCAAGTCGACGGCGAGCCTGGTCGAAGGGACGCACTGGATTGGCAGACAGGGCACGCGCCTCATCCAGTCCGTCAATGAACAGGACGGTATCGCGCCATTCGGGGTGGCGATCCAAGTTAAGTGCCAAGAAGTCCCGCGCGGAGACAACCTGACCGTCGCATTGCCTAGCTTCTTCATCGAATGCCGTCGTCTTGCCCGAGCCAGGCTCGCCCAGCAGGACATACGCACGTGCCTCTCGGAAGTGGGCCAGTGGTCTGGGGCGCGCTAAGCGGGAAACCACACCAGAGGCGCTCCCTGTCTCGATCTCAGTGCAGAGGGCGGGGACGGTGAGACTCACGGGTTGTCAAACCAGTACTCCGCAGGTAGAGTGAGGAACTGGTCGAGCGGAATCCCGCCCGTACCCACGATCAAACCGCGAGCTCCCGAGTACTTCTCGCAGAACGTGGCAAGCCCTCGAGTGCTGCGCCTCTGTCTCCCGCTCTTCACTTCAATGGCAATCGATTCTGGCCCCCGCTTTAGGACGAAGTCAACTTCGGCCGATCCCCGCCTCCAGTAGGACACATTGGTGCGTGACGTGGCCGTGTTTACCAAGTGGGCTCCGATAGCACTCTCGACGATCCGCCCCCAGAAAGTCCTATCGGCCAGCGCCTGCTCGAACGAGTAGCCGCAGTCGGCGGTGACGAATGCCGGGTCCAGTGGAATGAGCTTCGGACTGGATCGTCGGCCCTGTTGTCGTGTCGCCGAAAAAGCTGGTAATCCTGCAATCAGGCCCGCCCCCTCCAGAAGGTCGAGGTACTTCTGCACGGTTGCCACGTTTCCCCGCTGAGCAAGATGCCCCACGACCTTGGAGTACGACAGGATTTGGCCGGCGTACGCGACCCCAAGCCGGAATAGGCGCTGAAGCAGGGCCGGCTTCCGCACATTGGTCATCGAGACTACGTCACGGCCGATGCTCGTCCGCACCAAGGTCTTCAGGACGAAGTCCCTCCAGCGGTCCTCGCCCTTGCTCAGGGCGATCGCGCCTGGATAGCCGCCGTAGAAGAGGTATTCCTCAAGGGTCTGGTGGAATGCTTCGTGAGTCTCTCCGAACGACCACTGCGTTACGCGAATTGCCTCAAAACGCCCCGCGAGGCTTTCGTTCAGCTGACGCTGGATGGGCAAGGGGGCTGAACCGAGAATCACGACATGCAGCGCACGCCCATCCCGGCGATCCGCATCCCATAGCCCTTTGACGGTGCGGGACCAGCCCGGGATCACCTGTATCTCGTCCAATGCGAGGATCCACCCGTCTCGCGAGCGATCCGCGCTGTCCCGGACGCTGGCCCACTGCTCAGTGAGCCAGCGGCGATCCCTCGGGCCCGCCACGATGTGTGGGCCGTACCGACCCCGGCCCCGCCCGAATGAATCCTCTGTCTCCCATTCGTCCAATGACAAATACGTGTGCTGGATGGGGCAATCCTGCAATGCCTGGCGAACGAGCGTGGTCTTGCCCGTTTGGCGGGGCCCTTCTATGAGTTGGATCGAGCGAGGCCGTTCCCGGAGACGGTCGAGAAGAACCCTTACATGAGATCGACGGAAGGCTGGCACGTTCAATTCTTATGGTGTAACACACTATTGTACTGCATCGTAAGAATCTGGTCTTCAAACAGAACTCACTCGCTGACCCGCGGATGCTGGCCCCGTAGTCAGAGATCCTGCCTGTAGGTGTGTGCGTCAAGCATCCGCCTTACGTTCCCACGTGGGCCGCCGATTGGTCCTTGGCGGCAAAGAGGCTCGCCAGTGTAACTTGACTCTGTGGAGGGCATCGGTGCCGGACCGAGTGGGGCACTGCAGGGAGCGACGATGGCTCATGCACCGCTTTTTCTATCCGCGACCCTCGGGACTGGAATCGCTCGAGAATGTGGCGATTAGGTCTCCAGCCGCTAGCGGTGAGAGCCCGACGGTGATCCGCGGGAGGCTCGAGAGGCATGGGCCATCCGTCTCGGGCGTACGCTGAAGGACTGCCACGGAGTCTCGCCGGGCTGACGAAGGACGCCGTCTCCATGGTCCCGTGCCAGACGAGCTTGCGTTACTTGCCCGTCACGAACCGCGACGTCGCGGCCCGCAATGGCGAGACCCTCAGTTTGCTCATGGCCCCGCCGCGGCAAACTTAGCGCCCGCAGCGATATCTGCGCGCAGAGGGTCTCAGCGACTTACCGCAGCCAGTGTCGTGGCCGCTCGCCACTAGCGATCGGATCGAGTATCGGAGGACTCCCTGGCCATCCCTCGGCAAGCCTGGCGAGGGCGACAGTAATCTACCCCGTGCGATAGGCTAGCCGCCGACCCAGCTATCGGATCTGGCCGTATTCCGACTTCCGCGGCCCCTATAATTGGCACCTGCGAACGGGCCGCCGTGCGACGCGCCTTCGCAATACTAGAACGTAAAGCCTGTGCCGTCGGACCACCTCGAAATTCGCGGCGCTAGAGTTCACAACCTCAAGGGAATCGACCTCCGACTTCCGCACAACCAGATGGTGGTCGTCACGGGCGTGTCCGGCTCGGGCAAGTCTTCGCTGGTATTCCACCTGATCTATGCGGAGGGGCGCCGACGCTACGTCGAGGCGCTCTCTTCCTACGCTCGCCAGTTCTTGGAGCGCATTGATCGGCCGGAGGTGGACGAAGTGACGGGCGTCTCGCCCACTGTCGCCCTACGCCAAAAGAACACCACGAGGAACCCTGTGGCCACTGTCGCGACGACTACAGAGATCGCCGACTTCTTGAGGCTGCTGTTTGCGCGGGCTGGGCGCGTTCACTGCCGCGGGTGCGGACGGCGGGTCACGCGTAGCCCCGTGGACGCGGTGACGGAGAAGGTACTCTCATTGCCGGACGGCACGCGATTCTACGTGATGTTCCCGATTGACAGGGGACCTGGAGGTTGGCTGGCACCACCGTCGGATCGCGTAATGGACCCCAGCCCGCCACTGAAAGAGCGCCTCGTCAGCTTGAGGGCCCGCGGTTTCAACCGGCTGTACCAGGGCGGTAAGGTCGTGGAGTTCTCCACCCCAGAGTCACTCCTAGATCTGGACCTCAGCTCTACCGTCTGGGTGCTGGTCGACCGGCTCGCAATCTCGCCGGACGCGCGTGAACGTGTGGCCGAGGCCGTCGAGAAGGCCTACAGGGAATCCGGGAGAGTCGCATTCTTCAAGCCGGACGGAACACGAGTCCTCGGATTCAGCCAAGGCTTGGCTTGCGACGACTGCGGGATCGCCTACCGGGACCCTGACCCCAGATGGTTCAGTCTACAGACCCGTGCCGCACTCTGTCCGCGTTGTCTGGGCAGAGGCCAGGGCTCGTTCCCCGTCCCGGGACATTTGGTCGAATCGCCCCACAGGAGCCTCCTAAAGAAGCCGATCCCCGCATGGACCGGAGCGCGCTCCAAGTACGCGCGGTACATGCGGGAAATGCTGGATGCGGCAACCCGGCGCGGAATTCCGTTGAATGTCCCTTACGAATACCTGTCCGACGACCACAAGCAGTTCCTCGAGGAGGGTGGGGACGGCTACCGCGGCATTCGAGGCTTCATCGACGACGTGCGCAGGGGCCTGCTCGGCGAGGAAGCTGAGATCGCTGTGGACGAATCGGTCGACTGGACCACGTGTCCCGAATGCCGCGGCCTACGCTTCTCGGGAGAGGTATTGCGGGTCTTGGTCGGCGGAGAGCGTATCACCGACCTCCTAGCCCTAAGCCTGGACGAGGCGCTCCAGTTCTTCAGCAACCTACGGCTCGAACCCACGGAGCAGGCGGTCGCCAAACCCCTGCTGCGCGAAATCCTTGGACGCCTTCAGTACCTGGTGGACGTGGGCCTGCACTATCTCACGCTCGACCGGCAGACTGCGACGCTCTCTGGGGGAGAGGCGCAGCGAATCCAACTGGCCGGATCGCTCGGATCCAAGCTCGTCGGCGTTTCGTACGTGCTGGACGAACCCTCCATTGGCCTCCACTGCCGCGACATCTCGCAGCTTGTCCGAGTCCTGCACCGGCTGAGGGACTTGGGGAACACCATCTTCGTGGTCGAGCATGATGCGGAGATCATGCGAAATGCCGATTACTTGGTTGACTTGGGTCCTGCGGGAGGTGAGCGTGGAGGCAACGTGATCTTCGCCGGACCAGCCAGCGAACTCTCCCGGAACTCCGCTCACTCGGTGACTGGCCAATACCTGACCGGAACGGCTTCGATCCCAGTCCCGCACCAGCGCCGCAAAGTGTCGCTGGACCGCCGACGCTGCGTCACCTTCCGTGGCGCCAGCATCAACAATCTCAAGTCCATCGACGTCCGGCTGCCGCTGGGAGCAATGGTCGCGATCACCGGCGTCTCGGGCTCTGGCAAGAGCACGCTCTTGGAAAACGTCCTCTTCGAAGGCCTACACGAAGCGGCCCGCTGGGGTGGGCAGTGGGATTTGGAGGGGCTTGCCGGGGTAGAAATGCCGAGACCCCCGGTCTCGCCCCTCAAGCTGGACCAGACCTCGGCGGATCTGGGGTCCAGATCCACGCCAATCACGTATATGGGAGTCTTCGACCTCGTGCGCGCCGCCTTCGCCAACACCAAGGACGCCACGAGGCGAGGGCTGAATCCCAGCCACTTCTCCTTCAATGTCCAAGGAGGGAGGTGCCCCGAATGCAAGGGATCGGGCCGCCAGACCGTGGACATGCAGTTCCTGGCCGACGTGGAACTCATCTGCGACGCCTGCAACGGTCGGCAGTTCCAAGACGAGTTGCTGGAGGTTCGTTACTTGGGCAAGAACATCCGGGAAGTGCTGGACCTCACCGTGGACCAGGCGGTCAGGCACTTCTGGCCGCTGCGGATGGTCGAGAAAGCGCTGAAGGCGCTTTCTGACGTCGGCCTTGGCTATCTCCGCCTCGGACAGCGCGCGTCGGAACTCTCCGGAGGCGAGGTTCAGCGCCTCAGGCTGGCCAAGATCGCCAACGGCCGATCCGCCGAGAATGCTCTGCTATTGTTCGACGAGCCGACCACCGGCCTTCACTTTGCGGACATCAAGAAGCTGTTGGGCGTGTTCGACCGCCTGATCGGTCAAGGGACGAGCGTGGTATTGATCGAGCACCACTTGGATGTGATCAAGTGTGCGGACTGGGTGATCGACCTCGGTCCGGAGGGGGGCGATGCGGGAGGGGAAATCGTGGCCGAAGGGCCTCCTGAGGTTATTGCCCAATGCGAGCGGTCGCACACCGGCCGCTACCTTCGCGAGGTGCTGAATTGAGGCTGCTGGCCTTGACACTGCTGGCCGCGCCTCTGGTCGCACAGCATCGCGATTTTCCGCACCAGCCGCACTTGCAAGTCGGCATGGATTGCCAGTACTGCCACGGCGAGGCCGCAGGCAGCACTGCCGCCGAGGACAATCTCCTGCCGAACGAGGCCGTGTGCACGGCCTGCCACAGCGGGCAGGGAGCAGTCGAAGTCGACACAACTTGGATTGCGTCTTTGCGTCCTGGAGCCCGCAGCTACCGGTTCGACCATGCCTTCCACATGAAGCTGGGCAACCCGGCCCCCCTGATCGCGGCCGCGATCGACTCCGGCACCTACCACGGAAGGCCGGGGGATGCGCGGCGCTTTCTCGAGACGGCCAACACATGTGCGGCCTGCCATCGGGGTCTCCAAGAAAGCGAGGCGGTAGAGCCGGGAGTGCACATGCCGCGGATGGGCGACTGCATCGTCTGCCACACCCGCATCGACAACCCGTTCACCTGCCCGGACTGCCACCTCGACGGGGCTGAGCTGAAACCTGCCGATCACACCCGAGAGTTTGTCGACGGGCACTCGACCGGCAAGGCCGGTCTGGACAAGCTCTCATGCCTACCCTGCCACGGCCGCAACTTCGCCTGCATGGGCTGCCACTGAGGCCGCCTGGCGTGCGGAAGGCCGCCTAGGCGATCACACGTCTTCGGGAGCCGGGACTTCGAAGCCCTTGCGGTACGCCTTTCCGAGCATCTCGTTGGCGCGATCGTCGTCCTTAAACCGTAGTGTCCCGCGGTCGAACTCGAGCTTGCGGTCCCGCTTGAACGCGATGTTGCCCAAGTGCGCCAGTGCCGCCGAGTGGTGCGCTGACTCGACCGTCCCGTGCTGGTCGTCGGTCTTGCGGCTGCGCACGGCCTTGATGAAGTTCTCGAAGTGCCGGGTCGGAGCCTCGCCGCTCTCCTGGAGTTCCGGCCTGCGCCCGCGGAAGATCTCCCACTTGGTGTAGCCCGAGACCACAAGGTAGCCCTCAGAGCCGTAGAAGATGTTGCCGTTCGCGGAGCGTGTCTCGTGGTTCGAGTGCCAGAACCGGACCGCAACCTCGGCCATCTTGCGCTCCTTCTTGAACTGCAGCAGGGTGGTCAGCATTTCCGGCGTCTCCCTGTGGTCGTTCCAGATGTAGCGACCGCCAGAAGACATCACTTCGTCGGGCAGGGTCACGCCCAAGCCCCACTGCAGCATGTCCAGCTCGTGGATCCCCTGGTTCCCGATCTCGCCGTTTCCGAAGTCCCACGTCCAGTGCCAGTTGTAGTGCACGTGGCGCTTCGAGTAGGGCCGCCATTTCCCAGGCCCGACCCAGAGGTCGTAGTCGAGGGTCGCCGGCGGCTGCTCATCCGGCGCTGCCTCAAGTGGGGGACGCCACTTGAAGATCGTCGCCCGGCCCATGTACACGTCGCCAATCGCGCCGTCGCGCATCTTCCGGACGGCCTCGCGGATCGCCTCGGAGCTGCGCAGCTGTACGCCGTTCTGGACGATCCGGCCGTACTTCTTGGCGGCAGCGATCAGGCTCAGGCCCTCGTTGAAGGTGTGCGTGGCCGGCTTCTCGATGTACACGTCCTTGCCGGCCTGACACGCCCAGATGGACGCCAGCGTGTGCCAGTGGTTTGGGGTAGCGATGGTGATGACGTCTATGTCCTTGTCCTCAATGACCGTCCGCAGGTCTTGGACCACACTGGGCCTGTGCCCGTGCTTCTTCTCGAACTCACCGGCGCGTTTGCGGGCGATCTCGAGGTCGGGATCGACGAAGGTAGTCACCTCGACGTTGTCAAGGGGCTGCAGGCCATACATGTGGCTTTGGCCACGACCGTTGACGCCGAGCACGGCCGCACGGATGCGGTCGTTCGCGCCCAGCACGGAGCTTCCGGCGGCGAATGCGGTGGCCGGTGCCACAGCGGCAGCTGTCTTGACAAACGTCCTGCGATGAATGGAGTTGTTGAGGGACATGTTTAGATTTCCTATCTTTCGATGCTAGCCAATGGTAGCGAACGTGGCAAGGCCCATCGGGTTGGTATCCCGCCAACCGGGATTGGTACGCAGACTGGCTGTTGCCGAGATCCGGCGGAACGGGCTGCGCCGGCGTCCGGCTGTGCGGATGCAACAGCGGTCCGCGCGTGTACCTAACGCGAAGCGAAGAGCGTCACCCGGCTCCCCTGGACTTCGTTCACGCTCCGTTCCAATGAGCTATAGCGAAGCAGGGACGCGATGGACCGCAGTCGCTCGCGCGCCTCCGGCGTCAGTACGGCCACGAATACGTCGGCCTCATCCGAGTAGGAGTACCGCCGGCACCGGGGCGCCAGCCCGGCCAGCACCTTAAGGGCCTCATCCCAGAAGCAAATGCGGCGGAACAAGCGCCGCTGCCGTCCAATCTCAGACGTGATCTCGACCGGTCCTCGCGTTCCCCGAAGCACGATCTTGGTGCAGCGGGACGGATCCAAGACTCGGTCCGGCTCATCGTCCGGGTAATTGTCGAGAAAGCCGGCAAGCTCCATAGCCGACGCGTGAATCGGCGCCCAACGGAAGAGAGAACCGCCGCTGACCAGCCTCCCGCCGGCCAAGATGTCGGCAACCCGTCCGACATCCTTGCCGCACACCGCCAGAATTCTGGCTCCGAGGGTGATCAGCGGGACGTCACGTCGCTCCACCGCAGCCATGGTGAGATAGCCAGCGGATTCCGAGCTGACCTTGCACGGGACCGCCTTCGGAAGCGCCAAGCGGCCATCATACTCGCCGGCGACCTGCGGCTACGGACGGCTGAAGCTCTAATTCGAGCAACCGCAACCCGGCACGTTTGCCAAAGGTAGAGACCTAGTCTATGAAGCCATGTCGGCGCAGCATGTCCCCGAGGTCGGGCTCTTCCCAGAACACGATCTCCTCCAGAACGGTGCCTTCGCGCACGACCGCGCCGAACGGCACATCCTGGAATTCAAAGGAATCCCGAAGGGTATCGATGTCCGGCGAGAGCCTCACGCCTTGGAGACCCGCGTCCTGGAGAAACCCGGGCCCCCAGTCGGGATCTTGGGTAGGAATCCCCAAGACGCGGGCGTTCCAGTCGTACTTGGCCATCGTCTGGCCCGCGTGCAGGCAGTGCAGGCACGACGGATTGAAGAAGAACAGGAAGGTGCTGCCCTCCTGCAGGTCAATTGGACCGCCATCCGTCGTGACCGTCTGCGTCACGTGGACCTCGGGCTGCGGGCCCAGCCGATCGACGCCCAACATTACGCCAGCAAAGGCCGCAACCGCCAATGCCGCCGCTCCAGCACTACGCAGGCCGGACGGCTTGGGCGAGCAGCGGACCGCGACGAGCGAAACCGCAAGCATGGCAGCGTCACTCCAGAAGAAGGCCGGGCCGACCGCCCTCTCAAGCCACGGGAAGCAGGAGCAATCCTCGCCTTGCAGCGTCTGGTAGTTGATGCCCATGTAGCCCATGAACGCGACCAGCAGGCCGACGGACAGCAGACCGCCCCACCTCCGCCAAGACGGCCGTAGCAGCAGTATCCCGGCGAACACTTCCGAGACTCCGACACCCAAGGTCCCGGCCAAGCTCAGGTGCACGGGCACGAGCAGTTGCGTGAGCTTCAGCTGCCAACCCGCGATGTCGGTCAATTTCCAAAAGCCAGCGCTGAACCATAGCAGCGCCATGACCACAGCGGCCACAGTTCCGGCCCAGCGCACTACCGCCCGATTATTGGGCTCTTCCGGATCCACTCCCCAAGTATAGGTTTCGTCCCGCCACCCCTGATGCAGAGAGCCGACAGGACTCAAGAAGCCCGAGCCGCCGCCCGGAAGCCCCCTGTGGCCCTGTAAGATTGACGCTTGGCAGCTGCACTGCCGTCGGCTGATTCTTGCGGGCCACGACGCGAGCGCATGGCTCCCGCCTTGTTGCTCCTGCCCCAGCCATGACAGCCCGACTCAGACTCGGCCTTTGCTTGATCACCGCCGCCGGCGCGGCCTCGATCCCGGTGGCGCTGGAGGCCCAATTCGACGCCAACCTTGGTCGCATAGTCGGCGAAGTGCGGGGGCCGGACGGCCTCCTCGTCCCAGACGCGGAAGTGGTCGTCCGGAGCACCCAGAGCGGCATGCGCAGGTCGGCGCGAAGCGACGGCCTAGGCCGGTTCCAGTTCGGTTCCCTGCGACCTGGCGAGTATTCCGTGACGGCAACCGCTGCAGGCTTCGCCCCGTCGACGGTCGACAGGATTACGGTGAGCGTGGGAAGTGCAGTCCGGGCCGAGATTCCGCTCGCACTCGGCGAAACCTTCACGGAGATCGAAGTCAGCGCCGCCCTGCTGGACGCGTTGCTGCCGGCGACCAGCAACGTGGTCGGCAGCAAGGTGTTCAGCGACCTGCCGATCAATGGCCGGCGGTTCCATGACTTTGCCCTGCTGACCCCTGGCGTGCAAGTCTCGCGGGCCGCCGGGCACCTCTCCTTCGGAGCGCAGAGGGGCATTCACACGAATGTCTCGGTCGATGGGACGGACTACAACCAAGCATTCTTCGGTGGCATACAGGGTGGTGAACGGGCCGGATCCGCAATGACGCTTCCCCAGAGTGCGATTCAGGAGTTTCAGGCCGTCACATCAGGGTTCACCGCGGAATACGGGCGCACGACTTCCGGCGTGGTGAACGTGTCCACGAAATCCGGAAGCAACGAACTGCACGGTGACGCCTTCTTTCAGATCCGCGACCCTCGCCTCGGCACCACGGATCCTTTCGGCGCGAAGGTGCTTGAGAGACTTCGGCAGTTCGGCGGATCTGCCGGCGGCCCGCTCCTCAGGAATCGCGCGTTCTGGTTCGCCGCCGTGGAACGCCAGCTGAGTACGAGCCCGCGGTACGTGGAGTTCCCGCAGCTCGACGAAGCCAACCGCGCGGCCGGGCCTGAGGCCTACGATCTCTTCGCAAGCCTCGAAGAGCCGTTCAACTCCACCAATGACGCCATAGCATTCACCCCCCGGGTCGACTACCAGTTCCGGAACGGCAGCCAGCTGATGGCCCGCTACAACTACAGCTTCGGCGAGGGCGTAAACGCGATCAGCATCGGCGACCCGAAGCATGCCCGCACGACCGACGCTCTGGGCAACAACGGCATCGAACAGGACGAGATCCACTACCTCACGACCCAGCTCACCAGCCTTCTCTCGCCGAGCACGGTTAATCAGCTGCGCTTCACTGTGACGCAGGAAAAGCGCCCCCGCTTAGCCAACGGGAACGACCCCAACATCAGTACCTCCATCGGCCAGTTCGGTGCTCGGAACTGGCTTACCACCGTCGAGACAGACATCCGACCGACGATTACGAACAGCCTCATGGTCAACTCGGGGGCCCACGCCTTCAAGGTCGGCGCACACCTGGACCGGGTTTGGATCGACGACATGTACGGCTCGAGCCAGCGGGGTCGATTCATCGTCTTCAGCTCCGACCCGAACGAGATCCTAGATATGCTCACGCCGGGGGGCAGGATCGCTAACCGCTTCGACGGTCCTGGCGTGTACCTGCGCCAGATCGGGAACATGCTGGGGGTACAGGAGCTTGGCCATGCCGCCGTCTACGCACAGGACTCGTGGAATGTCGCGTCTGGGCTGACGCTCGACCTGGGCTTTCGCTGGGAAGGTCAGTTCAATCAAGACCCACAAGTCGGCAACGATGACTTGATCGATCGAGTGCGGGGCGCTCCGTTTCCCGGCGGCAGGCTTGACCCGACCTACCTGCCGGACTCGGTGCGCCAGTGGATGCCCCGCGTTGGCATCGCCTACAGCCCTCCTCGATGGGGAGATCGGGTGGTACTGCGAGCGAGCGCCGGCGTGTTCTATGCCACCACGCCACCGGTGTTCTTCAACGACCCGACTAAGTCCTACCGCAACCCGCCCTTCGACCTTACGGTCTCCATACCGTCGCCCGGCAAGACGGTCTACCGGCAGTTCTTGGATGCTGGCATAGACCTCAATCAGTACCCGCTATCGCGGATTCCCGTGTTCAGCCATGGCGAAGTCGCCAAAGTGCTGGGTGGCGACCTCTTCGCCGGGGCCACCCCGACAGTCGTGCACCCGGCCTTCCGCAACCCAAGGTCCATCAAGTACAACGCGTCGGCCGAGTTCAGCCTTTCCCGCAACGTGACGGCCGGCATAGAGTGGATGCGGAACTCGACGGCATTCCTTCACGGAATGCGCGACTACAACCTGCCTCGATCCACGGTCAGGCCGGGAGATCCGGCCGAAATTCCCTGGTACGACCTAGCGCAGCGCCCGGAACCGCGGCTCGGGCCCGTCGTGGTCACGGAGTCTATCGGTCGCGCAAGCTACCACGGCGTGTCGACTCACTGGAAGCGTCACGGAGAGCGGCTTCAGGTGGTCGCCCACTACACATACGCCCGGGCTTACTCAAGCGACATCAACGAGGGGTACTTCTGGGGCCCCCTCTACACGGACCAAGGACGCCCCGAAGATGCCTGGGGGCCGGCGAATCTGGATCTGCGGCACCAGCTGACGGCTCACGGCGTAATGCGTCTGCCGCGAGGCCTGACTTGGTCATTGATCCTGCGAGCCACCAGCGGACCGCCCCTGAGCCCGCAGTCCGGGCTGGACGTCAACGGCGATCTGGTGAACAATGATCGCGCGCTGGCGGCCCCCGGCCGTTTTCTAGGCCGCAACTCCTTCCGCAATCGCGGCATGCGCAATGTTGACATGCGGCTGCTGCGGCAGTTCCAACTGTCCGAGAATGCCGCCGTCGAGCTCTCGATCGAGGTGTTCAACGCCCTCAACTTCGACAACGTCGAGTATGGGGCCTTCAACACGATCTACGGCACGGGCATCGATCTCGGGACTGGCGAGCGCACGGGACCGCTGGACTCGTTCCTCAGGCTCAGAGCGGCCAATGGCGCTTACGACCGGAACAACACCCAAGTGTTTGGAGTCGTTCCACTGCAGCTGCAGCTGGGCGCGCGATTCCGCTTCTGACTGGCCGGCAATCGCCGGATCGGGCTTGCATGGGCGCAGGATTCCGTTTGCGACAATCGGGGGCGATGCAGAAGTCCGACGGCATGAATTACGCCCCGCGCGGCAGGGCCAAGCCGGTGGTGGGCGCGGGCGAATTCAAGATCGCGGCCGTCGCGCTGGACCACGGGCACATCTATGGGATGTGCAACGGCCTGACCGAGGCCGGAGCAGAGGTCAAGTGGGTATACGACCCCGATCCCGACAAGGTAGCCAAGTTTCAGGCGGCATTCCCTCAGGCTCGGGCCGCCCGCAGCAAGGACGAGGTGCTGCAGGACGCCCAGGTGCGCCTGGTTGCTGCGGCGGCGGTTCCCAACCTGCGCGGCCCACTGGGCTGCGAGGTCATGGCCCACGGCAAGGACTACTTCACCGACAAGACTCCGATGACGACCTTGGAGCAGCTTGAGCAGGCCCGTGCGCAAGTCGCCGCGACCGGACAGAAGTTCGCCGTCTACTACAGCGAGCGGCTGCACTCGGAGTGCTCAATGTATGCGGGCAACCTGATCGATGAGGGAGCCATTGGCCGCGTTCTGCAGGTAATCGGGATGGGGCCTCACCGACTCAGCAAGGAGTCCAGGCCGCCGTGGTTCTTCGTGATGGAGCAGTACGGCGGAATCCTCTGCGACATCGGCAGCCACCAGATCGAACAGTTCCTGCACTTCAGCGCAGCGAAGGATGCCACCGTCTCGTACAGCCGAGTCGCCAACTACAACAATCCCGACTTCCCTGAGCTGGAGGACTTCGGCGACGCAGCGCTGGTCGCCGACAACGGCGCCACAAACTACTTCAGAGTGGACTGGTTTACCCCAGACGGTCTGGGGGCTTGGGGAGACGGCCGGACTTTCATCGTGGGCACGGAAGGCTACATGGAACTGCGCAAGTACCTGAGTGTGGCCCACGATTCGGAATCGGACCAGATCTTTCTCGTTGACGGGAAGGCGGAACGACACATCCGCACCCGCAACACGGTCGGCTTCCCTTTCTTCGGCCGTCTGGTGTTGGACTGCATCGAGCGCACCGAGGAGGCCATGAGCCAAGAGCACACGTTCAAAGCGGCCGAGCTGTGCCTCATCGCCCAGCGCGACGCGCAACGCGTCGCCTGACCGGAGCGTGAGTGCTGTCGCCCTTGTGACAGCACTGTTGTTGGCCGCCTGTGCCTACCAATCGGCTGCGCTGGCAGTGCTGCTGCGATTTTGCCGCCGGCGCCCCCGGGAGTGTGCGGCGGCCGGACCGCAGCCGGGAGTGTCAATCCTGACGCCGGCCGTCGGGGTCGGGGCGGAGTTCGCGCTGCGGCTGGAGTCGCACGCAGCGCAGGACTACCCCGAGTTCGAGATTCTGGTGGGCGTGCAGGGCGACGAACAGGCCCCACTGCAAGCGATCTCAACGGTGCGCGCCAACCATCCCGGCCTCAGCATCAAGGCGGTGGGCAGCGGACGGCCGGAGCCGGGCTGCAATCCGAAAGTGCACTTGCTGGAAGCGCTGTCGGCAAGGGCCCGCTATCCGGTGTTACTCCTTGTGGACGCCGACATCAGCGTCCCCCGCGGGCACATGAGGGCCGTAGTCCAGGAACTTTCCTTTCAAGGAGTCGGGGCGGTCACCTGTCTGTACCATGCCCGACCGGCAACGCGCCTCTCAAGCCAGGTCGAGGCTTGCCTGATTGACACTGCATTCCCGGGACAAGTGCTGCTCGGCGAGAAACTGCAGGGGCTACGGTTTGCCCTGGGAGCGACGATCGTCACACGCTCTGAGACGCTACGCGCCGCGGGCGGCTTGGCACGAGTGCGCCGATTCATCGGAGATGACTTCCACATCGGTGCCAATGTCGCCGCATTGGGGCTGCAAGTACGCCTATCCTCCGTCCCGGTATGCACACACCTGCCCGCCAGCGACCGCTGGAAGACAGCTTGGCAGCGTCAGTTGCGATGGTCACGGACGATACGGAAGCAACGGCCTAAGGGACACGCAGGCCTTGCCGTATCCCACGCGACGACTTACGCATTGCTGGCATTGTTGGCCGCCCCAAGTGTCACGTGGCCACTGGCTCTTGCCGCCGTCTGCCTGAGGTTCACGGCTGCCTTCGCTGCCGTCCGGGCCGTCGGGTCTGAGGGGTCTTGGCGGACGTTAGTGTTGCTGCCCATGGCTGACCTGCTCGGATTTGGCGCTTGGGCCAGCAGCTTCTTGGGGAATTCCGTCCGCTGGTCAGGCCGGAAGATGCGGCTTGGGAAGGAAGGGCGGATCGACGGCTGACCGACCATCGCTATTGGCCGGGGGGCCTGGGAGCCCTCTGACCAATCTTCCGTCGACTTGCAGTGAGGGTTGCGGCCAGCCACCGAGCGCCGGTGATTGGCGGGACGGGACGACCCACCCCAACGCCCCGCCAACCGCAACACTGCGGCTGCTGACATGCAGAGGGGGGACAGGCGGAGCGTGTGCCTGTCCGTGGAGCCTAGTCGTCCTCGGCCGCCCGCGCCGTGCCCGCCCCTTCTTGGGCGCGTGCGCCGCTGAGGGCGTTCGTCATCGCATAGTTTCCCTCGTGGCAGGCGTACTCGTAGATCACGTAGTCATCTAGCCGCGGCATCATCCTCTGGGCTGTCCAAGGCTGCGTGTAGGTCTCTGGATCAGTGATCGTGAATTCGTTGCGGATCCTGTGCTCGCTGACGCGCGTGAAGCGCTCCACGGCGCGGAGGTTCTTCGATGACGGGTATCGATGCTCGGTCTTGTCGCTGAAGTTGGCGGTCTCGACCACCAGCGTGTCGCCTTCCCAGCGGCCGCGGGAATCTCCGTTCCACTGGCGAATCCGATGGTCGAGCGGAGGGCGCCCGTCGACGGGAATGATCCGGACATCATGAATGTTCTCGACCAAAATCGCCACATACCCGGGACTCTGGAAGATCTGGTAGGTGTTGTTGTATCCGGTGGACACGGGGGGCACGCCGTGATACGTGATGCAACGTGTCCAAGCCGTGAAGTTGAGCCAAGAGTCGAACGGTCCGGTGATGCGCCGCTTCTTGGCATCGACACGCGCGCGCCCCGCTGGCGTCAGCGGCGGGAGCCGGCCATTCGGGGGATCGACGATCAAGGAAGTGCGGCGACTGGGGTCGACCCGTCCCTTGTCGAACCAGTGTGCGTTATAGGACCCGATGTTGCCTCGGATGTGGGGTCTTTCCGCATGAGCAGCTTCGTTGCGGCTGGCGGCTTGCTCCGGTGAGAACTGCTCTTGGTCCGCGAACTGGGCCGGCCGCTCTAGGGGCGTCAACGACGCATAGGACCACGTCCCGCGGAGGTCGGGGACACCCCAAGCCGTTCGAGGCACTGTCCAGCCCGCATCAGCACCGTCCGATCCCTCGTCACTGTGGAGGTTCGTCGCCGGCTGGTCCTGGGCCTTGAGAGGGACAGCAACCGAGACCGCATAATGCAGAGCTACCGCCAGCACTAATAGACGGGCCGAGCAAATTCTCTCCATCACATCTCCCATGATGCCTATCGAAGTTTCGCACCAATTCGCCTCCAATGGCAAGCGCGGACCAGCGGTCCGCAACCCGCACGGGGAGGTTGGCGATGGCGGCGCGGTTCGACGGGCTCGCGAGTGCGAACAACGCGGAACGGCCCGCAAGCGGGGCTCATACACCCCTGCCGCGACTATCTCTTTGGCAGGAGGGCCGGTCGGCCTCACCTCGGCCGGTTCCGACGGAACGGAAGAGACCCTGACCGCTCCCTCTCGGGACGGGGCATGCCGCGCGGTCAGCAAGGAGCCGTCCTGCTATTCCCACAATCCGCCGGGTTCGGATGCTGAACCGTCCGATATACTGGCAATTCGCCTGCGGTGGATATGGTGCCAGACTCCGAGAGGTCCGTATTACTGCTCAAGCCGCGGGGCTTTTGCGCCGGCGTCGTGCGGGCGATCGACATCGTTGAACTGGCCTTGGACACATACGGGCCGCCGATCTATGTGCGCAAGGAGATCGTCCACAATCGGCACGTTGTCCAGAGCCTAGCGGCCCGCGGAGCTGTCTTCGTAGACGAAGTGGGAGACGTGCCCTCCGGGCACCGCCTTATCTACAGCGCGCACGGCGTGGCGCCTTCGGTGCGCGATGCCGCGGCCAACCGCGGGCTGCGGGTTATCGACGCCACCTGCCCGCTCGTGGCCAAGGTGCATCTTGAGGCGCTGCGCTTCGCGCGGCAGCGCCGCACAATCCTCCTGATCGGCCACTCCGACCATGATGAGGTGATCGGAACGCGGGGCGAGGCGCCTGACAGAACAATCGTCATTTCGAGCCCGGAGGAGGCGGCAACCGTTCAAGTGCCGAAAGGGAGCGTCGCCTACCTGACGCAGACTACGCTCAGCATCGATGAGGCCGCAGCGATCATCCGCGTGTTGCGCAGCCGCTTCCCGGGCATTGAGGCCCCTCCCGCCAAGGACATCTGCTATGCGACCGAGAACCGCCAGCGAGCGATCAAGGACATCGCGCCGCGAGCGGACTTGTTGCTCGTTGTGGGGTCGCAGAACAGTTCCAACTCCCAGCGCATGGTTGAAGTTGGCACCGGGAGCGGATTACCAGGACACCTGATCAATGACGAGCGGGACATTGACGACGCTTGGCTGGCTGGGGTTCGCAACGTCGCCGTGAGCGCGGGTGCCTCGGCCCCGGAGCTTCTCGTCGAGCGTGTGGTGCGGCACTTGCGCTGCGCCGGATTCCCGAAAGTCCAAGAGGTCGAATCCGTCCCGGAGAACGTTCATTTTCCCTTGCCGGCGGACCTGCTCGGCGAGCCGCGGCAAACGCCGAGCGCCGCTGTGCAATGAAGGGGGCCGCAAGCGCTGTCGGGCAGGCCGGACATACGTCGGGGTTACACACGGGCCTCGACGCAGCGCTGCAGACGGCCATTGACAGCGCGATCCGCTATCTCCTGAGCCGGCAAACGTCCCAAGGCTGCTGGGCAGGCGAACTCGAAGCGGACACCACTCTCGAGTCGGACTACATCCTGCTGCAGCTATGGCTGCACCAACCTGACGCTAGTGGCCGCTGGGACCCGCCCAGTGCGTCGAGAGTCTCCGCGGCGTGCCGCCGAATCCGACACGCCCAGCTGGAAGACGGCGGATGGAACATCTATCGAGGTGGCCCATCCAATGTGAGCGCTTCTGTGAAGGCCTATAGCGCCCTCAGGCTGGCGGGCACAGATCCGAATGAGACGGCCATGAAGCGCGCGGCGAGGCGGATCCGCGAACTCGGGGGCGTCCAGGCAGCAAACAGCTACACGAAGCTCTACCTGAGCTACTTCGGACTGGTGCCGAGGCATCAGGTGCCCTCGATCCCGCCGGAAATCTTCCTGCTGCCCGCCAATCTGCGATTCGGTGTCTATTCGATGTCCGCTTGGAGCCGGGCGATGCTAGCACCACTCTCCATCCTGGACGCCACAAAGGCACAGCGTCGAGTACCTGCGGGAGCGGGAATCGATGAGATCCGAGCCGAAAGAGAGCCGCCGGCTCCAAAGCTCGTGAGCTGGAAGAGGTTCTTCCTGCTGGCCGATCGCGGCGTCAAGCTGCTCGAGTCCACTGGAGTTGGACGGAACCGCCGGCGAGCGATCGCAGCAGCCCGCGAATGGATGCTGGTGCACTTGGAGAGGTCGGAAGGGCTGGGCGCCATCTTCCCGGCCATGCTCAACTCGATCATGGCTCTGACCGAGCTCGGGTACGGCTTGGACCATCCCCTCGTGCGACGCGAGATCCAACACTTCGAGGACTTGATCATCGAGGACGAGTCGGGCTTCCGCCTACAGCCCTGCCACTCGCCCGTATGGGACACCGGCCTGACGGCATTCGCCATCGGACAGGCGAGCGATACCCACGACGAGGTCGTGCAGTGGGCGCTGGGGCGGGCAGCCGACTGGCTGATCGAGCGCCAGACGCGCCATCCGGGAGATTGGTCGGTGCGTCGCCCATCGTTGAATCCCGGAGGCTGGTTCTTCGAATACTCCAACGAGCACTATCCGGACACAGACGATACTGCCAAGGTCCTGCTGGCCCTTGGTGTGGTACGAGCGTCGGACCCGGGCCGCCAGGGCCGCGCCGAAGAACGAGGGCTGCAGTGGCTTGCGTCGATGCAGTCGGCGGACGGCGGGTGGGCCGCATTCGACGTCGACAGTGGGCCCTCGATCCTCACCGAGGTGCCGTTCGCCGATCACAACGCGATGCTCGACCCCACCTGCGCGGACATCACGGGCCGCGTCCTTGAGGCTCTTTGCCAGCGGGGTGTGGGGGGCCACCGCGATGTGGTCGAACGGGGCGTTGCGTACCTGCTCCGGACGCAGGACAGCGAAGGGTATTGGCCCGGGCGCTGGGGCGTGAACCGCCTCTACGGCACCTGCTTCGCCTTGCGAGGGCTGCGGGCGGCCGCGGTGCCGGAGCGGGACAGCGCGGTGCTCCGGGCGGGCGAATGGGTGCGCTCTGTCCAGAACTTCGACGGTGGATGGGGCGAATCCGCCGCGAGCTACGAGGAGGAAGCCGGCTATGTCAGCGCCGAGTCGACCCCATCGCAAACCGCATGGGCGCTGATGGCCCTGTTTGCCTCGGGAGACTACACGAGCGGCTCAGTGGCCGAAGGCCTGGACTTCCTGCTCAGCCGGCAGACGCCGGAGGGCACCTGGGAAGAACGGGCTACGACGGGGACGGGCTTCCCGCGCGTCTTTTACCTGCGCTACCACATGTATCCCCAGTACTTCCCCCTGATCGCCCTAGGCGCTTTTTCGCGCCGCGAGGCTTGGGAATGAGGCTTCCCGTCTCCAGCAGCGTGCGCATGGGCGCGTGGATCCTAAAGAATCGGCTCTCGCCCCGCCCCGAATGGCAGCGCGATCCCAAGCCCGCAGAAGGGCCCTTTCCGATTGTGCAGAGCGGCCCGCCCGCAGGTGGGACGGTAAGGCCCCACCCCATGCTGCGGAAGAGATTCCCGCTCGTTCTGATGCTTGAGCCACTGCACGCCTGCAATCTGACATGCACGGGCTGCGGCCGCATCCGCGAGTATGAGGAGACCATCACGGACCGGCTGCCACTGAATCGGTGCTTCGAAGCCATCGACGAGTGCGGCGCCCCGATCGTCTCAATCTGCGGCGGGGAGCCAATGATGTACAAGCCGATCGGCGCACTGGTGCGGGGAGCCATCGAGCGAAAGCGTCACGTCTACCTGTGCACCAACGGCATGTTCATCACGGCGCGTCTGCACGAGTTCCGGCCGGACCGGCAGTTCTTCTTCAACGTGCACCTTGATGGGATGCGTGAGACGCATGATCGGGCCGTCGAGCGTGAAGGGGTGTTCGAGGCCGCAATCGAGGGAATTCGCGCAGCGAAAGCCGCAGGGCACATGGTATGCACGAACACGACGGTGTACCGCGAGACCGACATGAGGGAGGTCGAAGAGCTCTTCGGGCATCTGCAGCAGTTCGACGTGGACGGGCACATGCTCTCGCCCGCCTACGGGTATTCCGCGGTCGACTCTCGGGAGATCTTCCTGACCCGGATGGAAATCCAGGAGAAGTTCCGGCACGTGGACCGACTGTTCCGACGCTTCCGCATGAACACCACCCCGGCATATGCGGAGTTTCTGAAGGGAAACCGCGACATGCCTTGCACGGCCTGGGGAAACCCGACGTTCAATACCCGCGGATGGAAGGGCCCCTGCTACCTGATCACGGATGCCCATTGGGACACCTTCGAAGACTTGATGTGCGAGACCCCATGGGCATCCTACGGCCGTGGGAACGACCCGCGCTGTGAGCACTGCATGGTGCACTGCGGATACGAGCCATCAGCAGCGTTGGGGGTGAACGCACGACTTGGCGACAGCTTGCGAATGCTGCGCTGGGCTCTGACCTGAGACTGCTTCCGCCCCGGACCCTCTGGGCCGAAGCTTGCTCGGTCGGGTCTAGAATGGCGGGGATTGTGAGTTCCTGATGCGGAGTCGAGCCTCATTGTTGCTGTCCTGCACCAGTGCCTGCAGTGGGGGCTGGCAACTCGGGCTGCTTGCATTGGGCGCGATCGCCACCGGGCCGACCCTATCGGCCGCGGACGTCGACGGTGAGGCGATCTATCGCAATTCGTGCGCAGCATGCCACGAGAGCGGTGAGAACCGGGCTCCCGGCCCGGACGCCCTCAGAAAGCTGTCACCCGCAGCGATCGAAGCATCCTTAGCGGACGGCACTATGGCCGCCATCGGGCGCGCGATGCCGGAAGGCCATGCCGCGGCAGTTGCGCGTTTCTTGGGACGGGAGGCCAGCGCTGCCGAGGACGGCACAGTGCTCCCCTGCCCCGATCCGCATTGGCGAGCGCCGCCCGAGGGGCCTCGCTGGGCCGGCTGGGGGACCGGGCTGCACAACAGGCGATTCCAGTCGGCCGCTCATGCGGGGCTGGACGGAAGTTCGGTTGGCGAACTGCAGCTGCGGTGGGTCTTCGGCCTGCCGGACGCGGAACTTGCCCGCGGCGCTCCCACTGTTGCTGGCGGGCGCCTGTTCCTCGGGACGCGCAACGGGGAGGTCGTCTCCCTCGGGGCCGAGACGGGCTGCACAGCCTGGCGGTTCCAAGCGAGGGCGGAGGTGCGCACGGCGATCGTATTCGCCGATGCTGGCCACCTCGACAAGCAGGCGCTCTACTTTGGGGACATCAAGGCAAACCTTTACTCCTTGGACGCCGCGACCGGAGAGCTGCTTTGGCGGACGAGAGTTGACGAGCATCCTGCGGCCACACTCACGGGCTCGCCCGTGCTCTACAAGGGCCGGCTGTACACCGGAGTCAGTTCCATCGAGGAGTTCACAGGAGCGTTCGCGGATTATGGCTGCTGCACCTTCCGCGGGAGTGTCCTGGCGATCGACGCGTCGAACGGGGAGCGGATCTGGAAGGTGCATACCATTCCCGACGAGCCCGAGCCCCGGCGGCCGAACAAGCGGCGCGTAACCCAGTACGGACCGTCCGGGGCCGCAATTTGGTCGGCTCCGACGATTGACGCAAAGCTAGGCCGACTGTACGTGACCACCGGCGACAACTATTCCGATCCCCCCACTGAAGACAGTGATGCGATCATCGCGTTCCGCCTCGACAGCGGCGAGCGGCTCTGGTCCCGGCAATTCACGCAAGGTGACGCCTACAACATGGCCTGCGATCCGAGCGCGGACAAAGTGAACTGTCCCGAGGCCGATGGCCCGGACTTCGATTTCGGCAGTTCGGCCATGCTCGTCGAGCTCGGCGAGGGACGTCGCGCGCTCGTCGCAGGCCAGAAGTCTGGCTTCGTACATGCCGTCGATCCAGACCGCGACGGCGCGCTCCTGTGGACGCGTCAGGCTGGCAGGGGCGGCAAGCTCGGGGGCATTCAGTTCGGTCCAGCGGCCGACTCGCAGAACGCCTACGTGGCCGTATCCGACTTCGCCGGGGCACGGCCTGACTCGGTCGGCGGGCTGACCGCGTACCGCCTGATTGACGGCAAGGAGGTCTGGCACGTGCCCGCCGAACGCTGCCCGGACCGCCGCAAGGGGTGCTCGCCCGGCCACTCCGCCGCCGTGACAGCAATCCCCGGGGTCGTCTTCTCCGGATCCCTAGACGGCATCCTCCGGGCGTACTCGACCGCCAATGGGGAGATTCTGTGGCGCTACGACACGGTGCGCAGCTATCCCCGCACGGTCAATGGAGTGGCCGCGGAAGGAGGCTCGCTGAACGGCCCGGGCCCGGTGGTCGTCGGAGGCATGCTGTACGTCAACTCGGGATACGGACAGTTCGGCACGACCCCGGGCAACGCGTTCCTCGCATTCGGCCTTCGCTGAACGCTGGCGGGCGGGCCGACTTGCGCCGGAGCGGGTGGCGCCAGTCGCCCACAGGGTATGCTGGACGCAGGACAGGAGGCATCTCATGCGTTACCCCGAACACTTGATCTACCCGATGCGCGAGGAGCTCACGCTTCACGGCGTAGAGGAAGCGCGAACGCCAGCCGACGTCGACCGCCTGCTCGGACCGGGCAGCGGCACGGTACTGGTGGTCGTCAATTCGGTCTGCGGCTGCGCAGCGGGATGCGCACGCCCGGGTGTGATCCAGTCACTTCAAGGGTCCGACAAGCCGGACAGGGTGGCGACCGTGTTCGCCGGCGCGGACATCGAGGCGACCGCCCACCTTCGCCAGAGACTCTCCATGTACCCCCCGTCATCCCCCTCCGTCGCGCTATTCCGGGACGGGGAGCCGGTCTACATGTTGCACCGGCACCAGATCGAGGGCCGCGCAGCTTCCTCGATCGCGCTGTCCCTTCAGGACGCCTATTCGAAGCATTGCGGCGTCACGGCCAGCCAACCAGCCTGACATGGTTGCGCTTCGGCGCCTGATCGTTCCGAAACTGGCAGGCAGCACCACGCCACCGTCCTACCGGGCAGGTTACGCAGCTTGCCGCGCTCGACTCTCGGCGAGCCTTCGCTGCACCCACTCTTTGGTGCGCTCAATCGAGCGCCGCTTCACCCCTTCGTAGCCGCGGATCTCAAAGGGTGCCTGCGCAAGTTCGACGGCAGCGTCGAGCGTGCCCACCGAAAGGTCCGACAGCAGGGTCTCGACCAACTCCCGGTACCACGTGACCAGTCTGCGCTCCTCTCGCCGCGAGGGGAGCCAGCCGAACGGGTCCAGGGGTGTCCCACGGAGCCGCCTCGCCCGCGCAAGCAGGCGCAACGCCGGCCGGATCCAAGGCCCGATTGCGATCTTGCGGCGGTATCCCAATCGGCGAAGGATCGGCGGCTGCAAGTGGTAGACCAGGCGCCGGGGCTTCTCGAACGTGGCGGCCACCTGCTCGTCGAACGCGGGATCTGTCAGCAGCCTCGCGACCTCGTACTCGTCCTTGTAGGCCATGACCTTGTGCAGGTTCCAAGCAACGGCCCGGGCCAGCGCATCACTGCCCGGACGAACGCGAGCCTCAGCCCTGCGAACGCGGTCGACCACCATTTCGTATTCCGCCGCGTAACGGCCGTCCTGATAGCGCTCCAGTTCCCTGCGGCGGTCTTGCAGCAGGTCATCAAGATCCTGCGACACGGCTGCCGCCAAAGGCCTTGGCAGATAGGGATCCAGCGCGGACGGATCCAAGCCCAGCTGCCGTCCCCAGGCGAAGACTTCGAGGTTGCGCTCCGCCGCTACCCCGTTGAGCCTGATCGCCTCTTGGATCGCATCGGAGGAGAGCGGCAGCAAGCCGCGCTGGTACGCCACACCGAGCAGGAACATGTTGCTGAAGATGTGCCCTCCGAAGAGCGTCTCCGCGAATTCTGAAGCTTTCACGAAGAGGCACTCATCGCCGCGTGTGCCTTCGCGGACGGCGCGGGCGTACCCCCCGTCGGGTGAGAGCACGGTGAGCCCCTTGCGGATTGCCTCGCCCGTCAGGATCTCCTTGGAGTTGACCAGCGCAACTGTGCGGTCCGGTCCGCAGAAGGCGAGGTTGCCCGCGTAGGCGGCTCCGACCAGATCAAACCCCAGCAGAAGGTCCGCACACCCCGGAGGTATGCGCTGGGAAGCCTCGATCCGGCCATCGCTCAGCGTGAGGTGGCCCACGACCGCCCCGCCCTTCTGCGCGACTCCCGTCTGGTCCAGGGTGATTGCGTGCAGGCCGTCAATCCGCGCGGCAGTCGCCAGCAAGGCATTGATCGTGACCACGCCCGTGCCGCCCACGCCCGGCATGAGGATGTGGTAGCCCGATCCGGCCCGGACCTTGGCGGAGGGCTCGGGCAGGGCCAACGCGGGTAGCTCTGGAAGCCGCCTTCGGCGAAGTCCGCTGCCGGGCTCGATCTCAACAGACACGAATGACGGGCAGTCCCCCCAGGTGCATGTGTAGTCAGCGTTGCACGAAGACTGGTGCACACGCGTCTTGGGGCCGAACGGTGTGTCCACAGGCAGGAGCGAGACGCAGTTGGCCTGTCTCACGCAGTCGCCGCAACCCTCGCACACCCGCTCGTTGATCATGATGCGCCGAGCTGGCTGGGGCATGATGCCTCGGTTCCGGCGGCGGCGCTTCTCGGCGGCGCACAACTGGTCGTAGATCATCACGGAGACGCCCCGCGTGCTGGCCAGTTCGGCCAGAACTGCCTCGAGATCCTCGCGAGGCCGAAGTTCAGCGCTGGCCGCCAGCCCGGCCCCTTTCGCGAACTTGGCCGGTTCGTCGCTCAGCACCACGATTTTGGAGATGCCCTGAGCCTCGAGCTCTCGCGTCAGGGCGGGCACCGGCAGGGATCCCGCGGCTTGCTGGCCGCCCGTCATGGCTACGGCATCGTTGTAGAGGATCTTGAAGGTGATGTCCGTTCCGGCCGCCACGGCTGCCTGCAAGGCCAATCGGCCCGAATGGAAGTACGTCCCGTCGCCAACATTCTGGAAGATGTGGCGGGTCCCGCTGAAGTGGGAAGCGCCGATCCACGCCGCGCCCTCGGAACCCATTTGGAAGAGGTACTCGATACCCCTGCCCACTTCCCGCATCAGGCCGCCCATGCCGTGGCAGCCAATGCCGCCCCCGGCCACCTGGCCTTCCAGAAGCAGGGTTGATCGGTTGTGGGGGCATCCTGAGCAATAGCTCGGCGAGCGGCCGCCGCGGGTCATTTGGGCCGGCGCACCACCAGCAGCCTGCACAACGTCCGACGTAACGTTGGGCGAGCGCCCCAAGAACGGTCCGACGGCGCGCGCGATCATGCCCGCTTCGAGCTCTCCATGGGCGGGCAGCAGCGTCCGCCCCTGCGAGTCGCGCTTCCCCACGATGACCGGCCTCGAGGCGCCGGAATAGAGCAGCTCTCGCAACTGAAGTTCCACGAAGGAGCGCTTCTCCTCAACGACAATGACCGTCTCGAGCCCTCGAACGAATTCCCGCACGATGGCCGGCTCCAGCGGGTACGGCATGCCCAGTTTGAGGACGCGCACGCCGGCACGGGCGAGTTGCCCGGGCCCCGCGCCGAGCAGCCGAAGGGCCGACATCAGGTCGGCGTGGCTCTTGCCGGTCGTGACGATGCCGATCCGGTCGGAGCCGTGCCGGACGGTGATCCTGTTCAGCCGATTGGCGCACGCGAAGGCCCGCGCAGCCTCCAGACGGCGCTCCAGCATCTCGAACTCGAGCTGCAGGCTATACGGCACGACCAGCATCAGGCCCATGGCTTTTCGGTAGGGCTGCCCATCGATCTCTAGGTCGGGAACTTCGATGGGGCAGCGATCCGGACCGAACTCAACAATGCTGCCGCCGTCGCAGAGGTCCGTGGCCAGCTTCATTCCGGCCCACGAGCCGGTGAATCGCGACAGTGCAATTCCGTAAATCCCGAAGTCGAGAACTTCCTGCGTGCTGGAGGGACTCAGCACGGGCACGCAGCAGTCGTAGAGCGAGAACTCGCTCTGGTGCGGGATGGACGAGCTCTTGCAGTTGTGATCGTCACCGGCCAGCGCCAGCGCCCCGCAGTTCTCGCCAGTGCCCGCAAAGCTGGCGTGCCGCAGCGCGTCGCCGCTGCGGTCAAGACCCGGGCCCTTGCCGTACCAGATCCCCACCGCCCCGTCGAACCGCGGGTCGGGGAAAGCCTCAAACAGCTGGCTGCCCATCACCGCAGCTAGGGCAAGCTCCTCGTTGACGCCAGGAATGAACCGGATCTGATGCTCCGCCAAGAACCGTGATGCGCGCTCCAAGGCTATGTCGTACCCGCCAAGCGGGGAGCCTTCGTAGCCCGAGATCAGGCAACCTGTGCGCAGCCCTGCCGCACGGTCCCGCCGCATCTGCTCGATGGGCAGGCGCACGAGAGCCTGGATGCCGGACATGTACGCCGAGCCGGACTCCAGCGCATACTTGTCCTCCAAGGTGATGCTTCCGATCGCCATCATCGACTCCTGGGACCAGCCGCAATCAGGTGCCAAGACCGCCTGAGCGCCGCCCGCTTGGTAGAATACCGCGCACTGCGATATAGTTTCGTAGTTGAGGAATCTTGGAATGATCTTGAGAGCACTCGGATTTTCGGCAGCGCTGGCGACCGCCTTCCTCGCGGGGACCATGATGCCGACGGGAGAGGCCCAGCAGGGGCAGCACTTCCTGCGCATCGACTACATGAGGATCCCGCCAGGCCAGGCTCTTCGCTACCGCAATCTTGAAGTCGAAGTTTGGAAGCCCGTCCACCAGGCACGAGTGGACAAGGGCTACATCACCTCGTGGCGGCTGTACGGTCACCACTTCCCCGGGGGCAACGATGACTACCAGTACGTGACCATGACGGAGTTCACGTCGCTCCAAGCTATGGACCAGCTGCACTATCCCGAACTGTTCCAAGAGGTGCACGGCCAAGACTACGACACGGAGATCTTGCCTCAGACCGCCGCGAGCCGCGAATTGACCCACACCGACATCTGGGCGCTCTTGGACTCCGTCACCCAGCCGCAATGATGACCGTTCCGCCGCCGGGACTGCCGGACGCGACCCAGCGCGGCGCCCCTTCAGCAATCGGATTGCGAACTCACCACAATTCAAAGGAAGACATGTCAGCCATGAACCCTTCGAAGCACCCACCAGCCCGGCTCGCCGCATTCGGCGCAGTGGTCCTTGTCGCTGGCTGCATGGTCGGCACATACCCGCCAGACGAGCACAACAAGGTAGCCAAGCCCTACATCTATGACAGCGCGGCCACCGACCCGCTCGGAGTGCTCATGGCCGGGGAGACGACTGTCAAGTCAGGGCAGGTATTCAATCTCTCGGACGGCATGCTGGAAGGCGGATCCGACGTTCCGATGCTCAGCGCTCTGC
This sequence comes from Bryobacterales bacterium, assembly GCA_965203925.1. GTDB lineage: Bacteria > Acidobacteriota > Terriglobia > Bryobacterales > UBA6623 > VXMF01. The sequence goes on from OZ241924.1 coordinate 5,374,122, forward strand.
CCGACTTCAGCCAAGATGCCCTCTCGCGCCAAGTCCAGCTCAGCGAGGCGCTGATCACCCCCTTCACTGCCGCTCCCGACGCTGAGGGCGGGTTTGACAGCAGCAAGCTCCCGCCAGCACTGTGGACGGAGTACGGCACCTTGCTCAACCGCGCCGAGCGCGCGATGTTCCGCATCCGAGAGGAGCAGTGGTCCGCGAACAACCCGCTTGCATACATGGAACGGCTCGGGCTCCTGCTCTACGCGCCGTTGGAGCTCAACTACGCCCCTGAAGCCGACCGTATGGCGGCGATAATCCAACGTCTGGAGCGTACGCCGGGCTACGTCCAGACCGCTCAGGCGAATCTAGAGTCTTCCTCCGAGCTGCACATCGACGCGGCGAAGGAATCCGCAGCAGGCCTGATCAGCCTAATCCGCGACGACATAGCGGACCGAATGCCAGCCGGCCTCCGCCGGGATTTCGAGGCAGCTTCAGATGCCGCCGTGGCCGCCATCGAAGGGTACCGAGACTCGCTCGACAACTTGGCCGACACCGACAGCTGGCGCTCCGGGGGCGCACTGGTGCACCGCAAGCTGGAGCTCGATGCGGGGCATGCCCTCCCGCCCGTGGAAACGCTCATCGAACAGGTAGAGGAAGAAATGGAAGGCGCGCACAGCGCACTGGTTTCAGCGGCCGTGCCGATCAACCGCCGAATCTACGGCGGAAGCCGCCCACGCGATGACTATCGGCTGATCAACGACGTTTTGGAGGTGCTCGAGGGCGAGAACCGGGCCCGCAGCAATGCCGCGATGATGGACCTGATGACCAAGGACACCGAAGCGGCCCGCTCCATCTGCAACGAGGAGGAGATCGCTCCCGTACCCGACGAGCTGAACCTGCGGGTCGTCGAGACTCCCGAGTTCATGCGGGTGTCCGTGCCCTTGGCGGGGGGACTTGGCCCAACAGCCGCGCCGGATGACCAGACCGCAGTAGTGTGGCTGACGCCTGCCCCCCCCGACGCCTCGCGTGCCGAGCTGCGCGACCGGCTTACGACCAACAACGTCTACCAGCTCAGGCTCCTGGCGTTGCGCTTCGGCATCCCCGGCTATGCCCTGATCGGATCGCTTGCGGCGGACATGGAATCCGAGGAGTCCAAGCTGAAGCACATTGTGGATCCGCTTCCGGGATTCATCCACGGATGGCCGATCTACATCACTGAGACGACCGTCGGAACGGCCTACACTGGCGAGACAGACTTCATCTGGCGGAAGTACAAGCTCCAGGTCATCGCCGCCGCGCTGGTCGACCTGCAAATGCACACCGGCGAAATGACAACCGGCGACGCCATCCAGTTGCTGACCCGCCGAGCCTACATGGAGAGCAGCGCCGCGCGGGCCCTGGTCCGCTCGATCCAGCTCAACCCGGCCCGCGCGTGCACTGCCTATCTGGGATGGAAAGGATGGCAAAAGGTGCGCGCCCACTACCAGGAAACGACCCAGGACTTCAGCTTGACTTCCTTCCACGGAAAGGCCCTGCGCGTCGGTGCCATGCCGCTCATAGAGTTCTCCTACGCCGTGACCGACGCCAAGGGCCGACTGGAGCTGGGAGACCCGGAAGAGCAGTAGGCGCTGGTCCCAAGCCCCACGAACTGGTTGGTGCATAATGGGGAGGGGTCAGGCTGCAGTGCTGCAGCGGTCGCCCGACGGAGCGTCGCGGCTGCGCGGCGCCCTCCCGGGGGTATTCTCGTGCCGAAACTCAAGACACACCGCGGCGCCGCGAAGCGCTTCAAGCTAACGGCGAAGGGCAAGGTCAAGCGCAGGCGCGCCAACAAGAACCACATCCTGACGAAGAAGACCCGGAAACGGAAACGCCGCCTGCGGAAGTCCACGACCGTCAGCCCGGCATTCGCCAAGGCCGTCAGCCGCATGATCGGCGGGTGAACGCGGGCGGGCCCCACCGCGATTCGAGCGAAGCATGGAAGGCCGCCACTAGGGCGGCAGGGTAGGAGGACAGCGTGCCCAGAGTCAAGCGAGGCAACCACCGCGTCAAGAAGCGCAAGCGCGTTCTGGCGAAGGCCAAGGGCTACTACCTTGCAAAGAGCAAGCTGTACCGCTACGCAAGAGAAGCCGTCAACCGGGCGGACCAGTTCGCCTATGTGGGCCGCAAGCTCCGGAAGCGCGACTTCCGGCGCCTCTGGATCACGAGGATCAGTGCGGCGGCCCGCTCGCATGACATCAACTACAGCCAGTTCATGCGCGGCCTCAAGGACGCCGGGATCGACCTGAACCGCAAGATGCTGGCTGACATGGCGGTGCGCGACCCGAACGCGTTCGGTCAATTGGCCGAGCGGGCCAAGCAGGCCCGTGCACAGAGGGCGGCGGGAAGCGCCTAGCCAAGCTACAAGGCCGAGTGGTCGATCACGGTGTCGATTGAGGAAAAGACCCGTCGGCCACTTCCCGGGCTCATGGCCCACGGGGACAACCCGGAGGGCCTGTACGGGGCCCTCCGCGAGGCCTTCGAGACTGAGATAAAGGCAGCCGCCCCGGACTTGGGGTCATTGCGGAATCGTTGGCTCGGGCGTCGCAGCGGTTTGCTGGCAGCCGCCAACGAGAACTGGCTCAAGGCGGCCCCACGCGAACTGAAACCTGTCGTCGGACGGCTTCAGAACGCGCTACGACGACACACCGACGCCACACTGAAGGCCGCGGCCAAGGCCGCCGCGGCGCCGGCCCGGCGCACTCCAAGAGTCGATCGGACGCTTCCTGGGCCCGCCCGCCCGTTCGGCGCCGTGCACCCGATCCGCAGGGCCCTCGAGGACGTGCTGCGGATCTTCCGGCCATTGGGCTACAACGTGGTAGAGGGGCCCGAGATCGAGACGTTCTTCTACAACTTCGAAGCGCTCAACTTCCCGCCCGACCACCCGGCAGTTGACGAGATGGACACGCTCTTTCTGAAGGACGGCATGCTGCTCCGAACGCACACGTCCCCCTGCCAAGTGCGCGTCATGGAGTCTTCCCGGCCACCGCTGCGCTGCGTGGTGCACGGCAAGGTCTACCGCAATGACACACCCGATGCGACTCACAGCCCGATGTTCCACCAGCTGGAGATGTTCGCGGTAGACGAGACCATCACCTTCGCCGACCTCAAGGGCACGCTCGAGCACTTCGTGCACAGTTTCTTCGGGCCCGGCACGAAGGCGAGATTCCGGCCAAGCTATTTCCCGTTCACGGAGCCGAGCGCGGAGGTAGACATCACCTGCCCCTTTTGCTCCGGGTCGGGATGCAGGATCTGCAAGCACACGGCCTTCATAGAAGTGCTCGGATGCGGCATGATCGACCCGGAAGTGCTCCGCCACTCAGGGCTTGACCCGGAGCGCTACCGGGGCTTCGCAGCCGGGTTCGGCCTGGACCGCTTCGCGATGCTCAAGTACGGCATCGACGACATCCTGCTCATGTACCAAGGCGACACGCGCTTTCTGGCGCAGTTTCGATAGATGCACATCCTGCTGAGCTGGCTCGAAGACTTCGTCGAGATCACCGAATCCCCCAACGAGCTTGCAGACGCGCTCACGATGGCCGGTATGGCCGTGGACGCCGTGGAGAGCGATCTGGGCGAAACGATCTTCGAGTTCGACATCACAAGCAACCGGCCTGATGCCCTGAACCATCTCGGAATGGCGCGCGAGGTCGCAGCGATCTATCGGCGACCCGTGCGCCTGCCGCCGGCCGAGCTGCACGAGGAGGGAATTCCGGCCAGCGCGAGGGCCAGCGTGGCAATCGAAGATCCTGACTCCTGCGCGCGCTATGTCGGACGGGTCTTCGAGGACGTGCGGGTGGAGCCCTCGCCAGACCGCATCCGCCGCCGCCTTGAGCTTTGCGGAGTGCGCTCGATCAATAATCTGGCCGACCTCACCAACTATGTCCTTTTGGAGATCGGGCAGCCCACCCATGCGTTCGACCTCGACAAGCTGGCCGGAGGCCAAATCATCGTGCGCCGGGCCCGCTCCGGCGAGACCCTCCGGACGCTGGACGGAATGCCGCGCGAACTGTCGCCGGCGCATCTGGCGATCTGCGACGCCGAGCGGCCGGTGGCCCTCGCAGGAGTGATGGGGGGTGCCGAGACCGAGATCACCGACGCCACGCGCAATGTGCTGCTGGAGGCCGCCTGGTTCAGCCCTTCAATCATCCGCAGGGCGTCGAGGCAATTCAAGCTGCACACCGAGGCTTCCCACCGATTTGAGCGAGGGGCCGACTGGCGGGCAGCACCCCAAGCGGCCGACCGAATCGGGGCGATGCTGCACCAGTCAGGGCGCGGAAACGTGCTTGCGGGCCGGATCGACTGCTATCCCCTGCGGCAGCCGCTGGGCACCGTGCAGCTGCTCAGGGATCAGGTCCGCCAGCACTTGGGGGTCGCGCTCGACGATGCCGAGATCGAGTCCATCCTGACGGCGCTGGGCTTTGCGCCGACCGCCACATCGGGCGGGTGGCTAGTGCCCTGCCTGAGCAGCCGCCTCGATGTCAAGCGTGGCATCGACTTGGTCGAGGAGGTTGCCCGGATCCACGGATTCAGCCGTATACCGTCCACACTGCCGGCGGTCGGCGCAGCTCCCGCTCCAACCGCCAACGAGCGCGAGGAAGAGCGCATGCGCGCCGGAGTCCGTGCCCTCGGCTACGACGAGACGATCGGATTCTCGTTTATTTCTTCCGAGGACGCGAGAAGGTTCGGCGGCGCTGGGGCAGTCGAGCTGCGCAACCCGCTCTCCCGCCTATGGGACGTGATGCGAAATTCCGCCGTTCCCACGATGCTCCAGTCGCTGCAGTGGAACCTCAGGCGCAATCGCGCCGAGCTGCGCCTGGCAGAGTTCGGGCGGATCTATGGACGATCGGGCGAGACCTACCGCGAGCCCAGAATCCTGACCCTCGGAGCAAGCGGCTCCGCACGCCCGGCCACGTGGAGCGACCGCGCGCCCAGATTCGGCTTCCATGACCTGAAGGCGGACGTGACGGCCCTCCTCTCCCCGTACTCCTGCGGCCCGCTGCGATTCGTCGCCAGCGGGGTTCCGCACTACTACGATCCGGGGCGGTCCGCCAGCGTCCGCGGTGGAGAACGGACGCTGGCAAGGTTCGGCCGCATCAGCCGGGCCATCACCGGAGAGCGGAAGCTGCGGCAGCCGGTCTGGATCGCTGAGATCTGGCTCGACGAGGTATATGCCTGCGGACTCACGGAGCCGGCCCACAGACCGCTGCCGAGGGTCCCTGCTGTCAGCCGCGACTTCTCCCTTCTGGTTCCGGACAGCGTCGAGTACCAGCGAATCTCGGAAGCGGCAGGATCCATCCAGGACGTTGAACGAACGGAAGCGGTAGAGATCTACCGCGGCAAGAACGTGCCGAGGGGGCGCTACAGCCTGCTGCTCAGGGTGTGGTGGCAGCGGCTGGACGAGAGTCTGACGGACGAGAGCGTGAACTCACACGCGGACAAGCTGCTCAGCCGGCTGGCCTCAAGGCTCGGAATCAAGTTGCGGGCTTGATGGCCCGTCGGTGCGGCGATAGACGGAGAATTCCCGAACGCGCGGCTTGTCGCCAAGGTCCCAGATGCCCCGAAGCTCCCCGTACTCATACTCCCAGACGAGGTCGTAGCTCTCGTCAAGGGCCTTCGGCAGTCGGCCCTTCGCGTCCCACGTAACGATCCAGTCAGGAGCTGGCGAGTCGTCGAACTGATCCGCGGGGAGCATCGGCCGGAACCGCTGGTTGTAGGGCAGTTCCGAGTCGAGCTGATTGACCCAGCGCCGGTCCGGGAAGTAGTAGGCCCCGACCATCCCCTTGACATTGCGGTAGTAGGCAATGGTGTCCCCGGGCTCGGTTTGCTCGGAGAGGAATTCGAGGAATGGTCCGTTGTGCCGGTCGTACCGCAAGTACTGACGCATCACGACCTGTTCCGTCCCTCCTCCGGCAAGGTGGAGGTTCGGCCAGAGGCCACCAAGCGCGAGGCATCCGGCCGCTGCCCCCCTGCGCCCGCCGCTCGCGAGAGCAGAAGCAGCAAGCCCCACGAGCACGATGGAAGCCGGACAGGCTTGATAGTAGTAGCGCGGCAGCGCCCCGCGGCCCGCGACAAGAACCGTGAAGAGGGGGCAGACGGTCACGATCAACCCTGCCAAGAGTGCCATTCTTGACAGGGGCCCCGGACGTGCAATCTGCTTCCATAGCAGCCACGCGGATGCCGGAATGCACAGAAACGCGAGAAGGAAGACGGCGAAGAGCGGATCGTCCGTCCGGCGGATTGAAGATTCATTGAGCAGAATGCCCAGTGACGGGAGCGCCGCGCCGAACCACACCACGGCCCAGCCCGCGCGAGGGAGGCGCAGCCCATGCAGCCGTCCCGCAAAGGCTGCGGCCGGCACCAGTGCCACAAACGGTACCCACCTCCACAGGTCCGCTGCCCGCCGCGAGACAGTTCGACGAAAGTCCTCCCAGAACGTGCCGTCGCCGCTGGGGCTCCACTCCGTGAGGTACTCGGCGTGCAACAGCCAGAACTCCACGCCAAGCACAGCGGCGAGCACTGCGGAGGCGGCGCACAGACGGGCAAGCGCGGACCTGTCCGTAATCAGCAGGAAGATGCCCAGGGCCAGCCAAGTCGCCGCGAAGCTCAGGTAGTTCGCCGCGTAGAGCAAGCATCCCACCAGACAGAGCAGGGCGTGAAACGACCAGCGCCTTCCCAGGGAGGGTTCTCGCAGATAGCGCGCCACCTGCAGCAGGAGCAGCAGCGTCGCGAATACGATCAGTATGTAGTAGCGGCCTTGGCGTGCTGCATGAAGGAAGTAGATCGAGACGCTGCCGAGGACCGGGAGCGCGTACGGAAGCCAACACGGCCCCCCTAAGCGCTTCCCCAAGGCCCACAACAGGCCCAAGCTCGCTAGGCCCAACAGTGCAAACGGCAGCCTGGATGCGAGCGTACCGCTCCCCAGCGCCAGATGGCCCGCCGCGGACACGTAAAACTGCAGATAGCTCTGCATTGCGGGCAGGAGCTTGGAGTTGATGTCGTGTCCGTCATCGTCCTGAACAAGGAGCTGCCGGGCATCCCGGTCGTAGGCATACGGGACCGGCGTCCCGCTGTTGACCATCAGGCGCGCCCAGACTGCCGTGGTCGCCTCGTCGCGCCACAGCGGCACACTGTCCAGGCGCCAGAAAATGGCCAAGGGGCCGATCACCAAGGCCAAGATTGCGGGAATTCGCCGCATCAGAAAGCCAGCGCGCCGCGTGTGGGCGCCTACGAAGACCAGGTCGTGCGGAATTCGGGAAACAGGGTCAGGCCGCCACAGGCGAACAGTGTCTGACCGGTTATGTAGGAAGCCTCGTCGGAAGCCAGAAAGGCGAATACCGCGGCAATCTCCTCCGATTCCCCGGCGCGCCCCATCGGGATGTGCGACTCGACGATCCGCTTCTTCTCCGGGTCGTCGATCCAGGCACTGTTGATCGGAGTGATGATGGCACCGGGTCCTACAGCGTTCACCCGAATGCCGCGTTCGGCGTACTCTAGCCCGAGAGTGCGCGTCAAGTTCTCCATGCCGCCCTTCGACACCGAATAGGGCAGGTACCCCGGCTTGGGAATGATCTCGTGCACGCTCGAGTTATTGACGATGACCCCGCCACCGGGCCGCGACAGGAAGTGCGCCAGTGCCTCGCGGCAGCACAGGTAGCATCCGCGCAGGTTGACGCCGAGAATGCGGTCGAAGTCCTCGCTCAGGCTCTGATGACTGTGGGCCTCCTTTTGGATTCCGGCGTTGTTGATCAGGATGTCCAAGCGGTCCCACTCCTTCAGGAGTGCCGCAAACATTCCCTTCACGGCTGACTCGTCCGACACGTCCGCCTTGTGGATCAGCACGTTGGCATCCGAATGCCCGCCCGCGTCGTGCGCGTCACGGACTTGGCCGGCCGTGCTCTCGGCACCGGCATCATTGCGGCTGTAGTTGATGGCTACGCTTGCTCCCTCTTGGGCGAAACGTACGGCGATGGCCTCGCCGATGCCCGCTGAGGCACCGGTGACGAGAACAGTCTTACCCTTAAATCGGCTTTGCATGGGGAGTATTCTGCCCGGTCGATCAGACCTTGACAGTGCCTGCATTATACCCGCGGGGCTACACTGGCAATTCCGGCAACCTGCCGCGGAGCGCCTGCTGCGTCGTGAGGATATTAATCTCGGCCGGCGAGGCCTCCGGCGATCGATACGCGGCCGCGCTCGTCCGGTCGCTGTCCAAGCGCATCCCCACGGCTCAGTTCTTCGGCTGTGCCGGACCGGCGCTGCGGGCCGTTGGCGCCGAGGCGGTCATCCGTGCTGAGGACCTGGCGGTCGTCGGGCTGTTCGAAGTTGCAGCGCACCTTCCCAGAATCCACGGGCTGTTCCGCACGCTGCACCGTACAGCCGCCCGGCGGAGACCGGATCTGGCCATCCTCACGGACGCCCCTGATTTCAACCTGCGTCTGGCGGCCAAGCTTAAGCACACCGGCGTGCCCGTGGTCTATTACGTCGCCCCTCAGGTGTGGGCTTGGCGCAAGCGGCGCATCCGCGCGATCCGCAGGCTGGTCGACGTGCTTCTCGTAATCTTTCCGTTCGAACAGCAGTACTTCGCCAACCGCGGCATCGATGCCGAGTTTGTGGGTCACCCGCTGTGCGACCTAGCCAAGGTTCGGACGTCGCGACGGGCCTTCTTCCGCCAACACGGCTTCAACACCGCCGCACCTCTTGTTGCGCTTCTGCCGGGCAGCCGCAAGGGAGAATCCTCCCGACACTTGCCGGCACTTCAGGACGCGGCCCAGATTCTTCGGGACAAGGGCCTGACACAGGTCGCCCTCCCAGCTTCGAGCACCACGGGCAAGACCTTCTTCGAAGACCGTTGGCGCGGACCCCGGCTCCGCGTCCTGGAAGGCGAGACCCAGGACTGCGTGGGACACGCGGATGTAGCGCTTGTGGCCAGCGGCACGGCGACGGTGGAAACAGCGCTGCTCGGAACGCCCATGGCAACGTTTTACAAGCTGGCCTGGCCCAGCTACTACTTGGCACGCCTGCTTGTGGACGTGCCGTACTACAGCATGGTCAACCTGCTCGTCGGCCGGCCTGTCGTCCCCGAGTGCATCCAGCAGGAATGCAGCGGCGAGAAACTGGCGAGCGAGGCCATGCGTCTCCTTAAAGAGGAAGACAGTCGATGCGAGATGATCGAAGAGTTCGTCGGCCTACGAGCCGCTCTCAGCACACCCACTCCGGCTTCGGACTGCGCCGCGGAGGCGATCTGCGGGCGGTTCGGGCCAAGCTAGGACCGGTGCGCATTGCCGCGGTCGCCGTGGCCCTTGGCACCGTTGTCGGCTGGCCAAGCGCTGCCCAACAGGAGCAGTACGGCCCGCTGCTCGACGTGCAGCACTACGAGATCGATGCCACCTTGAATCTCGAGGCGCAAGTCCTCGAGGCCACAGCCGAGGTCCACTTCATCCCGCGAGACCCGGCAGGAAACGGCACATTCGAGCTGCACAACTCGCTCAACGTCGATGCCGCGGAAATGGCCGACGGGACGGACTTGGGAGCCACGCGGTTCCGGGCTGACGCGAGCGTCCACGTCAGCTTCCCGCACACCCTTCCTGTCAATCAGCCCCAGGTGATCCGCTTCCGGTACGGCGGTCGCTTGATCGGCTACGAGAACTCGCCGGCAGAAGGCTACAGCCTAGCGGAGATAACCCGAGACCGGGCAATCCTGCTCTACTCCGGTCGCTGGTTCCCCGTCAATGGCCACGGCGCCGATCGCTTCACCTCCAATATCCGGATCACCGTGCCCGACGGCATGCGCGTGCTGGGCAGCGGGACGGCCACCCGTTCGGAGTCGATCGAGGGCATCGTGCATGAGTTTGAGTTCCGCTATCCGTCGTTCCCGGGCACGATCGCGGTCGTTCGCGAGGAGCCCGTCCAAGCTTCGGTCGGCGATGCTTCGAGCCTTGTCTATTTGCCGGGTGCTTCCGAAGACCTGCAGCTGGCCTACGGCGAGGCGGCGGCCGAAATGGTCGAGTTCTACAGCGAGACGTTTGGGGCCCCGTACTCCAAGAGCCTGTCGATCGTCGAGATGGGCGAGTACGCCCCAACGGGTTACGCAGCCCCTGGGATGGTGCTGCTAAACCCCTTCGGGCGGCGGGACTCTCTCAATCGTCCGCTGCTGGCGAAGCTGGTGGCGCACCAGTGGTGGGGGACGCTCGTCGGCGCAGGGAACCGCAACAACCTCTGGCTGGTCGACGGGCCCGCGCAGTACTCGTCACTACTCGAAGCCGAGGAGTCGGAAGGAGAGGACGCTTTTCTGGAGCAGATCCGGAACACGCGCATCGAGGCGCTGGCCTACGATGACGTGCCGCTGCGGGAGTCGAGCCGCCTGTCGGACTTCTCTCCGCAGATGAATTCCCTCACTGCGGCTCGCGGGGCGATGGTCCTGCACATGCTGCGATGGCTGGCCGGGGACGAGATATTCTTCGGCGTCTTGCGCGACTTGGTCAATGGCCACACCTGGGGAACACTCACGACCGACGACCTGCGCGGCCTGTTCGAGGATGCGACAGGCAGGGATCTGGACGCGTTCTTCCTGCAGTGGACCGAGTCCACGCTTACCCCGGAATTCAAGCAGGACTATACGATCTACCGGTTGGGCGGCAACGAAGGCTTCCGGGTGATCGGCAAGGTCACGCAGGACATGGACACGTTTACCATGCCTGTGGAAGTCAAGGTCGAGACCGAGGGCGAACCGGAGTTCCGCGTCGTCCAGGTGTCCGGCACCGCCTCAGACTTCGAGCTGGAGACCTTCGGAAAGCCGCGTGAGGTCATCTTGGACCCCAACCATCGCATCCTTCGGCTGGACGACCCCACTCGCGTGCAGGTCGCCATCCGCCGTGGCGAGCACCTGTTCGAACTGGGCTACCGGCAGGAAGCCCTGATCGAGTACCAGCAGGCGTTGGACATCAACCGCTTCAGCTCACTCGCCCACTACCGAACGGGAGAGACGTTCTTCGCGCAGAGCAACCTTCAGTCGGCCGCAAACGAGTTCCGCGAGTCGCTCAACGGCGACGGCGAGCCGCTGTGGACAGAAGTCTGGTCTCACATCAACCTCGGCAAGATCTTCGACATCACGGGCCAGCGGGAGCGGGCCGTGAACGAGTACCAGCTTGCGATCCGCACCCGCGACGACACGCAGAACGCGCAGGCGGAGGCCAGCAGGTACCTCGCGTCGCCCTACCGGAGGCCCCGCGAGAGAGAGCGCACATACTGAGGGCCCCGGGGAGCTTCGCCGCGAGGCGATCTCAGTAGCGGGGCACGGAGGGGTCAACCTCCGTGCTCCAGCGCAGGATTCCGCCCGTGAGATTCGTCACCCGGCTGAAACCCATGTCCTTGAGGAGGCGCTGGGCCTTGCCGCTGCGGTAGCCACTCTTGCAGTGCACCACAATGTCCGCCGTGGCGTCGAGTTCGTGCACGTGTTGCGGCAGCGTGCCCAGCGGGACCAGCGTGCTGCCCGGTATACGCGCGATCTCAAACTCGTGCGGTTCGCGCACGTCTAGCACGAAGACGTCATCACCGTCGGAAAGCCGGTCGCGGAGCTGCAACGGGGTGATCTCGGGAAGCCCTTCCAGGGCCGCCTCCGCGGCGGCCTGCTGCGGTATGCCGCAGAACTGCTGGTAGTCGATCAGCTCCCGAACGGAAGGCCGGTCGCCACACAGCGGGCAATCTGGGTTGCGACGAAGGCGCAGTTCGCGAAAGCGCATGTTCAGCGCGTCGTACAGCAGCAGGCGTCCGCTGAGCGAGGTTCCCTTGCCAAGGATGATCTTGACAGCCTCGGTTGCCTGAATGCTCCCGATGATGGCCGGCAGTATCCCGAGCACTCCCCCCTCGGCGCAGCTGGGGACAAGCCCTGGCGGGGGCGGCTCCGGGTACAGGCAGCGGTAGCAGGGCCCGTCCTCGTGGTGGAACACGGTCGCCTGCCCTTCGAAGCGGAAGATCGAACCGTAGGCATTGGGCTTGCCCAGAAGCACGCAGGCGTCGTTCACGAGGTAGCGAGTCGGAAAGTTGTCAGTGCCGTCCACGACCACGTCGTAGTCGGCAATGATCTCCAGGGCGTTCTCGCTGGTGAGGGCCGTACCAAATTTCTCGACGACCAGCTTTGGGTTGATGTCGCGCATCGTCTCGGCGGCGGAGTCGATCTTGGGGCGACCGACGTCCTTTGTCCCGTGGATCACCTGGCGCTGGAGGTTGCTCTCGTCAACGACATCGAAGTCTACGATGCCGATGCGGCCAACGCCCGCCGCCGCCAAGTAAAGGCCGAGGGGTGCGCCAAGCCCACCTGTACCGACCATTAGCACTCTCGCGCCCTTCAGGCGGCGCTGGCCCTCCATGCCCACCTCGGGCAGGATCAGGTGGCGGCTGTAGCGCAGGATCTCGTCATTCGACAATTCGGGCAGCGCGGCCGGGGGCTCCATCGCACGAACGGCCGCTGCGGACCCGCCGGCAATCGAAGGCACTATGGTCAGCACGGAAGTCGCCGAGACCGGCGTGTCCTCCCGGTCAAGGTATCGGATGTCGTCATCGTCCACGTAGACGTTGACGAAGCTGCGCAGCCGTCCGGCGTCGCTGAACAGGTTGCGCTCGATCTGCGGGTGTGCCGCCACGAGCTCGCGCAGGGCCTCTCCAGCAGTAGAAGCCTCGACCTCGACTGTGTCGGCACCGCCGGCGAATTGGCGGAGGGGCGTTGGTATAAGGATCGTGGCCATTTCCCTGCCTTGATTCGATGCTATCAATCACCCTAATCCCTGTCAATGAACTAGGGAATCGGGAGCCGCTGCCTCTCTTGATCCGCCTGCCGTCCCGGGCCTGGATGGCCTGTCTGCGAATGCTGCCCTCCGCAGTTCCGGGGCGAGATTCTGGTACGCTTCCCACCATGAGCACGGACACGACTCGACGAACGTTCCTAGGCGGCTTGGCAGCCGTATCGGCCATCGCCTGCAAGCGCAGCGGGGACAACCCCGCTGGCAGCCGGAGCGAATACTGGCAGGGGATCCGGAACAGCTTCCCGTTCCGGGAGGATCGCGTGCCGATGAATGCCGCCAACCTGTGCCCCTCTCCGGAGAGCGTCTCGAGTGCAGTGACCGACCTGACGCGCTCCATCGATGTGGACTGCTCCTTCCAGAATCGTGCGCGGTTCGAGGCGGACAGGGAGAGGGCGCGTTCGCTGGTGGCAGCGCAGGTTGGGGCAGATCCTGACGAGGTGGCCTTGGTGCGCAACACAAGCGAGGCCAACAACATCGTGAACAACGGGCTGGACCTTGGGGACGGCGACGAGGTGGTGTTCTGGGACCAGAATCACCCGACCAACAACGTCGCCTGGCAAGTGCGAGCAAGAAGGAGCGGCTTTTCACTGCGATCGGTTTCCGTCCCACAGGATCCTGCGGGGCCGGACGAACTGGTCGAGCCATTTCGTAGAGCGCTGTCCCCGAGAACGCGAGTGTTGGCCCTCACGCACGCGTCCAACACATCGGGTATCCGCCTCCCAGTGCGCGAACTGTGCGAGATTGCCCATCGGCAGGGAATCCACGTGCACGTGGACGGGGCCCAGACTTGGGGGGCGATGGCAGTTGACCTGCATGCGCTCGGCTGCGATTCGTATGCCGCCAGCGCCCACAAGTGGTACTGCGGCCCCAAGGAGGTCGGCCTCCTGTATGTCCGGCGCGAGCGGATCGATACGATCTGGCCCAGCACAGTGGCACCAGGCTGGGGAACTGGCGCGGACACCGAGTTGGTCGGCGCACGCAAGTTCGAGTCGATGGGACAGCGGGACGACGCCGCGATCAGCGCCTTGGGCAATGCTGCCGACTTCCACGATGCGATCGGCCCTGAACGCACCGAGTCCCGCGTACGTGAACTGGCATCGCTGCTCAAGCACTCCTTGAGCGAACTTGGAGCTCCGCTGGTGACGCCCTTGGACGAGGGGTTGAGCGCGGGCGTGTGCATCATGGAAGTGGGTCCGGACAATCGCGGGCCGGTATTCGATGCCATGTACGAGCAACACGGCATCGCGGGTTCCACGGCCGGCGGATTCCGGCTCTGCCCCCACATCTACAACACCCCCTCGCACATTGAGAGAGCCGTTGATGGCCTAGCGGAGCTACGTCACATCTGGGCCTGACAAGCCTGCGCTGGCGCCGCGGTGTGGTCAAGAACCGAACATCTGCCCCCGAACGACCGCACCACGCTAAGATTCCGCCGGTCTCGGCCTTGCAGGGTCCGCAGCCCTATCTGCCCGCGGACGGCCGTGCACAGGTGCCGTCGGCACCAGCCGCTGGCTAGCGGGCCTGTACGGCGGTAAGAACTGGTTGAGACCGCTCCCAAACGGACGGCGGCGGGCAGAGTCAGCTGGCTGGCGGGCCGTGACGCTGTGATGTAATCGGAATCTTGACAACGCTCGTGTTGGCTTGGAGCTTGCTGATGAGGCAAGCCCGAGGCAGGACGGAACTGCGGGACAGGCGGGCGCTGGTTCCGGGCTGCTGAGGCCGGGGGCTTCCCTGGCGCATCCGCGGTCACCTTGGGCGGGAGCGCACCGTTCGGGCGGTCTCGCCAAGGACTCGCCATTGACCTAGCGAATTGGAGGTAGAACAGCCATGAGAGCTCTAGGACTGGCCGGCCTTGGGTTGATTCCAGCCTCCCTGGCCGCCGCTGACGGAACAGCCATCGCTGCCAAGGGCCTGATCGACGAAGGACGGGCACACTTCGAAGCGCGCTGCAGCGGGTGCCACGGCGGGGACGGCCGAGGAGGAGAGCGGGGACCGGACGTGATCACCACCGCATCGGCAAGAAGTCGCAGCGAAGGCGAGGTCCGCGAACTGATCCGAAACGGACTGCCGGACTTCGGCATGCCCGGCTCTTCAATCAGCGACCAAGAGTTGGCAGCCCTCGTCGCGTTCTACCGCTCCCAGACCGCTCCGGCTAGCGAGTCTCCGACACTTGGAGACCCAGTTGCGGGAGAGGCCCTATTCTTCGGTGAGGCCACCTGCCACCACTGCCACGTGCGGGGAGGGTCGGGGATCCTCGGCCCCGACCTGTCCAGTGTCGGAGCGAGACGCACGCTGGCGGAACTGGAGAACGACCTGCAAAACCCCGACACGGAGCTCGCCCGGGGATACCAATCTATCGACCTCATGCTCGATGACGGCTCGCAACTACATGGTTTCGTCCGCAATCAGAGCGCTCACGACGTCCAGATCCAGCTGCACGACGGAAGCTGGAAGCTGCTCGACCAAGGGCGAATCCGCCGGCGTACCCTACCCACTGAGTCCGCCATGCCACCGTTCTCGGGCGACCGCACCAAGGATCTGGTCGCTTACCTCAGCCGATTGGACGGCCGGCCGGAGAGCCCCTTTCGTGAACGGTACGTCCGCGCACAACGGGGCCTTCCGGGATCCCTGGGCTTTGCGGGCATCCGGGAGCCTCAGGAGGGAACGTGGCCGACATACAACGGGCACCTTAACGGCAACCGCCACAGCGACCTTAGCCAAGTCACGCCCCAGAATGCCCGGAACCTGGTCCCAAGGTGGATCTTCCCGATGCGCGCCCCGCGCAGCCTTGAGACGACCCCCCTGGTCGTGGACGGAGTCATGTACGTGACCGCTCCGAACGAAGTCCGCGCTCTCGACGGGTGGGCGGGGCGCGAGCTCTGGCGGTACAGCAGGCCACGGACCCAGGGGGTGATGGGTGATGCAGGTGCAGGGACCAATCGAGGGGCCGCCATTCTTGGCGACAGGGTGTTCATTGTCACGGACAACGCCAACCTAATCGCGATCGACCGCCTCAACGGCCACCTGCTTTGGGAAGCGGACATGGCGGACCACCTCGACCACTATGGGGGCACACTTGCGCCCCTCGTGGTCAAGGATCTCGTCATAGCCGGTGTGGGCGGTGGAGACGAGGGCATTCGCGGCTTTCTGGCGGCCTATCGCGCGGACACCGGGGAGGAAGCGTGGCGCTTCTGGACCGTGCCACTGCCCGGCGGGCCTCTCTCCGAGACGTGGGTCGGAAGCGTGCTGCCGCACGGCTGCGCGGGAACCTGGCTGACCGGGACATACGACCCCGACTTGGATCTGCTGTACTGGCCGACCGGAAATCCATGCCCGGACATGAACGGCGACGAGCGTCAAGGGGACAACCTCTACAGCGATTCGATCCTCGCGATCGATCCCGACACGGGCGAGCTCCGATGGCACTACCAGTACACCCCCCACGACTTGTACGACTGGGACGCCAACCAGACCCCGATGCTGATCGACGCCGACTTTCGGGGCCGTCTCCGGCGACTGCTGGTGCAGGCCAACCGCAACGGCTTCTTCTACGTCTTGGACCGCGCGGACGGCGAACTGCTCATGGCAGAGCCGTTCGTGGAGAAGATGACCTGGGCCGCCAGGATTGGGGCTGACGGACGGCCCGTGAGACTGGACGGGACGGAGCCGACCTATGCGGGCAACGTTGTCTGCCCGTCCCTTGCCGGCGCCACGAACTGGATGTCGCCGGCATACAGCCCGGCCAGCGGGCTCGTATACGTGCAGACGATCGAGCAATGCAACGTGTTCACCAAGCGCGACGAGACTTGGGAGCGCGGCAAGGGATTCTTCGGCGGGACTGCCCGCGCCGTGCCGGGCGAGCGGGTCGTGAGTTCGCTTCGGGCGATCGAACTGGAATCCGGCCGAATCGCGTGGGACCGGCCACATGGGTCGGAGATCCGCCCATGGGGTGGCGTCCTCTCAACGGCAGGTGGCGTCGTCTTCTACGGCGATGGAGACGGGACGTTCACCGCCGCCGACGCGATGACCGGCGCACCGCTTTGGCACTTCCACACGAACGACACATTCAAGGCTTCTCCAATGACGTACCTGGCGGGAGGCCGCCAGTTCGTTGCGATCGCCGCTGGCCAGAATGTTATCGCCTTCGGCCTCTCGGGCGGTGAGTGACCGGGCACGATGTGGCTTGAGCGCGCTCCGGCATTCGCCGGGCCGACGCCAGCAGGCCAGCCGCCGGTCGCCCACACCTCACAGCCGACCGATGCAACGGCGGAAGCGCCACCTCGCCCAAGTGGTGAGCGATCGTACAATGACTGAGCCTTGAGCGATCTCTCGGCCGGCCCAAGGACACTCGCGTCCCCTCTGTTCTTCGCCAGTCCGGAGGAATTCAGGGAGTGGCTGCGCACCAACCACAAGACGGCCAGCGAACTGTGGGTTGGGTACCACCGAATCGCGTCGGGGCGACCGAGCCTGACGTGGGAGGAATCGGTCGACGTCGCACTGTGCTTCGGCTGGATCGACGGTCTCCGCAGGCGAGTGGACGCGAGCCGCTACACGATCCGCTTCACTCCCAGGCGCCCGGGCAGCAACTGGAGCGCACGAAACATCGGCCGCATGCGTGCCCTTTCGGCAGCGGGCCTCGTCGAGCCGGCAGGCCTCGCGGCGTTCCGAGCCCGACCGAAGAACCCGCCTCCGACCTTCTCCGAGGACTTGGCCGAAGAGGTACGTCGCCGCATCCGGCGCGACCCGGCCATCGAGCGGGCGTTCCAGTCCCTAGCCCCCTGGATTCGCCGCCAGTCCGTCGCGTGGGTCGCCAGCGCCAAGCGCGAAGAGACCCGCGAGCGACGACTGCAGGTGTTGCTGGAGAGCTGCGCCGCGGGCGAGCCCATCCCTCCGCTGCGGCGGCCGGCCAAGGCAGCCTCACGCCGGGCCTGACTGGAACATGCTGATTCCGGCGATCGCGGCCGCGCCAGCTCCCGCGCACTCCTGAGCCCGCTCTGGACTCACTCCCCCCAGCGCAGCGACCGGCAAGGCTGTCGAATTGCACGCCTTCCGCAGCATCTCCACGCCGAGCGGTCGCGTCAGCCAAGGCTTCGATGCCGTCCTGTAGACCGGGCCGAATACAACAAAGTCGGCCCCGCAGCGCTCCGCCTCCCGAATCTCTCCGATCGAGTGGGTCGACATGCCGACTAGGAACCCGGGCGGCACGATCGCCTCGAACTCGGCCGGGGACGGCGCCCTCGTCGGAAAGTGGACACCGTCCGCGCCCGCCGCCAAGGCCACGTCCACGCGGCTGTTCACCAGCACTGCCGCTCCGTGCGGCCGCGCCCGCGCGATCGCGGCCCGGACGAGCTCGAACATCTCGCCCGCCGGCATGTCCTTCTCGCGGATCTGGATCCTCTCGCACCCGCTGGCCGCGTTCGCCTCGATGCAGTCCAGCAGGCTCACCGGACACCGCTTTCGATCCGTAATGTAGTAGCTTCCCAGCGATGAGCCCCACGTCCGTTCCTGCCTGCCGGATGTTGATAGCACTAGACTAAGGTTACATCATTGGGCTATACTAAGAAAGTAGCCCAGAAGGGCATCGGAGTCGAGTCCTCTGGAACACTAGAGCATTTCTCATCGAACATGGAGAGAACAAGATGGGTAAAGTGATCGGAATCGATCTAGGAACGACGAATTCTGTCGTTGCCGTAATGCAGGCGGGCCAAGCTAAGGTCGTGCCGAACCAAGAGGGAACGCGCACGACCCCTTCGGTGGTCGCGTTCACCAAGGGCAGCGAGCGCCTGGTCGGTGACACGGCCAAGCGCCAAGCCGTCACGAACCCGGCCGCGACCGTGCACTCGATCAAGCGCTTCATGGGCCGGCGGCCGAACGAGGTGCGCGAGGAGACGCGCCACGTGCCGTACCGCATCGATAGGGCCGGTGATCTTGTGAAGGTCGCCGCGGCCGGCGGGAGCTTCTCACCGCAGGAGATCTCGGCCATGATCCTCGGCAAGCTCAAGGAAGCCGCCGAAACGTATCTCGGGGACAGCGTGTCAAAGGCGGTCATCACCGTCCCGGCCTACTTCAACGACTCCCAGCGACAGGCCACAAAGGACGCCGGAAAGATCGCCGGCCTCGAGGTGCTGCGCATCATCAACGAGCCGACCGCGGCAGCGCTGGCATACGGCCTGGAAAAGAAGGACAACGAACTGATCGCCGTCTACGACTTTGGCGGTGGCACATTTGACATCTCGATCCTCGAGGTGGGTGACGGCGTGGTCGAGGTGAAGGCCACCAATGGCGACACGCACTTGGGCGGCGACAACATCGACGGCGTGCTGATCGACTGGATCGTCCGCGACTTTCGCAAGGAGAACGGCATCGACCTGTCGAAGGACACCATGGCGCTGCAGCGCCTGCGTGAGGCAGCCGAGAAGGCCAAGATGGACCTCTCCACGCTGATGGAGACTGAGATCAACCTGCCGTTCATCACGGCCGACAGCAGCGGGCCAAAGCACCTCCAAATGCGGCTGACGCGGGCCCACCTGGAACAGATGATCGAACCGCTGCTGCGGCGCACGCTGGAGCCCTGCAAGCGCGCCCTCGAGGACGCCTCGCTGACCCCGACGCAGATCAATGAGGTTGTGATGGTCGGGGGCTCGACCCGCATACCGCGGGTGCAGCAGCTCGTGCAGGAGCTGTTCGGGCGGGAGCCTCACAAGGGCGTCAACCCGGACGAGGTCGTGGCGATCGGAGCCGCCGTGCAGGGCGGAGTGCTTGGCGGGGAAGTCAAGGACGTGCTCCTGCTGGACGTCACTCCCCTGTCTTTGGGCATCGAGACGCTCGGCGGCGTTTTCACCAAGCTGATCGACCGGAACACGACCATTCCGACCCGCAAGTCCGAGGTATTCTCGACGGCCGCCGACAACCAGACGTCGGTCGAGATCAAGATCTCCCAAGGCGAACGGTCGATGGCTAGCGACAATCGGCCCCTAGGTGTCTTCCAGCTAGTGGGCCTGCCTCCGGCGCCAAGGGGAACGCCGCAGATCGACGTCACGTTCGACATTGACGCGAACGGCATCCTGAACGTCTCAGCGAAGGACAAGGCCACGAACAAGCAGCAACAGATCACGATTACCGGTTCCTCCGGACTCTCTCAGGACGAGATCGAGAAGATGGCGAGGGACGCGGAAGCGCACGCCACCGAGGACCAGAAGAGGAAGGAGGAAGTGGAGAGCCGGAACCAAGCGGACCACGTCATCTACTCGACGGAGAAGACCCTCAACGAGCACCGCGCAAAGGTCAGCGAGACCGATGCCAAGAACGTGGAGCAAGCGCTCGACGCGGCGCGCGAAGCCGTCAAGTCCGGCGACACGGAGCGGATCCAGAAAGCGGTCGAGGAGCTCCAGCAGGCCAGTCTCCCGTTGGCCTCCGCCATGTACGAGTCCCCGTCGGGCGGGCCGGACATGCCAGGCGGCGAGTCCCAAGCGGGCGCGCAGCAGTCGACGGGGGGAAGCGGCGGAGACGATGTGGTGGACGCGGAGTTCGTGGAAGACGACAAGTCAGACAGCCGCTGATCCGAGGGCTTTTCGGATGCGGCGGCGAAGAGGTTGAGAGGTGATGGCTGGGAATCGCGGCAAGGACTACTATGCGACCTTGGGGGTCAGCCGTGACGCGAAGCCCGACGCCATCCGCAAAGCCTACAGGCACCTCGCCCGCAAGCTGCACCCGGACGTCAATCCCGGGGACAGCTCGGCCGAGGAGCGGTTCAAGGATGTGCAGGAGGCCTATGCGGTCCTGAAGGACGAGAAGAAGCGCAGCATTTACGACCGCTACGGCTTCTATTCGGACCAAGCGTTCACGGGGCGCGGGCCTAAGCCTGGCGGGGGCTTCGACTTTGAAGGGTTCGACTTCTCGGACCTGGGGCGTCAGGGCGCGTCAAGCTTCAGCGACATCTTCGAGACGCTGGCCGGCATGCGTGGCCGGCGGAGCCAGCGGTCCCGGACTACGCCCGGCGAGGATCTTGAGTACACCATGGAGATCGCCTTCGAGGACGCGATCCACGGCACGAAGGAGCGCCTGCGCCTGAACAGGCAGCAGGCATGCTCGACCTGCAGCGGTACGGGCCGGGGCCGGGGGGCCGGTCCGGGGACCTGCGGCCGCTGCAATGGCGCGGGACAGTTGCACCAAGCCGCCGGGAACATGCGATTCAGCGTGCCCTGCTCCGCGTGCCGGGGCACTGGGCGCGTCGAAACGCCCTGCCAAGCCTGCCACGGGGAGGGCCGCAAGCCCACGCTCACATCGATCGAAGTGCGGATCCCCCCGGGCACGGCAGATAACTCCAGACTCCGCATTCCCCGCAGGGGTAACGTCGGCATCCGGGGCGGCAAGCCTGGGGACCTGTACATCGTTGCAAGCGTCGGGAAGCACCCGTTCTTCGTGCGGGAGGGCGACAACATCCGCATCCAAGTGCCGGTGACTCCGGCCGAGGCGGTGCTCGGAGCGAAGATCGAAGTGCCCACAATCGACGGCACGGCCTGGTTGCGCATCCCGCCGGGTACGAGCTCCGGGAAGACCTTCCGAGTGCGCGAGCGGGGTGCGCGAAACCCGCGCTCCGGCATCCGTGGCGACCAATTCGTTAGAATCTCGATCGTGGTCCCGGCTATTCCCGACGAGTCCACGAAGGATCTCATGCGCCAGTACGCCGAGCGCAATCCCGAGAATCCGAGGGAAGCAATCGTGCGAGGCGGCTGAGTATGGCGAGGAGGGGCCGGCGCAAGGCGAAGAGAAGGGGCCGCTATACCATCTCGGTCGTGGCGGAGCGCTTCGGCGTGCACCCGCAAACGCTGCGGCTCTATGAGCGCGAAGGGCTGATCGAGCCTGCCCGCACCAGCGGCAACACCCGACTGTACACCGATGAGGACGTTGCCCAGCTGGAGATCATACTCTCCCTGACAAGGGAATTGGGCGTCAACCTTGCGGGCGTCGAGATCATTCTGAACATGCGCAAGAAGATGGATGCGATGCAGCGCCAGATCCGCGAATTCGTGCAGTTCGTAAACCAGTCGATGACGGTCGCGGACGCGGCCGAGGACCCGCTCACGAACGCCCTGATCCCGCTGCGGACGCGCATGGCACCTCAACGAGGGCAGTCCGCGGACCGGGATCGCACACCTCGCGCGGATGGCCCGGAAATCGTGGACGTCTGACGCGACTCGGCTACACAACTCCCACGGCGCGCAAGAAGACGAGCAGGATGCAGGCGGGAACCGGATACTTCAGGGTCCACAGCCAAGTCCCGTAGAACCGAGCCAGAGCGCTGCCTGACCTGAATTCCCGGCCGCGGAGGGCCTCGTCCACGCGCCAAGCGGTGAAGAGGGCGATCCCCAAGCCACCGAGCGGCAGGCACCAATTCGAAACCAAGTGGTCAACGGCGTCGAACCACGTTGCAGAGGCCGTTGCGAACGCGCCCGCCGCGATGATCGTGACGCCGCTCAACAGCGCCGCCTTGTGGCGCGCCATCCCGAAGCTCTCGATCAGCTGAGAAGTGATCACCTCGACCATCGAGATCGCGCTCGTCAGGGCCGCGAACACCAGCATCACGAAGAAGGCCAGGGACAGCAACGGGCCTGCCGCCATTTGGGCGATAGCCTGCGGCAATGTCACGAACAGCAGTCCCGGTCCGGCGCCGGGCTCCATCCCGAATGAGAACACGATCGGGAACAGCATCATGGAGGCCATGATCGCTACGAGCGTGTCCGCCCCGGCAGTCGCCAGCGAGGCCGAGGCGATGTCATCGCGCGGCCGCAGATAGCTGCCGTAGGTGATCATTGCGCCCATTCCCAGGCTGAGCGTGAAGAACGAGTGCCCCAGTGCCTCCAAGACCCCTGCAGCGGTGAGCTTGTCCCAGTTCATCCCGAACAGGAAGTCTAGCGCTTGGCCAGCCCCGGGCATTGTCAGGGCCCGGATCATGAGGACCACCAAGAGCAATAGCAGGCCGGGCATCATGATCCGCGCCCAGCGCTCGATACCCTTTTTCACACCCGCCACCACAACCAGCACGGTCATCGCCGTAAACAGCACCTGCCAGGCGATCCCCAATGCCGGCGTGCCCCTCAGATCATCGAAATGCTGCACCGCCTGCGCGAAGTCCACGTCGGCGAACAGGTTCTTGAGCGACAGGTAGGTGTAGTGCAGCGACCATCCCGCGACGGTGGAGTAGTACGACATCAGGGCAAAGGAAGTAAAGACCGCAAGGCCTCCGACACCCAGCCAAGGCGAACTTCCACCGGCGAGTTTCCGGAAAGCCCCGACGCACGACGACCGCGAGCCGCGCCCGACAAGGACTTCGGCCATCAGCACAGGAACACCGACCCCTACGATGCAAACCAGGTAGACCAGCACGAAAGCCCCGCCGCCGTTCTCGCCCGTGATGTAGGGGAACTTCCAAACGTTGCCCAAGCCGACGGCGGAACCGGCCGCCGCTAGGACGAACCCGGTCCTCGTGTTCCACTGCGCTCTCTTGGGACTTGTCATGGTGCTTGTCGCTCTCTAGTGTCTGGTCTGGACTTCAGGGGCCTCAGGAAGCCGCGGGGCGCACAGCTTCGTCAATGCCCTGCTCGCCCTCCGACTTGGCGACGATGGCCGCGCCGCAGGAATCGCTGAAGACGTTCACCACGGTTCTGTACATGTCTAACGGGCGGTCGACGGCCAGCATCGCCCCGACGATCAACTCCACTTGGGGGCCCGTCAGGTTGATTGCCTCGAGCACGATGAAGATCACCACAAGCCCCGCCGACGGCACGGCAGCGGCGCCGATCGACGCGAGCAGCGCGGTGAACACAACAAGCAGCTGCTGCTCGAAACCAAGCTCAACGCCCATCACCTGCGCAATGAACATCACGCCAGCACACTCGTAGAGGGCCGTTCCGTCCATGTTGACCGTGGCCCCCATTGGCAGCACGAAGGAGCTGACCCTGTCCGAGACGCCGACCTGCTTCTTCACCGCCCTGAGCGTCACGGGCAGCGTGGCCCCGGACGAACTCGTGGAAAAGGCCATCACGATCGGCTGCAGCATGTTCCGGAAATGGATAACCGGATTGATGCCACCGATCAGGCGCAGGATCAGCGGAAGCGTCAGCAAGAGGTGGATGGTCAGACCAGCCGTCAGCATCAGAGCGTACAGCCCGAGGGACCTGAAAGACTCAAGGCCGGTGGAGCCCACCAGCTTGGCGATCAGGGCGAAGACCCCGATAGGGGCCACGAAGTGGATGATCCCGCCTGTCAGGCGCATCATCACCTCAAACCCTCCTTCGAACACGCCCATCAGCCGATTGCGGTGCTCGCTCCCGAGAGTGCTCAGGCTGATCCCGAACACGATCGAGAAAAAGATGATCGCGAGCATGTCCGTGTTTGCAGCAGAGTCCACCACGTTCTCCGGAACGATGTCCAGGATCAGGTCCACCGGAGAGTCGACGACCTCAAGCTGTGGCATCTCCTCGGTCTCGACGGCGACCAGATTCGCATCCACACCGGGCTTGATGAGGTTGACCATAAGCAGACCGACAATGCATCCGCAGGCGCTCGTGAGGAAGTAATAGCCGAGGGTCTTGCCGAACAGCCGCCCCAGGCCAGCCCCGGCACCGACGGAGGCCACACCGGTCACGATTGACGTCACGACCAGCGGCACGATGATCATCTTGAGGAGCTTGATGAACAGCGTGCCGATCCAGCCGACCGTCTCACCAAGGGCTTCCCCGCCCACAACGCCGGCGATCACTCCCATGGCCATCGCGATCGCGATTCGCCAGTGCAGCTGCTGGTGCCACTTCGCCCCTGCTCTCGTCGCCGACATGCCTACCACTCGAGACTGTCTCATTCCGGCCCGGACGAGCACGTCCCCCGGACCCGCGGGTGTCCCAAGGTTTGCAGCTTACCAGATGGCTCGGGCGAGAGACGTTAGGTACTGGATGCGGTCCAATTGAGCGCCAGAGCCCGCAGTTTCCTGTCAATCGTGTGGGTTCAGAGACGCCCATCTGCGCACTAGCGGCTTCAGTCGGGGGCACCGGTCCGCTGGACGTCCGTGCGCCGAGACACCGACCTGCGGCATCCGGTCGTCCCGACCTCGGCAATCCCGCTGGAGAATTGTTCGGTCCAATCAGGGTGAGCATCACCGGCCGGCCGACTTTGGGACCAACGGACCTCGGGTCCGTGCGGACCGGAACGCGAGGCGGTGCCGGGCTCCGGACACGCGTTCATGGCCGACACGGAAGGAACTACGGCAGCATGGGGCTGCCTCCGCTCACAAGGAGCTGTGCGCTTCCGGAACTCATCGTTTGCCCGCCTACCCGCTCCAGCCGGAGGATGCGGCCAAGCTGCTGGCAGATCTTCAAGTGCATTCTCGCGGAGTGCCTGACGTGGCCCTGCGGGACAACATCGCTGTCGCATTCCGACCCATGGGATCCCAACCAGGGCGTCGCAGAATGCACTCGTGGCTCTCGACCATGGCCTCCTTAGGAAGCGCGGAACGCTGACCGGTGGGACGCACTGGAGGAAACAAACCCATCATTGCCTCGGCAACGTTGTAGAAGCGGGGTCCAGAAGGGGGCCTGGAGTCGCCCAGCGACTGCCAAGGCGTTTCGCGGCGCGGAAACGGGCCTGTATGTAGGGCGGACGCGCCACCCGGAAGGGCTCTGAGTGGGACACGGAGCGGCATCCCAAGTCTGTCTCGGGCCACGAGTGAAGGAGACGCTGCACAACACTTGAATTGGCCGTGCACCACGAAGTTCGGGAAATCACGGCCGGCGGCGGGCTTCGTCACGAGCGAGCAGAGTGTCGACAGGCGTCCAATGACCGGCCGACGCGCGCGGAGAGCCGCCAATCGGTCAACTTGAAGACTAAGGCGTGACGAGCAGCAGCCTGCGAAGATTCCTCGGAGCCGGGCGTCTGTTATCCTATCGGCAACGGTCTTCCAGCCGCGATACATAGGAATCCTAGGGTTTTGGTGTGGAACTGCCGTGGCGAGCCATCCGCCACGGCAGAATCGGCTGGCGGAAAGGATGATTTTTCGGTGTCCGGGCCCTGCCCCGGCATTTCCGTTCGCGGCTAGCGCGGGCGGTGCCGGGGGTGGCCCGGCTCAGACTTGACGCGGGTATTGGATTATGCAACAAGAACGGACTAGCTATCGTCGGGCACCGAGGCCCGCCCTCAGGCGCGACGCGGGACGGGCCCGTCCCACCCTCAGGACTCGAGAGGTATTCCGCATCGCCGCGACGTTGGACCGGGCTTCGGTGGCCCGGGAGATCATTCTCGAGTGGCTTGAGCACCACGCCAAGACGGACCTTCCCGAATCATCCTGGAAGGGCGAGACCTTCCACCACACATCCGGCGACTGCAGCTTCGCTGCGATCCGCGCGAAAACGCCGGAGAATGACCTGTGGGGCATCCGCTTCATCGAGAAGGAAGCGGATGAAGCGGAGCGCGAGTGGACGACAGAGGTTGTGCTGCGGGAGCGGGAGGGCCACGAAGCGGACTTCAGCCTGCGCAAACTTGCAAAGTCCCACGAGTCCAAGCTGCGCGTTAGCCCCACCGCTCCTCCATTCCTCGAGCACGTTGCAAAGGAATGCGCCACGGAGCAAGGGGCCGCCAAGCTCGAGAAGGATCCGTGGGTCGTAGAATCTGAGTTTGACGCCGCAAGCCTCACTGAGTTCCTAGTTGACCCCGACCGCAAGACGCCCGCGTTCGTCCTGACTGTTCCGGAAGATGCCGAAGACCCAAACGAGCCATTGCTCGACGCCGCATCGCTCGCTGCGGACACGCTGGGACTCGCGAAGGTGATCGTATTGCCAGCAGAGTACACCTGGAAGCTGACCAACCGATTCGGCAAGCGGCTGTCGGTGTATCGCGGAGCCATGCGCGTCTACCTGACAGGCTTCAATGAGCGCTCTGATCCGGAAGGGGGGAACGACCTCTTCATGCCGCACCGCATGGAGACTCAAGAATCAGCGGCCAAGCTCATATCACTGCTGCGGTGGATAGCCGCACGCGAGAGCCTGCGTGGCTTTCGGCTGGGACAGGACGTGCTTTCCTTCCTCTCCGTCCTGCTGTCCTCGATCGACCTGGAGGCCGCTGCGCTGCGGGACGAGGACGCCGGACCGGAAGACCAGCTGAACGCCGCTATCCGGCACAATGCGCTGCTCAGGGCGGAGCTGCTGCAGTCGCTGCACATGCAGCAATCGCAAGCGTTGGAGGCTCAAGCGCTCGAATCCCGTCTTCGGGATGCGGAGTCAAAGCTCCGGCGTTCGTTCCGGCCACGTCCCATGGACCGGGGCCGCCGCCCTCCGTATGGCGGCCGCCCTCAGTACGACCGCCGGGGCCCTGCATATGACACCCGCAGGCGAGGCCCCAGCGAGGGGAGAGGCCGACGCTTCGAGGATAGGGGTAGGCCTCCCTATGGCGAGCGATCCCGAAGGCCGTACGGCAGGGACCGCGAACGTTCATTCGACCGGGGGGGGCAGAGATCTTGGGGACGTCGCCAAGACGACCGGGGATTCGACTCCTGAGCCCTGGCGCGCCTGAGGCAGGCCTGCGACCATGGACCTGAAGGGGAAGGTTGCCCTAGTCACAGGCGGTTCTCGGGGAATCGGGCGCGCCATCTGCGAGGAGCTGGCACGCCAAGGTTCCGACGTCGCGGTCAATTTCGCAAGCCGGGCCCACGCCGCCGAGGAGACTGCCGCCGCGGTGAGGACCATTGGCAGGCGTTCCGCGGTCGTCCGCGCGGACGTCGGAAGCCGCGAGGAAGTCCGACGCATGGTCGCAGAGGTAGGCTGCTCGTTGGGTCCGCCGGACATTCTGGTCAACAACGCGGGCATCCTGCACATGGGCACGCTGCTCGACTACGACGACGCCGAGTTCGAGACCATGTGGCGGACCAACGTCAAGGGCGTGATCCATTGCTCGGGAGCGATGGCACCGGGGATGATCGAAGCGGGGTGGGGCCGCATCGTGAACATCGCATCCAACGCCGCAATCGGCACGGCCATGCCCGGCACTACACTCTACGCGGTGACCAAAGGCGCCGTGCTAACACTGACAAAGCGCATGGCATTCGAGCTGTCGCCCCACGGCATCGCGGTGAATGCCGTGCTACCGGGTTTCACGAAGACAGAAATGGTCCTCGGCGGAAAGTCGGACGATGAAGTCCAACGCTTGCTTGAGTCCGTCGCTGCCAAGTCGCTCGTCGGTCGCACAGGGGATCCCGAGGATATCGCGGCTGTGGTCGGCTTTCTGTGCTCCCCCTCTAGCGCCTTCATGACCGGCCAGTTCCTGATGGCCGACGGGGGCCGGCAAGATTACCTGACCCACGTGTGAGGCGGGCGCGGCGGCGCGCTACGAGCGGTCCGTGCGGTACGGATAGCGGTCTTTCGCCTGCTCGAGGTAGTCCAGGACCTCGCCGTCGAGGTCCGACATGAGCCCTGCGCGCGCAGCATCGTCGGCCAGATTCGCCAACTGGTAGGGATCCTCACGGTTGTCGTACAGGCACCAGCGCCCGATCTCGCCGCAGGCGTACGTGTGGCGCGAGGTGCGGATTCCCCTGAAGATTGGCGAGGTGTGGTTCATGCCTCCGCTGGCGTTCGACTTCGATACGTGCATCAGGAACTGGTGCTCCGGCCCGCGGATCTGCTCTCCACGAACGGCGCCCGAGAGATCGCGACCCACACAGGTGGCAGGGACCGGGATTCCGGCCAGGCCGCACAAGGTCGGGTAGATGTCGATCGTGCCCAGGAGGACGTCCGTCTGGAGTCCTTGCACGGCCCCTGGAGCCTTGACCAGGAACGGCACCCGACACGACTCCTCATGCGGGAGGCGTTTGCCGGTGCGGTTGTGCGCACCGAGCATTTCCCCGTGGTCCGAGGTATAGACCACGACAGTGTCGTCGGCCAGACCCGTCCGGTCCAGGCACTCCTCCAGGCGCCGCATTTCTCGGTCCACGCCCTCGATGTGTGCGTCGTAGCCGGCGAGGTCCGAGCGTACGCTGCGCCCCCTGCCCCCGATGCCGCGGGTCACCCTCTCGACGGCATTAGGCCGCAGCTGAAGGTCCGAGGGCGGGTAGTTCCGCAGCAGCTCCGGCGGGGCATCCCCAAACGGCGGATGGGGAGGATTGAGGGCGAGCACCAGCATCCACGGCCTTTCCCGGTTGCGCTCGATGAAATCGATCGCGTCGTCTGTCATCAGCGTGGCGTTGTAGCCAGCCGGAACCACCTCGCGCCCCGTGAGGGGGTCGTACGTGTGGGAGGTGTCAAAGTGAGGATTGGTGTTGTACCAGGCCCTCCATTCGGCGAAGCCGTGGCGTGCCTCTCCGGGCGGCTTGAGCGCGTGGCCCTCCGCCCCACGGGCGTCGAGGTGCCACTTGCCGACGTAGCCGGTGTGGTACCCGGAGTCGCGGAACGCCTCCCCGAGGCTGTACTCGCCTGGTCGAAGGGGATAGGAGTTGTCGATCACCCCGGTCTGGAAGGGCCAGCGACCTGTCATCAGAATGCCCCGGTAAGGCGAGCAGACGGGGTAGTTCGAGATGCACTGACTGAAGGTCACCCCCCTGTCGGCCATCCGTTCCAGCGCCGGGGCGGACGCGTCGTTATACGGCTCGCCCGGCATCGAACACGCACGGTGCTGGTCGCTGAAGACGAATAGCAGGTTGTGGCGCCGAACCTGCGCGGCAAGTGGACGGGCTGCGCTGGCGATTGCGAGGCCTTGCAAGACCTCCCGACGCGTGGGCTGCTGCGGTATCATGGCGCCGGTATTCTAGCAGCGCCAACACCGCAGCTGCGGAACGGGCGCACGCCTGCGCCGCCAAGCCGGCCCTCCATGCGAGTCAGGAGCAGCAAGGCACTAGTCTTGCGGACGTACGAGTACCGCGAAGCCGATCTGATCGTTGTCTTCCTGACTCGCGACCGCGGGAAGCTGCGCGGCGTGGCGAAGGGTGTGCGCCGGCCGAAGAGCAAGTATGGCGTCTCTCTGGAGCGCCTCGCCATCTCACGAATCTATTACCGCCACAAGGAGTTCGCCAGCTTGGTGACCGTCCAGCAGGCGGAGCTGGCGGGGCCCTGGAACCTCTGGCGCGCATCCTACCCTACCGCCGTCCTGCTCGACCTGATCGCCGAGGCCGCCGACCGGCTCCTGCCGGAGAACGACGCCGACGAGCGCTACTTTCGGCTGCTCCGCTTGATCGTCGGCGAGTTCTGCAATGGGATCGACGAGGGGGATCCCGGGCACTTCACCCCAGCCTGGGCCACCCGTTCGCTCGTCTATTTCCTGCTCTGGTCGGCCAGGCTGGGAGGATGGTTGCCGCCGTTCGACCGCTGCGCGGAGTCCGACCAGGAGTTCTCGGCGGAGGAGATCGTCTATTTCGAGATGCAGCGCGACGGTCTCTTCAGCGCCTCAGCACGGAGGGCGGGGTCGTCGGCCCTGCCTCCATCGTCGCGCAGTCTGGCGATGGCCATGCTCAGGCATGTTCCGGCCGGGCTCGATCCGGTCCTATGTGAGCCCTCGGTCATGCGGCCGCTGCAGCAGTACCTTCTCCAGCTGTTGGCCATGCAGCTTGAATCGGAGTTGCGGAGCCTGCGTGCGTTCCGGGACCTGCCGCCCAACCCTTGAGGGGCCCGGCTCCATATGCCTCGTGCCCGCCCTGGTTCCCCGAAAGTGGACACAGTCTGAGGCAGCCCGTGCGCGGGAGCTAGCGCAAACCGCGACACTACCGCATCGCACCGGAATAGGGCCCGGTCGTCGCGTAGCCGATCAACTGATTCGAGTACGGTTATGCATGGCGAGTGGGACAGCACTGTGTTGTCGACCGGATTGCATATGGATGGCTTGCACGATCCATGTATGACAGTTCATGTGATATGCAGGATCGATCCTCACTCAGGATTGACGTTGGGCTCGCGGCCCCCGAGCATCAGTGTGGACCGCTGCCGTTGCCGCACAATTCCTATTCGCACCGGCGGAGCCGGATCACCCGCCCTGGCCGTGAGCCTCCTTATGTCGCCTGGCCGAGCAACGGCCTCTCCGTCCACGGTGACGATGACGTCACCCGCCCGCAGCCCGGCCTTCGCGGCCTGCGACCCTTTCTGGACATGCCGCACCAGCACGCCGCTCTCGACGCCGAAGAACTCCGCCAGCTGGCCCTCGAGACCCTCCAAGCCCACTCCCAGACCGGAGTTGCGCGCAGTGATGTGGACGGCGGGGAAGTCAAAGTCGAACGGCCATTCTGCCGAGAGCTGGCGGTGCTGGAGGTTTGACACTGCGGACCGGGCCATGTCCCGGATCGCCTCAATATCCTGCGCGAACTCGCCCATTCGTTGCGAAACAGCGCCGATGCCCGGACGCTCGCCCGTCTCGACGATCACCGATTGGCGGCTTCGGTCTCGTGCGATGCCAAGCTCCACGGCCCGACCGACCGGAGTCTCTTGCACAAGGCGAGCGAAGTGTTCGTGGCCCTGTATGCGCTCGTCCCTGTATGTCAGCACGATATCTCCCACACGAAGACCGAAGCGCTGTGCCGGGCTTCCGTCAGCGACGCTGCAGATCTCGACGCCGTGCGGCTCCACCAGCCCCACGGCCTTCGCCGTGTCCTCGGTCACATCGATCACGCCGACGCCGATGTAGCTGGCCGGAGCCAACAGCACACTCGCCTGGGGCAGAGGCCCTGCCACAGCGGTGTCCGCCGCCGCCAATAGGCCCAAGAGCACGGACACTGCACATGTGCTAGGTCTCATCTGTCCTGCCCCCCTTCTTGCCGCACCCCAGACGTCACGGCCATCCTCCGAATCTCGATCCGCCCGCGGCCGTTGCGGATTCGCACGAGCGAGCCGCCGCCATTGATCGTGCCGACAGCTTGGGCGCCGCCCGGCCCGAGCGGCCCCGTTATCTGGCGCACCTGAATGGACGGAAAGTCACTGAAGATGCTCCTCAGCCCCCGGTCAAGCGCTATGCTCGCATCCAGCGTCAGCGCCAGCGATCCCGGCAATGTCAGCACGACTGCGCCGGTCGAGGTGGTCAGTTCAGAATCTTCCAGAATGGCCCCTTCCTGGATGCCGGCCACGATATCGCCGGCGGCGCTGGCGAGCATCAGCCTGCCGATGGCTTGGTCGATCCGGATGTCGCCCGCCCCGGATTCCGCCCGCATCCCGTTGCGCGCCTCGCGGACCTGGATCAGGCCACCGCCGGTGAGCGCCCGAACAATGCCGTCAACCCG
This sequence comes from Bryobacterales bacterium, assembly GCA_965203925.1. GTDB lineage: Bacteria > Acidobacteriota > Terriglobia > Bryobacterales > UBA6623 > VXMF01. Next base: position 5,406,171 of record OZ241924.1, read on the forward strand.
ACCGATCGTGATGCCGCCTCCGCCCGTTTCGGCGTGCAGGTCGCCCCCGACCCGGTCCGCGCGGATCGAGCCCAGGCTCGTGATCAGCCGAGCGCTCCCGGCGCTTCGATCGAGGTGAATGGCGCCCCCGGCCGTCTCGCACTGGACGTGCCCGCCGATCGCGCCCAGCCGCACGTTGCCCCCCGCGGTTTCGGCCATGACCGAACCACCGACTTGGTCCACACGGATCGCCCCGCCATTGACACGCGCCGTCACCGAACCGGCGATGCCGGAGACGCTGAGCGGCCCGGCCGAGGTCTGGACCGAAATCTCGTCGGAGTCGGGCGGAACCTCAACCACCAGACGGTATTGCACCCTGCAGCCGGAGCAGGCCGGATCGCGGAGCGCCAGCTGGAGTGAGCCGTCTGCCAGCGTCTGCATGGCAATTCCCGGGCTGTCAAAGACTTCCGGCGCGGCCTCGGGATAGCGACCACCACGGACACGTGTGGTCAAGTGGTAGCGAACCTTGCCGACGGCTGAGCCACGGACCGTGACGGCACCCCGGGAGCGGACGGCCACGCGTGGTGCCGGATTGGCCTCGCCTCTCCACTCTTGGATCCACCAGTGGCCGCTGGCGGTCCCTTGCAGCGGCTGGCCCGCCAACGCGGCGGCCACCGTGAGGTAGCCCGCCAATGCGGCGAAGGTTGCTACCAGGTTGCCCGCCATTGGTTCAGAAACGCTCCATCGATGCGTCGAGGACATCCAGGATTCGCTCGCTCTCTTGCACGACGAAGGGATTGTCTTCGCTTTCGACCAGCTCCTGTAGTGCGCCAGCCAAGTCGCGCCCCGGATGCTCTCCGAGGATCTGAATGGCGTGAATCCGCATTCCCGGCAACTCTTCGGTTCGCAGCATTCGCACCAGCGCGTCTCGCACGTCCGGCTCGACGGCATGCGCCCGGACCGCGTCAAGCGCCCGCAGCCGCACTCCCACGTTCTGGTCCTTGAGCATCGCCCGGAGCAGGATTCGCCGGACGTCGTCATCAGCCGCGTGGCGCTGGAGCGCATCCAGCGAGGCCAGTCGGGCGCCGGCGTGCGACTGTTGGGCCGAGTCCATGAGCATGGCCCGAATCATCGGGTCTTCCGCGTCTCCGGTGATAACGCGACGCTCCTCAAGCACGATCTGTACCTGACCACGGCTCTGGTCGAGGTGTACGGTTTCCACGCCGGCCACGACCGCTCCGCTGGACAGGGGCCGCGCACCAATCGGGACGGGTGGTGCCGGGCTCAATTCGGTGACCGCCACGATATTCCAAGAACCGCGGCCCGCCAAGAAACCGACCACTAGCAGCGCCGCGGCAGCCGTCGGCTGCCACACCAGCGGGCGGGCGGCAGCATCGGCGGCCAAGTCGCGGAGCCGCTGCATGGCGCGGGCGAGGACCGAGCGGCCCGGGGCCCGCACACGCGCCCCGACGATGGCGAGGGCAAGATCCTCCCGGCAATCACCGAGTATGGCTTCGGCGTCGGTGTCGGCCGCCGGGTCGCCGATGGCCAAGAGGAAGGCCTCTTCTTGGTCGAATAGCGCCGCGAAAGTGGGATCCTCCCGGCGCAGCCGATCCACTTGTTGGCGCTCGTGCAGGCCGAGCTCCCCATACAGGTACAGCAGAATGCGCTGGCGCAGCAGCTCACTGGAGAGATCGCGCTGACCGTCAGAAGCGGACATCCCGGAGCTCCCTTCGCATCTTGCGGGTAGCGCGGAAGAGGCATTGCTTCGCGGAACCTTCGGTGATCCCACAGACCTCTCCAACACGGGCCAGACGCATGCCCTCGTGGTGCCGAAGCGTGAACACAAGCCGCTCCTTGGCGGACAGCTTGTCCATCGCCTTGGATATCCTCTCCGTGATCTCCCGGCTCCGCAGCATTTGCTGCGGCGATCCGGCAGGCCGCGAGTCAGTCGCGAGCTGCAGCGGCGAGCGGCCCTTCCGCTCGTCCCGCTCGAAGGTCCCGAATTCGGGGCGAGCCTTGCGCCGCCGAAGCATGTCCAAACACGTATTGGTGGCGATGCGGTACAGCCAAGTGTGGAAGCGGCACTGGAAACGGAACGTGTGCAGTTTGCGGAACACCTTCAGGAATGCCTCTTGGTAGGCGTCCTGGGCATCTTCCCTTGTCGGGAGCATTCGCAGCGCGATGCGAAGTACGCTGCGGTCGTACGTGTGGACAAGCTCGGAGAACGCGTTCTCGTCGCCTCTCTGCGCCGCCTCAACCAAGCGCCGCTCGGCTAGGTCCGCTCTGGCTGGGCTCATTCCGAGGGATAGGCTCTCCGCCTTGGCCACCTGCACCATACTTCCGTGCTCCACTATGGTTTGACGGACCTACCGCCGGAACGTTAGCCCGGCCACGTTGCCCGTCAGGCGATCCAGCCTCCCCCCACAACGCAGTCCCCGTCGTACAGCACGGCTGCCTGACCCGGCGTGACTGCGCGCTGCGGCTCGTCGAAGACAATCTCGGCCTGGCTCGGATCGCCGGTCGAGGGATGAACCTCCGCCCATGCCGGTTCCGACCGATAGCGGACCTTGACGCGAGCCCGGAAGCTAGAGTCCGGATTGTCGAACTGGATCCAGTTTGCCCCGCCTATCCTGCACTTGCGGCTCAGCAGCGAGCTTGCCGGCCCGACGACGACACGCTGCTGTGCGGGCAGGATCTCGGTCACATACATGGGGCGGCCCGCAGAGAACCCCAGGCCGCGGCGCTGGCCGACCGTGAATCGGTGTACGCCCCCATGACGGGCTAGGACCGTGCCATCCTCGCCAACCATCTCACCGCCGAGCCCTCCGCGACCCGCGCCGTCTTGCTCGCGGTAAGCCTCGACAAAGCTCGCGTAGTCCCCGTTCGGGACAAAGCACAATTCTCTGCTCTCCGGCTTAGCCGCTACGTCGAGCCCCAAGGCCGCAGCCATGGTGCGCACGTCGCGCTTGTGCATCGAACCGAGCGGGAACCGGGTGCGCGATAGCTGGTGCTGGGTCAGCCCGAACAGGAAGTAGGACTGGTCCCGTGTCGGATCGACCCCCGCGAGCAGGCGGTACCGCCCGGACCTCCCGTGGTACTCGATCCGTGCGTAGTGGCCGGTTGCGACAGTCCCGGCACCGACCTCTTCCGCCGTCTTTAGCAGGCGGTCGAACTTCACAAATGTGTTGCACCCCGTGCACGGGATGGGCGTGCGCCCCGCCAAGTACTCCTCGACAAAGGGCCGGACAACCTCCTTCTCGAAGGTGTCCTCATAGTTCACGACGTAATGCGGAATGCCGAGCCTTTGAGCGACCCATCTGGCGTCATGCACGTCGTCCAGCGCACAGCAGCGCCCGGACACCCCTCCCTCAGGGACTAGGTCCGGCATCCGTCGCTGGTCCCAGAGCTGCATGGTCATACCCACCAATGCCTCCCCCCGGGAGTGCAGTACCGCAGCCACGGCCGAGGAGTCCACGCCGCCGCTCATGGCGACCGCTGTCAGGGGGCCGGGCATCGCTCCCACCCTAATAGTACTCCGCAGCAGAGCTTTACCGGTTCTTCACGAATCCGACACTCGGGTTGGTGTTTACTGCAAATAGGGGTTACTCGCGCAATGACTCGCTCGCACTTCGCCGTTCTGGCATTGGCATTCACCATCTCGGCAACAGCAGGCATCGCCCAGTCGCAAAGGCCAATGCCGCTTGGACCGGGAGATCCGTTCCCTGAGCTGGATGTCTACGATGCAGCCGGCAAGCCGTTCAACACGAAGAGCCTGACCGGGCAGTACACGGTCCTCGTCAACGGCTGCTTGACTTGACCGCCCTTCATTCGTAACGTCCCCAGGTTGGAGACGGTATATCGCGACTACGCGCCCAAAGGTGTCCGGTTCGTTTACCTCTACAAGGCACTGGCGCACCCCGAACTGAACGGCTACGTCAACCCGATCAGCATCGAGGAGCGGCTGATGCACGTTGCGGAGGCCAAGCGAGTCTTGGGGTCGGGGATCCCTTGGATTGCCGACAACATGGCGAATGAGCTCAAGCATGCGCTTGGCAACCGCCAGAATTCCGAATACCTCCTCGATCCCGATGGCCGGATCCTGCGGGTGCGCGCTTGGAGCGACCCGGATCAGCTGCGGCGCGATCTGGCAGAATTCGTCGGGTCGGTCGAAAACCCGACCGAGGTGTCGGAACTGAACATGAGAATCAGGCCGGCGCCGGAGCATGCCCAGACCGGCGTGGTTCCCCGGATCGAAAAGCCAGGCACCTATCGCACTCTGGTATCAAGACCTCAGCTTGCGAAGACAGACGAGCCGTTCTATACCAAGCTGCGTGCAGAGGCCGATCAGGAACTGCTCCGGTCAGGCGAGGGGAAGCTCTATCTGGCCTTCCTTCTAGACCCGCTTCACGGGGTGCATTGGAACAACTTGGCACCGGCGATGGACGTGGAACTCTCTGCGCCCGAGGGAGTGAGGATCACGCCGGCGAAGTTGCAAGGACCAAAAGTCGAGGAAGATGCCGATGCGGACCCGCGCGAATTCCTTGTTCACGTGAAGCGTGGAGATTCGCAAGAGCCGCTGGGAATGAGGTTCCGTTACTTTGCTTGCACGGACACGTGGTGCAGGCCGGTCACGCAAGAGTACCTGATTACTTGGGACGTAGACCGCGATGCCGGTCGGGTCAGGTCAGGCCGGATCGATTTTGACCGGACTGGGCCAGGCCGGGGCGCGGGAGGCAGACGTGGACAGGGAGGTGGCCCGAGAGGGCCTGGCGGTGGATTCGGCCCTCAGCGGTCCGTCGAGCGACTCCTGGCCAGGGACGCGGATGGAGACGATCGCTTGGCGCCCGCGGAACTTCCCGAGCAAATGCGACGGAACTTCGACCGCATGGACACGGATGGCGACGGCTATATCGAACCGTCGGAGATCGAGGCTCTGATGCAGCGGGGCGTAGGGCGTAATGGGCCTCCCGGCGGCCGTGGCGGCTTGACACGGTGGGACTCTGATGGAGACGGCCAGCTCAGCATCGAGGAAGTCCCGCCGCAAATGGAGCGGCGCTTCGGGCAACTCGACACCAACCGCGACGGGCTCTTGGATCAGGCGGAAGTCTCTGCGATGCGCGGCCGCGGGCGTGTCCCCGCTGGCCGCGGAACTGGCAACTAGGCTTGAGTGCTATCTCCCCGAGCGGCGGGTTGATGGTGCCGATCACTTCCCCGAGCAACTCGTTGCACGACCATCGGCGCGTGCATGACGCATCTCGAAGAGCCCGCTAATCGATGTAGCTGTAGCGCTCATCGAGTCTAGCGCCGCAGAGTCCCTGGGACCCTACCAGCCGATGGTGCGGCCCGCGTTCTCCTGCGCGAGGTGCTCGACCAAGGGCTCGAAGTAGTCCAGCATCGGCTTCGTGGAAACCTCGCTGCCGGTCACCTCCAGCAGCACTTCACGCCAGTCCCGGGTTGCCCCCAGGCTGAGCAGGTTCCAGAGGAACTCGCCAACCTCCTTGTTGCCGTAGTAGTTGCAGTTCCGGGGATCCTGCTTGAGGATGTTGCGGGCGATGTGCGTGTGGAGCTGGTACTTGATGACGAACGCCATGGCGTAGTCGTAGTACTGGGCGGGGTCGTCGGTGATATGAGTCTTGGTGCACGCGTCGCAGTACTCCTTGCCCCTGGATTCGGGCGGGGCGATCCCCTGAAACCGCCCGGCATGCTCCCACCAGCGCGCGTTGAACTCGTCTACGGTCAGCCCGCCCTCGTACAAGTCGCGCTCGAAGAACGACATGGTGCCGGCCGAGAAAGGTATGAAGACGACCGCTTGGTCGAGGGCTTCGTCCATCAGCCAAGAGATCTCGTCTATTTCGGCATCTTCCTCGAGAAGCCCAATCTCCTTGAGGTATGCAGGCTGTCGCGCGGCGATGCCGATCAGATCACCGACTGCCTCGTGGAAGGCGCGGTTCGCGCCTCCGCGCAGCGTGACTGGCACGTCCGCTCCGCTATAGGCCAGGAAGTAGTAGACGTGCCCGAGCTCGTGGTGCGAGGTCTCAAACCAGCGCCAGTTGTTCTCCACGCTCATCAGGGAGCGTACGTCCTTGCGCAGGTCAAGGTGCCAAGCCGAGGCGTGGGTGTTCTTCCTGCGCTCCGAGCCGGCCGGGAGGGGGTACAGGTCGGACTTCTCGTAGAACGACTCGGGAAGCGAGGGCATGCCCAGTGATGTGTAGAAGGTCTCGGCCTGACGCACGACCCACTCCGCGTCCTTGTCCGCCAGCAGCGTGTCCAAATCGATGCCTTCGGTGAGGCCCGGCCATGCCTGCGCCCAGCGGTTCCCGATCCAGTGCGCCGGGATCCTGTCTGGCACGGGCTGGCCGAAGCGCTGTGCAAGCTCGTGCTTGACCCAGGTGTGAAGCTGCTCGTACAGCGGCCGCAGGTCGTTGTTGAAGCGCTCCATCATGGCCATCATCTCGTCGACCGTCATCCCGTAGTCGTCCACCTGCAGAGCAAAGAAGGACTCGTAGTCCATCTCTTGGGCAACGCGGTTTCGGAGGTCGCGGAGCCGGCCAATGCCCTGCTTCAGCGCCGGTCCGGTCTGCTTCGAGACCTCCCAGATCTTTCGCCTCTCCACCTCGTCCCGGGAGCGCACAAGCACCTCGTCGATCTGGTTTGGAGTGACTGGATCCACGCAGCGCTCGCCGTCTCGCTGCGCGCAGAACTCGAAGGAGTCGAGGACCGCGCTCTGTGCCGCCTCTTCCGCGACGCGGTCGGCCACCACCTCGGGAATTGTCCCGGGATACTCGGCAGCGGCGTGCAGCACGCTGCGCAATTGCCGCTGCGTGATGTCGTCCAAGCCTTCTCGCTGCTCTAAGAGCCGCTTCGCGGTCTCGATTACCCAAGGATTGCCGCTGATCGCCGCCATAGCCTTCTCAGCGCCGATGCGCTCTCCGACATGCTTCTCCGTAACGTCCGTGGAAGACTTCCAGTAGGCCTCGGCCACGACGGGGTAGACCTGCAGGACCAGCTGGTCGTATGCCTCCATGAAGTCGTCGGCCTGCCGCTGCGGCCCGGGGCCGCAGCCCCAACTGAACAGGAGGACGGCCCCCAGTGCCACAGCAGAGCCGACCCGAACGTTTGTCATGGCCATCACCAGCCCATTCTAAGGGGGCTCATTCGCGAGAGTGCCCTAAGACTCTTGCGCGCACGGTTCTGGAGCGATGCACGGCCCAGCGGCCCACATTGACGCTCGGACGGCTACAACCCCGCGAGCCGGCGAGGCCGTGCTGGAGGCGAGCCCAAGTCTGGCCGACCGGGGCCCCGATCCGCCCGCCAGCGTGCGCATCGAGCTGCCGGGCTTGGACGAAACCTCTGCGGACGGCAGAGCCGTGAGGCTGTGGGACTGACGCGCGGCCCGTCTGGGAGGTGCTCGTCGGCTCTCGCCAGGACGCCACCGATTGCTTCCGCGAGCGCTTTCTGTCGCTGTCAGTCACCGACGAGGCCGGCCGCGAGTCCAACGCCTCCACGCTGCGGCTCGACGATCGCGGCGGCGCAATCGAACCGCCACGCAGGGGCACGGAGTTCAAGGTCTCGCTCGGCTAGCGAGACAGCGGCGCGACCGTCACCGGCACCTATGTCGTCGGCGAGATCGGGCTTGCCACCCCCGCAGACGCTGGTAGTGCGGGCCAAGGAGACCGACACGTGCAGGGCGCTGGAACGCCAAGAGACGCGTTGTTGGGACGACGAGATGCTGGGCACCCTCCTCGGCCGGAACGCGACCGACCACGGCTTGGAGAAACGTGTCGGCAGTTCCCTTTGCAGGGCGCGCATCCCGCGCGTCGACCAGACCGAGGAGTCGGACCTACACCTTCTCACCCGGCTCGCGCGCGACAGTTACGACGCCTTGGCGAAGTCGGCCGGGGGAGAACTTCCGGGATGGCCTTGTGGCGAGCCTCCAAAAGCAGCCAGGAGGTCCGGTCGAGAATCCCCTCGAGATGGCCTTCACTAACGATGGCGCCGTGGACCGCCTGTCGGAAGCCCCGGTTCAAGAAGAGCGATCCCTAGGCCCCGACTCGCACCCAGCCTACATGGCCCGCACGGTCGCCCCGCTACCCGCACCGTCGCCCAGAAAACGCGTCTGATTGCGTACCTGGATTGGCCTGTCTACGTCGAATGCCGATTGGGCAGAGTCTGTCAGGTGACAGTCACTGGCGACAGTGGCATTGCCGGAATTCTGGATTCGTGCTACCCAATCAGAGCCACACGTCCCTCGTTCTTCGGACTGCTCCAATCGCCAACCCGACTAATCGGCGCCATCCCCTCATCGCCGCAACTCCAGCCGAATCGCACACACGGGCATGTGTGCTCGATCACTGCAGGTCGAAGCGGTCGAGGGTCATCACCTTGGTCCATGCGTCCACGAAGTCCTGTACGAACGCTTCCTGCCCGTCGTCAGACGCGTAGAACTCGGCAACGGCGCGCAGTTCGGAGTTCGATCCGAAGATCAGGTCCACCGGGGTGGCGGTCCACTTGAGCTCACCCGTTGCACGGTCGCGGCCTTCATAAATTCCCTCAGTGGATGCCTTGGTCCACTGCGTTGACATGTCGGTCAGGTTGACGAAGAAGTCGTTGCTCAGCGTGCCGGGTCGGTCGGTGAACACGCCATGATCAGAGCCTCCCGCGTTGGCATGCAGCGCTCGCATGCCCCCGACCAGCACCGTCATTTCCGGAACACTGAGGTTCAGCAGGGCCGCCTTCTCCACCAGCATCTCCGCCGGAGACCGCGGGTTGCCGCTGGCGAAGTAGTTCCGGAAGCCATCCGCGGCAGGCTCGAGGGCTGCAAAGGAATCCACATCGGTCTGGTCCTGCCGTGCATCCCCGCGACCGGGGCGGAACGGCACATCCACTTCGGCGCCGGCCTGGCGAGCCGCCTGCTCAATCGCGGCGGCACCGCCGAGAACCACCAGGTCGGCGAGAGAAACCCGCTTGTCGCCGGACTGCTCGCTGTTGAAATCGCTCCGGATCTCTTCCAGCGCTCCCAACACCCGGCCCAGTTCGGCCGGATCGTTCGCGGCCCAGTCTTTCTGGGGCGCCAGGCGGACCCGCGCCCCGTTGGCGCCGCCGCGCATGTCGGTCGCTCGGTAGCTGGATGCCGAAGCCCAGGCAGCCTTGACCAACTCAGCTGCAGACAGGCCGGAATCCAGAATCCTGGCCTTCAACCCGGCCACATCCTGCGAGTTGACCAGAGTGTGGCCGCCCGCAGGAATAGGGTCTTGCCATACGAATTCCCGGTCAGGCACGAGATCGCCGAGGTAGCGTGAGTTCGGACCCAGATCGCGATGGGTCAGCTTGAACCAAGCCCGGGCGAATGCGTCTTCGAGCCCCTCCGGGCGGTCCAGCCAGCGCGAGGTGATCTCACGGTAGGAGGGGTCAACCCTCATCGCAAGGTCGGTCGTGAACATCATCGGCGCGTGCCGCTTGGACGGATCGTGGGCATCCGGCACTGAACCAGACCCGGCTCCGCCAGCTGGCTGCCACTGGACTGCACCGGCAGGACTCTGGGTCTGCGCCCATTCAAAGGCATACAGGTTCTTCAGGTAGTCGTTGCTCCACACCGTAGGGGTGACCGTCCACGCGCCTTCCAGCCCGCTGGTGATTGTGTCGCCGGCCTTGCCGCTGCCATAGCTGCTCTTCCATCCCAGTGCTTGCTCCTCGAGAGGGGCGCCCTCCGGCTCGGCACCCACGTGACGGGACGGGTCGGCAGCGCCATGCGCCTTGCCGAAGGTGTGGCCGCCGGCAATCAGCGCAGCCGTCTCTTCGTCATCCATGCCCATGCGCCCGAAAGCCTCGCGGATGGCGTGAGCCGCCAGTTGCGGATCCGGCTTCCCGCCCGGGCCCTGCGGATTCACGTAGATCAGGCCCATCTGCGTCGCGCCGAAGGGACGATGCAGCTTGCCGCCCTGATCGCGTCGATCAGCTGCGAGCCACTCGCCCTCCGGTCCCCAGTTCACCTCTTCGGCTTGCCAGGCATCGATGCGACCGCCAGCAAAACCCAGCGTCTCGAATCCCATGGACTCCAACGCGACTGTCCCTGCGAGGATCATCAGGTCTGCCCAGGAAATCTTGCGGCCGTACTTCTTCTTGATCGGCCAGAGCAGCCGGTTCGCCTTGTCCAGGTTTGCGTTGTCGGGCCAGCTGTTGAGCGGCGCGAAGCGTTGCAGGCCCCCGTCCGCGCCACCGCGGCCGTCGATGGTGCGGTACGTGCCAGCACTGTGCCACGCCATGCGGATGAAGAACGGCCCGTAGTGTCCGAAGTCCGCCGGCCACCAGTCCTGTGACGTGGTCATCACCTTCTCCAGATCCGCCTTCACCGCAGCAAGGTCAAGACTCTCGAATTCTTCCGCATAGTTGAAGTCTTCGGCTAGCGGATTGGACCCCGGCGAATCTTGGCGCAGTGGATCGAGGCTCAGTCGGTTCGGCCACCAGTAATCGTTGGTTGGACTGCCTTGCTGAGCAAACGCCAAGTTGATCGGCGAGAGCGGGGACATCCCGATCGCCAGCAGGGTAAGCAGTTGAATCGCTCGATTCAGCATCTCAATCATCTCCTTGCAAGTAGAGGCTGCCAGCGTCGGCCGCCGCAGTATCACCTGTGGTTCATGGTAGCGCAGACTGCCAGAAGTTCCGCGACCAGCGGCAAGCCGATTCGGTTAGCGGTTCCCAGTCTGGATCCACCCGGCTGATAGGTTCAGAGTATCTCCTGTGGAATTTTGATAGGACGTTGCTCTCACTCGTGAGAGGGCAGGCTCTGCGTGGAGGCACGTTCAGTATTTGGTGTCCGTGGCAGACCTAAAGTAGCCTCTCCGGGCGGCGGAGCACCGCAAGGCGGCAATCTGCCCACCATCCGGCTCACTTGGGAAATCACGCCTGAACGGCGCTGGCAACGGGTCGGGCCGAGAGCCTGTCAGAACACCAGGAACGGGTGGAACATCCTAGGGCCGACGGCCCTCGCGACACAAAGCAGGCGCCCTGTAGGATCGACTGCTTTGACAACATCGGCCTCGGCGTCAGGCCCGTAGGGGCTCACGCGGAACTGTCGACCGTGGCGGATATTTGAAGCCTCGACGGCGTCCACTCGCCGGACAGGCAGGCTAGGCACCAGCTGGGCTGGGGAGACGATCGCGGCCTGGTGCAATTCCTCCATAGGCATCGCCTTGAGCGAATCTAGGGTGAACGAGTCCTCTTCCGTAAACTCCCCTAGGCTCGTCCGGCGCAGGGCCGCGACGTGCGCACCGCAGCCCAGCGCCTGCCCGAGGTCGTGAGCGAGAGACCGGACGTAAGTGCCCGCCGAGCATTGGCAGCGCAGCTTCGCCGTGGCCCCGCTTACGTCCAGCAGATCCAGATGCTCGACCTCGACCTCAGTCGGCTCAAGCCGCACCGGACGTCGCTGCCGGGCCAGCTTGTATGCGCGCACGCCACCTACTCTCTTTGCCGAGACGGGTGGCGGAACCTGACGGATCTTCCCTCGGAAGGGTGCCAGAGCGGCCTCGACCTCCTCTGGGTCTGGGGCGACTTCCACGGCTTCGCCAAGCCGCTCGCCATCCGCGTCGTAAGTCGTTGTCGCCCACCCGAAACGGACGGTCGCCACGTAGCCGCGGCTGTGGCCTAGATAGAAGCGCGCGAGTCGTGTGGCACGACCCAGCAGGACGGGAAGCACACCCGTGCCAAGCGGGTCTAACGTACCGAGATGGCCAGCTCGCACGCCCCCAAGAAGGCGCCGAAGCTTGCTCACGGCCCGGAAAGAAGTCATGCCGGCGGGTTTGTCCAAGACGATCGCGCCGTCCATCAAGCCCATTCTATGGACTCGTTCGCGCACCACCCGAAGCGAGCAGAGATCGCGCCTGGGCCACGACCGCCTGCGCGCCGACACCTGCCATGCATGGGTGGCCCTCGATCGGGCATTCCCGGAGCAGACAAGGCGCACAGTCCACCGGGTTTCGGACGACCCTTGACCAAGGAGCCGCCGGCCCGGTCGCGTCAGCATCCGTGCTGCCGAACACCGCCACCGTTGGGACGCCCAAGGCGGCGGCAACATGCATGGGTCCGGAATCATTGCTCAGGAACAGCTGGCAGGTCGACGCCAGCGCGAGGAACTCGCCGAGAGAGGTGTGGCCTGCCAAGCTCACTGCCCGCGGACCGCACTTGCGGGCCACGTCGGCGGCCAGTTCCGCCTCGGCGGACGACCCGAACACGGCCAATCGGGCCTGCAACTCCCTAGCCAGCAGCTGCGCCGCGCGCGCAAACCTTCCGGGAAGCCAGCGCTTGGCCCGGCCAAAGGCCGCGCCGGGGCTGACACCGACCCACGGTCCCGCCGGCAAGCCCCGGCGCCCCCATTCGGAGAGACCCTTCCGGCGCAGTGCCTCAACGCGGTCGAAGCGTGCGGCAGTGTCCGCGGGGAAGGACTCGATGAACCCGGCCCGCCGGACCAGTTCCAGGTAGTAGAACCTCTGGTGCGCCGGAATCGAGCCGGGCCGCGGTACCCGGATGCGATCGGTGAGGAGGAGCCCCCGTCCATCGCGGTTGTACCCGATCCGCTGCGGCACTCTCGCCCGCCAGGCCAGCCATGCGGCGCTGAAGGCGTTCTGCAGCAGTATCGCCCGATCGAAGCCCCGCTCTCGGAGACCCCGCGCGAGCCGTTCCCTACCCACAATTCCGCGATGCGCGGCGCCCCGCTGGTAGAGGTGTACGGAGTCGCAGAACCCTTCTCCGTCGTACAAGGCGGCGACCCATGGAAGGGCCAGGATCGTGACCTCCCAGCCTGCATGGGCACTGCGGATGGCCCGCAGGGCCGGCATAGCCATGACGGCGTCCCCGATCCAATTCGGGGCACGGACGAGCAGGCGCCGCATCGGAGGCTCGTTCCTAGCGTAGCGTCAGCTGAGCCCGTCGCAGCTGCAGGCCGGCCTCGACCCGTGCGCCACAAGCGGGCCCCGAGCGCGCGATGGCACTACAATCCATTCGTATGTTCCGGCTTGTTCTGTCCGCCGCCTTCGCATCTGTACCGTGTTTGGCTCAAGACGTACCTCAGGCATTCGTCGGCGCGCACCTGCTGCCGATCAGCAGGGCACCGATCGAGGACGGCGCGCTCGTGGTCCATCAGGGCAAGATCGTCTCCGTCGGCGAATCCAGCGAAGTGCAGGTTCCCTCCGACGCCGAGGTTCGCGACGTGGCGGGACTGGTCATCGCTCCCGGATTCGTGGACACGCACAGCCATGCAGGGAGCGTGGAAGGTGGGGACGCGAGCGGCCCGCTACATCCCGATGCCCGGGCGCTGGACTCGATCAATGTCCGGGATGCGCGCATACAGAAAGCCCAGGCTGGCGGGATCACAACGGCGAATATCATGCCCGGGTCGGGCCATTTGCTCAGTGGCCAGACGCTCTACGTCAAGCATCGCGACAGCAACGTCATCGACGACCTGCTCATCCGCAGGGAAGACGGGCTGCTCGCATACGGGGTCAAGATGGCGAACGGCACCAACTCCCGCAAGGACCCGCCGTTTCCGGGCACCCGCGCAAAGTCCGCCGCGCTGGTGCGCGCGAACTTCGTCAAGGCGGCCGAGTACCGGGAGAGAGTGGAAGGGGCAACCTCCGCGGGAGAAGAGGCCCCTCCGAGGGACCTGGGCCTGGAGACGCTGGCCGACATTCTCGCCAGGGATCGGGTGGTGCACTTCCACACGCACCGTCACGACGACATCCTGACGGTGCTTCGGCTGGCGGAAGAGTTCGACTTCACGGTCGTGCTCCAGCACGTCAGTGATGGCTGGGCAGTAGCCGCGGATATAGCGGCTTCGGAGCACGTGCTAGGGGCGTCGCTGATCCTCATCGACAGTCCTGGGGGCAAGATCGAGGCAAAGGACAATCAGCTCCCTACGGCTGCGATCTTGGAAGCGGCTGGCGTGCGGACCGGGTTCCATTCCGATGACCCGATCACGGACTCGCGCCTGTTCGCACGTATGGCCGCCCTAGCTGTGCGGGCCGGGATGTCGCGCGAGGGGGCCCTGCGAGGGCTGACCCTGGCCGGCGCCGAGATGCTCGGGCTTGAGGACCGCATCGGGTCGCTGGACGCAGGCAAGGATGCTGACTTCGTGATACTCAGCGGAGATCCGCTAAGTGTCTACACGCAAGTCCTGGAGACGTGGGTGGACGGCGTCAGGGTGTTTGACCGCAGTGATCCGCGCGATCGGCTGTACGCCGAGGGGGGATACGGCGCGAGCCACGACCAGGCCAGCCTGCTGCACTCGGTGGCCGAAGGGGAGCACCAGTGATGCGGACACATTCGATCGGGCCGGCCCTTGCGGCCCTTGCGCTGGCTGGGCTCGCCCACTCTCAGGTCGCCATCTACGGCGACACGGTTCACACCTCTGCCGGACCGCCACTGACAGACGCAGTCGTCGTAATCGAGGATGGCAAGATCGCTCGGCTCGGCTCGGCCGACGCGATCGATGTTCCTGATGGCGTTCGCGTCTTGAGAGCGGCCGTTGTCACCCCCGGGCTCATCGACGCGAGATGCACGATCGGGCTTAGCGGATACCTCAACCAGAGGCAGGACCAGGACCAGCTGGACAGTTCCGAGCCGCTGCAGCCGGAACTTCGGGCCATAGACGCATACAACCCGCGCGAGGAACTGGTCGCATGGGTGCGCGGCTACGGAGTCACGACCATCCACACTGGGCACGCGCCGAGAAGCCTCGTCAGCGGCCAGACGGCTGTCGTGAAGACCCGCGGCGAAACCTTGGAGGAGGCCGTGGTCAAGCCGGTCGCGATGATAGCGGCCACGGTGGGAGAGGGGGCACGCGAGGGCGGGACGAAGTCTCCGGGCACCCGGGCGAAGATGGCGTCCTTGCTCCGCAAGGAGCTCATCCGAGCCGAAGAGTACCTGCGCAAGCAATCCGCCCAAGACGGTGACGACAGGCCTGATCGGGACCTGCGGCTGGAAGCGATGGGGCTCGTGCTAGATGGCCAAGTGCCCCTCCTAGTGACAGCCCAGCGCTCACAGGACATCCTTACGGCCCTGAGGATCCGCGACGAGTTCGACTTCCCCATGGTCCTTGACGGTGTGGCGGAGGCGCATGGCGTGCTGTCGAGGATTCGCGATGCGGGCGTACCGGTCATCGTGCATCCGACGATGATGCGTGCAAGCGGGGAGACCGAAAACCTCAGCTTCGAAACCGCAGGGATCCTGATCCAGGCGGGCATCCCCACCGCGATCCAAGGAGGCTACGAGCCTTACGTGCCGAAGAGCCGGCTGGTTCTCTTCGAGGCTGGGGTTGCGGCGGCGCACGGGCTGGGATTCGACGATGCGCTGCGCAGCATCACGATCAGCGCTGCCCGAATCCTCGGCGTCTCGGACCGAGTCGGATCGCTCGAAGTCGGCAAGGATGGGGACGTGGCGCTCTTCGACGGGGACCCGTTCGAGTACACGACCCACTGCGTGGGTGTGGTCATCGAGGGCGAGGTCGTCAGCGAGGATGTCCGGTGAAACTGGTCCTGCACCCAAGCGTCGAGGCTCGACGGCTGGAGCGGATCCTCAAGGCCGCGAGCTCGATGGAGGTCGTGAACTGCTCTTCCGAGTCCGAGGCGATCTTCGAGATGGCAAATGCCGATGCGTTCTTCGGAAAGCTGACGCCCCCCATGCTGGCCGGCGCCGGCAAGCTGCGATGGATCCAGTCCCCGACGGCAAGCCTTGAGCACTATATCTTCCCGGAACTAGTGGACCATCCGGCGCAGCTTACGAACATGCGCGGCCTGTTCCACGACAACATTGCCGACCATGTCTTCGGCTGCATGCTCTGCTTCTGCCGCAACCTGCACGTCTACATCCGCCAGCAACAGCGGCGGCTTTGGAAGCCCCATGGCGGCCCCAAACATGGCCAGTCGTTCCAAAGCGGCCCAGCCGTGACGACGAGCGTGGAC
Organism: Bryobacterales bacterium; assembly: GCA_965203925.1. Classification (GTDB taxonomy): domain Bacteria; phylum Acidobacteriota; class Terriglobia; order Bryobacterales; family UBA6623; genus VXMF01. The sequence continues at coordinate 5,422,103 of OZ241924.1, forward strand.
TTGGCCCACACGACCCTGGCGTCGGCAACGCTCGGAGTGGTCGGGCTGGGATCAATCGGCGCCGAGGTTGCGCGACGCGGCATCTGTATGGGCATGCGCGTGCTGGCCGTCGACAGCGATCCCCGACCTGCGCCCGCAGGTGTGCGGGGGCCGTGGCCAGTCGAGCGCCTGAATGACCTGCTGGAGGAGTGCGACTACGTTGTCATCGCAGCACCCCACACTCCGGAGACCGAGGGCATGTTCTGTGCCGACAGGTTTGCCTGCATGAAACCAAGCGCAGTGCTGATCAACATCGGGCGCGGCGTGATCGTGAAGCTTGACGATCTGACGGATGCGCTGCGGCGTGGCCAGATCGGGGGCGCCGCACTGGACGTGTACGAGACCGAGCCCCTGCCGAAGGGCCATCCGCTGTGGGCCTTCGAGAATGTAATCCTCACTCCGCACGTGGCGGGACATTCGCCTGAGATCGCTTCACGGCATCTGGAGGTGCTGCTCGGGAACCTGCGGCGGTTCGTGCGCGGGGAGCCGCTCAAGAACGTGGTGGACAAGCGGCGCTGGTTCTGACCGATCGGCACCCGACTAGTCCAGCAGCGTCCGGAAGATGCCCATTCCGGTCTCGAGCGGGATGCAAGGGCAACCGCCCGCAATCGGACCGTAACGCCTACCCTAGGCGGACGGGCAGACGATCGCTCGTGTGGCGTTCCCAGCGGCGCATGTGCCTTCCGGAGCGCACCTCCGCAACCCAATCCGCATTCTCGCGATACCAGCGGACGGTGCTGGCCAGGCCTGCCCGGAAGTCCACTTTGGGCTTCCACCCCGTCTCCCGCTCGATCTTGCCGCAGTCCAGGGCGTATCGGCGATCGTGGCCGGGCCTATCAGGAACGTGCCGGATCAGGCTCTCCTGAGCACGGCAGCATCGGAGCACTTGCTTCGCCACCGCGATGTTGGCGAGCCGACAGCCTCCGCTGACGTTGTAGACCTCTCCGGGCCGTGCGCAGGTGATTAGGGCCTCGATCGCGCGGACATGGTCGCGGACATGCAGCCAGTCCCGCACCTGCAGGCCATCGCCGTATATCGGCAGCGAGAGGCCCGCGAACGCGTTTGCGATCAGCAGGGGGATCAGCTTCTCTGGGAACTGGCGCGGGCCGTAGGTGTTGGAGGCTCGCGAGATCACGACGGGAAGGCCATAGGTCCGCCAGTAGGCCAGCGCCAGCATGTCTGCGCCGGCCTTCGATGCCGAGTACGGGCTTGCGGTTCGCAGGGGATAGCCTTCGTCGGCGAGCTCGGGGTGGGGAATGCTGCCGTAGACCTCGTCCGTGGACACCTGCACGACAATCGCCGGAGACGTGGCTCGCGACGCTTCCAAGACGACGCCTGTCCCCACCACATTCGCGGAGGCAAAGTCGAGCGGCGAGCGGATGCTGCGGTCCACGTGAGACTCGGCCGCGAAGTGGACCACGACGTCGGGACGAAAGCGCCGGAAGGCGCGCAGGACGCCAATGTCGTCCCGTACGTCCACCTTCTCGAAGCTCAGGCCGCCGAGGTGCGCAACCGGATCGAGGTTGGCCAAGTTGCCGGCATAGGTGAGGGCGTCCAACACCAGCACTTCCGCACCTCCGCCCGACCGTAGGACGCGGCGAACGAAGGCCGAGCCGATGAATCCCGCTCCGCCCGTGACCAAATATCTCACTTGCGCTGCGTCTCCCAGTCGTACGCAATTTCGCGACTGTCGTGCGGCAGCCGACCCTCGTCTGCCGGGCTGTAGTGCCGGTCGGTCAGATACACGAGAACTGCGGACGACTCCCCGATCACCTTGTATCCATGGGCCACTCCCGGAGGGACCAGCAAGCGCCAAGGCCGAAGTTCCCCGATGTAGAGAGTGTTGCGGCGACCGAAACTAGGCGAGTCGAGCCTGAGGTCGCAGAGCGCTACCTGCAGCATTCCCCGGCACGGCACCCACAGGTCCGTCTGGAAGACGTGGTAGTGAAAGGCCTTGACTGTGCCGGGATAGCTCCAGGCCGCCGAAACCTGCGTCGAGTCGGACGTGAACCCCTCGGCAAGGCCTGTCCCTAGCCGCGCCAGCTCGAGAAAGCAGCCGCGGTCGTCCGGCCAGAGGGTGACCGGACCAGCCTTGACTCCTTCGATCAGCTGCGGTGATGCCGGCTGGACGATCACTTCGCCGATGCCAAGCGAACACCGCGGCATGGCTAGGCCAGCGGCCCCGTCCCGACCAAGAACCGGGCCTGCCGGGAGAGCCACCTTGCACGGGGCCTCAGTTGGAGAGGACCACCTGCTCTGCCCGGTCGGACTCCCAAAGCCGGATGTAGGGCTGGATGTCGGCCATCATCCTCTCGAACATGGGGAACGTCATCGACTGGGCTCCGTCGCTCCACGCGCGCTCGGGGTCCGGGTGGACCTCGACCATCGCCCCGTCGGCGCCAACCGCCACAGCGGCCCGCATGAGCGGAGGAATCAGGGACCGCTTCCCGGTCGCGTGTGCGGGGTCAAGCACGATCGGCAGGTGCGTCAGTTCGTTCAGCACCGGCACGCAGTTGATGTCCAACGTGTTTCGGGTGGCAGACTCGAATGTCCGGATCCCCCGCTCGCAGAGGAACACGTTCGGGTTTCCGTTGGTGACGATGTACTCGGCTGACAGCAGGAACTCCTGGATCGTGGCCGACTGCCCCCGCTTCAGCATCACCGGCCGCTTGGTGGTGGCACCAACCTCCTTCAGCAAGGGGAAGTTCTGCACGTTGCGCGCCCCGATCTGCAGCACGTCCGCATAGTCGGCCACCAGCTGCACGTTCCGGACAGTCATCACTTCGGTGACAACCTTCAGACCATGTCGGTCTGCAGCCTTGCGTATCAGCTTCAAGCCTTCCTCCTCCAAGCCCTGGAAGCTGTACGGGCTGGTGCGCGGCTTGTACGCCCCGCCCCGCAGGAAGTGCCCGCCGGAGGCGGCGACCGATTCGGCACAGGCCATTATCTGGTCCTCCGTCTCCACGGAGCACGGACCCGCGATCACGGCGAAAGTATTGCCGCCGACCGAGCGGTCGCCCACCTGGACGACCGTCTTCTCGCTCTTGACCTGCTTGCTGACCAGCTTGTAGGGTGCGCTGATCGGCACGCCGTTCTCCACGCCGTCGACCGACCTGAGGACCCCGATGGCGTGGGCCACGTCGCCGAGGCCTACCGCCGCGATGACTACGCGCTCGTCACCTTGGATGGAGCGGACCGAGAAGTCCATCTCCTGGATCCGGTTGCACACCCTCTCGATCTGCTCGCGGGTGGCCCCCGGCTTCATTGAAATGATCATGTGCCTTCTCCCGAACCCCGAAGCCTTGCGGGTCCCGTTGCTGACAGACCCCCGTGCCGCGCGAATGCATGCCGCTCCCCGCGACCAGAACCATTCGCAGTAGATTCTAGCAGCCGCGCACGGGGCATGCGGCTGATGCTAGCTGAAGCCTCAATCTAGCACACCAGGTCACCGCGCCGCACGGCGCGGGCAAGCTTTACCATTGGACCGAAGGACCGGGGCTAGCGCGAGCGGAACCCCGGCTGGCCGGATCTATGAGCGCGGCACGACAGAGCACGACTGCTATTCCCTTGGGCGGTCTGACATGCGACCATTGCGAAAGGTCAGTGGAGGGGGCGCTGCTGGCGGTTGACGGCGTGAGCGCAGCCTCCGCCAGCCACGTAACGCAGAATGCGACGGTCCGATTCGATCCGTCGGTCGCGACCGTCGACCAGCTGCGCACGGCCGTGCAGGAATCGGGCTACGCTCCACGTGTGGCGCCGCAACTCGTCGCTCTCGGCCAGCCTCCGCCAGCGGTCAAGAGCCGCGGGGAACCCGTGGAACCCGCTGCACAGGAGGCGGCCCCGGGCCGGGTTGAGACCACATTCCAAGTCTCCGGGATGACTTGCGCCAGCTGCGTACTGACTGTGGAACGGGCTGCGCTGCGGCTGGCCGGCGTGGACGCATGCGAGGTGCTGCTTTCGGACGGGACCGCCCGGGTCGAGCATGATCCTGAAGGCGCGCCCGCCGCGGCCATCATCGCGGCCATTCGATCCGTTGGATACGAGGCATCGGCCGAAGGCCCGTCCGCCGGCTTCGGCGTCGGCGAATCGCATGGGACGCTCAAGCGCCGACTGGCCGTTTCGGCTGCCCTGACCATCCCCCTCCTAATGGTCGCCATGTCCCATGGCCGGCTCGGAATCGGACCGATGCCTTGGCTGCAGCTTGTGCTGGCCCTGCCGGCAGTGGCCTATGGGGGCGCTCCCTTCTACCGCGCAGCTTGGAATCGTGCCCGCCACGGCACGTGCGACATGAACACGCTGATCACGGTAGGCACGCTGACGGCATTCGCCCACAGCCTGATCGTGACCGTGCGGTCTGGCTGGATCGCAACGGGGGGCCAGCCACCGGTCTACTTCGAGACTTCGGCCGCCATTGTTACCCTCGTGCTGCTGGGACGCGTGCTCGAAGCCCGCGCCCGCCGGCGCACGTCCGACGCGATCCGGCGGCTGCTGTCGCTTCAAGAGGGGCTTGTTCGCGTTCGGCGCAACGGGTCAGATATTCAGGTCGGACCCGACGAGGTGCGCACCGGCGACGAAGTCCTTGTCCGACCCGGCGAGCGCGTCCCGGTGGACGGGACGGTGGTTGAGGGTCGGGCGGCCGTGGACGAGTCTCCGCTGACGGGCGAGTCAGTCCCTACCGACAAGCTGCCCGGTTCCCGCGTCCTGAGCGGGTCGCTCAACCTCGACGGCCATTTGGCGGTGCAAGCCGAGAGCGCCGGGAACGAAACGCACCTGGCGCGCATCGTCGCCTTCGTGAGGCGCGCACAGACCTCCAAGTCCGAAGCCGCCCGGCTCGCCGACCGGATTGCCGCAGTCTTCGTCCCGGCGATTCTCGCGACGGCGGCAGTGACACTGGCTGTGTGGCTGTTGGCGGGACCGGACGCCGAGCGCGTGCGGATGGCGGTCAACTGCGCGGTCAGCGTCCTGATCATCGCCTGTCCCTGCGCGCTGGGCCTAGCAACGCCAGCGGCCCTGACCGTCGCCATCGGCCGGGCGGCCGAGCAGGGTGTCCTAGTCCGGGACGGCCAGGTACTCGAGACGACCAAGCGGGTCGACACCGTAGTCTTCGACAAGACTCGGACTCTGACGCTGGGGAAGTTCTCGATCCGCGATCGCGCGAATCTCGGGGGCGCATCCGACGCGGCGGTCGCGCGGGCGACGGGTTCGATCGAGCACTTCAGCGAGCATCCAATCGCCGAGGCGCTTGCGGCCCTCAACGGAGGCCGTCCCGCGCGCGTGGAGGACTTCCGGGCTCTCTCGGGAGCCGGCGCCGAGGGCACGGTCGAAGGACGGCGGTGGGTGGTCGGCAAGCCAAGTCTGCTGGCGGAGAGAGGGATTTCGTGCTCGGCCGCCGTGCCTTGGATCGAGCGCTGGAGACGGGCCGGGCTGACGGTGGTCCTGACGGCCAGGGACGGCGAGCTGGCGGGCGGCTTTGGGTTGGGTGACAGCATCCACCCGCAGGCTTCGGAGGCGGTCAGCCTGCTGCGCCGCCGGGGAATCCGGGTGCTCATGCTCAGCGGCGACAGTCCCGCCGTTGCGGACAGGATCGCGGCCGAAGCGGGGCTGGACGAAGTCGTTGCCGGCGTGCTCCCCGTAGACAAGGCCGCCAAGATCCGCGAACTGCAGGACCAAGGTGCCACCGTTGCGATGGTCGGGGACGGCATCAACGACGCACCCGCCCTGGCGCAAGCGGACCTCGGCATCGCAATCGGGGCCGGAGCGGACGTGGCGATCGAATCCGCTGACATCATCCTGCAAGGGGGCGACCCGACCGACGTTGCGTGGACGGTCGAACTGGGGCAGCGCACACAGCGGACCATTCGGCAGAACTATGCGTGGGCCTTCGGATACAACCTGCTCGGCGTCCCCGTCGCGGCCGGGGCGCTCTACCCATGGCTCGGACTCCTGCTCTCCCCCGTCTTGGCATCTGGTGCGATGGCCCTTTCGAGCCTGTCGGTGGTGGGCAACAGCCTGAGGCTGCGCCGCAGCCTTTCCGCCATCGGCGGCCGCAACCCCCCACAAACGTAGAATGGATTCCTGTGTCCGCCGTCCGCGTGGGTATCGTGGGTCTGGGCAACGTGGGCGGGGGGACCCTCCGACTGCTGCGTGACAACGCCCGCGAGATTGAGGCAAAGCTTGGATTCGGCCTGCGCGTAAGCGCTGTCTGCTCTCGGAGTGTGCTCCGACGGCAGTCCGCCGCCGCCGAGCTGCACCCGACTGCCCGCAAGACAGCGGACTGGCAGGACGTCGTCAGAGATCCACGGGTGGACGTGGTGGCGGAGCTTGTCGGGGGCACGGGAGCGGCGAGGCGCATCGTGGAGACCGCCCTCGCTGCGGGCAAGCCTGTGGTCACCGCAAACAAAGAACTCCTGGCGGAGCACGGGCCGGAGATCTGGGCGCGTCACAGCAGCCGGGGAGGGTGGCTGGGGTGCGAGGCTGCGGTATGCGGCGGAATCCCCGTGCTCAAGGCGCTGCGTGAAGGCATTGCCGGAGACAGGATCGACGCGCTCGTCGGGATCCTCAACGGCACCTCGAACTTCATACTGACGGAGATCGAGCGCAGGGGCTCGCCGTTCGGCGAGGTGCTGGAAGAGGCCCAGAGCAGGGGGTACGCCGAAGCCGACCCGTCCGCGGACGTCGACGGACATGACGCCCGCTCCAAGCTCGCTATCTTGGCGGCCTTGGGGTTTGGTGAGCGGGTGCTGCCGGAGCAGATCGCGGTCGAAGGCATCCGGCGCATCCGCAGCATCGACTTCGCGTACGCAGGACGCTTGGGACACACCATTCGGCTGCTGGCCAGAGCGCGCCGGGAGCCGGGCGGGCTGCGGCTGGCAGTGGGGCCGGCCCTAGTCGGCAAGAACACGATCTTGGCCGGTGTCACGGGTTCTTACAACGCGATGTGGGTTCAGGGCGATGGCGGCGACACTTTCTACTACGGGAAGGGTGCCGGCCCGGCCCCCACCGGCGTAGCGGTGGTGAGCGACCTCATGTCCGCAGCACGCAGCGTCAGGGAAACGGCGACTGAGTTCGCGTCGCCGTTCGGGCACGCGTCTCTGGCACAGCACAGCCCTGTCTCCAGCGAGAGCGAGGTCCGGCAGTTCTACTTGCGCTTCCGTGTCCGCGACCGCCCGGGCGTACTGGCCTCACTGGCTTCCAAGTTCGCAGCCCAAGGCGTCAGCGTGGACGCGGTGCTGCAGGAGCCGCACTTCGACAAGAATGACCTGCCCTTCGTGATGACGCTGGAGCCCGCGGAGCGGTCGGCCCTGAGCGCAGCCTTGCGGGAGATCCGCGAGCTAGATTTTCTGGTGGACGACCCACTGGCCCTGCCCATGGTGCCGACGCTCGCAGACGGAGGAGACCTGCGCTGAGGGGTATCTTCACTTAGCGACCGCCTGCGGGCGGCCAAGTGATGGGGCCGAACAGGCGAGACTGGAGGCAAATTGGCAATTCAATCGATCGGAAAGCATCTGCGCCTGAGGCGCATTCTCCGGCACGGGAGGGCGTTAGTCGTTGCTATGGACCACGGCAGCGCCGCCGGCGCGGTGCGTGGCCTCGAACGTCCGGCGGAGGTCGTGAAGCAGATCGCCACAGCAGGAGCAGACGCCGTCCTGGTGACACCGGGTATCCTGCGGCAGGTCTGTGGGCACCTCGCGGACCTCTCCGTACTCCTGCGGATCGATGGCTGCTCGAGCCCGCTCGGCACGGGGCAGATGCGGCTATTCGCAGATGTCGAGCAGGCGGTGGCCCTGGGTACGGACGCGGTAGTCATGAATGCGATTCTCGGGGCTCCTTTCGAGGGCGAGGAACTGAAGAAGGTCGGTTCGGTCGCGAGCGAAGCGCAGTGCTGGGGGATGCCGGTGGTGGCTGAGGTGCTCAGCCAGGCAATGATGGCGAACCACATGGACATGGCCGGGACCGGAACCGACCAACTGCCTGCCGGGATCGACGAGGACATCAGGCTGGCCTGCCGCATGGGAGCGGAACTCGGCGCCGACGTGATCAAGACCCGCTACTCCGGCAACATCGAGGAGTTCCGCCGCAGTGTAGAGGCGTGCGGTGTTCCGGTATTGGTGGCCGGTGGGCCAAGACGCGCGGCGGGCTTGGAGGGCACGCTGCAAACGGTGTCCGAAATCCTCGAGGCCGGAGCGTCTGGCGTCATCTTCGGGCGGCAGCTCTGGCAGCACGGCGATCCGCCAGAGGCGGTGGCAGCCGTGTCGGAACTGATACACGGCAGTTCGCGCTAGGCGACCCACCCGCAGGGACATCCAGTGACGGGCCAGTTCACCCGCCGCGAGTTGGCGGCCTTGGCAGCGGTCGGCAGCTCGTCGCCGATTCGCGCCCAGCCGCGATTCGGCGACATGCTGTGGGACTACGTCCGCGAATACCTCCGCGTTCTTGACGATCAGCGCGCAGGGCGCCTCGCGGCGGCCGTGTCGAAGGCTGACTTCGCCACGCTGAGAGCTCGCGTGCGCTCCGAGCTGACCCGCATGTGGGGACCCTTCCCTGCCCGCTCGCCACTGACCCCTAGGCAGCTGGGCAGCGTTGATGCCGACGATCACTGGATCGAACGGCTGGTCTTTGAGAGCCGCCCTGGCTTCCATGTGACCGCCAACCTGTACCGCCCGCGCCAGGCGAGCGGGCGGATTCCCGCCGTAATCTTCTCGTGCGGTCATGCCGCGGACGGCAAGGCGGCCACCAGCTACCAGCGGTTCTGCGCCCTGCTCGCCCGCAACGGCGTGGCTGCCCTGACCTGGGACCCAGTCGGCCAAGGCGAACGCCACCAGCTGATCGATCCCGAGACCGGAACGAGCAGCTTCCGCCCGGGAACGGGAGAGCACCGAGTCTTGGGTGACCGCTGCTACTTGGTGGGCGGAAATCTGATGAATTTCCGGGCGTGGGATGCCGTCCGGGCGTTAGACTACCTCGAATCCAGGCCGGAGTTCGACGCGGACCGCCTCGGCCTGGCCGGCCAGTCGGGCGGCGGCATGGTGACGCTGCAGTTCGCTTGCTTCGACGACCGGGTGCGGGCCGCGTTCGCGAGCTGCGCCGTGGCAAGCTTCCGGGCCAAGACCGAGGCGCTGCTCATTGCGGACCCTGAACAGGTCCTGTACGGCACGCTGCGCGCCGGTATCGACCACCCCGAGCTCTTGGCGGCATTCGCGCCCAGGCCGCTGCTGATCGGTGCAGCAATCCGCGACTACGTTCCCATCGAGGCCGCTCGTCGCACGCACGAGGAACTGCAGGATGTCTACTCCAAGCTCGGGGAGCCCGGCAACTTGAGCCTCGTGGAGACGGACGACACGCACGGCCTGAACCGCGAACTCCGCGAGGCCGGAGCGGCGTTCTTCCGGCGGGCCTTCGGTGTCCCCGGCCGCGCCGTCGGCGAGGCGGAGGCGGGTACACTGCGCCCGGCAGCCGAACTCCAGTGCAGCCCGGCCGGCCAGGCCGGCGTTTCGTTCGGCTCGCGTAGCGTTCTCGACATGCTCAGTGAGAAGGCCGACGTGATCGCGCCCGTCCGTCGTTTGCCTCGCAGCGCCAGCGAATTTGAGGTGTACCGCAGCGGCGTCGCCAGCAAGATTCGCGACGTTACCCGGGTCGGAGCGTTCAAGGCCGAGTACGGGATCGAGGTCCCTTCGCGTTTCCTGGACGTGGGCATTTATGCCAAGGGCACGGTGTTCCTGGTGGCTGACCAGGGAAAGGACCACCCTCTGGTGCAACGCTACGTGGTCGACTCCATCTTGGCGGCCGGGCACAGCGTATACGGTTTGGATCCGCGCGGGTGGGGGGTCACAGCGCCCTCGATGCCCGGTGCGGAGGTTTCGTTCGAGTGGGACGACTTCTTCGCCTACCGCAGCATCGAGCTGGGCCGGCCGCTGCTCGGGCAGCGCCTCAAGGACCTGCTGTCCACCGCGCCGCGCCTGACCCGGAGGCGCAATTGGTGCGTCGTCGGCGTTGGCGTCGGTGGCCTGGTTGCGGCGCACGCCGCAGCCCTCGACCCGCGTGTCACGGGCGTCATCAGCATTCAGGCGCTTGCATCCTTTCGTTCAGTCCTCGACAATCCGCGTGCGACGCATCCGGTAAGCTCCTTTCTTCCCGGAGTGCTGGGGGCCTACGAGGTTCGCGATCTATACGCCAGCATTGCTCCGCGTCCCCTGCTGATCGTCAACCCGCAGGACGCGACGGGCGGGCCATTGGAAAGGCAGGCCGCCGACCGGGAGTTCGCTTGGGCGGAGTCGGTCTACGAGGCGCTGGACGCGCGCGCCGCACTGCAGTTGGCATGTGGCGTAGGCCGGGCTGGCGTACGCGACCTGATCGAGGAGTGGATTGCCTCGCTCGGCGACTGAATCGAGCCGCCTATTCCCACTCGATCGTTGACGGCGGCTTGTGGGAGACGTCGTATACCACTCCGTCGATGCCGCCAATCCGGGTCAGGCGGTCAGCCAACTCGCGCAGTCCGGGCAGCGGAAGCTCGGCCACGGACGCGGTCATGCCGTCGACCGACACGACCGGCCGCAGCCCCACCGTCTCCCCTCCATCCCGCCCCCAGGGCAGCAACACGACCGGGCACTGCCACACCTCGCCGTACAGCCCTTCGTCCCTGAGATAGCGGCGGACGATGCGATCGGCGCGCTGGAGCAGACGCACGCGCCGGGCGTCGAGGCCTGCTGGAACGATCTTCCACCGTGATGGGTCGGCGCCATTGGGCGCCACGAGCGCCACGACGCGATTCGTCTGGCGGTGCTCATTGGTGATGGCCGTGGAAAGCGGCAGGAGCGTACCGAAGTCGAACCGGCCTCCGTACACCACGGTCAGGCCGGCGTAGCTGCGGCTGTCCCCTTGCACGCCGACGCTGCGCAGCGGCAGCAGGACAGCCGAATAGCCGTTCCGCTGCGCCGCCGCATCGATGCCGGCATCTCGGACAGGCTCGGCGCTGGACGCGCTGCACAGGCAGCGAATGGCCAGTCCGGGCCCGGGAAACGGATGGCGATCCACCAGCGGCGAGGGGAGGCCCAAAGCCCGGCCGACGGCACGGACCTCATCCTTGTAGAACTCCGTCAGAGGTTCGACCACTCGGCCCTCCGCCAGCATCTGCTGGATGCGCGGCACGCGGTTATGGTGAGTCTTGATCACGTCGGCGGCGGTTGTTCCGCCGGATTCGATCGTGTCTGGATAAATCGTCCCCTGCCCGAGCAGCCAGTCCTGCGTGCCGTACTTGCGATCGGCAAGAATGCCTGCCTGCACGTCTACGAACGCCTGACCTATGATCGCCCGCTTCGCCTCCGGATCCACAATGCCGCTCAGCCTCCCCAAGAAGAGATCGGCCGCCCGGACCACGCGCAGCGAACCGAGGCCCAGGCTGCGGAAGGCGGAGCGGATCTGGGCAGTCTCCCCTTCCCGCATGAACCCGGTGTCGACGTACACGGCCTCGACCGAGTCCTGCCCGAGCGCGCGGACCAACAGTGCGTAGGCAACGGTCGAGTCGACCCCGCCGCTGAGGAACAGCAGCACGCGGCGCTGGCCGACCTGGTTCCGGATCCCCCCGAGCAGCCCCTCGATGCGGTCGCCCGGATGCCAGTCGGGTTCGCCGCCGCATGCACCGACAAGGAAGTTCTGCAGCATCCGCGATCCGTTTGGGGTGTGCACGACTTCCGGATGGAATTGCAGTCCGAAGATCTGCCGTTGCCGGTCGCCCATTGCGGCCACCTCGCACTCCTGCGTGGTTGCCAGGACTCCGAAGCCCGGCGGCATTCGCGCAACGTGGTCGCCGTGGCTCATCCACACTTGCTGGTCGGCATCGAGTCCCTTGAACAGTCCGGCGGCCCGCCGAATGCGCAGCAGGGCGCTGCCGAACTCGTTCGACGTACCCCGTTTAACTGTTCCGCCGAGATGACTGGCGATCAGTTGGTGCCCGTAGCAAATGCCGAGGACGGGTCTGCCCAATTCGAACAGCCCGGTTGCCGGCTGGGGGCTCTGCGGATCAAAGACGCTGCAAGGGCCGCCCGAGAGAATAAGGCCCGAATAGCCCTGAAGCCGGGCAGGGTCCGTGCCGATCGGCAGGATCTCGGCGAAGAACCCGATCTCCCGGATCTTGCGCGCGATCAGGTGGCAGTACTGGCCCCCCGAGTCCAGGACAGCGATGCGACCCATTTGATGCGCTAAACCGGCCCGGCCCTCTTGGCCCCCGGCGCATTGCCAAGGCCGGAGTCCATTCTCTCACTGAGGCACGGATCGGGCCGCGGCGGGGTTAGGGGTGTGTCGGATGGCAACATTCGACTCGATCCATGCCGTCAGGCGGGCCCGCAAGCGGCCGGTCAAGCCCGGCTGGCGGTCCGCCAGATCGCGGCTCTCGCCAACGTCGGCCTCGAGGTCGTAGAGTTCCACAGCGGGAGGGTCGTAGTGTTCGATCAGCTTGTATCGACCGTGCCTCAGTGCCGCCCCGGGGGCCTTCGCCTGCGGGCTGTAGTGAGGGTAGTACCAGACCAAGTCTCGGGACTGCCAGCGCTCCCCCTCAAAGAGCGGTGCGAGACTACGGCCGTCCAGAGGGCCGTATTGCCCCATTGACGAGCCAGCCAGTTCGCGCACGAACGGGTAGAGGTCAGCGAGCGTGACCGGTTCCCGGACGACAGTGCCGGGCTCACCGCGGCCGGGCCACCGGACGATCAAAGGCACGCGGATGCCTCCCTCATACAGGTGTCCCTTGCCCTCTCGCAGCGGCCCGTTGTCGGTTACCGTTGAGAGCCCGCCGTTGTCGGAGGTCACGATCACTACCGTGTCATCGCCGATCCCCTCCGCGTCAAGGGCGCCCAGAACGCGGCCAACCGACCGGTCGACCGTCTCGACCATGGCGGCGTAGACAGGATCCGGCCCGAGGCCGAGGCGCCGCAGCTTGGCCTCGTACTTGGCAACGATGCGTGCCGGGGCCTCCAGTGGAGTGTGGACGGCGTAGTGTGACAGGTACAGGAAGAACGGTCTGCCAGCACTCGCCTCAATGAAGCGGACAGCTTCGTCGGTCAGCCGGTCGGTTAGGTAGTCGCCTTCCTTGCCGACTGACAAGTCCAGATTCGGCATGTCGGGGTTCCAAGCCTGCTCGGCGTTGCGGTAAGGGTGGAAATAGCCGGCGGGGCTGCCGTGCTGGTGGCCGGCGATGTTGACGTCGAATCCGTGCGAGCGCGGCAATGAGCCCTCCGCGCCCAGATGCCACTTGCCTATGCTGGCGGTGGCATATCCCTCGGCCGAGAGGGCTTCCGCGAGCGTGACCACACGTTGGGCCAGACTCATCCGGTCGTCTGGCGGGATGATCGCGCTTCCCTCCGGATACCGATGCCGACCAATGGCGGTGATGTGTCCCGTGAAGCCGACCCTGCCCGGGTACTGCCCGCTCATCAGGGCCGCACGGCTGGGCGAACAGACTGGGCAGTTCGAGTATGCGTCTGTGAACCGGACGCCGGCGGCGGCCAACGAATCGATCCTCGGCGTCTCGAAGAACGCGCCGCCCTGGCAACCTAGGTCGTACCAGCCAAGGTCGTCGATGAGCACCAGCACGATGCTCGGCGGCGAGGCAGCGGAGAGTCCGGCCACCGCCGCCGCAAGCAATGCCAGGCCTGCCGCGATGCGTTTGGCCCCCGATCGGCCCCGCTGTTGCGCAGCACTTGCGCCGAGGGGCAGCTTCCGGCCATACTGGGGTTCTGGGGCGACCGCCCCGAAGGCGCGAGCCGAGCCGATTAGCGGAGTGCGACCGAGATCGATCTTGGCGTTCCTTTCCTGACCGGCCCGAAGGCGAGGGCCATTTCCAAAGTGGGTGAGGCTTCCGAAGCCCCGCTCGCGATGCCCACCTAAGACGGAGGAATCATAGCACTGTGGCAATCCAACCCCTAGGCAACCGAGTGGTTGCGAAGCGAATTGAGAAAGAGGAGCAGGTCGTTGGCGGAATCATCATCCCGGACTCCGCCAAGGAGAAGGGCCAAACGGCCGAGGTCGTTGCGGCAGGGCCTGGCTCCAAGAGAGACGACGGGAGTGTCGTGCCCTTGGACGTCAAAGCCGGGGACATGGTTCTGATCGGCAAGTTCTCCGGAACTGAGATCAGTGTGAACGGGACGGACTACTTGATCCTGACCGAGGACGAAATCCTCGGCGTAGTCGAGGACTGAACCGGCCGGCGCGGGCCGGCCGAATCGGCCAGCCCAAGGCCGGAGGGACTTGAGAACTGAGGAGGAACGCAAGAAGATGGCAGCGAAGAACATTGTCCACGGAGAGGAGTCCCGCCAAAAGCTCCTAGCCGGCGTCAACAAGCTGGCCGACACAGTAAAGGTGACCTTGGGCCCAAAGGGGCGCAACGTCGTGCTCGAGAAGAAGTTCGGCGGACCGACGGTGACCAAGGACGGGGTCACCGTGGCCAAGGAGATTGAACTGACGGACCTTGTCGAGAACATGGGAGCACAGATGGTCCGGGAGGTCGCGTCCAAGACCTCCGACGTGGCCGGTGACGGTACAACGACCGCCACGGTCCTGGCTCAGGCGATCTTCGCCGGGGGAGTCAAGAGCGTGGCCGCAGGGGCCAATCCGATGTCGATCAAGCGCGGCATCGACAAGGCCACACGCCTAGTGGTGGATGCGATCGGGGGAATGGCCCGCCCGGTCGAGCCGGGCTCCGTCGCTCAGGTTGCGTCGATCTCGGCAAACAGTGACGAGGCGATCGGCAGCATCATCGCCGAAGCGATGGAGAAGGTCGGCAAGGACGGCGTGATCACCGTCGAGGAAGGCAAGACGATCGATACCGAGCTGGATGTCGTCGAGGGCATGCAGTTCGACCGCGGCTACGCCTCCCCGTACTTCGTCACCGACCAAGACTCGATGGAGTGCGTGCTGGAGAATGCCCTCATCCTGATCCACGAGAAGAAGATCAGCTCGATGAAGGACATGCTCCCCGTGCTGGAGATGGTCTCGCGGCAGGGGCGTCCCCTGCTGATCATCTCCGAGGAGACTGAGGGCGAGGCGCTGGCGACGCTGGTGGTCAACAAGCTGCGCGGCACGCTGAACGTGGCGGCGGTCAAGGCTCCCGGGTTCGGCGATCGGCGCAAGGCCATGCTGGAGGACATCGCGATCCTGACCGGGGGGCGCGCGCTGATGGAGGAGACCGGCATCAAGCTCGAGGGCGTGCAACTGCAGGATCTCGGGCAGGCCAGCCGGATTGTTATCGACAAGGACAACACGACTATCGTTGAGGGCGCCGGCAGCACGGCGGCGATCCAGGGCCGCGTCAAGCAGCTGCGGGCCCAGGTCGAGGAAACGACTTCGGACTACGACCGGGAAAAGCTGCAAGAGCGCTTGGCGAAGCTGGTCGGCGGCGTCGCGGTGATCAAGGTCGGCGCTGCGACCGAGACCGAGATGAAGGAGAAGAAGGCGCGGGTGGAGGACGCCATGCACGCCACCCGGGCAGCCGTCGAGGAAGGCATCGTTGCGGGCGGCGGAGTCGCACTGCTGCGCGGGGCCTCAGCTCTCGAAGGAATCAGCTCGGAGGACGCGGATGAGCGGACTGGCGTGAACATCGTGCGTCGCGCCATCGAAGCCCCCTTGCGATGGATCGCCCAGAACGCGGGCCAAGAGGGCGCAATCGTGATCGAGCGCGTCCGGGCGGCGAGTGGCAACAACGGGTACGACGCGAGCGCGGGATGCTACTGCGACTTGGTCGAGGCGGGTATCATCGATCCCGCAAAGGTGGTGCGCAACGCCCTGCAGAACGCCGGGTCTATAGCGGGACTGCTGCTCACGACCGAGGCTGCCGTCTACGAGATTCCCGAGGAGAAGCCAGCAGAGGCGGCGCCTCCGGACCACGACTACTAGCCACGCGTCCGAGCGTACCCCGGGGCCCGACTGACATGGGTCCCAAGCGGTGCTCGGAACAGGGCCCGTGGCCGCTCCTCGATGGAGCGGCCACGGGCCCCAAGGGTTGGTCCTGAACGATTTCCCAAGAACTGCGCTGATCTGTGCTGCCGAGCTTGTGGGCAATGATCTCTCATCGTACAAATGGCGCGCTGTCGGCGAAGGTTCCGCGCCGAGAGCGCTGAAGCCAGGCCAACGAAGTCCGCCGTAAGAGGGTCACCAACGGCTATTCGACCGCCGAGGCATACCTCAGAACGACGGTAGGTGCCTCTACGACAAGCGGAATGTGACCCGGTTCCCAACGACGGCCTCGAAGTAGAGGTCAACGGACGCCAGCATGCGGCCTACACGGGCCGGGCGGTCGGGAGCCGAGTACGTCAGCCCCCAAGATCTCCGACAAGGTCGAAGAGACGCGGCAAGGGGATCACTTCCGGCTCGACTGGGTTTTCCCTGTGCCTGATGTCCGCCTCGATGAAGGCGACCGTCCTGGCCCGTTCGTCGTCCGACTAGCAAGACTCGTCGCGGAAGAAACGGGTCCCGCGGATCATTGGCCGGACCAGCTGCTGCCGCCCGTCCCGTATAGCGGCGTTGGTTTCGATGTCGGGCGAGCAGAGACTCGCCTGCAAGGACTGTCCCCGCTCATTCTCGAGGTCACGGCCTTCGAGCAGCCGGGAGAGACTAGAGGTTTCGACCGCATCCCATCCGGGCATGGGGAACGGTCATCGAGAGCAGCGTTGGCATCCAGTCCCCGAAACCCGCAAGCGAGTCGGTAGACCGTCCTGACAACCCGAATCCGGGGTGCCGCAGGATCATCACCGATTTTCATGACATCAATTGCACTAGCCTGCGGACGGAGGCTAGCCAATGCTGAATTCCTTAGGGTCCGACATCTGAGACGTTGTCTGACCCGGCAGTCGGCGACGAGAACCGCTGTTGGGCTTGCCAGGCTGACAGTGGAACTCTGAGCGCCCCAGACCCGGTTGACTGAGCGTGCCGTAGCCGACGCGGCAAGGGTGGCTTGGAGTGCTTGGTTCCAGTGGTGCCCAATGACCGAATTCCAGCCATTTCATGCGAGTATGTCCTGCCAATAGCGCCTCATGGGTGAGCGACTGGTGGATGCAGGCGCTGGTGGCCGACTGGAGGAGGGGGCCAGTGCGCTCCGTGCTGACTGTGAGGCGGCTACGGTGCAGGCATGGCAGCCTGTTCGTGAACGCTTGAAGCGTTATGCCAGTTCCGGCGCATGAGAGGCTCTTGGCACGGCTCACGGGAGCCGCCAAGGTGCACCGTCCGCGCCCGAAGCGGCCAGGGCTTGCGGCAATTCGTGCAATTCTGCGGGTTCTTGGGTGCAGACCGCCAACCTTATGCAACCGATTTGGCCGCGATCGATTGATTTAGCACATCAATACATTTCCTTCATAATCTGTTATTATACGAATCCCGGTAGCCTCCATGACCCGCAAGGAGATCGCCCGCTTCTTTGCCGACCCGCAACACCCCCTGCAGCGCCGCTTCGAAGCCATGCGGCTCTTCTTTCAGGAACGGCGACCGGCACTGGAGGTCGCCCAGCGCTTGGGCTACTCCTTGTCCGCCGTCTACAACATGACCCGCGCCTTCGCCAAGCTTGACGATCCCGCCGCCGCCTACTTCCGCGATCCCGTGCCGCGCGGACGGCCCCCCGCTCGGCCCGCAAGCAGTCTGCGCCAGCGCATCGTCGCACTGCGCAAGCGCAACCTCTCCGTTCCCGACATCAAGGCTCGGCTCGACGGTGAAGGGGAACACAGCGCCAGCGAACGCGTGGTTTACAGAGTCCTTCAGGAGGAAGGCTTCCAGCGCCTGCCAAGGCGCTCGCGCGCCGAACGCCGCTCGGCGGCGGCGCCCGTGCTGCGCGCGCCCGTCAGCCGCGCCCTGGACCCGCAGCACCGCGAGTCGTTCCAGTGCGAGTCGGCGGCCGGCGTGCTGTGCCTGCTGCCCTGGGTGCGCCGTTACGGCATCGACACGGCCATCGAGCAGGCCGGCTTCCCGGGCTCCTCGCAGCTGGCCGCCCTGCCGTCCGTGCTGGCATTCGTGGCCCTGAAGCTGGCCAGCGTGCGGCGCTACAGCAGCGACGACTTGTGGTGCATGGATCGCGGGCTGGGCCTGTTTGCGGGCCTCAACGTGCTGCCCAAGGCCGCCTGGTTCTCCTCCTACTCCGACCGCGTGGTGGGCAACATGAACCGGGGCCTGCTGACTGCCCTCGGGCGCGTCTGGAAGGAGCACGGCCTGGTCTCGGGTGCCGTGAACCTCGACTTCACGACGATCCCGCACTGGGGCGACGACACGACGCTGCAGTCCCACTGGTCCGGACACCACGGCCGCTCGCTCGTGGGCCTCTCCGTCGCCCTCGCCCAAGACCCCGACTCCGGCCTCCTGCTGCGCAGCGACCCCCGCACCCGTCGCGAGACCTCCTCCGAAGCGATCCTCGAGTTCCTCGACTTCTACCGCGACAACGGCCCCGAGCTGCGCTATCTGGCCTTCGACAGCCGCTTCACGACCTACGCCAACCTGTCCCGCCTCAACCGCGACAAGGTGCGCTTCATCACCGTCCGCCGACGCGGCAAGCGCATCATCGAGCAAGCCCGGCAGATCGACCCCAAAGACCGCCGCCAGATCCGCGTCCCGCTCCAGCGCGGCACGCGCTTGGTGCGCGCCCACAGCTCCCAAGTCCGGCTGCGCGGCTACGACGGCAAGCTGCGCCAGATCACCATCTTCCGCGGCCCCTCCCGACGCCCGGCCCTGCTGCTGACCAATGACCTTGCAACCCCGACGCGGCGCATCCTGCGCCGCTACGCCCGACGCTGGCTCGTCGAGAAGTCCATCTCGGAGCAACTCTCCTTCTTCCACCTCAACCGCCTCTCCTCCTCGATGGTGATCAAGGTCGACTTCGACCTTGCGATGACCATCACCGCCTACAACCTGTACCGACTGCTGGCTCTCGACCTGCCAGCTGGCCACAGCCACCTGACCGCACGCACGCTCTTCGAGCGCATGCTCTGCACCGGCGCCACGGTGCGCCTGGGACGAGACACCTGCCTCGTGACGCTGAAGAAGAAGCGCAACCTGCCCGCACTGCTCGAGACGCTGCAAGCTCAGGAGCCGGTCCGCGTCCCTTGGATCGGCAACCGACGCATCGTCTACGAGGGAGACACCCGGTCCTGATTCAACACCTTCCAACGCTCCCTAAAATTAGTTCAATTACGACCATGAAAATCGGTGATCATCGAGACGCTGATGCCTCCGTCGCAAATCCAGCCCCCTGCTCCCTCGCAGCCCGGGGCCGGAGCGCTCGTTGGATGTCGGCTCCCCTTGGCGGGTTGAAGATGCGGGCCAGCTGTCGCTCTTGAACGCTACTACGGCGTTCGCGGTGACAAACCTAGGCCCGAGCGAGGCGAAGGAGAGATAGCCGCACCTGTCACGGCGGCACACGGCAGGGAAGGGCCGGCGCCGCGACCGCGGCTTACGGGAGCGACCTCTGGGCCAGCGAGAGTCTTGATGCCAGCCGACGCTAGTCGCGGAGAATCAATCCGCAGGCCGCTCGCGCACCGCCTGCGCAGCCGGCCGACGCTCCGTCCGGGCAATAGGAATCGGCGTCGACATGGATGATGAATGCGCTTCCGTCGTCGTCGAACAAGGACAGCGGCCCATCTGAAAGAGTCACTCGGGTGGTGGTGGCAAAGAGCGTCCCTTGGCCCGCTTTATCAATCTCGATATTCACCAGATCACCGGCGTGAAACGGATGATTCCCGTCAGGGCTCGTGTTGCTGTTCGGCCCCGGGTCAAAGTGGCCGCCAGCAGCCGAGCAGGGCTTGCACTCGGAGGTTTGGTGGATATGTACGGCATGCTTACCCGCGGGGACGATCGTATTGGGCCAAATCCTTATCGCGACCTCCACCTCTTTCACCGCTTCGGTGGATGCCCTCTCGCGCAGCAAGGCCAGACCTAGCACGCTCGGGCTGGAACAACTCTGGATCACGGCCCGGGCCGTCGTCTCGGAATTCCCCGCGAATTGCCCGGACCCGCCCTGCTCGGCGTGAATCGCCAAGCCAAGTCCGGCTAGGCACATTCCCGCGAGGGTAGCCATGACTCTGGTCGATCTCTGGTGCACAATCGTAAACTCCCGCATTGCGGGGAGTGTATCAGACGTTGTGAGAGCAACGAAGCGCAACTCGCACCGGGCGGCGAGTCCCGCGAGGGAAGCTCACTCTCGGGCACTCCGGTCGAGGGTCGAGGGTCGAGGAGAGGCGCGCATGCCATAGCACGATGGAGCAGCAGTGCTCCTACAGCTATCGCGTGCCGCCAGTGCGACCCCCCGGTGACTGTGCGTCGCGCCTTGCCATCGTCCCTGCCCTCTCCTCGGCAGGCCAAGACTGTCGATTCTCCAGCACCGAGTTCGCGTCCCGGGCCGGCACGTCTGATCGCAAGCTGGCGCGAGTCCATCTCGATTAGCACTTGGACCGTCACGCATCCAACAGGATGGCCCGGGCCTGTGGGCAGCTTGCACCACCGTGCCAATGGCTGGCGCGAGACGCAAGCAGACAGGCGGTCGACCATGGTCTTGCCGGCCAAATCTACTGCAGGGTGTCCTCGGACCATCAGAGGGAGGGGGAGGCGGCTGTCCGTCGTCTCGGACGGGTGTCAGTCCGACTGTCGAGGTGACGCTAGGACCCGTGGATTGTGGCCCGGTCGGCCTCCACATCCTCGAACCAGCGCTCAAGTTGTGCAACCATGCGGCGTACACGGCCCGGGTGTTCGGGGGCCAAGTCCGTCGACTCCCCGGGGTCCGCAGCAAGATCGAAGAGCTGCGGCTCTTCAGGGCGCTGTGGCCTGAGGCGCGGCACAGGGATCAGGTCTTGGATCGACTGGGGGTCCTCCTTGTGCTTGATGTCCGCCTCGACAAATGCGGCCGTTCTGGCCCGGTCCTCGTCCGACACGCACAGCTCGTCACGGAAGAAACGGGTACCGCGGATCATCGGCCGCACCAGCTTCCACCGCCCGTCCCGGATGGCGGCGTTGGTGCCAATGTCGGGCCAGTAAAAGTTCCACTGCCAGAACTGCCTCGGCTCATGCTCCAAGCCGCGTCCCTCGAGCAGCGGCGAGAGGTCATGTCCGTCGAGCGCTTGGCCTCCGGGCCTTGGAATTCCGGCCATCGAGAGCAGGGTCGGCATCCAGTCGGTGAAATGCGCGAGCGAATCCTCGAACCGTCCCGCGGGCACGACTCCGGGATGGCGCAGGACCATCGGGACGCGGATGCCTCCGTCGTAGATCCAGCCCTTGCTTCCTCGCAGCCCAGCGTTGTAGCGCTCGTTGAAGGTTGGCTCCCCTTCTTCAAGCATGTATGGGGGGTTGAAGAATGCGGGCCCGTTGTCGCTCGTGAAGGCCACGATGGTGTTGTTGGCCAGCCCCAGACGGTCAAGTTCGCCAAGCACCCGACCGATGCCCTGATCCATGCGCTCGATCATGGCGTACGTCGTGGCCACGATTCGGCTCAGGCCTTTGTCACGGTATCGAGCCACCATCCCCGGCGGGGCCTGAAATGGGGAGTGCGGAGCATTGTAGGGAACGTAGAGGAAGAACGGCGAGCTTGCCTGCCGCCGGATGAAGTCGACGGCTTCTTGCGTGAGCAGATCGGTCAGGTAAGTGCCTTGCGACCCGAAGGTTGCCTGATTGCGGCGCAGGTGATAGCGGTAATAGTCAGTCCAGCCGCCGCAGAAGCCCGTGAACTCGTCGAACCCTCGTGCGTTCGGCTCAAATCTAGCGTCAAATGTACCGTTGTGCCACTTTCCGACCAGAGAAGTCCGGTAGCCGGCCGCGCGGAATGCATCGGCGATAGTGACCTCCCGAAGCGCGATTCGGTCCAGGCCGTGGACCTCATGCTGTGTGATGGCCCCCGTGCGGTGGGGATAGCGCCCGGTCAGCAGGGAGGCTCGCGCCGGGGAGCAGATCGGGGACGCGGAGTAGTGCTGCCGGAAGCAGGTTCCCTCCTCGACGAGGCGATCGAGGTGGGGGGTCCGCACTGTCCCGTCGCTGAAGCAGCCGAGATCGCCGTAGCCCATGTCGTCGGCGACGATAAGGACCACATTCGGACGAACCTGGGGCATGGCGAATGCTGAGTATCATACTGAAAACCGTAAGGAGGCCACTTTGCAAAGCCCTGCTACCAACCGTCGCGACTTCTTCGGCGCCACCGCCGGAGGGCTGCTTCTCGTCCCTGGCGCGCGCCCGGCGCGCGGCTCCCGCAAGGTCGGTGTCGTTGGACCCGGATGGTACGGAAAGATCGACCTGTTCCGCCTGATTCAAGTAGATCCGGTGGAGGTCGTCGCCCTGTGCGACGTCGACAGGAACATGCTCAAGGCGGCCGCCGAGATGACCGCTACGCGCCAGAAGTCCGGTGAAGTGCCGCGAATCTACGGCGACTACCGCGAAATGCTGAAGCAGGAAGAACTGGATCTAGTGCTCGTCGCCACACCGGACCACTGGCACGCGCTGCCGATGATCGCCGCCTGTAAGGCCGGGGCGGACGTGTACTGTCAGAAGCCCATCGGTGTCGACATTGTGGAGTGCCAAGCCATGCTGGCGGCTGCGAGGAAGTACGGGCGCGTGGTGCAGATCGGTCTCCAGCGGCGGTCCACTCCCCATCTGGCCGACGCCAAGCGACGGATCGTTGAGGACGGCCTGCTCGGCGAGATCGGCCACGCCGAGGTCTGCTGCTACTACCACATGCGTGCCCGCCAGAACCCAGCAGACCGAGAGCCGCCGCCGCACCTCGATTACGAGATGTGGACGGGCCCGGCGCCGATGCGGCCCTACAACGAACTGGTCCACCCCCGGCGCTGGAGGGCCTTCATGGAATACGGCAACGGGATCATGGGCGACATGTGCGTGCACATGCTGGACGCCGTGCGCTGGATGACGGGCCTGTCGTGGCCCAAGAAGGTCTGGTCATCGGGGGGGATCCGCATCCAGAAGGCCAGCAAGGCGAACATTGCCGACTCCCAGGTGGCGACGTTCGAGTACGAGCAGTTCCCGGTCGTCTGGACCCACCGCAGCTGGGGAACGGCACCTGACCCGGGCTATCCATGGGCGTTCTTCATTTATGGCTCCAAAGGGACGCTCAAAGGAAGTGTCCAAGGTTGGGACTTCGTTCCAGTGGACAAGAACGCCAAGCCCCTGCAGGGCCGCAACAAGACTGAGGTCGACCAGTATCCGGAGGACAAGACCGAGCCGGACCTGGAGCTGCACTCTGCGCACGCGGTGCGCTACCACATGCAGGATTGGCTCAATGCCGTCGACGCGCGGACCCGCCCGGTTGCGGACATCGAGGAAGGACACATGTCGACCGTTGCGTGCGTCTTGGCGAACTTGTCAATGCAGCTCGGACGGCCATTGCGCTGGGATGCCGCGAAGGGTGCTGTTCTCGACGACCCGGAGGCGAACGGCCTGCTGGCTCGGCCGTACCGCAAGCCATGGGAACACCCGGATCCAGCCGCTGTGTAGCCTGAGCTCACCCTGGACCAGCCTGCTCGCACTGCAGCTATACAGCGGCGGTCGGATCGACCCCCCTTGGGCAGGCCCCTCTGCTAAGATCACAGCGATTCAGCGGTCGGGCACGGAACGGTGCTGGCCGGTCCCATTCGAGGAGGTAAGGAGAAATGAGAACTTCCATCACGCTCGCAGCGGCCTTGGCCATTACGGCTGCCATGGCCACAATGCCGGTCGCGGCACAGGACATGAGCTTTTTCATCACCAGCAAGGGCTCAGGGGACGGCGCAAATCTGGGCGGACTGGAGGGAGCCGACGCCCACTGCCAGGCCTTGGCAGAGGCCGCCGGGTCGCAAGGCAAGACTTGGCGGGCCTACCTCAGTGCCGCCGCCACCGACGGCAAGCCGGCCGTCAACGCACGCGACCGGATCGGGACTGGACCTTGGTTCAACGCCAAGGGAGTCCAGGTCGCGGGCAATCTCGAAGAACTGCATTACTCAAATGTGGGACTAGGGAAGGAAGGCTCACTGACTGAGTCTGGCCAGGTCGTGAACGGTCGCGGAGACCGGCCCAACCAACACGATATTCTCACGGGCTCGCAACTCGACGGCTCGGCATTCGCGGATGGCGCCGATCACACTTGCGGCAACTGGACCGACAACGGTGAAGGCAGCGCCCAAGTCGGTCACCACGATCGCACGGGCGGCGGACAAGTCCCGTCGTCTTGGAACTCCGCGCACGGTTCTCGCGGATGTAGCCAAGCCAATCTCGTGGCCACCGGCGGCAACGGATATTTCTACTGCTTCGCAATCGACTGACCTTCGGGGTATTCTCCGATTCGTGCTGGTGCCCGCCGATGCAGGGTCGGGCACCAGCGGCAAACTGCACCGGCGCTACAATCCGCTGGTGCGTTCCTCACTGCTATCGCTTGGCTTGGTCGTCCTGCTCTCCCCGCTGGCGGCTGAGGAGTGGCCTCACTACGGCAATGACCCTGGCGGCACTCGCTACTCCGCCCTGGGCCAGATAAACCGCACAAACGTCGCCGAGCTAGAGGTCGCTTGGGAACACGACACCCCGGACTTTGCCGACGGCCTCAGCGGCTCGCCGACGCGCTCGGCGTTCGAAGCCACGCCTTTGGTCATCGGCGAGACGATCTTCGTGCCGACCCCCTTGGACCGGCTTCTGGCCCTTGATGCGAGTACCGGGCGCAAGCTATGGGACTTCGGTGCACCCTTGAACCGTTCGCACCGGTTCAACCTGTTCGTTAACCGGGGCGTGAGCTACTGGAAGCAGGGCTCCAAGGAACGGCTCGTGCTGGGCACGCAGATCGGACAGGTTTTCTCGATTGATCCTCGCACAGGACATCCGGACGCGAAGTTCGGTGACGGCGGAATGCTGGACGCCGCGAGCGGAATGCTGGCCGCTGGCGTTGGAGGCCACTACGGTCTGACGTCTCCTCTGCCAGAGTGCGCGGGGACCCTAGTGGTCGGGGGCCGGGTGTCAGATGGGCAGCCCCGCGGCCCGAGCGGCGACGTGCGGGGCTTTGACATCCATACCGGAGAGCTGCGCTGGCGCTTCCGCACAGTGCCGCATCCCGGCGAGTTCGGCAACGACACTTGGGGCGGTGATTCTTGGCGCCAGCGCGGCGGGACAAACCTCTGGACCGCCGCGGCGGTCGACGCGGAACTGGGAGTGGCCTTCGTGCCGCTCGGCTCGCCATCGTACGACTACTACGGAGGTGACCGCCCGGGGGCGAACCTCTTTGGCAACAGCCTCGTGGCTCTTGACTGCCGGACCGGCAGCCGACGGTGGCACTTCCAGACGATCCACCACGACATCTGGGACTGGGACCTGCCCTCCCAGCCTTCGCTGGTCGAGGTGGTCCGAGAAGGCAGGATTGTGAAGGCGGTCGCACTGGCAACCAAGACCGGATACATCTTCGTGCTGGACCGCGCTACCGGCGAACCACTGTTCGATGTTGAGGAGCGCCCAGTGCCAGCCGGGGACATCCCCGGTGAGTACTACCACCCGACGCAACCTGCACCCGTGCTCCCAAAGCCGTTCATCCGCCAGCATATGCGGGCCGACGAGATCTCCACTGTCACCCGGGAATCCCGGGCGGAATGCCTTGAGATGCTGGATGGAGCTTCGATCGAAGGTCCACTGTTTCGTCCGCGCCTCCGGCGCCGGACCGTTTTCTTCCCAGGCACGAACGGAGGCTCCAATTGGGGCGGAGGGGCCTTCGACCCCGAGACTGACACGTTCTACATCAATTCCATGGACGTGGGGTCACTTGCATCGATGGTTTCCCGAGGAGAGGACGCGGATGTGCCGTGGCGCAGCCGGTCAGGCCCGCAAGGCCGCTTCTGGGACTCGAACATGTACCCGTGTCAGCAGCCGCCGTGGGGACACCTGACGGCCATCGACCTCAACACAGGAGCGTTTCGCTGGCGAGTCGTCCTCGGCGAGTACGACGAGCTGACCAAGCGGGGCATCCCCCCGACGGGCGCATCGAACCTTGGGGGGCCAATGGTTACCGCGGGAGGGCTCGTGTTCATCGCAGCCACCAACGATCGGCGGTTCCGAGCCTTCGACAAGGACACGGGCGACCTGCTTTGGGAGTACCGCCTTCCGGCCAGCGCGCATGCGACGCCGATCACCTATCTGGCAGACGGCCGCCAGTACGTGGCGATCGCGGTCGGCGGTGGGAACAAGTACAACCCTGGAAGCTTCATGGCCAGAGTCATGGCCTTCCGACTCCCCTAGGCTCTCCGACAGCGCCAAGAGGCGCCGTGCGACTGCCCGGCCAGATCCGCAGCACTCCTGCCGCGGCACGGATGGACGTCCAAACCGCGAAGGCCCACCAGACTGCGTCCAAGGCCCATGGGCGTGCGGGATCGGCCCAGATGACCAGCGCGCCGCCCGCGACGAGTGCGGTGAGCACCACGTTCCTCAGGAAGCGAAAGTCTCCGCTCCCGAAGTGCACGCCGTCCGAACCAAAGGTGATGCCGCTGATGGGCTGGCTAAGTGCTGCGATCATCCACGGGGAAGCGAAGAGGCCGACCGCTTCTGCTGGAATCCAGATTCGGCGGACAACGGGCGCGGCGAGGAGCATGATCACGGCTAGCGCGACACCGCAGCTGAAGGACCACCGCAGGGCTACCCGGGCAACACGTCTGGCATTCGACAACTCGGATCGGCCAAGGAAGTGTGCGACCAGACTCTGAGCGAGGATCGCGAACGAGTCTAGGAAGAGGGCGTCGAAGAACCATACGCTGCGGACCACCTGATGCACAGCGCCTGCGCTGGCGCCGATCAGCGTGGCCTTTCGAGTCCCAAGGAGCAGGAACACGTTCAGGCTCACGGCCCTAGCAACGAGGTTCGTCCCTGCCGAGAGAAGGCTCTTGGCGTGATTCCAGTCGAAGCCGTCCGGCCTGCCAAGGCGAGAGAAGGCGGCCCAGACGGCCCAGAGGGCTCCCGCCCACTGGCTGGCCGTGCTCGCGAGCGCTGCCCCCACGACTCCCATAGCCGGAACCGCCCCCCAGCCAAATATCAGGATCGGGTCGAGGATGAGATTCAGGGCGTTGAGACCGACAGCAACACGAAGGGGAGTGACCATGTCGTGCACACCGCGAAGGGCCCCGAGGGCGGCAAATGCCACAAGCATGGCCGGGGCACCCACCAAGCGCCATCGAAGGTAGTCGACGGAAAGGTCCTGAACGACCCCGCTGGCTCCCATCGCACCAGCAACCTGTACGGCAAGAGGAACGCCAACGGCCGCGATGGCCGTGCCCGCCACTAGGGCGACGAGTACGGCCACAAAGCACATTCGAGACGCAGCCCCATTCCCGCCGTGGTGGCGAACCGACGTCGCCATGAGTCCGGCAACAAGTGTCTGAGTAGCTACGCCGAGAAAGCTGAGAGCCCAGAAGATGGCTGACAGTACCATCGTCCCAACGCCGAGGGCCGCCAGCGGCTCTGCCCCGAGGCGCGCCACAAAGGCCGTGTCCACCAGTCCGGTGAGGGGCTCGGCAAGCAGGGAGCCCAAGATTGGGAGCCCAAGGGCGATCACCGTTCGGTTTGGGTGGTCTAGGAATCTCTCTGGAGCTTCCAAGAACCATTCTGCTAAGGCCCGCAGATGCGCGCAAGCAGCGGGCTGGCGTGGGCTGCTCGGCCCGGACCTCTGCTACGCCCACCGTTGGCCGACCACTCCGTACCGGGCTGATAGAATCTGCAATTCCGAGAATTCGCAATGGCCGTCCAGCGCGGCATCGCAGGGTTGGCGGCCTCCCTGACCGACACGGAGAGCAGCAATTGGGTACGGTGCTTTACCTGCACGGATTCTGCTCCGGCGCGGGCTCGGCCAAGGGAACTTACTTGGCAGACCGATTTGCGGGTGAAGGCGTCGAGGTCGTGCGACCGGACCTGGACGGCGGCGACTTCCAGCACACGACCATGTCCGGCCAGCTTGCGCTGATCGATCGCCTAGTCACGGCCTTGCGCCCTGCCCTGCTGATCGGCTCCAGTCTGGGCGGATACTTGGCAGCCCTTCACGCCAGCCGCCGTCCGCAATCGTGCCCCGCCCTGGTGCTGTTGGCCCCGGCGTTCGAATTTCACCGCAGACTGATCAGTGTGCTGGGCCCGCAAGTGCCAATGTGGCGGGATGATGGAACTCTGGACTTCTTTCATTACCGCTACGGGGAACCGATGGCTCTGGGCTATGCGTTTCTTGAGGACGCGGCCGTCCACGAGGCTTTTCCCGAGGTCGAGGTTTGTACCAGAGTGCTGCACGGCCTCCACGACGAGACGGTTCCGCCAAGGGTGATCCGGAGGTTTGCGCAAAGGTGCCCGCACGTCTCCGTGGAGTGGCTCGAGACCGATCACGGCATGTTGGACGCGACTGACCAGATCTGGCTCAGCGTGAAGGAAGCCTACCGTGCGGCGCAACGCCGGACGGGCTGACTAGGGCTCAGTTGAGGAAGTTGACAAGCAGCTGCTTGCCCGCCTCGGTGAGGATCGACTCCGGGTGGAACTGGACTCCCTCGACGTCCAAGCTGCGGTGCCTCAGGCCCATGATGATCCCGTCCTCCGTCCAAGCCGAGATCTCCAAGTCTGCTGGCAGCGACTGGCGTTCCACGACGAGAGAGTGGTAGCGGGTGGCCACGAAGCCCTGCTCTAGCCCGTTGAAGATCGTGCGGGAGTCGTGGTGCACGAGGCTGGTCTTGCCATGCATCAGGTATGGGGCACGAACGACCCTGCCACCGAAGGCCTCGCCGATCGACTGGTGCCCGAGGCACACGCCTAAGATCGGCACTACGCCTGCCATCTCCTTGATCAGCGCTACCGAGATTCCTGCCTCGGCCGGTGTACACGGCCCGGGCGAAACGACGATGCGCTCGGGCTTCAGGTCGCGAACCTGCTGGACCGTGACCCGATCATTGCGCCGGACCTCCAGCCGGGCGCCGAGTTCGCCCAAGTACTGGACAAGGTTGTACGTGAATGAGTCGTAGTTGTCTAGGACGAAGACCACAGGTCCATTGTCGCCCGGCGGAGACTGGGACGCTCGCTGGGGGACAGACTATCGGCGGCGGCGGTCGACGCTAGTGTTCCTCTACGTGGTGGACCGTGTCGATTTGCGGCTCGAGGACGGATCTTGGATCCTCAATGAACTCGGGTCATGGAAAGTCTGGGCGCTCGATCAAGCTTGCGGGAACGGGGCATATCTCCCGTAGGTACTCGGCCGCACCGCTCGGAATCTTGGGGAGGAGAGCCCGGGCACGCTACCCGACCGCGGAGGCGAAGATCCAGCGACATGACGGCGTCGAGGACCTGATTCCGACGATGCCGGCTGCTCCGCCACTGTTCAGGCCGCCACAGGGCCTTCTTGTGGTGCAGCTTCTCGTGGGTGGCTGGGAGGGAGTTCGTACTTCTGCGCTGAGGCCCAGCGTGAAGCGTCGCAAGATCAAGCTGCATCACTCAAGCAAGATCAACACCAACGTCAATCACCTCGCCGGCCGAAACATACAATGAAAGGACGACGCCACGCAAAGGCGTTTGCGTGCCCGACCCGAGTTCGGCACCGTGACCCAGATTCAAGCGACAGCCCGGGACATCCTCGCGGCTGTTCGATACTTCCGCCGCAATCTGGGGTTCTTCGCAGTCTCCGTTCTCAACCTGACAATCGGGATCGGAGCAACTACCGCTGTATTCAGTGTGGCCGAGGCATTGCTGCTGCGTCCGCCGCCGTATCCAGAAAGCGATCGGCTGGTCACTCTTCGAAGCGTTGAGACGGTGACCGACCATCCGGTCACACGCGTGGCTCCTGGGCTGCTGGCCGACTGGCAGGATAAGACGAAGTCGTTCGAGGCGATTGCGGGGTACCGCTGGGAAACCGCCGATTTGATCGATGGGGCCCAAAGCGACCGGTTAGCCGGGCTACTTGCGACACCAGAGTTCTTCGCCGTATTCCGCGTACCGATTCTTGGAAGGTCATTCCAAGACCAGGACCGAGGTGCCCAACGCCCTCACGAATCGACTGCCGGGGGGCAGGCGTTGGTGGTCGGCAACGGGATCTGGCACCGATACTTCGACAGGGATAGCTCGCTCGTAGGTAGTGCTATCGATCTCTATATCTTGAATACTTCTCGCGCTGGGCCCACCAAGTACTCGGTTGTCGGCGTGGCAACGGCACCGGTTCAGTTTCCTCCGCTAGAGGCAGATTTTCATCTCGGTGGATCTACCGTTGTCGAAAAGATTGATTTCTGGATGCCACAGTTCGTCTCTCCAACTCAGCTGGCCACGCCAGGCCCGGAAGACTATTGGTTCGACGTGGTTGCGAGATTGCGACCGGGAGTGACTCTCACGGAGGCGCAAGCCGAAATGGACGTCATTGCCCGTCTCAATGCCGAGCGATTCCCGGACTCGTACGGCAACAGAGTAGTCAGGGTTGTACCGTTGCAGGAGCACATGGCAGGAGGTTCGCGCAACGGGATCTTGCTCCTGCTGCTCGGTACTACCATTCTCCTGATCATCGCCTGTTTGAATGTGGCGACGCTGCTTCTCGCTCGCGGTGTCGCCCGGCGTAGCGAGATCGCGACACACATCGCACTGGGCGCCCCTTCATGGGTGCTGCTACGACGAATGCTCACGGAGGCTCTGATCCTGGCGACGTGTGCCGGAGTGCTGGGTGTCTTGCTCGCGGTGTGGGCCATCAGCTTGGCGAGACCTTGGATGCCGCCGACCCTTCCGCTGCTCGAAGGGGCGGGCATCAACTTAAGTGTCGTAGCCTTCGCGCTCACAAGCGTAATGGTGACTGCGTGCATCGCCGGTCTCGCACCGGCCCTTCAATCCCTCAAGGCCGCCGGATTCGTGGCGGCCGGCCTAGATGGACGTATTGCGGGGTTGGGAAGATTGCAATCCCGCTTGGTTGGTGTTCTTGTCTCGATCGAAGTCGCGCTCGCGATCGTCCTTCTCGTTGGGGCAGGGCTACTCGTCCGGAGCGCACTTCAGGCCGGTCAGGTCGAGACCGGCTTCAACCAAGACGATCTGCTGACGATGAACATCTCTCTGCCGCCAAACAAGTTTGACTGGGCTCACAACGCGGTATTTGCACGCGAAGTTCTGCAAGAGGTTCGGTCGCTCCCGTCAGTCAGCGACGCGGCAGCGGTGCACGGCATACCAATGGGATCCGGGAGCTACTTCTCGAGTGGGGAGGGTATCGTTGAAGGGTACATTCCCGCGAACGAGGCCGAGAACCCGAGCTATGGAATCCGTATAGTCAGCCCGGGCTATTTTGCCACTATGCAAATCCCTATAGTAGCCGGTCGGCCCTTCGAGGCGCGTGATGAGGAAGGACAGATCGGAGCCGGTCGGAGCGTTCTAGTCAGCGAGTCCTTTGCAACTCTCTACTGGAGGGGGCTCAATCCTCTAGGGAGGCGTATCAGTTTTGGTGGGGATTATTCGGATTGGAAGATGACCGTGATCGGCGTTGCGGGAAATGTACGGTATTCGGGACTGGAGACGCGTCCGACTGTCGACATCTACATTCCTCTCGGCCTGTTTCCTCAATCGGCAGTCACCTTGATCGCGCGAACAAGAACTGCCCCCCTCAACGCAGTGCCCTCAGTCCGCGAACGCATTCGCGGTGTGGACCAGCATGCCTTCGCGACCAACATCCGCTCCATGGATCAACTCGTCGCCGACTCGCAAGCCCAGCGCCACGCAGGAACCCTCTTTGTGTCGGTCTTTGGGTTGGTGGCGTTAGTGTTAGTCGTGGCAGGTGTCTACAGCGTCATTGCTCAGGTAGTTGTGGAGCGTCGGCGCGATCTCGCTATTCGCTCGGCCTTGGGAGCTGCGCCATCTAAAGTGGTCGCTGCGGTAATGCAGACGGCGTTGCAGCCCGCGATCACCGGCATGTTCCTTGGCGGATTGGCAGCGATTGGGGTAACTCGTATCCTCACCTCAGTACTCTTCGAGGTCAGCGCATTCGACATTCTGACGTGGACAGCGGCATTCGCGACTCTTCTCGTGTCCTGTGTGGCTGCTGGCTTCGTTTCCGGTCGGCGAGCTGCCCGAATCGATCCAGTCGCTGCGATACGGAGCGAGTAGTGGCTGCCTCTCGGTCCCCGACCCTTGCGGCGTGCGGGGAGCCTGGACTCGGCTATCCTGTGTGCAGCCGGGATTCGAACGCAACGACGCCAGGCCGCTGACGCAATGGCACGGGGCTGGCGTGCCGTTGGCGGACATGGAGCAGCCGATCCTGCTGGGCAGCGCGCTCAGGTCGATCCAGATGACGAACCGCGAGTTACGGCGACAATCCGCAACCCGCGCTATTTCAAGAAGGACATGCAGGACGTGCTGAAGGCAGACTCGCTCAACCATTTCTTG
Source organism: Bryobacterales bacterium (assembly GCA_965203925.1). Taxonomy (GTDB): domain Bacteria; phylum Acidobacteriota; class Terriglobia; order Bryobacterales; family UBA6623; genus VXMF01. Next base: position 5,454,461 of record OZ241924.1, read on the forward strand.
GATCACGTTGAGAACCACATCTGACGCTTGGGGAGGCTTCAAATGAGAAACCCAGCCGCTCTTGGCGTTCGTTCTTTCGGATGAGAGGGACATGGGGCTGGCGCACAAGCAGGGCAACGGTGATGCGGGGCACTTGTGGACGGGCGTAGGGCCCAGGCTCGGCTCACCAATCGGCGATGCCAGCGACAGCTGCTACGAGGATCGCGATCGCTCGCACGATCGTGCTTGGCAAGGCTCGGCAACTGCAGGATGGGCGGCAGTGTCATGGTCTATGGGGATCAGGTGCCAGTGACGGACCACCCTAGAACCAGAGGGTCGCATTGCTCCGATCGGCCAGCATGGAGTTTGCGCTCGCCAAGAACACGCGATCACACTCGTCAGGATCGGCCACGTGCAAGGACCTCACCTCAAGAGGATCAACCGGCGGCCCAATTCGGTTGGGCACGTATTGGCTTTCCCTTTGGCCTCCTCATTTTGGGGGTGCCTGTATGAAACGACCGGGACGAGTTCGAAGACATGTCCAGGTGATCGAAGCCCGGTCTTGATGCGATTCGGGCACGAAGTTGCGACATGAACGCGTGATGAACGTCCTGCGTCGTAGCTTCCGATCGTTGAGTCGGCAACCGCTCCTGTTCAGTGCTTCCGTTGCGACCCTTGCACTTGGCCTCGCTGTTTGCCTGGTCGGCGTGAGTCTGCTGGAGTCAATCCTGCTACAGCCTCTCCCTTATCCCGATCCAGATCGATTGGTGGCGGTTTGGAACGTCGAACGCAACAACCCAAGTCGACAGCTACCCGTTTCGAGGCGGATGTTCGACGAATCTCGGAGTTCTTCCCGGGTGTTTTCTCAGCTCGGCGCCGCTCGGGACTGGTCATTTGTCGTTCCAGCTCCCGACGGCCCTGAGCAGTTCCGTGGGGCACTCGTGAGTGAGGACTTCTTCACAGTTCTCGGAGCACCCTTGGCAGCTGGAAGGCTATTCACACCTGAGGACGTTGCCGGTGATATCCCAACGGCTGCGATCCTCAGCCACCGGAGTTGGCAGGCCTTGTTCGGCGGAGATCGTAGTGCTATCGGTAAACCCATCGTACTAGATCAGCGCCAGTTCACGATTGTTGGAATTCTGGCAGATAGCTTCTCGTTTCTTCCATGGCCGGACTCAGACATATGGGTCCCGTTGAACCTTGACCCCGACCAAGAGAGATTCCCCGATCTAGGAAACCTCTGGGTTGTCGGTAGGCTCAGCTCCTCCGTGTCGCTTGCCGAAGCTGAAACCGAAATGGACCTGTTCGCCGCCCGCGTCGCCGAGTTCGCACGGGCAGAGAACAAGGACTTCGAGGCACGTGTCGTACCTCTTCACGAGCAGTTTGTTGGCAGCTCGAGATCCTCGCTGATCGTAGTGTGGGCTGCCACAGTGCTCGTATTGTTGATTGGCTGCTGCAACGTTGTCGGATTGCTCGTCGCCCGTTGGCTCTCCCAGCGAAGGGAGTTCGCTATCCGGGCCGCCATAGGAGCCTCTCCGTCCCAATTGGTACTGGGGATCGTGTACGACGTGTTCTGGATCGTCGCTCTCGGAGCTGGAGCGGGGCTTCTGCTAGCCGGGACCCTGATCGACGTCATCGTAGCATTGAACCCGACCTTGTTTCCTCGGATTCAAGATGTCGGAGTCAATTGGGCCGGCGCGTCCTTTACCGTGATCCTGTGCATAACGGCGATTGTTGGGGTTGGTCTGCCTAGCATATTGGGAACCGTGAGAGTTCGAGTTGCGGAAGGACTCAAACTCCAGCGATCTGAAAGCGCGAGGCCAGGCCGTAAGTGGCGTGGGCTGGACACGTTGGTCGCACTGGAGGCCGCTCTCGCATTCGCTATGGTCACCGTGACCCTGCTGATGTTTCAGACCGTGTTCCGCATGCAATCATTCGACCTTGGTTTCAACACCTCGGGAGTGCTCACGGGGCGTCTTCCATTTTCCATCTCGGACTATCCCACGGAGGACAATCTGCACACTCACTACAGGTCCATCATCGCTAGGCTGTCCGCACAACCCGGCGTGAGCCATGTCGGAGCGAGTACGTCTCTTCCCCTAAGCGGGGTTCGAGAGACGGTTCCGGTTTCCGTAGACAACGCTGATCCGACCAGCTTTCCTTACGCGCAAGTCAGTGCTGGGTATTTCGCAACGATGCAGGTCTCTGTACTAAGAGGACGCGAGTTCACGGAAGCCGACGACAAGGGGAGCCCGCCGGTCGTTATCGTTGATGCGGCATTCGCTCAGTCCCACTTTGGCGGCGAAGACCCTATCGGCAAGCTGATCGAAGTCGGCAACGCACCGAGGACCAGTTGCGAAATCGTAGGTGTAGTCGGCAATGTCCGGCAATTTGGGCCGAGGAGTGTCCACGAGCCCATGGTCTATTTTCCCTTTCTGCAGAGGACTCGGTGGAACTCGTTCATTGTCTTGAGAGCGAGGTCCCCTTCAATCGCTCTCCTGTCCGATTCCCTCCGCCATGCGGCTTCGGCGATTGACAAGAAGCAGCTCGTCGCAGACGTACGTACCATGCAAGACAGGCTCGGTGCGAGGCTTCGTCGGCCCAAGTTCACACTCATCCTATTCGCTTGGTTCGGGTTCGTGGCACTCGGGCTTGGGATGGTCGGCGTCTATTCGGTGACAAGCTTCGTGACCCGCCGCCAGTCGAAGGACCACGGTGTGCAGCTCGCATTAGGAGCGCCACCGGGACGACTCGCACGGGCGGTCGTCATCCGCGGTATTCGCCCCGTGCTTGTCGGACTGCTGGGAGGACTGGCTATCGCAGTTTCATTCGGCCGCCTGCTCGAGAGCCAACTCTTCGGCGTGTCGCCGTTGGATCCGACTGCGTTCGCGGCGGGACTGCTGATTCTCATCTTGGCCGGCGTTGCAGGTAGCTACTTGCCAGCGCGGTGGGCCACTCAGGTTGATCCGCTCCAAGCCATCCGAACGGAGTGAGTTGATTGGGGAACGAAGCGTTACGCGCGTACCGGTCGGCTGTCCGCGCGCCTTCAAGACCCTCGCCACATCCTGCGGGATCGGCCTCTGAAGAGTGCCAATGTTCGCGTTGATTGGAGCGGACGCGTGGGATCTCTCTCGCCTCAGGGCTCTTGCGTGGCGCTGATCATTGCCTCTGCTGCCATTGCAGTCTCCTTCAGTAGTGCCGTGTCATGTTGGTCTTCCCGTGATGTCCGGCAGACCCAGACTGGTTCCGGGAGAGCGGTCTGCGCAAGATCCGGGTGCCCTTGCCTTCTCGTCACCAATAGCGGCTCGGAGGATGCTGAGCCTCGAAGGATGCCGGCGGCGGCCATCCCCCTATTACGTTGTATCATCTAGTACTTCGGATTCACTGATACCATTTTGGCAACCTTTAGTGGAGGTTGTCATGGCACAAAGATACCGAGTGACTTTGGAACTCGAGGAACACGAGGAGTTGGTTTCCCTCACGCGCACCGTCGCGACGTCCGCCAAGCTGTTCGCGAACGCTCAGGCGCTGCTGCTGTGCGACAAGTGCCCGGAGGGGCCCGACCCGCCTTGGACGGTTGCCAAGACGGCCGAAGTCCTGGGAGCCTCGCCCCGGACAATTGAGCATCTCAAGCGGCGCTTCGTCGAGGCATTCTAAGAGAACATGGTGCGTCCTGACTTGAAGACGTACTGGAACATTCGGCCGAAAGCGAATGCGGCTCTTGTGAGTTGCATGGAGGATGTTCTTTAGGATCACGCACCCGATCGGACGATCCCCATCCGCCCATGGTCTGGATGGATGAGACGAACAAGCAGCTGATCGAGGCGTGCGAACCGCTGCCGACGCAGACCGGGCAGGTGCGGAAGATCGAGCATGCGTACGTGTGCAACGGGGCTGCCCAAATCTTTCTGGAGGTGGCACTGCTTTGGCTGGAGACATGTTGAAGTAAGCGATGCACGCGTAGGGACTACGCACACTTCATAGGCGGGATGCTGCAGCAGCGCTATCCCGACGCGGAGCGAGTCGTGGCAGTCATGGACTGCCCTGAACACGCACGGGATCGAGTCGCTGTATGCGACTTACGAGCCGAAGCTGGCACTGGCCGAGCGCTTGGAAATCCACTGCACGCCCAAGCATGGCAGCTGGCTCAACATTGCAGGAATGGAGTTGATTGCGCTGTACGGTCAATGCTTGAAGTGATGCATCCCCGACATCGAGACGATGCGCAGCGAGATCACATCTTTGGAACGGAATCGAAACAACTGCCAATCCGAGGTGAACTGGTACTTCAGCACGTCCGACGCCCCCGTCAAGCTCAGAAGCCGATACCTGAATATTTGAGAGGTACATCGTACTAGGGTCACAGAACTAAGGACAGTCCGTATATCCAGAATCAATACACTTGGAGGCAAGGGATTCCGCCGCTGCTTGTTCCTCGGTTGTGAGGCGTGCCCGGACCGTGCTCCATTCGTCGCGAGCTTGGTCCTCACCGTTTTCCAGCGCGAGTACCAGCCAAGCCATCGCGATCAGATCGTTCCTCGGCACACCGCTGCCTCGAGAATACGCAAGTCCGAGGCGCCATTGGGCCCATTCGTATTCTTGAAGGGCTGCTCGCCGGTACCACGATACCGCTTCGGCTATGTCTTGCGAGACTCCCTCTCCATACTCGTAAAAACTGCCGAGCCACCCCTGGCCCACAGCGCTGCCGCGCACGGCTGCGAGGCGGATCCAGCGAAACGCTTCGACTGGATCCGCCGACACGCCTGTGCCGTTTGAGTACAGGATTCCCAAGCGGACTTGGGCGTTTGCGTTGCCCGCCATTGCAGCTAGGCGGTACCAGTGAGGAGCCTCAGAATAACTCTCAGGTGCACCATCAGACCCCTCAAGGAAGTAGCCTAGCCAGTTTTGGGCGCGCGCGAGGTCCCTCATCGCGGCTCGCAGAACCCACCAAAGACCTTCCTCGACATCAGTGTCGAGGCCCAGACCGTAAATGGTGTTCAAGCCGAGTTTGAGCTGAGCCTCCGCGTGGCCCTGACGGGCGGCGAACGTGTATAGCTCGACCGCCTTGACAAGATCTCTAGGAATCCCCGTTCCATTCTCGTACATCACCCCCAAGGAGTACTGGCCACCGGGATCTCCCTGCGCCGCAGAAAGACGAAACCAGTCCACAGCCTGGTCCACATCGACCTCCACTCCAAATCCTTCGAAATAGTACGTGCCAACAGCGTTCTGTGCGTCGGCTCGTCCTGCGCGAGCGGACGTTAAGACCGCTTGAAACAGCTCCGCAGGGCCGTAAGGGATGGCCGTGGCCACCCATCCAAAGAGCCCCTTGAGGTCGAGTCGATACAGTCTCCGATTGTCACCGAACAGGTAATGACCACTGGCGACCGACTGGCCTCGGTGGTAGTGCGTCCCATTACGGCGGCGCCACAGGCGAGCCCAGTCTCCCTCTTGGGTCAGAGCAATCTGAACAGGTATCGGCAGGGCCTCCTTGGGAACGACATTCCAGCCCGGCGTGAGTTTTCGCACGCGATGATTCTGCGAATCGGCGACGATGAGCATTCCGTCGTCGCCCAATGCAAGCCCCAGCGGGTTGTAGAGCTTCGCGCGACGGGCCGGGGTGCCGTCGGCCGTGGAGCCCCCGCTTCCCGTGCCGGCAACGGTGGCCACGTCGCCGTTGCGGTCGATCTGGCGAATAGCATGATTCCCAGAGTCTGCGAAGTACACAGAACCGTCAGATCCCACAGCGACTCGCCGCGGGAGTGAAGCTGTTGCTCTCCATGCAGGTCCACCGTCGCCCGAGTAGCCACGTTGACCATTGCCCAGTACGGTTGAGATGACACCATTTGGGGCGATTCGGCGAATCCGGTTGTTTCCGGTGTCCGCCACATAGAGCTCGCCCGACTCGCTCACCGCCACCCCCTTCGGGAATCGGAGGCTCGCAAGAAGTGCGGGGCCAGAATCTCCCGAAAAGGCGGGAGTTCCTGTTCCGGCAACGGTCGTCATCACCCCAGCCGTGACCTTCCGGATGCGGTGGTTCTCTGCGTCGGCGATGTAGAGGCTGCCTGCCCGGTCGACTGCGAGACCGAGGGGACTTGCCAGCTGCGCTCGATCGGCGGGACCACCCACAAGCCCAACTTCGATACTGCCGCCCCCAGCGACCGTATTAATCGTGCCGTCAGGATCGATGACCCGCACTCGATCATTGCCAGTGTCGGACACGTATATCCTGCCTGCCGGACCAACTGCAATCCCTCGTGGGCTTCGCAACTGGGCCTGTCTCGCATCGCGGCCATCTCCACTGAAACCGGCTACCCCTGTGCCCGCCACCGTTGAGATCGCACCTGCCCGCGCTAAGTAGGACGCGACAGACACGACCTTCCGAATAGCGTGGTTTTCCGTGTCGGCGATCAACACATTACCTGCGGAATCAATCGCAAGGTCGGCTGGACCAGCGAGTCTGGCCAGGATTGCCGGGCCGCGATCACCGGAAGCCCCCTGAGAGCCCGTACCCGCGAGTGTGTTCATCCTCAGGACACCAATCTCTAGCGGAACACCGGACGGAATTGGCTCCACCGTCCACTGTCCCGGTGACTGCTGAGAATCGAGCTTGAACGTGCCATACCCTGCATGAGTGATGGCTGTGCCTTTCTCCAGCGGACTTCCCGCTAAGATGTGGTTGCCAAGGTTGTCCCGTTGCGTAGGCAGGGTCACTGCCCGGCCTAGCAACTGAATCTCGATCGAAGTACCGACCTCGACCGTGTCGTCCGATTGGGCCATGACAATGTTGCCAGATCCTCCGGAAAGCCATCCTGCCGCGAGCAGTACGGCGGCTCCGATGGTGAGTGTGGTGTGTGTTTTCGGGTTCATGGTTCCTTAGGTTCTGGACCGGCTCGGGTGCCGGGCCTTGGAACCACTCATCTGGAAAACAGCAGCGACCTGTCTATTCGCCGGGGGGATGGGGAGCGACCCCTGCCCCTCGTGCACGGCTCTTTCATTCAACAGGAGGCCCGACGCACGGGCTTCCAGACGAACGGTTCCGGGGCTGATCCTAGCACACGCGGCGTCAGGCGCTTCTTGTCGGCCACAAGCTGCTCGTAGCGCAGCGGATCGGTCGTGAGGATGCGCTTCACGGTGTCGCGGAACATGTGCGGGTTGTTGCGGTTGTTGAAGCGCCACTCCATCTCGTCTACGTGGCGGTCCAGGTGCTTATTGCTGATCTTGTGGAAGGCACCGACGATGGATCGCTTGAACAGTGCCCACACGCCCTCGATGCCGTTGGTGTGCACGTCGCCGCCAACCCATTCCTCTTCGGACTGGTTCACCGTCTCGTGGCGGGCATCGTTGTCTTCGATGCAGAGACAGGCTGCCAGCTCGTCCTTGTAGATCGCCTCGGCCAGGTCCCTGATGTTCTTGCTGATGAAGTCGTGCAGGGTCTTCTTCTGCATGTTGTGGATCTTGGACAGGTGCACCTGTCCGCCACGCTGGATCGCTCCCGCCACCCACGTCTTGTTCTTGCGGCAGCCGCGGTCGACTTTCTTCCACTTGCCGCCGACCAGCGCCTCGTCCACTTCGACAACGCCGAACAGAGTTGGCCCCTCGAACGCGTCGTTGCCCATCGCCTCGCCGTTCCGGTGGCAGAGGACCCAGGCGGTGCGGTAAGAGCCGATCCCGATACAGGGGGGCAAACCGCTGCCGACACAGGACGGGCAGGCGCGGAAGATCGAGCATGAGCAAGTGGGCAACGGGGTTGCCCAGATCATTCTGGAGGAGGCGCCACTTTGGACTGGCGACACGTTGAGGTAGGCGAGCGACGCACGCGCAAGGACTGGGCACACTTCATAAGCGGCGTGCTGCAGCAGCACTATCCCGACGCGGAGCGGGTCGTCTAGCCAGGGACAACCTGAACACGCACGGGATCGAGTCGCTGTACACGACCTACGAGCCGAAGTTGGCGCTGGCGCTCGCCTAGCGCTAGGAAGTCCACTCCACTCCCAAGCACGCCAGCTGGCTCAACAGTACAGAGATCGAGTTGAGCGCGCTATGCGGGCAATGCTTGAAACGACGCATACCCGACCTCGAGACGATCCGCAGCGAGATCGCATCTTGGGAACGGGATCGAGACAACCGCAAATCCGAGGTGACCTGGCGCTTCACCACGTCCGACGCCCCCGTCAAGCTCAGAAGCCTATATCCGAATGTTTAGGAGGTACAGAGTACTAGTCGAGGATCTTCCCGTCGAACAGGCGTACCACTCGCCCCGCATGGGCCTCGAACCGCGGGTCATGGGTCACCATGCAGATGGTCGCGCCCCCTTGATGGACATCGTTGAGCAGGTCCATCACGGCCTCGCCGTTCTTCGAGTCCAGATTCCCTGTCGGCTCATCTGCCAGCAGCACGGAAGGATCGCCACCAAGAGCCCTCGCCACCGCGACTCTCTGCTGCTGCCCGCCTGACAGTTGCGACGGGAAGTGCTTCATACGGTGCGCCATTCCGACCCGGTCCAAGGCCTCCTCGACCCGCTTCTTGCGCTCGGACGACGCCATCCCTCTGTACGTCAGCGGCAGTTCGACATTCTCGAACACCGTTAGGTCTCCGATCAGGTTGAATGCTTGGAAGATGAAGCCGATCTGCCGGTTCCGGATGCGGGCCCTCTGCCTTGCCTTCAGGTCCGCAACCGGCTTGCCATCCAGCAAGTACACGCCGGTCGTCGGGGTGTCGAGCAGGCCTAAGATCGACAGCAGCGTCGACTTGCCGCAGCCTGAGGGCCCAGAGATCGCGACGTATTCGCCGTGGCGGATCTCGAGATCGACGCCTGACAGCGCATGCGTCTCGACCTCGTCCGTGTAGAAGACCTTCGACACGCCTTCCAGACGTACCAGCGGAATGTCGTTCGGCGATTCTGTCATCGCTTGGTCTGCTCCTTGGGTGGCTTGCACGCTCACTTCCTTCTCGAACCGATTCCTTTCGTAGCCGTCCTAGGCCGACATGTCGCACCGGATTACCGCATCGCCGTAGCTGGGCCTCGAACGCAGTTCGGTCATGCTCACAGAGACTCTAGCAATCGCCACTTGAAGGCGCGAAGCATGCATTTGCTCCTCTTCCAGCCTAATGAGACCCAACATGCTCTCCTCTCCGAGCGTGAATCGGGCGGCACCCCCCGAATCCTTGGGAGGAGATCGCAACCTCCGCAGGAGGGGATGCAAGCATGTCGAAGCCCGGTTCCCGATCGAGCCCATTCCGCAGGCTCTGGAACAGTAGGCCGGCGAGGACCATAAGCGTCACGTTCAGGGCAGCCTGTCCGGCCACCGAGATACCCGCCGCACGCGGCTTGGCTCTCGCTCGAGCCCTTCGGTCCAACCAGAGCCGTTTGTGTTCTGATGCCCTAGTGCTAAATGTGTGGCGTCGGCTAAGCCCCTCCGCGCAAGGAATCGGTAGCTAAAATACCTGATGAATTGCGGTACACGTAGGCAGACTATCGGATGGACAAGCCGCGCATAGGATACGCCAAGCGGAAGCGCGCGCGACGGATCGCCGCAGCGTCCATTACGGCGGTCGCGATTCTGGCTGTGGCTTGGGCCGTGTCTCGAATCGAGCCAGCGGCACCGGCCGTGGATGCTGCGGTTGTCTTCACGGACACGGTCAAGCGCGGCGACATGCTGCGGCAGGTTCGTGGTATCGGCACTCTGGTGCCCGAGACTGTGGTCGTGATCGCGGCGAGTGATGCGGGCCGCATCGAACGGCGCTTTGTCCAGCCCGGTCAGCGGGTAGATGCGGGCACGGTTCTGCTGGAGCTCAGCAGCCCGCAAGTCGAACAGGAATACCTGGACGCCGCGGCACAGCTGAGAGAGGCCCAGGCCGAGTTGGCGAATCTGCACGCGCAACTTGAGGACCAGCGCCTTACTCAAGCGTCGGTCACGGCCGACTTCGAGGGACAGTACCTGCAAGCAAAGGCCCAGCACGATGCCGACCTTGAGCTGTCCAAGTCCGGCCTTACGGACCAAGTCACCCTCATGAAGTCACGCGTGGCCATGGAACAGCTGCAGAAGCGGTTTGAACTTGAACGGGCTCGCGAGGACGCCCGCAAGCCATCTGTGGACGCGCAACTGGCGGCCCAGCAGGCTCGGATCGAGCAGATGGAGGCGCTTCACGCGCTCCGCCAGGACAAGGTCGACCGCCTCAGCGTTAGGGCCGGGATGCACGGAGTTCTCCAGATCATGGACGTTGAGGTCGGGCAGCTGGTGGCTCCGGGTGACGAGTTGGCTCGGGTCTCCGACCCGACGCACCTCAAAGCGGAGCTCAGAATCCCCGAAACGCTGGTCAATGACGTTGCGGTTGGGCAGCGCGCGGAGGTCGACACCCGGAACGGCGTGATTGAGGGCGAGGTCTCACGCATCGATCCAGCCGCGATCGAAGGGACCGTGCTTGTAGACATCCGGCTGCTCGGCGAAATGCCTCGCGGCGCCCGGCCCGACCTGAGCGTAGACGGGACGATCGAACTTGAACGGCTCGAGAATGTGCTCCACGTGGGTCGCCCCATCCATGCTAGGGAGGACAGCCTCATGGGCATCTTCAGGCTGGAGGGTGATCGAGCGCATGCCTCGCGCGTGCAGGTGCAGGTAGGCAAGGTCTCGGTGAGCACGATCGAGATCCGCTCGGGGCTGCGAGAGAGCGACAAGGTCGTCCTATCCGACATGTCAGCGTGGGACGCCTATGACAGGATCCGGCTCGAATAGGGAATCTGACCGCAGTACAAGGACAAGGCAAGTCAAGCAGTAGGAGAATCGGCGAGCGTCCGAGGATGACTGGTCCAGCAAGAATCCGTGTCGATGGTGTTCTTCACTCATGAGGACGAGACGACCGTAGTCTCCGGTATCGATCCCGCACTCGGTGACGGCGAGTCCGTGGCGATCTCAGGCCTTTCTGACTTCGGCAAGGAGACTCTGCCGTCAAGCTTCGGCGGCTCGACGCCTCAACTTCGAGAGCGTAGCTGCTCAACGATGAGCCCGTCGCGAACCTGAAAGCGACTCACTGGGCCTGCGCCCGGAACCGGCAGATCGACGCCATCTTCCAAGCGATCAACATGCCTGACGACATGACGGTCCTCGAGAATGTCGAACTCCCGCCAACGTTCCGGGGCATGAAAGCCTCCGAGCGCAACAACTGGCTGTAGGGAGTCTTCGGGCACATCGGGACGGTGCACCGAATGCTACACAGTCCGTCGCAGTTGTCGGGCCGTCACCAGACGGTGCTAGTGGCCGTCCCCCTCGCCGGCGAGCAGTCGGTGCTGCTCACAGACGACCCGACTGGGAAGCTCGACTCGAAGAATGGCACGGCTGTCATCGAGCTCTTACGGAATGTCCGCCAAGGAGGCGCCACCATCTGCATGGCGACGTGAGAATGGCGACTTGACACCTGCGCAGAGCCAGTAGTACGACGCGACTCGACGGGAGGACTGCCGATCACAGCAATGACGTGCCAGTCCGCCCGACAGGAGAATCGCTGAGGTCCGATGCTTCCACGCGGAGAGCCTTGGCCAGCCATGGCCTGCGGCTCCGGCCCGCGGGATCTCGACCCTGCCTGACCACGAGCGCTCAGGCGACATCGATAGATCGTCAGGTTCGAAGGCGCGGTGACCCACCTTCGCATGTTGGAGCGATTAGGGGAAACGGCACCTATAATCGACATGCAACCCGAGGAGGGATCCACATGAACCGAAGGGCATTTGTGGCCGGGACTGCGCTGGGAGCAGCCGGTACAGCCTGCGCGGAGCAGCCGGAACCGGTACGAAAGACTTATCCGCCGATGCGCATGCACGTGGGGACGCAGCGGAGTCCCACCAACCGAGAAATCCTGCAGTTCCTCAAGCGTCACGGCGTCAACAACTGCTGCGGCTACCCTCCGGACCCCGGTGAGAGGGGTTACTGGCTGCGCGAGGAACTGGAAGCAACGCGCGAACTCTGTGAGTCCGAAGGGGTCTCGCTGGACATGGTGGCCCTGCCGTTCCTAGCCTCATCGCACATTGACCGGGAGAAGCGCGGAGCGATCATGCTCGGCCAGTCACCGGAGCGCGACAAGGACATCGACGACATCCACAAGATGATCCAAGCGTGCGCCGAGGTGGGGATTCCCGCGGTCAAGTACAACATGAGCATCCTAGGCGTGCTGCGGACGGAGCCGACTCCGGGCCGGGGTGGTTCGAGCTACTCCACCTGGCGACTGGACGAAGCCGTGCCCGATCCTCCGCTCACCCGAGCCGGCCGGGTGGACGAGGACGCGGCGTGGGAGCGGATCACCTACTTCCTAGACCGGGTCATCCCGGTGGCCAACGAGTACAAGATCCGCGCGGCCTGCCACCCACATGACCCGGGCGTCCCGCCTGAAGGCTACCAAGGCGTGGTCCGTGTTCTGGGAACGCCAGAGGGCCTGTACAAGTTCATGCAAATCCAGGAGAGCCCCTACCACGGCTTCAACCTGTGTTTAGGCACTACGTCCGAAATGCTCCAAGACCCCGCCACGGAGATCCATGATGTGATCCGCAAGATCGGCGGCGAGCAGAAGATCTTCAACATCCACTTCCGGAACATCGTCGGGAAGCGGGACAGTTTCCAAGAGGTCTACCCGGACGAAGGGGACCTAGACATGGTCGAAGTGGCACGAACGCTGTGGGAGGTCGACTACCCCTACATGCTCATGCCGGACCACATGCCACGGCATCCCGACGACCCCAACAGGCGCCAGGCGTTCGCCTACGGCTTCGGTTACATCAAGGGCATCCTGCAGACCCTTCGCAGCGCGGCCTGATCACGACCGCGCAGGCTCGAAGACCTGCCCACGGGCCAAGGAATTCCAGGGAATACGCTGTGCTAAGTTCAGACCTTAGCTACTCGAATGGGATCCGTACCGGCAGTCAGCATATCCAGGTGCACATTCAGCTACGGGCGGAAACCTGCCTTGGACAGCGTGAGCCTCTCGGTTAGCCAAGGCAGTATCTTCGGAATCCTCGGCCCGAACGGGAGCGGCAAGACGACCCTCTTCCGGATACTCGCTACGCTGCTGCCGCCGAGAGGAGGAGAAGCGCGGATCTTCGGAATCGACGTTAAGGAGCGGCCGATGGAAGCGCGGCGCTTGATGGGGGTGGTGTTCCAGGCGCAGAGCTTGGACCCGCGACTTTCGGTCCGCGAGAATCTGACCCATCACGGTCATCTCCATGGCCTGCACGGGAACGGGCTCGCGCGTCGGATCCCGCAGGCGCTCGAGAAAGTCGGAATTGCGGACCGCAGCCGAGACCGCGTCGCGACTCTCTCAGGTGGGCTGCGGAGGAGAGTCGATCTAGCGAAGGTCCTGCTCCACAGTCCGAGGCTGCTGCTACTCGACGAGCCGAGCACCGGTGTTGACCCTGCCGCGCGCCGCACCTTCTGGGATCACCTTGAGCAGCTCCGCCGCTCCGATGGTGTTACCGTCCTGCTGACCACCCACCTCTTGGACGAAGCAGACCGCTGTGACGAAGTGGCCATACTTGACCGCGGACGGTTGGTGCAGCAGGGCGAGCCGGGTGCGCTGAAGTCCGAGATCGGAGGCGAAGTCGTGACGCTGCAGGCCGCCGAGGCCGGAGAGATCGCCGACGTGCTCTCCTCCGAATTCTCGGTCGGAGACTTAAGGATCAATGGGAGCGAGGTCCGCTTCGAGCACCGCGAGGGCTCCAAGTGGGCCTCTCGGCTGATGGCCCGCTTCGGAGACCGCATCGACTCGGTGAAGATATCTCACCCGAGCCTGGAAGACGTGTTCCTGCACCACACGGGCCGCGCATTCGCCCGTGCGGCCGAGACTGCGCCGGCCGACTAGGCAGGAGGTCCGCACGACGGCGGCAGCGCCGGTCCCTGACTAGACCGGTTTGTGACCGGCGACGGTGCGAGGCTGGTGTTTCAGATAGCGTCCGGGTAGTACCCGTCGCGGGCTTGGATCTTGAGACCCTTGCGCCTCGACTTGACGACGATCTTTCGGAATCCCCGGCTGTCAAGCCCCCTCTTGGGCGTGTATCCGATGCTGTACTGCCCGCGAAGCTCCGCCTCGATCTGCCGAAAGATGTCGGACAACCTCCGACCAGAGGACACGCGGAATGCCGTTCCCCCGGTCTGGGCCGCCATTCTGTTCAGCGCAGAGGCTCCCGCGCCTACGTTGAGATAGGCCCGCCGAGCGAAGTGCCGGTCCACGTACTGGATCGTGTAGACGACCAAGTCGGCCCGCTGGGCCGCCTCGATTGCGCTCTTGAACTTCACTTTGCTGCCCACGTCGTAGCCGTCGGAGATGACTACGACTGCCTTGCGCCCCACCTGGTCGCGGAACATCTCGTCAGCGGCCAAGTACAGGGCGTCGTAGAGCGCCGTGCTGGTCTGCTTCGTGTTACCGGTGGGATTGGGGTGGAAGCCGCCGGTAGGAGCCTCTACCACCAGATCTGAGAGACCGCGCTCAAGCAGCCGCAGGGATCCTGTGTAGTCCTGAAGGAGTTCCACATTGCGGTCGAAACTCATCAGGAAGGCTAGGTCCTTCTCCTCCCGGAGCAAGGAGCGGAAGAACATCATGCCCGCGCTTCGCTCCGCTGGGATCAGGGACTGCTGGCTGCCGCTGGTGTCCACGAGGAGTCCGATCGTCAGCGGCAGGTCGGTCTGGTGCGCGAAGTAGGCAATCTCCTGCGGTGCGCCATCCTCTGAGAGGATGAAGTCGTCCTTCGTCAGGTCCGTCAATAGACGCCCTTGCCGGTCCTTGACCGTCACCATCACATTGACGACCTGAACGTCGAGGGTGAACACAGGATCGGAAGTTGTCACGCCAGCCTCTTGCGGGGCACTGGGCACTGCCGCCACAAGAGCAGCCACATAGGGAACAAGAGACCGCATCCTCTTAGAAAAGACGAAAGGCTGGCGGCGGCGGTTTCCGACAGCTTCGGAGCCTGGCTCCGGCAGTTCGCCTGATCGCCTGCGCGAATCGATGGTATATGCGACAGAGCGACGGCAAGCGAGTCCCCGAACATTCTGCCGAGCGGTCTCTGTCCGAAGGGTCCGACAAACCGTGTGACCCAGCACGGCGCCAACCTCCGTCGAGCGAGTGCGGTGCTACGGCTCTGTCCGCCACGGGCGGCCCCGCGCCCGGCCGATTTCAGGTCTTCTGGGATGCGGCCCCGGAACCATTGGTCGGATCCGCCTTGCCTTCTTCCGTCATGCGCTCCACTGCTTCCGCTCCCAAGGTGTACGCATCGCGAAACGCTTCGGGCGCCAATTGGACGGCAGTTCTACCCAAGTTGACGACCCAAGGCGCGATCTTGGAACCGGCTAGCGCCTGCGTGACGCTTGGAAACGGCTGGAAGGCGACCAGCACGAGCAGGACAGCCGTGCAGGCCAGAATCCCGCGGACAAAGCCGAAGCCCGCCCCCAGCAGTCGGTCGACCCACCCTAGGCCCGACAGCTGCCAGACCTTTGAGAGCAGCACTCCGAGGAGGGCGCCGGCGAGCACACAGACCACGAAGATCACCAAGAATGCGACGATCGCCGCAAGGCGAGTGTTCGGCATCGATGGCTGCAGATGGCCCGCCAGCAGACCATAGCCCCACATTGAGGCGAACACGGCGACGAGTAACGATGCGATCCGCATCACTTCCTTAGTGATCCCATTGCGAAACGCGCCGAAGATCGACAGGGCGAGGATTCCGCAAAAGAAGATGTCAATCACTGCCAATCACTCGCCAAACCCGCTGGGCAGCGGGCTCAAGTCGATCATCCCGGAGTATAGCCAACGATTCCTCGCACGCGAGCCCCCTACCGACTGCCCGACTGCTGGGGTCCCGTACCGGGCATGGGCGCGGAAAGGGGCCGGTCGCCAGACCGCTCGGCTTGGCCGTATGTCTAACGCAGTGCCGGTCGGCCGGTCTCGCGTACTCCGGCACAGGTGCTCACGACCGCGGGAGGGATATTCAGCCATACGGTTGTTGAACGAACGGAGGAGAAGTGCCTCCGTAGCATTGTTCTGGCATCAAACCGCGAGAACTTCCCGCCGTCCACCCGTGTGCGGTGCACGTATTGGAACTGGGTAACCCTAGATCTCGCCTCCAGATAAGGCGCGATGCCTCGGAATATCGAATCGGCCAGCTCGACCGCCATCATTCCCAGCGACAGTGACGAGACGACCGCGTCGACCGTCGAGATACCACGTCTGTCGAGTTCGCGAGCAGCGGTTTCGGCACCGGCCGGGACGAACCGGACACGCCGGTCGGGAATTGCATTCCGAAGGTGCACAACGAACCTAGGGTTGATCTCAAATGCGAGAAGCCGGGTGTCCGAGGGAAGGCGCCGCAAGAGCTCGCGGGTCATAGCCCCCGTCCCAGGCCCGAACTCTAGGACGACCTTCGGCCGGAGGCACGCAACCGGGTCCACCATGGCCCTTGCGAGCCTGCGGGAACTGGGCACGACGGAGGCAGTCTGCCGGAAGTTGCCGAGCGCCGACCTGGCGAAGGTCACTGCATCCATCGGGTTGCGGCCCATCTGGCCGGGTGCGGCCGTCGCGACCTTCGGGCTACCATTATATCGGCTCGGGCAGCTCTCACCATCCGCGCCCAGACTTCCCAATGCGCAACGCCCTCGCATTGCTAGCGTTCCTCGCCTGCGTCGCTGCGGGCGTGGCGGAATCTGACACGCTGGCGCTCGAGGGCAGCGTGCAGCCAGACCTCAAGAGGGGCCTCGCGACCGTGTCCGCCGTCACGAGTCCATACTACGCGGAGACAGCTGTCCGCAACAGCCGCTTCGCATTCCGGGCGCTAGCGCCCGGCGCCTACACGCTGACAGTCTTGGATCCCGCATGGGGGGTCACGCGCCAAACCGTGCAAGTCACTCCTTCGTTCGCCGACGGCCGGGGCCGCGTGCGCGTTGACGTCAGCCTAGACCGCTCCAGCGCAGTCCGTTCGGAACGCTCGGCGCAGGCTGCCACGGTCTCCGTGGCCAAGCTCAAGGTGTCCCGCAAGGCTAGGGCTGCGGTGCGCAGCGCCCACACCAAGTTCGCGAAGGGCGACATGGAAGGGGCGACGGCATTGCTCCGCAAGGCCGTCCAGATCTCCCCCACCTTCAGTGAGGCCTGGAACGAGCTAGGGACCGTTGCCTACAAGTCCGGGGACTACGTCCAGGCGGAGCGCTGCTTCCGCGCGGCTCTTGAACACGAGCCGCTCGCGTTCGCGCCGATGGTCAATCTAGGGGGCGCCCTGCTCTCCCAAGAGCGTTACAGGGAAGCGCTGGACTTCAACCTGATGGCGCGCAGCATGCAGCCGCGGGACGCTCTCGCGAATTCGCAATTGGGCATGAACTTCTACCACGTTGGCCAACTGCACAAGGGGCTCGAATTCCTGCAGCGGGCCAAGGAAGCGGATCCGTCGCACTTCAGCCACCCGCAAATCTACCTTGCAGAAATCTACGCCAGGCTGGGCAAGCTTCCGGAGGCAAAGGCGGCCCTTGAGGAGATCGTCCGGCTGCACCCGGACTCCCCGGTCAGGCAGGTCGCCGAGTCCGCCCTGACTCGGCTGAATGACCGCCTGGCGGACCAAGATTCTCCCCGATAGTGACTACGTAGAGTCAGTCAGCGCGTTCGGGCGCCGCTGGGGCCGCCGGGCAGCGGATCCTCTGATACGCTCATTCGCATGAAAACTCTCGACTTGGGGAGCGAATCGCGCTGGCTCGCGGTAGCCACGATGGCGGTCGCTTTGACCTGCGGCTGCGAACCCGCGGATGAGGCCAGCCGGGATGGTCCGATGCTGAGCAAGTTCGCCCGGGATCTCGACCAGGAACTCCCGTTGCCCGAGTACCCACGGCCCCAGCTCGTTCGAGGGCAGTGGCAGAACCTGAACGGGCCCTGGGAATACGCGATCACGGGCAAGGATGCCCCTCCGCCCGAATCCTTCGACGGGGAGATCCTAGTCCCGTTCGCAGCCCAGTCGACCCTGTCGGGGGTGCAACAGGCCCCCACTCCTGAGCAAGCGCTCTGGTACCGGCGAGTGTTTGAAGTGCCTCCGGAGTGGAGCGGGTCGCGTGTGCTGCTTCACTTCGGCGCGGTCGACTTCCATGCGGTCGCCTACGTAAATGGCGAGATGGCGGGCGAACACAAAGGGGGCTACACCCCCTTCTCCTTCGACGTGACGGACCTGTTGTCCGACAGTTCGGAGCAGGAGCTCAGCGTTTCGGTCTGGGATCCGACCGACGCATGGACCCAAGCGCGCGGTAAGCAGGTCAGCGACCCGAGCGGGATCTGGTACACGTCCGTAACCGGGATCTGGCAGACGGTCTGGCTGGAGCCTGTCCCAGAAGACTCGATCTCCTCCGTGAGGGTCGAGTCTGACCTCGCCGCGGGCGCCGTCGATGTGACGGTGCGAACGCGCGGTGCCTGCTCCGGCTGCAGCGTGCGGCTCGAGGCATACCGGGACGGCACACAAGTCGGAGCCGCCAGTGGCGGGCCGGGCAGCAAGGTACGGCTGACAGTCGAGAATCCGCAGCTCTGGACGCCCGAGAATCCCAACCTGTATGACCTCGGGATCGTGCTTGCAAGGGACGGACAGGATCTAGACCGCGCTGCAAGCTACTTCGGAATTCGCGAAATCGGGCTCGGCAAGGACTCGCGCGGCTTCACCAGGCTGACCCTGAACGGAGAGCCGATCTTCATGTTCGGTCCTCTGGACCAAGGCTGGTGGCCAGACGGTCTCTACACGGCTCCGACAGACGAGGCGCTCCGCTACGACATCGAGGTCACGAAGCAGCTCGGCTTCAACATGGCCCGAAAGCACGTCAAGGTAGAGCCGGCCCGCTGGTATTACCACTGCGACCGGCTGGGACTGCTCGTATGGCAGGACATGCCCAACGGGAACCTGAGGCGCGGCCAGCCAGACAGCCTGCTCGTGCGGCCGACAGACGCCGAGGACGCAAATCGCCCGCAGGACTCCGCCGAGCAGTTCGAGGCCGAACTGGCCGAGCTGATTGACACGTTCTCGTTCTTCCCGTCCATCGTCATGTGGGTCCCGTTCAACGAAGGCTGGGGCCAGTACGACGTGGAGCGCATCGACTCAGCGATACGTCAGTGGGACCCGACTCGGCTCGTGAACGCGACCAGCGGGTGGACGGACCGTGGCGTGGGGGACGTGTTCGACGCTCACATGTATCCAGGCCCGGGGATGGAGATGGTCTCTGAGGAGCGCGCCACACTCCTCGGCGAATTCGGCGGACTCGGATGGCCGGTTGAGGGCCATCTGTGGTGGACGGACCGCCGCAACTGGGGCTACCGCACGTACTTCAGCCGTGAGGAGCTCAACGAAAGGTATCAGGATGTCGTGGGAAACCTTGTCGGCCCCCGTGCGCTGGGTCTGGCTGCGGCCATCTACACCCAGACCACCGATGTCGAGGGCGAGGTCAACGGACTGATGACCTATGACCGCGAACTCGTCAAGTTCGACGTTGACAGCGTGTTGGCGCTCCATGGCCAAATCTATGCCGCGGAGGGGACAGCGCGCACACTGCTGGCAACGTCCGAGCACTCCCCGCAGGACTGGGAGTACCGCACAGACCGGCCGCCCGACGGTTGGGCGCAAGGCGAATCTTCCGAAGGCTGGGCGTCCGGGCCCGCCCCGTTCCAGTCCGGCAACGACGCGAACTTCCCGACGGGAACAGTTTGGCCGGGAGGCGAGCTCTGGATCCGGAGGTCATTCGACCTTGAGAACGCCCCCGAGAACGTATGGCTGCAGGCTTACCACTGGGTCGACCAAGGGGCGGTCTACATCAACGGCAACGAGGTCTGGAACTTCGAAGGCACCCGCGCCGGAGGGCGCCACTACGAACACCGGGACCTGAGCGCCCACGCGGACCTGCTCAAGGAGGGCCGCAACGTGATTGCCGTCACCGGATCCTTCGAGGGCGACCTTCGGGGAATGGACTTCGGGCTGTACACCGTAGAGTGAGTTACAGCAGCGAAGTGTGCTAGTCCGACAGTCGGCCCAGCGGACGGATGTCGTTCAAGAGGCCCCGGGTGAACGAGCGCGCTTGGCCCAACAGGCGCTGCACGACCTCCGGGTGCTTGTCAGACAGGTCGTAAGATTCCCCCGGATCCCATTGGAGCTGATATAGGGAACCGGTGCGAAGCTCGCCGGCCGATCCGTCGGGCCCGGCCTCGCTGGCCAAGTGAAGCTTCCATGGGCCCGAGCGGACGGCCCGCATGAGCGGCTCATTGCGGGGTGGCCCGTCCTCAGCGCGGTAACGGTAGCCCCCTTCGAAGAAGTACAGCTGGGCATGGCCAGTGCCCTTGCCCGGCGATTCCCAGAGGGGCCGCAGGTCCCGTCCGTCGATCGTTCGGTCACGCGGGGGCTCGCCGCCCGCCAGACGCGCCAGCGTCGGGAAGATGTCCATCAGCGATGCGACCTCGGACGTGACCAGGCCGGCGGGGATGTGCCCCGGCCAACGCATGATGGCCGGCACCCTGACCCCGCCTTCGTAGACCGTGCCCTTGCTGCCGCGTAAGATGCCCGCCGAGCCCGCGTCGAGCCCGTAACCGGCCCACGGCCCGTTGTCGGACGTGAAGATCACCAGCGTGTCGCCGTCGATGCCAAGCTCGTCGAGAGTCTGGAGGATACGGCCGGTGTGATGATCGATCTCTTCGATCACGTCCCCATATAGCCCGCGCAGGGAGCGGTCGCGGAATTCCCTGCCCCGGAACAGTGGCACGTGCGGCATGGAGTGGGCAAGATACACGAAGAACGGGCCTTCCTTGTGCTCGCGGATGAATTCGATGGCCCGGTCGGCGTAGCCCTGGGTCAGCAGTTCCTGGCGGGGGTCGGTCTCGATGACGTCCTCACCTTCGATCAGGGGCAATGGGGGGAACCAGCCCACGGGGTAGGTTTCGTCGGACTGCGCGAAACCGGTGTAGCCAGTTCGCTCTCGCGTGTGCTGCATGCGCGGATCCTCGTCGGGCTGGCGGAGGATCTTCGGGTGATAGGGCCACATGTCGTTTGAGTACGGTAGGCCGTAGTAGCGGTCGAAGCCGTTCCTGGTTGGCAGAAACGGAGCGGCGTCCCCGAGGTGCCACTTGCCGAACATCGCCGTTGCGTAGCCGCGGTCGCGCAGCAATTCCGCGATTGTGACCTCGTTCGGGTGGATTCCCGTCCGCGCGCGTGGGATGTGGTTGAACATCAGGCTGTTGCGCGGCGGATAGGTACCCGTCAGCAGCGCCGCCCGTGCCGGTCCGCAGAACGGCTGCGCATAGAAGTCCGTGAAACGGATGCCCTCTGCCGCCATGCGGTCGGTGTGTGGGGTCCGGATGGAAGGATGCCCCTGCACGCCCAGATCGGCATATCCTTGGTCGTCCGTCAGGATGACGACGAAGTTGGGAAGGTCAACGGCGGAGCGTGCCGGGACCGCTGTAAAAACGGCCGCAATGAGGAAATATGGGATGAGCATCGGCACCATTGTCGCGCCGACAGGACACCCGAACTCACGCACGATGTGTGGCGTGGTACAGACTGCCGGGAGGTCCGGCGCCTGACGTGCCCGGTCGGCACGACCGACCTACCCGAACGCCCGCAAGTGGTTGTCCAGCTGGCCCGCCAACTTTGATATGGCCTTGTTGGCGGCGGCGCTCATCCCCGCCACGACGGACCGGACGGCACTCTCGGTGACGGCCCCACTCTCGGTGGCAGAGGATGACCAGATCACCCTTGCGGTGGCGGAATGCACCAGTTCGAGGTACAGTTCGACCTCGGCGCGTACGGAGCCGCCATGGTCCACCTCCTCAAGCCTAGTCAACTCTCCCCGCAGGATGAAGTCCGCACGGGTACGACCGTCGAATGGCGCAACTGACGCGAACGTCCCTCGCGCGCGGACGTGGCGCAATAGGGAGCGCCCCACGCTCTGGGGCGGATCCTCGGCCCAGCGGTGGTATTCGTAGAATCCAACCTGCTCGGGGGACTCCCGGTATACGATCCGCCCTTGCCGAACGACGCGGCCAGCGCGGATCGGCATCAGCACGGCTGTGTGCTCGAGGGCCTCAGCGGCAGGCGCAGGCGACGGGAGGTTCAGGACGTAGTAGAACGTCGGCGGCACCTTGCCGCCGCAAGCCAATCCGACAGCGAGCGCGAGCACCGACAATGCGGCGCCCAGTCGCCGGTTTGGGCGCGCGCGCATGGTACGCTTGTCCAAGCAGTCATTATGGCGGATTTTGCACTGTCCTGTTCCCGGTGCGGCCACCCTGTGCGCCTGCTGGGCAGGCAGAAGATCCAGCGAAATGACACCTGCGACAGCTGCGGGGCAGACCTTCACGCCTGTGTCCACTGCCGACATTTCGCTCCGGCGCGGAGCAACCAGTGCGCGGAGCCTCAGGCCGAGTGGGTCCGGGACAAGAAGCGCGCAAACTTCTGCGGCTACTTCGCCCCACGGGCCTCCGTAAACCTCACCGCCCGAGGAGGGCGAAACCCCGCGGCGGACGCCCGCGCGGCTTTCCACGCGCTGTTCAAGAACTAGCACGGCCCCGTTCAGAGGGCCCAGTCACGTACGCCAACGTGCCCGAAACGATGCCCGTCCCGACAACGGATAGCGCCCAGGCCCCACCAAAGCCCGCATACGCCAGCCCTCCGAGCCCGGCCCGCCTGTACGGTATCGACAGTTGGGGCTTCGGGTTCTTCGGCGTGAACGCGGCTGGCCACCTCACGGTGGCTCCGAGCAAGATCCGCGGCCTCGAAGTCGACGTGCTCGAGGTTGTCCGGGAGCATGTTCGGAAGCAGGTCTGTCCGCCGTTCCTGCTCAGGTTTCCGCAGATCCTCGACGAGCGGCTGTCGTCGCTGCACCAAGCCTTCGCGAATGCGATCGAGGAGTTCCGCTATCCGGGGCGCCACATCGGAGCCTACCCCGTCAAGGTGAACCAGAGGCCGGAGATTCTCCATCGGCTGGCCAACTCGGGGCGCGCTTTCGACTACGGGCTGGAAGTGGGCAGCAAGGCCGAGCTCGTTGCGGCCCTGTCGATGCCGCTGTCGGACGGTGCCCTGATTGCCTGCAACGGCCTCAAGGACGACCTGTACCTGCGCATGGCGATGCAGGCCAGCAAGCTCGGCCGACAAGCCGTTGTCATCGTCGAGGACACCCAAGATCTGGCCCGCACTCTGCAGCTCGCCCAAACCCTCAGCGAGCAGCCACCTATCGGCCTCAGGGTCCGGCTGAGCTCCCGGGGGAGCGGCAAGTGGGAGGACTCCTGTGGGGAGTTCGCCAAGTTCGGCATGGGCACTCTGGACCTCGTCCAAGCGCTCGATATGATCCGCGAGGCCGGTGCGGGTTCCCAGCTGCGGATGCTTCACTTCCACATCGGGTCGCAGGTCAACGACATCCGGCGGGCCAAGCAGGCGTTCAAGGAGGCCGCCAGAGTCTACGCCAAGACCGTCCAGACAGGCTTCGACATCGAGTACCTCAACGTGGGAGGAGGGCTGGGAGTCGACTATGACGGCTCGGGCACGGCGAGCGAGTTCTCGATGAACTACACGGTGCAGGAGTTCTCCAATGACATCGTGTACACGATCGGGGAGGTCTGCGCGACAGAGGGAGTGCGGGCTCCGACGATCGTGACCGAGCACGGTCGGGCCGTCGCAGCTTACCACGCCATGCTCATCGTGGAGGTGCGCAAGGTGGTCACTCCCGGCCTTGCCCCGGACGAGTACATCGAGGCGACCCGGTCGGTCGCCGAACCGGTCCTGGAACTTGTGGACATAGCTCGGGGGATCAATGCGAAGAACTTCCGCGAGCGTTACCACGACGCGCTGCAGCAACGCGGCGACATGAACTCCCTGTTCGAGCTGGGCTATCTGGGGCTGCGCGACAAGGCCAAGGGAGAATGGCTCTTCTGGAACACTTGCCGTCAGGTGGCCCACTTCTCACGGAAGATGAAGGACCGCCCCAAGGAGCTGAAAGACCTAGACGAGATGCTGGCCTCCAAGTACGTGTGCAACTTCTCGATGTTCCAGTCGATGCCGGATTTCTGGGCATTCGACCAGCTCTTTCCGGTGATCCCCATCCACAGGCTGAACGAGGTGCCGACCGAGCGAGGCGTCATTTGCGACATTACCTGCGACTCCGACGGCACTGTGGACCGGTTTGTCGACATAAAGCACTTCAAGAGCTCGCTCGAGCTGCACCCGCTGCGCCCGGGCCAGCCATACTACCTCGCCTTCCTGCTCCTTGGCGCGTACCAAGAGACGCTCGGGGACATGCACAATCTATTCGGAGCCGTGACCGCGATTGACATCGGGATCGAACCGGACGGCCATAGGACGGTCGGAACCCCGATTCGCGGCAACAGCGTGCGCGACGTGCTGGGCGCATTCCGATACGAGCCCGAAGAGGTGCTCAATGCGATTTCCCGCCGTCTCGCCGATCGCAAGGCTAAGGGCCTGCTGAGGCAAGGGGATGAGCACGAGGTGTTGGCGACTGCCTCAAGATTGCTGGACGACTACACTTATCTGGTCTGAGGCGGAGTCAGGGCATGGACGCCACGCGAACGGCAAGGACCGTTCCCGAAATGCTGGCGGATGCAGATCCTGCGCGGCCCGCGCTGGCCGGCGAGAGCGGGCCGACGATGACGTACGGCGAACTGCTGCAGCTGGCCGAGCGTACGCGGGCGAGGCTGCGCCGGGCAGGCATCGGCCGCGGAGAACCGGTCGCAATGGTGCTGCGGAACGGCCCGCACATGGCCGCGGCCTTCGTAGCGGTCTCGAGCGCAGCAGCGGCGGCCCCGCTGCACCCGGGGTTGCGGAAACGGGAACTGCTTGACGCACTTCGGAGCCTCGGCGCGAGAGCGCTGGTGGTAGGAGAGGGGTGCGGCTCAGCTCCAGAGGCCGCGGCCCAAGCGCTCGGAATCCAAGTGCTCCGGCTGTTGGAGACCAATCCGTGCGGAGGCTTTTTGCTGGACGGGAACCGGTCAGTGCCGATCCCACCTGTCGGGCAACCGAAGCCAACCGATGCCGCGCTACTGCTGCACACTTCGGGCACAACGTCGCGACCGAAACTCGTTCCGCTCTCTCACGACAACCTGACTGCCTCCGCTGCAAGCGTCGCGAAGACCCTGCGGCTGGACCCTTCGGACCGGTGCCTGAATATCATGCCGCTGTTCCACATCCACGGCTTGGTGGGAGCGCTGCTGGCATCGCTTCGGGCGGGGGCGTGCGTACTCGCCACGACTGGCTTCGCCCCTATGCGATTCTTCCGGTGGCTCGAGCAATTGCGGCCGACGTGGTACACCGCCGTGCCGACCATGCACCAGACCGTCGTCCTGCGGGCCGAACGCAATCCGGCCGAGCTAGCGAGCAGCCGCTTGCGGCTGGTCCGCTCGTCATCCGCGGCGCTGGCGCCATCGGTTCTGGACGCTCTGGAAGACCGATTCGGCTGCCCGGTGGTCGAGTCGTACGGAATGACCGAGGCATCCCACCAAATGGCCAGCAATCCGCTGCCGCCTAAGCCGCGAAAGCCTGGGACGGTAGGCCCTCAGGCAGGTCCGGAGATGGCCATCATGGGGGACTCTGGAGAATTGCTGGCCGACGGAGCCATAGGCGAGATCGTCATCCGGGGGCCGAACGTGATGGCGGGCTATGCCGACAATCCCCAGGCCAACGCAGAGGCCTTCCGGAAGGGCTGGTTCCGCACCGGGGACCAAGGCTATCGTGACACCGACGGGTACTACACCATCACGGGTCGTCTCAAGGAGCTCATCAACCGTGGAGGCGAGAAGATCTCTCCGCGTGAGATAGACGAGATACTGCTGGAACACCCCGACGTTGCGCAAGTGGTTGCCTTCGCGGCCCCTCACGCGAAACTTGGAGAGGAAGTGGCCGCCGCCATCGTTCCCAAGGGGGGACGTACGCTGACGGCACCCATGCTGCGCCAGTTCGCCTCGCAACGGCTGGCGAACTACAAGGTGCCGAGGATCTTCGTGTTCGTTGACGCTATTCCCAAGGGCCCGACGGGAAAGCTCAAGCGCATCGGTCTAGCTGCAGACCTCGGCCTCTGCTGAAGCCGGTTTGACATCCGGAACGGGAGCTTGGGAAGGAAGGACAGCATTGGGCGCCAGGGCACACTAGGGCGAACCGCGTCATCCAGCGAAGACGGATCGGATCGTCGACTGGATCGCTTCTGCCGCTTGGCGCGGGTCGCGCGCGTCGCGAATCGGGCGCCCGACCACGATGTGGTCTGCACCGTTGAGGAATGCCCGACGGACGTCCACTGTGCGTTTCTGGTCATCGGGCGGCCTGTTCTCGACTGGCCTGATGCCGGGCGTCACGACCAGCAATCGGCTGTCCAAGTGTCGCCGCAGGGCGGGCACCTCTAAGCCGGAGGAGATTACCCCGTCGCAGCCGATCTCGAACGCTCGCCTTGCTCGTGACAGCACGAGCTCGTGGGGGTCGCAGTCGAAGCCCAGATCGTCTAGGTCGCCCCTGTCAAGGCTGGTTAGGGCCGTGACTGCCAAGATTCCTGTGTCGCCCCGGTTTGCACAGGCAGCTTCAAGGATCGAGTCATTCCCATGAACCGTGCAATACGACACTCCGCTCCCGGACAGCCGACGGACGGCACGTCCCACGGTCGCGGGAACGTCGAAGAACTTCAGGTCGACAAAGACTCGCCTTCCGGCATCCAGCAGGCGGTCGACCAAGCGAAAGTACCCCCCGGCCATGAAGAGTTCCAGCCCCAGCTTGTAGAAGCACACAGAGTCCCCGAGCGTGTCCGCAAGCTGCTCGGCGCTCTCCGTGTCCGGAACGTCCAATGCAAAGATGAGCCGCTCACGCAGGTGCACAGGATTGCTCGAGATCGCCATCGGCCTTAGGTGCAGTCTACAGCGGCTGCCGCTCGAATCCGGGGAGCCGTGGAACAGAGCGCAACGAGGGCTTGATCACCCGTCGCCGACCAGCTGGGCGGAGACAAGGCACGAGTGGTGAACCGTGGCAGCCTACTCGGAGTCCGCCCTGATCTTCTTGACCAAGTTGGGAACGTAAGCGCGGAAGCGTCGGTCGTAGCCAGCGTCCTCCTGAGGCAATGCGAGGATGGCGTCGAGCGCGGGGTCCGCCCGACCGTCCATGTAGTCCAACGCATTCAGTGCAGCCATCGCCACATACAGGCCGCTACGCGTCGAGTCGGCCAACGGAACCAGTGCCCCCAATGCGCGCGCCACGTCATCGTCGGACCCGAATCGTCCCAGCGCTTCGCCAGCCGCCACCCGGACCGCGGGATTCTCGTCTTCGAGAGCGACCCTGAGGTCGGTGGCCATCCTTTGGACGCAAGCTTGGCCCCGCATAAGAGCGCCGCTTGCCGCCCAGTAGCGAACGGCGGCGTCATCGTCCCTAAGCCCGTCCCGGAGATCCGCGTCGACATCCCGGCGCAACGAAGACGCCAGTTCGGCCATCGCCATGATCCGCCCCAGAGGGAATCGAACCGGATCGGCGCCCATGGAATGAGGAGCGTCCTCGCCCGCGCGAGCGTGGATCTCGCTCTCCGGGAGAAAGCCGAGGTCACGAATTGACAGCGACCACTCTCTTCTGGCAGCGCGCAGGCGTTTGACGACAGCGGAGTGATCCGCGCTGCCGGCCAGATTTCGGGTCTCGTCCGGATCCTGCTCAAGGTCGTAGAGCTCTTCCGCGGGTTTGGGCTCCCAGAAGTGGGTCCGAGGCGGCTTCAGCATTCCCTGCTGGTAAAGCCTGTGCCAAACCGCGGTGGTCGGCGTCTGGAACATGTACTGAATGTACTGCCCGTAGAGACGATGGGGCATGAAGTTCCGCATGTAGACGTAGCGCCCGTCCGTCACTGCCCGAACCATGTCGTAGCGCTCGTCCATGCGGCCCCGGAATCCATACGCGAAGGCAGGCGGCTCGGTCACGTACGGACCGGCGAAGGCGTGCCCTTGGAGGTGTGCCGGGGGCTCGATGCCCGCCAAGCTCAGCACGGTGGGCGCAAGGTCGACGAAGCCCACCAAGCGCCGGCTCTCGCCGCCTGGTGTGTATTCGGGAGGCCGCAGATGGCGGAGACTCTCAGGGATGAAAAGAATCATCGGCACGTGCAAGCCCGAGTTGTACGTCCAGCGCTTGCTCCTCGGCATCCCGGGGCCATGGTCCGCCCAATAGAAAACGATCGTGCTTTCCTCGAGCCCGTCTTCCCGCAGCTCATCCAAGACACGGCCGGCCATCCCGTCCATTTCGGACACCTTGTCGTGGTATTGGGCCCAATCGGTCCGGCTCTCCTCAGTGTCGGGGTGGTATCCGGGAACCCGCACTTCAGAAGGAGGGTGCACCTTCGTGTGAGGGCGCCTCCGGATCTGCGACTCGTGGGTGACAGTAAAGTTGATCACGGCGAAGAACGGCTGGCCGGGAGCCCTCTTCCGCCAGTGCGCAGCGCGACTTGACTCGTCCCAGACCTGTCCCGGCTTCTCCAAGTTGTAGTCCTCCTTGGAGTTGTTGGATACGTAGTACCCTGCATCGCGAAGGTACTGTGGGAACATGCGCATCGAGCCAGGGAGCCTCGTGCGGGACCGCATGTGCTGCGATCCAGTGGACGGCGGGTACATCCCGCTGATGATCGTCGTGCGCGCGGGCGCGCAGACGGGAGCCGTCGACCAGGCCTTGCGGTAGATCATTCCGCGCTTGCCAAGTGCGTCCAGGTTCGGTGTGGTCGCGTACTCGTCCCCGTACACACCCAAGTGGGGTCCGTTGTCCTCGGAACTGATCCAGAGGATATTGGGGGGCTGCGCGAGAGCTGCCAGCGCTATGGAATACACCAAGGCGATGAGACGCAACGGCATTTCCCGAGTATACCTGCGGTCGCTATGGGCGATAGTAGTATCTGGGCGCGATGCTGTGAGATGCCCGTATTGCGAACATCCGAAGACCAAGGTGGTGGACTCGCGCATCACCCAGGAAGGGGAGGCAATCCGGCGGCGGCGGCGCTGTCTGGAGTGCAGCAGGCGGTTCACCACGTACGAGCGGGTCGACGAGATTCCCCTGATGGTGGTGAAGAAGGACCGCCGGAGGGAACGCTTCGACCGACAGAAGGTGCTGCAGGGGCTCTTGCGAGCATGTGAGAAGCGGCCCGTCGCGATGGCCACAATCCAGGCGATTGTCCGGTCGACGGAGAGGCTGGCGATCGAGTCCGCCGACAACGAGTGCACCACGAGGGACATCGGCGAACTCCTCATGAAGGAGCTCAAGCGCGTCGACAGGGTTGCGTACGTCCGCTTTGCGTCGGTCTACCGAGACTTTCAGGACGAGCGGCAATTTCTGGAAGCCATCGACCAGAGTAGGAAGCGGGACTGATTCCCGATCCAAGCGATTCGTGGGGGCTATGCTCTGGCCTTGGCCTCGAATGGGCTGCCGAGACCGAGGCACTGCGGGCCAACGCAGATTCGGGCTTGGGGAGCGCCATGCCGTACATAATTCCGACTTCCGGATTATTCCGAGTTGGCTGCGCAAGTCGGGGGAGCACGGGAGGTTGCGAGCATTGGACTCGGAATAATCACAGGCTGTTCAGGAACGCCAGCAACTCGTCATCGGGCCGGTACCGCGCGGCTGGGTCCGGCGAGGGAGCGGTCTTGGCCCTAGCCGCTTCCTTGAGCTTCAGGTCCGCGTGCAGGTAGCAGGTAGACCGAAGTCGTCTCGACGGACTCGTGACCGAGCCAGAGCCCGATCACGGCACGGTCGACACCGTTGTGCAGCAGATCCATCGCCGTTATGTGGCGGAGGACACGGGGTGTGACACGCTTCTTGCGGAACGAGGGGCTGGACTGCCTGGCAACAGCCAGATGCTACGCCAGCAAGTACGCCAAGCCGTCGTGGCTGAGTTGGCCGCCACGTTGCTTCGGGAAGACGGGCGTGGCCGCGTCGACGCCGAGTTCGTCGAGCCAGGACCGCAGCGCCGCTGCGGAGTCCTTCCGAAGCGGAGTGCAGCGCTGCTTGCGTCCCTTGCCCTAGCAGTGCACATGGGCACCCGTCCGGAGATGGACATCCTCGCGCCGCAGCCGGAGCAATTCCGAGCCCAGCCCGCGGCCCGGTCTGCAGCGCCACGAGCAGCAGGGTGCGGTCGCGGCGCCCTGCTCGCGTCCGCGTGTCCGGGCTCGCCAGCACGGACTCGACTTCGTCGCCGTCGAGGAAGTCCACCGGAGGCCGAGTGTAGCGTTTTCTCGGGATGGCTCAGGAAGGCCCCGAGGAATGGGGTGTCCAACTCGGCGAGTTGCAAGTTTGTCGGCGGTTGCCGCAATTCCCGCTGGGCATGGCGGACTAGCAGACGGAAGGTGTCCCGGCAACTGGCGATCGTGTGCGGGCTCGCCTGGCGCTGCTGCATCAGACGGTCGGTGGAGAAGGCGGCCAGCAGCCGCGCGAGATCGGCAACGAGCTTCATGCGGGGAGCCTCCGCGCGTTCCGCTCCAGACGCCGGGTGACCACCTACAGCAGTTGCGGCGGGGCCGTGAGGTACCAATAGGTGTTGCTCACGTGAACATGCCCGATGTAGGTGGCGAGATGGGGCAGAGGGCGCTCGACTATCGACGCCGTCGCGGTACCAGCACAGCTCGGTGCTGACGGCGAATCGATGGCGCAGGTCATATAGGCGCGGGCCGTGCGAATCCGTCGGGCCCCGCAAGCCGACCTGCTTGGACAACTGCACGAACGTCCGCTGCAGGGTTTTCTGCACGATCCGGGTGCCACGCTCGGAGAGGGAAAAGGCCGGCTCAATGGGCTGTGCGCCTCGGCTTGGCGGAGAGCAGGCCCGGTGGCAGCGCTTCGTGGCGCGCATCCGCGACGCTCGCGTAGCGGGCGAAGGCACGCACCACCCTGATGCGGCGCACCCAATGGGCAGGCTGAGCGTTGCGCGGCGCGGTCGCCCATTGCAAGGCGAGCGGCGTGGTGAATAATGCGGCTTGGGTCCGCTCCAAGAACGCGAGGAAGCTCCGCAGCATCCTCCCGTCATCTTCGAGCTTGGCCCCGAGGGCGCGCCCGGTGGCGAGGTGTTTGTCAGCGAGGGTCGGAAGGTCCTTCATGCCGCACCTCCTACGGGCCACGCCGGGGCGACCGTGCGCAGCGCGTCGAGATCGACCTTCGCGTAGATCTGGGTGGTGTCGGGATGCCGGTGGCGCAAGATCTGGCCGATCTCTTCCAGCGTGGCTCCGCGGCCGAGCATCCCCGTCGCTAAGGAATGGCGCAGCAGAGGGGCCCCCTTGCGCGGGGCAGTTCGAGACCGACACGCGCAGCGCTGGCCTCACGACGTGGCCGACGGCGCGGTGTGATGCAAGGCCCCCGTGCGGTGCCCGCATGCGGATGAACAGGCACCGGATTGGGCAGTGCGGACGGTCGCAGCGCAGGTACCGCGCCACAGCCTCTCCGACGTCGCGGGGCAGCGGCAGAGCCTCGCGGCACGGCCCCTTGCCCGTCACGGTCACAGTCCCCGCCTTCCAATCGAAGGCATCCAGCGTGAGCGCGGCCACCTCGCCGGCGCGCAAGCCCAGCCGGGCCAGCAGCAGGATGGCGCGGTCGGGCAATCGGTGTCGCTACCGCGATGGGTGTACCTGACCCGGCGCGGCAAGGTCGAGGTCTGGCGTCCGGAGTTGCGGCCGCTGATGGTGCGGACGTTGCGCGAGCGGTCCGATTTCCACCTCAAAGTACGCTTTGGGCGTGCCCCTCGGGTGCACTCGCACGGAGCTGGGCGGAGAGAGGAGTCTTTGAGGGTGCTTACGTCCGGGGCGCGCATGGACGACCGTACGCTGCGCGCAGTAGAAGCGCTAGCGATGTATCTGGCGTTCTACGCGATCGCAGCTTGGCAGCTTCTCGCTGGAGCGGATTGCTCGGAACGCACACAGACAGTGGTGCAGGAGGTGCTGACGGGGAGACAAGATTGCGGTGGTCCGCTCCTCCGCTTGGGAGCGGAGGCCGAGTGAGCCCCACTGCCCTCCGGAGCCCAATCGTGGGCACCGCTCTCCCTTGCCCGGCCCCCGACCGATCCAGCTGGGTTCTCCTCAACTCTCGACTACGCCCGCACGTCCCGTGGCTAACGGCTCCCCACTCTGGAGTGTTCAGAATCCGTCAGCCTCCTTGCCGCAATTCCGACCATTCCTTGGTGCCCGTACGCCGACGACACCGCCACCCTCAAGTTGCGGGCCGACAACCTCACGACTGTGGGCACCTCCAGCAGCCACCGCCGGACGCGTCCTACGATTACCCGTTGCATGCGAGCGCCGACGAGCCGGAACTTGCGGATGGTCTGCGTCGCCACGCTGCCAATCGCCCAAGTGTACAGCCGAGGCTGGGTCGAGCGGATCCTCGTTATCGAGGTACGGTCACAGAATAGGTCTGGACGCTGCTCCTTGATGCAGTTCTCCAGTTCTCCCAGCGCACCGTAGAAATGCTCTTATAGCGGCCGGGCCTGCTTCTGGCTGCAGGTGAGACTCCCCATGAGCACGTCCGAACCAGCATCGGTTTGTCGGCCAAGCGGATCCTGCGAGAGCACGAATACGCGCAAGTCAAGCAGGAGGAGGCGACGCGGATGGTGTTCCAACTAGCGAGGGTGCTGTCGTTGGGGTAGGCGGGATGACTGGTGGTTGGGAGCAGGGAGGATGGACGCGCTGACAGTACAGTCAGCACGTCTGCTAGTTAGGCACCCCTGCTCCGCCAGCACGGAGGATGTACCCGAACGCGACCCCGGCACCGAAGGAAATCGCGTGCCCGATCACTTGGATGGCTCGTTCCTGCTGGTCCCCACTACCAAAAAACAGCAACGCTAGGATCGTAACAGGAATC
Organism: Bryobacterales bacterium; assembly: GCA_965203925.1. GTDB lineage: Bacteria > Acidobacteriota > Terriglobia > Bryobacterales > UBA6623 > VXMF01. The sequence goes on from OZ241924.1 coordinate 5,487,252, forward strand.
CCGATTGCGGCAACCACGAGGACCCATTGCTGCCTGTTCTTCGAGCGCCAGCGCTCTGTCCGGAGATCGTGTTGCTTCTCGAACCGATTCGTGTGGAACTGGAACTGTCGTTCATTGTCCGCGTCTGCGACCCTCAGGGCTTCAGCCGCTACTTCGGCTTCCTTGCTGGATGCTGCAACGCGCTTTGTCTCAAGTTCCAACGCATTGGACGCCAACCCGAAGAGACCTCGAAGATCCGGTGGCTACTCATCCTGTCTTGCGGGAAGGTTGTTGAGGTCGTCACTCATCTATGTACGCCTCACCGTAACCGTGAGTACCGCGGACCAAGACTCTGCCTCCCGCTGTCCGAATCGCCCGCACGACGGCTCTCAGCGGAAGACTCACAACGACATACCCCCCGTACGGAGACTTCTGGATCCGCGTCAGGGCACTAGGTGTAACCTGAGCCCTACGCCGCCTCATTTCCTTCAACGCCGCCGCCTGCGAGTCGCAATGGGTGTCTGGAATAACGCGTGGCAACACTAGGTCAGTCGTTTCGCTCATGCGATTCTCGCTTGTCGCCGGTGTGCGTACACGCTATTCGCGTTTAGGTCGGGTCGTGAATACACATAAGTAGAGTAACCGATTCCACCCATTATTGCCGTGACAGGGCTCTTTGGCTTTTTGGCTCATTGAGGCGAGGAGTAGATAGTGGGCGTTGTGAGCTTTCGCGATTGTTGTGGATGCCGGGAGAAGTGCGTTGTCATTGTTTCCGGCATAGGTTGGAATGGCAGACTGCAAGAGATCGGATGGCGATGCAGGGCGGTGGATGGCGGGCCCCTGACATACAAGTGGGATGGCGAGGGCGTGGCAGCCGTGCTTGCAAACACCCCGTGCCGGTCACCCGCGGGCGTGCTGGAGGTTCGGGCTGCCAGAGGCGGTGGTCTCGCAGCTGGGCGTTGAGCAGGCTGATCAGTTTGGGCATGACGGCGACTAGGGCGACCCTATGGGTCTTGCCTCGGTCGCTGAGGCGTGCGTGGGTTGCCTTGCAGCCGAACTCTTGTCGAATCCCGCACAGGGCCGCCAGACACAGCAGGTAGCTGGGCCCAGCACGACCACCTCTGATGCAGCGTCTGCCACAGCGCGGGCGGCAATCGTGGTGGAAGGGGGCGACATCCAACGGGGAGGCTGCTGCGCACCGGTCGATAGCGCCGAGCTCGGGCAGTGCGCCGTGCTAAAGCACTGGCTCCCAACGGGTGCGATACCCGCCCGGCAATATATGGTTCGCTCCCGAGTTGTCTGTCCAACTTGTCTGTCCAACCTGATTCGATGAACGTCGGTCTGCGCCAATATATTCATATTCGACCTCGTGTTGGCGGGCATGCAAAACTGCACAATCGTGGGCATCGAAAATGGCACACCTGAGGGCCGGCACAGAACTCGGGTTCTTGGCCGGGTTGCGAGCGCGGAGGTTGGAGGATTCGGGCATCGTAGTGTCATCACTCAACGAGGGGGGCGCGATGCACGGCAGCGACAAGAGGGTGCTGGTAAGGCACTATCTGGGGCAGGGGGTGGGCAAGGCGGAAATCGCACGGCGGCTGAAGATCGGGAGGCGCACGGTGTACAACTGGATCGCAGACGGGACCCTGGACAAGGGCGAGTGCGAGAGCGAATACGGGCCGAGACCGACGCGTCCGTCGAAGCTCGATCCGTTCAAGGGAATCCTCGAAGCCCGCTTGCAGGACTACCCGCAGCTGAGTGCGGTGCGCCTGCTGGAGGAGATCAAGGCGGCCGGCTACGCGGGCGGATATGACCAGGTCAAGCGCTACGTGCGGGTGGTGCGGCCACGCGAGCCAGCGGACCCGGTGGTGAGGTTCGAGACGCCTCCAGCCCATCAGGCCCAGGTGGACTTCGCCGAATTCCGGCTGCCGTGGGGCAAGCGCCACGCGCTGATCGTGGTGCTGGGCTACTCGCGCCGCATGTGGCTGAGGTTCTACCTGCGCCAGACGCTGATGGTGGTGATCCGCGGGATCGAGGAAGCGTTCCCCTACTTGGGGGGCGTGCCGGCGGAATTGCTGTTCGACCAGATGAAGGCGGTGGTGATCTCGGACCGGCGCGGTGCGGGCGGGCGTCTGATCGAGAACCCGGAGTTCCGGGGCTTCAGCGATCACTGGGGCTTCCGGATCCGGGCATGCAGGCCGTACAGGGCTCGTACGAAGGGGAAGGTCGAACGGCCGATCCGCTACCTGCGCAGCAACTTCTTCTATGGCCGCGAGTTTGTCTCTGACGACGATCTCAACGCCCAGGCCCGGCAGTGGCTGGACGAGGTGGCGAACGTTCGCATGCACGGGACGCTGAAGGAGCGCATCAGTGAGCGCTTCGCCCGAGAGAGGCCGCTGCTGGGTCCGCTGGCGGCGCGGCCCTACACGCCGGTTGTGCCGCGCAGCGAGCCGCAGGATGCGCCGCAGGGCGGGGAGCGCCCGCTGCCGCGGGTTGCGGTGCAGCGGCGGCCCCTGAGCGCCTACGCGGCGGGCGGGGAGGTGTGCTCGTGAAGCATCGCTCCCGCAGAGAGCGCATCGCCGCGCAGCTGGCAGACCTGAAGATGCCGGGAGCACTCGAGGCGCTCGACGAGATCCTGTCCGGGGTGGACGGGGGCGCCCTGACCGCAGGCGAGGCGATCGAGCGCATTCTGGCGGCGCAGATTGCCCTGCGCAACGGGCGTCGGCTGGCCACGGCGATGCGCGCGAGCCGGCTTCCCGGAGTGAAGACGCTGGCGGAATTCGACTTCAGCTTCCAGCCCTCCCTGCGGCGGGAGCAGATCGACTCGCTGCATGAGCTGGGCTTCTTGGAGCGCCGGGAGAACGTGGTGTTCCTGGGTCCTCCAGGAGTGGGCAAGACGCACTTGGCGATCAGCCTGGCGGTGGCGGCCGCGGAGAGCGGGCGCAGGATCTACTTCGGGACTCTGGGCGAGCTGATCGATTCCCTCGAGGAGGCCCACGCCGCAGGACGGCTCAAGCAGAGGCTCAAGACGCTGACGCACCCGGCACTGCTGGTGGTGGACGAGATCGGCTACCTCTCGGTCACGTCGAACGGAGCGAAGCTGTTCTTCCAGCTGATCAACAGCCGCTACGGACGCGCGTCGACGGTGCTGACGTCGAACAAGGGGTTTGAGGACTGGGGGGACATCCTGCACGACGAGGTCATGGCGGCTGCTCTGCTGGACCGGCTCCTGCACCGTTGCCACATCGTCAACATCCGCGGCAACAGCTACCGGATGCGCCGCCACAAGGACCTCTCCAAGGCCATTCATCCGACGGCTTCGAGGGCAGTGGACGCCGAACAGGCGCAGATGAGGCAGACGTCATGAGACCCCAGAGAGCCAACGCCCCGGCCCCCGCTCCGGTCGCTCCGCTCCCTCCACGGGGACCGGGGCGAGGTGTGCCATTTTCAATGCCCAGAAGTGTGCCATTTTCGATGCCCATTGACACCTCGGAGTGGAACCGTGCTGGATCCGGGCCATGATGGGCTCCGCGCCCCGGTCCTCATAGCTGTCTCGACCTCGGAGGGCCATCGCCGGGCACAGGTTTCCGAGACGTGGGTTCGACCTGTTTGTCCATCGATTGGGCGTGGCAGACGAATTCAATCTCCGTTCTCGACCTCTACAGGCCCGAGCGGGCGCAGTGCACCAGCAGTATCAGCAGGTAGCGGTTGCCGCGCTTGCTGATGCATCCCAGGCGCTGCCTGCTTCCCGTCGAGTGCTCCGCCGGCGTCAGCCCGAGCCAAGCCGGCAGGTCGACACAGGCAGAGGGACGCCGCAAGGCTCGGTGGTATCACCGATGCTGGCAAATGTGTACCTCCACTACGTGCTGGACCTGTGGGTAGCGCGAGTGTGGCGGCCCAAGCGGGTCCGGGGCGAGATGTACATCGTGCGGTATGCCGATGACTGTGCGCCACGAAGGCGCGCGAGGAGGGCGGAAGTCCTCCGCGCAGCTATGGTGCGCAAGAGATGGAGGGAGGCCCTCCGCAGCCGCCGTGCAGGTGTTTCAGGATGAAAGGTGCATTCGGCCGCCCGTTGATGGGCTGCCACCCTGTGGGACTAATTGCCAGAGAGGCGGCGTGTGCTCCCGTCAGGGTTACTGCGAGGGAAGCCCGGCGACCAAGCGCGCACCGCCCTCCAGCAGCATTGTCGCCCTCGGCAGGGCGTCAAGCGCCTGCTGCACGTCGGGGTCAAGCTCGTAGTAGACACGCTGGCCGACCTCGATGTCGTAAGCCGAATCGTAGACATAGCGCTTTATCGACCTGCGAAGGTAGTCGAGGTTGGCGTCGAAGTCCTCATCGTCGAACTCGATAGACTCGGTCACCAAGAACTCCCGGAAGCTCTCTAGGACGTCCGGACTGACGTCCCAGCCCATCGCTAGGTCGGGGTGGTCGCGGCTGTAGTCCTGAGCGAATGTCTCTATTGCGTAGCGCCGTGTCAAGAGCCACTGGAAGTCGTTTGCCTTCCGCTCCTCAAGCTCGATGTCGGGCGTGATCCCCCCGCCAGCGAACACCTCGCGTCCCTTGCCGGTCAGGCGCACTCCGTCGCGCTGTGGCCGATAACCCTCGCTGCAGGGATTGCTGTAGTACTCGAGCATCGACACGCCGTCGTATCGGCGCTGGATGAGTCGGCCGCTCGGAGTGTAATAGCGGGCCGTGGTCAGCGCAAGGCCCGCTGACTGGGACAGCACGAAGACAGTCTGCACCAGTCCTTTTCCGAAGGTGTTGCTCCCTACGATCAGGGCGCGGTCGTGATCCTGCAGTGCTCCCGCGACGATCTCCGAAGCTGAGGCTGAGTTGCAGTCAACCATGACCACCATGGGGTAGACGTGGCCACGGTTCCCCCGGCGCACAGTGTACATGCGCTCTTGCGAGGCCCGGCCATGGTGGGAGACGATGGTCTGGCCCTTATCCAAGAAGCGATCCGAGACCCGCACGCCTTCGCTCAGAAGGCCACCGCGATTGCCGCGCAAGTCAAGGACCAGGCCCTCCAGCCGCTCGACCTTGAGCTTGGAGAGCGCTTCGTCCAACTCGCGGCCCGTGTTCTCGTTAAACGTGTCGATCCGCACAAAGCCGACCCCGGGCTTGATCTCGAAACTGGTAGGAACGGACGGCCGCGGGATGCGTGCGCGCGTAACCGTGATCTCGAGAAGGCTCTCGGAGCCCCGGCGCTCGATGCCGATCCTCACGTCCGTGCTGACCTGGCCGCGCAGTCGCTGAGAGACCTCCAAGACGGAGAGGTCCTCCACATTCTTCCCATCCACCTCGACAATCACGTCTCCCGGTCGGAGCCCGGCCCGGTAGGCCGGCGTGCGGGGCATGGGAGCTACGACTATCGTGCTGCCGCCACGGTCGCCGATGTGCATGCCAACGCCCGCGTAGCTTCCCTTCTGGTCGTCCCGCAGCTGCTTGTAGGCCTCCGGGTTGAAGAAGGAAGAATGGGGGTCCAGCATGCGCAGCATCCGCGGAATCGCCCCGTTGAACAGCACTTCCCGCGCATCCACGTCGGTTGCGTAGTGGGACTCCACAGTGGCCAGGAGTTCGGAGAAGTCGGCAAGGCTCTGACGAATCTCTGCGTCCCCGGAGTCGGCCGAGACGCGCTTCGACGGACCGCCGACTGTCAGCACGACGGTCAGAACGACAAGAGATATCCCCAACGGCACGAACCAGCGCAAGATTCTTTGCATGCGGGCCTATCGACCGAGCGCGAGACTCCGACCACGCCCAGTGCGTTCTTATGGTAGCAAGCGTCGGCATGCTTCGGACTCACATCCCTTGCAACCGCCACCGGGCAGTCCGCGAGCTGAACGGTGACGAACCGCATCACGAAAATGTGCGTGTTCACAGTCCCGAAACGGAATGGCTCCATGGCCACGGGAAGGATCAGGAATCAGCCGCTGTCGTCGGGCTGGGGGATGGACCTGACAAGAGCGCAGCGGACCCCCTCGACGCGGGAACTGCCGACGGTGCGAGATACTACCGGTCCCAGCCCGACGGCGTGCAGCGGGCAGGTTCGGACAATCCTATCCGCGGCAGGAGCATCCCGAGGGATGCACGGCGATGCGGCAGGGGCGACACTACAACGGACTCCTCGCTCGCACCACTTCGGGAACGGCCTCCCTCTTGCCAAGATCCTGACTGCCGACAGAGTCTGGACACGTCTCCTGATGCGCTGATCAGAGTGCCCTTGCTGCCCAATCTCCAGGCGCAGTCCGCCGGGCGACCTGGAGTCTCGCCGGAGGCCTTGGAACTCCGCAATCCACTCCAAACGTCAGTGGGCCATTCAACCTAGCGCATGGGACGGGCTGCTATGATTAGGTCCGGAGGGAGCCGTGAAGCAGAAGAAATTCGTTCTCATCACCCTCGCGATTGTGCTCACGCTGGCATGGATGGCAGTCGGCGGAGTGCAAGAGAGTGCTACCTACTACGTCACCCTTGACGAACTGCTTGCAATGGACGATCCCGGCTCGAAACGCATCCGCGTGGGCGGAGATGTGGCTGTCGGATCCATCGTCCGCAAGGCGAGCAGCGTCGAGTTCACCCTGCACCAGCACGAGGAAGGCATGCCCGAGCCGATGGTGCTGGAAGTGATCTACACGGGCGCAGACCCGCTGCCGGACACGTTCCGCGATCGGGCGCAAGCGCTTTGCGACGGAGTCCTAAGGTCGGACGGGAGGTTCGAGGCATCGAAGATTCAGGCAAAGTGCGCCTCGAAGTACGAAGCCGTCCCCGAGGGCAGCGCCGCCCCTGTCTACTCGGCGATTGCCGGGAGCATCGCCGAATAGTTCCAGGGGCATTGGCCAGCCGCACTGCTACCGCGGCACCGAGGTCCGGCTTGGAGGTGCGATGGAGAGCCTAGGGTATCTCGCGGTCCTGCTCGCGTTCTTGCTGTCGTCATACTCTGCCGTGGCGGCGCTCGCAGGCAAGCTGCGCTCAAACCCCTTCCTAGAGGTCAGCGCTCAGCGGGGAGTGCTGAGCGCGTGGCTGATGACCACAGTCGCCTCGGGAATCCTGCTGCACGCGATTCTGACCGACGACTTCAGCTTCAACTATGTCGCTTCGCGCTCGAACGCGGATCTGGACCTGCTCTACAAGGTCGCGGCCTGGTGGGGGGGCCAAGAGGGCTCACTCCTGTTCTGGAGTTGGATCGCGGCGACCTACACCTTTGTGGCGGTCTTCACCGGGCGGTCGCGGCACCGGAGCATGATCTCGTACGTGGTCGTCACCATGGCGGCCACGCAAGCTTTCTTCCTAGGCTTGGTAGCGTTCAAGGCGAACCCATTCCAAGTCATCATGTCCGGACCGCAGATCACGGCCGTGCCGGACGGGAGCGGGCTGAACCCACTGTTGCAGCACCCAATGATGGCGATCCACCCACCCATGCTGTACCTCGGGTACGTGGGCTTTACGGTCCCCTTCGCCTTCGCGCTGGCCTCGCTGATCACCCGGCAGCCGGGTGAGCGCTGGATCCACACCACACGCGTGTGGACGATGGTGACGTGGCTGTTCCAGTCGATCGGCATCCTTCTGGGTGCCCGGTGGGCCTACGTCGTGCTGGGGTGGGGTGGCTACTGGGGCTGGGATCCGGTCGAGAACGCCTCCCTGCTGCCGTGGCTGACGGGGACGGCATTCCTGCATTCCGTGATGATGCAGGAGAAGAAAGGGATGATGAAGGCTTGGAACATCATCCTCATCTCGGCAACATTCTTCCTGTGCATCTTCGGGACGATGATGACCCGCGGCGGCCTAGTAAGCTCCGTCCACGCCTTTGCCCAGTCCGAGATCGGAAGCTACTTCGTGTGGTACTTGGCGATCGGGATCGGAATCACGGCCTATCTGATCGCAAGCCGGCGAGACTTCCTGCGAAGCGAAGCCGAACTCGACTCCGTGGTGTCTCGCGAGTCGAGCTTCCTGTTCAACAACGTGATCCTGCTGGCAAGCTGCTTCGCGGTCCTTTGGGGAACGCTCTTCCCGGTCATCAGCGAGTACCTGACCGGCGACAAGGTCACCGTTGGAGCCCCCTTCTTCAACAAGGTCAACGTACCGATCGGGCTGTTCCTGCTATTCCTCACGGGTGTCGGGCCACTGTTCGCATGGCGGCGCACTTCTGTTGAGAGCCTGCGGCGCAACTTCCAATGGCCCGGGATAGGGGCGCTTGCTTGCGCCGTGCTGCTGGCGGCGGCCGGCATGCGGCACTTCTACGCGCTGGTCTGCTTTAGCCTGTGCACGTTTGTGGCGCTAACGGTCCTGATGGAGTTCTACCGGGGAGGCCGGGTCATCCAGCGCAAGCAGGCCACGAACCTGGCCGCCGCGCTGGTGGAGCTGACCCACCGGAACACTCGGCGCTACGGCGGCTACTTGGTGCACATGGCGATCGTGCTCATGTTCGTCGGCTTCGCCGGTGCGGCATTCAACCGTGTGCACCAGGAGGAGCTGACGGTCGGAGACAGCATGAGCCTGGGGCGCTACGAGTTCAAACTGCAGAACATCTCCGAGAGCGACAGCCCCAACTTCTTCCGGGCCGTGGCGGCGATCGATGTCCTCCGGGAGGGTGAATTCCTGCAGACGATGCTGCCGGAGCGCCGGTTCTACCACGCCTCAAGCCAGCCGACTAGCCGAGTGGACGTCCGGAGCCGGCTGCGCGAGGATGTATACGTGGTCTATGCAGGCCAGTCGAACGATGGGGCCAACCCAGTAATCCAGGTGTACATCAACCCGCTGGTGAACTGGATCTGGATCGGCTCCCTGCTCTTGGTAGCCGGAACGCTGGTCGCCCTCGTCCCGAGCAAGCGGCGCAAGCGCAAGAGGCTGCCGATACGGAAGTTGGAGGGCCAACCCGTTGGCGCGGCTGGCGACTAGCTTGCTAGCGGTTCTGCTGGCGTCTTCTGGCCATGCGGCTGTTCCGTACGAACAGCTGCGGTCCGTCGGCGACCGGGTCAGTTGCCAGTGCGGATGCTCGTACACGGTCGGGAGCTGCAACATGCTCTCGTGCCACTTCAGGGATCCGATCCTGCTGCAGATCCGAGAAGGGCTGGAGTCTGGCGAGTCGGAAGAGGCGATCCTTGAGGCTGTCTACGCAAAGTACGGCAGTGTGACGCGTGTGCAGCCGGGCAGGGACGGCTTCGGAATGGTTGGGTGGACAATCCCGTTCGTTTCGCTCGTGATCGGGCTCACGATTGTCGGCTTCGTAATTCGACGATGGCGGCGTGGGGGACAGCGCCGAGTGCGCGCCTCGAGCGTTCCCGACACCGTCGTCGAACGCTATCGGCGCCAGATCGAGTCCGACCTCGAGGATCTGGACTAGACTCAGAGGTTGGCTGCCCGTGGCGGCAGGAGCCGGCTGGAATGTTTGTAGCGGCCGCAATCGCAATGATCTTGGTCGCGTTCGCGCTGCCGCTCGTCGTGCGGCCAGAGCACCTTCCGGCCCCTGAGCCGGAGTCGCCCACGCAGCACCTTGAGGACCGCCGCGCATCAGTGTACGAGAACCTCAGGGACCTTCAGATCGAGTTCCAGATGGGAAAAATGTCGGCAGAGGACTACGCCTCAAGCAAGCGCGAACTGCAGGCCGAACTTGCCGGCGTCTTGGCCAGCATCGAGGAGGCCCGGCGCCGTGCGCCGCGCTGAGTTGACGCGCTCTGCCATCCGGGCCGCAGTCGGGTTGGCCTGCCTCTGGGGCTCCGCGGCGCGGCCGGCCCTGGCCGTAAGCGGATTTGTCGTCAACGGGACGACGGGGCGTCCGCAGGCGGGTGTCATGCTGACACTCTCGAGCTTCCGGGGGGGCATGACGCCGCTGGAGGAGGTGCAGTCCGGCAATGACGGCAGCTTCGAATTCGCCAAGGAACTGCCGGCGGTTGGTTCGGGCCAGCCGTTCCAAGGAGCCATCCGGGCGGAGCACGAAGGGATCGGATACACCGAAATCCTGCGAGGAGGCGCGGCCCATGTGGGTCTGCGGATAACTGTCTACTCCGTGGAGGACACAAGCCTGCCGGCACCGCGCAACCGGGTGGTGATCGTGGAGCCCGGGAACCAAGAGATGGTCGTGCGGGAGAGCTACCAGTTCGTGAATGAGGCCGAACCGCCAGTCACCTACAGCAGTGCCGAAGGGACACTCCAGTTCTACCTGCCTCCCGAGGCGGACGGGAATGTGGAGGTCTCGGGAACGGGACCAGCAGGAATGCCGCTGCGCAGCACGGCCCTGCCGTCGGGAGTCACCGACCTGTACAAGGTGGACTTCCCGCTCAAGCCGGGCGAGAACCGGATCGACCTGCAGTACGCCATCGCCTACACGGACGGGGCGGAACTGGTCGTGCGGAGCACGTATGAAGGGCTGCAGGCGAGAGTCGCGGCGCCGGCCGGCGTGGCGATTGAAGGCGTTGGAATCACTGAACTCGGCCAAGAGCCCACGACCCAAGCGTCCATCTGGGTCATGCCGCCGGACCCCTCGGTCACGCTGCGCGTCAGTGGGGCCGGCCAATTGGCGCGGTCGGGAAGTGGAAGCGGGAGTGGATCGAGCGACATCCGGATCGCGCCAGCTCCGGTCGCTGAGGAGCTGGCATGGATCATCTGCCTGGCGGTGGGAATCCTTGGCGTCGGCTTCTTTCACCTGTGGTCGGCGAGTGGCCCTGCACCACCCCGCGGTCCGGGCCGCGGGTCCGCCTAGCGACGCGAGCCATGGGCGTTCCGGCGATCCTGGCGAGCGGGGTGTCGAAGTACTTTGGGGACTTCCCCGCCCTTCGGGATGTCACCGTCGAAGTGAGGCCCGGCAGCGTGCTTGCGATGCTGGGCCGCAATGGGGCTGGCAAGACGACACTGCTCCGGATACTCGCTGGACTGACGGCCGCGACGAAAGGCAGCGTCAGCTTCCCTGCGTCGAGCGGGCGCATCGGCATGATCGGCCATGGGACGTGGCTATACGACGATCTCACTGCGGAGGAGAACCTGCGCTTCTTCGGCAGGCTCTACGGGATAGCGCGGCCCGGACAGGCCGTTGACACCTGGCTAGATAGGGTCGGGCTGACGGGCTTCCGCAGGTCAAGGGTCTGCGAATACTCCCGGGGCATGCGCCAGCGCCTGACGATCGCGCGCGCGTTTCTGCACGAGCCCGACATACTGCTGCTGGACGAGCCTTGGACAGCGCTTGACGACCGGGCTGTGGCTCTGCTGTCCGAGTTGGTCCGTGACGCCAAGCAATCGGGGCGCGCGGCAGTGGTCTGCTCGCACCAGCTTCGAGAAGCCGCTGCGGTCGCGGACACTGCCGCGCTTCTGCACAGGGGGAGGCTCGTTTTCCACGGGCCTGTCGACGAAAGCCTTCGGGCTGACCCGCAAGCGATCTACAGGCAGATCCGATGAGCCGCTATGTGGCACTGACGTGGGCCGTCGCGGCCAAGGACCTGCGATGTGAGTTGCGCGAACGGCAGGTCCTGAATGCGGCGATATCGTTCGCCCTAGTCGTGCTGCTGATGTTCAGCTTCACGTTCGACCCGAACACCAACGTTGCCGTGCGGGGCCTCTCAGGAGGCCTGCTCTGGGTGGTGTACCTGTTCTCCGGCGTTCTGGTTCTGAACCGCAGCTTCGCGCGCGAGACCTCCAACGACTGCCTAGAAGCGCTCGTGGCGGCACCGCTCCCAGGCGAGGCCCTCTTCATGGGGAAGACCCTTTCCAGTTTCTTGCTGATCCTGGCGGTTGAGCTGATCTGCCTGCCTGTGTTCGGGATCTTCTTCGACGTCAGCTGGCTTCCCCGGATCGGCGGCCTGCTTCCAATCCTCTTGCTGGGCGGATGGTCGTTCGCCGCGGTCGGAACCACCTTCGGCGCCGTCACGGCCAGCAACCGCATGCGGGAACTCATGCTGCCCTTGCTGCTCTTCCCAATCTGCCTTCCGGCGCTGGTCGCATGCATGAGCCTGACGTGGGCAGTATTTGACCCCGCCGCTGTTCCCGAGACCAATCCTTGGCTCCGGCTGTTGATCGGTTTCGACGTGATCTACACTTTGCTAGGGATCATGGTCGTAGAGCCCGTGCTCACGTCCGGATGAGGAGGTGAGGACCGGTCCCGGAGACCTGACGCAACAGCATCACGGATGGGACACTCGAGACTGGGCTGGGGAATCGTCGGGGGCGGCGAGACGAGCCAGATCGGCGCTGCACACCGCATCGCTGCAGCCCTCGACGGCCAGTACGAGCTGGTCGCGGCAGCTCCAGACATCGATCCGGCCAAGGGCCGGGACTTCGCAATCCGCTGTGGCGTGCCGCCGTGGCGTGCCTATGGGGACTGGCGCCAGATGTTGGAAGCCGAGCGCGGTCTGTCAGCGCCCGAGCGCCTTGACCTGATCACGGTAGCCACCCCCAACTCGACGCACTTCGAAATCGCGGGCGCGTTTCTGGAGGCGGGCTTCCACGTGCTTTGCGAGAAGCCACTGACCACGGATCTAGAGGATGCGCGAACGTTGGTCGCTTCGGCACAACGCCACGGCCGCATCCTAGCCGTGAACTATGGCTACAGCGGGTATCCTCTGGTCCGCCAGGCCCGTTCAATGGTGCTGGCCGGACAGCTTGGCGCCGTTCGCGTTGTCGTGGCGGAGTTCGCGCATGGGTCGCACGCGGATGCGAGCGACAAAGACAACCCGCGTGTCCGCTGGCGCTACGACCCGGCCCAGGCCGGCGTGAGCTCAGTCCTGGCCGACACAGGCCTGCACGCCCTGCACATGGCGTGCTTCGTGCTCGGGAGGCGCGTGGCCAGCATCTCGGCCGACTTTGCCTCTTGCGTGGAGGGGAGGGCGCTGGAAGATGACGCTCTGACCGCGCTGCGCTTCAGCGGCGGAGAGGTGGGCCGCCTATGGGCCAGCGCATTGGCCGTGGGCCAGATCCATGGCCTCACCCTCCGCGTATTCGGGGAACGTGGCGGACTCCATTGGGCCCAGGAGCGGCCGAACCAGCTTCACTGGACGCCGCTTGGCCGGCCCACCCAAGTGCTGGAGCGGGGCGATGCACGCCTGTCGGAGATTGCAAGGCGCGGCTCTCGCATCACTGTCGGGCATGCTGAAGGCATGCTGTCGGCCTTCGCCAACATCTACGCCGACATTGCCGACGACATCAGGCGGCGACGGGACGGAGGGACGCTCTCCAAGGCTCCGGACTACCCGACCGGTGAGGATGGCCTGCACACACTGGCCGCCATTCACGCCGCGGCAGCTTCTGCTCGCGCATCGGGCGTATGGGTGGAAGTGGCCGATGTGGAGACACCGGCGCACAGCCGCGCGGTTGGCTAAGCCCTCGGAGGTTCCGCCAACGCGGACCACCGGCGCTGACGGTTGGCTCAGCGTCCTTCGCTGGACGGCGGCACGAGGCCATTGAAGCGCATGTGCACGGCCATTTGCGCATACTCGTGTTCGATGTGGATGGTGTCCCGGAAAAGCGGACAAAGCCGCGAACTCGATCCGCAGCGGCCCTCGATCATTTCAGTCGCATTGCTGGCATCGGTCGCGGCATACGCCTTGTCGCACTCTGCCATCGCACTGGCGAGCGCGGCCGCCAAATCCGCCTTGGACGCGCCGCCATCGACCCCAGCTCGCCTCCGCTGGCCGCTGAGACCGGAGCACGCGCCCATCGCAAAGTTGGCAGTGTGGGCCACCAAGTCGCCGAAGCTCTGGCTCTCGGGCGCCGGCTTGAAGCCGTAGTGCTCCTCTGGCATCTTGGCCGCGACGGCCGTTACGAAGTTCTTTGTGCCGTTCCGAGCCCGCTGGGCCTCGTTCTGAGGGTCCTCCTCCCGAGAGATTTCGGAACACGCCGGCCGGAGCGGGGCGTCGAGAGCCGAGCCGTCTGAATGGCACGTTGCGCAAACCCGGCAAATTTGCCTACCCTATTGCCAGCCCCTTCCGTTTGATGTGGAGCCGACGCAAGTTTCTCGCATGCCTCGCAGTCGCAACAGGGTGCAGGGCAGGAGGACCGTTTGCTCGCGGCGCACAGCCTGTGCTGCACGGCGACATCGGCGCCAGAGAAGGGCCGGTGTGGCACCCCCGTGGTGTGCTGTACTTCACCGGGCATGGCCGCATCAGCCAGCGGACAGCTTCGGGGGCCGTGAGCGTGTACCGGGAGGGTGCCGGGGCCAATGGCCTGCTTGTGGACCGCGAAGGCCGGCTCACAGTTTGCGAGGCGCGCGCCCGGCGGGTGACACGCACGGAGGCGGACGGGACAGTCTCCGTCCTCGCCGACCTATACGGGGGCATGCGCTTCAACTCGCCCAACGACCTCACGGTCGACTCGAAGGGGCGAGTGTACTTCAGCGACCCGCGGTACGGCCCGAGGGAAGGCATGGAGATGCGGGACGACGCGGGCCGGATCGTCGAGGGCGTCTACCGCATCGATCCCGACGGAACCGTCGCACGGGTCATTTCGCACGAGGCGGACCGCCCGAACGGTCTGCTGGTGTCTCCGGGGGACAAGCACCTGTACGTGGCGGACAACAATAACTCCGAGGGTGGGGCACGGAAGCTCTGGCGATTCCCATTGAACGGCGACGGCACTGTGGATGCCTCGCAACGGACGCTGGTCTTCGACTGGGCGGATGGCCGCGGCCCCGACGGCCTGGAGATGGACCAGGAAGGCCGGCTGTTCGTGGCAGCCGGTCGGAACGATCCCAGACCGCCGCACGAGTCCGCGGACCGGTTCAAGGGAGGAGTCTACGTGCTCTCCGGCAACGGCGAATTGCTGGGTTTTCTCCCGATCCCAACCGACGAGGTCACCAACTGCGCCTTCGGGGGACCGGACTGGCGGACGCTGTTCGTGACTGCGGGAGGCGAACTCTGGAGCATTCGCACGTCGGCTCCGGGCTGGGTGCCCTTCCCCCGTTCCGACAAGTAGCGACGTACGCCGCGCACGCAAGCTCGGGCCCAGGCCGGACAGAGCGTGTTGGTCGCGTGGCGGCGGCCACGCGGCTCTGGTCTCAGCCCGGACTTCCCCGGTGTGAAGGCATGTGCGCGATCACAGCCTGGCCGAGCTCATCGTCCCAGAAGTAGTAGATCCGGAGGCACCGCCTCTGGTCGATGGACGTGCCGTGCTTGAGGTGCCAGTCCACCATTCGCATCTTCCCGTTCCACTCGATCCGGTAGGCGTCCTGCCCGCAGGGTTCGTTGTGGAGGCCATCCACTGTGGCGATCCGCCCACGAAGGTCGGTGCCGGCTCCGTGCAACCGACTGTCCCGGTACGCCTCAGCGAGCCACCGCAGCCCCTTGGCAGCTTCGTCGACCTTCTCGTACTTGTCGTGCATCGCACGCTGGATCTCTCTGTTCACGTTGGGATGCAGGGTCAGCCTTCCGGCGAGGTCTCTCTTGCACCATCCCAAGAACTCGTCCCATTTCACGGGAAGCGGCTTGAGCCGCTTCACCTGAGCATCGAGTCGGTCGGCTCGTTCAGTCTCGGCCGCCACCCGCGTTCGTAACTCGTCATTCTCGGCTTCAAGAGCGTCAGCCCATTCCCGGGCCTCTGTGGCCTTCTTCTTGATTGCGATTCGGTTCTCTTCCGACTCTCGAAGCCTGCGCTCTGTCTCGGACAGCTCGGCGCGCAGCACTCTCGCAGGTGCACCACACGGATCGCGCCAGAGTTCGACCGTGTCGCGTGCGATGGACGCCAGCCGCCCGACCCACCCCTTTGGAGAATCGGATGGGCGGCCGCCCGTGCCGGCGGACTTGCCCCGAGGTGTCGGTTCCGTATCCGCGGGCACCTGTTGGAGCCGATCTGCATCGGGCAGCGTCCCGGGTGGACACTCCGATCGGCGTCGCCGGATTGGGCGCCATTTGAGGCGCCGCGCCCAGCCGTAGGGCAAGGTGCCGCGGTCAAACCGGTAGGCTTTCGCGCTTGCGGCGGCAGCGTGTGCCTGAATCTCCATCTCCACCCGCCGCCGCTTCTCCCTGCTCGCACCCCCCGCAACAGTCCAGTACTTATGGCGCCGCGGCTCGCTGTCCTTCTTGAGACCAGGCATATAGATACGCGCGGCTCCGTTGAATACGGAGTTCTTCCTGCCGACCTGGTCCTTCAAGACCCATGTCTGCCTAGCGACCAGCACGAACACATCGGCGAGGCCGTGGGTGTGGCGCGCCAGCCTGCTGGAACCGAAGTTGATGGCCGACGGCTTCTCGGCACCCTTGCGCGTGCTGATCACGATTACGGGCTTCGCCCGCTGAGGATCGAGCAGGCGTTGAGCGAATTCGACTGTCTCCCGTTCGGTCCGCAGGGCAGCAGGGGGCTTGTGTGAACCGGTCAACGCGGCGTACAGCTCGCAATAGGATTGGATGGCTCCGCTAAGGGCCACTCTTGCCTGTAGGCTGCGAAGCCGGGATTCGTCGAGGTCCTCAGCCGCCTCCGCCAGCAGACGCAGCCCGACGCACACGACCTCAGAATCGGCGACTCGAACGAGGACCTCCGTGATGACGCATTGGTCGGGCTCGCCATCCACTGGACTGCGCACCCACGCCGCCCAGACGTGGCCGCCGTCCTTGCGGCGTCGCCGCGTCTGGAGCTGGCTGGTGTTCGAATCGGCGCGATACTTGCGGACCGTCCACGCCTTTTCGGGGATGTCACGGCCCATCTGCGCTGTGAGCCACCCCAGCGCCACGTCCCGTGCGGCTCTATCGGGGCCCCACGAACCTTGGGCCTCTAGGAAAGCGAGAACAACGTAGCGGCCCTCCCGCACGGGCCCTCCTTTCGCATCCGTCTCCGGGAAGGGCACGACTGCCCCGTAGACTACCAGCCAATCATGAGTGGAGCGAATTGCACCGTAGGATTACCGTGTGAAAGGGCGCGATAGTCAGGCTACACAGATGGGACAGGTCGGATGCAGAGATCCGTGTGATGACGAACCTTAGAGCCTTATCGGCTAGGGTTTCCGATCACCAGAAAATCAAGGAGAATCGGATACTCTTGTCCGGGGTTAATGCAAGGACTTCTGCAATCGGCGCGACATACTTTGCGGACAGTTGATGCAGAGGTCATTTCGAATAGGAGTGATCGGGCACGCGGCCAAGCCTCGGATGCGGTGATCTCACGCTGGAACGCCCGGCAAGACCCTACAGGTCGCCGTAGCGCCCACGGCCCCTACGGCCATCCGCGACCGGCCGGGCCAGCCGCCCGAGGCCAGTCCCCTCAACGGATTCGCTCGAGCAGCGCTGACGCCGCCTCGATCACCAGCTGTGCGGCGCTGGGGCCGTACGGGGTCCGCTCCACTTCGTAGCCTCCATGCGGGTACTCATCGGCGGTGGGAACGTAGTCTCCTCCGACGCCGTCGGAATACCCGCAGAACATAGTGAATCGGAACGGAGACGCGGACTTGACCGCCGTGCCGATCTCCGAGAACGGCTCGCCCGGCATCGCCACGAGGGCGAGTTCCCCAACCCGAAGCGCCTGCACCTCGATCTGCAGGGGTGTGGGTTCTACCGACCGCGACCACTGCTGAAGGAGATCCGCGAATCTCCGGACGCGTGCCCCTGCTTGGTGGCGCTCCAAAGGTCCTGCGTCGGACGGCAAACCATCGAACTGCCTGCGCGCTCGTTGAAGCCTGCGGCGCATCGATGCTACCTCTTCCGGCGAGTAGGTGCGGCGGGGGACATCGATCGTATCCGAAGCGAATCGGAGGGTCGCGTCCCTAGGCCCCAGCACACGCCAGTGCTGCTTTGCCTGGTAGGCGGTCGACTCAACAAAGCCCTCGAACTTCGGGACGCGCCTAACGGTCTCGATCTGCATCGCGATCGCAGCCACCTGATGGCCCAGGGTCCGACCGAGCCTGTGCGCAACCAACAGATCCCCGCTGAAGCCCTCGATCGGCCCCTGATCTCCGGCAGCACCCTGGAAGAACAGGCTGAGCGCTCCGGGAAGAGCTCTCTCAACGGTCACGCGCATCATTCCGACCCAGTCTGGCGAGATCAATTGATTCTCATAGGCGAGCACGGTCCCATGGCACTGGAAGTTCGCAATCACTGCCATGGTCTGCCCCTTCCCGTCGTCGATGCGGAAGACCACGAGCTCGCGGTCCACAACGCCGTCCGGATTCCTGCCCACAGCGGGCGGTCGGTCCCCGTCCGCTCTCACTCGGCGGTTGATGTTGATCGTTCCATGCCCCGATGCACCGTGGATGTGAGCCGGTTCTAAGCGGCGGTCGGCCAGTTCGATGATGCCAGCGATCGTGTCGATCAGGGAAAGGCGATACCTCTCGGCCATGTCCGCGAGCGGCGTGAGATCGAGGCCGGGGGGTCCCTTGGCCGGGCTGACATAAACGCCAGCGTGCGTGTGCGACACCCCGATGCGAATGTGCTCGCGGGGGATACCGGTTCTCTCGGACGCCGCCTCGATCGCCGGCTCGAGGCCTGCCACAAGGATCCGGTCTACGTCGACCATCGCGAACTTGCTGGACCCATCTGAGAGCACGAGGGCCGTCGCCTTCATTCCGGCGGGATCGACACCCGCTGCCCGCACGTGAGTCTGCGAACCCCAGTTCATCTGGGCAATACCAACGGGTGGGGCGATGTCCGCCCTAGCGACGCCGGCCAGAAGGCCCGAGGGGGGTGAATCCCCCGGACCCTGCTCGACGAGGTCGGCCGAGAGTATCGGGGCACATGTGGCAGCTATCAACGGCAGGAGGCAGTGCGATCGCGGCTGGTCACGGCGGCTGGACAATGTTAGGAACTTTCGACTGATCACTCTGATGGACCTTAGCACTTGGATTCGGTGAGTCGGGACGGCTCGCGCGGGGGCGGAGGGTACTTCGAAGAAACGCTTAAGCCGGTTTGGCGTTGCAGCGGCCACAATGTCAAGGGATCCCACATGGTCGCGGTGTGCCAGCCGCTTGTGCGGGCCGGCCAGCGGCTTAGGGTAGCGCCCGTAATCCAAGCCCCCGGGCCTGCGCAGGTCCGGGTCGCAACCATCGTATTCTGCGCTCTCTGGAGTCGCAAGCCGGCGTCCGAGTGAATGGGGAACGGACCTGCGCTCGGCGGCCGTTGGCTGGAGGACTGCAATCCCCCCCAACCAGTCGATGCAGTATGCTGCCGTGCAGCGCCCTGCCTCGGGCGACGATGGAGATGCCATGCAACGCCGCGAGTTTCTGAAGTCCGTCACGAGCGCCCCGGCCATTGTCCCTGCGGCCGCGTCCGCAGCTTCACAAGGCGTCAATGCCCCACGTTGGAACATAGTTGTGGTGGTCTCCGATACGCTGCGGACTGCGTTCTTGGGCCCATACGGAAGCACAGAGGTCCAGACTCCGAACCTCGACCGGTTTGCCCGCGAGGCCGCCGTATTCGAGCGCGCGCACCCGGAGGCCCTGCCGACGATTCCCACTCGGCGTACGCTGCATTCAGGGCGCCGGGCATTCCCGTTTCGCGACTACGAGCCAATCCCTTGGGACAACGTGTACCTGCCGGGCTGGCAGCCGATGTCACCTGACGAGGGGACCATCGCGGAGGCACTGGACAAGGCGGGTTACCGCTGCGGTTTCGTCTCCGACGTCCCGCACTACTTCGTGCCGGCCCAGAATTTCACGAGAGGCTTCCGGCAGTGGGACTTCGTTCGCGGGAACGCAGAGGACCGGTACCGGTCGCCGGCGCCCTACGACGCCGCTAGGATCACTGCGCGCTACGAATCGGCGAGAGGGCCGATGCACGTGGCGAACCTCGGAGGGTTCGAGCCGAGCGAGATGGACTTCGCAACACCGAGAACGTTCACATCGGCGATGAGATTCCTCGAGGAGAACCGACATTCGGGTCCCTTCTACCTCTACGTCGACACATTCCATCCGCATGAGAGCTGGGAGGCACCCCGCAAGTACTACGACATGTACCGTGATCCCGGCTATCTAGGCAAGACCCGCCTGACCGTCCCCTACAGCACGCTTCACCAGAATCCGATCCCGGAGGCAGGCTTGCAGGACATCCGGGCGCACTACTCGGGCCTAGTGACCATGGTCGACACTTGGTTCGGCAGGCTCATGGACAAACTTGAGGAAACCGGCAAGAAGGAAGAGACGCTGGTTATCTTCGTGAGCGACCATGGCACGAACTTCGCGGACAATCTCGAGCAAGTGACCGGCAAGCCCGCCGGGGCACTCTATCCGGGCACGATGCACATCCCGCTAATGGTCCGGCACCCGAGCGGTTCGGGAGCCGGGAAGCGGCTTCAGCATCTGGTCTATACGCTCGATGTCCCCGCCACCGTATGCGACTCGGCCGGGGTTACACCGGACGGCGGCCTTGAGGGCAAGAGCCTGCTGCCGCTGTTGGAAGGCGGCCACTTCGAGAACCGAGAGTACCTCACGTGCCGCTACAGCAACTGCGTGTGGTACCGGGACGAAAGGAGCTGGTACTTCTCCAACGTCCACTGGCAGAACACCCGTCTCTTCGACCTTGAGGCCAGCGATCCATTCGCGCGGACGATCGCGGACCGCGCACCCGAGCGTGTCCGGCATGCCCGACGACGAATCCTGGAAGATGCCGGGGGCAACCTGCCCAAGTACCCGCTCAAGAACACAGACAAGGTCAAGGCCCCATTCATCTGACGGAGAAGTGTGCCATCCCAAGCTGTCGGATTGCCTGGGACGCTCGGCACGCCAAGCGACACTGCTGGCCGGGGCCACGGGTTGGTCCTGCGGCGCGGTCGCTGCCCTAGGGATTAGCCGGAGCGCTCTGACTCGGCGGCGTGGCGCAACGCGGAAAGGTACCCAATCGCGAAGGCCCATCCCATCTCAGACCCAATTGTGTCGTCGGTGAACTCGGGCGTGTGGTCGGGAATGAGCAGATAGCGGTAGCCGACCTCCCGAAATGCACGCATGCACGCAAGCATGTCGCAGTCTCCCGCGTCATGCGGAACTTCCAGGTACTTGTAGTACGGCACTTCAACCTGAACATTGCGGAAGTGGACATGGTTGATCCGGTCCCGACCTCCGAAGAAACGGATCGCCTCGACGGCATCTTCTCCCATCTCGGTGGTTACCCCGGTGTCAAGCGTGATTCCATTGGCTGGACTGTTGACCAGCTCGATCAATTCCCGCTGGTCCGCCAGTGACCGCACGGGTTGTGCCACTCCCCGGTAAGACGGGATCGGCGGGTCGTTGGGGTGCATGGCCAAACGAACGCCTGCCTGCTCGGCGACGGGAATGACCTCCTGGAGGAAGCCGTAAAGGCGCTCCCAGAGCTGCTCCCGGGTGTGGGTGCCTACGTTGGGCAGCGGCGGAAGGTCCCGCGTCCTAGCTTCGTCATAGTCCCGCAGCCCGATGCCCGCGGGCCCTACTGTGCGCCCATAGCCCTCCGAACCACGCAGCGCAGTGAAGCTGTATTCCATCACCGGGATGCCCAGATCCCCCGCAAGGCGCACATTTGCCTTGACTGCGTCCAGTTCCGCTGCTGCGGAGAGTCCGCCGTGAATGACTTGCTGCAGCCTGCCCAGGCGGACCATCAAGGGGACCAAGCCCTTGCTTGTGAGCCGTTCCTTTATGCGAATGAGCTCCTCGCGATCCCATACGGCCATGGGAGCGTCAGATCTGGGGCCGGTATCTGTGGCGGGGACGAGACCCCGACGCCTGCGAGTCAGGGAGTAGGAACTTGGCATGGCGACATGGCGCACGCCCAGCATCCTGAAGAAGTCGAGCGTCTCGTCGGACAGGTCGCGCAGCCCCTTGCCAACCTTGAGCCCTTCGCCTTGGGCCCCCGCCGAGCAGATTGCCGCCGAGAGGACTGCTAAGGCCGCAGCGTCGCGGAGCAGGTCCCGCCTGGCCAGGGTCATGCGTTCACCGCCTGAACAAGCCCGCGAATGTAGCCATGTGAGAACGACCTGCCGATCTTGCGCCCCGGAAGGTCTCCGGGAATGCTCGGGGTGTGGTCGGAGACGATTGCCAACTCATAGCCAACGTCCCGGTAGGCGCGCATGGCTTCCAGCATGTCGACATCTCCCTCGTCGATGAAGGTCTCCTCGTAACGCGGAACACTGCCCCTGACAGCGCGGAAGTGCACGTGATGAATCCTCCCGAGGCCGCCGATGCGATGAATTGCGTCGATGACGTCGACGCCCATCTCAGTGACGGTGCCCTGGCAGAACGTGAAACCGTTCGCGGGGCTGGGCACGGCGGCAAGGAAGGCTTCGATCTCCTCGGTTGAGGTCAGGATTCTACCGACGCCGCGCATGGCCCTGACAGGCGGGTCCTTTGGGTGGAGCGACATCTTCACACCCGACCGCTCGGCCGCGTCCATGACACCGCTTGTGAAGTACAGCATGCGGTTCCAGAGGTCGTCCTTGGAGATCGTGCCGATCCCTTCGAATGGAGGGGCATCGCGGACCAAGTCATGGTCAAAGGCCTTGTACGTTGCCCCTCCACGGCCTGGCTTGTCGTAGTAGCCCACGTCCGCTCCCCAGCGGAAGTCCGGAGACCAACGCCACTCGACTACGGAAACTCCCGCGGCTCCGGCGGCGGCAAGACTCGTGCGAATGGACTCGATGTCACGGTCGCGACCCGGATGTCCGAGCATGGAGTTCATGAGCCACGCCAGTGGCAACATCAGGGAGTGGAGGCGAAGGCCGAACTCCGCGCACCTGGCCTGGAGCACTGCAAGGTCTTGCTCGGACCAATGGCCCTTGCCTTCGCGGTCCACCCAGTCGGTGCCTTGAAGCACGACCCATTTGAGGCCCAACTGTGCCATCCAGCGCAGCGTAGCGTCGTCGAGATCGCCAACGTTCTCGGAGATGCGAGGCTCCCAGAGACCGTCCCCCGAACCAGGGGCCCCCTGCCGACACGATGTGGGCAACAATGAGGCGGTCGGCCCGCCCAAGAGAATGGCCCGACGCCCCAGTCCACCTCCGGAGCTCATTCTCGCCACCTACGGAACCACCCCATGGCCTGATCGATTCCTGCAACCAGAGTGGCGGTCGTAGCGCAGCTGCTGGCCAACAAGTCGCAGGGCCCTCTCGGTGGTTCTGACGGCCATCATAGGACTACGTCGGGCAAGATCGGCCGAAGCCAAGCTACCGGCCCCGTGCGGGAGAGCGTACCAACAGCGTACAGGGCCCGCAACCCCCCCCGCCTTGAAATGACTGCTCCCACCGGAGGCTCAAGGTTTCGATTCCCCGGCGGCCAGCATCAGCTCCAAGCGTGCATTAATGAGTCGGGGACGCTGGCGAAGCAAGCGCTGCCATGTCTGCGTCTCCAGTTCCGCGCTGCCGCCCTCCCGGTGGATCCGGGCAAGCATCCGGTAGCTGGACTCTAGGGAAGGGTCAGTGCCTATGGCCTCCTCAAGCGCCGAGACGGCCTTCTCAGGTCGGCCGGCCGACAGCCATGCCGCGGCCAAGGCGTTATGCTGCAAGGCCCCCGCGCGGCCTGTGCCAATCGCCCGTTCGAGCATCCGCCGGCCCTCGCTGGTGTTCCCGTTGATCAGCAGCGCTGTTCCTAGAGCATCTAGAAGGGTCTCATCTCTCGGGAAATCCACCAATACGCCCCGAAGCTGCCGGAGTCCCCGCCGCACCATTTCTAGCGAACCCTGCCTCTGTCCCTGAAGGACGTTGGCCACGCCAAGGTTCCGTCGGCCGAGCGGCCCAGCGATGGGCCGCCACGGACGCAGGGCCTCTGGGGCCGGCACTTCTTGCTCGGGAATCGGGTGCCGCGAGATGCGGTGGTCGGTAAATGCGCTGTGTCCGCTGTCGTGGGACTGCCGCCGTGACATGTGGCAGGAGGCGCAGCCCCCGCTCAGCTCCGAATGGCCATTCGGCAGCGACTGGGCGTGACAAGTGAGGCACCGGGCCGCGAAGTGGCCACGCGGGTCGGCCGGGGACTGGTGTGGATCGTGGCACGTGCCACACCAGAGTTGGTCACCGGATTGCTGAGCACAGCGGCTGAGCGCCAGTTGCTCCACGTGGCTCACGACCTGGAACTTGTCCGGTCCCCTCGCCTGGCGGGAACTCCCGAGGAATACCGACCAGAACTCCTCCAAACGTCTTCCGGGCTGAAATGACGCGAACGACTGTCCAGGGTTTGGGACTCTGACCAGACCGCCCAAGTGGCACTGCTCGCAGACACTGTCGCGCTCTCGGTGCGGGGCATGGGCCGGATTGAAGATCGACCCCGTGGAGGGTTCGACCAGATGCCGGTCCGACGGACCGTGGCATCGGTCGCACGAAATCGCGGCGGGCTCGGCGATTGGCTCCCGATAGCGGTTCAGGGATCTCGCAACTTGGATCGGACGGCCCGCGTGGCACCACAGGCACTCGGCGGTCACAGGTCTGTCAAAGTCCGGGGCGGCTTCCCACTCCATCCCGGGAGCCATACCCCACCTGCCGTGCTCCGTGTAGTAGGTGAGGGGCGACTGGAACGCTGCGTCCCCAGCGCGAACGATGTACCCGAAGGCGGCGTTGCCGGAACCGATGACGAACTCGACCGGATAGCGGGCGCTGATGCCGGCCCGTTCGATCACCTGAACCAATCCATCGCTTGTGGACGACACCTGAAAGCTGGTGCCTGACAGCCCGTGGCGATACACCCCGGTTGGGTGGTCCGGCCCAGGACTTTGCATGGACCGCCCCATTCCTGTCAGCTGGTAGCTCTCCACAATCCCGGGGTGGCACCCCTTGCACTGGCCACCGTCAGAGGCAGAAGCGGTGGCGACCGAAATGGGGATAGCAAGCCCAAGAACGAGGGTCAGCACCGGCGATCTTCCGCACCGATGCCGGCCTCCGAACCTGACTGGGAACGTTCCCACACACCGATCTCCGGTTGACCCTCCCCGATTCCTGAGATAGCGATGTGTCATCAAGGATCAGCGACGGGCCGCACTGCCAACGCCCCGATTGCCCTCAACGCCCCACAAGTGTAGAGCCGGCCCTGCCTGAGGCGAGGACGCTAGGCAGGCCTGCGGCAGGCGTACGGCCCTGGTGTAGACAGGAGCCGGCGGACTTCTCCGCGGAAAGGGCGGGCTCGCTGCCAACCCTCAGGTTGCCGATGGAGCCCGGCGCCAGACGAGCCCGGCGACCAGCAACCCAAGGCCGAACTTCACCATGTCCAACGCGGTGTACGAATGGTGTAGGCGCCAGAATGCCTGCTCGACAGCCGGGTGAGCACCGTCATCTGCAAAATCCATGACTCGGCCCAATCGCACAGTCTCCGGGACCGCGTAGAGCGCCAAGAAGGCCACGATTGCCAGCATCACGCCGAGGAGCGCGACCGAGACCCTACCGGATCCGGCCCGCCAAGCCAGCGCCAGTGCTGCCACCGCGAGCGGAAGCTGCGCCCATCCCCATCCTGTGAAGAAAAGCCGGTTGACTTCGGATGCCTGGTACCGGGCAATCTCGCGCAGGGAACTCGCCTGCAAGCCGGTCGCGGCCTCGGCCACGCCATCATTCTCGGCGGCGGCGACGTGCTCGGCAACCGCGAAACTGCGGATCGCTGTCTGCCACATGAACACCGTGCCGCAGCTCCACGCCCCGAGGGCGAACAGCAGTAAGAGCTCGGCGCGTCTCATTGGGTGGGGGCGACGTACTCAGGGGGCGGAGCGCCACCTTCTCCGAAAAAGTACGCCTCCATTTGCTGGATGATCATTTCTTGGGCCTGCAGGGTCGCCGGGTTCAGCCGATACTCATTGATGACCATCTTCAGGTGCTCGGCCCACTGCGCCCACGCCAGCTTCGACACGTTGTCGTAGATCCTGCGTCCTAGGTCTGATTCGAAGGGAACCTCGTCCAGACCGGGCAACTCGCGCTGGAGCTTTACGCAGCGCACCATCCTCTCGGGCATGTCTCAAGCGTAATACAGTTCTAGCCGGGCCGACGAGCGCTTGGCTCTGGGCAGGCTGCTCCTCCAGACTTCACGCAACCCGCCGCCGGGCCACTGACGGAAGACGTTGGGCACAGCGCACCTATACTTGGTCGGGTGCTTGACGCTAGACTCGTGATCGACATAGAAGGGCTCCAGATCGGCGTGCGAATGGGTGACATCACAACGGTCCCTGCGGACGCTATCGGAAACGCCGCCAATACGGAGCTGATGGGCGGAGGAGGCGTAGACGGCGCGATACACCGAGCCGGCGGGCCGTCGATCATGGCCGAATTGGACAAGCTTCGGGCGAGGATCGGGCGCTGCCCACCGGGAGAGGCCGTTCACACCGGCGCGGGCAATCTGCCGGCAAAGTGGGTATTGCATGCGGTCGGACCGGTCTACCGGGATGGCATGAGCGGTGAGGCTTCAGTCCTGACACGGTGCTATGCGTCCTGCCTCAAGCTCGCTGACACGCTTGGAGCGCGGTCGCTGACCTTGCCGGCGATCAGCACGGGAGTCTACGGATACCCGATGGACGATGCCGCAAGGGTGGCGATCTCCGCGGTCGTTGCCGCTACTCGCACGACGCCGGACAATCTGGAGCGGGTTACATTCGTTCTCTTCGGGACAGAGGCGTTCCGATCGTTCCGCCAGGCAGTTCTCGACGTGCTGGATTGAACGGACGTCTCCTCCAACTCGGGCCCTACGGCCAGCTCCGGCAAGACGCTCCTGGGCGAACCGCCGGTCTTCCCCAGAATCGGGAGGAGAGCCGCATCGTGCGCGCTAGCGAGGTGGCGGAATGCTCAAATCCGGGCCGCTCCGCATATGCTGCGATCCCGTAGTGACCAGTCACAGCCGACAGCAGCTGCTGGCAAGCATCGCTATGCCCCTCGCTCGGAGGTCGCTGTGATAGCCTATGCCGGGTTAGATGCCATTCGGCGGCCGACTTAGCGGCACGCCTTGTTCCTAGCCCTTCCGAAGGGTAGTGCGAGGGCGCAACAAATGCCGGCAGTGGACGTCGACGGACTGACCTTCACCTATCGGTCAGGGCCACGTCCCGCTGTACGGGACTTGCGCTTCCGCATCGACCACGGCGAAGTCTTTGGCTTTCTTGGGCCGAACGGGGCGGGCAAGTCCACCACCCAAAAGCTCCTCATCGGCTTGCTGCGGGGCTACACGGGCACCATCTCGGCGCTGGGCCGCGACCTAGCGGACTGGGGAGCCGATTACTACGAGCAGATCGGCGTCTCGTTTGAGCTTCCAAACCACTACCTTCGCTTGACCGGCTTGGAGAATCTGAGCTATTTCCGGGCCCTTTACCGGGGAACGACACGAAGGCCGGAAGCACTGCTTGAGATGGTGGACCTGGCGGATGATGGAGGGCGCTTCGTTTCCGAGTATTCCAAGGGAATGAAGACGCGCCTTGGAGTTGCGCGTGCCTTGCTCAATGACCCCCGATTGGTCTTCCTGGACGAACCTACCATGGGTCTCGATCCTGTCAGCGGGAGACGCATCAGAAGTCTGATCCGCGATATGAAGCAGGCCGGGCGCACTGTCTTCCTGACTACGCACGACATGACGGTGGCCGATGAGCTGTGCGATCGCGTGGCCTTCATCGTCAACGGAGAGATCGGGATCGTCGAATCGCCGCACAAGCTGAAACTGGCACACGGTGCACGGAAGGTCGCCGTGGAGCACACAATCGACGGCATACCCGGGCGATCCGAGTTCCCGCTTGACGGGATCGGTGCCAACGCCGACTTCCTGGCCTTACTGCGCGAGGTCGAGATCCATACGATTCACTCGCAGGAAGCGACGCTTGAGGACGTGTTTGTCCGCGTCACCGGCCGCAGCCTGCACTGAACCCATGCGCAGACTGGCGGCGACCCTTCGGCTGGATCTCCGGCTGCAACTGCGGAACGGCTTCTACTACGCGGTGGCATTCGTTCTGGCCTGCTGGTTCGTCCTGCTCACCCGGCTCCCATCGGTCGACTGGGGCTATGTGCTGCCGGTCTTCGTGTTCGGCAACTTAGTAATGGTCAACTTCTACTTCCTGGCAGGTCTTGTTCTGCTCGAAAAGGCCGAAGGAAGCCTCGAAGCCCAAGTGGTGACACCGCTCACGAGCTGGGAGTACCTCGTATCGAAGATGGTAGCGCTCACCACCCTCTCGCTCGTTGAGCAGATCATCATTGTCTGGTCGGCGTACGGCTGGGGCTTTGCCGGAGGCCCGCTGTTCAGCGGAATCGTCCTAGCTGCATTCCTCTACACGCTGACGGGATTCCTTCTTGTGGTGCGGTACGAATCGATCAACGAGTTCCTCCTTCCCTCGGTCCTGTTCACGGTAGTTCTTTCGCTTCCGGTCCTGGGCTACTTCGGCCTCTGGGACACATGGCTGCTCTATCTTCATCCCTTCTCGGCGCCACTCGTACTCCTGACTGGTGCATTTGGGCCGATTCCACCGTGGCAATGGGTCTACGGGGTACTCTATTCCGCTGTCTGGACAGGATTGCTCCTGCTGGCCTCCCGGCGAGCCTTCCATCGCTTCATCGTGACCCAGGAGGGAAGCCGCTGATGCCGACGGCACTCGCCGTGGTCCGGGCCCTCGGACCGGTCGACCTCAAGAGCGTTGCGAGAGACAGCCTGCTGCGTTGGCTGATTGCCGTTCCGATCGTCTTCGCCCTTCTATTCCGGTGGGGTACCCCTGCAGTCTCCCACTGGCTTGGTGACCGCTACGGGTTCGACCTCACTCCCTACTACCCGCTGCTAACCAGCTTCCTCGTCCTCATGGTCCCGACAATGCTGGGATCGGTGGTGGGCTTCCTGCTTCTGGATCAGCGGGACGATCGCACTCTCACCGCGCTGCAGGTCACGCCGCTGACGGTCGAGGGATACCTTGTCTACCGCACAGCCATTCCGATGGCCGTCAGCGTGCCCGTGATGATGGCGAGCATAGCGATCGCCGATCTGGTCACAGTTGGTGTTGTCCAAGCGCTCGCCGCCGCCATCCAGGCTGCTCCCGTGACTCCACTCTACGCACTGTTTGTCGGCGCGTTCGCGGCGAACAAGGTACAGGGATTCGCCCTGCTCAAGGGGGCCGGCGTCTTGACCTGGCCACCGATCGTAGCCTGGTTCGTCTCGTCGCCGTGGCAACTGGCATTCGGGATCGACCCGTTGTACTGGCCGCTGAAGGTGTTTTGGATGTTGGAGTGCGGCGCGCCCTCCGTTTGGCCCTATTTCCTAGGCGGCCTCGCCTACCAGTCGTTCCTCGTTGCCGTCCTGCTGAGCCGCTTCAAGCGCGCTATCTATCGGTAATCCCGAAGGTGCGGCGACTGGGCTCGGGAACTGCCGAGACGTCTCGAGAAACGTGAGCCTCCGCGCTATGGCGAAAGGGGGGCTATCGAATGCGGGGGACCGAGACCTCTCGGCGACGTTCCGAACTCCTGCTGACAGGGATCCCGCACGTCGTCGTCCGCCACCTCCCGACTGCCATCAAGGCCAGACTCGCCAAGCCCCTCCGACAACCCCAATCGGGATCGACAGGCCTACTCCTCGCCACGCGCCGGATTCTCACTTCAGATCCTGCCCCGCCCCGTGCAGGCGAGGGGTCAATGAGTTCCTGTACTGAGCCAGCAATTGGCATCGCCACAGAATTGAAGTGCTTGAGGGACTCTACTGGATAACCAGAAAGCCAGACGTGAAGCACTGGGCAAGTTAGAAGGAGAAGCTGGAAAGCGGGGCGAAACCTTCGATTCGTGCGGGGTCCGGTGGAAAGGGGAAGAGGTCTTGCGCAAGGACTGTGCTGGGGATCCGATTCGAGAACGGGGTCGTGCCTGGTCCGTCGTTAGTCTCGTTTATGTGAGTCCGGCGAGCGCCGAGAGCAGTCCGACCGTACCTGCACCGGCGATGATCCACGCAGCCGGCAATCGGCCCAGAAACAGAGCCGCAGCAGCACAGGACGCAAAGATCCAAGCCGGGACCGACACGAGCGAGACCCGAGCGAGGTCTATGGCAACCGCCGCGATGAGTCCAACTGCCGCCGCGTTGACGGCGTCGAGAAAGGCGGCGCTGATCCGGGAAGTCCTTAGTCGCCGGACCAACGGATTGAGGATCCAGACAAACCCGAACCCGGGCAAGAAGATTCCGGCCGTCGCGACGACAGCGCCCAACCACCCTCCAACTACGTAGCCAAGGAATGTTGCTGCGGTCAGAACCGGGCCAGGCGTGAACTGACCCACCGCGATCGCGTCTAGCAGCTGCTGCTGGGTGACCCAGCCGTAGTCCTGGACCAGCCCGCCTTCAAGGAACGCAATCAGGACGTAGCCGGAACCGTACAGAACGCATCCCACCTTGAAAAAGAACTGACCCAGCTCGCGGAGACCGGCGCCCTGGCCTTCCGCAGCCATAGAGGAACCGGGCATGCAGAGCGAAACGATTGTCCCCGTTAGGAAACCGCGAGGTGCCAGGAGCGCCAAACCGCCGAGGATGCCGCCAACCAGTAGCGCCGGGATCTCGCCGATTCCTGCCAGAACGGCGAGAGCAACCCCCGTGGCGATCACCGCGAGACCTGCGTTTGCAACCGCTTTGCGTCCGAGCTTGACCACAGCCCCCAGAATGACCACCAAGACGGCAGGGCGAACTCCTTGGAGGAACGCTTCAGCACTGGGAAGCGTACCTATCTTCACGTATATCGACGCGAGCACAGCAGTAATTGCCGCAGCCGGCAGGACGAAGCCAAGCCCTCCGGAGAAGAGCCCCAGTGCTCCGCCCCGTTCGTACCCGATGTGCATCGTCATCTCGGTCGAGTTGGGACCCGGGATCAGGTTGGTGGCACCCATGAGGTCGAGGAACCGCTGTCGCGACAGCCATCCGCGACGCGAAACGAACTCGTCCTCGAGGAGGGCCAGATGCGCAGCGGGCCCGCCGAATGCAATGCAGCCGAGTCGCAGGAAGGCAGCCCAGATTCCCGGCAATCGGCCGATCGAATCCCTGACGGTCATGCCAAGCGCGCCCAGGTCGGAGGGAGTTCCGGTGAGCCTACCTTCGCCATGCTTCCATGTCCGGTCGGCGCGGTCCCGGGTCGAAAAAGCGGGCTCCGGAGCCAGTCCGGTCATAGTCCCCGAGTTCGGAACGCACCTGCTCGACCATCCGCATCATGCGCCCCACGATCGTCGCGTTCTGCGCGGCCAGATTCCGGCTCTCGTTCCAGTCGAACCTAAGGTCGTACAGTTCGGGTTCCTTGACAGCGTCGATCATGCGCCCGTACCACGTGGTCCACGGCGGGTCGGCCGGTCGCTCAACGACGAGCTTCCAGCGCCGGTCGCGGACCGCCTGCAAGTGGGTGTACCCGAAGTAGAAAAAAGTCTCGCGAGGGCTGCGTTTGGACCGACCCTCGAGCCACGCCCAGAGATCAATCCCGTCAAGCACTCTTCCGCTGGGTAGCCGTGCCCCGGCGAGGCCAGCAAAGGTCGGCAGCAAGTCGAGGGTCGACGCCATTTCATCGCTTACCTGCCCGGCGGGAATCCGGCCGGGCCAGCGGAGGATTGCGGGCACTCGCAGGCCGCCTTCCCACGTCGTCATCTTGTAGCCCCTGAGCGGGGAGGCGCTTCCACCGTAGTCCCCCAGGTGGTCCTCGATCCACGGGCCGTTGTCAGACGTGAACACGACGAGCGTAGTCCCGTCGAGACCCAGCCTCTCCAAGGTATCCAGTACCTTGCCCACGCTCCAGTCGAGTTCCTCGATCACGTCCCCGTAGAGGCCCCGTGGAGAGCGTCCCTTGAAACCGGGGGATGCTCCGAGCGGAACGTGGGGCATCGTATGGGACAGGTACAAGAAGAACGGTCGATCGCGATTCTGCTCGAGGAACTCAATGGCTTCCTCGGTATAGCGCCTAGTGATCAGATTCAGGTCCGTCGGGCTCTCGATCACCGCTTCATTGCGCATCAGTTCCGTCTTCCAGCCTCCCGGTTCGACCTCGCGCGTCGTGCCGTTGTGCGACGGAGTGCCGAAAAAGTAGTCGAATCCTTGGTTGTTCGGAAGCAGTTCCTTCTTGTACGGCCCGGTCCCCGGCCCCCTTGCTCGCGCGCCGGATCCCGCCAGGTGCCACTTTCCGATCAGCGCGCTCACATAGCCCTTGGACTTCAGAACCTCGGCGATGGTCTCTTCCTGGGGGTGCAGGATGGTATGGGGCCCCTTGGTGTTGCCGGGCTCGGCGAGGCGGATCGGATAGCAGCCCGTGAGCAGTGCCGCTCGCGACGGACCACAGACGTTCTGGGCATAGAAGCTCGTCAATCGGATGCCCTCCGCGGCCATCCGGTCCAGATTCGGCGTCCGAATGTGGCGGTTCCCATAGCAGCCGAGATCTCCGAAGCCCAAGTCGTCAGCGAGTATGACGACAAAGTTGGGCCGCTCTTGGGCGACACCGGGGACGCAAAGCAACGCCAGCCCGAGCACCGCCCACACCAACCCTCTTGGAAGCACTCCAAGGGTCGTACTATCCGGCGGGCTCGTCTCGAAGGCTATCGCGAGCTGGCCCTCGGCACGGCTGGGAGGCGCACTACTAATCAAGGCCGGTAGGCTCCGGCTCTTGCGACGAGCGCCTTGGCGGACGACAGAATGCCACCCCCGTCGAGTTCCCGATTCCGCCTGAGCACCCAGCGGCAGCTTTGCTGCCGGTCCAGAGGGAACAGCTGGAGGACGACCTCCCGCAAGTGATGTCGCGCACGGCACAAGGCTATGCTCTCAATGGAGACTCGAGAGTACACGTGACTCAGACTCCAAAGGCACTCGGCGCTTTGCACGCCGCACCGCCAAGCCTTGTGGTAGATGCGCGGCCCGAACGCTGCGGCATTCTCGATCGCCCCCGTACAGGTGCTCGAGCTCTGGTCCCGGACCGGTCGGGCCGGTTGCCGCCGCTCCGACGAGAGCGGCCAAACACGGTGGCTGTCGAGCAGGACGATGTCTTCGGGCAACGACGCGAGCGCGACCCCGAACCAAGCCCCGAGCGCATGGCTACTCGCGATTGTCCTCAGCGGGAACGTCACGCTCGTCGCCAGCGGTCTCGGGAGATCTGGCCGCTGGGTCGTGCGTAGTGGTGACCGCTCGCTCGGGCCTCTCAATCCCAATCGGCGGTCCTTCCGCTGGGCGGACAGACAGACGGTTCTCTTGCAGCGCTTGACTCAACAGCATCGCGAGAATAGTGAGCACGACGCCGACGACACTGAACGCAAGGCCGACAAGTACAAGTCCCCATCGAAACATCGATGCCAGCGAGTCAAGCCGCTTGTCGATCGAGTCGTGGCGTCCCTGAAGACCGGCGACTCCCACCTCTACGTTCCCCAAGCGGCCCTCGACGCCGTCCAGACGCCTGTCAACGCGCACTAGGTGCTCTTCGATTCCCTCGAAACGCTCTCGAACAGCCGCAAAGCCAGTCCGCATTTCGTGCGCAAGAGAGTCGATCTTTCCGTTCAACTCGTTCCTCAGCAAGCGAGCAATCTCGAAGGATCTCTCATTGATCAGTCCCCGGATCCTCTCGGTCGCAGTATACGCCAAAGCGATATCCACGCCCTTCGCGCGAAACGCATCAAAGATGGCCATGGCATCCGCTGGCACTTGAGTAGGGCTAGGGTCGGCAGGCTCCTTGTTGCTCAACTTCATAATTTCCACTCGTCTAGAAGCATATCCTATGTCGTATCCTCATGCAACTAGGCTCTCTTGTGTCCCTCATATTAAAGTTTGCCTTAAATATAGAGTGTCGCTTTCACCGGGAAATCATGGGCGGCCAGATTTTGCCGATGCCGCTAACACTCGGCAGATCGGCGATTCCGTTCCGGCTGATCCCCAAGGGCCAAGCGCCCCACGCTCGCCGGAGTGACCACAGATCAGGGCTGCCTAGGCCGAAGTTCCAGCGCCTAGAGCTAGGGCCAGGGGCCTTGACAGTGTGTTCGCCCGCGTCTATCACCACACCTGACGTTGGTCGAGTGTCCCCTCTAAACCGAAATCCAGAATCAGCTCCACATGCCTGCCGCCCCAGAGCCGGTATGCGACCACCCGCGGCCCCCACACCGCGGCTCCAGCTGGAACACGAACCACTCCATAATGCTCAGCCGGGCGTATAGCCTCTCTTCTGCACGTGGTTGCGTACCTCACCCGTCGGCGAGATCAGGTCCAGCGCGAAGTCTGGCGTACTGCTCCCTTCCCACACCTCGTACGTTGTCCACGCCCCATGATCGTGGTCGCGGACGACGACGATATTCGGCGAATGCTGTTTACTCTCGCACGGAACAAGAGACCGGATAGTCCTATCAGTCCTTATCGATCAATGCGCGGGGCCTTCCGGACGACCCGATGAAGAGGGAAGAGGCAGCCCGACGAACGACAGTATCCGCGTTTCAGCGACCTGTGGCTGGGTCCAACCTTGATCAGGTAACCAATTCCAGGCGCTCGTCGAACGGGTCTCAGTGGAATCGTACGCTTGGCCAGTCCAAGGGCTACAATGTGCTCCCGGACTGAAGAGGCATGAAGCTGAAGGTGGTGATTCGCGAAGCAGAAGAAGGTGGTTTTTGCCATGAAACACTCGGATGGGCGGACACAATTCGGCTGTGGCCGTGGCGCGCTTCGCTTGCCACGGCACTGTGACGCGTGGGCCTCCGGTTGGTGCCGTCCCAAGGCAGCCCCGATCTGTGGCCTTGGGCCCGACGACGGTGGGTGGAAGGACCTGCGCTGCTGTCTGTAGGCTGGCGGGCTCTGCCTAGGCGAGTGCCCGGACCTCGTTGAGGTAGTTGTGCTTGGTCAGCATGCGGATCCAGCGGGACGCGTTGCGCTTCACCAGCAGGCTCTCGTAGTTGACCTTGGGGTCGCGGTACGGATGATCGTCCCGCAGAATGGCGTAGATCGTGCGCAGCAGCTTGTGCGCCGTCGCCAGGGTCGCGCGCTTGTGGCCGATGCGCGCTTTCATGTTCTGGTGATAGCCGTGGAACTGCGATGACGAGGTGCGGGCTGCTCCGAGGGCGCACTCCGTCAGGGTGGCCCGCAGAGCCTTGTTCCCCGCGCGGACACGACCGGAACGCCGTTTGCCGGCACTCTCGTTGTTGCCCGGACACACGCCGGCCCAAGCTGCAAGGCTGGCCGCATTCGGGAATGCTCTCGTGGGCTCGGGACCGATCTCGGCCAAGATCGCATGGGCACTGCTGCAGCCAATGCCCGGAATCGTCTGCAGCAGGTCCAGCTCGCGCTCCCAAGGCTGCAGCGCGTTGCCCACCAAGGCATCCAGATCCTGCAAGCGCTCGTTCGCCGCATCGAAGTCCTGCAGCAGGGAGGACAGCCGCCACAGCGCAGCGTGGGACAGCTCGGCCTCCAGCGTGCGTGCGATCGGCTCCAGCTTGTCGCGCATGTGCCAAGTGAGCTTCTTCAGGATGCGCTCGACGCTGTGACGCTGCACCAGGCCGTCGAGGATGCGGCGGCCGTTGAGCCCCAGCAAGTCCGAGAGCAGCCCGCCCAGCCGCAGGCCGTCGTGGTCCAGCGTCTTCTGCAGACGGTTGCGGATGCGGGCGCGGTCGGCGACGACCTTGCGCCGGTAGCGGCACTGCTGGCGCAGTTCGGAGAACTCGCGCGGAGGCACGTAGCTGGGCCGAGCCAAGCCGAACTGGCACACGCGGGCCAGCCACACCGCATCCTGGATGTCCGTCTTGCGGCCTTTGATTTGCTTCACATGCTGAGCATGGACCAGTTGCGGGGAGATTCCCGCGTCCTCCAGCGCTCGGAAGGGCGCAATCCAGTACACGCCCGTGCCCTCCATGACGGCAGAGGTCACGCCATGGCTGTTGAGCCAGCCGGTGAACTCCTTGAGGGCCGGGGGGTCGGTTCCGAAGATGCGGATGGAAGCCTGCGCGTCGCCGCCGTCACGCCCGTAGACCCGCACGGCCGCGGTGAGTTGCATCTTGTGGACATCGACGCCGGCAGCGCGGGGCACGGCGACATGCATCGCGTCCGGCACGAAGTGATCGTTCTGCATCGGTTATACTCCTTTCCGGCGGGAGCGGGTAGCGGTCCCGGAACTGGACACCCGCCCGGGAGGCGGGGCACTATTTGCCATGCGCCCACGCTTCCCGGAGAGGGAAGACGGGAGCAATTCGGGGCTCGACACGGGACCGCAGGATCAGTTTGGATTTCGAAGACGAAACCGTCAGTAAAAAATCCGACCATGCCCCGCTTTCGCCACCTGGTATTGGAGCACGGGCGTCAGCGCCGGGAGACCGCCCGGAGGGCTGCTGCTGGCCTCACCTCGAGAGGTGTTTCATGCCGTCGGGGCGAACGGCTACCCGTTCATGAGGGTTTGCCATGAAACACTCGGATGGGCGGACACAATTCGGCTGTGGCCGTGGCGCGCTTCGCTTGCCACGGCACTGTGACGCGTGGGCCTCCGGTTGGTGCCGTCCCAAGGCAGCCCCGATCTGTGGCCTTGGGCCCGACGACGGTGGGTGGAAGGACCTGCGCTGCTGTCTGTAGGCTGGCGGGCTCTGCCTAGGCGAGTGCCCGGACCTCGTTGAGGTAGTTGTGCTTGGTCAGCATGCGGATCCAGCGGGACGCGTTGCGCTTCACCAGCAGGCTCTCGTAGTTGACCTTGGGGTCGCGGTACGGATGATCGTCCCGCAGAATGGCGTAGATCGTGCGCAGCAGCTTGTGCGCCGTCGCCAGGGTCGCGCGCTTGTGGCCGATGCGCGCTTTCATGTTCTGGTGATAGCCGTGGAACTGCGATGACGAGGTGCGGGCTGCTCCGAGGGCGCACTCCGTCAGGGTGGCCCGCAGAGCCTTGTTCCCCGCGCGGACACGACCGGAACGCCGTTTGCCGGCACTCTCGTTGTTGCCCGGACACACGCCGGCCCAAGCTGCAAGGCTGGCCGCATTCGGGAATGCTCTCGTGGGCTCGGGACCGATCTCGGCCAAGATCGCATGGGCACTGCTGCAGCCAATGCCCGGAATCGTCTGCAGCAGGTCCAGCTCGCGCTCCCAAGGCTGCAGCGCGTTGCCCACCAAGGCATCCAGATCCTGCAAGCGCTCGTTCGCCGCATCGAAGTCCTGCAGCAGGGAGGACAGCCGCCACAGCGCAGCGTGGGACAGCTCGGCCTCCAGCGTGCGTGCGATCGGCTCCAGCTTGTCGCGCATGTGCCAAGTGAGCTTCTTCAGGATGCGCTCGACGCTGTGACGCTGCACCAGGCCGTCGAGGATGCGGCGGCCGTTGAGCCCCAGCAAGTCCGAGAGCAGCCCGCCCAGCCGCAGGCCGTCGTGGTCCAGCGTCTTCTGCAGACGGTTGCGGATGCGGGCGCGGTCGGCGACGACCTTGCGCCGGTAGCGGCACTGCTGGCGCAGTTCGGAGAACTCGCGCGGAGGCACGTAGCTGGGCCGAGCCAAGCCGAACTGGCACACGCGGGCCAGCCACACCGCATCCTGGATGTCCGTCTTGCGGCCTTTGATTTGCTTCACATGCTGAGCATGGACCAGTTGCGGGGAGATTCCCGCGTCCTCCAGCGCTCGGAAGGGCGCAATCCAGTACACGCCCGTGCCCTCCATGACGGCAGAGGTCACGCCATGGCTGTTGAGCCAGCCGGTGAACTCCTTGAGGGCCGGGGGGTCGGTTCCGAAGATGCGGATGGAAGCCTGCGCGTCGCCGCCGTCACGCCCGTAGACCCGCACGGCCGCGGTGAGTTGCATCTTGTGGACATCGACGCCGGCAGCGCGGGGCACGGCGACATGCATCGCGTCCGGCACGAAGTGATCGTTCTGCATCGGTTATACTCCTTTCCGGCGGGAGCGGGTAGCGGTCCCGGAACTGGACACCCGCCCGGGAGGCGGGGCACTATTTGCCATGCGCCCACGCTTCCCGGAGAGGGAAGACGGGAGCAATTCGGGGCTCGACACGGGACCGCAGGATCAGTTTGGATTTCGAAGACGAAACCGTCAGTAAAAAATCCGACCATGCCCCGCTTTCGCCACCTGGTATTGGAGCACGGGCGTCAGCGCCGGGAGACCGCCCGGAGGGCTGCTGCTGGCCTCACCTCGAGAGGTGTTTCATGCCGTCGGGGCGAACGGCTACCCGTTCATGAGGGTTTGGGCGGAAGTGCCAGCCATTCCTGGATGTGCCACGCAAGGCGACACCTTCGAAGAACTCCTGACCAACATCTACGAAGCAGTCGAAGGTTGTCTGTCGGTCGAGATTCAGGAGGTCCCCGTATCCGGCACGGACCGATTAATTGAGATCGCGGTGTGAAGGCCGTCTCCAGCCGAGTGGTCTGCCGGATTCTTCAGTCACGAGGCTGGCAGTTGAGGCGAACCAAGGGGCAGCCATCGCATCTACACAAAATCGGGCATCTCGGCCCGAATCTCGGTGCCTGTCCACAGGGGCCGTGACCTCAAGCGCGGCCTGCAGAGGCACTTCATGAAGATTGCGGGAATTAAGGAGTCTGATCTGTAGGACCTAGATGTGAGGAGGCTCCACGGGCGTGCCCCGAAGTCGAACCGCAATGCCTAAGCCGAAGTTCCAGCCTGGACCAGCCATCCACGGCCTCTGACACTGGCCTCACTGCTCCATAGCGGGCGGCCTCGATTGGCTCTCGCTCGGTCTGGGATGCGATCCCACAGCACACTGGCAGGACCTTCACCAGCCCACGCGCAGGGGCTGGATGTGAACCCGGAACTCAACCGCTCAGCATGTGCTGTGCGTGAATCTTCCGAGAACTGCAGGAACATCGTGTGAAACCATCCCTGACTCCGAGCTGTTCGTCCAAGTGCGATCCCGGCCTTTTCCAAACTCACCCTAGCCTTCACCGTCCCCATCCTCGGCCGGCTTGTCGGAGCCTGCCCCCGCCCCGTCCCCGACCTCCTTCCCGCTTGTCTGCGGCGTGTTCGCCGACGGGAACTTCCGCCTAGAGGACCAAGAGTCTGAGACTCTGGCAGAAGTCGATGTGACGCGACTCACCCTCGTGTCGGGTCGAAGGCTAAGCTCGCGCATCCCAGCGCGGCCGGCTGAGAATCCGTTGCCAGGTCAAGATGTTCGGCTCGCCTGCGGACGAACACGGAGACTCGCTGGGGAGACCCGGAAGAGATCTGGAGATCCACGACCCGCTCGAGTACGTGCGCCTCCTGAAATGGACATGGAAGGGGGTACCGGAATGGGCGGCAACGGTCTCTGCGATTGAGTCCTGACCGCAGCAAGTGCCCGTCGGTCAGTCTTCGATGTGCTGCGCTGCGATCGCCCTTGACTCATGGAGACCCCTTCACAGGGCGCCGCGCTGGCGGCTCCCTCCCCGCGACGTTCCGTCGCGCGTCCACGAATGACAGACATACCGCATAGCAGCCAGCAAATGCCAGACCCAAGCCTCACATGAGGCGTGCAGATGCGCTGGACCGGCTCCGAGACTTTGCGGGGCTATTCCCCGAAATACAACGACCCTCCGGTAAGGTGGCGGCGGCAGACTTCCTCGTTCAACTCGATCCCCAGACCAGGCTTGTCCGACAGCACGTAGTAGCCGTCCTCATAGAACGGACCTTCGCGCTCGATGAGGTCATCCCAATGCGGCAGCTCAACGGAGTCGGACTCGAGCGCAACGAAGGATCGGATGGCAGCGCAGGCGTGCGCGTTGGCCACGGTCCCGACTGGAGTGCACATGTTGTGGCACGCGAAGGTGATGTAGTACTGGTCCGCCCAGTCCGCGATGCGCTTCGTCTCGAGCAGTCCTCCCGCCTTCTGGGGGTCTGGCTGCAGGATGTCGGCGGCCTGCTTCTCAATGAACGGTCGGAACGTATGCCGCGTGTACAGGTTTTCTCCCGTGCACGTGGGGACATTGCACTCAGCGGTGAACCTAGCCATCGCGTCAGCGTTCTGCGGCGGGATCGGATCCTCGATGAACCATAGGTTCAAATCCTCGACCATGCGGCTGAAGGAGAGCGCATCGGCATAGTTGTAGTTGAAGTGCAGGTCGATGCCGAGAGGGTAGTGCTCGCCCAATCGTTCCCGCACAGCCTCCAAGATCGACCGCCACTGCTTCATCTCCAGAGAGGAGATGCCCCTGTTCCAGATCTCGCCCCGATACTGGAACGCTTCGCCCCTGATAG
Source organism: Bryobacterales bacterium (assembly GCA_965203925.1). Classification (GTDB taxonomy): domain Bacteria; phylum Acidobacteriota; class Terriglobia; order Bryobacterales; family UBA6623; genus VXMF01. Next base: position 5,527,138 of record OZ241924.1, read on the forward strand.
CGCGCCCGCGGCTCTCCCAGTCCATATCGAACTTGGTGGCTTTGAAACCATAGGCAAGTGACTTCTCGGCTTCGGCCACCCAAGCGGCCGGATCCGTCGTCTGAGGCGAGCCGGTGTCGTGGTAGATCAGGATGCGGTCGCGGAAACGCCCGCCGAGCAGCACGTAGACCGGCACGCCCAGGATCTTGCCTGCGAGATCCCACAGCGCAGTCTCGATTCCGCTGATGGCGCTTGGCAGGGACCCGGTCCAGCTCCCGTGGCCGAGCGTGGCCTCGGCCATCTTCGTCGCCAAGTAGTCCACCTGTAGCGGGTCTTCGCCCCGAAGGATGTCCTCGAAGGACCGCACATGGCTCAGGATGCCGTCGCGGTTGTACGACTCCCCAATCCCGTACAGCCCGGAATCCGTCTCGACCCTAACCAGATGGGCTGGGTACTTGATGTGGACCGACGCGGTCTTGATCGCAGTGACCTTGACCTTCCCCAACTGAGTCTCGGCAGCCGGAAGGGCTTGGAGAACTTGGGGCAGGCCTGGAGCCAGTGACCCGGCCGCTGCGGCCAGCCCGGACTTGACAACCTGTCTTCTGCTGAGCATGGCAGCATGATACCCGACCCGCCGCGCACCCGGACCGTTTCCGAGGTTCGCTGCCCCGCCAGCCGGCAGCTCTTCACCGCACAGCTTGTTGGTCCTTGCCAGCCGTCAGTTCCCTCGCCGCGACCGCGCGGATGTCTGACTGCGAATGCGTTAAGCCACTTGGCATCAGTGGTTTCGGGACCGTATAATATAAAATTAGGTGTGCCTAAAGTGCCGACCGAGGCAGAGGACAATTGCCTGAAGGCGATCTACCAGCTCGCCGGGGACGGGACTCGGGCCACCACCGCGGCCCTGGCTGACCTGCTATCCATTGCCCCAGCTTCGGTCACGGGAATGCTCAAGAAGCTCTCCCACGCCGACCCGCCTTGGATCGACTATCAGAAACACCACGGCGCCCTCCTGACCAGCCACGGCCGGACGCGGGCACTGGAGATTATCCGGCACCACCGCCTCATCGAGCTCTTTCTGCACCGGATCTTGGGATATCGGTGGGACGAGGTGCACACCGAGGCCGAGAAGCTCGAGCACGCCATCTCCGAGACGTTCGAAGACCGAATCGCGGCAGTTCTTGGCGATCCGGATTTCGACCCGCACGGACATCCGATCCCACGCAAGGACGGCACGCTGCCCAAGAGGGTCGACACAGGCCTCGTAGACCTCGAACCGGGTGATGCAGCGCTGGTATCGCGCGTATCCGACCACGACCCTGAAATGCTGCAGTACCTAGCGAGCATCGGGGTTGGGCCGGGAGTCCGGCTTCGGGTGCTCGAGCGGAGTCCGTTCGATGGTCCGCTCCTGCTGCAAATCGGGGAGGACCCCACAGTCCGCGCGTTCGGAATGCGATTGGCCTCGGCAATCCGGGTACGCGAGGTCGGGGAGGAGGACACGTGCCCGAGCTAGCATTGGCAGCACTGGCCATCGTCGTCCCAACCGCTGTGCTGGCCGGAAGGCTGGTACCAAAGCGGACGGCGGGACTCAGGCGTCGGCGGGGCGGACAGCCCAGCGCTGCCGCGCCCGGGAGCATTGGAGCGCGATGGAGAGCCGATGTCCGCGAGGAACGGCGGGAATCTTCGGTAAGCGTTGCCCAACTGCCCCCCGGCGTTCCGGCACGCGTCGAGAGGTTGGGATCGGGGCCAAAGCCGCTAGATGGGCTGCCGGCGAGATTGACGCTGGGGCAGCGAATCGCGGTGACCTCGTCAAGTCCACGCGCGGTAGTCGTGCGGGCCGGAAGGCACACCTGGCGGCTTCCGCGGACAAGCGCGGAGCGGCTTCTGATCTCTCCAGTCGACAGAACACTGCGGAGGCTCTCGGCCTTGAAGCTGGGCGAGACCGGCGAGATCAAGGGTCTCTCGTCAGACTGTGCCGGCCTGGCCCGGCGTCGGCTTCTGGATCTGGGCCTAACTCCAGGAACTTCTGTCACGGTCGTGCTGGACAACACGTTTGGGGATCCGAGGGGATTCAGGGTCCGGAGCACGACCGTCGCCCTGCGGCGGCGCCAGGCTGACCACGTCTGGGTACGGTCATCCCTCCGGCGCGACAAAGCGGCGGGATCGGCATGAGTGCAAACGCCTGCGGTGCGTGCCCGGCCCATCTGCAGATGGCCAAGATGGGCGTCAAGGTCGAGGACTGCGACCACGTCATAGCCTTGGCCGGGAATCCCAACACGGGCAAGTCTTCGATCTTCAATGCCCTGACCGGCCTGAGGCAGCACGTCGGGAATTGGGCTGGCAAGACTGTCACCCGCGCCGAAGGGGCTTTCTCCTTTGGAGGAGAGCGCTACAAGCTGGTTGATCTCCCCGGAACCTACTCGCTCCTGTCCTCATCTCAGGACGAGGAGATCAGCCGGAACTTTCTACTATTCGGCCAGCCCGATTGCACAGTCGTCGTAGTGGACGCCACCGCGCTGGAGCGCAATTTGAATCTCGTGTTGCAGGTGCTGGAGATCACCGACAAGGTGGTGGTCTGCGTGAATCTGATGGACGAGGCTGAACGCAAGGGACTGGAAGTCGACGTACGCAGTCTGGCCAGGGATCTCGGCGTACCCGCCGTGCCGACCGTCGCCCGTTCGAAGATCGGCCTCGCCGAGCTGGTGTCCTCAGTGGCGTCCGTGGTTAGCGGCGAGACTGCCACGTCGCCCCGTCGAGTAGCACCGTCGCCCGCCGTGCAGTCGGCCATCGAGAGCTTGGTCCCACTGCTGCGCGAGGTCGTTCCCGGACTGCCGAGCGAACGGTGGGTGGCGCTGCGCCTCTTGGACGGCGACGAGCGCGTCCGCGAAGCGCTCGTCAGCGGCGAGCTCGCCGGCCTGGCGAGCCACCAGCGCAAGCCGGCCCCGCTCCGCTCCAGCCGCATCACCGCCATCGCGGGTGCCCAATGAGGGCTCCGGAGACAACACCAGAAGCAGTTCTCGAGCGCGGCGACGAGCTCCGGGAGCGGATCGGGACAGGTCTGCGCGACCAGATCGCGACAGGCCTCTACGAACAGGCCGGCCGTATAGCCGAGCGCTCGGTGCGCCAGGTGGGATCGGGCAATTGGGACTTCGACCAGAGGGTGGATCGAATCGTCACATCCCGCTGGCTGGGTCTGCCGCTGATGATGCTGCTGCTGGCGATGGTGTTTTGGATCACGATCCTCGGGGCCAACGTTCCGTCGCAACTCCTAGCCGACGCACTGTTCTCCGTCGAGGATGCCGGAGCCGGTTTGTTCGTGACGATGGGCATGCCATGGTGGCTGACCGGGCTGGTCTGGCACGGCGTGTTCCGGGGCCTGGCCTGGGTTGTCAGCGTGATGTTGCCGCCGATGGCGATCTTCTTCCCAGCATTTACCATCTTTGAGGATCTGGGTTACCTGCCAAGGGTGGCTTTCAACCTGGACTGGCTGTTCCGCAAGGCGGGCGCGCACGGCAAGCAAGCATTGACCATGGCGATGGGCTTCGGCTGCAACGCTGCCGGAGTGACATCCACGCGCATCATCGATGCGCCGCGCGAGCGGCTGCTGGCGATCCTGACAAACAACTTCGTGCCGTGCAACGGGCGCTTTCCGACGCTGATCATGTTGTCCGTGATATTCGTGGCTGCGGCGGTGCCTCCCGCCTTCGCCGCGATCGCAGCCGCCGGATCCGTGCTGCTGGTGGTGGTGCTCGGCGTCGGCTTCACGCTTGCTGTCTCGTATGCGCTGTCGCGCAGCTTGCTGGCCGGTGAGGCGTCGGCGTTCACCCTGGAGATGCCCCCATACCGGCGGCCCAGCATTCTCCGCATCCTGTACACCTCGCTGATTGACAGGACCGTCTTCTTGCTGGGACGGGCAATGCTCACTGCTGCGCCCGCTGGGGCCGTGATCTGGCTCTTGGCGAACATCCGGGCGGGCGATGCCAGCCTGGCCGACCACTCCATCGCACTGCTGGATCCCCTAGGAGCGGCGATCGGGCTGGACGGGGTCATCCTGCTGGCCTACGTCATCGCGATCCCCGCCAACGAGATCGTCGTGCCCACCATGCTGATGTGCTACTTGGGGGGCACTATGATGATGGATGTCTCGACGTATGACCAGATCCGCGCGGTCCTTGTCGACCAGCACGGCTGGACGCTGCTGACCGCCGCGAATCTGATGCTGTTCTCCCTGCTGCACAACCCCTGTGCGACGACCATCATCACGATCTGGCGTGAGACCCGGAGCGCCAAGTGGACGGCCCTCGGCGCCGTGATGCCGCTCGGAATCGCCTTCGCGGCGTGTTTCTGCGCGGCGCAGGCCGCCCGATTGCTGTCCTGATGCCTGGAGCCCAAGCCACCCTCGCTCCTCCCCCGGCGGCTCTGGGCCGCTGGGACGAGCTGCCACGGCTGGCTGCGATGCTTGACGCCATCTTGCCGCGCAATCGCTTCTGGAACTTTCGCTTGGGGGGCACGCCGCTGCCCAGTGGGCCGGACCAGTTCGCCAGACTGCCGCTCTCGTCTAATCGGGACCTCTCACGGGATTTGAATGCGAATCCCCCTTACGGCTCGAACCTCTCGGAACCGCTGCGCGCGTACTGCCGATTCCACCAGACATCTGGCACGGCCGGTCGGCCGCTGGCCGTGCTCGACACGGCCGCCAGCTGGGAGTGGTGGCTGGACTGTTGGGACGCCGTGCTTGACGCGGCCGGGCTCACGAAGCGCGACCTTGCGTTCTTCGCCTTCTCGTTCGCTCCGTTCATCGGCTTCTGGTCGGCATTCGAGGCGGTCCTGCGCCGGGGAACGCTGGCCGTACCAGGAGGAGGGGCCAGTACGGACCGAAGGCTGAGCATGATTCGGGAGCTGAAGTGCACGGCGCTCTTCTCGACCCCGACATACGCGCTGAGGATGGCGGGAAGGGCCAGGGCGCTGGGCATGGACTTGGCTGCCGGTCCCGTCCGTAGAGTGATCCTTGCAGGCGAGCCCGGAGGCAGCGTACCGGCGACCCGACGGCGCATAGCGATGGCTTGGGGCGCGAAGGTCTTCGACCATGCGGGCGCAAGCGAGGTTGGCGCCTACGGCGTCCCATGTCCACAAGGGCGGGGGGTCTTCGTGAACGAGCGCGAGTTCATCGCCGAATTCCTGCCCGTCAACGGAGAGCGGATCGGCGAGGGCGGGATCGCAGAATTGGTGATCACGAACCTTGGCCGCGCTTGCTGCCCGGTGATCCGCTACCGGACGGGTGATCTGGTGCGGCCCCGGAGGTTGCCTGAGGGGCTGCTTCTGGAGGGGGGAGTTCTCGGCCGCAGCGACCATATGATGCTCGTGCGGGGAGTGAACCTCCATCCCTCGGCCATCGAGGAGGCCGTCCGCAGGGTGGCAGACCTAGCCGAGTTTCGCATCACGGTCGAGAGGACGGGCGAGATGGACGAGGCGCGCGTTGAGGTGGAGTCGTCTCGGGATGCTTGCGAGGCCATCGCGCACGACGTGCGCAACATTTTCGGCGTCCGTATCGAGGTTGAGCCGGTCCCTGAAGGGACGCTGCCGAATTGGGAGGCGAAGGCGCAGCGATTCCGAGACCTGCGCCGGTGATCCCCAAACCGGGCCGCCGTGGTGACAGCCCGCGTCATAGTCGCCGCCAACGTGGCCCTGGCGACAGCGGCCGCCGCGGGCGTACCAAGCACGGCGCCAGCTGAGGCGACCGAGCGCAAACCGAACTTCGTCATCATCGTCGCTGACGACCTCGGATACGGTGATCTGGGCTGCTACGGGAACACACGATTCCGGACACCCGCGATAGACCGTCTGGCATCGGAGGGCGTCCGGCTCACGGAGTTCTACACGCCTGCCCCGACGTGCTCGCCTGCTCGGGCAGCCCTGCTCACTGGCCGACACCCACTGCGGACAGGAATCACCCGGGTCTTCGTGCCCAAGGAGGTCCAAGGGCTACCGTCCGAGGAGGTGACGCTTGCGGAACACCTCCGCGCGGCAGGCTACGCGACGGCGTGCATTGGCAAGTGGCACTTGGGAGGCCGCAGCCAGTACCGACCGCAACGACACGGATTCGACGAGTTCTTCGGCGTCCTGTACAGCAACAACATGGTCTGGCTGCGGAGACTGCGGTGGCCCCGGATCGAGCTCTTCGACGGCGATCGGTCCATCGAATCGCCGGCGGACCAGCGCTTCCTGACACGGCGGTACACACAGCGTGCGGTCGAGTTCGTCGAGCGGAGCGCTGGACTCCCCTTCCTGCTCTATCTCGCCTACACCATGCCCCACATCCCGCTTGCCGCATCGCCGGAATTCGACGGGCGCTCTGGCCAAGGGCTGTACGCGGACGTGCTCGAAGAGCTAGACGCCAGCATCGGGTACCTGACAATGCGACTTGCCGAGCTGCGAATCGACGCAAGCACCTATGTCTTCGTCACGAGCGACAACGGTCCGTGGACTGGTGATGCCGAGATGGCGGGCGGCTCCGCAGGTGAACTGCGGGGTGCCAAGGGCACGACTTGGGAGGGAGGAGTGCGAATCCCCCTTGTGGTGAAGGGCCCGGACCTCCCGGCGAGTGGTGCGGCCTTGCAAGGCGTCGCATCGCTACTGGACGTCTTCCCCACGGTGAGCGCCCTCGCGGGAGTCCCGCTGCCGGACGGTCGTGAGATGGACGGACGGGACATCGGTCCGTTCTTGCGGGGCGACCGACCGGCACCCGAACGGTCCATAGTGTTCAGCAATCGAAACAGGGTGAATGCGATACGCCAAGGGCCCTGGAAGCTGCACCTGCGCGAGCGGCCTCTGGACAAGCGGGGCATCCCCCAGGGTTCCGTGCGGTTCGAGCCTCCGATTCTCTACCGGCTGGACACAGATCCCGTCGAGTCGGCCGACTTGTCAGCAGAGCACCCGGAAGTTGTTGCGCGATTGCGGACGACCGCAGAGGAGTTCACGGAGGGTCTGGATCCGCAGTTGCGGCTGCGCCCGTTCGGCCGCGCCATACTTCGCGGCTTGATCACGCCCGCGCCCTAGCGCTGGACTGAAGTTAGATAGGGGATTGAACAGCGGCTGTCCATCAGTGGAAGCTGTCAGGTGTCGTGCGACAGCAGTCCCAGATCCACCGTACCTTCATAGTGCCTACAATGCGTCGCTACGCTCGCCGAGACCTTGGCGGAAAAACACTTCACCAGCCACAGTGGTCGGGGACGGCGAGCCTGCGAGGAGCCTGACTTCCGGGTTCGCCTAGGCCCTCCGCCGCTCTCGGCCTGCCTGAAATCCATGCGCGTCCTCGAGTAGCGTTTCGACGCCATCGTGCTGGTTGCCTTGGGGCTGCGTCTGGCTACCCGTGTGCCGCGACATCTTAGCCAAACGGTTCTGGCTGGGAAGGCCGCTGGTCAGCGAACCCCACAAGCGACGCACCTGGATCGCGCTAATGGCCAACGAGAAGACCGGTCATACACGATGTGCCGCTCTCGAAATGCAGAGAGCGAGCCAATCCACTGGCAGCCAACGCGGACATGCTTGGGTGAAGCGTCGACTGAGCGGAGGATCGCGACGCGCTGCGTGCTCGAACAGTCTGCCCATGATTGACGGCAAGGCGCTCGTTGACTCTAGGGATGCCACTGCACTCAGTGATGTCGCGTGTCCACCTAGTGGGGACCTACTGCGCAGCGCGCGTCGTTCGGGATGCACCGCGAGCGGCTCGGCACGCGAGCACGACCTGACGGCCACCGCAGCCAGCGCAGGTTGCCCTGACCGCCAACCTGCACGGGCCGGACTACGTTAGGCTCGTGTGCGGCACTCTGGGCGGACTGCCCCGGCGTTTGCCGATCTGGCGCGGTCCGGACAGGCCACGGCCCGTCCCGATCTCGACCGCCACACCCGGAACTCCGCCCTGCGCCGCCGCGTAAGCTAGTGGTCGAAGGAGTCCGGCAACCGCCCAACAACCTCGCAACCCACCTTCAGGTCACTTCTCTGAACCCTCCTGCCGTCGTCGCTCCCAACCAAATCGTGACGCGATAGGAGAGGCAACCGACTAGAGTGGTGAGAAAATGAGACACCTGCACTACCTCGGAATCCGTAACTTCAAGGGTTTCGGTGATATCACACGCATCGAACTTGACCATCCTGCAGTTCTAGTCGGCCCGAATAACTGTGGCAAGACGACGGCACTTCAGGCGATCGCACTCTGGTCCCAAGCGGTGCAGACGTGGTTCGACCGCAAGGGCCAGGCCCCTCCCAAGGAACGCACTGCAACCGGCCTCAACCGGCTGGCGGTCGTTGCAGTTCCGGTTCGAAGCACCCGCGACTATTGGCACAACATGGCCGTCAGGACTGGTCCCAAGAACATACCGCTCGAGATCACACTCGGAGTTCTTCACGAGAATTGCGTACGCCCGGTAACCATGCGGTTTCGCTGTTTCGGGGACGAAACCGTGTACTGCACGCCTGACGAAGCGACTCTGCGAGTCCCGGAGTTCATCGAAGCGGCGGCCAGTCTAAGAGTTCGATTGCTGTATCCGATGTCCGGCATCGAGACCGAGGAGCCGATCATACAACCCGGACGCATCGATGTTTTGCTGGGGCAGGGTCAAACGGCTCAAGTGCTGCGCAACCTGTGCCTCATGGTGTCTCGTGAAAATCCTACGGCTTGGTCGCGAATCGAGAAGCTGATGGACCGTCTGTTCGCTGTGACCCTTGAACAGCCCAGAGAGACGGGCCGTGGAGCGATCGACCTCTTCTACCGTCAATCTGGCGTGCGCCGACCCATAGACATCGCCCTTGCAGGTCGGGGGCTCCAACAGATGCTACTGATCCTGGCGTACCTGCACTCGCATCCTCGCAGCGTCCTTCTGATCGACGAACCGGATGCCCACTTGGAGATTCTACGCCAGAGGCAAGCCTATGTCCTGCTGCGCGACGAAGCAGCTCGGAACAACTCTCAGGTAGTTCTCGTTACACACTCCGAAGTCATTCTGCACGAGGCACTCGACCGCAACCTGACACTGTTGCTCGGTGCGGGGGCTGACGAGTTGGCATCCAAGACCGGCATACGGGCTGCGCTGCGGCACTACGGCGCCGAACACTACATCCGTGCACGTCAACGGAGGTATGTACTCTACGTCGAGGGGGGGACGGATCTAGCCATATTACGGTCACTTGCAGCAAGACTTCAACATCGCGCAGCCGATGTATGGGATGAGAGTGCGAACGTGTACTACGTCCAAGACAATCACCCCGAGCCGGATCAAGAATCCGAGCTTGAGCGCGTTGAAGGCGGCTTCGGCCTAAACCCCGACAAACACTTCTTCATACTTCGGCCGATGCTGCCAGAGCTGAAGGGCCTAGCGATTCGCGATCGCAACGGACGCCAGCGGGAGGATTCCGACAAGGGAGGGCTGATCACATCGTACTGGAGGCGGTACGAAATCGAGAACTATATCGTCAGTCCCAACGTGCTCAGAGCCTACGCGGCTCACGCGTACCAAGACTTTCCGCTCTTCAATCGGTTTAGCCACGAAACTGACGAAGTCCTAGACGAATTAGTTCTGGAACGAGTATTCGATGGCCGCGAATCGGAGTTTCTAGTCTGGAAAGGGTTGGATTCTGATGCGGAACGACTGCTTTGGGAGGCAAGAACGGAAGCCCTCAAATTGAGCGATTTCGCCGAGGAGTTCTTCCGGCGCTTAGCAGGCAATCTCGACCATACCATGTTGCTGCGAAAACGCGACCTCTACCGACTGGTCAACTTTGTGGATGAGGAGACCATTGCCGAGGAGGTATCCGAGAAGCTGGAGATGCTGGCCGACCTGTTTGAGGGAGCGAGGGAGACTGACGAGTCCGCGTGACCCTCATTCTCACGCTCGAGAAGCCTGGACTCGGACTTGAGGTGCGGTAGGGCAGAGCATCACCTCTGGCTGTGTCTAGGTTGGTCGGCTACCGGCATCTTCGCTTGGGACCTCTGCAACGCCCGACGCGCTGCTGCAGACCCACGTGTCCGGACATCGGGAGATCTGGAACCTTCGCCTCTTGGTGGCACTGCTCTGCGCAGGTCGGGGAATTCATCCAAGCATGGGGTTGAAGACGGCCTGATTAGGCCGGGCTTGCTCCTTCAGTCCGTACAACACATGGCTAATTGGCAAAACAGTACAGGGCTTCCCGAGTCCGCACGAAGAGCCGACCATCCATGATCACCGGCGTGGCCCAGATCCCCTCTCCCATGGAGTTCGTGCGGATGACCTCCCACTCGGCCCCCGGCCTTACGACGGTGACCTGACCCGTCTCGTCTGCGGTGTACAGCTTGCCGTCGGCCACGACCGGGGATGCAAAGTAGCGGCCCATGGCCTCTCGCAGACGGCCCTGCTTGAGCACGCTTCCGTCGGAAGCATCCAATGCCGTGAGGATTCCCGCGTCCTTGATGAGGTACACGATCCCGTCGTACAACACGGGCGAGGGGACGTTGGGCAAGCTCTTGTAGTGCAGCCACTGCACGGCGCCTGCGGTCATGTCGCCCTCGCCCCCGAGCCGGATCTTGCGAACGGCGTTGACGGCCCGCCGCTTACGGCGGTGATGTTCCCAGTCGCGCTCCTCCATGAATCCGGAGTTGTCGAGGTCGTAGCTGCCTAGCCCGGTACGGATCTTCCTCCCGAAGAGCTCGGCCAACTCCTGGGCAGAAAGACGGGCGTCCCCGTCGGCGTCCAAGTCCTGCAAGACCTCCGCGTACTCCGGCACTTCCTCCTGCTGGCCCAGATCTGCGCTGCCGGCCCATCCCAAGACGTAGGCGTAGCCCTCGTCGTCAAGCACCGGTGTCGGCTTCATCTGCCAAGTCAGGCCCTCGACCCACCAGACCTTGTCCCCACTAGCGACGTTGTAGGCGGAAAGCTCGTAGGAACCGGCGACCAAGACCTGGGACCCGCCGTCCGCAGGCCGGTACACCACGGGTGTCGAGAAACCTCGCAGCGAGTAGGGACGCTCGTTGCGCCAAACCACCTCTCCGGTGACCGCATCGACAGCCAGCATGAAGGACGCAGTCTCTGAGTCGCAGATCTGAACGATCATTCCATCCACGTAGATCGGGGATGCACCCATACCCATGGGATTGTTGAACGGGCCGAGCGGGATTCTCCACAGTTCATTGCCGTCAGGGCCGTAGGCCACAAGGCCGTAATCCTGAAAGAACGCGAACACGTTCTCGCCATCGGTCGCTGCGCTGGGGGAAGCCGGGTTGTTGGGCTGGCGCAGCATTCCGGATCGCTCGCGGACGATCGACCTCCGCCACTTGATCCGACCGCTCTCTCGGTCCAGCGCAAATGTGGTGAGCTGCTCGCCATCGATTCCGGTGAGGAAGATGCTGTCGCTGCTGAAGACAGGCGATGAGAGCCCCTCTGGAAGCGGAGTTCGCCAGACGAGGTTGGTCTCGGGCCCGATCTGGTCGGGGATATCGGCCTCGCTTGAAACGCCAGCTCCATTGGGTCCGCGAAACCGATCCCAGACTGAACTCGAACCGAGAGACGTGGCGCAAGCGAGCAGGACCAGAATAGTGGTGCGGACAGCCATTTGGCGCAATATATCATGCGGGCCAACGGACGGGCCCATTCCGCGCCCCCCTATGGAGGCAGTCCCCGCTCGGGGACGGGACCAGCCTCGCCGCAGCTTTGCGGCCATTGCGCATGTTCCGCGCTGGACGCGCGACGCATGCCACCTCAGTTCGCGGGCCTGCGCAGGACCCGCCCGGGGAGGCTCCCCGTGTGCTCGGCGTTGGCCAGAACGGCCGTTCCATTGACGAAGACATGCCGAATCCCCTCCGGGTACTGGTGGGGATCCTCAAACGTGGCCCGGTCGCGCACGGTATCCGGATCGAAGATCACCAGATCGGCCCGAAGGCCCTCCCGAACAAGGCCCCTGTCCAAGATTCCGAGTTTCTCCGCGTTCATTGCCGTCATCTTTCGGACGGCCTCCGGCAGTTCGAGCGCTCGTCCCTCGCGCACGTACCGGCCCAGCACCCGCGGGAACGTGCCGTACCAGCGGGGATGAGGGTGCAGCGCCGCGGACGGCCCGCCGGGGCTGATAGCGGCCCCGTCCGAGCCCACGGAGACAAAGGGAGCATCCAGGGCCAGCAGCATGTCCGCCTCCTGATGGTGGAAGTAGACCGTCCTGACGCTGCCGCCCTCCTCTACTAGCACGTCGAACAGCACATCGAACGGATCGCCGCCGCGCGCATCGATCAGGTCGGCCATGCGCTTCCCCACGAACGGTGCGTTCGCTGGCCGGCCCATCTGGACGAGCAGCATCCGGCGCCAGTCCCCGCCTACGGCGAGGTAGTGGTTGTACCAGTCCTGATCCGGATCGAGGATGTCCTGCTTGATCCGTTCTCGGGCCGCCGGCGACCGCAGGCGTTCCAGCATGGCCTCGTTGCCACCGCCGTGGGCCCACGGCGGGATGATGGCCCGCAGGTTGTTCTGACCCGCCGTGTATGGATAGACATTCGCACGGATGTCGAGGCCAAGACGCCGGCCGGTGCGGATGACTCCAAGAACCTCGTCCATGCGCCCCCAGAGGGCTTGGTCGGCGATCTTGAGGTGGATGATGTCCACGCGAATGTCGGCTTCCGCGCCCACCGTGACCGCTTCGGACACGGATTCGAGGACCCCTCGGCCCTCGTCTCGGATGTGCGTCGAGTAAATCCCCCCGTGGTCGGCGGCGACGCTCGCCAACCGGACGAGCTGGGCTGTAGTCACCAAGTTCGACGGCGGCATCAGCAGGGAGTTCGAGAGGCCCATTGCGCCATCGCGCATCGCGGCGGCGACGAGGTCGGCCATCTCGCCAACCTGAGACTCGGTGGCAGGTTCGAGTGCATCGCCCTTGACGTACCTCCATACCTGCGTCAGGCCCACGTAGGAGCAGATGTTCGCAGCGACCCCCAGCCGCTCGACATGCCTGAAGTAACCACCCAGAGTTGTCCACTCGCGCTCTCCCGGGCGCACCGGACCGGCCGACCCGCCTTCGCCGAGAACCATCGTGGTGACGCCCTGCCGGATCATGCTTTCGCAACGCGGCTCCTCGAGGAGCGTGAAGTCGGAGTGATTGTGGATGTCTATAAAGCCAGGCGCGACAACATGGCCGGAGGCGTCGACAACCAGCTCTCCGACCGCGTCCGACAGGTCTCCCACTCGAGCGAGGGTGTCGCCACGGATGCCCACGTCCGCGACAAACCCGTCTTGCCCTGAGCCATCGACGACAAGGCCGCCCCGAATGAGTACGTCAAACGGCTGTTGGGCCAGCATGCTCGTACACGCAACGACTGCAGCAAAGAGCAGTTTGAGCCGAACGAGCGACTGCATTGCTAAGCCGGCCAACTTCACGGGGACACCATCACTTTCATCGCACGTCTCAGCTTCAAGCATGCCATTGGTCCCGCACACTCGGCCTGCAACTCGGCCACCTCCGACCATCGGGAACCATGGACACCGGCCGAATGACGGAGCGGGAACGCCGAAGGCGAGATTGGCACGGCGACGACGTGCATTCTGCGATGATTGTCGCTAATGAGGAGTGCGGGCGCTATGACCGCTGCTGTGCTGGTCGTGCTCGCGGCCGGGTTTGCGGACCGCGGCGAGTCCCAGCTGGCAGACGGCCATCTTGTCGGTACAGTCCTGGACCGGACCGGCGCCTCGATACCCGGCTGCACCCTCGAATTGCTTAACAGTGACACGGGTGCTGCATGGTCTCAGCAGAGCGACAGCCTTGGAAACTACCGATTCAACAATGTCCCCGTAGGGCGTTACAGACTCACCGCTACCTCGGAGGGCTTCAGACCTCGGGTCCTTTCCGGAATCACAGTCTCACTGAACCAAACGACCACGGCCAACCTCGAGTTGGACCTCGGGGTGGTTGAGACGGAAATCCAGGTCTCGGCCGCCACAGCGCAGATCGACACCACATCTTCGTCGATCAGCGGCTCGTTCAATTCGCGCCAGGCCCTGTATAGCCCTAGTTCCGACATTGCCCTCGGCGTGCTCAACCTCGCCCTGCAAGGGGCAGGAGTTGCGTCCAGCGGGGGCACTGGCCTCGGAGAAGGTCCGTCGATAGGCGGCCAGCGGCCCCGCAACAACAACTTCATGATCGAAGGGGTCGACAACAACAACAAGGGCACAACCGGCAGGGTTGTCGACGTGCCCAACGAGGCGGTGGCCGAGTTCTCCCTGCTACAGAACCAGTACAGCGCCGAGTTCGGGCGCTCCACGGGAGGACAGTTCAACACGGTCGTCAAGGGCGGCACAAACGAAGTGCACGGATCGCTCTACGAGTACTTCAGCAATCGCCACCTGAATGCCCTGGATGAGGCGAGTCGGCGCAGGGGGATCACCAAGAACCCCCGGCTGGACGACAATCGCTTCGGCGGCACGGTCGGAGGTCCAGTGATTCGGGACCGGCTGTTCTACTTCGGCGCGCTCGAGCTCAACCCCGTCGGGATCGCAGCTTCGCCGGCGCGGCCGTTCTCGGCCCCAACTGCCGAAGGCTTCGCCGCCCTGGACCGCATTCAGGGCATTTCTGGCACGAACCTGGACGTGCTGAAGCGATACGTGCCCCCTGCGCCCGCCGCGGACAACTCCACCACAGTGCTCGGCACGAGCGTCCCGATCGGCGTGCTGCCCACAAACGTGCCCGCCTATCAGGACAACTCCTCGATGGTCGCCAGCGCGGACCACACCGGCCCGTCGGGGGACCAACTCCGCGGGCGGTACATCCGCAACAGCTCGGAAGGCGTGGACCCTAGCACGGCGCCCGACCTGCCGACATTCGTGGCGACGAGCTCGAACGACGCAAACCTGGCATCCCTCTCCTACTTCCGCACGCTATCCCCGGCCTGGTTCAGCGAGACCCGTCTGGCCTACACCCGCTATGCCAGCGACATGCCCGCAGGGGAGTTCGAGTTCCCGGGCCTGGACTCGTTCCCCAACATTTCGATCGAACAGGACCTCGACATACAAATCGGCCCAAGCCTAGCCACCCCCCAATCTGATACACAAAACACCTATCAGATCGTCCACAACCTGACCTACGTCCGAGGGCGCCACACATTCAAGTTCGGCGTGGATGCGCGGAGGAACATCACCTCGACTCACTTCATCCAGCGCCAGCGTGGAGACTACAACTACTCCACGCTGGAGCGATACCTGCTTGATCTGAGCCCTGACATCCAGGCCGAGCGCAACACGGGCGGCACAGTCTACAACGGCAACAACACAGAGTTCTACTCGTACTTCACGAGCGAATCCAAGATTCTGCGCAACCTCACTCTCAGCCTAGGGCTGCGCCACGAATTCAAGGGAGTGCCGTACGGGGACAAGCTCCAGCGCGTCAATGGGATCTCGAGCGTTCCCGGAGTGCTTGAATTCCGGGAGCCGAAGGCCCAGCTGCGGAACTTTGCGCCCAGGGCTGGAATCGCCTACTCTCCGGGCAGGGATGGCAAGACAGTTCTCCGCGCGGGCTTTGGGATTGCGTATGACAGCTACTTCACCAACCTCGGCGCCCTCACCAAGCCTCCCCAGTTCGAGAACACGTTTCGCGGCGACACGACGACGGATACGCCGAACTACCTCGCGAATGGTGGGATCAGACCGGACCAGCGGCCGGCGGAACTGGACCAGGCATCCGCGCGCGCCCTGACCTCCGCCTTCACCCAAGACCAGCACCTCCCTTACTCCATCCAGTGGAACGCCGGCTTCGAGACGGTCGTGGCAGAACACTACACGGTCTCAGCACGCTACCTTGGCACGCGTGGCGTGCGCCTCTTCACCCAAGTGGTCCTGCCGTTGGTCGCCCGCGCCAATCCCGGGCTGTCCCTCCCCACGTTCTTCGCGCGTCCCCCTCAGTCGGAACTGGACGCACTGGACCTGACGCTTGCACAGATCGACGCACAGCCATTCGCTCTGGCGCGCTACACGGATGCCGGATTCGGCCCTGTGATCTACACGTTCCTGAACCGCGGGAATTCCATCTACCACGGTCTGGCGGCGGAGGCAAAACGCAGGTTCTCGAACGGACTCCAGTTCATCGGCGCCTACACCTGGAGCAAGAACATCGACGACAGCACGGCGGACCTCTTCTCGACACTCCTCTCACCGCGACGGCCGCAGGACTTCCATGACATGCGCGCGGAACGCGGCCGGTCTTTTCTAGACCGCACCCACAGGTTCACACTCACCTGGGTTTATGAAGTGCCCTGGTACCGAAACTCGGGAAGCTGGCTGCGGAGGAACGTGCTCGGCAATTGGGTGCTCGCTGGCATGTACACCGCGGAGTCCCCGCAGTACGCCACAGTCCAGAGCGGCCTGGACTCAAACCGCAACCTAGACGGCGCCACGGATCGGGTCGTCGTGAACCCGGGTGGCCGGGACCGCACCGGGAGCGCCGTGACACCTCTGACAAACAGCGCAGGCGACGTCGTCGGATACCTGGCGGACAACCCCAACGCGCGCTACGTCAAGGCCGGCGCCGGAGTTCACCCGAACGGCGGCCGGAACACCCTTCCGTTGCGTGGCATCAATAACTTCGACTGCAGCGTCAGCAAGCGTGTGGCAGTCGGTGAATCCAAGGCGGTCGAGTTCCGAGCCGCGTTCTACAACGCGCTCAATCACCCACAGTTCGCTCCCGGCTCGCTGAACAGCGTGCGAGCGGTGTCGTCCAATGTCACCAGGAACAACCTAATCCCGGGCCACGCGCTCTTCGACCGACCTGACCAGGTCTACGACAGCCACGCCCGCGAGATTCGCCTGGTCCTGCGGTTCACGTTCTAGCTTCGAGAAGCAAGCAGCCCGCTGTCCGGGAGGTCCACGATCTGACAGTGCACCCCGAGGGTTGCGGATTCGCGACCCTCATTTGCCTGAGAAGCGTCGTTTTGACATGAAGAAGGCCGATGCCGTTCACGCGGTCAGGCAACGTCGCGGCGGACTCGAATCAGCCCTCGCTAGATTGAACGAAGTGGTAGCTGGTGCTTCGCCCTCCGGCAGCACTGTGAGTCAGAACACCCATCCTGCACAGCTGATTGATGTCGCGCAGCGCGGAATCGTGAGAGCACTTGCAGATCTTCGCCCATTTTGATGAGGTCAACTTTCCGACAAACCCGTCCAACAGCCGGTTGAGCATTTTTCGCTGACGCGCGTTCAGGTGCGCATCTCGCATACGGATCCAGAAGCGCCCCTTGTACAGAACCGCCTGCAGAGTCACCTCAGCGCCTTCGATAGAGCGCCCGAGACAATCCAGGAACCACCGCACCCACCCGGTCACGTCCAGCGTTCCCCTCTGGGTCCTATCCAGCACAGCGTAGTAGTCGGACCGCTCTCGTCGGATCTGGGCGGACATGCTGTAGAACCTGCTGGAGGTCTGCTCCGACCGTGCCAGGAGCATGTCCGAGAGGGCTCGTGCGATCCGTCCGTTGCCGTCTTCGAAAGGGTGTACGGTGACGAACCACAGGTGGGCGATCGCCCCGCGAAGCACCTCGTCGGTCTCTCGAGGAGCGTTGAACCACCGCACGAAAGCCAACATCTCGGAATCGAGCCGGGCAGCCTCCGGCGACTCGAAATGGACTCGCTCGCGACCGACCGGCCCCGAGACCGCCTGCATCGGGCCGCCGGCATCATCGCGCCACGAGCCGACCACGATTCGCCTCATGCCGCTCCACCCCGTGGGGAAGAGCGCGGCCTGCCACCCGAGGATCCTCTCGATCGTGAGATCCCGGCTGTAATTGGAGGTCGCGTCAAGCACCATCTCGACGATGCCATCGACGTTGCGGTCCGGTGGACTCACGCCCGCGACTTCCAGTCCCAATCGGAGGGCAATCGCCGATCGGACCTGCCGCTCATCGAGACGCTCGCCTTCAATCTCGCTGCTCGTGACGACTTCCTGCGTGAGCGCCCTTATCGTGGCCTCTCGCCTCAGATCGAAGCCTAGCGACTCCATCCTTCCGACCAGCCGCCCTTGCCTGTGGCGAACCTCGGACAGACGCTCGAGCACTGCCCGATGCCGCCACTTGAATCGCGGCCAGTCAGGACACTCTTGAATGTACTACCTGAGATCAGGCCGTTCGCTACATTCTACGCTCGGATTGCGTAGAATAGGCGGCACATTCCCCGCACTAGATGCGGTTCGGAGCGACTGCCGAGCCACTGGAGACAGTCCGGCAGACCGCGTCGCGGGCCGAGCCGTTCCCGGAGATGACACTGCCGGACAGGCCATCGCCGACATACTCAGGGATTGTCTTGGCCGCGGGCCGTCCTAGATTCGCCGCCACCGGAGGTCCAGCCAAGCAACTCGTAGACACTCGAATACCCGCGTTCTTGGCTCGCACCCAATCTGGGCAGCAAGCGAGCGGTTGTTCACTTACTGGCCTGACGCCGACACGAATTAGCGCGCCAATCTGACTGGTGCCGCCACCGCTGCTGCCGCTCCCAATACCTTGGTTCGGCAGCCCTGTCTGGCTCACTTGCGGCAACGCGGCCGTCCTTCAGCAGCGCTCGGCCCTGACTGCCAGCAGGTTGCGCTCCCTCCGGCCGAACGCCACGCCCACCAAATGAATCGGCTCGCCCCTGCCTCGGTACTTTTCCCAGTAGCCGCGCTCCCGGATCTGCGCGAGCGCTAGGGCCGTTGCTCGCTCCGCGCGTTGGCCGTCCCCGGCCATCTTGAACTCCAGCACGAACACCTGGCCACCGTGCAGCAGCACCATGTCCGCCCGCCCACGACTCGACGAGTCCTCGACCCGCAACTCCGCGCCGATCGTGCGAAAGCAAGCGTACAGCATGCCCGCGTACCAAGCTTCGTACCGCGCGAACTCTGGATTCTGCTGCCACTGGTACGGGACGCCCGCAAAGAACGATCGCAGGCGGTCCCCGAACGCTTGGAAGTCATTGGCCACCAGCAGGCGGCACAACTCTTTGCCCAAGGCCCCCACTCTCTTCACCGGCTGTCCCAAGTGGGCAAGCAAGCCTTTGTTCAGACTGTGACGGACCTCTTTGTTGGGATAGTCCAGAGTGAAGAACGTTTCCTCCTGATCTGATTCTTCCGACGCAATTGTCAGGTAGCCCGTCTGGAACAGGAGTGCGTCGATGCTGATGTCATCGACATCGAAGGTCGAGACTAGGTCGACGTCGGCGATGCGGTTCTCGAGCTCCAGCGGGCTCACTCCTTGCTTAAACATCGTCTGGTACAAGAAGTCCGGCGTCCCGGTCATGAACCAGTGCGGTCGGAATCTCCGGCTGTGGAAGAGCAGCAGGATGTCGAAGGGGTTGTAGACTTTCTCCTCGCCCAGCCAGCCGTAGCCGTTGTACCACTCCCGAATCTTCTCGCGGTCCAGACCGGCAAGCTCGGGAGCGAACACCGTGTCCAAGTCGCGGTCAGTGTACCCGCACAAGCTGGAATACAGCGGGTCTAGGCTGATGTCCAGCAGGTTGTTCAGCCCGGAGAACAGGCTCACCTTCGAGAACATGCTGATCCCGGTTACGAACACGAACCGCACGTGGCGAGCGCTGTCCTTGATGACCCCGTAGAATCCGCGCAGGTGGTCGCGGTTGGCCCTAGCCAGCTCCGGGCTGCCGAGAACGTCCAAGATCGGTTTGTCGTACTCGTCCACCAGCACGACGGCCTGCATCCCCGTTGCCTTGTGCAGTTGATACAAGAGATTCCGCAGGCGGCCTGTCCCCGAGGTCTGGACAGCAGTGATTCCGGTGCCATCTTCAATGAGCTGCAGTTGATCGAGGATGTCCCGTTCGACCGCTCCCGGCTCGTCGTACTTCCCGCCAAAGCTCAGATGGACCACCGGATGCGCCTCCGACCAGTCCCAGCGGTCGTGGATGTCCAGTCCCCGGAACAGCGGCTCGCTGCCCGCGAACAGCTCGTGCAGCGTGTCCAGCAGCAGGCTCTTACCGAGGCGCCTCGGGCGGGAAAGAAAGTAGTAGCGTCCGTGATTCGCCAATTGGCGGATCAGAGGGGTCTTGTCAACGTAATAGTACGAACCCTCCCGGATCGTCCGAAAGTCCTGGATGCCGATCGGTAAGAGCCGACGGTTCATCGTCATAGCGCAGCAACGAATGCCTGCAGCCATCGTATTATCCCGAGGCAGGGCCTGGCCATTCCCCGGATCGTTGGCTTCAGATGAGGCGTGCGCTTGGGCAATTCTTGAACTCGGTCAATTAACGTCCCGTCGATTGACAGTGCATCGCGGAGGCGCTCACCTAGACCATGGCAGTGGACCTTTGAAATCCTGTTGGGACCTGCTGGCGGGAAGTCTCGAACTGCGTTCGGCTGGGAGGTGTCCCGTGAGTTCAAGTTTTCGGATGCGTAGCCAGCTGCAGCTTGCGAACTGCCAGGAAATAACCGTTCAATCGGGTCGTGAAGTAGGTTGTAGGGGTACTTTTTCTGTCGGTCTCTGCGCCCGCAAGAGTGCGAGAGTGGCGACCGTCGCACAATGGTGGCCAGCATGCGACACGATCGAGCCGCTGGGTAGAAAGGGGACATTGATGTGCCCCTTCGGCCAGACACCGACGTGGACGAGCCGGGCTTCCGGTGTCCTGTGATCGCCCGCATGGAGAGGCAATTCATGGCCTTCTGACTTCCTACTGATCCGTAATTTGCGCTTTCAACGCCTTCACAGATTGGCGTAGCACGTCTTCGCCCACCACATTCATGAGTACAAGTCCAAGTTGACGGGATCTCGGCATGTTGCCAAGACTATCGTCGTTCTCCAAACTCGTGATTTCCTTCAGCACAGCCTTTTGTTCTTCGGCGCTAACGTTTTGCATCAATGCAAAGCAATCACTTGGCAACTTCTTGATTGCCTTGTCGAAGCGCACGTCCTGCATTATGCCTTGCACCGCTTGCGATCTCCTCTGGGCTCGACCGCGGTCCACGGCACGATCCGCCGCATCGAGGATAATTTTCATCAGCGCACTCGGTCCTGCAGGCACGTCGTTCCCACTGATTCGTATGGTGAACACTGCGCTGCGAAGCACAGCCATCGCCGAGATGCCAGCTGTCGATACCTGAATGATCCGCTTTGAGGCTTCCGTTTGCGCACCGAACGTCCAGTCGAACGCGTCAATAGTCATCAATGCGACGAGTCCCGCCAGAGCATTGACTGCCACGTAAAACCAGCCCGGCGCGTGCCACAACACATCCAACGGAGCATCCCGGTAGCGCGCGACGAGTTCACCGCAGCCGACTAACCCGGCAACCGAAACAACGATGAGGTAAGCATACCAAGGCAAATCAATCATGAACCGAAACTCGACTGGTTCACGTGGCTGGCGATGCTACCTCCCTCGATTGCTTGGCACTCCGGCCTCTGTCTCGATGAGTCGGCGTACGGCGAACTACGACCTCAATGCCCATTGCGTCTAGCTTCTCTAGATAGGTCCTAGATTCGGCGTCATCAATCCCAAATGCATCAAGCACCGTAGCCAAGGGGACGGTCACAGCCTCCTCGTTCAATTGGGACAGCTTAGCCCGTGCGTCGTGCAGTCGGCGGAAACCGGTCAGAAAGGCGCTAGCGCCCAGAACTCGTTGACTCATTGACTTCCTCCGGTGGCCTAACTTATACCATAAGCCGTCATTGGAATGTGGTCAACCTGACCAGTGGGCCGTGGGACGCCCTCAGTGTCCGATGATCGCCGCTCTCGCCCGTTATGGCGTCCCAGAACAAAGGGGATCGGTTGGGGGGCTGCCCCGGAGATAACGGATGGCGGCACAGATTCCCGCGCGCTACCGCGTCAGGAATCGGTTGGGCGGCAGGGCAGACCGGACAGGTTCGTTGCCTGGAGGATTCGAGGGCATCGACTGAGAGGCCGAAAGTGTCCTGTGCCTGAAGAAGCACATGTAGCCATACATGACCTTGAATTGCGTCGAATGAAGACACGTTTGGCTCATCCCACGGCTGTTTGCACCGGAGTGTGCTTACTATCGAGCGACTGGCCTAGCCGGATCAACACTGCGGCCGATTCCCCACTCCTGCCGCTTGGGCTGCTCTGGTCCCGTCGGCAGTCCCTCACTCACTGTGCCTACTCTCGCATCTTGACTGTCAGCGAGTGGCCATTTGGCCTGATTCCCGCCGGATCGGACAGGTTCCTAGAAGGTTGCAGCCCCTCACATGAGGGAGCACATCGTTAGACATGTTGCGGTCTTTACTTCATCCTGGAGCCCGCACGCCCCCACAAGATGCTCGTCGATGCCCGGCGCGGCCCCTCTCACCTTCCCGCAGCTCGAGGCCGCCCTCGACGGGGCCTCCCCCGCCACCAGCTTCTGCTACCTGCGCGGCGTTCCCGACCTGCGCAGCTACAACCACGGAGGCCGGTTCTACACCCACGCCGATCCCCGGCGATTCGACCACTTCGGCCTGTTCCGCCTCGACTCCGCCTGCTTCTCGCACGACGGCAGCCTGACCGCCACGGTTACGCGCCTTGTGCAAGAGGCCGAGGCCGGCTGGACCCACGAGGAACTGCTCTCCCCAACCGAACGGTCACCGGTACGAAGCCTTACTCCTGCTACCCCAAGCGCTTGTAATCATTCGAGTGGTCCGTGAGACATATGCGGGAGACGGGTACACGGGGTCCACTTCCAATCTGCGAGTCACCCGCTATGGCAGACTGGCGTCGCACCATCGAACCGTTCACTGGCGAGTCGGCGAATGGAGACGGCCGCTCCCTGAGGGGCCGCATGCCGAACGACGTCAGCATTGAGTGCGGTGCCGCGCCTCGCTCGGCGGCCATGTCAGTGCCGTTGTCCGCGGCCGGCGAGCCCGTTGATCCCGGACTCGGACGATCAGCTCCCGCCGAACACCGCCCTCAGAAACAACGCAATTCTGGAATTCCGCACCAATCCGCAGCAGCATTCTGGCGACATTCACGAGTTGTTCTCGGAGGGTGACATGGTCCTGGCCTACGCGCGGGGTGAGGCCCACGTGCGGCTCTTCGGCCAATTCGCTGCGGCGGACCTGACCGTGGTGCTTGAGCACGATCCGGGGGGGAACACCGCACGAGCTCGCTGCGGAAATTGGGTAAGCTACCGGACTTCGCCTTGGAGGTAGGCACGTCGCCGAGCGAAGTGCGCAGCTGGCGGGACAGGATGCACATTCACGAGCGGGTCGGGATCGGGGAGTACTTTGTGTTCCAGCCGGACCCAGAGGGGCTGGGCCGCGTCTGCTGGGATACGGAATGGAGAGAGTGTCGTACCGGCCACGCGAGACGGACCCGGGAATGCCACCGGACGTGGGTTGCGTGCGGAGCAGTGCGCTAGGCGTGTCGATGCGGCCGGAAGGGGCGTTCTTCCGTGTTCGGGACCTGCGAAGCGGGAAGGCCTATCACTGGACCTCAGCATTCCCTGCGCGGTTGCACGAGGAGGTCACGGCTCGTCGCCAGCTTGAGGAAAGAGCCGTCCGGGAAGCCGACGCGGGGAGAAGTGCGGAGGCTCGACTCGCCACCCTAGAAGCCGAAGCCAAGACTGCTGCAGAGCAGCGGGCGGCAGCCGCGGAGTTGGAGACTTCGCGCCTCAAGCAGCTGCTTGCCCATGCAGAACCGAAGCATCGACGTTCCTCCTGACTGGTCCGCGAGCTAGGCTGGCCCGTGAGAGACGAGCGTTCGTGCCGGGGGTCAGGCTCAGATCGAACGCTTTCGCGAGGAGGAATGAGCGTACGCAGCGCATTCTGCGCACGACGTGTGGCTCCGCGCAACTGCCAACCCACTGGAGACGGCCCTGCAGACCGCTTGGCGGGCCAAGTCGCGCCAGGGGATGACACGACCGTACAGACGAATACCGCGATACTTGGGGCACCTCTTGGCTGGCGCTGCCCTCGCCTGAGAGCCGTTGGAGGACGCACTTCGAAGCGCACCGAGACTTGGATATCTCCCTCTGGGGGCCCGAAAACAAAGATTTCGCCACCCGCGTCAGCAGTTGGCGCGCTACAATTCCAGCGGAGGTGAATGTGGTGGCTCCGCGCCGACGACCCACCCGCCGCCACGGCCTTGCAGTGCTGGCCTGCGCCGGCCTGTGCACAGCACTTGCCGTTCCTAGCTCGGGACAGCAAGCCTACGAGCAAGTCGACTGGCCATTGCCAGCCACATCCGAGGCCGGCACGGCAGCTCCCTGGCACTTCGGAGAAGTCGCTGCTGTCGCCACAACACGTGAGGGCACTGTACTCGTTCTCCACCGAGGAGCCCATCCAATCCTAGAGTTCGACGTTGACGGCAACTTTGTCGGCTCTTGGGGCGAGGGCGGCATCAGCGGCGGAAAAGTGACCCAAGTCCCTCCGCCGGGACGCACAGCGGCGGGATCCCGGTACACGGTCGTCCATGGACCGGCAGCGTGCTTCGCGTGCGGCGGACACTCGATCCGAACGGACCTGGACGGGAACGTGTGGGTTGTGGACGCGGCGGCGCACATCGTCTACAGGTTCGACCAAGACAGGAACATCGCCCTGCAGCTCGGTGAGAGAGGAGTGCCGGGCACGGACCCCGACCACTTCCATCTCCCGACCGATGTCGCCTTCGGACCGAACGGCGAGATCTACGTCAGCGACGGCTACGGGAGCGCGAGGGTCGTCAAGTTCTCCGAGGCCGGTGATTACGTCCTCGAATGGGGCGAGCGCGGCACCGGCCCAGGTGAATTCGGGCTACCGCACAATCTGGTCGTGGACGCCGAAGGGCTCGTGTACGTAACGGATCGGGACAATCAACGGATCCAGGTCTTCGATCCCGACGGCACGTTCCTCGCCCAATGGCAGGGCGTCGGGAGCGTCTCGACGCTCTACCTGACAGACGGCCAGAAGATCTGGGCGGGTGGTACGATGCGGAACTTGGATGGCAGCATCGCCCTGTCGCTGCCCGGAGACATCGGCGGCCACGGAACGACCGTCGCCCCCGACGGGAGCGTCTTCGTCGCGCAGCTGAGCGGTGTCGTCCAGCGGTTCGTGCCCCGTTAGGCAGGAGCCGTTCGGCGCGCCGCGAGAGCCAGGCTCACACTCGGCCTTGGGTCGCGTGTGCGGTGATAAACTGGGGCGCGTCGCTGCTGAGCGGCGCAATCGCGGCGACCCGCGGCCGGCATAGGCGACATTGGTTCCCCGCCAGTAGGCCACCCTTGTCCGGGCGTTCGGTGTGAGCAAGAGAAAGCGCATCCGCAGGGCGCCCAAGCACAGTAAGCGGGCTAGAGTTCAGGCGAGCCCAGGCCCAAGCAAGGGCCGTCGCCCCGCAGTCTATTGGCTGATCGCCGCCGCCCTCTCGCTTGGCGCTGCGAGCTGGTTCCTGCTGCGTGAGGATCGACCGGCCAAGCCGCCTTCGCCTGAACCGGAACCCGTAGTGCGCTTCGCCTCTGCACCTGACGGGATCGACTTCGTCCTGAACAACGGCACGACCGACGACAAGCCGATGCCAGACTCCACCTTGGGCGGAGTGGCCGTGCTGGACTGCGACGGAGACGGGCTGCTGGACGTATTCTTCGCCAACGGTGCACGATTCCCGGACTTGGTCAAGAGCGACGAGTCGTTCCACAACCGCCTCTACCGAAACTCGGGCACCAGATCGTTCGAGGACGTCACAGCCGACTCCGGCGTGGCCGGGATCGGTTACAGCATGGGCGTCGCGACGGGCGACTACGACAACGACGGTCGGCCGGACATATTCGTGGCCGGCGTGGCCGTCTACACGCTGTACCGCAACGTGGGCGGCTGTCGTTTTGAGGACGTTACGGCCCGCGCCGGTCTGCCGGCAACCAAGGCCGAAGGTGCGAAGTGGGCTGTCGCGGCTGCGTGGACGGACTACGACAGTGACGGCCTGCTGGACCTGTTCGTAGTCAACTACCTCGATTGGAACTGGGAGAACAACCGCGTCTGCGGCGACCCGGGCCGACGCCTCTCCTGCTCTCCCGCGCATTATCGGGGCCTGCCGAACGCCCTGTACCGCAATCTTGGCAACGGGACATTCTCAGACGTGAGTGAACAGACTGGCGTAGCCAATCACATCGGCAAGGGCATGAGCGCGGCGGTGGCGGACTATGACGGCGACGGGTTCTCGGACATCTTCGTAACCAACGACTCGATACGCAACTTCCTATTCAGGAACATTGGCGGGGAGCGCTTCGAAGAAGTGGGCGTGCAGGCGGGGATGGCTCTGACCTCGGACGGGATACCGGTCTCGAGCATGGGGCTCGACGTGCGCGACCTGAACGGCGACGAGTGGCCGGACCTGACGATCACTGCGCTGGCGAACGAGACATTCCCGCTGTTCGTCAATCGCAGCGGCAAGGTCTTCACCGATGCCACCTATGAGAGCAAGATAGGGCTGGAGTCGCTGACGCTGTCGGGGTGGAGCGTAGGCGCATTCGACTTTGACAACGACGGCGATCGGGACATCTTCACGGCCAACTCCCACGTGAGCGAGAACGTCGGGCTCTACCGCGCCGTGAAGTATCGTCTTCCGAACGCCGTCTTCCAATTGCTGGCGGACGGTACGTACCGCAATTCCGCGCCGGATGCCGGGCCAGCGATGCAGGCAGAGGCGGCGCACAGGGGTGCGGCGTTCGGCGATCTCGACAATGACGGCCGCATTGACGCCGTCGTCTCGGCCATCGGGACGCCGGCGGCCGTGCTGTTCAATGAGTCCGAAGCGGGCAACTGGCTGATTCTCGACCTCGAAGGTAGCGCCAGCAATCGGGACGGCCTCGGGGCGCGAGTGCGCATGGTGACCTCATCGGGAGCGGTGCACCACAACCTGGCCACCACGGCCGTGGGATACGCGAGCTCCTCGGACAGCCGCGTCCACTTCGGGCTGGGGCCGGACGGGCGGGCATCGGAGATCGAGATTCGCTGGCCGAGCGGTACAGTGCAGGTGCTTCGGGACGTGGAGGCGGGGCAGGTGCTGGCAGTTTCCGAGCCGCGGTAATGCTGTGACAGCGGCGGACACGGCCTCTCTATAATGGCGGCCTGATGCGCATGCCGACCCGTCGCAGATTCCTGGCCTCACTCGCCTCCTCAACCGTTCCGGCCTGGCTAGCGGGCTTTCGGCGACTCAGTGCAGCGAACCGGAGACAGGCCAAGATCACGGACATCAAGACCATGGTCTTGCAGGGGCCGCGGTCGTACACGCTCGTACGCGTCGACACGGACGCGGGTGTTCACGGCTTCGCGGAAGCATACGGCTCGCCCGGGCTTGGGATCAAGCAGGAGATCCACGGGCTCAAGGACCTGTTCGTCGGCCAAGATCCGCTGCAGATAGACCGTCTCTACACCGTCTACCGCTACACCGACGGCAGCGCCCACGCGCAGCAACGGGCGATGAGCGGCATTGAAATGGCCCTGTGGGACTTGGCCGGAAAGCTGCTGGAGGTGCCGACGCATGCCCTGCTCGGCGGCAAGTTCCGCAGCCGCGTAAGGCTCTATGACCACTCCCGCCCGGACGACTTCTTTGACAAGGCGGTACTTCGCGACTGGGCACAACGCGTCAAGGAAGGCCCTTCCGGGATCAACATGCACAAGTTCGGCCCCCTACGCAACAGCCCGGGCATCGACCCCGGCAGAGACCCCTCGAACCGCATGCTCTCGAGCGACGAGCTCCGGCGCCTCCGCCAAGGCTTCGAGAACTGCCGGGAGGCATTGGGGTTCGAGCATGACATTCTGATCGGTTGCCACTGGGAGTTCGACCTGCGCAGCGCGATCGACATGGCCGTCGCGCTCAAGGACGTCAAGCCACGCTTTCTTGAGGACCCGCTGCCGGTGGCGTATTCCGAGAGCTGGAGGAGGCTCGCCGAGATGTCCCCCGTGCCGATCTGCACCGGCGAGAACTGGATGCGCCGCGCCGAAGCGCTGCCCTTCGTGGTCAACGCGGCAATCGACATTCTCCACCCGGACCTGCGCAACTCCGGCGGGTTCCTCGAGAACAAGCGTATGGCGGACCTGGCGGACCTCTATTTCCTGCCTATGGCAAACCACAACACCGGCAGCATCGTGAACGGGATGGCGAGCATCCACTGGGCCTCGACGATCAGGGACTACTTCGCCTGCGAGACGCTGTTCTTCGACGGTGGCTGGATGGACGATGTGATCGTCCATGACGGGCCGCTGGCCAAGGGCGGATTCGTCGAGGTCCCGGACAATCCCGGCCTCGGGATCGAACTGGACCCGGACGTGGTCAAGGCGCACTTGACGGACGGCGAGGCTTGGTGGGGATGATCGGACCGGCCTCGCTGGCAGGACGCCGATCGGCTCTCACTTGTAGAACGGCCTTCCCTTGAGCCACCGCGGTCCGTAGACCGGCTCGGGAGCCCCAACTTCCAGAGCGCCCAAGTCGGGCGCCTCGCCCGAGAATCCGTCGTTGACAGTCGGGATCGGAACTCCGGCATCAACCGCCCTGCTATCGGGCCGCAGGCGGAAGTCGAGGTCCGCTGCGTGATAGACGGCATGGCGCTTGGCCGGGTCCGGCGCTTCCATCCTGCGGAAGATGTCGAAGTCGACCTCGATCCCGTGCCGTTCCTGGCCGGTCGCCTCCCGAAAGGCTGCCAACGTGGAGAAAGTCTGCCAGTTGTCGGGTTCGGCGTCGTACAGCGTCCCAGAACCTCGCGGCGCCCGCCATCTGTACTGCCGCGCCACGCCCGTGTTGGGCCGGAACCCGTTGTAGTCCGTACTGTGGACTGATGTGGCGTTTGACCAGGTCATCACGCCCCTATCCGGTGTGTCGCGTCCGAGGAACAGGTTGTTGCGGTAATGCATGTTCGCCGACAGATCGCCGGCTACCTGCTCGCCAATGATGGTGTTGTGGAAGGCGAAGAGCCCCGCCGCCTTGGCGGAGAACTTGAACGCCACTCCGCTCGGCACGTGGTAGAGCAGGTTGCGGATGAAGTAGGCCGGCCCCCCAAAGACCGGCTGGGAGCTGTACCCGCCGTGCGCCGCGTTGACCCCGCGGTTGTTGTAGACGCGAATGTTGTGCACACCACCGTCCGTCTCGATGAAGTCATCCCCGGACATGTGGATGTCGTTGTTGTGGATGTCGATCGAGGACGCCCGCATGTGGGGGTCGGACGACGGAGTGCCGTAGGTCGAGATGCCGATCCCGTCGTGAAAGTAGGCCACCGCGTTATGAGCGATGACATGGCCGGGCCCGTAGACCTTGACGGCATAGTAGCTGCGGACCTCGTGCGAGCCGTATGGCCCGGCGCTGCGCCACAGCGGGCCCGTCCAGCCCACGAGAAGGTTTCGCTGCTCGGCCCGACCCAGGAAGACGTTGTCTGCGATGTAGAAGTCGCTGGAACCCTCGAACTCGGTCCAGACGCCGAAGCCGACATCCTCGAAGCGGCAGTTGCGGACGGTCAGCCCGACCGCGCCGGTCACATTCTTGAAGCCCGCGAAGATGGCAATGTCCGTGCCGCGGAATGTCAGGCCGTCAAATATGTGGTGGGCAGACGCCGTGACGTCGAATAGGCGGTGGTTGCCGGCGCCGTCGAAGACCACCTCTCCGTCGCCGGCCGCACGGATCGTGATCGGTCGATCCGCGGTTGCCTTGATCGTCAGCCAGTTGGTCCCGTCGAATGGCGTCATCATCGGGTCGACGTAATTGAGGCGGTCATTGCGGTAGAGGCCTGCGTGGACGAGGATCGTGTCGCCCGGACGCACCGGGCGCTCCCATACGACGCTCCAGTCACCTAGCCCGGCGCCGTAGTAGGCCTGCAGCAGGCTTGTGAAGTGGGGCTCCAGCTTCTCTCCCTCGTGGTACGGGGGATACACATGGCGGACTTCCCCGCCCTGGAACGGCTGGGGCTCACTGCGGGTACGGACACGCACCAGCTGGGACGTGTCCCCTTCCGTGCCGTCCGGATCGCTCAGTTGGAACCGGCACTCGTATTCCGTGCCCGGACGCAGGTTGAGGATGCTACCGGCGAACCCGTCCGGCACGGTGTACTCGAGGTGCTCGCGCTGCCTGAAGACCCGCTCACCACCGATGCGAACCAAGGGCAGCGCTTCGCGCCACTCCGACGCGCCCACTGCGCGAAACTCGACCGACACGGTGGCGTTGCGGTTCGCATCGCCGCTGATCGACCATTCGAAGCCGAGATTGTGGAGCGTCGGGTGCTCCACGGTGAATCGACCGGCACTTGTGGAGTCTTGGGCCAGCATGGGTGGCATCCCAACGCAGGTGAGACAGGCGAGAATCGGCAAGCTTCGCATTTGGGACATTCTATGCCAGCGCACCGCGATGCCGTCGCTCAGGACCGGTCTCGCGACGCTTCCAGAGTGGACGCGCTCCGGCGCGCATATAATCCGGAGCGTGCCGGTGGGACTGATCCTTTCCCTAGCTCTGGCCAGCGGCGCTGCCGCCCAGCCCCTCAATCTTCTGGTCTTCATTGCGGACGATCAAGGCGAGGGCGACCTCTCGGCCTACGGACACCCGACTCTTCGCACTCCGAACATCGACCGCTTGGCGGAAGAAGGAATGCGCTTCGACAACGCCTTCCTGACGATCTCATCGTGCAGCCCGTCACGGGCCAGCATCCTGACCGGTCGCTATCCGCACTCGACTGGTGCCGAAGACCTGCACATGCCCCTGCCCGCCGACCAGCGCACCATCGCCCGAACTCTGCGGGACGAAGGCTACTTCAACATGTCTGTCGGAAAGTGGCACTTGGGAGACGCCGAACAGGACCACTGGGACGTCGTCGTCGACTGTCCCGGACGGGAAACAGCCGCCGAGGCGGTCAAGGCGCTGCGAGAGCGCCCGAGCAATCGGCCGTTCTTCTTCTGGGTGGCTTCCAAAGACCCGCATCGACCGTTCGACGAAGACGCCATCGAAGAGCCGCACGACCCGGCTGACGTGGTCGTGCCGCCGTACTTGCCAGACCACCCCTTGATCCGGCGGGACCTCGCCCTGTACTACGGCGAGGTAACGCGGTTTGACTCGCATGTGGGGGAGGTCGTGGCCGAACTGGAGCGCCAAGGCGTGCTCGACAGGACGGCGATAACCTACATCTCGGACAACGGCATGCCCTTTCCGCGGGCCAAGACTACGCTCTACGATTCCGGAGTCCGCACACCAATGATCGTGCGCCTGCCCGGGGTGGTGCCTGCAGGCTCCGTCCAGAAGGGCCTGTTCAGCGTGGTGGACTTGGCACCAACGCTCTTAGACCTAGCCGGCTTGCCGATGGAGACATCGGAAGGCAGGAGCGCTGCAGAGATGTTCCGCGATCCTGAGGCCAAAGGGCGGGAAGCTGTCTTTGCGGAGGCAAACTGGCACGACTTCGAGCACTTCAGCCGCGCGGTCCGTACGAGCCGATTCCTGCTGGTGCGGAACTACTACTGGCAGAAGCCCCTTTGGAACAGCGTCGATTCGATCAACTCCATCACCTGGTCCGGGTTCGTGGCGAGCCACCGTGCCGGACGCCTGACAGAGGCTCAGGAATTCCTCCTGCGGGAGCCCCGGCCTTACGAGGAGCTGTACGATCTGCAGGTCGACCCGGTGGCTCTCAAGAACGTTGCGCACAGAGCCGAGTACAGCGCCGCCCTGAACACCCTTCGGACGTGGCTGGACAACTGGCGGGTCGAGACCGCCGACCGCATGCCGGCAAAGCCCCGCAAGGATGGGTGGACCCGCGACGGAGTTCCCCTGCCGCACAACCAACCGTGGTACGACCGCTACGTCCGGGCGGGGGGGCGAAGCAGTTTCGAGAAGTTCTGAGCCGGCGAGAGGGAGCGGCGATTCTGACGCAGCCTGGTCCGGCGCGAGAGGAGCTCGCGGCATGAAGGAGGAGGTCCGGGCTATGAGGCTTTTGCATTGACGATTGCGGGGGCAGCACTCCTGTCGTGCGGCCCGGTTGTAGAGCGCGATGGGAATGCAGTGCCGCTATGGGGCCGTTGGGAATCGTCATTCACTGCAAACGGTGACGTGCCGGAGACCGCGGGGCTCACCGTGCAGTTCACTTCGCAGAGCGGCGTGGCGCGAACGGTCGACGGATTCTGGGACGGGGAGAGCACGTGGAGAGTGCGCTTCATGCCCGGCGAAGCTGGTCGCTGGACGTACCAAACCGACGTCGAGCCTGAGGCTGGGGATCTCAGTGGCCTGGAAGGTTCGTTCTCCGCGGCGGCCTCAGAAACGCCCCAGACCCGCTTCCTGACGCACGGTCCAGTCAGCGTGTCTGACGATCGGCGGCACGCGGCCTACGCGGATGGGGGACCATTCCTTTGGATCGCGGACACGGCTTGGAACGGGGCCCTGATGTCCTTCGACGAGGAATGGGGGGCGTATCTGGATGACAGAAGCACGTAGGGCTTTAACGCTGTCCAGCTAGTCACCACTCAGTGGCGGGCGGCACTTGCCAACGCTGAGGGAGAGGTGGCCTACACGGGATTCGACGACACCCGCATCAACCCGCGATTCTTCGACCGAATGGACCGTCGGATCGACGAGGTCAACGCCGCCCGACTCCTACCGGCTCCCGTGCTGCTGTGGGCTTTAGGAGAGCCCGAGCGGAATCCGGGCAGGCTCCCGGAGAGCCAGTCCATCCGGCTGGCGCGATACATCGTCGCCCGCTACCAGGCCAACCACGTCATCTCGTTCTTGGCGGGCGACGAGAATTTCTCCGGGGAGACGGGGGAGCGCTGGCGTCGCATCGGCCGGGGCGTATTCGCGGGTCGGGAGCATGCGCCTGCGACGCTCCACCCGCAAGGACGGCAATGGTTCTTCGACGAGTTCGCCAATGAAGACTGGCTCGACCTGATCATCTACCAGAGCAGCCACGGTGGAGGGCCGCAGACGCTGGAGTGGCTCCAGTCCGGCCCGCCATCGCAGAAGTGGAGCCAAGAGCCGACCAGGCCGGTGCTCAACTCCGAACCGGGATACGAGGACATCCTGGCCCTTGAGATCGGCGGGCCCCACACCGCTGACAACGTGCGCCCTCAGCTCTGGTGGAGCCTGCTCAACGCACCGTCTGCAGGCGTCACGGATGCGGCGCACGGGCTCTGGGGCTGGGAGCGGGAAGCCGCAGTGGCCCTGAATCACGATCGCTTCGGCGTTGCCAAACCTCGGAGCGACGCATTGGCCTTTCCGGGCAGCGCCCAAGCGGGGCACCTCGCAGATTTCTTCGGGGAGATCGCGTGGTGGACGCTCCGGCCCAGACCGGAGCTGGTCACGGAACAGTCCGAGGATCGGCGTGCGCACGTCGCGGTGGCTGCATCCGAAGACGGCAAGCTCCTTGTGGCGTACCTGCCTGTCGGCGGTGCGCTCCGGCTCCAAGGGGCCGAGAACTGGCAAGGAATGGACGCGACGTGGTGCAACCCCCGGACGGGCGAGCGTGTTCTAGGTACTACGGCCGACCTCTCCGCACCGGCCGATGAAGACTGGGTGCTCCTGCTGACGGCTGGCTAAGGTTGGCCGCGAGTTGCGGCGGGTGCGGTCAAGGCCCTGACTGGTGGCCATGCCGGACACGCTCAATCATCGTCCTCGCCCGGTTGACGGGGGCTGATTGGCTCGATCCGGGAAGCGATCTCTATGGCGGCGAGCGCATCCTCGAGATGCCCCTGACCGCAAGGTTCACGTAAGCGTCGACGTGCGCGAGGGCGTCCTCGATCGCCCTGGGTAACATCCGCCCTGCCTCGCGTTGCCTGCCGGCCCGGACGAGCAGTACGCCGCCTCGGTGGCATCACGCCCAAGCTTGGTGCTCAGCGCGGCCTCCAGATTGGGTGGGGCGAGCGCGTCCATTCCATGGCTACCTCGATCTCGGGGACGACCTCTGGGGGATTCCGCGCTAGGTTGTACGTCTCCGCGGGATCCCTCAACACGTCGAATGGCTCAAGCCGGCCCGTCAGCATGGGTCGCCGCACACCCTTCCACTGCCGCAATCTAACGGCCTGTGCTGATCCCGCCTCGGAGAACTCCAAGTACAGGAAATCGTGCTGCCTCAGGCGACCGGCCTCTCCCAGCAGCGTGAGGGCGAAGCTAACCGAATCGTGCGCCGAGGGCAGCTCGGCTCCCGCGAGATCAGCGACGGTGGCCATCAAGTCACCGAACTATGAGATGTGGTCCGAGGTGCGTCCGGCCCCCACTGTCCGCGGCCACCAGGCCAAGAAGGGCGCCCGAATCCCGCCATCGTAGAGATCCCGCTTGATACTCCGCAGGCTGCCGGACGGGTTGAAGCGAACCAAGTCGTAGTTCGACTCGTTGTGTGGGCCGTTGTCCGACGAGAACATGACAGGCGTGCTGTCTGCGATGCCTAGTCGCTCCATGAGCACACCTACATCTCAGTCCATCCGGGTGATCATGGCCGCTTGGCCCTTGTCCGAAGCCGGCCAGTCCGTGTCTTCGTAGATCCCGTGGTCGGGCACCTCCGCACCGTCTCCGTTCCCGCGGCTGCGCTCGTTGTTGGCATGGAGGATCGTCAGCGCCAGATACAGGAAAAAGGAGGCCTCCGAGTCCCGCAGCGACCGGGCGGTCATGTCCGGGCCTGGCGCGTTGCCCCGCGCGTGGGTGTGGCCAGTGTTCTGCCCCGTCATCCGCACGCTGCGGGACCGTGCGCAGACCGGGGCTCCGGCAAGAATCTGCGTAAGCCTCACGTCTTGGGCCGCAATGCGGTACAGATTCGGGGTGTTGATCACCCGCTGACCGTAGGATCCGAGGTCGTCGTATCCCTAGTCGTCCGCCAGAATCAAGGTGACGTTCGGCGCCGCAACCGACGATAGGCCGACAGCTGCCCCGGCAAGACTCGAGAGCAGTGCGTCTGCACGGAGCAAGTAGTGCATGTTGGGCCAGCCCTCCGGACGAATCCAGCTTCTACTGCCGTCGGCCAACGGGCCCCCACCGGGTGGCTTCTAAGAACGCAAGCAGGTCCGCAAGCTCGCGGTGGCTGAGTTGCGCGTCCAGCCCGGAAGGCATCACTGAGACAGTCCCGGGGCGGATCTCGTCGACATCCGCCCTAGCCAGTTGCACACGCTCGTCGGCGTTGACCGCGATGAGCAGGTGGCTGTCGCTCTCCTCGACGATCACGCCACTGACGCTTCGGTCCCCCGCCACCGCCACGATTGGCTCGTAGCTGCGCACGAAACTGGCGCTGGGAAATACAATCGCCTCCAAGAGATCTCTCCGGTCCCGGATCTCGCCAATGGTCGTCAGGCCCGGCCCGACCTTGCCGCCTGCAAACCCTATCGCGTGGCATGCCAGGCAGGCGCCCTCGGTGCTGTTGAAGACGGCCTGCCCCCTCTTGGCATCTCCGGGTTCTAGCTCTTCCAGCAGTTCGTCAAGCTGGTTCCGCTGGCCCTCGAGGCCGGCGACCTCGCCTATGAGCAGTCCGTCCAGGTCGTCCCGGACGGCGGAATCGTACCCGGCTGTGGCACGGTCCGCGATGTCGGCCCTGAGGTTGGCCAAGCCCGGGGCCTCCCGCAGGCGGGCAACCAAGCGGACTCCCACATCACGCGCAGAGGATTGGGCGAAGGCCTCGACGAGTTTGGGAAGCTCCATCGGTCCGACTTTCGGGAGCAGGTCTGCGAGATCGAGGAGCTGCGACCTGCCCAGCGGCACGAGGGATAGGACACGAGCGGCGGCAGCCCGCAAGTTCACGGGACGGGACGCGAGGACTTCGCCGGCTGCGAGGGTATACAGTTCCGCGTCGAGGCTGCTGACCGCCGAGGCGCCGGCGTCTAACGCCAGAATCCTCACGCTTGCGTCCAAATTCCGGTCGCGTGCCACGTCTATGAGGGCCCGGTCGAGCTGCGGGTGGCCGGAATCGTCGCGTGGGATGCGCCGGGCCGCCCGAAGAGCCTCCGCTCGCGTCTCTTCCCGGGCCAGCGCGGCGGCGATTGCATCGGGCCAGGACGGTGGCACCGTCTCGAGCGATGCTGCCGCCATAGCTTCCAGCGCCGTCTTGGATGCCTCTAACCCAGCACTTGCAGCGGCGGAGGAGGCCAATAGATCTTGGACAGTCGGGTCCGCCGCGAATCGTTTGAGTAGCCCGACCACTTCAGCGCTCGCCTCCCGGCCGGCAGTGTGCAGACGGTTCCGCAGGTAACCTGCGAGCAGGCCTCCCCATTCCGGATGGCGACCTGCGATCCAGCGTGCCGATTCCGCGACAGGTGGATCCGCGGACTCCAAACGGGTCAGGACCTGCCGACCGGTTAGGGCCTGCGGCCGCATTTGGTCGAGGGCGATCATGGCGGCTCTCTCGGTGGCCGGGGAACGCCTATCCAGACCCAAAGCTGTCTCTCGCGGGTCCGCGATCTCGATCAGGGCGTAGATCAGGGAATGCGTCAGCATCTCGTCGCCCGGGGTGTCGGAAGCGGCGTCAAGCAGCGGCCCCACGGCACGGCCATCACCGATACGGCCCAACGCTTCGGCCGCACCTCGGCGCACACCGGCGGCCGGGTCCGACAACAGGTCCGCCACCACCTCGAGAGCCCCGCCGTCTCGATGCAGTGCCACCGAGTGCAGCGTGGCAAGCCGGACGGACGCGGAACTGTCCGATAGGCCCGCGCGGACGGTAGCCCGGGCTCCGTCATTTCCAATCCGCGTGAGGGCCCAGACGGCATTCAAGCGGGCAACTTCGCTGCCCGAAGAAAGCACTTCATCGAGGGCGGCCAAGTCACCGGCCTTCGCCAGTTCGCGGACAGCCCGGTCACGGACCGCGGGGCGGTGGTCATCGAGGAGGTCTGCCAAACCAGCAGCCGTCAGGCCGCTCCAGTCGATCTGGGAGCCGCGCGGGTCGGGTGGGGGCGAGGCACCGCGGCGCCGAACCCTGTAGATCGCCCCCAGCACGTCCGGCTTCTCCATCTGCGAGGTCGGGCAGCACAACTTGTACCAAGGCCCGGTGTCGACCACAAGCAGGCTTCCGTCGGCGTCTTCCATGACGTCTGTGGGGTGGAAGTCCCTGCTCTCGGACACCAAGAAGTCCGAGTCCTCCGTGCGGAACGTAGCCCCTTCAGGTACAAGCCGGTGCGAGGTGACCTTACGCAGGTTGAAGGCTGTCGCAAACAACCGACCTTGGTAGTCTTCGCCAAAGACCGAGGATGCGTACCGGGCCAACCCGACGGTCGCCGCACTGCCCATGTCAGTCATCACCTTGAGCAGGCCCCCAGTCATGGGATGGCCGTCCGTGACGCTGTGGGACTTGCCGTAGACGCCCCCGTACACCGCGTGGACGATTCCGTCCCGCTTACCGAGCTGTGGATGGTGCAGGAATGTCGACGTCATAAAGCGCTCGCCGTCAGGGGCAAACGCAACCTCGACAGGATTGTTCATACCGCCGGTCAAGACCACCTCGACAGGCCCCCCATCGACTCGCCGCCGGAAGATGTGCGCAGCCCTCGTCACGAGCGGCTCGCGACCGGGACGCACGTAGGTCTGCTCAGCGAAGGCTCCCTTTGTCCAGTAAATCCGCCCGTCCAGTCCCAGATGAGGACCGTGCAGGTCGTTAGCGCAGTTCGTAAGTGTCTTGCCGTCGAACCACTCCTCACGCCGGTCGGCAACTCCGTCCCCGTCAACGTCCGTGAGCTTCCAGATGATCGGCGGCGCCGCTACGTATACGGAGCCTTCGTGCCAGAGTACGCCCTGCGGGAGCATCATTCGGTCGGCGAACACTGTGCGACGGTCGTACTTCCCATCCCCATCCAGGTCTTGAAGCTGCAGAATGCTGTGCGGCTTCTCCGACAGCTGCGTCCGAACATCGTCGTTCGAACCGGAAGACTCCGCCACGTACAGCCGGCCCTCGTCGTCCATGTCCACGATCATCGGTCGCTGAACGAGCGGCGGGCCCGCCGCTACTTCCACCGAAAAGCCCTCAGGTACAGTGATGCCGGCAGGTACAAGGCCGCCAGAATCCGAGCAGCCGACCAGCAGCAAGGCAATGGCGAGGGGGGAGGCGGACGAGAATCTCACTGGGTCTCCGGGAAGCGTTGGCACGAGGCCGCACGACGGGCCCTGCACGGCGACCATGCTAGCGCCAGAAGGCATCGGCTGCCAAGACCGGAACGGCCCGCAGAACGCCAAGGTTGTTGCTAGCGCCCGCAAGCTGTGGATCCGCGTCCATCGCAGCAGCCAGGGCGGACTCGGACTCTGAGAATCGCAACCGCTCCGTATAAGCCGCGCCCAGTTCTGTGAAGGCTCGCGGGCGAGACCGACGACCGTATTCCGATGAAGGCCCGCACGGACGGGCGGACGAGCGACTAAGTTCCCCCGCCGAACAGCCAGGCATGTTACGGCCGCTACGACCGGGCGGGGGGACGAATCAGCTTTGGATAGTTTCGACAGGGAGAGTGCGAGGCGGTTTTCGCCGAGCCCGGCCAAGCGAGAGAGAGGCTCGCGATTCAAGGGAGGAGCTACTACGGGAAGACAGAACTCGTCCATTGACGATTGCGGGGGAACCGCTCCTGCGCTGAGGTCCAGATGGAGAGCGCGATATGGGTGCCGTACCGTTGTGGGGCCGTTTGGAATCGTCGTTCACCGCCAACGGGGCCGTGCCACCAACCCCGGCATCCGCAGTGCAGTTCACTTTGTCGTGCGGCGTGGCGCGAGCGGTCGACGGATTCTGGGACGGGAAGAGCACCCAGAGAGGGCGCTTCATGCCCGGCGTAGCCGGTCGCTGGACATACCGAACCAACGTCGAGGCCGAGGCTGGGGGCCCCAGCGACCTGGATGTTCGTTCACAGCGACGTCATCCGAAGTACCGGAGATCCGCTTCTCGGAGCACGGTCCCTCGGTGTGTGTGAACATCTTGCACCTAACGCACGGAAAACGGGAGTCATTCCTATTGGGAGTACGGTGCAAGAAGGGGTCTCCGTGGCGCGCTACATTCGCCGTAACCTACGATTCGGCCCACTTTTTGCGGTCATTCTTACAACGCCAGACTGTTTCGCGAGCGGCGGAATTGGCTAACGCTGCGGCCGGTCTCTCCGTCACCCGTCCAAGCGATCAGAATTCGCTGCCACCGCGCGAGGAGGTGGACCGCTTCCTCCGCAGTTCCAAGCGCTGGAGGACGACGGCTTGCGACAGCGCGGGCAAGAGCTTCGCCGAGCCTCCCGTATAATTGGCCCGTGAATTCAAGCCGCGATGTTGGAGCCTCCCATGGCGGATCGTGGGATTCCGCGCACGCTGTCCGGCGGACCAATCGGCGTGAAGGCCGCTCGCCACGGCCGCCGAACGTCGCGATGCAAGACGTCTCCGAGCAACCTGATTGGGGATCGGCACCGCACGACTCTAGCCGAATCCACACCACAAGAGCCAAGGCCCGCGTTGTGAGCTATCAGAGGCTTTCCGGCCATGTCGCGCACTCCGGCCAGCCGATACGCCGGTGCGGCGGACATCGGCATGAAGGCAAGCTCGATGCCTTTCGATTCGCGGAGCGCTAGATTGGCGCCGAACGCGCTTGCGGGTGTCTCCTTGGCATGCGTATTGGCCTGCCCCCTGACACGGGGACAGGAAATCGACACCGCTCTGTATCAGTCTGATCGCCGCGACTACTCGCTGCTCGACCAAGTCGACGATCCAGCCGAGCGGAAAGCGATCTCGTCGATTCTCGCAGCCGACTCGCCCGCGGAACGGTTGCAGCGAGCCGAGACGTTCGTCTCATCCTATCCCGCGTCCTGGCACAGGGGGCGCGTGCTCGCGCTCGCGTCTCGCGCGGCGCTTCGGACGGGGCGGTACGCGGCAGCCGCACGCCATGGCGAGGAGTCATTGCGGCTGTGGCCCGAGAATGCCCTCCTCCTCATCCCGATGGCGGCCATCTACGAGGCGATCGGCAAGCCGGCTGCAGCGACTGCCGCGGCTAGGCAAGCGTTAATCGCGCTGGACCGCTTTGCCCGACCGGCGACCGTTTCCGCGGTTGAGTGGGGACGATTGGAAACCCAACTCCGCTCCATGGCCCGAACGCTTTCCGGCTCATTGGACAACCGGTCCGAGAACCGGATCGAGATCGACCCAGCGCTCTCGTTCGCGGGTGTCGGGGCACCGCGTGCGAGCGCTCGATATGCGGGCTCTGAATCGTGCCGGAAATGCCATTCGTCCCAGCACGCAAATTGGTCGAAGACCGGCATGGCGCGCATGCTGAGGCCGTACAAGCCGGGCAATGTCTTCGGTGACTTCACCAAGGGCGAGTTCCGGGAAGACAACGGGACGACGATCGGCTTGGTGCGAAACGACCAAGGTCACTTCTTCGACATGCCTGACGCGGGCGGCGGGCGCTTGCGCTTGCCCGTGGACTACACGATCGGGTCGAAATGGCAACAGGCATACGCAACCAAGCTCTCGGACGGGCGCATGCAGGTCTTCCCGATCCAGTACAACCGCCTGGTCGGCCGGTGGCTCAACTACTGGCGGCTGATCGACCCTCCACGGTCAAGGAGGGCCGAGTTGGCCAGCTTCCATGAGCTGGAGCGAGCAACGAACTACCAAGTGCATTGCGCACCTTGCCATACCAGCCAGCTTGCAATCTCCCCTCCGCAATCGGAGCGTCCGGCGGACATCCATTTCCGGGAAGGCGGAGTGAACTGCGAGATGTGCCATGGGCCCTCTGCGGCGCATGCCGAGCATTACTCCAGCGGGCGGGCCGTTGCGAAGACTGCGTCCAATCCGCCAGTGGACTTCCGCCGCATCGGCCAGGACCAGTACACGCGGATTTGCGCCCAGTGCCACATGCAGTCGGCGATGTTCAAGCGCGGAGCGGACGGCGAATTGAATCATTCGGGAGATGCGATCACGTTCTTTCAGAATCTGCGAAGCCGGCCCTTCAGCGAGTTCTCCAAGAAGGCGTTCTACAAGGACGGCCGGTTTCGGGAGACAACATTCGTGGTCGAGTCCTTGATGCGATCCAAGTGCTACCAGGAAGGCGGCGTTACCTGCGGCCATTGCCACGACCCGCATGGCCGCGACGCGGCTGACAACCCGAAATCGCTAAAGTTCCGCGATGAGCCGAACCTCATGTGCCTGCAGTGCCACTCTCTGGAAGGTCCAGCGCTGGCCGCACACACGCTGCACGCAGTGGATTCGACAGGCAGCGATTGTGCTTCTTGCCACATGCCGAAGATCATGAACAGCCTGCTGTTCAAGGCGGGCACACATCGCATCGACGACGTACCAAGTGCGGAATGGACCGCGCGCTTCGGCTCGCAGGAGAGCCCCAACGCCTGCCTTTCCTGCCATTCCGATGAGACGGTCGACTGGTTGCGGGCATCGCTGGCCCGATGGGCGGCCCCAGCGCCGCCGCGAACCGGGGACGTACCCACCGAGATCTCTGACGGGCTTTCGGAGCCGCTCGAACGCCTTCTGGCGCACATCGACGAAGCCACTCGCCCGGACGGCCTCGCCTTCCTGGTCGAAGCCGGA
This sequence comes from Bryobacterales bacterium, assembly GCA_965203925.1. GTDB lineage: Bacteria > Acidobacteriota > Terriglobia > Bryobacterales > UBA6623 > VXMF01. The sequence continues at coordinate 5,568,459 of OZ241924.1, forward strand.
AACTGGACTGAACTTGCCGATCGCGCCGCCTCGCTATTGGAGGCATCACCAAACGACCCGGAACTGCATTACTGGCTGGGAATCGCACATTCGCAAAGTGACCTGATCAAAGCGGTCCAAGCGTTTCGCCGGGCCGAAGACCTCGGTCTAGCGACTCCCGCACTGCGGACAGCGCTGGGCCTGACGTACTACAACCTCAGCCAATTCGCGCTGTTTGCCGAGCAGATGGAAAAGGCCATCGCGGCGGATCCGACCGACGCCCGTCCCTACCACTATCTCGGGCGCTACTACGAGCGGCAGCTGAATAATTTCCCGAAAGCCTTGGAGTACTTCGAGCAGGCGCTGGAGCGCGACCCGAGCGACGTGCGCAGTTTGTATTTCAAGGGGTACTGCCTGCAGACTCTCGACCGACGCGAAGAGGCGATACGAGCCTATGCGCGGGCTGCCGAGGCGGTGCGTGACAGCAGGGAGGCCTTCGGGTGGCCTTACCAGAAGCTGGCCGAAACACTGGCAGGTGACCAGCCCGAGAAGGCAGTGGATTACGCTCGCTTGGCGGTGGAATTGGAACCCGAGGTCGCCGATCACCGTCTCGTGCTGGGCAAGCTATACGAGCAAGTTGGTGAGTTGGAAGCATCGGTGGCGGAGCGAAAGGCGGCGGCCGCTCTCAGGCCATCGGATCCGGCCATTCCCTACGTGCTGATGCGCCTCTATCAGCGGTTGGGCCGGGAGGACGAGGCGGCAGCGGCGCTGCGGCACCACGAGCGGCTCCGCCAAATCTATGGGGCACCGGAATAGCGTCGGCCACTTCGGGGGGCGTCACTGAGCGAGGCCGGGACGGGCGGCCCTTCGGGCGGCCTGCCGCAGCCGCTCCGATATCTCGAGGGCTCCCTTAGCCTTGGCGGGCTGGCGAGTCCGCTGATAGAGCATGAACAGCTGGTAATGCACACTGCCATCTTCGTCGGCCGCCGCGCCCCGCTCCAGACTCGCAAGGGCCATCTCCAATTTGCCCTGGGCCCGATACGCCTTGCCCAGCAGGGCGTGGGCCTGCGTTAACCCGTCCTCGAGTTCCAAGGCCTTGGTAAGAGCAGCAACCGCGCCCTCGCTGTCGTCGGTTTGAAGCAACGCGTCACCGAGCATCATGTGCGCTTCGGCATTGCGAGCGTCCAATGCGATCGACTGCCGGAATGCCTCCGCGGCGGCGGGAAACGCCATCTGCTTGTACTGGGCCGTTCCTAGGAGAAATCGCAACTCGGAGTCGTCGGGCTTGCGACCGATCGCTTCCTCGAAGGCGGAGGCGGATTCGATATAGCGTTCCTGCGCAAAGAGCGCCTCCCCCAGGATTTGGTGGGCCCGCGCCGAGTCGGGATCGACGCGGACCATGGCCTGCAGGGCACCCAGCCCCAGCTTGGCGAGGCTTGACCCGACGAGGTAGATCAGCTCGGGGGCCGTCGGGTCGTGAGCGCGGAAGAGCCTTACCACGTCGTCGTACCGAGCCGTCCGATAGAGCGCCCGCGCCAGTTCCAGATCTCCGCCTTGCGGAAGCGCGGGCAGCGTGGGCATGGCGAGTAAAGTCTCAATCCCCAATTCGTACCGCTTCCTGCGGAGGAGATTCACGGCATGCGCCGCCGCTTGCCGGGCATCCGTTCCGGACCCCTCGCCGGTCTCCGCCAGCGCTCTGTGGCGGGCCTCAATGGCCGCAGTTGCCCAGCGAGAAGCCTCTTGGCGGTCCCGGGGCGCGAAGTAGCTTCCGAGCACCATGGCCGCTCCAAACTGGCCGTCAATCGCATCCCTGAGGAGTCCAGCCATGCTCGCGGCGACGGCGCTTGCTTGCAACGACAATCCGAGTGGCGGCATGGGATCGAAGAACTCGGGCCGGATCGCAACGGCTGCATCGAGCATGCGAGCGGCACCGAGCAGGTCACCTTCGAGTGCAGCCACCCGGGCGAGCTGAAAGCGCGCTTCATAGCTCCATGGGTCGAGACGAATCTCGCCATCGAGGGCCTCTTTGGCAGCGGTCGTATTGCCTTGGTCGATCTCGAGCTTTGCGTATTCCACACGCGCGCCTCGCACTTCGATCCCGCTCGCTATGGCATCTTTGTAGGCGTTCACGGCGAGCGTCGTCTGGGCGGCCACCATCGGCTCGTGGCCTCCTTCTAGCGCATCCTCGTGTGGAGTGAATCGCTCGGCCGCAAGCAACTGGCCGAAATCCAAGTGGGGATACGTCCGCAGCCGGGCCATCACATTCTGCCCTAGGTCGAGATAAGTCTTGCCGAGCCTGTAGTGGGCGTCGGGATCGGACGAATCCGATTGGACCGCCGATTCGTACAGCGCAATCGCACGGCTGTGCCGGCCCAAGCCAATGAGCGTGCCCGCAAGCAGGTTCGCCACCTCCCGTCGCGCTTGGCCTTGCTCGAAGGCCCTTTCGACCAAAGGCAGCGCTTCCTTGTAATCGCCCCGGTCAAACAACAATTGCCCGAGGAGCCAATTGGGCAGGAACAGGTTCCGCTTCAGCTCCAGTGCTCGAGAAAACGCCTGCTCAGCGCACGCAAGCTTCCGCTGGTAGTAGCAGGCCAGACCGTAGTTGCTGTACATCTCCGCCACTTCGGGCACCAGGGTCAGCACACGACTGTAGACTTGCTCGGCCTTCGCATAGTCCTTGTTCTGCAGGGCCCGGCCCGCCTCTGCCGCGAGCTCGCGCGGGGACTGGGCCACGAGTCTGTGAGACGCAAGCCAGTAAAGGTAGCCAATCAGCAGCGCTCGACAGCAAGAACGAATCCGGGGCCTCATCCAACCCTCGTCACCTAGCCGTGGTCTCCTGGATCTGGCGGAGCTGATCCAGCGCAAGACGACGAACGATGGGCTCGTCTGACTCAGCTGCCCGCCGGAGCGGCTCGATCGCATTGTCGAGCTGCCCCGCCATCAGATATGCCCCGCCTAGCCGGTACCACTGGCTGGGTGTGGGGTGGAGGTTGACGGCGACAGCGGCTTCAAATTGGCGAACCGCCTCTGCCAGATCGCCCTCCTTCACCGCCACGTGCCCGAGCGACTCACGCGCGGCGGCCTGGAGAGCCGCCCTAAGCGATTCCGCTTCCTCAAGGGGGATCTCGGCCGGAATCTTCAGCGTTTCCAGCTCGGCAAGAGCGAGAGAGGCATATCTTCGGGCCTTGGCTAAGAGGTCCCCGCGGTCGGCCCTGCCGTCGACCCCGTTCGGGATCACAGACGCGAGCGTCACAAGCGCATGCACATTCCGGGGAACCAGCTCCAGCGCCGTGGCCCCCGCTTTGAGTGCTCCGTCGTAGTCCCCAAGGTCGCGCAAGGCGGCCATCTTGTGCTGGAACGCCAAGCCCAGAAACTCGGAATCAGGGTGCGCAGCCTCGAACCGAACCGCTTGCGCGACGGTCTCTCGCGGTTCGGAACTGGCGTAGAGCTCAAGATAGAGATCCAACTCCTCCTGCGTCTTCGCCTGCGGCTTCCGGCCATCCCCGGCGAATGGGTTGACCTGCGCCTGGCCCGCGTGCAGCCCCAAGGTCGCTGCGAGCAGCGGGACCGCGCGGACGCAGACGGATCGGAACTGCCGCCGCCCGGTTCTCCCAGCTCCCGCGGTCCCGGCTGGAGGATTCCATCCGGGCGCACCGTCCGGCGCGCTCTGCCCGCTGAATCCACTCACGTTCCCGCGCAACCTGTCAGGCCCTTCGCCACAGACATTCTAAGGCGGGGCGGAGGGCCCGGGAAAGGGCCGACCGGTGCAGGACGGGACGGCCCCCGCGGCTAGAAGTTGATTTTGAGGCCGAACTGCATGATGCGCCGCACGTTGCCCTGGCCTCCCACCCGACCGTAGCTTGTCGGGGAATTGAAGTTCGATGCCGGGTTGCCGAAGACGACCTGATTGAAGACGTTGAAGGACTCCCACCGGAACTCGATGTTCGTCACCTCGCCCAGATAGAAGCGCTTCACGACGTTGAAGTCAGTGTTGTAGTACGGGAAGCCTCGCGCCTGCGGCTCCCGGCGGGCGCCGTTGCCGATGGTGAACGGCGCGGGCTGCGTGAACGCGCCGGGGTTCAGGTAGCTATCGGTGGCCGGGTCGAAATCTTCGCCGGCCTGCCCGGATAAGACATCCTGCCCTTGTACGCGGTTGGGCCGGTTGGGGCCACCGAACAGCGGCAGCGGGGGCCCTCCCGCCACTGAAATCGGCTGCCCGCTGCGGTACTTGAAGATCGTCCCAATCTGCCAGCCCCCGAGGATCTTCTTGGCCACCCCTGACAGGCCCGGAGGGTCGGGCAGCTCGTAGATGAAGTTAACCGCTAGGTTGTGCGGGACGTCCTGAGGGGTCAGCGACTTCTCAAGCGCACGGTTGGCGGTGTCTCGCGCCCCAGCGGCAAACGTCGCGAAGCCGACCTGGTCGCCGTCCGACAGCGTCTTTGAAAGGGTATAGCTGGTCAGGAACGAGAGCCCTCTCGCGAACCGTTTCTGCACCTTCAACTGCATCGAGTGGTAGGTGGAGTTCCCCGTCGGCTGCACGTTGTTCAAGACATTGATGAACTGAGGGTAGGGCCGCAGCGCCTGCCGCACGGTCGCGTTGGCCCCCATCGCCGACTGGAAGCCAGCCCACGGAGCGCCGACACCCGCCGCTCGGGCCTGCGGAGAGTCGATGTGTGCCGTAAGCGCGTTCCCCAGGCCGAGGTACTGGGACGGCACCTGGTTCACGTGCTCAAGGTTCGCCGGCAGGTTATGGCTCACCTGGCCCACGTACGCGATGTCCAGCACGACATCCATCGGGAGCCTGCGCTGGATGTTCAACGTCGCGGCCTGGGTGTAGGCCTGCATTCCCGCGTCCTGATTCATCCAGTCAGCCTGGGCGTTGACATTGAGGCCAGGATCCAAGTCGGGAACGGTGCCTTCGAACGGCTTCCAGCCGTTGTCCAGCAGGAAGGCCGCCGTGATGCCGTTGTCGGGCGACGGTATCACCTGGCGGGCCGTGAAGCCGGCCTGGAACCCGTTGCCAAACTGCAGCGCGCCCCACGCGTTGGCGGAGGTCTGGGCGTACATGATTCCGTAGCCGGCCCGGATGTTCGTGTTGGAGTCGACTTGGTACGCCAGGCCGAATCGCGGCCCCCACATCTTCGTCTTCAGAGGCGGTTCCACGTTGTCATTCCCGAAGACATGGGCACCGGGAAGGCCGCCGGCCCCAGGATTCGAGAGGCTCAGGTCCACTCCCGATATCCTGCCATTCGCGGCATTGACGGCGAACGGCAGCTCCCAACGCAGTCCGAGGCTCATCGTGAGCTTCGGAGTGACTTGGATCTTGTCGTCGATGAAGAAGGCTAGGTATTCCCACTGCACCCGGCGATGCGGCGCCACCACGAGCCGCTGCCCGGTCTGGACCTGGCCCAGGTAGAAGCTGGCCCAAGCCGAGCCGAGGGAGCCGAAGTCGGGCGAGTTCGGCAGGCTGGTGAGCTTGTTGTCGTAGTTGGTCATGCCGCTCAGCCCGCCGCTGCCGGTCCCGCTCAGGTTGTTGTAGTTCATGTCCCAGTACTCGCCGCCGAACTTGATCTGATGCCGCCCGCGCAGCACGCTGACCGTGTCGGACCACATGTAGTTCTCGGTCAGCGACGGGTCGTTGGGCTGCTGGTTCGAGTTTCCGTAAAGGCCGAAACCGGCGATGTTGAAGGCGGGAAAGCCGGGCCGGTCTTCCGGGATCCCGGGAACTTGAAGGATCGAGTTCCCGGTGCGGGGGTCGCGCGCCCTTCGCGGGTTGGTCTGCGAATAGCCCATTCCGAAGTGATTGAGGATGGTGGGGGTCACCGTCCAGTCGTAGTTGATGCGGAACCCGCCCCCAGCCGTCTTGTTGCCGAACGTCGAATCGAGCGGGCTCCCGCAGATGTCTCCGCATCCTAGGGCGTGCCCGTCGATCTGCTTGGTCGTCCGGAACCAGGAGAACCAGTGACTGAATGTGAGGCGGTGGTCATCGTCGATGTTCCAGTCCAGCTTGTAGGCAAAAGCGTCGTCGTTGGTGGGCGACTCTCGCCGGCTGACGAAGTTGTTCACCAATCCGTCCATTCCGGGATCGGTGGGCGGAATCATGGGCACGATCCGCGAATACACTTGGCTCTGCCGCGATGTCGGGATCCGGTTGTTGCCGAAGGCCTCGCGCGTGAAACCTCCGTCGCCGTCCGCAGCCGTCGTGCCGGGGTCGTAGATGGTGATTCCCTGCTCGGACTGGAGTCGAGAGAAATCCCCCTGGCGGAAGGGCGCGACGGGCAGCGTCACCAGCCCCCTTGTCGCGGCGCCGCCGCGCAGGACGAAGCGGTCGTAGGTGCCGAAGAAGAAGAGCTTATTCCTGATGATCGGCCCGCCAGCCGACCCTCCGAAGTTATTCTGCCTCACGGGGCTCTTCTTAGAACCGGCGAAGAATCCCCGCGCGTCCAGCTTGTCGTTGCGGAAGAACTCGAACAGGTTGCCATGCAACTGGTTGCCGCCGGACTTGAACGCGAAGTGCTTGGCCCCGAAGCCACGGCCATACTCCGCGGGGAACAGCGTGGTCGACAGGCGGAACTCCTCGATGGCCTCGAACGGCGGGGACGTCTGGGAGATGAAGCCGGGCGTACCGACGGCGGTATGCACGGCCCCATCGATGATCGAGACTTGCGCGAGTCGCGGGCTCCCGTTGATGTGCGTGGCGAACTGGTCGCCCGTCACGCCCGGCGTGAGGAACATGAACTGGTCTGCCTGGCGCCGCCCCGACGCCACGCCGGCCGACCCCGTTCCGCCGCCAGTACCGATGGGCAAGTCCATCACTACGCGCTGCTCCACGTTGGTCGAGAGTTCGGCGTTGTCCGTGTTGATGAGCGGTGTAACCGTCCCAGTCACCACGACCTCCTGCACCAGACTGCCGACCTCAAAGCTGACGTTGAGCGTGGATACGTTTCCCGTCAGCACGGACATCCCTTCCACGACGAAGGTCTTGAATCCCTCAGCCTGCGCCTCGACGCGGTATTCGCCGATGGCTAGGTTGCCGAGAACGAAGACACCGGCCGCCGTCGACTCCGTCGATGACTCCGCGTTCGTCGCGAGGTTGGTGGCGGTAATGGTTGCACCGGGAATGACGGCTCCGACCGGATCCGTGACGACTCCGCGGATGCCTCCGGCGACGAGCTGGGCCGAGGCAGGCGCGGATCCGAGGGCGAGCAGGGCCGCAGCGGCACAGCCCCATAAGCATGATTGGAAGAGTTTCGGCATGGTTTTGCCTCCTTCGTTGGTACAGCCGGTAGGACCGGTCACTGGCCCGGAAGTGGGGCCAAGTCCTCGTCCGGGCCGATCACGGCGCGGAAGATGGCGACGCCGGCAATGGTGGAGCCAATGACGATGGCGGCCTTCACCCAGCCCCGCATCTTCTTGGCCGGGGCGCTCGTGCCCTGCGGGGTGGGGGCGCTGTAACGCCTGGCAGGCGCTGAGAGTTCCGCCGCCAGCAGGATCCCGTAGCCTTCGGAGCGGTAGCCCGGCACGGACTCGACGAGAATGGGCGCCTCGGCCGTCTCGCTGGGTGGTGGGGGCGTAGAGTCGACGGCCGCGCTCCCTGCGAGAACAAAACCCGGTGCCAGCTGGCCCGGGCCGAATGGACGGAACACATCTTGCGCGGGCAGTGCCTGAGCTCCCCCGATGAGTGCGAAGATGCCGACCACTATAAGGATGCGAATTGTACCCTGAGTATTCATTGGTTACCTTCTTTCTTGTCAGCAGCCAACCAGAGTGTAACGCCGATGCGAGAGGCTGTAGACCCCGAAATGTCGAACGTGACAGATATATATGTGTGAAACCTGTCGCCAAGTCACAGTGAGTCAATTCCTGTCCGATGGCCGCGCGGGTGAGAGCCGCAGCCTACAAGTCAGATTTCGAGAACTGCTGCCTAGACCGAGCCCGAGAGAGAAGGGGATGCCAAGGCCCCGCAACGGCCCTCGCTGGACGCGTTTCGGCCAGGCTTGGGCGGAAGTGAGACCGCCCTTCAAGTCCGGACCAGCCCACCGGTCGGTCGCTCTCGGTCAAGCGGAGAGGCCGCTCTGGACACGTCGGATTCCCCACGAATCGGTAGCAGGCGCTCGCGATGAACCACTGCGGGGCTGGAGAAAAGGATCGCGAAGCCACGCTCTATCGGATTGTCGCTCCGGCGGTGTGGCTCCCCGAGTTGGTTGAACGAGGAGCGCGGGCGTTTCGGCGGAGTCCTGCCGTTCGTGCGGAGCTTTTCACTGCCATGGACGGGATGCAGCGCGTGACTGGGAAGCGCCGTGGGTCAATCGGAGTCGAGCGTTGCCCCACCTAAAGCCTCGACACTCGAGCGGCGAAACCGCACGGCAGCGAACTCGGCCCTTGCGGTAGGAAAGCCAGATACCAAGCGTCTCCCCCGCCGAAGATCCAATTGCGCCCGCACAGGCACTCGTCTCCAATCTTGAGTAACGCCATCCGTGTCTGACGGCCATTTGTTGATCCGGCCATGGATGCGGAACTCCCGTGCGCGGCCATGGTTGCTCGCAGGGTGCTCTCAGTCGCTCCCATCCAAGGCTGTCCTTCTGCGACCTCGGGCAGAGAGCACGCACCCACAGCCATCGTAGGTACTGCCGAAAGCGGCGCGCTTGAGGGCAGCTGGCCGCCACAGTGAAGTAGTTCATCGACGTGTTCAGTGCCTGCCCGAGCCATTGCCCGGTCTCCCGCTCGTCCCCCTGCATGCACTGCTTCAGCGCTTTCTTGATCGCTCGCGGTCTGCGGCTAATCCGCTTTGCCATCGGATTGCGTCCGAGCCCGAACTTTCCGCCCCAGGTGCGTCGGCCGTGATTCTTAGTCCCGAGGAAGTAGAAGGTCTCCGGCTTCTTCTTCGCGTGGAGACACTTGGCAAAGCGGGCGGCGATGTGTGGCTCCGTGGCGGGCGATGCTGCTGGGGGACCTACGTGGTACACAGCGAGCGCCACGGCGTGCTGGGCGGGCTATCGTTCGCGGCCCGGTGCGGTCCCGCGGGATCCCGGACCAAGCCGTGTGCCGCGCGCTGGTCGAGTTGCCTGAGCGCTGCGCCACGGACCGCGCATCCCGCTCGATCGCTGATGCGGTTGCCCCAAGGCGGGCACCGTCATTGCAGCCCCGGGGCCAGACGGAGAATGTACAGCCTCGAACTTGGGCCGGTGGAAAGCGATCAATCCCAAGGGCGACGCTCGCGGTTCTAGGTGGATCCGCCTCGTCTGATACGATCCCTGCTGTAGGCAAGGCGGAGCAGCCCGAGAGCCCTCGCTGGCCCAGCACACTCCCTGCCCGAACCGCCGCGTCGGATTGCCGGTTGCCTTCGCCGCTACCCGGTGAGGCCGGAAATGAAGCGAGCCCCAGCCCTGCTCCTTGGCGGAACAATTCTCTTGGCCCTGATTGGCACGATTCCGCCCGCGCGGGGGCAGGCGACGGCCACCAGAGGTGGGCGCCCAGCCCCCGTCGAGGGCGAGGCTCCGAACGTTGCCTCTGCCAGTCACTTCAGGATGGTTGCCCTACTCGAAGAGATCCGCAAGCGGAGTTCTGCCGAGAACCTGTACGTCGGAGAGGACTTCCACGCGGCGGCGCGCCACCGGCTGGACCTGTTGCCAGCCGATGCGCCTGCCGCGCAGCGGGCCAGGCTGTTGCTGCAAGTGGGCAAGGACGAGCTGCGGCTCGGGAACAACCGCAGCGCTATCGAACACCTACTCGAAGCGTACGAACTGTCGGACCCGCAGTTGGTCGGGCCGGCCTTCCAACTGGCGGTCGCCTTCCTCCGATTGGGCGAGGCGAGCAACTGTATCGCCCACCGCAGCGCCGAGAGCTGCATACTGCCGATCCGGGGCGGCGGGATCCACGCTGATCCGGAACCGGCCCTCCAAGCCATCCGATATCTCGGGGAGGTCCTGCGCCGGCAGCCGGGCCACAAGGCGGCTCGCTGGCTGCTCAACCTGTCTCATATGACCGTCGGCGGGTATCCCGGAGACGTGCCGGCCGAGTTTCTTATCCCGCCCGAGCGATTCGAGGCGGAGCAGGATCTGACGCGCTTCCGCGATGTCGCCCTGACACTCGGCCTGAACACGGTCAGCTTGAGCGGCGGTGCGATCGCCGACGACTTTGATGGTGACGACTGGCTGGACATTGTCGTCTCGGACTGGAGCCCGCACGGCCAGCTCCGCTTGTTTCGAAACAACGGTGACGGCTCATTCAGCGAGCGCACCGAGGAAGCCGGGCTACAGGGACTCTACGGCGGTCTCAATCTCATCCAAGGCGACTACGACAACGACGGCGACACCGACATTCTGGTCCTGCGCGGCGCATGGCTGGGGCCTTCGGGGCGCCATCCGAATTCCCTGCTGCAGAACGACGGCATGGGGCGTTTTCGAGACGTGACCCTGGGCGCCGGGCTAGGCGAGAAGCACTATCCGACGCAGACCGCCGCTTGGGCCGACTTCGATCTCGACGGGGACCTCGACCTCTACGTCGGCAACGAGACGTTCCCGAGTCAGCTCTTTCGCAACAACGGCGACGGCACATTCTCGGACATCGCAGCAGCGGCGGGCGTCACCAACGGCGAAGTGGCCAAGGGCGTGGTCTGGGGAGATTACGACGGCGACCGCCTGCCGGACCTCTTTGTCTCAAACTTCGGGGCGGTGAACCGCCTGTATCACAGCAATGGGGACGGGACGTTTTCCGATGTCGCGTCCGAAGCCAACGTGACCTATCCCTTCAAGAGCTTCCCCACGTGGTTCTGGGACTACAACAACGACGGAAGGCTCGATCTGTTTGTGAGCGGATACGAGCGCCGGATCGACGATGTGGCGGCCGACTATATGGGCATGCCGGCGATGGAAACCGAGTTCGACAGCCTGTACCAGGGAGACGGTGCGGGATCGTTCACCGATGTCGGGCTCGATGTCAACCTGCGGCGCATCACGCAACCCATGGGCTCGAACTTCGGCGATCTCGACAACGACGGGTTCCTCGACTTCTATCTCGGTACCGGCTACCCCGAGTACGAAGGGCTGATGCCGAACCTGCTGTTTCGCAACGCCAGCGGGGAGCGCTTCCTAGATGTCACGGCAGCCGCCGGCGTCGGACACCTCCAGAAGGGCCACGGCGTAGCCTTCGCCGACTTTGACCACGACGGGGATCAAGACCTGCTTGTCGAACTCGGCGGCGCGTATGCTGGCGACACCTACGCCAACGCCCTCTTCCAAAACCCCGGCTCGGCGAATAACTGGCTGGTCGTCCGGCTCGTCGGCACCGAGTCCAACGCGTCCGCTATCGGTTGCAGGATCCGCGCGGTCGTCTCCGAGGGGGATCGGCAGCGCTCAGTCTATCGGTGGGTGAACAGCGGGGGAAGCTTTGGTGCGAATCCGTTGCGCCAGCATATCGGCCTAGGACGGGCAACCAAGGTCGACCGGCTGGAAATCCACTGGCCCGCGTCCGATCGGAGCCAGATCTTTGCCGATGTCAGCGCCAACGGATACATCGTTGTGCGGGAGGATCGAGACACCTACGAGACAAAGCCGTACGAGCCGGTCGAGTTCGGACAGTAGCGGAGGAACCGTAGCGCAGCGAGAGGCGCAACTCGTCGGCGCACGTACGTGGCGGTCGCCGCGTCCGAAGACGCAAAGCTCCCGGTGGCCTACTTGCCAGTCGGGGGTACGCTCCGACTCCAAGGGGGCGAGAAATGGCAAAGGCTGGACGCCACGGGGTCCAGACCCGGGACGGGCGAGCGGGTGCCGGGCACATCGGCCGACATCTCTGCACCGGCCGATGGAGACTGTGTGCTCCTGCTGACGGCCGGTCGAGCAGGGGTAGCCTGCGAGTCGGGGCGCGTGCAGTCAAGGCCCAGGCTGCTGGCCACGCCGCGCACGCTCAATCATCGTCCTCGCCCGATTGACGAGCGGGCTGGTCGGCTCGATCCCGGAGGCCGTCTCTATAGCCGCGAGCGCATCCTCGAGATGTCCCTGCGTCGCGAGCGAGACCGCCAAATTCACGTAGGCGTGGACGTACAAGGGATCGTCCTCGATGGCTCTCCGAAACATCTGTTGGGCCTCGACTTGCCTATCGGCCTGGACAAAGAGCACGCCAAGGTTGTTGCTAGCGCTCGCAAGCTGTGGATCCGCGTCTATCGCAGCAGTCAGGACGGACTCTGCCTCTGAGAATTGCGACGCCTCGGTATAGGCCGCGCCAAGTTCCGTGAGGGCTCGCGCGTTCCGGGGATCCAACTCAAGGGCCTTCTTAAGGGATGCAATTCTCTCCTGTTCCCCTCCGAGTCGTGCATGTGCAAGGGCTTCGCCGTAATGGTACTTGGCAACGCCCGGGCGATACGCAAGGGCCTGGCGATACTCACGGAGGGCTGACTTGGCGTCTCCGCGTTCAAGGTACCTTCCGGCCCTCATCGCCGCTCGATTGGCCAGACCCTCGTGCTGGGACTGTTTCCTGCGCTGCTCCATCAAGGCCGTTTCTGCCTGAAGCGCCTCTTGGTCCCCAACTTCGCGCAGCACGGACAGGAGCGCGAACCAAGTCTCTTGGGAACCGGGCTCCAAGTCCCGGGCCTGCCTCAGGTGGAGCGTTGCCTCGTCCAAGTTCCCCGAGCCGGCGAGGAGGGTCCCTAGTTCGCGCCGCGCATCCGCGTGCCCGGGATTGGCCGTGACAGCTTGCCGAAGTGCCGCCTCTGCCCGGGTGAGGTTGCCGGCTTCCTTGAGGGCGAGGCCCCGGATGTAGGCCGCCTCGAACTGGTCGATCCCGGCAGGCGTGGATTCTCCCCACGCACCTACCAAGTCAAGAGCCCTTGCGTGATTGCCCAGGTTCATCTCGCACTTGGCTGCGGCCAAGCGGGCACCGTGATGCCCCGGAGCCAGCTCCAGCACCCGCCCGAACTCTGCCGAGGCCTCCTCAAAACGTTCAGCTTGGGCAAAGGCGGTGGCCAGGTTGAACCGACCCACGAAACTCGAGGGCTCTCGCTTGACCAGCGCGCTCAGCACATCAATCGCCGAGTCCGTGGAACCGTTCTCCGAGAAGGCCCGGCCTAGGAGCAGCATGGTCTCGCCTTCTACGGGATTCTCCCTGCGAAGGCGTTCGAGGTGCGAAATGGCCGCCTGATAGCGCCCATGGGAGAGGAGAGCGCGCGCAAGACGCCTACGAGTCTCAGGGGAACCAGGGTCGATTTCGAGTGCCCGGCGAAGGGCGTCGATCGCGCACTCGGATTGGCCGGCGGCGAGCAGGCGCTCGGAACGCGCCTGCAGCGACGCCATCCGAGCGCTAGGGGACAGCGACGCCAGTCCGGCGGCCCCTTCGTCACATCGGAGCCGATCCTCGCCGGACGAGTAGAGGGATCCCGCCGCCAGCAGAGCGGCAAGCCAAGTGGCCTGGCGCCCGGCTCTCATGGGCATCAGTCTATCCGATGAACGTCGGCATTTGGCCCGCCAAGCCGCACGTCCGCGCCCACCCACGGTGAGTCTTGGCGAGGGGTAGGCGCACGCTGAGGGTGATAGCATGGCCCCGGCCCGGCACAACGACGGGCCAAGCGTTGAACGGAGGGTGTGAGGGTCGTGTGGGGTGCAGTCGCTCTGGGACTGGCGGCAATTTCGGTCCACTGCTCGAGTCCGCCGACCAGCGCGGCACAGCGGCTGGAGGGGAGCGGGTCCGGCATTGGGGCCTCCCAGGCCAACGAGGCCGCCAGCCACGAATGGATGGTCGGCACACTCGCCTCTGTTCGGGATCGGAGTGCGGAGGAGAACATCTACACGGGGACCGAAGTCCTCGCAGATCGCCGGGACGAGCTGCGATCCCTGAGGGCGGGCACGGAACCGGGCCGGGAGGCGCGCTTACGCCTGGCGGTGGGAAAGGACGACCTGCGGCTCGGAAACTACAAAGATGCAATCGCGCATTTCACTGCCAGCTTTGAGCTCTCTGGCGGGATGAGCCCTGAGGCGGCCTTCCAAGCCGCCGTTGCGTTCATGCGCATGGGCGAGACCAACAACTGTCTGATCCATGCGGACCCTGAGAGCTGCATTTTGCCGATCCGCGGGGGAGGCCTGCACGAGGACACCAGCTATTCGCGCGAGGCGATCCGCCACCTGACGGCCGTTCTGGCCAAGCGACCGGGCCACATCGAGGCTCGCTGGCTGCTCAACCTTGCCCATATGACAGTCGGGAGCTACCCGGACGAGGTGCCAGAGCGCTTTCTCGTGCCGCCCGAGAGCTTCGTGTCCGAAGCAGACGCACGGCCGTTTCGGAACGTGGCCGCCCAAGTGGGACTTGCAGCCGTCAGCCTCAGCGGGGGTGTAATCGCGGATGACTTCGACAGCGATGGCTGGCTTGACGTGTTGGTCTCGGACTGGAGTCCAGAGGGACAGATGCGGTACTTCCGGAATCTTGGCGGCCATTTCGTGGACCGGACGGAAGAGGCTGGCCTGGCCGGCCTCTTCGGCGGCCTGAACATGATTCAGGCCGACTACGACAATGACGGCGACGTAGACGTGTTCGTCATGCGGGGGGCTTGGCTCGAAGACGTCGGACGGACGTATCCGAACTCGCTGCTGAGCAACGACGGAACGGGCCGATTCCGCGACGTGACACTGGCGGCGGGGCTGGCCGAGATCCACTACCCCACCCAAGCTGCGGGGTGGTCGGACTTTGACGTCGACGGGGACTTGGACCTGTATGTCGGAAATGAGCACTTCCCCGGCCAGCTCTTCCGGAACGAAGGCGACGGAACGTTCACCGACGTCGCGGGCCAAGCCGGCGTTACGAATGATGACTTCGCGAAAGCCGTGACATGGGGGGACTACAACCAAGACGGCTATCCGGACCTGTACGTGTCGAACTTCGGCGGTCCGAACCGGCTTTACCGCAACAATGGCGACGGGGCCTTCGATGATGTTGGGCCTGACCTTGGCGTGGACTTGCCGGTGAAGAGCTTTCCGGCTTGGTTCTGGGACTACAACAACGACGGCATTCAAGATCTGTACGTGTCCGGTTATGAATGGGACGTGCGGGACGTCGCGGCCGAGCACATGGGCCTGCCCCCTGTGCGAACGGAGCGCGATCGGATCTACATGGGAGTCGGTGGGGGCGGATTCGAGGAGGTCGGAACGTCAGTGGGCCTAACCCGAACGACCCAGCCAATGGGGGCGAACTTCGGCGACATCAACAATGACGGCTTCCTCGACTTCTATTTGGGCACAGGGTATCCGGCCTACGAGGGCCTGATGCCGAACCTCCTGTACCGGAACGAGGGCGGGCGGCGATTCGTGGACATCACTACGGCTGCCGAGGTCGGGCACCTGCAGAAGGGACATGGGGTTGCGTTCTTCGACTTCGACCATGACGGTGACCAAGACATCTTCGTCGAGCTCGGCGGAGCCTTCGCAGGAGACGCCTACAGCAACGCAGTATTCGAGAATCCCGGCACGGGGAACGGCTGGATCATCGTCCAGCTGGTCGGGGGCGATTCGAACCGCTCGGCCATCGGAGCCCGGATTCGCGTCGAGATCGACGAGGCTGGCAGGAAGAGGTCGGTGTTCCGGTGGGTGAACAGTGGAGGCAGTTTCGGTGCAAGCCCGCTGCGGCAGCACATCGGCCTCGGCGCTGCTTCTGTGATCGAGAGGCTCGAGATCCGATGGCCCGGAACGGCAGCGGTTCAGGAGTTCACCGAAGTGAGTCCGGGCCAGCACATTCTGGTGCGGGAAGGGACGGCGGGCTACACGACCTTGGAATACAGTCGGCGTTCCGCGCCGTAGAGGCCTCGCCCGAAACGTTCTGGGACGGGCGGGACGCAAGTGCCGACTAACGGAGCTTCGTGTACTTCAGCACGCCGCGGGAGCCGCCCACTTGGGCACCCAACACGACTTTCTTGTAGGCAAGGACTCCTTCTGCCCCGCTTGTCACCCTGCCCAGATCCGGAGCGGGGTCGGGGATGAATTGCTGCAGTTCGCCGGTGCGAGCGTCGCCGATGTAGATTCCCCGCTCAAAGCCAGGATTCCTCGGCATGCCGGAACCGTCCGGATCGTACCCCGAGTCAGAGTCGGCAACAAAGAGCCGGTCGTCAGGGTCGATATAGATGCCACTCGGTGAACCGAACTGCGCCCAAGTCGCGATGTGGGTCCCGTCCCCACTGAAGACCTGGATCCTTTGGTTCGCCCGGTCGCCCACGAAGAGGCGGCCCTGCGAGTCCATTGCCAACGCGTGGATCCCGCGGAACTCGCCGGGGCCCGATCCGGCCTTGCCCCACGCTGCGAGGAATGTTCCGCTCTTGTCGAACCTGACAATGCGATTGTTGCCGCCGTGCCCATGGTTGTGCCCGTCTCCGACGAAGATGTCGCCATTGGGGGCAACAACGACGTCCGAGGGACACCGGAACAGGTTTTCCCCTTCGCCGGGGGCGCCCGCCACACCCAAGCTCATGAGCAGATCCCCCTCAGGGCTGAACTTGAGGACTTGGTGGCCCTTTCCTCCCTCATTGCCGGTCTCGCAGTCCGTATGGACAGCGTCGGTAACCCAGACGTTGCCTTCGTGGTCGGCATGGATCCCATGCGGCCAAATGAAGAGACCCGACCCGAAGCTGCGAATCAGACGCCCATCAGCGTCGAACAGCAGGATGGGATCCAGATCGCTGCCGCGACAGTTGCTCCCAGCGCAGCGCTCGGCCACCCAGACCTTACCCGTCAGTCCACCTCTCGAGTCCCGGTGGGGATAGATCGCACTGCTGGAACCCCACGGACGACCCTCAGGGAGGACACCCCAGCTCTTCCCGTCACCGTAGGGGTTAGGGAGCCGGACCTGAGCGGTCACAAGGCCCGCCACTGCGAGCGCGAAAAAGAAAAGAGTCGCGGAGCGTCGCTTGCGTTTGGCGACCGTCGCTCGTTGCGGCATCCGCCGACATGCCAGGTTTCTCGATTGGCCTGCGGCGTGGTACTCGCTCACGCTGACATCCACACGAGATGTGCGGTCATGAGGATCGGAGTGGAATGGCCCAAGGCCCGCCATAGCGCCCTCCAATGTACAGGTCTCTGCGGCCGTTGGGCCGGGCCGATGTGTCCGTTTAGGGATTCTCCCGCTCACAGATCGCGCCGGCGCCGGTTAGCGGAACACGATTAGGGGATGGGGATCGCTGACGCGAGTGGTTCTTCACCTGCCGGACCAACGCACTGACCTCGGTCCACTTCGACACGCACGCGTATCCACACATCCATTGGAAGGCAGAGGATGAGCTGCGAGAACGTCTGTCAAGACGAATCTCTGCCGAAGTGGGCGATGGCCCACACAAGACCATACGTAGAAACCGTGTTGAGTGACGTTCGGTCCGGCACGAACTACCCGGGGACGACATAGACCCGCTGCCTTGGGCCAAATCGACTCTTAGATCGGTCCTGATCTGGCAGCAGGGGAGAATGCAACAAGAGGGGCGGGCACGCATCACGGTCGCCACCTGCCCAGGGGCCAGCGCCGTCCGTGCCTCGGCACCTCCCTGCGGGCCGCACTGGCGCCATTCTGCCAGCAGCGCCCGAGTACCCCCGCCTACAACAGCCGTCTGAGACGCTTGGCGCATGATCGGCACCAAGAACCCTGACACCCCCGACACCTGCCCCAAGGCGTTGGTCCATGCGACCGCCGAGGTCCACCCGAAGGCGGGGATCGGCGCGAGAGCCGAGATCGGCCCGGGGGTCAAGGTTGGCGCGAGGGCGGATGTCGTTGTGCGGGCGAGAGTCGGCTGGGGAGCTACGAACCACGAGAGGGCCAAGGTCAGCGAGAACGCATCGACCGGGGGGTTCGCGAGGATCTGAAAGGGACCGGTAGTCGAACACGATGCAGAGGTGAATGCAGGCACGGCGGTCGGAACAGGAGCGCAGATCGGCCAAGGCGCGAATGTCGGCGAGGGCGCGACGATCGGGCAGGCTGCGTCGGTGGACCTAGGCGCCCGGATGGGCACCGGTCCACACCTGCGATTCGGCGCTCTCCTCGGCATGGGCACGACGGTGGGGAAGGACGTACTCCGCGACAAGCTCGCACGTTTGGAGGTGCTGGAGTCGGTTGGGAAACCCACGCGGATCGGCACATTCGCCGAGATCGGGCACGGCTGCAAGATCGGAAGCGACGCCAAGGTCGCCAGCGGAGTCGAGACTGGACGCAACTCCCACGTGGTCGACGAGAGCGTCCTAGAGAGCGACGCCGTGCTGCTGGACGCCACCGTCATCGGAGAGCGATCGCGACTGGGCATCCTGACCGGCATCGGTCGCCGTGCGGTGATCTGCGCGAACACCCTAGTCAGAACCCGGGCGCCAGTCCGGAAGAAGGCCCTGGTCGGCGAGGGTGCGCAGGTCGGAAAGCAGTGCTACGTGGGGGAGCACGCCCGCATCGGCGAGAACATGACCTTGCGGGACAAGGTCCGGCTGCGGCACGAGACGACTGTCGGTGCTGAGACACATCCCGGCTTAGAGACGACCTGCGTACGCTGTTCCGGGCTTGGTGGGAACGTCATCACGAAACACCGCGCCATTCTGGGGCCCGGAGCCGTCGTCGGTGCTGGTGCGGTGATCGGCGCTGGTTCGCGCACCGCTCGAGGCTCGCGTGTCGCGCCGCGTGCGCAGGTCGGGACCGTTCTGCCTGTGTTCGGAGATCCTGACCGGCCGCCGCAGGCTCCGGGTCGGTAACCGCAGGAGCGCTCCAAGAGCGAGTAGGCGGCATCCAGCTACCGATTGCGGAGTAACCCATGGAAATCACCCGCCCTGTGATCTGCGATAGTAGGCTGGCCAAAGCCGGTCAATCTGCCTGCTTGCCGCGCGGTGGCACCATCGTGCTAGCAAGGATCTGGACCTGTTCACTGAGTCGTTGGCCGAAACCAAGCGGCTGCATGCCGCCGAGGATGAGATCCGGGCCACCATTACGAAGTCCTGCGGCCGGCCGGTGCCGGTCGGCACCACACCGCAGCATGGAGAGATCGTATTCTCATCGGACGCGACCCTGGAGTGGTCGGCAACTCCGAGGCTCACTCCAGAGCCTGCGGCTCCCGACTTCGAGCCGATCAGCGGCCTTCGCCTCGACAGCGTCGAGGAAATCCTGGCTCAGAAGCTCTACTCGCGCATGTACCTTAGTGGCGGAAACCTGATCCGTGACATCTATGATTTGGCTTGGGCTGCAAGGCACGAATCGCCGAACCTCTTGCTGCCTGCGATCCGAGCCTTCAGGCCCGCCGAATTTAAAACCATGATTGACGTGCTCGGGGACATCCGTGCCCAGCTCTTGCCCATCAATCGCGACAGGCCGATCGTCGAACCCGCAGAGCCGCTCTTCGAGTTCGAGGCCTTGGATATCCTCTGCCACTACCTGCGGGAGCTTTGGCCGCGTGCCCAGAGCGGTGGGAGCATCCAACGATGATGGAGCCGCCTTGGAGCCGCTACGACGGGGTGCGGTGGGATCACGTTGACTGGCTGTTCGACCGCCCTGAGCACATCGACCGCCGGCGCCCCTCGCGCGAAGAAGAGATCGCTCTGAAGCGAGTGCTCGCAGAAGACCGGTTGGCGCTACCCACCGGCAACTGGCCAACCCGGCCGCCACCCTTGGAGCACTTCGACAAGCCGTGGCATCACCGCCGGCCGCGCTCAAGACCCGACCCAGACCACGAGTGGCTCCGATTCGCAATCGGCCGCTGGTTCGCCGGCTTCCGTGCCGCACCCAGCCCCGCGCAGCTGCGCGAGTACCTGCTGGCACCCAACTTAGCGGTATACCCGAATGGGCACCCGCGCTCGGCGCTGTACAACCTGTTCGGCTGCATGGCTCCGGTGGGGATGCTGGAACTGCGCACGGCAGAAGGCCTGACCATCCACGAACTGGTCCGTGCGCTCCATCACTCAGGGGTCCGGCGCAGCTGTCTGGCGCGGCGGCTTGAGCCCTACGCGAACCCGCCGCTGCGCCCCTGCTATCTCGACGCGATGGAGTGCGCCAAGAGCACGTCCGAGTGCCGCTGAGGCTCATCGCGCCTTGGCGGCACCGGGCTTCAGCGTGCCGGACCGGACTCTCCGTTCGCCGGCCGCAGCGGGATCTACCCTGGACGGCCCCACCCGTCCTCGGTTATCTCCTGCACCTCCGACCTGTCCCAACTCGGGATCAGGTCCATGTCCAAGGCTGGTTGAGCAACCTCACTTCGAAGCGTTTCCCTCGGAGGATCGGCGTACTGGAAGAAGCCACATGCGATAGCCCTCTCGGCGATCAGGCCTGCATACGCGTCGCAATTGTTCGGTCACGCCGGAGCATGAAGATCTCTCAGTGCCTCTTATGAAGGGTCGGCCCGCAGCTCCTGTAATCATCGCGGCAAGGGCGGCGCACGGGGACCCGCCAGCTTCGGCGAGAGTCGCACTCACAGCGCCCACTTCCCATGCGTGCCGGACTGGTAGGGGATCGCTGGGCTGGCGCCCGCGGAGCCGTCTGGCAAGGGCCCGCCGTTTCCCCATGTGGCAGCTTCGCCCATAGACGTGGGGCTCTCGCGCTCTCGTGCGCGTCCGGCAGGGGCACTCGCATCCTCCCCGGCGGGCGACAGTGCCTGCACGCCGGGGAGCCGAGAATCGGCTGCAGGTCCAAGACAGGGACTTGAGCGGAACCTGGACACCGCAATTCAGCGCCACTACCAACCGACGAGAAGCAATCCTCACGCCCGCGGCCTATAATCATCGAGGCTGGCCCCGAGAGCTCGTCCGGGCGCAAGGTCGGGCCATGCCTGGTCGCCCGGCATGTCGGCAGGGGGACCAAATCAGGCCGGCAGACAGGATCAAGGAGAATCCATGGCAAGAACACGGTTGGCGACAGTCCTGGCGGGCCTGACCGCGTTGCTCGCTCACCTGCTGGTAGCGCAACAGGCGCGAACTCCCCTTTCTGAAGCAGTGGTACCGCCAGATCCCGTGACACTTGCCTATGTATCGGGCGTTGTGCAGATGTCAGATGGAAGCTTGGTCCCGAAGGAGACTGTGGTTGAACTCATCTGTGACGGCTTCCCCCGAGCCACCGACCAAGTTGACCCCAAGGGAGAATTTGACATTGAACTCTCGGGGAGGGGCGTTGGCCTCGTTGACGCCACACAGGATTGGGGACGGGCCAGAGACATACCGCAGGCCAACCACCTCGGCGTTGTCAACATGAACAACTGCTTCGTCCGCGCCGAGCTTCCGGGGCACCAATCGACCCAGATCCTCCTCGGGACTCGCTCGGTATTCGACAACCCCGACATCGGTGAGCTGGTTCTGTCAAGGGCTGAGGAGATCCTCGGGCATGCCATCAGCCCAACAATTGCCCAGGCGCCGAAGAAGGCGGCGCAGCACTACGAATGGTCGGTAAGGGAGGTTGCCAAGCCGCGCTCGAACCTCAAGAGGACGGCCACACGCTTGGAATCCGCCGTTGGCATAGACCCGAGCTTCGCTGCCGCGTGGCACCTTCTCGGCCGAGTCAGAGAGAGCCTCGGCCTGCCGGAGGACGCACTGGACGCGTACCGGCAGGCTTTGGCCGCCGATCCATACCTATACCCGGTGTACACGAATGTCGTGCCCCTGTTAGTAGGAACTGGCGACATGCCGGGCACGATCGAGATGGGCGAGAAGGGACTGGAGATCAACCCAAATCTTGATGAGCTGAGGTTCTTCGTTGCTGGGGCGTACTTGCGATTGGGGCAGAATGAGGAGTGTATCGAGAAGGCGTTGGAATTGGTCGAGAGAGGGGCCACGACTACATATCCACAGGCCCATCAATTCCTAGGAGCTGCCTATGCGAACTTGGGGAAGTTCCAGCCCTCTGCATCGCACTTTCGCCAATTCCTCGACCTCAGCCCCGAGGCAACCGCTGCAGATGCGATCAGGAATCAGATTGCGGAGTGGGAAAGGCTGGGCGTGACCGCTCCCGGCACGGGTGCACGCTGATCGGGACCACACGCGCTCCCGGGCGGGATTCCGGCTTCGGCCATCTAAAACCCACGACTGCCTGGACGACTCGAATCGGTTTCGCTGACAACCGTCAGCGAAACCGCGGCTTTCTTGGCAGCCTGGGGCCGGATTTCAACCACGGGGAGTAGCCTTACCGTCGGCGTGCGGTGCCACTATCCCAGCGCACCTCCCCGGCAGGCGAGTTGCAGCAGCGGGCCAGGCCCTGCTTTTCCGCGATGCGGGCCTCGTCCCGAGCGGGGTCCTGTGCTAGCGGGATGCTCTCGGGGCCCGGGGTTCGTTCCAGCCTGCTGTCAGCCGCAAGCCATGGCGCTCCTCCCGAAAGCGCCCCGGACCCGTCGATCAGGCTAGCAATCCTCGCGTCCGTAAGGCCGGCATGGCCTTCCCTCGACATCCCGAGGTCGTTCGCCCCTCGACGGCACCGACCATCTCGGTCCAAATTCTCTCGGCCACATTCAGCGGGTACGCGCGCTACGAGCGCAAGATCGCGCCGGCGATCCGTAGGAGAACCCCACGGTCCGGTGGGAGCGGGACTTCCAAGTGGAAGCAATGCAGCATCAGGCGCAAGTGTTTTCCAAAGTAACCGTCTGAACAGCCTGTGGAAATGTGGAAAGTCGTGTGGAAAAACGTCGGCCAAGGGATCTTGGAGTTGCAGCGGGCCCAGCCCACTCTTGCTCGATGTGGGCCTCGTCCCGAGCGGGGTCCTGTTCTCTTACGAGGCTCGCGGGACCCGGCCATGGTGCCCCTCCCGACAGCGCCCGGACGGACCCGGCGATCAGGCTCGCAATCCTCGTGTCCGTAAGGCCGGTATGGCCTTCCCTCGACATCCCGAGGTCGTCGGCCCCTCGACGGCACTGACCATCTCGGTCAAAATTCTCTCGGCCACATTCAGCGGGAACGCGCTACTACGAGCGCAAGATCGCGCCGATGATCCATCGGAGAACCCATAGGTCCGGTGGGAGCGGGACTTCCAAGCGAAAGCAATGCAGTATCAGGCGAATGCGTTATTCAAAGTAGCCGTCTGAATCGCCTGTGGGAATGTGGAAATCTGTGTGGAAAAACGTCGGCCAAGGAATGCTGGCCCTGTCCAGCCGCATCCTGGCCGCTGCTTCGATTGTGTGCGGCAGATGCGCCACAGCACCAATAGACGTCATGCTCCCTTACGTGCGCAGTTCTTGGGATGCCGTCTTGCAGCACGCCGATCGAGCCACCGAGCGCGAAGCGATGCCGGAGAAGGCACTGAGCAGGGCTACCGACCCAAACCCTCATGAACGGGTAGCCGTTCGCCCCGACGGCATGAAACACCTCTCGAGGTGAGGCCAGCAGCAGCCCTCCGGGCGGTCTCCCGGCGCTGACGCCCGTGCTCCAATACCAGGTGGCGAAAGCGGGGCATGGTCGGATTTTTTACTGACGGTTTCGTCTTCGAAATCCAAACTGATCCTGCGGTCCCGTGTCGAGCCCCGAATTGCTCCCGTCTTCCCTCTCCGGGAAGCGTGGGCGCATGGCAAATAGTGCCCCGCCTCCCGGGCGGGTGTCCAGTTCCGGGACCGCTACCCGCTCCCGCCGGAAAGGAGTATAACCGATGCAGAACGATCACTTCGTGCCGGACGCGATGCATGTCGCCGTGCCCCGCGCTGCCGGCGTCGATGTCCACAAGATGCAACTCACCGCGGCCGTGCGGGTCTACGGGCGTGACGGCGGCGACGCGCAGGCTTCCATCCGCATCTTCGGAACCGACCCCCCGGCCCTCAAGGAGTTCACCGGCTGGCTCAACAGCCATGGCGTGACCTCTGCCGTCATGGAGGGCACGGGCGTGTACTGGATTGCGCCCTTCCGAGCGCTGGAGGACGCGGGAATCTCCCCGCAACTGGTCCATGCTCAGCATGTGAAGCAAATCAAAGGCCGCAAGACGGACATCCAGGATGCGGTGTGGCTGGCCCGCGTGTGCCAGTTCGGCTTGGCTCGGCCCAGCTACGTGCCTCCGCGCGAGTTCTCCGAACTGCGCCAGCAGTGCCGCTACCGGCGCAAGGTCGTCGCCGACCGCGCCCGCATCCGCAACCGTCTGCAGAAGACGCTGGACCACGACGGCCTGCGGCTGGGCGGGCTGCTCTCGGACTTGCTGGGGCTCAACGGCCGCCGCATCCTCGACGGCCTGGTGCAGCGTCACAGCGTCGAGCGCATCCTGAAGAAGCTCACTTGGCACATGCGCGACAAGCTGGAGCCGATCGCACGCACGCTGGAGGCCGAGCTGTCCCACGCTGCGCTGTGGCGGCTGTCCTCCCTGCTGCAGGACTTCGATGCGGCGAACGAGCGCTTGCAGGATCTGGATGCCTTGGTGGGCAACGCGCTGCAGCCTTGGGAGCGCGAGCTGGACCTGCTGCAGACGATTCCGGGCATTGGCTGCAGCAGTGCCCATGCGATCTTGGCCGAGATCGGTCCCGAGCCCACGAGAGCATTCCCGAATGCGGCCAGCCTTGCAGCTTGGGCCGGCGTGTGTCCGGGCAACAACGAGAGTGCCGGCAAACGGCGTTCCGGTCGTGTCCGCGCGGGGAACAAGGCTCTGCGGGCCACCCTGACGGAGTGCGCCCTCGGAGCAGCCCGCACCTCGTCATCGCAGTTCCACGGCTATCACCAGAACATGAAAGCGCGCATCGGCCACAAGCGCGCGACCCTGGCGACGGCGCACAAGCTGCTGCGCACGATCTACGCCATTCTGCGGGACGATCATCCGTACCGCGACCCCAAGGTCAACTACGAGAGCCTGCTGGTGAAGCGCAACGCGTCCCGCTGGATCCGCATGCTGACCAAGCACAACTACCTCAACGAGGTCCGGGCACTCGCCTAGGCAGAGCCCGCCAGCCTACAGACAGCAGCGCAGGTCCTTCCACCCACCGTCGTCGGGCCCAAGGCCACAGATCGGGGCTGCCTTGGGACGGCACCAACCGGAGGCCCACGCGTCACAGTGCCGTGGCAAGCGAAGCGCGCCACGGCCACAGCCGAATTGTGTCCGCCCATCCGAGTGTTTCATGGCAAATAGCACGGTAGCGGGAAGCGGTCCTGAGAGGGCGCCCGAGTCGCCTCCGGCGACGAGAACCGACGGCAGCGCAATCACCAAGACTCCGCTGATTGCCCCGACGGACGCCACGCGCGTGACCGACAATTCGCCAATCCGATCACGGCCCTTTGAAATCTGAATCAGCACGAAAAACACGACACCGCAAAGGAATCCCGGGTATCCGCCAATAGCCACCCACATTTCATCCATGGACCCGTCCGGATCGACGATCAGGCCAATGACAACAGCAACAGGCGCCCAGCCAGTGGCCCAGCCCAATCCCGTAAGGGCCGCACCACCGATCCTGCTCTTCCACATCGTCGCGCCAGTCTGCCTTCTCACGTCTATCAGCCTACCCCCGCATCGAAGCCGTGCTGCACTGTGACCCGAACAATCGATTGACAAGACGAGCTGGAGGAGCTGAACCCATTCCACTGAGCAGGTCGCCGGAAGTGCCAAGTGCGAGAGCAGGGACCGCACAACAACGCGACCGAACGGGGCAGGCCCACCAGTCGGTTCCGAAGGGCTGTCGGCTAGAATTGGGGCGTGGGCGAACCCGCACCGAAGCTGGGCCATCGTCAGGAAGCGAGGGGCGCTGAGGCCACAAACCCGAATGAACGCGGCACATCCGAGGGGAACTTCGAGGACGTCGCCACATACCTTGGAGCGGTGACTTCCGGCGCTGCGGAAGAGCT
Organism: Bryobacterales bacterium; assembly: GCA_965203925.1. Taxonomy (GTDB): domain Bacteria; phylum Acidobacteriota; class Terriglobia; order Bryobacterales; family UBA6623; genus VXMF01. Next base: position 5,594,144 of record OZ241924.1, read on the forward strand.
GGGAGCCTTCTGGGATCCGGCAGCGGAGCTGGACTGGCTCGACCTTTGCCGGATCGACCGCGCGACCGGCTTGCTGGAACATGTACCTAACTGTGCCTGCGAGACCGCTCCCAACAAGTAGGACAGGAGTTCGATCGCTGCCACCACCGGCCGCCTTCGGCGCAAACGGCAGTTCGGCGCATACTACGCCGGCGCGAACGTTGGCAACGGTGTTGACTCGACCGCTGACCGCCATCTGGGCCACTCTCGCCCTAGTGGTGACGGTGGTCCTAGGTACACCTCGAGCAAGTGGTTCTTGTGACGGCGCTGAAGCCACGATTGCATCAACGCAGCGAGCGCTGTCCCAAGGTCAAGCTTCGGCGGCGCTTCGCTCCTTGGCAGCGCTGGCCGAGAGCCACCCCGAGTGTGTCCCGGCGATCATGTTGCGTGCGCAGGTCGCTGCCGCGCGAGGTGATGCGAGTCAAGCCGAATCGCTATACCAACAAGCCACCGATCTCGCGCCTACCCGGCCCGAACCATTCTTCGAGCTCGGTGTGTTCTACGACGGGTGCCAGCAACATGGGAGGGCAGCGGAGCAGTTCCGCAAGGTTCTCGAGATCGCGCCCACCGACCCGCAAGCGTGGGACTACCTAGGCCTCAGCCTTGAGGCACTGGGGGACTTCGACCGCGCGGATTCTGCCTACCGAATGGGTCTTGCCCGCAATCAGGGCCCCCGCTTTGACCCGATGTTGCACTACAACTACGGACGATTGCTAATGAAGCTGGGACGGCTGGCGGAATCCGAGGAGCATTTGGACCGGGCTGTCAGGCTGGCCCCGTCAATGCGAGCGGTTCACTACGAACGGGCGCGGCTGGCGGAGCGGACAGGAGACGCTGCGGGGGCACTTGGCCACGCCGAGCGTGCCCTGAGGACTGCCGATGCAAGGGGCGTGATCCTGGATATGCAGGTGCACTACCTGCTCTCTAGACTCCACAGGGCCCTTGGAAACACCGAGAAAGCCAAGGAATACCAGACCCTGACGGAGGGAGCAGAGATTCCACTGGACGCGAGGCGTCGCTCTGCCAGGTAGCCTTCCCCCATCGACCGGGCTGGCCAATCCTCTAGGGTCATCGAGCCGTTAATGGCGCACGGGACCGGCCCGGGGCGATCAGCCCCCTGGAGGAGGCTTGAATGCGCGGAATTGAGGCATTTGCTCGGCCTCGAGGTCTCGTTGCTTCGCCTCGCCCACCTCCCGCATCAGGCGCTCACCCTCCTCTACTCTGCCAACCGAAATGTAGAGCTGGCCCAGCTGGTACTTTGCGGCATCCAATGACGGGGCGAGCCGAACAGCTGCTTCCAAGTGTTGGATAGCTTCTTGGGGACTGTTCTCGGCGAGAATCTTCCCAAGCCGATAGCGCGCCGACGGAAACTCTCCGTTCAGCTCGATCGATTTCCTCAGATGCAGTTCGGCTCGTGCAAGAGCATCGGATTCATGGTCGGCCGCTTGAGATCTCTCTAGTGCAAAGCCGTAGACGTAGTTAACGTAGAAATCGTCCGGAAACCTTGCGACGCCGTGCCCAAGCGTGTCCAAGGCGAGATCCGTCTCCTCGGAGAGCAAGAGAGCGACGGCCATAGCCGTCAGCGCCACTGAGTGGTCCGCGGTCAGCGCGATTGCTTCGGAGAAGGCTTGCCGGGCTTCCTGATACCGCTGGGCCTGCCCCAAAGTAATCCCCTTCTGCACAAGCAGACGGTACGAACCCGGCATCCTATTCAGGCCGAGATCCAGAATCTCTAGCGCCAGTCCTGGATTCCGGTACCGAACGCAGAACTCGCTCAGTTCGATATAGCCCGCCTCGCTGCCCGGATCGGCCTGGATCGCGCGTCTCAGGGCGACAACCGCCGCGTCTAGGTCTCCGTCGCTCTCTTCCAGCCTGGCCAACCGCAAGAGCAGATCGTGACTCGGCTCAACATCTACGGCATGGCGAGCGTACGAGAGGGCCTGAGACTCCCTGCCGGCGGCCAAGAGCACATCAAGTCTCTGGCCCTCGAGACCCGGAATGGACCTGCCGGTCGCTTCCGCACGGTCCAAGGCTTCAAGGGACTCGTCAAACATTGCGGCCGAAGCATAGAGCTGCGCAAGATCCACAAGGTCGGGCGCGGCCAGGTCCGCCCGCCCGGGGACAGAGCCCAACACCTCGCTCATCTGGTCCGCGTGCCCGAGGCGGTGAAGCGACCGGGCGTAGCCGATGACGGCCCTCGGCTGGGCCTCGAGCAGCGATCCAGCCGCCCCGAAGCGCCGGATTGCCTCCTTGTGCTGCCCATCTTCGGAGGCGATCATTCCCAAGAAGAGACTTGCCTGCGCCCGTGCATCCTCGACCTCCAGCAACCGCAGGAGATGCCGCTTGGCAGAGTCGTGCCGGCCGAGATCAAACTCTGCGATCGCTAGGTTCTTCCGGGCAGCCACAAACTCCGGCGCGATGTTCAAGGCCCGCTCGAAGTACGGGATCGAAGCCTCGGTCTCATTCCTCATGCACAGGACGGCGCCAACCATGTTGAGGGCCTTGAGGTCATCAGGATTCGTCTCCAATAACGCCCTGAATTGGGCGAGAGCCCCATCAATGTCTCCGGCCCGCAGTGCCGCGTACCCATCCTGCGACCCGGCGGCCTGGACAATAGGGCCCGGTCCTGCCAAGGCAACCATCAACCAGAGACCGCAGATCGCGACCACTCTGGGACGGAACGCACAGACAACCGTCAGAGCGGCAGAACCGGCCCAAGGCTTGGATCCACGATCACCGAGAACGCCCTGGGGACGGGCACCCGCGAGCTGTCGGCATGTGTGGACGGCTCCGACGAGGTTCGGTAAGCGGCGACGCAAGCGGTCGGCGGGGGCACTAGGCCTGATCCATCGACGCTGGTTCCCGAATCGTGATGATCTGGTTCGCAGCAACATCTTCGACTGCCTGCGTCCCGCCTCGCGGCCAGCGGATCCGCAGAGAGGCAGAAGTCTCAGCCCCGATTCCGAAGTGCAGCCGCGGGTCGTTGCATGAATAGTAACTCGACTGCGCCATCACTTCTTGGGCCTGCCGCAGGTCTCCGTACTCGCACTCGACCCTCGCCCCTATGGCACTGCGGTTCGAGACCGTGCCAACCAGCTTGACCTTCAGCCAGTTACCCCCTCCATCCAGGTCGTTGCGCAGCAAGGAAGGAGGCTCGTTCAGGTTGACGACCAAGATATCCACGTCGCCATCGTTGTCGAAGTCCCCAAAGGCACAACCCCGGCTCGAGTGCGCTGCCGCCATACCGGGCCCTGCTCCCTCAAGCAGCTGCTCGAGCCGGCCGTCGCCCAGGTTGCGAAAGACGACGTTCGGTGTCCGGAACGGGTAGTCCGGCAGCTTCGACTCGACCTCGGGGTAGATATTGCCGGTCGCGTAGAAAATGTCCGGCCAACCGTCGTTGTCAAAATCAAAGATCCCGGCGCCCCAGCAGACGTAGCGGACTTCAACCGCCAGCCCCGAAGTCAGTGTGCGGTCCCTGAACCGACCCGCCCCATCGTTGACGTACAAGATGTTGGTGTCGTCCGCGAAGTGCGTCTTGAAGATGTCGATGGCCCCATTAAGGCTGAAGTCAGCCACTCCGACGCCCATGCCGGCCTGCTCTTGGCCGTCTTCGTTCAGGGCTACGCCGCGGACCAGTCCGACCTCCTCGAACGTGCCGTCGCGCCGGTTGCGGTAGAGCAGGCTGGGCGTTGAGTCGCAAGCGACGTAGATGTCAGGCCATCCGTCATTGTCGTAGTCGGCCGCGGCGACGGTCATGCCATAGCCTGGTCGGGCCTTGGCGATGCCGGACTCTTCGCTTACGTCCACGAACGTACCGTCCCCGTTGTTCCGATACAGGGAGTGTCGGGAGAAGGGCAGCCCGCGCGGACCACAGTGCACTGGGACACCCTTCCAGTTGCAAGTGCCCGCTCCGGGCCCGGGCACATCGCCAAAGTCGAAGTGGCAGTAGTTCGACACGAAAAGGTCCAGATGGCCGTCCCGGTCGTAGTCAACGAACGAACATCCGGCCCCCCAGCGATCCTCGGCATTGAGCAGTCCCGCCTCGCGCGTCACATCCGCGAACGTGCCGTCGCCATTGTTCCGGTAGAGAACGTTCTGGCCGTACGCTGTGATGAAGATATCGTCGTAGCCGTCATTGTCGTAGTCGCCCACGGTCACGCCTGAGGCCCAGATCTCTCTCATGAGCCCGGCCTCTTCCGTGACATCGGTGAAGGTGCCGTCGCGGTTGTTCCGGTAGAGCCGACTGCTTGTCTGAGGTGGTGCGCCGGCAACGCGCGACCCGCTAAGGACCAGAAGGTCCATCCACCCGTCGTTGTCGTAGTCAAGGAATGCGCAGCCGCAGCCTACGGTCTCGACGATGTAGTCCTTGCGGTCGACCGGTCCGTAGATGGTGGGATGAACGAGACCGGCCTTCGCGGCCACGTCGACAAAGTTGGCGGCGAACGGCCTACCGGAATGCTCGCGCCGGCGCTGCGGCCGGACATTTCGGGTCGCCACGCCCTGCGCGCTTGCCAAGGCCGGCGCGAGCAGGGCCAGCAGTTCTCTCCGGGAAGCGATCACGACCGCCTTCCCAAGTAGTATCCACCAGCACTTCGGCACTCCGAGGGAGCGGGCGATGCCCCGGCGCGAAGGGGCCGGGGCTCAGAACTGCAGGCGAAGGCCTATCTGGGCAGAGCGAGGTCCGATGGAGTTCGTGACGCGGCCAAAGAGCCCGCTTGTCAGGTTGTTCACGACCCGGTCCAGATTGGCTCGGTTGATCACGTTGAACACTTCGCCGCGCAATTGCAGGATCGTGTCCTCGGACAGCGCAGGCACCTCAAACTCGCGCGTGATCAGCAGGCTGACGTTGAATAGGCCCGGATGGGAAAACGTGTTCCGTCCAAGGTTGCCCTGGCGGCCGGAGGACGGGGCTGGGAAGTCGGACGCCTGGAAGATGCCCCTCAGCCAATCTGTCTTCGACAGGCCGCTCACGGAGTTCCCGAACGACGGGGAGTCGGGAAGATCGCTGTTCAGACCGTCTGCGTTGAAGTCGCCAGCGGGATAGGGCGCAGAAGTGAGCACTGTGAAGGGCAGCCCGGACTGCATCACGCCGACTGTCCCCACCCTCCATCCATTGAGCACAGCGCGCAACGCTGGAGCCATGCTTCCCTCCGCGACCTGAACTTCCCACATGGCATCAAATGTCAGGCGTTGGCGAACGTCAAAGTCGGCCCTGCCGCGCTGCGCCCGGAGGTTCCAGACGTCGAACACCGGGGTGGACGGCACTGACGCCTGCGGCAGGCCGCTGGTGCTGAAGTGGTCCAGCACCTTTGCGTAGGTGTACACGGCCCGCATAGAGAGACCCCGGGTGTGACGCTTGTGGAACATCAAGGACAGCAAATGGGCGTTTGAGTTGGCCCCTGTCCAGCGCCGCTGCACAGCCCCGAAGAACGGGTTGAGCCGGTCGAGCCTCCCGTCGAGCAGGTCGCCCGCGAAGCGGTTGATATCGCTGTGCACAGTGAGGTTGTGATCAGCGGAGCCGGTGTAATTGACCTCCGCCATGGAGTCCGGCCCAAGACGCTTCTGGATGCTCAGCATCCAGCTGTGCGCAGTGGGGATCTTCATGTTCTGGTCGACGCTAAGAATGCTCGATCTGAGGCCCCGGACGCCCCCGCGCTCATTGATCTCATAGGAAACATTCGGCTTTGGCCAGATGTCCGGGGCGGCGTCCTGGGCAAGAGCATCGAGCTCTCCCCAATTCCCAAGCCCATACGTGAGAGTGTCCCCCTGCAGCACATTCAGGCTTGGGGTGGCAGTTGCGGGTGGTCCCAGCAGGTTGAGCGTTGAGAACCAGTTCTGAGCGATCCGGTCGCGGTACATCCCGTACCCGCCCCGGATCGACAGCGACCCGTTGCTGAACACGTCCCAGGCAAAGCCGATGCGCGGGCTGATCATCCACGGCAACCTGTCGGTGGCGGTCTGGCGGCACTCGGCGTAGCCGTTGGCGATACGCTCCATTGAGTCGGACCCCTGGCCGGCGAACAGGTAGCAGCCTTGGTCCGAGGCTTCCGTGTAGCGGATGCCCTCGCCGTAGTTGTCAAGCCGAACGCCGAGGTTGAGCGAGAAACCAGGGCGGATGCGCCAGTTGTCCTGGGCGAATAGTCCGATGAAGGAGGTGTGATAGCTGAGGAACGCACCTCCGACTTCGCCGGTTGCGAGGTTGACCGCCGGGCCAAACTGGGACGTCGGTGCGTCCTGCGCAAAGTCGAGGAGGCTCGAGAAGACAAACGTCGGGCGTGTGAGCGTCTTGCGCCAAGGAACCGTGTCGTCGGGCCGGACATACTCTCCCCCGAACTGCACGGTGTGCTTGCCCTTGTTGATGGTGGCCATGTCCCGCCATTCCCAGGTTGGCGTTGTCCATCCTCCGGGCCCCCAAGCTCCGAAACCCTGCGTGCCTGTGATCGCGATGTTGGGCACGTCCACGGCACCGTCGCCAAGAGGGGCCTGCTGCTCCCCGGTCTGGCGGGAGTAGCGGAAGCCCATGCTGTTCATGAATGTCGCCGAGAAGACGTGGTTCCAGTCAAGCTTCCACCAGTCATTGAGCACGGGTGACCACCGGGTGTAGGCAGGCCGGATGAGACTCGCGAACTGCCGTCTTCCGTCGGACTTGTAGTAGTAGCCAAATAGCCGGTCGCTCGCCCCGATGTGGTGATCGATGCGGATCTGGAACTGTTCCCCCTGCCTCGGGACGGAGGCATTGGAGTTCACCGTCCCGACGGCCGGAAGGGAGTCCGGGATCAGAGACATCGAGTCGAACTGGCCGGGATTCCTGAGCTTCAGATCACCGACGCTGATGATGTCGCTGGTCGGGTCGACCGCGGGAGACAGCGCAAAGATCCTTGCGGCGATCGACTGGGGTGCGTTGGCCGTCACCCAGTCGCGAAACTCGGGGGTCTCGGCAATCCCGACCGTCGTGGTCGCCGTGCTCGCCCGCAAGAAGTCGAATGCACCGAACACAAACGTCTGGTTGCGTTTGATCGGTCCCCCTGCCGTCGCCCAGAAGTTCTTTTGGGCGAAGTCGATCAACTCGGACTGCGCGATGGTGCGCGCTGTGAGCGCGTCGTTTGTATACAAATAGCCCACGGTCCCGTGCAGCTCGTTCGTGCCGGACTTGGTGACCAGTTCCAAGAAGGCACCGGACGACCTGCCCTTCGCGGCCGAAAAGTTCTGCGCCTCCACCCTGAATTCCTGAAGGGAGTCCGGGATCGGGCTCACCATGAACGTCCCGTCCCGCGACGGCACCTCCGCGTAGCTCCCATTGAGCATCACTAGATTCGCTCCCTGGCGCTGTCCTGAAGCATTGAGCCGCAGTCCCATCTCGCCTTGGTAGTTGTCGACGAACGCTCCATTCGTTGCGCTGGTTTCGCCCGAGCCGGTGACGCCCGGGACAAGGGTCGAGAGCTGCCAGATGGTGTTCCGGGGCAACGGCTGGTTCCGGAGCGACTCCTGATCGATGTAGTTGGTGTTGTCTACCTCGGTCGTGTTCACGGCAGTCGTGTCAGCTTCGATCGTGATCGAGGTGGTGACCTCCCCGATTTGCATTTCGGGATACAGCGTCCTGGTCTCGTCGCTACGCACCAAGAGCCCGGTAGTCGACCACGTGACGAAGCCTGGAGAGACGACCGCGACTGAGTAGGAGCCGGCCGGCAGCTCGCCAAGACGGAAAAACCCGGTCTCGTTCGAGTTGGCCTCGCGCTCGAGCCCGAGGTTCTCGTCCGTGAGAACGACCTCGGCGCCGGGGATGACGGCGCCGGTGCCGTCCTTGACAAAGCCCTCGACGGCGCCGCTGAACTGGGCGCTGGCGACGCTGCCAAAGACGAGAATCAGGAGAGCCAGTTTGGCCGATAGCTGCATCATAGGGTCAATCTCCAAGAACATCATGTCACAGTCAGAGCCCGACTGGGGCGGTCGATTTGTGTGTCGATTTCGGTGGCGCCGCACGGCGCAAGGGTTGAAGAGTGACTCGAAGAGATCGCCCCCGCCCTGGGTTCGGCGACCTGCTCGTCGAGACGGTCCGCACTGGCTCTTGCGGATCCACGTGACCCTCGCATCAGTGCTTGCCGAGCACGGATGGTGCGTTCGGAGTTGCTGCTTGGCCTATTGTTCACGCGGGGTACATGCCCGGCTGGGGGAACACCTCTTGGGGACCAACGCGGACCTGGCTCATTGTGCGTTGAGTGTCTTGCGTCCCCAGCGGCCGCTGGATCGAGATCGCCAGTTTCACAAGGACCGCCATCACCCGAGGCAGCGCACCCTCACGCACCGGCGAGGACGGGCTGCAAGCCATCCTCCACAGGGACCCAGCAGACTCTGTTGGCAGTCAACACCTGCTCGCGACTCATCCACCCTGGCGGCATGCTCGTAAACAGGCAGACAGTCTCGGTGTTCGGCCGGGCATTTCAGCGGCTCGCAGATAGCGACTGGCCGAGCAGCCATGTGAGCAGATCGGTTTCTGGGTCGCAGCGCTCGCTGCTGCACCGGGTACGACCGTTATCGGCACCGGTGATCATCTTGGTGGCCACACTGTGCGCGTCACCGGTCCAGGTCGTCATCTTGAAGTTCCCCTCTATCTGCTCCATCTCGTCGAACAGGGCTTGGCCTCGCTCGTACGGAGCGACTGTGTCCAAGTCCCCGTGGAAGGCCCAGATCGGAATATCCCGGATCCGGGACGCATCAATGAAGGGGGCGGTCTCGGGGCGGCCGGCGCCGGCGGAAGGTGCCGCAGCCGCAAAGTAGTCGGGATCCAGCTGCAGCAGGATGAACGACCCGTGCCCACCCATGGAGTGGCCCAGCAAGTAGATTCTGTCCATGTCCACGGAAGGCAACCCCGCGATGATTGACTTGATCTTCTGTAAGTGGTCGGCGTCCCACAGGCCGGTCGACTGCGGCGCCAGAACATAGCTCGGGTGCGCCGAACGCCTCGCATCCTCAGCCAGCAGCCGGTTCCACCCACGCAGTTGCTTGCGGTTGTCCGTTCCGCGGCCACCACCGCCATGCAGCGAGACGATCACCGGATAGAGTTGGCTGGGGGAGTAGTGTCTCGGCTGCATGAGACGGTACGGCATACCAGCCTCGGTCCCGGGCTCATAAGCCTGGACCCAGTCGTCGGAGCCGCCTGTCCCCGCTGGCTGGGCCTCAAGGGGTGAGGGGATCACCCAGAGCAGGATGGCCAGCATCGTCGCTGAGATCGCACAACGTACCAGATCGTTCATTGGTTCTCGTCCTTACCTGAAGTGCTCGGCGCCATCATCGACCAAACCGCCGCGTGAGTCCATCCATGTAGTTCGGGCGCGTCTGGATGGCCCCACGTCAACCGCAACTGTCATTCCAATAATTCGGCTGTCTGCGAGCCTCAAGGCTCCCCGTCAAGGACTCAACATCGAATGACAGTGCAGTGCGGCGGTATGGATTCTGGTCGGCCGGCCATACATGAACGCCTGCACTAGCGCGCCGTTACCCGTGTTCCGTATGAGAGCAGCCCGCGAACTCGTCCACGGCAGTGTTGCCCGCGTACCGGAGTTCGTCTCGAATCCCTACTTCGGAGGTGTAGTATCCGTCAATCGTTGCTTGCTTCACGAGCACGAAGAACCTTTCCGCGGCGCTGGTCGGATCCCCCTCCGCCGCGGCGAGGTCCGCGAGGATCGCGTCTTGCTGCCCAGCATCGCAATCCCCGAAGTCCGACCCAAATCGCTGGCGGGCAATCCCCGCAAAGGCTTCCAATCCCGACTGCCAGCGCTCTTGGGTCGCGGTCGGGGCATCGGCAACTACGACGTCGACGTACCGGGACACGCCGGCCGCGCTCGCCCCAGGTGAATGCTCGTCCGCGGGAAGGATCAGATCCGACAGGGTGTCAAGAAGCGCGAACTGCCTGCGGCTGAAGAACTCTGGCCGATACCCGTCCGGCGTGCAAGCGATCTGCAGCAGCCCGTTCGCCCCGGGCAGCACGCCCGCCGCAGCCAGTTTGAGGATTGTTCTTCTTTCCATGGCTCCGTCTACCCCAACTCGTCCCGGCGGAACCGTTCGACAATGCCATCCGCCGTCCGCCACGACAGGGCAATGTTGGTAAGGGTCGGGTTCTTCTCCGGATAGGCGGGGAAGACCGAAGCATCGGCCACGAACAAGTTCGGTAAGTCGTGCGTCCGGCCCTGCGTGTCCACCACAGACGTCGATGGGTCTGTCCCCATCCGCGTCGTGCCGACCCAGTGATTCAAGTCAATGACCAAGTCTTCAACTCGAACCGTGCCTGGAGTCTCAATCACTTCTCCTTCCCCAGCGCGGATGATCTCCTCGCACTTCTCGACCATGTCCTGTGCCATCGCGAGATCCGAGTCGTCGTAATGCAGGTGGATACGCGGCAGCGGCATCCCGTAGGCATCGTTCCGCGATGTGTCGAGGTCGACGAACTTGTTGTCCGAAATTAGCGTCGTCCCCTGCATGTTCATACCGGCATGCCCAACATTCCACTCGCGCAACCGCTTCTTCAGCTCCTTCCCGTAGCCGGGAGCGGTCCGGACCGCGCGTCGATGGGCTGTGACGCCTGCGCCGCACTGGACTTGGTACGTTCCCTCGAACTTCGGGCTCGGCTCGTCCCAGTACAGGCCTGTCAGCAGCGAATGGTAGTAGCTCGTGCCATCGTCGTTGGATGCATCGCGGCCCAGAACCTGAGGGAAGAATCCCTTCACCGTGACACCGAAGTGGCTGGTCAGATTCCTGCCGACGTGCCCGCTGCTGTTAGCGACTCCCGAGATCAGCAGCAGGCGCGCGGTCTCGACGGCGCTGCATGAGAGCACGACCGACTTTGCGTCCAGTTCGCGCACGGTTCCGTCGGCCGTCCGGCACTCAATGCCAACGACCTCACCGCCCTCGGGCGACACCCGCAAGCGCGTTGCCATGGTCTCGGTGATTACCGTTAGGTTTCCCGTCTCTTCGGCCAGCGGTATCGGGGTATTCGCGGACGTGTACTTGGCCTCTACGGCGCAGCCAGAGCAGTGTCCGCAGTAGTGGCACTTCTGGCGGTGCTTCCACTCCGGCCTGTCCGGAGGCTGCGTGAGCATGGCCTTGCGCTGTGCTACGAAGGCCATGCGCGCCCCGCGTTCACGCAGGCGCTCAACGCCGAGGCGCAACCGCTCCTCCGGGCAGCGCATTGGCACGGGCTTGAGGAACTCCCCGTCGGGCATGTTCGAGAGCCCGTCGTGATACCCGTACACTCCCATCAGGCGCTCTGCCTTGGAGTAGTAGGGCGCAACCACGTCGTACGGAATTGGCCAGCTCTCGAAGTCCTTCGGGCCAAACCGCAACGAATGGCCCGCCCAGCAGATGGACCGCCCTCCCAGGGCCCGAATCTGGCCGTGACCTGGCCTGTCCCCAACAGGCGTGAAGTGGTCTCGCACGAAGTTGTCGCGCCAGAAGTTAGGAGCGCGGCGGTCCCGGTACTCATACGGCCAGTGATGCCCGTTGTAGTCCACGCCGGCCCGCAGGCGCGGACCAGCCTCGACCAGACCCACTTTGAGGCCGCCCATCGCGAGGGCATAGGTCGCGATCCCTCCCCCTGGACCGCTCCCGACCACGATCACGTCAAACTGTTCGTCGGTCATCTTCAAGGCCTCCCCTCCGAGGACGACGGGCACCTCCTACAGGCCTCCGCAGACGGGCGCGCACTTTGCAAACTTGCATCGGCAAACACATTTTACGGGCAGCAAGGATCAGGTGCAGTCGGCAAGAGGAGCATCGTCCGCGCGGTGTGGTTGCATGGGTAAGCGGGGGGCGGATTCAGCGAGGCTGAGTCGGCAGGCCCGCAGAGCCGCGTACGAGCCGAAGTCTGATTCTCCGCTCCGGATTCCTCCGGGACAAGCTCTACACAGGCGGCCGACGGGCAGGCAGGGACCGCCAGCCTCCAGGCAATCGGCGGCGTCAGGGTAGTTGCGGGCCATTCCCTGAGCTGGATGATCACGCCACCCAAGTGTCCCCCGCCGTGCAACGGCGCTGTAGACGGACGGAACTAGCAATCGCTGACTCCGGGCACTCGCTCTCGCGACGAGGCCCTAGCACGGACGTGCTGCCTGCCGGTTGCTTCTTGCAGTCTCATGGCCCGCCCAAGACAGGGGCCAGATAGATGTTCCTGTACTGCACTGCGGTGTGGTCCCCTTGCAGATAGATCGGGCCGGGGGCAGAGGGATCGGTATAGATCGCTCCGGCTGTCGGTCCGATGATCGGCTCGTTGTCGATCACCTTCACACCATTCAGGACGACCGTCACATGGCGGTTGACCAAAGTGAGATCGTACGTCTGCCACTCCCCTCCCGGTTTCCCGGCATTCTTCGAAGGTGCTATCCGACCGAAGATCGCTCCGGGACCTTGGATGCCCTGCATGCGGCTGTCACGGTCGACCACCTGGGCCTCATACATCCCTCGCAGGTAGATTCCGCTGTTGCGGTTCTCCCCGACCAAGAACTCGATGTGCAGCCAGAAGTCCTCGAACTCGGCTATCGTTCGCAGGTTGGCGTGGTCGCCGGTGGCACTGAAGTCGGTCTTGGTCGTGGTGTTGACCAGCACTCCGTTGTCGGCGCTCCAGCCATTGATCTTGTCGGACTCGTACGGACGCCAGCCGGTGAGGTCGTTGCCGTTGAAGAGCAGAATGGGGTGCCCGAACCGCACGTTGGAAAGGTCCGGGGGTGACTCGGGCATCGGCGGAATGGGCTTCCCGGTGAAGGGGTCTCGCTCGTTCAAGGTTCCGTCCGTCGAGGTTCGGATGACCACGCCGTCGAGCTTCCGTTGATTGATGCCCACCTCCACTGTTGATTCGATGAAGACATCGCTGCCAGGAGCCATTCGCCTCCGTCTAAGGGAGAACTGGAGCTGGCCACCGGCCGCTTCGGTGACGTTGTACGGGCCGTCTGGGCCAATGTAGACTCGCATCCGCACCAACGGGCGTCCCTCCTTTCTATAAATGCTCATCCACGCTGGTTTGCCGGATTCTAGGTGCAACGTCCAATCGCCAAAGAGCTCTTCTGGCACGGTGGCCGCGTCTAGGACTGAGGCAAAGGGGAAGGCCAGCAGGGACACGACGGCGACGCGCATCAGGAGCATCCGGACCTTCATGGCGGTCTTCACACCAACTGGGGCGTCTTGGCGCATGGCTCGATCAATCCAGCGACCTGAGATTGAACCGCTACCGGTTCGAACACTCCTAGCTTGCGCTTCTCGGAGGGGCCGTGACAGTCAGCACTATCGTAGCCGGCACCACCAAGAGGCAGCAGAGTTTTCGAAACGTAGCTAGATGAGCGCGAGCCGGGAGCACGACTTCGTGGCGGACTCGCTAGAGTTCCCGCGGGCACCCTCTCTAGCGATATCGCGAGAAACAAGCGCCACGGGCGCAGAGACGGCGCGACTATCCCGTCATAACTTGGTTGGGAGCAGCGACTGCAGGAGGGGTCAGAGAAGTGAGCTGGAGGTGGGCTGCGAGGGTGTTGTGCGGTCGCCGGACTCCTTTGACCGCTGGCTGACGCGGCGGCGTAGGGCGGAGTTCCCGGCGTAGCGGTTGAGCGCGGAATGGGCCGTGGCCTGTCCAGATCGTACCAGCTCGGCAAACGCTCGGGGCGGTCCGTCCAGAGTGCCGCAAACGATCCTGACGTTGTCAGGATCGTGCAGGTTTGCGGTCAGAGCGACCTGCGCCGGCTGGTCCTGCATGTCGTGCCCCGGGTGCGCACGACCCAGCCGGCGCCGCAAATCGCGCTTGGCTTGGGAAAAGAAGTACTCGGCCGAATTGTTTGTGCGCTCCACGACCGCCACGACGCGGCCCTCGCTGTCCCGCGCGCGCCGATGCCCGAAGAGGTGGTACCAATAGCGGTCGAGGTAGTCGAGCACGATTGCTCCCGGACGGTGCCCGCCGTCGGTGCCCTCCCGTCGATGCGCCCGCACTCGCCGACGCAGCTGGCGGCGGTCACCGGCTCGTGCGGTGGCCGCCCGCGCAGCTCGTCGAAGCATAGGCGCAATAGGTCACACAGTCCTGTGCACACCGCCTGGCGGCGCTCCAGGCGCTGCGCGGCGGGAGTCAAGCCGAAGGCGATCTCGCCTTGGTCGTCAGAGCACTATGAACGCTATGCCGACCAAACCAATTGTGGCGCGACAGCGTGCAAGGGGCGACTTTAGGGAGATGATGAGACCACCGTCACGTCAATCTGTCCGGTGACGGCAGCGGAGATCACTGAGGAACGATACTCTCGCAATCGGTCAACGGCTTCTCTGGTCTTGCTGACGAGAGCTTCGATCCGGCCAGTCTGTTGCCCGAGGAAATCGGCAATGGCACGCTGCTCGGAGAGGGGAGGGACGCACGTTGGAATAAGACCAAGCATTGTTTCTGTTATCGCGGAATGCGCGATCCCGACCGAGGCTGCAGACACGGCATCGACGAATAGATCGCTCTGACAGAAGTAACCCGCATAGGCGGCAACGGAATCCGATCTTGGCGTGAGCACGGCAAACCCGGTCGACGCAATCAGGTCGCGCTCAAACTGAGGCGGCGTCCATACGGCCTTCAAATTCGTGCGGACCGTTGACACCAATGTGTCTCCAGGCCGTACAACACGCCTTGCCCTCGATGGCGACGACCCAAATCGCATGGTCTTGAGCATCGAACTGAGGCGTCCCTGCTCAACGCATCCGATGTCCACATAGTCGAACGTGTAATTAGAGTCCGTATTGTCTGAAAGGGCCAACGCATTCATATCGACATGGTCCTTCAACCGCCGGACCTCCCAATGCGACGGAATCTGCCCCAGCCACTCAACACCCGAGTCTTTCGTCGGAGCTCTTGGATCCAGACCTCTTGTTACCGCGTGGCTGATCAGCGATGCCTGCTTTTCGTTGAGCAGCTCGATCAAACACTCCTTTTTCCGCACGAGCCGATCGATCGTGCTTACCTGGCGATCGAGGAAGTCAGCGATGATGCGTTGCTCGGGCAGGGGTGGGACAGGGACTACAGTGTCACCGATTGTTCCCAGTGTCAGGCCGAAGCGTGTCACACCGCTCGCATGGAGCCTAAACTGGTCACTCGGTCCAGCAGCACCGATGGCTCTACCCAAGAAACGGCCATCACACAAGAGCGAGTTCGGACGAAGCATCGCTAACTGGTATCCGCAGACCACACCCGGCAGATCCTCAGCGACCATCGCTGGCACCCCCATAATCGTCAGGCGTCTCCGAATCCTTGGTGATTAGCACATCGCCCTTGCGCAGCCCAAAGCGCTCGATCTCTGATTCGCGTGCCGTTGCCCTCATGAAGGCTGTCGCATGTGACCTGCGAATCAAATCGCGATGGTACACGTCCGTATGGTTGCACAGCCTGACGCTCGGCTGGCCGAACACTGTCTTCTCGTTGACCGAACTCAGTTGCACATCCGTAAGAGCCTTCAATCGACCCACATCCCAATGCGCCGGAATCTCCCCCAACCACTCCACGCCCGAGTCCCGATATTCTGGATATCGGCAAAGTCCCTTCATCGCCGGTTCCTCTGCCCGAGTGGAGCGTTCGCCTGCAGCTGCCACGGCCCACTAGGCGGCCACTCCATCGGGAACGGTTGTTCGTCGACGATGCTGATCCAAACTGGCATCAGGAAGTCGCAAACCACGGCCCCTGCTTCTGGAAGAGAAGTCGGGTTATACCCTTGAAATCCGACTTGGCTACGAAATGTTGTCCACATCACTTGGCGGTCAGGTTCGTCGTAGTAAGCCGGATTGAGAGCTGCCACGTTGGCCTTCCTCAGGGCTTTGCGTCGGAGCAGAGTCGCCCGAATGGATCCTTGCAGTAGCCTCCCGTTAAATGCGAAGTTAGTGGCCAGAGCAGCGATGTCCCACACGTCCTTGATACGGCTATTGTTTTGGCCCAAGACGACCATGGCGGCAAACTTCTCGGCGATGAGCGTCTCGCGTGGGTACACCCACACGACGGGCTGCGGATGACCAAGTAGCGTCGGGTATGGCAATCTCTTAGGCGGTGGATGGATCGGGTCTCCAACGCCGATGTCCACTTGGAGTGGCAGCCTGATTCTTCCAAGACTTCCCACTACACCGAATCTCGTGGCGAGTCCGTCATCTACCGGAAGGTGTCGGATGCTTGTTTGAGAGGGATCGAAGACTACGCCGTCTTCCGGGCAGGAAATCGCACAAATCGTGTCGAGATCTCGGCGCAATTTGTCTTGCGTGGTCGGGCCCGTGCCCAGTAGGTCAATGTCCCGTGTACCACGGTATACCTCCACATCCCAGACGAGGAAGAGCGACGCCCCCTTCAGAATGAAGCGGTCGGCAAGATCCGATGCTCCGAGTCGGTACAGAAACCGTTCGGCAACGTACCGTTGAAGAAGTGGGTTTAGTTCTTCCCCGCTTTTCCGGAGTTTCCTAAGACGCGCGTGTATCGATGCAGGAATGTTACGTCCGCGCCGCCTCGACATCAGTACGCCCTCGAATAGAGGATCGGATCGATCAGTGACTTCGCACGGCAGACAGCCGCCACACGCCTAATCTCATCCCGGGTCGCAAGGCGCTTGGCCACGACATCGTCTAGGGCTTCGTATGCGATATGGATGCCAATGCGATTGCGAAATCGGAAGCAATCCACTACAGTTCGCGCAGGACTGGTGATCTGGGCGGGCACACCCTCAAACTCAGTGTCTACGACTCCATATCGCAGCGGCAGCCCCGAAAAGCGCACGATCTCAAGGTGGGAACGGGCAAGGGCCGGTGTCCTCCGGCCTTGGGGGATGGCGATCCAGATGCGGCGCGGGAGTTGCGTGCCGATATCATGTACGATCAGGGCGGTTAGGAGGCAGATGATCCCATCTGGCACCTGTGCACAGACTGCCGCAATGTCGCTGAAGCGTGTGAACTCGACATCCAGACGCCGGTAAAGGCCGCGTCGCTCGCGTTCCACGATTCCCGCATTCTCAAGCCGGCGCAGCCCGTGATAGTCGATCCCCGCTTCCTCTGCGTCCCGTGGTCGGAAGCAGGATCCGAGCCCCGATTCGGCCAAGAGTCGCTGGGCGGACTCTATGTTCACGGGACCGCTCCCACCTTGGTGAGTCCACTCAGCATTTCGACGATCTCGTTTGTGAGCGCAACGATGTCTCGCTCAACTTCCTCCGGCGCACGTGGTTGGCGGAACTGGTAGAAACACCGGTTGATGTTGATCTCGTAGCCCACGATCCCCACATGTCCGTCCTTCTTGTCCACCGTCTTCTCGTCGATCCACGCGTCTGGCCGGTACGGGCGCACTTGGCGATCGAAGAACTCTTCGACGCTAGCCGGGACACCACGCTCGTCCACGGGATCGTCGCCTTTGACGAGTGGAACGCGCTCGTGGTCACGTAGTTTCGAGTCGGCCACGGGCTTGCCATTACGGTCTAGGTAGACCTCAGCCGTCTCGTCCCTCTCGGAAAGTGCTTCGACGATCGCGTCCACAATCGGCGTGCGTAACTTAAGCCCGACCCTCTTTCTGGCGGCGGCCAGATCCATTCGGAACGAATCGCAGTCCTCGTACAGGGTTTCCGGCATGTCTGCGAGCATGGCGCGAATGGCAGCTTGCATTTCCCGTCCGCGTGCCGTCGCCCGCTCCCCCGCCACCCCGCGCTTTCTCGACGTGGAGAGCTTTCGGAACGCCGTCTGAGCATCCAGCCTCGCAATGCGCTCGTCGCTGGCCCGAAAGTTGAGCCGTAGTGGCCGCTCCACCGTCACCTTGCGGTACCCGAACGCCGTCCTCGGAAGAAGCCGACCGACCGTCACATCCTCGCGCTTGCCGTCGTGATTGACGAGTCTCCTCGCACCGTCTTGGCATTCTCCATGAAGTTGAAGGATCTCGGCCGCCTGTTCAGGAGCGATCTCACGTCGCTTGTCGCCCAGGCTCCGGCGCATCGGGACCCAGAACGTCGTAGCATCGATCAGCTGCACCATGCCCTGTCGCTCGCGTTCCTTCCGATTTGTGAGCAGCCAGACGTAGGTCGCGATTCCCGTGTTGTAGAAGACCTGTTCGGGAATCGCAATGATCGCTTCGAGCAGGTCGTTCTCCAACACATGACGGCGGATCTCGCTCTCGCCTCCGCCGGCGTTCCCGCTGAACAGCGGAGAACCGTTCATGATGATCGCAATGCGCGACCCTCCCGGGCCGGGTGTCCCTCCGGGTTCCCTCATTCGCGAGAGCAGGTGCAGCAGGAACAGAAGCTGGCCATCGTTGATGCGCGGAAGCCCCGGACCGAAGCGTCCTGCCGAGCCGCGCTGGTGTTCCGCTTTGACGGCGTCCTTATCCACCGACCAGTTCTTGCCGTACGGAGGGTTGGTGATCAGATAGTCGAATCGGTCGTCATGGTAATGGCGGAGTACGCTTCCCCGCTTGATGTTCTCGGCGTCGCGGCCCGTCGGATCTTTGATGTACAGGTCGGAACGTGCAATGGCCCACGTCTCCGGATTGGTCTCCTGCCCGAACAGGTGGATGTCGGCGCCAGGGTTGATCGCTCTTCGGACGACCTTGTCGCCGATGGTGCGCCCCTTGGCGATGTGCTCACTCGCGATCATCAGCATTCCACCGGAGCCGCAACAGGGGTCGTAGATCGTGTGGATTGCTCCTTGCCGGGCGATGTGGTCCTCATCGCCCGCCAGCATCAGGTCGACCATGAGATGCACGACATCGCGCGGCGTGAAGTGCTCACCGGGGTTCTCGTTCAGCGACTCGTTGAACTTGCGGATGAGCTCCTCGAATACCGTTCCCATGGTGGCGTTGTCGACCTTGTCGGGGTGTAGGTCGATATCGCCAAATCGCTGAACGACTTGGTACAACAGCCGACCCTCGTCAAGAACACGGATCGAGTTCCTGAAGCCGAAGCAATCAAGCACGTCTGCCATGTTCCTGCTGAATCCTGCGATGTACGCCTGCAGATTTGCGGCCAAACTTGGAGGATCTGCCAGAAGTCGGGAGAAGTCGTAGCGCGAGGTGTTGTAGAACGCGAACCCAGAAGCGCGGCAAAGCTGTCCGTGCGGGTCAGCGAGCTTTCCCTTCAACTGCGCGTAGCGCTCCAAGACCCGTTCCCTTGTGGGGGCCATCACGCAGTCGAGACGGCGCAACACCGTGAATGGCAGGATCACATCGGGATACTTGCCACGCTTGAAGGTGTCGCGGATGAGATCAGCGACGCCCCAGATGAAGTTGACGATCTGGGTATGTTCCATGGGTCCGGCGCGAAGAGCGTGAGGTCGATGGCGCAATCTGAGAAAATGTCAATATCTAACATTTCATTATGTGCGTTTTCTAATCGGTCGTCAACCGTGAAGATCGCAGCGTCACACAGAGCGCCTCGAGGATTGGGGTGATCTGCGCACCGAATAGGCCGATGCACACTACTGGTGACATGCGCACTTCACGGGCCATGCCTGCGTGCTGACGGCGCACAGCAGCAAGAGCATGAGTTCCTGCGACTTGGGCAGCACGTAGGAAGGCGTCAGGCGACCTCGGCTACTTTTGCAACGCTGACGGCTGACTCGCACCTGCGCCGAAACGATGCTGCAAAGTCGCAACGCGACTGCCCGATCGGGTAGCGTGCCGCCCGCCTCAGCCGAAGACGCGTCGCAGCGACAGCGTATCGGTGTGACACGTCGCCTCCATGGCTCCGCCATGTCCTGGACCTTGCTGAGCGTCGCCGGGTGCTTGAGGAGTACGAGACTTGCACTGTGGCCCGTCTTGCAGCCCACACGACCTATTCGTAGTCTGGACAGAAAATGGGCGGCGTTCCCTGCGACCCCCGAACCGCCAAGGCCCGAGCCTTGCCGGATGACTCTCAGGACGTTGGATCTCGATGCGCGGAGAATGTTACCCTGATTCGGCTCCAGCTGGCGGCGCGAGCCGTTGGCCGAGCGCCCTGAGTTCCACCGACGGAGTAGCATCGAATGCCGGTATCGCCCAGCGCTGAGGTCGACAGATTCATGGCTGGGCTCGTGAGGAGGAATCCCGGTGAACCGGAGTTTCACCAAGCCGTGCGTGAGGTGGCACACTCCATCATGCCGTTCCTGCTGGCTAACCCGAGGTACTTGAGGGCCCGCATCCTCGTCCGCCTGACCGAGCCGGACCGGATCATCACCTTCCGAGTGACTTGGCAGGACGACGCTGGCCGCGTGCACGCGAACCGGGCGTGGCGCGTCCAGTTCTCCAATGCCATCGGCCCTTACAAGGGCGGCCTCAGGTTCCACCCGAGCGTCACGCAGAGCGTGCTGAAGTTCCTTGGTTTCGAGCAAGTCTTCAAGAACAGCCTCACCGGCCTTCCAATGGGCGGCGCGAAGGGTGGATCCAACTTCGATCCCCGCGGCAAGAGCGAGGGTGAGGTAATGCGGTTCTGCCAAGCGATGATGCGGGAGCTGCACCGCCACATCGGGGAAGACACCGACGTTCCGGCGGGCGACATCGGTGTGGGGACGCGTGAGATCGGATTCCTCTTCGGCCAGTACATGCGCTTGGCCAACCGGTTCACCGGAGTCCTGACGGGCAAGGGGCTTTCCTTTGGCGGCAGCCACGTGCGAACCGAGGCTACCGGGTACGGCGCCGTGTACTTCCTGCAGAATTTGCTGGAAACTCGCAGTCTAGAGATTCAGGGCATGACCGCAACAGTGTCAGGCTCCGGGAATGTTGCGCTCTACGCCATTGAGAAATTGGGCCAGCTCGGCGCCAAGGTAGTGACTGCATCGGACTCGAGCGGCTTCGTCCACGACCCTGACGGAATTTCTGGAGAGCGGCTCAAGTGGCTGAAAGACCTAAAGGAAGTCCGACGGGGGAGAATCAGCGAGTACGCGGAGCACTTCAAGTGCCAGTACTTCCCTGGCAAGCGGCCGTGGAATGTCCCTTGCGAGATTGCGATGCCGTGCGCAACCCAGAACGAAATCGACGTGGACGACGCCGCCAGCCTGCTCGGAAACGGCGTGATCGCGGTCGCTGAGGGTGCCAACATGCCCTCGACATTCAGAGCTGTGGACGCGTTCATAGGCCAAAAGATCCTGTTTGGACCCGGCAAGGCGACCAACGCAGGGGGAGTCGCTGTCTCAGGCCTGGAGCAGAGCCAGAATGCTCTGCGGATTTCCTGGACGAGGCAAGAGGTCGATCAGCGCCTCAAGGGAATCATGCGCGAGATCCACGAGAAGTGCTGCATAGACGGAACGGTCGCGGACGGATTCGTAAATTATGTCCGCGGCGCAAACATCGCTGGTTTCCGCAAGGTCGCAGACGCGCTGCTGGCCTACGGAATCGTGTGACATTCGAAGACTCGGACACTTTGCCCCGTGGTTGGACGTCCGCCAGAGAGGCTTGTCAGCATGGGCTCCCAAGTGGCCGCCAGCGTCCCGCGCGTGGCTGGAGTGCTCCTCGATAGGCAGGCTGCCTGACCCGATGGCTACTGGGGGCCTGCGCGTGATCGGCTCTGTGCTCAAACGCCTGAGCCCGTTCCTGAGGGGCCAGGCGATGCGCATTCAGAGCCAGATGGACATCCACCCTGGGTCCCTGTGGCACAACCCCTCGTTTGAGAGAGCGACCGGGGGGTTCTTCCCTTCCGGGGACACCAAGGACCGCACGATCGAGGGCGGAAGCTCATGGGACCTAGTCCGCCGAGACATGTTGGTGCTCCTGATGCGGGACATCGAGACGCGCGACGTGCCCGGCTCTCTAGTCGAACTGGGCGTGTATAGGGGCGAGACAGCGCGCATCCTGCACCATTACCTACCAGACCGGACCCTGCACTTGTTCGACACCTTCTCCGGCTTCGACCGTCGCGATGTCACGAACGAGTCCGAGGTGACAGGGGTCAACACCGAGAGCGGCCAGTTTGGAGACACCTCGGTCGAGTCGGTTCGGAAGTACGTCCGTCCCCGCAACGCCAACGTACAGTTTCATCCGGGCGTATTCCCCGAGAGTTGTGGGCACGACGTCAGGAACGAACGGTTTGCGCTCGTTCACTTGGATGCGGACCTCCACGGTCCGACATTGGCTGGCCTTGAGGTCTTCTATCCCCTGGTATCCCCGGGAGGGTACATCGTCGTGCACGACTACAACGCGTGGCACGGGGCCCGCCAGGCTACGGACGAGTTCCTGACCGACAAGCCCGAGATTGCCGTCCCGATGCCCGACAAGAGCGGGTCAGCGGTGATTGTGCGGCTGTCGCGCGGGAGGTAGGCCGATCTGCCCGGTACGACGATGCTGTCCCGGGCGCGGTCGTGACGAGAGTTCAGTTTCGGCTCGCGCGGCCAGGGCTGGGCGCAGGCTGCATCGGCTCCAAGCCGAGATCAAGCTTCGGGTCGTAGTCCTGATTGCGGGTGGGTATCTTTGCCCCAACGGCGGCCAGGTAGCCGGTCAGCCTTTCGTGCAGCGCGTCCGCCCGCTCGGGCATGGCCTCCGCCAAATCAGTCTGCTCGCCAATGTCCTTGGACAGGTCATATAGGTGGATGTCCTCTGTCTCGTAGAACTTCACGAGCTTGTAGTCCCCGGATCGGATCGCCCCCTGCGGGAACACGCCCTTCATGTTTCGGTAATGGGGGTAGTACCAGACAAAGTCCTCCGTTGGGCGCTGCACCGATCCTGCGCCGGCCGAAGTGAGGACGGGAACCAAACTCCCGCCGTCCTGATTGGCGGGTAGTTCGGCCTTGATGCCGAGCAGTTCAGCGAATGTGGCAAAGAAGTCGGACCCGTTCACGGGAACGTCGGAGGCGGACCCTGCCTCAATCCCCGGGCCGCTCACAACGAGCGGGACGCGAATGCCGCCTTCCCAAGTGTGGGTCTTGCCCTTCCTCAGCGGTAGGTTGTTGGTGGGTTCCCGAAAGACCTCTCCACCGTTGTCCGACGTATAGAAGATGTACGTTCGGGCCTCGAGGCCCAGATCCTTCAGTTTGGAGAGCAGCGCGGCCAGAGACCCGTCCAGGTTCTCGGTCATCGCGCCATAGCCGCTGTTGGTGTGAGTGCGCCCTTTGCGAGCCTCGTATGCCGCGACCGTCTCGGGCCTCGCAATTATCGGCGTGTGCACCGCGTAATGGGAGATCTGCAGGAGGAATGGCCTGCCCTCCTCCACGGCCCGGTCTATGAATGCGAGCGACCGCTCCGTGACCCCATCGATGCGCTTGGGGTTTGGCGGACCGTGCCTGCCTTCGGCATTGGTGGTTGCGCCGTCGTGCATATCGTAGCCGTGCCGGCCCGGACCGCCGCCTTTCAGGTGCCACTTCCCGAAGTGGGCGGTCGCATACTCCGGCGCGTGGGCTTTGACGTACTCGGCGATCGTAGTCTCCTCGTCGGGTATGTCGGTGATCGGGAAGTGGACGTTGAGGGGTTTGTTGACGTAGAAACGGTCGTGGAAGCCCCTCGCGAAGGTGGGCGTGCCGGGCACGACGTCCAAGATGTCCGTACTGCCCAACCGGGCAGGGCTCTTGCCGGTCTGGATGCTCATCCTGGTTGGGGAACAGTTCGGGTGCGGCGAGTACGCGTTGGAGAACCGCATTCCTGCCCCTGCCAGGCGCTCCAGCGCCGGCGTGCGGTAGTAGTCGCTGCGGGAACCTGGAACGCTCTTGTCCATCTGGACTGATGTTCCGGTCCAGCCTTGGTCGTCTGCTAGGAACAGCACGATGTTGGGTTTCTCGCTGGCAGCGAGCCCGGCGCAGCCAACAGCCCAGAGAGCAATCGCGGCCATGGTCGCCAGAATTCGCAGTGTCCCCATCAGCACCTCTCTTGTGGAGCGCCCATTCTAGCGACCGCTTCCAACCTTGGGCTTCTCGTGTGGCTACAGCCGGAGGCCCAGCTGACCAGATCTCGTCTCAGGCAGCTCCAGGTGCATCGGGATCCCGTTAGGGCCCTACGCAGCGGCTGTCCCGGCCGGCTCGTACACCACGATCGTGCCCGCCGCTCGGTCGTGCCATGCCTGCTTGCGCTCATCCCACGCGGCCCACAGCCAGCCCAGACCAAGGAATGCGAATGAGAACACGCTTGCGAGGCCCCGCACAACGGCGTCCGAAGGCGCAAGAGGCCCACCGTCGAGTCGGATGACTCGGATCCGGCAGACCATCCCACCGACAGTCGAGGACCGAAGGATCCACATCACCACGCAGTACACAAGGAAGACCAGCAAGGTCTCACGGCCACCGACGCCGGCGGCGGCCCCCAAGCAGATCATCGGGATGAAGTCCAGAGCCCCCGCCGCAACCCGCCGGCGGAACCCGGCCAGGTCTGGCTCAGCCGCCGCAACCTCCGCTGGCGGGAGTGCCAGTCCGGCATCGTTCCCAGAGACCTCGGACACGTCCGGTCGGGCCGCAGGAGTCGGCGCCGGAGCGCTGGCTGGCGGGGACGGGTCCCGGGCAGGCCCGCCGTCGTTCCCGCCAGACGATCCCCGCTCGCGCCGAAGGCCCGTGTAGCAGACCATGGTCGCGGAGCCGAGCGCAAGGGGAGCTAGCACGATCGGCGTCGCCAGACCCAAGACCGGAATCATGAATGCCAAGCACAGGATTCCGAACCCGATCGCAACCGACCGCAGAGCTTCGAGCCGATCTCCAGGGGACACTTCCGCATACACGCGAGCGCCAAGCCACCGGGCCACTCCCACCTGGCCGACGATTGAGGCCAGCAGCAATGCAACCCACAGGAACGGGACGACCGGAATCCCGATCACGGAGACCAGCAGCAGTAGCGTCACCGGGCCCAAGAGCAAGGTGACAAGCCCGCCAACCAGGAAACTCGTGATGGGCTTTGCCGCAAGCGCTGCCGAGCAGTCGCGTACAGGCCGTTCGAAGATCATCGTCACGCCGCACGCCACCAGCGCCGCGAGGGCAATCAGGAACCAGAACCACTTGATGCTGGGCACGATCAGCCGCCCCATCAGCGGCCCTTCCTGGATCCATTCCAAGACCGCAGCGAACGGTGCGCTAGCCGACCCGGAGACTACGACCAGTTCTCCTCCGGGGCTGAAGTCAGTCGGGGCGTCGTACGAAGCCATCACCACCACGAGGTCGCCGTGGACGGTTGCACCTTCGGACACGGTCACGGTACCGCCCACCACGACTGTGTCGCCGTTGACGACCGCGGTCGCGTCGAGATCCAGCGGTCCTCCAATGACCACCACGTCCCCCCGGACTGTGCCAGCTATGCGCGCCGGAGCGCCCATCACCACCACGTCCTCCGTCCCCTGTCCCTCAGGCAGCTCGTAGGGCGAGCCGAATCGGACTTCCTCCGCGGCCCTGTCCCGGGAGCCGGCGGGACCACCGGCCTCCTGAGCCAGTGCCGCAGGCGCAACCAATAGGCACAGCGCGAACGAGACAGCGATCCTTCTAAAGGCGATCATGACTTGGCACTCCTTCCCCAATCACGCGCGCCAAGGCAAGCAGCAATAGCGCGCTAGTCAAGACAATCAATCCAATAGGAATGGCTACGTACATGGCCCCGCTTTGGGCAATCAGGCGCAGGCAGAGGACAGCTGCCTCGGCCAACGCTGGAACGTCCGCAGCTATGAGCGTCGGCCAAACGGTAGTCATGAGGGCAGCCGTCACCACACACGAGAGTCCTAGACCCACCCGCAGCCCCGTCGGCCAACCTCGCCAGGACCGACGGTGCCAAGGAGAGCCCTGCGTACTCTGCACGCGCTCCAGGATGCTCGGCAGGAGGGTCTGCGGAGCTTCCGGCGGCTCTAGGCACGCCAGTGCCCTCCGTGCCCATGCTTCGAGCTGGACCGGAGTCACTTCATACCCCCAACGACAGCACGGAGAGCAATCCGCCCCCGGTGAATGTCGGTCTTGACCTTGGAGAGCGACACGCCGAGCAGCTCGGCTATTTCTCGGTAGCTTCGTTCTTGGAAGTGGAACAGCACGAGCGGAACGCGCTGGTGGGCGGGAAGGCCCTGCAGGGCGCGTTCCAGCTCGGCGCGCTGCTCCGCTTGTAGGAAGTCGCGCTCGGGGTCGTCCGGCGCGGGCATCCTCTCCTCCGGCGACGACCGTGACCGACCGTGGTCAAAACGTCCAACCCGAAACTGGCCCCAGCGCGGGCGGACCCTCGTCAGGTGGTTCAGGCACAAGTTCGTGGCAACAGTTCGCAGCCAACCCGGCACGGTAGGCTGCTCGCGTAGGACGGGGAAACGCTCGAAGGCTCGGAGAAACACGGTCTGAGCCACGTCCTCGGCCTCAGCCGGATCGGCCAGCATCCGGATCGCGATTCCGTAGACCATGTTCTGATACCTCCGCACGAAGCGCTCGAACTCTTCCGAATCGGTCAAACGGCGCCCTCGCGGTCCGTGCCCACGTGTCTAGTAACACACGGGAAGCCCGCCGGTTGCGCCTGGCGGGACTTGGGAGCGTTCAGAAGTCCCCGATGCGTGGGTCTCGCTTCTGTGGGCGCGTGCGGCGGGCCAGCCGGGAATCGCACGCACAACATTGCTGGTCCGGGATCGATCTCGCCGCCGTGGACCACAAGCCCGCAGAGTTCGGTCAGGCACCCACGGGCGGCATTGGGCGACATATGATGGGAGTGCGCGGCCCCCCTGCCCGTCTCGACGTTCCTTTGCGGTTCTCCATGCAAATCTCCAACCTGTCCGCGTTCCTCATTGCAGGGGCCGCAATGCACGTTGGTCCGGCGTCCGCCAGCGACTTGGTGGCACTGGAGCACTTCGAGAAGAAAGTTCGCCCGCTGCTCGTCGAGAAGTGCCAAGCCTGCCACAACTCTCAGCTCCAGAGCGGCGGTATCGACCTCTCCTCTGCCGACGGCTTCCTCAAGGCCCGCGACGAGGCTGCCTTGGTGTCGGAGGCGGAACCAGGCTCGAGTCGGCTGCTGACAATCGTCGGCTACGAGGCGAGGGTCAAGATGCCGCCAACTGGCAAGCTCAGCGAGCCCGAACTGGAAGCGCTGCGGACGTGGGTTGAGGGAGGAGCACCCTGGCCGGGTGCAACCCGTCCCCGACCCGGGCAACTTCCCCCCGGCGGGCACTTTACGCCCGAGCAGAAGGCTTACTGGGCGTTCCAGCCGGTGCGCAGGCCGGACGTTCCCAGCTCCGGCGACGGCGGACCTATGGACCGCTTTCTGGCGGCAAAGCTAAGAGAAGCCGGCCTGCAACGAGCGGGGTCTACCGATCGACACACTTGGCTGCGGCGAGCGACCTTCGATCTGACCGGGCTCCCACCTACACCGAGCGAAGCCACCGCATTCGCGGCGGACGACTCGCCGGGAGCTTACGAGCGTGTCGTGGACCGGCTGCTCGCCTCCCCGCGATACGGGGAACGCTGGGGAAGGCACTGGCTCGATGTAGCCCGCTACGCGGACTCAGCCGGCAATGACGAAGACCACCGCTACCCGTACGCATGGAAATACCGGGACTACGTCATCGAGGCCTTCAACTCGGACATGCCCTACGACCAGTTCGTGCGCGAGCAGATCGCGGGCGACTTGCTCCCAGCAGACCAGGCCGATAGCGTCAACCGGCGCGGGATCATCGCAACCGGCTTTTTGGCGCTCGGCCCGAAGGCTGTCGCGCAGCAGGACAAGAAACGCATGCTCTACGACGTCTACGACGAGCAGATCGAGGTGGTCTCGAAGGCGATGCTGGGCCTGACAGTGGCATGCGCACGCTGCCATGACCACAAGTTTGACCCGATCCTGACGAAGGACTACTACTCGCTGGCCGGCATCTTCGCCTCGACCCGCAGCTTCCGCGATCCGTCGCGGCACGTGTCGTCGCTGTTCTTCAAGCCGCTAGTGCCTGAGGCCGACTACCAGCGCTACCAATCCGAGCAGCGCGCGATCACTAACAAGCGCATCGATCTCGACAACCTGGCCGACATCGAGATCGAGGCCTACGTCGAAGCCCAAGCCGACAGCGTGGCGGAACATATGCTCGCCGCCCGCGCGGTCTACGAGGATGGCGGAGAAGTTGCTGACGTGGCCGCAGCAAGGAACCTAAGCGAGCGCCAGCTGGCCCGGTGGGTCGACTACCTGCGGCCTGCCGACGTACCTCGGGTTCAGCTCGCGGAATGGCGCGATGCGATGCCTGACGGGCGTGCCAAGGTGGCGCAAGGATTCCAAGAGCAGTTCCAGAAGACGCTACAAGCGTGGCACCGCACCATTCGCAACTGGCGCAGGTCCACCGCCGAGCTGCTTCGGACCGGCACGATGCCTCCAAGGCCCAAGCCGCGATTCGAGGCTGGCCGCGACCGGTTCTTCTTCGACGTATACCAAGCGAAGGGTGGCCCCATGCGCTTCGATGGAGAGGATCGAGAGGGGATACTCAAGCCGCAGACCCGTGCCAGAATCTCCGCGCTCCGAAAGGAGGTCGCAGCCCTCAAGGCGAAGGCCATGCCCGAACCTCCGATGGCCAACGCTGTAGAGGAAGGCCAGCCCGTAGATCAGCGGGTGTTCGTGCGAGGCGACTACAACTCTGAGGGCGATCCTGCCCCCAAGGTCTTTCCCGCAATCCTCGCCGGCTTCGACCAGAGGCCGGTGGTGAGTGGCAGCGGACGCCGTGAACTGGCTGACTGGATCGCTTCGCCGAACAATCCGCTGACCGCCCGCGTGATGGTCAACCGAATCTGGCAGAAGCACTTCGGCCAGGGGATCGTGCGGACACCCAGCAACTTTGGGGAACTCGGAGAAGGGCCGACGCACCCGGAACTGCTGGACTGGCTGGCGTCCGAATTCGTCCGCGAGGGCTGGTCGGTGAAGGCGATGCACCGCAAGATCCTGCTGTCGGGCGCTTACCGCGCGGGGGGCACGCCGAGCGAGGCGGCAGCGAGCGCCGACCCGGACAACCGGTTGCTCTCGCACTTTGCCCGCCGACGCCTGGACGTGGAGGAGATGCGGGACGGAATGCTGGCCATCGACGGATCGCTGGACCTGAGGATGGGCGGCACTCTGCAGTCAGGGTTTGGGACGGACGGGGAGAACTCCAACGACCGGCTGAGCATCGACCCGACAGATTCCGCGAGACGCCTGGTGTACGTGCCTCTGCGACGGGCAAACCTGCCCACGCTCTTGAACCTGTTTGACTTCGGGGATGCGGTAACTTCCCAAGGCAGGCGCCCGGTGACCAACGTGGCGCCGCAGGCCCTGTTCATGATGAACAGCGGCTTTGTGGACGACCGCGCCCGGAACTTGGCTGACCGGCTGCTCGCCGCGGAACGGTGGGAGGACAGCGATCGCGCGCGCCACGCGCACTTGGCCGTGCTGACGAGGGAGGCCACGCCGCCCGAGGTGGATGCGGCCGTATCCTACATCGGCGGGTACTCGAAGCTATTCCCGGACGCCACCGCGAGAGACGCGTGGCAGAGCTACTGCCGAGTCCTGCTGGCGTCGAATGAATTCCTGTACGTGGACTGATCCTGGATGGCACGAGCGACTTGAGAGGTGGGCTGGAGCGAATGAGGGTGGGAGATCCAATGAGGAGGCTTGGACACATGGACGGGCCCCTGCCGGTGACGCGGCGCGGCATGCTGCGGGACTCGGCCTGCGGTTTCGGAATGCTGGCGCTGGCCGGCCTGTTCGAGCAAAACGCCAAGGGTGCCGACTCGAGTCTCGATTCCGCCAATCCGCTCACCCCGCGACCGCCCCACTTCGAGGCCCGAGCCAAGCGCATCATCTTTCTGTTCATGCACGGCGGGCCGTCCTCGATCGACACCTTCGAGCACAAGCCGTACCTTGAGCGCAACCACGGCCAGGCCCTCCCGATCGAGCGCCCGCTGGCATTTGACGACGAAGCGCCCGGCCCACTCATGAAGCCTCTGTGGGACTTCAGGCCCGGCGGAGAGAGCGGCATCCCGGTCAGCGATCTGTTCCCCCGTGTTCGCGAGCGGGTGGACGATCTGTGCATGGTGCACTCGATGGTCGGGGAGGGCGTCGATCATGGTGCGGCGCTGCTGCAAACCTTCACAGGATCGAGCACGTTCACCAGGCCGAGCCTAGGCTCGTGGGTGGTCTACGGGCTGGGCACTGAGAACAGCAACCTGCCGGGCTACATCACGATCAAGCCCGCGCTGTCCCACGGAGGAGCCAAGAACTGGTCTTCGGCCTTCTTGCCGGGATCGTTCCAGGGAACGCCGATCGGGCACGCCGGGCTTAAGGTCTCCGACGTGCAGGGTGAGCCGATCGAGTATCTGGCGTCCAAGGGGCTATCGCAGGAACGCCAGCGTTACGAGCTCGACATGTTGCGAAACGTGAACCGCAGGCATGCCGAGCTTCGACGCTTCGACCCGCGCCTCGAGGCTCGCATCCAATCGTTCGAGCTGGCCTTCCGCATGCAGGTGGAGGCCCCGGAGGCATTCGAGGTCGAGAGCGAGAGCGAGGCGACCAAGAACCTGTACGGCCTGGACGATCCGATCACTGCGGACTTCGGCTGGCAGTGTCTGTTGGCTCGGAGGCTGAGCGAGCGCGACGTGCGATTCGTGCAGTGCACCCACTCCTACAAGTGGGACCAGCACTCCGACCTCTTCAATAAGCACCTCAAGAACGCGGCGGAGGTGGACAAGCCAATTGCCGGGCTGCTGACAGACCTGAAGGCACGGGGAATGCTGGACGACACTCTCGTTGTCTGGGCCGGCGAGTTCGGGCGCACTCCGGTGAGCCAAGGCGGAGATGGCCGGGACCACAACCCGTACGGCTACACGATCTGGATGGCGGGTGCGGGCCTCAAGAAGGGCTACCGCTACGGTGCGACGGACGAGATCGGATACCACGCCGAGGTCAACCGCATGCACATCCACGACTTCCACGCCACGGTTCTGCACCTGCTCGGCATGGATCACGAGAGGCTGACGTACCACTTCTCGGGACGGGACTTCCGGCTGACCGACGTGGCCGGGATTGTCCACCACGACCTGTTCGCCTAGCTACCATGCCCGTCGCAGGAATCGGAAACGCTTCCCCGACCCAAGAGCCGCCGCTGGCCGCGTTGGACGTCCCGCAGGAAGCGGACTTGCGCAAGTGCGTCCATTGCGGGCTGTGCCTGAACGCATGCCCGACGTATCGCGAGCTTGGCGTGGAGATGGACTCCCCTCGGGGCCGCATCTACCAGATGGTCGAGGTCGCCGAGGGCCGCAGCCCGGTGTCGGACCACTACGTGGAGCACATCGGCCTGTGCCTTGCCTGCCGGGCGTGCGAGACAGCCTGCCCGTCCGGAGTGCAGTACGGCCGGCTGATCGAGGGTGCCCTGGCGCAGATCGAAAACTCGGTCCGCCGAAGCTGGCCCGAGCGCTTGGTGCGCTGGCTGGCTTACGACAAGCTGCTGCGCAGCCCCCTTCTGCTCAAGGCCGCCGGCTACGGGCTCCTCTTCTACCAGCGCAGCGGACTGGCCCGAATGCTGAGCGAATCGGGAGTGCTGGCAGAACTTGGCCGGCTAGGGGATTTGGCGCAGCTCGCGCCAGAGGCCCAGTCCCCGTTCTTCTTTTCCAACATCGGCAGGGTCTACCCGGCCGAAGGTGACACCCGGCACCGCGTTGCGCTGCTGGCCGGATGCATGCAGAACGTGTTCTTCAGCCGCCTGAATGAAGCGACGGTGCGCGTGCTGCGCAAGAACGGGTGCGAGGTGACGGTGCCGGCCGGGCAAGTGTGCTGCGGGGCCCTCCAAGTCCACGCCGGGCTGCGGTCGATCGGGCGCGAGCAAGCCCAGCGGAACATCACGGCGCTTGAGGGGGGAGAGTTCGACGCGTACATCACCAACACGGCGGGCTGCGGCTCGGTCTTGAAGGAGTACCCCGACCTGTTCGAGCACGATCCCGAGTGGCACGGCCGCGCAAGCGCCTTCGCGGCTAAGATGCGGGACGTGAGCGAGTTCTTGGCCTCCATCGACCTCAACACGGATCTTGCTCCCTTCCACGCCCGCATCACGTACCAAGACTCGTGCCACCTGCTGCATGGCCAGAAGATCGCCGAGGCTCCCAGAAAGCTGTTCCGGGCCATTCCCGGCCTCGAGCTTCACGAGCTGCCGATGAGCGACATCTGCTGTGGATCGGCGGGAGTCTACAACATCGAACACACGGATGTGTCGATGGCTCTGCTAGAGGACAAGATGCGCATGGTGGCTTCGACCAAGGCCAACATGATCGTCACGGCCAACCCGGGATGCATGCTGCAACTTCAGGCGGGGGCGAGCCGATTCGGGCCGGACATACCCGTGCTGCACGTTGTGGAGCTGCTCGACCGGGCATACGCAGGGCTCCGCTCATCGAATCCTTAGGGCGATCCGTCTGCCAGCGATCCGGCTCCCGAGGCGAAGATCCAAGAACGTCGCTTGGCTCGGATCAGCGGAATGACTCTAGCGGTGCGCCGATGCGCTCCAGAACTCTGGCCCCAATACCCGATAGGTCCGCAAAGGGCGCGCCCCGACGGTCCCTCAGCCTTGGCGGAATTGAACCGCAAGGGCTCAGCAGTGCCGTTGTGGACGACGCTTCAGGGGAGGCAGCGGATCGTTAGTCAGGCCTGCCCGTCCAGTACACCGCGCATGTAGGAGAACGACTTGGCCATCCCCAGTTGCGGGTGGTCCGCTACGACCTCGTACTCCAAGCCCACGACGCCCGCGTATCCGCGGTCCTTGAGCATCTTGAAGATCGCGGCTATCGGCATCTTGCCGTCGCCCACGTCCACGCGGCTCTCCTTGTCGGTAAAGTCGGTCAGATCCTTGACGTGGAAATCGTAGATCCGGTCCCAAGCGCCGTCGATCTCCTCAAGGATGTCGGCGCCGGTACGAACCGCGTGGCCGACGTCCACGCACAGCCCCATGCGCGGATCCATGTCCTTGACACGCTTGATCACATCGCTCGGCGCCGGGTAGTACTGGTCCTCCGGCCCGTGGTTATGGATGGCCATCTTGCGGTCGTACTTGATCGCGAGCTTCTCGATCGCGCCCAGGTTGGAGTGCGTCGGCGCGCAGACCATGATCGGCATTCCGGCGGCGACGGCGTACTTGAAGTAGTGCTCCAGCTCGGCCGGGTCGTCGCTGCGGAGGGAGATGTTGCCCCCGGCCACGATCTGCAGGCCCGCACGTTCGAATTCGCCGCGAGCGCGCTTCAGTTCCTCCTCGCTCAGGTAGTACGGCATGTGGAAGGACTTGACGTTTACGTACTTGACGCCGAGGTCCCTGCAGATCCCAATGGCGGCCGTCCTGCTGAACTTGCGCAGCGAATAGGTGGCGACAGCGAGCCGAAGATCATCCCAGTGATGCGGCGTTTCGGATCCGCTCACGCGGGCGGCTGAACTGGCTGCGGCTGGGACGGCGGACGCAGCCGCCACTGCGCCCAAGAATGAGCGCCTGGTTGAAGAGTTCATGGGTGCTTGGCTCCTTCGTGCTTGGGCTCGCCGTGCGACGATCCCGATGTTAGCACGCCTCAATCGGGCCCAACGGCCCTTTGGGTATCATTGAAGTACAGGGACAAGCGGGGGCGGGTAGTCCTCAAGACACGTCCTTGGCAAGTCGGCGTGGCCGGCTATCGGAGACACCATGAAGGGCGACGCGCGAGTCATTGAAGATCTGAACGAAGTGCTGCGAGGGGAGTTCACAGCGATCCACCAGTACATGGTTCACGCAGAGATGTGCGAGAACTGGGGGTACGGCAAGCTCGGCGGTTTCATCAAGGTGCAGGCGATAGGCGAGATGCGGCACGCGGAGGTGCTGATCGAGCGCGTCCTGTTCTTGGAGGGCGTGCCCGCCATGGGCGAGCTAAGGCCGCTCAACATCGGTCAGAACGTGAAGGATCTCCTCACCAATGACGTCAAGCTTGAATACGACGCGGTCGGGATCCTCAACACTGCGATCACGAATGCGGTCAATGCAGGCGACAACGCGTCGCGAGAGCTCTTCGAGACCATCCTCAAGGACGAGGAGGAACACGTCGACTGGCTCGAGGCGCAGCTGCACATGATTGACGAGATGGGTCTCGGCATCTACCTTTCTCAGCAGCTGGCTGACCCTCCGGCTCCGGCCGGATAGCTAATAGGCCCCGTCCGGAGCGGTCCCACGCCCTAGGGAACGGGCGCTGGGCCCTAGTATGCCGACGCGGAGTACCGAGTCTGTCTTGACAGCCGGCGGGACAGGGTAGGGCCTGCCCAAGACCACGCGGAGACGGTTAGTCCACGACGACTTCGAGCAGCTGCTCCAGAAGGGGGTAGTACTGCACGCGCACTTTCGCGCCTGCCTGCAATTCCTCTAGGCGCAGCCGGGACTGGCCAAGCTTGCGGGCCGTCTTCTTGGAGACCTTGATCTGCTCCCGGCCCGCAGGCTGCGAGAATGCCAGCACAAGAGTTCCGGCCTTAGTGAGCGAGAGCTCGACGGTGCGGGCCTGGACGTCGACGCGCTTGATGGTGCCCTTCGACTTGACGATGTCGAGCATCGCCTCGGGCCGCGTGCCCTCCAGCGCGCCGTCCGCGTTGTCGTGCACCTCAGGTCGCGTGCTCGAGCTGATGGTCTTCTGCTGACCTGAGGCCAAACCAGCCACCACCGCCAGCGTCAGAATACAGCGCAGTGCCATCGTCTCGCTCTCCCTACTATACCGACGCGGCCCAAGCACTGAAGTTGAGCGCGAGGATCATAGCACTGACCTCAGGTAGTTCGCGATCTCCGGCTTGAGCCAATTCTCCGGCCCGACGTACTTCCGAAGCACCCGGCCAGTCCGCGAGATCAGGTACGACTCCGGGTACTTCGCGGTGCCATATCGGGTACTGACGGCCCGGTCCGGATCCCTAGCCGTCGGAAACGTAACTCCCGACCGCTCGAGAAACGCTTCGTACTGGCCAGCGTCCTCATCCACGCTGATGCCGAGCACGACCAGACCGCTGTCCCGAAGATCCAGGTAGAGCTGGTCTAGCGAGGGCATTTCCTGAATGCACGGAGGGCACCACGTGGCCCAGAAGTTGAGCAGGACGATCTTGCCTTCGTAGTCTTCCAGGCTGACGCCAACTCCTTGGTCACCCTCCACCCGGAACGCCGGGGCCCGATCCCCCACATCCACATCGTAGACGCGCAGGTACCCCTGCACACGGAAGACCATCACTGCGGCCAAGGCCAAGGCGATGCCGTAGGCGTAGGCTTCCCGGGCACGTGGCATAATCAGGAGTACACTCTTACTCTACCCCGCCCTCGGCGGCTCCCCAGTATTTCCCGCAGCGCGATGCTGATCACCCGCAAGGCCGAGTTTTCGGCATCGCACATCTGCTACTCCCCCGATCTGTCGCCGGAACGAAACGCAGCCTTGTTCGGCGCCGAGAGCCGACCCCACGGCCACGGGCACAATTATGTCCTTGAGGTGACCGTGCGTGGGGACATCGATCCTGTCCACGGCATGGTCCTTGACCTTAAGCGCCTGAAGAGGATCATCCAAGAACGAGTCCTGGACGTCTACGACCATCGATTCCTGAATCGGGAAGTCCCGCCCTTCGACACCGTGGTGCCTACCACCGAGAACATGGCGCGCGACATTTGGGAACGGCTGCAGACGCCGATCGGTTCGCTCGGCGCTGCCCTTCACTCGGTCCGCCTCCACGAGAGCGAGGACCTCTTCGTCGAGCACACAGGCGGCAGCGCCGAATGACGACGCTGACCAAGCGTTACCGATTCTGCGCGTCCCACCGGCTCTGTTCCCCTGCGCTCAGTGACGAGCAGAACCGCGAGGTCTTCGGAAAGTGTGCGAACCCGCACGGGCACGGGCACAACTACACCCTCGAAGTCAGCGTGCAAGGCGACCCGGACGCGCGCAGCGGCATGATAATGTCGCGGCCAGATCTTGACAGGTGGGTAGAGTCGGCGGTCCTGAAGCGGATCGACCACCGCCATCTCAATTCCGAACTGCCGGAGTTCGAGGCATTGGTCCCGACCTCCGAAAACGTGCTTGTGGTCGTTGAGGCCTGGCTTCGCGCCGCCTGGCCCGCGCACTTCCCAGGACAGCCGCCTCAATTGGCCGGCCTGCGTCTCGAGGAAACTCCCCGCAACAGCTTCCGCTGTTAGCGCTTAGCCCCCAACCCATGCCGAATCCAAGACATCCCGAACACCTGCTACCCTCCGATCCCGAGGAGGCCGGCCAGCGTGACCCCATCGAGGGGCTGGTGGGCGAAATACTAAGCAATCTGGGAGAGCTCAACCATCGGGACGGCCTCAGGGACACGCCCAAACGCGTAGCCAAACTCTTCAGGGAGTTGACCAAAGGATACGCGCAGGACCCTAACGACGTGCTCAAGTCCGCTTTGTTCGACGTGTCCTACGACGAGATGGTGATTGTGAAGGACATCGAGGTGTTCTCGTTGTGCGAGCACCACCTCTTGCCCTTCTACGGGCGCATGCACATCGCTTACATTCCCCAGTCCAAGGTCATCGGCCTGAGCAAGGTGGCCCGGATCGTGGACATCTTCGCCCGGCGCCTGCAGATCCAGGAACGGCTCACGCAACAGGTCGCCGAAACAATCCAAAACGCGATCGAACCCGCTGGCGTCGGTGTGGTCTGCGAAGCCCAACACCTTTGCATGATGATGCGAGGCGTGGAGAAGCAGCACTCAAGCACAGTCACGAGCGCCATGATGGGAGTGTTCCGGGACAATCCCAAGACCCGCGAAGAGTTCTTGGCACTGGTGTCCAACCGTCGCCGCTAGCCGATCTGGCACGCGACGGGCGACGCCAGCATTGGCAGCCGCCGTTGCCGGGCCAGCCCACGTTGCACCTGTCTGAGGACCGTGTCCGCATCGTGGCCCAGGACTGCCGTGCGGAGCATCCGCGCTTGCCGGGGGGCAGCCAAGGGGTCTCGAACCTGCCCGCCCGTCGCGTCGTTCTGCTGCAACCCGTCAGAGAGCGACGCGGTCACCAGCACAGTATGGCCGAGCATCTCTTCCAATCGGGCCCGGCCGCCAAGGACGTCATCGCTGCGATCGTCCACGCAGATCGGTACAGCCGCAACGACAAGACCAAGGGATTGCACAAACTCCTCCAAGTTCACGGTAGCGACGCGCTGCGGGCTGTTCTTGTGCGCCGACGGGGCCGCATCGGCTGTCGATGGCGGACACTGCCGGCGACCTGAACTTGCAGGAGAGCCTGCTGCCGTTCGCGTACAACGCTTTCCCGGGGAGGCTCCCGATGACCCCGCCGACGTGTCGGCCGGCGACCTCAAAGCCATCGTCACGCGCCTCAGTCTAGCCCGCAGTCGGCGCAGTTGGGCGGGGGTCGTCGGATGGGCCGATCGCAAGGCCTGATCCTTGTTTCTTCGGTTGTAGGTCACTGCATTGACACGAACTTAGGAATTTCATACTGTCGTGAGATGAAGAACATCACGATCACGGTGCCGGAAGACTTGGCGTTGTGGCTGCGTGTTCGCGCTGCCAAGCAAAACCTAAGCATGTCGCGATGGCTGGCTGGAATGCTGGCCGACATGAGACGTCGGGAGGACGCATACGAGGTTTCGATGAAGCGGTTCTTGGCACGGGAGCCGCGGCATCTGGAATGGGTTGGCGGTCACAAGCCATCACGGGAGGAGCTCCATGACCGGGCCAGTCTTCGTTGACAGCAATGTGCTCGTGTATCGATTTGATGCCACAGACCAGATGAAGCAGCTTTGTGCTGACCGCTGGCTAAGGCTCCTCGCAGCGGACCGATCTGGGCGGCTTAGCTTTCAGGTCTTGCAAGAGTTCTATGTGACTCTCACGAAGATGCTGAAGGCAGGCCTCGGTCGTGAGGAAGTTCGGGAAATTGTGCGTGATCTCGTTGCTTGGCAGCCGGTCGCAATAGACCTCGCCGTAATTGAGAACGCTTGGACATTGCAGGAGCGCTACTCGCTCTCTTGGTGGGACGCCCTGATTGTTGGTGCCGCACAAGTCAGCAACTGCCCGGTATTGTTGACCGAGGACTTGCAGCATGGACAGCGGGTTGGGACTGTGCAGGTAATCAATCCGTTCGTAGCACCAGAACGCGCGCCCGCGGAGGTGTTGGCATCGCTGGTGCACTGAAGCGATCAAACCCGCAGGAGTCGGTGTGGTCTGCGAAGCCCAACACCTGTGAATGATGATGCGAGGCGTGGAGAAGCAGCACTCAAGCACGATCAAGAGCGCCATGATGGGAGTGTTCCGGGACAATCCCAAGACCCGCGAAGAGTTCTTAGCCCTAGTCTCCAACAACCGCCGCTAGCCGAACCGGCGCGCAGCGCAGCGACGCACGCCTTCGGAGCCGTCATTGCAGGGCCAGCCCGGGCCATCCGTGAGGTCCACGCTGCAAGCCCATCAGGTTCTTGCGATTGCGGTCGTCATTCGTCGCTCCAAGCGCGGATTGCCACAATCCCCGCAACGCCATGCGAACCGTCCGTCCACTGGCCTACGAATCGCCGCCATGGCTCTCAACCTCGCCGTGCCGCACTGGCACAGTCGAGCGGAAGCGGTCTCGAATCGGAAAGTCGGGAATCTCGGCAGATTGCCTGTACTGACGGTCTGCGCTCCGGCTCTCTGCCTGTTGGGGCTCGGGGCGAAAATCCTAAGCTATCGCCACGATGGGAACCCGATCGCTCGAAAGTACAAGAGGTACGCTGCGACCACCGAGCACGACGTGCAAACCGCAATCGAATGCATCCGGGCAAGTCGACCAACGCACAAAGGGTCGCTCCTTACCGAGAATACGAGGCCGTGAAGGGCCAGAAGCACGAAGATCCACGACAGAATGACGAAGCTGACCGCAACCGGCGTCGGTCGGCCAAGCTGATCGACTAACCTGACGAAGCTTCCCCACTCGGTGTTCACGCCAACAGCGGTCACCGCTACGACAAGGGCCATCACAGATAGTAAGGGCCAGACGCGCACCAAGACCGACCGGCTCTTGAGTCTGCCGCCAAGCTTCAAGGGCATCCAAACTGCGGCCCACAGGGGGCTGCTGATCATTAGAAGCCCCGAGGCGACTCCCAAGATCCGCTCGAACCAAACGGCCGCGGCGGAGACCTTCTGCAGATTTCCAGTTTCGCCTTGGATGTACTTCTTGCCGTCAGGGCCTTCAACTAGCGCGAGGGTTGCCATCGGCTGCAACTTGCGCCGGAAGGTCCGGCTGGTGGAGGGATGGAACTCTAGGCGTTGTCTAGGCAATTCGGCGACGAGCATGTCGTCCCGGCGGGTGATGCAGACGACACCGGCCAGCCTTTCGACGTAGCGCCTTCCCTCATCGCGGGGAGTGACCGGACGGTAGTAGCCGGTCCACCGGTTGATGTCGGCAGGCATCTCCGGAATGATCGATGCGTCAGGCTTCCTGACGCCACGGACGAGGTACTCGGCGACAAGGACGTTGATTCTGTTCGCCGCCTGGTTGTTCGATGCCGAGAGCATTGCGCAGAATCCGAGACCGATGTCCGGCGAGTATGCGTACCACGCCCGGTATCCCGGCATGCCTCCGTCATGCCCGCGAAAGACGAAGCCGCCGGCAGAGGTTGCGTAGTTGCCCAAGCCATACCCATACTCTGGAAGCAATGCGGACGAGACTGTAGTCTCGGAACGCTCCATACGTTCGATCGACTCGCGCGAAACCAGTTTCCGGCCCTCGAACTCTCCGCGACCCAGCAGCATCCGGACGAAATTCGCCATTTGCCTGGGCGTAGCGCTCAATGCGCCTGCCGGGCGCGCGACCAGGTGCCGGTAGGGTACTGGGCTGCCGTCACCTCCGTAGCCGGTCGCCAGTCCCTCGTTGAGGTGATCCGTCAGGATCAGGCTGGCTCCTTGCATATTGAGGGGCGCCAAGATCTCGTCGGCTAGGAACTGTTCAAACAGCCGACCGTCGATTGTCTGCACGACGTACGCCGCAACCGAGGATCCGGCGTTGGAATAGGAGAAGTGAATGCCCGGCGGCCAACGGCAATAGAGAGATCGTCGTATCTGGGCCAGTCCCTGAGCCAACGAGAGAGGTGACGGGTCGTTGCTCAGGTAGTCCTTGTAGTGGAGGTCATCAAGGCCTGCCGTGTGCTCCAGCAAGTGCTCAAGCCTTACCGGAGCTTCATCGTTCCAACGGTTCCTGATCTCGATATTCGGCGCAAGCTTCGCCACCTCGTCGGTCAAACGCAGTTGTCCGCGCTCCTCGAGCACAAGCGCTGCCAGGCCCACGAAGCTCTTGGTGATCGAGCCGAGACGCCAGTAGGTGTTCTCGTCGGCCTGTCGGGAGGTATCGGGATCGGCGAGCCCAATTCCGGCTGCCCAGATGGTCTCATCTCTCGTCACGAGAGCCACACCGACGGATCCGCGTCCGACCTTGTCCAACTCCTCCTGAATCGCTGCCCGGAGTTCTTCGACGGTTGCGGGCTGCACTTGGCCCGCTGCTGGACACAGGATGCTCGTGGCGAAGACCAAGCAGATCCCTCCTAGCCACCTGAGCGGCATCGGGCCGAGCAACGACGCCGGATAAGTCCGTTTTTCCTCAGTGCCCCCATTCAACCTGCGGTGATTTGCCATGGTTCCCGACCAGCCGCCCGATGACACGTACGTAGCTCCGCCCGCGCCGCTTCAGGCGCCCCCCAAGAACCATTCCCCGGACAGAGCGAGCAGAAAGACAAGGACCCCAGAGAATGCGACTGCCAAGCTTCGCTTGGTTCGACGGGTCAGGTACTGATGGCAGATCACACTGACGCAAACGGCGAGAGCGGTCAGCCACGGCAGCTCGCCCATCAAGGCCCCCACGATGCCACCGGCTCCGAGAAGGGGCATGCCCAGCCAGCTCAGCAAGAGGAGCCCTCCCAGAATGACTCCTGTCATGATTCCGCCCAATACGGCCATGCCGGCGAGGCTCGGTGTCAAGACCGCCAGCATCATGAAGATCGCCGTAGAGACCACTGGAGCAAGGAAGACCTCCGGGGCGGTCGAAGGATATCCGGCAAGTTGGTATGTGACCGCCAAGTCCACGACGATCTCCGGAAGGACCATGGCTGGCAGGAGCAGCATTGCCTTGCTGACCAACAACCTGCCAGACGCGACGGGGCGACTCATCCAAAACGCCGTGCTGCCGACGGTTGAGTCGTCATGGACTACCCTGGAGACAATCGCTGCTCTCAGAAGAAGGTCGAGCGAAACAGCCAGAACGCCGATCAACACGAGTAAGCCGTATTCGAGTTCGGCGTCGCTCGGCGAAGGAATATTGCGGAGTGCCACACGCTCGTCGAGGAACATTTCGATGTTCCGGTCCAACGTGAGAGCGAGAACCAAGATCGGGTACCAGATGCAAAGAATCAGGCGCGAGTGACGCCAGTCCTTCCGGGCTAGATGCAAAGTCAGATTCATTCCTGCTCCTTTCTTTGGGACCGGTACGTTCGGGCGAGTGCCATGAAAATCTCTTTGAGTGACATGGGGGTGGCGGTGACATCCTTGGCTGCC
Source organism: Bryobacterales bacterium (assembly GCA_965203925.1). Classification (GTDB taxonomy): domain Bacteria; phylum Acidobacteriota; class Terriglobia; order Bryobacterales; family UBA6623; genus VXMF01. The sequence goes on from OZ241924.1 coordinate 5,635,539, forward strand.
GGGACTACACTCAGAACGCGTTCCAGCCCGGTCCCCTCCCGGTAGTCGCTCTCGACAAACCGAACCCTCTGTCCGACCGATTCCATTAGCAGCCAGGAATCCGGTAGACCCGTGCGCAATTCCTCGCCTGGGGCCAGTGTCAGATGACAATTGCGGAATCGCCCCTCGAGCGATGAAACAGATTCCGAGACCCGGAGCGAGCCCCCGTCGATCACCGCCACCCGGTCCACCAGCCGCTCCACCTCGTCGATATCGTGAGATGCAACCAGCACGGTCCATTCAGTCCGGCCGCTAAGCTCCAGAAGCCCTCGCAGGAACTCGTCCCTCACTAGGGCGTCGAGTCCGCTGAACGGCTCGTCCAAGACGACGAGTTCCGGACGATAGGCAAGTGAGGACAGCAACACCGCCTTGATTCTCATGCCTCGTGAAAGGCTCTTGATCGTCCTCGACAGCGGAAGGTCGAACTGATGGACCAGCTGTCGGCACAGGTCCTGATCCCACGTGGGATACATCGGCCGGCAGAAGTCCAGCAGATCCTGGACGCTCATCCATTCGGGCAGGTCCTGATTCTCGGAGACGTAACCGATCCGAGAGAATTCCGCAGGTCCTATGCGGGTTGAGTCAGTTCCCATGACCGCGGCCCGTCCACTCGTCGGCCGAACCATGTTCAAGAGCATCTTGATCGTTGTGGTCTTTCCAGCGCCGTTCGGACCCAGTAGGGCAAAGATGCTACCAGTGGGAACGTCCAAGGAAAGGCTGTCGACGGCAAGGGTTCGGCCAAAACGTCGCGAGAGTTCTCGGGCTTGGATGATCGAGTTCATTCGGCGTGGTCCTCCGTGGATGTCTCTTGCTCCGTTTCCGCTGGCGGCGACGATTCGGAGAGACGCTGCCAGTGGTGCTCTAGAGCCCGCGCCAATTCCGCAAGAGTCAGGGATAGCCTCCTCGCTTCAACCACCAGCTGCTCGACCTGGTGGGCCAAGAGATCGGAACGCTCCCTAGGAGACGGGTCGGGAAGCTCGGCGACGAGAGTTCCGATTCCCGGCTGGACCGCCAGGAGCCCTTGGTCGACAAGCCGGGTCACCACCTTCTGGGCGGTGTTGGGGTTGATCCTCAGTTCCTGGCTGAGCGTTCGGATCGAAGGGAACCGGTCGCCGGGCGACAGCTGATTCGAGACGATCGCTCTGTGCACGGCGTAGACCAGTTGCTCGTAGACCGAGGTACCGACCTTCAATTCCACGGTGAAGGGCAACATAGGTGTACTAGTAATACTAGCACAGTAGGCTCGCTTGGTGTCAACAGCCGATCGTCAGCTGGAATGGCCCCAGTGCCGAACTTGGTTCGGGCTCGAATCTGGGATGGGAACCTGAGATGGGAGCAGCCCTGCATGGACTAATGGCGACGCCTCAAATCCGAGTGCTGCGAGCAGACGCAGTCTTTGGCGGAACTCCTCGGGACCAGCGGTATTGAACCGGCAATTAGGGATTCGATGGCTCGTCCTCGGCCGTGGTAGACAAGTCTGAGATCCGCCTCCAGTCAGTGGGCGGATCGCTTTCAGGATCGGGGAGGGCCCTAGGGATCAGCGCCGTTGTTCCAGAGTGAGCCTGCCGTAGTGCGGATCGGCTTCCCACGTGGGTGGGCGGCCGAGGGCCCGGGGGTCAGCGGTTGCCACCAGCCTCCTGTCCAGACGCTCCGCCAACTCTGCCTTGACGCTGGCGAGGGAAGGCTCGGAAGCAACGTTCGTGAGCTGTGAAGGATCACTCGAGAGGTCGTAGAGTTCCTCGGCGGGGCGCTTGGAGAACGCCAACCTGTAGTACGGCTCGAATCCGGGGCTGTCCTCGCCAGCGCGCACAAAGTCTTTCGTTGGAGACGGATCCACTTCCCCGAAAATCGGCGGATCGCCCGCCGGCCAGCGGTCCGGCTCAAGGTTGCGGATGTATAAGTGGCCGTCAGTTCGGATCCCACGCATCGGGTACCCCACGCGCCCGGCCCGCCAGGGCGTGTGCCGCTCGCGAGCCAGCACGACATGGTCCCTAGCCTGCTCGACTCGGCCTTCCCTGCTCGAGGCGAGCAAGCCAAGTATGCTGCGGCCCGTCATGTCGCCGTCCGGGGACAGGCCGACCGCCTCGAGAATCGTCGGGGCAAGGTCCACCTGACTGACGAAGTCGCTGACGACCCGACCGCCAGGGAACCGTTCCGGCCATCGAATGGCCAAGGGAACCCGGGTGCCGTAGTCGTAGAGGTCGGCCTTGGCGCGGGGGAACGGCATTCCGTTGTCGCTCGTGACAATGACCACCGTGCGGTCCAGCTCCCCCCGAGCTTCCAATAGGGACAGGATCTGGGCCAACTCGCGATCGAACCGACCGATCTCAAAGTAGTAGTCCAAGATGTCGCTTCGAACCTCCGGGACGTCGGGAAGAAAGGCGGGAACTCTGACGTCCTCCAGACGCAACCCGCTGGCGAGGCCTGAGCCCGCGGCGTACGCCCGGTGGGGATCGGTGCTGCCAAACCAGAAGCAAAATGGCACGTCCTCCGGACGGTCGTCGTAGAACGCACCGAAGTCCTCGTACTTCGGGCCGGCGGGGTTTCGCGAGCGACCGCCGGCTTGGAGGCTGCCCGGGCCCCACCCCTTGCGGGTGTATCCAACGTGGTAGCCAGCGGCCTCTAGAAGGTCCGGATAGGTCCCGAACTTCGCCGGCAGCGAACTCCAGAGGTTCGCTCCCTCCTCGAGTCGGTAGCAGTCTTGGCCCGTTAGCATCGCCCCGCGCGACGGCGTGCACGAAGGGGAGCTGCAGAACGCGTGGGAGAACAGCACTCCTTCCCCTGCAATTCGATCGAACGCGGGCGTCTGGACCACCGGGTCGCCCGCGGCCCCAGTGTGCGCGAAAGACTGGTCGTCCGAAATCGCGACCAGTATGTTGGGCCGTGACCCGGCGCGGCCCGTGCAGCCGACAAGAGATGCCGCGGCGGCCCCGCTGAGAAAGCCCCGCCTCGAGAGCGAAGCCGGCGAGCGAGGAGTTCTGCCCGGTACCGTCGAGCGAGCGTCAGGCGGATCCATGTCGCTGACCAACCCAGTGCTGGCCAAGTCCCTATTGGTCCACGATCTCAACCAACCCTGCGGACTTGGCGGCTGTCAGCGTGGCGCCGACCGCCACTGTGCGGCGCGCCAATTCGTCGATCTGCCATTCTTCGGCGCCCTTGACATCACAACGGAATGTGTTTCCGATCGGCTCAGTCCACTTGGCGGAGATTGCTCCCCGCCCTAGAACGATACCCATCACCGGTCCTACATCGCCAGCGTTAGTGTCGGTGTCCCAACCCGCCATCACAGCAATCGTGATCGTCTTGTCGAAGTCGCCATCCCCGTAGAGCAGCGCGAGTGCGTTCACGGCGTTGTTGGGGAAAACCCGGCGGTTCTTGGCCCCCTCCGGCGCCCACTTGGCGTCGATCTGCTCGTGCGCCTTCTCCCAATCTTCCGGCCATTGCTGGTGCCACGTGATCACGTCCCGGATGCACTTGGCATAGTCACAGTCTTCGGGAATCACGGCGAGGCCCGCCTGGAGCAGTTTCGCGGGGTCGGACTCGAAGAAGGCCTCGGCGGTCAGGGCCGCCATGAACATCTCGCCGTAGATGCCGTCGGTATGGAATGCGACTTCTGCATCGAGCCTCCCGTATCGGGCCGCCTCGACAGGATTGCCGGGAAGGACGTAGCCCCAGAACTCCCCCTTCATCTGGCCGCCCATGAACTCGCCCATCTCGTGCTGTCCTGACTCCGGAGGCATGATGCCTTCCTTCAGGCGCCGCTCGGCGACCCTGACCGCTCGCCCGCAATTCTGGGCCTCGAAGACCGAGAACGATGCGAGCCACTTGTCGGCGATGTCCTGACTCGTGATCTCCGGGCCCTTCTCCTCGAGCAGCAGCAGGTTCGCAACCTGATACAGCGTGTCGTCGTCCGGGCCGAAACCCGCGGGGCCCCAGTCCTCGGCCGTAAACCACTGCTTGCGCTCTGGATCGCGATGGGGCGGCAGCCTCTTGATGTATTCGGTCAGCGGCCACTGGCCAAGCTCCGTGAGGTAGGGCTTGAGGTCATTCTTGTGCATTCCCTCAACACTCATTCCGAGGGCGCCCGCAACTGCGGCACCCAGCCAAGCTCCGTGGACCTTGTCGTAGTAATCGTCGGCCGCGATCGAGCGGACGGGTCGGCCATCCTCGCCGGTGCCAGAACTCTGGTCAGAGTCAACGCACCCAGATAACAGGGCGAGTGCCAAACATGTGGCGAAACTTGCTCTCGGTATGCTCATTGGTCCCCCTCAGGACGCTGCCTGCTCATTCTCCCGTTGCGACCGCCGTGCCGTCCAGAGCCATCTGACGCACCAACGATGGTCCCAACTCAGGCTCCTATTCGATTGACCGCATCTGGACCGGCAACTTGACATTGTGGCACCGCGGTCTGAGCAGACGGCAGGCGCAACGCCAAGCCAACACCATAGCGCCTTGTAACCCGTGGAGTCGCCAGTCGGATGCGCACGAGCATTGGGCTCTGTGGGTTGGGCGCAGCGATGTGGCCGGCAGGAAGGGTCGTGCGCAGGAGCCTACGGTCCGCGCCCGGCGAAGAGGGCATAACGGACAAGCTGCCAGACCCCCCTGGCTGCGGAAGGGCGTTGGCGAGGGAGCGCCCCAATGCCGAACTTCGAGCCGCTATCTGGCAGTCATCGAACCGAATCCTCAGTGCGTGCTTCGCCGCATTGTTATCCTTGTACGCTCGCGTAGCCGTCGGTTGCCCCGGAGCGCGACCGAGAGGCGGTCAGGCGCACTTTCGGACGGCCCGCAGCCGCATTGGGAGGACTGATGTCTAGTCCGATTCGCTTATCGCACACTCATGGGATCGGCATAGTGGCCGTGACCATCGCTGCGGGCATCGTGTTCGCACAACCGCCGCGCCAGACTCGGCTGGAGTCGCCCATTGTGAGCGACGACGGCCGGGTCACATTCCGAGTGCGAGCCCCGCAGGCCCGGTCGATCGTGCTGAACGCCCCGTGGGCTGGAGAAGTCAAGGCGCTCACCAAGAACGAGGATGGGGTCTGGTCCCTGACCGTGGGGCCCGTCCCGCCAGCGATCTACAGTTACACCTTCCAGATGGACGGGGTCCGAATCTTGGATCCCCACAACACGGCCGTCAAGCACTGGAGCGGCGGGAACGCCAGTCTCGTCGAAGTGCCGTCTGCAACTCCGCTGGCATACGACCTCCGAGACGTTCCGCACGGTTCGCTTCACGTCCACTACTACGCCTCTGAGTCGGGCGGCAACAACCGCCGGCTGTTCGTCTACACGCCGCCGGGCTACGAAGAGAACCCGGATCAGCACTACCCGGTCCTGTACCTGCTGCACGGTTCGGGAGACAACGATTCGACGTGGAGCGAGGTCGGGAAGGCGAATCTCATTCTCGACAACCTGATCGCCGAGGGCAAGGCTGTACCGATGTTGGTGGTGATGCCCAACGGTCACCCGATCCCCTGGAGCAGCAGGCGCCGGGGATTGCGGTCGGGCAACACCGAGGCGTTCCATGACGACCTCTTGGGGGCTGCTATCCCGTTGGTCGAGTCGCTATACCGCGCGAGGACTGACCGCAGCCAGCGCGCCATCGCGGGTTTGTCCATGGGCGGAGGGCAGTCGCTCCACTGCGGCATGCGCAGCCTAGACCGATTCGCTTGGGTGGGCGCATTCTCCGCGGGCGCTCCCGACCCAGCCGACGATCCGGTGGCGAAAGCCTTCCTTGCTGATGCCGAGAGGGCGAACGCCGAGCTCGAGCTGCTGTGGATCGCCATCGGGCGGGACGACTTCCTCCTCCAGCGCAATGAGGACTACACCGCTGCGCTGGACTCGGCAGGCATCGTTCACACGTACAAAGTGACGGATGGAGGGCACAGCTGGCCGGTGTGGCGAGACTATCTCGCAGAGCTTGCACTACTACTCTTCCGCAACTGATCCGACGGTTCCTTGAAGTCGGCTAAGCTCGCGCGCAACTCGTCCGTCTGCTTCTTCGCCCAAGCGCATGCGCAGTCCTTTAACGACCGCGTAAGCCAACGCCCTCTCTTCTCGCCACTCGACTTGAAAGTAGCCAATCTTGGGATCTCGGGCGGCCTGAAGCCCGTTTCACCCCTATTGCCGCACCGAATGGGATCCGCCAGCTGGGCGATTCTGCGCGTGTGTTTCATGTCCACCATTCCCGGTAGGGGCGTCGACCGTCATACCGGGTCTCGAGTCGGCGCCCATCATTAAGGGTCATTCCCGACGCAGCACTTCGGGCGACTCAGGGAATCGTTCCGCTGACCCGAACGGAAGCCGCCGATGGCGATCCGCCAGCGCGCATCAGAACCGCCCCAGCTCCCGTCCGGCCGACTCGACACAGAAACACACCGCGAGCTGCTAAGCTGTCACGCGGCCACCATCACGACTGTCATGCCGCTTTGTCACTGCTGCTCTCATCGCCCCAACACCCCTCTGGACCTGAGCACGCTATCGCTCACCGAGCGAGACTTCCTCGGCAGCACCCCTAAGAGCTCGTTCCAGTCCTCCCCCAGTGCTGCCACCACCAACCTCTTCTCAAGATCGTGGTGGGAACAGCGCCTCTTAGCCGCGTCAGCTTCGTAAGACAGCCGCTCGATGCGGAAGGTGCACTAGATTTCCGCCACCGCCAACTCCAAAATCACCTGTTCCCGCTCGGCCAAAGCCAGCCCCACGCTCGCTAGGAATATCGCCTCAGCCACGAACTGGCTAACGCCGGCGCCCACTTCTTCCGCCTGCGCCGCGTGGCGCCCGCCTGGACTAGTGAAGCTCCTCCCCCCACGCCTATCTCGATCGGCGAGAGCCCGTCCGAAGCCAAGCATTCTCCGGAGTATTACGGCAGAACGCCGAAACGGCGTTGTTCACGACCCACGGCAGCTTGCGCTCGCGGGTGAAGTGGCCCCATCTCGGGTGCACAGGTCGTCGCGCTGAGTGCGCAAGAGTGGCACTCGGGCAATGATGTCCGTTAGTCCCCCGTCAACCCTGCATTAGACCAAGCGCTCGCCGGCCACCCCCGACGCTCCATATGGATCTCTCCAGATTCTGCCCAAGAGCGAATCGGGGAACATCGCTACTATCGTCTATAATCCCCGGAAAACACATAGACGGCGCTTGATGGCCGTTAGTGCGACCAACGCTACGACGGAGGATCAGACTTGACGCAACAGAGTGAATGGCAACTCCCCGACGGACTGCCGGCCAGATTCGTCGGCAATGATGGGTTCGGTCGGCTGTGCGAGTTCCTAGGGATAGTAAATCGTCAACACAAGCAGAAAGCAGTCAGTCTTATTAAGTTCCATCATCCGAAACTGAATGTCGCTCTACCGAAAACACTAACGACTGCACAACGCCTCCAGCGACTACTTACCCGATTCTACAAGTCCGCTACCTACCGTCGCCTACACTGGCGTACATCGGCCACAGACCCTAATCCCATTGATCCGAACCTCTTGCCCTGCTTAGAAGTTCGGTCCTTGAGCTCCTTTGATATGGAGTTCAAGAAGCGACAAATCGACGATGCAAGCCTCGATAAGGCTCTTGTGGGCTTCTCAGGCCTTGTCTCCTCGACGGACAATTTGCCCGAGTGGAAGCGCCCCCCGCTTGCATTGTGGCCGGCCCTTCGAAATAAGGTGAACGACTGGGATGCTCTTAACGAGGAAAGCCGAGATAGCGTCACTCTTGCACTCTTTGCCGTAGCGACGATCCTCGATGATGTCAGGGTCCTCAGGTGGGCAGCAGAATCTGCCAGACCTCTAGCGACTGAGTTTGCCTTCGCGGTAGAAGGCGACCAAAAGACAATACAACGCGGTCCCGCGGCATCCTGCCGCACTGCGGATCCCCTAATGCGCCGTTGGCGTGAAGAGTGTCGAGTTGTCGCCGAACTCGCGTCGACATTGGAGGGAAGTGCCCGCAGATTCCCGGATTTGAGGGTCTACGGTGACTTTCAGAGCCATGTGAAACGGTTGGAAGACCTTCATGACCGCGTCAAGTCGATTATTGACCGAAGTCACCTTGAAGAGCAGGTTCACCTTCTGATTAAAGCTGTCAACAGGTTGGGAGATGAATTCCAAGCACGTTGGTTGCGCACTGCGGCCCAAATTATCGGTACGCAATGGAGGCAAACCTACCTAGCTGCAGATTCTGTTGATACAGACGAATTCTCGAAAGACTCCGAGAGAGCACTACGCGATTCAAGGATCGAAATCACCAAGTGGAGATCCGCAGTTGATGACCAGCAGACCTTCAAAGCTGAGTTCGAACGAATGAACGAAACCGATGACGACAATATTGAAGCACACTTTGTACACAACGATAGGGAACTTGAACTCTATGAATCTCTTGCAAAGGTCACCAAACGAGTACGCCGTTTGGAGCGAAACACCCTCAACGCCGCTGTGCCAACTGGGAAGAGCTTCGATCCTAGCGCACGTCCACCAGACGAATCAGGATCCGGCAAGCAAACAGGTATCCCCCAGCCTCAGACTCCCGATCCATCCTCTGGTCCCTCCAAGCCAACCGAGTACCGTAAGGTTCCTGCAGTTGCTCACACCGGAACGCCAACCGAAGCACGAGGTATGCCAAAACCCGACCCACGGCTCAGACCTCAGAAGGTTGATCCCAGCGCACGTCCACCAGACGAATCAGGATCAGGCAAGCAAACAGGTATCCCCCAGCCTCAGACTCCCGATCCATCCTCTGGTCCCTCTAAGCCAACCGAGCACAGTGAGGTTGCTGCAGTTGCTGACAAGGGAATGCCAACCGAAGCGCGAGGTATGCCAAAACCCGACCCACGGCACAGACATCAGAAGGAACCCTTAGACAAGGCTGAAGAGGAACATTCCGAATCCAGCGCTAGCGCGAGCACTGCAGCAACACCGACTACGCCCACTGTTGGATCAGCCGATCATGATGTTCCCGCAGACGACCGCCGTCCGCGACGCAGCGCATCGAACACCCATGACACCGAGCTTCAAGTGCTGTGGAAATCTCTACTCCATCGACCGGGAATTTCCTTCCACATTGCACGTCTTCTATCTGAGAACGGTTTAGATCACCCCGAATTGCCTCCACCGCATCTCGTCGCTGCGACTGTACTCGCAAAGTTCACTCAGGCCAGCGACGAAGACGCGGCGAGTGCCCTCAGAAGCCATATCATGCAAATCGATCCAGCAGATCTCTCGCGAGATGATCCGGAACTTCAGGACAGCCTAAATCTCCTGCTATTCTGCGCGACCGCACGCCCAGCCCTAGTTGCACCGGCAACTGGTGCTACCGCCCTTTTGAGAGCGACTCGACCATTATCTCCATTGTCCGCTGTATACGAACTCGCCAAGACCGTAGCCGACCACGGAGAGACATTGGGTCACAATGTCCGATTTGATGCGACACTCATTACGACAGTACTCAATCAGGAAGGCTGGTTGCAAGACATTCAAACGCTGCGCGGTCGCGCACATGACTGGCTGTCTAAGGCCGCCAAGCAGCGAATCATCTTCACGCCTGCACATCGTGTTTGGATGCTCCTACTCCGCGAATCGGAGTGTCTAGGAAAGTTGGCCAGACTGGTGGCAGAGGCTGAGCCAGCCCAACGGAACATGGTGGAACACCTTCGACAGAGAGCAAACGATGAACAATCGTTTGCCGATCTTGTTCGGACGGCTGATCGCGACATTCGTGGTAGAACTCGCTACGGTATCGAAGGGAAAGCCCTTCGACAGCTGCGAAGACATGCGAAGCCGTTGCTTGACCTTTCAGCAAACTGGCTAAGGCTAGTTGAGGCCAGATCAGATTCAACAGATTTCGTTCAGCGCAAGATCGTATCACTGTGCCAAGACGTCCGAAGTCTCGGCGGTAGCGCCGCTGAAGAGATCGAGCGTCTAGCCAGATCAACAACATCCATCCCTCTTGGCGTGTCACTGGCTCTAGCCAAGCAGACAATTGAGAGCCTCCAACAATTATTTGAGCCCGGTGTCACCACCACGACACCCTTCGTCACGAATCAAGACACCCTCTTGTCTCATGACTTGCTGTTTGTACCACGACTAGTCCTCGATCCGCAATACAATCCAGATGATCGCAGACCTGACGTGCTCGCTATGCTGGCAAATGTAAGTGACCATGCAAGTACAATGAGTGGCGCGTTTGATACCCGTTTGAATAGAGGTGACCTCGTCGGAGCTGGCCTTGCATGTTTCCAAATGGAATGGTGCGAAGATCCAGACTCCCATCGTGCTCGGGTGGCGTTGGAGTACGCCATTCGCCGGAAACGAGTCGAGTTGAACAAACAATGTAATGCATATCGGGAGGCACTAGAGCAAAGCTTGCGATTTGGGCAACTCGATCAGAACACCGCAGATAATCTCCGCAGCAGCCTCGTCTCGGTCGAATATGATATTGAGGCCGCTGGGGTTAGCCTTGACGCAGCCTCTATCGATAGAGCGCAGGGCAGTATTGAGCAAGTCATTCAGTCTATTGAAGCACATCGAAGCATGGGCCAATCTAGCGCTCAGAAGAGATTCGAGTCCATTTCCAACACCTGTGATCCGAACGCTCGTACTCGAATCGAGAGATCGATCTCCGATGGTGACCTAATGTCCGCCAACGAGTTGATGTCGCGGGTTGAGGCTGGACAGCCCCTAAATCAGCAAACTCATGAAGTACAGAGCGATCCGTTTAGAGATTTCATCGCGGCGGTGGATGAAATCGACAAGTTCGCTGCAGATCCATCAAATTCTCCACAATCGATTGTCGATGCGGTATCGAGAGGCCATGGCTTCGCAAACGATGAATCCAAGAAGATGTCTAGCGTAGAGATTGAAGATGCCAAACAACTGCTAGAAGCATGGTATGAGCTTTCCCTGGCCAAACAATTCGAGAGTATGCCTCTTGGGAAGCTATTGCAAGGGCTCGGACTACCCCACCATAGATTGATGGAAAAAGAGAAAGGACCAGACTACTCCGTTGTGACCTTGGAGACCGATACGATCGAGGACCGGTATCGGTGTCCGCTCCCTCAGTTCGGTTCCGAGGCACGAGGACAGTACCGAATCTTGCTCAATTGGACAAGGATAGCACGTGAGTCGATTGTTAGGCACATTGACAATCGACGGCACGATGCCACTATCGTGCTCCACTTTGGCTCGCTTGGCAGCGACCGGAGTTGGTTGAGGAGGTGGGCCGTTGCGCAGCATCGTCTATTCGTAGTCGTCGACGAGTCGCTCGTTCTTTTCCTAGCCAGACGCCCGTCCGGCCGACTGTCCGCGTTGTTCCGCTGTGTCTTGCCATTTTCAGATGCCGAGCCGTACGTCACGACGTCGGGACTTGTGCCGCCGGAGCTCTTCTTCGGACGTCGTCGGGAGCGTCGTGGCATCATGGATCGCAACGGGCCGTGTTTCATCTATGGCGGGCGCCAGCTCGGAAAGACAGCACTCCTGCGATCGGTCGAACGTGAGTTCCATCAACCCGACAGGCAGAGATTTGCCAAGTGGATCGATCTGAAGGTCCGAGAAATCGGTCACCCCCGTCGAGCCGCTGAGATTTGGCCCCTTCTGTGGCACGAGCTCCGCGAACTTGGTGTTATTGAGGGCTTGGACAATGAGCCGAATCCGCATATTCCTAGACACGTAGACAAGCTGATCAACAACATAGAACAGTGGAGCGCACACGACGATCAACGACACTTGCTGCTTCTCTTGGACGAAGCCGACTATTTTCTTCTCGACGACGCCGACGATGACTTTCGAGAGTCGACACGGCTGAAAGGGATGATGGAGCAAACAGGTCGGCGGGTCAAGGTTGTGTTTGCGGGCTTGCACAATGTCCTGAGGATCACGGAGCGCGCAAACCATCCTCTGGCGCATCTCGGCGAACCTATCAATATCGGCCCCTTGCTAACGAATGGTGAATGGATTGAGGCCCAGAATCTTGTGAATATCCCATTGGAATCGGTTGGATTCCATTTCGAACCCCAAGATCTCAGTACACGTATCCTAGCTCAGACAAACTACTATCCGTCGCTTATTCAGCTCTACGGTGCAGAGCTCGTACGCTACCTGCGTGAGTCGGTTACGATCGTCCCTTACGGGATAACAGATGAAGACATTGGAAGGGTGTTTAGAAGGGGCACACTGAGAAGTGCGATTCGAGAACGCTTCCAACTCACATTGCAGCTTGACCCCAGATACGAAGTCGTCGCATACGCACTGGCATTTGATCTGCTCGGAAAGGATAGTGACTTAGGATACGGCATAGACAGGCGACAACTCGCCGTTGATGCCCGAGGGTGGTGGCCAGATGGTTTCGATGATGATGATCGGGAGTTCAACGTGCTTCTCCAAGAAATGGAGGGTTTGGGAGTATTGCGATCGATTGACGATTCAGGTCGGTACACACTGCGCAATCCGAATGTACTGTTGCTGCTTGGCAGCAGGGATGAGATCTATCGTGTACTGGAGAAACCTCGTGAAAAGCCACAACGGTTCGAGAAGGCATCGTTCCATGCTCGCTATTCGGATCGGGATTCGACTCTCTGTCCGTTAACCTACGAACAGGAGTCAACACTTCGAAAGGGTGGCGGCGTAGCGGTGGTCACCGGTTGTAATGCGTCAGGAATCGAAGACGTAAAGCGTTTTCTTTCTAGACGGATTGAGCACACATGTTTTCACGAGTTGTCCAATGCTCTAGTGGCGGAGAATTTCAGACGAATGCTCGGCCAGTTTCGGCCGAAGTCACGGAACTTGACGACTGTAGTTCTGGTCTCGCATCTTGAACAATGGAACATCGATTGGATCCTTGCCGCTCGCGATGCCCTGCGAGTGAAGAAAACAGGGGACCGTATTAAGGTTCTGTTCGTTGCTAATCCAAGACTCCTCTGGAGGCTAATGAAGCAGATGACAGACAAGCCGATTGAACAACCAGAGTGGATTGGGATCAGACCGTGGAATCAGATCTTTCTGCGCCACTGGCTGAGTGAAAACAACCAACCGCATGACAGTGCTCATGTCCAAGAACTCATGGAAGTTTCGGGGGGATGGCCAAGCGTACTCGCAAAGTTCGTCCGTCTGCGACCGAAATCAAAGACTTGGGAGGGAAGGATGGAAGCGCTGCATAACACGTTAAGAAGGACTAACACGTGGTTGAAGACGTTTAGCTTGACGTCGGCGGCAAAGAAAGAACTGGGTGCGGTGTGGAATCATCTGCCAATTAGGTCGGATTCCGACGGGGATCTCAATGTAGTCGCAGAAATGGAGGAGATCGATGCCGCCGTACTACGGATGCGGGTGCAGTGGAGCAAGCACTTGGGTTTATTATCAAGCTCGGAAGGATCGTGGAAGTTCAACCCACTCTTGGCGAAGCTCATTGCTGCTAGCGTGAAGAAGTGAAGATCTGGCAGTTACCGGGTCCGTCAGAGTATCTCAATGCGGTTGAACGGTCACTGCGTGATGGAAAGAGCGTAGTGCTGCGCTTCCCGAGTGGAGTGCCAACGGGGCTTGAAACCGCACTCCATGGTCGAATGGCAGGTAACTGGCGATGGTCGCGGATCAAGGTCAGCCCAGCAAACGAATCCACACTGGATGAGCCGTTGCACCAGTTGTTTGATAGCTTTGCACCCGATCTGTTAGGGATGTCACATCTGTCGGCGGTGGAATTGTGTGAGGCAAGTGCGTTTTCGGGGCGACTTGTCTGGATCGACGGATTGGGGGAGTCCAACTGTAATCCGTGGAAGGTGTTCTTGCAGCACTACGCTCAAGTCAGCCGCAGTGTTTCTAGGCTGGTGCGAACGCTATTCGTCGCTCCGGTGGGGTTGGATACTTGGGATGTATTGCAACAGGACGTAGCCTTGACAGTGCATGAGTGGGCAGATGTTGTGGACGAAATGGATCTCGTGATTCTGGCAAATGATCGCTTACGTGGGCGAGGGCTTAGAGAAGCTCTGCGCAAGCTCCTCGTGATGACGATCGCCAAAGTAGCGGCTTGGGACTGCGCAATGGCCGAGCGTCTCGCCGAGGCCAAGACAGAGGACATCCTAGATCCGCTGGAACTATTGAGATCTGAAGCGCGGAAGCGGGGTTGGAATCACCGAACTCTTCGAAGTGTGTCACTCGGAACGGTATCTGTACTTGGGATAGTTCATGCTGCTCTAGCCGCGATTAGAGAGCCGGACGAGATTCGTAGTCGAATATGGAGCGCACAGGTCTCCGTGCTTCTGCCGATCATCGAAATCCAACGGCGCAAGATCGTACGCGACCACTACCATCAGATCAAAGCAGAACTTGGACGGTGCGGTAGAGCAGAGGACCCCGAAACTCTGGAGATCGGGGATCTGGCGTTCCTGTTCAGACAGGATAGCTTCGACCAGCGCGTCCGTTTTAGGGTAGAGAGACTCCGGCTCGCAAGGAACGACCTCGCCCACAGCCGACCGCTCCTGCTTCGGGACACTCTACATCTGGTGGAGGTCGCTGCCGAGGCACAAATTCGTTCTTGGTAAACGAGAGAATCGAAGTCCGCTTGTGGTTGCGTTCGTCAACCGCTCGCTCCGATGACATGAGATCCGCCGTCATGCTAGCAGTACATTCGTGCTAACTCACTACGGGATTGGTCTGTCGTGGGTTTGAAGAGCGGTCACTTCGCAACGATAGAGAGGATTAGCGACAACCAACAGACACGGTGAGTTGAGACTCGCTCCCGGTTGGCTGCCCCAATCTGCAGGTAAGAGTGGGAGCAGCCATCGACGAATGCCATGCTCATTCTTCGGTGGCGTTACCGGGGACACGGCTGCGGTCTCTTGGCGTTGGGGCGACCGTCCGACGAGCGCAGGCACATCCGCAGTGGCTACTCCACGAATTCGCACTCCGCTGTTCGCATCCCGCCGGCTGCCAAGCCCACACGGGCATAGGCACAACTCCTCGGCGACCTCGGCCGCTGTCTTTGCGCTGGATTTCGCAGTGTGAGGCGCTTTGGGGCATCGGATTTGCGCTCAAGCGCATTTCTAGGGCGGTTCCGGCGGCTCTTGCTGAGCCCGAGATTAGCCGCAGTGCCAGCACTTGCACTGGATCTGCGAGGTGTTACTCGTAGAAACGACTCACGATCCGCCACCAGCAGTCGAGTTCTCTCAACTATTCCTGCGATCCTCACGTCTTTGCCGCGCCCCGGCGCGACCTAGCTTGCGCGCTCACGAAGCGATTGGCCGAGCGCAGTTGTTCATGTCGAAGACACAGATGGAGATGCCAGGTCGGTGCGTAGCGCCGTGCTGGGGGTATCCATGCAGCCGGAACGAGCCTTGTTGCGCGTGCGGGTTCTGCGGGGCGGGGCAGACTTCCTGTGGACCCTGGAATTGGTTCGGGAGAAGGAAGCGGAGGCAGCGGCCCGACGAGAGTCCGAGCACAAGGCTAAGCGGCAAGCCGCCAAGCGCAAGGCTGCGGAGGTAGGCCTCGCCGCATTATAGGCAGGGCTAGGCCATGGCGGGCAGCAACCAACGGACGATTGCTGAAGTGCTAGCGGTCAGCCCCTCGCAACTTCGCTTGCTACAAGGCGGCGTCCCACTCCACACCTCTCTCCAACGATTACGACGTCCTGTCTGGGCAACCGCGTAGGTGACTTACCCAGCCACCAGAGTCGTCAATGCATGACCCGCATGCCGACGCACGGGTGGCTCGTTGAGTTCCTGCAGGCCGGTGCCGTCGTCAGCGCGAATGCCCTTGGTTTCGATGCATCTCCAGCAGCCCAGCAAGACGTTCGGCAACTCCCGGACGAGCGTCAACTTGGTTCTTCTGTTCGGCCGGGTCGTCGACAACGTTGTAGAGCTGCCGGCCGAGTTCGTGCGGCCGGGACACGCGTCGCACCGTTGGACTCGCTGTGCCTTCGACGTACTTCCACGGGCCTTCGCGGATAGCAAAGTTCCCGTCGACGCTGTGGAGAATCATCGATTCACGTAGCGGCGTTGGAGAGGACTGGCCGACCAAGGCCGTCAGGATGCTGAAACTGTCTTCCGCCGCCTCTGCCTCTGGCGGCAGCGGTTGGCCAATCACGGCAGCAACTGTGGCAAAGATGTCGACGAGACTGATGGTTTCCGAGCTCAGCGTCTCGGCGGGAACTTTGCCTGGCCAGCGAACCATGAACGGCACTCGAAACCCGCCTTCGAAAATGCTGTGCTTGCGACCGCGCCAGTCCCCATTCACGCGCAACCCCGCCCGGTGGGCCTCTGCCTCTGGGCGGTCGCCCTCGGTGAGAAGAACGCCACCGTTGTCGCTAGTGAAGATCAAGAGTGTGTCATCAGCAATCCCGAGTTCGTCCAGCACTTGAATAATGCGCCCCACCGACAGATCGAGTTCGTGGATCCAGTCCCCGTATAGCCCGACGCCACTTGCACCTCTTGTTTCTTCTGATGGGGTGTACGGGAAATGTATGGCGACCGGAGCGAAGTAGAGGAAGAACGGCTTCTCTGGATTCTGGTGCCGGAGCCACTTCACCGCATCGGTCGTCAGCTCGTCCATAACGCTCTCGTCCGCCCTGTGCGGAGCGTCAAACCCCAAGAACTGCCGGCCGTAAGGAGTCTGGCCGAACGGTTCGACTCGGCTGGACCTAAGGCCGACCGTTTCCCTGTTTCGAACGTAGACGCCAGTGGCATCCCCGTGATTCTGTGGAACGCCAAAGTGATAATCGAAGCCGACCTCCAGGGGGCCAGGATCGAGTGGCTTGGTGAAGTCGGTCCGTCCGGTCCCGTAGCCGAGGTGCCATTTCCCGATCGCTGCTGTGCGATACCCGACCGACTTGAGCAATGACGCGATAGTCGGTCGGCTGGTTTCGATGTGCAACGGTGACGTGATCCCCAGCACGCCGTGCCGCAACGAAGTGCGCCAGCAGTAGCGACCCGTAAGAAGGCTATAGCGGGTCGGAGTGCAGACCGACGATGTTGTGTTGGCGTCTGTGAACCGTTTCCCTTCTTTGGCTAGGCGGTCAATGCTTGGCGTTCGCAGGTGCCGCTCGCTGGCCCCATAGGAGTTCAGGCTGCCATAACCAAGATCGTCTGAGAGGATGATCACAATGTTCGGAAACTGTTCGGTATCCCGTGCGTGACCTGTTGAAGCAAGAATGAACCCAAGCGGGATCAGACTGCGAACCAGCGAAAGCAGATGATTCATTGGAGTGTCTCCCTCTAGGCTTGGAGTCTGCCGCCGTTGCTCCGCAAGGTGGGGATTGCGACAGCGTTCTCATGAGACCGGTCGCTCTTCACGCCCAATGCAACTTCAACTCGGTCCCCGGGCATCGATCGGGTGACCGTCGCCAGTCCTGGATGCTGAACTGCCTCAAGGCTGTGCGAGAACGGGGTTACGAAGGTCATGAGCATCCGTTTGTGTGCGAGCAGAAGAACTTCCAGTACCATTCAGGGCCATTCGCTCGCTGAAGTGCAAGGGGTCAACCACTTCGAGCACGGCCGGTCGGCGGGGTCGTCTGCTCTCAATGGTCTTGGCCGACCTGTGCGGGCCGCGAGATGGGACAATCCTCTTCCGTCGGCCAGCACCCGGGAACGCGGTAGGCTTCGTCAAGACCCGGCCATCGCGGAATCGTTGTCAGGACGAACTCTAGGGGTGTCGCTCCGGTGTTTCGGAACTGGAAGTGGGTGCCGAGAGGAATCGACAGAGATGAGCCGGACGAAACCTCGACAGTTTCCTCCCTCTCGCCGAGCCTGCGCCAAACCTCGCCTCTCCCGCCAAGGCAATACCAAACCTCCTCCACCGTCCTATGCGCCACCGCCATCGATGTTCGCCCCGGAGGCATTGAGCAGTGCGCCATGCTTCCACCTGCCGTCGATACGAGGACGCGGATCTCGGAGCCGTCTGGAGCTATCGTGTCCAGAGCCTCGGGTAAGTGTTTGAACTGCATGTTCTCTCGCTTCGAACTCTGACTGAGAGACGGCCTTCAGATTTGCATGGTTCGACACCGCCCGGTCGCCGCTTCTACGATATCGCCGACTGTCTGGTCGCTCTATTCGAGGTTTCCAAGGCCAATCTCCCTCGCCTAGGACCTGCTCAAGCTCGGAACAAGTGGATCTGGGCGGCCTGCCCCGCGGATCGATCTCCCTTTGAGAAGGGCAAGCACGATGCTGACCTTCGCCGCATCGACCGCGAGGGCTACTTCCACGATATCCGCGAATGCACGCGGGAGTCTTACGAAACGCCCCAAGGCGACCGAATGCCGGCTCATTCCCGCTGTTGCCGTCAGGAATCGGCCAGTGCTGCCGGATACAACCTCAGGGATGCATCTGTAGCATATGAATCGGGACTTATAGCTCTATCTGGAATCTCATGTTTAACCATCGACGATATATGGACAGGCGACTCGTCGATGCAATAGCGATAGTCGGCTCGAAGACTGGATGCTTTGGACGACCCGGTGGATTCTCCGGATCCTCGCCGGACTCTTCACTGAAGGCCAGCCCAGTTCGGAGTCTCGCTTGTGCGCCCGCTACGTGATTGGCCGATCGCAGTCGCTCACATCTCAGGCACAGGTGGCATGGCTCGTTGCGGGCACATGCGCCTAGCGGGGAGAATTGAGGCCTATGGCCACCGGGATCACACGCAGGCAGTTCGGCGGAGGCTTGGGCGCCACGGTCGCTGCGGGCACGCTTCAGGGCTGTCTCAGCGACGCCGAACGGGCGGAAGAGTGGGCTGAGTGGGGCCGGGACGCTGGCGGCACGCGTTACAGCCCCTTGAACCAGATTCACCGGGGAAACGTCGACCACCTCGAGTTCGCTTGGACACACCGCTGCGGAGAGATCAGCGATGGGGCGCAGAATCCAACCCGCACAGCCTACGAGTGCACTCCCCTGATGACCGACGGAACCCTGTTCGTGACGACCCCGTTCAATCGTGTCCTAGCGCTCGATCCCGAGACCGGTGTGGAGCGGTGGGCATTCGACCCTGGGCTCGATCTCAGCCGCCGATACAACCTCTGGGCCAACCGGGGAGTTTCCCTGTGGAGACACGGCTCGGAACTCCGCATCCTGCACGGCACGTTGGACGGACGGCTGATCGCCCTAGACGCTCGGACGGGCGTGCCGTGCGCCGGGTTCGGGACCGATGGATCGGTGGACGTGGGCGTCCGCCTGACGTCACCGCCAGCCGTCGTGGGCAACTTGGCCGTGATCGGGGGGAACGCTCCCACTCTGCGCGCATTCGACGTCCGGACCGGCAAACTCGCGTGGACCCGCCACAAGGTGCCGGCCGATGACGAGGTGGCGCGGAGCACTTGGGCCGGCGACTCGTGGAAGTCTCGGCGAGGAGGCGTGGCATGGCCGCCCCTAAGCGCGGACGCAGGCCGCGGACTGCTCTTCGTGCCGACCGACTCACCGACCTACGACTACTACGGCGGCGATAGGGCCGGTGATAACTTGTACTCGAACTGCGTCCTCGCACTCGACGCGTGGACTGGGGAGTACCGCTGGCACTTCCAAGCCACACATCACGACATCTGGGACTATGACCTGTGCGCGCAGCCGGTGCTTTGCGACATTCGGCGCGGCGACCGAACGATACCGGCCGTCGTGCAGAGCAGCAAGCAAGGGTTCCTGTACGTGCTGCATCGCGAGACTGGGGAGCCGCTGTTCCCGGTCCAGGAGCGGGCCGTCCCCCAAGCGTGCGTGCCAGGCGAGCGTCCTGCCGCCACCCAGCCGTTTCCGACACGTCCGGCTCCGTTCGTTCGGCAGTCGATGCGAATGGACGAGTTGTCGACCGTGACCCCCGAGCACAACGAGTGGGCACGTCATCTCGCAGGGCGCTACGACATCGCGCCCCTGTTCCATCCCGGCACGGTGCGCGGCGTGATCGTGTTCCCCTGCAATCAAGGCGGCGGCGAGTGGGGCGGGGGATGTTTCGAACCCGCCTCCGGCAGGTTCTTCATCAACGGAACAAACCTCGCGGACATCATCGTGATGGAAGCGAGGGAATCTAGCAATGAAAGGCAGGCGACTGGCAGGGAGATTGTCACGCGCGAGGGCATGAGAGCCTCCGTCACCTATCGCCGCAAGAGAATTGACGTCCGGCAGAACAAGTTCTGGCACCCGGAGACGCTCTGGCCCTGCCAGCAGCCACCGTGGGGCGTGCTCAGTTCCATCGACCTAGCGACCGGTGAGTACGACTGGCAGGTGCCGCTAGGCGAAGTGCCGGAACTGACGGCCAGAGGCGTTCCAGTAACGGGAACGATCAACATGGGTGGCCCGATCGTCACCAGTGGGGGACTCGTCTTCATCGGCGGCAGCAATGATCGCCGGTTTCGGGCGTTCGACGCGGCGACCGGGAACGTTCTCTGGGAGTCGCAACTCGAGGGCAGCGGCCACGCCAACCCAATGACGTATCTTGGGCCGCGATCAGGCCGCCAGTTCGTGGTCATCGCCGCCGGGGGCGGAAACAAGCTCAGCCACAGGTTCACCGACGCATTGCAGGCATTCGCGCTGCCGGGGTGAGAGGCAGACCTTCATGCCTCGGCGGAGGCACGGGACGACGTCGGCTTCCTTGGGGGCTTGGCCGCCTTCGAAGCCTTGTCCTTTCCACTCGCGGACTTGGCGGAGTCCTTCGCGGCGGCTGCCTCCTCGCGCAGCTTTGGCTTCTTGCCTCCCTTGCCGTAATCGGTGACGTACCATCCGGTGCCCTTGAATTGGATTGCCGGGGCCGCCAGCAGTTTCTTAACTGGGCCTCCGCACCCGAGGTTTCCGTTGGCTCGGTGCTCCGTGATGAGGGGATCCGAAAACTTCTGGATGACCTCGAAGCGCTCCCCGCATTCGAGGCACTCGTACTCGTAGAGGGGCATGGCCGTAACCGCCGGGCAAGTGGCCGAACGGCCGTTCCGGCGCCAAGAGCCATCTTAGCGCAGCGACCCTGACCCAGGGACTGCCGACCGACCTGCTGATTTGACCCCGGGGAGTGCGTCGGCGGACAAGCTCCAGCAGTGGCGCAACCAAACCACCGAAAATCAGCGTCTAATAGGTAAGGTCCGGTTTTGTCCGGACGCGAGAGGAGCCGCCATGAAGTTTGTTTCCTTGCTGCTCGCCGTTGCATTGGCCCCCGCAGCTGCCGCGCAAGAACCCGCAACGACGGGGCAAAGGGGCACAGAGATCGCCCTGCCGGACGAGGGATCTACCCTGACCGTGCCCGCAGGGACTCGCGTCCCCCTCGTGATGGTGAACAGCGTCAGCTCGAAGCACTCGCAGCAGGGAGACCCGGTCTACCTGCAGTCCGTTTACCCGGTGGTGGTGGACGGTCGCATCATGATCCCTTCTGGAACGCACGTGTCCGGGATAGTCACGCGGGCCAAGCGCCCCGGCCGCATCAAGGGCCGCGGAACGCTCAACATCGAGATTCAGGAAATGATCCTGCCCAATGGAATCGTCCGCGACCTGTCAGGCCGGCCGGGCATGCTCGATGGGCGTTCGCCGGACAACTTCGATCGCGAAACGGGTACCGTGAAGTCTCCCGGAACCAAGGGTGAAGATGCCGAGAAAATCGTTAGGGGAACGGTGATCGGCGCTACGATCGGGACAATCGCAGGTTCGACCGCCGGCCGAGGGGGCACGGGACTAGGAATCGGCTCTGCGGCCGGGGCCGCCGCTGGCCTGGCTGGAGTGTTGCTCACGAGGGGACCGGACGCCATGCTGGAGCGAGGAACGCACCTCGAGATGATCCTTGAACTCGACCTCCACTTCACCGAGGAAGACCTCGCAGGCCAAGGCCAGAACCGCCAGCCTCAGTCGGTCGGCCGTGGACCGGACCCCAACCGCAACCGTCAGCAAAACCGGGGAATCGGGATTGGCAGGTTCCCCCTATAGCTGAGCCGACGGCCTCGTTTGGGTCGCGCCGGCTCGGGCGAGGGCGCTAACCGCCAGATTGCATCACCGCTGATCGGTCGCAGCCCCAAGGGCACCGCCCCTGGGGCCGATCCTCCAGTGGGCGCACAGGACTGGCGGGCTCGCTTCCGATCGTCCTCGCTGAGCCCGATCAGGCCGGGTGGGATGGGGAGTCGACAGTGCCAGTGCCGCCAGACTCCGTGTCCATGAAGTGGTAACAGACCATGTGGCACACAACGAAGTGGGCGTCTTCGACCCGGCCCATGTGACCGTCTGGAACGTGCACACTCAGGTCGACGATGGGGCGCAGCCGTCCGCCATTGAAACCGCTCAAGCCTACCGAGAAGCAACCGATTGAGTTGCCGTAGTCGATGGCCCGGATGACATTCTCAGAGTTGCCGCTGCCGCTGATTCCCATCACAACGTCGCCGGGCCGAGCGAAGTTCTTGAGGTGCTCGACGAACACGCTCTCGTATCCGACGTCGTTGGAGTACGCCGTCAGAGTCGGAATCTGCTCCGCCAGCGACAGAATCTTGAAGCGCTGATCGCGGCCGAAGCTGGCCCCTTTGACCATGTCGCAGGCAAAGTGGTTGGCGGTAGCGGCGCTTCCGCCGTTCCCGAACACGAAGATCTGCCGACCCTCCGAACGAGCCTTGCGAAAGACGTCGATCAAGTCCTCGACGGCTTCCAAGCTGATCTTGTCCAGAGCGGTGTGCAGCCGCCTCTTGTAGTCAATTGCGAACCCCATAATCCCCGACGAGTCTCCTCAGCGCGGGGCCCGTCGCCCCGCCAAGCCTACCCGATTATCCCTGAACCGTCGCGACCAAACGCTCGCGTGGGGCTCGCTGGGCGGGAACAGTTAGATCGAGACTGTCCGCAGAGGATTCCACGACGGCGGCTCAATGGGCCCTCGACACCCCGTCCCCGTGCAGCAGCGCCGTAATCAACTGCTCGTCGGCGGGAGCGGCGCCGCCTACTCCTGATCACCCCAGTCGGCAGTCTCAGCGGCCGCGAGGACCTCGGCGGGACCCGCCGTACCGGTCCCGCGCTTGCTTACCGTAACGGATGCCACGAGCATGCCAAACCGTAAGGCCGCGTCTGGGCAGGCCCCTGCAGAAAGAGCCAGCGCCATTCCCGCTGTTAGGCTGTCCCCCGCTCCGCAGACATCCACGACCTGCTTGGCCGGCGCAGCCGGCAGCAAGCGGCTGACGCCGCCTTCAACAAGCCACGCTCCCCGACTCCCCGCGGTGACGACCAGAACGGGCCCTGCTATCAGCCCCTGCAGCCGGCCATAGTCCACATCACCGAGAGCCCGCTGGCTTCCGGCGTCAGCCTCTTCCTCGTTGGGAGTCATAAGGCAGTTCCGGAAG
Source organism: Bryobacterales bacterium (assembly GCA_965203925.1). Taxonomy (GTDB): domain Bacteria; phylum Acidobacteriota; class Terriglobia; order Bryobacterales; family UBA6623; genus VXMF01. The sequence continues at coordinate 5,658,807 of OZ241924.1, forward strand.
AGCTCCACGCGGTTCCGGGAATCTCCGAGGAACTTGGTGGGCCGATGGCCTCCGGCCGTGCGACAGATCGCCTCGCGGACCTCGGAAGTGATGCTTCCCCCTTCTGGAGTCTCGGCCTGGTCCGCCACGATCACGGTGTCGTAAGACTCCACCAGCCCTGAGAATCGATCAATCAGCCGGCCCTCAAGGCTCTCCGGCAGTGGTGCTGTGTTGACGAAGTCGACTCGCGGTTCGTCCTCTTGACCCGATCCGGCGTTAATCAGCTTGGTGTACGTGAACGTCGCCACGCGTGGGTCCGCGATCAACTGGTGAGCGTCAATGCCCCGGCCGACCAAGGCATCGCGGAGGTCATGTGCAGCTCCCCCCGTTCCGACCGTTCCCAAAACGGTAGCTTGCCCTACGCCCAGGGCTGAGAGGTTCGACGCCACCGTTCCGCCCGCACCCGGCGTGCACCGGGCAGCGACCACCGCGCGGCGGGGTATTCCGGTCTCCTTGGAAGGCTCAGACAGTTCGGGGTCGTACCAACACCAGCGATCCAAGCAGATGTCGCCGACTACCAGTACACGGATGCCGTCCGCCGCCTCAAGTACGGCCTCGGGCGTCATGGACCGGTGCCCGAGCCAAGTGCCAGCACCTCCTTGCGCAAGGCCGGCACGGTGATCCGGTGGTCACCGCGGAGATACAGGCTCCGGCCGCCGTCGGCCACAGTGCGCACGAGTATGGTCTTGTGCGGCCTGAAGTAGTAGCCGGGGTCGGACTTGGGCAGCTCGCTGTGGATGTCGCCCTGAATCGGCACCAAGTCGAAAACCGCGGTGGTGAAGTCTGCGATGCGCCGGCCTTCCTGACGGGCGACATTTCGAGCCATCGCCAGTGCCTTTAGGTACACCTCTGGGCCCATGATCGCGGAGCCGAGGCTGACCATGATCCCGCCCTCCAATGACTCGACCGATCTGGTGTAGACCAAGAAGTCCCGGTAGCTGGCCTGTCCGTAGGCTCCACCGTCACAGTTCGGGTGCTCGTGGGTGATGTCATAGCCGATCCCAACGTGCACGGTCACTGGAATCCCAAGCTCGTAAGCGACCGCTAGTATGCTCACGTCGCGATGGGGAAGACGCCCTTCCAGGATCAGGCGACCGAAGTTCTCGCCAAGTCCCAAGCCGCGGCGGGCGGCATCCACTGCCCACTCGTTGAGGATCCCGGTCTGGGCCCAAAGGCCGAACTCGCCGGTTCGGATGTATCGCGCCACGCTCTCGGTTGTGGCGCCGATGCGAGCTAATTCAAAATCGTGGATTGCGCCGGCGCCGTTCATCGCCACGTGCGTGAAAGCGCCACGCCGCAGCAGGTCGATGACCTGCCGTGAAACGCCCGACTTGATCACGTGCGCACCCATCATCAGGATGCGTGCCTCGGGGCCGTCCGCTACCAGCTGCTCAGCCACCGTACGAAGGGACTGGCGCAGTTCTCGATCCGGCTGGCCCGCCTGTTCTTCCAAGGCCAGCAAGTAGCCGAGATCCATATCGTGGTCGCGTTCAAGGAGCGGCTTGACAATCAACCTTGAGCGGTCAAATGCGGGGTACTTCGATTGCATTCCTGCGATCCTCGCGACGCTGGCCGAGTGGCCGGATTCACTCCTGGCCGAACAGCGCCGCCATCAGTTCATGGTAGGAGTTGAAGTTCCGCACGATCCAGTCGGCCCCAACGCGGGCGAGCCTCGCACGCTTGACCGGATCTATGCGTACGCAGTCCGGCTCGTCGGTGGCCACCCCGACCGCGCAGCCGCCAACGGACTTTACGACCTCAATCTCGACGTACCCGTCTCCAAAGCCGAGCAGCTGCGCGCCGGTCCGGCCACTGTCCCTGATAATTCGCTCCACCACGATCTTCTTCGAGAAACTCTTGTAGTCCTCAAGGGCGCCGAAGATTCCCCCGGTGAAGTAGGAGTCGATTTGCAGAAGCCGAGCCTCCTCGCGCATGAACGGCTGGTCTGTCCCACTGGCCAGGTAGAGCGTCAAGCCACGCTCCTGCAGTGCGTCCAAGAGCCGTCGCGCCCCGGGAACCATCAATTCGTCTGGAGCAGTCCTACCCGACCGCAAAGCCTCTCGGCGATCACGGATCTTGTCCATCAGCAGGTCGAGGTACATGTGCTTGTACTCGGCCGGATCCTTCGGATCACCGCCGCGCTTAGTGATCTGGGAGGCGAACTCGATCATCTGGTAGATAGTCTGACGGCCAGTCAGGTCCCCTACGTAGCCCTCCACTAGCTCGGTCAATTCGGCTTCGCTCTCGCCGGTCCCTAGGTCGGCCAAGATCTCGACCATCATGGGCACCATGACGTCGACCCAACCCGCACGGATCAGCGATAACGTGCCGTCGAAGTCGAACAGGGCTACCCGCGCGCCGGCCGCAGAGGCGGACGGATTGAGAGTTTCGACGGAATCCGCAGCCAAGACCCAGTGTTGCAGACCAACGACACACGTCCGGGACCTCTTCCCGTCCCAGGCTAAGACGGCGGCTCGTCGTCACGGGGACTAGCCCACAACCCGCGCACCGGATGCCAATGGTCCGTCAAGGCCCGTCACGAGCAAATGGTCATGAACGTCGATGCACTGGCGATCGCCTCCGACCTCTGGCCGTCGAGAGTCGCACCGATATTGGGAGAATCTCCAGGGCCTGCCTGCTGGTTTTGCGCCACCCGGACAGTTCTCAACGCCTCCTCGACCGCCCTCAGCAATCCCGAATCGCGGTTCAATGCGATCGTTCCCTTGCTAGGGGCTCCCGCTGATTCTGGACGGCTCCTACAGCCCCTGATAAGGTCCAGTAGCGATGGACCTCTCACGGAGAGACCTAATCCGGATCGGCATCGTCGGCGCAGCGCCGGCCCTCACCGTTCGAGCGCAAGAGTTGGACGCTTACGGCGGATGGACCCGGAAGCGATTCGAGAAGACCGGATTCTTCCGTCTGGATCAGGACGACCGCTGGTGGATGGTCACACCCGAGGGCCACGCATTCTTGTCCTTCGGGGTGAACCATATCCACGGCGGCTGGTGGAAGGCGCCCTACAACCGCGACCACTGGGCACGGCAGTTTGGGGTCGCCGGTCCGAGTGATCCCCGCTTCGACGAACGACTCCGCCGTTGGCTGATGGACCTCATTCCGGAGCTGGGCTTCAATTCGGTCGGCGTGCACACTGACCTCAGCCTGATCAACACGCCGCGCCCGTTCATACCTTATGTGGCTCGCTTTGAGCTGATCGACATTCCCCACTGGAAGGCTCCGGGGCCATCCGAGTTCTTGGACGTCTTCAGCGAGTCTTTCCGGGAGCACAGCCTACGACTGGCTCGCCGTGAGGTTGCCCCGCTCAGGGATGACCCGATGGTGCTGGGCTACGCGATGACCGACTGCCCCATCTTTACCGACTGGGACGCTAAGGAAAGGGGGGACACACTGTACGGTGCGCCGCGATCAGCACTCCCGACGTTCCCCAGAGTGCTGAGGAATCTCCCTGGCGGAAATGCCGGAAAGCGTGCCTACGTCGAGACGGTCGTGGACCTGTACAAAGGGTCGATCTCAGACTTCAATGCCGCCTACGGCACGGATTTCCAGTCATTCGACAGCCTTGAGGCCGCGGCGGACTGGAGTCCTACCACCAACCCTGCGAATGCTCAGGAGACCAGAGACAACACCGCGTTCTTGCGAAGAGTCGTCGACCGGTACTACGACGTGGCACGAGAGGCCATTCGTCGGTACGATCCGAATCACCTGTTCTTTGGGGACAAGCTGAACGGGAATACCGACGCTGCGGACACCGTAGTGGACATCACGGCCCGGTACACGGATCTGGTGTTCTACCAAGCCTATGGGCGTTTCGGCTGGCTGGAACCCTCCCTGGACCGGTGGTCTACTGCCGCGGGGAAGCCGCTATTCAACGGAGACGGCAGCTTCGCAACGCCGATCGTCAACATGCCCAGACCCTACGGGCCATTGGCGGAAGACCACGAAGAGAGGGCCGCCTGGACTTTGGAGTACGCCGACCGCGCCCTCTCCAGACCCGACTTCGTGGGGTGGAGCTACTGCGGCCTGATCGACACCTGGACCGACCTATCCGAGAGGAAGCAGTTGCGGCAGCATGCGGGCGTCATGTCACCTAGTGGGGAGTACCACGAGCCGATGCGGTCGGCCATGCGCAAGATTGCAGACCGACTGTACGAAATCGGCGGGGCGTGAGGATCAGTGGTAGTACAGGACGCCGAGGGCGAGCGGGCCCCATCCGCGTCGGTGGAGGGGAGGCCTAGCGAGCCTTAATGTCGTAGGCGTAAAGGCGGGCTTGATCTCGCAAGTAGAGCACGCCGGACGAGATGACGGGCAGCGTCCAAGTCGGATAGTCTCTCGATTCGAGCTCGAATCGTGCGACTTCCCTGTACTGGGTGGGATCGGGATCGATGAGGCCGACCACCCCATCGTCGCTGAGAATGTAGAGCTTTCCGTCGGCGTGGATAATCTGGCCCTTTCCGATCGAGCGGTCCTTCCACCCAACCTCACCTGTTTCCAGATGCATCGCGGTGAAAATCCTGCCGGAGAAGCCATAAAGGTAGCCATCGATCAGGACCGAACTGGTGTAGTGGTTCATCATGTTGCGGTTGAAGTAAACCTCGGAGAGCGAAACCGAACCGCCCGAACCGCCAATGCGCAGGAGGGCGCAACCAGTACCGTACGCCGACGATAGGAAAACGAGGTCTTTGTGGACGATGGGAGTCGCGATGTTGGCGGTCGAGTTGCTCACGGTCGCGTATCGCCAAAGCAGCTCTCCGTTCTCCGCCAGCACGCCGATGCCTGCTTCGCCGGTGAAGACCACATACTGGCGCTTGCCGCCGATGACTGCGACCACGGGCGAGGAATAGCCAGCCTCGTCGCTTTGGGTCTTCCACAGCTCTGCGCCTGTCTCCTTGTTCAAGGCGACGACCGAGCCTCTAGGCCCACCGGCATTGACAACCACCCGGTCGCCGTCCACCAACGGCGACTCGCTGATGCCCCAGCGGATGTTCCGGCCCCCATAGATTCGCAGCAGGTTCTTCTCCCACACCCTTGCGCCGGTGCGAACTTCGGCACAGATCAGGTTGCCGTCCCCTCCGAGAGCGTAGACCCGATCGCCGTCAACCGTCGGCGTTCCGCGAGGGCCATCGCCGCGCCGATTCGAGTAGCGCCTGCCATGCGCAGTCCTCCAGACTGTCTCGCCGGAGGCGGCGTCGACAGCAATCAGAAACTGCTCGCCGTCCTCCAAGCCCTGTGAGATCAGGAGACCGCTCGCGGCGGCCAGCGATGAGTAGCCCGAGCCGAGCGATTCAACCTGCCAGAGCAGCGGCGGGCCATCCTGAGGCCAATCGGCAAGGAGCCCCGTCTCGAAGGACTTCCCGTCGCGGTTCGGGCCCCGCCACTGATTCCATTCGCAGTCAACCGCGGGTGGAAGCAGGAACGCGAAGACGATTGGCAGTATGCGCATAGGCGTGGTCACCGAGAGTTGCGGTCTTGCTGACGGCCAGCCCGATGGGGACTCTACGACCGCCATTATCGCAGGTAGAGGATCGGCCGGGCAGCACTGCCGACGCCTGGACTCCCGGGCCTGCCGTGCAGGCGAGGGCCTTGGGACTGTAGAGGCGATCCCGGAAGCGTCACCGCTTGCATCCCGCCCCGACAGCCACTGCTTCCTAGGCCGCCGCTGACGGGTGTGAGGCCCTTGCTGCTGTTGAGTGATACATTGAATTGCGAATCAGGCTTGGGGTCGATGCTCGGTTAGCCGATGCGACGACTCCGGTCGGGAACAAAGAACCAACTGGACCGCCAAGTTCGCTCCCCCAGCGTGCTGGGCGCTCAAACCTCAGGCAAAGGAACCACTACGCATGTCGAAGCAACTGCGCATCGGAATGATCGGGTACGGCTTCATGGGTCGGGCCCATTCGAACGCCTACAAGAGGCTCAACGACTTCTTCCCCGTCGAGCATCGGCCGGTCCTCAAGGTCGCGGCCGCTCGTAACAAGGCCAAGGCGCAGGCATTTGCCGACAACTGGGGCTACGAGCGGGTCGAGACGGACTGGCGCAAGGTCGCGACGGCCGACGACGTTGACCTCGTGGACATTTGCACGCCGAACCACCTCCACCTGGACATCGTCCTGGCCGCCGCCGATGCCGGAAAGATGATTTGCTGCGAGAAGCCGCTGGCCATGAACGTTGGCGAGGCCGAACAGATGGTGGAGGCGGTCGAGCAGGCCGGCGTGCCGAACATGGTCTGGTACAACTACCGGCGCGTCCCGGCCATCTCGCTGGCCAAGCAGATCGTCGACGAGGGACGCATCGGGAAGGCCTTCCACTACCGGGCCACCTACCTGCAGGACTGGACTATCTCTGAGAATGTTCCCCAAGGCGGCGCTGGAACTTGGCGACTGGATGTGGACGTGGCGGGTTCCGGAGTGACCGGCGACCTCCTGGCGCACTCAATCGACTCGGCGATGTGGCTCAACGGGCCGATCGCGAGGGTGGTAGCGAGCACTCGGACGTTCGTGACCGAACGGATGCACGCGGACACCGGCAAGGTTCAGCCAGTCGGCATCGACGATGCCTGCATGTTCCTGGCTGAGTTCGCGAACGGCTCGATGGGCACGTTTGAATCCACGCGGTATGCGCGCGGGCGCAAGAACTACAACACCCTAGAGCTCAACGGCGCCGACGGTTCGGTCTTCTTCGACCTAGAGGATCCCGAGTACCTGCACTTCTTCGAGTACCAGCAGAAGCAATCGGGCAAGAAGGTTGAGGACCACCTGACGGGCTGGCGGAAGATTCACGTCACGAATTCGGAGCATCCCTACATGGACAAGTACTGGGTGCCCGGGACCACGATCGGGTACGAGCACACCTTCCTGAACGCCCTAGCCGACTTCGTCGAGGGCGTCGAGTCGGGCCAGCCGACGCAGCCGGACTTCCGCTGTGCGCTCCAAACGCAGAAGGTGTGCGATGCGGTCCTCGAATCGGGACGCACTCGGGAGTGGACCGAGACTGGGGCCGTGTAGCAACCGGGCGTCAGATCCGCACAATCTCCGTCTGTACGGCACCGGTTGCGCTGGCGCCGTCCGAGCTGACGAGGCAGTCAATCTCGCTGCGCACGCCAAACTCCGGCAGGTAGATGCCGGGCTCGATCGAGAAGCATGTGTCCGGGATGATCGGTCTGTCGTCCCGCATCTCTAGGTTGTCCATGTTCGCACCGTTGCCGTGGACTTCCTCGCCGATTGAGTGGCCCAGGCGGTGCACGAACCTCTCGCCGTAGCCGGCAGACTCGATCACGGACCGGCCGCAGTCGTCGATCTCCCAACCGGCAATGGCAGTGCCGCTGCGGATCGCGGAGTCTGCGGCACGCAGCGCAGCGTCCCGGGCAGAGACCACGATCTCGAACACGTCTTGGATGCGCTCAGGCGGCCGCTCGCCGCAGAACCCGGTCCAAGTGATGTCGTAGTAGACCGAATTCTCGGAGTCCAGCTTCGCCCACAAGTCGATGAGCACGAAGTCGCCGTTCCGTATGGGCCGGGAACTGGCGGCTGAGGGGCCGTAGTGGGGATCTCCGCTGTTGGCGTTGACACCCACGATCGGAGTGTCGCTTGTGACCAATCCGCTGTCTCGAAAACGGTCCAGAATGAATTGGGCGATCGCGAACTCGCTGCTGGCACCAACGGCATCGATGTCCTCCCGTATGCGCCGGAACGCCAGCCGAAGCACCTTGTCGATGCGCCTTCCCGCCTCAATGTGCCCCTCCCTTTGAAGGCGGTTCCAGCGCGCCTCGAAGTACTGGACGAGGGCCGCCGACGTCACCACCTCCACGCCGAGGGATCGGACAAGGTCCACAGTGCCGGCGTCCACCAGCGACACGACTGGGATCATGCATTGCGGAGAGTACTGCATCGCGACCGTTCGTGCGCCGCGAAGGGTAGCCGCCAGCTGGGCATGGTGTGACTGCCAGCTGGAATACACCCGCTTGGAACCTGGAAGGCTGTCGAGGCGGGCATCCTCGATGGCATGCACCACCTTGACCGGCTCACCCTCAGCCGGGATCCAGTAGTACCATCTCCTAGAGACGTGTCCGCTGGAGTCGAGGCCCAGCACTCGGTAGGCGATCGGGTCCCGGACATGGTGGTCAAACAGTAGCCAGCCCGAGAGGCGCCGCTCGCGGATCTGTTCCTGAATCGCTAAGAGGTCCATCGCTCCCGATTCTACCGCGGTTGAATGGAAAGGAAGAACGAAATCCCAACATCCAGTTGCACAGTTGTACCGGAAGTGATAGAATGAACTTCGAAGAAAGGAGTAAGCATGGCTCTTACCAGACGACAGAAGGAAGTGCTTGACTTCGTTGCGAAGTTTATCGCTGAGAACCACTACAGCCCGAGTTTCGAAGAGATCGCTCGGCACCTGAAACTCTCTTCCGTGGCAACCGTGCACCGCCACCTCCTGGTCCTAGGAGAGAAGGGCTACGTCCACAGGGAGCAGAACAAGAGCCGAGCTCTTGAGATCAGCCAAAAGTACTACGACGAGCTGCGCGACAATCGCTTCAAGCGGGCGGGCTTCCACCACACCGGAGAGTTGGCCACGCCATTGGTCGGAGAGATCGCGGCAGGACAGCCCTTGGAGACGTACGAGGACTCCCAGACCCTCTCGTTTGCGCCGTTCTTGGACTCGGACGAGGTGTACGCGCTGCGTGTCAGCGGCGACTCGATGATCGAGGATCACATCCTCGACGGGGACTACGTGCTGATCGAGAAGACCAAACGGGCCCACAACGGAGAGATCGTGGTGGCGCTCGTGGAGGGAGTTGAGACGACGCTGAAGCGCTTCTTCCTCGAAGGAGCTATGGTGCGGCTACAGCCGGCCAACATGCGAATGGACCCCATCATCGTCCCAGCCGGGCAAGTACAGGTCCAAGGGCGGCTGCTGGCCGTACACCGCCGCTACCGCTAGTCTGCGGGCGCGAAATCCAAGGGCCCCAGGAGCAGAACGGGCGTCGGAAGCCGACCGCCGTGCTGTTCTGGGAATACTGGGCACGTGTACCCTGCGGGAGAGCGCACAGCGCTCGGGATGCCAAAGCAGTCAGACCTCAGCTGCCCTTAGGCAGGCCCTACGCCGTCGACCGGGCACACTCGACTCGGGAGCGAAGAATCTATAGCGCTATAGGAAGAGCGAGTGGCGAGTCGCTTGCTGAGACCGGAGCCGGTGAACTCGCCACGGAGGGCCTTGCTGGCCGGGGAACACACGCGGAGCGCGTTGGCGCGAGTGCTGGGCGAGTTGGGGGACAGGTTGAACGCGAAGGCGCAGTCTGACAGCCCGGCGGGGGCTGGATCGGGGCGGGCAGCTCGGACGGCTTCCGCCCGCAGCACATCCGAATCGCCGTAGGCGGTCACGGCAGCACTGAGAAACAGGTGCGATCCGTCGTCGGTGCGGGAGGGTCTTGCCGGACCTGCCGGAGAAGCTGTATATTCTCATCGACAGCTACGGAGCCTGCAGGTGATCATCGACGCTTGGGCGCAGCATCCCACCCTAAGGCACGCGCGGCACCCCATATTCGATTCGCTACGGCGCTGGAACCGCCAGGACGCGCCCACCAAAGAGCTACCCGTTGCGGCAACAATCCGCGAGATGGACGCGGCAGGCGTCGCAAAGGGGCTGATCTCAGCCTGGGTGGCGCCGCGCAATACGATGATCTCGAACGACGAGGTCGGGGGCTTTGTCAGCGAATTCCCCGATCGGCTTGTCGGCATAGGCTCGGTCGACATCGCCCGCCCGATGCAGGCGGTCGCCGAGATCAGGCGCTGCGTCGAGGAACTCGGCTTCAAGGGGATCCGCGTCCTACCCTGGCTGTGGGAGCTTCCACCAACGGATCGCCTGTTCTACCCCGTCTATGCCGCCTGCTGCGAACTCGGCGTGCCGTTCTGCACCCAGATTGGCCACACAGGACCGCTGATGCCGTCCGAGGTGGGCCGTCCGATCTATCTCGACCGGGTGGCGCTCGACTTCCCGGAACTGGTCATCGTCGCCGGGCACATCGGCTATCCGTGGACCGACGAGGCGGTGGCTGTCGCCACCAAACACGTCAACGTCTACATCGACACTTCGGCGTGGACGGCGAGGCGCTTTCCGCGGCAGTTCGTGGACTATCTCCGGTCCAACGGCAGCCGCAAGGTCCTGTTCGGCTCCAACTATCCGATGATCACGCCGACTAAGGCGATGGACGGCCTCGACGATCTGGGGCTGTCGCCGGAAACTCGGGCGCTGTTCCTCGGGGGGAACGCGCAACGGGTTTTTGGCATCAGTGCATGAGCATTGCGCGACGCCCGGAGTTGCCCTGCAAGCGCTAGGGAATCTCACATGGGCCTAGGAGCTTCGGCGTGCACGAGCTGGGAGCCCGGCCGTTTGAGCAGCGCCTCGACACGATTCAGCAGGCCGACAAGAGCCGCTACCGGCGACCGCTACGCCCACACTTCGTCGGGGCCGCCCTGACGGCATCGACTGGGAAGCCCCTCGCAATCACTCCAGCCCTCAGGTAGGCCGACAGCCGCGCCTCCCCCGCAAGTCGGCGCGCCTGGGGCCCATGGCATACCCACCGCCGCTGCTGCAGCACATGCCAACATACCGAGAGACTACCCAAGCAAGCAGTTTGGGGGATCACCCAGGCCGAGCGCTGGGACGGGACGGCCTCCAAACCGCCGATGCGCGAACATGGAAACGTGGGCCTCGGTTGGAGACACGCGAGCAAGCTCCGGCCTCCTCGGCAGAGGACCCAAGCCGACCTGCCGGGGACCAGTCCGTCCTCCCAAGCGCGAGAGCCGACGTCTCGGTCGCCCGGCATGGGTCCGCAGCGGCGCTTCCTGGCGGTGGCGACCCTGCTTGTGTCCGCGCAAGCCTTGCCGGCCTCGGCTCAAGGGCCGTACGACTTTGACGCTGGCAGGGCATTCCTCAGGGACAACTGCGACACCTGCCATCAAGGAGATTCCCCAGCAGGGGGACTGCGCACCGACAATCTGAACGGCATCGAATCGTTTGCCGACCGGCCGGATGCCTGGGCGTCCATCTCTTCACGAGTTTCCAATGGCGAAATGCCGCCTGCAGGGGCACCGAAGCCGTCGCTGGACGACCGCGAGCGGTTCATCGACTGGGTAGCCTCAACATGGCGTGACCAAGCTTGCGCAGCGTATCTCGCGCCCCCTCCCGCGCAGTTCCGGCGTTTGAACCAGGACGAGTACAGCGCCACGGTCCGAGACCTGTTCGACATTCAGGTCGATGTCAGCGAGCTTCTTCCAGCGGACGGACCCGGAGGCGAGGGCTTCGACAACGCTGCGGAGACGCTCTTCGTCTCCCCACTGCTGATTGAGAAGTACGTGGAGGCCGCTAAGTTCGTGGTCGACGTCGCCTCGAAGGAGTTCAAGTCGCGAAGGCGCGTGCTTGTGAGCCGTCCCGGGGACGGAAACTCCGAGCCTGAGGCCGCGCGGCGCATCCTGCAGCGATTTCTCCCCCGCGCATTTCGCCGGCCTGTAGCGGATGAGGAGGTCCGCTCCTACCACGCGCTGTTCCGCAGGGCGAAGCGGAACGGCCTGGACTTCGAACCGGCCATCTTCTTCGTCTTGGAGAGCGCACTGGTCTCGCCGTCCTTCGTGTTCCATGTTCCATTCCTCCCCGAAGACCCGCGCCTCCGGCAGTACGCCTTGGCTTCGCGGTTCTCGTACTTCCTTTGGGGGACGATGCCGGACGAGCTCCTGTTCGACATTGCCGAAGACGGCAGGATGGACGACCCAGAAGTGTTGGCACGACTTGTGCCGCGAATGCTCCGCGACGACAGGGCGCTCGAGTTTGCGACCCGATTCACTGAGCAGTGGCTCCGGACCCGCGAGCTGGAGGGGGCCGGAGGGCCGGACCCGGACCTGTTTCCGGAGTATTCCGGGAGCGCAGAACTGCGGGGCGATATCCTTCTCCAGCCGGTGTTCTTCTTCCGGGAGGTGTTCCGCGAGGATCGGTCCCTCCTAGCATTCCTTGACTCGGACGGGACAATCCTGACCCGTAACCTGATCGAGCACCTCGACCTGCCGATCAAGAAGGAGCAGGACGCCAAGAACCCGAACTGGATGCAGCTTCCCGACGACATCGACCGCGGCGGCCTGCTGAGCATGCCAGCCGTCGCTGCCGTCACTTCCCACGCCCACCGGACCAGCCCGGTTCTCCGAGGCGTGTGGGTGCTGGACTCAATCCTTGGGACCCCACCTCCACCTCCCCCACCCGACGTGCCGGACCTCGAGGAAGCCCCGCAGGAGAAGCAGACCAAGACGATCCGCCAGCTGCTCGCTTCGCACAGCGCCAGCCCAAGCTGCGCAAGCTGCCACGACCGGATCGACCCACTGGGCTTTGCGCTGGAGCGCTACGACGTCCTCGGCCGTTGGCGCCTGTCTCAGGCAGGTAGCCCGATCGATAGCGCTGGCCGCCTGCCGAATGGTTCGACGTTCGAAGGTCCCGGCGGGCTGAAGCGAGTTCTGCTGGAGCGCAAGCAACTGTTCGTGCGGAATCTGGCGCGCCGCATGTTGGGCTATGCCCTAGGCAGAGGTTTGGCTCCTGCCGACGCATGTGCGGTGGAGAAGATCGTTGAGCGTGTTGAGTTGCAGGACTACAGCGCTTGGTCGCTGGCCCGCGAGGTGGTGGCGAGCGAGCCCTTCCGGCAACCCGGTCGCCATTGATTGGCGCCCTCCTGCAAGTGTTGCTGCAGAGAGGTGACGTAAGGTGTCAGCTGCGCCGTTATTCGCGAAACGCCCGCGACCCGATTCTGCCAGCGGTCTGCCTCAAGCCGCAAGCTGCCATGTATAAGAAAGGCTTAGACATGGACAGCCCATCGAACCTATAGCTAACATTACCTGAAACATGTCTACGTGTACGCCGCGCGAATGAGGATTGCGGTATAATCAACCCGCTGATCGGGCCGTCGCGGATCGTAGCGATCCGCAGTGCTGCGCTATGTGCCCGGGGGTTGCCCAGACCCGCCTGGCGAGCGCTGGAGGCCGGTTGCACGCAAGGCTGATGAGGCGAGTTCGTACGACGAGGATTTCACGACGCGCCCTGCTTCGGGGCGGAGGCGTCGCACTGGGCCTACCGTGGCTCGAGGCCATGGCCGCAACAAGAGGTCGGCGAGAGGTCGCCGGTCGCCCGGTGCGCATGGCCGCACTGTACATGCCGAACGGTGCATTCCCCCAGACATGGACGCCCGCCTCGGCAGGCCGCGACTTCCACCTGACGCGCAGCCTAGAGCCACTGGCGGACATACGGGGAGAAGTCAACGTTCTCAGCAACCTGTGGAACGAGCAGGCCAAGGATGGCGATGGCCACTATGTCAAAGAGGCGTCAATCCTCACATGCTCGCGAATCAAGAAGACGCAAGGGGCGGACCTGCGCAACGGCGTCTCGTTCGACCAGGTTGCGGCCAATGCCAGAGGCCACTTGACGCCCTTGCCATCGTTGGAGCTCGGCGTGACACCGGTGGCCGTCGGCAACGACGCCGTCGTCGGCTACACCAGGGTCTACGGCTCCCACATTTCGTGGGCGACCCCAACGACACCGCTTGCCCGCGAACTCAATCCGAAGGCAGTCTACGAGCGCCTGTTCCGAGCATCAAGCGGCTCGCAGGCCTCCGACGCCAAACTGGACTTCCTCTTGCTGGACAGGGTCCTGCGAGACGCCAAGCGATTGCGCGCAGAGCTTGGCGCCGCTGACCGAGCGAGGCTCGACGAGTACCTGTCTTCCGTGAGGTCGATCGAGTCCCGGGTCGAGCGATCCAGCGACCAAAGCAAGAGCCAGTGGAAGCCACTGGCCAAGCTGGACCCCCGCCATGCCCCTACAGACAGACCATCAAGCCATCTTGAGCATGTGCGCCTAATGCTCGACATGATCGCGGTCGCATTCCAGTCAGACACGACTAGGATCGCGACCTTCATGTTCGGAAACGCAGTCAGCAACGTGAGCTTCCGATTCCTGGACGGCGTCTCTTCAGGCCACCACGAAGTCTCCCACCACGGCGGAGTGCAAGAGAAGCTGGAGCAGTACAAGATCATCAACCGCTGGCACGTGGAGCAGTTCGGCTACCTCCTGCGCCGTCTGCAGAGCATGCCTGAGGGCGATTCGAACGTCCTCCACAACTCAATGGTGCTGTTCGCATCAGCGCTTGCGGACGGGCAGAAGCACGATCCCCACAAGCTTCCAGTACTGCTTGGTGGCCGAGGCGGCGGGAGGGTTGACCCCGGCCAGCACCTCGTCTATACGGAAGACCACCCCTTGGCGGACCTCTACGTGTCAATGCTCGAGGCATTCGGCGCTCCAGTGGACCGCTTTGCCGACAGCACAGGTCCGCTCCGCGGACTGCTCCATGCGTAGCCCGGGGCGCGTTCTCGCCTCCCTGACTTGTGTGCTGGCGCTGGCTGGTGCGCAGCTGGCGGCAGCGGACCTGACAGGAACTTGGATCGGGACGATCCCACCGCAGGGGCGTACCGCCGCCAAAGATGTGGTGTTCCGGCTCGCACACAGTGGCAGCTCGCTTAGCGGCAAGGCCTACAACGATCAAGGGGCCAGCGATGCCATCGTCCGCGGCAGCGTCACGGGCCACAGCTTGGAGTTCGAGGTCGAACTGATGGAACAGGCCGGAAACCAGATCAACGTAGTCGTCTACAGATACAGCGGGGCCGTAAAGGACGGCCAAATCGCGATGACTCGGGAGAGAGCAGCCGCCCGGAACTCGGTGAGCGGCGCTAACATCCCCGTGCGGCGGCCCGGCGACTCGGAGCAACAGGATCGGGAGAGACGCTTCCGGACATTTGTCCTAGAAAGGCTACATAGATAGCGCCAACCGCTCCGCTAGCGGTGTTGTGTGTCCCCACGCGAGTCCGTCTCCGAGCAATTGGCACCAAGTCCGGGCTCTGAGACCCTGGCCAGCCCATCCGAAGGACGGGGCGTGAGATCCGCAGGCTTGCACACTTATGCCTGTGAGATGCCGTATCGTCGCTGTCATCCATCCCCAGAATGCGGACTTCGGAGTGCTACGTGTGCGGTCCTCGGGCTCCCGACAGGGCTACCACGCCGCTGATCCGCACTTATCAGCCACAGCCTATACCTGTTGACGGTTCTCGGGATCGGACCCACACTGGTGACGATTACCGCAAGGCTGTGGCCAAGGAACGCAACCGTCCCGGCCTGCGGTACCGTCTCGGCGAGGCCCTTCTGGCCAAGGCCGGCGAGACCGGCCAAGCGAGCGGGGCTCTGGAGAACTTCGAGCTGGAGTTCGCAGCTAATCCGAGCCATACGCCGTCGGCCTTTCGGGCCGGGGACCTCCACTACGTGATGGGCCGCAATGAACAAGCGATCGGCTACCTCCAAAGGGCCGTCGCGCGGCAGCCCGACTTCGGGGAAGCGCTCGTTGCCTCAGGCAAGCTCCTCCTGGAGCTGCAGAGGGGCGGAGAAGCAATCGTCCACCTCAAGACGGCCGTGGAGGCAGATCCGAAGAACCCGAGCGCCCGCTACCAGCTTGCCCAGGCGTACCGTGCGGACGGAGACACCCTAGGGCACAAGGAGCAACTGGAGGCCTATCGGCGGCTCCAAGCCGACCGCAGGGCACGGGACCTGCGGATTCTGCTAGGCTCTCCGACTGAACCCGCCGAGCCGATCTGCGCGTCTCCGCATGATGGATCTCCAATGAGAACCTGCACCCTGACTCTGTTCCTGAGCCTCACCTGCACTCTGCCCTGCCTCGCGGGTGACTGGCTGACCTTCAGCTACGACGCTCGCCGCAGCGGTTGGGCAAGGTCGGAGGTAGTGCTGGACCGCGACAACGTCGGCGACATGGTCCTGAAGTGGAAGACCACCGTGAAGAACGAGCCGAAGTCGCTGGCGGCCCTCACGGCACCGATCGTCGTGACGGACGTCCGAACCGGAGAAGGACGGCGGGCACGCAAAGATCTGGTGTACATCGCTGGCACGGCAGACGTAATCTACGCGATTGACGCCGAGAATGGCGAGATTGTGTGGGAGAAGGAGTTTCGGACCGATGTCGTCAACAAGGTGCCGGGCATGTGGCTCTGCCCGAAGGGCCTCAACGCCACGCCCACGGTGGACCGGTCCAAGAACACGATCTACGTGATCTCGACAGACGGGCGGCTCCACGCCCTCGACCTCGCGACAGGTGCCGCCAAGTACCGCTCCCAGCAGTGGGTCCCAGCCTTCGCCAAGACGTGGAGCCTCAACCGTATCGGCGACGTGCTGTACACACCGATCTCGCAGAACTGCGGCGACACCGTGTCCGGCGTCACCTCGATTGACGTCTCGAACCCGGAGAATATAACCATTCGCGTGTGGCGCTCGACGCCAGAATACGGGGCAGGCGTGTGGGGACGTGCCGGAGTGGCGATCGGCCGGGACGGTGCGATCTACGGCGGGACGGGCGACGCTCCCTATAATCCGGGCCTGCGCATCTTCGGGAATACCATGTTCCGGCTAGACCCGGACACACTGGAGCTTGTCGACTATTTCACGCCTTCGAACTGGGAGTATGTCTGGAAGCGTGACTTCGACATCACCGCGTCCGCGCTGGTCGTGGATTACAACGGCCGCGAATTGGTGATCATCGGCGGCAAGGAGGGCCTGTTGTATCTGATGGACTCCGAGGATATGGGCGGACTCACCCACCACGACAATCTCTACACGACGCCCCTGCTGTCGAACGACGACGAGTGGTTCGAGGCGAAGGGCCTGTGGGGAGGCTTCTCCAGCTATGTCGACGCAGAAGGAAAGGTTTGGGTGTACGTGCCCACATGGGGGCCAGTCTCGACCAAGGCTCCGAAGTTTCCGGTGACGAACGGCCCCAATCCGAACGGATCGGTGATGGCCTTCACGCTCGCCGACGATCCCGAGACGGGCGAGCCCTACCTGAAGGCCGAGTGGGTCAGCGGGGACTCAGCGGTCCCCGAGCCGGTAGCGATCGCAAACGACGTGGTATTTGTGCTTTCGAACGGCGAGAACATCCGCCAGACGGTCAATGCCGGCATATTCCCATACGGAGAGTTCAACTCCGATGAACTGCTCAAGGACTCCCAGCGCCTTGAGGACGCATCAAGGGCCCGCCTGCGGGCGTTGGACGCCCAGTCCGGCAAGATGCTGTGGGATTCCGGCCCGGACACATTCGACACTTGGACCCACTTCAGCGGGATCGCAATCGCCGATGGCTATGTGTACGCGGTCGACCACTCGTCCACGCTCTACTCCTTCGGACTGAGCGACGGGGACTGAGGGGAAACTCGTCCGGCCCGCCAAGCCTTCAGTGGGTCTCGGACTCCGACCGCCGCCGCAGTTCAAGGAAGCTGCGCAGCGCCTCAGAAGAGTCGGCCAAGCACCCAGTTCGGCGATAGATCCGGGCAAGTGCGTAGTGCGGACGGTGATCGGATCGCTGAGAGCGGCCGCACTCTCCAGTGCTATGACGGGTGAGATCCGCGGTCTGCTCAAAGGCCAGTCCCAGCCAGGACTGTCGGGGTCATCCTGCAGCACTTCCCATAGGAGGGTCTTAGCCTGCTCGAACCGCTGCTGCCGAAACAGCATCGTCTCCAGCAACAGCGGCGGTTTGCTGGACTTCTCCTCGCTTTCACGGTTGAGACCGACCGCCGCCCGGCACAGGCTCCCAGCCGATTCGGTGTGGCCGAGCGCCTTGCGGCTCCGACCTAGGTGGCAATGGGCGTCGCTGTCGCGACTGCTGGAGAGCATCCTCTATGAGGTTTGCGGGATATCCTGTCCTAACTCAGCTCAGCGGCGATCCTGCTGATTGTCGGAGTAGTAGCCAGCTTCGGGTCGCCGTGGAGGTTGGTGGCGAGCACGCGCGCCAAGACTCTCCGGACAGCGTAGCGGGAGTGTCATTCTTGGCGCTGCCCGACGCTCGCCCAAGCGAGCGAAACGATGCGCGCTGGCCGAGCCACTTTGGCGGCTCCGGCTCGCCTCCGACAACGCGGACTGCGACAATCTAGGGCACTGTGAGGCGTGGCCGGTCAGTCAGCTCAACCACTGTAGACCAAGCGGCCCGGTCGAGAATGCTGTTCTCGTTGGAAACGGGAAACTCTCTGGCGTGGGTCCATCATGCCCGACGGGATTCCAAAACTGTACCGAGCGAGATGGAGACTCCGTGAAAGCAAGAACTCGAATGTACAGCAGCGCAGCGGCCGCAGGCCCCCTGCTTGCTCTCCTTCTTGGCGGGTTGGCCCTGTCGCAGGATAGAGCGCGCCGACCCCGGCCGCTGGTGGAACCGGTAAACCTGGTCTACAACAGCGAAATCGAGGGTGTCGGAATCCCCATTCAGGAGGCTTACATCCGCTCCGCCGACGGACTGTATATCCCGGCGGTTCTACTTCGGCCCCAAAGCGAAGATGCTCTCGCGGCCGTGATTCTAGTGCACGGCGCGCCGGGCGGGCGTGGCATGAGCGCGCTCAAGAGGGAAGTCCAAACTCGCGGCATGGTCGCTGAACGCTTCCTCGAGGAAGGTTATCTGGTGGTGGTGACCGACTATCGAGGCCGCCAGCTTGCCGGAAGAGAAGGCCCGAGAGAGTTCTCTTACGCCAGCGACGTTGTATCGGTCGTCCGATACACGAAACAGCTACCCTACGTGGACCCTGAAAGGGTCGGATTATACAGCGGAAGTTTGGGCTCGGAGACCAGTATCTTGGCGCTCGGAGAAGAGTCGGTCGCCGCAGCGGTCTTGAACGCGCCGGGCGCCTACACCTACATGAGAGTTTCCCGCGATGAAGTCCAACCAAATCGCCCATCGGACGGCGAGCTCTCCGACGACAGCTTCGATCAGCAGCTGGCGCGCGAACATCTCAGCAGGATCAACTCTCCATTGCTCTTGGTCGTAGGTACCGCGGATGGGTTTCTCGGTACGGTGAAGAAGACGCAGGCCATCCTTGCCGAGATGGGGAAGGACTCGTCGATCGACATCTATCAGGGAGAGCGGCACGGATTCTACTTTGGCCCCAGGAAGACAGACGGCAAGTATGACCCAGCCCCTGCATTCTCCAAGGCGTTAGGAAAAGCCGTGGAGTTCTTCAAGTACAAGACGCGGTAGGCCGGGCGAGCAGCGAAGTGGCCCAGGGCAGCGTGTTCGAGACATCGAGAGGCTCATGACGAAGAGTCGCCGCGAGCAAACCGAAGCTCGAGTTTCCAGGTAGCGTGACTCTTCGGGTGGGCAGGTCCCGCGAAAGGCGGACGCTTGTGGATTCGGAGCAAATCGGCCCGATTCGCGCTGGGCTCGTTACGCTACTGCCTGGGGCGATCCCGGGTGACGGCTGATGCCGCGTGCGGCCCCGGCCGGAGGACGGTTGTGACTGCGACTTGCGTGTCAGGATTCAGGTCCCGATTGGGGTCGACAAGATGGCCGGCCGGGAAGGCGACAGAGACGGCCGGGGCGGCCGTGCCGAGGCACAGAAGATGGTTGTTGTCACTGTCGCCGAGTTCCGCGAGCGCCGCCGGGGCGATTTCGTCGCGCGTGCCGTCCGGACGCTCCACGGTCACGCGATAGAGCACCCGCTCAGCGTCGCCGGGGTCGCCGCCGTTCGGCAGCCGGACTCCGCCGGCCCAGGTCACCCGAACCACCTGTCGGGCGCCTGCCGGACAGGCGGACCCGCGGCCCGACATGGACCATTCGTCCTCGGGGACGACCTCCGCCAGCACGAGCGTGGGCCCGGCGTCAAGCGGAATGACATGCCTCTCCATGCCGCAAAAACTCGCCGGACGGCCCGTCATGCCGTCCGAGGGCAGATCACCGACGATGAGCACCTTCACCGGAGGGTCGTTGGCGGCGTCGCCGAGCTCACCGATGAGGAGCACGGTTCTGAGCTCGCCGGGGTCGCGGGCCGGCGCGAGCGTCACGCACAAGGGAGTGCGTTCGGCTCCTGACCGCGTGAGAACGCGGAAGTCCTCGCGCTGGAGGGTTTCCGGGTCAATCGTATGAGACAGGACGACCGGCATGCCGTCCTGCCCGGACCCGCCCGGGCAGATGCGATTGATTCCGACCCCAAGGCTGTCGTCCAGTCCGTAGAAAGCCGAGAGCAGACGCACGGGCGTGGTTACCGCAGGCCGGGGCCCTTGCGGATGGCACGGTGCCGCCGCCAGGCTCGCAGTTGCCAGAACCACACCGGCACGCCATGGAGCACGGTCGTAAGACTTCATCATGATGGACACTCAGACTTCCGCTTTGGTCGGCCGGTCGGGCTCAAGATGGCGGAACCACATCTGCGATTCGACGATCCTAGCAGTGTGTTCACTCGCCGTCCTCCTTTGGCCAGCTGTCGCGACCGTCAAAGCTGGGCCGCCGTTGACTTAGTTCAGGGTGCGCCCCACTACGTTCTGGCCCCATGACTTCGGTGGCAGTGCTGTGCAGTCCCATACGTGTATACCTAGAGCGCGCCGTATACAGATTTACATACAAGAAGACCTGGACGACGTACTTCAAGTCGAAGCAGCGAAACTCGAGCGGTCCAAAGCCTCATTGATCCGCGATTGTGTCGCGGCTCGGTACGGCACGCACACAAGAACGGATCCTGATCCACTTACGGACCTGATCGGGACGGTCGATCTTGATCCCGTTGACTTCGACGACGTGGTCTATGGCAAGTGCGATTCGTCGACACCAGCTTCTGGGTCGCGCTATTCGTGCCGCGCGATCGGCACCACGCCGAGGCAACTGCGATCTGGTACGACGGGCCGGGCTTGCTGCTGTGCGGTAACCACGTAGCCGGGGACACTTGGACCTTCTTGCGTCGCCGCGCCGAACACAAGGCAGCCGTGAGCTTTCTTAATGCGTTGGAACGGTCATCCAAGGTCGCGTTGATCCACGTGGACCAGGACGTCGAAGCAGAAGCTCGTCTGTGGTTGCATCGGCATAACGAGCGCAGCTGTTCGTTCGTAGACGCCGTCAGTCTTGGACAGCGTCGCACAAGCTCTCGCGAACTAGGGCAAATGGAAGGCCGGGCGCAGAGCCGTCCGCAAGAATGCCAAAGTTCGCGACAACGTCTAGGAGGAATTGCACTGGAGATCAAGAGCCTCGAGTTGCCTAGCGTTGACTAGCAGGAACCCGAGTCCTTGCTCCTCAGGCGGCGGGTGCAGCGCGTTCCGGGACACATACATGCTCTCCCTAGCCACCGACAGCACGCCTCGGCCATCCAGCCAATTGACCAACTGCCGCAATTGTGCCATCGTAGTCTCGAAGTGGCGCACGATTGGCAATCGTCCCCATCCCGTTAGTACCCGGAACGGCCCGGCCCGAGCGGTTACTCACCCGTTTCGCCCTACTCTCCACGCTGTCAGGCCCCCCGACGAAGAACCCCAAGTGAATGAGATCGAACCTGCTCTAATCACGGCCCAGTCGAACGCCTGGTTGAACACCGCGCTTCTGGACTTGATGCCGGGGAGAGTGTGACAGCTGGGACTCGGCGGAGCGCAGCTTGCCACTGAACGGCTTCTTAGCACCTCAGAACCCACCCCAGCCCTAGGGCGGATTCGTGACCGTGATGCTGACAGTAGTCGCGACGGTTCGGGGCGCGCCGGCGGGACGATCCTTGGAAGGCGGCGCCAGCTCGCTCGGTTCGCGTGTCAGCCCGACGTAGAAGAAGTGGAACGTGGATAGGTAGATCGCCAACAGTGCGCCCGTGTAAAGGAATACGGTCAGGAATCGGCGGTCGAAGACCACCTGGACGGGAGCCGTACCGTCGCGGCAGACCTTCACGCCGAACCACGCCACGAACACCAGTGACCCGAATATCGGAAACCAGACGAAGATCACCTCTACCGGCCAGCTCATCTCCCCAATGTTGCCTGCCTACGCCGGCCATGCCCCTCCCGCGAGATCGCGAAGACCTTGCTCGTCAAGGATCCCAACCCCTAGGCCCTCCGCCTTCTTCAGCTTCGAGCCGGCCTTCTTGCCTGCCACCAGGAAGCTGGTCCTGCGGCTGACCGAGCCCGTAACCTTGCCTCCAAGGCTCTCAATGGCGGCCTTGGCCTTCGCCCGCGACATGCTCTCTAGTGTGCCCGTCAGTACGAAGATCTTGCCGCCAAGGGGCTGAGCATCCTGAAGCTCGAGAGACTCCCCGGCAAAGTTCAGGCCGGAGGTGCGCAGGCGCTCGAGCAGGCGCTTGTTCCGTTCGGAGGCGAAGAAGGCCTGAATGGATGCCGCGATCTGAGGGCCCACCTCCGGAACCTCTTCGAGATCTTCTTTGCCCGAGGCGGCAATCGCATCCAGACTCTCGAAGTGCTGCGCAATCAAAGTCGCCGTTCGGTCACCGACGTAACGGATACCGAGGCCAAACAGAAGCCTGCCCAATGGAGCGCGTTTGCTTCGCTCCAACGCCTCCAAGATCTTTCTGGCAGATTTGGCGCCGAGCCGGGTAGTGCCGAGCCCGACCAGCTGTTCCTCGCAAAGATCGAACAGGTCCGCCGGATCCCGCACTGCCCCACTCTTGAGCAGCTGCCCCACCAATCTCTTGCTGAGACCCTTTACTCCTAGCTCGTTCGCGAACTTGGAGATCGAGTCGGCACTGTTGTACGTACCCGTCCCATTTCCCGTCCCGCCTTCTGGTTCTGGCGTGTGCCACCCGCCCTCCGGAGGAGCGCAACATGCCAGCCCCCGGCTGTGAAGCCGATCTAGCAGGCGAATCGTGCCAGGTGATGAGAACTCCTTCTCAACGGCTAACGCCGCCGACGCGTTGACCTTCTTGACCGATTTAATTTCCTCCAGATTTGCGGATGCCAGATCGGCGATCGACCCAAATGTCTCGCCCAGTGCTTCGGCGGTGACCTCTCCAACTCCCCCGATCTTCAGGGCCACCAGCAAATCGGAGAGGCCGGAATCGCACTTGGCGGTTTCGAGCCGGTCTAAGACTTTACGCGCCTTCTCTCCGGTAATCGCTGAGTCCTTCTCGAGGCTTGCTAAGTCACGCTGCCGCAGATCGTACAGGTCTGCGATATCGCTGACCAGATTGAGATCGACCAACTGCTTGGCGATCTGTTCTCCGATTCCGTCGATCTCCATTGCCGACCGCGACGCATAGTGCTGGATCGAACTCTGCAATCGCGCCCCGCAGCTATTGTTCACGCAGCGCAAGACCACCTCGCCCTCCGGCCGCTCGACATCACCGCCGCAGGCCGGGCACTGCTTCGGCATGACGAAAGGCGTCCGGTCGGGAGCCTCTTGGGTGACCCGAACTACCTTCGGGATCACGTCTCCGCTGCGCTCCACGAGAACGCTGTCCCCGATCTGCAGTCCAAGGCGTTCGATCTCGTCCTCATTGTGCAGCGTTGCTCGGGCAACAGTCACACCCCCTACCCTCACGGGCTTCAGCAGCGCTCTCGGCGTGACCGCCCCGGTCCTTCCCACCTGAGTGTCGATTCCCTCAACCTCGGTCTCTGCCTGCTCCGCACTGGGTTTGGCGGCGATTGCCCAGCGGGGGGCCTTTGACGTCGCACCGAGCAGGTTGCGCTGCTCGGCCCGATCGACCTTAAAGACCAAGCCATCGATTTCGTACGGGAGGGACTCACGCTCCTTCAGGCGTTCGTCCCTGAAGGCCCGGAGGGCCTCAAGGCCGATCAGCCGCGCCCGGCCCGGGTCGACCTTAAAGCCGAGCGACTCAAGGGCCGCCAGAGACTTCCAGTGGGTACCTAGTGCGTCCTCGCCACCAGCAAGGAGCGTGTATGCGAAGAAATCCAAGCGGCGACGAGCTGTGACCGATGGATCCAGCATGCGCAGCGTACCTGAGGCCGCATTGCGCGGATTGACGTAGAGCGGCTCCTTTGCTGCGCTGCGCGTCTCGTTGAGCCGCTCGAAGGAGCTCTTGGGCATGACGACCTCTCCCCGGACTTCGACAGTCTGGGGAAGTCCCCAGCGCCCCACCTCTTTGGCGTGGATCGCGAGCGGCAGCGAGCGAATCGTGCATGCGTTGGGTGTCACGACCTCACCTTGGCTCCCATCGCCGCGGGTGAGAGCCAATTCGATCTCGCACGACTCATAGCGAACGGCGAGGGAGACGCCGTCATACTTGAGTTCCCCGACATAAGTGATCTCCTCCACGTCGAGCCGTTCCCGCGCCCGCCGGTCAAACTCGGCCAGCTGCGTGTCGTCGAGAGCGTTGTCTAGGCTCAGCAGTGGGGAGGAGTGCGAGGCCTTCTCGACTCCCTCACGAGGGACACCTCCGACTCGTTGGGTCGGCGATGCGGGGTGGGCCAGTGCCGGAAATTGAGACTCCAAGTCCTGAAGCTCTCGCATCAGTTGGTCGAATTCGGTGTCCGTAATCTCCGGGCTGTCGCGGACGTAGTAGAGATGTTCGTGACGCCTGATCTCGGTGCACAGCCAGCGCACGCGCTCTTCGACCGACAAGGCCGGTGCGCGGTCTCCGCCCACCGGATCAGTATAGGAGCAAGACGCTGGTTCCTGGTGGGAGGGTTGGGACCCGATCACCGTCTCGGAGCACGTCGCGAGAACACGATTGGATTGCCAGACCCCACGAGTGGACCGATTCCATCGCTTCAGCGTCTGCGGGACCGCACAGGCATAGCGTTCCGAGTGCTCTCTTGGCGGCAAGCCAATGGGGAACGCCACCAAGTGATGCCGTCAACTGCCGAGTCTGATGGGACGAATGGCACCTGCATGCAACGATCACCGAGTTACCTTCTTACCTTGGTCCGACAATGGCAATCGCAGCTTGGAAATCGAGGGCATCAAGGATCGCAACCCTAGCTCGTCGCGCAATCATCCTTGCAAATCATTCATGGCGTGGATGATTTGCAAGGATATGTCAGCAGACCTACGTCCGTTTCCGGCCGCACGGGCAAGTGCGAGGGTTCGGAGATCTGGGGGGAACTGGACCGGCCTTGCGGGCAGGCACGTGCAAATCAGTCGCTGGCACGTCCCCGGGGAGGACAGATTCGTCCGCCGCTGGTACTAGTATGAGGTCCGGTGCAGTTCCGCAAGGCGGTGTGCATATTCAATCCGGCCTCTGGGAGACGCACTCCTGAATCTCGCGCGAGCGAGGTCGAAGCCGTATTGGCCCGGTCGACGGGCTCTGTTGAACTGCTGGTAACGGATTCGCCGGGACACGCCGGCCAGATTGCTCGCGAAGCGGCGGACCGGGGTTGCGATCTCCTCGTATGCCTCAGTGGCGACGGGACGGTGAATGAGGCCGTCCAAGCCTTGGCCGGAACTGAGTCCCCTGCCCTGCTCGTCCTCCCCGGGGGCACGGCGAACGTTCTGGCCCACGAGATCGGGCTTCCGCGGCAGCCCGTAGCGGCGGCCGCGGCGCTTCCCAGCCTGAGACCTTGGAGCGTGCGCTTGGGGCAAGTCCATTTCGAGAGCACGGCTACGAGCCGATACTTCCTGCTGATGTGCGGCGCGGGCCTCGACGCCGCTATCGCCATGCGCGTCTCCGCAAGGCTCAAGCGCAGCCTTGGTCAAGGGGCCTACTGGATCTCAGGAGCGAGCCAGTGCCTACGAAGATTCCCGATGCTCCGTGTAATCTCCGACCGAGATGCGCAACCCGGCCGCTCCTGCTGTCTGGCGGTGGTGTCAAAGAGCCGGATGTACGGCGGACGCCTCGTATTCACACCTGGCGCCCACCTCTTGGCAGGTGACTTCCAGGCATCCGAGGTCACTGGCAGCAGTCGGCTGGTGTGCGGCAGCTACTTGGTCGCGTCTGCCCTTCGCAGCCCCCAATTGTGGCCGGGAGTGCGCCTCCGGCGGTGCCGCGAGCTGCGACTCGTTCCTGACGGCCCGTTGCCCGTGCCGGTTCAGGTGGACGGTGAGATCGCCGGCTTTCTGCCGGCCCGCGTCAGCTTCAGCCGGACAGCCTGCACGCTGCTCGTCCCGCCGGAATACGCGAATTCGAATCGGCACAGGGGTCGCCAGTCGAGGCAGGGACACTGAGACCGTCGATAAGCGTGTACGATCGGGGTACCGTGCAGCGCGTGGCCAAAATAGCCCTGTTCGTCGGCCTCGCGACGGCCTGCTCGATCGATCGCCCCATGGCACCCAATTCCGACCCGAATTCGCAACTGATCTACGTCGGCACCTACACCCGCGAGACCAGCGCCGGAATCTACGCCTACCGCTTCGATGCTACGAACGGCTCGGTCGAGCCGATCGGGCTGGTGGCGGAAATCTCCGATCCCTCGTTTCTCGCCCTGCACCCGAATGGGCTCTACCTGTACGCGGTCAGCGAAACGGATGACTACGACGCCGACGGCAGCGGATCGGTGGTCGCGTATGAACTGGAACCGGCCAGCGCGTCCTTGTCCAAGCTCAACGAGGTGTCCTCGCGCGGAGGCTGGCCATGCCATCTGGGCGTCGATCCCTCCGGAAGTATGCTGATCGTCGCCAACTACAAGAGTGGCAGCGTGGCCTCATTCCCGATCCGGGAGGACGGCAGCCTAGGCAACGCAGCGTCCTTCTTCCAGCACACCGGCAGCAGCGTGCGCGAGCGACAGCAGGGACCGCACGCGCACTCGGCAGACTTCTCCGCTGATGGCCGGCTGGCCTTCTTCTCGGATCTAGGGCTCGATCAGGTGAAGATCTACCGCGCAGACCCCCAAGCCGCGACGCTCTCGCCCGGGGATCCTGATCATGTAGCCGTAGAGCCGGGATCCGGTCCCAGACACTTTTCCCAGCATCCCTCTGGGCGCTTCGCTTACGGCGTGAACGAACTAGGTTCCACAATCTCGGTGTATTCGCTGGACGCCGAGGCCGGCGTTCTGGAGGTCATCCAGACCGTCACCACTCTTCCCAGCGGCTTCTCCGGGAGCAACACCACCGCGGAGATCTACGTACATCCATCAGAAAAGTTCGTGTACGCCTCCAACCGAGGACACGACTCGATCGCCATCTTCGCGATCGACTCCCAGGGCGGACACCTGGAGAGCTTGGGGCACGTCTCGACGGGAGGGAGCAACCCGAGAAACTTCTCTTTCGACAGGACTGGCCGCTTCCTGATGGCCGCGAACCAGAGTTCCGACAACATCGTCGTCTTCTCGCTTGACCCGGATAGCGGAGCGCTGACGCCGACCGGTTCGGAATTTACCGTGGACGCCCCGGTCTGCCTGCTATTTCGGTAAAGACTGACCGCCCACGACATTCTTGGGCTGCGTATTGAGGTGAGCATGCGCACCTGCCACGGTTCCAGCGTGAGTCGGCAAAGCATGGTTCGGGCTGACCGCCTGTGATACCTTGGGCTTGGGCGGACGAAACGGCGAAATGCAAGCACTGGGGATGATTGAGACGCGCGGCTTGGTCTCTTCCGTAGAGGCTTCCGACGCGATGGTCAAGACGGCTTCAGTCACCCTTGAAGGGAGACGCCTGATCGGAGCCGGACATGTAACGGTCACCTGCCGAGGAGACGTAGGCGCCGTCAAGGCGGCCACAGATGCGGGCGCCGCTGCCGCACGCAGGCTGGGCGAACTGATCAGCGTTCACGTCATTCCGGCCCCGTACCAGGATGTGGCGCCGATTCTGCCGACCGGGGCGGACGGCTAGTTGGCCGCAATGCTCGAAGATCGGGATCTCCGCTCTATTCAGGAGGTGCGCTCAAAGGTCGAGCTCGCCTACAAGGCGAGCCAAGCCTTCAGCGGCTTCACCCAAGAGCAGGTCGACTCGATCGTGGCCGCCATGGCCAAGGCTGCGCGGGAGAACTCCGTGCGGCTCGCCCGCATGGCTGTGGAGGAGACTCGCTACGGTAACGTTCGCGACAAGATCGCCAAGAACTTGCTGAACTGCGACCTGCTCCACCAGAAGATCGCACCGCTAAAGACCATCGGCGTCCTTAGGGAGATCCCCGAGGACGGCATTACGGAACTGGCCGTGCCAGTGGGTGTGGTCGCGGCAGTCCTTCCGACCACGAATCCAACTTCGACCGCATTCTTCAAGGCGCTCGTCTCTGTCAAGGCCGGCAACGCGATCGTGATGAGCCCGCACCCGAGAGCCCGCAAGTGCACGTGCGAGTCGGCGCGCGTGCTGACCGAGGCGGCGGAGAGGGCCGGCGCACCCCAAGGACTGGTCCAGTGCGTTAACGAAGCGACAATCCCGGGCACTCGGGAGCTGATGAGCCACAAGCGCATCGGCGTGATCCTCTCAACGGGTGGGGCGGGCATCGTAAGGGCTGCCTACTCCAGCGGGAAGCCCGCCCTCGGCGTGGGCGGCGGGAACGTGCCAGTGCTGGTCGACGACTCGGCCGACATCGAAGCGGCCGTGGCGTCCGTAGTGGAAGGCAAGCAGTTCGACTTCGGGACCGTCTGCTCGAGCGAGCAGACGCTGGTGACCAACCGCAAGCACAGCGAGCGAGTGTGGGCCGCGCTGAGGGCGAATGGAGCCCACATCTGCGAAGGGGAGCAGGGAAAAGCGCTCGCTGAGCTGCTGTTCACGCCCGAGTTCCGCATCCGGCCGGAATGTGTCGGCCAGTCGCCCCAAGTCATCGCGAATCTGGCCGGATTCGAAGTGCCCGACTCCGCAAGCATATTGGCTGTCGAGATAGACGGCGTGGGCCGTGACCACCCGCTGTCGGCGGAGAAGCTGTCACCAGTGCTGTCGGTGTACTTTATCGACAGCTTCGATCAGGCCGTCGAAGCGTGCGTGGGCGTGCTCAACTTTGGCGGGCGCGGCCACACGTGCGTCATCTTCTCCCAAGACGAGGCCCACATCCGCGAATATGGCCGCAGGGCGCCCGCGTTCCGCGTGCTCGTGAACACTCCAGCCCCGCAGGGATCGACCGGCATTACGACCGGAGTCGAGCCGTCCATGACGCTGGGCTGCGGGGCCATTGCCGGCAATTCGACCGGCGACAACATCGGGCCCACACACCTGTATCACGTGAAACGCATCGCCCGCTACCTGCGCCCCGCTGAAGAGGCCTTCGTCAGCGACGAGGCCAAGGCCTACTTCGCCGCGCTCGCGGCGGGCGAGGACTTCGATTCCGACGCGGCTCCGGCGGTCCCCGCCGGGATGGCCCCGAGTCCCGTAGCCGCCAGGGTGGACAAGTACCTGGCAAGCAGAGCGATGGCGCGGCCGGCTCACCCAGCCCCAAGGTCCGACAGGACTCCCGCGCCGACCGTCGCGGCAGTGGTGGACCGATTCCTGGATCGTCGCAAGTCCCAAACTGCGCCGGCGCCGGCACCCAGTGCCCCCGATCCAAGCAGGCCGGCCACCAACGCCAACCCCGACCCCGCACCCCCGGCTCCCAAGATCCGGCCGGTCAGCTTCGTTTGCGAAGGAGACATGCGCAAGGCGAGGCACAGCGGAGCCAAGATCTACATTTCGAGGAGCACGATCGTGACACCGGCCGCTCGCGATCTAGACAACGGCGGTGACATCCTCGTGCAGACGGAAGCCTGAACCGCTGCGGAAGCTCGCTTCGTCCGCGCTCTGGTCCGGCTTCGCGTTCGTCGCGGTCGCGGCCGCACAGCCAGCTAATGAGGGCCTGTCGAGCGGCGAGGTTCTTGAGTACTCGCTGGATTGGCCCAGCGGGCTGAGCGCTGGAACGGCCGAGTTTGAGGCACGATTCTTGGATCCGGGCTGGCGTTTCGAGGCCACCATCCGCGCTAGCCATCCGAAGGCCGAGATCGACGACCGCTTCATCTCCCAGACCGACGGTCAGCTATGCTCCCGGAGCTTCGAGAAGCACATCCGCCACGGCCGCAAGCGGGCGAGCGAACTGCTGCGTTTCTCGGGAGGGCAGCTGGACAGGACCAATCTCGAGCGCGTGGGCGAGGAGCGACCGGGAACGACCCGCACGGCCGAGTGCGCCCGGGACGCGCTCACCTTCGTCTATTTCCTGCGCCTGGAACTGGCGGCAGGGAGGATTCCGCCAGCGGCCACGGTGTACTTCGGGGCCGGCTACAACATCCGATTCGAACACGCCCAAGAGCGCTGGCTTGCATGGGAAGGGCAACGGCGCCTAGTAGACGAGGTTCACGTCTCCGTGCGCGGCCCGAAGGCCGAACACGAGTTCTCCGCGTTCTTCGACCGAAGCGAAGGACGTCTGCCCCTGCTGTTCGGGATGACCCTCGACGAGACGGACTTCACGATGCGGCTATTGGAGTGAGACGACGCCTTCGCAGAGGGCAAGCTGCCGCCACTGTCCGTTCCGGCACGTCCGGCGGTTTGTGTAGGCCCGCTCAGTGCTGGCGCGACGGATCCGCGGCGGCTGCATCCTGAGGCCCGCCAGAAGCGCCCTCCCGCACCGTCAGAACCGTGTTCGCGGGAACCTCCGTGAACTTGTCAACAGCACCGGAGGGCCAACGGACCTCAACGGCTGCCACTGTCAGGGCACTCCCGAGCCCGAAGTGCATGCGGGGATCGTGCGCCGCCTGATAGCTGCCCCCGCCCGTCCTCTGCATGACTTGGGAGCGACCTCCGGTCCAGACCGTCACGGCAGCCCCGATTCCGTCGCGGCTCGAGGCGGTCCCCACCAGCGCCACCTGCAGCCAGTTTCTCGCGTTGCCGCCTTCGTTCCGCAAGAGCTGCGGCGGCTGCCCATTGTTGGCAACGAGCACGTCCACGTCCCCGTCGTTGTCATAGTCGGCAAAGGCGGCGGCGCGGCTGACACGAGGCTCCGAGAGCGCCTCCCCCGAAACCGCTCCGACCTCCTCAAACTTGCCATTCCGATTGCGGAACAGCAGCTTCCGCTCGGCGTAGCGCGTTCCCTCGTGGAAGAGCTCGATGTTGTCGAGGACGTGACCATTGGCCACAAAGAGGTCGAGCCAGCCGTCGTTGTCCACATCGACAAACCGAGTGCCGAAGCCGCTCAGGTCAAAGGTCTTGTACCCGATCCCGCCCTCAAACGTTGCGTCCGAGAATTCCCCTTGCCCCCCGTTTCGGTACAGGCGGTCGAACTCGTAGTCCAAGTGCGTGATGTAGAGGTCGGGTCGACCGTCGTTGTCGTAGTCCCCGGCGTCCACCCCCATGCCGGCCTCCGCCTGGCCGTTCTCTCCTAGTGCCACTCCTGCAAGGAACGCCGTTTCCTCGAAAGTTCCGTCCCCGAGGTTGCGGAACAAGAAGTTCTCCATCGAGTCGTTGGCGACGAAGACGTCCGTCCAGCCGTCCAGGTCGAAGTCGAAGCACACCACTCCAAGGCCGTTGCCGGCCTTTGCGCCAAGCGCCGACGCCTCAGAGACATTCTCGAAGCGCCCCCCACCCAAGTTCCGATATAGGGTCGGTCCCTGGCCTTGGTACTTGTTCGGGTGGCAGTAGGAGCGGTACCCGGGCTTGGGCTCCCCGCAGTACAGGTTGTTCTCGGGACTCCAGTCCAGATAGTTGACCACCACGAGATCGAGTAGGCCATCCTTGTCGAAGTCGAACCACGCGGCGCTGCTGCCCCACTTGCCCTCATTCGCCACGCGGGCGATGTGGGTCACGTCGGCGAAGGTCCCGTCCCCCTCATTCCTGAATAGGACCGAACGTCCGTATCCGGTGACCGCGAGATCCGGGTCACCGTCGTTGTCGTAGTCTCCGACCGCCACGCCCATGGCGAAGAGGCCATTCGCGCCGACACCGGCCTGCCCGGTGACATCTTCGAACTGGTCTCCGGCCAAGTTCCGGTAAAGCACTCCTCCGAAGGGTTCCCGAGACTGGAAGGCTTCGGTAGCGGCGCTGTTCGTCAGGTATAGGTCCAGCCAACCGTCACTGTCGAAGTCCAGCCAAGCGGCACCGCCGCCCATGGTCTCGATCAGGTACTTTTCCGGCGAAGCAGCATTCTCGTGGAGAAACCCGATGCCGGACTCTGCGGCAACCTCCTGAAAGGCTACCTGTCCAGTGGCCGGAGGTGCCGCCTGTCCCGCCGCCGGAACACGCCCTAGCGGTAAGCACGCAATCCACCACCAGCCGAATGCGGCGACGGCCGCCAAGGATGCACGAATGTAGCGCGCCATCGACCAGCGCTCTCGGCGGAGCAACCGGGCCGGGCCAAGGCGGCCCGGCCCGGTCCTCCCTTAGAAGACTACCTTTATGCCGAACTGGATGCTCCTCGCGCTGAACGTGTTCGTGACGCGACCGAAGTTGCCGCTCTGCAGCGATCCGTTGACGGATCCGAGGTTCTCAACGTTGAAGACGTTAAAGAACTCGGCCCGGATGTCGATGCGACCGGCCTCACCCAGCGCTCGGACAGGGATCTGCCGCAGAAGGTTGAGATCGGTGTTGTTGTATCCGGGATTGTTGAAGGCGTTGCGGCTCAACGTTCCGGGCCGCACGTTCTGCGGCTTCGGGAAGTCACTGGCCTTGAACAGCCCGTCGAAGTAAGCGTCCTTGCTGACGTTTCCAAGGGACTCCCCAAACGACGGCGTGTCTGGACGGTCGTTGTTGAAGCCGTCAGCGTTGAAGTCGCAGCCATTGTTCCCGATCAAGTTCCCACCATCGTCGAATACGGGCTGGAAGGGAAGGCCGCAGGAGATGTTAAACGGCGAGCCTGTCTGGAGAATGGTTGTGACGCCAAGCTGCCAGTTGCCGAAGATGGCCTTCGCGATCCCGGCCTGGCGCGGCGAGGGGACGTCGAAGATGAGGCTCATCGCGTACTTCTGGCGCACGTCAAACCGTGATCGGCCGCGATTGAAGCGCATCTCGGTGACCTCCACAAGATGCTCCCCTGAGAAGCTGCTGCCGGTGTCCACGGCCTTGCCCAGCGTATAGGCACCCTGGAACAGTAGGCCTTGCGAGAACCGCTTCCTCACGCTGGCGTTCATCCCCTGGTAGTACGACTTGCCGTTGTTCTGGCCGTAGATGATGTTTCCGAAGCTCGGATTGAGGCGATCGAGCGTGCCGTCCAGTAGGTCGCCAGCGAAGCGGTTTACTTCGTAGTTCTGGTACAACTTCGTGCCCTGAGATCCGACGTAGTTCATCTCCACTGCCCAGTCCCGCGCCAAGGAGTACTGGATGCCGACGAACCAGTTCACCGCGTACTGGTTCTTCAGGTGAGGTTCCCAGATCTGAATTTCCGCTGGCACGCCGACTAAGCCTCCACGTTCGTCGAGGCCGACTTGGAGGTTCGGCGGGCGGGGGAACATCCACGGCGACTCCAGCGTGCTGCTTAGACCGTAGACCGGCTTGGCGGGAGTCTGCTTGTTGACGCCTGCCACCGCGAAGATCGGCAGGCTCGTGCAGCAGTCCCGGTAGAACTGCCCTCCGGGCCTGTCGAAGAACACGCCGCTGCCAGCACGGATCGACATCTTGCCAGCCCCCGTCGGATCCCAAGCAATGCCCATCCTCGGGGCAACATTGTTCATGTCCGTGGACAGCAGCGGCGGTCCCTGCCGCACGCCGACATCGGCGATCCGCTCGGTGAAGTTGCTCCCGCCGCGGAAGTTCGCTCCGACAAAGATGCCGTCCAGATCTGTCGGTATGGGGAACGCCTCCCAGCGCAACCCCCACGTGACGGTCAGGTTGGGGCGCACTTTCCAGTCGTCGTTGATGAAGAAGCCCCAATTCGTGAAGCGCGGCCGGAAGTCGAAGCCACGCGCATCGCCCGTCGCCGGATCGAAGCCGATGTTGCCGTGCGAGAACGGATCGTCCAGGGCAAAGTCCCAGAGGCTGTTGAAACCGTAGTTGGGGCGCTCCCAGACGGCGGCGAACAGTGCGCCTGCACCCGGGCAGCCGCTGTCGCAGTTGAAGTTGCCGCCGAACTTGAACGAGTGCGAACCCTTGTTCCAGGTGGTCACGTTGCGCCACTGCTGGTTGTTCTGGATGAAGACAGCGTCGGAGAATCCTTGACCGTAGCCTTCGATGCCCGGAACGTTGATCCTCGGGATCTCCCCGCGGCCAATCGGCGCGTCGCCCTCGGCATGCTGCCAAGACCACGAAGCTTCGTTGATGACGTTCGGTGAGACAATCCGCGTCCAGTTGATGTTGGCGAATGCCGTCCATTCGGTCTGCATCTGCGTGAATGCGGGATACACGGAAGGAGCCCCGAACAACACTTGGTTGGTCACGGTCCGCGCAACGCTACCGTAGATGCGGTCCTTGCTCTGGTTGAAGTTGTGGTCGATGCGTGCCGTCCACTGGATCCCGTCGCGCGGCAGCGTCTGCGCAAACGATCCCCGGTCCGTGACGGGGAAGTTGCACGGCAGCGCGCCGACCGGAGTGTCGATGGCGGTCGACCCGCTGCAGTCGGCCCCCATCAGGTCGCCAGCCGTCTGGTTCACCGACTTGGCCACCAAGATGTCCGGGAAGTCGGCCATTATCGTGCTGGACAGATTGTTGGGGTAGCGCTCCCTCACGGCATTGGCAAACTCCCGGCTCACAACGGTCCGGCTGAATCCCGCCCCGACGCCCGATCGCAGGATGTCCATCGACCCGAAGGCGAAGGTGCGGTTCCTCACGACGGGCCCGCCGAGGCTCCAGTTTGCCTCGTTGCGGCGGAAGACCGGCACGCCTGCGGCTTGGAATCGGTTAGGAGCCTGCAGCCTGTTGTTGGTGTGGTACCAGCCCAAGGTCCCGTGCACGTCATTAGTGCCGGACTTGGTGACAACGTTGACCAAGACGGAAGAGTTCCGACCGTACTCGGCCGAGAAGTTGTTGACCGAGACGCGCAGCTCCTGCACCGAGTCCGCATTCGGGTTGAAGTTGACAACCCCTCCGCGGGGGCTGGCGTTCACGGATGCGCCGTCTACGTTGAAGCTGTTGGACTCGGCACGCTGGCCGTTG
The DNA here is from genome assembly GCA_965203925.1 of Bryobacterales bacterium. Lineage (GTDB taxonomy): Bacteria > Acidobacteriota > Terriglobia > Bryobacterales > UBA6623 > VXMF01. The sequence goes on from OZ241924.1 coordinate 5,693,551, forward strand.
CCGCTGAGATTGACGCCGTACTCGGCCGAGAAGATGTCTCCCGTTGCCTGCGCATAGGCCTGGCCGCCGCCGGAGGGCAAGCCCACCACTCCAGGAGTCAGGACGACCAAGGTCATGAAGTTGCGGCCCACCAGCGGCAGATCCGCGACCTCCTTCTGCTGGATCTGGCCTGACACCTTGGCCTCCCCGGTCTCGATCAGGGGTGGCGCTGATGTGACGCTCACCGTCTCAGTGGTTGCGCCGAGTTCGAGCTCAATGTTGAGGGTGGTTGTCTGGTCCACCTCCAACGTGACGTTTTCCTGAACGTATGTCTGGAATCCTTCTGCCCGCACCGTCACCCTGTACGTGCTGGCGGCGAGAGCGGTGGCGCGGTAGCGACCAACGCTCGATGTCGAGACGTTGCGAATGGAGGCCGTGGCGCTGTCCTCGATCTCCACCTCGACACCCGGGATGACCGCGGACGCCGGATCGGTAATCGTACCCTCCAGAATGCTGCTGAACTGGCCCGGAAGGCTGAGCGCCGCCAGCACCAGCAAGCCGCAGAGGCGGCTGATCAGGCCGACCCCCCTCCGGCCTCGTGGTCGATGCGGCCTATCAATCCAAGTACACAATGGCATTGCCCCTCCCATTCTTGTGACTGCGAAACCCGCCGCACGCTGAGCCGCGCGCGACACTAGCAGGATTGATCTTACGCCCACTTTCGCGATCATAGGGCGCTCTGGTCGGCAAGAATGGCAACTCTTGTGCCGAGTCTCGCCAATTCCGGTGCTACGGAGCGTTCTCGAGGGGCTGTAAGCTAGGCACGTACCCAAGCGATTTTGGCGCCAAGGGTAACGGCTCGCACCGTGGATCGACTCTCGCATCTCTGCCTCTTGCTCGCGTTCACGGCGAGCTTCGGTGCGGCTCAAGTGGACAAAGACACTCCAGCCCGCGAAAAGTACCGGCAGGCGGAACTGCTCATGCGGCAGGGCTCGTGGAGCGGTGCCGTAGTGCTTCTGCAAGAGGTCGTCCAAGAGATCCCCAACAACCCCCTGCTGCTGAATGCCCTCGGCGTGGCACTCTCGTCATCCGGTCGGCGTACAGATGCCGAAGCCGCATTCCAACAGGCGCTGCAGTTGAATCCCCGGTACGAGTCGGCGCTCAAGAACCTCTCCCTTAGCTTGCTAGCCGGCGATTCCCCGAAGGAGGCTCAGCCGTACCTCGAAAGGCTCAAGGAAACAGATCGGGGCGCTCCCTTCGCACACGTTGGACTTGCCGAACTAGCCTTCGGCGAAGCGCGTTTCGCGGACGCGGCTCGTCATTTCGCCCTGGCCGGCGATCTGGTCCTCAAAGACCCGGCAGTGCTCGTGAGGTATGCGAGGGCGCTAGCAGAGAGCGGTCAGCCAGCCAAGGCTGAGGCGGCCCTGCTCCGGGTTCCAGCTTCTGCGAGTCCGGACGTGCACTACCAAGCCGGCCTGCACCTCGCAATGCTGGGAGCATTCGATGCCGCAGCGAGTGCGCTAGAGCGCTCGCGCGGCGCCATCGCCGATCCGTCCGAGATTGGCTTCAACCTAGTTCTCGCCCATTCCAAGAGCGGCAATCACAATCGTGCGTTGGAGGTCGGCGAGGAGCTCATCGGAGACGGGCACGGAACGGCCGAGCTGCGCAACCTGCTGTCGCAGTCGTACGAATCGATAGGCGACACCAAGCGGGCCTATGACTCGCTGCGGGAAGCCATTGAGATGGAACCATCTGACGAGTCGAACTACGTGGATCTGATCGCACTCTGCTTGGAGCGCGAGAACTTCGACCTCGGTTTGGAGATCGCCGACATCGCCATTGACCGGCTGCCGGACTCTCACCGGATGCATCTCCAGCGCGGGGTCGCGCTTGCGATGAAGGGTCGCTTCCCCGAAGCTGAGGGAGCATTTGACCGGTCGGCCGACCTAGCGCCGGAGAACAACCTTCCCGGCGTTGCCCTGGGCCTGATCCTTATGCAGCAGGACAGGCTGCCCGAGGCGGTGCGGGTCCTGCGGTCTAGAAAGGATGTTGCGGGTGACGACTACCTAGTCCACTGGTTCCTCGCCGAGGCGCTTCAGCGTTCCGGGCTCACACCCGGATCGCCGGCCGAGAGCGAGGCCGTGGAAGCCTTGCAGCGTTCGATCGATCTGCGACCGGACCTGTTCCAGTCCCGCCTGCTGATGGGCAAGATGCTGGCGAGGCAGGGACGCCTCGAAGAGGCGATCGGGCACCTGGAGAAGGCACGCGCCATCGACCCCGGGGACGTCTCCGCGACCTACCAGCTGGCCCTTACGCACCGCCGCCGCGGGGATGCGGGCCGCGCCCGCGAGTTGCTGGCGCTGGTGAGCCAGCAGAAGGAAGAAGAGAGGGAAGAGTTCGCCAAACGCAGCCTGCTGCGGATCGTTCGCGAGGAATCTCCTTAGTCCAAGGGAACGCTGGGCAGACAGCGATGCTGATGGAAGCTAAGCATGATGCCACGGTGCCGCGTGCCCATCCCCGATCGAGAGCCGGCGCACACTTGGTCGCTCTCGCCGTGGCGTTGGCGATTCCGTCGGCGGCCCCCGCGCAGCGGCCAAGTGCCGGAGACTCAGCCGCAGCGTTTCGCGAGCGCGGACTGCGGTACTTGGAGGAAGGAAGCCTTCAAGCAGCTCTGGGACAGCTATTCGCGGCGGTCCAGGCAGATTCGTCGGACAAGCGATCCCACCTTGCGATCGGCAAGATCCAGGCAGACCGCCTACGGTTCTCGGACGCGGTGGCGCACTTTGAAAGGGCCGTGGACATCGATCCGGACTTCGCCGAAGCGCACCTCCACCGCGCGATGGCGCTGGAGCGCTCTGGCAGGGGCAAGGACGCCGTCGAGGCCTACCACCACGCTTTGCGGTCGGACCCGGGCCTAGTTCCGGCGCGCTACATGCTCAGCGCCGCGCTGAGCAAGCGGGGAGACCGGCGCGGGGCGGAGCGCATGCTGCGAACGTTGCTTGATCTGACGCCCGGCTTTGCCGAAGCGCGCTACAACTTGGCAGCGCTTCTGCAGCTAGATGCCAAGACAGACGAGGCAGTCGAGCACCTAAGGGCGGCGCTTGAGGCGGACCCGGAGAACCCCAAGACGCTTGTGGCCCTCGGAACGGCACTTGCGGAACTGGAGGTTTCCGAAGAAGCGGTCGCCGTTCTCCGCACGGCGGTCGACCTGGAGCCCGGGAGTGCTGAGGGCCACTACAACCTTGGCCTGGCCCTCACGAAGGCCGGGGCCGTGGACGAGGCAATCGGTGAGTTCACCAAAGCACTCGAACTCAGGCCGGGGCATGTCGATGCGAGGCGTGCTCTGGGCGTGGGCCTGCAGCGCCGGGGAGCCTTGGACCGGGCCGCGCACGAGCTTCGTGCCGCGGTAGAAGCAGCCCCGGGGGACTATGACGCCCGGAACACGCTCGGAACGGTCCTGCTCCGTCTGAACGATGTAGAGGGTGCGATCGCTCAGTTCAGGGAGGCCGTTCGGCTGAAGCCTGAGCTAGGAAAGGCCCACAGAAACCTCGCCCAGGCATACCAGCGCGCCGGGCGGACGAACGAGGCACGGGCCAGCACAGATCGCTCGCGGGCCGTTGCGGAGCGTGCCGCGGGACGCAGCCGGGCCATCCTACTTGAGCAGCAGGCGCGGCAACTCCTCCAGTCGAGCAGCATCGATGAGGCGGTCCCCCTGTTGCGGGAAGCCGTGGAAGCAAGTGCTGACTACGAAGACGCGCACTTGCGCCTCGGCTCCGCATTGCGCCAACTGGGTTCGGATATGCAAGGGGCCATCAATGCCCTCAGACGCTGCCTCGAACTTAACCCAGACCGAGCCGAAGCACACTACGAGCTCGGCCTGGCTCTGGCGAGCTTCGGAAGGCCAGAGGAAGCCCTGAGAGCACTGGAGACGGCGGTGACCCTAGCCCCGAGCATGGTATCTGCGCAAAGGGAACTGGGCCGTCTGGCGCTGCAAGCGGGAGAACCATCGATGGCGGCTACGGCGATGGCAGCCGTGCTGGCTTGGGAGCCCGAAGACATCGAGGCTGCGTCTGTTCGCGAACAGGCGCGCAACCTTATCAAGGCACAGGTTCCAGTCGCGGAGTGATCACGGCATCTGGCGAAGTCAGGGCCAGGTGATCCTACCCAGCGTGGCTGCGCGGCTTGCACCAGTGGCGGAGGGCAGGTTTGCCGGGCGCTGGTGGAACGTCTCGTACGCGATCACCGCAATGGCTAGCGCCTCCTTGGCATCTGTTGCGATGCCCAGTTCATCCGTGCCCCTGACGCGGACTTTCGGAAGGTTGGCCCTCAAGGGTCCAATCAAGGCCGGATTGCGCCAGCCGCCTCCCGAGACCAACAGTTCGTCGAGCCCCATCTCGGGCTTCACGAACCGCTCGAGGGCCCCAACGATCGTTCGAACGGTCAGCGCAGCTGCGGTCGCCATCAAGCGAGCCGGCGGCAATCCAAGTTCCAAGAGCGGCCGTACGAAGTGAAGGCCGTAGCGTTCCCGACCTGTGCTCTTGGGCGGAGGCCGGTCGTACCAAGAATCCGAGAGAAGGGCCCTGAGCAGGCTTTCGTCCGGACGCCCGCTCAAGGCCATCCGACCGTCACGGTCAAAGCGGTGCACACCATCGGAGATGGCGCTGGCGATCTGGTCCATCACCATGTTGCCGGGGCCGGTGTCAAAGGCGATGACGTCGCTCGCAGGCGAACCGGCGGGCAAGGCGGTCAGATTGGCGATTCCGCCTATGTTGAGGGCGACGCGGTTGAGTGTGTTGTGCCGCAACAGCATGTAGTCGACATAGGGCACGATAGGCGCGCCCTGTCCGCCCGAGGCCATGTCGCCGGCGCGGAAGTCTGACACGACAGGACTCCCTGAAGCCTGAGCGATAAAGGCGGCCTCGCCCAGCTGCATTGTGCTGGACACGAGTCGCCCACATAGGAGTGCCGGCTCGCCTTGGTGGTACACGGTCTGCCCGTGGCAACCCACCAAATCGAGCTCTGCAAGATCCAGACCCGCTTCCCGCGTCGCGATAACGAGCGCTTCGGCGAAGACCTGGCCGAGAAGGTAGTGCGTCTGGCTGATGGCGGCCGTGGGAACGACGGCATCCGAGACCGCGAGGACCTGCTCCCGGATCCCGTTCTGGAACGGAATCTCCGAGAACGCCACAGTCTTTGCAGCTAGGCGGGATCCCTGACCATTGATCTTGGCGAAGGCGACGTCGATCCCATCGACAGACGTACCGCTCATGATCCCGGCAACGAGCACAGTGCAACCAGTCCGTGTGGCTTGCCAGCATACTTGAACCGGGTGCAGAAATCCGGAATCCAGAGCACACTGAGCCAAGGAGGAATCGACAGAACACGTCGAACAGGAGCCTACTCCCAACCGCACCCAGAAGTCGAACCTGGGAAGACGGCACACGTATGGGGGGCGAGTCGACCATCGGGAACGAGACGGCAGTGCCCACTTCACGTGCCGAAATCGCTGCTCCTGATTCGGGGATCGCGGACGAACCGATCGGGAGCGGCTCAATCGCGATCTCTCAGGGTCCAAGCCCAACAGGCAGACCGGGAGCACTAGTGCACAGCACCCGCCCGAAGACAACTTCGGACGAGACCGGACTGCAGATGGGCGAATCGCGATTTGGTCCGCTGGGAAGCGGTCGCGGCAAGGTCGCCCAATCTCCGCCCGGGGACACTTCCCGCTACGAGAGTCGATCGCGATGACGTGTCGTCAGTCTCTGCTGGGAAGGAGAGCGGCAGAACTGCAGATCGGGGCGGCCGGTCAGCACGGCGGATTGTTCACGATTCCCAGAGCATCTTGAAGGGCATCACGAACACTCGAGGCGCGATTTGCTGGACGCGATCGCCATCGTGCAGGAGTATGCCGCACGCGAACCTGTCGGCGCACGCTGCCTTTAGCCGCATGAGCCCGCGGGAGTGAGCCGGACGAGCCGTAGCGGTGCCTTTGACTTCGATGCCAACAGTCTTCCCGTCTGCCCGCTCCAGCACGAAGTCCACCTCGACCCCATCCTTGTCCCGATAGTGGCTCACCAAGATGTCTTCTTCCGCCAGATCGACCAGCTTGATTAGCTCTGAGTAGACGAAGCACTCCAGCAGCGGGCCGATCTTGGTTCGATCCCTCTTGATGGCGGGCGCACCGACCCGCCGAAGCACCGCGAGGAGCCCGGAATCCAAGAAGTGGAGCCTAGGCGTCTTGACCAGCCTCTTGAGGTCATTGCGATGCCATGCCTCGACGCGGCGCAACAGGAACAGGTGTTCAAGCAGAATCAGCCACCGATCAACGGTCTTGGCATTGATCCCCAGTTCCGACCCAATTCGGGAGAAGTTCAGCAGCCCGCCTGAGGAGAAGGCCGCACGGCGGACAAGGCGGGCCATTTGATCGCGCTTCGAGACCCTGAATGCATCCGCGACATCCCTGCGGGCCATGACCCTTGCGTAAGACCGCAGCCAAGCCGCCCGGCGCGCAGCGATCGGCCGCGCGACAGCTTCGGGGTAACCTCCGATCAGGACACGTTCTACTAGGGCTGATGTGGGGCCGAGGACTGCGAAGCGAGGAAAATCTCCCGAGAACGCTCGGTGGAGAAAGGTCGGCACAGCTGAGACTTCAATCTCGGCTTGTGAGAACGGCAGGAGTGTTACGGACTCGACTCGCCCGGCGAGTGTGTCCGGCGAGATGGCGCGCCGGAACAGATCCACTGAGCCTGTGACGATGTAGCGGCCCGACCGCGGGTCGTCGTCGACGGTGCGCTTGAGGGCGAGGATCAAGTCGGGCGACCGCTGGATCTCGTCAATCGCCGCAGAGGGAAACGCTCGGAGGAACCCCGTCGGGTCGTCGATGGCGAAGCGTCTCGAAATCTCGTCATCGAGCGTCACGAATGGCCGTCCGCCATCTTGGGCAATCTGGCGGACAAGGGTCGTCTTGCCCGATTGCCTTGGTCCGACGACGGCAACGACCCGAGTGTCGGCAAGTGCGGTACGGACAGAGGCCTCGGCGTGCCTCGGGACGAAATGCGTTCGCCCTTTCGCTGGGTTTGGCACGGTGGTACGTCCGATCCGGAGTATACGTACGTCCGATCCGTATTATATCACCGTCCAATTAAGAATATTTGCTCGTCCAATCCGGAATTCCCGCCTCAATGACATAAGATTCCCGTCTCAGGGTTGCACGTTTGAGCGTGGTGCCGCTCCAGAGGAGGTTTGTCGTTCGTCGAATGTGACAGCGAAGGGCCTTGAGGCGAATAGCTCATCATCCTTGGTCCGCTCACTGGCGATCTCCGGGAGCTGCGCGTGTGTCGCGGTGGGAGTCGCTGGCAGACACTTCCGAAGCGTTCGGCGCCTACCGCACCGGTTCAGTGCACTACCAGCCGGTGGCCCCCATAGAGCTTGCCGATCTCCTCGCTCACCAAGCTAACGCGGACTTCGTGGGCGGTGAGCTCTTCATCCACTACGCGAGGGTAGTACCCGACCACGTATTCGGTCTCTGCCAACTGGGACAGAGAGCCGAGAATCTTGCCAATCACTTTGCTGTTGAGAACGGTCAAGTCATAGCTTCGCCCGCCCGTCTTTGGTCCGATGTCCGCGAATAGCTGCATGCGGCTTTCCTGACTGCGCGAATTGGACTGCCCTCCCCGGGGCCCTGCAGGGTACCTAGACGGACCAAGCCTCGGCACGCGCCTCTGCGACCGCCGAACGAGGCGTTCGTGACCGAGGACCACGGGATACAGCGGTATGCCGAACGCTCTAGCCGTATGTACGACCACCTCAGGGTTGAGCTTGGTGGTACTCAAGCCGTCCGAGAACACAACCATCATCCTCGAGACGTTCCCACCCCGCTGCGAAGCGTCGCGAGCGGTCTGGATGATCGCCTCGTACACGCGGCTCCCGCCTGTCTCCGATTCGTAAGCTTGGTCCAGCGCCCACTGGAGCTTGTTAGGGTCGCGCGTGGGTCCGGTGAACTTCTTCAGTGTGCTCGCAAACCCGTAGACGGAGATCATCACATCGTCCCGCAAGCCTTCCAACATAGTGCTGCGCACCGTCGTGAAGTCCAGCAGGCCAGGCCTCATCACGCTGTAACTGAAATCGATCAGGAACATTATCTCCGTCGGCACGGAACGCGGCGAGGTCTTCCCACCCTCGTCCGCAGGGCCCTCGACGAACGCGATGTCTTGAAGAACGCCGTCCTCCCGCAACTCGAAGGCCTCGATTCCCAAGCCGTTGACTGATTTTTTCCGGACGTACACATGCAGCGGCACGACCACCAAGTTGGACTCGGCGGTGATTACGAAGTCGCTCTCCTCGACAGGCGGGGCATCGGGAGCTTGGGCCGCTCCGACTGCTGCCAGCGTGCAGAGCCCGCAGATGATCAGGCCACGCTTGAGCATCGGTCCTTATCGCGCCAGCGCCGGGGGGGCGATTGGCGACGGAATTGCATGCACGGCCCCCGTGTCGGGCCTGGAATCCTAGCAGCGGCCTCTTCCTGCCGGTCGGCCCACGATTTCGAGCCTCTGGTCAAACGGCGGGCTTCCGAGGCATCTGAGTACTCGGCGGACCCGAAGCGATTCGTGCGCTTGGGGCTCGGGTGTCCGACCTTGGCGGCCTTCATCGCTTGGCCTTCCGAAGGCGAGAGAGGGCCTGCGCTGGCACACGCACGCGAGCTTGCCGGTATGCACAGCGACCGGCGGACTTCACAGTTCCGGACCGGACCGCTTGGCCGAAGCCCCGCCCCGCCTAGGCAAGAGGATAGCATGGCTCAGAGGCATGCCGGTGTGGATTGGAAGCACCACTGGTGGCTCCCTGAAGGTCACCCGTGTATGAGGCGGGACGAGACTGACCTGCTTGCCATCCACCAGTGACCATCCGTGAACGAGTGCTCGAGAGTCGGAGTGTCCCCTCAGACCGGAGAAGCCGATGTCACGGGCTCAGCTTCGTTGTTCCGGAGGAACTCTGCCAGCGCGGCGATGTCTTCCGGGCGGATTCCGCAGCACCCCCCCACGAGCGTCGCACCCTTACTGATGAACCGCGCAGCCGAATCGACAAAGCGCTGGGTCCCCTCGTCTTGGCGGGGCTCGACGGCAATCTCTCCGTCAAGTGTCCAACCCTTGGGAACATTGAACCGATTGGGGTATCCACCTGTGGGCCGATCTGTCAGCCGAGCCATCTCTGAAATGCCGGCCTCGATCGCGTCGGGGTGTGTGCAGTTGAACAGGAACGCATCGATCCTCAGGTCGCTGAGGGCGCCGAACGCCTCCGAGATGCTCTCTCCACTTCGCAGGCCCTCGCCAGGCCGCTCGTTAAGCGTCCACGAGACATAGACGGGAAGGCCCCGTCGCGCCGCGGCGGCAAGCGCCGCTTCGGCGGCGTTGCGCGATTCCCGAGCGCTCGCCATGGTCTCGCAGAGGTACAGGTCAACCGATGGCTCCAAAGCCTGCGCGAGTGCGGCGTAAACGGGCCCCGACTCCCCATCGCTCGGGACAAGGTCCGGTCGGTAGCTCTCGGAGAGCGGCGGCAGCCCACCCGCCACCAGCACCTTGCTTGCCGAGGTGTCGGCAGCCTTACGTGCGAGTCGCCCGGCAAGAGCAGCAAGGTCGACGTACCTGTCTTCCAAGCCGACTTTCGAGAGGTAACTTGGCACACAAGAGTAGCTATTGGTCGTGATGATCCCGGCACCGGCCGCAATGAAGGCCCCGTGCGTCTCGACGACCACCTCTGGAGCCTCCAGAAGTGCTCTGGCAGACCACAGCCCACTGCGCTTGGCGACGCCACGTCGGATGAGTTCCCTTCCCATACCCCCGTCCATGACACTTACCATCTCGCTTTGACTCCTTCGCCGGGGACGACCGCGAACGCCGACGTATTGGTCACACGCGAGCACTCCGCTGCTTGACTGCAGTGACACCCAGCCGATGTGGTGTCAACAAGTCGCCCCAACTGCTCAGCCGTTCGAGCCGGCCCAGAAATCTGGTACGTCAAAGCAGCGGCGCGACGGCGGGGCACTCCTGTTCCTGAACATGCTCTCATGGAAGCTGCTTGGACCCGCGACCGTTCGTCGGTGTCTGAACAGCCGAGGACCACGCTATGGTTGCGGGCATCCACGCCATTCTTGGTCGTTGGCCTTATGGGATCGCCCGGTAATTCAGACTCCGACGTGAGCCAATGACAGCGGACTTGTTCGACACTGCGGGCCGCTTTGGCAGTGGCCTCCGCGTGTGACCGGCGAACTACGCCGTCTTGCGGCGCTGGTCCCGCTGGTCCATTGGGTGCCTGGATCGACAAGCCCGTCCGGGCCGTCCGCGCAACGCTCGGTGTCGACTGCGGATTCGGAACGACCGTCGCCATTGGCGGGATCTCATGCGTCCGCTGACGCGGCCTCGACAGCGTCGAGCAACTCGGAATCCGCGGACAGGCCGGAAAGCGCCCCTATTGTCGCGTGCGGGCCGAAACCGGCCCTCGCCAGCGCTGCATACAGCCGGGCCATCCGCTTAAGGCTCTCCACTCGTACTTCCGATAGGCGCTTGCCTAGCTTTCGGCGCAGGAACGCCCGAGCGAGCTCGACCTCGTCCGTGTGCTGGTAGGCTGCGGCCACGGCACTCTCCGCTACTGCCTGATCGACCCCGCGCCGCAAGAGCTCGTTCAGCACTCGCCGCTGGCCCAAGAGGGTGCAATCGCGCCTGAATTCGGAATAGGACTCCGCAACTTGGCCGTCATCGACGTAACGATACGCGCTCAATCGCCGCAGGACATCGTCCACTTGACGCTCATCGGCACACCGCCGACTGAGCTTTTTCCGCAACTCAGCGACCGTATGAGGCTTACGGGCCAACGCCCGGAGCGCAAACTCGAAGAGCTTCTTCGGGCCAAGCTCGCTGGACCGCCCAGTGACACGGCGCATGGCCATCATCTTAGGTCGATGGTCGGCGGCGGACGACGGAATTCAACCGGCTCCACCCGACGATGCGAGCCGTCAACCCCGCCCAGAACGATGGTGGTCGGCGTAGCATCAGGCCGTCGCACCACGACTCTTGGGAGAGGATGTCCGGCCGTGGCTGAGAGGAAGAGTGGAGAGCGTGCGCCCGCTCGGCGAGGACCGGCAACAGCCGCGATAGCGAGACCTCCCAGTCAGCGCAGCGGGTTCTCGTACCAAATAACGCCCAACTCTGCACCCTTGTAGCCAGAGGCTAGGTAGGGCCCCTTCTCCTCCAACGTGACTACATCGAGGTCACCATCGGCGTCGAGGTCGATGATCTGGAGAAGGTCAAAGATGAAGCCCTCCGGCCCACTAATGGAGTGCGGCGACCAGTCCCGCTGGATCGCACCGTCCTTGAAGGAAAGCCAGAACACTCCGATCTTGCCTTCGGTGGCGTGCTCGCACGCTACGACAAGATCCATTTGTCCGTCGAGGTCAATGTCCGCCACCTTGACGGACTTCCCGCTGCCGGTCGCCGGTGGCATCGGGATGTGATGGGTCTCCCAAGCGAGGGGCACTTGGGCGGTCCGACGGAGGTAGCGGATTGGCCCACCCTTGACTGCCACGAGAATGTCCCGCAATCCGTCGCCGTCCAAGTCGGCAATATCGTGGTGCATCGCCTCATAGGCACCCACAGGACCAATGCGATGCTGGGCCCAAGACCCATCTGCGCTGCCGGCCGAGCCTGGATTCTCCAGCCACAGCGCGCCGCGACCAGCCTCCATCCTGTCAGTCGCAACGATGTCTAGGTCGCGGTCTGCATCTACATCCTCAGAACGCAGGGTCATTATCCAGCCGGCACTGTAGAGGGGATGCCAATCCCAGCCACCCAGGTTGCGGGGATCCTCAGGCGACCGCAGCCACCCGACCTTGGCACCGTCGCCCTTTGCGCCGGCGATCAGGTCCACACCGTGCCTGCCGTCAACATCCAGACTCATCGAGTACATCCACTGAGCCTTTCCCTCTGTCACCGGAATCGGCTCTGTCTTCCAAGCCGAGGGATCCAAGAGCCGGGCCGCGTCTCGAGGAGCCCAGTGAACGTACATTGAGCGGGTGGTCCCCTCACAGGAACTCACCACATCCAGGACCCCGTCCCCGTCCAGATCCACGAGGAGAGCGTCTTCCGGATCCCCAACCTCTCCGACCGTGACCGCGGGCCAAGCATCACGGATTCCGGACGACCCAGGGTTGACGTACAGGCGGATCTTTCCGCCTTGTTCCCACGGCGACACAATGTCCGGATGGCCATCGCCGTTGACGTCCGCCAGCCGCACGCCATCGGCTCCTAGCGAGCTGTCGTCGATGGTGTGGCGCCGCCAAGCCTCGTCAGTCCAAGCCGTCGTCCCAGGCTGCAGGGATGGCTGACCACATCCAGCAGCCAGTACGACCACCAACGCAAACAACGTGAGCGTTCGAGTACCCGGCTTCCGCGTGCAGAAGGCCGAGCGCGGCGTCGAATCGACGCAAGCGGCGAGGAGGCCCGACCGTAGCCGTGCTGCACGGATGACTCGGTTCATCCCTCAAGCAGGAGACCGAAACGTGAGCGAAACAGGACGATCGGACGGTCCCCGATCAGTGGGCCATGATCGGCAAAGTGGCCGCCGTCATGTCCCAGACAATGCTCAGCGTTCCATTGCTGCCTTCTCCAGGCTCAATGCTGATGGTGAGTTGCTCAGTCTCTGCCTCCGTAGCGGACACACCCATTTCGGCGCGCCCGAGATCCTCAGACTCGTCATAGCTGAACGCCCCCCACTGATCCGCAACTTTGTTCACGACCAGTGTCCACGATGACTCACCCGGGATCGTGAACAGGCCATACTTGCCAGCCGGCACGTGCAATTCGCCGAGCATCAGATCCCGGTCTGACTCAAGTGTCGTCGCCTCGTCAGCGCCCGTCCGCCACACCTCGCCGAGTGGAACTAGACCGCCGTAGATCACTCGGCCTTTCTTGTAGGGGCGACCGTAGGTGATCGTGATGTTTGCCTCGCCCACCATCCCGGCTGTGCTCTCGTGCGGGCTCACCCGCTCCGGCTCGGAGGCCGCAGCCGTCTCTTCCTCGGCTGGTTCCGCCTCTGGTGCCTCGGCCGTGCAAGCTAGGCCGGCCAGTATCGCGACCGCCAAGATCAGGTAGGAGATGGTCTTTCTCTTGTGCATCGTGGTTCTCCGTCTCTGTGCAGGGTTCATTAACGGTTCCAGTGACCGCCTGCCAGTCCATGGTAGCGCTTACTCGTAGTGGTCCGGGTGCGTCGCTGATTCTTGCAGGAGCGTTGAGGCGCGCGAGGGAGGCGCGAAGCGGGCGAAGACGGAGCCTTGAATGGCATTCGTACGCCTGTGCCCACCACCAACCGACGCAATCTGGCCCAGGATAGCCGGTCCGCAGCACCCGGGCTCAGAACGCACGTGGACAACAATGCGGGACACGAGATGGAACGGTCGAACGACCGTGCGGACAGTCGTCGACTGGTGCGACACGTCCTAGGCCTGACGACAATGGACGCTTCTCACGAACCCGTGATTGAGGAGTCTGCGGACGGCCGGGAGGGCGACCTAGCGCACACTGCGCTCGGCTTCCGGAGCAGTCGTGCGATCGACCGCCGTAGCGCGGCTCCTGGGGATTCCGAGAAGACAGCATTTGGCGTGGCAGGTCCGCTGCGCGGTGGTCCTAGCATCTGGCTGACCTAGGCCTGCAACCCTCCGGTCGGGTCGGGAACGGAAGTAGGCCGCAATTCGGGGCGCCGTTCGGTAATTCCGAAGCGCAGAGTGCCACCACGCAGCCTTGCACCCGAGAGTGCAATCTGTGCCGAGCCCCGCCTTGGTAGACCTCCGCCCGCAGCGCGGATGGTGACGTTACCGGTTTGATTGAAGACTCGATGCTGGGCAGTGGAGTAGGGTGCAGCTCCGATCTCTAGAATGGAGCGGTGCACAGCAATGCAGGACCGCGCCTGAGCGCGATGATGTTCTTCCAGTTCTTCGTTTGGGGAGCTTGGTATGTCGGCGCTCCGCTCTATCTGGTCAAGATCGGGTTCAGCGGCAGCGACCTCGGCTGGACGTACGCTGTCGGTCCGCTGGCCTGCATCCTCTCGCCGTTCTTCGTCGGCATGATCGCCGACCGATTCTTCGCAACCGAACGCATGCTGTGCGCCCTGCACATCCTCGGCGCCGGCTTCATGTTCCTGGCGGCCGAACTGATGGATCCTGCGGCCCCGGCCTCCCCGAGCACCATCAACTGGATCTTCCTCGGCCACACTTTGTGCTACTTCCCCACGCTGGCCCTGACGAACTCCCTCGCGCTGCACCATGTCACCGATTCACAGAAGCAGTTCCCCCTGATCCGCGTATTCGGCACGATCGGCTGGATCGTCGCGGGCGTGACGCTCGCGCGGATCGGCTGGGGCGATCAGCTGGAGATGTTCCGCCTGACAGGAGCGGCGGGTGTCCTGATGGGGCTCTACTGCCTCACCCTCCCCCACACGCCTCCGCCGTCCAAGGGCAAGAGAACGACCATACGGGAACTGGTCGGCGCGGACGCCCTTGAGCTGTTCCGCAAGCCGTCGTTCGCGATCTTCATGCTGAGCACGTTCCTGATTTGCATACCGCTAGCGTTCTACTTCCAGCTCGGGGCCAAAGCAGTGCAGTTGGCCGGGATTTCCAACGTCACCCAAGCCATGAGCTACGGACAGGTCTCCGAAATCTTGTTCATGGTGCTGATGCCCCTGTTCTTCCGGCGTCTCGGCGTGAAGTGGATGCTGGCGATCGGCATGTTGGCCTGGGTGCTGCGCTACGTTCTGTTCGCGCTCGGCACGGAGGATGCCGTGATCTGGATGATGTACACGGGCATCATCCTGCACGGGATTTGCTACGACTTCCTTTTCGTTACGGGCCAGATCTACACCGACATGGCGGCCCGGCCCCAAATCCGCGCTCAGGCCCAAGGCATGCTCGTGCTGTTCACACTAGGATTCGGGATGCTGCTGGGAGCCCGCGTCGCCGGAATGTGGGAGGAGGCCAACACTCCCCAAGAAGTCCAAGTCCTGAGCGCCGAGGTTCAGCAGATCGGCTCCCAGATTGCACGCCTGGAGGGGGCCGGAGCGCCCACAGCCGACCTTGACGCCATGCGCGAAGATCAGGCCGCCCTGCTTCAACGAGCCCAGAAACTGATCGACTGGCAGGCTGTCTGGGCACTGCCGGCCGGCCTGTCGGCACTGGTGCTGGCGCTCTTCGTCGCAATATTCCGCGAGCGGAGCGCCCCTGCCTGACGCCCTTTGCCGGTCAGTGGAGGCGCTTCGCCAGCGCCTTGACCGCGTCTGCAGCCAAGCGTGCTGCATGCTTCGACTCGTTGGGCAGCCCGTCCAAGGCCCGCTCGACATCGTCGGCACTGATGAGGCCAACACCCCGCCCTGTCCGGCCGACCAGGATTTCCGCAAGGGCGGATCCCGCTGCAATCGATGCCGTGCAGCCGCGCACCCGGAACTTCACATCTCGAACGATCCCATCCTCGAACAGGGCCGAGACGGTCATGATGTCCCCGCAGATGGGGTTCTCCACTTCGACTGTGACCGCCGGCGGGTCCAGCGCTCCGACCCGACGGGCATTCCGAAAGTGATCGAGCAGCGTCTCGCTGTACATCAGCGGGCCCGCTCCGAGGTGTCTGCCTCAGCCTCGAGTCGCAGTTCGACTTCGCGGTTCTTTCTGTCAATGGTCCGAAAGACGATATCCCTGCGCAAGTCGAGTTCGTGCTTGGCCATCTCGAAACGGGCCGCCACCAACCCGCGCACCGTTTCTCCCGCTGCCACGTAGCGGTTGTCCGTGAGCGGCTCGTCCCGCATGCCTCCCAGTGCCGGATAGTACTTGAAGAGCTGCTCGACGTCGAAGACGCTCAGGATGCGGCCCCGCCGCAACGCTCCGCTGGAGTCGGTGACGTCGATCTCCCTGAAGTTGATGGCGATTTCCCGGTTGGAGGTGTTGACTGCTTCGAAATTCACGATCGCGACCGAGTTCGAGGCGTCCATGCCAAGCGTCCGGACAGAGGTGATGCTCCCATCAAGGCGAGGCGTTGCGCCCCAGTTGTAGGTGATGATCGCGCCCGCCACGATCGCGGCACCTAGCAGCCCGCCTCCTGCCGTCACACGATTCCACACCACTGCCGACCCCACCTCCCTCGGGCATCACTATCGTGGCACACGGTCTCCCTCGGACCCGCGCTTGCGCGGGGCCCGCTCCTCCAGATCGCTCGGGTCCGCGAACACGGCGGTCTTCCAGCCGGAATGAACCGTGAACCCGTGACCCTCAAAGAACGACGGCTCACTGGTCACCGCCAAGAGCTGCCGCACGCCTCGCCGCCGTGCCCTACCGAGACAGGCGCGCACGAGTTGCCCGCCAACCCCCTTGCCCATGGAGTTCGGGTGCACCGCAAGGCTGCGCACCTCCGCCAAGCGTTTGGAGTAGATCTCCAGCGCACAGCAGCCCACCAGCACTCCGTCGCGCTCCGCGACGAAGAACGATGGAATCCCCGGAAGGCCCGTCTGCAGCAACTCTTCGGGGTACAGCGCCACAAGCCGTCGAATCGGAACCATCTCCCCGCAGCGGGCTGGCCGGACTGTGACCTCGGCTGCGGAGCGCTGCCGCAGGGCAGCGTCGCGATGCGCAGCCCTCGGGCTATCCACGGCCGCTCCGTTCTTTCAACGCTCCAACTGTAGGCATCTGCGCCCCGCCACTCGTCACTTGGGAGGGAACAGCCGTTCGGGATCGGTGACCGGGGGCTCGCACGTCTGGTCGCGGCAGATGTAGGCTGTGGGCGCGCCGTTCACGGCTCGCATCCCCTCCAGACGCCGGATTCGCTCGTCGCCGGGCAAGGGCGGATGCCGCTCACGCACCAGCACCTTGTTTGGCAGGTAGCGGTCGTGGACGGCCACCTGCATGGCCTCCATGCGAGCATCGTCGGGACCAACCAGCACGATCTGGTCCCATCCGCGATGCCACGCGTCCAGAGCGCAGCACAGCAATTCCTGCTGGAACACCGTGCGGTTCGACGCGTCGACATAGGCCTCCAAGATGGCTCTGGCCTTGTCGCGAAAGTCCGGCCGATCCATGAGCACCGCCAGCTTCTGCAGAACGATCGCCATGACCGAGTTGGCCGAGGGAGTGGCGCCATCTGTCGAGGACTTTGCACGCACTAACAGCTGCTCGTGATCGGACGCGGTCAGGTAGAATCCTCCCCCGTCACCGTCCCAATAGTGCTCCGCAAGCGTGTCGGCGAGCCCCTCGGCATCGACCAAGTGACGAGGGTCGGCGTCCCATTCGTACAGGTTGACCAAGCCCCACGCCAAGAAAGCATAGTCCGTGCTGTAAGCGGCCAGATGCGCCCGCCCGCGGCTGTATGTTGCGAGCAGGCGACCGTGACGCATGACCTCTCGCAGAATGAAGCTGGCCGCCTCCACTGCCGCCTCGCCGTAGCTCGGAACACGCAAGACGGCCGCCGCGCGAGCCAATGCCGCCACCATCAGGCCATTCCAGCCCGTGAGGACCTTGTCATCAAGGCCGGGTCTCGGCCGCCTCTCCCTCAGGCGGAACAGGGTCTGGCGAGATCGCCCCAAGCTCTCGACGACATCGTCGGCCGCCATGCCTTCGAGCCGGGCCAGAATCTCGGCCCCGCGAACCACCTGAAGCACATTCTTGGGCCCGTGCGGCACATGGCTGTCCCCGGGATGCATCCAGTTGCCGTGCTCGGTGACGTCGAAGTGCGAGCAGAACAGAGCAGCGGACTTGGCGTCCAGCGACCGCTCGATCTCATCGCGGGTCCAAACATAGAACTTGCCCTCCTTCCCCTCGCTGTCCGCATCCTCGCTGCTGTAGAACGCGCCATCCGGGCTGCGCAAATCCCGGAGCACGTAATCGCAGATGCCCCGGATCCTGGACGCGAACAAGGTCCGGAGCCTGGGACTCTCTGTGGCCTGCCAAGCATCGGCCAACGCCATGACAACCAGCGCTTGGTCATAGAGCATCTTCTCGAAATGCGGGACGAGCCATTGCGGGTCGGTGGCGTAGCGGTGTAGGCCCCCACCGAGATGGTCGTAGATGCCCCCGAGCGACATGCGCTCCAAGGTCAGCTCAACGGCATCCCGAAAGCGAGGTTGACCGGTGGCCTGGAACGCCCGCAGCAGCAAGTCCAGCGACAGGCTCTGCGGAAACTTGTTCGCCTGGCTGGCAATTCCGCCGCGAGACAGGTCGAACGCCCGGAAGACGGCGCTAGCAGCCTGCTCCGTGTGATCTGGACCGGGAATGGTCGAGGGAGGTCCGCTCGAGGCGAGCAGCGACCGCACCGCGTCGGCGGCCCTCCCCGCATCCGAGACAAGAGTGTTCTTGTCGGCCTTCCAGCGCTCGTCCAGATATCGCAAGACCGTGCGGAAGCCGGGGCGCCCGTGGGCATCCCGCGGGGGAAAGTACGTGCCGGCGAAAACCGGCTCAAGGCTTGGCGTGAGGAAGACGCTCATCGGCCAGCCTCCATGCCCGCCCGAGAAGAGCATGGTGGCGGCCATGTAGATCTCGTCCAAGTCCGGACGCTCTTCCCTGTCCACCTTGATCGAGACGAAGTTCCTGTTCAGTATTTCGGCTATCTCCGGATCCTCGAAGGACTCGTGCTCCATGACGTGGCACCAGTGGCACGCCGAATAGCCGATGCTGAGAAAGATCAGCCGGCCCTCGCGCCGCGCCAAGGCCAAGGCCTCTTCACCCCAAGGAAACCAGTCGACTGGGTTCTCGGCGTGCTGCAGGAGGTAGGGGCTGGTCTCTGCGTTGAGCCTGTTGGGCATCTCCACCTCCCGCCCGTGCCAGGCGTGACGGCCGCCGGCGTGTTCCCGGCCGCTTCTAGAATGACAGGCCGACGAAGATCTCGACGTGGTTGCGCAGCGCGTTTGCCAAGCCTATCTCGAATGTCTTCTGCTGCCAGCGCATGTAGCGGCCCTCCACGCTCAGCTTGAGGTTGACGTCATCAATCAACTCGAACCCGATGCCGCCGACCAAGCCCATCGTGCGGTCGTTCGCGACATCCGGGGTGATGTCAACTATCTCACTCTCACCGCCTTCCAAGGACCCGATCTCCCGCCGCGCCTGCGGGTTGCGCACCAAGCGCATGCCCACTCCGCCCGAGAAGAATGGGCGTACACGCTGCCGCGGACCGTTGAGGTAGTAGCGCACGGTGATCGGGATGTCCCAGTGGTTGGCCTCTGTGACCACGAACTCGTTCGACAGCAGCTGCGGCCCGCGGGTGGCCGTCTGCGTGCGCTCGACCCGCGTTCCGGTCTTGAAGCGGATGCTGTGCGAGATGAGATCCGCCGTGACCCCCCATCGCGGAAGGAGGTTCACCTGAACGCCCGCTCCGATGCCCCAGTTGTCCTGCTGCGGCTCGGATGTTGCAGTGAACTTGGTCGGCGGGTTGGTTGACGTGCTGGTCTGCTCGTCCCTGCCTTCGGTAATCTGCGCCGTGATCTGGTAGCCGAGGCGCACTCCGACCGCGAATCGCTCGAATTCCACGCGCGGGCTGCGCCGCCGCGGCCCATCGTCCTGCTGCGCAGCGGCGCCGGCCGGGATCAGCGCCAGCATCACAAGCGACAACACGGCGGGGATGCCGCGGCCAGCAATCGTCTGTCTGTGTTGAGCCTTCATTCGTCCAAGTCCCACAGGTTGGCCGCCGCTCAATTGAGATCCGCAATCACGGGGGCGTGATCGGAGGCGGTCAGGCCAGATATCTTCTTGCGGTAGTCGCGGTCGATGCGCGCGCCCGCCAAGCGGTCGGCGACGGCCGGCGTGCCTAGGAGAAAGTCGATCCGAAGACCGCGGTTCTTGTAGAACGAACCGTAGCGGTAGTCCCACCACGAGAACATCCGCTCGTCAGGGTGCTTCTCGCGGTACAGGTCGACCAGCCCTCCCTCAAGCAGATACGCGATGCGCGCCCTTTCGGATTCCGTATGGAAGATGGTCCCCTCCAAGCGCTCCTCGTCCCACGAGTCAATCCCATGCGGGACGACATTGAAATCCCCGCAGAGCACAGCCGCACGACCGGAATCATGGGTGGACCGCACGTACTCCGCGAGCGCGTCGAGCCACCCGAGCTTGCGCTGGAAGTCGGGGTGGTCGAGGTGCTTGCCGTTCGGCACGTAGACCGTGGTGAACCGCAGCCCCCCCACGTCGGCGGTCAGCAGTCTCGAGCCCAAGGCCTCCTGCCCAGGAAGCCCGATCTGGCGCACGTCTGCTGTCTCCCTGCTCAAGATCGCAACTCCGTTCCAAGCCTTCTGACCGTGGGTCAGCGCTCTGTAGCCTTCCTCCTCGAAAGCGGCGGTCGGAAACTGCTCGTCCAGCAGCTTGAGCTCCTGAAGCCCCACGATGTCGGGCTGCCTAGAGCGCAGCCAGTGCAGGACATAGGCGAGCCGCGCGCGCAGACCGTTCACGTTCCAGGTGGCGACCCGCAATTCCCTATTACAGCACGGCGCCGGGAAAGGGCCCGGCCACGGTCGGCGCGCCATCGCCCGCCGACCCGCCCCTGCCGATCAGGGGAACGCTGATCTACCCAACGGACTCCCAGCGCCTGCTTCGCGCTGCCCGCTCAGCGGCGTCCAAGACTTCCTGGTTGCGGACACCGTCAGCGAAGTCCGGGCGCAGCGGCTCGCCCGAATCCACGGCGTTCAGCCAGTCGTAGAGAGTGTGGGTGAAGCTGTGCTCGTAGCCCAGCAGGTGACCGTCGAACCACCAGTTGTCTGCGTAGGGATGCTTCCCCAGCGAACAGGCGATGATCTCGTGGAATCCTTGGGCATCGGGCGTGTCGTCGACGGAGTAGTAGCGCAGGTTGTTCAGGTTCTCCAAATCGAAGGTGATCGAGCCCCCGCTGCCGTTGATCTCGAATGTGTTGTGGTTCTTCCTGCCCGGTGCGAACCGAGAGGCTTCGATAGTCCCGATCGCCCCGTTCTCGAATCGCACGCAAAGCGCCGCGGCGTCGTCCACCGTGACATCCGCCATCTCACTGGAGCCGGGCGACACCGGGCGCTGCTTGATGAAGGTCTCCGACGTCGCAGCCAGCTCGCTGATCTCGCCGCAGAGATGGCGTCCCAAGTCGATAACATGGGCACCCAGGTCGCCCAAGGCCCCGCTGCCGGCCAGCTTGGCGTCGAAGCGCCAGACCAGCTCCAAGCCCGGGATCAGCGCCCAATCCTGCAGATAGCGCGCCCGGAAGTGGTAGATTTCGCCGAGCCGTCCGTCTTCGACCATGCGCTTCGCCAATGCAACCGCCGGGACGCGCCGATAGTTGTGCATCACCAGATGCCGCACGCCCGCAGCCTCGACCGCCGCGAGCATCGAGCGGGCCTCGTCCAGGGTATTCGCCAGCGGCTTCTCGCACACCACGTGCTTTCCCGCGGCCGCCGCTGCCAACGCCATCTCGGCGTGCAGGTGGCCGGGCGTCGAAATGTCGACGATGTCGATGTCGTCGCGGGCAACGACAGCCTCCCAGTCCGTGGATGCCTCCTGCCAGCCGAATGCCTCTCGAGCCTGCTCGGTCTCGTCGGGGCTCCGCCCGCAGATGACGACCTGCTCCACGTGGGGGGCATCCGAAAAGTACATGTTCACGTTGCGGTAGGCCTGACTGTGGGCCTTGCCCATGAACTTGGTTCCCAACAGGGCCACGCGGAAGCTGCGCTGCTCCCCGCCTGCTTGATCTTTCGGCTTCAAGGGTCTTCCTCCAATGCTTGTGCTGGTCGGCCGCGAACTACAGGAACATCTCCTCGTCCACGGAGATCCGGTCGGGCGTTACCGGACGGGGCCCGGACGACAGCGAGCGCACAGCGGCCGATACTCCGGCCCGGATGGCTCGCAACTGCCGGACCGGCCCGCGAATCCCGTGGTCAAAGACCGCCGCCATGGTGCTGATGTGGCCCACCAGATGGCGGAGACCGGAGTTTAGGCTGTCGGCGTTGCGCTCCGCCACCGAGGTGAGATTTGCTATGGCGGACTCGACCTGCACGGACTGCTTCTGCAAACGGGCCGTAAGGTCGTTCAGGCGCGCGACGAGTTCGCCCGCCTGGGCAGAGAAGGTGCGGAGGAACCGCTCGGTGTCCGCCGCCACGGGGGTCCAATGGTCGATGAACTCGTCGGTCCGCCGCTCCATCCTGCGCAGGGTCTTGAGCGCTTGGAAGGCGCAGTAAGCCAAGGTGAGCATTGCGCCCGCTGCGACCACGAGGGTTATGGCGATGACGACATTGACTTGCGACTCACTCATAGTCGGCCCTGCCATCAGCGGGCGTTTGCCGCGGGGTCACTAGTCCGAATCGCCCATGACCCGGCGGTACGCAGAAAGGCCAGCCTGAGCGGCCGTCGCGATCCTATCGCGCTGTGCCTCCACTGCGCGCCTGCCGTCACTGACGGCGGCCTCGGCGGCGGTCCGCACGTCCTCACGTGTGTCCGTGCCTGGTTTCGGGGCCAGCAATAGGCCAGCGATACCGCCCACGCCGAGCCCGGTCACGAAACAAGACAGCGGACCAATCATCTCGTGGGGCGCGACCCGCCCGCTCCACTTACATTATAGGACTCAGGATGCCTGATCTCCCAGCACCCCGGCATGGCTACAATGTGGCCGGAGCACCATAGGATGAAAACAGGTCGAGCGGCGGTGGTCGCGCTGGCTACTTGCGCCGCGCTGAGCGCGGCCGACAGCATCAGCTACTACGAAGAGGTCCGGCCCCTGCTGCAGGTGCACTGCTCAGGCTGCCATCAGCCGGCCAACCTGCTCAGCGGTCTGGACATCACCAGCTACGGCGGAATCCTGCGCGGCGGCAGCAAGCATGGGGCCTCGATCGTCAAGGGGGCACCCGGCCGCAGCCCGCTCGTTGGACTTGTGACTGGGAGGATCGAGCCGAGGATGCCGATGGGCGGGGCTGCGCTCGGCCCGGATGCCGTGGCTGTGCTCGAGCGCTGGGTCCGGGAGGGCGCCGAAGATGACACGCCCGCCGAGGCGCGGGCCCCCCAGCCACCGGCCGAGCCCCCCACGTACGACCAGGCTCCGACGATCACGGGAATGGCGTTCTCTCCTGACGGGAGCCTCTTGGCCGTGGGCGGCTTCAAGGAGGTCGTCCTTCACAGGCTGGACGGCAGCGGCATCGAGGCGCGCCTGCTCGGGCGTTCAGACAAGATCCATTCGATCCACTTCTCGCCAGACGGCAAGCGCCTAGTTGCCATCGGTGGGACTCCCGCCCAGTTCGGCGAGCTGCAGGTCTGGGACCTGGAGTCCCACAGCTTGGAGCGCTCAGTGACGGCGACTCCCGACACGCTGTTCGCGGGTGACCTCTCCCCTGACGGCACGCGCGCGGTCTTCGGGGCGGCCGACAAATCGGTCCGAATGGTGAACCTGTCGAGCGGAGAGGTGCTCTACACCGCGGGCCACCACGAAGACTGGGTCCTGCAGGCGGTGTTCGGCGTGGACGGGAAGCGCATCGTATCCGTCAGCCGGGACCGGGCAGCCAAGCTGGCTGACGCCTCGACGGGAGCATTCCTGGAGAACGTCAACTTCCTTCGGGACAAGCTCTACGCAATCGCTCGCCATCCCAGGCGCGATTATGTCCTCATCGGTGGGGAAGACCGTGTGCCCTACCTCTACACGATGGACAGGCCGCGCGCCCTCAAGATTGCGGACGACTCGACGCTCGTGCGAAAGTTCGAGGAGCAAGACGGCCAGATCTTCGCGCTGGCATTCAGCCCCGACGGCTCGCGGCTGGCCGTGGGCGGCGTGGCGGGCGAGGTGCCCGTCTACGACAGCGAAACCGGCGAGCGGATCACAACATGCCAAGTCCCCGGGGGAATCTTCGCGGTCACGTTTCACCCGGACGGCGGGCGGCTCGCCACCGGAGGGTTTGACGGATTGGTGCGCATCTTCGACGCGGCGACAGGCAGTGAAGTGGAGTCCTTCGTGCCTGTGCCCGTCGAGAAGGCGCGTTCCGACAGCGACGCCGGGGCCGCTGGGTAGCGCCATGGCACTCAGGCTTCAGATTAGAGTGGCGGCCGCGTGCCTAGCAGCGCTGGTCGCGGCTCCCCTGGCGGCAAGTCCCCGGATCGCCAGCGTCAGTCCACCCGGTGGCCAGCGCGGCACGGCGGTCCAGCTGGTGCTCGAAGGCAGCGGTCTGTCGGGGCGGCTGCGTGTGCACTCCGAAGTGCCGGGTACGCTGACCGAGCTGACGGCTGACGCTGACTCGGGGGGCCGCCACTTCCTCCTTGAGATTGATGCGGCCGCTCCTCCCGGCGCGTACCGGATCGCTGTCGAGACGGACCACGGCGTCAGCAACGCTTGGCTGTTCAGCGTTTCGGACCTGCCGGAGATTCGCGAGAAGGAGTCCCTGAGCGCGCGCGCACCGCGCAACGACTCAGGCGAGGCAGCACAGGTAATCACCGTGCCGGTGGTCGTGAGCGGGATCCTGACCGCGGCAGACCGCGACCGCTTTCGGGTGGGCCTGGAGGCTGGCCAGCGGGTGACCTTCGAAGTCGAGGCGCGCCGCCTCGGCTCCGCCGTCGACCCGGTGCTGGCGGTGACCGGTCCCGACGGTCGCCTCATCGGCCGGTCCGACGACTCGCCAGGCATCGGCGGGGACGCCCGCATCTTTCTAGAGGTGGCAGCGTCGGGGGACTATCTCGTAGAAGTCCACGACTCGCGCTTCAGTGACCAAAGCCGCAACTTCTACAGGCTGGTCGCTGGCCCTGTCGAGTACGCGGAGGCGATCTTCCCACTGGGCTGGAAGTCGGGCGAGTCCGTCGAGGTGGAGCTCTCTGGCGGCACTCTCGCACAGCCGCTGCGCGTTGTGGCCGAGGGGGACGAGGTCAGGCTGCCCGACCGGCGCGGAGGACTGCCGATCCCGTTCTTGCGCAGCGACGACCCGGAGATTCTGGAACCGGAGGTCGAAGCTGCCCGGCTCCTGTCGCCGTCGACAGTCGTCAATGGCCGCATCGAACAGCCCGGCGAAGTCGACTCCTACCGTCTTGACGTGAATGAAGGGGAACAGTGGATGCTGGAGACTCAGGCAGCCGTGCTCGGAACGTCCCGACTCTACACGCTGCTGACGGTCAGCGACCAGAACGGCACGAAGCTGGGATCAGCAGGCGACCAGCCACCCGAGGAGCTGCTTTCGAACATCTCGGTCCGCTCCGAGGCGTTCGGGGACCCAGCGCTGGGGCTCACCGTACCCGAAGGGGTCAGCGGCCTCCGGATCGACGTGGAAGACCTCTTGGGCCGCGGCGGCCCAGGCTACTCCTACCGGCTGGTCGCGCGACGCCAGCCCGGGGACTTCATCGTTCGGCTCAACGACACCCACGTCAACATTCCGAAAGGCGGCGCCACGAGCGTCTCCTTCACGATGGACCGCCGCGGATACGACGGTCCGGTGCGGATCATCGCCGGGAACCTGCCGCGCGGCGTCACCGCTGAGGGCGGGAACATCCCGGCCGAGTTCGGAGGCATGACCACCCAGCGCCAGTCGCTCAACGGCCGCCTGATGTTCGCGGCGTCCGAAGACGCGGAACCCGCCCGCTCCCAACTGTCCCTGTACGCGGAGGGCACAGCTGTTGACGGCAGAGCGATCCGGCGCCCGGTCCTCACATCGAGAGTTGTCACACCTGTTGCCGGCACGCGCCAGCGGCCAGTCCGGTTGCGCGGGCCCACAGGAAGCGTCGACGCCACAGTGACAGTACCGCCGCCAGCCACGATCGAAGTCCTCTCCGGACACGAGTTGCGACTGATCCAGGGCCAGCAGCACGTCATCAAGTGGGCCGTCCACACTCACCAGCCCGGGGTTCGGGCGGTGGACCCCATCAGACTCATCAACGGGCCGGCGGTTGCCAACCTGAGGATTCTCGGCGATGCCAAGATCAAGGCTGGCGACAAGCTCAGCTCGCTAGACATGAACACGACGATGGGCACGCCTGCGATGCGCTTCGATCTGGTGCTGCAGGGCCGTGTGCGGCACGAGGGGGCGGTGCACCAGATCTACTCCCGGGCCATCGAGGTAGAAATCGTCCAAGGCTATGAAGTGGGTGCCCCAACCGGGCCGGTCAGCGTGAAGGCCGGCGGCGAATTCCAAATCTCCGGAAGCTTTGCCCGGCGGGCAGAGTTTGACTCGGAAGTAGTCTTGGAAGCGGCAAATCTTCCACCTGGAGTCTCGTGCAGGCCGCTGACGATCGGCGATAGTCCTGAGTCGTATTCGCTCTCGTGCGAGGCCGAGGATGCTGTGGAAGGCGGCGAGCACTTGATCGAAGTCGTCCCAAGATCGGTGCTGGCCGGGAGGGACAAGGAGGCCGTGCCATATAACATTTCCCCGGTGGAGGCAGTATTGGCGATCTCTAGGGAAGGATGAGCATGGATAATGGAACAGGCCTGCGATGAGGAGACTGAGTAGATGAAGAGAGTCACGATTTTGGTTTGCGTGGTTGCGCTGACGGCGACAGTGCTGCCGGCCGCGGCCGCCAATCCGTCCGAGAGCCGCCTCACGTTCTTGCGCGACGTGATGCCCGTGCTGAACAACACCGGATGCACCGCTGGCGCATGCCACGGCAGCGCGAAGGGCAAGAACGGCTTCAAGCTCTCGCTGCGAGGCTACGATCCCGAGTTCGACTACCGGGCCCTGCTCTTCGAGGTGTCCGGCAGGCGCTTCAACCGCGCCGTCCCTACCGCGAGCCTGATGCTCTCCAAGCCCAGCATGCAGGTGCCGCACGAGGGAGGCCTGCGTTTCGAGAAGGACTCCGACCCGTACAACACGATCGCGGAGTGGATCTCGCAGGGCGCTCCGTTCGGCGACCCGGCTGTGGACGGAGTGGTCCGACTTGATGTCGAACCGGTAGAGATCTTCCTGGACGGGCCGGGCGAGACCCAGACGCTGAAGGTGACGGCCCACTACGGAGATGCCACTACGCGCGACGTCTCGAGCCTAGCGGTCGTGGAAAGCAACTCGACGAGCACGGCCCACATCGACGACTCCGGAGCGGTGGTCGGTGAGCGCATTGGAGAGGCGGCCATTCTGGTGCGGTACGAGGGAAAGTTCATGACCGTTCCCATGACCGTGCTCAATCCGGCCCCTGGATTCGAGTGGGTACAGCGCCCGGTCCACAACTTCATCGACGAGCACATCGACGCGAAACTCAAGCGGCTGCACATCCAGCCGTCGGATCTGGCCGACGACGCCAGGTTCGTGCGGCGCTTGTACCTGGACCTGACGGGCATTCCGCCGACTCCTGAGCAGGCTCGGGCGTTCATTGAGGACCCCGACTCCGCGCGCGCCAAGCGAAACCGGTTGATCGAGGAGCTTGTCGGCGGTGATGCCTACGTAGACCATTGGTCGCTTAAGTGGGGAGACCTGCTGCAGTCCAACCGGAAGCACCTCGGTGAGAAGGGGATGTGGGCCTTCCGCCAGTGGATCCGCGATGCGATCGCCTACAACCAGCCGTACGACGAGTTCGTCAAGGAGCTGCTCACCTCCGTAGGGAGCACGTACCAGGCCCCTGCCGCGAACTACTACCGCGTCAACGACGACCCCAAACTGGCCATGGAGACAGCTACCCAGCTGTTCTTGGGCGTGCGCATGGTCTGCGCACAGTGCCATGACCATCCCTTCGAGCGGTGGACGCAGAGCCAGTACTTCCAGATGGCGGCGTTCTTCGCCGCGGTCGGCATGAAGCCCGGCTTCGACAGCGACGAGCAGATCGTCTACATCAGGGGGGACGACGCGGAACTCCGCCATCCAAAAACCAACAAGCCTGTCGAGCCCGACTACCTGCTGGCATCAGCTGGGATGCCGGAGATCGGCTCGCTGCCCGACACTCGTGAAGCGCTGGCGGTGTGGCTCACCTCGGAGAACAACCCGTACTTCGCCAAGGCCATCGTCAACCGAGTCTGGAGCTATTTCTTCGGCAGGGGCATCATCGAGCCCGTGGACGACATCCGCAGTTCGAACCCCCCGATCAACCCGGCCCTCCTTGACGCGCTAGAGGCAGACTTCATTGCCAACGGGTTCGACATGCAGCACCTGATCCGCACGATCGTCGAATCGCGCACGTACCAGGCCTCGATGGAGACAAGCGAGTGGAACGCCGACGACGAGGTCAACTTCTCGCACTTCCGCCCTCGCCGGCTGCCTGCCGAGTCCCTGCTGGACGCGGTGACGATCGCGACAGGCGCCCGGCCCGACTTTCCCGAAGTTCCCGAGGACTTCAGCGCGCAGCAGCTGCCGGACCCGCATGTCGACACGGGGGGCTTCCTGAGCATGTTCGGTCGGCCCGACCGGGAATCGCCCTGCGAATGCGAGCGGCGTAACGACCTAAGCCTTCCGCTCGCGATGAGCCTGGTGAACGGCCCGACGCTGGCCGATGCGATCGCGCATCCAGACGGGCGCATCGCCAAGGCAATCCTGGCCGGGCGAAGCAACCGGGAACTGATCGAAGAGCTTTACTTGGCCGCCCTCAGCCGCATGCCGACGCCCCAAGAGATGGACGAGGCCCTCACCTACCTGACGAGCGGTTCCGGTCGCGCGTCGCAGTCGCAAGACCTGCTGTGGGCACTCGTTAACTCGAACGCTTTCCTGTTCAACCGCTAGCTCGGTCAGCGGGGGCCGGGTCAGTCAAGCGCTCGGCTACGAGTTCCGCGACGTCTGCCACGCGGACGTCTCCAGTCCCTGCGTGCCCGGCCGCGTCGGAAAGCATGATTGGGCAGTAAGGGCAGGCTGTGGCGATCGTGCTTGCGCCGGTCCGGCGGGCCTCGTCGAATCGCAGGTGGTTGGCACGGCCTCCCGGATGTTCCACGCTGTCGTCCGCGATGAACAGCTGCGCCCCGCCGGCTCCGCAGCAGAGCGTCCGTTCGCCGTGGTGGCGCATCTCGCGGAGATCGGCCCCTAGAGCCCGAAGGACCTGACGGGGTTGCTCAACAACGCCGCGGCCGCGGGCGGAGTAGCAGGGGTCGTGCAGGGTAACTCTCCCTTCCCTGCCCTGGAGGTTGAGCGATCCGACCAGCGATGCGAGAAGCTCAGTGTGGTGCACAACCTCAATGCCGAGCTCTGCGAACTCGGCCTGCTGACGGTAGTCGGAGTCGAACATGCGGGCACAGTGCGGATCGCAGGTCACGATCTTTTGCACCCCATTCGCACGCAGGGCCGAGATCACCTGCTCAGAGAGCTCCCAGTAGAGATACTCGTTGCCGGCCCGGCGGGCAGGCTCGCCGCAGCAGGTCTCGCTGGCAAGCACGCCCCAAGACACTCCTGCCGCGTTCAGGATGCGTTGCATGGCACGGACGACTTCGTGACCGTGCGGGTCGTAGCTGCAACCGCACCCCAGCCAAAGGAGCCATTCGGCGGATCGCTCGTACCTAGGCAACCCGGCACTCTCGAGAAGCTTGGCGCGGACCTGGTGGGACGCGCCCCAAGCGTTGTGGGGGGCGCGCTCCATGGTATTGAACATGTCGGTGAGCTTAGGGTTCGCGGTGCGTCCCTCGCTGACTAGCCCACGCCTGAGATCGAGGATCTTCATGCCGACGTGCTCGATTCCGACCGGGCAGGCCTGCTCGCACGCCCCGCACGTGAAGCACTGGAACAGGTCGTCCTCCGTGATCCAGGCAGCGCCGCGATCGACCATGGGCTGATCGCCAGCGACAACATCGCCCCCGGCCAGCAGTCCCTTCTGGAGCTGCAGCACGATCTGCTTCGGGTCGAGCGAGCCGCCGATGAGGTTGGCGGGGCAGTTGTCCGTGCACCGACCGCACTCCACGCATGAGTGCACGTCCAAGATGTCCTTGCTTGACAGATCCGAGAACGCCAGCATTCCGAAATCGTCGTCATCGTCGTCACGAAGAGGGCGCATGGCGCTGGTGCCCTTGCCACGGAAGAAGATCGCGACAGGCGCGAGCACCAAGTGCAGGTGCTTGGAGTTCGGAATGAGCCAGAGCATGCCAAGCAGCGAGGCAGTGTGCACCCACCAGTTCACCTTCCAGCCCGGTGAGACCGGATCGAGTCTTCCCCAGTCCAAGAGGTAGGTGACCATGAGGACCGTGATGTGTACCGCGACTAACGCCGAGGTGCCGGAGAGCGTCTTGCCCAGTGCGCGGGGCCGCAGCACGAAGCGGCGAATGCTCAGACCCCCAATCCCGGCGAGCACGGCCACCGCCCAAACCGCGGCGAATGCTCCGTACCACCCGTGGCCGACGCCATCCGGGTCGAGCAGCCCGATTCCGACCGCAAAGTGCTCTACGCTGACCCAAGCAAATGCGAAGAAGCCCCACATGACGAGCGCGTGCAGCAGCCCTGGCAGCGGGCGCTCGCGAATCACGCGCGTCTGCAGCATGACCTCGCAGAAGACAGT
The DNA here is from genome assembly GCA_965203925.1 of Bryobacterales bacterium. GTDB lineage: Bacteria > Acidobacteriota > Terriglobia > Bryobacterales > UBA6623 > VXMF01. The sequence continues at coordinate 5,723,900 of OZ241924.1, forward strand.
CCAGAGGCGCGACGCGCAGCGATCGAATGGGAGGTTGCGCTCCTTTCCAGACAGCATTGGTGCTAGGCGGCGACGGACTGCCAAGGCGAAATAGCCCACACTGGCAACGGTCACGCCGATCAGAACGATCCGCTCAATCACAGCCAAGGATCATATCGCGCAGAGCCTGGAACAACGGCCGGCTGGACTATCGCGGGTCAGCGAGTGAGACGCGGTCTCCACCCAAGGAGCTGCGCCCGCCTGAGGACGAAGGAAATGCGATTGATCGGCGCCCGAGCCTCCCTTTCGTGGCCCGGACGGGGGTTGCATGGGTACACTGGCCTCGGTATGCGAATCGCTCGGCGTGAATTCTTGGCAGCCGGAGGAGCCGTTGCTGGCCTTGCCGCTTGCGAGACCGTCCCGGGACCCCGCACAGCGACTCGACCCAACATTCTGTTCTTCTTCCCCGATCAGCACCGCTTCGATTGGGTGGGGTGGAACGCCGCCGTGCCCGTTCCGACCCCGAACCTCGCCGAACTTGCCGCCCGTGGCGTCAATTTCCCGAACGCGATCGTCGATTCGCCGGTTTGCGGTCCCTCAAGGGCCTGCCTCGCCTCTGGCAGCGTCTATGAACGATGTGGTGTCGTCAACAACGGCTCAAACTTCCCGCTCGATCGGCGCACATACTATCGGGCCCTCCGAGAGAGCGGCTACCACGTGATGGGGTGCGGCAAGCTGGACCTCCACAAAAAGGACCGCTGGTGGGGCTTGGACGGCCGAGTGAGCATGGAACCTTGGGGCTTCTCGGACATGATCGACAACGGCGGCAAGGGCGGAGGCGCAAACGGCTACCGCAGCGATCCGCCCGGACCCAAGGATCCCTACTATGCCTATCTGGACTCGCTGGAGCCTCCGCTGGGCGCGATGTGGGCCTCCGAGATCCAACGTCTGGGAAGGGTCAAGTGGAATTCGATCGACCGGAGCCAACCGCCCGAAGTGTTGAACGATCTCCTGCGCCAGGAGACATGGTGGGGCGAGACCGCCCCTGTGTCACTGCCAGACGACGCGTACTGCGATAACTGGATCGCGCGCAACGGCCTCGATCTTCTACGTCGTGCTCCCGAGGGCAAGCCCTGGCATCTAGTGTTGAACTTCGTCGGGCCCCATCCCCCGATGGACATTACCGAGTCGATGGCCCGCCGCTATCGCGGGCCTGATCGCGTCATCGAGGGCTTCAGCCAGCCTGAGCACTACGACGGGCCGTTTCCTCCCGAACAGCACGTTCGGATCCGCCAGAACTACGCCGCGATGATCGAGAACATCGACCGCTGGCTGGGCGTGTTCGTTGACGAACTGCGCATCCGCGGGGAGTTCGAGAACACCTTGATCGTCTATTCGAGCGATCACGGCGAGATGCTCGGCGACCACTCTCGATGGGGCAAGAGCGTCCCTCACCAGCCAGCGGCCGGCGTGCCGCTGGTAGCTGCCGGTCCCGGGATCGTCCAAGGCCGCTCAAACGACGCGATGGCTAGCCTGATCGACATGACGGCAACGTTCCTGGATTATGGCGAAGCCGGGAGTCTCGAATGGCAGGACGGGCAGTCCCTGAGGCCGATTCTCGAAGGGGTTCGGTCCGATCACCGCGAGTTCTCGCGGGCTGCCCTCACTGCGGGCGGCAGCAGGTGGCGATCCGTGCAGGACCGCCGATTCAAGCTCGTGGAAGGCTACGGGGCCGAGAGGGTGCGGCTCTTCGACCGGGAGAAGGATCCGCTCGAGGCGGAGAATGTCGCCGGATCAAACCCGTCCGTGGTGGAGCGTCTCAGCAAACTGTTCGTGGAAGCGTAGCGACATGATCCTCCCGACGCCCGAGCCTCAATGTCACCCTCGGTGGCAAAGATCAGCGGAATTCTGATGAGACCACTTCAGTGGACGCTGGCAGGTCTGCTCGCCGTAACTGCCGCGCTTCCCGCGCGGGGGGAGCGGCCGAACATTGTGATTGTATTCGCGGACGACATGGGATTCGGCGACCCGCAGGTATACAACTCGCGGTCTCGAGTTCCAACACCGCACATCGACGCGCTTGCGAAGAAAGGCATGCGCTTCACGGACGCGCACTCGGCCTCTTCGGTCTGCACGCCTTCGCGGTACGGCCTACTGACAGGAAGGTACCCATGGCGATCGAGACTGCCGACGGGCATCGTCAACAGCTGGGGCGGACCAGTGATCTCGGCCGAGCGCCTGACATTGGGCAAGATGCTCCAAGCCGAGGGGTACCGCACAGCATGCTTCGGCAAGTGGCACTTGGGCTGGGACTGGGCGCTCAAGGACGGCGGGTACCTGTCCAGTGAGTTGGACGGTGTCAATGTCGGCCGCGACTACGAGTCGTTTGGCAGGAGGGTCGACTTCTCGAGACCAATCCGCGAAGGACCAATCACGAGAGGCTTCGACCGCTACTTTGGCGACGATGTGCCGAACTTTCCTCCGTATGCGTTCATCGAGGACGATCGGCTGCTCGGCGATCCTACCGAACGGATGCCCGTCCACAAGAGCCAGCGCGGTGGCCCAATGCTGCCGGGATGGGACCTGTGGGCAGCGCAGCCAACGATCACGGCCCATGCCCTGGAATGGCTGCAAGAGCGCACCACCGATCGCTCCACGCCGTTTTTCCTGTACATGCCACTGCTGGGCCCGCACACACCGATCGTGCCCAATGCGCGAAGCAGGGGCAAGAGCGCTGCTGGGCCGTACGGCGACTGGGTCCACCAGATGGACTCCATCCTCGGTGCGGTCGTCGAGATTCTTGAGAGGACAGAGGCCATCCGCAACACCGTCGTGATATTCAGTTCGGACAACGGCTCCCCCGCCCGCAGCGGCATTGGCACGGTGGGTGGCACAGGAACCGTCACGGAGCTGTACTCGCACGTGCCAAATGCGCCATGGAGGGGTCTCAAGGCAGATGCATGGGAGGCCGGCCATCGCGTGCCGCTCATTATTCGGTGGGACGGGCAGATCCGGGCGGGCCTTGTTTCCGAGCGCACCGTGTGCCTCACTGACGTGTTCGCGACCGTCGCGGAGATCTTGGGTGTCCCGCTGCCGGAGGAGGCGGGCGAGGACAGCTTCAGCCTTGGCCCCCTGCTCTTCCAGCAAGGCGAGTACGCTCGCGATCAGGTCGTGCACCACAGTCAGAGAGGCGTCTTCGCAATCCGCCAGGGTCCGTGGAAGCTGATCCTAGGGAACGGTAGCGGCGGATTCTCCGCACCGACCGGGCGCGCGCTAAGTCCTACCGAGGATGATGCGATGCAGCTGTACTTGCTGAGCGAGGATCCGTATGAGCGGCGCAATCTAAGCTCGGCCCGCCCAGCGGTCAAGCACCGCCTCTTGGCGGAACTGGCGCGCCTACAAGCAAAGGGCCGCTCGCGCTGAGCACAGGTCAACGTTCCGGGGGAAGCGCTACGCCCTCATGCGCGGTCAAGCGCGGTTTCGGTAAACTTGGGCCCTAATGGACCCCCAGATGCTCGCCCTCGGGGGCCTGTGGTATGTCGCCTTCCTGTTGTCGCTGACCTGCCACGAGTCAGCCCATGCGCTCGCGGCAGCCTGGGGAGGCGACTACACGGCCAGCAGCGCTGGTCAAATCACGCTGAATCCGGTTCCGCACATCAGCAGAGAGCCGCTCGGCACGGTTGCCGTACCGATCATCTCGTTCGTTCTGAGCCAGTGGATGCTCGGATGGGCATCGGCGCCATACAGTCCGATTTGGGAGCATCGCTACCCGCGGCGGGCGGCATTGATGGCCTTGGCCGGGCCGGCGGCGAACCTAGGGCTGGCAATCCTGGCCGCAATCCTCATCAACTTGGGAATCGCTGCGGGTGTGTTCACGATACCGGCGTCGATCTCTTTCTTCTCGGTCGTTGAAGGCGAGGGCGACTTTGCGCCCGTCGCCCAGTTCGTCAGCATCCTCTTCACCCAGAACCTACTGCTGATGACGTTCAATCTGCTGCCCGTCCATCCTCTCGACGGCAACAGTGTGATCACGCTCGCGATGCGCGAGAACACCGCACGACGATGGTTTGACCTCACGCGAGACAATTCGTTCGGCTTCGTAGGCCTAGTGCTGGCGTGGTACGTCTTCGGGCAGATTTTCTGGCCAGTGCTGCGCGTCGCCATTCGCCTTCTCTACTGGACCTGACCTCGGCTGGCCAATTCGCCGTTGGCCGACGACACGGCGGTTCCCCTCTGAGCGGCCGGGGTGACGATTGGGCTGGTTGGCACTTGGTCGCGTGACCGCTGGTCCGAACGGCCAGAACCGCCTGAACGGAGTAGAGCGAAAGGCTCGCTGGTGCCGGTTACCCGCGCGGTCTCGCCGGGAGCGACCGACCCAAGTACCGGAGGACCTGACTGGAGATGCCAATGTGCAAGATGTCACGCTCAGCAGCGCTGGAGACAGCCGGCACTGTAGGCCAAGCGGCTCGATGAAGCCGCGATTGGCCGCCGCCGCGAACGGCTAAGTGGCCGAACAATCCGTTCGGGGCCCCAAGCCTGGCCAGTCGGAGCGCATGCGACTGGGAGCGTCGCAGATCAAGTTCGACACGTCGGAAGGCAAGGCGGGGCCGCGCAGACCGCCCTACCCTCGGCATGACCTGCCGTTGCATCCGTGGCCGGCGCGCGATGCCGCCGAGGATCCGCCGCCGCTATGGCATTGGCCCGCCCGAACCTGTCCGGCCTGCAATAGAATTAAGATCTTGAGCCAAGGGCGTGGATCTTGCAAACCCAAGGCGCCGATTGCCGATCGGGATACAGACGTTCCGCACAGTCCGTGACAAAGGCCACTACTACGTCGACAAGACTGGATTCGCACTCCAACTACTCTTGGACGGAAGTCACTTCTTCCTCTCCCGCCCGCGACGCTTTGGCAAGAGTCTCTTCGTAGACACGCTGAAAGAGCTGTTCGAGGGCAACCGAGAGCTTTTCGTAGGGCTCAAGGCCGATCAAGGCTGGGACTGGTCGGTGCGCCGACCGGTTGTGCGACTCGACTTGGCTACGGTCAACGGCACGGTTCCGGGGGATCTCGCCGCAGACCTCGGTGAGCAATTGCGGGCCATCGAGGCCGCTGAGGGCGTGGAGCGACTGGATGAGACTCCCCGGGGGCGGTTCCGGCACCTGATCCGCAGCTTGCACAAGCGGTACGGACATCGGGCTGTCGTGCTAGTGGACGAGTATGACAAGCCGATCTTGGATGCGCTGCACAACCCGGACTTGGCGAAGAACAACAGGGACTACCTGCGTGGACTGTACTCAGTGATCAAGTCCTGCGACGCCCACGTGAGCTTCTGCCTGCTCACCGGCGTAAGCAAGTTCTCGAAGGTGAGTCTGTTCTCCGGTCTGAATAATCTCGTGGACATCACGCTGAATCCCAAGTACTCCTCCATCTGCGGCTACACGGAGAGCGATCTCGATACAGTGTTCGCCCCGGAACTTGCCGGCCTGGACCGAGCCCGGATCCGCGACTGGTACAACGGCTACAGTTGGGGAGGGAACGAGAGGGTCTACAACCCCTTCGATGTGCTGCTGCTGCTCTCGGACCGCGAATTCAAGCCTTGGTGGTACGAGACGGGCACGCCGACGTTCCTGATCGAGCGGCTCGCCGAGGAGGGAGTGCCTTGGCACATCCTAGACGGATTGCGCGCTTCTGAACATCTGCTCTCCTCTTTCGACGTTGGCAGGATCGCGCCGGAGGCGCTGCTGTTTCAGACTGGTTACCTGACCGTCGCGAAGAGGGAAGACACGGAGGGCGGCATCAGGTATCGATTGGCCTATCCGAACCGGGAGGTAAGACAATGCCTGAATCGGTCACTGTTGGACGACTTACTGGGACCCGGGTGGAAAAGGGATAGGGAGCGGGACCGCCTGATTCAGGCACTAAAGGCCGGCAACCTAGCTCGACTGAAGGAACTGCTGCGGGCGCTGCTGGCAGGTATTCCACACCAGTGGCACGGGCGGAATCCGATGGCGGACTATGAAGGCTTCTACGCGAGCGTCCTGTACGGGCACTTCTCCGCTGCGGGCGCAGAGGTGCGAGCGGAGGAAAGTAGCAGTACTGGCCGGGCCGATCTTTGCGTTCGTGCCTTCGGCCAAGTGTACGTGTTGGAGTTCAAAATGCGGGACAGGGGAGGGGCTGCGGCCGCGATGGCACAGCTGAAAAACGGGGGTTACGCTGCCAAGTACAAGGCTCTGGGCGAGCCGATCCATCTGGTGGGAGTCGAGTTCGACGCTAAGACCCGGAACCTGACGGGTTTCGAAGCCCGGACGATCTGTAGATGGGGGGACTTGGCCCCTGCAAGGCGTGCCATTCTTGGTCCGGATACGGAGGGTCTCTCGTCCGCTTGACGACCGCGACAATACGCCCGCCATCGGCGTACCTCTCTGGAAGACCGAAGAACCGTGTCAGATACCTTGCGCTCCCGGTGGGCCTCGAGGATGTCCTTCTTATGCTGGAAGGAATGGCTACTGGCGGTGGGGGCGGCGGGGGTGCACCGCATAGCTAGCCTCGGTTGCGACCACTAGAATGGCCGCTCCTACCACGGAGTTGGCGGTGACGGGATTGAACTGCAATCCGTGCAGGTCGCTCTAGCGCGTGGCAGGTCCGCATCCAAACTACTCAAAAGGCAAGCCGGTTACTGTGGTGATTGCTCCGAACTTGTCGATTCTCTAAATGCGGTCGTTGGCTAGATCAGCCACGTACACGTTTCCTTCCGAGTCGACAGCCACGCCCTTGTCCTCAGGCCACAGGCCGATAGGAAGAGTGGTAGCTTCGGCCACAACTTTACTTCTACCGGAGGGGGCAATCCGCAGTACGGATCCCTGCATCCCGACAACAACGTAGACGCTTCCTGATGACTCTGCCACAATGCCCTGAGGTGCGCCGAAAGTACTTTGGTGTATCGAGGGCGGGCTGGACGTGGGAATGATCATCCTGTCCTCTCCGGGGTCGGCTACCGTGACGATTGTGCCGGAGGGGTCGATCCGGCAGACACGAAAGTTGCCCATGTCAGCGACGTAGAGCGTTCCTGAGGAGTCGACGGCTACGCCGGTCGGAAGACGGAGTCGCGCCTCGGTCGCCGGGCCGCCATACGCCCGGGCGACCTCGGTAGTAATCTCTCCGGAAGGGTCGACTCGCCGGACCACGGAATCACCCGCCTTGAGGATAAAGAGATTCCCAGCCGAATCGACATCCACGCTGGCCGGCCCGTCGACCCGAGCTCGAGGCGCGGAACGGCCATCCCCCTTGTCTCCCTGGAACGAGCGCTCTTCGCCGCCCGCTACGGTCGAGATCATTCCGGACGGGTCGACCATCCGTACCCGGTTGTTCCGAGTGTCGGCGATATAGACATTGCCTGACGAATCGCACGCCACATCTGACGGTTCTTACAGTTGAGCCGCAATGGCCCACCCGCCATCCCCTCCATAGCCGCCAGAGCCAGTGCCGACCAAAGTCGAAATAACTCCAATCCGGTCGATCCGCCTGACGCGGTGGTTCTCGGTGTCGGCGATGTACAGATTCCGCTTCGGGCCCACTGCCAATCCCGTTGGACTGTCAAGTCTTGCCCTGACACCGGACCCGCCGTCGCCGCCGAAGTAGCCGTCACCGATACCGGCAACAGTCGCGATCCTTCCCGAACCGTCGACACGCCTGATTCTGCCGTTCTCGGTGTCGGCAATGAACAGGCTGTCGTCCGAGCCGACAGCCAGACCGCTCGGGAACGAGAGGTCGGCATCGGTAGCGGGTCCGCCATCTCCGCCGCCGGACTCCCCGGTTCCCACCACCGTGCCAATGATCCCCGACGGGGCGACTCGCCGGACTCGATTGTTCGGAGTATCGGCGATGTAGAGGTTTCCCTTCGGGTCCACCGCCACTCCGTTCGGTTGATTGAGTGCAGCGTTGACCGCCGAAATCCCGTCCCCTGTGAAGTGGCCTAGGCCCGATCCCGCTACCGTCGTCATTGCCCCCGCAGGATCGATCCGCCTGATCCGGTTCGCGAGCCGGTCTGGGACGTACAGGTTGCCAACGTCATCCAAAGCCACCGCTGTTGGGCCCCTCATCGGGACTTTGACTACCGCCTCACGATCACCCGAAGAACTTCACCCTCCAATGGCAACTGCCAAAGACACGAGTCCTAGCCCTGTAATGACTCTGTTGCGAACCATCATTGCCTCGAGCGGAGAATGCCTGCGAGGTCGGAAGAATCCGCACTGTGGGTGTTTCAGGCTTTGCTTCCTGAAGCCTTTGGCTTCAGAGTAGTTGCGAGCGGCAGCACTCGGACATTCTCTTGGTGCCGCTTGTTCAACATGGCCCACATCACCGCAGAGCGGGCGGGTTCTCCGGCCCGAATTCGATCATCGATGGATCATACATTTCTTCCATGCCTGCCCGCATGGACTGCCAGCGCGTGTGCCAGCGCCACTCCCTCGGATCCATGCCGCTGCTCCGTTCGTATCGCCGACCTTTGGCCTGATTCATCATCAGAATCTGCTTGAATCTGTCCCACTTGTTCGTCACCAGCGCGAGCGCCTCCCTCTGGGCAGCGAGCGAGGCATCGTATTCGTGTTGCGCCCGCTCGGCAAGGGACAGTCCCTCGGGCATGTCTGCCAGCAGCTTCGCGAAGATCTCGAAGTAGAGGCCAACGTTGCCCCGTGCTTCCTTGATCCGCTCGCTCACTGGAGCGCCCCGGCTCTCCATCAGTTCGATGGCATCGTAGCTAGACGACATGTAGCACCATCCGTGCGGGGTGAGGTTGTGCGTGTTGTCCCTGTAATTCACATCCGCCCCGTGATCCAGCAACGCCTCGATCATGAATGTTTCCCCGCCCATGGCAGCGAGGATCAACGGAGGAGCGCCATGCGAGCAGGGGATGTTCGGGTCTGCGCCCTTCTCGAGCAGTTCGCGAACCATCGCGGCATCCGGGAGCGGAAAATGATCAGGCGCACCTTGAATCGCTTTGTCGACCATGGCGCACAGCGGTGTGTTGCCCTCCTCGTTCACCGCATTCACATCGCGATTCTGGGCACAGCACGGAGCCGACGCGACGACAACCGACAGGGTAAGCAGCACTGTCCTGACCATAGTGGATATCTCCTGAGAATGTCGAGCTAGCGCTATGCTTAGGAATCCCGCTTAGCGCCATGTATGCTATCAAGATAGCATCTAAAGAGTAAGCATTCAGTCGGGTGCACGACACGATTATGATTCGCCGGGTTCTTGCTCGATCTGGATCATATGACGGAGACCGGCAGATGGGCATGCACGTGCGGTTTGACCGCGGAATAAACACGTAGGGCGAGCAGTGTCTCGGGCGCGGATGGAGGGGCGGCTGTTGCAGTGAGTGGATCCGTGCATTGAGCAGTGTCAAAGGTGGGATCCAAGAGCTAGCTTGAAGCCTCCCCGAAGCGCATGGCTGCCGACTCAACTCTTCGCGTAGCAGTTCGGTGGCGAGCACTTGGGTGGAGCGCCGTGTGGAGCCACATGGCGCCTGCCCGGGACCACCCTGCTGGTTGGACGCTTTCCGAATGGCCAGCCGCCACCGCCGCAAAGGCGATTGCCAACCACGGCAAGAGACGCTGCGCTGCCCAGTTGTGCACGCGCAGCCCCGAGGAGCACGGGTGTCGCAGCGCCCTGAGCGTTGGCCCTAATCCCGTGAGCGTCCGCGAGAGCCGCGGTCCACCGGCGTCAGGGCTGGCTCGCTGGCCGTGTTGGCTGGGCACTCGCAAGGGAGACAGCGCCCGGGCCGGCTGGGAAACGCCTCGGCAGCGGTCGGCCGGAAGTCCCCACCAGCGGGACTGTCGGCTTGACGGTGCGTCGGTTAGTGCTGAATGCTAACACCAGAGGAGACTGCTTTGCCCGCCCCGTCCGACACCTCAGTCCTCCAGCAACGCCGTCAAGAGCTGCTCGCGAGAATCGCCGCATTGGGCGACCTGCGACCGGGATCCCTGGTGCAGAACTACCGCCGCTGCGGCAGGCCCAACTGTTTCTGTGCCGACAAGCAGCACCCCGGTCACGGGCCCTACTGGCTGCTCACTCGCACCGTCAAGGGCAGGACCCGCAGCCAGTCCATCCCGGCCACGCAGGTCGAGGCGACCCAAGCTCAGATCGCAGAATGCCGGCGCCTGCGGCGTCTGGTGGCGGAACTGATCGACGTCAGTGACGATCTGTGCCGGTCGCGGCTCAAGAAAGGCACCAGCGCCATGAGACTCTCATGAGCGGTCGGCCACACACACCGAAGGCATGAGAATCGCGCGATACGCGATAGATGCTAATTCACGCGCGCAGCGCGGGACCGGTCGCGCGAGCAAGTCGGCCGTGGTTTGATATGCGGAAGCGGGCAAGAGATGATTCGTTCGGGCCGAACATGGCCTTGGCAAAGGACTTGCTCGAGCGCGGGGAGAACGAGGTCGTACTCAAGTGCTTTGAACTCTGCTCGGAGTTCTGGAAGCATGAAGATGTCTTGAAAGAACCGGCGAACTGGACCGAACTAGTTCACGAGGGCAGGATTCCTGACTTTGGTGCAAGTCTCGTCTACTAACCCGACCATGTCGTCGCGGAGGGCCTTGGCGGCACTGGAATTCGTCTCAAGCGCATCGTAGAAGGCCACATGCCGGGGGAATTCGGTTTCTCAAGCACGGCATAGTCCGGATGCCGGCGGAGAACAACATTGACGGCTACGAGCCTGACTCCCACGAGCGATCTCATCCGATCCCAGGAACGTTCGCCGAGTCGCGCCGTTATCGCGTTGGCGCCAGCGCGCAGCCCGTCCGGTAAGGGCTTGAGTGCCGTCGTCCTTCCGGCCGACTGCTGCCTCGCACTCATCATCGGCCCATGTAGCCTACTCTGCTCCGAATTGAGTTGCGTCGAAGTGAAGGGGTCTTGTTTCGTGTCTGCCGACGCCGCCGTCGATTCGCTTCACTCTCTAAGCGCCGCTAGAGCACAGCTCTTGTTGACAGGAGCCCTTCTTGGCTCAATTGCCCGCGGCCCCCTTCCCGAGAACTGGGTGGGAGACCTTGGCACGCGCAGAGTCCCGGAGTGGGCCGGACCGCCGGTAGTCTGCAACAGACATGGCCGTCACGGATCCTGCTCGCCGACCCTAATGAGCACGGTTCGGGTCTGCCAAGGCTCCAGCGAGAAACTCGCGAGGTTAAAGCTGCTGCCCGTTAACTCTTCGACCGTGTTCGAGACTCTCGCTTCCGAGATCGGTAGGAACGTCTGCAGTTCCACCCGCTCTGCGAGCGATCCAGAGCTCTCTTGGAGCCTAAGCATGTACCAGCCAGGGCGCGACTCAGCCGGCTTGAACGCTAGGAGCCAAACATTCGGATTGGTCACTCGAAAGAACTCCCGAGAAGCCGGGAGGCCTTCGGACGGCACGAATCGTGACCGCAGCGGCAGGTTCAGCTCCGCACCGAAGCGCTTCCATGTTCCCGGGTCGCTGGCCTGGGCCGCAACCCGGAACCGGAACCGCTGGACCGGCGTACTCTGCGGCTCGCCCCGAAACACTCGCTGCACTCCCTCCTCGCGCGTCTGCACTATCATGTCTTCCCAGCTCACCAGGAACAGCATGTCCGGGCGAATGCAAAATCCATCCTTGTTCGCGAGCGTAACCCCCCAATCCGCATCGCGCGGGGCATGGGTGAAATGCCCTGGCGTGTACTGCGGGGAATCGCTGCCGGGCAGTCGGTCGATCGGCACACGAGCCACGAATCCGGCCCCATCGACAAAGAGGTCTCGGCTCTCAGTCAACGGAAGGGCAATTCCATAGGCTTGATGATTGGCCGACTCCTCGCGAAGCACACTGAGGTCGACGTCGAACGCCAAGTCGGCGTAGGCCGCCTCACGGTAGGTGGTCAGGACGGTAAGAGGGAGGGCCGACCCCGGGCGCTCAAGGTAGACACGGCGGGAGACCGGGCCCTCGACGACACGGGCCTCGGCCGGTCCTAGGGAAGCCTCTCGGTGTTCCTTGCGGTCGATGGCTACGTACAACCCGCCAAACGGACGCCCGGACTCGGGCAGCAGCAGTTCCCTATCCGTAATTCGATCAAAGATCGAGACCAGCCTGCCGGACTCGTCCCAGCCACCCTCCAACTGAAAATCTGTGTCGGTGGTCGAGACCTCGCCCGGGGCTGGCTCAATCGAGTACATCCGGTAGCCCACAGCCGGAACGTCCCGCGCGAAGAACTTGACCTGTCTCTTGGTATTCGGAATGTCCTCACATGGCAAGGCTTCGCCGCTCACGAGATCGACCGCGACGAGCGGCCCGTCGTGCAGCGCGGCCGGCAGTCCTTCGACGACCACCGGACCGCTGCGTCTCCACGACAGGCCGTTGTAGACCATCAGCGCCTTCTTGCCGGTCGCGCTCTGCGCCGAATCGGCCAGCCGGTCCAATGCCCTCCTCATCTGCTGCTCGGCATTGGAGTAGCCGACAAGCGAAAATACGTACTGCGCCGCTTCGTTCCAGTCGGTGTCCCACCGGCTTAAGTAAGTGGGCCAAGGCCCACTGCCGGTGGTGTGCTCTTGGAACGTGAGCAGGGTCTGCCATGCCTCGGCGAAGTCGTATCGGGGGAACGCGGCCCCTTGGACGATCGACGCAATGGTCGCCGCCGCTTCGGCCGCCGGCAGCAGACTTGAGGCCTGTCGCATTCTGCTCGTGGTCTCGGGCACCCGCAGCTTCACGGTCGCCCAGTGGCCGGTGCCATCCCCGGACGCCGACGGAAAGTCGTCGCCGTATTTCTCGGTCAAGTAGCGGAAGAACTCATCCGCCGTGGACATCTTCATCGGCAGTTCCGGATGGTCCCTGTTCCACGAGCGGATCCTTTCCAGAATGCCCAGTGCACGGATCGGACCCGAGTTGTCCCCTGGCGAGCACAACAGCATGTAGGTGTCGTACCGATAGCCATTCTGTTCCAGCCAGGCCAACCGCCTCGGCAGTGTGCGCTCCAACTCCTCTGCCGAAAACTCGGCCCCCAGTTTCGATCGGTACCCCTCCATATATGAGTCGTACGAGAACCATGTCAGGACTCGGCTGCCGTCCGGTCCGACCCAGTAGAACGGATTCTGGCCGACGCCCAAGTTGTTGCCCCCACCGATGAAGAGGTTAAGGCCCGTAACGAGGTACTTCACTCGGCTCCCCTCCAGCACGCGAGGAAAGGCCCAACTGAACCCAGGTACGTCGTTCTGAAAGGCGACATGTGCCTCAATCCCGAACTGCTTCCGGAGCTTGTGCCCCAAGTAGACCAGCCTGTTGGACTCCTCCGCTCCCATCAGACCGCTGTGCATGTTGCCAAACGCCACTCCGAGTGCAAGGCGTCCCTCCCGAAGCAGAGTCCTCAGCCGCTCAATGGCCGCTTGGTCGTCGGTGCGCTTCAGCCACTCCTGCAGCATCCAGGCCGACTCGATTGTCCACCGGAAGTCCTGATGCTCTGTCGCGAGGCGAACTGCAGTGTCGATGGTGTCCTTGTATTCGCGAGCAACTTCGTCCGGCGGGCGAGTGAAGCCAATATCCAAGTGGCTGTGCGATACAACGAAGATCTGGCGGATCGATCCGGTCCTCTGGTCGGACGGCAGTTCATACTTGGCAAGCTCTTGTCCCAGACTGACATCCAATACGGTCGCTAGAGAAAGAAACAGTACGATACTTCGCCAACGATGATAAACACCTGATGCACTGACCAGTTCGCAACGACCGGAACCCCCACCCCGCTGACAGGGCGTACCGATTCTCAACGAGCCCATGCTGTCAGAACGAGTATCGTAGAGCGAACTGCACCTGCCGATTCGATCCGAATCCGGTGAAGGGAACCGTGTGTGTCGAAGTACTCTGCCCAAATGACGCAGCAAAGGCAGTTATCGCATGTGGATTATTGAACTGTGGTGTGTTGAATACATTGAACATCTCGGCCCTGAACTGCACCGTTTGCCCCTCTCGAATCGTAAAGTTCTTGAACAGAGAGAAGTCCCAATTCAGAGCAGCCGGACCGTTCAAGATGTTCCGCCCTGCATTGCCAAGTGTACCGGGCTCGGGAGCAACAAAGGCATTGATGTTGAACTGGTGCCCCGGAATGTCCTGATTGGCGGGGTAGAGCGGCTGGCCGTCAACCAAGTTCGGGCGCGTGCTGAAGTTGCCGACCCCCAGAGGATCGCACCAGCACTGTGGGTTAACGGGCAGACCGGAGCGGAGGACGGTGATCCCGTTGACCTGCCACCCGCCACCGAGCCACTCCGGCAATTTGGGTGCGCTCGGCAGTTCATAGGTGTAGTCAAACTGCAACGCATGCCGCACGTCCATGTCGCCGTCAGCGTATGCCTCACGAGGGTTGGTGTCATCCTGAGCGGCACTTCCCCAAGGAATTCCCCCGTCGTCCAGCGCATGGGCCCATGTGTAATTCACGTTTGCCCGGAGTCCCTTGCTAAGCCGCCTTCGGAGACTGACCTGCAGTGCATTGTATGTAGACGTGAGGTCATCCCTGACGGAGTTGATGTTGGCAAAATCCGGATAGGGGCGCACACCTCCCTGGACCCGATTCAGATTCTGGCCTGTGGTGAGATGCAGGGCACGGTTACCGAGATATGCGACTTGGAGCATTGAGTCCCCTCCAATCCCTTGCTGGATGTTGAAATTCCAGCTCTGTGTGTAGGCCTGTTTCAGGTTCTTCGGCAGGGCCGTGATATTCGCCCCGGTAGCAAAGTTAAAGTTCGCAGGTGGTGGGAACCCTCTCAGGTTGGGAACTTCCAACGCATTCACAGAGGCCGTTTGTTGGAATATATTGTTTGGAATGTTTTGAGCCATGGCGGCATTCAAGCTAGCATGAAATATGCCATACCCCATTCTGATCACAGTATTGTTCGACGCAAATGGTGAAATTGCAATTCCAATCCGGGGATCGAAATTGGTCTTCGGAGCGTTCAAGACCGAGGTGCCAATAGGATCAAGTTCGCCGGTTGAGGGATTGAAGTTTGCCATGCGTCCATTCGATTCAGTGGGCGCAGTATCGTATTGATATCGTAGGCCCAGATTCAGCGTAATCTTTTGATTGACTTGATAGTCGTCTTGAATGAAGAAGTTGTTGTAAGTGTTACGCATACCAGCCCTTGGCTGACCCCATGTGCTGATGGCCCATGCGGAATTGCTTGCAAAGTCATCCAATGACAGGTAGGTGATGTTCATTTGGAACACTCCGGCCTTGTTATCTTGATTTCGAATGATCTGCCCACCTATTTTTACTTGGTGGTTTCCCTTGACCCACGACAGAGTGTTGAGCCACGTGAAGGAATTATTCGCGACCTGAAGACCGAAACCGCTCGGCCCCACGCCTGCGGATCCGCTGCCGAGCGCAACGATCGGAAAGTTGAGGATCTCCTCGGTCTCGGCGCTGAGCGGGTCGATCCGAACCCGGTTGAAGGCGAAACCCGCCTCGTTGAAGACTGTGGGCGAAATGACGCGGTTGTAAGTCAGCTTGGCCAATTGCAGGCGCCCAGGGGCAACCTTCGTCTGACCGCGCGCTACGCCGAAGAAGTCCCCGGTCTCATTCTGGTTGAGGTTGTAGCGAAGCTCCAAGCGATCCTTGGGCGATAGTTGGTAGTCCACCTTGGCGGTGACAGTGTTCTCTCCCAGCCGATCGGCGACCGCGCGGTTGTACCATCCCAGCCGTGGGTCCGCGTCGGAGATGGCACCGTTCGGCAGCGGGAGCATGTCGATCGCCGGCCTGACCGCCGAATCGACCGTGCTGCGGTAGTCGGCTGTCGGGACCAAGCCGTTCTGCACCTTCCCGAGCCGCTGCTGAACGCCTTCGTAGTTTGCGAAGAAGAACACCTTGTCGCGGACGATCGGCCCGCCCAAGGAACCGCCGAACTGGTTCAGGCGGAACGGTGGCTTGTTCCCGGTGTGATTGAAATAGTTCCTGGAATCAAGCTTCTCGTTCCGGAAGTACTCGAACAGTGAGCCATGAAGATCGTTCGAGCCGGACTTGGTGATCAGGTTGACCACGCCACCCAGCGTCTGTCCGAACTCGGCAGAGTACGAGTTCGTGTATACCCGGAACTCTTGGATGGCCTCCGTACTGCTGCGCGAGATCCGGCCCTTGCTGGACCCGTACGTGTTGTCGAGGATGTCGAAGTCGACGCGGCTGGCGTCACCCCCATCGAGCAGGAACCGCAGACCACCCTGCTGGCGGAAGAGACTGACACCGTTGAACGCTTGCTTGGTGCCCTGTGTGCGCAACACGTTCCCCGGCACGAGATGGAGCAAGTCGCTGACGTTGCGGCCGTTCAGCGGAAGAGCATCAATCTGCTCCGTCTCGACCACAAGACCGAGAGTCGAGGACGCTGTCTCCACGAGTGGCGCCTGTCCGGTCACGGTGACCGTCTCGGTGACCGATCCGGGTTCCAGGGAAAACGTCAGGCGCACGCGGTCCGAGACTCGCAGGCGGATGTCCTCTCTCAGTTGGCTCTTGAAACCATCCGACGTGACCGTGACGCGGTAAGTCCCTACCGGAAGGACGGGAACCAGAAAGTTGCCCTGAGAATCGGTTGTGGATGTGACTGCAACCCCAGTTCCCTGGTTCTCCACAACGATTCGCGCCGAAGGCACGACAGCTCCGCTGGGATCAAACACCGTTCCGAGCACACTGCCCGTGTCCAACTGCGCCAAGGCTCCAACGCAGCCAAGACAAAGGGCCAGAAAACACCGCACGACCAACCGAACGTTCATTTGCACACCCCCAACTGACCGGGGGAGGCACAGGCACCCAGTCGCCCGATTCGGTCTCCCCGGCTGGTTAAAGGCTATCAGCTTGAGACCGCCAATAGGGGAAAATGCCTCAGGGTTTCTCGCAGACGTAGGCGCATTCAGCGGTGCCACGGTGTCTGGGCCAGCGGAGCAACCCATGCGGCGAGATCTGCGGATTCGCCACAAGTAGCTCTTGCCGACGGGGGCAGCCACGGATGCCAGTCCCCGCGAGGTCGACTGTAATCGCTCCACCACGAAGGTGCGGGGAGGAGTCACCACTGCGGAACACGGGCGGTCGCTCATCGGGCTCGGCCCGAGCGGGTGTCGCCGAGCTCAGGAGAGGAAGACGCATCTACCAGGCTCGCTACGGCCTCACTCTCCAGCTCCCGAACCACGGTCAGCCGATTCAGCGATACGGTCTCCAGCGTTTGCACCACCCCGCTCGGCCATCCGATTTCAACACTTACGGTCGCCGCAGTCCTTCCCAGACCCACGTGGACCGGCCTAAGGCTCGATGAAGCGTAGCCGACCGAGCTCTTCATCCAGCGGGTCTGGCCACCCACGCGCACCGCTGCTCCAATTCCATCTCGGTTCGACAGCGTACCCTCCAGTGCCAACGCGACCCAATCCCCGACCGGTTCAGAGACGTTCCGCAAGAGCGTTGCCTTCCCCCCGAGCTCACTGACCACAGCGTCAAGGCGACCGTCGCCGTCAAAGTCGGCAACCGCCGCCCCCCGATACGCGCCGGCCCCCCCGATCTGCGACGCACCCCGGAATCCGCTCCCGCTGTTCCGGAACAGCGTGTTCGGCTGCTCGTAGACGAACGGCTCGAACTCCGCGATGAGGGGATTGACGTGGGAGTTTGAGGTGAAGAGATCCACTTGGCCATCGTTGTCGAAGTCGGCGAACACGCTCGCCCATCCCGCGTAGTTCCGACTTGCCCTTGCCAGACCGCTCTGAACGGTGGCATCACGGAACGAACCCCCGCCTTCGTTGCGGAACAGGGGGAACGTCTCGTTGTTCAATGCGGTCACTGCCAAGTCCGGATCCCCGTCGTTGTCGAAGTCGGCTGCGTCAACACCCATCGATGCGACGGGTCTGCCATGGTCGAGCAGGGCCGTCCCCGCCAGCAGCCCGTCCTCAAGAAAGGTGGCCCCGTCCTTGTTCAGGAACAGGAAGTTGGGCAGATAGTCGTTCGTTATGAATGCATCCTGCCAGCCATTGCCGTCGAAGTCGGCGAATGCCACACTCATGCCACGACCGCGAAACGGGGAGATTCCCGTCTCGCCGCTGACGTCCTCGAACTGGCCCTCTCCCAAGTTCCGATACAAGCGGTTGGCAATGGGCGTGAAGTTCTTGGGGTGACAGTAGACACGCAATCCCCTGGCCCGGTCTCCGCAATACTTGTCGAAGTCCAAGGACCAGTCCGCGTACCGGACTGCCATGAGGTCGAGCAGGCCGTCCCTGTCATAGTCGAACCATCCCGCCGCGACGATCCAGTCCGAATCGTCGATCCCGGACCGGGCAGTCACGTCCTCGAACGTGCCATCGCCACGGTTTCGATAGAGGAAGTTCCGAAACACGCCGGCGACGAATAGATCCACGTGCCCGTCGTTGTCAAAGTCGGCGCACGCCGCGCCCATGGAGTACCCGTCGCCGCCTACTCGTGCAGAAGCCGTCACATCCAAGAACCTAAAGTCCCCCATGTTCCGGAAGAGGCGGTTGCTGTACTTTGGATCGCTCTTGCGCAAGGAATCAGGGGCAGCCCCGTTCGTGAAGAACACGTCGGGCCTGCCGTCGGCATCGTAGTCCAGCACGGCCAGCCCCCCAGCCAGCGTCTCGATCGGCCTCTTCGAGAGTGTGGGCGCGTTCTCTAGGACGAAGTGCAACCCGGAATCGTCAACGGGCACCAGCCGGACCTCAGCGTGGCACTTGACACCGTGACAGATGGCGCACAGTCCTAGCGCCACCACCAACCTTCCCGCAGCTTGGAAGCAGCGGAACGGGAAGGTCACGCCAAAGATCCTATCGCCGCGAGCGGACCCATGAGCACTGCGTAGAGGCCCATTGGACTGGATTGAGCCGCACGGAGCATTTCTCGCGAAACATGTTACTTGGGCGAGACGTTGGCCTCTGGCGGAGACGTAGGTGTCGATAGTCGGCAATGGGCACGCATCCCGTTGTGGAGAGCCGTTAGGCGGAGGTAGTGGGGATTCTCGCGAGTCTGCCAAACAGGCCCCCAGAACCTTGGCGATTCCCGAAGGATGTCCGAGACCGATCCCGGGCGGGCTCGGATCCGGCGTCAGATCCCAATGGGCGCAATCCGACGTACACGGCACACCATTGGCCGGGTTGGGACGACCCGCCGATCACGGCGGTTCAGAGCACTGCCCTAGTACTCGTCCCCGGCTTCGGGCGGCCTCGGGAATCGCCGGATGGAGGAGTATCTCACGTACTCCTCCCACACCTGCCCGTTGCCACTGGCCCGCGGATCCCCCGTGCGTGCCAAGTACTCGTCAAGTTCCGAGCGCAACTCCGCGAGAAGAGTGGAGTGCTCGGGATCGCCTGCCAAGTTGTTCAGGCAGCCCGGGTCGACCCGCAGATCGAACAGCTCCTCGGCAGGGCGCTTTGCCACCGCCAGCTCGAGGAACCTCCCGATCGACTCGTCCTCATGTCCCTCGATGAGAGCGGTCAAGGTCGGCGAGGCGTCGATGTCGTGGTATCCCCCGTGCATCGGGCCGAGAGTGCTGCCGGCTGCTTCGAACTTTTGGGGATCGCCGGCCGGCCACCGCAATGGCTTGAAGTTTCGAATGTAGAGGTGGTCGGGCGTGCGCATCGACCTCTGGGGGTAAGTGAGGTTGTTCCAGCGGGACGAAGAATGGCGCTCGCGACCAGAGTAGGCGCGCGTTCGGGTGTCGTCGACCAGACCCTCCTCATTGGACTCAAGAATCGACCGGATGCTCCGGCCGGCCATTGACGACGCTCCGCCCGGATGGGCGACTCCGGCCACGTCCAGAATCGTGGCTGTCAGGTCCACGAACTGCACCAAGTCGTCAATGCTCCGGCCTCGGCCCCCCCTGCCCGGCCAGCGAATCGCCAACGGCATGTGGATTCCGTAATCGTAGAGATTGGCCTTGGCCCTTGGGAACGCCATCCCGTTGTCAGAGGTGAAGATCACTAGGGTGTTGTCCAGCTCTCCCTGCTCGTCGAGGTATTCGAGGATGCGCCCGATGTGGGAGTCGAACCACTCGATTTCCACCGCGTAGTCCAAGAGGTCTCCGCGTATGACAGGAGTGTCGGGAAGGAAGGGCGGGACTTCCGCGTCCTCGAGCTTCTTGTCGGCGGCCATCCAAGAACCATCCTCAAAGGCCCTGTGGGCCTCACTGCCGCCGACCCAGAAGCTGAACGGCTGGCCCTCCTCCTTGGCCTCGAAGAATGCCTCGAAATTCCCCGCGTAATCGACGTTTCGGATTCCGCGGTACGGGGGATCGAGCGTCCGTTCCTGAATGGCCGGCCCGACCGGGTTCCGCAAGCGGCCCGACTTCTCCCACCGACCGGGACCCCACGGCTTGCCCGTGTAGCCCACTGCGTAGCCTGCATCTTCGAGCAGCTCCTGGTACGAGACGTACGCGGCCGGGAAGGAGCTGGCGTGAGTGCCAGCCTGTTCGATCATCCAAATGTGGCGTCCGGTGAGGAAGGCTGCCCGGGTTGGACTGCAGCCCGGCGCGGGGGCGTAAGCGTTGCGGAACAACGCCCCCTCTGCTGCCACGCGGTCGAAAGCCGGAGTTGTGACCATCTTGGAACCAGCTGCGGACACGTGCGGGTAGGAAACGTCGTCCCAGATCGCAAAGAGCACGTTCGGACGATCACCCGCCGAACCACCCCCGCAGCCAGCCAAGCCCCCCGCCACAAGCCCGACAATCAAACCTCGCCAGCGCATCGCAAGCAGTGTAGCGAAGCTGCGGCAGGGTGGCCGGCTGTGCAGTCAATCTCGGATCTTGCCGACAGTCCCTCTCGCTATCATTGAGACTTGATGACGGCACGCGGAGTCTGGCTCGCCGCGGCGTCGACTCTCTGGTGCACATGGGTGCTCTGCAGCGCCCAGAACCAGGGGCCCACGCCCGAGGCGCTCATCCAGCGCGGGCTGATGGCCCTCCAGAGCCGGGACGTGCCGGCAGCCCAAAGGCTCCTCGAGCGGGCCGTTGAGAGTGCGCCCACCGATGCGAGGGCCTGGATTGGCCTTGCGCACACCTACCAGATGCTCAACCTTCACGCCGAGGCGGCGAGACATGCGACCGAGGCCGAGCGAGTGGGGGGCGACAACCCAGTCATACAGCATGCGCTCGCAATGTTCTACTCAGACTATCGGGACTGGGCGCGGGCCGCCGAATGGGAAGAGCGCTACGCGCGCAAGGCTGGTGACACGGATGCGTACGTAAGGGCCGTGTCCCTCTACCTTCAGGCAGACATGCCGCGCCGGTCCGCCGCCCTCGGTGAGACTGCCTTGGAGATGGCCGCGACCCCAGCGCTCAACAACCTGCTGGGAAAGGCGTACACGATGGCCGGGGAGACCGAGAAGGGCCTGCACCACCTGCAGGCCGCAGTGGAAAACGAGCCGTACGACGAGTCGCTGCACTACGACCTTGGCTACTTTCACCTCCGCCAGCAGGACTTCGAGGCGGCGACGAGGGCTTTCGAAGAAGGACGGAAGTACTTCGACAAGAGCCCGGCACTCGAGATCGGCTTGGGAATCGCGGCGTATGGCAGGCGCGATTTTCACGAAGCGGTGAGCCGATTCCTGCGTGCCGCCGAACTTGCACCGCAGCTAGAACAGCCGCATGCCTTTCTCGGACGGCTCTTGCAGCACGCCGCGGGCCGCATTGACCAGGTCACAGAGCGCATGCGCGTGTTCCACTCCGAACACTCAAAGAGCCATTTTGGACCGTTCCTGTACGGACAAGCACTGCTGGCCAAGCTCGGGACTCGACGGGACGAGGAGGCCATGGCAAGGATCGAAGCCCTGCTGCGAGAATCGATCGAGCGCGAAGACGAATTCTGGGAGGCGCACTATGAGCTCGGAGTCCTGCTGGAAAAACGTCGCGATTTCACACAGGCAGAAGAGCACTTACGCCGTGCGGCCGACCTGAACCCCTCAGCGTCGAAACCGCACTACCGCCTGGCTCGGGTCTACCAGAGACTCGGAAAGACTAGGCAGGCGAGGCAAGAGCGCGAGATTCACAAGATCGTCGTCGAGCGGGAGCGGGCGGCAATGCGAACGGATGGCGTAGCGGAGGAGCTGCGCATGCTTGAGGCGGGCTCGCCCTAGGCGACAGCGACGGGCACGT
This sequence comes from Bryobacterales bacterium, assembly GCA_965203925.1. GTDB lineage: Bacteria > Acidobacteriota > Terriglobia > Bryobacterales > UBA6623 > VXMF01. Next base: position 5,745,987 of record OZ241924.1, read on the forward strand.
CAACCGCGGTGATCGGAATCTGATCGACAATCTGAATCCCGAAGCCCTCAAGTCCTCCCACTCGCCGCGGGCGATTGGTAAGGAGCCGGATCCGGCGCAGCCCAAGATCCTTCAGAATCTGCGCTCCAAGGCCGATCCGGTACTGCAGCCTGGAGACCCCGTCATCTGACGGTGTCGCCGCCAACTGGGGATGGGGCACGATGATGCCCAGTCCGCTGGCCACGCCGTCGATTGCGAATCCAAGTGCCCTGTGGTGTAGGTACACCAACGCTCCGCAGCCTTCTTGGCAGATCATTCGCAAGGAGTCGCGGATGTAGCGGAAGCCCGGGTTGGCACGGGCACTGAACACGTCTCCGAACAGATCGTGGGAGTGCATGCGAACCATAGCGGCATCGGCGTTGGAGGGGTCTCCGTGGACCAGGGCGACGTGCACTTCGTCGTCCAAGTCTGTCCCATAGGCAAGCGCCCGGAACAGGCCGAACTCAGTGTCCACCATGCCTTCGGCAATCGGGCGCACACAGGTTTCGTTCTCGAGCCGGTAGCGGATCAGGCTGGCTACCTTGAGCATCTTGAGACCGTGGCCTGCACAGAAGGCGAGCAGGTCCGGCACACGGGCCATCGTGCCGTCGTCCTTCATCACTTCGCAGATCACACCCGCAGGCGCCGATCCGGCGAGCCGCGCCAAATCGACCGCAGCCTCGGTCTGACCGGCCCGTACCAGAACGCCCCCCTTCCGCGCCCGAAGGGTCTGCACATGACCCGGGCGCGCGAGGTCGGAAGCGCGAGTAGCCGGATCGATTGCAACCTGGATCGTGCATGATCGGTCGGCCGCCGAGATTCCCGTAGTCACGCCGCGGGCCGCGTCGATCGGCTCACTGAACGCCGTGCCGAACATGGATGTGTTTCGTTGGGACACCAACGGGATCGAGAGTTCGTCCAACCGCTCTTCCGTCATGGCGAGGCAAATCAAGCCCCGCCCGTGCCTGGCCATGAAATTGATGGCCTCCGGAGTGGCGTGCTCGGCGCAGATGGTCAAGTCGCCCTCGTTCTCGCGGTCACTGTCGTCCACAACGACGACCATTAGCCCGCGGCGGAGCTCGGAAAGGGCCTCTTCCACGCCCACAAAGGCCACAGGTCGATGGTATCAAGGGGCGTAACGGGCTCTGGAATTCGCCAAGCAGGACTAGCGACTCGTCGTTGCGGTCCACCAGAGCATTTGCCATCAGTAGTGGTTCCCGATGCCGGTGGGTATCGGAAACCGTGCAATCGGGTCGAAGAGTAGGTTGGTGGGCGGCCGTTTCTGTCGCTCGCCACGCCCGCCAGAGTGCGAGGGTGGCAGTCGCCTCACAATGGCGGCCAGCATCCGGCACGATCGAGCCTGCAAGAGGCTGTTCTCGCACCCGCTTGCAGCGCGCGACCTTCTGTGCGAATTCGTTGCCGAACAGTCTCTTGGACACGGACAGCATGCCCGGTAGGTCGGAGTCAACGCATTCAAAGGCGTCGGCGACCTCCCCAGACCTGTCGTCGAGACGCGCCTCGTAGCTCCAGCGCCCGACCTCGTCCGGCATGAAGCACAACTTCCAGGGGTTCGAGCCGCCGTGGAGTCCCCAGCACTGCACCCTACGGCCCGACGGAGAGCGATATGTGACTCGAGGCTCACGTCGCGGTATGGGTCGGCGTACGGGGTGGTGTTCATGACCGAAGCCTCAAGACGGCCCCACTTCTCAACAGGGTCGGCGTCCGCCGCAATGAGAGCAGAGCCCGCCAATGCGGCCAAGCACAGGACTTTGGGGGAACCCACGCACTCCAAGACAGTGCAGCGCTTCCGCCTACCTCACGCTTCCTCACAGCGCTCCTCTTGCCGGTCTTCCCCACCCGGCCCGGACGCTTCGCGACTTGGCGTGACGAGGGCTGGAGGGCGGCCTGTGCGTCCTGATCGCCCATTCCGTCGGTTCTTGGCCCTCCTTGCGAGGCCATCGCACCAGTTGCGGCCCTACCGTGCCGCCGGTCCGGCTCGCATCACCAACGAATGCACGGTAGAATCCGTTCGCAGAGAGCGAGGCCGATATACCATGCGCAGATTGATTGCCGCCACCGTGCTCATCTTCTCCGCCACCGTGCTGGCGGCCGAGAAGCGAATCATCTACCCTCCGGAGTTTCGAGAGGGCATGCCCTTCAGCCCAGGCGTGCTGGTGGGTAGCACGCTATACTGCGCCGGCCAGACAGGGTCGGATCTTGAGACCGGCGAGTATCCGGCAGAGTTCGAGCAGGAAGTTCACCAGACCTTCAAGCGCATCGGCATCATTCTCAACGCAGCCGGCTACGACTACTCGGATGCGGTCGACGTGAAGGTGTACCTGACCGACATCTCGCTCTTTCGGCGGATGAACGCCGTCTACACGCAGTACTTCGAGAAGGATCGCCCCGCACGCACGACGGTGGCTGTCGCAAGCCTCGTCGGGAAGGCGCGCATCGAAATCACCGTCACGGCGAGCAAGTAGGACTGTCTTCACCATGCAACCCCGCCCGAGCCGGCGCGACCTCTTCCGTGGCGGCACACTGGCCGCAGCCGGGATTCTCGGCCTGACTGCCGACGTGGCGGCCCGAGCGGCTTCCCAAGTCATTACGGGGTTTGAACTGATACCGACGCGAGTCCCGATGGCCGCGCGGGTACGGGACGCGTGGCAGCGAAGCTTCGTTCAGCAGGGTCGTTTCCAGACTCACTACCAGCCGGCCATCGTTCGGCTCGACACGGCCGATGGCTTGACGGGCATCGGGGACGCGGACATGGAGCCCCGCGTAGCCCGGGAGCTGCTCCAATCCCTCGTCGGCACGTCGCCATGGGAACACATCCTAGACGACCGCCTGGGCGGCGTTCTCGTGGCGCTCTACGACCTGATCGGCAAGGCGGTCGATCTGCCGGTGTCTAGGCTCTTCACGTCGAGCCCAAGGTCGCACGTGCGACAGACCTGGTGGAGCCAGTGCTTGCCTCCGGACCTGATGGCCTCCGAAGCGCGACGCGGCGCAGATCTGGGCTACAGGGTGCACAAGGTCAAGGCTCGGCCGTGGGAGGATCCCATCGAACAGGCGGCGGCAATATGCGAGGTTGTCCCGAGGGACATGCGCGTCTGGGTGGACGCGAACGCTTGGTGGGGCTCCCTCGGCCGTACCCTCCACTTTTGCGAGCAGCTCGCCGGATTCGACAACTACTTCGCGATCGAGTCCCCGTTCGCGAGGGAACGGACCGAGGACTACCGCAGGCTGCGCGGCAGGACAGCTCTCTTGGTCTCGGAGCACATGCCTGCGGACCCAATGCCGTTCATCCGTGACGGCCTGATCGACGCCTTCGTGGTCGGCAAGCCGATGGGGCGCACATTGGTGCAGCGCGCATTGATGGCGGAGAAGACCCGCATCCCGCTATGGGTCGAGCACAGCATTTCGAGCGGTGTGAATCAGGTCTTCCAAGCGCACCAAGCCGCAGCGTTTCCGGGAATCGAGTATGCGATCAGCATCACCCATGTCTTGGAGGACGATCTGATGCTGGAGCCATTCCAGATGCGAGAGGGGTTCTACGAAGTTCCTTTAGCTCCCGGCTTGGGCGTCACGCTGGACATGGACGCCGTCGAAACATACAGGGTGGGTTGAGGCCCGTCCATACCTCCGAACGTCACGCATTCGGCATGTTGTCCGTCGCGACGCCGACCGGCTCGCCTGTGCGGCCGCATGGCCCCAAAGCGGCGGTCGTAACGCCCATACCGCCACCCGAAGTAGTGCCCTCTGGCCACAGCGCCTGAATCTGTCGAAGACCCGCCGAATCGGATGTGCGGTGGCCCTCAGTCTGTCGGCCCCATGCATCAGTTCGCGCCGTTCGCTCGACCGGAGTGTCTCGGGCGTACGTAGGCAACCGGGCATGGCGTCGGCGAGACCCCGAGTTCTGAGTACTTCTGCTGGACCGGTTCGAGAACAAGCGCTGCAAGGGGGCGCCACCAAGTCGGAGTCTCGGAGGCGAATGACCATTCCGATCTGATGTCGCCCACAGTCCGCTCGCTTCGCGAAGGCGTCACGGATCTCTGGGGTACTATCCCCCTCTAGCTATGGATGTACAGATTCGCACAATCTCGCCGAATGAGTCGACGCTGATATTCAGCTTCCTGACCCTGGCCGCTCGTATGCAGGAATCCGGTGAGCCGATTCAGAAGGCCCTTCGTGACCCCGAACTCACGCGGTATTGGCAGAACTGGGGACGAAAAGGGGACCTTGGCGTCGTAGCGGAGTCCGAAAGTGTCGGATATCCGGTCAGCTGCGCATGGGTGCGGCTATTCACTCGGGAGGAGGCGGGCGCGGACTATGTTGGCGAAGGCATTCCGGAACTGGCGATCGGGACGATTCCCACGGCCCGCGGACTAGGGATTGGAACGAGGATCCTCCGAGCACTGCTGGAGCTTTGCAGGTCCCGCTACTCCGGAGTGAGCCTGAGCGTGAGAATCGACAACCCTGCAGTTCGTCTCTATGAACGTCTTGGATTCCGGAAAACGCCCGAGAGCCCGATCGTCAACCGGGTGGGAACGGAATCGGCCATCATGCTCATGCGCTTCGATCAGAGCAGGCGGAAAGAAGGTTCCGCCGCTGACTCAATTCTGATTCGGTAAGGAGCCTCCGGATTGGCTGAAGTGTTCGCCGCCGGTGCGATGACACGGGGCAAGGCCTACTATCACATCCGCCGACGCCAGTGCCTGCGAGACCACTCTCGTCAGACTCTTGGCGGAATCTTAGACATTGGCCGAAGGCCTAGAGCGTCCAAGGGGCACGGCGACGCCGGTGGAGCGGTCGGGAATGCAGGAGTCGGCCCGAGGCGGGGCCAGTCGCGGTACAGGAACATACCACGTTCCTGCTCGGCAGAGAATGACGAGGCGGTCGGTCAGAAGAGTCGGATTCGTGCGGGCGGTACGAGGCCGGCCCCCGGATGAGTCCGTCAGGCCGGTTGCAAGATGCGGCGGGGGGAAGTATCGTGTTGGCGCGGAACGGTGGACCACAACGTTTCAGAGTTAAGGAGGATCGCCTAATGCAAGTCAAGAACCTGCCCAGCATCGGTGCACTGGTGGCGGCCTTGGCCTTCCTTGCCGGGAACTTGCCCGGCCAGACGCTGGGAACCATCTTGGGCACCGTCACGGACGACACCGGCGCCGTGATTCCTGGAGTCCAAGTGACCATCGCCAATGAAGATCAGGGGACTTCGGTCGAGGTCGGAACGCAAGGGGACGGAACATACTACCTCCCCAACATCAGGCCAGGGACCTATTCCATCCGGATGGAGTCCGACGGTTTCCGGTCACACTTCGTCGGAGACCTGCGATTGGAGGTCGGCAGTGTCCTCACATACGATGCCGTGCTTGAGGTCGGCTCCCTAACCGAGACCGTCACTGTCGAGGCTGCCAGTCCCCTCTTGGAGACCTCGCGCGGCTCATTGGCAGCAGTTGTCGAGAACAAGCGAGTGCTGGAGCTGCCGCTAGTCAACCGCGAGGTGTTCGACCTCATCGACCTTACTCCTGGCGCGCAGCGCATGCGCAACAGCAACCGGGCTGGCGGCGGGGACGTCACCATCGCGGGCGGCCGCACGAGATCCGCCGGCGTCTTCATCGACGGCGTGGTGAACAGCCGGACTGGCATCGGAGCGACCATCACCGAGCTCAGCCCGCCGGTGGACGCCATATCCGAGGTTCGAGTCGAAGCAAACGCCCCAACCGCAGAGTACGGACGCTCGGCCGCGGGTTTCATGAACGCCACCACCAAGGCCGGGACGAATGAGTTCCACGGTTCCGGGTACTGGTTCCTGCGCAACGATGCGCTCAATGCCAGGGGATGGGACGCGCGGAGCAAGACCAAGCTCCGCAGGAACGTGCCCGGAGGGACGATTGGTGGCCCGATCGTGAAGAACAAGACCTTCTTCTTCTACAACTACGACATCACAATCCAGAACCTTGAGAACCTCCGCGTGCGGAGCGTCGGTCTGCCGGCGTGGAGGACGGGCGACCTATCGACCATGCTGCAGTCGAACGGCAGGCTGCGCCTAGTCTACGATCCGCTCACCGCGAACGGCCGCGGAGGCGAGAGGCAGTTCGAGAACAACATCATCCCCGCGTCTCGGCTGGATCCGGTCGCCCAAGCGGTCCTGTCGTACCTGCCGAACGCCAATCGCACGCAGGTCGACATCTCGAACGAGGGCAACTGGGTGAGTAACCTGCCGCGTGAACTGCGGCGGACCAGCCACACCATGCGGTTTGACCACGAGTTCCGGCCTAGCGACAAGCTGACATTCCGGTACAACCTGTTCATGCCGGTCAATGACGATACGCAGCCGTCACCAGACTACGGCGTGGCCGACCCCAATTCCCAGCGTCTGCCGCAGCGACAGCAGAACATCCTGCTGTCGTACACCAAGCTGTTCTCGCCAACTTTCTTCATGACGGCGACCGGCGGATTCTTCCGCTACCGAAACCATATCCAAGGCCACAACCTCGACGAAGATCTGGCCTCCCAGATTGGCCTGTCGGGGGTGGGCCCGGATGCGTTCCCGAGGTTCAACATCGGCGGCAATCCCGGATTCACGAGCATTGGCCAGGCAGGCGCTCAACAGCGCCTGTTCGCCTTCACCAACTTCGAGTACACGGCGCACTTCACCAAGGTCAGCGGTTCGCAGACCTTCAAGTTCGGGGTTGACTACCGCAAGTACCAAGGCAGCGAGTTGGGCAGACAATCGGCCTCCGGCGTTCTCGACTTCGCCAACACCGACACACGAGGCCTGACGCCCGAGGGCGACGTTATCACGGGGACTGGTGCGGACTTGGCATCTTTCCTGCTCGGGCAGCCGGACCGCGCTCGCGTGCAGGCCAACCCGTCATTCGGCCGCAGGTCAGCATACACCGCAGCATTCTTCCAGGACGACTGGCGCGTCAACGGCCAGCTCACGCTCAATCTGGGGTTGCGGTACGAGTATGAGGGGCCGTTCTACGAGGTGGCCGACCGCGTAACCGGATGGGACCCCGGCCTACCGCTGCCGGCCGCAGGCACCAACGGCATCCGTCCCGGTCAGACTGGGGCTTTCTTCTTCGCCGGTCGAGACGGATTCCCGAGGAATCCCATCCGTGCGGACCGCAACAACTTCGGGCCCCGTTTCGGCTTTGCCATCAAGCCCGGGGGCAGCAGCGACACGGTCGTCCGCGGCGGTTTCGCCGTGATGTACGGTGGCAACTACGACGGGAACGTCCTGCAGACCGGCAGTCAGGGGTTTGGGGGGGCAGGCAACCTCACCGGCGGTCGCGTGCCGCTGCTCCGCGACGGGATGCCCCCGACCTTCCTTCAGATCCCGGGGGACTCCGACCTCAATCACAACTTCGGTACGCGCGGAACGAGGTTCGTCCAAGGGCGCGTCGACTTCGTGGACATCAACCATCGCACGCCGTACGCGTTCGACTGGAATCTGACCTTCCAGCACCAAGCTGGAGAGCAGCTCTTCGAGGTCCGCTACTACGCGAAGTTTGCCAAGAAGGTCAACCTGCGCCGCATGAACGTAAACCAGATCCACCCGCAGAACTTGCCAAGGGTTGGCCTGAACGAGTTCGGATCCCAGACACAGCGGCTGCTCAAGCCGTTCACGCAATACGGAGGCACGGGACAGATCCGGATGAACAATCCCAACTTCTTCAAGTCCGACTACCAAGGAATCACGTTTAAGACGGAGCGCCGTTTCAACCGAGGCGTAGGCTACATCTTCCTGTACACGTTCTCCCGCTGGTACGACAACGCTCCCTTCGTTGGGGAGAATGGTGCCACGCTCGGTGACCACGACTGGTTCCAAAACGTCTACGACTTCGCGTCTGAGTGGTCGCTGTCCGGGAATCACGCACCCCACCGAATCGTCTTCAGCCCCGTGTACGAGCTTCCGTTCGGCCGGGGCAAGCGCTTTGGTCTTCGTGGCCCGCTGGACACGGTGCTGGGCGGCTGGCAAGTCTCCGGAATCTACACCTTCCAGAGCGGGTCACCGTTCGGTGTCACCGTCCTTAACGGTGCGCGTGATGTCAAGGGCGACAACGCAGCGGACGCCACCCTGTACGCCAATCTTGTCGGCAATCCGGACCATCCGAGCCGCGGAGAACCGGCGACTGGAGGCCGGCGCGGCGTCCTCTGGACCAACGAGGACGGATTCGAAGCCCCGGCGCGGTTCACGCTCGGCAACGCCGGCCGCAAAGTGCCCGGCACGCTCGGGCCAGGAACGCCGCATATATTCAACATCGCCCTGTCGAAGAACACCCAGATCACCGAGAGCCTACGCATGCAATTCCGCTTTGAGACCTTCAACAGCTTCAACACGCCCGAGCTCAACAACCCCAGGGACCAAGTCGGCCAGTCCGGGTTCGGGGTTGTGAACGCAGGAAACTCCCACCGGGAGATGCAGCTCGGGATCAAGCTCTACTTCTGATCCAACCTGGGCGGTCGGGCGGGGTACGCAATCGCGTGCCCCGCTATGCCAGCCAGTCCTCGATGACCTTTCCGTGGACGTCTGTAAGTCGGAAGTCGCGCCCGCTGTAGCGGTAGGTGAGATTGGTGTGGTCTAGGCCGAGCAGGTGCAGCGCCGTTGCGTGCAGGTCGTGGGGCGTCACCGGATTCACAACCGCCTTGTACCCGAAGTCGTCGGTCGCACCGTAGGCCTGGCCGCCCCGAACGCCGCCGCCGGCCAGGAGGATCGAGTACCCGGGAGGATTGTGGTCCCGCCCGCGGCCGACCTTCTCGGTCCCAGAGTTCTGGATCATCGGCGTCCGGCCGAATTCGCTGCCGACGATCACAAGCGTCTCGTCCAGCATCCCCCTCAACTTCAGATCCTCGAGCAAGGCTGCGATCGGCCCGTCCGAGCGGTCGGCATGGTCCTTCTGGGTCATGATGTCGTCGTGGCTGTCCCACGGCTGTCCGTCGCCGTAGTACACCTGAACGACCCTCACGCCAGCCTCGGCGAGCCGCAGCGCCATCAGGCAGCCCCGACCGAACTCTCCGTCGCCGTACCGGGCGCGAACATGTCGCGGCTCGTTGGCCAAATCGAAGATGCCAGGTGCCTCCGCTTGCATCCGGAACGCGGACTCCATGGCCTGGATGTTGGCCTCCAGCTTCGGGTCGAAGCCCACCCGGCCTAGGAATGACGAGTCGAGCCGATTCAGCAGGTCGAGCTGGCGGCTTTGTTGCTCGGGCGTGTAGCTAGCATTGGCGATGTTGCGGATGACCTGGTCCGCCGTTTCGGCGTTGTTCCGCAACAGGGCACCGTGGAACTTTGTCGGCAGGAAAGACGACGACCAATTCCGGGCCGCGCCCACCGGTGTGCCGGGGCACAGGACCACAAAGCCGGGCAGGTTGCCGTTCTCCGATCCAAGGCCGTATACGACCCAGGAACCGAACGATGGCCTGGAGCCCCCGCGCAGGGCATGGCCCGTGTTCATCATCAGCATCGAGGGCAGGTGGTTGACGCTCTCTGACCACATTGAGCGAACCACGAGAATGTCGTCGATCCGCGAGCCCACGCGCGGGAAGATCTCGCTGACCTCAACGCCGCTCTCTCCGTGAGGGCGGAACTCGAACGGCGACTTCATGAGCCCGCCGGAGGCCCGGTCGGTCTTGACCTTCGGACCGGGCATTGGCTGGCCGTCGAATCTTGCCAGCGCTGGTTTGTGGTCGAAGGTGTCCACGTGGGACAACCCGCCGTTGAGATACAGGAATATGACGCGCTTGGCCTTTGCCGGGAAGTGGGCCCTTGCTCCGGCCGCGGCCCGCAGGCCTTCCGCCAAGCCGACTGTGCCGAATCCGGCGCCCAGCATCTTGAGGGTTTCTCTGCGGGAAAGTGGCATGGGCTTCACCTCACGGTCAGGAACTCGCTGGACGCCAGCAGCACTTGGCAGTATCGCTCCCAAGTCTCATTGGCCAGATAGGCGTGGGCAACCGCCAGCTCGGCGCGCTCTGGCGGCCGACTGAAGAGCAGTTCGTAGGCACGCCGAACGCGCCTCTCAATGCTTGGTCCGACATCGTACTCGAGCCTTGCCGCCAGAGCTCCTGAGCGCTCGATGAAGAATGGATTGTTGAGATAGTAGAGCCGCTGCAGCGGGCCGACCGTCGCGTCGCGCTCAGGGGAGTGGGTCTTCGAGTCCGGGAAGTCGAACAGCGCCAGCCCGGGGTCGGGGTTAGTGCGGTCCACGCTTGCGTACAACGTCCTGCGCGCATGGTTTGGACCAAGCTCCTGCGGCGGCCCCCCAATCGCCAAGTCCAGCGCTCCAGACACGGAAAGAAGTGAGTCGCGAAGCGTCTCTGCGTCCAGCCTCTCGAGTGGATTGAAGCGCCAGTACAGCCTGTTGCCGGGATCCGCTTCATAGTTCGTCGCGATTACTGAGGAACTGCGCCTATAGGCCTCCGACAAGAGGATTGCCCTGTCGAGGGCCTTGACCGACCAACCTCGGCGCACGAACTCGGCCGCGAGCCAATCCAGCAGCTCCGGATGGCTGGGCCGCTCTCCGAGCTGCCCGAAATTGCTAGGCGTGGCGACGATGCCGCGGCCGAAGCGCCATTGCCACAGGCGGTTGACGAACACTCGAGCGGTCAGCGGGTTCTGCGGAGAGGCGATGGCCCGCGCCAGTTCCAGCCGACCGCTGCCTTGTTCGAACCTGGCGGGCTCGTCGGGGCCCAGCACGGAAAGGAAGCGCCGGGGTGCGATCGCGCCAAGATTCTGGCGGTCACCCCGGATCGCGATCCGGGCGTCCTTAGGAGTGTCGCTGTCCCGATATGCGTGCAAGAAGGGATACAGGGCCGGGACTTGTGCCTGCCGCCGCTTTAGATCTGCCTTCAGCGACTCAAGGTGCTGGCTCCACACGCCCGAGAGGAATCTCTCGATGCCGCCCGGCCCGTAGTGGTAGACGCCCCCCACGAAAGGCAGGCCCCGCTTCTTCGCAGGCGGAGCGGCCATGTCCCGCCAGAGGTAGTAGCGCTCCGGCTCCAAGAACTCGAGGTTGGTGTTAAGCAGCGTACGCTGCGTCCGGGCACCTTCGGCACCACCGAGCTTGACGTAGTTGCGGTCATCGAGATCTTGCTTCTCGGCATGGATCGAGAGCAGCAGAGCCTCGAAATCGGCCGCCGCTCTCCGAAGCTCGCTCTCCGGACCACCAGCGTCCGCCACGGCATGCCAGTCGTCCAAGAAGTGATGCTGGTGAGGACGGCTCTGGAGGTAGGTCGTCCACCGGTCCAATGTCTCTCTGTCCAACCCAGCTTCGGCGGCGGTCCGCCCGGCGTCGGAGCCCTCCGCCAAGACACGGTGGCTCGCCAGCAGGAACTGTGCCGTTCGCCCCATGAAGACGTCGATCAGCTGGTCGCGTTCGCGCTCCAAGAAGGCGTCGATAGATCGCTTGCGATCCTCCACCTGTCGGACGGCCCCTTCATAGGCCTGGACCACGTCCGGTGGCGCGAGAGCGTGCCTGTATGCCTCGGAACTGCTGAACACGCCCTGTAAGGCATAGAAATCGGACTGAGGAATGGGATCGAACTTGTGGTCGTGGCATTCCGCACAGCCGATTGTGAGCGCGAGAAACGTCCGGCCCGTGACGTCGACGCGATCGTCGTCTCTGTCACGAAGGGCGTGGAAGCCCAACGCAGGAAGATTCGAAGAGCTCTCGGGCTCGGGCACCAGGTCGGCGGCAATCTGGTAGACCACAAATCGGTCGTACGGCAGATCTTGGTTAAAGGCCTCTACTACCCAGTCGCGGTACCGCCAAGCGTTCTCGAGCGGAGTGTCCTCGTAGGCCGCCGACTGGCCGTCCGCATACCGCGCCAGGTCGAGCCACCGCCTCGCCATGCGCTCGCCATAGCGCGGGGAGCTCAGGAGGCGGTCGACTAATCTCTCGTACGCACCGGGCTCGTGATCGGCGAGAAACACAGCGGTGTCCTCAGGAGTGGGCGGCATCCCGAGCAGATCTATGGTCAGCCGGCGGATCAAGGTTCTCTTCTCCGCGGGTGGGGCGAGCTCGAGGCCGTTCGATCTGAGGGCTTCCAACAGGAAGCGATCTATCGGACTGAGCGAGTCGCCGTCCGGAACTGGAGGACTGCGCACGGGCAGGAAACTCCAGAAACTGCGGGCCTCGGCGGACACGGCCGGAGGGCCATCGGTCAACTCCACGGGCGTTGGCCAATTGGCCCCGCTGGCGATCCATTCCTCCAAGATTGCTATCTCCGCCTCGGCCAGCGCCTCGGTGGGGGGCATGTGAAGATCTTCGCGAGTGCGCCGAACTGCCGCCACCAGCAAGCTCGAGTCCGGATCTTTGGGAACGATGGCTGGCCCGCGCGAACCACCTTGCAGAATTCGTTCCTGGGAATCCAAGCGCAAGCCTCCCATCTCGGACTCCGCGTGGCAGGCGTGGCACTTGGCAGCCAACAGCGGCCGGACCTTGGACTCAAAAAAGGCTTCCTCGCCGCCCGCGAAGACCACGGGCGCGAAGATCAGGATTGCGGCCAGAGCCCTCATGGGATTCCGGGGCCGGACGGAGCGCAGCGCCACTGTAAGGCTACAACAGAATGACGCGCCGCGGGGACGAGTGAGGCACTAGGGGCGATTGGCCGACCTCCGCGCGAAACGCGCGAGGCCAGCGCTGGCACAAGCTGCAGCTGCCCGTTCTAGGGGCGACTAGTCGTGCGTAGGTAAGCGGTCGGTATTAGCTGGTTCGCGCGGACGGGTTGTCGCACGTCAGGCCAGACGGTCGACTGGTTCAATCTTCAGCGGACAGAGTGATTAGGCCAATGCAGTGATCCCGTCCCTTGCTAGCGGCATTGTCCTCGGACCCCACACCGGCAGGCGGGCCTGCCCGGTCGCCCACCCGCTTCCGCGCCTGCGGCCACAGAGTGGGTCAGTCTGCGGGTTCCCGGGCGAAGACGAGACTGCCCCCCAAGTAGGTGCGATCAACCTGGACTTCCTTTACCTCGTCCAGCGGGCAGGTGAGAACGTCTCGGTCCAGCACGATCAGGTCTGCAAGCTTGCCGACTTCGAGCGAGCCCTTCTCGTCCTCGCTGAACGTGATGAAGGCATTGTTGGCCGTGTAAAGCCGGATCGCGTCCTCTCGAGAGATTCGCTGCTCGGGCTGGAGCACGTGCTCAGTCCAACGGGGCTGGCGAGTCAGGGCAATCCACATCCCGAAGAACGGGTTGTAGGGATTGATCGAGCGCATGCTGCCGATCTTCTGCATGTGGTCCGACCCGCCGCCCACCACCACACCAGCCTGCTTGAGGCTTGTGTAGGGCTGGAAGAACCGCAAGCGGGCCTCGCCAAACTGCTTCAGGAGTGTCGCCCCATCCCGCTCCAGCCAAGCGGGCTGCAGGTCGGCCACGATGCCAATCTCCGCCATTTGCTCGATCGCCTCGGGGCTCATGAAGTTGGAGTGCGTGATACAGGGCCGCAGCTCCCGCACGCGGAATTCGTCGTTTATCTCGGAGTATGCATCGATTAGCGCATGTACAGCGCCGTCGCCGACGCAATGAGCCGTTGGCTGGAGGCCGCTCGCCAAAGCGAGGCGAGAGATCGCATAGGCCTTGCCAGGAGGCACGAACCGAAGCCCCCGATAACTCGGATCGGTGATCGAGTAGACATCGCTCACTCCCCAAGGCTCACGCATGTACGCGGATCCCGTCAGCATTCCCCCGTCCATGAAGAACTTGACTCCCCTTAGCCAGAGCATCGGCCCTCGCCGATGGCGCGGGTGCCGGACGAGCTTTGCGATCGTTGCCTCGATGTCCTCCAACGGATTCTGCGCGTCGATGGCATGGCTGACGAATACACGGACTGTCAAGTGCCCGTCGGACAGCAGGTCCTCGTAGAGGTCAAGGGCCTCCGGACTCGCATTCCTGTCAGCGATGCTCGTCAGGCCGACCCGGTTATACGCGGCGAACAGCTCGCGAAGCCGCTGCAGCTTGTCGGCTCTGGAGGGCTGCCGCTGGCTCTCGCGAAACTCGATCAAGTGGGCCCCGCTGCGGACGATGCCGGTCGGATTCCCGTCCGCGTCGCGCTCGATGCGCCCCAATGAGCCTTGCGGGATCCGGAAATCCCGATCGATTCCACTGAGCTCTAGCGCCAGTGAGTTGAGCGAAGCGTCCGGCCCGGTGCGGAAGTAGACGGGGTGGTCGGGAGCGGCCTCGTCCAACTCGTCCCGTGTCGGGTAGCGCTGCTCGCGCAGGCGCGTGATGAATACCTGCTGGAGCCGGATCCATTCCCCCTTCGGCACGATCCGGGACCGCTGGCGGAAGTAGTCGAGGACATCCGCGATAGTCTCCATTTCCGGGACGTCGTGGTCGAACTCGTACATTGCCGCACCGAGTGGATGGGTGTGCGTGTCGGCGAGGCCCGGCAACACCGTCCTGCCCTGCAGTTCAAGGACGCGTGTGTCCGGACCCGCCATGGAGCGAATGGCGGAGTCGGCGCCGACGGCGACGATGCGATCCCCGCGGATGGCCACCGCTTCCGCGATCGAGAACCGGGTGTCAACCGTGATGATCTTGCCCCCGTGCAGGATGAGGTCCGGGGCGGCAGCGGGCCCCTGGGCTGCCGCCGAGACCGACCAAAGCGCGCATAGCACGACGCTCGCACAGCCAAAGCTCGGTAATCCAGATAACCTCATGCCGCTTCCCCCGCTCGGACGCCCGGCAGCAATCGTCGGCCGAAGCGTAATCGTCGCACACGCACGCCAGAGCTCCACATGGCCCACCGGCGTGGCGGATCGGCCCAACCAATCCCGGTCGGCTCCATCCCAATCCGATTGCTACGTTGGACACATGAACGGGACGATGGTTCGCCCCTTGGCTGCCGAGGACAAGGACGCTTGGCGTCGGCTGTGGACCGAGTATCTGGAGTTCTACGAATCGGCGGTGACCGAGGCTGTTTATTCAACGACTTTCGACCGCCTGCTGTCAGGAAAGCCGAACGAGTTTGGTTGCTTGGTGGGGATTAGGGGCAACCGCATTGTCGGGATCGCTCACTACCTGTTCCACCGACACTGCTGGAGGCTGGAGAACGTCTGCTATCTCCAAGACCTATACGTAGAGGCGCCCGAGCGCGGTACGGGTGTCGGGAGGGCGTTGATGGAAGCGGTCTACTCGGAGGCCGACTCGGCTGGTTGCCCTCTTGTGTACTGGACGACGCAGCACTTCAACACCAGAGCACGGCGCCTCTACGACCGTATCGGCGAACTGACGCCATTCATCCGCTACAACCGAAAGCAGGACACCTCCTAGCTGAAATGTCGGTCACTCGATGGGGCTTGGCCCGCTAATCCAAGAACAGGCATTGCCCGCTCAGCGTGCTGCTCAAGCCGATCCAGCAGTCACGGGCCCACAGGGCAGAACGGCAGCGCCAGCCGGGCGTGGCCAGCCAGCGCGCGGCGTGCGCAGCCTCCCGCCGCAGGCGACGGCCAGAGCGCATGCGCAAGCCGAGATAAGGTTGCTTGCGCATCAAGGCGTTAATGCGTTGCTCCTCGCTAGGCCGCAGACAGCGTACCTGTGCCTCGCACAGAGGGATCTTGGTTCGCTGCACGATGCCAGTCGCACGGCAACCGAGCTCCAATTGTCCGGCCCGACTGCCACTCATCCGGAACTTGGGCAGGTCCTGGACGAGAATCGAAGTTTCCTGCAGCGGGTCCGAGGTTCCGTCTCGCCCAAGCTCCGCCGCCAATGCTGCTGGCGGCTCGGCGCCGCGCGCTGCGGCGACTGGTGCCAGACGAGTGTGAGAGACTGGCGCGCATGAATCCCAATCGCAGGCGATTCCTCAGGTCGGGGCTGGGACTGGCAGCGGCGGCGATGCCCTCAATCGCGACCCGTCCCCGGTTCCGCATGGGGGTTGGAACGGCCTGCTACATGCAACGGGCCATGGTGCAGCGCGACCTCGACCCGACCGAGAAGTTCACCGAGACCCTGCGCTTTCTCGCGCACTGCAGAGATCTGGGGGCCGGAGGCATACAGGCTTCTCTCACTTCCTTCGACGAGTCCTACGCCGCTCGGCTGCGCGAGGAGGCCGACAAGGCGAACATGTACGTCGAAGTCTCGGCACGGCTGCCAGAGGACGACGCCGGTAGCCTGGACAAGTTTGAGCGCACCGTCCGCGCGGCGCGGACGGCCGGAGCGTCGGTGATCCGAACTGTAATGCTCGGGGGTCGACGCTACGAGACGTTCGAAACCCTAGGAGACTGGAAGGATTTTGGCAAGCGGAGCTGGGAATCGCTGGTCCGCGCTGAACCGGTCCTCCGCCGCCACAGGGTGCGACTGGCAATCGAGAACCACAAGGACTGGCGGATCGACGAGATGCTCAGTGGCCTAGAGCGGATCCAGAGCGAGGCGGTAGGCGTGACCATCGACACCGGCAACAACATGTCGCTACTTGAGGACCCTCTTGAGGTCGCCCGCGCCTTTGCTCCCTATGCGTTCGCGGTGCATCTCAAGGACATGGGATTGGAGGCCTACGAAGACGGATTCCTGCTCTCCGAGGTTCCGTTCGGTAAGGGCTGCCTAGACCTGAAGGCGATCGTAGACACGATCCGCGCGGCACGACCGGACGTCCGCTTCACGCTCGAGATGATCACGCGTGACCCTCTCAAGGTGCCATGCCTGAAGAAGGAGTACTGGGCAACCATGGGGCGCGTGCCCGGCCGGGACCTTGCGGCAACGTTGAGAAGGCTCAGGGAGAAGGGACGACCGCTGCCTCGGATCGGGCACCTGCCGGAACCGGAGCGCCTGCGCGTCGAGGAAGCCAACAATCTCGAGTGCCTAGAGTACGGCAGGACCCACTTGGGGCTGTGAGGATCCGCCCTCTGCTATGCCCGAACATGCCCTACAAGACCGGCCCTCCGGCTTGTGCCGTCCGGGAAGGAGTGCCCCAGCGCGGGCTCCGGCCAAAGGGCGAGGATACGGCATAGAGATGCTACGCTGGTCTTGAGCCAAGCCGCACGGGCATGGTCTCTCCTGGATCGCGGCAACGCCCGCTCCCCCCACCTAGGGAATCCTATGTCAGCCATTTCCCGACTAAGCGCACTTGAGATCCTTGACTCGCGAGGCAACCCCACCTTGCAGGCAACGTGCGAACTGGAGTCCGGCTGCACCGCATCTGCCAGGGTCCCGTCGGGAGCCTCCACCGGAATCAACGAAGCGGTCGAGCTTCGGGACGGCGATCCGGAGCGCTACGGGGGCAAGGGTGTGCTGACCGCTGTCGCCAACGTCAACTCGGAGATCCACAGTGCGCTCGCTGGCATGGATCCCGGGGACCAGCGGGCGGTCGACAGCCGGCTGACCGAGCTTGACGGCACTGACAACAAGGGCCGCTTGGGCGCGAACGCCATACTCGGTGCGTCCCTGGCCGTGGCGCGAGCGAACGCCAAGGAACGCTCGATTCCACTGTTCGAGCAGCTCTCGCCACGGGACCGCTACACCCTGCCGGTCCCCATGTTCAACATCCTCAATGGTGGCCAGCATGCCGACAACAACGTCGACATCCAAGAATTCATGGTCCTTCCGGTCGGCCTCCCGACATTCCGCGACGCGCTGCGGTCCGCGGCCGAGATCTTCCAGACCCTCAAGGGCATCCTCAAGGGCAAGGGGTACAACACCGCCGTCGGGGACGAGGGCGGCTTCGCTCCCCAGCTGCGATCCAACGAGGAGCCCATGGAACTGCTCGTTGCCGCCATCGAGAAGGCCGGCTATGCACCGGGCTCCGAGGTGTACATCGGGCTGGACGCCGCCGCCAGCGAGTTCTGCACCAACGGCATGTACGTGTTCGACCAGTCCGACGGCAGCAGCCGCGATCCGTCCGGCATGGCGGCCATGTGGGAGGACTGGGCGGGACGCTACCCGCTGCTTTCCCTAGAGGACGGGTTTTCGGAGGTGGACCATGCTGGGTGGAAGATCGGCACGGACCGCCTAGGCCAGCAGCTGCAATTGGTCGGCGACGACCTGTTCGTGACCAATCCGCGCATCTTCGCGTCCGGGATCGCCGATGGGTTGGGCAATTCCATCCTGATCAAGCTGAACCAGATCGGCACACTCACCGAGACGCTGGACTGCATCCAAATGGCCCGCGACAACGGCTACACGTTCATCATTTCCCACCGATCCGGAGAGACAGCCGACACGACGATCGCCGATCTGGCGGTCTCGAGCGGAAGTGGCCAGATCAAGACCGGCTCGACATGCCGTAGCGATCGGGTCGCAAAGTACAACAGGCTGCTGGAGATTGAGGCTGCACTTGGCCCCCGGGCGACTTACGCGGGGCGCGACGCGTTCCAAGACTGGCTCTGAGTCCCAGACTGGGCCGACAGGCCCTCTCATCGCCCAACGTGGCCCGGAAATGCACGTGAGAGAACACCTGTCGCAGCGGAGCGCCAACGAGGCTCTACATGACGCGACAGTAGGGCCAACCGTGGGTGTGAAACAATTGGGTTGGAGTAGGAGAAGCGAGTGAACCCCGACGTACCAGATCTGCCAGGCCCGCCTGCGCCGGCGGAGACCGGCGTGCAGGCATCGCAGCAACACTCCCCGGAAGGGCCGGCTGAGCCCAGCCCGACATCGGAGGAGGAAAGCTCGGAACCCGCCCCAGAGACGGCTCCGCATCACGGTCGGCCCGTGCACGTCGAGGCCCGCGGCATCCCTGCGATGCCAGCGATGCCAGGCGAACCGTCGCCCGACGACGGCTTTGACGATGACGACGACCTCGACATTCCCGAAGAGGTCACCTACGAGGAGATCATCCGGACCACGGACAGCCGGCCGCACGGCGGACGGCGGCCGATCTTGGAGGAACTCGTCCAAGGAACGGTTGTGAGCCGGCGCCACGACGGCGTATTCGTGGACATCGGCCAGAAGGCAGAGGCCTTCCTGCCGTTTGAACCAAGCCGCGAAGATGGCGAACAGCCTGGAGTCGGGGAATCCATTGAGGTGGTCGTCACCGGACGGTCGCGCCAAGGCTACCTGCAACTCAGCAGCCTCAAGACCCAGCGTCCCGGCGGATGGATCCACCTGGAGGCCGCGTTCAACAACGGCAAGCCCGTCTTGGGGAAGGTGATCAGCACCACCAAGGGAGGTCTGGCTGTGGACGTTGGGGTGAGGGCGTTCATGCCCGCCTCGCGCTCCGGAGAAAGGACTCCACAGGGATTGGAGGGCTTGGTCGGGAAAGAGGTCCAAGCACTGATCGTTCAGTTGGACCGGGCGGACCGCAACGTCGTCCTCGACCGTCGGGCCGTGCTGATGGAAGAGCGAAAGAAGGGCCGGGCCGCAGCGATCGCCAGCTTGACCGTGGGCCAAGTCGTCACCGGCACGGTGCGCAACCTGCGGAACTTCGGTGCATTCGTGGACTTGGGGGGCATCGACGGCCTGCTGCACGTCAGCGACATCGCTTGGCGCCACGTGAACGACCCATCCGAGGAGCTGAGCGTCGGCCAGCAACTGGAGGTGAAGATCCTAAAGGTCGACCGCGCACTTCAGCGGGTCGGCGTAGGGCTGAAGCAGCTGCAGCCGGAGCCTTGGAGCACGGTCAACGACCGTCTCGCAGTCGATCAGGTCGTGGAGGGCCGCGTCACCAAGCTCAAGCACTTTGGCGCCTTCGTCGAAGTGCTGCCGGACGTCGAAGGCCTAGTGCACATCTCGGACTTGGCCTATTCCCGGCGGATCCGCCATCCCGAGGACATCCTGAGCGTGGGAGAGACCGTCAAGGTGCTCGTCAAGAACGTGGACGCCAAGAGGCGCCGGATCGGGTTGAGCTTGAAGGAAGCCCTCGGCGACCCTTGGGAGAGGATACGGGAGGAGCACCCCGTCAACAGCACAACCGTCGGCACCGTGCGCAAGATCCTGCACTTCGGCGCATTCATCGGGATCAAAGACGGCGTGGACGGGCTGTTGCACATTTCCGACATCACTTCCGAACGGCGTCTGCACAGTCCCGCCGAAGTGCTGCGCGAGGGGCAACAGGTGCGCGTCAAGATTCTTGAGATCGACACCGTGAGGCGTCGGCTCAAGGTGGGGATGAAGCAGCTTGAGCCGACCGAGCGGGAACTGGCGCTTGCCCAGGTCACAGCGGGCGAAATGGTGACCGGCCGGGTGCTCAGCGTTGATGGCAGCAGAGTGACGGTGGAAATCGGCGACGGCCTGACGGGAGTCTGCACGGTCGCGACCGGCAGTGCCGACCGCAGGGAGGTCAATCTGGGCCGGTCTTCGGACTTGGGTTCCCTAAAAACCATGCTGGAGTCCGCGTGGCAGGCTCCGGGCGGGCAGCGTCCGTCTCCGGGCGCATATGAGGGCCCGACCGCTCCGATCTTGGAGCCGTTGACACCCGGCTCGATTCACTCTTTTAGGGTCAAGACTGTCGACATCGCCAGCGGAACGGTGGAACTTACCCGCGAGTAGCTTGGCGTTCGCTCGCCGGGAAATACGGCGGCCCGCCCAGGAGCAGGAGTCGGCCCTCTTGCCAGCAAGGACTACGCTGCAGCACCGCTGCTGACCCATAAGACCTTGGATTGGAGGCCCCTCCTCGGGGCCTCGCCAGAAGGCTGTGTGGACTGCCGGGCCGGGCCGGGCCTATGCGCCGAAAACTAGAGCGCCAAGTCTCCCTTGTAGACCATGTCCTTGAGTCGGAATTTCCTCTTGATTTCCTTGCCGAAGATCGCCATGGCCATTCCGGCGCCGCCTGGTCCACCGCGACCTGCCGCCCCGGCCTGACGCTGACCCTGGCCTCCGCCACGCTGCTGGCCACCGCCTTGGCCACCGCCTTGGCCGCCTCGTTGGCCGGCTCGCTGCCCGCCTCGCTGGCCTCCCTGACCGCCGGCACCCACCTGGGGGCGGTCCAGCTTCATGAAGAACTCGACTTCCCTGTCGGCCAGCACGATCGGATCATTGCGCATGAAGAAGTACTTGAAAGTCACCCTGCGGTTTTGTGACTCAACTTCCACCGTCGCGGGCATGATGTCTTGCTTGCCCTTGCGGCGCAGCTTGGCGCTCGTGGCGAGACGCTCCGGCGCATCCTCGAACCGCGCCAAGATCGAGGGCAACCCCTCGACCACTACCACGTAGTACTCTGGCTCGGCATCCAAGTACTGCTGCATCTGAGGAGTGAGCTCCGTGCTCTCCCCCATGTTGAACTTGACTTTCGCGGCCTTGATCGGAGCCGCCTCGTCGAAACGCACCACAAGATTCAAGGTCGGCGCGGCACCCTGTTGGGGCATTCCACCACCCCGGAAGCCTCCGCCGCCGCCAGCACCGCCGCCGCCTCCAGGCGGACGGCCACCGCCGCCTCCGCCGCCTCCGCCGCCGCGGCGACCGCCACCACCGCCGACGCCTGGCATGGCGGTCATGGGATTGCCCATCGGCACCTTGAGCTGCTTTGCCCACGGCGAGTCAAGATAGATCTTTCTCAACTCTTTTTCGTTCCACTGGGTGAAGTCCTTCTTGTCCCAGAACCCTGCCCCGAGAAGAGGCGCCGCAATCACAGCGGCGACAATCAGGGCCCCAAGGACGTGCTGAAGCTTTGTGCGAGCGTGCGTAGACATGGTTCGAGCCTAACATTCATGACGCGCAGGCAGGTGGCGCGGGTTACGGGCCAGAGGCAGAAGGCGGCCCGGCATCCAGTGATATGGGCCGACAACCGCATGATATGGTCGAATTTCAGGCCCATGAGGATCAAGCCCCGGCTGTCGCGCGGACTAAGGGATCTGCTGCCGCAAACGATGCTCGCGCGGCAGCGTGTCATAGACAAGGTTCGCCGTGTGTACGAGGCCTACGGCTTTGCGCCCCTCGACACACCGGCGATCGAATACCTCGACGTGCTGTCCGGATCGGCCGGCGAGGAGGCGCAGCAGTCGATCTTTCGTGTCACCAACCCGGAGGATGAGGATCTCGGCCTGCGCTTCGACCTGACAGTGCCCCTGGCGCGGGTGGTCAGCCAGCATCGCGAGATCCCGTTCCCGTTCAAGCGCTACCAAGTCTCACAGGTGTGGCGGGCTGACAAGCCCGACCCCGGGCGGTTCCGCCAGTTCACCCAATTCGACATCGACACGGTCGGCGCACCGTGCGGCACGGCCGACACCGAGATCTTGGCCGCGATCTGCGATTGCCTGGACGCTATAGGCGCCGGCCCCTACTCGGTCCGATTCTCCAGCCGGGAAATCCTCAACCTGCTCCTTGAACACGCGGGGATTCAGGCAGATCTGGGAACGGACGTCTTCCGCGTGTTGGACAAGCTCGAGAAGGTCGGTTGGAAACGTGTCAGGAGCGAGCTGACTACGGGCTATGTCGACCCGTCGGGCGATCCCATCCGCGGTCTGGGCCTTCAGGACGCGCAGGTGGGGGCCATTGAAGAGTTCTTGGAGATCTCCAACCCGGACCGAAGAGCCGTTGTCGGCCGGCTGCGAGACCTCTTCTCAGACGTCGACGGTTCGGGAGCTCGCCTTGATACTGTCGAGTCGATCTCCGAGGACTTAGAGACTTTGGGATACGGCAGCGACCGGGTCGTGCTCGATGTAAGCATCGCGCGCGGTCTGGCCTACTACACCGGTCCGGTGTTCGAAGCCGTACTGGAAGACGCTCCCCAGTTCGGGTCCGTGTTCGGTGGCGGGCGCTATGACGGGCTTGTGGCTCGCTTCGGCGGGCAGCGCATTCCGGCCACGGGAGCATCGCTGGGCGTTGACCGGCTGCTGGCCGCTATGGAGCATCTTGGTCGTTGCGGCTCGGAGGAAACGCCGGCCCAAGTCCTCGTGACGGTGATGGACAAGAACCTGCGCAGGGAGTGCCTCGAGCTGGCCTTTGAACTCCGGCGCTCCGGCGTGCGGACCGAGATCCACTCAGGCTCCGGAAGGCTCGGCAAACAGCTCAAGCGGGCGGACCGGCTCAAGATCCCCTACGCGATCCTGATTGGGGAGGACGAGCTGGCCCGGGGTGTCGTTACGCTCAAGCAGATGTCGGTGGCGGCCTCCGAAGGCAGGCACCTCACCGACCATGAAGCATGGAAGGCGGCACGCTTCGGCCAGGTCGAAATCCCTAGAAGCGAGGCAGCGGCGCGGCTCAGGGAACTGCTCCAGGTCGGCGGTTAGAGCCCTAGGCCGTGAATCGGCGTACGC
Source organism: Bryobacterales bacterium (assembly GCA_965203925.1). Classification (GTDB taxonomy): domain Bacteria; phylum Acidobacteriota; class Terriglobia; order Bryobacterales; family UBA6623; genus VXMF01. Next base: position 5,769,134 of record OZ241924.1, read on the forward strand.
CGAAATGTGCTGCGGCTCGTCAGGTCCGGGCCGTCGCCTAGACGGACGTGCGCACAAGCCGCAGTGGTCAGGGAGTCGGTGTGCGGCGGCTTGAGTTCTGTTGGGCAGCCGACCCCGCGCGCTCTCAGGTCCCCGCGACTGTCGAGTCTGGCGTGGTGCGGCAACGCACCTGCCATAGGCAGAACTCGAGCGTCGAGAACGGCGGTCTCAGACTGATTGGGCGGTGTGAACGGCTGTAAGTTGGGCTTCCGCAGACAGACGAAGGCCGATTCCCTCGGCAAGCCGCGTATCGGACTATCCGGAGACCCAGGTCCGCCAGAGCGCTAAATGGCACCTTCATCTGCCAGCTGCGTGATCTCGGAACGGCTGTAGCCAAGTTCGGCGAGTATCTCGTCATTGTGCTCGCCCAACAAGGGTGCACGGTGGCGGATGCCTCCGGGCGTTGCCGAGAGCCGCACAGGAGTTGTGACCATTGGCGGGTCGGCTGGTGCACCGGGATACCCAACGGTCTCCATGAACCCGCCTCGGGCGACCTGCGGGTCGTCCAAGGCTTGCTGGGGCGTGTGTACGGGTCCGGCCGGGACGCGCGCGTGCTCAAGCTCGGCGAGCGCTTGCTCTGTCGTTCGAGCTGCGCACCAATCGGCCATGCGGGCGCTGAAGATCTCCGCGTGCTCACCCCGGGAATCGTCTGTCCGAAAACGCTCATCCTCAAGCCAGCGCGGCTCGCCGAGAAGCATTGCCCAACGCTCGAACATCGGCGCACCGGTCACGAGGACCATGATGTGCCCGTCCCGCGTCTCGAACACGTCTGACGGGGCATTGAGCTGTCCCCTGTTGCCAGTGGCGATCCGATTGGGGGCGTTGACAGCCTGCTCAATCAGCAAGGGACTGGCCGTGGTGAGGGCCGTGGCAAGCAGCGTCCCCTGAACCTCCTGCCCGTGCCCAGTCTTCTGGCGGGCCATAAGGGCGAGAATGGCGCCAAGCGCGCACAGGGATGCGGTGCCGAAGTCGACCCACGGTGCAAAGGACTTCATGGGCTCGTCGGGTGTTCCGGTCAGGTGCATGTTCCCGCAGATGGCCTGCGCGAGGCCGTCAAAGCCGAGCCGCCCTGCGTAGGGGCCCGTTGCGCCGAAGCAAGTGTTGGACACGAGGATCACGTCGGGCCGGACCTGTTGCAGCGATCGATAGTCGAGCCCGAGCTTCTTCAGGGCCCTGTGCGGCATGTTGGCGACCACGATGTCAGCAGTGGCCAGGAGTCGCTTTTGGACCTTGCGGCCAGAAGGCACAGTCGGGTCGAGCGTCAGACAGCGCTTGTTGCGGTTGACCTGCAGGTACATGGCTCCGCTCCCGTCCTCCGGGCTGATTCGGCAGATATGGCGATCCTCTCCGCCCCCAACCTTCTCGACACGAATGACATCGGCACCGAAGTCGCCCAGCAATGCCGCGCACCACGGTCCCGCGATGTAGCGCCCAAAGTCGACGACTCTGATCCCATCCAGTACTCCGCCAGTCATTCCTTCGAATCGTCCCCCCTCGGCTCAGCGCTGCCATGCTCCTTGCCCAAGTCCCGGACTTGCTTCCGAACCCCAGTCAGGGGGCGCGGCCCACTCGGATTGATCGTAGATCCCCGAAGCCCGGGCGGCAAAGCGTGCCATTGGCAGCCGACAGACGCGAAGCCCTGGAACCGAGCAGCGGAAGCCGAATCGCCGCACGGGCGCGAGAACCGAAGCAATAGACGCGCGGCCGCGAACTGGCCAACAGCGGCAGCGGGACCAGCAAGTGCACGTGTCGCATACCATCCTGGGACTACGGAGTCCTGTGGCCATGAGTCCCGGTCAATCACAGCTTCGCGGCATCGTGCGTCGGCAATCAGTTTCGTGAGAAGCGAACCTTTACGCGTTGCGTCTGCCGTCTCCCCGTGCCCACATGCCGCAGAGACTGCGGTTTACTCGCGCCGTCCCGGTCGCCGCATTGGATCCTGCACGACAGACTAGTTCTAGTGCCGACCACGGATTGATCGTCCAAGCGGGGCCCACTGCATCGCTCCGCAAACAGCAAGCCCAGATGCCCGGCGATTGGCGGGCTGGACGGCCGCACCCGCATTGGAAGGACGTTTACGACAACGGCCGGAATCCGAGTGAGTCCGCAATCGGCACTGACACTCGGGCTGGCATGCGGGATCGGAAGGGTCCCGGCACGGATCCGTCTCGATTCGAGTGCTCACGACAACAGAGGCCGGCCCGCATGGATGGGCCCTATCCTTCGCTGATCGGTGTTATGGATGGCCATCTGGCTCGGTGCCTCAATCCGAATGCAGGCCAAATCGGCAAATCTCACTCACAACAAGCTCCAGTCTCACGACATCTGCATCGGATCGCCAACAAGCCGCTCCGCGTCGTAGATCGTCTGGTTCGCGGGAGGGGCTACCCGTCTTGCCGGCGGGACGCGCCAGTGCCGTGCCCCGTGCATCTGGCCGTCTCCGCACTGCTTCGATAAGATGGACCCATTCGCGATCCGGCCAGTGCCTTCCCCGATGCTTGCCTAGCCGCCCGCGGGTTCAGCCTTTATGCAGATCGAGAGATTCACACTTGGCGTAGGCGATCGGTTTGCCCACCAGGCGCGTCCGCAGCTGCGGGCCTGCATGCTCGCCGCTGAGCAGGGGGCAGAAGTGATCCCCACTTGGAACAAGTCGCACCGGGAACACCTGACGGTCGGCACGGAGCCCCCCACGGTCCGCATCGCCGCAGACGAGGCGGTTCGGGACCTGGGTTGGGAACGACCCTACTACGTGGACGCGGACCACATCAACCTGTCCACGGTGGATGGCTATCTGGAGACCAGCGACTTCTTCACGCTTGACGTCGCTTACGCGATCGGCAAGCCAGCCGCGTCAGCGGACATCGACGCTTTGATCGACGGGCACCCGGAACTCGTCGGATCCACCAAGATCGACGGGGTCCAGGAGGGGTTCGCCTCGACCCGGGACGACGTGGCCCGCACAGCGGGCCAATTCCTTTTCGCTGTGCAGGAGGCGGGCCGCATCTACCGCCACATAGAATCCGCCAAGGGGCGGGGCAACTTCATCACCGAGGTCTCGATGGACGAGACCGAAGACCCACAGACCCCGGCCGACCTACTTGTTATCCTCGCCGCCATCGCGGACGAGGGCATCCCGATCCAGACGATCGCGCCCAAGTTCACCGGCAGGTTCAACAAGGGAGTCGACTACGTGGGCGACGTTGAGCAGTTCACCCGCGAGTTCTCCGACGACATCGCGGTCATTCGGCATGCTGTCGAGCGTTACGGACTGCCTCCCGACCTCAAGCTGAGCGTGCATTCGGGTTCTGACAAGTTCTCGATCTACGGGGCGATCCGCGAGGCAACGCGGAGATTCGGCGCCGGCGTCCACGTCAAGACCGCTGGCACCAACTGGCTGGAAGAACTAATCGGCTTGGCCGAGGCAGGAGGCGAAGGCCTGCAACTGGCGAAGGATGTGTACTCCGAGTCGCTCGCGGCGTGCGACAAGCTGTGCGCCCCTTACGCCGCCGTGATCGACATCGATGCCGGATCCCTGCCTGAACCGTCCGAGGTCATGGGCTGGGAGGCGGGCCAGTACACGGCGGCCTTGCGGCACGATCAGTCGTGCGAGCAGTTCAACCCGCACTTTCGGCAGCTGCTGCACGTCGGTTACAAGGTCGCGGCGCATATGGGCGACCGCTACCTCGGGATGCTGGCAGAGTGCGAGGAGACGATCTCGAGGAACGTGACCGAGAATCTCTACTCGCGGCACATAGAGCCTCTGTTCTTGGAACGCTAGCTGGGCGAGGAGAGATTTGGGTTCGGGCGTGGAAGCGGCGGTCCGAGGACCGGAAGATCTGCCGCCGACGCTTCGACCCACAGTTGGATCGATAGGCCAAGCAGTCCCGTCGCCCCTCTTAGGCCCGGACGACCCCCCGCCGTTCCGAGTCGTGAACCCGGACGGTACAGCGCGGATCCTGTTTACCAGCGACCACGCCAGCTACAACGTTCCCGGATCGCTCGGCAAGCTTGGCCTACGTGACCGGGACCTGCGGCGGCACATCGGCTGGGACCCCGGGGCCGCCGATCTGACGCTGCGCCTCTCAGAGCTGTTCGACGCCCCTGCTGTGCTGTCCGGATACTCCCGGCTGGTGATTGACTGCAACCGAACCCCCGGCACTGAAGACTCCATCCTCCGGTCCAGCGACGGAACGCGCGTCCCGGGCAATTGCGCCTTGAGCGAGGAGGATGCCGGGCGGCGCGAGCTTGAGCTCTTCCACCCCTACCACGACGCAATCCGGTCCATGCTGGCACGCCTGAGGAAGGAATCGGGCAGCGGGCCGGCTTACATCGCCATGCACACATTCACGCCCCAACTGGACGGATTCGACCGCCCGTGGCATGTCGGAGTCCTTTGGGATCGGGACACCCCGCTGGCCGAACCGCTGATCGCGGCGCTGCGGCGGGTGCCGGGCCTGGTCGTCGGCGACAACCAGCCCTATTCCGGCACGGACCAGTTCGACTACTCGCGAGTCGAGCACGCCTCACGAGTCGGGCTACCTTACGTCCTTCTCGAAGTGCGCTCGGACCTGCTGCCGAACGCGTCGAGCGTGGCCTACTATTCGGCGGTGATTGGCGGAGCCCTGGAGTCGGCGCTCGCAGCTCTAGGCGGCCGCTGGCGGAGTGACTGATGGCAGTTCGCGAGCCTTCGTTCACCATTGGGATCGAGGAAGAGTACCTGCTGGTCGACCGGACCACCCGGGACTTGGTGCACGAGCCCCCCACCGCCCTGATGCGAGAGTTCGAGACGCAGCTGAAGGGCCGCTTCAGCCGCGAGCAGCTCCGGCCGCAAGTGGAGGTGGGCACGTCGGTCTGCACCTCAACGAGCGAGGCGCGCGCGGAATTGGCATTTCTGCGGCGGTCTGTCTCCCAGATGGCAACTGAGCACGGGCTGGCGCTGATCGCGGCATCCACCCACCCGTTCGGGAGCTGGAAGGATCAGCAGCGCACCGACAAGCCCCGCTATGAGCTGCTCCAGAAGAACCTCCAGCTCGTCGCGCAGCGGCTGCTGACCTGCGGGATGCACGTGCATGTTGGCATCGAGGATCCGAGCCTGCGCATAGACACGATGAACCAAGTCTCGTACTTCCTGCCTCACTTGCTGGCCCTGAGCACATCGTCCCCCTTTTGGGAGGGGATCGAGACCGGCCTCCGCTCATACAGGCTGTGCGTGTTTGACGAGCTTCCCCGAACGGGGCTTCCTGAGCGGTTCGAGAGCTTCGGCGAGTACGAACGCGCAGTCGACCTGCTGGCGTCTGCCGGCCTGATCGACGATGCCAGCATGCTTTGGTGGGACGTCCGGCCAAGCGCGCACTTCCCGACCTTGGAAATGCGCATTACGGACGTGTGCACCATGCTCGATGACGCTATCTGCTGCGCGGCCTTCTATCGATGCGTGTGCCGCATGCTGTACCGGCTGCGGCGCGACAATCAGCGCTGGCGGGTCTATGCGACCATGCTGGTCAGCGAGAATCGGTGGCGGGCCCAGCGATACGGGATGGACGGCGGGATGGTCGACTTCGGCCGGGGAGAGACGGTTGACTACCCGGACCTGATGGAAGAGCTGTCCGAGATCCTGCGTCCCGATGCTGAGCACTTCGGCTGCGTCGACGAGATCGAGCACTATCGGACAATTCTGAGCCGAGGCACGAGCGCTCACCTCCAGACCGCCAAGTACCACTCCGCCCTAGAGGGCGGCGCGACGCACGAAGAGGCCTTGCGGGACGTGGTCGATGCCCTGATCGAGGCGACGATCGCCGACACCTAGGCTCCCCTGACCAAGTTCGGGCCGGGCCCCGCCGAGTTAACCAAACAGCCGGCTAGTCCGTCAATGGGTCAGTCCTGACCGGACCGAGGTTGGTGCGGGATGGGCGGAAAGGAAGAAAACGAGAATGCTAGAGAGCATCTTGATCCCCTTGGCAGTGTTCACGATGGTGACGCTCATCGTCTGGTTCGCAAACGTGACCAAGCGCCAAGAGCAGGAGAGGAAAGCGGCACTTGTCCGCGCCGTTATCGACAAGTACGCCAGCGCCGAAGAGCTGACGGCAGCCATGGCTGGTCGGGAGGGACAGGCGCTGTTCCGGATGCTGTCCTTCGACGAGGGAGGGCCGAGGCGCCCATGGATCGGCCTGGTGATCCCAGGCTCGGTCTTGCTCCTGCTTGGGCTGGGATTCCTTCTATTGGCTTGGCTGGACCATTCGCGAGGATTCATGATTCCCGGAGTCATTTGCGCCGCGGTCGGCGCCGCCCTTCTGGCGTCCGGTTACGTCGTCTGGCGCACGACCGACGAGGCATCCGCCGAATCCGACAGCTAAGACAGTCCCAGCAGTGCAGGACGATGCGCCCCCGCGCGAGATGGAAGAGAACGAGTTCGAGCGGCTCTACGTTGAGACGGCACCAGCGATCCGAGCGTACATCCTGCACAACTGCAGCGACTACGACTCGGCTGACGACCTCTGCCAGGCAACCTTCACGAAGTTCCTTGAGATCCGACGCAGGGACCGCGAGGCGGTTCGCTCGCCGCGCGCGTACCTTTACCGGATCGCGTCGAGCGTCATCGCCGACCACGGGCGCAAGCTGCAGCGCGGGCGACTCTTCATCCAGCGGGCGAAACACAGGCGTACCCATCGACCGCCGGAGGCGCATGCCGACCGGATCGCCGTGCGCGATGCCCTGCGGTCTCTTTCGGACCGCGAGCGTCAACTCCTCTGGTTGCTGTATGGGGAGGGCTTTCGCCACAAGGAAGTTGCGCGGATAATGAACATCAACCCAGCCAGCGTCCGCGTGCTGGCCTTCCGGGCTCGGAGGAAGCTGCGGCAGCGGTTGGGCGGAACGGCTGGATTGGATCGGGGGACGTAATGGGCATCGGCCAAGATGACCGAGCAGCAGACCGGTTGGAGACCGCGCTGCGCGAGCTGTACCACGCCGAAATAGACGCCCAGCAGCACGACACCGAGGATTCCAGCCTTGTTTGGGCGAGGGCCCAAGCCAGCCTCCAACTCTCATCGACGCGGCATTCGCGCTACCCGCTGTTCGCACAAGCCGCTGCGGCAGCGGTGGCGGCAGCCATTCTGGCATTCTTCTGGGAGGACGCTACGGTCGGAGTGGCGGGCCTGATCCTAGAGTCTGGGGCTGCCGTGAGCGGATACTGGGCGTCGAGGGTGTCCGAGATCGTCGTCGCAGCGCCCGCGGCACTGTTTCGGACCCTACTCTCATAGGTTTCCACGCACCGTCCCAGTCTCACGCCTCGGCCAGCAGCCGGCGAGGGCTTGGGCCCTATGATGGGACTAATCGCGAGGCGGCGGAATGTCCTTCATTGGCGACGACTTTCTACTGAACAGCAAGGCCGCACGACGGCTCTACCACGGCTACGCGGAGGACGAGCCGATCCTCGACTACCACTGCCACCTGCCCCCCGGGGAGATCGCAGTGAACCGCCAGTTCAAGAACCTCTACGAGATCTGGCTTGAGGGGGACCACTACAAGTGGCGCGCGCTGCGGGCCAATGGCGTGCCGGAAGAGCTCTGCACTGGCGATGCCGACCCTCGGGACAAGTTCATGGCATGGGCCAAGACTGTGCCGTACACACTCCGGAATCCGCTCTACCACTGGAGCCATCTGGAGCTGAAGCGCTACTTCGGCTTCGACGGGCTATTGGACGAGACGACGGCCGATGAGGTCTGGAGCCTAGCCGAGGAGCGGCTGGCGTCCGAAGACCTGCGGGTGTTCGGGATCTTGGAGAAATTCGACGTCCGAGCCCTGTGCACGACCGACGACCCCACCGACGACCTAGCGCACCACCAGGCCACCGCAAAGTCTGGCCTCGCCACGAGGGTCTTTCCGGCCTTCCGCCCAGACAACGCGCTGCGCGTGGACGATCCGCAACTGTTCTGTGACTGGGTCGAGAGGCTGGAACATGCGAGCCAGCGCAAGGTTGGCGGCCTGCCAGACTTCTGCGCAGCACTGCATGAGCGGCACGCCTACTTCCACGAGCACGGCTGCCGCCTTTCGGACCACGGGCTGGACCATGCCTACGCAGACTTCCCGACAACGGGGGAGACTAGTCGCATCTTCGATTCGGCGCGCAGCGGACGGGCGGCGACGGCCGGAGAGCATGCGCGCTTTGCTGCCTACCTAATGCTGCTCTTCGGCCAATGGGACGCTGAGCGCGGCTGGACAAAGCAAATCCATCTGGGCGCGCGGCGCAACAACCGGACTTGGGGATTTCGCAAGGCAGGACCGGACACAGGCTTCGATTCGATCGGAGACTGGCGGCACGTCGAAGCCCTGTCCCGCTACCTTGACCGGCTTGACCAAGAGGGCGGGCTGCCGCGGATGATCCTGTACAACAACAATCCGGTCGACAACTACACCTTCGCAACGATGCTTGGCAACTTCCAAGACGGCTCAGTGCCCGGTAAGATGCAGTTCGGCTCCGGCTGGTGGTACCTCGACCAGAAGGAGGCCATGGAATGGCAACTGAACTGCCTGTCGAACGTGGGCTTGCTGTCACACTTCGTGGGCATGCTGACGGATTCACGGTCCTTCATGTCCTACCCGCGACACGAGTACTTCCGCCGCGTGCTGTGCAACCTGCTCGGACGGGAGATGGAGGCTGGGGAGCTTCCCAACGATGAGGCCTTGGTGGGAGAGATGGTCCGGAGGATTTGCTTCAGCAACGCTAGGGAGTACTTGAGGCTGAAGGGCGTCTAAGTGGGTTTGACGGCGTCAGCTGCGGCATCCCTACCCGGGCAATGATGATCACTCGCCGCCGATTCGCCGGTTCGCTCGCGGGAGCGGCGGCCACAACCATTGGCTGCGGCCGAGGCCCTGCATCAGCCGGTCCAGGGCGTCGCGTCATCGTGCTGGGCCTAGATGGCCTAGACCCGAACATTGCCCAGGCGCTGATGGACGAGGGGCGGATGCCACACTTCCGCAGGCTAGCGGAAATGGGCACGTTCGCCCGTTTAGGCACCACGATGCCGGCGCTGAGCCCTGTCGCCTGGAGCACATTCATCACAGGCACAGATCCTGGCAGCCACACGATCGCCGACTTCATCATGCGAGACCGGTTCACGTACGAGCCGTACTTCTCGATATGGGAGTCGACTGAGCCCTCCCGGAGGTTGCGGATCGGCGACTACGAAATCGCACTCAGTGGCCCAGACGTGGTCAACAAGAGGATCGGCGTGCCGTTCTGGACCTACCTGAGCGACGCCGGCATCGACTCGACCGTGATCAAGATCCCGACGAACTTCCCGGTGGACGGAACGGCGACGCGTGCCCTGAGCGGCATGGGCACGCCGGACCTCGCGGATTCGTTCGGCAAGTTCAACTACTTCACGACCGATGAGGCAGAATCGTACCCCGGGCTGACCGGGGGGGTAGTTCACCATGCGGCTTTGCGGGACGGAAGGATCGATGCAGAACTGTCCGGGCCGGAGAACTCACTGAGGGTCGATCGGGCCGAGACCAAGGTCCCATTCCGAGTCGTGGTCGATCCGGTCCACGAGGCTGTTGTAGTCGAGATCGAGGGCCAGAGGCTACTCCTGCAGGTTGGCGAATACAGCGACTGGGCGGAAGTGCGCTTCCCGCTGGCGTCCGCGCTGGCAACCGTTCCAGGCGTGTGCCGCTTCTACCTCAAGCAGGCCCACCCTCACGTTCAGCTCTATGTGACCCCGATCAATATTGATCCATCCCGCCAAGCAATGCCGATCGCGCACCCGGAAGAGGTCGGGGGCGAGATTGCGTCAGCGATCGGCCCCTTCTGGACGAAGGGACTGCCGGCGGACACCAAGGCACTCGACTATCGGATCTTGGACGACGAGGGCTACGTCAGACAGGCCGAACTGATCCTGGAGGACCGCCTCCGACTGTTCGAGTACGAGTGGGAACGGTTCCGGGACGGATTGTTCTTTTTCTACGTCTCCAGCACAGATCAGGACACGCACATGCTCTGGCGCAACATGGACGCTTCGCATCCAATGCACGCGGCGAGTGATGTGCGCTTCTCGGGCTTCATCCACCACCTATATGAGGAGATGGACGGGCTGCTGGCCAGAGTGCTGCCCGCAGCGGGGGACGACACTTTGGTGATTGTCTGCTCCGACCACGGCTTCGCCCCGTTCGGCAAGCAATTCCACCTCAATTCTTGGCTGCGCAGAGAGGGGTATCTGGCGATCAAGGATGAAGCGGCTAACAAGGAAGCCGCGAGCATGGCGGACATCGACTGGTCAAAGACGGCGGCCTACGGATGCGGCTTCAACGGGCTCTATGTGAACCGCTTGGGTCGCGAGGGCCAAGGAATCATCGGGGACCGCGAGGCCGAGAGGCTGACGGGTCGCATCGCTTCGGAACTCGAATCGATCCGGGACCCCGAGACGGGCGAGCGGCCAGTCCACCGGGTCTATCGGCGCTCGGAAGTCCACACCGGAGAATTCGCCTCGGACATGCCGGAGCTGCTTGTGGGATATACCCCCGGCTACCGATCTTCGTCGGATTCTGTGATGGGCGGCAGCAGCAACCGGATATTGGACATCAACCCGTGGGCGTGGGCGGGCGACCACTCCATGGCGCGCGACCTCGTGCCGGGCTGCTTGTTCAGCAGCCACGCCATCCGGGAGCCTCAACCGAACATCATCGACCTGCCAACGACCATCCTGAGCTTCTTCGGCCTGCCGATGCCTTTTGGCATGCAGGGAAAAGCGCTTCTCTGATTCCCCAGCGGAAGCCTCCTCTGCGGTAGATCTCCTGTGCGTCGGTGCTGCTGACCCAAACCCTCATGAACGGGTAGCCGTTCGCCCCGACGGCATGAAACACCTCTCGAGGTGAGGCCAGCAGCAGCCCTCCGGGCGGTCTCCCGGCGCTGACGCCCGTGCTCCAATACCAGGTGGCGAAAGCGGGGCATGGTCGGATTTTTTACTGACGGTTTCGTCTTCGAAATCCAAACTGATCCTGCGGTCCCGTGTCGAGCCCCGAATTGCTCCCGTCTTCCCTCTCCGGGAAGCGTGGGCGCATGGCAAATAGTGCCCCGCCTCCCGGGCGGGTGTCCAGTTCCGGGACCGCTACCCGCTCCCGCCGGAAAGGAGTATAACCGATGCAGAACGATCACTTCGTGCCGGACGCGATGCATGTCGCCGTGCCCCGCGCTGCCGGCGTCGATGTCCACAAGATGCAACTCACCGCGGCCGTGCGGGTCTACGGGCGTGACGGCGGCGACGCGCAGGCTTCCATCCGCATCTTCGGAACCGACCCCCCGGCCCTCAAGGAGTTCACCGGCTGGCTCAACAGCCATGGCGTGACCTCTGCCGTCATGGAGGGCACGGGCGTGTACTGGATTGCGCCCTTCCGAGCGCTGGAGGACGCGGGAATCTCCCCGCAACTGGTCCATGCTCAGCATGTGAAGCAAATCAAAGGCCGCAAGACGGACATCCAGGATGCGGTGTGGCTGGCCCGCGTGTGCCAGTTCGGCTTGGCTCGGCCCAGCTACGTGCCTCCGCGCGAGTTCTCCGAACTGCGCCAGCAGTGCCGCTACCGGCGCAAGGTCGTCGCCGACCGCGCCCGCATCCGCAACCGTCTGCAGAAGACGCTGGACCACGACGGCCTGCGGCTGGGCGGGCTGCTCTCGGACTTGCTGGGGCTCAACGGCCGCCGCATCCTCGACGGCCTGGTGCAGCGTCACAGCGTCGAGCGCATCCTGAAGAAGCTCACTTGGCACATGCGCGACAAGCTGGAGCCGATCGCACGCACGCTGGAGGCCGAGCTGTCCCACGCTGCGCTGTGGCGGCTGTCCTCCCTGCTGCAGGACTTCGATGCGGCGAACGAGCGCTTGCAGGATCTGGATGCCTTGGTGGGCAACGCGCTGCAGCCTTGGGAGCGCGAGCTGGACCTGCTGCAGACGATTCCGGGCATTGGCTGCAGCAGTGCCCATGCGATCTTGGCCGAGATCGGTCCCGAGCCCACGAGAGCATTCCCGAATGCGGCCAGCCTTGCAGCTTGGGCCGGCGTGTGTCCGGGCAACAACGAGAGTGCCGGCAAACGGCGTTCCGGTCGTGTCCGCGCGGGGAACAAGGCTCTGCGGGCCACCCTGACGGAGTGCGCCCTCGGAGCAGCCCGCACCTCGTCATCGCAGTTCCACGGCTATCACCAGAACATGAAAGCGCGCATCGGCCACAAGCGCGCGACCCTGGCGACGGCGCACAAGCTGCTGCGCACGATCTACGCCATTCTGCGGGACGATCATCCGTACCGCGACCCCAAGGTCAACTACGAGAGCCTGCTGGTGAAGCGCAACGCGTCCCGCTGGATCCGCATGCTGACCAAGCACAACTACCTCAACGAGGTCCGGGCACTCGCCTAGGCAGAGCCCGCCAGCCTACAGACAGCAGCGCAGGTCCTTCCACCCACCGTCGTCGGGCCCAAGGCCACAGATCGGGGCTGCCTTGGGACGGCACCAACCGGAGGCCCACGCGTCACAGTGCCGTGGCAAGCGAAGCGCGCCACGGCCACAGCCGAATTGTGTCCGCCCATCCGAGTGTTTCATGGCAAACACACGCCGGGGAATCAGAAGCGCTGGGATCGCCGGATTCCCATGTCAGCTGTTGGGTCATGGGGTCTTTGGGCTGTGGCCATTGGGATGCCCGGCAGAGCACTTTGAGTGCCATCCAATCATTCCACCGGGATGCGCTCACTTGGTGAGCGGTCGAGCGATCCATGGTCGCCGCTGGGGGGCTTGGAGATCGAGAACGCCGTTCGGTTGCGCCAGCCGGGCATTGCGAGGGTGCCACAGACGAAGACCCAACCTGCCATCGATTGCGTGACCACAGGTATGGCTTGGCTCACTTTCCCATAAAGCGAGATCTGACCTCACGGTCCGTCACCGTGGCCAATCGCGTGGTCCGCAACTAGGTCCGAGCGGTGCTCGGTGGACGCCACGGCACCGCCATTGATCCCGATTCCAGCTTCTTGGCCTTCGGTCGAGACTCGGCCCCCCATACCCCTAATCTCCAGAAGTTCAATCGGTGGTCGTTCTTGGCGAGCACGAGAAGACCTGCGGTAGGCTTCGCGTCGGTGCAGGACTCAGAGGATCTTGCACGTCCCGCCAACCCACTCAAACCGGATCCGCCAATCGCCTACTCGGAGCCGATACGTTGGAGAATCGTAGCCATGGAGACGCGACGTGTCCCCGAGCTTTGCGGATACGAATCGCTCGACCGCGCGACTGATCCTCTTCCTGTCTCGTTTGGCAAGTCGAGCGAGATCACGTCGCGCCGGTCTAACCCAATCGACTCGCCGCGGCATTCCGTGATCATTCGATCCCGAGTTCTCGCACAATCTGCTCGTGAGGGATACCCCTCCCGCCATTCTCCCTGAGCCACTCTCTCGCCTCCTCAACGAGGCGGATCACCTCTGGGGGGTCGGGCTCATCCGACCACGGAACAGTCCTGAGATAGGCGCTCATGTCATCGGGATACGTCCGGAGGAAGTCCTTGATTCCTGGAAGGGCACCCGCGACTGTGCGACTAATCTCATCACGGACCTCTCTTCGCAGAGATGACACAGAAGCTCTTCCCACGATTCCTCCGTCCTTCAGTCAATGAACCTGATCAGACTCGAGACCCTATTGTCGACTCCCGGTCTCGCCGACCTCAGTTGCCGTCACCCCTCGAACCCGTCGCTCCCGAGCCCTCCGCTAACCGGGACTCCCGGGAGACTTGAGCAGACTCGCGATAGACTTCGCGCTTGTGCTAGGCCCGATGAGACTGGCACCTCCCGCGGGACCCTCCATGCGTGACCAGTGCGAGCGTCGTCAAGAACCGGTACGTCGCCGAGTCCAACCCGGTTAGCCAAGGCTAGGCTCCATATGCGGATACTGCGAATCGTTTGACGACGCAACTGATCCGCCTACGGTTGCGCGGCGCAAGCCGAGCGAGTCTCGTTCCGCATGTTGAGCCGACTTGAACAGCGGAACCTAGGCGCGATCATTCGATGCCGAGGCTTCGCACGACCTCGTGGTGAGGGAACAATCAGCCTGCCGTACCTCTGCAGAGGGAGTGCCAGCCCTCCAGCCGCTAGTGCTCCTCTTCCATTCTCGGCAAAGCGGCCGCAGAGTCGCGGCGCGCAGCCGCAGTGGCACGATCCGGGTATCTCGCCAGGAATTCCTTGAAGCCAATGAGCTCGTCTTCGGTCATGCGGTCAACCTCCTCGAGGATTGCCACTCGCATCGCTTCGGCCTGTTCGTCGTCCACTCAGTTGGCCCCCTTCAAATCGTAACCTGACTGCAGGCAGGCCTTAGCGGGACCACGCCTCTCCCCCAGACTCACAGTTTGGGACATCGCGAGATTCGGCACTTGTGCTTGGTCGTGGCACGTGCGGTTCGCAGGTGGCGGAATCCCTCCAAGCATGGCGTTCGTAACAGCGTAAGTGGGCGGGTTTGCCCGTTCCGCGCGCCCAACACCTCGGATTCGTGCCACACGTGCTTACGCAAGGAAGTTCCCTGGACCAGTGCCATCCGCGGCGGACCGGGCCCGGTTAGCCCAACTCCGGCTAACTGGTCACGTCCCGCCCGGAGGCTGTCTGGCGGTGGTGTCAGGGGCACGCGGAGCAGCAGCCGGACCAGAAGCGGGACGACAGGCTTGGTTTCGAGAGGCTCGGCAGGCGCAAGCAGCGGTGGAATTGGCGGTGAACAACTTGGAGCAGCGCGGCTTGGACCGGGCGCGAGAGAAGGGCAAGCAGCGCTTCGGACAGGAAGAGGCACGAGTGATACTGGCCACGAGTGTGCACCGGATAGGAGTCTTGATCCGAGCAGACGAGCGCGAGAGGTCGAAGCACAGCGAGGTGGATCTACAGGGCCTCCCCTCCGGCGTCGTCGCCGAGTGGGCGGAGCTGACGGGAGGCCAGACGGTGCCCCAGAAGGGCCACCAAGGGACGAGACTGCGCCCCGGGAACGACGTCGGTCGAGATTTCGGCCGAAAACGGGACGACCGTCGCGGGAATTCGTCCCCACGCGATGCAGAATGGACCGCATCAGCCAGAAGTCGATGCACCAGAGCCCCCGGTCCGACGCTAGAAGGGGTGTTGGCGCAAGCAGCGGCAACCGCGCCCGGTCAACCCCCACCTATACTTGCATTCTGGAAGTAGAGCCAAGGCAATGGCCGAAAGCAGCCCGGCCCCTCTCAGCCGGAATCCCAAGATCATGAGCGGCGCGGTCGTGTTCAACGGTACCCGGGTCCCCGTGACTGCACTGTTCGACTACCTCGACAGCGAAGCATCCCTGGCCGAATTCCTCCGCGACTTCCCCACAGTCTCCCGGGAGCAGGCCCAAGCAACGCTGTTGCTTGCTCGACGGGCGCTCAGCCAGCATGCGGATGAAGATCCGGTTGGATGAGCACCTCCCGTATGCATTGGCTCGCTCGTTCCCGGACGAGTGGGAGATTCGCAGCAATCAACGAATGGGTTGGCACGGCAAAGAGAACGGCGAACTCCGGCAACTCGCGGCGGCACGCGGGTTCGATGCGCTGATCACGGCGGACAGGAACATGCCGTACGAGCAAAACCGGAACACTCCGCTCCCTGTTGTCGTGCTCCGCACCTCAAGTCTGCGAGTACGGGATCTGGAGACCCTCGCGCCGCGAGCGACTGCTCTGCCCGGCCAGCGACCATATGCACTTCACGCCGACCTCAAGTTTCTGGATGAACCTGGTCGAGGGCTTCTTTGCGGATCTGACCGAGGACTGCATCCGCGCGGCCAGTTTCACCAGCGTCAAGCAGCTCACGGACGCGATCACGACCTACTTGGCCGAGGGCAACGAGAATCCGAGGTCGTACCGGTGGAAGGCGGACGGAGAGAAGATCCTAGCCAAGATCCACCGCCCACAGAAGGCGCTGGAGGGGGCTTAGTCAACATATATGCGATTTGCGACTCAACACACTAGCGACGGAGGTCTTGCGATGGCCGATCTTCCTATACTGTCGCATATACGTAGGAAGGAATCAAAGAGTGCCCCTAGTATGCTCGGTCTAGGATCTGAGTTGGGTGGGGAAGCAAAGAAATCGCGATCCACACTGGAGCAGCGTAGAATCGCGGTAACCACGGTCAGTGTACCTATCTACGGTCAGGAGTTGGAAATGCGATGTTTCGGAGATGATTATTCTAGGGTCACCAGCACTCGATGGCGGTCACGTGCTAACGGGGAAGAGTCATGCACCACCAATGAGTGCAAGTACGAATCCGAACCATGCGGCTATGTCACACGGTTGACTACGTCGATCCCCGCGCCCGTGAATGACCTACAACTATCGGGCTCTCTCACCCATCTTCCCGCAAGTTACGGAGAGAGCGAAACAGAAACGATGGCTAAACCATGAATCGCGACCAAGCTTGGAAGACGTTCGCTCTTGGCTACGAGTTACAAATCTCTGGATCATTCCTTTTTGACGGTCTCCATCAGTTTCATCAAATGCAAGATTTCGAACGTACTGAGCAAATATTTGGATTCTTGTACAATCTCTCTGTTGGATTTGAACGCCTCTTCAAAATCGCTATAGTCTTATTGGAACATGACCAACAACGAGATCAACGGGCTTTTGAACAATCCTTGATCACTCATAATCACGCAAGACTCTTGAATAGAATTGAAAAGAATGCAGATTCCGGTTTGCATAAGCGGCATCGCGAGTTCCTCAACATTTTACAGTCGTTCTATAAATCAGTTCGTTATGACCGATTTATATTTCCGAAATACCTAGATTGGGATCCGGAAAAGGAAAAGTCGCTTTTGGTGACTTTTATCGGGAAACATTTGCGGGGACAAGTGAAATATATCGAATCGGAAAACGTGACTAGAGTCAATGTAACGTTCAAGAAATTCATCGGGAAAATTGTATCACAAATTACGAAATCTGTCTTTGCTATTATAACCACAAGAGCGAGGAAATTGAACCTCTATACACATGAGATTCGCAGTCAATCAAAAGCAGAAAAGATCTTTCATAGAACCTGCGAGTTCCTGTCTGAGGATTTGATTTGCAAGGAATTGTTGGTGTTCTTGATGAATACTCAGGCGAAGTCAAGCCTCTTAGAGTTCATGCGGTCAATAGAGCCACTAGAGTTGGATACAGAACTTGTAAGCGAATACATAATGTGTTTCTTTTCCGATGAGAAAAAATCATCACTAGTCGATGAATTCCAGGAATACTACAAAGACGTAGATGACCCAAAAGAGCGCCTCAAAATGATGGAGCTCATTGGAAACCCAAACTTCATATTCTCTGAAGACATCGATGAATATTCGGATCACAACCTTTAGAGTGTTGGAGGGGAACATTGAACTCCCTGTCAGGCTCATACACGAAATGGTGTGTCAAGCAATAAGTCGGCGCCTTTCTGGCACCGGATTAGGCTCTCTATATGCTCTTGGCGACTCACCGCATTTGACCGCCTCAGCCTCACACACGGCCAAGTCAACCTCGGGTACTGCGTCCACCATTGCTTTCTTCTCGATGTCGGCTACTCGAACCGCGCAAAACCCTCCCGGTGGCCTAGCAATCCTGCCTTACAGATCAGTTTCGCCTGCACTGCAGCTGTGACTTGCCCACCCTACTGGTGGGAGTCCGAATTCGGCGATCAGCGACCTGCCAGTTCTTCGGAACGCTCGCTGGCAGCCTCAACAGCAGAGAGCAAGGCCCCCCGAACGGCACCGATCTCAAGCTCTTTGAGTCCTGCAATCGTCGTGCCCGCCGGAGTCGTAACGCGATCCTTTAATGCCGCGGGGTGCCACCCGGTCTCACTCAGCAGCCTTGCCGATCCCTGCAGCAGCTGGCAAGCCATCGCCATTGCCAACTTGGGCGGCAGGCCCTTCTGCACGGCACCGGCCGCAAGGCCCTCGACGACCAAGCCCACATAGGCAGGGCCGCTACCGGAGAGGCCAGTCACGGCGTGCATCTGGCTCTCGCTGACTTGGTAGACCTTCCCTACGGCCTCGAACACTGACTGAACAGTTCTCATCTGCGCCGGGCTCACCGCATCGTTTGCGGTCAGGGCTGTCGCGCTCTCCCGAACGAGCATCGCCAGATTGGGCATTGCACGGACCACGGGCAAGCCTGGACGCAGACTGGCCTGAATGGTCCGGAGCGTGACCCCGGCGGCAACTGAGACTAACGGGCATCCGGGGCGTAGGCTGCGGTCGACGTCTCGGAGCACGGAGGGCACGACATGCGGCTTGACGGCGACAACGATCAGACCGGAGCCACTCGCCACTGCGCCGACATCCATTGGCTGGAAGCGATCTCCAATGCGCCCCGCCAACTCTTCCAGCCTGGCTGTGTCAAGGTCAGCGGCGAGGATTCGCGACGCCGCTCCGGCAGCTAGGGCTCCTTCGGCCAAAGCCCCGCCGAGGTTGCCGACTCCGATGATCCCGAGATTCAGTACGGCGGCCATCGCTCCAAGTCTACGACGGGCGGACCAATCCACAGATTCGCCTTCGTACCACTCGGCCGGCCGCGCAGGACTGGCAGGCAGGCGAGTTCACTATCGGCATAGTCTGCAGGATCATCGTCGGTAGGCCCACCCGGACGGTCGAGGAGCGATCCTCATCTCAGGTATTCGAACTCCCAACCAGCATGGTCCACTTGGCTTCGTATGCGCCAAGCGAGCAAGGCATCGAGCAACTCGCGCTTCTTGGCTTGGCTCGCTGGATCCCCCCACAAGTTGCGCACCTCGTCGGGATCCTCCTCCAAGTTGAAGAGCTGGCCGTCCGGTGCGTCGAGGAAATGCACCAGCTTCCACCGACGGGTCCGAATCATTGTCTGAAAGTCGTTCGTGGTGAAGTTGACGTCCCGCGCGGCCTCGCAGTAGACCTGTTCCCTGCCCTCCCAGCGCTCGCCGGTGAGGGCTGGCAGGAGCGAGTCCGCTTCCATCCGCGAGGGTGGCTTAAGGCGCGCGAGCTCCAAGATCGTCGGGCCCAGATCCAGGAACGAGCACAGCCCGTCCAGCCTCCGCCCGCCGGCAAATCGGCGAGGCGACCACACGATCATGGGCACTCTGGTGACCGCGTCGTACATCGTCCATTTCTGGCTGTGCCCGTGGTCCGTAAGGCAATCGCCATGGTCCGAGGTGAAGATCACGACAGAGTCTTCCAAGTAGCCGCGAGATTCCAGCGACCGCATGATGCGGCCAACCTGCTCATCGATGAGCGTGACATTGCCGCAGTAATAGGCGCGCTGCCGGTGCCGTGCCGTGCGGGAGGGGTGCCATTGGTGCACGACCGAGTCATGGTCCACTTGGCAGTTGTGCTCGATCATCCCTCGGTAGGCTTCGGGCTGTCCGTCCAGCTCCTCCTGCGTCACATCGAGCAAGGGCAGGTCCCTACCCATGTAGGGATCGGAGTATCGGGTGGGCGGGTCGTAAGGCGGATGCGGTCCCGGGAATCCGATCTCAAGGAAGAGCGGCTCCGTCCGGGGATAGCTCTCCAGCCACCAAGTAGCTGTGTTGCCCACGAACGTGTCCGGGTGCATGTCCTCGTCGATCGGCCACTCGAACGCTCCCAAACGATCCCTGTAGTCGGGCAGGGATCGGTAAGAGAGCCGTCCGGGCTTCTTCAAGCCACGGGCCTTGAGCGCCTTGTCCCACTCGTCGAAGAAGTAACGGCCCTCGAGATGGCGGTCCTTGTTCTCTACCGTGTAGCGCTGACGGAAGCCGAACAGCTCGTTGTACGGGAAGGTGTGCATCTTGCCTACGTTGATGGTGTTGTAGCCCGAGCGCCGCAGGAGATCGACCCAGCAGTGTCGCCAGCGGTCCCCATTCCGCAGCACGCCGTGCGAGTGCGGGTACTGGCCGGTGAACAGGCTTGCTCTGCAAGGGGCGCACGACGCGGCCGGGACGAAGCAGTTGGTGAACGAGACGCCCTCTCGGACGAGACGGTCCAAGTTGGGAGTGTCCATGTGCTCGTACCCAAGCGCGGAAATCGTGTCGAAGCGCTGCTGGTCCGTGATGATGAGGATGATGTTGGGCCGCGAATCGGGCATCAGCCCCGTATTCTAGTCCGCGGGAACGAGGGCTCCCGCACTGAGGGAACCGACTACTGGATGATCGACGAGTAGACCAGTGCCCCGAAGTTCTGGCGGAGTCTGAGCGCGCCGCTTGGCCTAGCCTGAACCATCAGGATGCCGATCAGCTCTTCGGTGGGATCGATCCAGAATAGGGTCCCTTGCGACCCTCCCCAGAAGTACGAGCCGTTCGAGTACGGCAGGCCCGAGCGGGCCCGCGCCTTTACGACTGCCACGCCCAAGCCGTATCCAAGGCCGGGCCGGTATCGAGTGCCCTCTTCTAAGTGATCCTCGGCGAGCAGCGCGACGGTCCGAGGACCGAGTACGCGACGAGCACCGAGATCGCCTCCGTTGAGCAGCATCTGGCAGAATCGCCAATAGTCCGCTGCGGTGGTGTGCAACCCGCTGGCACCAGAGATGAAGCTCTTGCGCCTACCGGCCTCGGGAGGCTCGCGCGATTCGCGGGTCGGATCATCCTTGCCGTCAACGACCAAGAGCGCACGGCGGCCTCGCTTCGAATCCGGCGGCCAGTAGTGGGTGTCCCGCATTCCCAGCGGTTCCAGAATCCGCTCCGCGAGCAGCTGGTCCAGCCGCTTCCCTGCGACACGCTCCGCCAAGTGTCCCAGCACATCTAGCGAATCACCGTAGATCCAAGTGGAGCCCGGCTCAGCCTGCAGGGGCAGCCCGGCAAACTCGCGGATGTACTCGTCCATGGAGGGAAACGAGTAAGTCTCTCGGCGGCCGCGCGGATCGCGTACGCCCGATGTGTGCGTGAAGAGGTGTCTCACGAGCATCGTGCTTTCAGCGGCCCCCGGCGGTCCGGTTTTCCGCTGAACCTCGGGGTCAAGGAATTCCGGGATGTGCTCACCCACGGGATCCGTCAGGGTGATCCGGCCCTCCTCATAGAGGGTCAAGGCCACAACCGCGGTCAGCGGTTTGGTCATCGAGGCAACATCGAAGAGCGAATCCAGAAGCATTGCCTCGCTGACCGACATCCCGAGCCGGCCGGTTGCGCGGTGGTGGACTACGGTGCCGCGCCGGGACACGAGTGTCACGAACCCGGCAGCCTCGCGAGCCTCTACCAGTCCTTGCAGCCAGCCGTCAATCCGTGCGAGACGCAAGGCGGACATACCGACAGACTCGGGAGAGCCCGTCGGGAGCGGGTGCGAGGCCTGCAGCGAAAAGGCGAGGTACAGCACCAACGCCGGAAGTTGAACGCCGCGGCTCCGAATTTGCGGATTGCGCACCATCTACCGACCCCCTATCTCGTCAACTGCGCACGGCCCATGACTGCAGATGGAGCGCACACGCCAGCCTCTGGATTGTACGTTCTTGGACAAGTTGAGCGTGGCCGACCCGCACGAGGTCGCGCGGGCGTAGCGAGCATGGCCCCATTAGGTCTCCACGCTTTCCGGCCATTGCTATCCCGCACGGCACCAGCCTCGGTTGCACGGCAACGCCGGTGTCGCTAGACTGCCAGTGTCTCCGAGTCGGGCCGATGTCCGGCCCCGGTAAGCCTACGAGGGTGAAACGAATGCAGGATCGCGGCGGCAGGATCAATCGAAGAGCGCTATTGAAGAGCATGGGGGCTGCCGGCGCTACAGCGACGGTCATCACCTCATGCGGGGATGGTATGTCGCGCACCAGCGGCATCTCCGGAGCGGAGTTCCGCAAGAGCGTGCGCCTGGCGACAGCGGGCCCCGGCGGCAGCAAGGAGTGGAGACCGGGGTACGCCCTGCAGTTCCTTCCGGCGGAAGAGATCCCGACACGTGGGGCCGACTCGGACACCCTCTCCTCCGAACCGAAGCAGAAGCTGCTCGACTTCTACCGCCTCATGGCCACCAGCCGTAAGTGGGAGACCACGATGAAGGACCTCTTCCTGTCGGGCGAGGACGGTCTCTACGGATCCTTCCACACCTATGTCGGCGAGGAGGCGGTGGCCGTTGGCGTCATGGGCGCCCTCAACGAAGACGACTACATCGCTAGTACGCACCGCGGCCACGGTCATCTGATAGCCAAGGGGGGCGACCTGAACCTCATGTCCGCCGAGATCTTCTTCAAGGAGTCCGGCTACAACAAGGGCTACGGCGGTTCCATGCACATCACCGACATGTCCAAGGGCATCATGGGCATGAACGGAATCGTCGGGGCGAGCTTCTACATGGCGGCTGGGGCCGCCATGCGAGGCATGATTCGCGGCACGAAGCAGGTGGGCGTGGCCTTCTTCGGTGACGGTGCAGCGGCCTCGCCCTACTACTTCAGTGCGGTCCGCAGCTGCAAGAATCTCGACATTCCGGTCATCTTCGTCAACGAGAATAACTTCCAATACATGTCCATCCCGGTGGCCGACACGTCCCCGACCAAGTACATCTCGGACTTCACGAAGGGCCTCGATCTCCCGCACCATCTCGTGGATGGGAACGACATCGCGGCGGTCTACAACGCGACCCGGCAAGCGGTAGAGTGGGCACGGGCTGGCAAGGGACCGAGCGTCATAGAAGCGATGACCTATCGCTGGTATGACCACAGTGGCTTCGCGGGAGCCCGTGTGGCAGAAGAGGGTGCCACCGGCCTGCCATACCGCACAGACGAAGAGGTGCGCGGATGGATGAGCCGCGATCCAATACCGCGGTACCGGCGCTGGCTGCTGGCTAAGGGAATTGCCGAGGATGCAGAGCTGGATTCCATCGAGGAGCAGGCCCAGCGAGCGGTCGACGAGTCGGTCGAATTCGCTAGGTCAGGCAGGGATCCGCAGCCCGAGGCCGGAGTGCTACACACTCATGCGGACGGCCCGGTGCTGGCGAGCCAGTTCTACAACCGCAAGGGAGTGGTCTCGACGTAGGGGCGGGAACGGAGGAACCATGGCGAGAAAGTCGTACTACTACGCGCAGCTCGAGGCCGTGGCGCAGGAGATGCGCGCCGATCCGGAAATGGCCTACTACTACGAGTACCAGAAACCCACCACGATCGCGCCGGACGGCACAGTGTTCGACCTTGTCGGGGAGTTCGGCACGCTGCGGACGTCCGGCCGTGGCTGGCCGATTGACGAATCTTGGATTGCCGGAGTGGCCATTGGGATGGCGGCCGCCGGCTCGAAGGTCATCGCACGTCTGCCGTCGATGGCGCAGATCTTTGCAATCGAGTACGTGTACAACCAAGCAGGCAAGCTGCGGTCAATGACTGGCGGCCAGGCAAGCATGCCCTTCGTACTCTGGGTGGACGGCGCCGGACGCCGCAGAGGGAGCGCCGGCCAGCATACTGACGTAGGCGCGGAGGCGCTGTTTGCGAACCTTCCGGGCGTCAAGGTGGTAGTGCCCAGCAATGCCTACGACGCCAAGGGGCTTCTCGTCGCGGCGATTCGGGATCCGGACCCGGTGGTCTACCTAGACTATCCGGAGGTCAAGTCGGGCAACCAGCCCGAAGTTCCGGACGAGGCCTACGAAGTCCCGTTCGGCGAGGCCGTCGTCCGGCGACGGGGGTCCCACCTCACGCTGGTGGCCTGGGCGCCGGCAACCGTTGATGCCCGAAGGGCCGTGGACCAGCTGGCGCAAAGTGGGATCAGCGCAGAGTTCATCGATCCCCGATCCCTCAAGCCATTGGACGTTGGAACGATCGTCGCCTCAGTGCGCAAGACGCGCCGCCTTCTGGTTGTCGAGCACGGCCACTACACTGCAGGGTTCGGGGCGCACGTGGTGGCCGAGGTCGCGGAAGCCGTCCCCGGCGCCAGAGTGAAGCGCCTAGCCTTCCCTGACGTGCCCGGGCCCGGTTCCGCCAAGATGATGGAGTGGCTGCGTCCGGACGCGCCGAAGATCGTGGACGCCGCCGTCCAACTGGCCAGGGCGTGACTGAGGAGCCCCGCGATTCTGGGGGGGGCTGCCCGCGATGCAGCACTGCCCTGCGGGAGAGGACTATGCGAACCGCGATCTGGCAGGGAGACCGGGTCGCGATCGTTGAGGACATCCCTGCCCATGTCTGTGCGGACTGCGGGGAACAGTACTACGACAGCCCCGTCAGCGACGCACTTCGGCGGCTCGCTGAGGAAGGATTCCCGTCCCGGCTGGCAAAAGCCACGATCACCGTGCCGGTCTTTTCCCTGCGGGAACGCGTCGCCCCCAAGACCGAACTGCCCGAGGATGTCTATGTCGATTGATCTGGTCCGGCGGCTAACCGCTGTGGCGCTCACCACCCTGTACTTGGCGGCGTGCGGCGGGGCGCCCCCTGACGCAGAAGCCCCGGAAGAGACTGAGACCGCGCCGCCTGCCCCGGTTCAGGCCGCATCGCTTGCCGACATCTTCCCCGAGGGACTCGGCCGCTCCCTAGTGCTGGACTCCTGCGGCGCTTGCCACGCTGCGGCCTGCTCGGCGATCGGCCAAAGGCCAATTGCTCGGTGGGACAGCCTCAAGGAGGACCACCGGGACAAGGTTCCGGAGATGGCCGAGGAGGACTACGAGGCCCTGTTCGCTTACCTGTCGGAGAACTTCAACGACTCCAAGCCAGAACCGGTAGTTCCGCCCCAATTCCTCGAGGGCGGCTGCACGCCGTTCTGACGGCGCGGCCAGTAGCTAGGACGGAGACGGTGCTCATGCTGCCGCTTGGACGCAGGATTCTCCGGGAGTTACTGCGGTCGCTCGTCGCCGCCGGCTTGGCGCTGGCCTGGGGCGCATGTGGCGGGGTCCCACCGGACCCGGTCGAGGCCGAGCCTTCAGAGGCGGCCTCGACAGTGACGTCAACCGACTGGTCGACCTTCAATATCAGGGACTTGTTTCCAGATGGCGAAGGGCGAGAACTGGTCTTCAACAACTGCCAGAGCTGCCACGTGCTGGTGCCAATCCTGGTGCTGTCCATGGACGATTCGGCTTGGTCCAGAAACGCGTTGGAGCATCGGGAGCGGGTTGAGGGGCTGAGCGACGCCGACTTCCAAACCCTCTACGCCTACCTTGCGGCCAGCTTCCCCCCAAATCGTCCGACGCCCCAGTTGCCCCCAGCCCTGCTCGACACTTGGACTACCTATTAGGCTCCCCGAGTCCGACAGCGACGTCAAGACGGTAGGCGTCTTGAGGAACGGGGCCCGAGGCTTGGCTGACTTCGCGAGCCTCCAGCATGTATTGAGATCTGGCGCGACCTGCCACAGTAGGCCGTAGGATCTCCCTCCGAATCGACCCGTGGAGGCTGTTCAAGACTGGCGACCCAGACACGTGCAGAATCGTGAGGGTGGGAGGATTCGCGCACTTGGCCACATCGCAGAAGGTCTCGCGGCGTCCCTATATTGGCAGTAGTGACGCGCCTCATGGCGAGACTAAGTTCAACCGAGTCGCCAGTCGCACAACCGCGATGGGAATCCTTTGGTCGAATGTTACAAAGTGCCCGCCGTGATGCGTTCCGAGTGCAAGCAGGTACAGATTCGTGAACTGCCATGGGCCGTGGATTCGCGACCGGCCCAGCATTTTCTCTTCGAGGAGTGAGATCTCGCTGCTCCAACCCTCTTGGTGGACCGCTGATGTTCAGCAGCGCACTCAGAATGGCTGCTCACAGCGCTGGCACGGCCCGCTGTCCCGCAACTGATCGATAAGCTCGTTCGTGACTCACTTTCCGCGCTTTGGAAGCGGATGGAATCGGAAGACCCGACATGTATCGATTCGAGTCAGCGCGGCGGCTGGCGAACTGCGCCGGTGTGTGCCCCGGCGACCGTCAGTCCGCGGGCCAGCGGGGCAAAATGCAATCTCGCCACCCCGAGGGCGGTGGGCTAGACCGTAAGCAC
Source organism: Bryobacterales bacterium (assembly GCA_965203925.1). GTDB lineage: Bacteria > Acidobacteriota > Terriglobia > Bryobacterales > UBA6623 > VXMF01. The sequence goes on from OZ241924.1 coordinate 5,795,013, forward strand.
TGGCTCGAGGAGCGAGCAAAGGAGCGTGCGGCCTATGCTGTAGAAGAGGAGAGCTGTCGGGCCACGCACGACGCCGCCCTAACCGACGTTGATGCCATGGCCCACACAATGGCGAAGAAGCTGCGCGACGCGACTCAGCCATGCGTCCGACTTGGGCCCGGTCCGGAATCGGGTGCTAAGCTGCAAGCTACGCTCTTATGCCAAGAGCGCAGCAACTTTGCTCTGCTTGGGAGCAGAGGAAATCGTGATGTCTGGCAGCGACGAGCTAGGTCCGCTTGATGTTCAGGTTATGGGAGAAGACCGGGAAGGGTTCGTATCCGCACTGGACGAGTTACAGGCGCTTGACCGTCTCAATGCGTTTGCACAGGAAGCGGTTGACAAGCAAATGCAATTGCTGGTGAACCGATCTCCGTTGAAGATCAGAACGTTGTTGCCTGAAGTCCATTCGTTTATAAGTAGTATGGTTCGACATCTCTTCGAGAAGATCGATGTCGTCCACTACACGCGGATGTCACGACTCTTGAAGGTCGCTGAAGAGTATGCCTACAGCCTGGTTGTTCCGAAGTACTCGCACAAAGCGGCGAAATCGATCGCTAGGCGTCTGGTGCATGACTACCCAGAACATGGCTTCTTCATCGATGCTGTCGAGGCAACTGAGAGGGTTCGACTCGATGTAAGCACACCGACCAACGAACTGTCTGGCTTGAGGGACCGATTCGTTGCTCACCTGATAGATACCATTGCCATCGGCCATTTGGAGGATTCTTGATGGAGACAGCCAAGCAGTTGTCGTTCAGTTCATATGATGCGGTCGAAACTGCAATCGACGCAGTTAAATCCGATCGCACAAGTACTTGGACCGAGATTGCCAGAAAGTTGTGTGCGCACACGCAGCGATGGCCAACGGCGGATGAGTCTAATGCGACTCGCCGCAAACCCAAGAGTTCAGGCTATCGAACACTACGACCAAGGGACCACGGTATTCATCCCTCGCCATGACCGTGCCCATCTTGCGCACACGTTCCATGAAGACTCTGCAGCAACTGACACCGTGGTCCGACACTCACTAGGGTTGGCTGTCTTGTCGCACGGGGCAGCGGCCAGTTCTAGGCCGTGCGGCGCGGAATCCTTATCGGATCAGGCTCAAGAAATTGGAGATTCTGGGTATCGAGTCACGATTTGATTGGGAGCGGCGACTGCGGGAGGGTTCAGAGAAGTGAGCTTAAGGTGGGCTGCGAGGTTATTGTGCGGTTGCCGGACTCCTTCGACCACTGGCTTACGCGGCAGCGCACGGCGGAGTTCCGGATGTAGCGGTCGAGAGCGGGACGGGCCGTGGCCTCTCCTGACCGCACCAGATCGGCAAACGCCCGGGGCAGTCCGTGCAGAGTAGCGCACACGATCCTGACGTAGTCCGGATCGTGCAGGTTTGCGGTCAGGGCAACCTGCGCCGGCTGGTCCTGCATGTCGCGCCCCAAGTGTGCGCGCGGCCGAGCCGCCGCCGCAGCTCACGCTTGGCTTGGGAGAAGAAGTGCTCGGCCGGGTTGTTGGTGCACTCCACGACCGCCACGACGCGGCCCTGCCTGTCCGGCGCCAAGGGATGTCCGAAGAGGTGGTCCTAGTAGCGGTCAAGGTAATCGAGCACGATCGCTTCCGGGCAGTGCCCGCCGTTCGTGCCCTGCTGGCGCTGCGCCCGGATCCGCCGGCGCAGATGGTGGCGGTGCCGCCGGACTTGCTCGGCGAGCGACTCCAGCAGTTCGGGGCCGGCTGCGTGGATCAGGGGCTCGTGCTGGTGGCCATGCGCACAGCTCGTCGTGGCGAAGGCGCAGCAGGTCGCGCAGGGCGCTGTGCACCTTGCAGCTGGCCAAGGCGCGCCGCAGTGTGGCATGGTCGGCCTCCAGCAGGCGGCCTCCGACGGCGGCAAGGAAGTGGAAATGGCACAACAGCTCGGGTGTGGGCGAAGTCCGGCAGGCGGCGACGGCCTTGGCCATGGCGCTGCCCTAGTCGAGCACGAAGGCCAGCGGCGGGTATTGGGTTCCATGAAGTCTACCTCGCCCAACTCGACTCTGACGCGATAGCGAATCCAAGACTGGGCATTCTCTCGAAGCATGCTCCACAGTCAACTGGCGTACGGCAGGCGGAGTGCCCGCATCGGTACGCCACCGCTCTCGCGAGCACGTTGCGAAATGATCTGTCACCGCAGTCCAGTCTGGAGCGAGAGATCCTTAGGCCCTGGTATAGAAACAAATCGGACCCTCAGAACCGGGTTCTCAGGCCGATTCTCGCAACTTGCGTCTCCATGAAGTTCTGGTACAGCGCCGTGAACCCCTGAGCGACTACCTCTCGCTGTACAGCAAACTTGTTGAAGAGATCGGTAAGTGTGAAAACGAATTCCGCACGTCCGCTCATAACCGGCCAAGTCGCGGACAGATCGAGCGAAGAACGCGCACGATCTCTCCCTTGGAAAGTGTTTCTTCCCGCATAGTAAATGTAGCTCAGTTGGATTTCTCCAACGTGAAATGTCCTGAATTGGTTGTTAACAATTAAGTCCCAGGTGTCGTCTCGCGACGCCGCGAGACTGAAGGGGCGACGAGTAGGAAACAGCAGTTCGGTTTCCAGAGAATTAATATCGTTAGTGAACCAGTTGACGCTTCCAGATACACGCCACGACTCGCTAATTTTATGCTCGGAAACAAATTGAGCTCCGGTTTGTGTGGAGTTACCCACATTTTCAAAGAGCCTGTTGACGACATCGTACGTCGCGTTGGAAGGGTCTATTGCAAAAATGCGCTGGAAAGTGTCGGATATCTGTCGTTGATAGACGGACATGCTCATGAAGCCCCCATCCCAGGACCTCCGATATCCGATCTCGAATACATTCGACAATTGCGGTCGTAGATATGGATTCCCGACTTTCAGGAGTTCCGGATCGTCGAACTTCGGAAAAATACGCAGTTCAGGCTCTCCGGGTCGATCAATACGCCGATTATACGCAGAGATCACCTGATTCTCTTCACTCAACCGATAGGTGAACTTGACATTTGGGAAGACTTCGAAGTAGTCGTATGCATCGCTCGCCTCGTAATAGATGTTGTCTTCCGGGATTGTATAGGCTACGTTCGTCTGTTCGAACCGAACACCTGCCTCAAATGAATATGAGGCCTTCACTTGGACCCAGTTGAAATAGGCGGCATAGATGTCTTCCTCCCAATTGGAAGATTCGCCGAGCCCTTCGTGGATCACGCTCTGCACTCCCCGATCCACAGCGTAGCTGATCGGTAGCCAACGAGTTTGGAGTTTAGTGCCCAACTCAATTCGACCGCTGGACAGCGGGCGCTTGTAGTCAAGACTCAGTGGAACAGTGTTCTCTTCGGCGATGAGGTGCGTCATGTCCATACCGACCCGCACGGCTGATTCCTCATTCAGAAAGTACGCCTCGTCCTCCCAACCACGGGTGTACTGAAAATTCAAGCTCATGTCGTGTCCAGGTGTCAAGAATTCGTGCTTGAGGTCGATACTGATATTGGCAAAACCCGTGTCTTCCTCTTCATTCCAGAACCAGAATCGTTGTCTGTCATTTGTGGATGCTAGGATGTAGGGGACCTGTGCACGATCCGTGTGCGTTTCGAAGTCATAGATTCCCGATACCGAAAGTGTGTTAGAATTGCCAACGTCAATGTCCGATCCTGCCCGGACAATGTAGTGAACCTGCTCGCGATTCTCCGGAACTTGCGATTCAATGACCCGACCGTCTTCGTAAGCGCGCGTTGTGAATTCATTGTTCGGAAGGGCGTGTTGAGCCACGATTTCTGCTTGGAAAAAGCTCCGTACATCCTCGGTATTGTAATTTAGATTAACACTCGGAATGAACTTGGGGTTGTTTGAATAGCTGCCCAGATCTGTCGGCAGGTCCGATCGGCGCTTGGATAACTGACCAACGCCAACCGACAGTCCGACGTCACCCGACAAGCCCTTTGCCTGTTCCCGCTTGTAGATGATGTTGATAACTCCTGCCATGCCCGCGGCGTCGAGACTGGCCGATGGATTGTGGATGATCTCGATCGCCTCGACGTTTGCCGCCGACACGCCGTCGAGGCCGCGCTGACTGCCAAAGCCAGTCAGGCTCGATTGTCGGCCGTTGATCAGGATCGAGACCTGATAGCTGCCGCGGAGCGATACCCGGCCCTCTTGATCGACTGTGACACCCGGAAGGTTCCTCATTGCATCGAGCAGCGAACCGGTCGACTGCGTCGGTCCTTCGTCGAGCGGAAACACTTCGGTGTGGACTCCAACCCCTCGGATTTGCTCAGCGGTCACCGTAATGTCCTGCTCGAGGTTCACCTCCCGAAGTAGGCGAACGTCCCCGAGATCGTAGGAATCGTTGAGCTCGGACACAAGCACTGCGACTCCCAGCGCATAGAAGCCAGGGAACGAGACCTCAATCTTGTAGCTGCCCGGTGCCAGTCCCCGGACTACGAATCGGCCGTCGCTTCCGGCAAGCACACCGGACAGTGGCTCTCCGCCAGCGTTCGTGACCAGCACAGTCGCAAAGCTGAGCGGTGTCCTGTCAGTATCATCCAGAATTCGGCCAGCGAGACTTGCCGTGCCCTCCTGTGCGAAAGAAGGGGACGTGGGCAGCAAGACGACCAACGCCACTGCCAAGGCTCGACTCGGAACGTGGCCTCGAACTGCCCTGTTCACACAGCAATCGCGTCGTTCGTCAGACAAGAATCCCGGCATAATCAGAAGCATCCAGCGCGAAACAGGGAACCCGGGGCCTGAAGCGGTGGGTTGACTCCCTCCAGCAAGGTGTCTGAACGCTCGGCAGCAGGACTAATGGATCGCAAGGAGGCGTCCGAGGCAGTAAGACGCATCGGCGCAGGTTGTCCTCGATGGTAACGGTTCGAGCGATATGTCAAAGGGAGGCTGGATTGGCGGTTGAGGATTGCCTTCCAGTCGCGGCAGAGCGGTTTCAAGAAGATGTTCTTCACCGACTTGGCGTACCCGTAACCGACGTCGAGGTTGCCTCGGCCTTGAGTTTGGCCAACGTGGATCCGCAACAAGCGACACAGGCTCTAGTTCTGCGGCACGTACACCCACCTCAGGGCGTTAAACCCCCGCGTCCCTGCAAAAGTTCAGGTGCGCCGACACGACGGACTTGAGCGGGCTGATGTCCGCGCGCTCCCGCCAGGCTCCAAGATAAGCCGTGCTATGAGATCTTGCTCCGCGGCCACCGAACGCCCCAACTGTCTCCTCCAGCCTACTGCCATGGTGGTGGCACTGGCGGCTGCGAGCGACGATGCGTTCCAGCGCTCGGCGACCTCCTGCCCTCTGACAAGCAGAAGGCGAACTCACTATCTGTTGGATCCGATCGACGTCCTTGAAGCGTCGTCCCCTGCGCAGTCTCAGCCAAGCCCTTCCAAGGCCCCAGTGCTGTCCCCAAATGCCTCGACATCCTCCAGTCCCATGTGGTGCATCATTGCCAGGTAAAGGTTGCAGAGTGGCGTGTCCGGCTTCGCGACGACGCGCCGGCCAGGTCGAAGCGCGCCCTTGCCCCGGCCCGCCAATATGAGGGGCAGGTTGGTTGGTTCGTGCGTGTTGCCGTTGCTCAGCGACGACCCAAACATGACCATGGAATTGTCGAGCAGCGTCGAGCCACCCTCGTCCAAGTCACGCATCCGACCGAGAAAATAGGCCGCCTGACTGGTGTGCCAGTTGATGATGCGCTCGTACTGCTCGCGCGTCTCGGGCTCGTCGCGGTGGTGAGAGAGCCCGTGGAACGATCCGTCCACTCCGTCGAGGAACGCAAAGCTCCGCCCGGTCTGGGCATCCCCGAACATGAATGTCGCCACGCGGGTGGAATCGGACCAAAGCGCCAACAGTAGGATGTCCAGCATCAGCTTTGTGTGCTCCTCGTGGCTCTGCGGGATTCCCTCCGGCGGTCTGTCGACCCCCAGATCCCCCTCGTTGATCCAGCGAGGCGGCGGATTGAGGCTTGCTTGGATCCGCGTCTCTACAGACCGCACGGACTCGAAGTACTCGTCAATCTTGTGCTGGTCCCGGCGGCTGCCCTTTCGCCGCACGGCGCGGGCCTTGTCCAGCACAACGTCCAAGATGCTGGCCTCTTCCATGCGATCCGCCTTGGAAACTGGGGACCCGGAACCGCCCAAGCCGGCCCGGTACAGCCTGTCGAAAGCCATTCGGGGCACGATCTCCTTGGCAGCGGGCGTGTGGGGATCTCTCCACGAAATGTACGATCCCACGATCCGGGCAAACCCACCGCCGATGTTATCGACGCCGGTGCGCGGGTGGTCCAAGCCGAGATGGATCGATGGTAGGGGCGTACGCGTTCCGATGCGACTGGCAATGACCTGATCGACCGACGTGCCACCTGTGTCGATGTCCCGTCCGGTCGATCGCTCAACGTATCCCCCTGACAGCCAAGCCGGCACCTTCGCCCAGTGTCCGTTGCGCCCAACGGCCTGGGCGTTCCAAAGGTTCTGCAGCAGCAGCAATTCGCCCTTCAACGGTGCGAACGCCTCCAGATGGGGGGTGATCTGGTAGTCTTCACCCTGTCCGGGCGGATGCCAGTGGTCCGGCCGCACTCCGCACGGCATGAACAGGAAAGCGGTGCGCAGCGGTGGCTCCGCCAGTCGCCCAGAGCCGATGCCGGCCGCCGGCGCGAGGGCTTCCAGCCACGGCAGCGCTAGGCTGACGCCGGCCCCGCGGAGAATTGTGCGACGAGAAAGTGCCTCAGCCATCGACCTGGTTAACCTCCACTGCCTACCCTTTGCCACCGGCAGAAGCCAGAGGCTAGGGACTTTCCGGTTGACTATAGCGAAACGGTACGCTCAGCGCAATCTGGCGGATCACCGAGCGGGCCCCAAATCCGGTTTCGCTGGCCTCGGCGACGATCGTCTCGACCGCGCAGGAATCCCGGTCCAGCAAGCTTCGCCCCAGCGCATAACCCAGCAATTTCCGGACGATCTGCCGCACCACAGCGCCTTGCCTCTGCATCAGGACCTGCCGCAGCCCCTGAAGACCGCTGAACTCTTCGCCAGACGGAAGCGCGGCGGAGGCGTTTATGGCATTGCCCTGCCCGTCCACATCCCTCCATCGGCCGAGCCAGTCGTAATTCTCGAAGGCGAAGCCAATCGGGTCGATGACATCGTGGCAGCTCGCGCAAGCAGGCGCCGCACGGTGAAGCTCAACGAGCTGGCGATTGGTTAGCCCTCCTTGCTCGCCATCCTCCGCCTCAATTGGCGGCACGTCCGGCGGCGGTGGCGGAACTCGTGTTCCGAAGAAGGTCTCCAGCACCCACACTCCTCGCAATATTGGGCTGCCGCGGCGGTACTCGGAATTCATCGCCTGCACGGCTGCCGTGCCGAGCAGGCCTCCTCGTCGACCGTCCGGTGTTGAGACAAGCCGGAAGTCGTTGCCCCGAACGGCGTCGGGTAGTCCTATGAATTGGGCCAAGCGTTCCGTCAGGTAGGTGTAGTCGGCTGTGATGAACTCCAAGACGCCGCGGTCCTCGGCCAGCATCCGCTGGAACAGCAGCACCGGTTCTTCTCGCATGTCCGCGGCGATCTTGGGCGTGTAGAAGTGTTGGATCTCGTTGAGGGTCGGAGCGACGCGCCCTCCCACATCCTTGGTTCCGAGCCACTGGCCGATGAACGTCTCCGCAAAGAACCTGGAACGGGGATGGTCGAGCAGCCGGTCCACCTGTCCGGCCAACACCGCATCCTCTTGCAGCCGGCCGCTGTCCGCCAGATGCCGCAGCTCGGCGTCGGGCATGGAGCCCCAAAGGAAGTAGGACAGCCGGGTCGCCAGCTCGTGACCGGAGAGTGCGTGCCGTCCCTGTGCGGACGGGGCGGTCTCCATCCGGAACAGGAATTCGGGGGAGACCAAGACTGCCTTCAGCGCGATGCGAACGCCTTCCTCAAAGGGATCCCCACGCTGCGCGGAGCGATCGAAGAGGGCAAGGAATGGCTCGACTTCCGCACGCTCCACCGGCCGGCGGTATGCGCGCCGCAAGAACCTCTCCAAGACCAAGCTCGCCTCCCTCCGGGGCGAAATGATCGTCGTCCCCGGCTCACGCCCAAAGAGGCGGTAGTGGGCTGCGCGCTTGGCATCTGAGACTTCTGCGGCTTGCTGTTCCACGTCCAAGGTAACCAGCCTCACGGACGGGCTGCCCTGCGCCAAGCGCAGTGCAACGGTGTGCTCGCCGGAACCAACCGCGATGTTTGCAGTGCGACTGGTTGCTTCGGCGGCAGACCATGCGAATCTCAGGGAACCGACTCGAGTCGCATCGACCAAGACATCAAGCCGAGGCTTCGAATCTGGCTCGGGAGATAGGACCCAGGCCTTGACGGCATACGTGCCGCCGCTGTAGAAGGGGATCGACCTCTCAACCAATCCGCCAGCTGAGAGTTCGACAGAGTCATGGCCGTCCACAGGCTGCCCGGGCAGCAGATCCTTCGCGACGAACGCCCGGGTCAAGGGAGGTATCACGATGACGCGGTCCAAGACCTGCACCGCAACCTCGAGGTAGCGTTCAGCGAGGAGAGGGGACAGGAACAGCGTCTCGCCGTTATTGTCGAAGCCTTCTCCGCCCGAACCATCCGCCGGGAACATCTCGGCGACATCCAACCTGAGGCCGAAGAGGTCACTCACGGTGTTGGAGTACTCCTGGCGATTCAGCCGCCGAACGGTGACCGGAGCGGCGTAGAGGCCTGTATCGCAGGCTCTCGTACGCAAGGCGTGCTCGATCCAATCGGCAAGTCGTAGACGCTCGGATACCGATGGCCCTGGCAGAGGGTGCGGAGGCATCGTGCGGTTGCGGAGCTGCATAGCGACGCTCTGCCAGAGGCTCGAACGGGCTGCAATGTCCGACTCCGAGCGAGCATCCAAGAAGGCCGCCCGGCCAGCCGATGCGTCGCTGTGGCACGCGCCGCAGTGCTGCGCGAGCGCTGGCCGGATGGCGGACTCGAACTGGTCGGCGCCAGCGGCCTCTGATGGCCAAGCCATGCCCCCGACGAGTGCAGCGATCGTCGCGACTATACGTACCACCTTCACCGGCCTCCGCTCATCGGGTGTCGGTCCAGATCGAGCCAACTCCCTATGGGACTACAGGTTTAACACACCGCCTGCCGCTTGAGGCTGCCAACTGTCGGTCGGTGGCGCCGATATCGGATAGCGGGGGCTCCCGGGCTTCACTCGGACATGCCCAGGCCCCCGGAGGCAACATTGGCAGGCTAGAGCCTCAGGGCAATTCTCCATCCGAGGAATGTTGGCATGGCAGAACGAGACTGGGGTTGTGAGGATGGAAGCCGTGTGAGCCCCTGAGTCCAGATTGCGGGGTGCCGTGCGTCCCCGGGGGATCGAGATTCCGCCGTCGCTTCGGCAAGGTGCAGGCGCATGGGCAGTGCACAGCCAGCGAGCACGGTCGGGCCTCCGCGGAACCGGCCGCCGTCCGGGCGCGGCGCACTCGCAGGGATGGACAGGGGACCGTCGCAATCTCCGGCGCTCTGAATCCCCACGGCCAGACCCGTGGCTCAAGTCATCTGTCTTGCACAGGGATAGAATCGAAGCGGTCGCGAACGATGCAATGAAAACGAATCGGCCAGCTCCGATCGCGTGGCGTTGCGCCATCCTTCTGCTCTCTGCATGTTCGATGCTCGCAGGGGATCCCTTACCCGAATTCACTTTCCAAGGCGTCGCCCTACACCCGACGGATCTGGCCTACGCCCCAACGCAGCAGTTAATCCATCCGTCCATCATTAGGACGCACGGACGAATCGAAGATCCGTTGGGCGAATTCTATCTGTACTACGCTCCCCACAAGCACGTGGCGATCAGCATGGCGTATGCCGACAGTCTCGACGGTCCTTGGACGGAGTACAGGGACAACCCGGTCATCGAGGGCCCGAGTGCTCCGGATATCCGCTGGATCGAAGATAAGGGCGGATTCTATATGTGGGGGCACACGAAGAATTCCCGAACGGAGCTATGGACCAGTCGGGACGGGATTCGCTTCGAGCATCGCGGCGTGAGCATCACTGCAGCGAACATAGGCACGCGCAATGCCACTTACACCCGAGTCTACGAGTACCCGCTCGAGCGCTACGGCAGTAGATTCGTCATGCTCTATTCGGGGTTCATCGAAGGAAGAGAGATTCGGTGCGTCTGGCTGGCGCACTCCAGAGATGCTGAGAACTGGGTCCAGTTGAAGACCCCGTTGGTGGAGCCAATCGAGGGGGAGAACAACGATCTGTACGGCCCGTCTCTTCTGCGCTGGAAGAACAGAAACTATATCGTCTACCAAGATCACACCGCTTGGCGAGGCGGGACTATCAAATACGTCGAAGTTGACGACGAGCTGACCTCGGTCGGCGCCAAGGGCAAGCGTTACGTGCTGATTGATCCACCGCCAGAGCCGCCTCTCAAAGACCGATACCGGGGCGGCGAGTTCTATCTGGAAGACGATACGCTGTACTTGTACTCCGGCGCTTCCTCCAACCCGAGGATCATCGTCTACGCCACGGCGCGCGTCAGTCCCGGCCCATAGAGCAAGCAAGAGGGGCTAAATTCGAGACTGGCGAGGCCTAGGCCTCAGCGATTCTGCTTGCGGGGCAAGACGTCGCTGATCCGCACGGGGCGCAGACACACCTCAACAACCTCCTCGAACGTTGCGTCCACGCGGTGATCCCGGCGCAAATCCGCACGGCTCGGCTGGTAGCTGTGGTGGGGCATTCAGTGGGCGGTCCAGCATGCTGGGTCCGCCTCTGACCGTGGCGTGGGCGTCGTAGCAAACTAGTGCCTAGCAGGTGCTAGCAAGCCCTAGGGGGGCCCTACCGAACGGACGATCCACACATGGTGCGGGAGACGTCCAAGGCGATGGCCTGTTTCGTAGGTCTCTTTGCCGTGTTCGTGGCTTCCACCGGATACATGACGCCCACGCTCAGCGGGCGCATGGACTCGTTGGAGCGTCCAATGGAGTCATTGGAGCGTCGAATGGACCGAATCGAGGCCAAGATCGAGACTCTTGACGAGAAGTTCGACAAGCTCTTGATCGCCCTAGCGGGTCGCGGGATCGTTCTTCCTGCCAAGCCTGACACAACCGCCGAAAGATGACCTTCCGGCCCCGCAACTACCAGTCTGGCGGATACTGGGCACGGCTGGCTCGGAAGCGCTGAGGCCTGAACTTCGCCACTCTCGCATCAAATCTCCGGAATCAAGATCGGTGACTGCCTCAGCGCTCGCGGCCTAAACAGCCCCGCATTCTCGGAGGCCGACGACATCCGCGGGTAGGGATACGTAGCCGTCCTGATCGTGTCGTAGCTCGGTTGCTTGTGGATATGCCCGCTGACACCGACATCCGCAAAGCCGTCGTTCTAGTGCTTCTCCGATCCTGAAGCGCCCGGAGTGACCGGCGCCTTTGTCGCGTCCCCTGATAGACCTGGATCTCGATCTGCATCGGATCGCCGAGAGTCGCTCCCGGGCCGTCTCCAGGGAATTCTTCAGCGATCCCGTTGCCCGGTACTGCGGGCCGCATTCGCGAGCGAGCCAGACTTGATCGCTAGAGCCGCGGGCGGTGGTAGCGGTCGACGCATCGAGCGACCTCGCCGTCACGCGAACTTCGTCGCCGAACTAGCCGTTGACCGCCAGCGATCGTGCCCAATTGTCGTAGTCCCGGCCGCGATGGCGTTTCCCTTGCGATGGGGAACCTCCCGCCGCTGCGGCTGTATGCTGGGACGCAAGGGTGCCTGCGTGAAGCTGGCTCCGGTATCTCGGTGATGGCGTCTTCCTCAGCAGCATACTCGGGCGTGGCTTCAGTGGTGACCGAGGCGGTGGCGGGCGAGCCCGACGCGGTCGAGTACCCGGAAAGGAATTGGGTTGCGCAGAGCGTCTGGCACGGGGTCGCTGTCAGGCTGGCCACGGAAGCCTTGGACTACCATTTCCGGGATCGTGACGACGTGCTCGTGGCAATGGAGCTGGCGGTGTACTACGAGCGTGGCGACGACCACGCCTGGCTGCAGCCGGACGTGCAGGTGGTGTTCGGCGTGGGGCGTGGGCGGAACCGGAGCACCTACAAGGTCTGGTAGGAAGGTAAGGCACCGGATTTTGTGCTGGAGGTGGCGTCGCCGTCGACGGTGGAGAACGACGCGCTGTACACGGCAAGGGAGTACGCCGCGATCGGCGTGCGCGAATACTGGCGGCTGGACCCGGAAGGGTCGCTGATGGGGGCGCCGCTGGAGGGCTACCGTGCCAAGTGGGGCCGCTATGACAAGGTGGAGTCGGTCCCAGGCACGGGCGAGGTCGACTACCTGCGAAGCCGGGTGCTGGGATTGGACCTGCGCACAGGGATGCGGAACGGGGCGACGGTGCTGGTGATTCGCGACCCGCTGTCCGGCGAGGAGTTTCACCGTCCACTGGAGGCGTCCGAGCGTCAGCGGAAGCTTGCGGAGGAGCAGCTGGCCGTTGCGAGGGACGAAGTGAGCGCAGCAAGGGACGAAGCCAGCACGGCACGGGACAAACTGGGCGTGGCGGAGAAGAGAATCCGGTTACTGGAGCAGCGATTCCGAGACCTTACGGGCCAGACCCGTCCGACGGGGCGAACTCCCTAGTGTTGAGCCCAATTTCCCCGGGGAAGTCCCTCACTGACCGGGGCGAATAGAAACTCAGGACCCGGACACGATACTGTTCACTCCTCTGGCTTCCCATCCTGACCGGACAACCATTGAGGCCTCTCTGGAAGGCCTGAACGTCCTGCCCGAGCGGCTGGAGGCTCGGTAGCCGCGCTGACCTCGGGGATAGTCTTCCCACTCACGATCCCAAATCGGCCCAAGGCTGTCACCTCATCACAGCCGATGCATACCGCTGGGGTACTTGGGCAGCTCGCTTGAACGCGAGAACCGGTGCTGAAGAGCGGCACGCAGGGGCCTGCCTCGCTGTCGAGGGGACCGAGAGGGACCTGCAACGGGAAATGGAGAACTGCACTCGGTCGCACCAGCCCGTTAGCCTCGTCGCCATCAAGACGAGCCTGAAGGTCGAAACGGCTGCGGTGGTGGGGTCTGACTAATCCCGGAGTGACGTCGACGGTTCTCGCGCCCGGACTGACACCACGCCCGCGTCACGCCCGCTTGCGGGTGACGCGAAAGACCTTGAACACGCCATCGACCATCCGGTGGTAGTACAGGTGTTGTTCATTCCCGGAGAGCACGGGCGCCTCCACGTCTCCGGTGATGGCCATGATTCTCTCGGGACTACCGAATGGCTCGCTCCTTGATCTGCGCTTGGCCACGTAGATGCCGACAAACTTCGGGCGGCCATCAACCTTGCTGATCCGCGTGAAGAAGAGCTCCAAGCCGTCGGCGGAAATGGCCGGCGCGTACTCGAGACTTGCGGTGTTGACGTTGGCGAGAATCCTCTCATCCATCCTCACCCAACGCCCATCCCTCAATTCGGCTCCTCGCACCTTGAACGGGTACGGAAAGGGCCGCATCGGACTGAACTGCCCCTCGGAATAGAACAACAGCGTGCCGTCGTCGCTAATGTCAGGATCGAGGCTGATCCACATGTTCACCGGGAGATTCGGGCTCTCCCTGTAGATGTCCCCCTCCAATTCGGTGATGTCCTTCGCCTCACCGTTCTCGAATCGTGCCCGATGCAGGCTCCGGGTGTCGCGCGGAAACTCGCCCATGGTGATGAAGTACAGCGTCCCGTCGCCATCGAAGCTCGGCGTGCCGTCGACCTTCGATGTGATCGTGTTCTTGACCCTGCCCTTGTACTCATAGGTGCGTTCACCGATGCGAACCGACCAATGCATGTCTTTGTTGGGCTTATTGCGGTCATTGAACAGCAGGAATCGGCCGTCCGGGGAAATGCCGACCTCCATGGTGTCGTCCTCATACCCACGAATCTCGATGGGCTCTTGGTTCGTCCATTCGCCGTTCGGCACGACCGAAGATGGGTCGTGGTCAGGTAACATCGCCAACGTCTCAGCAGTTCCGAGCTTGTGAGGCTCGAACCGCCAAACCGCGAAAGCCAACAACGCGAGGCCGCCAATTGCTAGAAGCACCTTCATGGTCGGGACCTCAACTCGTCAGCCCCACAAGACGATCGATCTCCCAGCCGAGGCGGGTCTGCAGTCCTCTCCATCCATTCTCCTTCGAGAGGTTGTTCAGCTCGCCCGGATCCGTCTCCAGATCGCAGAGCTCGTCCTCATTGCGTCCTTCCGGGTAGCGGATGTACTTCCACTTCTCCGTTCGCAGCGCCTGAATCGTCGTCCAGTGCACATAGCCGTGCTCGCGGAAGTAATCGTAGAGAAACCAGCGTCGCCAGTTGGGCGCGGGTCGTCCTTCGACCAACGGCCGCCAGCTCTCCCCGTGCATGCCGTCCAGGCTCCCGACGCCGGCGTAGTCTAGCACAGTAGGGCATAGGTCGATGTTGAGGACGAGCTTGTCAATCACTTGGCCGGCCTTGACCCCTCTCGGACAGCGCACGACCAGCGGAATCCGAATCGACGGCTCGTAGGCGAAGCGCTTGTCAAACAGGCCCAACACGCCGAGAAAGAAGCAATTGTCGCCGGCGAAGACTACGACGGTATCTTCCGCCAGTCCCATTTCGTCCAGCTTGTCGAGGATCTGTCCCAACTGCTCGTCCATCGCGGTGATGCAGCGCCAGTAGTCTTGCCAGCGGGACCGATAGTCGCCCGGCCAGCCAGGAACGTTGTGGTCGGATTCGCGGGGACTGCTGAGCTGGATGTGTTTGGGGAGTATTAATATGAGTGGCGAAGCCCCAACATGTAGGGCTTGGCCTGTATCAACACACTGTCCGCCAAGCTAATGCGATCAGGAGTAGAATCGACCTGGATTGAATTCCACTCTGGAATTCCTGAGTAGATTAAATTCAACAGGTTAGGCCGACTGCGGGTCGGAGTCTGTGTAATGCCTTTTGGTAGTAGCACCCTCGAATGGGTTCGTTCCAAATTGCAGCACGTCCAACTTCGCATCCTTCGCAAACGAGCAGATCACCCGGTCGCAGAACGAATCGCTGCAGATCGGCTGCCCTCATCGGGACTGTGTTGAGCTCGGCCAAGTCAATCCGCCCCCATTGAACCGATCGATTGCCGAGATAGGGCTTTGATATCCCTGTATTTTTCGCGGCGTCCAGCATCTTTCCGAGTTGAATCTTGAACTCTGCTCCGACCGTTGAAACACCCCAATCCTCCGGAATCACCCCCACCTCGGTGTGCCTGTACCCTGCCGGTACATTCGGTGTGGACTCTACCCCCTCTGGCGCACGGCCATCCCTAGCCGCCCGCCCCTCGCTCATGGCTTCCAATCTAGCGTCCCCCAAGCTCCCGGCGCACCCTTTCGAGTTGGTCGGTAAGCTCCCGTTTCGACGGCAGGTAGAGTTGGTATTTTGACGCATAGATATTGGCGCCTTCGGGGAGCGTGAGCTCGACGACTGCGTCATTCTTGCGGTCGCAGAGCAGGATGCCGATGGTCGGCAGTTCGTCATCGATCTTGACGTAGCGGTCGAAGTAGTTCACATACATCTGCATCTGGCCCAAGTCCTGATGGGTCAGCTCCCCGATCTTGAGGTCGACTAGCACGTAGCACCGCAGGAGGCGGTTGTAGAACACCAAGTCGACAAAAAAGTGGCTGTCATCAAGGCTGAAGCGCTTCTGGCGGGCCTCGAACAGGAAACCCTTGCCGAGCTCCAGCAGGAACTGCTGGAGCCGGTCGATGATCGCGGTTTCCAAGTCGCTCTCGGAATAGACGGGCTTCTCCTCCAAGTCGAGGAACTCCAGCACGACCGGATCCTTGATCAGATCTGACGCCTTCTCGACTACCTGCCCCTCGCGGGCAAGGCGACGAACCTCGTGCTTGTCGCGGCTCAGCGCGAGCCGCTCGTACAGTGAACTGTCCAGCTGTCGCTTGAGTTCGCGGACACTCCAGCCGCTGCCTTCGGCCTCAAGCTCGTAGAATCGGCGGGCGTCGGGGTTCGTTACCGACAGCAGGGTGACGTAGTGGGACCAGCCGAGCTGGAAGCACTCAGCAAGCTTCGTGAGGCTGGGAGGCGCACCGTTCACGCTTGGCTCGAGAGATTCAACGGACGGCGTCCGTTGAATCTCCGAGGGCCCACCGGATTTGGCAGACACCGTCTGTCGGATCTCAGCGAAGACCTGGTAGAACTCCCTGCACTTCCGCAGATTGGTGGGGGAGCACCCCTTGATCCCATTCGACTTGAGTCTGTGTGACAGACGGCTAATCAGTTTCTTGCCATAAAGTTCACGCCGGGCCGAGGCGCCCCCTTCGAACTCAACGATGTACCATCCAAACAGCCAGTTCCGCACGACCAGCGAGCGGTCGATGGCACGCGCGGCTGTATGCCGAGTCTTCTCGTGGGTGCGTCGGCACAGCTCGACGAGGCGCTCGAAATCGAATTGCTGACTCATAACGACAGCCCCATCCGCTTCAGGTGGCCCTCGACCCTCCCATCGTATTCTTCAACCTGACGCATTAACTCCGGCAGCGCCTTCGCATACCGCCCATCCAGCACCCCGACACGATCCACCTCCCGCCTGACCGCGCCCTCAACGCTTGCCATCCACTTGTCGTCGACCACGAGCTCGGCGATTTCCGCCGCAGTCAGATTCGCGTACCGTTTGAGCACCTTGGCATCCAGCTTCGTCTGCGCCGCCTTCGCCGTCCTCTTCGCCGCGGCAAGGGACTTCATCAGAATGAGGCAGACCTCCAGCACGCCGCACTCCTTGCGCCCTTCGGGATCGTCGGCCAACTCCTTCAGCCGCGCCCTCACCTTGGCCTGCGTCACTTTCCCGGCATCGGTCGTCGCGCTGGCCAGCAGTCCGTCCTCCGCAGTGTGCTTCTCGACAAACTCTTCGAAATCCCGAGCACTTGCCTCTACATCGGCCCGCAGCAGCTCAAGCTCATTCCGCCGCGCAGTTGGTCGCAGCTCTGCCAGAGCGAGGAGTAGAGGTGGGACTTCCTGAGAGGCATGGCGCCTATTCCATTCTGCGCAAATGGAACTGAAGGACAGAACCGGAATCCGGTGCCGCTGGCTCCTGCGGTAGATCGTGAAGTTGGGACACAGGATTAGGTCCGGACGGACCAATGGAGTTCGGACATGCGGACCGCACCCGGTCGACCGCGGCTTGGAACGGCATTCTGCAATCCGCGTCCGTTCCGCCCTGCAACAAGCCAGCGCCGTGGCAAAGGCCGAACTAGCCGATTCCCTGCAGCCGTGCGAGCAGTTCGCTACCCGTGTCGCAGTAAATAATCCACATGCCTACATCCTCCAACCGGTCCGCGTTGCTGATCCCTGCCAGAAGCCCAGCCGCAACCTCCGCCACATCGGGGCCGAACTTCCGACCCACCAGGCGTACCAGCGGCTGCCGCTCTCGCTCCAGACCTTGCTACAGACCACGACCGCCAGCACCGCCGGCAGCGGACCGTCCCGGCCAGGACGCCGCCCCTGCCACAGGCTCTCGAACAGCCGGACCGCGTAGCCCTGCACGCGCAGCGCCATGCCCCAGTCCACGCTCGACTGGAACTCCAGCATCAGCACCACGTGCAGCCACTATGGACCGTCCTCCGCATCGCGGAAGCGGACGCGCCAGACCAGGTCGTTGGAGCGGCTGCGCAGGTTCGAATCGATCCGCTCGGTCGGCAGCGGCTCCAGCGTGGAGAAGTCAAGGCGCACCACCCACTCCTCGCCGCCCTCAATCAGCTCGGCGACGAACCCGCGAACCAGGTCCTCTCACGACCCGCGCGTGCGAGAACATGGCCTTGTAGGACTGGTCGTGGGGAATCATCTTCTGGGGGCTGACCCCGGACGGCATTGCCGCATTCTCGCACGCTGAGGCCCGCCACGATCGGCGACACCGCACGCGAGGCCGTCGCGCCCCACGGCCCGGCTGAACGGTCGCGGCGAACCGAGCGCGAGTCCACAGGGGACATTCGGCATCGCGATATTTCGCGGCACTCGGACAATGGCGTCGATTCCGTCCGCTAGCGGAAACGAAAAGCAAAGTGCGCTGCGCCGGACGAATCTGAGAACATTCTCCTGCCGGCGATGGACTGGACGGGACGCCGTGAGAAAAACTGCCCTTCGGTCACTACCGCATCGCACGTGAGCAACAGGGATTCGATCATGTCCCGTGGGGCCCGCACCCAATCAGGACAAGGACCATGAGCATTGAGGAGTGTGACCAACGTGCTTTCACCTCGGACGGCTTGCCCTCGAGGTGCTCCGGCTTCACCGCATCGAACTCGACCGGACGCTCGGCGTAGAGGTTCTTGAGATGAGGAGGCGGCGTGTGTGGACCGTGCGACTCTTTGAAGCCGACCACCACGCAAAACGGCCTTTGACGATCGCCCCCGAGCCACTCGACAGCCAAATCAGCGACCACTCTGCTCGAATGCCCCTTGATGCGCTGCATTTCGCCATTCACGTTGACAGCTGGGTCGTTGTAGCTGCCTTGGCCAGGGAACACCGACCATTGGTCGAATCCGGGCCGGGGATCCGGATCGCGCCCCATGTGGAACTTGCCGATGTAGGCCGTCTCGTAGCCCCGCTCTTGGAGCAGAGCGGGAAACGAACGGCGCATCTCGTCGTCGGAAATGTCGTTCCAATTGCTGAGCACTCGGTGGGCGTGCGCATAGCGTCCGGTAGAGGAAGCCAGCGCGCGCCGGGCTGAAGAGAGCCTTCGTCACAAAGGCGTTCGAGAAGCGGACGCCTTCTCGTGCCAGCCTATCGATGCTTGGAGCCTGGAGGAAGGGATGGCCGGCCGCGCCCATCATGTCCCAGCGCTGGTCGTCCGTGATGACAAACAGGAAGTTCGGGCGGACTTCCTGTGCGGCGCCCGAAGCCGCGAGCGAGGCCGCTAAGAACTGACGCCGCGTCTGAGACTCTTGAACTCGAAGACAATGTAGCCGATCGTTCTCGCTCGATGTCTGGTTTCAACACTCGTGCTGGTCGGAACC
The DNA here is from genome assembly GCA_965203925.1 of Bryobacterales bacterium. Taxonomy (GTDB): domain Bacteria; phylum Acidobacteriota; class Terriglobia; order Bryobacterales; family UBA6623; genus VXMF01. Next base: position 5,814,023 of record OZ241924.1, read on the forward strand.
GGACTCGCCCGGCGGCCGCGGCCCAACATCCTGCTTCTGGTCAGTGACGATCAGAGCCGGTGTAACACCGACGACCACGGCAACAAGGAGAATGAGACTCCCCATCGACGCACTAGCCTCGGGACGAGTCGACCTGACACGCTTCGGCGTCGTGCCGATTTGATGACCAAGCGGCTCGGTGTCGGCACTGACCTCTACAACCCTCATTTGCACAGCGACACCTTGCACCCAGACGCAGTCGCCGCAGCCGAGGTGCTGCAATCACCCGGGCATGGCCCGGGTACGTTCGGCAAGTGTCATTTCGGCGAACACCTGAGCCACGTGCCCGACCGCCGCGGCTTCAACAAGGCGATCTACATTCCGTTCGGCCACCCTGGGAGGCACTGCTGCCCGCAGTTCCTGCTGAAGAAGCGCAAACGAACCGGAGTCCGGGGGCACACTGCGAACGTCCTAAACCGGAGCGACAGGTGTGGTGTGGGATTCGCACCCGCCAGGAGAGATCGACTTTGCACGGCGCACCTTGCTGTGGCGGCAGCATTGACAGGCGCGGGACCCGGTGATACCTTGTACACTTCCCGGCAGTGGCGGCGGCGGCCTCCACTTGCCCGGGTGTGACCGCATGACGGGAAGCCGGGATCAACCAAAGCTCAAGCGAACACCGCTGCACGCCATGCACTGCAGGAGCGGGGGGCGGATGGTGCCGTTCGGCGGATGGCACATGCCTGTCCAGTACTCGGGGATCGTCTCCGAGCATATGGCGGTGAGGTCGGGTGTGGGCCTGTTTGATGTCAGCCACATGGGGGAAGTGGAGATCCGCGGGCCCGAAGCCGTCGACCTGATCGACTCGGTCTGCTCCAACCGCGCCGCCAGCCTTAAGGATGGCCAGGCGCAGTACTCCGGCCTGCTCAACCCGCACGGGGGATTCGTCGACGACCTGCTGGTCCACCGCTTGGCGGCGGACCACTACATGCTGTGCGTCAATGCAGCTAACCAAGAGGCGGACTTCGCCTGGTTCCGCAAGAACAACACTTTCGACGCAGACGTCAGGTTCGCCAGCGACGACTATGCCCAGCTCGCCATTCAGGGACCGAAGGCACGTGACGTGGCTTCCGAGCTTGCGGAGCACGATCTGTCCAAGGTGCGATACTACTGGTTCGTGCGATGCAGGTTCGCCGGCGAGCCCGCATTGGTCGCCCGCACGGGTTACACGGGCGAGGATGGATTCGAGGTGTACGTCTCCCCGTCGGCAGCAGAGCAGGTGTGGACCGCGATCCTCGAAGCGGGGAAACCCCACGGCATCCTCCCCTGCGGGCTGGGTGCCCGGAACACGCTCAGGCTCGAAGCCGCGATGTCCCTATACGGACATGAAATCGACGCCTCGACCACCCCATACGAGGCCGGTCTCGGGTGGATTGTCAAGCTCAAGAAGCCCAAGTTCTGCGGCCGCGACGTGCTGGCCCGCCAGAAGCGTGAGGGCGTGCGGCGGAAGATTGCGGGTTTCGAGATGACGGGCCGGGGCATTGCCAGGGATGGATACAGGGTCTTGGTCGACGGCAGCGTGGCGGGTCGGGTGACCAGCGCGTCTCCCGCGCCGGCGCTGGGCAGGAACATTGGGCTCTGCATGCTGCCGGTAGAGCATTCGCGGCTGGGACAGGAGATCGAGGTCGAAATCCGGGGACGCGCCGTCCCCGCCAGGATCGCGCGAACGCCCTTCTACAAGCGGCCGAGGACATGAGCCTGATGGACTATCCAGAAGACTGCAAATACACCAATGAGCACGAGTGGGTGCGAATCGTCGGCGACAACGCCGAGGTCGGCATCACCCACCATGCGCAGGACCAGCTTGGGGACGTCGTCTTCGTTGAGCTTCCCGGCGTGGGCACGAAGCTTCAAGCGGGCGGAGCGTTCGGAGCTGTGGAATCCGTCAAGGCCGTCTCGGACATCTACGCCCCCATCAGCGGCGACATCGTCGAGGTCAACGACGAACTGGTGGACGCGCCCGAGCGGATCAATGACGATCCCCACGGACAAGGCTGGCTGCTGCGAATGACTGTCGCAGATCGAAGAGAACTCGCGACCCTTCTCGACGCACAGCAGTATGCGGGGTATGTAGCGGCCGAGGTTGAGGGCTGATCCGGGGCCCTGCGTGCGCTACCTCCCAAAGTCTCCGGCCGAGCGCGAGGAGATGCTGGCGAGCTTGGGCCTCCAATCCAGCGAGGACCTGTTCTCCAGCATCCCTGCGGACATCCCCCGCTGCGGGCAGCTCTCGATTCCCTCCGGCCTGTCCGAGTTCGAGATCCGTGCCTACTTTGAGCGCAGGGCGCGTGACGCCGCCCAAGGCTACGCTTGCTTCCTCGGCGCAGGGGCCTACAGCCACTTCCGGCCGGTCGTGGTCGATTCGATCGCCACACGCGGCGAGTTCCTGACGGCTTACACGCCCTATCAGGCCGAGATTTCGCAGGGGGTGCTGACGGGGATCTTCGAGTTCCAGACGATGGTCGCCCAGCTGACAGGCATGGAAGTTGCCAACGCGTCCATGTACGACGGCTCCACAGCCGTTCCCGAGGCCGGCATGATGGCCGCAAGGATCACGAGACGTACTCGGCTATTGGTGGCCAGTTCGGTTCATCCCGAGTATCGACAAGTGCTTGACACGTATTTTCGTCATCAGGGCCTGCAGGCGGAGACCGTGCCATTCCATAGCGACACCGGCCAGATCGACATGGAGGCCCTGGATTCTCGGCTCTCGGGCGATGTTGCCGCCGTTCTTGTCCAATCGCCGAACTTCTTCGGCGTCGTCGAGCAAGTCAAGGACTTGGCCGATCTGGCCCACAAGTCCGGCGCACTACTCGTGGTCATCTTCTCGGAAGCCGCCTCTCTCGGCCTGCTGGAGCCCCCGGCGTGCGCCGACATAGTGGCAGGGGAACTCCAGTCATTCGCGCACCCGCCGAGCTTCGGGGGACCATACGTCGGAGTGCTCGCGACCAAGAAGCGCAACATCCGGCAGATGCCCGGTCGGCTCGTTGGCCAGACCGTAGACTCCAATGGCCGTCGGGCCTACTGCCTTACCCTCGCGACCCGCGAGCAGCACATTCGTCGCGCGAGAGCCACATCAAACATCTGCACGAACCAAGCCCTCGTTGCGCTGATGGCCACCGTGTACATGGCGCTCTTGGGCAAGTCGGGACTCCGGGAACTCGCGGAGCAAAACCTGGCAAAGGCGCACTTCTTGTCTGCCAAGATTCGCGAGTCCGGCGCTGAGCCGGTCTTTACCGGGCCATTCTTCAACGAGTTCGCGGTGCGGCCAAGGGCCAGATCGGCCGACCAGGTCAACCGGGCCGCCTTGGGAAAGGGCATCATCGGAGGACTGGATCTCGGCCGGTTCTATCCCGACTTGGCCGGAGCGCTGTTGGTCTGCGCGACGGAGACCGCCACGCGCGACCAGATGGAGCGCTATGCCGCGTGCTTCGGAGGGGACCACGGTGAGTAGAGTCCGGCAACACGTCACGCTCGACGAGCCGCTGCTGTTCGAGCGCTCGTCTCCGGGCAAGTCCGGTTGCCAGCTTCCGCCTCTCGACGTCCCAGAGGTGGACGCGGAGCAGGCCTTGGGCAGCAGTATGGTCAGGCGCGAAGTCCGAGGCTTTCCGGAGGTCAGCGAGGTCGAAGTCGTGCGCCATTTCACCCGTCTGTCGAGCTGGAATTACGCCATCGACCTAGGGCTCTACCCGCTGGGTTCGTGCACCATGAAGTACAACCCTCGGCTCAACGAGGCGGTAGCGCGGATAGACGGCATCGCGAGCGCCCACCCCTATCAACCGGAATCCCTCTCACAAGGCCTACTCGAGATCCAGAGAACGCTGGAGGCGTTCTTGGGCGAGATCTGCGGCATGGAGGCAGTAACCCTCCAGCCTGCAGCGGGTGCCCACGGCGAGCTGACGGGCCTGTTGCTGATCCGGGCCTACCACGAGGCCAATGGTGACCCGCGCCGCATCGTGCTGATCCCCGATTCTGCCCACGGAACGAATCCCGCGACTGCGAGCATTGCCGGTTACGACGTGCTGGAGATTGCCTCCAACGCAAGTGGAATGATCGACGTTGCGCGGCTGAAGGCCGCGGTGGACGACAGCGTTGCCGCCCTGATGGTGACAAACCCGAACACCGTCGGCATCTTTGAGCGGGACATACAGGAAGTCGCCAGAATCCTGCATGCGGGTGGAGCCCAGCTCTATATGGACGGAGCCAACATGAACGCCCTGGCGGGGATCGCGCGACCGGGAGATTTCGGCGTGGACGTGATGCACCTCAATCTCCACAAGACCTTCTCCACGCCCCACGGAGGTGGGGGCCCGGGGGCTGGCCCGGTCGCGGTCCGGGAACACTTGGAGCCCTTCCTTCCCCTGCCACGCATCTCCGACGGCCCTGACGGCCTTCGCTTCGACTGGGACCGCCCGAATTCGATCGGCAGGGTTCGCGCATTCTACGGGAACTTCGGAGTGTTGGTGCGCGCACTGTCCTACATCTTGGCCCACGGCGGGGACGGGTTGCGCAATGCCACCGTCGACGCAGTGCTCAACGCCAACTACATCCGTAAGGGCTTGGAGAGCCACTACGACCTTCCCTACAACGCGGCTTCAATGCACGAATGCATCTTCAGCGACAGCCGCCAAGCGCGCCGGGGAGTGAAGACCGGGGACATCGCCAAGCGGCTGATCGACTACGGATTCCACCCATACACCGTCAGCTTTCCGCTAATCGTTCGCGGAGCGCTGATGATCGAGCCGACGGAGACTGAGAGCAAAAGGGAGCTGGACGCCTTCATCAGCGCGATGCAGGCTATCGCTGAGGAGGTCGAGCTGGATGCGGACCTAGTACGGAAGGCTCCCTTCAACACTCGCACCAGCCGAGTGGACGAGACAAGAGCTGCCCGCAAGCCGGTGGTCGTTTGGGAGCCCCCTTCGCCAAAATAGCCGGGCGAGGGGACCTTCGGAGGTTTCGTGCCCCACCCCGGTCGCATCACGCATTGGGAGAGCGGATTCGGAAGGACTCGGCTCCAGCGGGCAAAGGTGCGGCGACGATGGGCGATCTTGCGCTTCGCCAATGCTGCCTCCGCGGATCGCCAGCGTCTTCCGGCACTTGCTGGGTATTGTCAGTAGCGGGGTTGAACTGAGTGATGTCAGCGCTCGATGGAACGTACCGCCTTGAGGGATACGAACTGCTGCGGCAAGACGGGGTAGTCGAGGAACCGTACGGCTCCGACCCAGAGGGCCTGCTGGTGTACTCTCCCAGCGGCTTCTTCAGCGGCCACGTCATGCGCAAGGGGGTGCCGAAATTCCGGCGGGGCGCCAGGCTGGCAGATCCCGCGCGGACCAAAGAAGCGTTCTTGGGATACATCGGGTACTTTGGCAGGTTCAGCGTCGATGCGGCGGCCAAGACGGTGACACATCGCGTACTCGGGAGCTGGCATCCAAACTGGGTCGGCACTGCTCAAGTCCGACACTTCCGGACCTCGGGGAATCGGCTCCTCCTTGAGACCCCGTTGCTGGGCTCGGACGGGAAGTCCCGCCGCATCCGCCTCATGTGGAAGCGGGTCGGGGCCGCCCCCTAAGGGCCTATTCGCCCGCAGCCCCGAAGTTCATCGGCATCGCGTCTAGTGGCATGATCGCGTTCAAGAGCAGGGCACTCGCGAAGGATCGTGCAGCAAGCTATGGATTCTGGAGGGAGTGACGGTAGCACAGGTCATCAAGATCGAGGACTGCCAGACGCTTCGTCAACACCCCGGTCGCGGCCAAGCTGCGGCGTGAGGCGACCCGACGTTTCCTCCTACATCCCACTGTGCGGCTGTTGGCACCTGCCGGCCATCGCCACGGTGATCCAGCCCCCTCCTGGGCCACCTTCAGATCACACTGCCAGCCGATCTCCGCACAACTATGACGCCGCCAGTCCCCTTGGGCCCGGGCGACCGCCAACTTGCTTCTCGTCCAGACGAATACTCGAGAATGCTGGCTGAATGGCGACCGGATCCGGTCTGCAGCACGGCGGGAGATCCTGATGGGCCCAACCTATACTGGTCCGGAACGGTCGGCGCAATTGCGTAGTACCGCGAATCAGAATGAAGATCTCGTCCTATCGAACGCAGCTGGCCTGTCCATCGAAACTCGCTGACCCGAATCGTGAAGCCATCGCCGCGAAGCTCGCGAATTTCGTCACCCTCGAATTGCAAACCGATGACGGCGTCATAGGGATCGGCTACTCCGGATTCGTTCCGGTCGAGCTGCTGGCCGGGCTGAAGGCGACGCTGGACGCCCTCACTGAGTGCGCCGTCGGCGAAGATCCCCGCCATATCGAGGCCATCAGTGCCAAGCTGTTGGCCCTTGGAGGCCAAGGAGCCCCGGCAGGAACGGTCACATCGGCAGTCGCGGCAATCGACGTCGCACTCTGGGACATACGGGGCAAGCAGCTCGGAATGCCGCTGTTCCGGCTGCTTGGCGGGGACTCGCGGCGCGTTCCCGCGTACGCCAGCGGTTTCCTGTGGCGCGAATATGACGCCGCTGCGCTCGTCGAGACCAGCCTGGAGCTCATCTCTAGCGGGTTCCGGGCCATGAAATTCCGCATGGGCGGCCACGAAGACATCTTCAAGGAAGTGCACCGAATGCAGGCATTGCGCTCAGCCGTGGGGGAGAGAGTTGCCCTGATGGTGGACATCAACCAAGGTTGGGACGTGAGCACATCCATCCGCGTCGGTCGCGAAATGGAGGCGTGCGGCCTTTACTGGCTCGAGGACCCGATCGACCATCAGGACTATGAAGGCTTGGCACGCATCGCCGACGCCCTCGACACTCCCATCGCCACCGGGGAGTACCACTACGGAATCGCGCCCTTCGCGCACATGCTGCAGAGGGAAGCCGTGGATGTCGTCATGGTCGACTTGCTTCGGGCGGGCGGCATCACTCCGTGGATGAAGGTTGCACACACGGCCGAGGCGTGGAACCGGCCCGTCGTGAGCCACTTGGCCCCAGAGATTCTCGGCCATTGTGTTGCCGCCGCGCCAAACGGCCTGATCGTGGAGCACATGCCGTGGTCCCTACACCTCTTCGAGGACTGTCCGCGGATGGATCCGCGCGACGGGCGTCTCGTCCTGCCAGAAGCGCCGGGCCTAGGCTTGGCCTTTGACGAGGCAGCTATCCGCCATCAGCAGCCATAGTCCGCAAGGCGGGCTGTGGCCCCGGGCCCGATCCGCCAGCCGCAACTCTCGGAGGGTACTGCGTGGACCATAGGCAGACAACAGGGCCTGATCCGCCCTTCAGGAAGTTGATGCCCGCACTTCAGCAGAGCCTGAGCCGCGGCATTGGGGCCGTCTTTGCCTGCGGCCTTTGGCCCCGGCGCCGGTGGGACGGTGGGGCGGCGAGCGCAGATTCCCTGTGAGAAAATCGCATTGCATGCGCAGGTTTCTGCGATTAGGGGCGGTAGTCTGCCTCACCGTCGCCGGAGGTGCGGCGCAAGAAGAGGACCGCGCAGCTGAGACACCGGAAGCTGGCGAAGACCAATCGACGGGGCAAGCCGACGATGCCCAACGCACCGCGCTGAACCTTCTTGGGGAGGTCGACGCCGAACAAGGGGAAGGCCGCCGCAACGAGAATGTCAGGATCACCCTGATCGATAACAACGTCCTGCGAGAACTCACCACGCGCATGGGCACAACCGCGACCGTGCCGTCCGACGTGCGCATAGACCAAGCGTATTTCGCCGCCGAGTACGGACAGCCGCCGAAAAGGCTCCGTCGGGCCACAGCCGCGCCTGTGGCCGGCCTGAACGGTGATCTGCGGTGGATGCACCAGAACAGCGTCACGAGCGCACGGTCTTTCTTTCAGGCTGGTGGCGTTCGACCGGCCCACGACAACTCCTACGGTTTCACTGTCGGTACACGGGCCTGGCGAAGTGCCTCGCTGGTCCTTGACGGCAATCAAGTGCGATCACGAGGCAACGTCAACGGCAACGTGCTCGTTCCGACGCCGGAGGAGCGTACGCCCCTCGCCACAGACCCTGAGAAGAGGGCCTACGTCCAGCGCCTGCTCGACGCCTACCCCGCCGAGCTCCCCAACAGAACGGACATAAATCCGCGGGCGCTGAACACCAACGACGTCCAAGCGATCAATAACGACCGTGGATCGATTCGCCTGAGGCAGGACGCGGGGCAGCGGGACCACTTATCAACTCAATACAGCTTCACCGGGCAAAAGGTCGACGCATTCCAGCTGGTCGGGGGCCAGAACCCAGACACGACGACAAAGAACCATCTGGCAGCGGTCACATGGACCCGCGAGTGGTCGGCGAATACCACCACCAGCCTCACAGGAGCCTTTGAGAGGGTCGGCAGCCTCCTCGTACCGGAGGAGTCGGCGGTCGGCCCGTTGGTGCTGACGGGGTTCGTTGTCGAGTTCCTCGGCCCCAGTTCGAATATCCCGATCGACCGCGCACTGAACCGCTTCTCGTACGGAGCGCAGGGCGAGCACCGGAGGGGAGACCTGTCCCTGACTTTTGGCGCCGAGCTGACACGGCGACAGGTGAATGGGTCGGAGGCTGAGAGCCACCGCGGGCTATTCTTCTTCCGTAACGATTTCGGGCGGGACGCGATCACCAACATCCGCCTGGGAGCGCCCAGTGTGTACCGGGTGGCGATCGGGAGCATTCACCGAGGCTTCCGCAACTGGGCGATGCAGTACTTTCTGGGTACTCAGTGGAAAGTGACGCCCCCGTTGACCCTAAGTCTGGGGCTTCGGTTCGAGCCGGTCAGCGCACCGGCAGAGGTGCAAGGATTGACCGAGATCCCCTATGACTGCGACTGCAACAACTTCGCTCCCCGCTTCGGCCTAGCTTATTCTCCGGGCGGGCGCTTCGGGGTGGTCCGCGCTACATACGGGGTCCACTACGGCCAGATCTTCGACGTGACGTATGGCCAGTCGCGATTCAGCCCTCCGCTGAACCTTAACATCGCCGTCCAAGCCCCGGACCTGATCCGCCCATTGGGTGGCCGCACACAGCAGGACTTCGACCCGAATGCCCGGTCGACGGTCTTCCAGATGGACTCCGAACTCGCGACGCCGTATTCGCACCAATATGGGCTTGACTGGGAAATGCCTCTTGGTGGGGGCCTGACACTCAACTTGGGCTACGTCGGGAGCCGAACGCACAAGCTTCTCACTCTGTGGTACACAAACCGGGCAGTCCCAGTGCCTGGCATCCCCCAGACCACGCGGACAGTCAACCAGCGCCGCCCGGACCCACGGTATTACGACAACCGCTTAGGGGTAAACGGCTCGAGGGGCTATTTCGACGCCGGCAAGGCGACTCTCACTATTCCGAGGTGGAAGGGCCTCAACTTGGAGGCGTCCTACTGGTGGAGCAAGGCCATTGATCTCGGAAACGATTTTTCGGGGACGGCATCAGGCAGGTCTGGCCGGCTTGGGCGCAGCCAATCGGAGTTGAACTCACACGCCGAGATGCGGGCCGTCAGCTCGTTCGACCAACCCCACTCGGCACTCGTCAGGGCCCAGTGGCAGGCACCGCCGGGCCGCTCGTTGATCGGGTCGCTTCTGGGTGGCTGGCGGCTGAGCGCGGTTATGTTGGGCAAGTCCGGCACGCCGTTCAACGTCATCGCCGGTTCTGACGGGGAGGGATTCGGGAACGTCGACGGCTCCCCTGGAGACCGCCCAAACCTGCTGCACCCGGCCGTGCTCGGTCGATCAGTGGATGATCCCGACACTTCGGCACAGCGCCTTCGCAAGGAGGCATTCTCCTTCATCGAACCCACGGACACCGCCGGGGATCTGGGAAGGAACACCTTCCGCAAGGACGGGATCTTCAATATCAACTTTGCGCTCTCGAAGCGGTGGGCCCTGCCGGGCGACACCTCTGTGACACTACGCGCAGAGTCCTTGAACTTCTTCAACCACCCGCAGTTCGCCGAGCCGGGCCGGGAGCTGACATCCCCAAACTTCGGCCAGATCACCAACACGCTCAACGACGGGCGAGCCTTCAAGTTCATGCTGCAGCTCTCGTTTTGAAGAGGCAGGTGCCGACGCGCCGGGCGAGCGCGGCTGCACCAGCCTTCGCGCTGGGAACGCGGGTCACCTGGAACGACGAGGGCGAGCGTCGAAGGCCCAGCCGGTGCCGGGCAACTGGGGAACATAAGATGGTTGCAGCGGATGAGACTCTGCACGTTCGAACACGCTGGAGCCCGGGAGGCAGGCATCCTCCGCGGCGACCGTATCCTCCCCATCAGCCAACTCAACGCCAAGCGCGGGGCGGACTTCCCGCTGGGGATGCTCGATCTGATCCGGTCGGGCACTTCCAAGGCCATCGCCACACTAGCCCGAGGGTTGGAGGCCGAGATCCCGCTGGCCGAATCACGGCTAGTCCTGCCTTACCGCAGACCGGGCAAGGTATGGTGCATCGGCTTAAACTACCGATCTCACGCTGAAGACCTGAGCGCGGTCCAGCCCGAGGAACCGGGCAGCTTCATGAAGCCGTCGTCGTCCTTCTTTGAGCCTGGCGGAAACATCGAGCTGCCACCCGAGGATCTGTCCCAAGACGTTGACGCCGAGGGCGAGTTGGCAGTGGTGTTCGGAAAGAAGTGCAGGGACGTTCCGATTGATTCAATCCAAGAGGTGATCTTCGGCTACACAACCACGCTCGACATGACAGCGTTGGACATCCTGGCCAAGAACACGCGCTACCTCCAGCGGTCCAAGAGCTTCGACACATTCTTCTCTTTCGGACCGGTCATTGTCACGGCGGACGAGGTGGAAGACGTGGACGCGCTCGAGGTCCAGACCATCCACAACTCGCGGGTGTTCTCGCGCGACTTTGTCTACAACATGAAGCACCGCCCCCACAGCCTTGCGGCATTCCATACCCGCGTCATGACGTTCGAGCCGGGTGACATCCTCTCGACGGGCTGTCCCAAGGGTGCGCGCATCCAGGCTGGCGACACGGTGGAAGCGCGAATCGAGGGAGTGGGCAGCCTGACGGCTTCGGTGACCCGCCGCCAGCCAGCCACCTGAGGAAGTCATGCCGACGTGCCGCCGGCGAGGCCGCCCGAGCCGCCGATTGCGCTAACGATCCGCGGGCGGGGCTTGCGGACGACGCGGCCCGATTGGGATGAAGTCGGCATAGGGATTCGGCGAGCGGCGCCCCCGGGGCTGCGCAGCCTCGGGATCTCCCGCTTCCCGCGCGCTCCTAGAGGCGGCCCGCTGTCGCAGTCCGATCTCGAACCCTCCCGGCTCGTAGAGCATGATCGCGTGGACTGGCTCGTCTCCAAGCACTTCCGTTGCGTGCGATGTGTCCGGCGGGATGTAGACCAAGTCTCCCGGCCCGATGATGTCCGTCTCACCTCCTACGGTCCACTTCATCCTGCCCGCGAGCACCAAGAAGGTCTCTGAATGATAGGCGTGCTTGTGCGGGGATGACCTCATCCCAGGGCTGAACACCTCGTCGATGATGCTGTAGCGGCCGTTCGTCTGGTCGGCTGTCAGCATGATCCGGCTCACAGACGTTGGGCTCGGCTCGTGCATCTCGGCCATGTCCCGCTTCACAAACAGGTGGGTGGCGGTCGTGCTCTCACCTCCAGGACCCTGCGAGGCAGCAGGCGTAAGGAAACTGACAAGAACTGCTGCCAGCAGGACGGCGCGTCCGAGCGGCAGATTGAAGGGATTGGCAAGAATCATGAGTGCTCCGGTGACGGTGAATCAGTTAATCGACGGCTCCACGAAGACGAGACGCCTCGCTCCATGCGTGCGATAGACCCCGATCAGTCGACCAGCGGTCGAACGCTGACCTCGCGAAACCATACCACGCTTCGCTCGTCGTGATTCTGCAGGCCGATGTAGCCCTCATTCGGACGTGGGCCTCGCTGTGGCTCATACCATCTCTGGCGGTCTGGGACCGCCTGCCCACCCTCAAACTCGTTCACGAGCACGTCATTCACTCGGACCCGCGTGACCTGTTCGTCGATCTCAATCTCCATCGTGTTCCAACCGTCATCGCTTGGGGGGAACTCGGCTGCGGGCGCAAGGGAGTAGAGCGAGCCTGTTCGGTGGAATTCGTCTCCGGTGTCCTGTATCTGCACCTCGTACCCTCGGTGCACGGCAAACCACGGGTCATGGGGCTTCTCGGGGCATCTGATGAAGACTCCCGCATTCGAGTCCGGGGACTCTGGCTTGTAGACCACTGTCAATACGGCGTTGCCGATCGGCTTACCATCGAACACCAACAGACCCATTCCGCCGCTGGTCTTGAGCGCCCCGTCCTCAACCACGAACTCGCCGGGGCCCACATGCCGCCACCCCGCCAGGTCAGTGCCGTTGAACAGCTGCTCCGAAGGAGGCCCGACCCTGCCGCAGGCAATCACAGCGAGGAGCGCGAAGACCGCAAACCAATAACGCATCGCGGAACCAGCATACAGTCCCGTCGAAGTCGCACCCCGTGCGGCGGAGGCTGCGGAGTTCGACCACACTACCCGACGCTGTTAGGTTTACAGGGTGCAGGAGCTGACCAAGCACGGAGCGGTTCAATTGGGTCGACTCGTTCGTAGGGGGGAAGTCCGAGCATGCGAAGTCGTCGAGGCCCACTTGGAACGCGCTGCTGCACTCAACGTCAGCCTGAACGCAATCACTGACCTGCAAGCCGACCGGGCACTAAGTCTCGCCGCCAAAGTGGACGAAGAATTCCCATTCGATGAATCCGAATCCTTATTGTCAGGCGTTCCAGTAACCGTCAAGAGCTCCATCGCCGCCAAGGGATTCAAGTTCGAGTGCGGCTCTAGAACGCGCCTCGGACAGGTTGCGGACAAAGACGCGGCTGTCGTCAGTTCGATTAAGGAGGAGGGTGCAATCGTCATCGGAACTACTAATGTTCCTGAGTTCCTCATGGCATACGAGACGGACAACGCCATCTACGGACGCACGAATTCGCCCATCGAACCTTCCCGGACCCCGGGCGGGTCGAGCGGCGGCTGCGCGGCGGCTGTAGCGGCTGGCATGGCCACCGCTAGCTTCGGGAGTGACGCCGGTGGTTCAGTGCGGGTGCCGGCCCACTTCTGTGGGTTGTACGGCTTCAAGCCGACTCCGGGGTTCATCCCGAGATCTGGACACTGGCCGGCGGCTGTCGGGCCGGCGATGCTCCTGGCAGGCGTCGGGCCAATCACGAAGACTGCAGAGGACCTGGATTTCTTCGTGCGGATCGGCTGCAAAGCCGAAACTGGCGGCGACGCACTGTCAGTTCCCGATCGGGGGGCTGGCTACCAGCCGGGGAATCTGCGACGAGACGTCCGTGTGGGGTGGTTCGATCATGCTTGGGAGACACCCGCTACAGCGGAGACCCGAGCGGCTGTGAGGATGGCCGCGCGAGCCTTGTCGGATCTCGGCTTCACGGTTGACCGGATCGAGTTGCAAGGTCTTGATGCAGCACCGGATATTTGGTGGCTGATGTTCGGTGTGTGCCTAAGGACGCTGATCGCGAACACCGTTCCGGAGGACTACCGTTTGCACCCACTAGCCTATGACGCGATGGCCACCGCTGAAGAAGAAGCTCAGACGTCCTATCACAACTTGCTGGACGGCTGGGTTTCCCGGGACGTATTGCGCTCTCTGCTCGCCACCCAGATGGAGAGCTACCCCTTGCTGCTGTGCCCGGTCTCGGCCATTCCTGCATTCAGGCATGGAGAGCGTGAATGGATCGTCGACGGCCAGACGGTCCGCTACCCGAACGTGTTTTGCTACAGCCAAGTGTTCAACCTGTTCGGCCTGCCCGCGGCAACCGTGCCCGTCACCGAGACTGCGGATGGTTTGCCGATCGGCGTCCAAATCGTCGGCCCGCCCCATCGGGACATGCTGGTGATGGATGCAGTCCGGCATCTTGCGCACGGCCTCGACCAGCCCTAGAGGGGTGGGAGAGATCGCCAGCGACCAAGTCTCTGGGTTGTGCTGAGAGCGATTCCTGATCCCATTCCAGCCACTTGAGTGTGCGGTTCGATGTCGAGGACCTATCGGTGGTCGCAACGCCCATGCAAGGACCTAGGTCGATTCGAATCCCCTGACCGGGGCTTGGTGGACCTTAACAGCTAGCGACAGGACTGGGTATCGAATCCCGTTCGGAGAGATTGGACCTGCGGCGAGTAGATGTCAGGCACGGCGCGACTGGCTGAGACCAAGCGTGCCGCACACTCGGCATCCGCGGCACTGGACCGCGTCTACGCCCGACCTAGGTACGAACCGTCCGAGGTGTTTACTCGGATGGTCTCGCCCTCCCGGATGAACTGCGGCACCTGAACGACGAGACCGGTCTCGGTCTTGGCTGGCTTGGTTACATTGGTCACGGTAGCGCCCTTGATGGACGGCTCGGTCTCGACAACCTCAAGCTCGACGGCGGACGGCAGATCAAGGTTGAAAGGCACGCCGTCCAAGAACTGGACCTTCAGGATCGTGTCCGGGATCATGTAGTTCACTTGATCGCCAAGCTGCTCTTCCCTTAACTCCACCTGCTCGAAGTCCTCCAGGTTCATCAGGTGATACGTGTCCCCATCGACATAGATGAACTGCATCTCTTGGGATTCCATCATCACCTTGTGCAGGACTGATTCGGACGAGAACCGCTCCTCGACCATCGCGCCGGAGCGATGGTTGCGCATCTTGGCCTGTACGAAGCCCCGCTTGTTGCCGGGAGTGCGGTGCTCAGTCTTGTGGATTGTGCAGATGTCGCCGTTGTGGCGGACCACCATGCCCGGTCGAAGCTGCGTTGCCTGAACGTTCAAATGCGTCTCCTCACTCCGCGCCCTATGAGCGCCTGCCGCGGATCTGCTCCGGCTTGATTGTATCCCCAGCTCAGATCGTCACTGAACGGAGATGCGGTGCGGAGGCATCGCGACTGGACCGTTGCGCAGGTGCTTGGCCCACCATGCGGCCTCGTCCAATGACTCCTGCATGCCAGGGATCTTCAACGGGATTGCCAGACTGGGCCCGAATGCCGCGTGCCGACCTGAGAGGATCGTTTCGAGGATCGAGCGCCGTTCCGGGTGGACAACGATCCGCGCAGCCTCACCCTCGTCCAGACCTGCTGCCTCACGGAGACGGTCAATCGCATCAAGATACCCGCCAAGGCCGTCCACTAGGCCGTTGTCCGAGGCTTGCGACCCTATCCACACCCTGCCCTCTGCCAGTTCCGCAACTTGCTCCGCTGGCATTCCACGCCCTTCGGAAACTCGCTCCAGAAAGGTGTCGTATATGGAGTTCACGTAGCCGGTGAGCTTCGCCCTTTCAGACGGAGAGAGCGGCCGATAGTCCGATTGGATCGCCGCGTTCTCACCGCGGACGAGGATTTCCTTGTTGATTCCGAGCTTGTCGTAGAGGGATCGCAGGTTGAGGTGAATCGTGAAGACTCCAATCGACCCCGTGTATGTGCCGGGATAGGCCAAGATCGGAACATCAGGCACGGCCGCAATGTAGTATCCGCCGGAAGCTGCCACGTTCGCCATCGAGACAACCATGGGCTTCTCGGCGGCCAAGCGGCGCACCGCCCTCAGGATCTGTTCGGACGCGATCGCGTCGCCGCCGGGAGAGTCGATCCGCAGTATCACCCCGTCAACCGAATCGTCCTCGCGCAGTCCGTCCAGCCGGCTGATGAACGAACGGGAAGCCAGCGTGCCGGACGACGTGCCGAATGGAACTGGGTCCTCTGATCCGCTGTAAATGGGGCCTGCAGCGTGCAGCAGCGCGAATGTCTTGCCGCCCCGGGAACGGCCCGGGCCGGACGCTCTGACGTAGGCGGAAATCCCAATGCGCTCGAGCTCCTCTTCCAACCCGACGGCCTCGGTGAGGCTCTCGTAGAACTCGTCCTCGTAGAGGATGTCGTCGGACAGGCCCACCTCCCGCGCTTCTGCCGCCGTGAATGGCCCTTGGTCGAGAATGGTGCGCCAGTGGGCAGCATAGCTGCCGCGGCCCTCGACGATACCTTCCAGCAACTGGTCCAAGAATTCATCCAGCGTCTCGTTGAGCACGTGCCGCCACTCTGGGGACATCTCCTCACGCGAGTACGGCTCGCCGGCACTCTTGTAGCGGCCAGTCCGGATGAGGTCGGCCTCAATGCCCAATTTGTCCATCGCG
Source organism: Bryobacterales bacterium (assembly GCA_965203925.1). GTDB lineage: Bacteria > Acidobacteriota > Terriglobia > Bryobacterales > UBA6623 > VXMF01. The sequence goes on from OZ241924.1 coordinate 5,830,177, forward strand.
CCTTTGAAGAACATCACCTCCATTCGCAATCCCGTCAAGTTCAGGTACGTCTCGGGCTGCAGGACAATCCTGTCGGCAAGCGCGGCGACGTAATAGTCTTCCCTTCCGGCCACTTCCAGGAATGCCCAGACAGGCTTCCCCGACTTCTTGAACTTAGAAATCGCCCACCGCAGTTCCTGGGCTCTGGCCCAGCCGCCGGCCGACCAGTTGCACCGCAATACCAGAGCCTTGATGCGCTCATCGTCGGCTGCCGCCCGAATCGAGCGGATCTGGTTCAGCAGTGTGGGCGTGTCACTGTCCTGTCCGCCCAGCAGGTCGGGGATGTTGAATTCCACGTACTCGGGAATCGCACCGCTCAGATGAACCTCGAGAGCGGAATCGGGTTCCACGCGTGGACCGCTGCCGCCGCTGCCTAGGATTGCGAAGGTTACGATGCCGCCGAGGAACCACACCCCGATAATCGACCCGACTCCAACCAGGATTCCCTTCTTGAAGCTGCTCACTTGCGCCTCCCTCTGGCCATTGTAGTAGTCATCTCCAGAATCGAGCGCTCCGCTGTGCACCGCGACAGGCGACCGAGCTTGGCGCGGTACGCCGGTCTGAGCACGCCGAGCGAAGCGCGCCGACAGGGTGAGGCGGGTGGGATCGCTCTCGGCCACTCGTTGTAGGGGAGTCTGCGCTGAGTCAAGTCGCGAGGGGAATGCAGCAGCGCCGTACCTTGAGCCTCGTATTCCAATCCGCGCCACGCTGGCGCACGTTGACATCAGCCAACCAAGCCGCGGTCTGCGTGCACGTCTCGTGCGGCCCACCTATGCAGTGGCCGCTCAGGCTCTGACGGGGCATCCTGCTCAGCTCGCATTCTCGAACCTAGTGCGCCTACTCCACGACGATCTGCGCGGGTTGCCACAGCACGAACCCCCGTCCGCCGTAGCCGGCGCCGCCTTGTGGAGTCGCTCGCCGCGCAAGTCGGGAGGCACCGCCGCCAGCTGTGCTGCCGGGTCCGTGCGAATCGCCAGCAGGGTACCGGCGACGGCGCGCTACCCGGAAGCGACCGCGCTCGAGCACCTAGACGGCTGCTGGGACCACCTTTTCGGGCATGCCCTGGAGAGGGACACGCAGACGCGCCTCGTGGCGGGAGTGGAGCGCACAAACAATCCGGTCGAGCACTTCTTCCCCCAAGCCCAGCGCGAGCTGCGGCGCCGGATGGGCCGCGCGCACCTTGGGCGCGACATGCAGGACCAGCCGGCGCAAGTCGCTCTGACCGCCAACCTGCGCGATCCGGACTACGTCAGGATCTTATGCGGCACTCTGGACGGACTCTCCGGAGCGTTTGCCGATCTGGTGCAATCCGGACAGGCCACGGCGCGTCCCGCTCTATGCTGCTACGCCCGGATCTCCGTCGTGCGCTGCCGCGTCTGCCAGTGGTCGTGGGATTCCGCCAACTGATCGAGACCCTCGCAGCCCATCTCCAGCTCACTTCTCTGAACCCTCCTGCATTCGCCGCTCCCAAACAGACCGTGACGCGATAGGCGAAGCACCGCGGCGCGCGACGGCCCCGGCGCTTTAGGATCCACACTTGCCCAGCGGTGGTGTGCCCGTGTATCCTCAGACTTGTCACGTTGAGAGTGCGGAAGTGTGCCACTCTCACCTAGGCAATCGAGACGATGAGATGATCTTCCAATGAACTCTACTGAATCCGAAGTCACAGAATCAGCGGTCGATGATCCCATCGACGAAGACGATACGATCGTCCAGAGTGTCCGCTATCAGATTACGAGCTATGGTGCTGACTTCCCGGTCGATGGCATCGTCTCTCGCTTAGAACGATCAGCAATTTATATCCCACGATTTCAACGAAAGTTCGTCTGGACCCACACACAAGCGTCTCGGTTTATAGAGTCGCTGCTCCTCGGGCTTCCCGTTCCTGGTATATTCCTTTTTAGAGATCCCACGACTCGTAAATTGATGGTAGTCGATGGCCAGCAGCGCTTGAGATCACTACAGCACTTCTATCGAGGAACTTTCGGACAGCGAAAGTTTGACCTTCTGGGAGTGTCAGAAGACTATCAGAATAAGACCTATCGATCTCTTTCGCCAGAAGCGAAACAAGATTTGGATGACTCGATTATTCACGCCACTATTTTTCAGCAGGACGAACCCTCTGCCGACCGAAGTTCGATCTACTCAATTTTTGAGCGCCTAAACACGGGTGGAAGTCCGCTTCAACCACAGGAGATTCGCGCCTGTGTGTACAGGGGAAGATTGAATGATCTCTTATCAGATCTGGCTAGAAATAGCCATTGGAAAGCCGTATATCATTCGACTAATTCAAGAAAAAAAGATGAGGAGATTATTCTACGATTCTTGGCGTTGTATTACGAAAGGTCAAATTATGAGCGACCGATGAAGCAATTCTTGAACCGATTTATGGAGAAATATAGAGACGCCAACGACAGCGACTGTGAGAGATTTCGCCGATCTTTTGAGACCACTATAGAGGTGGTTGACACCATTCTTACGCCAAAATCCCTCAGACCGAAACGCGCTCTCAATGTGTCGGTTGCCGACGCTGTTCTCGTTGGCTTAGCACACAGACTCGAAAGAGGCCCCATAACCGAGACGGGTGCATTGAGAACGGCTAATAAGCGCGTACTTCAACTTCTTGAGGAGGAAGAGTTGTTTACCATCGGGACCACCAACAAGGACCGAGTTGAAAGGAGAATCGAGTTGGCTTGTCGAGAGTACGACCTGGTCCAATGAGTATTAAGGACAAGACTCGATTGGAATCTGCGATAGATTCAGTCCTTCTGGATAGTGAATCACCCGAACATTCCATCAAGACATCAAGTCACCTAGCACAGTTGGCGACAGTGTGGGTGTCTGCCTACTTGGAATCAACCTGCCGAAGAGTAATGCTGGACTACACAAGGAGGCGAGCGGACAAGAGTATCGTGAACTATGTGAGTCATACGCTCAGGCACTTCGGTAATCCGAGAATGGGAAAGATGCTTGATCTGCTCGGGTCCGTCAACCAAGATGCTGCCGACCAGCTGAGGACGTTTGCCGAGGGCCAGATCGAGGCCAGTATACGAAGCATTGTGTCGAACCGCAACAACATTGCACATGGGCGCTCGACGCAGATAACGATGGTACAAGTCAAAGTGTATTATTCCGATGCAAGGCGGCTTGTACGGAAAATGGAAGAGTTATTTGATTGACAGACCGAGTCAGGCGACGGAATCACGAAGGGACCGACTTTTCGAGAAGAGGCGTAACTAAGGCCGTTCGGTGTCATGGTTCTCGATCATTCCGTTGGAATAGACCGTGGACCGAGCACACCCAAGACTCACCACGAGATACGAGGGCTTGGAGGTACTTGATCGGCGACACGTTCTGCGCAAGCGTGACAACTCGCACCGCATTCAATGGCAGCCCGGCCTGCGGGCTGGTCGGAGGCCCAAGCACTCCTCACACTTCAGCCGGTGATCCTCTAGGTATCGCCAGCAGTCCTCCGGCAGTCGCTTTCCTTCACTTCGGGCAAGCACTGATCGAAGTACCGCCAACTGGCCACCGGGTCCGAAGAGTGCCTGTTCACCAACGCCAGAGATTTGCGCTCACTGCCCAGCAGCTTCACCCGCCGATCATCCAGTAGAGGCACACCACCCCCGTGCCACCGAACCGCCAGGCGCTCGCCTGTCTGGCGACACTTAAGAGTATCAGGTTCGGATCCTTGGGACTGTGCTATTGGGCGTCGTCTTCAGGGAGGAGAAATGGTTGCAGGCGAACAGGTAGTATCATTGGTGGCGTAACTCAAGAAACGTAGGCCGCTGCCACGACCACACCTGTCAGGACCGCCTGCCACACGCCTTCGCCGCACTTGATTTCAAGGCCCTCAGGTCAATGACGCCCTTGCAGCGCAACAAGAAGGATGTCGCAATACGCAGGCGCATCCGGATATGGTCTGCTGACGGCGAGTAGGGATTTCCGAACAATTGGAAGCTCTGCTCTATACCGCACGCAATGGTTGACTCAACAACTGAATTCTGGCGCGGTAGCTCTCAAGTCTCGCAACTGATGGCTGTATACAGGCATAGGCCCCGTTGGCGCACCCTTCCAGCGATTGCACCGAGATGGAGTTCGTTCCATTTCGGATGGCAGCGTTTCAGCAGTCTCGAACACCTTCAGCGCATGCCGTGGCCCGTTCGGAGGCGACACAATCCCGCATTCCGACCCTTCTTCGGATCTGGGCCGTGACGTTGGGACATTGAACAGGGCCTCGGTGCGGAAACTCCAACTGAAATGAATCGATGGCCCGAAGTCTGTGTCTGTGCTGGTTCGACACCGGATGGTGTGGATTCTAAGTCTCCCTTCAGATCATTGGCCGATCAGCTGTAGTTTCTGCTCTTGGACAAGCTATCAGCCGTAGAACGAGTGCTTGATCGCTTAAGGACTGGACACCTGTACTCCGGCCACGAAATCGTCAAGAACGTCATCAATATCGTGCCAAATATAGCGACGATAGTCGGAAGTAATAGGGGAGTTATTGGCTCATTTGGTTCGGAACTGAATCCTTTAAGGTGCATTATAATCGCGATCATTAGAGCGAGTACAATCCCAAAAAGAATGCTCGCAACTGTAATCATTCTGGATCTGTACACCTCCAAGCCCGACTTGGATTCCCGGAGACTGTAGATTATTTCCCGGTTGGCCGATTTGACCTCTTGTATGTAGTTCGCACGGTCCTTTCGCCATCGATTGATTCGAGACACCAATGCAACTGCCGTTCTGATTAGAATGGCGCTTCCGATGGAAACTACCCACGGGTTGTCAAGCCAATTCATCGGTTTCTCGTCTCCTCGTAATTCTCTCCGTGCCTGCGAAATGCTACAACGCCCTGCCCATCCCAGTTTTTCCAGGTAAATCATTTAGAACTGCTGGACGAGACTGATGTGTGATGGCCGGAGATTGAGGAGGTGTCCGTACTATACCGCATAAGAGTGTATCGCAGCATCCCGCTACACCGCCATCACGCAGGTACAGAGCACAGTAGCGGTCCATAGACCGTGTTACATCAGCCCGACGTAGCTGATTCCCTCAGAGCGCTGCAACTGGTTTCCACGCAAGGGACCAGCATGTCCGACTCATCAAGTTTGTCGGATTGACCGGGTTCACAGGCGTGCCAAGTAGTTGGATGACCCTAGAGCGTGGTCCCGGCCGCCCCGCCGACCCCACAGTTCCAGACATGGGCTAACAATGGATGTCCAGTTCTGGCCGTAGGAGGGGGCGAGAGCCCGTGAGACAGGGTTGGCGGAGGAGAGTCCGGGGATGGATCTCGGGGGGAGAGGGTGGGGTGGACAGGTACCCGATGCGTGAATCCGGGAACCGGGCCGGGGGTTCTTCAGCTCCGGTGCTGTGGGCGGCGTCGCCGACGTGACACTCGCAAGCGGTCCGGCCTTGCCGGGCGGTGCGGGTTGACCTGGGCGTCAGCCGCTGACGAACTCGTAGACCTAGCGCAGGTTGGTGCCCGGGTAGACCGTCCTACTCTTGTTCAACTCCGCACGCAACGGGTTGAGGACCTCGTCGAGGCAGTTGCGCAACTGGTGCAGCAGACGCGCCTTCAGGATGCCTGCCCGATGGTCTGAGACCAAGCTCGCCTCGCTGGCGGACAGCGGGTGGCGCACCACGTCGTCCGCACCCGCCCGGCACGACCAATGAACCGGACGCGGGCTCACCGAGGCTGGCCCGACTCGGGCGCCATCGGTCCATGGACCGTCCTTGCGTCAACAACTTCTTGTGTTGAAGGCCTGGCCACTGGCGGTGGGGGCAGCGGAAGGGGGGGCCGCCGGTGCGCACGGCCGTGTTGGAGACGGCTACTCGATGCCCAGCTCACGCTTCTTCTCATTGAGCCAGTCCCTGTACTCATTCTGTAGTGCCGGGTCCTTTGGGCTTGGGTACAGTTCGCTCGCCTTGTAGTTCCCCGTTGCGAGCTTTCCCTTCGTCCAGACGTCGTGAAGCTCCGTGATCCTGGCTTGGCGAACGCAATCCCGAACCAAGTGTGGCGGCACAAACGTCAGTCCTTCCCTGTCTCCTACGACCAAGTCGCCTGGCATGACCGTTGTGCTGCCGATCCGGACCGGAACGTTGATGCCCATCAGCATCACGTCGCGGATGGCCGACACGTGGAAACCGCGCACGTACACCGGTATCCCGAGCGGGTGTATCCCGTCAAGATCGCGAATCGCCCCGTCGATCACGAACCCTTGGCCGGTCGCGGCGTGAATCGCCGTGGCCAGGTTGTCGCCTGCGAAGGTTCCACCGTCGATCTTTCCGAACAGGTCCACCACCAGCACGTCCCCCGGCCGAAGGATGTCGATTACGCGCTGGTTGTTGTTCGCCCCGAGGCCCCTCGCCTTGGCGTCCTCCTCGATGACCTCGTCGAGATCTGGACGGACGGGCATGAAGACAGCCGTGACCGCGCGCCCGAGCAGTTTCGCCTCGGGATGAACGATCTGCCATCCCCCGGCCCATTGATGCTCGAAACCAGCGCGACGCAGCGGTCCCCAGAGCATCTCCGAACTCGCCGTCCGGAGACCTTCGATCAGGCCTTGGGGCACATTCGGCCGGCCGTCCTCGAAGCGCGCAAACGGATTGGCCCTGGTGTACTTGACCAGTTCTGCCTTGCCGAATCCATCTACCTGCGCGTGCAGTGCGCCGACCAGACCCAGAACGACAGGCAATAAAAAGTTCCGCACGCCGTGAATGTACCACGACGGATGCACGTCCGGTACCCGGCCGCTCCCACACTTCCATTGACCAAGCGCACGCCCAGCTTCCGGATCAATCCGGCCTGTCGGAACGGGGAATCTCGCTCTACTGCCGTTCCATCCGCTGGCCCGCACAGTTCCGGACCTCCGTCCCTGACCGCAGGTCGGTCAGGCAGTTTGCCGGTCAGCGCTCGGAGCCAGCGGGCGGCCTCACCACTCGTTGTACGGAGTCCCCGCCAAGGATTCCTCGTCGGAGCCACTACGAACGTCGAATAGGCCGGACTCCCCGCTCGGACCTGTGGCGGTGATCAGCTCCCAAGTGTCCCGGGACTTGGTGATGGGATCGATCGGGATTTCCCGCAAGTACCCCTCATCGACGAGGTCTGAGAGCGACTGCGGAGGAGCCTCCTTGTCGTAGGTGTACTGGTCAATCACGGACCGAATGGTCAGCAGGTTCGAGCGGAGCACACTCTCACGGGCCCGCACGATCGCCGAAGAATAGAACGGGACGGCAATTGACACCACGGTGACGATTATGGTCAGAACGACCATCATCTCCAGAAGGGTGAATCCCCTCGTGGCGTGCCTTGCTCTCATCCCTACCACCTGTCGTAGATCGAACCGTCCAAGGCGATACCCGTGCTCAGAGAGTACACATCGAAGACATTGCGGCCGTTCCAGCTGCGTGCCATCGGGCTGTCGGACACCGACTGCATGCCCCACTCGCGCCTGCCGGTCATGGGGTCGACGGGTATGGCTCGCAGGAAGCGGATCCGTTCGGGCCCTTCATGGTCATCCTCGAGGCCGTCTCCCCGGAGGCCGCCGATTCCGCCGTCCAACCCTCTGCTGGAGCCGAGGCCGCGGGGCTGCCCCAGTCCGGAGGAGCTTGACCTGTCTAAGTCGCGACCGCCTTGGCGGCCGAATCGAGACTCCTGCAAGGATCGGTCGCTGCGTGACGAGAGCGACCTCATGCCAGGGGCCCTAGACTCCGTGATGCCTAGGGTGCCCATGCCGGTGCCCCGCCCGCCGAGTCCTTCAATCCCACCCTGAGGAGCAAGCTCGATCCCCTCGACCAGAGCCTCCAGCGACTCCGGGTATCCGTGGTTGTCGGGGTCCTGTTCCCCCAGCAGACCCGCGTCGGCCATGTCCTTGTAGCGGTCGATCGCCGTGCGGATCTCGGTTAGAGCAATCCGCAGGCGGCGTTCCTTCTCCCTCTGGACCTTCACGCGGGCCACGGGCAGCGCCATGGCGGAGAGGATCAGCATCAGGCTAAAGGCCACGATCAGCTCGATCAGGGTGAGACCCGCATCCCCGGCGCGCGGCGCCACGGCCCTCGCAGCGCGGCGTGTCCACCTCGCAGAGATGGCAGAGTTCGCCATGGCCTTACTCCACCGAGATCTGGGTCTCCAAGGCCGCCACGTCCACGGCTGCGTTCGAAGCGTCCCTCGCGGACGTAGCTATCACCCGAAGCTGCGCTTCGCCAGCTTCGAGACCCTCGAACGTCAGCGTCACCAGCTCGCCGTCGCCGTTAGCTCCGCCAGTGCCCCTGAATCGTGAGATGTTCACCGCAGCCAAGCCGTTCGCGTGCCGGATGCTGCGCGAAAAGATGACGTCACTCGCATCATCACCTGATAGGAAGGGGCCCCGCTCGATCGAGACCAAGCGGACCTTGTCCCTGTCGTACTGGATCCGCAGAGGGACGCTGACCAGTCCAGACGCCCCGCCGACCATCACCGAGACGGTCAACTGCTCGCCGGCCGGAAGCCGGGCCTGTGCCGGCTCCAGAAACAGGCGCGTTTGGACTGCAGGAGAGGGAGCCTCGTTCACTTCGGCCGCCGGCTCAGGGATCGGGACTTCGGCCGGCGCCGCCTCGGTCCCGGACGGGCCGGCCGGCTGGGCGGTGGGAGCCTCGGCCGGCGCCTGTGTCGGCGCGTCGGGCAGCGGCGCATCGGCCTCCCGGGAACCATCGGGAGGGTCTAGGGCTGGCCGTCCGTTGCCACCGTCCTCGAAGCGCAATTTGAACGTCGCTTCCGTGCCGGAGGCAATTGTCTTGAGATTGCTGGGGTCGATGCCGGGCATCCGAACGATGTGAGGGATCAGGACAAGCAGGATCTCGCTCTCGGAGACCTGCACGTCGACATCGCTGAACAGCCTTCCCAAGATCGGGATCTCGCCAAGGAACGGCACGCCGGCGCGAGTGGTGAAAACCCGCGACTGGTTCAGCCCTCCAATGACGCTGGCCTCGCCATCCTGCACCCGCACGTCGTGCTGGACAGTCCGCTGTCCTATGACCGGCTGGGAAATGCCGCCAATGTCGATGAACTCGCGCACGTTCGAAATCTCGACCTCGATGTGCATCGACACGTCGCGGTTGGAGTGGATCTTGGGAGTCAGCGAAACGTTTACGCCGACGTCCGTGTAAGTGAACTGCGTGTTCACCAGCGGATTGATGCCGACTCCCCCAACTCCGGGCTGAAAGCTCCCCGTTGCGATTGGTATCCGGTCGCCGATTCGCAGATCCGCCTGATGGTTGTCGGCCGTGCGCAGGCGGGGGGACTGCAGCAGCTCAGTCTCAGAGTTGCTGAACAGTGCCGCAAGCTGGAAGTTCGGCAGTGTCGTCGTCCAGCTTCCTACGCCCACGTCGCCCAGCCGACTGAGCGCTATACGGGAGGCAGCGCCGTTCGCGCTGCCGGACCCCTGCCCCGAGTACCCGATTCCGAGCTGGATCCCGGGCTTGGATCCGGTCACCGGGGTCAGGCCGATGTTGCGCATGTTCGACTTGCTGGTCTCCAGCACCAGCACGTCGACGATCACCTCGGGCCGTGGCTTGTCCATGTCGTGGATCACCTTCTCGGCGATGGCCACCTTGGCGCGCGAGCCGCGCATGACGATCGCGTTCATCGATGCGACCGTGAATAGTCGCCGTAGGTCCGTGAGGCCTCGAATGGCGGTGGTGATCTCGGACAGGTCTTGCGGGGTCGCCAAGTTAGTCAGGTAGACCGTCTTGACGACCTCGTCCTCATGCTCGCGGCGCTTGTTCGGGTTGTCCTCCGACACCAGCACCGTGTTGTGAGTTACCGGCTTCCAGAAGGACTTCGTCAGCAGCCCAATGTAGTCGAGAGCTTCGGTCAGCGTCGCGTTGCGCAGCTCGACCTCAATTTCCTCGCCACGGTAGTCCGAGTCGAACAGCACGTTGATGCCGGCCAGCTTGCCGATCGTCTCGAAGACCACCTCTGCCGACTCGTTTAGGACGAGATTGATTGGCTCGTTCGACAGCGGCACCAGGTCGGCTGGCCTCGTGATCGAATCGATTAGCTGGCGGCGCTCGTGGCGGGACGCCTCCAGCGCACTCTGCTGTGCTTCCGGGGGCAGACCTTCCGCAAGCTCGCCGCGGTCGCGCTCCGCGATTAGTTCCAGAGTCCGGCGCCTCTCCTCAGCCGCTACGCTGGACCCGGGGTCGATCGAGTACGCTGTCTCAAACTCCACGAGCGCCTCTTCGTAGCGGCTCTGCCCGCGAAGCTGGAAACCGGCCGCCACGTGGGCTTGCCCGGCTACGAAGCGCATGCGGCGCTCCGCGAGTTCGAACCGGCTTTCGGTGGGGGCCAGCTGGCTTGCGGTCGCATATAGCTCGAGCGCTTCGTCAAAGTTACCGGCAGCCTCGGCAGTGCGCGCTCGGTTGTACATTCCTTTGGCCTTTCGGCTGGCTGCGTCCAGTTCAGCCGCCACAAGCAAGGAGCCAAGGAATACGGCGAAAGCCGCCAGCGTCGCGCGGCATGGGGGGATGCAAGAGAATGAAGTACGTTGGTGCATCGGCAGGCCGACCTGTATCTAGGACGCCCCGCCGCGCAAGATCGTGGAACAGAGATGGCCAAGCGCACACGCAGAACGACGCTTGCCGACAACCGGCGCGCACGAAGGCAGTTCACGCTCGGCGACCGGTTCGAGGCCGGCATTGTCTTAACGGGCGCGGAGGTCAAGTCCTGCCGCAACGGCGCGGTCCAGCTCCGAGACGCCTATGCGGCGATAAAGGATGGCGAGGTCTGGCTGCACAACGCCCACATCAGCGCCTACACGCACGCCACAGTCGGAAACGCCGAACCCGTTCGCGCCCGAAAGCTGCTCTTGCACCGTCGGGAGATCGATCGGCTCGCCGGAAAGGTCCGCCAGAAGGGCCTGACTCTCATTCCAACGCGGCTCTATACGCGTCGCGGACGGATAAAGTGCGAGGTCGCTCTGGCCAAGGGTAAGCAGACTAAGGACAAGCGTGACGAGAAGCGCAAGGCGATCCAGGTCGAAGAGACCCGAGACGCGCTGCGCAGCCGCAGACGCGGGAAGTGGGCGTACTGAGCGCGCTCCCGCTACGCTACGTAGGGCTCGGCGAAAACGTAAAACCTAAAGCGGGGCGTCGTTGGACCGACACCCCACCGCGCGACCTTGTAGCTTACCCGTAGGAAGCGCACATCGGAAGTAGCGCTCAAGTCGCACAAGATCTGCCAGACGCCCGTGTAGAACTTCTGGGGAAACGCCCTCAGCGGCTTCCCGGCCCACTCCTCTCCGTCTGCGGATCCCTCGATCTCAACGTCGAGGCTCTGCTGCTCTTCCACGTGGGTAATTCCAAGCGACAGCAATGCCATGCCGCCGCCTTCGCCGATCTCGACGGCTTCGCCGGAACCGCTCTTCTTAACGGTGGTCTCGGGAATTAGGAAGCAAGGACGCATGGCAGCCGATCCGCCCGGAACGGGTATTTTACCACCCCCGGACGTCCCGCTCCGATCCGTTTCTGCGGCTGGATCAGAGGCAACTCACTATGACATTGGACCTAGACGGGGCCCACAAGACGTGACTCTCCCGTTGTGGCGAGGATCTGCGGTTCGCTGGCGTTCTCGTTGATTCCAGCCCGGCTTCCGATTGGCTGCCCCGATCGGAGTGTATGCGTGCGCAGAAGCCGCCCGAGACCGATGCCAATCTTGTCCGTCACGGGCTTGCCAGGGGCAAGTGGCCACCTCAGCCGGTCGCCCCTTCGCGAGCCCCAGGGACTTCGGAGTTAGTGCTGCCTGCGACATGCCCGCAATCTCCCAACGCCGGGGAGCATCCCGCTCATAGGTGCTGCCCGGATCGCGGCTATTGGGCCTCGGCCTCTCATCGTCGATGTTTCCCTGTTCGACTCCCAATCGATGTCCGCTGTGAGATCTTGACAAGGGTTACTAGCACCGATAGGCTAATGCGCACACGCCAGTGTTTGCACTCTGCAAGACTCTGGCCCTCCTGACGGACTAGCAGTGCCTGTCCCCGACCGAAGGGGCGGCCAGGAGGGGACATGGGATCCACAACCGCACTGACGATAGCTGTCATCGGGACGATAGCAACCGTAGCGGCCTTACTTATCGCTGCTGGGGCCGCGCTTGTGCGCTTTGGGGCCGGGAAGGGGTCAGTGGACTCGGACGGCGAGAACTTCAGGATCTTCATGCGCGAGGTCAAGGAGAACTGCCAGAGAATCGCTGACAGACTTCCACGTGAAGCCCCCACCAGTGCCAGCCCGAAGCGGCTCACCGCATTGGGAGAGCGCGTCGCAGACGCTCTGGGGGCGCATATCTGGTCAGCGAACGAGGCAGAGGGCCTGCAAGCGAAGGTCAGCGGCAAGCCGCCGTACAGGGTTGACAAGGTCTGCCGAGAATACGTCAAGAACGAACTCTCCCCAAACATGAGGGAAGAGGTCTTGCGGTGCGCCTTTGAGCAGGGCCTGGAAGAATCAAGCGTCTACGATGTGCTACGGGTAGTCCTGCGGCTCACCCTGCTAAAGAAGCTCAACGAGGACGAGCGACCGAGGCTCACTGCCCCGGAAGCTCGACATAGCGAACGTTCCGGCCCGCACGGTCGCTGAACCGCCCCAGAGCGTTCCTTTGTCAGCAGAGTGCTTCAGCCTATGTGTTTACCCCCATGAACCGCCCTGGCTGCTACCAACCGGAGCGACAGTTCTTGCGTGGGATTCTCACCCACTAGAAGAAAGCGCCTTTTCACGGCGCACTGCGACCCATAGCACTAGAGCTCTTCTCAGGCTTCGCCAACCTCGATGATCGTGGCGCCGGCTCCGCCCTCATGCTGTTCTGCCTGGTAGTAGCGAGTGACATGCGCGTGGCGCGCCAACATCTGCCAGATTGCCCGGCGAAGGATGTCCTTGCCGAATCCGTGCACGACCCTCACGCGGGTGCGGTCGGCCAGCACGGCACGGTCGAGATACTTGTCGACTTCCGAGAGGGCATCCTCAGCAGACTTGCCGATGACATGGATCTCGGCGGGCAGATCCTCCCGCGGCACGGCCGTCTTGAGGCTGACTCCGGGAGGGAGCGGGGGCGGTTCCGCGGGCCTGTCCGTCGTCAAGAGATCCTCGGCCGAAGCCTGGACGCGCATGCGGCCGAACTGGACCTCCCAGCGGCCCGTCCCCAATTCCCGGACGATCTCGCCGGTGATGCCCATTGAGGCGTGGCGAACGCGCTCGCCGACCTCGAACGATGGTCCGTCCGGATCCGGTAGCGCAGCCGTCAGATCTCTCCCGAGCGTGGCCTCGACTTCCGCCCTAGCCACCCGGCGCAGTTTGGATGTGCGGTCGGCGGACCACTTGGAGACGACCCTCGCAGAGACGCTCCTCCCCTTGGCGCGCAGCTCCGCAACCGCCGTGCTGAGCGCCTTCCGGAATCGCTTCTCCAGCCGGGACTCCAACTCCTCGGCTCTGGCTCGCATGCGGTCCTCCAGGTCGCGCTGACGTCGTGCGAACTCCTCTTCGAGCGATCGCGCGCCCTCCTGCCGGTTACGTTCCTGGCGCCGTGCCGCCTCAATCAGATCGTCGTACTCAGCAGCACGGCGCCGGAGTTCCGCGAGGTATTCCCGAACCTGTTCGTCGGCCTGTCCTTTCAGGAGGCGCGCCCTCCGAACTACGCCCGGAGGCAGGCCAAAGCTGCGGGCCATCTCAAGGCCGGCAGACTGGCCCGGGAATCCGCAGTGCAACCGGTACGTTACTCGCAGCGTGGCCTCGTCGAACCCCATCGTGGCGCTCAGGACGCGCGGCGAGATCGTGCCGAAGGTCTTCAGCTCCTGTAGGTGCGTCGACACCAGCGAGAACCCGCCAACTTCCAGGAGGCGCTCGACCACTGCAACCGCCAGCGCACCGCCGTCCTCGGGGTCGGTGGCAGTGCCGAGCTCGTCCAGAATCACCAAGCTCCGCGGCGTTGCCTCGCCCATGATTCGGGTCAGTTGGGCAATGTGGGCCGAGAACGTACTCAGGCTTCGGCTGATGGACTGCGCGTCCCCAACGTCGGCAAGTATCGCGTCAAACCACGGCAGCTCGGCCTCGTCGGCTGGGACTGGGATCGCGGCCTGAGCCATGGCCGCCAGCAGGCCGGCAGTCTTGAGGACCACTGTCTTTCCCCCGGCATTCGGTCCGCTGACCACGAGTGCGCGTTGCTCGCGTTCCATCGACAGGCTGAGCGGGACGGGCCGTCCGCCAGATGCCGACAGAAGCTCCTGAAGGAGGGGGTGGCGCGCCTCGGTCAGCACGATGCGAGAGGCGGTCTCGTCAAAGCTCGGAAGACAGCAGCGGAACTCTCGTGAGAAGCGCGCCCGGGCGAACACGAAGTCCAAGTCACCGACTGCCTCCACGACCGCAACGACCGCGGGCCGCTCGTCCCTGAGGACGGCGCTCATCTCGCGAAGGATGCGGAGGATTTCGGCGTGCTCCTGCTCCCTCAACCGAACTAGCCGGTTGTTCTGCACGATCGTGTCCAGCGGCTCCACGAACACGGTCTGGCCGCTGCCGCTGGCACCGTGGACAATGCCGTCGACCTGCCCCTTCCACTGCGCCTTCACGGGCGCGACGGTGCGGCCGTTGCGCATCGTCACGTAGGAGTCCTGCAGTATCCCGGTCGCCGAGTGCTTCCGCAAGAACCGCTCCAGAGAGGTCTCGACCACCCGGCGCTGGTGCTCGATGCGGCGGCGGAGCTTGGACAGCGCCATGCTCGCGAGACTCGAGATCTCGTCGTTTGGCAGAATGCGCCCGGCCAAGCGTGACACCACTCGCCGAAGGTCTGGCATGGCTTCCCCTGCCGAGCGCAGCCCCGGCCTAGGCGCCCCACTCGCCAACAGGACCTTGCGGATCCGCTCGCCCGCCTCCAGAAGCTCGACGACCGCCCGGATCTCGCCCGCCTCCAGCGAGAGACCCTCCACCGTCAGCCTGCCAACGGGCCCGCGAACGTCGGTCACACCCGAGAAGCTCGGCACGGGGGCCACGCGCCTCTGGTCGCGAACCGACGAGGCCCGCAGCCACTCGGAAGCTTCCCCAACCAGGCGGAGGCTTGCTCGAGCCTCCTGCAAGGAGCCGACCTTCGGCTCCGAGAGCAGCCGTTCGGCGCGTGCGACACCGAGCGGGCTTGCGGCGTGGTGAGCGACCAATGCCACCACGGCCCCAAACTCCAAGGTGCGGTAAGCGCCGGAATGGCCCTTCTCGACGGCTGGCATCAACGATTCCTCGCCAATTGCCGCGCTCGGAGGATCACATCCCGGGCACCGGTTGTCAGGCTGAGGTCAGAGAGCGCGCCAAGGTCGAACCATCCGACCTCGGCAGCGTCATCGCCCGCCATCAGCCTCCCGCCACAGCGCTCGCAAAGATAGTCAAGGACGACGAAATGCAGCGGCGAAGGATCTTCAGGCCTTGGCAGGCGCTCATAGACCGCGACCAAGCAACCGACACGGACCTCTAGGCCAGTCTCCTCACGCAATTCCCTAGCCACTCCCTGCTCGAGCGTCTCGCCCATGGACAGCTTCCCGCCGGGGATCGACCAAAACCCCTTCGCAGGAGGAGCGCCGCGCCGTGCCAGCAGCACTCTCCCCTTTTCGAAGACCACTCCACCGACGCCAATCACGGGCCGTCGGTGATCGGGATTATTGGGCCTCCGGGTCATCAGGAAGGGCGGATACCTCGCGCCGGTCTCGGCCCAAGGCTAGCGAACGTAGAGGAATTCCTTGAGATTGAAGATGGAGTGGGCCAAATCTGCCCACTCTCCCGGTCCGGGGTTCGGGCCAACGTAGCCCAAGCACTCATCGACCTCTACGGAGTTGGGCTCACGGCCGAGCGCTGCCAAGAACATGTGTCGGACCGTTTCGGACGCGCTCCCGGGAAGAGCCCCCAGCTGCTCTCCCCAGGTCTTGGAGAGTGAGATCACGAGCTCGCTGTTGAGCATGGTCAGCGACTGCGCCGGAACATTGGTGGAATCCCGCCGCCCGCGTGTGGACGACGGCTTCGGCTGGTCGAACACCTCAAGGAATGGATTGTGCGCGTTTCGGCGGATCTCTTGGTACACGCTGCGGCGACCATTGCCGTCTACGGGGCCCTTCTCACGGTCACCCTTGGTCTTGCCCTTGGCGAAGGCATAGAACACGTTCACCGAGGGTCCGAACAGGCGCGGGTCGAACCGACCCGTCGTGGCAAGAAGACTGTCACGAACCGCCTCCGCATCCAAGCGCCGGACGGGCATGTGCTGGAGGAGGGCGTTGTCGGGATCCATAGCGGCACTTTCGGGGGACGGCGTGCTGTCCGCGCGGTAGGCCGCAGTCATCAGGAGCCGGCGAATGAGGCGCTTGATCGACCAGCCATCCTCCACGAAGTCATGCGCCAGACGGTCGAGCAGCTCCGGATGGGAAGGAGCGCCGCCGACGCGGCCGAAGTTGTCCACAGTCGGCACCAGGCCCCGGCCAAACAGGTGGCTCCAGACACGGTTGACCATCACCCGCGCGGTCAGGGGATTGTCAGGACTGGCCAACGCGCGCGCCAAGCGAAGCCGGGCATCTCGCGGGTCCCGGAAGCGCTGTCCGCCCAAGGCCGCGAGATAGCGCCTCGGAACCGGATCGCCGAGGTTTCTGTGGTCGCCGCGAACGAGAAGCGGGTGGTCCGGCCCCTCCTCGTCCAAGACGCTCGGCGCCCGGCGGTAGACCGGCACCTGGTCTTCCAACTGGCGGTACTCTGCGACGAGAACTTCCAGCCGATCGGACGCGCCCACCGTTGCTGGCAGGATCTCTGCCCGCACAAACGAATCCAAGAAAGTGGCTTGAAGGTCTGACGCCACTCCGTCGCGCCAAGCCCGGACAGCCTCCCCGAGCCGTTGTCCATAGACTCGGGCCAGACTCTCCCGGTTCTCGGGCGCAGCAGCATCCAGAATGTACTTCGCCGCAGGATCGAGCATTCTGGGCTTGACGTCTCGGTCGTGGAAGGCTACCCCCAAGGCACCGAAGTGGGAGCGTCCGTCTCCGGTTGGGGAAGGACGGGGTTTCTTCGCGGTGTCCTCCGCGTCAAGGTGGAAGTTCGTCGAGTCCTGCATCGTGGCGAATTCGAGATACGCGCTGAAGCCCTTCCAATAGGTAGTGTCCCAGCCGAACCAAACTGGAGAGTCCTTCTTCGGCGAATAGCGCTGGTGGTAGATTCCGCCGCGCGGAACGGCATAGTTCTCGACGATCAACCGAACGAAGCTGAAGCCAGAGCCTTGGACTAGGAAGCTGATGTAGTCGCTGTCGATCTTGAATCGTGGCGTCTGAAGAACGCCGTTATGGCGGTAGGAGAGCAGGCCGCTGAAGACTCCCGATCCGTAGATCCCTCCAAGGATGCGATCGCCAGACGGCAGGATGGAGAATTCCCCAGGCATCGACGCCCCTCGCTCAAGCCCTGTCCCAATGAACTTCCAGCCGGAGAGATCCTCTCCCGTGCGCCAGACCTTGGGAAAATTCTCGTCGTTGAACCGTGTATTGGCTGTTTGGTCGCGGGCCAGATTCTCTACCATCCGGGCCCATCCCGACCGCAGGTCGGACTCAGAGCGGTCCGCCAGTTCGAACCAAGCGTGCAACGGGTGGTCAGGCTCGCAGGCCGCGACCTCCAGAGCCCGCTCCAGCGCCACGTCCGGAGCATTGAGTCGGCTGGGTAGTTCCTCAGCCCTGGCGAGCCAGAGCTCTGCGAGTTCATTCTTCACCCGCTGTTTGGCTTCCCGCAGAGCCTCCCGGTGGAGGGCCAGCAGGTCTGGTGTGTCGACGGCGCGCTGGACAGGACGTGCACTGGCCAAGATGCCGAAGAGCGCATAGTAGTCTTGCTGACTGATCGCGTCGAACTTGTGGTCGTGGCACCGGGCGCAGGAGACGGTGAGGCCCTGGAATGCCTTGCTGAGGACATCGATCTGGTTATCGGTCCACTTGACGCGGTCCTCCCACGGCTCGACAGGCTGAAAGCCGTGCTCAATCATTCGATAGTGCGCAGTTCCCAGCACGGACTCGTTCAGGGCCAGATCCCGATCGAACCGCGGCTTGGGAAGCAGGTCTCCCGCCACGTTCTCGAGGATCAGCTGGTCATAGGGAACGTCTGCATTGAAAGCGCGTATCAGGTAGTCCCGGTAGCGCCACGCGTCGGGAATGTCGGGATCTCCCTCGCTCCCGTGAGATTCCGTGTAGCGGAACAGGTCCATCCAGTGACGTGCCCAGCGTTCGCCGAAGTGGGGCGAGGCCAAGAGCCGGTCCACGGCCGCCTCAAACGCGTGCGGCGATTGGTCGTTCGCGAAGGCGGCCAGTTCGTCGCGAGCCGGAGGCAGGCCCGTGAGCGCAAAGGAGACGCGTCGGAGGAGGGCGAACCGATCCGCCTGGGGAGCAGGCGCCAGGCCAGCCTCGTCGAGCCGACCCAAGAGGAACTGGTCGATTGAGGACTGAGGCCAGCGAGCCCCATCCACAAGGGGTGGCTGTTTGGATCTGACCGGCTGCCACGCCCAGTGTTCGCTGCGCCTGCGCTCCAGATCAAAGGGCTCAGCTGGGTCGGGCAGCCCCGGGGCGGCCTCATCGGGCCAAGCAGCGCCGGCGTTGATCCAAGCGGCAATCTCCGAGATCTGGCTCTCGCTGAGCCGTCCGGTCGGAGGCATCAGGACCTTGCCCTGACCCGTCAAGGCCCGCAGCAGCAGGCTGTCGGCCGCATTCCCGGGCACTATCGCGGGACCGGAGTCCCCGCCCGCCAGTACCCCGGCGCGGCTGTCGAGGCGCAAGCCGGCAAAGACGCTAGGAGCATCTGAACTGTGACACGCGTGACAGCGCTCGACGAGAAGGGGGCGAACCGTCTTCTCGAAGTGTTCCAATGCGGCAAAGTCGGCCTCGGCGCCAACGGCTGCGGGTCCGTTGTACGCAAGCAGTGCTAGGACGCACCCCACTGACCGGAACATCGATGGGGGACCGCCACGCACGCGCATAGCCGACGATATTGTACTGCGAGGAAGATCGTACGAGGACTCTTACCTCTGGGCTCGCTCCACATACCGCATCAAGCTGGGAATTCCGGGTTCGTATTGGGGCGTGGACTCTCGATTGACCAGCCAAAGGTAGCCAAGGTCGCGCAGGAGACGTCGTGCTTTCTTAATCGCTTGGCCGTCCGATGCGAGACCCTCGCGATCCAAGCTCGCTTGCAGGGCCTGGCTCACCTTCCTTGGGCTCGCTTGCGGCGAAGCGGTAAACGCTGCGGCCACGCCGGCCGCGACAGGAAGCAAGTCCGCGTCGTCGAGTTCCTGATACCTGTTGAGGTAGAACAGGTCGCGCTCCCTCAAGAATCGAGGCCTGACGCGGTCTACGTCCGCGAGGGAGATCGGGGCGGTAGGGTCGGGGCAGCCGTCCCAGAGCGCCCTCCCCCATAGCTGCAGGAAGTAGGGATAGCCTTGGCTCTCCCGAACCGCTGCCGCCAGCGCGTCGGGCGCGATGGCCCGGTCGCACGCCTCGAGCGGGGCCCGGATGGCGTCCGCTGAGGCTTCCGGGCCAAGGCGTCCAATCGGCAGTTTTTCGCTGCGGTCCCAGAACGACGCCTCAATGGCGTTCAGGTGGCGGCGTAGCTGCGGTGTCCCTGCGAACAACAGAATCACGGGCAGATCCTCGCGTTGCAGTGCTTGAGCAGTATTGAGCAGATCTCGGCCAAATACCTTGTCGATCATGTGCGCCTCGTCTAGCGCCAGCAGGAGCGGTCCCCAACGTGCAATGCGTTTCAACATGCTGTCTAACGCCGCACTCACGGGATCGCGTAGCTGGACACTGGCCCCAAACGCTAACGCACTGCCGAGTTTCCTGAAGGATTCTCTCAGCCAAGTCGGCAGGACTGCCAAGTCGTTGAGCAAGACTTCCTGCGCATAGCTTTGTGAGGCAGCGAGCCGGATCGATCGAATCCCACGGGCCTTGGCTTGGCCCACCGCCCACGCTAGGAGTGCGGTCTTACCGTTTCCCCTCGGCCCGTACAGGATGAGGTTAGTGTCGAGCGGTCGCTTGCGAGCCAACCGGTCCAGATCGCGGCGGATCAGCAACTGCTCCGACTCGCGGCCCGCTAAGCACGGCGGAATCAACCCCTGACCCGGAACGAACGGATTCTCTGCCGGGCTCGAGGCCTCCTGCTGCACGCCGCCATCGTTCACTGCGCCTTCATCGTAGAAGGGCCAACCCGATCCTTCGTTCAGACGGTCATGTTTCGAGCAGAACTGGGGGCCGGACGTTGCCGTGCACCTCCCTTCTCAAAGAATGCGAGATCTGTGGAGGCGGCGCCTGGCAGTCAGCCTTCCGGACGTGCGGCTCAACTCCAGGCGCGAAGAATCAAATAACGGCTTTGAGGCTCTCTTGTGAGACGATTGGTAGGCTCGCCGAGTCGCGAGCCATCCACCCGATGAGAAATCCCTTTCGACACCCCCTGTATGCCCTGAGCTTTGGATTGGCAGCGCTGCTGGTCATCAGTGCCTGCTCTACGCAGGAGAAAGGACCGTCCCGGTCTCCGAACGTCGTCGTCATGCTCGCCGACGACCAAGGCTGGGGCGACCTCAGCCTTCACGGCAACTCGAACTTGGCAACCCCAAACATCGACTCGCTCGCCCATGACGGCGCGATGTTCACGCACTTTTATGTTTGTGCGGTTTGCGCACCGACTCGCGCAGAGTTCTTGACGGGCCGCTACTACGCCCGCGGCGGCGTTCGCGGGGTCTCGACAGGCCAGGAGCGGTTGAACATAGACGAGCACACGATCGCCCAGACGTTCAAGGATGCTGGCTATGCAACAGGTGCCTTCGGGAAGTGGCACAACGGCACGCAGCACCCCTACCATCCGAACGCCCGCGGGTTCGACGAGTTCTACGGCTTTACCGAGGGCCACTGGGGGCACTACTTCGACTACGAGATGGATCACAACGGAAGTCTCGTGCGAGGGGAGGGTTTCGTGATCGACGACATCACGAACCGTGCGCTCGAGTTCATCGAACAGAACCAGGACAGCCCATTCTTCGCGTACCTGCCATTTAACACCCCGCACTCCCCGATGCAAGTGCCGGACGACTACTGGGAACGCTTCGAATCGAAGACCCTAGAGCTGCGACACAGAGACCCCGACCGCGAGGACGTGCCCAAGACCCGGGCGGCGCTGGCCATGGTCGAAAACATCGACTGGAACGTCGGCCGCGTCTTAGCGAAGATTGACGAACTGGGCCTCGATGACGACACGATCATCCTGTACTTCAGCGACAACGGGCCCAACGGCTGGCGCTGGAACGGTGGGATGAAGGGACGCAAGGGGTCGATCGACGAGGGAGGTCTGCGCTCTCCCTTGGTGATCCGCTGGACAGGGCATATCCAGCCGGGCACCTCGATCAATCAGGTGGCCGGCGCGATCGATCTGCTCCCGACCTTGGCGACTCTTGCCGGCATCCAGATCACTGGAACCAAGGCGCTCGACGGCCGGAGCTTGGCCCCTCTCGTGACGGGCGAAGATTCCGAATGGAGCGACCGCCTACTCTACTCGCTCCGGCTTCAGCGGAACCAGACGCGCGTGAGCATCCGCAACCAGCGATTCCGTCTTGATCCGGATGGCCAGCTGTTCGACATTGAGAACGATCCCGGGCAGCGTGAGGACGTGTCGGCCGAGTTCCCGGAGGAGGCGAGCGCCCTTCGGGAGGCCGCGCTAGCCTGGGCAGCCGAAGTTGGTCCCAGCGTCGGACCCGATGACCGGCCATTCCCGGTCGGGCACTCAGAGTTGACCCTGCTGCCAGCTAGGGATGGCAGACCTCACGGGGGGATTGTGCGGAGCGCGAGGGCCCCAAATTGCTCCTACTTCACCAATTGGACGAGCGTGGAGGACTCGATTACTTGGGACGTGGAGGTCGCGGAAGCCGGTCGCTACGAAATCGCAGTGCACTACACTGCCGCCGAGGCCGGGTCAACGATCGAGGCTACATTTCAGGGCGTCTCAGTCCGAGGCACGGTTGTGGAGGCCCATGATCCGCCGGCGTACGGAGCCGACGACGACCGTGTTCCGCGGGGCGGCGAATCTCTGGTCAAGGACTTTCGCCCGCTCACGCTCGGCACGGCACACCTTCCGAAGGGTCGCGGTCAGCTAACACTGAAGGCTGTCGATGTAGCTGACCGCCAAGTTGCCGAGATCCGATACGCGGTCCTGAAGCGCTTGTAGGCCAATCCGGTCTCCTCTCGGCTTCGCCGGCGTACCCGAACGGTCCGTGCCGCAGTCGTCGGCGAAGGCACCGGTTGTCAGCGGAAAATCCTCGGCTCAACGCCAGAAGAGCAGCCGCCCTCCGGCGACTAGCGTGCTCGCGATCGCGGAGCACCCGTTCCAAGTGGCGTTCGCGGCGACATCCATCCCTAGAAAGAGTGGCTATGGCTTGGGCATTGGAACGCAGCCCATTGGAGGACGACTGGCACGAAACGTTCCATCCTGACGAACTGCGGAGAAGATAGCTCGTATTCTCCAAGTGGCGCTATCTGACGTCTAGCCAGCTATACGGCAGTGCCTTCCCTCGTTTTCGTCTAGCACATCTAGAGATGCAGGCAGTTGATGTGTAAGAACTCATGCGATCTTCACCGCATGCACTTCCTGCTTCACAATAGGCGTAGGCGCTAGGCCTCTGATCTGGATCATCGTATCTTGAATCCAGTCTCTTCAGCCAGACCCATCCCTCCCCTCCACTCGTACTCAGATCGATGGTCAACAGCAGCTATACGCTCAAGCAGATTGGCCAAGTTCCTGTACCCTAATTGTCGCTATCGCGTCACGGATCGATTGGCAGCGGCCACTGTAGGAGGGTTCAGATGTTTGGTCTGGAAGGGTTTCGATCGTCAATCTCTCGGTCTCTTGAACTGGCGCAGAGAACGGAAGACTAGATCTGCGCGAACGTACTTCTGGAACTGGTCAGTCCGGCCATTCTGGTCGTCGTTTTCTATCGCGTTCGGCAGCCTAGGGTGGATGCGAAGACGCTGGATCGGCGCAACCGTCAGATTCAGAGGATGATCGTCAACAGCGGGTTTTCCATGTTCTTAACAGCGCGTCTTCAACGCGAGTGTTCCCTACATCTGTGCGTCCTTTACTACTGGAGAAGTTGGGGTCACGTTCGCGTGAATTCTGGTCGCTTGGAGCTGATCGGCGCGAGGAATCTGAGGGTGGTTACGGGTACTTAGCCGACCACACTTCTGGTCAGTGTGTCGCTTCTCATTCGCCGCCGATGTTTCCCAGAGGCGGAATCTCAGTATACGATGTGTGCGGGCGAGATCCCGTGAGTTCGGAGTCCCATCACACTCTCCGAGCTTGGGCGACATGCGTCGTACACAATCCTCGTGAGGCGGCTACCCTGCCGAAATCGGCGTTTGTGCTCCGTAGGCGACCACCACCTATTGGACGGCTTGCTGGATAAACAGCCACAAGCAGCAGGTAACGTATACTTGGTTCGAGGAGCAAGAATGAGCAGCGACGACTACCCGTACGTGATCCACAAGGACGTGAAATACAGCGGGCTGGACCTGATCGATGTGAACGCCCTTGTCAGGGACGTCACCGAGCCGTGGTACCACCAGACGCTATTGCGGGTGAACGACAGCGTCGTCCGATTGGCTGTTGTGCAGGGCGAATTCCACTGGCATCATCATGAAAGCGAAGACGAGTTCTTCTACGTTATCTCCGGCGAGCTGCACATCGATCTGGACGACCGCACGATTTCCTTACGTCCGAATCATGGCTACATGGTTCCACGTGGTGTCAGGCATCGCACCAGGGCACTAGAGCGCGCAGCCGTTTTGATGATCTCAGGGGCCGGCGTAGAGCCCACTGGCGACAACGGGAATCCCCAGAATGCCTGATCAGGCTTCGGAACTGTCTCATTGTGCCGCGTGACGGATATCCCGCGGCCTAACAGGTCCGGAGTTCTCGGGGCATCTTACGGGCTTCATGGCCACCCCCTGCGCCTTCGCGACTGCGATGCTCGTCGCATTCATCGAAGAGATTTGCATCCCGTACCTTCTGATGAACTTCAGCCTAGCAAGCGCACGGTCGGCCTTCACGTCGACATGAGCCAGACTCCCCAATACCGATCGGCCTGACTGTAGCGGCCTATGTGGGGTTGGCCGAGGTATCGAGTCGCAGGCTCCATTTCCGGGTTCCCGCGGAAGACGACGGTGGTCCGCTCGGAGAGGGCTGGCTGGAACGCGCCATCACTGACACTGCCCACTCTAGCGCCGCGGTAGCCACAAGGCAGGATCGCAAACATCGAGTTGCGGATAGTGTTCGCGCAGGTATCGGTCGCGCCCTACCGTGTCAGTGTTCAGGTGGGCTCACAAGCGTTCAGGAGTTCTGATTAGTGTTGAGAGAAGAAGCCAGAGCCACGGAAAGACTACTCTTGGCACCCGTTCCCCAAGCTCGGATCCGGCCCTGCAGTCGAGAGTCGGGCTGGGGGCGATCCAGGGCGGTTGTGCTCCCATCAACGTCTGATGTGGCGAGTTCGGCGAAGGCGCGGGGCAGATCATCGGGCGTCCCGCAGAGGATCTTGACGTGCTTCACGACGAGCAGGTCCGGCGTGGGGACGGCTTGCGCGGGCTGGTCCTGCATGGCCCGACCGAGGTTGGCATTCCCCAGGCACCGACGCGGGCGGCGTTTGTCGCTGGCGAAGAAGTGGTCGGCCGGATCGTTGGTGCGCTCCTCAACCGCTACGGTGCGTCTGCTCCAGTCGTGTGCGACGGATGCCCCAAAGAGCTGCTCGCGATAGCGGTCCACATAACCGAGCACGGCGGATTCTGCCGGCGTGCCCGCCTTGGCGGCTTGCTGCATGCGCTGGCGGATCTGGTCGAGGAATCGGGTGACCCGGCTGGCGAGCGATTCCAGCAGAGCGACGGTTTCGGACGGTGAGGGCGGCGGGTCTGGGTCCGCAGCGGTAGCAGCAGGATCAGCAGGCTGCAGGCCCCCCTTTCTCGGCGACCTCGTTGAGGTCGAAACGCTGGAGGACGACCGTGATCTGATGCAGGCGGATGGGCGGGGAGTGGCCCCGCAAGCAGCGGGCCACCTGGGCCGGGGACGAGTTCGGGTTGCGGATCATGGCCAGCAGGACCTCGATCACCAGCGAGGGATCCAGATCGGCGGTGAGGCCGATGTGGGCCTCGCGGCTGCGGCGGGCCTGACGCTGCCGCTCGGCAACTTCCGGGGCGGCGGACAGGTAGAGGTAGACACCATCGCTGCGCTCGCGCCGGATGCGCTTTTTCTGCACGGCATTCATTGCAGGCGAATGGCCAACAGCGAAGCTCTCCCACCGATGATGGCGTTCAGTAGCTTAGATCTTCAGCACTTCCGGACGACTCTCGAGACTCGTAGTTCCTTGCCAGTCCAAGTGCGCACTCATTGAACGGTCCAAGAAGCCTGGTGACGAACTTGGTTCGCTCCCTGTCTTGGCATTCTCGATCCACCGTTCCGCTCGTCTCACCTGCGCGATGAGGGACGCCCGGGCGTGAGTGTTCGGGCAGGGCGTGAGAGCTGGGGAAGGCTAGTCCCTGACCGGGCTCGGCCGGCCGTTGCTCGCGCACCCCGACAGTGGATGCCGGTGCGCTCTCGCCGGGGCGATCACACTCTTTCACCCGTGTTTGTCTGAGCTCAGTGCTGGGACGCCGCCCGCGCCTTGCCCGCATGGCGGACAAAGGCATCATCAAATAGCACGCCACGCCGGTTGTGGTGGTCGAACCCCCGCCGGTCGGCGTGGTTCTCGGACCTCTTGGAATACCCCGATTCGGACGGTCGATTCTTGCCCGAAAACCCTTTGCAAGCCAACGCCATTGTGGCGTTGTGCTCAAACCTGAAGCAGCATGTCCGGCACTGGCTGGACGTGATCGAGACGGATCTGGGGCAGAGGTTTGCCTCGTTGGCGGCAATGTTTCACAGTAAGGAAGCGCTGAGGATGCGGCGATTCAAGCGCGGCTGTGACCGACAGGTATATTATGAGGACCCTTGTTCAAGGGAGCAGACCTAGGTTGATTGGAAGGGCCAGTCAAAGCACCCGGCGACGTATTCCAAGATCGACGCGGCTTCCGACCACCGTCCTCAGGCTGCTCGCGCTCGCATTGCCCGCGATCGTTCCCTGCGGCTTGGTCGCGACTCCGCCCGTCACGTCTTCCTTCACCGACTCCCAAGGCCTGACGGCCCTATACCGATACTCGCTCAGAGAAGATTGGAACCCTGAACAGGCGCGTGGCCTGCTGATGTACTTTCACGGGCAATCCAACGCCACCCCAGAGCAAATGTTACCCAGTCTTGAATTGGTCCGACCACTGGCCTACGAGCGAGGATTGGTGCCAGTCGTCGTGGTCTCGCCCCGAGCAGGCAGGCATGCCCCATCCTTCTTCAGCCCGGTTCAGGGATACGGGACGCGATACTGGTATCCAGAGGACGCCCGCCTTGTGCACGAACTCCTGCAAAGCGGGCTGGAATCGGCCGTCTCGATTGACTACGACCGAGTCTTCTTCTGGGGAGAGTCCCAAGGGCCGTGCTTTCTGTCCTACTTCCTCGAAAAATACGGCGTAGTCTATGGGGGCGGATTCTACGCGAGGTGCGGCTGTTTCTTGGCGGATGATCGCGAGCGCGCCGGCGTCCAGTGGACGCCGTCCGTCCACTGGACGGCTGCTTCGGCCGCCGCTCTGAGCAAGCGCCTCAAGGTCTTCGTTCAGGCCACGACCGAGGACTTCCTCCATCCCGAAGCCGAGCGCATGTATGACTACTACAAGAACACGCTCGGACTGGAGACGCGGGCAGATCTGGAAGCGCCGGGGGGCCATTGCGCAGGGGGTGCCGTCGGCGCCGACGAGGTGCTCGACTGGCTCACGGATAGCGGAACTGTAGGAGTGCGCACCCCGGTGCGAAGCAGTGCCGATGCCGACGACACCGACGGCGACGGGGTCGTGAACGACCTCGACCCGGACGATGACGGAGACGGGGCCGCGGACATCATCGACGCCGCGCCGCTCGACCCCCGCGAATGGCTGGATACTGATGCGGATGGAATCGGCGACTTCACCGACAGCGACGCCGATGGGGACGGGCACGACAATGCGGTTGATGCGTTCCCGCGCAACCCTCGCGAGTGGCTGGACAGCGACGGGGACCGAATCGGCAACAATCTCGATCCCGATGACGACGGTGACGGAGTGCCGGACAGCAGCGACGACGACCCGTTACGCGGCGAGAGGCCACCCGCGACAGTGCTCCAGGCTCTACGCGAGGGCTACTACGGGTGGGAAGCGGCAGGGCCTTTGCTCGTGGCACAACCGCACGCAGCGATGCCGCTAACGTTCCTGTACCCAAGACCGCGCGGAGATCGTCAGCACTACCAATTCATCACTCTAGGGGATGGCCCGGGTGCCGACGTGCAAGTCATGGTCGACCGGTTTCGACTGGCGCACTCGCCTGCGGAGGGATCACTTGTCCCATACGAGTATGATCCTAGGATGATCGATCTAGTCTACATTGACCGCGATGGCAACGGGATTCTGACAGATGACGGACCGCCCGCGATAGCACCGTTGCTGGCGTCAGGATCTGCATGGATCGACGTCCGGTACGCGTCGGGCGAGGTTTTTCCGTACGGCATCCGCTTCCATGTGGATTCGAGTGGGAGCCTCAGATACCGATTCAATAGCAGCTGGCTCGGCGAAGTCGCGACTCCGCACGGAGCACCGATTCTCGCTGGTGCGGTCGATCGCAATAGCGACGGTCTGTACACACTGCCGGACCGTAGCGACGCCGATGAGGATAACGGCTTTCGCGGCAGCGAACACTCCGACTTACTCTGCGTTGACCTTGACCGGGACACCCACCTTTTTTGCTGGGACTACTGGTGGAATCGAATCGGCCCGGAAGCGGTCTTCCTCGACAACCCCTTCCTCGTGGACGGCCAGTTCTTGCAAGCCGGCATAACTCCCACGGGCCGCACGATTCACTTCGAGTTCGCGGGATTCATGCGCGAAGGCGGAGCCGGTGTCGAGCCAGTCCCAGCGCCGAGCATAGCCAGCGGCGGCATCGTGCTGGCCGACTTGCACGGCGGATCGCCGGCGGCCGCTCCGGGTGCCGTCGCCTCCGTGCTCGGAACTGGCTTCGCGCGGTCTCCCGCAACGGCTGGGGGCTCCCTCAACGAGGCCCTTAGGGTAGCGGACCGGATCTTCGATGTCTGCCTGACTGTGAACGGTGTCAAGGCTCCGCTCTTCTACGTCTCTGAAGGTCGCATCACTTTCCAAGTGCCCGCCGAGACCGCTGTAGGCACGGCCCGCGTGGAGGTAGTGGTGGAGTGCGGCACCGAGCGCGAGCGGCGCAGCGCGGCGGCCGCCGTTCAGATCACACCGCGACGGCCGGCCTTTCTGCTGTTCACCCGGGATCCTCCCAGAATCCTGCACGCCAAGCATAAACACCAGACTACGCTGCCTGCGGCACCGGAGCTCGACTTTCCGGGCGATTTGACGACCGGGCCTCTGCCCGTTCCGGTCGGCCATGGCGAAGTCGCCGTGCTCTATGCGACAGGCTTTGGCGCAACTCAGCCGACGCTTCGAACTGGGGAACTCGCCCCGGGGCGCAGGCGCCTGTCGGCCGGCTCGGTCCGGGTGTGGCTTGGCGGATCCGAGTTGGCGCCTGATGACGTCGTTTACGCCGGTGCATCGCCAGGGTACGCGGGCGTGTACGAACTCCATGTCCGGATCCCGGAACGCACGCCTCCCGGCAAGGCCAAAGTCGTCGTGGCCATTGACGGCATCCGCTCGCGTGACGGTCCCTATGTGGAAATTGCCCGTCTAGGCCATATGGCCGGAGGGGTGCCCTTTCGCGACTGTGCGGAGTGCCCCGAGATGGCGGTGGTGCCTGCGGGAAGCTTCCTGATGGGCGCTCCGGAGACAGAAGACTACCCCGGGACAGATCAGGAACGGCCCGTGCATCGTGTGACCATCGAGAAACCGTTCGCCATCGGGGTCTACGAGGTGACTTTCGAGGAGTGGGACGCATGTGTGGCGGACGGCGGCTGTAACCGCGGGCATGTCCCGCGCGACGAGGGGTGGGGCCGGGAGAGGCGCCCAGTGATGAACGTGCGCTGGGAGGACGCGCAGGCGTACGCAGCATGGCTCTCCCAGAAAACAGGACTGGCGTATCGGCTGCCTAGCGAGGCGGAGTGGGAGTACGCCGCGCGGGCGTGGACGCAGACGGCCTATTCATTTGGGGATTCAATCCTGACGTCTCAGGCAAACTTCTGGACCACTGGCCTGAGGCAGACGTTGCCGGTCGGGTCGTTCGAGCCGAACGCCTTCGGATTGTTCGACATGCACGGAAACGTGGCCGAATGGGTTCAGGACTGCTGGCATCCAAGCTATGAGGGAGCGCCAACGGACGGAAGCGCATGGGAGACCGGGGCCTGTCTCGAACGCGTGGAGCGGGGAGGATCGCATGACATGGACGGCATTTGGCTGCGGTCGGCGGCACGATTAAATTGGCCGGATCACTACTCGCACTACACCGTGGGCTTTCGGGTAGCCAAGACGCTTCATCCGTAAGTGAGTCCTCCCGCTGCGCTGGGCCGAGTTGGACCCCCGATTCTCCCCTGCGAGTTTGTGCAGCTTCCTGGCAGGCGCGCAGCGATTCCATCGCTTCGCTAGCGTCGTTCCACCGGTGCTGCGAAGAATCCGCATCCCAACCCAAGTTCGTCCGATCTGGGCGGATCGACGGCGTGATCGGTGGGGCTAGACTTCAAACACCGCGAGGCCCTCCGAGAGGGCCTCTTCCAACGCGAGCGTGAGCTGCTGAGGCTGTCGGCGACGGTGGTCCTCTCCGCCCTGACCAACGTTCGCTACAGCGGGCGCGAGAACTTCACGCTGCGGCGCTTCGGGCGTTCCAAGCAGAAGCGCAACGACTGCCCGCTGGTGACCCTGGCGCCGGCGCTGGCCGGGGAGGGCTTCCCGCGTCGCCGCGACGTGCTGCCGGGCAATGTCTTCGAGCACGGGCACCCTGCAGGGGGCTGGAGAAGCTGACGCAGGACTAGGGCGCGGCGGGGCCGCGGCCGACGGTCGTGCTGGACGCCGGCTTCGCCACCCAAGCGAACATCGAGTGGCTCGATGAGCACGGCTGGGAGTGGGTCGCGGTCAGCCGCGAGGCCGAGCCGGAGGCGGTCTTGCGCGCGCAGGGCGGCTATGACGTGCGGGCCTGGCTGGTGGCGCAGGAACAGGCGGACGGGGAGGACGGGCCGAAGGCTGCCGCGGAGGGGGACGGGAGGCGGCGGGAACTGCGGCTGTTCGCGGTCAGCGAAGCGCGCCAGCGGCGGAACCAGGACATTCTCCACAAGCAGCGCAAGCGCTACGAGGAGGCCTTGCAGCACCTGCAAGCAGGGCTGTCCGTGCCGGGTCGGCTGAAGAATCTCGAGAAGGTGGAGCGCAAGGTGGGACAGCTGGGGAAGCGGAACAAGCGGGTGGCGAGCCACAGCCAGGACAGGGCGAGGCCGCAGACCGGCAAGCACGGCAAGCCGGGCAGCGGCAAGCGCGCCAAGGCGGCGGCGGTGGAGTACACGCGCAAGCTCACGCCCGCGCGGTGCTACTGCTGCGCCAAGCGCTCATCGGCAGCCCCGGAGCGCGACGCCGAGGCGGCCGAGAGGCAGAACCCTCCGGGAGTTGGGCGATGAGGCGGCACTGGCCACGCCCGGCGTTCCCGACCAAATCCGCCGACACAAGGCAATCCCGAGCGGCTCCCCTAGAGCGAGCGTTGGAAAATTTCGGCGAGCGTCCGCACCGCCTGACGCTGCAGTCCTCGGCTGTTCCCGTACAATCGGCGCATCCCGCAATGCCTTCAGACACAACGATTCACGGACTCCTTGACCGCCGCACATTCCTCGCAACGGCGGCCGGCCCGCTCGCCGGGTGCGGCGCCACGGAACATCGGAGCGGGACGCACGCTCAACGGCCCCCGAACATCGTGTTCATCATGGCCGACGACCTCGGGTATGGCGAACTCGGCTGTTACGGCCAAGAGAAGATCCAAACTCCTCGTATCGACCAGATGGCTGCCGAGGGCATGCAGTTCTCTGACGCATACTCGGGCTGCTCAGTCTGTGCTCCGGCCCGTAGCGTGCTGATGACAGGGCTGCACATGGGCCACACTTCAGTACGGTCTAATCCCGGAGGGGTCCCGATTCTCGAGAGCGACGTGACCGTCGCAGAACTGCTGAAGGAACAGGGCTACGCGACCGGATGCTTCGGAAAGTGGGGACTGGGTGACATCGGCACTGACGGCGTGCCTTGGAAGCAAGGCTTCGATGAGTTCGTCGGCTACCTGCACCAGGCGCACGCCCACTATTACTACCCCCTGTACATCTTCGACAACGAGCGGCGCCTTCCACTCGACGGCAACGAGGGTGATGGGCGAGGAACCTACTCTCACGACGTCATCGCCTCCCGGGCGCTTGACTTCATCGAGCGGCAGAAAGATCGTCCATTCTTCTGCTACGTCCCGTTAACGATTCCGCACTCGGAGTACACTGCGCCCGACGACGATATCTATGCGGAGTACAAGGGTCAGTTCGAGGAACTGACGCTGCGCGAAAACCCGAACCGGCCGGGCCGCCTGATCCGGCCGGAAGAGCCTCACGCGACGCTGGCGGCCATGATCACTAGGCTGGACCGGGACGTTGGCCGGATCCTAGACCGGATTGCGGAGCTTGGCCTCGATGAGGACACAATCGTGTTCTTCACCTCAGACAATGGTGCTGCGGCTGCTCTGTGGACCGACTACTTCGTCAGCAGCGGACAGCTCCGCGGCGCGAAGCGAAGCTTCTACGAGGGAGGCATACGCGTGCCCATGATCACGCGCTGGCCTGGCTACATTGCCTCGGGTTCAAGCAGTGCCCATGTCTGGGGCTTCCACGACTTCTTGGCTACGGCTCTCGAACTGGCGGGGGCGAAACCTCCAGCGTCGACGGACGGGCTCTCGGTCGTCCCCACGCTCTTGGGCAGGTCTGAGCAGCGGGCTCACGACTACCTCTACTGGGAGCTGCCGCGCCACAACAGCGACACTGGCGAATTCCGAGACGAGGTGCCGGCTCAGGCGATCCGCGCGGGGAAGTGGAAGGCGGTGCGGCCGACACCCGCAGCACCACTCGAGCTCTACGACTTGGTCGAGGACATCTCCGAGTCGCGCGACATTTCTGCGGAGCATCCGAGTGTCTTGGCCAACATGGAAGAGATCCTCGAGCATGCGCGCGTTCCTCCCAGGGTGCAAACGCAACCCGACCACATTTGGTGGGAAAGCAAGGGCTGAGTCGGCGCAACGGAGCCGACCTGGTCAACAAGTTCCGCAGCATCGCGCACGTGTGGTTCTGCGGCCACGGACGCGAGCGACAGCGCAATCCTCCGAAGCCACGCCCCGTCGCACCGGGCGGCGACCGAGAGGCCGCCAACAGGGCACAACCGGCTGCAGTCCCGACCGGCGGGTCCCGTGTGAGACGATGAGAGGGGCGCCCGGCAATGCGCCGGTTCGGCGCCGGTTGCGCGGCGACAACCGCTCTTTCCCCCGATGGAAGCGCTGCTGGAGCACTTCTTTGCCCAGGTCCATTGGACCGTTCTGCTCGCTGCCATAGCGGCCAGCCTCCTGGCATTAGGCAAGGCGGCCGACATTCTCGTCGACGAGGCTGTCGAATTCTCCGAGAGCGTCCGGATCCCCCAAATGGTGGTGGGCGCAACGATCGTCAGTTTGGGCACGACCGCACCGGAAGCTGCCGTTTCGGTCCTGGCCGCCATCGAGGGCTCTCCGGGGCTCGCGCTCGGGAACTCGGTCGGGTCGGTGATTGCCGACACCGGGCTGATTCTGGGCTTGGCTTGCCTAGTGGCCCCCCTCCAACTGGATCCCAAGATCGTCAACCGCCAAGGATGGATCCAGATCGGGGCCGGGCTCCTGATGGTAGCGCTCAGCACTCCGTGGGGCTCCTTGCAAGACACGTTCAGCGCCGGAGGCAGGCTCTCGCAGACTGCTGGATTCGGTCTCTTGGCCCTCTTGGCGGCCTATCTGTATCTCTCGGTACGCTGGGCGGGCCAGCATCGGCAGGAGATCAGCAGCCACCACGAGCACTCCGCACGCCGTGCCCCGCTGCTGACGCTGCTGAAGCTCTTCGCCGCGACGGCCGGGGTAGTGATCTTCGCGCAGATCGTGATCCCTGGCGTAACCGAAGCTGCCAAGCGCATTGAAGTGCCCGAGAGTGTGATCGCCGGTACGCTGGTCGCATTCGGCACGTCGCTGCCCGAGCTGGTCACCGCCTTGACCGCCGCACGACGGGGCCAGGGGGGCCTGGCTGTCGGGAACGTGATAGGGGCGGACATTCTCAACGTGCTCTTCGTGGCCGGAGCCGCGGCGGCCGTGACGCCCGGCGGCTTGGAGGCGAGCCCGGATTTCTTCACCGTGCTCTACCCAGCGATGCTCCTAATCCTGATCGTCTTCAGGGTCGGAGTGTTTGTTTCGGGCGACACCCTCAAGCGACCGTTCGGCTTGGTCCTGGTGGCGGCCTACGTCGCCTATCTGGCCGCTGCGTACCAGTTCCTCCCCGACGGCCCCGGCGTGGGCTGACTGGCAGCTCCGGCCCGGGCGCTAGGATTTCCCAGAGTCGGTCGAGCTGGTCACCTCTCCCGCACATCCGTGTCCCACCGGTCGCGCGGGGAGCCGTACGTCAGAGCTTCAGCAGCCTTGTGCGCAGGAGGTGATTCCAGATCAAGTCGGTGGACTCCTCCGGCGTCTGCGTGCTGGAGTTGATGACCACCTCGGGGTCATCAGGGGCTTCATAGGGATCGGAGACACCGGTGAAGTTCTTGATCTCGCCCGCCAGCGCCTTCTTGTAGAGCCCCTTCACGTCTCGTCGCACCAAGGTCTCGAGCGGACAGTCCGTGAAGACTTCCACAAAGTTCTCTGTTGCCTTCCGAACCTCGGCGCGGACGGTCCGATACGGGGAGATCGCCGCGGCAATCGCAAACACGCCGTTGCTCGAGAGGAGGTTGCACACGAAGCCGATCCGCCGGATGTTCGTGTCCCGGTCTTCCTTGCTGAAGCCAAGCCCCTTGGAGAGATTCGTTCGCACGACGTCGCCGTCTAGGATCTCGACTCTCGCGCCAACCGCACGCAGGCGGCTCGCCAGCATCTTCGCCAACGTAGACTTCCCTGATCCTGACAGGCCGGTGAGCCATATCGTGGCACCCTGATGTTCCATGGATGTCCCTCGCGGGTATTGCCCAGTGCCGTCGCTACATTGCGAACGGCTGGCGGGCCGGCAGCACCTGCTCCAGCAGGAGGTCGACATCACGCCGCATTCTGCCCCCGGCCGACATGTGCATGCCGCACTCTTTATCGGCGTCGCTCTCCCACCACCATCGCCCTGCCCTGCTTGCCTCGCCAGGCGCTATTGCTCTCGTGCAGGGCTGGCATCCGATGCTGCCGTACCCCTTCGAATACAGGGGATGCAGCGGCACGTCATGCTCGCTGGCGTACGCAAGGACCTGCCGCTGCGTCCAGCCGGCAAGCGGGGCCAGCTTAACGATTCCGCCGTGCTCCTCGTCAATGCTCACGGCCTCAATGCCGCCCCGGCCACGGTCCTGATCGCGCCGCAGCCCCGTCACCCATGCTTCCAAGGTCGCCAGCCGCCGCTTCAGCGGGCGCACCTTACGGATCTCGCAGCACGCCTTGCGCTTAGCGGGCGTTTCATAGAACAAGTTCGGCCCGAACAGGGTCAGCATCGAACCTAGTTCGTCGGCATCCGGCGGCACCATCTCAACGACGATGCCGTACCTCTTGCGAAATGCCGCGATGAGCCGATACGTCTCCTCGTGCAATCGCCCGGTGTCGATGCTAAAGACAGTAATCGCAGGCCCAGCCAGCTTAGCCGCCATGTCGATGATGACCGACCCGGTGGCCTGAAAGCTGGTGCAGATCGCCATCCCTCTGCCAAACTCCTCGATGCCCCAGCGCAGAATCTCTCGCGCGCCCGCGCCGCGGGCCGGCCAGGTGAACCTGCCTTGCGCCAGACTCATGCGGTCCCCCGCGCGGCCTCCACCAGAATGCGTGCCACTTCTGGCCTGGTGTACTCGGGCGGCGGAACTCTTCCCTCGGCCAGCATGCGGCGCAGTGCTCGACCTGCCAGGTGCAAGTGATGCTCCAGCCCGTGCGGGCACGTCTTCTTCGAGGCCATGCAGCCGCACCGCTCGCAGTAGTGGACGAAGTCGAAGAAGACGGTCTCGACCCCCAACTCTCCCGGAAGGAAATCAGAGAAGATCCGCTGGGCGTCGAACGGTCCGTAGTAGTCCCCTAGGCCCGCATGGTCCCTGCCGACGATGAAGTGCGTGATCCCGTAGTTGCGGCGGACCTGAGCGTGAAACACAGCCTCTCGCGGCCCTGCGTAGCGCATCCAGCCCGGGAAGCCCGCCAGCATTGCGTGCTGCGCCGGATAGTAGTTCCTCAGCAGGGTCTCGTAGCAGGCCAATCGCACTTGGACAGGAGTGTCGTCCCCCTTCGTCTCCCCCAGCACGGGGTGGATCACCAACCCATCGGCCGTCTCGAGGGCAATCTTGGTGCAATACTCGTGCGCCCGGTGGATCGGATTACGGGTCTGGAAGCCGACTACCTTGCGCCATCCTCTGTTTCGAATCATCCGGGCCGTCTCTCGAGGCGATATCGGCAGCGTGCCCGGTACGCTTAGCTTCCAGCCACGGCAGGCCTCGATGGGCCCGGCTAGTGCGTACCGTCCGCAAGTCCGCAGCCAAGAGATGCCGGGGTGTTCCGGGTCGCGGGTCCGGAAGATGCAGTCGGCGAAGGTCTGCTTGTCGATCTCGAAGACTTCCTCCACGTGGAGCACACCCGCCGGCCCGTCGGCGTCCCAGACCTCCACAAAGTCCTTTCGTGCGACCCGCTCCCGAGTACTGTCGTCGACCGGAAAGACGATCGGCATGCTCCACGGCTCGCCAGTCGTGAGGTGCATCGTCCGACAGACCGATGCCGTCTCGCGCGACCCGAGGAACCGAGAGACCGGTTCGTAGCCCCCCTCCGCCAACAGGAAGAAGTCGCTCAGCTGCCGGAACGATGCTCGAATCGCCGGAACCGAAGCGTCGCGGGGGTCACGCGTCGTCGCGGCTGCCTCCGTCATGAAACCAGTATGGCAGATTCTTGACGCTAATCCCTTAAAAGCCTATCGGAATACTAGGGATTGTGTCAATGCCGATCGGACGCTTCGCTGTCAACCGAACTTCACCGACCCATCCATCAGTATGAAGGGAGGAGGATCATGCCAAGCATCAGCACGGCAAGAACGGAACGAGCCGGGAAGAAGCCTGCCCCATGGAGTGTGATCAGATCCGCAAATCGATCCCCTAGGATGCGGCGGCCGCTTACGCCCAGAGGTACCCGTACTACCTCGCGTCAGACTGAAGCGGGGCTGACTGCGACAAGTTACGGTCGCATGGGCGCAAATGCGCGAGGAGAGTGAGGACGCTGCGTCGGATCTACAACCAGACCCGATCGACAAGCCCCAAAGGGCCGCTTCGGCATTTAAGGCCCGGTCGGGCGGGCGCTCCAATGGCGATGGTGGACCTCGTCGGCGAAGCCATACCCGCTCTCGGCACCTGCTAGCTTCAGATCGAGGCGGCCATATACATCACCGGAGTTGATGCCGAACATCAGAGCCCGAGTGCGACCAATGGCTCGCGTACCTCTGTGTTTCTCAAGTTCACGTAGCGGTGCACGGCCGTGTCGAGTGTTGGCATCGGCCTGATTCCAAAGCTCTCGATTCGCCGGTTGGACAGTGCCGAATAACGCGGTCGAGGGGCAGCGGTGGGATACTCGGCGGCGACGATAGCCTCCACCGCCCCTGACGGCGCTCCGCTGGCGCGTGCAACCTTGAGTGCAAAACCGTACCAAGTTACGGCTTCCCCGCCAGCGAGATGGTAGAGGCCGTACGGAACTCTGGCCTGCAGGAGGTCGAAGGACCGAACGGCAAGGGATGGTCCATACGTGGGCGACACGAATCGGTCGCGCACGATCCGGAGAGAGTGCCCCTCCGCACATTTGGTGAGGACCATCTCGGCGAAGTTCCCCCTGCGCGTGAACCGGGCGGCAGGGCCGAACACGGCGGCGACCCGTAGAACATAGTGCGACGGGCACCGGTCCCGGGCGGCTTTCTCGCCAGCCAGCTTTGATTTGCCGTAGACCGACCTTGGGCAGGGCCGGTCCAACTCGGAGTACGGTGCGGTGGCTTCGCCTGAGAAGAC
The DNA here is from genome assembly GCA_965203925.1 of Bryobacterales bacterium. GTDB lineage: Bacteria > Acidobacteriota > Terriglobia > Bryobacterales > UBA6623 > VXMF01. Next base: position 5,867,538 of record OZ241924.1, read on the forward strand.
CATATCGGTCGAGTAGTGAATCAGCACCGAGCATGCCCCCGCGCATGCGTCGGCCACGTTCCTGACGCCTACTGCATTCACGCTCTTAGCCGCCCAAGGTTCGCGCTCCGCCTGGTCGACATGGTTGTAGGCGGCCGCATTGAAGACGGCGTCAGGCCTGAACGAGCGGAGCTTTCGCAACACGGCCGGGCCGTCCGTGACGTCCAGTTGGCGGCGTGTCAGCGCCAACACGATGTGGCCGCGCTTGCAGGCCTCGCGCGCGAGGTCGACGCCCAACTGGCCGCCGGCTCCCAGAATCGCCGTCCGCAACGACGCCCCGTCTTACTGGCCGTACCCGAGGGACCGTAGGGCGGACTGCAGTGTCGCCCTGGCTTGGCCGGCATCGTCGGTTTCGGCCAGCACCGAGACGGGAGACTCCTCATCTCGTCTTCCCGCCATGTCGAACAGGCGCCCGTCGTCATATAGCTTCCACCGTCTGGTGCGGGCCCAGCTCCGGCCTCGGTGTGACGCAAAGGCCCATTCCCGCCGAGAAGCGGCGCCGCCACGAAGGCGCCCGGCGAGGCTTACCCCGTCCAGTCCGGTCGGCACACTACCGCCCCCAAGATCCACAAAGGTCGGAAGCCAGTCGGTGAAGTCGACCAGATCGTCGACCACTTCGCCCGCCGGCAGCGTGCCGGCCCAGTTCGCTACCAGCGGCACGCGAGTCCCCGCATCAGTCAGTTCGCCCTTGCCGCCTTCCGTCGGCACTCCGTCCCACATGAATTCGATCGGCTGCTTCAGCATCTTCCCGGCCTGGGCCGTGTGGTAGTAGGACTTCGGCGTACCGTTATCGGCCGTGAAGAGGATCAGAGTGCGCTCTCGGATGCCCAAGGCTTCCAGGGCGTCGACGAGGCGCCCGACGCGCTCGTCCATGTTCTCGACCATTCGCTTGTAGCTGTCGTAGTGCCCCTGCGGGCCGAGCGGCGGAGGTGTTCCGATGTCGTCGGTCACGTCGTGGGCCAATGCCATCGAGTAGAAGGCGAAGAAGGGTTGTTCCACGTTGGCGCGCATGAACTCGACCAGAAGGTCGACATAGACATCGGGACCGTAGCGATCACTTACACCGGAAAGCACTTGGCCGTCCTGGTAGATCAGTGGCCTGTAGTAGCGCGGACCCTCGTGCCAGCCGAATAGAGACCAGCGCTGGAACCCGAGCCTCCGAGGGTGGTCCGGCTCGTCCCGCAGCATCGTCAGTTGCCACTTCCCTGCCACTGCGGTGGCGTAGCCCAGTTCCGCCATCCTGTTTGCCAGCGCCGACGATTCCAAGCTGGACGGGAAGGTGCCCCATGTTGGGTGGGAGGCCCGGAACGGGTATTGACCGGTCAGGATCGCGATCCGCGACGGATGGCACACGGGCATCGAGTAGCAGTGGCGGAACCGAAGGCCGGTCGCGGCCAGATGATCGATCCTCGGGGTTCGATACGACGTGCCTCCGTAGCATCCGAGAGCTTGGTCCCCGACATCGTCCGCCAGGATGAATATGATGTTCGGGCGGTCGGCTGCCTGCGCAGGCTCCAGTGGCCAAGCAAGCAGCGCCGCTAGCGCAAGGACCAGTACTGCCATAGGGGCCTATCTTATGGGAGTTGCTTGCGACGGGCAATATTGCCTTTGACAACATCGCCCTTTACCTTTGGCAACATCGGCTTTAAAATGGGGCGATGATGCTGGATCGTCGCTGCGTGGTAACGGGCGCAACCGGATTCGTGGGACGCAGGCTCTGCGGCCGACTGCAGTCCCCGCGAGTCCTGACCCGCAAGCCTGAGGCAGTGCCAGCAGAGTTCTCGGACTCTCCCTGCTTCCGCTGGGACCCGCTCAGCGAACTTCCGCCGCCAACAGCTCTCGATGGCTGCGAGGCAGTCTTCCATCTGGCCGGTGAGCCCGTGGCCCAAGGGCGCTGGACTTCAAGCAAGAAGGCCCGAATACGGGACAGCCGCGTACTCGGCACACGAAATCTGGTCGCGGGTCTGGCGGCTATGGACGAGCCACCAGAGGTGCTCGTGTCAGCATCGGCGGTCGGGTATTACGGATCGTGCGGCAACGAAGCACTGTCGGAGACCGATCCAAAGGCTGATGGCTTTCTCGCCGACGTGTGCGAAGAGTGGGAATCAGAGGCCACGCAAGCCGCCAAGCTCGGTGTGCGGGTCGTATTGATCCGAATCGGACTTGTGCTCGGCAGAGAAGGCGGTGCGCTTGCCAGGCTGCTGCCGCTGTTTCGGATGGCGGCGGGAGGAAGGCTTGGCAACGGCTCGCAGTGGGTACCCTGGATCCACGTAAGTGACTTGGCCAACCTGTTCGTCTTTTCGGCCGAGCACCCGGACCTGAGCGGCGCAGTCAACGGCACTGCGCCGAGTCCGGTCACCAATGCGGCCTTCACCAAGGCGTTGGCGCGCGCGGTGGGCAAGCCGGCACTGTTTCCGGCCCCGGCGTTCGGACTGCGGCTTGCGCTCGGTGAATTCGCGTCCGTGCTATTGGCGTCACAGCGTGTGCTGCCCAAACGGGCGACTGAGGCCGGCTTTGAATTCGAGTACCGGACGATAGCCAAGGCCTTGGCACAGATCTGCGGGCAGTCCCGGTAAGGTTCAGCGTACGGGCGATCGGCTGCTACACTGCGGGCCAACCATGCTCGAACTGTCCGGAAAGAGTGCCCTAGTCACAGGTTCGAGCAAGGGAGTAGGACGCGGAATCGCGAAGCGGCTGGGCCAGCTGGGCTGCGATGTCGCAGTGCACTGCAACACGGACCGTTCCGGCGCGGAAGCGACCGCCGACGCGCTGAGGGCGGCAGGCAGGGACGCACTTGTCGTTCAGGGGTCGGTGGGCGAATCTCGCCAGGTCCGCCAGATCTTCAACGAAGTCTTGGGCCATTTTGGGAGCCTTGACATCTTGGTGAACAATGCCGGGACCCAAGTATGGGCACCGCTGCTCGAGCTGACTGAAGAGGACTGGGACCGGGTGGTCGACACGAACCTTAAAGGCTGCTTCCTCTGCACGCAACTGGCCGCACGCCACATGCGGGAGCGGGGTGGCGGCCGCATCGTGAACATCGGCTCCGGGTGCAACAAGGTTGCGTTCCCCAACTTGGTCAGCTACACGGCGAGCAAGGGCGGGATGGAACAGTTCACGAAGGTGGCGGCCGCAGAACTTGGCCCCTACGGGATCACGGTCAACTGCGTGGCGCCAGGGGCAATCCTGATTGAGCGGACGGAGCAGGAGGCCGAAGACTACGCGGGCCAGTGGGGCCGGCTGACGCCTACGGGGAGGGTGGGATACCCGGCTGACGTGGCCGAGGCTGTGGCGTTCTTCTGCCTAGACCGCAGCGAATTCGTGACGGGCCAGACGCTGATGGTCGACGGAGGGCTGTTCACTAGGGGCCCCTGGGCTTACGCAGACGAAGACGGTAGCGGTTGAGCAGGCGCTGTGCCCCAGTGTCCTGAGTCAGACAACATAGGTAGTCCCCCAGTGCCTTTCGTGCGCAGTGGATCATTGGCAATGATCCTCTCTCCAACTGCCATTCGCCGGTATGGCTTCGAATTCTCGTTGCGCTCGGCCAGGCGGGTCGTGATCGCGTTAGTGAGTTCCTTGACGCTTGTGAAACTGCCCGAATGGATGCGGGCCTCTGCCAGATCCACAGAGAACCGTTCGTCTAGGTTCGTCTAGGTCCTCGAGGTCAGCGTGGGGTACGCGTGGGATCGTTTGTCCCGCCTAAGTCAACCCTTGACCTTGGTACAAGTGTGAATGCTGTGCTTGGCTGCGATCCGGTGCACATCGAGGTCCTTCGGCCCGACGTGGTGGATCTGCTTCAGGAAGCGAAGCCACACCAGATGGGTGTGTTTCTGCTCCGTGCGGTAGATCAGGTTTCTTGCCACGCACCTCGTCGCGGCGAACAGACAGTTCGTCCCGTGACGGTGAGAAGTCGGTTCCAACGGACCGGAGATCCCATCGATCGGTTGCGGTGCGATGACGGAGGGATCGCCATGCCGGCTCCGTGGCTTGCCGCGGCTGAGCCACCGCAACCGGTGGCGACCGCCGTCGTGACCGGCCATTCTTTGGACGACGCGAGACACGCAGCCAGATCAGCACTTCCCGAGAGTCGATTGCATTCGCCGCCAGCGGGGTATTCGGCGAGGAGGGTGGCGCCGATCCCCCATCTGACGCTCTAAACAGGCAGGCGGGCGTGGTCCATTGCGGGCGTTGACGCAGAGTCCGGGGAGGCGAACGAGCCATTCTGCTCATTTGCGTGCAGTCGGACCGGCACTGCTGCCCTGCCTGCCACTCCTGCTCGAAGAACGGCTCCCGCTCGGGCCCATTCTCCAAGCGCCACCGCCGGAAGCGCAGCTGCCCGTCCCTATACTGGCCGGCGTGCTCGCCCTGCAGGCACTCGAAGACCGCCTTTGCCTGCACTCCCGGATTGCGCACCAGGAAGGCCTCGATATCCGCCCAGTGCTGTTCGAAGGGGTCGGCGCGAGTGCCCCAAGTGCCCGGCAACTCGCCGCTACAATTCCACTTGCGGGATGGGGATTGGCTCGTGCCCGCATTGGTCGCTGCCGTAGCCAGCGGCCTGCCGTTCTCAAGTTCCGCAATCAATAATACGACCTGCTCGTCTGTACCCATGTCCCCTCCCGTGGAGAGGACCACCAATAGTATTGCCTCGGGACCCCGAACCCGAAACTTCTAATTGTCGCCACACACACCGGACTGAGTGCTTACAGATCGCCTTAGTCGGCGTTGGCAGGGCCTGCCTCCCCACCGGCCCCGCGGGGTGCCTCGCCAGCCTCCTCCGGCACTGCCTTGAGTGGATCTCTCAGGCTGCCCGCAATGGCGGGAACCTCCGCGCCGTGTCGAAGCGCGAATTCGCGGACGGGGAATCGGGGGCGCATCGTTGTTGTCAGCAGCGTTTCTGCTTCTGTTCCAGGGCCTGTGATCTGTCACGGCACCGACGCTTCTACCGTGGCGCGTCTGGTTCAGTCGGCGTCTCCTGCATATGCGCCCAATCGGACCGCTCCGGCGGACACAGGAAGTTTGCGGCAGCCGGGCCTGTCCGTGCAGCGCAGTCCTGGGATCCGGTACGGTTGTGGGGTCTCGACCGCGAGAGCTCACTGCCCCTGCGACCGCCCTCTTGCAATCTAGGCGGCGAGTGTGCATAATACCCACAGTACGACGTGCGCACCTTGAGTACCTGAACGTCGTCGAGGAGGAGACTTTGATGAGCGACAGATACGTTGACCTCAAATTCGTCGTCAATGGACAGCCGGTCCCGGTGAAGGCCGACTTAGGGTGGGAGTTCTTGGAAGCCGCTGCGAAAGCACTGGATGAGTCGGGCAATTCAGGCCAACCGATAGAGAATTGGGAGCTTCGGGACGGTTCCGGAACTGTCATAGAAATGGGGACAAAGATCGCGCTTTCCGGCATCAAGGAAGGAGCGACGTTGTTCCTGAGCCTGAAGGCCGGCGTCGGCGGCAGCTGTGTGGGATAGGGCGCAGTTCACAGACCCAGCTGTCTCTCGCCGGAAATTCGACCGAGAGATTGCCGAATTCCGGTTGCAGGCCGAGGAGTACGGACGCCGCGGATGGTTTCTCGTCCGAGCCGACTTCCCGTGTGCGCTGGTGATTCTCGCGACTGCGAAGACGCAACCAATCGCAATCGCCTGCGGAGTATGGTTCGACTACACAAACTATGATGCAGCACCGCCTTCGGTACGGCTCGTGCATCCATTGACCTGTGTGCCGTACAGAGGTCACGAGTTGCCCACGCCGTTGCTGCGGTCATTGCCAAGGACCGAGGCACCGGCAGTGATTCAGGGAAACGTGCAAGTGCAACTGCAGTCGCAGCAACCACTCATGCAAGCGTACGGGCCAGAAGACATCCCATTCCTTTGCGTTGCAGGCGTCCGCGAGTATCACGAGCACCCGGCGCATAGCGGAGACCACTGGGAACTGTATCGACCCTCCGGTGGGGGGCGACTAATACGGCTATTAGAGATCGTGTCCAAGTACGGTCTAGAACCAATCGAGGGATTCAATGTACAAATGATACCACAGGTAGCATTCCGCTTCGGCGTAGCACCAGAATGAAGACCTTCAGTTCAATCCGCGAGTTCATTGTACCGGAACGCGTCTGTGATGAGACAGATCGGTTACTACGCGAAGCGGGGCTTGGACAGAATGAGCGTTTCGTGTTGTGGAGCGGTGTAATTGATAATGACCGGTTTCTTGTCAGGACGATTCACAGTCCCAATCAAACCGCTTACCAACTCGCGAGTGGACTTTGTGTTCGTGTGGAAGGGGATGAACTAGACCGACTGAATCGGTGGCTGTACGAGAATGGCGAACGGCTTGCGGTACAAGTGCACTCCCACCCGACCGAAGCTTTTCACTCGGAAACGGATGAAGCGTTTCCGATGGTGACCACACTTGGCGGCCTATCCTTGGTGGTTCCGGACTTCTGCCGCTACGGCGTGAGAGGACCCAACACCGCGCTATATCGTTTGGCCCGCGCTGGATGGGAGGAGCTATCACCAGCTGATTCTCGGCGCATCCTGCGACTGGAGGCGTAATCCGTGGCAACACCTGATTACTTTCGTCGCAACGCCATCGCTATTGCACAAGCAATCTCCGGTTTGGACGAGACGCGTTTAGAGACGATGTTGGGAGGCGTATGCGTCGGGGTGGTCCTAGGGGCAGGCGCTACCGGTAGTGAGGGTCGTGCAGCCGTCGACCTCTTGGTTCGGCTGTTCGCTCGTCTATATCCGGCAATTACGGTTCGCGATGAATCCAATGGCGGCGCTCACCGCGAAGCTGCCGAGTTGGCGAGGCGAGTGAATCCAAGGGTCGACTTGTCGCAGACGCCGACGGTAGAGGTGGTCATTGGTTCGGTGAGCGGAGGACGGAAGGTGCCCCGAACCCTTTTCGCGGGTTCTAGCGGATGGACTGCAAGACTGTCGAGGAGTGACCCGCAGACGTGCGGGAACAGCAACAACCCGTTCGGCGCGGGACTAGCGGCGTGTCTAGCGGCTGCCGATGTGTTCAGGCACCTGTTCTTGCAGGGAGCCGAACTCGAAGACGATCTGGAGATTGCAATTCCGGCTGCAGTTGCCTCGGACGACGACCCCGAGGTCAATGGCGACGTTGGCCGCCTTGTACTCGCCGGTGCGGGTGCCGTCGGCAACGCGACAGCTTGGGCCCTGTCTCGCGCTCATGTTATTGGATCAATCGAGATCGTGGATAACGAATCGATTGACCTAGGCAATCTCCAACGCTACGTATTGGCCGAACGAGACGCTGAGAACAAGCCTAAGGCAGAGTTCTTGGCCGCAAAGTTTGCCGGCCCCCTGAGAGCTCAAGCATACGGGTGCAGCTTAGCAGAGTTTCTCGAGAGGAAAGGCTACAGGACTGAGGTCCTCCTCCTAGCATTGGACTCGGCGACAGATCGTCGCGCAGCGCAGGCATCGTTGCCCCGTCGCATCGCCAACGCATGGACTCAGCCAGGCGACTTGGGTGTATCCGTCCACAACTTCACGAAAGGTGCGTGCGTGAACTGCCTGTACCAGCCGAATGGTCAGCAAAGCAGCGAGGATGTAATCATTGCCGAGTCGTTTGGCGTTTCGGACCGGTTGATGGAAGTACGGGAACTGCTACACAAGAGAGAGGGTGCAACAAGGAGTTTGCTGGAGGCAATATCAGCAGCGCGTGGCGTTGCGCTCGAGAAACTGTTGCCCTTCGAGGGCCGATCGTTGTGGGATCTGTATTCGGAGGGCTTTTGCGGTGGTGCCGTGATTGCACTGGGTGAAATCGGTGTCCCCGCCGATGATGTTCATGTCCCACTGGCCCACCAGTCCGCCTTGGCCGGCGTCTTGCTCGCCGCCGCCGCGGTCAGGCTGGGTCAGCGCGAACCGGAACACAGCACAATCGCGCAACTTGACGTACTCAGGTCGCAGGAACGTTTTCAAGTGTATCCAGTGGCTAAAGACTCTCGAGGTAGTTGTATCTGTCAGGACAAAGACTACGTCGAAGCTTTTCGAGGGAAGTACAGCGTGGTGTCGTAACCTAACTGGAACACGAGTGTACGAGAACCACGCGAACGCAAAGGTGGAGGCTTTGGAAGCGGCATTCAGGAGGTTAGAGGTAGACGCGCCTCTGTTCAGACTCGAACCGACGGCATTCTCCGTAGTTTGCAGTTGTCGGTTGCCAATTGACACCCGATTATTTTCGGCCACCCGTTCGCTCATCACCGTGGTCCCGCTCGAAAGGCAAGAGGGCGCTCCGGTCCCACCCCCGCACCTACATTCCCGACTAGACGGGCTTCCTGTACCTAATGGCGGTGATGGACTGGGCCACCCGCGGGGTGCAATCCTTCCGGCTTTTGGACACCCGCGATACTCGCTTATGCACCGATACCCTGACGGGTACCCTGAAGCGCGTCGGCCGCCCCGAGATCCTCAACACCGATCAGGGCAGTCAGTTCACCAGCCTGGAGTTCACCTCCGTGGTCAAAGACCCCGGAGGTGCCATCTCCGTGGGCCGCACGGGCCGCTGTATAGACAACATCTTCACCGAGCGTCTGTGGTGCCTCCTCAAGTACGAGGCCGTTTTCGTTCACGAGTTCTCGGACGGGTTCCAGTTCATAGGAGGTGATTTCCCGATGAGTGGCGCTTCAAACCTCCCAGCGCCCTCACTCGCCCTTGGGACGTTCCACCCCTTCCGAGGACTTCGATCGTGGACTGGCCGCTGCGACTCGAAAGAACCACGTCCGCTTTATCGCCTCTGGCCCGCTTCCACCGGAACACGACGATGTGTTAGACGAAACCATGTCCGCATGACCTACGATCCGAAGTGCATATTGAATCTGTGGTTATCCTGTCTTACGATACGGGACTACGTCACCAGTACCGTAGAGAGGAGAACGGCCAATGTCCGACGCAGTCAACTTTGACGTCAAGTTCGTACCCGCCGGCACGGGGCCGGCCGTCTGGGATGACCCTTACGCCGACCAAGTCGTCCACCGGTTCATGCCCCCGGAGCGTAAGCACCCCCCAAGGCTCGGCGTTATCCACATGGGCGCCGTTCGCCCGACCCCGCCGGTCCTGCGAAATGTCGTCGTGACCCTTGGCGAGGACGTAAAGGCGGGCCGATATGGTAGCTGCTCTGTGTTCATTTGCAGCGAGGACGAGGACACGCGAAGCGTGATTGGCGATATTGCCGCATCCCAAAACGTTGCGGTGTTCCTATGTTCCACCTACTCAGACCTCAAGTATGCGGAACCCGTTGGCATTTTGACTGCCAGGGATCGAGAAACTCTCGGCCTGGTCTTCGAAGCCGGTGGGACCGTACACGCATCGGGCCTTGCCAATCAAGTCGGTATCGAGAAAACGGCTGCGGGCAACCGGTTGGTCTCGCTTCAGAAGAAGGGATTCGTCCAACGTGTCGAGCGTCCGCATCCCGCAGGGGACCTATTCGTTGATCCCCGCTCGCTCATCCAATGGGAGACCGAAGCGGGCACCGGGCTAGACAGCAGGGCGCTGATCCGTAACCGCACCACCGTCGCGGCCATCGAGGCGGCGCGCCGGGGCGACCTCGTGGAACTCGGCAGTCCGGAGGACGCGCTCGCCGAACTCAATCGCGATGACTGAGGAATCTGGTCGGCTATGGCCAAGAACCAGAGTGTCCGCACAGTCAAACGGACCGCTCAGTTCAAGCGAGATTTCAAACGTGTGAAGCGTGGCGTGCACGGCAGTCATCTCAACGAGACCCTTCTCGAAGCGCTGGCACTACTGGCGGCGGACGCGTCGCTCCCAGCTCGCTACGTCGACCATCAAATGAAAGGTCCACTCAAAGACTGTCGCGACTGCCATCTGAGACCCGACCTCGTGCTGATCTACCGGAAACGGGATTCCGACGGCCTAGAACTTGTTCGGATCGGGTCCCACGCACAGCTCGCGATCTGAGGACATCCGAGCGCATACGATTCCGTTTAGCGGTTGGAGAGCCGCGGAGTCAGCACTTTCCGGAAGTGCGGTCGATGATCGCGACCACGTAATGGAAGCCGTGCGCCATCGACACGCCAGATCTTCTTGGGGCGCGTCACCTTCACAGCGGGCAGCAGAGATAATCCCCCTATCTGCCCAGAGCAGTGCCACCACGAGGCGAAGGTCCCAGATCTCCCGATGTCCGGAACTGTGAGTCTTCCCGTTCACACAGGCCCCGGGCAAGAGCGTAGCGGGTGAGGCTACCCCGCTTCAGAGAATCGGCCAGCCAGCGGACCGGCTCCACCTTCAGCAATCACAGGACAATTCGCACCTACACCTGGGCTATCCGAGACCCCCTCTGTTGACGGTGTCCAACCGCCCGGTCAGAAGGACCGCCTTTCGGCCATCCCCGCGCGGACCAGTCTGAGTTAGTAGTCCTCGGCTGCCAGACTGCGGAGGACCGACCGCTGCCACTGCTCCAAGTGCGCATCGAGACGCGCGACTTCGTCGGGATGCTGCTCCGAAATGTCCCTCTCCTCGCTCGGATCCTGCCGTATGTCATAGAGCTCCCTAACCGGACCGTCCGCACCGTCAGCCCGCTGGCTGCCCTCACCATCTACCACCAGCTTGAAGCGATTGTCGAGCACGGCCCGCGGGCCGGCCAAGTCCCCATCCGCCTCGCCCTCATAGCGGAAGTTCCGGAAGTTCCGTGTATATAAGCCATTCATCTGCTTGACGAGCGGAGTTGTCCCTTGTTGAAGGCTGGGTTCAATATAAGGCTCTCCCGAACTCTCTTGATTGCCGCGGTAACTCCAAAAGCAAATGGGCTCCTGCCTCTCGCGGCGAGATCCATCGATGGCGCCGACGAGACTGATCCCGTCCAGGGGCCGATCGGGCAATGCCGTGTCGGTCAGTTCACACAGCGTGGGAAGGATGTCGCTTGTGACCGCAGCAACCTCCGTCGCGATGGGCTCGGGAATGCGGTCCGGCCACTCAATGACGGCTGGGACTCGCACACCGCCTTCGTAAACCCTCCCTTTGTGGGCCCGCAAAGGGGATCCGAGGGTGGCCTCGGAAGGGGCGCCATTGTCGCTGCAGTACCAAAGCAGGGTGTCCCCGCGAACTCCGGCGGCGTCAAGATGCCCACGGAGGTCCCCCAATGCACGGTCCATGGCCGTGATTTCCGCATAGCGCGCCTGCAGGACCTGATCCAGCGGAAGGCTCGTCGGCAAGCCAGTCTCCAATGACGTGAGCCTGGCCGACTGCTCCTCGAGGTCTGCGGGCAGGTCAGCGTACTCGGCTAGGTCATCCGCGCTCGCGCCGTACGGCTCGTGCGGAGATCCGAACCAGATCACAACGAAGAAGGGCCGATCCTCGGAGCGCGCGCGGTCCATAAAGTCCGTCGCCGCGTCAACGACGATCTGGGAGCTTTCGCCCGGATAGCGTTGGGGAGTTCCACCGTTCCGGGACAGCACGGGATCCATTTCGAAGAAGTTGTCGTGCGACAGCCATTCCTCGAAACCCAGGGCACCCGGATTGGTGGGCGAGCCGGCCTTGACGGGGCCCAAGTGCCACTTCCCGAAGTGACCGCAGGCATAGCCGGCTGCACTGAGGATCTGTGCGATCGAGATCTCTTCCGGGCGGATCGAACGGTTGGCGGAGAACGTGCCGTAGCGATTCGGGTGCCGGCCTGTCATCACGCTGCCCCTCGTCGGCGAGCAAACGGGAGCGGCCGCATAGAAGCGATCGAAGCGCAGTCCACTCGCCGCCATCTCGTCGAGCACTGGGGTGCGGACGTGTGGGTGGCCGTTGTAGCCAGTCTCGTGCCAGCCATGGTCATCACCCATGCAAAGGACGATGTTTGGCCGTTCCTCAGGCATGGAGGGGCGACCGCAGGCCGAGGCCGACACTCCGGCAAGCAGGGAACCGGCCACGAAGTCACGCCGGGAGATTGATCGACAGGTCATGGGGCGAGTCCATAGTCGCACAGCTAGCCAGCTCCGAGTCGCCGCTCGGAGACCTTGTCGCTCGGCTGAACGGATGGATGTAATGCCGCCTCGGGATCAGTGGACTATCGAGGTAACCCGCCCGCCCAATGTGGCGAGCTGGCACGGCGACAGGAAGAGGCGGCACGTCAGCCGGGTGGAAGGCCTTGGCCTACTGTGGAGGCCTAGTAGGCCCCTCTCTCGGCACTGGGCGTTCTGCGGGGCTTGGCTGGCCCGTCGCGTGTGTGGGTTCGCCATCCGAGCACATTCGTGGCAGCCGTGTCGGCAACGCCAATTCCACTCCCGGCTGTAGGCCTGCGCTGCGGGTCTTCCGCGACCCACTTGACGATGTGCGCCGTGGTCCAAGCTGCGTTCCCCGCCGTTGCGCCTAGCGCGTACGCTAGTTGGCATGCAGCATGGCTGGTACAGGCTGATCGCGCCGGGACTCCTGATGGCGGCCACAGGAGTCGGTGCCGGAGACCTCATGACCGGCACGCTGGCCGGAGCCGAATTGGGCACTGCAGCACTCTGGGCCGTCGCTGTTGGCGCCTTCCTCAAGTTCGTGCTCAGCGAGGGCGTGGCGCGCTGGCAGCTTGCGACGGGAACGACCCTGCTGGAAGGCTGGCATGACAAGCTCGGCAAGTGGATCCGGTGGCCGTTCCTCGTCTTCCTCGCCATGTTCACCGTGATCGTCGGGCGCGCCCTCGCCAACGCGTGCGGCGTTGCGGGGACGGCGATCCTGGCCATAGGGGATACGGAGACCTCCGTGACCGTTTGGGCCATGGTCCACTCCTTGGTCGGCGTTGCCATCGTGCTGACCGGCGGTTTCCGGGCCTTCGAGTCCATCATGTCTGCCCTGATCGGGCTGATGTTCCTCACGGTCGTCGGCACAACGGCGATGATCGCACCGCCTCTCGGCACCATTGCTGCGGGGCTGGTACCCTCCATCCCGCAGTCCGGCAGCTCTTGGCTCTTGGCAGTCCTCGGGGGCGTCGGGGGCACGGTGACCCTGCTGTCGTACGGGTATTGGATAGGGGAACACGGCCGACGCGGCATGGGGATGTTGCGGGAGTGCCGGATTGACTTGGCCGTCGGCAACGGAGTGACGGCCGTGTTCGGCTTCTGCGTCATAATCATCGGGTCGCAGATCGAGGTGAGCGGCAGCGGCGCGAGGCTTGCTACACAGATGGCCGAGCGCCTCGGCGAGGCCATCGGGCCGGTCGGACACTGGGTATTCCTTATCGGCTTCTGGGGGGCTGTCTTCTCGAGCCTGCTAGGAGTCTGGCAGAGCATTCCGTACATGTTCGCGGACTTCGCACGGATGGGGAGCGGCAAGTCAGGGGACCTCCGAACATCCAAGCCGTATCGGTTGTGCGTGGTGCTAGTGGCGATCGTCCCGCTCTTTCTGCTCAACGCGCCGGTCCAGCAGATCCAGCTCACGTACGGAATCGTGGGGGCCTGTTTTCTGCCAGCTCTTGCGCTGACCCTGATCCTCCTCAACGGCCGGCCCAAGTGGGTCGGGCTAGACGCCCGCAATCCGCTCTGGATCACCATTGCCCTAGTCGCGTGCCTGGCGTTCTTTGCGTCTCTTCCGCTGCTAGGGAGCTGAGCGCTCTGAGCGAACTCGCCGCACTGTTCCGTTGCGCCTGAGCCGAACGGAGTCGCCGGACACACTTGGCACTAGCGCAACGAACTCAGTCAAGCGGTCAGGTGGGCGCCGACCCTCCGCCAGAACCAGTTGCCGGTATCGATCGGTCCCCCCAGCGCAGCTTGCTGCGCAGGACGTCGAAGAACGGAACGCTCTTGGTTTGGACGATGTCCACGGTGTGCCCAGCCCGCCAAACCCGCAATCGGTCGCTGTGCCGGACATGCCGTCCCACCTGCCCATCTACGCTGACGTATTTCCCAGTAGTGTCGTCCAGCATGCGGATCTCAATGCGCGCCGTCGCAGGCAGCACAACCGGGCGGTTGGAGAGGCTGTGCGGGCAGATAGGGGTCAGCGAGAGCGCCGCCACGTCCGGGGGCATCACCGGCCCACCGGCTGCCAGCGAGTAAGCAGTCGAACCCGTGGGCGTCGAGACGATCAGCCCATCCGAGCGGTAACCGCACACGAACTCGCCGTCCGCGAATGCCTCCAAGTGCAGCAGCCGCGCAACGCCGGCATTGGAAACGACTACGTCGTTGAGCGCGAAGAACCGGTCAATGACTCGGCCCTGCCGCACCAAGTCGGCTTCCAGGACCATCCTAGAGTCCAAGCGGTACTCCGCCCGCACAACCGCCGCCAGCGCCCTAGGGAGCTCGTCGGGCCCGGTGGTCATCATGAAGCCCAAGCCGCCGAGGTTCACGGCTAGCAGCGGCGTCTGCCGGGCACCCACGGCCCTAGCCGCGGAGAGGAGTGTCCCATCGCCACCCAGCACGGCGATGAGGTCGCTGCGGTCCGGCACAGCCTCGCGCGACAACCCGTCTTCACGCCCCAGATAGCGGGCCGTCGTGCGGTCCATGGTGACAGAAACCCCGCGATTCTCGGCCCATTCCAAGATGCGCCGAGCCAGACCGGGAATGTCGGCACGACCTGGCTTGCTGATGACGCCGATGCTCTCGATCACGCCGAACCACCTCGACCTGCTCTGGACGCGAGGGTGCCGTGCACCAAGAACTCCCGATTGCCGGCAGGGCCCATCAGCGGGCTCTCAATCCACGAGACCCCTCTGAAGCCCGAGCGCCGCAGCGCGCTGCCGACCTGCGACGCCGCGGCAAGCTGCTTCGACCGCTCTCGCACTACCCCTCCCTTGCCGACCTCGCTCCGCCCCACCTCAAACTGCGGCTTGGCCAGCACCACCGCTTCTCCGGCGTCCCGCATCACGAGGGGCAGACGGCCCACGACCTTAGCCGCCGAGATGAAGCTCACGTCACAACAGGCGAACGACACTGCCTCACCCAAATCGTCCCAAGTCAGGTAGCGCGCGTTGAATCGCTCCAAGACGCGAACGCGCCGGTCTTTGCGCAGCCGCCAGTGCAGCTGGTTTGTGCCCACGTCGACGGCATGCACCCTTGCGGCCCCGCGCTGCAGCAGACAGTCCGTGAATCCGCCGGTGGAAGAACCGATGTCCAGGCAGGCCAAGCCGCGCACATCGATTGCAAAGTGCTCCATAGCCGCGTCCAGCTTGTGCCCGCCCCGGCTGACGAACCTTGGCCGCTGGCGGATCAGGCGAACCACAGAGCCTACCGGCACGCGCCTGCCTGGCTTGCCCGCCGGCTGCTCGTCGATAAGAACCTCCCCGGCAAGCACCATAGCTTGCGCCTTGTGGCGGGACTCGGCCAAGCCCCGCTCGACGAGCAGCTGGTCTATCCTCCTTTGCCGCAATGCGGACTCCCCATTCTCCCATGCACCCTCATGGAAGGCTTAGCCGGGAGACGGCAATGCTGCCGCCGAAGCAGACGTCGACATCGGAGCCGACGCGCCGAGGGCGCTCTGTGTAGACGCCGCTGTACAGTCGCTCCGGCCCGTCGGCGGAATAGCGCACCTGCACAGGGCTGGTGTCGACGGGACACTCCACCACCGGAGGGTCGGCCGGACCGGCCGGCAAGCTCGGGAGGTTGACGTTCCAGTACTCCCCCTGGCCCAACGGCGTGGATAGCAGCGCGGGCAACACGCGCCGAACCCAACCCCGAGCGCGGTCCCAGTCGGAATCATCCAGCAAACGGTCCCGGTAGTGCGAGACCGCGATCGCCCGAATGCCCAGCAGCGCTGCCTCACGGGCCGCCGCGACCGTCCCGGAATAGTAGATGTCAGCCCCCAGATTCGCACCGTGGTTGACGCCAGCGAGCACCCAGTCGAAGGGGCCCCATCGCTCGTGGAACGCCAGCCGCACACAGTCTGCCGGGAAGGCGTCGACGGCGACCCGCCTAGGGCCGAGGCGCACGGGGCGCATCGGTCGCGCCGTGACCACCTGATGGCTGCAGGCAGACCGCTCCTCCGACGGGGCCACGATTGTCGGGGAGCAGCCGGCAGGCAGCGCAGCTTCGAGCACTGCCAACCCGGGCGCCTCAATGCCATCGTCATTGGTAAGTAGGACGCGAAGTGGCCGAGGCTCACTGCGGGAATGGCCCCGATCAGCCATCACCGGCGGGCTCCTCCCCCGAAGTGGACGCCCCGACGGCACGATAGGACGCGAGCATTGCGCGGATGCCTTCCGCCATTCCGACGTTCGGCTCCCACGCCAGCACGCGCTTGGCCCTGGAAATGTCCGGGCAGCGGCGACGCGGGTCATCCTGCGGCAGCTCGTGGTACTCGATCCCGCTGCTGCCGCCCACGGCCTCTTGCACGCTTGAGGCGAGCTCCAGCACCGTGATCTCCTCGTCGGCGCCCAGGTTCACGGGGTCACACACGCCGCTCGCCGCCAAACGCACCATGCCGTCGACAATGTCGGCGACGAAGCAAAAGCTGCGAGTCTGGGAACCGTCGCCGAACACCGTTAGCGGGACTCCGCGTAGCGCCTGGTCCAGGAATGCGGGCAGCACCCTCCCGTCGGTACGACGCATGCGCGGGCCGTACACGTTGAACAGTCGCGCAATGCGCGTACGCACCCCGTGGCGCCGGTTGTAGGCCATCGTCAGCGCCTCGGCGAAGCGCTTGCCCTCGTCATAGACCGAGCGCGGCCCTACTGGATTGACGTTTCCCCAGTAGCCCTCCGGCTGAGGGTGCACGCGCGCGTCGCCGTAGGTTTCCGAAGTCGATGCCTGAAGGAAGACCGCACACTTGCGCAGCGCCAGATCGAGCATGTTCCTCGTGCCCAGCGCGCTCGCCAGCAGCGTGCGGACTGGGCCCCCCAGGTAGTCCTTCGGGCTGGCTGGGCAGGCGAGGTTGTAGATCACGTCCACGCGGCCGGCGCAGTCAAACTCCGTGCATACGTCATGCGTGCGGAACGAGAACCGCGCATGTTCCCGAAGACCGCGCAAGTTCCGCAGAGAACCGGTGCTGAGGTTGTCCAGGCCCAACACCGAGTGGCCGTCGGCGACCAGTCGGTCGCAAAGATGGGATCCGATGAAGCCGGCAGCACCTGTGACCACGACACGCAACGCGAGAGGACTCCAAGACTCCATCGTTGCCGCTCTGGGCCATGGGAATCAAGCGAGAGGTAGGCCCACGGGTCGGGAGCCCACCAAATACAATGTGCTCATGCGACGCCGCAACGCCCTGAAATGGATCGGGACCCTAGGAACAGCTGCCGTGCCATCCTTCGCGGCGGCGCAGCGGATGCCGGCCCAAGGCGGGATGCCCGAAGTGACGATCACTGACGTCAAGTCGATCCTCACCGCACCACCCGGCCTGCCCAGGACTGTGATCGTCAAGGTCGAGACCAGCGAGCCCGGGCTGTACGGCTATGGCTGTGCAACCTTCACCCAGAGGGCCAAGGCAGTCGTCACGGCGGTGGACGAGTTCCTGCGCCCCTTCCTCAAGGGCAAGAACCCCGACCACATCGAGGACATCTGGCAGACGATGTACGTCAGCTCCTACTGGCGAAACGGGCCGGTGCTCTACAACGCGATGAGCGGCGTGGACCAGGCACTGTGGGACATCAAGGGCAAGCGCGCGAACATGCCGGTCTACGCCCTGCTGGGCGGCAAAGTCCGCCAAGCGGCCGACGTCTACCGGCATGCGTCCGGCGGGAGCCCTGAAGAGGTCGAGGACGCCGCCCGGGAATACATCGAGCAGGGCGTTCGGCACATCCGCATACAGATGGGCATCAGCGGCAACGCGAACTACGGGGCGCGGTCGGCCGGCGGCAGGCCGCAGGAGTTTCTCGGCCCTCCGTCGGGCGGTCCCCACAACGAGCGCATGTACGAACCGACGCCTTACCTCCTCAGCGTGCCCAAGCTCTTCGAGCACATGCGAAAGCAGCTAGGTGAGGAGATCGAGCTGCTGCACGACGTGCACGAGCGAATCAGCAATGCTCAGGCCATGTGGCTCCTGAAGCGGGTCGAGGAATACCGGCCGTTCTTCATTGAGGATCCCCTCTCCCCGGAGCAGATCGGCTACTTCCGGCACATGCGCTCGCAGACGACCACGGCCATCGCGATGGGCGAGCTGTTCAACTCGCCCCACGAGTTCACCGGCCTGATCACCGAGCGGCTGATCGACTTCATCCGTGTGCACATCTCTCAGATCGGGGGCCTGACGCCTGCCCGCAAGCTGGCCGCGCTGTGCGAATGGTTCGGAGTGCTGACAGCCTGGCACGGCCCCGGGGACACATCTCCCGTGGGGCACCTCGCAAACATCGCCCTAGACGTGAGCTGCTACAACTTCGGAATCCAAGAAGCGAGGACGTGGCCCGACTCCGTCCACGAGGTGTTCCAGGGGTGCCCGCGTCTGGAGAACGGCTTCTTCTATCCGAACGAGGCCCCAGGCTGGGGCATGGAGATCGACGAGGATCTGGCCGCGAAATACAGCGTCGATTCGCGCTACGACGAGCCCTTCGACTACTCGTGGGGCACTACCCGCCGACGGGACGGATCGATCATTCGCCCGTGACGGCGGCCACCGCAGCCCGGCTTCAGCGGGGGCGGCCGTTCAGCCTGGTGAGGATCGCGTCGACGTCATAGACGCAGCCCCGCCAAGTACCGCCGCTGCAGGCCTGCAGGGCCGCCCACAGCCTCGTGTCGTCCGGCAGGTCCGGGTGCGGGGCTAGGTCGTCCCGGCCGGGCCGCGCCGCCAGAATGGCCTTGCCCTCTTCAGGGCTGAAACGCCGGTCGGCGTCTCCCACCAAGTCCACCGACCCGACCAGCCGGCGCGTGTCGATGACGATCTGCACCCTGTCGCCGTCCAAGACCTTGCCGATGGGGCCTCCGGCCAGCGCCTCGGGTCCGACGTGACCAATGCATGCCCCAGTGGAGACGCCCGAAAAGCGGGCGTCCGTGACGACCGCGATCTCCTTGCCGCGCGAGAGGTGCTTGAGCGCCGATGTGATCTGGTAAATCTCCTCCATGCCGGAGCCCAGCGGCCCGCAGCAGGCAAGCACCATGACGTCTCCGGGCCGGACCCCACCCTCCTTGATGGCCGCTACCGCATCGGCCTCCCTAGTGAAGAACCGGGCCGCTCCGCGCTTGCGGTAGACTCCGTCAGGACCAACAACGGACGGATCGATCGCCGTGCTCTTGACTACCGACCCCTCAGGCGCCAAGTTCCCCCTGCAGAATGTGATCGTGCTGGTAAGGCCCCGCCGGGCTGCGGCCTCCGGGGAATAGATCACGCTGTCGGGATCGACACCGTCCAGAGCGGCCAGCCGGTCCCGGAAGCGTGCGCGGCGCTCGCTCGTCTCCCAGGCGGCCAGCATGTCGCCCAAGCGCTCGCCATCGGCCGTGAGGGTCGATAGGTGCAGCAGTCCGAGATCCCTCAGGTGAAGCATGACCTCGGGCACGCCGCCCGCCAAGAACACCCGAACCGTCGGGTGGCCGACCGGCCCATTCGGC
Source organism: Bryobacterales bacterium (assembly GCA_965203925.1). Lineage (GTDB taxonomy): Bacteria > Acidobacteriota > Terriglobia > Bryobacterales > UBA6623 > VXMF01. Next base: position 5,886,990 of record OZ241924.1, read on the forward strand.
AACACGTCGACAAGCCGCACGACCCGGCGATTGACTTCGGCCCAGTCGTCCACGGACGGGCTCGCAAGGCCCGCGCAGTGGGCGACGGCCGGCAGGTGCAGCAGCAGATTGGTCGAACCGCCGAAGGCCGCGTGCAGAGCCATGGCATTGCGCACGGCATGGTCGGTGACGATGTCGCGGGCCGTCAGGCCTGCGGAACGCTGGCTCATGACCGCCCTGACCGCGCGCCGGGCCGCTTCCTTCCAGACCGCCTGCCCGGACGGGGCTAGCGCGGTGTGCGGCGGCGCAAGCCCTAGGGCCTCACCCACAACTTGGGCCGTGGCCGCCGTCCCCAAGAACTGGCAGCCGCCCCCGGGCGAACCGCAGGCCCGGCAGCCCTGCACCTGGGCATCCTCCAGGCTCATCTCTCCGTGGCTGAAGCGCGCGCCGATCGTCTGCACGATCCCGGCGTCTTCGGCTCCGCGCGCAGGCAGGGTTACCCCGCCTGGCACCAGCACGCAGGGAAGCTCGCCCATCGACGCCAGCGCCATGGTCATGGCCGGAAGGCCCTTGTCGCAGGTGGCCGCACCAATGACCCCGCGCCGCGTGGGTAGCGACCGGATCAGGCGGCGCAGGACCTGTGCGGCGTCATTGCGATACGGCAGGGAGTCCATCATTCCCGGAGTCCCCTGAGTGCGGCCGTCGCACGGGTCGCTGCAGTAGCCGGCGAACGGAATCGCCCCCCGATTGCGCAGCTCCAGCGCGGCCTCCTGCATCAGCAGGCCGACCTCGAAATGCCCGGTGTGGTAACCGAGTGCGACCGGCGATCCGTCCTCGGCGCGGATGCCGCCCTGGGTGCTCAGGATCAGGTACTCGTCCCTGCCGAGATGCGCAGGGTTCCAGCCCATGCCTGCATCCTGCGTCCACCCGAACACGTCGCCGCTCGGCAGAGTCCGCAACATCGTCGGCGTCAGCGGCAGTCGGCCCTGAGGACCTTCGTCATCGGTCTGGATTTCGTAGATGGCCTGGTCGTCGGACGAGAATTCGGCTCCCATTGCGTACCCAGTGTGGCCCATCCGGAAGCATCGGTTCGCGCAAGGGGGCTGGCCTCGGGACCCTCCCGCGTACTACGCTTTGGGTGTGATGTTGCCCTCACTTGCTCGGGCGGGCCTGCTGCTGACCGCCTCAGGCGCCCTTGCCGCGCCGCCGAACCTCGTGTTCATCATGGTGGACGATCTCGGCCCAGAATGGATCTCAAGCTACGGAGGGGAGGGCATCGAGACGCCGAACATCGACAAGCTGGCGTCGGGCGGCATGGTCTTCCAGAACGCCTACTCCATGCCCCAGTGCACGCCCACGAGGGTCACGCTTTTGACGGGCCAGTACCCCTTCCGGCACGGCTGGACGAATCACTGGGACGTGCCACGCTGGGGAGCCGGCTGCCACTTCGACCCCGCCAAGAATCCGTCAGTGGCAAGGCTGCTGCGCGAAGCCGGTTACTCGACCGCCATAGCGGGCAAGTGGCAGATCAACGACTTCCGGGTCCAGCCCGGAGTCCTCAACGAACACGGCTTCGACGAATGGGCCGTGTGGACCGGCGGGGAGGGAGGCAATCCGGCCAGCGACGAGCGCTACTGGGATCCCTACGTCTACACCAGCAAGTCCGCCAGCCGCACGTACGAGGGGGCGTTCGGTCCGGACATCTACAACGAATTCCTGGTCGACTTCGTGCAGCGCCACAAGGACGGTCCGATGTTCCTGTATTACCCCATGGCATTGACCCACGGCCCGCTGGTGGCCACACCCCACGAGCCGTTCGCCGAGACCAGAATGGAGCGCCACAGAGCCATGGTGCGCTACACGGACTACCTGGTGGGCCAGCTGGTGAGGGCCTTGGACGATGCCGGCATCCGGGACAACACGATCGTGATCTTCACCACGGACAACGGATCCTCACGGGGCATCAGCGGCCGCATGAACGGGCGGGCCGTCCAAGGAGGAAAAGGCCGACTGACCGAGAATGGCCCACGCCAGCCCTTTATCGCCAACGGCCCCGGGCTGGTCCCGGCTGGCGTGACTACCGACGCATTGACGGATTTCTCCGACCTACTGCCAACGTTCTGTGATCTCTCTGGGGCGCAAGTCCCCGAGGACTTCGCCATTGACGGCCGCTCAATTGCCGATGTCCTGCTGGGCAAGCGGGCCGACGGCCCTCGGGAATGGATCCTCGCGATGGGCTTCGGGCCGGCGATATTGGACGATCGCGGGGTGCGTGGCGTGCTGGACTATGCGCCGCGCGTGATCCGGGACAAGCGCCACAAGGTCCACGTGCACGACGGAATGGTCACCGAGTTCTACGACTTGCGCGAGGATCCTTGGGAGGAACGCAACCTGCTCGGAACTGCGGTCAGCGAACACATCAGAGCGCTGGCCAAGCTGCGGCGGATCGCGGAATCCATGCCAGAACGCGATGCCCGGCCACGCTATGCGCCACTGCCGCCGCAGCCTTGGGACCGCAAGAGGTAATCCGTCGGACAACAATTAGCCGCGGATTGGCGTAGAATCATGTTAGGTCTTTGTTGGTCGAATGAGACCAAAACTGCCAGTCATGGCCCTCGATTGGGGGACCAAGCGCATTGGGATCGCCGTGAGCGACGCTTTGGGCATCACCGTACGCGGCATTCCCACTCTGGAAAGGAAGACCCCCAGGGAAGACTATGACGCACTTATCGGCCTGATCCGCGAAGCGCGGGCCGAGACGGTGATCGTCGGGGATCCGCGGCGCGCCGACGGCCGGACCAGCGGTTCGTCCCGCAAGGCGGCGCGCTTCGCATTCCAACTCGGCAGGCACGCCGGCCTCAAGGTCCAGATGTGGGACGAGCAGCTCACAAGCTGGGAGGCCCGGCAAGCCCTGAAGGGCCGCCCGACGGCGCCCGGAGACGTTGACCGGATGGCCGCGGTCATCCTGCTGGAGAGCTACCTTGAGGCAACCACAGCGGTGTAGGCCATTGGCGCTAGTCGCCGCGGCCGCCATGGTCGCCGGCTGCCTGTCCCAATCTCCGGAACGCTTCGACAAGCCTCGCATCGTTGACGTCCAGCGCGGACTCTCGTCGGTCGAAATCGCCGAACTGCTTGTTGATGAAGACGTACTCTCCCACAAGTGGAGCTTCCTTTGGAAACGAGTGCGGAATCGGTCCGCGAAGCTCATGGCCGGGGAGTACGTGTTCGAGCGGCCAATGTCGGCCGAAGAGGTCTTTGAGAAGCTCGCGAAGGGCCGTGTGCGGCTCTATCCGATCACCGTCCCCGAAGGCCTCAACCGGTTCGAGATCGCTGAGCTTGTCGCCAAGAAGGGCATCGGCACTGAGGCCGAGTTCTTGGCCCTTACGCAACTGCCCGGCCCGATCAAGGACCTGCTGCCGGAGGCGACCACGCTTGAGGGCGCACTGTTCCCGGACACCTACCACCTGTCCAAGGCATCGACGGTGCACGATCTGGTCCGGTCGATGCTGCGTAGTTTCCGTGAGGCTCTGGCAGAGGCCCGTAAGCATCGGACGGTGGATCTTTCGGACTGGGATGCGACCGTCCTAGCCTCCATGATCGAGGATGAGACGGGGGTGTCGGGCGAGCGGCCGCTGGTGTCTTCGGTCTTCCACAACCGAATGCGGCGAGGGATGCTCATGCAGTGCGACCCGACGATAGCCTACGGGCTGATGCTCGAGGGGCGCTATCGGGGAATGCTGTACCGGAGGGACCTGTCCGACCCGACACCGTACAACACCTACGTCCACAAGGGCCTGCCACCGGGCCCTATCACGAATCCTGGCGCGGCGTCGCTGAAGGCCGCGTTCGACCCTGCCGAGACAGACTTCATCTTCTTCGTGGCCCGTCCCGGGTACACCAGCGGCCATTCGTTCTCCGCACGATTGCGGGACCACAATCGGGCCGTTCAGGCCCTTCGAGCGTACAACGCGGAGGTCCGCGCGGCCAGAAGGGCTGACCTGACCGCGTTGGAGACGGCCGACTGAGATTGGGCCGCTTCCGAAGGGCCCACCATCTGCTGGCCGGACGCTGCTGTCCAGGCCATGGCCGCCGGCTCTCTCGCGCCGGGGGGGTGTTTCGCGCAGCCCGTCCTCACAGGAAGTTGATCGGATCCACGTCGATGGTCAGGGCCGTGGGCGGCCACTCGTGCTCCGACGCGTAGTCGCGCGCCTGACGCAGAACGCTCGCCAGAGCCGCGCGGCGGGCCGACAGTACGAGCAACTGGAAGCGGTACTCCGTGCGCAGGCGGACCATCGGTGCGCTGGCGGGGCCGATCATGCGGACCGAGTCAGGGACGGGGCGTAGGCAGTCGCCAAGGCCCCGACTCATCTCCAACGCCTCGGACAGCTCAGGACGGCGCACCAGCAGCAGCGCGACTGAGGTGTACGGCGGGTACCCCAGTGCGCGGCGGAACATCTTCTCGCGGTCGTAGAAGGCGCGGTAGTCCTGGCGCGCGGCCTCTGCCACCGCGTAGTGGTCGGGATTGACGGTCTGCAGCAGCACGCGGCCCGGCTTGTCGCCGCGGCCGGCCCGGCCAGCCACCTGGGTCAGCAGCTGAAACGTGCGCTCGGCCGCGCGGAAGTCCGGCATGCCGAGACCAATGTCCGCATTAACAACGCACACCAAGGTCACGTTGGGTATGTCGTGTCCTTTAGCGATCATCTGCGTGCCGACGAGCAAGTCTGAATGCCCATCCCGGAACGAGCCCAAGATTCTCTCGAACGTGCCGTGACCGTGGACCGTGTCGCGGTCGAGCCGGGCGACCCTCACGTCGGGAAATGCCTCCTCCAACGCCTCATGGACGCGCTCGGCCCCGCTACCCTGGAACTGCAGGTACTCGCTCCCACAGGCGTCGCACACCTCGGGGATGGGCTCGGCGTGGTCACAGAAGTGGCACAGAAGCCGCCGGTCACGCTTGTGGTAGGTCAGCGTGACAGAGCAGTTGGGACACTCCACCCGCTCGCCGCAGGCGCGGCAAATCACGAAGTTGGAGAAGCCGCGCCGGTTCAAGAAGATCATCGCCTGTTCTCCCCTGTCGAGACAGGCCTTCACGGACTGCACGAGTGTCCTCGAGAAGAGCCGGGTGCGGCCCACCTCCTTGAACTCCTGCCGCATGTCGACGATCTCGACTTCGGGCAGCGGCCTAGCGAGGACCCGGTCGGGCATCTCGACCAGCGTGTACTTGCCGGTCTCCGCGTTGTGGCGGCTCTCCAGCGAGGGCGTCGCGGATCCTAGGATCACGGGCGCGCGGGCATCGCGGGCCCGGACGATCGCCACGTCGCGGGCGTTGTAGCGCGGGGAGCCGCCCTCCTGCTTGTAGCTGCTGTCGTGCTCCTCGTCCACGACCACCAACCCGAGGTCCCGAATGGGCGCAAACACCGCGCTGCGGGTCCCCAGGACCACGCGGCCCTCGCCCCTTTGGACGCGCCGCCACTGGTCCGCACGCTGCGTGGCCTGCAGTCCGCTGTGCAGGACCGAGACCTGTTCCCCGAACCGAGAGAAAAAGCTCGACAGCATCGCCGGGGTGAGACCGATCTCAGGTACCAGCAACAATGCGGACCGCCCCTGGCGCAGCACCTCGTCCACGGCCCGCAGATAGACCTCCGTCTTGCCCGAGCCGGTGACCCCGTGCAACAGGATGGCCTCGAACCGTGCAGCTTCGAGGGTCGCGCGGACGGCCCCTAGGGCGACCTCCTGCGCGTCGGTCAGAACGACATCGCGGACATCTTCGGCGGACGCGATTCCGGGGTGTACGACTTCAAGCTCGACCGCCCCAAGCTCTGCCAAGCGTCGGGCGGTGGGGACAACATCGCGCCGCCGCACTGCCAAGGCTCGGGCGTCATGGCTGCCGGGATTGCGGCGGAGATAGTCGAGCAGCCAGCGCTCCGCCGCTCTTGGTCTCGCTGGCGCCTTAGACTCGTCGGCAGGACGGACGAGCAGGGTGGCTCCGCGGGCCTTGGTCGGATCGCGAACCTTGATGACCTGCTCGATGCGGACCAGGCCCTTTACCCGGAGTCGTCGCAGGTGTTCGGATGTCGAAGCGCCGCGCTTCTTGAGGCTGGCTACGTCTCGCGGCCCATCGGCAAGAGCGGCGAGGATTTCGTCCTCGACCGAGATCGGTAGGATTCTCTTTGCCAGCTCGGCCTCGCCCTTCGGCGTCAGGGACGCCACCCTAGTCGTGCGGGTCTCGCCCGCCAGGGGGAGCATTCCCTTAAGGGTCTCGCCGATCGGCGCACAGTAGTAGCGGCCTACCCAGCGGGCCAAGTCGATCAGGTCAGGTCCCAGCGCGGGATCGGGATCCAGCACCTTGCCCAGTTCACGGACCCGGAAGCTCGGCCGCTCGCTGCGCACGGCAAGCACTACGCCGATGTGAGTTCGCGACCCGAATGGCACGACCACCCGGCATCCGGGCGCGACGCGGCCAGCAAGCCGCACGGGAACCGCGTAGGTGTACGCCCGGTCCATCGGAACCGGCACGGCCACGTCGCAGTAGCACTCGCGTGCCGTGCCGCGGACGCGGCCCATCAATCCAGGTACGGCTCCAAGACAGCGGCCCAGATCCTGTAGCCTGCGTCATTGAGGTGCAGTCCGTCCTCAACAAAGAGGTCGGGCCTGGGCAGCCCGTCCGCCCCGAGCAGGGGCGTCGCAGCGTCGACGTACTCAAGCAGGTCGCTCTCGGCGCAGGCCTCCCGGATCAGGCCGTTCGCCTTTCGTGCCACTTCGATCAGGTGCCAGCGCCGCAGGCTGGGCTTGATGCTGACGAAGACGATCCTCGCCTCAGGAAGGTCGGCATGGATCTTTGCCGCGAGATCCCGAAATTGGCTGGCGACCGTTTCGGGAGACTTCCCGCTGCCGGTGTCGTTGTCGCCCTCGTAGAGGAACACCGCGCGCGGTTCAATCGGCAGGACGATCCGGTCGAGATACCGAAGGGCATCCTCCATTTGGGAGCCACCGAAGCCCCTGTTGATCAGCCCACGACCTGGGAAGTACTTGTCAAGGTCCCAGCGCCGGAAGCTTGAACTCCCGAGGAACACGATGCTCCCTTTCGGCGGAGGGCTGCGCCGGTCCGCCTGCTCGAACGCCAGCATCGCGCGTTCCCAACGATCGGGTACGGATTCTTGCGCGAAGGCCGGCGCGAAGTTGGCGAGAACCACCAGAACGGCAAGAGCAATCGCTTGGGGCCAAGATCGGGGATGCACAGTCCTCTTAGTTGACCACATCGACCGTTGCACACCTGCGGCCGGCGGGGTTTTGCGGGGCCTCCCCGGTGATGGGACGGAGCGCGGATGCGGCACGCCTGATGGCGCCGCTCCGGAAGGCACCCCTCCCGACATTTCCGCCCGCAAGCCGGGCCGAAGGCTGGCGTACACTGGATTCCGGAAATGTGGTCGGGTGTGCCCAGTAGGGTGTGGATCGCTATAGGCTCGTCCGTGGCGGTTTCGGGCCTCATAGTGATCCTGCTGTCGCTGCCCGACGGCGGTTCGCAGCTGTGGATCGGCGTAGGCCTGATTGCGGCCGGCTCTCTGGCACTGCGAACCGGATTGGGGCAGCCAATCGCCGCCACTGGCGCGGCTGCCGCAACCGGCCAGCGGCGGGAGTTGCCAGACCTGGAACCCGAGCTCCGGGCGCCGCCGCCGCGGCGGGTTGCGCTCACACCCCGGGGAATCATTGTCCTTTGCGTGTGGATGGCAGTGCTGTCCGGCTTCGGACTGCTCTCCCACCAGCACTTCGGATACCTGCAGCCGCCAAGGACCAAGGCGCGCCTTGACAGCGAGGGGATGCAGGCTTCGGCCGTAATCCACTCACTGGAGGAGCGCAGCATCGGCGATGGCAGGACGATGCACTTCGTCGGCTACAGCTTCACCTCACGGTCGGGGGCTACCACGCGCGTCAACCGCAGCGTCACGCCGCGCGTCTTCGCGAGACTCTCCGAGGGACAGGCGACCCGTGTCGTCTACTCGCCCATCAACCCGGAGATCCACTATCTACCCGACCTGACGTCGGCGGTCTCGACTCAGATGGTCCTCTTTACGGCCGTGCTGCTGCTGGCCGCAGCGGGCTTCGCCGAAGCGCAGCGCAGGCTGCACAGGCGCCTCGCCGTTGGGGGCGTCCCCGCGGTCGGATTCACGGCGGCAGTGCGCCGTCGCGGAGGCATCCGCACCTACCTCGTCAACTACGACGCCGCGGGTAAGCGGCAGACGCTCAAGGCCCGAGAGCGGAATCCGTCCGTGCGCAACGGGCAGAGCGTCACCGTGCTCTATGATCCCGCAATCCCGACCAGGGCGGTGGTCTACCGACTGGGAATGTACCGGGCGCGTGGCTGAACGCTGACGGCAGCAGCGGTCAGGGGGCTCTCTCGGGTACTCCGGAGAACACGAGCGTCACGTCCACCCGGCCTGAGGTGTCGTCGCTGTCGAGGCTCCAAGATGTTCGCTTGAGCCCTTCGAACATGGCGTCGGCCTTGATGCGGTCCAGAAAATACGCAGGGTAGCGGACATCAAAAGGCTGACCGGGCTGCATGCCCCAGCGCTTGCGGACGGCCGGCTCCGACAGGATGTCCAAGCCCTTGATGATGAGCCTGGAGAAGACGTACCGCACTCCCGTCTCGACGTGGACCTGCAAGTGCACGAGCCGTGTGTCGTGATCCACTTGCTCGTCGAATCGCGCGTGGGCCTTCATGTAGCCGTGACGCTTGAGGCCCTCCCCGATGGCTGCCATCGTTTCGTACGCCGCCTTCATGTCGGCGACTGCACCGCTCGCGATGCGGCTCACCCTTGCCAGCGCGTCGGGATCCATCGGCATAGGCTCGGGCCAAGCGATCTCCCCGAATGCGTATACATCCCCTTGCTCGACGCGCACGGAGACGAGCACTCCCTCGCTCTCGGGGTCGGGACTGGCCTCGCACGGGCAGAACCTGACATTCATGTAGCCGCGGTGCGTGTACAGCGGGCGCGCGTTGTATTGCAGCAGCTCGTGCAGCCGGGCCTCGGTGTACTCTTCGCCCACGGCGGCGTGGTTGAAGACCCGCTGGAGCTCCAGCGCATCGACATCACCGGAATTTGTGAATGTCGTGAAGGCGATGCGGTTCGTCTGTCGGCGCGGCCCGACGAGCATTTCGAAGCCCTCGCCTCCGGCCGCCGGAACAACGTCTGCGACGATCGGCCCCTCCCCGGACTGCCCCTGCCACCAAGACTCCAGCACGGCGACCAGCATCTTCACCATTGGTCCGACGGCGGCAACTTGCCCCGCGTACAACGGGAGCCCTTCGCGCAGGACCGCCTCCACCTCGTCGTCGGCGACGCCCAATCCCTGGAAGCGCACCGGGAACAGCTCGGCGAGTTCCTGAACCGCGATGGTCAGGCGAAAGCCGCCATCCTGAGGCCCGAATCGGTAGCGGAGCGATTCGAACGCACCCGTGTCGTTCAGCAGCCGCAAGGCCCTCTCGAAGTCGGGCTTGGCCACCATCTGCCCAATGTCAAGGCCGGTGACCGCAGCGAGATCCGCGCTCGAGAATGCGTCGTTCCCTTCGAATTCGAGGACGCGCAGGGGGAAGGTGTCCTGCGCCAAGCATGGCGCGAACAGCAGCGCTGTCGCGGCGCAGACGGAACTCAAGCGCTGACCCGTCACGCCGCCCAATCCCTTCAGCCGGTAACCGTCCGACGGGGCTCAGGCATAGATCCCATCGATCTCTTCTGCGTACTTCTCATACACTTCGCCCCTGCGAACCTTCATGGTCGGGGTCAGTTCGCCGCCTTCAATCGAGAAGTCCTGAGGGATCAGCGCAATCTTCTTGACGCGCTCGAAGGAGGCCATGTCCTCGCACAGGGACTCCACCTCGGCCATCACGTGCGCTTGGACACGCGGGTCTCCGCAAAGCTCGGCATTGTCCGCGCTGGCGATGCCCTGGGAATCTGCCCACGCCCGCAATGCCTCAAAGGCCGGCACGATCAATGCGCTGGGGAAGTTCCTGCGCTCGGCGACGACGACCGCCAGCTCCACCAGATTGCTGCTCTTGAGGCGGCTCTCGATCGGGGCCGGGGCGACGTACTTGCCCCCGGAGGTCTTGAAGAGGTCCTTCTTGCGGTCCGTGATCGAGAGGTAGCCATCGTCGTCGAGATCGCCAATGTCCCCTGTGTGGAACCAGTCGCCGTCCATCACCGCAGCAGTCTGCTCCTGCATCCGGTAGTAGCCCTGCATGATGTTAGGGCCGCGGGCCAGAATCTCGCCGTCGTCGGCGATGCGCACCTCAACGTTCGGGATAATCTTGCCCACCGTCCCGAAGCGGATCGCATCCAGCGGGTTGATCGAAATGACAGGGGATGTCTCCGTCAGGCCGTACGCCTCGCAGATCGGCAGGCCCAGCGCGTAGAAGAACTCCCCGAGATGCTGCGCCAACGGTGCCGCCCCGGAAATGAAGACCCGCACCCGGCCGCCCAGCCTGCCACGAAGCTTCGAGAAGACCAGCTTCTCTGCAACCGCATGCTTGATCGACAGCAGGCCCGGAAGGGGCTGGCCTGCCAAGCGGTATGGCATGGCCGCCTTTCCGACCGACAGCGCCCAGTGGAAGATCTTGCGGCGAAGGGGCGGGGCCAGCGCCATTGCCGCCATGACCCGGTCATGCACCTTTTCGTAGAACCGCGGGACACCGACCGCGACGGTGGGCCGCACCTCCCCCATGTTGGCGGCCACGGTGTCGATCGACTCGGCGTAGGCCACCGTAGCTCCGTGCACGAAGTAGACATAGTCCGCGATTCGCTCGGCTATGTGGCACAGCGGAAGGAACGAGAGCCCGACATCCTCGCGGCTGACCGGAATGCTAGCGTCGCGGATGTTGCTGCTGATGTTCGCGTGAGACAGCATGACGCCCTTGGGAACGCCCGTCGTTCCGGATGTGTAGATGATGCTCGCCAGATCGGAATCCGCCACGGCGTCCAGAGCCTCGTCGAAGCTCGCCCGATCGTCCGCTCCGGGTGTCCCGTCCGCGATCAGCGCCGAAAGGGGGGTGACGCCATCGTCGGAAACAGGGTCGAACGAGATCACCTGGCTCAAGTCGGGAAGTCGCTCTCGGACCTCCAAGACCTTCTCGACCTGGCCAGCCGTGGAGCAGAATACCCCCTTGGCTCCGGAATGCTTCAGCAGGTAGCCCACCTGATCGGCCGGAAGGTTGGGGTAGATCGGAACGCTGATGATCCCGGCGGTCATCATGGCGAAGTCCGCGACCGCCCATTCCCAGCGGTTCTCGGACAGCAGTGCGAACTTGTCGCCTTTGCCGACCCCCGACGCGCGCAAAGCGAGATGGAGGCGCACGCAGCGCCGCTCCATTTCCGCCGAGGAGATCGGCCGATAGCTGCCGGACTCCTTAGTGAGGATCGCGTCCGGCTTGCCGTGGCCTACGACCGACCTGAATCGTTGCGCAATGGTATCTGCCATTCCCTGATCACCTGATGTGAGAATCGTATCATGCCGAAAGGGGCCGAAAGCACCACCTTGAGCAATCGCACTGGGACGGGACCGGGGCCGGAGCCGGCGGCGATTCCCGGCCTGAGGGAAATCGCCAGGGCCAACCTGCCGGGCCTGAGCGAGCCCGAGATCCAGGGGGTCGTCGCTGTGCTAGAGCCGCTCTTGCGGGAATGTCGCGAGGGCTTCCGGGACCGACTCGGGGCGGAGCATCCTTCCGGCACGTTCCACGCCGGTGACGCGTGAGACCCACACCCGTGTCTGCCGTTTCATCCAACAGCTCGGTGCGGCGCATTTGCCTTTGGTCCGGGCCGAGAAACGTCTCCACTGCCCTGATGTACTCGTTTGCCCAGCGCAGCGACGCTAAGGTCCTCGACGAGCCCCTCTACGCCCACTTCCTGCGCGTCACTGGTGCGAGGCATCCGCTGCGAGAGCGCTGTCTGGCCGCCCAGGACCAAGACGGCGAACGAGTCGTTCGGGAGGTCATTCTCGGCCCCCAGGACTCGCCGGTGGTCTTCTTCAAGCTGATGGCCCACCACTTGGTCGAACTCGACCTCGGGTTCATGCGCCACACCCTGAACGTACTGTTGACGCGCTCCCCGCGCCGGGTGCTGCCGTCGCTGCGCCTGCGCATTGGCCAGCCGACATTGAGGGACACGGGATTCCGGCGCCAGTGCGAGCTTCTGGACCTGCTGCGGGGCTGGGGCCAGTCCCCGGCAGTCCTAGACTCGCGCGACCTGCTGCAAGACCCTCCCGGAGCCCTGCAGGCGCTGTGCGCCCACTTGGGCATATCCTTCCAGCGACGCATGCTTCAGTGGCCGGCCGGCCCCAAGAGCTATGACGGCGCATGGGCCCCGGAATGGTACAAGAGCGCCCACCGCACGACCGGTTTCCAGCCGATGCGGCCGGCCCCCAACCCGTTTCCTGCGGATCTGAAGCCCCTTCTCGCCGAGTGCGAACCGTACTATGCACGGCTGTTGGATTGGGCGATCCGCCCGTCAAGGCCAGATGGCTGAGACACTCCGGGAGAGCCGCGGCTCGCATTCGCTGAGCGTTGTGATCCCGGCCTACAACGAGTCCCGGCGCCTTCCCGTGACGCTCAGGCAGGTCGCCTCCTACCTTGCGCAGTCGAGGTTCGTCGAATCCGAGGTGATCGTGGTGGACGACGGATCCACAGACGGAACGGAGAGTGCCGCCGCGGGGGCGGGGGCGATCTTAAGTTCTGCCGGCATAAGACTGGCCGTCCTACGCAACACGCGGAACCGCGGCAAGGGCCACAGCGTTCGTCGCGGGATGCTGGCGGCACGCCACTCTTGGGTCCTCTTCTGCGACGCCGACCAGTCGGCGCCGATCGCCGAAGTCGAGAGGCTTCTGGCTGCGGCCAAAGAGGGGCCGTGCCAGATCGCGATCGGCTCGCGAGCGCTCGACCGGTCTCTGATCGGCAGGCACCAGCCTGCTTACCGCGAGTGGATGGGCAGGCTCTTCAACCTGAACGCCCGTATCGTGACGGGGCTCGAATTCCGGGACACGCAGTGCGGGTTCAAGCTGTTCGAGCTCTCGGTCGCGCGCCACTTGGCTCGCCGGCAGCGCCTAGAGCGTTTCGGGTTCGACGTCGAACTGCTGTACTTGGGGCGCAAGGCCGGCTGCTCCATCGTCGAAGTGCCGATCCGCTGGAACGACGCGGACGGCTCGTCGGTCAGCGCGTGGCGCGGCTTGGCGGCGTTCGCGGAAGTGTGGCAGGTGCGCTGGAACGACCTGCTTGGCCGCTACCGCTGAGGGCGTTTCACGCCAGCAGGCCGGAACGCGTGATGCGCTCGGCCCCCGTGTAAGGTCTCAGGGCCTCCGGCAGGGTGACGCTTCCGTCTGCCTCTTGGTAGTTCTCGATGATCGCAAGCCACGTGCGCCCGATCGCCAGGCCACTTCCGTTGAGGGTATGCACGTACTCCGTCTTCCCGCGGCGCCGGCCCGGATGCCGCATCCGGATCCGTGCGCGGCGCGCCTGGAAGTCCTCGAAATTGCTGCAGGAGGAGATCTCCTTGAACTCCCCCAGCCCAGGCAGCCACACCTCAAGGTCGTACGTCATCGCAGCGCTGAAGCCCATGTCCCCGCTTGACAGCAGGACCTTGCGGTACGGCAGCCGGAGACGCCTGAGGATCTCCTCCGCATCGGAGGTGAGCCGCTCCAACTCTCCATAGCTCGTCTCCGGGCTTGCGAACTTGACCAGTTCCACCTTCTGGAACTGGTGCTGCCGTATCACGCCCCTGACGTCCCTGCCGTAGGAGCCAGCCTCGCGGCGAAAGCAGGGAGTGAACGCGGTCAGCGAGATCGGCAGATCGTTCGGCGACAGGGTCTCGTCAGCGTACAAGTTTGTCAGCGGCACCTCGGCCGTCGGCACGAGCCAGTAGTCCGACTCCTCCAGCTTGAATAGGTCGTGGGCGAACTTGGGCAATTGGCCCGTCCCGTAGAGGGCCCGAGAGTTGGCGATGAACGGAGGCAGGATCTCCTTATACCCATGCTCGCTCGTGTGAACGTCGAGCATGAAGTTCATCAGGGCCCTCTCAAGCTTTGCTCCGGGTCCTGCGTAGACGGCGAAACGCGAGCCGGCCAGCTTGGCCGCCCGCTCGAAGTCCACGATCCCCAGCCGAACGCCGAGTTCCCAGTGAGGCTTGGGCGTGAACGCAACATCTGCAGGTTCCCCCCACTGGCTGACGAGCGCGTTTGCTGACTCGTCCGGCCCCTGCGGCACCTTGGGATGGGGCAGGTTCGGGATCTGGCTCAGGATGCGCTGGGTCTCGTCGTTCAGGGTCCGGGCGGAGTCCTCAAGCTCGCTGATTTGGGCGTGAACCTTGCGCGACTCCTGCACGAGGTCGGCCGCGCCCATGCCGGAGCGCTTGGCCATCGCGACCCTCTTGCTGAGCCGGTTGCGGCGCCCGCGAAGCGCCTGCACCTCCGTCAGAACACCCCTGCGCCGGGCATCCGCTGCAGTGAAATCGTCCAGGATTCCGGGATCGACCCTGTGGGCGAGGCGCTGCCTCACCATCTCCAAGTCATGGCGCAAGACGCCGCGGTCAAGCATTGCTCTGGAACTCCGGGACGGCGCGCCCAGACACGTGTCACTCAAGCGGGCAGGCGCTCTGGGACGATCGGCGCTCCCGCCGCAGAATGCCCAGTATTGCACGGGCGCGGGCGCGAGACCCGCTGATACGATGGGCCCATGCTGCCGGGAGTGCGCTCTACGCGAACCTGCATCTGTGCTGCGGCGCTGGCCGCCGCCCTCGCGGCCTGCGCGTGGGAGGCAGCCGGCGCGGAGTGGGCAGGCGCCCGCAAGTTGGACCGCGCCATCGAATCCGCGATCCAGGAGGGCCTCACGCCAGGCGCCGTGGCGTGGATCGAGTCGCGCGGGGAGCAGTTGCACTTCGCTCGCTACGGCGCCCGCAGCATCGAGCCGCAACGCGAGCCGATGGAACTCGACACGATGTTCGACTGCGCCTCGCTGACGAAGGTAATGGTCACCGCCCCCGCCGTCATGATGCTCGTGGAAGAGGGCAAGGTGCGGCTCAACGACAGGGTGCAGTCGTATCTTCCCGAATTCGAGGCCGAGCAGCGCATCAACGTCCTGCAGCTGCTGACCCACTTCTCTGGACTTAGGCCGAGCCTCACGCTGGATCCCCCCTGGGCGGGGTACGAGGTGGGCGTGCGGCTGGCGCTGAAGGAGCAGCCCACCGTGGCGCCGGGCTCGAAGTTCGTCTACAGTGACATCAACTACATCCTACTGGGCGAAATCGTCCGTCGGACTAGCGGCATGCCGCTGGACGAGTTCGCCAAGCGGCGCATCTTCGAGCCGCTTGGCATGCGCGACACGATGTATCTTCCGCCCGCCGGCCTTCGCGAGCGGATCGCGCCGACCGAAGTTCTGGAGGACGGCACTGTCCTGCGCGGCGTGGTTCACGACCCTACCACCCGCATGATGGGCGGCGTTGCCGGCCATGCGGGAGTGTTCTCTACTGCGGGAGACGTGGCGCTCTTCGCCCGCATGATGCTCAACGGAGGCCGGGTGAACGGGGAACAAATCCTGAGCCCGCTCGGGGTGCGGCGCATGCGCACGTCGCAGAGTCCCCCGGGAAAGGCGGCCAGAGGCATTGGCTGGGACATTGACACGCCGTACTCCTCGCCCCGCGGCGACCTCTTCGGGACGTCGTCGTACGGACACACCGGCTTCACCGGGCCGTCGCTTTGGATCGATCCTGCGAGCCACTCCTTCGTGGCCCTGATGACGAACCGCGTGCACCCCACGGCCACCACGTCCGTCGTGCGTCTGCGCAGCTTCGTGGCCTCCATCACGGCAGCCAACCTGGGCCCCGACGCGGCCCCCGCCCCGGGTCTCGCTTCCGCGGCGGACCCGTCGCGGGCCGTATCCGCTGTCGTCCGCACGGGGCTCGACGTTCTGGCGGATGAAGGGTTCGCGTCCTTGGCCGGAAAGCGCATCGGCCTACTGACGAACCGCACGGGAGTGGACCGTCGAGGCCGGCGCAACGTCGACCTGTTCGCCGGCGCAGATGCGGTCCAGCTGGAGATGGTGCTAACGCCGGAGCATGGACTAACCGCGGACTTGGACCAGGCGGACGTCCCCGATGGGACGGATGGGACCACAGGGGTGCCCGTGGTGAGCCTCTACCGCGCCGACCGCAAACGCCCGGAGGTGGAGCGCATCAAGGAACTGGACGCCCTGATATTCGACATTCAGGACATTGGGACCCGCTTCTACACGTACATCACGACGATGGGATACGCGATGGAAGCCGCGGCACAGGCCGGCATCGAATTCTTCGTGCTGGACCGTCCGAACCCGATCACCGGTGCGGTCGTAGAAGGCCCTATGTTGGACGATGGCATGCAGTCCTTCGTGGGATACCACTCGCTTCCGGTGCGACATGGCATGACCGTGGGCGAACTGGCAAGAATGTTCAACGACGAGCGCGGAATCGGCGCCGACCTGAAGGTCGTGGAAATGCGCGGATGGGAGCGAAGCCTGTGGTTCGACGAGACCGGCCTTCCATGGGTCAACCCCTCCCCCAACATCCGCTCGTTGGACCAAGCCGTCCTCTACCCGGGCATTGCATTGCTGGAGTTCATGCCGGACTACTCCGTGGGCCGGGGCACTGACGAGCCATTCCGATTCATCGGTGCGCCGTGGATTGATGGCCCGCAACTGGCAGACGAGTTGAGAAGCGCGATGTTGCCCGGAATCCGCGTCTATCCGCGTGAGGTGCGCCCAATGTCGTCGGTATTCTCAGGAGAGCTGATTCCCGGTGTGCACTTCACTATCGTAGACCGGGACCGGCTGCAGGCCAGCCGGCTGGGTATCGAGATCGCCGCGGCGCTGAGCAGGTTGTACCCTCAGTACGTTGATGTAAGGAAGTCCGCCAGATTGATTGGCAGCGAGTCCACTATCGACGCACTGGAGAACGGTGCGGATACTGCCCAGATCTGGGCGCGGATTCAGGGCTCCTTGGCGGCTTTCCGATCCCGGCGCAGGTCTTACCTGATCTATTAGCCCCCGCCTGTCGCACTAGATCTAGCCGGAGTTGGCGGAATCAAGGTCCCAGTACGGACTAGGTCTGCCTACGCCGTGCGGCAAGCCACACCATTGCCCGGAACTCCTGCAGGTTCACGCCTTGCGACTACGGCACGGCACTGAGCTTGACTTCGTCAGGCCAGACCTGGCACGAACTCCGCAAATTCATGGGTATCCACGGGGGATTTGCCCGCAACCGCCCGCTCTTCAGACTCCCGCAGGAGACTTGCTGGGCGCGGAATGCGACCGATCGGGCGATTCCGCCACGCACTCCGCGCCGCCGGGCCAACTCGGCAGCGGACGGGAATGCCGAGCGCCCCGCCCGCAGCCGTTCGGAATGGCCTCCAAATCCTAGCGACTCGCTATGGCGTTCTCAACAGCAGTGATCCAGGCGGGCTTGCGCCCGCGAACCTTCCCGCCGACTCTGGCCAGCCTGGAAAGTGCCACGACCGCGTCCTCGACGCACGTCTGGTGGTTTCTGAGACTTTCGAGCACTCCCGTCGTCCCACGCGCGGCAGGCAACTCCTCAAGTGCAGCGATTGCGCTAGCGTTTCTCTCCCAGACCAGCTTGAGCTGGTCGAGCATTTGAGTGATTTCCATTCTTCCTCCCTGTCACTCTCCCGCAGGAGAATCTGTGAATCCCAATGCGATCTATGCGAATCGGGTAGTAAGCGTGCCAGACTTCTACGTTCGGACCGCCTTCCCCAGAATCGCGTTGTTGTAATTCATAGCAGAGCTTGACGCTCTAAGTCAAGCATAGCATCAGATGGGCGGGCACTCCCGGGTAATGGCGAGCGCCGGACTTTCGCGCAGGCCCAACATCTCCTCATTCCAACGCGTCAATGCCGCTTGTGTCGCGCCGAATTGGTGGGGTTTGTCCAAGGTTCAGGCAGAACGGACACCGTCAAAGATTCTACTGACGGTTGAGGACATGGGAATTCCGGCGAGGTTTGGGCAGTGCCTGGGCATTGCGTACATCCGCGCTGCGCCTGAAATTCACGCGGAAGAACGGCACCAGTGTCGCCGACTTTCGGGAGGCGGCAGGGGGAAATGGAGCGTCCTGGCCCGGACGGCCGCGTCGCCCTGAGTCGTGTACGACCGGCCAGGCCGGGCGCTGCTCGGCCTCGGCGTATTGGTCTGCAGGAATCAATGCACCGTTGCGAGCTTCGGGGTCATGGCTTCCGGGCCTGCAGACCGGTGCCTGAATGGCTTCGCCGGCCGGAGCCGCCATCCCGTGCCGTGACGGAGCCGACGGAACGGCGAACGTGTGGCGCGCCTCGGGGCATGCCTTGCGAGAGCCGGTCGCCGACTGCTATATACTCGCAATATACTTGCTCGTGTCGCTGGTTCCGCTGTCCGGGCGGCCGGGGACGGCGGGCGCGTTGCAGCCGCATGGTGACTGTGCCATCATTGCTTAGGTGCCGCCCAGTCGCGGCACGGGAGTTTCGGGAATGCAGATGAAGAAGATCGCCCAGTTCGGACTAGCCGCTTGCCTGCTGCTGATGGTCACATCGGTTGCCATCCCCAATCCGCAGGAGAAGCAGTACAAGGACCGCGCCGAGTACGACATCATCACGAAGGTCTACGGCGAGGCCGACCCAGCCAAGAAATTGGCCCTGCTCAACGAGTGGCGGGAGAAGTACCCGGAGACCGACTACAGTCTGGAGCGGGATCGCTTCTACCTCGACAGCTACCAGAAGACCAACAACACGACGGAGGCGATCAACGCCGCCAAGCGCGTTCTGGCTGCCTCGCCGAACGAATTCACCGCGCACTACGTCATCACGCTGTCCGTCCCTGTTATGGGCAAGGCAGACGATGCGACGATCGGCGACGGACTGACGGCGGCAGCTGCAGTGCTGGATCTGGTGGACCAGCAGTTCGCTGCTAAGCCAGACGGCATTGCCCAAGCGGCATGGGACAACGCCAAGCAGCAGGCGGTCGTGAACGCGAGGCTGACGCTCGGCTGGTGCAAGATGCAGCAGAAGGACAACTCCGGCGCGGCCAAGGAGTTCGAACAGGTGCTGTCCCTGGACCCATCGCGGGGGCAGGTGTCCTACTGGCTCGGCCAGATGACCCTCAACGAGCAGGACGCGACGAAGTACGACCTAGCGTTCTTCCACTTCGCGCGCGCCGCGACCTATGACGGCCCGGGTTCGATGCCGGCCGAAGGCCGCCAGCAAGTCTTGGAGTACGTGCAGAACCTCATAAAGAACAACTACGGCGAGCAGTCCTTCGAAACGTTCTGGCCCAAGTTCGAGGAGATGGCCAGGGCGGGGGCCGCACCGACGGAGCGAGTCGAGCTCAAGTCCGACGACGAGATGAAGTTCGAGGCCGAGCAGGAGTCGCGCAGGCAGCTCCCGACCCTGTGGGTGTTCAAGGATCTCAAAACGACCCTGCTGGGGCCCAGCGGCGATACGACGTGGAGCGACCTGCGCGGCAAGCTCACACCCAGGATGGGCCTGTACGTCGTGTCCGCTTCGCCTCCGGAGCGACCGGCTACGATCAACCTGACCAGCGAGCCGGGGGGGCGCACTGAAGTTGTGCTTAACCTGGAGAATCGGCGCCGGACAGGGGTGCGAACCGGATCCATGCTGACCATCGACGGCGTTGCCAGCGGTCTGGTGAGGGAGCCGTTCCGGCTCACCCTGACGGACGGCCACACATTCTAATCTCCCGCGCGGGAGTGCCCGCGCGCAGGACCGGCGCTGGGGCTGATGCGGCTGGCACTGGCTCAGGCGAACTTTACGGTCGGCGACCTGACCGGCAACTCGGAAAAGATCCTGACCCTGGCCCGCAGGGCCGACGCCTTGGGAGCCGATCTGGCCGTCTTTCCAGAGCTCGCTGTAGCGGGCTACCCGCCCTTGGACCTTGTCACCACCGCGGGCTTCCCGCAGGCCTGTGAGGCGCAGGTCCGCAGGCTCGCCCAGCGGTCCGCAGGCCTCCGGACCGCCATCGTCCTCGGCTTCTGCGGTGTGTCGGCCGAGCCGGGCAAAGCCAGCAACTGCGTCGCGTGCGTCCACAGCGGCCAGATTGTCCACCGCCAAGCAAAGGCGCTGCTGCCCACGTACGACGTCTTCGACGAGGCAAGGTACTTCGAGTCCGGAAGTACGCCTGCCGTGTGGAATTTCGGGGACGCTCGGATCGGCCTGACCATCTGTGAAGACGCCTGGAACGACAAGCAATTCTGGGAGCGCACGCGCTACTCCAGGGATCCAGTCGAAGAGCTGGCGTCCCAAGGCGCCGACCTGCTGTTGAACATCTCGGCCTCGCCTTACCACGCGGGTCGCCGTCAGTTTCGGCTGCGGATGTTTCGGGCGCTGGCCGCCCGCCACGCAATCCCGGCGGCGTTCGTGAACCAGGTGGGGGGGAACGACCAGCTGATCTTCGACGGCTCGAGCTTTGCGGTCGACGGCACGGGCCGCCTGGGGGCGACAGCCGCCTCGTTCGCGGAGGACCTGGTCTGCTGGGAGGTGGCAGGGGGGCCACGCGTGGACTCGCCGTGGCCCGGGAGCGGGGACTCCGACGGGGAGCTCGCGGCGGTGTACGAGGCGCTCGCGCTGGGTACTCGCGACTATGTGACGAAATGCGGGTTCCGCGATGTATTCGTGGGAATGAGCGGGGGCATCGACTCGGCGCTGACGGCGGTGATCGCAAGCGATGCCTTGGGCCCGCGCCATGTGACGGGCGTTGCGATGCCCGGGCCGTACTCGTCCGATGCCAGCCTTGTGGACGCGCGCCACACGGCAGAAGCGCTGGGCATCGGCTTCAAGACCATCGAGATCACGCCAGTCTACGGCAGTTTCCTCAAGCAGCTCGCTCCTAGCTTCGAGGGGATGCCCCCTAACACGGCAGAGGAGAACCTGCAAGCGCGTCTGCGAGGGTCTGTTCTGATGGCTCTGGCGAACAAGTTCGGCGGCCTTGTGCTGACAACCGGGAACAAGAGCGAGCTTGCCGTGGGCTATTGCACGATCTACGGGGACATGTGCGGCGGCTTGGCCGTCATCAGCGACGTGCCGAAGACCATGGCATACAAGCTCGCTGGCGTCGCCAACCGGCGCCATCCGGGAGCGATCCCTGAGTCCGTGCTGACCAAGCCCCCCAGCGCCGAGCTTCGCCCCGACCAGAAGGACTCGGATTCCCTGCCCCGCTACGAGGTGCTGGACCCGATCCTTCAGGCGTATGTCGAAGAGAGCCTGCCCGTGGCGGAGATCGCCGAGCGTGTCGGCCAGCCGGCGGAGCTGGTGCAGGAGATCGCACGGATGGTGGACCGAAACGAGTACAAGCGCCAGCAGGCGGCTCCCGGGCTTCGCGTGACATCCAAAGCCTTCGGGATGGGGCGCAGGTACCCGATCGCCCAGAGGTACGTCCGATAGGCTAGGGACAGGGCCCCCACTGAGGGGTACGAGCGAAGGGAGCACTTGATGACGATGGGCATTCGTGTCTTGAGAGCCTGCCTGTACGGGGCAGCTGCACTGGTGGCCGCGGTGCTTTGCGGAACGGCCTATATCTACTGGTCTGGCGCCAGCGTCGGGCTGTCGGGATCGGGGCGCGGCATCGTCATCGAGCACGCCAACTCCGAGCGGCGCATGCAGGACTTGGAGGAAGCCCGCCGGACCCAGGAGTGGGCGCAAGCCCACCCCGCCCGGCAGGACTTGGAGCGGTCGGCAGTCGCGGCCAAACCTGCGCCCGCCGTCGGGCAGCCGACAGGCCCTATCAACTACTGGACTGAGTACCGTGGCCCAGGCCGAGCCGGGATCTACGCCGAGACCCCGATTCGCACGGACTGGCCCGCCGAAGGCCCACCGGAACTCTGGCGTCAGCAGATCGGGGGCGGATACGCATCCATGGTTGTCGCCGATTCGCTCGTCTTCACTATCGAGCAGCGCAGGGGTCGGGAAGTGGTTGCAGCCTACCGGACCGGGGACGGTAGCCAGGCTTGGGAGCACTCATGGAGGGCCCGCTTCAGCGAGTCCATGGGCGGCGACGGCCCGCGAGCGACCCCAACATGGTCCGACGGGCGCCTTTACGCGCTCGGCGCCAGCGGACACCTGACCTGCCTGCAGGCCTCCGATGGCCGCGTCCTGTGGGAGCGGAACATCCTCGCAGACTCCCGAGCCGACAACCTCACTTGGGGCATGGCGGGCGCCCCGCTGGTCGTGGACGACATCGTAGTCACGTTGCCGGGAGGCCGCCCGGGCAGGTCGATCATCGCCTACGACAAATTGAGCGGTGACGTGCGCTGGTCCTCTCTGAACGACAAGGCCGGGTACGTCTCGCCGCAGGTCGCAGAACTGGCCGGGCGCAGGCAGCTGCTCGTCGTCAGCGGCACGCGCGTTCTGGGCGCATCGCTGGATGACGGCTCGCTTCTTTGGAGCCATCCGTGGAAGACGTCCTACGACGCGAACTGCGCCCAACCCCTAGTGGTTGACGGGGAACACGTGTTTGTTTCATCTGGGTATGGCCACGGAGCGGCGCTGCTGAAGATCACGGCCGATGGCGGATCGTTTTCGGTCGAGGAAGTCTGGTTCAACCGCAACATGAAGAACAAGTTCAACCCCTCAGTTCTCGCCAGCGGGGTGGTCTACGGCCTGGACGAGGGAATCCTAGTCGCCTTGGACGTTCGAACGGGCGAGCGCCACTGGAAGCAGGGCAGGTATCGCTACGGACAGCTGCTCCACGCAGGCGGGCACTTGATAGTGGTAAGCGAGCAAGGCGACCTCGCGCTCGTGGAGGCCACACCCGAGGAGTATCGAGAGCTGGCGCGGTTCGAGGCGATCCCCGGCAAGACCTGGAACGTGCCGGCTATGGCAGACGGCATCTTGTACGTCCGCAACCAGACCGAAATGGCCGCGTACGATCTGCGCTAGAGACTCGCGCGCACAACCCTAGTGGAACAGCAGCCAGTAGTGCCAGACCCGCTCGATGTGGCGGTGGTCGGCGTTGGAGCGTTCGGTCGGCACCACGCCCGCGTGTACTCGGCCATGCCGGAGGCCCGGCTGGTCGCCGTAGTGGATCCGGACCGGGACCGCGCCGGCCAGGTCGCCGGGGAATTCGGCTGTGATGCATTTGGGGAAATCGGCAGCCTCCCGGATAGCATCCGAGCCGCGAGCGTCGCCGTGCCGACAGTGCTGCACGTGCCGGTCGGGCTGGCCTTGCTGCGGAGGGGCATCGACATCTTGGTTGAGAAGCCGCTCGCGGCGGGGGCGGATGGCGCCCTAGAGCTCGTGCAGACAGCCGAGCGCATGGGCCGGATCCTGCAGGTCGGCCACTTGGAGCGATTCAACCCGGCCGTGCAGATCGCCGCTGCGAGTGCAACCGTGCCTCTCTTCTTCGAGATCCACAGGCTGAGCCCGTTCAGCCCGAGAAGCCTGGACATCGACGTCGTTCTGGACCTGATGATTCACGACATCGACATCGTGCTCAAGCTGGTGCAGTCCCCAGTCTGCAAGGTCGACGCCAGCGGCGTCACCGTCGTCAGCTCCCATGCCGACATAGCCAACGCGCGCCTTCAGTTCGAGTCCGGGTGCGTCGCGAATCTGACGGCGAGCCGCGTCTCGACAGAGAAGGTCCGCAAGCTGCGGTTCTTTCAGCCGGGCGAGTACGTCTCGATCGACTACATGTCGCAGAGCGGTGTGCGCATCGCGGTCGGATCCTCGTCGGACCTGAGCGTCCGTCCGATCCGCCCCGGCCGGGACGAACCGCTACGCCGCCAACTCGAGGCGTTCGTGGAGGCAGTCAGGAACGGCCAAGACCCGCCGGTCACGGGCCGAGAAGGCCTCGCTGCGCTGGAACTCGCACTTAGAATAAGGGAGGCCATCGAGGAGCATTCGAACTTGGTCTCGAAGACT
This sequence comes from Bryobacterales bacterium, assembly GCA_965203925.1. Lineage (GTDB taxonomy): Bacteria > Acidobacteriota > Terriglobia > Bryobacterales > UBA6623 > VXMF01. The sequence continues at coordinate 5,910,891 of OZ241924.1, forward strand.
CTCTCCGCGCTCAGCTAATTGAAAGATCCCCGCCCGGCAGCGCTGCACCTCTTGCTGAAGGACTACGGCAAGAGCGTCTCAGAACGCGCCTCGCAGGGTCCTCCGGCCAAACTGCCACCCAGTGAGCTGCCGCTGTGGCTGGAGGCGCACGCCTTCGGAGACCGCATTCGCTGGCAGCTCGCCCACGCCCCCCCGATGTCGTTACGGGCCGGCGGCCCTCTTCGAGAGCTGCTGGCAGAGCGATTTGACCCGGTAGCGCGGTACAGGTCCAGTTCCGGGAGTGGAGTGTGGCCACCCGACCCGGTCACCCCTCTCGAGATCAGCGTGGACTGGGACTCCCAGAGCCTGCGCTTTCCTCCGGCACTGACTCGGTCGGCGTCCGCCCTGGTGCACGCGGTCCTGCTGCTACTGCTCCTTATCCCTGCCGAGAGGGAGCTTGACCTAAGGGAGCCCGCCGACTGGAACGCGATGCACATCACGCTCATGGCACCGCCCCTCGACGACCTCCCTCCCCTGCAGGCAAGCCTCGACATTCCGGGAGAAGGCGAGAGCGGCTTCCAGGGCCTGCCACTCCCTGCCCCGGAAGAGGGGTCCGGTCCCGAGCCTGACCCTGAGCCGGAGTCCGAACCGGAGCCCGAGCCGGAAGAGCCTGAAGTGCAGCCGATCGAGCCAGAGGAGGAACCGGACCCGGACGACGAAGGCGCAGCGATCGCCGAGACCGAAGCAGAGCCGGAGCCTGAACCCGAGCCCACCCCGGCGCAGAGCCCGAGCCCCGCGGAGTTCCGCACTGGCACGCAGCTGGCCACCGCGCGCGATCCGCGGCTGCTGCCGATGCCTAAGGCTCCCAGCCGTAAGCGCGCTGTCCTTCAGCTGGAGAACCCAAGGGCGAGCATGCCCGGCCGCACGGGTAACGCTCAGGCGGGAACACTCGAGCTCGTGCCGCGGCCGGACCAGATCGTCTCCGGCGCCGTTGCGAGCCTGAAGCGGGGCGGCGGGCCGCGGCAGGCCGTCGGAGACGGGTTCGGTGGCTCGACCGCCAGCGTCGGACTGCCGCCAGGGCCGACCGATGCCGGGAGCCTGGTGGAACTGCTCAGCGATCCGCGGGGAGTGGATTTCCGGCCCTACCTGACGCAGGTCTTAGCGACCGTGCGCAGAAACTGGTTCGCGGTGATTCCGGAAAGCGCACGGCTCGGGATGACGCGTGGCCGCACGCTGATCCAATTCTCGGTCGCGCGAAACGGGGCCGTTCCCAAGCTCGTGATAGCAAGGACTTCCGGAACGCCGCCGCTTGACCGCGCCGCGGTGGCCGGAGTCAGCGCATCCAACCCCTTCCCGCCCCTCCCGCAAGAGTACCTGGGAGGCGAGATCCGTCTCCAATTCACGTTCCTGTACAATATGCGGAACCCGTGAGCCGGCGGCAGCAGGTGGGGCCGCGAACGGGCATAGGGGAACGGCTATGGCTACGACTCGCAGGCATTTCCTAGGCGGTCTGACGGCCGCGGTGTCGGTGGCGTCATCGTTTCAGCAGGCGTGCTCCAGCGCTGGGGACGACCGTTGGAACATCGTCTGGATCATCGCCGACGACCTTTCGCCGGACTTGTCCTGCTACGGCAGCAGCGAAGTTCACACGCCGAACATCGACCGTTTGGCGGCTGAGGGCGCGCGTTTCGAGCATGCCTATGTGACCTGCCCGGTGTGCTCGCCCTCCCGCTCGGCGCTGATCACGGGCATGTACCAGACCAGCATCGGCGCCCACGGGCACAGGAGCCACAGGGGCGACGGCTTCAGACTGCCAATGCCCGTGCGCATGATCACGGACTACTTCCGCGAGGCCGGCTACTATACCGTCAACGACCACGAGAGCGGTCTCGGAGGCCGCAACAAGACCGACTTCAACTTCGAGCACGAGCGGCCGTTCGACGGCACGAACTGGCGGGACCGGAATCCGGGCCAGCCCTTCTACGCGCAGGTCAACATATTTGAGCCGCACCGTGGGCGGCCTCCTGACGTCTGGGCGTTCACGGAGGGACTCGAAGATCCAACAGACCCGGACGCCGTCAGCCCGCCGGCGTACTATCCGCAAGATGAGATCTCGCGGCGCGACTGGGCGGGGTACTTGGATGCAGTCCGCATTCTTGACGAGAAGGTCGGGAGGGTCCTGGACCGGCTTGACGAAGACGGGCTCTCCGAGAGGACCGTGGTCATCTTCTTCGGCGACCATGGGCGGCCGATGCCGCGGGACAAGCAATTCCTTTACGACGGCGGAATCCGGGTCCCTCTCATCATCCGCTGGCCGGGCCATGTTGAACCCGGCAGCGTCCGGGACGAGCTGGTCAGCTCGATCGACCTGTCCGCAACCTCGCTGGCGATTGCCGGCATCCAAGTTCCGGAGCACATTGAAGGCAGAGCCCTGCTGGGCCTCGGCGAGGCTCAGGACCGGGACTACATCTTCTCGGCCAGGGACCGCTGCGATGAGACGGTCGACCGCATCCGGGCTGTGCGCGACAAGCGCTACAAGTACATCCGGAACTACCACCCCGACCGACCTTACATGCAGCTCAACCGCTACAAGGAGGTCTCGTACCCGATCTGGCGCCAGATGTCGCGCTTGCGCCTTCGCGGCGAGGCCGACGAGAGCGAGTTTCCGTTCTTGGCGCCCACGCGGCCCGAGGAAGAGCTGTACGACACGCAATCGGATCCGGACGAGCTCAACAATCTCGCCGATTCGGCCGAACACCAGCAGGTCCTAACCCAGATGGCTACGGCCCTGGACCTTTGGATCCAGCGCTACGGAGACAAGGGAGAGATTCCGGAGGATCCCCGTATCGCAGCCGAGTGGGAAGAACGGATGGCCAAGACCTACCCAGAAGCCTACGAGATCCTCGCCGAGCGGGAGACCCCTTGGAAGTGAAGGCCAATGGCCTGCCATTGGCGCTCGCCGCGGTTTCCGTGGGGGCTCTGGCCGCGGGGCTTTCAGGCCACGCCCTCGCACTTGGCGTTTGCGCCGTTGCTCTCTTGGTCGGGCTGTGCCTGCTCGGGCTGCGCTCTCCGGGCCAGCCGTCCGCTGGGACCGTATCGGCCCTTCTGGCGTTCGCATTCGCATTCTGCGCGCTGCTGGTTCTGGCCGATCGGCTTCACAGGCCATCCGAGCCCGTCCAGACACTGGGAGGAATACCGCCGGGAACGGCCATGCTGCTGTACGGCATCGCGCCTCTCGGCCTCTCAGTCGGCCTGATCTACGGAGCCTCCTTCTCGTCTGAAGTGCTCCCGGATGAGCGGCTGCGCGACTTCCTCTCGCGCCACGCCAAGAAGTAGACCACCGACCACGCATGCCCTCGGCGGACTCGGGCCTGATCATCTCCTGCGTGGTCGGCTATCTGGGCATATGCGCAGCGATCGGCGCGTGGGCCATGCGCCGAACAGCCTCGGCCGCGGACTTCTTCCTTGCGGGCAAGTCCCTGGGCCCGATGGTCGTCGTGATGGCTTCGATCTCCAGCGTCATGAGCGGGTTCGGCTTCGTCGGCGGGCCGGGCTTGGTGTACGAGTCGGGCTCGAGCTCGTTGTGGATGGCCTTCGTGTGCGCCTTCAGTCTTCCGACCACCTACGTCCTGACGGGCAAGCGTCTTCGGCTTCTCGCGGAAGCCCGTCCCATCCTGACCCTGCCGGAAGCCGTCTCGGCGCGCTACGGAGGGATTCTCCCGGCACTGGCGATGAGCCTGGCGATCTTCCTTGGAGTAATCGGCTACTTGGGCACGCAGGTGCTGGCCATCGGCACTGTCCTGCAGGCAGTGCTGGGAATCGACCTGCTGACCGCCTTGGCCATCGGACTCGGCGTGCTGGCCTTCTACTCAATCGCCGGGGGCATTGTGGCCGGGGTGTACACCGACCTGTTCCAGGGAGTTCTGATGCTCGGGGCGGCCATCGCCGTGCTCGCCCAGTGCCTCAAGATTGGCGGCGGTCTGGAGTCAATGACCCAGACGCTCTGGGCAATGGATCCGGAGTATTTCGGCCCTTGGGGCACGCGCGGAGATCTGGCGGCCCTCAGCTGGATGCTGCTGTTCGGCCTCGGCGCGGCCGGGCAGCCCCACTTCATCACAAAGCTCATGATGCTCAAGGATGTCCGACGGCTGCGCTGGAGCGCTCTCGCTACGGGCTCCAGCTACCTCGTGCTGGCGACGCTTTGGATGGGCGTCGGTCTGGCGATGCGCACGGTGGTCGCCCGGGGCGACCACCCCGAGTTGGAGAACCCGGACCTGGCCGCGCCGACGTTCCTGCTGCACTACACTCCGGAACTGCTGGCCGGCCTCGTGTTTGCCGGCCTGCTGGCCGCGATCATGTCGACCGCGGACTCGTTCCTCAACCTCGGCGCGGCAGCGGTTGTGCGTGACGTGCCGATGGCGGTCCTGGGCAGGCCCCTCAAGGGCGAGCTGTTCTGGTCCCGAGTTGCGACAGGGTGCCTGCTGCTGCTATCCACCCTGTTCGCGCTGTACATGGAGAGCCTGATCGCCCTGCTTGGCACGTTCGGGTGGGGAACGTTCGCAGCAGCAATCGTCCCCAGCATCTGCATCGGGCTGAACTGGAAACGCGCGACTGGACAGGCCTGCGTGGCATCGATCGCCACCAGCATCGCGCTCAACTTCACCCTCGAAATGTCGGCGCGCAACGGCTTCAGCCTGCTGCCGCCGGGGCTCGCCGTCGGTGCCGTAGCGCTTCTGGCCTCCACAGCGGTGTTCGTTCTGGTCTCGCTGGCGACACGCCCTCGCAAGCTGGCCCCGGACATCGACGCCCTGATGGACGTCTAACCCGCCGCGAAGTGCGAGAAGCCGGCAGCATCTATGCGACGTCGGCCCTCAAGGCCCTGGACCCACGCTCCTGCACCCCGCTCGATCTGGCCGATCCGGGAAACGACATGGGCCTCGGGAGGCGACGTCCCGGCGGGCAGCGTGAAGAGCAACTCGTACTCTTCGCCCGAACTCAAAGCGTCGTCGTGAGATGCGCCAGGGAAGACGGGAACGGCATCCTGCTCAACAACGGCCATCACTCCACTGGCCTCGGCCAGCCGGCCCAGATCGAGCCCGAGGCCGTCACTCACGTCGATGGCGGCCGTCGCAGGGACTTCGGCGAGTTCGAGACCCAAGGCGATTCTCGCTGATGGGGCGCAGTGCCTGCGGACTGCGGCGTCCCGCCTGTCGGTAACTGGCCCCTCCAAGAGGCGGCGCAGGCCGAGGCTCGAGCCACCAAGCACTCCGGAGACAAACAGCCCGTCGCCGGGCCGCGCACCGGAGCGCAGCAGAGCACGGCCGGGCTTGGCCCGCCCTACAAGAGTTACAGTCGCGACGAAACGTTCCCCGCCGGAGACATCCCCGCCAAGCAACGCCAAGCCGGGCACACCCGCCTCGGTCGCAGCCTGCCGCAGACCCTGCTGGAACTTGTCATGCCAGTCTCCCGCCAATGCCTTCGCGGGAAGGCACACCGTCTGCGCCAAGAACTGCGGCCAGCCGCCCATGGCCGCCACGTCACTGAGGGATCTGACCAGCGCCTTGCGGCCCAGGTCGCGCGGGGAATGGCGGCCCCAGACGAAGTGGCTGCCCTCGACGATCTGGTCGGTCGTGATCAGCAGGTCATGTGCCAGACCCGGCAGCGCCAGAACGGCGCAATCGTCGCCGCGAATCAGCGCACCGCTGTCCGGCCGTGCGTCCCAGAGCGACTCGATTCTCTCAATAATGGGTGCTTCTCCTTCGGCCCCGAACGTGCTCGACCGTTGACACGGCAGATGCTGCTTATGTAACATGGTTAATCCTGCTGGCCAGGCGAGGGTTTCTTCCCCGCTTGGCCCGCCAGACACAGTCGTTCCCGATTCGCTCGAAGGCCAACCTCGAGAGAGCTGACCCCGATGAGAACAGACCGATTCCTGTTCATTGTCGCCCACCCGACTCTGGGACGGATTGGCAGGGTCAGCCTGTCGAACCGCTCGGTCCATGCCGCCTTGATCGCGGCGGGAATCTGTCTGGTCGCCCTTCTGGGCTTTGCCGCAGAGTTCTACCGTGCCACCACTGAGAACCGGCGGCTCAACGCCGAGAACGAAGCCCTGCGGGTTGTAGGTCAGAGCATGGCCATGACCATCGACGAGCGGGGCCGGCAGATCGAGTCGCTGTCGTCACTCGCCTACCACGTGTCCATCGCGTATGGCATTCGCCGTGACGGCGTGGCGGCGCACCCAGGCCCGGAAGGGGACGCTCCTTCGCTGTACTACACCTCGCTGAGCCAGTTCGATCGGCTGCAGGCGGCGATCGACCACGGCTCCGCTTCCGAACTGCTGGCCAATACGACGCCGTCGATTTGGCCGGTCCGTGGCAAGATCACCAGCGCCTTCGGCAAGCGGACGGATCCCTTCAGCGGCAGTTCGGCCTTCCATCCGGGCATGGACATCAGCGCGCCGAACGGCACTCCCGTCTGGGCGACCGCTGATGGGATTGTCGTGAGCACCGGATGGGAGTCCGGAGGCTTGGGACGCACGATCGCCATCAGCCACGGCCGCGCCGGCTTCGGCACCCGCTACGGGCATCTCAAGGACTCCTTGGTGCGTGTCGGCCAAGTTGTCCGCCGGGGCGAGGTCATCGGTTCAGTCGGTGCAACGGGGCGTACAACGGGCAATCATGTGCACTACGAAGTGGCCTACAAGGGACTGACGGTGAATCCCTACAAGTACCTCCGAGCCCGCAACTTCGTCGAGCCGACCCGGCTAACCGATTAGGGCTGCCGCGGCTTGCCGCTGCCAACCGGACAGATGGCAATCTCCGTGCCGGCGCGCACGCCGAGCACCTGAGCCGCGCTTGCCCGATTGGCGGAGACCTCAAGATAGCCGCTGCTGCCCTCGATCAGGAAGGGGTCGCCGACCGGAGCCTCAGCGTAGGACTCGGCCCTCACGAAGACCAACTCCGCCCCAACTTGCAGCCCCTCGCGACTTCCGACCTGGCCGGCACGGAAGTTGGTCACCAGATTCCCAAAGCGGTCCACGTGCAACACGCGACCGCGGCGGGCGGTGGGCTCCATGGAATGCAGCATCACGGGCTCACGCACTGTGGGCCCCACTTGGTCGAATCGCAGCCCGGCCATGAGGCGCGCAGCCGCCGGGGCGAAGAGGTCCCTGCCGTGGAAGGTGCGGCTGATCTCCGCGAGGCCATGCCTTGTATCGATCGCACGCACCTCAAACTCAGGATCGCCCTCGAGCACGAAGGTCAGCACACCGTTGTCGGGCGCGACGAACATGTGACCTCCGGCGCGAGCGGCAACGGCTCTTCGGGACGAGCCCACGCCGGGGTCCACCACTATCACGTGGGCCGTGCCGGTCGGGAACCAGCGATAGGCCTGCGCGATTGCAAATGCTCCCTCGGGAACATTGAAGGCCGGAACGTCATGGGTTATGTCAATCACCCCCACGTCCGGGGCGATCCCGGCGATGACTCCCTTCATTACGCCGACGTAGTGGTCGCGGAGGCCAAAATCGGTCGTCAGCGTCAGGAGCGAGCGTCCCTGTCTGTCTGCAGCCTGCGCAGACCCGGCTGCCTCCTGGCGACGGATCAAGAGCCCTCCACGGGGCCGCTGTCCGGACCGATGCCTCCCGCTCCTGTCCCTCGCTTCCCGTGCGGAAGGAGAGCCGTCGCGTAACGGGCGGCCAGCATGAGGGCCGCAGGAACCAGCAGCGCTGCGGCAAATGCGGCGAGGAATCCGTGCAGCCCGCGAGCGCGGGCGCCCACTCCGGCATAGACGGCGGCGATACCGGCATTCGAGCAGCCAGCCAGCAAAGCAAAGCGGGCCGGCGGCATCCCCACCACTCCCGCCAGCACTACCGTGCTCTCTGCCAGCACCGGCACTGCGCGCGCAGCGACCAACGCCGCACTTCCCCACCGGCGCCATGCCCTAGCGGCGCGATCGAGGTCATCGGCGCCCACGAGGCGCACTGCGATGCGGTAGCCGGCGAAGCGGCCGAGCGCATACCCGACCAGCGCCCCGCACTGCAGGCCAGCCCAGCCGGCAGCCAGGCCCGGAAGCATACCCAGCAGGATGCCGGAGGCCGTCAGCACCAGGCTGGAAGGAATCGGGAGCAGCACATCGGCAGTCAGGAGCAGCACGATCAGCGCGGCGCTGACCGCCAGGTTCGAACCCGGGATGAGCAACTCCCCGGTAGCCGTGGACAGCGGCTCATCAAGCAGCCAGAATGGCACGAGTACGACGGCCGCCAGCATGAGCGTCGCGAGTCCCCAACGCAGAGCTGGCCCCAAGATCGGGCGAGGGACCGGGGATCTCTTGAGGCTCGGACGCGAGACTGCCACCGCTAGCGAGACTCGAATTGGACCTTGTTGCTGGCCTGACCGTCCGCCGAGATCCATACCGAGTGGCTCCCAGCTCGCAGACCGCTCGGCAGGCGCAGGAGGACTTCATAGAAGCCGACGTCTTCGTTGTCCAACGCGCAGCCGACTACGTTTGCCGGCTCGCCGTCAATCCAAGCCCGGATTCGCGCCACCACTTCTTGGACGGGATAGTCCAGACCCGGACGACCCGTGCGCCCCGGAGGGCTGACCGCGCCCAGCCCAGTGCAGTACAGCGCGATCAAGCCGCCCGCAGCCGGCAGCCCGTCTGCCGGCTGGAAACTCTGGGAGGCTCCCTCCAGCGTCCCGGCAACAATCCTTTGCGGAAAGATCCCCGGGTGGACCGGAGCGATCGGAATCTCGATGGCGGGGACGGAGCCAAATGGCGTCGTCACCACGATGCGGGCCCGGTCTGTGGCAACCCCGAACGGCACTTGGAGCGTGACGGCCGACGGGGACACGCTGGTCAGGGGGGCGGCAACGCCTCCGACGCTGACGCGCGTGCCGGCAAGCTCGCGCGGAAGCGATCGCGGTGCCGGCGGGGGCTCGTCCCCGTCGTCAGGCTCGACCGGCAGAAGTCGCGTGCCGTAGACCTGCTGATCAGCGGCCAAGCCGGTTCCGGCCAGCGTTATCAGACTCCCGGGCGCAAAGCCCTGCTCGTCCTCAAGAACGGCCCCACTGGCGGCGTTCGCGGCTAGAAGCGGGTCGAGCATAGGTGCCTCGAGAGCCACGACCGCACTCGTCTCCAACCGGACATCCGGCAGCCCGGCGATCTGGACTGTGAGTGTCTGCTCGGGATCCGAGTCGACGAATGGCCAGTGGATGGGGACCACGCCTCCGACATCAGTCACGTATGTGGCGGCCGGGCATTCCTCGTAGCCTGTTGCGCAGGCCTCCATCTCGATGCCGCTGTAATGGACGAGATTGCTGTCACGGACGCGGAATCGCAATGTTGCTGACTTGTTCGCCACGCCGTGCAGCTGCTCTGGCTGGCCAGCCTCAAGTTCCAGACCAACAGGATCTTCGCGAACGACGAGCCGCGTCACAGCCCGGGAATAGCCAGCGACGGGCGCCTCCGCAAACAGAGTTGCAATTCCAGGGGACTGGCCCTCCAGTTCGAAGGCCACCTTCGCCTCGCCAGCCGGGATGGTCACGACCGTCGGAATCGTTGCGATCGCGGTGTCGAGGCGCAGATGCACGTCGAAGTCCGTCTCGAGCGGAGCGCCGATCTCAACCTGTGCAGTACCCGAAGATCCGGCGATCAGCCCCGCGGCCGGCCACGTTGAGAGGTGCAGCATTCTGGCCACCCCGGCTGCGGCCGACGCCCGGGCGCCGAAGTTGGACTCGAAGAAGGCAAGCCAGTGTCGCCGGAGGTCCTGCAGGGTGGCCAGAGACTGCGGCTTGGGCTGCTCGCCTTCGGCCACGACAAGGGCGAAGGCGTACCTGAAGTGACGCTGCGCGACCGTCCAATCAGGACGTCTGGGCCCTTCTTTGAGCACTATGTCGTCGACGCTCAAGTCCTTCCTGACTCCGTCGAACTCAATGCCCTCCTCAGGAGAACGCGCCGCAGATCCGAACCGCAGCCCGGGACGGAAATCCGTCCGGGGCGTGACCGGAGAGGTAACCAAGAAGAAGGCCGGCACTTCCGACGGATCCAGCAGGCCCATCAGGTACTGGTCGAGCTTTGCGTAGCGCTGGCCGGGCTTACCGGTCACGAACCGGGGGCTGGCGAAACGACCGTTGTCGACGATGGCATTCCCTTCCAGAACGGAAGCCTCCGAGTTGAAGAAGAAGCTCCAGTGCGCGAATTGGCGCCCCAGCAGCAGAGCCGAGTCCTCTCCGGTCTCCGGATCAACGAACTGCGGGTACGCCAAGTGCCGATGGCCCACCTCGTGGGCCAGCACCGTCAGCATCGAGTCCCCGAGCAGTCCCGGAATCGGGTCGGTGGGACCCGGCGGATACTGCGTGAGGGGTCCCATGTTGATGAATGAGGACAGACGCTTGGGGGAACCGAACACCGTGCCATAGTTCACATCGAAGTCACCAACTCCCTTGACCTCGTTGCGCACAGTGAACTGGTGTGCGAAGGAGAACCGGCTGGCATCGATTCCAAGGTCGTTGAAGACGACGAAGGCGTCGTACGCATCCTCGTGGCCCCGGAAGAAGGAATGTGAAATGGCGAACTCGTCAAGGGTCTGGTCCTCGACAAACACTTCGGCCACTATGTTGGCGGAATGGAGCTCTGCGCCGTCGGCTTCGCTCCAGTCCACGACATCAACCCCACTGTTTGCATTACCCGTGAACAGACCAATCACCGCATTGGGGACCTCCACATCCCCGTAGCGGAACTCGATGTCCCCTCCTGCCCCGAGCGTGACCTGGAACGTCTGAGGGCGGCCAGTGTTGGACTCGGAGTAGACCGGTACTTCCACCCACGAAACGGTGACGGCGTCCGGTCGGGCGTCGACCCGGACTCGCCCGCCCACGCTCGGATCGAGATCCTTGAATAGCGGGCAGATCCGGGGCGGACCGAACGCGGCGCGTGTGTAGCTGCGCGCTTCGGACCTTGCCTCGGGAAAGAGGAATGTCAAATTGCCGTCCGACTGCACATAAACCTGACCGTAAGTCCGCCCGTAGAAGGGGAACTGGAACGGCAGGTCGATCAAGGCCGAGTCATCGTCCTCGAGGTCCAGCCAGATTCCGATCTCGCTGATTGGCATGCCTCCAGGAACGCTGGCCGACTGGATCTTGAACGTCTCTCCCTCCGGGGTGATCGAAACGTTCGATCCGGACAGGTCGAACTTCCGCTCCGGCGCCCAGACTTCTCTCGTCGCTTCGATAATGGCGATGTCCCCCACATCGGCGGGAGGCTCCGCGGGAAGCTCCATGAGGCGCGGTCCGCCCTGCGTCCGCTCCGCTGAATGCTGTCGGTGCAGGACGAGTGGCTCGCTGGCATGGCGGGGCGCTCCGCACGCAACACGTCCCGAACCGGGCGCAAGGATCGGGGCCGCAAGCACCGGAACCTGCGACAACGGAAGGAGGAAGCACAGCCCGAGCGTGCGCCCGAGGTTGGGCAGACTGCCGGAGGGCCACCTGATGTGCAATCCTGCCGTACCCTTCATCGTCCGTTCACAGAATCCGCCTAGCCGCTTCACGGCGGAGGAAGCTCCTCTGGCAGCGCTGCTCAAGCCCTAGAATCAATCCTAACGTCACGGACGTCAAGGCGCGTCCCTATGAAGCGCCAATGACTGGCAGAGCACTGGGAAGGACGGCCTCGATTCCCGCAGACTTTGTTGGTCTCGAGTCGTCCTCATTCCGGAAGCGGTGGCGCTTTCGGCAAGCTGTCGGCGGGTACGCAGCCGAAGGGGCCGTTGCGGACGCTTGTCTCACGATGTGGCCGAGCGGATTCGAGGGGCTTGGCAAACGGGCCTTGCCGGCTCGACCTCGCTTCCGGCGGGGGAATGGCCAGACGAGCGTGACGCGATCCCAAGCGACGGCCAGCCGCCTGTGGCGCGCCGAGCCCTGGCCTCGGGTCGAGTAGCAACAATCGGGAGATCCTCTAAAGGAACTAGCGGTCCCTATTGGCGGGGTATGCGTGAGTAGCCGTGGCTGTGGACGGCCTCAAGACACGAGATCAGGACTCGACGCGTGTCGCTGGGCGCAATGATCGCGTCGACGTGGCCCTGCGAGGCAGACCACTTGGCATCGAGCGTCCGTTCATACCGGTCGCGGGTGCTTTCGATCTCGCGCAGGAGGTCCGGGGGGATCTCGCTGCCGGCGAGCTCCAGCGCGTGCAGCTGAGAAGCGAAGAGGGCCTGCACGGCGGACTCGCCCTCCATCACTCCGATCCTTGCGGACGGCCACGCCAGCGTGAACTCTGGATCAAACCCTTGGCCGGCCATCGCGTAATATCCGGCACCGCTGGCGTGCCGCAGCGTGAGCACGATCTTCGGAACGCGCGTGGTCGCCATCGACTCGATCATCTCCGCCCCTGCCCGGATGATGCCCTCCCGCTCAGCGCTGGGACCCACCATGAATCCCGTCACGTCCTGCAGGTATACGAGCGGATGTCCCTGCCGATCGCACTTTAGGACGAACTCAGTAGCCTTCCGCGCAGTCTCGGCATAGATGATGGCACCGATGCGGGTCTGCCGAGCTTGCCGGAAGACACCGCGACGGTTCGCGATCAGCCCAACTGCCCATCCCCCGATGCGCAGGTTGGCGCACAGCAATTCGGGAGCGCACCCTGCCATGAATTCCAGACAACCATCGCCGTCCGCGATTCTCCTCACCACCTCGTGGACGTCATACGGACGCCGGTGGTCTGCTGGCAGGACGCTATCGAGTCCATCGCCATCCTCCGACTCCGCTGCCGGCGGGGCGGTGCGCCGCTTGCCGGGAAGGTCGGCCAGTAATTCACGGATCCGAGCCAAGCATTCCGCGTCGCTTCCAACTCGGTAGTGGGCGACTCCACTTCGTTCGGTGTGGACTCGCGATCCGCCGAGCTCCTCGGCGCTGACCCGCTGACCCGTCGCACCCCGCACGAGATTGGGCCCGCCGAGACCCATGAAACTGGTTCCCTCGACCATCAGGATGACATCGCTGAGAGCCGGAAGGTAGGCGCCTCCAGCAATGCAGGGTCCCATGACGGCCGAGATCTGCGGGATGCGGAGCTGACGGCGCATTCTCGAGCAGTTGTGGAAAATCCGAGCTCCGCCGAACGGGCCTGGGAATGTCTCATCCTGCAGCGGCAGGAAGATCCCGGCGGAGTCGACCAGGTACACGATCGGAATCCTGCAACGCATCGCGATCTCCTGGATGCGCACGATCTTCGCCACCGTCTCCGGAAACCAGCTCCCAGCCTTGACCGTGGCGTCGTTGGCCATCACGGCCACCGGCCGCCCCGCGACGCGGCCGACTGCCGTCACCACACCCGCCGCCGGCGCAATCCCGCTGTGGGCTTGCGATGCGACCAGCAGCCCGATCTCCAGCGGCGAGTCCCCGTCGTCCAATAGCGCGGCGACCCGCTCCCGGGCGAGCATCTTGCCCGCGGAGCGCTGGCGCTCAGCCTTGCGGGGACCGCCACCCTTGCGCAGGGACCGCTCCAGCCGCCGAAGCTCTTCAAGAAGGGCCTCCATGTACTCCTTGCGCCGAGCGAGCTCCCCCGTGCCGGGAGGCGAGAGCCCCGGCTGCGGTCCCAGCGGAAACCCCATGAACCTACGCTAGCAACGCCACAATCGCTGTCATTTCCCGCAGGGCTGCCCCTCAGGCGTTCCGTCGAATCGCGAAAGATCTACTTTGGCCACCACGCCTCCCAGACACCCAGGAATCGGAAGTGCCGCACAAGCCCTTCCTGACGAAGCCAGGCCAAGACTTCCCCGGAGTCCAGCCTCGGCCCCATACGGCCGTCCATGTCCGCGACGCCAAACACCAGTGCTGCGGCAGTAGCGGCGGTGTCGGCCACATCTCCCACGCTCACGTTGTCGAGGGTGTCCGCGACGGAGTGGTAAGGCACGACATAGTCCCCCGTGTCCTGGACGGCGAACAGCGATGGTACTCCGCGTAGCAGGAAAGCAACGTTGTCGCTGATGTAGTACGCCTCCGCGGTGTTACGCAGGTTCCGGTCAGGGCTCGCCATTGCCAATAGCCGATCAAGCGTCGGCAGCAGGTCATTGCGACCGCCGGTGGAATAGCCGACCAACGGTCCGGCACCCATGTCATGGATGAACGTCGCTACGTGGTCATCCATCTGGCCCGCGTGGCGGGCCGCGTAGGCCCGCGAGCCATGCAGTCCGAGCTCCTCCCCGCCGAACAGCACAAATCGCAGCGTACGGGCAGGGCGCACGCCCGAGGCTTGGACAGACCGCGCGACGTGCATGACCAGCGCGGCGTTGACGGCGTTGTCCAAACAGCCCGTGCCCATGTCCCAAGAGTCCAAGTGCGCGCCGATGAGCACGATCTCGCCCGGCAGAACGGAGCCTTCAATGTCGGCAAGGACGTTCGCGGTCTCGAACTCTGGCCCAATGCGGTTGGGCAGATGAACGCGGACCTGCACACGCTCCCCTGCCTCGAGCAGCCTCAGCACGCGCAGCCCTTCGTCGCGAGCCACGACCGCCGACGGGATGGGATCAAGGTCTCCCGTGAGGCTGTGGAGGTGACGGTACAGCACTTGGTTGGTGCGATTGGAAATGAACAGCACAGCCTCGGCGCCGGACGCCGCCGCTGCGCGCATCGCCAACAGCGCGTCACGCTGGGACTCGCCAAGATCCTGGAACGAAGAGACCGCGTCGAGGCTGATCAGCGCAACCTTCCCTGACAAGTCGGGACTTGCTCGTGCAACGGAATAGCCCTTGCCAGGGCCAACCAGAACTACATCGGCCTCTAGCGGCTCGGCTATCGGGGGTGAGAGCGCCGTTGCGGCGCCGCGGAGGACAAACTGGGCCGGCGTCAGCACCTCGATCCGCGTTTCCCCCTCGGTCCAAGAGCGTGGAATTGCGACCGGTTCAACGTGGGGGTTCGCGAGCCCTGCCGCCTCGAACCCACGCAGCGCCCATTCCAGAGCAGCGCGCATCGCCGACGTACCGGCCGGTCGCGGCCCAATGACATCGCACAGCGTGTGGAGGTCCGCTTCAAGGGCACTAGGCTCTCGAGCGGCAAGCCTAAGGGCATCGATGGACGACGGATCCGCGGCGGACGCCAAGGCTAGGGCATGCAGCGCCACAGCGCCAAAGCACACGAACCGCAATGCCGGAAAATAGCACACTGCCCGTGCACTGTCCGTGACGGAAACGGCCGATGTCAAGAGAGGGCCCGGCTGGTGGACCACGAGGCACAGGTACTTGCTGACACGCGGGACCGCATTCTTCGAACCAACACTGCCCGAGAGCGAGCCGTTCCGCGCGGCCGTTGCCGGGCTCGGAGACGGACGCGGAGGATATCCCCTCCGACCGGACGTTGCCTGTTCTTCGTCTACGCTAAGGACCGTGACCGGCCAAGCCTTTGACTATCCCGCCCGCGTCAATGTGGACTATCCGGACAAGCTGGACCGCCTAACCACGCTGCTTCGTGTACCGTGCGCAATTCCGATACTGATCATCCTTGCCTTGATCACAGCCTCCGGCGCGGCGACCTCCAGCCAAGATTCCGGCAACAGCGAAACCCACGGAGGACTTGCCGCGGGACTGGCGATCGCCACTGCTCTGATGATCGTGTTCCGACGGAAGTACCCACGCTGGTGGTTCGATTTCGTGCGCGAACTGGCTCGGTTCGGAGGGCGCGTCTTCGCCTACCTGTCACTATTGACGGACCGCTATCCGTCCACTGACGACGAGCAGGGTGTGCACGTCGAGATCGACTACCCGAATGCCGAAGTCGATCTGAATCGCTGGCTCCCGTTGGTCAAGTGGGTGCTGGCGATCCCACATGTATTCCCTCTCGTCTTGCTGTGGATCCTGACGATTCCGGTCTTGGTCGGAGCTTGGGTCGCAATACTCCTGACCGGTATCTACCCTCGCACATTGTTTGACTTCGTGGTCGGCGTGTTTCGGTGGTCACTCCGCGTTTCGGCGTACGCACTTCTATTGGTCACGGATCGCTACCCACCATTCAGCCTGCGCTGAAGGGCCGAGCATGGCTGTCCGAATTCAGCTCTCCTCCGAGCACCGTATAGTCCGGTGTTCGCCGCTGAGTGCCGCCGTCGGGCCCCCATGGGGGCTGCATTCGGATTCAGCACAACAGGTTGCGTCGGACCGATGTGCTCTCGTCCGGAGCCGATAGTGAACCAGAGTCTGGTCACGGCCGAGAGGCCGGCAAGGGTTCTCGTCGGGCCAGCGGCTGGCCACATTCCCAAGACGGCCGCGAGAGGACCAAGGGACGCTTCTGCGAACTCGACGGCAGGGTGGTAAAGCTAGGGAGCACCAAGAACTGATTGAGCGTATCGCGAGAGGTCAATATACCGATGCATGTTGAACTTTGCATTTAATACAGCATGACGCACTGGGTTCTTATGACGCCCTGCGCAAGCATGGAACGTTGAGTTGGTGTAGTCCGGACGAGGTTGGAATCTCTTGAGAAGGAAGAGGGACAGGTCGAGGTCTCGGGCCTCAGCACCGACAAGCGACCGGCCGATCGCTGGTGCGCTGCGGGCATGACATGGCTGGCAATAGCCACTGTAGGAAAGACAGGCGCGACAGGCCCTCGCGTAACGGCAGCGATGCAGTCCTGATCAGCGGCTCGCCCGAGACCCGCCGCAATCCTGAATTGCTCAAGGCAGCCCCAATGGTCACAGCTCCTCTGGGGGACAGTCCGCGACGGGGCCAAGAGCACCAGTAGGACGGCCAACGGGCCCGGCAATAGGAAATACGCAGACCTACTCGCCTAATGCGGGCCGTGCTTGGTCAGGGCCGGATTCGGAGCAACAAAGGAACTACTGAGCACGCCGCTCGGTACCGGCACGGTCGGCGGAAACGCTCGGACCTCGAGGACACAGGACGCTACCGCTCGCGTTCCCCCGACCGGCACATCTCCCGGCCGCCAACACCGCTCATGCTCCGCCCTTATGTGCACGTCCCCAGAACGGCGACCAGGGCATCCGCCATGGCCGTGAGGATTCTGGCCCGAGCTGGGCCAGACGTGGCACACCTCTGGGCCGGCTGGGACGAATGATCTGTCAGTAGTGGCTACGCCGAACCTTCAGCGCCAGCTCTACATATCCCACTCCATTGCCTGTGGGCCAGCGCGTAGACGACGCGCTGGCCCAGGATCGCGAGAATGGCAGTGGCACAGGACAGAGGTGAGTGTGCGGACGCCGACGCGCGCCTGCCCCAATCACGTTTCCACCGGCACTTGATGCCCACAGCGAATCGCGGACAAGCCCGGAATGGCCAGGTCGGCTCCCTCGCAGAACCCTCTTCGCAGAGGAATGCACTCGTCAGAACGCCAGCAGGCAAATCAAGGCAGCCAAGCGGTCCTTTCCTGGTTCACCGCCGTCCGCGACACCCCTGCAAGAGTGCCATCGAGGCGCCTTGGTCCTCCCCTCACGGGCGAAAGCCGAGAGTCGTCTCGGCAACGGTGCACGGGCCCAATGCCTCTTGCCGAGACTCCCCCAGCCATCGAGCATTTAGCTCGTAGAGCCCTCCTCTCTCTCAGTTCCGGTCATGGAGGGATTCTGGGGCGACGCGAGCCGGCGGCCCACTGTTCAGCAGATAGCAAGGTTCACTCATGAGGTGCAAGCTCAAGTGCGTGAAACAGCTGACTGCAAGCGGATCGTACGCGTAGCATAGCGATTCCGAGCCATTGACAGTGGATTGGGGGCGTGGCCTCGGCTAGGCCGGCAGGCTGTCGGCCCGCCGCTGCTGACTGACTGGGCGTGTCGCAGGCGCATGCCTGCCAGCGGTCATTCCAAGGCCTGCCGGCAGGGGACCCGCGCCGCAACCTTCTTCCCGGCCAGCGCGCCCAAGGGCCGTGCGCTGGTGCTGAAGGACCGGCAGGTCCTCAAGGGTCTGGCCGCCAGCCTGCTGCGCACAGCGCGGGGCCCGTCTCGCCGTGCGAGCCAGCGCGCCACTGCTGCGATGGGAAACAGAGGACGGAATCTGGTCGCTCCTGCCGCTGAGTCCCGCCGCCAACAAGACTGGCCTGGTCTTGAGGTCCCTTGACCAGTGATGTCGGCCTGACCTTGCCGGGTGTCGCGATGCCGCGGCGCTTGGGATGGGCGACTCCCGCAACTGCGCTTGTATTCTGTCTGGGTAATTGCGTCCGGAGCGACACAATACCCGGAAGTGGCCGCGCCGGTGGCCGGAGCGCTGGCAAGCGAGCCCGACGCGGTCGAGTACCCGGAAAGGCAGTGGATCGCGCAGAGCGTCTGGCACGGTGTCGCTGTCAGGCTGGCCACAACGGCGTTGGAGCACCACTTCAGGGGCCGCGACGACGTGCTCGTGGCCATGGAGTTGGCGGTGTACTACAGGCTCGGCGACAGGCAGGCCTGGCTGCAGCCGGACGTGCAGGTGGTGTTCGGCGTGGGGCGTTGGGGGAACCGCAGCACGTTCAAGGTTTGGGAGGAAGGCAAGGCACCGGACTTTGTGCTGGAGGTGGCGTCGCCGTCGACGGCGGACAACGACGCGCGGGACAAGGCGCGAAGGTACGCCGGGCTGGGTGTCAGGGAATACTGGCGTCTCGACCCGGAAGGGACAATCATGGGGGCGCCGTTGGAGGGCTACCGTGCCAGGAGGGGCCGCTTCAAAGGGGTGGAGTCGATCCAAGGCGCGGGCGGAGTCGGGCACCTGCGGAGCGGGGTGCTGGGATTGGACCTGCGCACTCAGAGGCGGAACGGGGCGATGGTGCTGGTGATCCGCGACCCGCTGACGGGCGAAGAGTTCGACGGTGCGCTGGAGGAGTCCGAGCGTCAGCGGAGGCTTGCAGAAGAGCAGCTGACTGACGCGAGGGACGAAGCGAGCGCAGCGAGGGAGAGAATCCGGTCATTGGAGGAGCGACTCCGAGACCTTTCCGGCCAAACCCGTCCGATGGGGCGAGGTTCCTAGAGTTGAGCCCCTTATTCCCGGAGAAGTCCTTGAAGGACAGTAGCGAGCGAAGTTCAGCATCCGGACCCGTTACTGCTCACGCCTCGGGCTTCCCATCCTGACCGGACAACCATCGGGGCCTTGCTGCAAGGTCGGGGCGTCCTGCACGAGCGGTCGGAGGCTCCGTAGCCGCCCTGACCTCGGGGATAGCCTTTCTCCTGCGCAAACATCATCCCGAATCGGCCCAAAGCCGTCAGCTCATCGCAGCCAATGCGTACCGCTGGGATGCTTGGCCAGCCAGCTTGAGCGCAAGAACCGGTGCTGGCGAGGGGCGCGCAGGTGGAACTGCCTCTGCCTCGCTGTCGAGCGGATTGCGAGAGACCTGCGATGGAATGCGGAGGGCCGCACCAGTCCCTTGGTCTCGTCGCCACCAAGACTGGCCTGACTGACGGCCGAGACCGCGACATCGATTGTTAGCCCATGTCAGGAACTGTGTCTCTGGTAGCCTGAACGCCATGACGCACCCGAGCAGGAGGGCCATGTTGCGCGGATCGGCTGCCTTGGTGGCGACCCGGGCAATGCCTGTAGTCGGCGCCAATGAGACCGTGAATCTGGCCGTGATCGGCACCGGGGGGCGCGGCCGGGGCCACATCCAGTACTTCTCGGATGTTCCCGGTTCGCGAATCGTAGCCGTCTGTGACGTCAACCAGGAGGCTCGCGAGCGGGCCGCCGCGATGGTGCGAAACCTGCAGGAGAGTGCACCCAAAGAACACGCCGACATGCGCCAGGCGTTTGACGACCCGGACGTCGACGCCGTGTCGGTGGCCACACCGAACCATTGGCACGCTCTGACCACCATTTGGGCCTGCCAAGCAGGCAAGGACGTCTATGTGGAGAAGCCCGCCAGCCACAACCCGTTCGAAGGTGAGCAGATGGTCGCGGCAGCCCGGAAGTACGGGCGAATGGTCCAGGTCGGTTCCCAGAGTCGCTCCATCGGCCACAAGCGCAAGGCGATGGCCATGCTCCGCGAGGGGGCCATTGGAAGGGTTTACATGGCCCGCGGCCTATGCTTCCGCCGCCGCAAGTCCATCGGCCACACGCCGGAAGAACCGGTGCCGCCAGGGCTGGACTGGGACCTGTTCCTAGGGCCCGCTCCAATGCGTCCCTACAGCAAGAACCGTTTTGCCTATAACTGGCACTGGTTCTGGGACACGGGCAACGGGGACATCGGCAATCAAGGCGTCCACGAGATGGACATCTGCCGTTGGGGCCTTGGGGAGTACTCGAAGCCCCGATCGATCTCGTCCACCGGCGGCAAGTTCCTCTGGAAGGACGACCAAGAGACCCCGAACACACAACAGGCGCACTTCCGGTTCGACGATTCCGAGATCGTGTTCGATGTCCGCAACCTGTCCAGCCCGAGCGAGGGTGGCTCGCCCCTGCAGGGTTCGAGCTATGTGGGAAACATATTCTTCGGCGATGAGGGCTACATGGTCGTCGATCCGTACGGTTTCCGCATCCACCTCGGTGACGAACGCCACAAGACCCACGAGGAGAAGCCGCACGAGGAGCGGATTTGGGATCCCCGCCCGCACATGTCGAACTTCTTGAATGCCGTCAGGTCGCGCAACCGTCACTCCCTGAACGCCGACATCCAGATCGGCGCGGCAGCAGCAGAACTGTGCCACTTGGCCAACATCAGCTATCGGTGCGGCCAGCAGCTGCACACTGACCGTGATACCGGGATGTTCGTGGGAAACGGCATCGCGAACGAACTACTCTCCCGTCAATACCGGCCCCCGTACGTCATTCCCCAACGGGTGTAGCGGGTGTTCCCGGCCGCGTCACGTGCGGGACCGCCCATGCTCCGGTCGAAACCCCCGACATCGGAGCTCGCCAACGGTCTGGATCTGCCGGTGGATTGCTATGCTTGGGGCGCCCGTAAGGCATGCTCTCCGAATTCAGACCCAATCAATTCAATCGCCTATGCGCGCTGACCGCGTTGGCTTCGCTCACGGTCCCGCTGGGTGCAGAGCCGAAGCTCGCGTCCATGGAGCCGCGCGGAGCACAAGCGGGCTCGGCCGTCCGCCTGGTGCTGAAGGGCGCGCGGCTAGATGCGGGCGCCCACCTGGACTTGAGCGCCGCATCCGGGCTCTCTGCCACTCCGCTGGCGGTTGGTCCGAGCGATGCAACGGAGCCAGCCGGCCACCTTGCCTACCTCATAGAGGTCGCTCCATCCGCAACCGCCGGCGTGTACCCCCTGCGTGTTGAGACCAATGAGGGCATCTCCAATGCCCTTCTGTTCTCGATCGGTCGATACCCGAGCGCGGTCGAGGAGGAGTCTCTACCCGGGTCCGAGGCACCCGCGAACGACTTCCGACACGCCGCCCAGCAGGTCCACCTCCCGGTGACGGTGGAGGGAAGGCTTCGGGGCGCAGAGAGGGACATCTACCGGGTCCGCGCTGCCAAGGGACAAACGCTCGTCGCCGAAGTCGAGGCGCGTCGGGTCGGCTCCGCAATCGACCCGAACCTTGAATTGCTCGACAGCAGGGGTCTGGTCCTCGCACGCTCCGCGGACGCTCCGGGACTAGGGCTTGACGCTCGTGTTTCTATCGTCGTGCCCGACGAAGGAGAGTACTTCTTTGTCGTCCGAGATGAGCGCTACAGCGAGCAAGCGGAGGACTTCTACCGCCTGACTGTCGGCGATTACCATTACGCCGACACCGTCTACCCGCTCGGCTGGGGTCGGCACTCACCGGTCGAAGCGGAATTCTCCGGCGGCAACCTTCCTCAGGGCGTGAAGTCATGGGTTGACTTGTCCGGAGTCCCTCCGAGCGCCACTGAGACTTGGGTGCCGGTTCCAGGCACGCCGGCTTCCGTGCCATTCGTGGTGGGCCAAGGGCCTGAAGTGTCCGAGGGCCAGGCCGGCGGCACCCTCCGGGACGGTGTCGTGGTCAATGGCCGGATCCGAAACGTGGGCGAGCGCGACGAGTACATCTTGCCGGTACGAGCCGGGGAGGAATGGGCTTTGGAGCTTCGGTCTGGGGAACTCCCGGGTTCGGCTCTTTATGGAGTCCTGGAGATCGCCCACGACGACGGCGTCCTGGCGGTGGCGGGCAAGCATGAGGGCGACCCCAATCCGTACGTGATCTCGACCACCGGTCAGACCGCCAGCTTCCCGTTCGTGAACCTCGCCGTTCCTCCGGGAGTCGACGAACTGAAGGTCTCGGTGGAAGACCTGCTCGGGCGCGGCGGCCCGGGCTTCGCCTACAGACTGACCGCTCGCCGGCAGGGGCCGGACTTCTTGCTGCGCATCAGCGAGCCCTTCTTGAACATCCCGAGCGGCGGCTCAGCCGTGGTCACCGTGACGGCGGAGCGTCGCGGCTACTTTGGACCGATCCAGCTCTACGTGGCGGATCCTCCGACAGGCCTGCACGTGACCGGCGGCCACATCTCGCCGACCTCGCGCCTCAACAACACTCTCGCCCGGTTCGAGAACGGCCAGCTGACTCTCAGCTCGCTGCCGGGCTCCGAGCCACGCCGCTTGAACCTCGTCATCCGCGGCCGCGCGACCGAGGCAGGAGAGGATCTGGACCGGCGAGCGACCGGCCCCGGCATAGTCGTACCGGTCAAGGGACAAGGGCAGGCTCCCGTTACGGCGGAATGGCTCGGGCTGGACCTTCCGGTGCGCATTACGCCTCCGCAGGCGGGCCGCCTAGAGTTCCTGACGGAGCGCCGCATGAAGCTCGTCAAGGGCGGTGGCGGCCTAATCGCCACGTGGGCCCTATCGGACCGCCGGCCGGATGCTCGAGTCTCGAGAAAGGTCGATATCCCGCGCAATTCCGGGAGCCTGAGGCTGCGTAAGCTGGACGGCTGGGACGGTTCGAAGGGCGGCAAGTTCCGCATCTTCTCCCATGAGCGCACGTCGCTTGGGATGGTGAATCTCAACCTCAGGAGCTCGCTCAATATTGGAGGCCGTGAGCAAGAGCTGGTCTCAAGACCTCTGGAGGTCGAGGTTGTCGAGGGCTACGGGATCAATCCTCTGCAGTCGGGCCTAGAGCTCGCGCAGGGAGGCGAGGGCATCTGGAGAGGTTCGATCTGGCGCGAGGACGTGTTCCGCCGGACCGTGTCCGTCAGCGCGACCGGCCTGCCGGCCGGGATCCGCTGTGAACCAGCCGAGCTCGCTGGGGGGCAGATCAACTTCGAACTGCTCTGCAGCGCGTCGGCCAATGCCCCGGTTGGAGATCACGACGTCGAGGTCAAGGCCGAGTCCGTGCTCTCGGACGAAGGCACTACTCCGTACCCCGCGGACCCGGCCAAAGGCCAGATCACCGTCCGCAGGTGAAGCCCGCGGTGCTCAGCGCTGCGGGCGGACGCGCCGCGTGCCCCGCGCGAGGCGGAGCCGAAACTCGCCGTCCTGCAAGGCAGGGTTGACCTCCATTCCGGAATAGGAATACGCCCGGTAGTCGTCAGTGAGCCGGTCGTGGACCCTCTGCCGCACAGGCTGCCAGTGCGTCGTGGAAATCCACATCTCGATGCGCTGGTTGTTTAGTTCCGCATCTGGGGCCTTGGGCTGAAGGTCGATGTGCAGGGTCTCGTGGCCGCCGATATCCTCTCCTCCAACGACCTTGATGTCGAAGTGCCGCCTGAGATACGCGCCTGAGATGCCGAAGCCCAGCAGCAGCGCGTTTTCAAGCTTGGCGCGGGAGTCGCTCAAGTCGTACTCCTCGACAGTCTTGGTCTTGGGCTTGTAGATTTCCACCTTGGTGCCCTTCACTGACAGGAAGTAAGCGTTTGGGCGCTCAAAGGAGATCAGCATCGAGACATCACCGGACCGGTCGCGCCGCACGGCGATCCGCCCGAACTCCGAAGTTCGGTCATCGACCAAGGACATGTAGCGAGACCACTCGACATCGGCCCGCATGCCCTGCCAAGCGGCAGCGGCCGAATCCATGCTCTGGAGCAGTTCGTCCAAGTCCGCAGCGACCGACGGCCGGGCGAACGCAGCCACGAGCAATGCCAGCGCAGGCACCGTCCTCGCGACCTGGCGGATGATTCCCTCCGTCATGCGACCCCAGCCCACGCGGCCGGGCTACTCCTGACCGTGCGGCGGGCCCTCCGTCCGTCCGTCGGGATTGGCTGGGGTCGTGAAGACGAGATAGGCTTGGACGTTCCCTGCCCGGTCGGTCGCGGGCTGGATGCGGTCGACAGCGAGCTCGCTGCCCACTTTGGTCTCGAGCAGCGCCTCGAGCCCTTCCCTCGCGCGCTCCGGTTCGGCACGGCCGAGCGCACCGGGATCGATCCAGAAGACCCGCGAATCGCCACCCCCATGCTCGATCTCCTGCACGACCGGCTGGCTGGGGCGGTCATTGAAGAGCCCAGCTGGCATCAGGAAGATGAACGCCAAGATCAGTACGACGACCACGTCGTACTGCCACGAGCCCCGGGGAAAGTCCCAGAAGACGGCCGGGCGGATGCGCACCCAGAGCCTCCGGATCATACTGTCAGTGTATCCTAGGTGGGAGCTGACGCCTGTCGTCGCGCCGCGCAGAAAGGCCTCTCGGGATGGGCGCCCTAGGAAAGATCGCGCGCCTGTGCGCGCACTCCACCCTGCTCCCCGCCATGAGGGCGGAGGACGACCCGCTGATCGGCGGGCAGGCTGTGATGGAGGGGGTCATGATGCGGACGCCTCAGTCGTACTGCGTGGCGGTGCGCAAGCCCAGCGGAGATATCACCACTTTGGAGGATTCTTCCGTTCGACTCTCCGACCGCAGCAGGTTTTGGGCCGTGCCGTTGGTGCGGGGCTGCGGCGTGCTCGGGCAGTCTATGGCACTCGGTGTCAAAGCCCTGAACTTCTCCGCCAGCCAGGCCGCCGAAGGGGCAGACGGGGAGCCCGAGGAACTGCCGGGATGGATGCTGGGTGTGAACATTGCCATCTCGGTCGGGTTTTTCATCGTCATGTATAAGCTCGTCCCACTGCTTGCCACAAGCCAGTTGGAAGGTTGGCTTCCGGTCCTGGGCGCGCCTGTCGCCTTCAGCGCCGTCGAGGGTGTGCTGCGAATCGGGATCTTCCTCGCCTTCCTGATCGCGATCGCACGCATGAAGGACATCCGCCGGGTGTTCGAGTACCACGGGGCCGAGCACAAGGTGGTCCACAATTACGAGTCTGGCCAAGGGCTAAGCGTGGCCAATGCGCAGCGCTTCACGACGCTGCACCCGCGCTGCGGGACGAGCTTCTTGATGTTCGTAATGCTCGTCGCGATCGCCGTCTACGCTTTCGTACCAGTGGAGAACATGGTCGGTTCGTTTCTTGCTCGCATCGCGCTTCTGCCCCTGATCGCGGGCGCAAGCTTTGAGATCATACGCTACACGGCCAAGCGCCAAGGCAGCGTATTCTCCCTCGCGGCACAGCCAGGCCTGTGGCTACAGCGGATCACCACCCGCCAGCCCGACGACAGCCAGGTGGAGGTCGCCATACATGCCCTGGAGCGGGCCTTTGATTTTGAGCGTCGGGCTGGGGGATCGGCAGTGATCGCCTGAGGCGGGGCCGGCGGCCACAGGTGCGCGTAAGGGCGCACCGCTCTGGGGGACGCCGGTGCCGTTGGGCATACGGGCTTCGCGGGGGTGACCCATGGAGTGGATACGCAGCATTGAAGAAGTTGAGGCGCGCTTCGAGGACCTCTCCGCAAGGCTCGCCGACCCAGCCCTGATCGCGGACCGCAGGGCCTATCAGCAGTGCGCCCGCCAGCACGCCTCGATAGCCGAGGTCGTTGACAAGTTCCGGGAGTGGAAGCGAGCTGGGAATCAGATCGAAGACACAGCTGAACTGCTGGGCGACCCCGATCCTG
Source organism: Bryobacterales bacterium (assembly GCA_965203925.1). Lineage (GTDB taxonomy): Bacteria > Acidobacteriota > Terriglobia > Bryobacterales > UBA6623 > VXMF01. Next base: position 5,936,622 of record OZ241924.1, read on the forward strand.
AGCTCGTCGAGATGGCGCAAGAGGAGATCGCGCAGCTTCGGGCGCGGCAGTCCGGCCTTGCGGAAGAGATCCGAGTCCTGCTGCTGCCGGTAGACCCCACCGACGCCAAAGGGGCGGTCCTAGAGATCCGCGCTGGCACGGGAGGGGACGAGGCCACCTTGTTCGCACTGGAAGTCTTCCGGATGTACTTGAAGTATGCCGAGAGCCGATCTTGGAAAGTGGAAACAACCGTGCGCAACGACTCCGAGGCCGGCGGGATCAAGGAGGTCATCGCCTTGGTGACCGGTAAGCGTGTCTACTCCAAGCTCAAGTACGAGAGCGGAGTCCACCGGGTGCAGCGGGTTCCTAAGACGGAGTCTCAGGGGCGCATCCATACCTCTGCGGTCACGGTCGCCGTCCTGCCGGAAGCGGACGAAGTCGACGTCAAGATCGCGGAGAGCGACCTCAGGATCGACACCTACTGCTCGTCCGGGCCGGGCGGCCAGTCGGTGAATACCACGTACTCCGCAGTGCGGATCACGCATCGACCCACCGGTCTGGTTGTGACGTGCCAAGACGAGAAGTCCCAGATCAAGAACCGGAAAAAGGCGATGAAGGTGCTGCGGTCGAGGCTCTACGAGATCGAACGCGAGCGCCAGCATTCGGAACAGGCCTCGAAACGCCGCGCGATGGTTCGCGCAGGGGACCGCTCAGAGAAGATTCGAACGTACAACTTTCCGGAGATGCGCATCACGGACCACCGCATTGGCCTCAAGGTCCATCAGCTGTCCCAAGTCTTGGATGGCAATCTCGACGTGCTCATCAAGCCGCTGGCGGCCGCCGGGCAGGCCGAGGCTTTGGCAGCGAAGGTAGGGTGATATCGTGCGTTTAGCCAGACGGGTCGGCACCCCGGCCAAGCGCATCTTGCCAGCCTTGGCAGCCGCTTCGTTCCTGCCTTGGCTGTGGGCAATCGATGCTAGCGTCACGGCAGAAGAGGCCGCCGCAGGCTTCGAGTCGCTCTTCAACGGTCGCGATCTTGCTGGCTGGGACGGTGATCCAAGCCTTTGGAGCGTACAGGATGGCGTCATCGTGGGATCGACAGAGTCGAATCCGCTGCGCCAGAACTCGTTCCTAATCTCGCGGCGATCGTTCTCGGACTTCGTGCTTCGCTTCGAGGTTCGCCTGCGCAACGGAAACAGTGGCATGCAGTTCCGCAGCAAGAGGCTCGAAGGCTGGGTGGTTCAGGGATATCAAGCCGATCTGGCGGAAGGCAAGGGCTGGGGCAACCTGCACGGCGAAGGCCTCGCAGGGGGTCTCATCCTAGACGGCTGGCAGGACCGGGCCGAGCATATTGTCGGACCCGGGTGGAATACCGTTGAGGTCCTGTGCCGCGGCCACCGCATTCGAATCGAGGTAAATGGCGTCGTAACGAACGACGTCCTCGATCCCGGCGCGCTTCAAGGCGTTCTGGCGATGCAGCTGCACCGCGGGGAGCCGATGCGCGTGGAGTACCGCAGGATCCGCGTCCGCCCGCTCTTATGACCGGGCGCCTCGGACCGAGCGGCGACGGCCTGGACCGCTAGGGGAGCCTTCGGGCCGTCGGAGTGCTTGGCTGCGTCAGGAAGCCGGGACTGACGGCCCTCACCTTGCCGTCCGCTTGAGGCGGTCCTCTGAACCATCCCCCAAGGAGTAGCGCCCCCCGGCCACGGCGACGAGAATCCTGAGCACGGAGATCGCACCCACCACGGTTCCATCCCCGTCTGTGACAGGGGCCTCTTCGCCCGGCGAAGCGCTCACGCGAGGGAGCGCCTCTTCCAAGGTCATGTCGACGCTGCAGTGCAACGGGCTGGCCAGTCCTGGGTTTGGCGGTTCCATCACCGATCCCACACGCAGGACACGCGCACGGTTGATCTTGATCGTGAACTGCTCAATGTAGTCGTCGGCCGGACGGAGGACGAGTTCTTGGGAGTCGGCGTTCTGGACTATCTCACCGTCCCGGAGGATCGCGATTCTGTCCCCGACCGCTATGGCCTCCTCAAGGTCGTGGGTGACGAAAACCATGGTCTTCTTCAACTCGGCCTGCAGGCCTAGCACCAATTCCTGCATGTCGGTCCGGATCAGCGGGTCCAGCGCACCGAATGGCTCGTCCATGAGAAGGATCTTGGCGTCGGTGGCCAGTGCGCGGGCAAGGCCCACTCGCTGCTGCATCCCACCTGAGAGCTCTCCCGGGTAGGAGTCTTCGTACCCCGCCAGCCCGACGCGTTCGACCCACCGGGCAACCCTCTTGTCACGCTCGCTGCCATCGGTCCGCCGCACGTCGAGTCCAAAGGCGACGTTGGCCCGCACGGTCTTATGGGGGAACAGGGCGAACCGCTGGAACACCATGCTGATGCCGCTCTGGCGGAAGCGCCTGAGCCTCCCTGGCCCGAGCGCCAGCACGTCCACCCCTCCCACGGAGACCCGCCCCTCGGTCGGCTCGACGAGCCGATTGAAGTGCCGGACGAGCGTCGACTTGCCGCAGCCGCTCAGGCCCATGATCACCTGAACGCTTCCCTCGGGAACGCTCAGGTTGACGTCCCGCAGCGCCAGCACGTGGCCGTGACTGTCGCGCAGTTCGTCCTTGCCGATGCCCTCGCGCACGAGCGGCATGACCGCCGCCGGATCGCGTCCGAAGACCTTGTAGAGCCCTTGGGCGTGGATCGATCCGGAGGTCATCCTCGCCACCTACTTGATCGCCCGCAGCCGGCGGCCGTACGCTTGGGTCATGCGGTCGAACAAGATCGCGAGGGCGACAACGGCGGCGCCGTTCAGGATCCCAAGGGCGAAGTACTGGTTCGTGACCGCCTCAAGCACCGGCTGGCCCAGACCGCGAACTCCGATCATCGAAGCGATCACAACCATCGAGAGGGCCATCATGATCGTCTGGTTGATGCCCGCCATGATGTTTGGCAACGCCAAGGGAAGCTGAACCTGCACGAGCTTGTCCCTACGGGAAGCCCCGAAGGCGTCGGACGCCTCCAGGACATCCTCGGGCACAAGACGGATCCCCAGATTCGTCAGTCGGATCACAGGCGGAATCGCGTAGATCACCACGGCGATGACGCCGGGGATCTTGCCCAGTCCGAACAGCATCACGACCGGAATGAGGTACACGAAGATGGGCATGGTCTGCATGACGTCCATGACTGGCGTAAAGATCGTCTGCAACCGGTCGGACCTGGACATTGCTATGCCCAGCGGAACGCCCAGCGCGATGGTGGTCAGCGTCGAGACCGAGATGATCGCCAAAGTGCGCATCGTGTCTTCCCACATGTCGAGCAATCCGATCCCGAGCAGGGTGACCAGAGTCCACGCAACCAGCTTCCTGCTGCGCGTCGCGGCGTAGCAGAGCGCGCACACTGCAGCGATTACCAGCCACCACGGAGTGGCCAACAGCAGTCGCTCGAACCAGACCAGCAGGTAGAGCAGCGGATCGAAGATTGCTTCGATCACCTCGCCGTACTCGCGGGAGAACGAGCGGTATGCTTCGTCGAACTCCCTCCTGACCGAGCGCAGCAGCTGCTCTCCAAGAGTCGGGAAGCTTGTGAGCCACTCAGGCATCGTGGGCAAGACCTGGGCTGTTTCTCTCTGTCGTCAGAGGGCAGACCTCACCCGCGCCGCAACGTCCTCGGGCACCCATTGGGCCCAGACGGACTCGTGCGCCCTGAGGAAGTGCACCGCCGTCTCCCTCGGGGTTGCGTACTCCGTTTCCTGCCAATCCATCAGCCCGCTCAGGGACGCGTTGCTCCATGATACGCGCGACACGAACGCGAAGGCGTCTGGAGCGCGCTCGGCGAACGACGCACTCACCACCGTCTTCACGACAGGCGGAGGATACGAGTTGCGCACCGGCGTCTGGCACTCGGGCGTCGTCATGCAAGGCCAAGTGCTCGGGTCGTGGGGCACGGACTTCAGCTTTCGCATGGGGTAACGCGCCACGAGCGGGCTCGGCGTGTAGAAGTAGGCGAAGATTGGCTCTCGCCGCTCCTGGGCACGCGCGATCGCCGCACTGAGCCCTTCACCGGATCCCGGGTTGAACAGTGTGAATCCGGCCGCTTCCATGCCGAAGGCGCGGTAGAGGTTCCTGTCGATGATCTGGCAGGCCCAGCCGGGAGGACAGGTGTAGAAGCGGCCTTTGCCTGGCTCCTCGTCGTCGGGGAACAAGTCGGGACGGCTAAGGACGCCTTCCAAGGTTCCCAGTTCCGGGTGCTGCTCGACGACGAATTCCGGGACGTACCAGCCTTCGTCCCCTCCGTCCGAAATGAGGTCTCCGGCCATCCTAAGCCGACCCTCGGCAAGCCCGCGCTCCACGACCAGCCGGATCGAGTTCAGCCAGACCTCCGGGGCAACGTCGGGCTCGCCCCTCTCTACCATCGCCGTGACGGTCGGCACTGTGTTGCCTGGCACGATCTCCGACAGGCAACCGTAACCGTGCTGGAGAATGAAGTGCTCTACGTTGGCTGCGAAGGCAGCAGTCGGCCAAGTCATTTCCGCAACGGTGACGGGACCGCAATCCGAGTCCACTACGCAGCCGACGGATCCCAGCACGGACACGGCTGCAAGCGCCATGGTGGCGGCTCTGGTGCCACCCCGATTCGTGTCCGGCAGCATGAGTGGACCTACCCGGACCCGGGGGAGTCGATGCTGGACCTCCGACCGCCCGTCACAGGGCCGCCACGGCGGTGACCGTGGCGTCGCCCGATAATATCACGCGTGTGTCGGGGGCATTACGGATGTCCTCGCCGTTCGGAAACGGCACGCGCACGCCCAAGCGGTGCGCACAGGGCGTGCCCGGGGCCGAAGGGGCCTCGGACGATTCCTAGGTGAGGCCCTACCAATCCGCGGGCGCACGGCCGCGTTCCCTGAGCAACTCCGAAAGCGGCCCGGACCGACGGTTCGGTCCGACTAGCAGCGGAACACGGCTGACCCCGGGCAACGCCGGTCGTTGGTAGAATCCAGCCGCCTCCGTGAACACGCCCACCAACGCCCGCCGCACGACGCTCTCACTCGCTGTCACGGTCGCATTCATCACCTACCTTCACCGTGTCTGCATTTCCGTTGCCGCGCCCTTCTTGACTGACGATCTGGGCCTGAGCAATGCGCAGATGGGCTACGTGTTCAGCGCCTTCGCGCTCGCGTACGGACTGTTTGAAATTCCGACAGGATGGCTAGGAGACCGCTTCGGGCAACGGCGCCTGATGCTTCCGATCGTAGTCGGGTGGTCCATGCTTACAGTCCTGACTGGTGCGGTGAGGGGGCTTGTCGGCCTCATCTCCATTCGCTTCCTCTTTGGTGCCGCCCAAGCGGGTGCCTTCCCCACTCTCACGCGGGCCCTGGCACGCTGGTTTCCGGCCAGCAAGCGGGGCGCGACGACGGGACTGATGTGGATGGGAGCGCGCATCGGTGGTTCGGCGGCCCCACTGGCCATGGCGGTCTTGATCACCCTCATAGGATGGCGGCCGTCGTTCGCCGGACTGGGAGCACTAGGCTTGGCTTGGTGCTGGCTCTTCTGGCGTTGGTACGCCGACGACCCGGCGGATCACCCCGCGGTGGGGCCGGACGAACTGAGGTACATCCGGTCGGAGGGCACACCGCCCGCAGAAGCATCGGCGATTCCGTGGAAGAGCATGCTCAAGGACGGCAACCTGTGGACGCTCTTCTGGATGTACTTCTGCTCAGCCTACGGCTTCTACTTCTTCGTCACGTGGCTGCCGACGTACCTGATGGACGAACATGGCCTGACACTGGAGCGCTCAGGCATGTACTCGGCGATTCCCCTGCTGGCCGGGGCGGCGGCGTGCGTGTTCGGCGGCACGCTGTCGGACTGGCTGGTGGCGAAGATCGGCCTGCGGTGGGGCCGCAGGGCCGTGGGCATCTCCGGCTTCGCACTAGCGGGACTCGGTTTCGCTTTGGCGGCAGAGGCCGGGGATCCGCTCGCTGCCGTGCTGTGGATGGCATTCGCCCAAGGCGCGCAGGATCTGACACTGCCCGTCGCATGGGCCGTGTGCGTCGATGTGGGACACCGTTACGGAGGCACGGCGACCGGCTTCATGAACACGGCCTCAAGCGCTTCGGCGGTGATTTCGCCGATCTCAGCGGCGTGGCTGGCCGCGAGGTTCGGATCGTTCGAGTCGATGTTCTGGGCGGCGACCGTCGTGTATGGTGTAGGCGCCGTGCTCTGGTTCGCCATCGACCCCGAACGGCGCGTCAGGGAGAAGGCCTAGTAGCGATGGCGAAGATCTCGTACCTGTACCAGCACCACACTTGGCAGGAGCTTGGCGCCCGGGTGCGCGAACAGCCGGTCGTCGTGCTGCCCATCGGCTCGGTAGAGGACCACGGCCACCACCTGCCGCTCGACACCGACAACTTCCTGATCTGGAGCATTTGCGAAGAGGCAGCCAAGCGTGCCGCCGGCGAAATCCTCCTGCTGCCGCTCATTCCGTACGGGTTCGAGACCCACCACATGGACTTCACGGGCACGATTGACATTCGCCAAGAGCACCTTCTGCATTTCGTGCTCGACGTGACTAAGAGCGTGGCCCACCACGGCTTCCGACGCATCCTGATCGCCGACGGGCACGGCTCGAACATGCCGATCCTTGACCTCGTGGCGCGCCGGACAATCCTCGAGACCGATGCCCTGTGCGGTACGTTCATCTGGCCTAGCCTAGCCCGTGAGGAGATCCGCCGGCAGCGCGAGTCGGGCCGAGGGGGCATGTCGCACGCAGGTGAGTTGGAGACTTCGGTCTACCTGCACCTCGCCCCCGACAAGGTCGAGATGGACCGCGCCGTGAAGGAGATCGGCATGCCCGAGTCCGAGTTCATCTGGATGGACCTGATGGAAGGGTCGCCGGTGCATCTGATGGACGAGTGGACGCGCTTCAGCAAGACCGGGACCTACGGAGACCCGACACTTGCGACACCCGGGAAGGGCGAGGTGATTTTCGAAGCGGTCGTCAGCGCGTTCGTGCGGCTCGCGCGGGAGTTCAGGAACCGGCCCAGAGGGGCGCGCACGGACTATCACGAGCGCCCGTCGGACTGACCGTTGCGGCCGGCACTCGGGGGCGTGTGACATGGCCTCAGCGGACGCCCGGTCGTTGGACCGCAGTTGCACGAGGGCTACCCCCTGTGCCCCTGCTCAAGCGCTGGCACGGCGGTCTGGAACCCCGCGGGCCAGACTGCATGATTCGAAGTCAGCCCGTAATGGTCGAGAATCGGGATGTGAGTAGCCCCTTGCGGATGACAAGATTTCCAACCAGACCCGGCGGCGGGGCAACGCTGAACGTCGTGGTGTCGGCGGCAGTCCTGGCGATCTTGACTTCGGCCTGCGGTAACCCATCCGACTCCCCCCCGCCCGGGTGGGGCGGCGAGATGCTTCGTTTACCAATGGAGTGGTACGCGTCTGGAGAGGCCCGCGTGGCCGCAGACACGGTGATTCTGCACCAGACCAAGCACGGCGGCTGGCCCAAGAACACCGACCTCCTTGAGCCGCCATCGTCTCCGGGGAATGCCGAGCAACCCACCATCGACAACAGTGCCACTACGACGCCGATGCGATTCCTGGCGCTTGTGTTCGACGGCACGGCAGAGGCGAAGTACCGACAGGCGTTCGAGCGCGGAGTCGATTATCTCCTCGCAGCCCAGTACTCGAACGGAGGGTGGCCGCAGTACTTCCCGTTGCGAGACGGCTACTATTCGCGGATCACATACAACGACAACGCCATGGTCAATGTCCTCACCCTCCTGCGCGACGTAAGTGCCGGTCGTGCGCCGTATAGCTTCGTGGACCGTACGCGCCGTGAGAGCGCATCCGCGGCAGTCGCGAGGGGCATTGACGTGATCCTCCGCTCCCAAGTCAGGCAAGCGGGCCGGCTCACCGCTTGGTGTGCCCAGCACGACGAACAGACGCTTGAGCCCGCGTGGGCGCGCTCCTACGAGCCGCCATCCCTGTCCGGCGGGGAATCCGTCGGCATCGTGAGGTTCCTGATGTCGGTAGAAGATCCCACGCCGGAAATCGCGGCGTCGATTGAGGGGGCGGTCGCCTGGCTGCGTTCGGTCGCCATGTCCGGGGTACGGATCCACCGAGTTCCCACGTCAGACGGGCGCGTCGCGCGAAGCTTGGTCGAAGACCCGGACGCGCCACTTCTGTGGGCCCGATTCTACGAACTCGACACCAACCGTCCGCTGTACTTGGACCGGGACTCGGTTTACCGCTACGACTTCTCGCAGATCGGCGAGGAGCGGCGCAGCGGGTACGCCTATCACGGCACGTGGGCTGCGGAACTCCTCGACGAGGACTACCCTCGCTGGCGAGAGCGACATGGGCTGGCACCCACCAGCGCTCCGGCTCCGTGAGGGCAGTGGAGGACGACTTCCCTGTGAAGACTGCCGACAATTCCGGGTACTGTCTCATGGAGTGGGGCGGACCCGCCGAGAAGCCCGTCGCCTAGGGACAGCGTCGCGAGAGGCCAGCATCGAGGTGATCGGCGTTGCGCCGCCGGGCGCGAGCCACATTTGACTGTGGACCGGGCGCGACTGTAGATTGGGGGCTCTCGCTGGCCCATCAGGCCGGCGAAGGGAGGTTATCCATGGAAGATCGCCGACTGTTCCTCTCAATGGCAACCGCCACGATGGGCTCGGCAATCCTGGGCGGCTCAAGTGCCGCGCGCGCAGGAATCAAGGCCAGCGTCCGGACGCCGGAGAAGGCCCAAGAGCTGTCGCACCCGTTCGGAGTCCAGCACATCTACTACCAAGGGGCAACGAACGACCTGCAGGTCTTCGAGGGCGGCAGCTTGCGCCTGCGCTCGGGAATGGAGCCGCACCCACCCCACAAGCATCCGGAAGAGGAGATCCTTCTAGTTGCGGAAGGGAGCGGAGAGATCTATGTCGAGGGCGAGACCACCGAGGTGCAGGCCGGCGCGATGATGTACACCAACGCGAACGAGCTCCACGGCATCAAGAACACCGGATCGCAAGATCTGGTCTTCTATTACTTCAAGTGGCTCAAGTCCTAAGGCGGGCCGCCCACGCGGCTACTCGACCCTGCGATTGAGAGTGTAGGCGGCCATGGTCGTGGCGAGTTGCTCGCCGGCAGAGCTTCGCACCGACACCGGGCGGAGATCGTAGAGCCAGCCTTCCACGAGGTCCGGCACAGACAGCTTCACGGCCATTCTGTCGGCGGACACGCGGGCGCTGGTCACTGCGACGGGAGTGACGCCGACCTTCGGTGATCCGTACCCGGAGTGGTACCGGTAGCGGTAGCGAGTCATGGAGTAGTTTCCGGGATCGCTGGCCGTGTTCGGATCGACGGCCTTGGTGAAGCGCAGTTCAAAGCCGTCCCTCACGAGTTTCATCGCGAGAATGTCGAACGCCGTGCGGCCCTGCCACACGATTCTCTGGAGTCCCTCTGTGGAGCCCCAGATGCGTGACGTCTGCGCCACATAGAGGCTGCGGCCGTCTGGGGCAAACGCCAGCCGATTGTTGGCCATCCGCAGGCCGTTTCCCTCGACGAAGGGGAAGGCCGCCCCCTGCAGGGTGTCGCCGACCCATTGGAGGTCCACCCTCAGCACGCGCGGGTAGGTCCATTCGGCAACAAACAGCTGGCCATGGTACGGCCCGAAGGCACCTGTGCCAGGGTCGAATGCCATGCCGGCGGTCGATCCGCCCATGTCGCCCTGAGGAAAGAGAATCGCGGGCCGCTTGCGGCGCCGGTCCAGTTCGTCAACGGCGGCCTCGACCGGGTTGGTGCCGAGGAATTCCGGGTGCCAGTGGAGCGATGCTGGATGCCCGTGAAACGCTCCTTCGGTGACGTGGTGCAGCGGCGAGGTGCCGACCCAATCGCCCTGGTTGTCGGCCACCAGAATCTCGCCGTCGGGCGTGGCCACAATTCCGTTAGGCTGCCGGAATCCGCAGGCGAACGGCCGCGCGCTGCCATCCGGGCGGATCTGCAGCGCGCAGCCCCGGTAGGGCACGGGGGAGTAGTGGCCGATCTTGTTGACCAGCCCCTCGACCGGAGAAGCCGCCACTCGCGGCCGACGGGTCATCTCGCCCCGCACCGGTGGTCGAGGGTCGGCGTTGCCCGATGCCAGCCCGAGGGACACGTAGAGATTCCCCTCCGGGCCCCGGACCGGTCCGGCGATGAACTCGTGGTAATTGCCCGATAGGCCCCACGCATCGGAGACGGTCTCGTACAGGTCTGCCTGACCATCGCCGTCAGTATCCTCGACCCTTGTCAGCTCCGGCACCTGCGCGATCAGGAAACTGCCGGGCTTCCGCCCCCGCGCGATGCCGAGGGGCGTGTGCAGGCCTTCGGCAAATCGCCGCCAGCGGCGTGTCCGCGTATCGAACGAGTAGACGTAGCCCCGGCGAAAAGTGGCATACAGTCTCCCGTCATGCCCGAACTCGACCGCCGAAATCTCGGCTTTGACATCTCGCGGGCCCCGCACCGTCTCGACACGGTACGCACTGCCGGGCACTTGCGATGCGCCCGACGGCGGGCCGCCGAGCACGAGCAGGCCGGCCGCGATGCAGCTAGGGGCGCGCAAGGACCCTCACCTCAAAGCGCACTTCGCTGCCGAGGGGGATGCGGCCTCCGCCCTCCAGCGTCGACCGAATGTCGGCGCTGTCGGATTCGGCGGCGACGAACCAGGCCGGTCGGTCCACATCCTGTATGCGAAAACTCCGCAGCAGGCCGCCGTCGGCAGGAGAGATCCGCTCGTGGATGACCATTCCGTCGAGCGTGTAGCGGAACTCCGGTACGGAATCGACGAGGCGGTAGCCCAAGAACCTCCGCTGCGGCAAGCGCTCCCTGTCCCCGACTCGGATCGGGGCCGGGCCCTCTCGGAAGAAGATCTCACCCACGACCTCAGCGGTCTCGGTCAGATTCGTGTCCCGGTTCTTCTTGCTCAGCAGGGTACGCGACATGTCGACGAACCCACCGCGCCAGGCGTAGCGGAGACGTGTTTCCCCGGCGTCGAAGCAGTACGAAACACCGCCGGGCAGGCCCACGGCGAAAGCGGAGGGCGTGGCTTCGGGCATGTCCCATCGAATCACTACAGCCTTGTCGCGGGGGATCGGGCGCGCCTCGCTCCCGGGGAGCGCCTCGGTGTCGGAGGGCCGAAACCCGACCGGTGCAGGCAGCTCACCAGCGGCCCGCAACGCCGCCCACAAGTCGGCTATCGCGGCGCGAGCCGGGTGATCAGCTGGTGCCCGGAAGTAGCTGGGCATCGACGTCCCAGCTAGGATGCGTGCCGGGGAGCGCATCCAGCGATCGAACCAATGCCAGCGCAGACGGACTCCCGCATCGAACAGGTTGGGACCGTCCTCGCCCAAGGCCGGAAAAGCCCCCCATCCGTGGCAGCCGATGCATCCCATCCCACCGCTCTCGCCATCCACACCCAGCATGTCGAGCCCTCTGGAGGCACGCCCACTCGGGGCCGGACCCGGCGACTCTCCCGGATCAACGCCGGCAGCTTTGGCCAGCGCATCCGCCAGCCATGCCGCCCGCTCGGATCCGTAGCCGGGCATTCGTAGATCCTGCCAGTCCAGGTTGTGTGACCGGGACTGCAGGATTCGCTCGAGCGCACCCGAGCGAAGCTTGGCCCCGACGCGGCTGAGCGGCGGTGCCACCTCGGCCAAGTATCCGGTCGGAGGAGTTCCATCCAGCTCGTGGCATGCGTGGCAGCCGAGCTGCGACAGACGGTGCGGGAGGTCATGGACGGGCGACGGCGCGGAGTCCGGCGACTCCCGAAAGTCCCGGACAAAAGCCCTGAGCTGAAGCCGAGACTCGTCCGCGAGGCTGTAGCGGGGCAGTCCGGCGGGTACTGCGTTGGCGAGGCACCCCTTGCTCGGGTCGAGTTCCACCAAACCCGGGGCACTTGCCCCCGATCGCAACCCAGCCAGCTCATGGCAGGCCAGACAGCCAGACTCAACCACCAGCCGCCGTCCCTCCCGAATGTCGCCGGCATCGGTGCGGGCGGCCTCGAATGTCGTGTTTCGGGAAAGGGCAAGGTAGGCGGCCAGGTCGAATGCTTCCGCCTCCGAAAGGTGGAAGTCCGGCATCCGCCCATCCGGCGCGTGACGGTAGGGGTCCAGCAGATAGCGCTGGAGCCGTGCCGCGGTCATCTTTGATCCAAGGCCGGACAGCTGGAGCAAGGCACCATGGCAGGCTACGCAGCCCAACGACTGGAATGAGGTCCTTCCGCGCTCGGAGTCGCTCGTGCGGGGCTGTCGCTCCTCAATCGGCTCTGCCGAGAGAGATGCGAGAAAGGCGGCCACGTGCACACGTTCCCGCGGGCCAAGCATGTGCGGCATCGTGGCCCACGGCCGAAAACTGTCCGGTGCGTCCAGCCATGGCCGGATCCAGCCTGCCTTTAGCCGGCCGCCGATGCCCGTCAAGTGCGGTCCTCGCCTAGCCGTCAATGAGACGGGCTCCGCGCGGTGGCAGTTGCCGCACCCTAGGTCCTCGAAGAGCATTCTGCCGTCCTGAGCTCCGAGCGGTCCCGGCTCATGGGAGAAGTACCGCTGCGGGATCGGCTCGCGCTCGAAGCCGGGCCCTTCCCACTCGATTCCCGCACGCAGCGGACCGATGCCTCTCGAGACCGAGAATTCGAACGAGTGGGCTCCGGCCGTGAGGGCGAGCGGCCCCTCCGGGACCGCCTCGCCGTCCAACAGCAGGTTTCCCGATGCGACATGGAACGTGTACTGGCCAGCCCGCTCGACGGCGAGCGACCCACTGTACGTTCCATCCGAGACCCCCGAGCGGGGCGTGAAGCCTTCGCCCCCGGCCAAGAACACGTGCGGATGGGGCCGGACCACCGTCGTGCCGGAACTCGACAGCACTAAGCCTGGAGCTGCGGTCGCCACCGCCGATGAGACCAGGGCCAAGAGCCAAGTCACGGCCGGGTGGCGGGCCAGCATCCAAGACCATGTTATCGGCAATCCTGGGAGCCGCGGAGTTCCCTTGACGACCCGCAGGCCGCTGCGGTGCTACCATTTCCGGGAAGGAGGGCACGAGATGGCCATCACAAGACGACACCTACTGGCGGGCGCGGCGCTGGCCTCAGCCGGTATCCCCGGTCTGCGGGCAGAGTCCGGCGTCAAGCACTACGTCCGCTATCGCCAAGGAAGGGACAGGGCATTCGGCGAACTAGAGGGTGACACGGTGTACCCGCTCGAAGGCTCGCCGCTGCAGACCCGGACGCGGACGGGGGCCAAGCTGGCCCTCTCGGACGTAAACCTGCTGTTCCCGATTCCCGCGCCCAAGGTCTTCGCCGTGGGCCTCAACTACAAGAGCCACCTAGCCGGCAGCGAGGCGCCCAAGAACCCGGAGATCTTCTTCAAGCCGACCACGTCCTTGCAGCATCCCGGCGCGCCGATCATCATCCCGCCCGGCTCCAAGAACACGCACTTCGAAGCCGAGTTCGTCATCGTGGTGGGCAAGAGGGCAAAAGGCGTGTCCGAGAGTGATGCGGCCGATTACATCCTCGGCTACACCTGCGGGAACGATGTCTCGGAGCGGGACTGGCAGGGCGGCGACCTGCAATGGTGGCGCGGGAAGGGCTGCGACACATTCGGCCCGATTGGTCCGTCGATCGCGGTCGGACTAGACTACATGGATTCAGAGATCACGCTGCGCCTCAACGGCGAGGTAAAGCAGCAGCAGAAAATCAGTGACCTGCTGTTCAAGCCGGAGAAGATCGTTAGCTTCATCAGCACGTACGTCACGCTGCAGCCCGGCGATGTGATCTTTACAGGGACGCCCGGATCCACTTCGGCAATGAAGCACGGCGACATCTGCGAAGTGGAAGTCAGCGGCATCGGCATCCTCAAGAATCCCGTCCGGCGCTCGCGCAACGCCTGACGGTCGCCGCCTTGGCGTCGGGGGTGAGGACCGGTCGGGGCTCGACCGGCACAAGCCCCGCGGGGGAACATGCACACCGTACTCGTAACGGGAGCCAGCGGCTTTCTTGGCCGGCATCTTGTCAGGCATCTGGTGAGAGCCGACCCCGGGATCCGTGTGCGGGCTTTCAGCCGGGGCGTATTCCCGGACGAGGGCGACGGGCGGGTCGAGAGCGTGCGCGGGGACATCACCGATCCTGCCGGCGTGGCAAGTGCAGTCGCCGGCTCGGACGAGATCTATCACCTCGCCGGCACGGTAGACCGCACGCCCGAAGACCCGTGGGCACCGTACCGCACGCACGTTGCCGGGACGCGGAACTTGCTGAACGCCATCTGCACGCAAGGTGCGCGACGATGCGTGATTGTCTCGTCTTCGGGGACAGTTGCCGTCAGCCGCGAGCCCGTCGTCCACACCGAGGATTCAGGCTACAAGCAGGGGGTCGTGCACGCTTGGCCCTACTACCTGAGCAAGATCTACCAGGAGAAGCAGGCCTTCTGGTACTTCGAACACCGGAAACTGCCCATCGTCGTCGTCAACCCAAGCCTGCTGCTCGGGCCGGGCGACGACCGCCTGTCGTCCACAAACGACGTGCGGCTGTTTTTGAAGGGGCAAATCAAGGCGATCCCTAGCGGGGGGCTGAACCTGATCGATGTGCGCGATGCTGCGGCGGCGGTCGCCGCGGCGATGCGGCTTGGGGAGCCCGGCGAACGGTACCTGCTCGGCGGCGAGAACCTGACGTTCAAGGAGTGGATAGCCCGGACGGCCCGCATCGCCGGTGTGTCGCGTCCGCTGTTCCAGTACCCGCTGCCGGTGGCACGATTGGGTGCCGCCGCCCTCCGCGCCATCTATCCGGTGTTCGGCAAGCGATTCGAGCTCGACGACGCGACCATCCGCATGTCCACGCTATTCTGGTACTGCGACGCTCGCAAGGCGGGGCAGTCCTTGGGTCTCGCGACTCGCCCTGCGGAGACGACGCTCACAGACACGATTGAATACCTGCGCTCGTCAGGAGCGGCGTAGCGGGAGAGTTAGGGGAACACCATGGCTGGAGTCAAGAATTCGGTGACTTTCGAAGTGCAGAGCGACTTGGTCGCGATGCTGGGCGAGGCCGCCAGCCGATACGGCCTTACCAGTCGGGACAAGGCGTTGCGCTGCATCCTGGACTACGTTGCCAGCGACGGGGACTGGGACGAGATCTTTTCGGAGATCCGCTGCTTGCGCTGCGGGGGCCGGCCGGGGTGGACGAAGGAGTCCTGACGCAGGCATGGCCGGGCGGCGCTTCCGCAAACCCTGCGTAATCCTCAACCCAAAGGCGGCCAGCGGCCGTGCGCTGCGCCGCTGGCCTATGCTGCGGCCCATCTTTGAAGAGCATCTCGGACCGACCGAGGCGCTATTCACGGAAGCGCCGGGCCACGCCATCGAGCTTTCCCGGGATGCCCTAGAACGCGGGGCGGACCTGATCGTAGCCTGCGGGGGTGACGGGACGCTCAGCGAAGTCGTCAACGGTTACCTGTCGGTCGGGGCGGACGGTACCGCTGCCGCGGCGGTGGGCCTGTGCCCATTCGGGACCGGGGGCGACTTCCGGCGTTCCACCGGCGTTCCCCGCCAACCGAGAGAAGCCATTGCGGCAATGGCCTCAAGGGAGTCGCGACTAGTTGACGCTTGCAGGCTACAGTTGCGCAGCCACGGCGGCTCGCCGATAACCCGTTACTGCATCAACACCGCCAGCTTCGGCATGGGCGGCGAAGTGGCGACTGCGGCGAAGGAGAACTTCCTGAGCTCTGTGAGCGGCAAGGGAGCCTTTCTGTGGGCGACGGGCCTGTCTTTCCTGCGATACCGTGCCAAGCCGGTCCAATTGAAGGTCGGCGAGCGTCCCGCACAATCGGTGCGCATCATGCAGGTCGCGATCGGGAACGGGACCTACCAAGGTGGAGGGATGGCGATCTGCCCCAAGGCCAAGCTGGACTCGGGACGGATGGAAATCACGATCGTGGAGGAGATCGGGCTGCTGACGTTCCTCATGTCCGTGCGGCTTCTGTACGCGGGAACGATCTACACACACCCCAAGTGCCAACACATCCGCGCGCGGCGGATCGCCGCAACGTCGGAGACGAAAGTGGCCATCGAGGTTGACGGGGAAGCGATCGGCACGCTTCCCCTGGAAGCCAAAGTCCTACCGGGAGCCGTGCGGATGGCCGGCCTCGAAATCGGCGGCGGACCTTGACGAGAGGTCGGCGGCTCTGGCGGCCCGTGATGTGTCCAAGATTCGTCGCTGCCTGCGTGCTACCATTCGGCGAGTGAGGGCTGGTTGACATTGCATCGCGATCTGTCCCAGGTGCTGGAACTCCAACAGCTGGACTTTCGCATCGCCGCGCTGACGCAGGAGATTGACGGCCTGCCAAAGAGCATCGCCCTCGTTGAGAGTAGGCTCGCAACCCACAAGGATGCGCTTGCCCAGCAGGAGGCGCTACTTGCCGACAACGGCAAGCAGCGGCGGCTCTTGGAGCGCAAGGTGGAGGACTTGCGCCTCAAGATCTCCCGCCTTCAGGATCAGATGAACAGTGCGCGGACGAACGCGCAGTTCCGCGCCTTTCAGCACGAGATCCAATACTGCCGGGACACGATCGATTCCGAGGAGGAAGAGATCCTCGAAAAGATGGAAGACGCGGAAGTGCTCGAGAAAGAAGTGGCTGCCGCACAGGCAAGCCTGAAGGCAGAGAGCGCCACGGTGGCGACCGACGTGCAAGCGGCGCGGGCTCGTATCGAAGAAGACAAGCGCGAGAGGGAACAGCGGGTTTCGCAGAGGTCGGGCCTAGCCGGGCGCCTAAAGCCGCCTGTGCTTAGGACCTACGAACGGATCCGCCAGTCGCGCGGCGTTGCGGTGGCCCATGTGGCCGGGGAAAACTGCTCCTCCTGCCACGTCCGGCTCAGGCCCAAGCTCCTGCAGGACCTTCGGCTGCAGACCGAAGGTGTGCTCTGCTGCGAGAGCTGCGGGCTTATCGTGTATGTCCCCGACGACGAGCCCGAGTGAGAGCCGGCCAATTGACGCACGATTGCGCCCCTGCACTGTCGGTGCTGGGCGAAGACGAGGCCCTGTTCTTCGACGCAGTCCTTGAGTTCGCTGGTGCGGAGATTGCTCCGCACGTCCGTGCCATGGACGAGGCGGGGCAACTGCGCTCCGACGTGATCCGAAAGCTCTTCGACTTCGGGCTGATGGGGATCGAGATTCCCGAAGGCCTAGGCGGCCAAGGGGGAACGTTCTTCGATGCGGTGCTGGCGATACAGGCGCTGTCACGCGTGGACGCGTCAGTTTCCGTGGTCGTCGACGTGCAGAACACGCTCGTGGCGAACGCGCTGTTGCGCTGGGCTAACGATGACCAGCGGAGGCGCTTCCTCCCGCGCCTCAGCCGCGACACGGTGTCGAGCTACGCCCTGTCGGAGGCAGGCTCGGGGAGCGACGCATTCGCGATGCAGACCCGGGCCATCTCAGCCGACGCCGGCTGGGTGCTGAATGGCCGCAAGCTGTGGATCACCAACGCCGCCGAAGCCGGGCTCTTCCTGGTCTTCGCCAACGCCGACCCGGCTGCCGGCTACCGCGGGATCACGGCGTTTGTGGTGGAGCGTGCATCCCCCGGGCTGACCGTGGGCAAAAAGGAGGACAAGCTGGGCATCCGCGCATCGTCCACCTGCGAACTGGTCTTCGAGGACTGTTTCGTGCCAAGCGAGAACCTGCTGCACGAACCCGGCAAGGGCTACACAATCGCGATCGAGACGCTCAATGAGGGCCGCATTGCGATCGGCGCACAGATGGTCGGGATCGCTGAAGGCGCCTTCGGGCACGCGCTGGGGTACATCCAAGAGCGGAAGCAGTTCGGCCGTCGCATCGCCGATTTCCAGGGGGTCCAATTCCAAGTCGCTGAGATGGCCACCGAGCTTGAGGCGGCACGGCTGCTGGTTTGGAACGCTGCGCGGCTCAAGGACCGGGGCGAGCCCTTCCTCCCATCGGCCGCCATGGCAAAATACCACGCCTCCGAAATGGCAGTACGCATCACCGCCAAGTGCGTGGATTTGCTCGGAGGGGTGGGATTCACGAATGACTACCCGGTGGCCAAGTTCTACAGGGACGCAAAGATCGGCACGATCTACGAGGGCACTTCGAACATGCAGCTGCAGACGATCGCCAAGGCGCTGATGCGACTCTAGCGGACGGTCCTTGAGAGTGCCTAGAGTGGCCGGTAACGATCGACCGGAGCCCACCCGCACGGGGGGCATCTGGGCAGGCTGGAGGGCGCCCGCCCTCGCTGGGCTTGGGTTTTGCGCGCTGCAGGTGGCGCTGGCACTCCTGCGCTTCGGAAGGCTTCCGGAAGGTGGCCCGTTGGGAAGCGTACTGTTCGGGCTCGCGCTGTTCTTTGCGGCAGGGGCACTGGCCTACCTATTGGTTCGCGCTCTGTTGCGCGGCGCAAGCCGGCGGTGGCGCAGGACGATGCTTGTGGCTGCAGTGGTCGCAACGCCCCTGGCGGTTGCAGGCAGCGTGATCGGCGGCCTGTTTGGGCCTGCCGGTGTGCTGGTCTGGGCACTGCTTCCGTATTTGCTGCTGGTCGGGCTACCGGTGTTGGGCCGCAAGGTTTGGCTGGTCGCGGCCCGACACAACCGGCCCGGGCTCGGTAACGAGCAAAGATAACACCGCCGACGGTGGCGGGACAGCATCACGGACGCATCGCAAAACGTAGTATTCGCGGACTCCCGAGCACGAGTGTCATTTCCGATTGGGCTGAAACGTCCCGACCTAGGGTTGCCCGGCTGCCCACCGGCGAAACCGTCGGCAGCCACTGCCATCCCGATTGGCAGATGAGAGCAGAGCCGATCATGCGGGGAGTTTCTTCAGTAACGCCCGATGCCTGCAAGGGTTTAGCAGAAACCAGATTCCTCGACTCCCAACATGATCTCTTCACTACGTCCCGGAGTTGTTAACTTCAGCGAGGGGGGCACCCGCGAGTCCCGCGCGGCGAGACCCGGAGAGTGCGGGATCCAGATGTTCGAACAGGCCTGGTGACCGAACTGGAAGGTCTCCAAGTAGTCGCTGCGGAACTTGGGGTGTGGCCACTTGAATGGCCGCCCCAAGTTTTGGCCTGACCGACGCGGGTCTCGAGCCTCGTTGACGAGGACGTTGCCGGCCCAGTTTGCCTGGATCCCCTACACCCTTAAGAGTCGCTTGTCATGCGAAGTCCGTTGGAGTGACGGGCGAGATGAACGAATCGCAAACCGACAGGATGACTTCGATGGCAACGCGCCAGCGACCCGCCGCGTTTCTGCAGGTGCGTCTGCTGCTGGTGTGCACGATACTGGGGCCGCTGACCGCGTCCTCGCTCGAAGCACAGGTCTGCCTTGGCTTCAGCGCAACGGGTTCGTAGCCGCGTCGGGAGCCATCAGGTGAGAGCGGTCTTACACAACGACGGGATTCGCGGGGAGCGGGGGCCTCAGAAGCGGCCGAGTGGCTGCACCAGTCAGCTGCCTGAAGATCGCGGGCACTGACGACTTCGGCCAGACATTCGGCTTCCAGAACGTCCGGGCGACGGTCGGCTACGAAGCCGTCGCTTCGTCGTTCTCGCTGTGCCCGGTCGTGACCATCGGGTCCGAGGGTCTCTCATCGAGAGACTATCGCTCCCTTCCCTACTCTGCCGAACCGATCTCGGGGGCGGATTGGCGCTGCGCCGTCGGTCTAGCGGAACGGACTCCGGTCTTGCCGTCGTTCCCTCACTGATCGTCACCGCCGAAAGTCACGCGCTCGGGCGACTCATCGAAGGCGACATCCAGACAAGCAGCAGAGGAACGGCCACCGTGCTGCGAGGCGGATTCACGGTGGAGTTCGGCAGGGTGTTGGTGCGACCCTATGTCGCCCTCATTGCCGCTGACAACGGCTGGCTGACGGCGGGTGTTCGCTTCGGCCTGACATTCTGACAGCAGCCGTCAATCGCTCACCGAGGCCGGCGCGACACGGTTCGAAATCCAAGAGGACGGCCTGCAGGGCACATCGCCGCCTGATTCGCGCCCTCGGATGCCAGCTCAACCGATCACCGATAGCGTTCGGAGTTTCCAGCATCCATGTTCCGACGGCCCATCCTGCCACCACTACCAACGGGTCGATCGGCTCTCGGGCCGCAATTCGCATTGTGGCGTTCCCGGTTTGGGCAAAATCAGTTCGTCCGGCCGATTCTTGTGTTGCCGTCATCTTCGAGACGGCCGGCGATAGTAATTTGCTCAGCGGTAGGACGATGGTTCGTTCAACCCAGCTCAACTAGCCGATGCGATCATGCGGATTCTAGGTTGGAGCTTAATTCGACCTCCGAGTCCCATGCACCCGGGCCTGCGCGGTGATAGTTGTGGGCGGACCAAGCCTCCGCCATTGAGAGGGGTTGGCCGTTCATCGCAGCGGATGTGGTCAGCAAGCGCCGCACTCCAATCTAGGTTAGGCGAGAGAATGCGATCTGATGTGACCGCCTTACGCGCCACCTCGCGAGGGTCACTGGACTGTGAATGTGGTCTTCGATGAGCAGAGCCAGCCAAACGATTACGTCAGGGGAACTCAATGAGCTCATGTATCTGTTCGGGGGAAAGGTCGAATACGTGACCGCGCGATGACACCGGCGCTGGATCAAGCGATAGCCGGCGTCTCGGTCTCTGTCGCGACGCCGCCAAGACTGCCCTCTCGATGCTCTCGAGGATCATCTGGCGGACCGAGCAGCCCCGCAACCTAGCAGCCTCGTGCAGCCTACGATGCAAGTCACGCGGGATGTCTAGGCTCGTGCGCACACTGTCCATCGAAGACTTAGAGTAGGCGAGCGACTCAAACGAGGCAACTTCCCGAACGGCATCGAGGGTACGACGTGGTAGTGAGAGAGTTCAGACGGCTGCCGCTCGCCGCTCGCTGAGGGATGCTAGACGGGCACGAAAAGGCCATCTTCTCTATCCGCCAGCAGTTGGCCGACAAGGTCTTGCATGGGACGTTTCGGCCACAGTCAAGGCCTGAGCGATTTCGGTGCGGCGAGCGGTGCCTAGTGCGGCAACGCTACGGCTCCCGCCCACACACCACATCTGCGCTGATGGAACGATCCTCCAAAGCAACGCTCCGAGTCGGGGGAGCGGATTCTCGCCGTGGGACATCCGCCTCTTGCGATCACTCAGGCTCGGCCAGGGCGTCCAAGTTAAGCCGCAATACTCGAACTCACAAGTGCCGTCACGTTCCTCGCTACTGCATTGGGCTCCCTCCTGTTCAGTTGCGATCGTGCCCTTTGCAAACGGGTGGGCGCGACGGTGCGATTCTGGCGCGGTCCTGCGCAGTGCCCAGTGCTCGCTAACGCCCCTATGGATGCGCCGGGAGCGGTCGTGCCGAGCCCGCACTCCGTAGCGGCCGACGCAGACACTCGTGTTGGTTGCCGCTGGCCCGTGATTTCCGTCCGACGCCGAATACTCCGGAAAACCGAGAGTCTCCAACCGGCATCTGTGGGAAGTCGGGCGCCGTTGCGTGCCGCCAAGCGAGCAAGGCACCCGCATTCCCACTGCCCTGCCATCCCGGTATCCTTGCCAACCCCCTCTGGGGGAACTGTCCACGATCAGGCTGACGGAGCGTTTGTGACCAATCCGAGCATGTCCCGGACCGAGACACAGGGCCCTCCTCTCGAACGGGCGGCAGGAGCCTTTAGCCATGCTCCGAGCCTGCAGAGCGGCAGGGTCGGCGATCCGAACTGCCATGACGGGGACGGGGCGGTTGCCACAGCGGACTCCGTGCCGCGCGTTGCAGGGCCATAATTACGACCTGCGTGCGGAGTCCAGCCTAGCGTCCTTCAGCCGGACGCTCGAAGGCGACTATGACGAGGTGGTCCGCTACTGCGCACTGATGCACCATCTCCGCCGACAAATCCGCCCCTTGTCCAGAGCGGACCTATATGCAGTGCTGGCGGATGCGCCGCCGGTGACGGGTACGCGCTGGAATGCACTTCTGGCTGCTGTGGTGGAGAACACCGCCCGGTTGCACGGCCATCCAGTCTCCGGCTGAGTCAACGAGCCTGCGCGTTTCCTCGAAGTCCCGTGGGTGATTTCGACCAGTCCGGTCAATCGCGGCAGAATCCGTCTTCTACGCCTAGGGCGCGTTCATCCGGCATAGCGTTTTCCCTGACCCCGGCAGCCTTGACGCAAGGGGCGGCGAGAAGCGTGCCGAGATCCCTTGAGGCCGGTCGGCCGCTCGACCGCCGCTCCATTACGCGAGCCTTCGAATGATAGGTATCTCGCAGAGCGAGGTGTCAGGACTCACGTGTACATCGTCGGCAGCGCAGCGCTCGTGTTGGCACACCGCCGCAGCCGGACGACGATGGACGTGGACGCGCTGCCAATTGACCACCGGGGCCCATTGCTGGGTGCCGCTGGGAATGTTGCAGCGGAGCAACGGCTGCCAGACCACTGGCTGAACGACCAAGGTAGGTGGATTCCTATGCTGCCGGCACCGAGTGCTCGGGCCGACGCACTGTTCGAGTCGCCTCATCTCGTCGTCACGGGCGCGTCCCCTAGGCACATGCTTGCTATGAGGGTCCGGGCCGCGCGACCTGGGGGACGTCAAGTCGCTCGCGCGGAAACTCGGCAGAACCAAAATGGAGGATGTACTGGATGTGCACCGGGCGGTCTTTCCACACGCCGCTATTCCCTAGCGAATCGAACGCAGCGTCAGCGCATACCTCCAAGAAGTGCTCGAAGGCCGTGGGCCCGTCTGGTCGGGGCGGTCCTCCACACGCGACTTGGACGGTGAGAAGTGACAGAAGTGCCGCCTAGCGCCCGGTGTCGTCTATAATCCGCCCTGTCCATCAGGGGCGAGAATCGGGCTGTGAGAAGTACTGAGGCAAATACCATGCAGAGTCTGCCATTGTTTCGGCGTCTGGTTCGCGGAGTCGGCATGCGAGCCTGCCTAGCCGCAGCGTGCGTATGCCCGACCGCGGCCTGGGGCCAGTCGCGACTTGAAGTTCCCGACTTCCACCGGGAACTCAGCCCGTATGTCCTAGAGCGGCTTGGCGAATCCGATCGGGATCTCTTCGAGAAGCTTGCTCGCGCTCCTCTGGAGGCCGTGTGGTCCCAACTCACCGCAAAGGGCTACAACCACTGCTTTATAAACGAACTTGACGCACTGCATCCTGACAGGCGCTTGGTAGGCAGGTCGCGGACCGCTCGTTACCTGCCCACCCGTCCGGACTTGCGCGAAGAGATTTACTCGGTGCGCAGACAACTGAACTACGTGACTGCCGAAGAGGCAGAGCCGGGAGACGTGCTTGTCTTCGATGCCGGCGGAGACACGAGGTCAGCGGTATCGGGCGAGGTCACCACGATCCGATTCGTCGCACGCGGAGGCTCGGGACTAGTGGTGGACGGATCCCTGCGCGATGTCCCGGAAATCGCCGCACTCCCAATCCAGGTGTACCAGCGTCGGGGCCAAGCCGCTGCCGTACGGCCTCACCTGATGAGCGTCGACTACCAAGTTCCGGTGCGCATCGGCGGCGTGACCGTACGGCCCGGCGACATATTGCTCGGAGAGCGGCACGGCATACTGGTGATCCCAGCTGCGCTGGCCGAAGAAGTGGTGGACGCAGCACTTGCCAAGCAGGACTTCGAGAGCTTCCAACGCGGCCTGCTGCTCGAAGGGCGTTCGATCTACGGCGTGTATCCGCCTGACGACAACACGACCCAGGAATACGAGGAAAGCCGTCAGCAGAAAGATGGCCGCTGAGCGTGCGGCAACCTTAGGCGAAGCGGAACAGCGGCGGGAAGAGCACGACTACGACTGCGGCCCACGCGGCGTACACAGGCAAGTAGGCTGTCTGCCACCGCTCTATGGCAGAGACTGCGGCCTTACCCCTTAGGACTCGGATATAGAGCCAAGCCGTCCAAGCAAGGTTGACAAGCAAGATCAGGTTCTCGGCCAAGGCCGCCAGCTTGTTCGCGCTGGCTCCGTACTCGGAGATCCGGTCCAGCACGGCGGCCAATGCCACTAGGTCCACCAGCACGGCGCAGACCACAAGCACGAGCTGCAGCCGGTGGGACCAGTCGGCGCGATCGGACCCGTCCCGGGAGGAGAGCGAGTACAAGAGAAGGCAAACTACCAAGATCAGGATCACGTCGAAAGCAACCAGCACATGCCGCTCGACATTGATGCCCTGTCGAGTCCACACCATCGTCGAGAGGAACACCACCAGCATGATCGAAAGGAGCGGCGTGAATACCCGAGCCAAGAGCAACGCCATCCCACCGATCATGCCGCGGCGCACTTCTGCCAGCCATGCGCTGACCGTGACGGCACCGCACACTCCGCATGGCAGGATCCAGTCCTCCGCGAACGGCTCAAGGTCGAGGCCGATCGAACTGAACAGGGCGACGGAGAGGCCAGTAAGAGCCCCACCGCCCAAGGCGATCAGCACAAAGCAGATCACGAGGTCTCCCGAGAAACGCACGAAGTCCATGCGACGGCCCATTCGCGACCACTCGCCGCCGGTGTAGACAATGCCGACGAGCAGCCAGAGGGCGATCGGCATATGCAGGCCAGACAGCACGACAGTCATCCCGTCCATGTCGAACGGATAGGCGTTTACCAGCACAAAGGCGACGGAAAAGCCGATCCCGGTGAGGACGGCCACCCTCCGCCCGGGGAATCGCTTCCACAGGAAGTACGCGGCCAGCCACGGCAGGGTGAAGAACGCTGCGTTCCGCACGTAGAAGGCATCGGCCCGCTCTCCAGAGGCTGCCTCGGCTAGGCCGGCGAGCTTGACCGAGACGGCGGCGACCACGGCCAGCGCCAAAACAACGGCAAACTCAGGAAGCTGTCGTCGCTTGGCAGCGTCAGCATCGCTCTCGGGCTCGCCTTGTGGCGCCCAGACCCTAGCCAGGTTCTGCCGCGCGTACTCCGCCGTGGGGGCATGGTCCACCGATACCCGGCGGACCGCGACCAAGAAAGCCTCATCGGGCTCGAGGCCGCGGCTCACTAGCTCCGCCGTCGTGCCGCGCAGCCTTTCCTCCGCTGCTCCCGCAGCATCCGAGCCATCCGCGCAGCGCCTCTGCACATGGGCGCGCCACCGGCCGAGCCGCGCCTCCACGGAAGCCCCACGTCCGCCCTCGGACTCGTTCGCTTCCTTCTCGACTCTTGCCATCGGTTGACGGTCTGGGCCCAATACTACCAGCGCATTGGGCGGCGGACTACGCTCGCAGCCGATCGTCAGAATGCCAGCGGCAGGAAGGGCTCCGCGGTGCCCGTCGACTTCAGGAACCGGAAATCACACCCTTCGTCGGCCTGCATGACCGATTCCAAGAACAGCTTTCCGAAACCTCGGTCATAGTGGGGCGGGCGCGGATCCCAAGCGCTCTTCCTGCGTCGGAGTTCGTCATCGTCGACCAGCAGGTCGAGTCGGCGCCCAGCGGTGTCGAGTCTCACCAAGTCACCCGTCCGAGCCAGCGCCAACGGGCCTCCAACCGCCGATTCGGGGCTGACGTGCAGCACGACCGTGCCATAGCCCGTGCCGCTCATTCGGGCGTCTGAGATCCGCAGCATGTCGCGGACGCCTTCTTTGAGCAGCTTGGCGGGGATTGGCAGATTGCCGTACTCCGGCATGCCCGGAGCCCCCACCGGACCGCCGTTCTTGAGCACCAGAACGGACTCGGCGTCCACCTCGAGGTCCGGCAGATCGACCCGCCGCATCAGATCCTCGTGGTCTTCGAACACCACGGCCCGACCCGTGTGCTGCAGGAGATCCCTTGAGGCGGCGCTGGTCTTCAGGACAGCCCCGCGCGGGCAGAGGTTTCCCCGCAGAATCACCGTTCCTCCCTCCGGCTGCAGCGCTCGGTCGCGCGACCGGAGGACATCGCGGTCGTGGCACTCGGAGCCGCGCACGTTCTCGGCGATGGTTCTGCCCGTAACAGTGATGCAATCGCCGTTGAGCTGGTCGAGAAGGTCGTTCATCACGACCGGGATCCCCCCGGCGTAGTACATGTCCTCCATGAGGTGCTCTCCCGAAGGCTGGATGTTGGCGACCACGGCCGTCTCTCGGGAGATTTCGTCGAAGCGCTCCAAGGGGAGGTCTACGCCCAGCCGACCGGCCAGTGCCTTGAGATGGATGATGGCGTTGGTCGAGCCCCCGATGGCCATGTCGACGCGCACCGCGTTCTCTACCGCCCCGCGCGAGAGAATCTTCGAGGGCCGCAGGTCTTCGCGCACCATCTCGACGATGCGCTCGCCGCTGCGGTGGGCGATCTCGTAACGGCGGGAATCGGCAGCCGGAATGTTCGCGCAGCCGGTCAGCGTCATGC
Organism: Bryobacterales bacterium; assembly: GCA_965203925.1. GTDB lineage: Bacteria > Acidobacteriota > Terriglobia > Bryobacterales > UBA6623 > VXMF01. The sequence continues at coordinate 5,962,873 of OZ241924.1, forward strand.
CCAGGGCCTCGGCCAGGCTGGTCATGGTCGAGGCTGTGCCCATCACCATGCAGTGCCCGGCCGATCTAGACATCCCGCATTCGATCTCGCACATCTCCTCGTGGGTGATGCGACCGGCGCGCAATTCGTCCCAGTAGTGCCAAAGATCCGTACCCGAACCGAGCTGGCGGTCCCTCCACCTGCCTTTCAGCATCGGGCCACCGGTAACGAATATGGAGGGGAGGTCCGCGCTGGCAGCACCCATCAGCTGGGCAGGCGTGGTCTTGTCGCAACCGCACAGGAGCACGACCCCATCCAAGGGATTGGCGCGGATCGACTCCTCCACGTCCATCGCCATCAGGTTGCGGAACATCATCGAGGAAGGACGCATGAAGGGCTCACCGAGCGAGATGGTCGGGAACTCGAGCGGAAAACCGCCCGCCGACCACACACCCCGCTTGACGGCTTCTGCGACTTGGCGCAGGTGGGCGTTACAGTTGGTCAACTCGGACCACGAATTGCAGATGCCGATGACTGGCTTGCCGGAGAAGACACTTCCGGGAAATCCCTCTGCGCGCATCCACGAGCGGTGGAGGAACCCCAGCTTGTCGTTCCGTCCGAACCAATCCTCCGAGCGCAGCTTTCCGTTCTCATTAGGCATTTGGCGGCCATTATATTTCCTTGGGCACTACAACTCCTCCTTGACTACTTAGACGCAACGGGGTTAGGTAGCTCTCCTAGACGGGCGGCGTCCGGTGCCAATCGTTACGTGTTGCGGGGGTGACTCACGAAAACGGCCACATAGAGCGCCATTGGGGGCAAGGTGGAGGCGCCTTGGGTGCTGATGGGAAGCCTGCTGGACGAGCGGTCTCCCGAGGCGTGCGGTCGCAAGGACACGGACCAACGCTACGTGCGCTGCGTTCAGGAGAGTGAGGGTCGCCTCGTCCGACGCGTAACCCTGCTGAAGCATCGCTAGCCTCGTCCGCTCCAGCCCGGCAGATGCGGATGCCGCTTCAGCCCGTCCTGCGACTCTTGGCCAGAGCACTCCGCGGCACATCTCTGATGCAGTGCGTCCGGATCTGGTGCTGGGCCTTGCAGTGTCCAGGGAGTAATGGGTTTTCGCCTATGCGCAATAGCGCCGGATGGCTACGTGAGTCCCGATGGGAGGCGGTTGCGTGCACCGAGCTGATCGACCTAGCAGATTAGCTGGTTCGCCACTGTGCCGTACGCGCATCGCCGTCGCGTAAGAAATGGTGACAGTGTAAGAGTGTTCCAGCGTACATTGGACTCGTGGCGGAACCGCTGCGCGACCCAAGGCTCAACACTAAGGGGGCGACCCTTGAAGAGCTGGCACGCGCGATGCTGCGGACGTGGCCCGGTCGAGGGTCAGCGGTCTGTCGAACTGCACGGTCGGTAGCAGGACGACCGACAGTTCCTAGACCGGTCGGGCGTAGATGAATGAGGGTCATGTAGTATTCTGAGCGTGCGGGCGCTTCATGGCGAAGAGATAACGTTCGGGTTCACCCGGGACGCCAATTGCCGCTTCATCCCGGTAAACGGAGATTGGGGAGGTACGATGTCCCGTGGCGACGTGAAGGTAGACTTCTTCTGCGAGTCGTTCCCGGTGCCTACAGAAGTGACCCACGAATTGACCCCTGATGGTACGCATTCCGACAGGAGCCATTTCAGCCAAGCCACCCGAGAGTGCCACGGCAGACATTCGCTCGCCAGATGAATCCGTGTGGATTGACGACTTGGGAGAGGGTACGTATCGAGTCCGGCGGCCGTTCTCCGTCAGGGTAAGAAGAATCGGAATTGGGAACTTTGAGGCATCGTTTCGCGAAGGCAACATTGCGATATCCGGGACCGACCCAGATGACGCCTACCAAGGGCTTGTAGCTGAGATCCTCGACACTCTCGATATTCTCACGGAAGAGCCTAACTTAATTCCGAGCGCGGTCCAACAGCTTCAAGTCCTCCGTAAGTACATTGTCCAAGACAAAGCGTAGCCTACTGACCGAGAGGTCGGCACATAGGATCGCAGCCAAGCTGGGCGCGGAAATCAAGCCCGGTCGAAAGCACCTACGAGCTATCGTGCGAATTAATGGGGTCTATGTGGGGACTTTCGGAATTCGGCGAGGTCGAAATACAGGACACGACTACATCCCTAGGCAGATTCACACCTCCATGCGGCAAGCCATCGGACTAGACCGCTGCAACGTCTCGAAAGAGGACTACCAAGAGACGCTGAGGTGCAGGGGAGTCCTACAGTAGGCTCGCTACCTCCACGCCCCGCTCGGCAGTCTGCTATCTGCGGGCGGGTCATGGTACAGGGGCGCGTTCCCTAGTAGCTGGGCGACCGTGTCATAGGTATGCTCGAGCGTTCGGGGACGAAGACGCTGTGCTTGCGCGCGGATTCCCGGATATACCGATTGAGGTGTTTCGGGCTCGGTTTGAGGCTCCTTCCATTGGGCTCCCGCCCGAGCGTCGACCAGAACGGCTCCATCCCGTTCCTGGAGACATCCGCGCATCCCCGCCCGCAGACTGAGTTCCGCACGGTCTAGTGCGTTCCTCGCGGGCCCCCGTATGTGCATGAGTCGTCTTTCTGCACCGTTACCCGGCTTCGTGCGCTCCGTTTCGAACCCTCGGAGCGGCCCTGAGTCGTTCGACCGGACCGCCATTGCGGTGAGGCGCCTCGCGACCGCCCCGCACTCCCGCAGCCGCCGCCGTGTATCGTGGCTTTCCTTCTCGACGCCACGCACAACGGCGTGCATGTTCTGGTGGCGTCCGCCCGCATGCAGTTCGCCGGCTTCAGCCGAGCCTTCGAACGGGCCGATCATCTCCGTCACCCACAGCTCGCGGAAGTGCATGAATGAATACGAACAGGCCGTCTTCTGAGACACCCATATCGCTGTGGACATTTGTGATAGAGCGTCTATTTCAGGCCCTGTAGGCAAACGCAGACGGCGATGGCTCACTTGCGCAGCGTTCCACTCGAGCGAGCGATTGACGTGCCGATCCGGATTCTGGAGTAGGAACGGCACTCCGCGCCCCAGCAGGGAGTCGGACTGCGGATCGTCACGTTGCGCGTGCGCACGGTGGCGCGACCCCCGCAGTAGGGCTCGCTCCGCGGGAGCGTTTCCTCGAACCAGCGCTCAGCCGATCGCTCGGTCGGGAACATCGCCACTAGCTGGATCAGGTCGATCCGCTCGCGGTCCGTTCGTCCGGGCGCAGGTGGCAAGTAGCAGCCGTCCTTACTGCTCGCGACTGTGGCGACCTTGCCGCTCTCCACTGCCAGTCGACACGCACAGACGACCCCGCGGTTGGGGTAAACTGCCTGCGACGCTGTGGCACTTGCGCAATGAGAGCTTGGACGTTCTACGGATTTGGCGACATGCGCCTCGACGACGTGCCGGAGCCCGTACTGCGGCCCGGCCACGTCCTCGTAGAGATCCTGTGCGTCCAGCCAAGCGAGACCGAGGCGCAGCTGGCTTTCGGCGTGCCGACTCTCGCCTATCACGAGATTAAGAGGCGTCTCGCTGCAGACGCTCCCTTGCAGCTGTTCGGGCACGAATTCTGCGCGCGGGTCGTCGAGAGCCCCGCCGGTTCGCGCTTCCGCCCGGGGATGCGGGTGGCAGCCCGAGCCAAGCTGCCGTGCCAGAACTGCCCGCTGTGCCGCTCTGGAGGGGCCGAAACATGCCGGGCCGGCCCGATCACCGGTTTCCATCGGCCGGGATGGTTCTCCGAGCGGGCATTGGTGCCGGAGAATGCCCGCTCGGAGAAGGCGTATGACAAACCCCGTTCTGCGTGAACCAGTCCGGGCTGGCCGGATAGGTTGGGCGCCCGCAGCCCGACGACACCAGCCCTGCTCAGGGTAGAGTCCTCGAATTGGGGCTTCCTTAGGGGAGCGGGTACCCGCGGCTTGGACCGAACGTCGTGCGGCGCGTCAATGTCCGGATCGATTTCGGCAGCCGAAGGCTTGCACACTCCGTAACGATCTTGGAGTCTTTGCGGTCGAGCCCCGATTCACTCCGGGGCCGGTTCATGGACGATGTTACGAACGAACGGGTGACCGAGTCCGAGATTCGGCCGGACGGCCTCGACGCCTGCCGGCTCGCGCACATCTGCGGGAGCACTGACGAGATCAGGGCGGGTAGCGGTTCGTCCGTGCGATTGGCATCCACGAGTGTCAAGCTGGTGAAGGTAGGAGATCGTAGCCGCGCTCGACAAGGGACCCGACTCCAGCATCCAAGCTGTCACGCGGACGAACTGGCCGAGATGAGCAGGGCCGTGTCCGGGGACGGCAAGGACCCACCGGAGAAGGTTGAGCGGCTGCTGGGCTTGCTCGCCGTGCTCTCGATGTACTGCAGGATGCTCGGGAGAGTCGTGGAGCGAGACTCCCGAGGCCCTGAGAACGCCCCGCGGATGATCAAGGACATGCCATGGAGACTCTTGATGGCGCCAAAGTGCTCCTCAATCAGCTTGCCCATCAGGAACCAAGGCGATTCCGGCTTGCCCGCGGCCGCGCTTTCTCTAGCCGTCTTCATGTGCCACTCCCGGAATTAGTACCATTCTGGGGCCGGGCCGCCGCCGCAACCGACGCTTGAGTTGCCTCTTTCTGCATCTTCCTCGGCATTAGATTCATGAGTTCTTCTGTGCACTTGTCAATATTCCCTAATGTACCTCGCACGACCCACTCTCCGAGCACGGCGAACAGCACCGAAATGACGACACAGCTCACCAACCCCCAAAGCGACCACGCGATGCGGTCTTGGTTGAACAGCGGCGCTAAGCTCTGCCACTCCCCTACCGCATGCGCACTCCCAACGCACACACCGACCAAGCCCACTCCCGCTAGAATCAGCGAAACGACCCTGTCAATGCGAGGTCTAAGAAAGACGGCGTACGTCCAGCTCCGAGTCCTCGTGAGTTCTGAGACATCTCCTTTCTGCTTCTCCGCAAGATTCGCTATGGCTCTATAGTTCTCGGAACGATACGCTCTATCAGGCACCTCTCGCGCCTCTTGAATCTCTTCTAGTTTTTCGTGTGCGTATTCCCCTGACTCAATGTTGGTAGCGAAACTGGTCCAATTTGAGATACGCGACATTGAATGCGAGAGTGATTCCGGCCAAGGGCGTGAGTTCGGGGAGCAACGACATCAGTACCGGAGTGTGCGGTTGGGTGGATTGGGTCTAGAGTCTAGGTTTCTTCAGTAGAATCCGTGAATCCCGGCCGAGTCAGTTTCTTGGCGCATCTGCCCCAGATGGTCGAATACACGGTCCTCAGGTTCCCGCCTCCATTAGGGTCGCCGAAGGCTGCGACCGCCGCAGGGCTAGTCTTGTCGGGTTCAAATCGGTAGTGGTCGTTACCCGTCACGATTAGATGGAAGCTGTAGTGCCGTCGAACGTCGTCGCTAGCGTACTTTACTTCGACGTTCTTGAATGGTTTTAGGGCTACGAGCAGAGGATGCATCATGCGAATTCCTTCAGCATCTTCCTCAAGGATGATCCTGATCCGGTTCTGCTGTGAAGTCAGCAAGAAAAGCTGCGCTTCCTTGATGACCGGATCGCGACCGTACACTCGTGGGTTGAGAGAGCCCGTTAGAATATCGACGCTCGTCCCCGCGTTGGAGAATAGGTGCTCCACGACGATAGTGGCGTGCTCGACGGTTGCGTTATAGATCGCCTGACCGTCTCGCCTCCTAGCAAGCGTGCGAATGCGCTGCCGATACCCAGTCAAATCCATGCGTCCATCGCCCCCTTCCCATCCGTGCAAGAAGCTGACCTCACCATGCTATCCGCCCGAGGTACCAGAATCCAGTCGAGAATTGGTCGATTGCTCCCTGAATCCGAGTTTGTTGCAGTTTCGAAGCGTTCTCGCCCAACTTGCCTATCCTCCGGGCCAAGAGGAACCTCAAGACTCCTCCTGTCGACAGCGTTAAGCGCCTCGCGGCGAATGGCGCAGCACCCCACTGACCTGGACCGCTCAAACGGACAGCTCGTCACCAACGCGTCTCGCCTTGCCGCAAAGGCAGACAGGCGACCGACGCGCCTTATTCAGTTCCCGAACGAACTCTCAAGGTAGCGCGCCGTGCTCGTCGTGTGACATGTCTGAATTGTACGTCCGGCCCACGCCCCCACGCCGCCCTTGCTCCAGAGGGCAGGCCCCTGTCCGTCACTAGCGCACCGTTCGTCAGCTGCTTGCCCTCGATAGCCACTGCCGTCCGGCCCCTGTATTTGATGGTGTCGGACTCCCGGGCGTTGCGACGGGCCTCGAATCTCCTGGACGGGCCGGGTCAGATGCTTCGGGTCCATCTTGTGGCACGTCCCGCAATAGCCGCGCCTGCACGTGGACCGGAACGACTCCAACCCGTTCCAATGCACCGGCCACCGCAAGAGATCGCCCACGCTGTGTCGTACCGACTCACGCTTCGGCACGCTGTCATGGGATCCGTGGACATCTGTATCGGCCATGGCACATCGTTTACGCGGTCCTTGACGAGTCGCTGCAGCGTGTAAGTGATCCGTAGGGGCGACCACCTTGGCGGCGACCTTCTTGTTACAGAGGTCCTTCGCGCCTACGACTGCGGCCCTACCACGCTGCACTCCCCATAGAACGGTACGGGCGAACTGGCGGTTGAGGTACACTTCCTGCGACGCGGCGGTACTTTGACCATGCGGGCTTGGCGGTTCTACGGGTTTGGGGACATGCGCCTCGACGAGGTGCCCGAGCCCGTACTGCGGCCCGGCCACGTCCTCGTAGAAGTCCTGTGCGTCCAGCCTAGCGTGACCGAGGCGCAGTTGGCTTTCGGCGTGCCGACCCTCGCCTATCACGAGATCAAGAGGCGTCTCGCGGCCGAGGCTCCCGTGCAGCTGTTCGGGCACGAATTCTGCGCGCGGGTCGTCGAGAGCCCCGCCGGTTCGCGCTTCCGCCCGGGGATGCGGGTGGCAGCCCGAGCCAAGCTGCCGTGCCAGAACTGCCCGCTGTGCCGCTCCGGAAGGGACGAAAGATGCCGGGCCGGCCCGATCATCGGCTTCCAGCTGCCGGGCTGCTTCTCCGAACGGGCATTGGTGCCGGAGATTGCCCTGGCCGAGGTCGAGCCTCGGATCAGTGATCGAGAGGGCGCTTGCCTGCAGTCCCTAAGCGACAGCCTCGCTGCCGTCGATACCGCCGGCATTCGGCTGGGCGAATCCGTTGCGGTCTTTGGGCAAGGGAGCATGGGACTTGAGTGCATGCAGGCGGCGAGGACGGCCGGGGCCGGAAGAATCCTAACCGTGGATGTGCGGGAGGAAGCCTGCGCCGTCTCGCGCGAGCTCGGAGCAGACTCGGCCATAAACGCGACCGAGGAGGATCCGGTCGAGACGATCCGGGAGGCGACGGGCGGCAACGGCGCTGACGTCGTCTTGGAGTGTGCAGGCGGAAGTCCGCGTCAGGGCCTCGCAGGCTCCAAGACCTTGGAGCAGGCGATCCAATCAGTGCGGTCCGGAGGCAAGCTCGTGGTGGTCTCGTGGTTCGGTCGCCCGCTGGAAGTTGACGTCGACGGCCTCCGCGAGCGGAGCCTGCGACTGCTCTTCCCCGACATCAGCACACTCGCCCACCTAGAGCACACGGCGCGCTTGGTCGCCTCGGGCCGCATCCGCCTGGGACCGATGCTGACGCACTGCCTTGAGGGGATCGAGTCCGTTCGAGAGGCCTTCACAATAACGGCTAACAAGGGGCAGCACGGGGCAATCAACCCGGCCCAGGTGATGATGGCGCAGGCCGCCGGCCAGAAGGCGGTCGCCTGACCCGTGCGGAACAGCATGGCCAGCAGGCGTTCGGAGCACGCGAGTACCGCAGGCGCGGAACCTTCCGGCCGTGCAGTCCGAGAGCGGTTCATGGCTCTATCGACCGGCTTGGTCTCCGATGCGCTGGGCAAGACCGGTGCGATGGATCACGAAATCAAGTGCCGGTCGGCACGCGCCTCCATGGCGGGACCGGCCTACACCGTGCGGGTACACTCCGCCGACATCCTCATGGTCGGAAAGGCTCTTTCCGAGTGCCCCAAAGGACACGTTCTTGTTGTGGATGGCCGTGGCGAGCGAAACACAGCCTTGTGGGGTGGGGTCACGACGCTGGCGGCGCGCCTGAAGGGCCTCGCCGGAGTGGTGATCGACGGCGCTGTTCGAGACAGCGAGGAGATCTCCAAAGACCATTTTCCAGTGTTCGCAAGATCGGTCGTGCCGAATGCCGGCGGCGCCGAGTACGCCGGAGAGACTCAGGTGCCGGTGCAGTGCGGTCGCGTGCCCATACGACCGGCAGACTGGGTGATCGGCGATGCCGACGGGGTCGCCGTGGTTCCGGCGGACCTCGTGGAGGAGACGCTCAGGGCTGCCGAGGCCGTGCAGGAGGTTGAGGCTCGGATCACTGCGGCCGTAAAGCGGGGCGGAGACTTGTCGGCATTGCTGCGCTACGACGAGATTCTTGACCAGAAGCGCAAGACTGGACGGCTTCCCCAACTGCGCTTCCCGGGTCAGCGCTGACGGTTTTTCGGCTTAAGCACTTGCCCGTCGTTCCCGGCCATGTCTTAAGGTAGACGGTAGCCAGGAGCAATATCGAGTCATGTCCATAGATCTCACGCGCCGCCGTTTCTTGGGAGGAGTGGCCGCGGTCGCGGCGACCGGGTCGCCTCCGGCCCGGGGCGAGAGCGGCAGTTCCCTTCCCGTGCGCCAGCTGGGCGGCACCGGCGCCGAGCCCTCAGTGCTTGCGATGGGTTGCGGCAGCCGACTGTCAATGTACGGATCTGAGGACAAAGGGCTCGAAGCGCTCGAGCTGGCCCTTGACCTCGGGATCACTTACTTCGACACGGCCCAGAGCTACGGACGCGGCAACAGTGAGGCATGGGTCGGCAAGGCCATAGCGGATCGCCGCAGGGATGTTTTCTTGGCCACCAAGATCGCGACCCGGGACTACGACGAGGCGATGCGGCGTACGGAGGAGAGCCTCAGAAAGCTCCAGACAGACCAGATCGACCTCATCCACATCCACAGCCTGAAGGGGGCCGACGATCTGGCCGCGATCGAAGCCGGGTCGCTCCGCGCGCTGTGGCGCCTACGCGACGAAAAGGTCTGCCGCTTTGCCGGTATGACCAGCCACAGCTATCCGGACGTCCTCGCGACGGCATTGGAGCGCCACGACTTCGATTGCACCCAAATGGCGCTGAATGCGGCCATGCAAGGACGCAGCGAGAACTCGCGCGACCCCGTCGACCACGCGCGCGAAGACAGCTTTGAGACAGTCGCCCTGCCCGTGGCCGTGCGCAAGGGAATGGGTGTGCTTGCCATGAAGGTCACTGGCCAAGACGCGCTGGTCGGTTCCGGCCCCGGAAAGGCCGGCATTGAGTCGTTGCTGCGCTATGCCCTGACGCTGCCGGTTACCAGTGCCGTGGTGGGAATGCCCACATTGGAACAGCTGCGCGAGAATGTGGAAGCGGCCCGAAGCGTTGAGCCTCTGACCGCTGCGGCAATGCGTAGCCTGTCCGACGACCTCGCTGGGAAGCACAAGCTGGCGATGGACCTGCGCTTCCACTGTCACGTGGATGCCTGAGGCTGGCAGAAATCGGCGGCGCGGTCACCCGCCCAGACTGATCATCTCGATCTTTTGAACAGCCAAGGGGCTGTAGCCGCTCCCCGAAGAAATCGCCTCGAGCCTCTGCTCGGAGTAGCGGTCGCTCCTGGACATCCAGATGGCAGCGATCCTGCGCCGCAGCTGCTCATCCGTCCCCCCGGATCGGAGCAGCCTCTTCAGGTCATGCCCTTGCGCCGAGAAGAGACAGGTCACCAGCCGCCCGTCAGCGGTGAGCCTGGCCCTCGTGCATGCACCGCAGAAGGGCTCCGTCACCGACGCGATTACTCCGAAGACACCGCTCCCGTCGGAAAGGCGGAAGCGCTGGGCCGGGGCGCTTCCCCGTGGGTGACCGTCCGGCTCGAACGGATGGGCCTGGCGGATGCGGCGCAGAATCTCCGCCTTGGAGACCAGTTTGGAGGAGGACCACTGATTGACCGTCCCGACATCCATGTACTCAATGAAACGGACGACGATTCCCCGCTGCCGGCCGAAATCGAGCAGGTCCAGGATCTCCGTATCGTTGACGCCGCGTTCGACCACTGCGTTGAGCTTCAGGGGAAGGAGACCCGCGCTCAATGCTGCGTCAATGCCGTCGAGGACATTCTCCAAGCTCCCCCTTTGGGCCATCCGGGAGAAAGTCTCCGGTCGAACAGAGTCGAGACTCACGGTGACGCGCTGCAGGCCTGCTCTCTTGAGGACCTCGGCCTTGGGGGCGAGCAATGAGCCGTTAGTGGTCAGGCACGTATCTTCGATCCCTTCGATTTCGGCCAGCATGCGGACCAGCGACTCCAGATCCACCCGCAGGAGGGGTTCGCCCCCAGTTACGCGCACCTTACGCACCCCAAGCTGAGCAAAGACCGCCGCGACGCGCCGGATTTCTTCGAAGCTCAGTATCTCCGAGCGCTCGATCCAGTCGTAGCGCTCCAGCGGCATGCAGTAGGTGCACCGAAAGTTGCAGCGGTCCGTGACGGAAATCCGCAGGTCGTCCAGCGGTCGCCCATGCCTGTCAATCAAGGTCCTCAAGCCTCGCTAGAGCCATTGTACTGGCCAGCAGCAAGGCCGGAACGTGAGGGCTCGCGTTATGATGGGGTTAAGGCGATGATCGAGGTGACGCCAAGCGCATCGCGGAGAATCCGCGGAATGCTCTCGAGCGAGAATCCCGGCGGGTTCCTGCGCTTGGGAGTGATCGGGGGCGGCTGCTCCGGGCTGCAGTACAAGTTCCGTTACGAGCGTACGCCGCGACCGAGTGACACAGTATTCGATGCGGCCGGTGCGCAGCTCTGCGTGGACCCGAAGAGCTTCCGCTACTTGGACGGCATGACGCTGGATTACATTGAGACGGTGCTGGAGCAGAGGTTCCTGTTCAAGAATCCCAATGCCGGCAAGAGCTGCGGCTGCGGCAAGTCTTTCCAGGTCTGACCAAGGGGGATTTGGCCGGCAGGGCAGCCGGAATGCGCGTGGCTGACCTTCGGCTGGAGGATAACCGCATGGACCAACTACCGTACGACCACTGGTATGACACGTTCAATCGCGCTGCGGGAGACCTGTACCCGGGCCGCTACACACGGGAGTTCACCAGGGAACTTGTCGACACCGCGCGCAGGGTGGCCGAACTCGCCCGAGACAAGCGGTCCCTGATCGTCGCTCACAACTACCAGTTCCCGGAGCTTCAGGAGGTGGCTGCAGAAGTCGGCGACTCGCTGGGCCTGAGCCGGTACGTGGCGCAGCAGACCGCCCCGCGCGTGGACTTCTGCGGAGTCTGGTTCATGGGGGAGACGGCCAAGACCATCCTCGGGGACCGCTGCAAGGTCTACATGCCGGCCAGACCCGGGTGCTCCCTAGTGGATTCGATCGACCATGCCCGCCTGCAGGCCTGGAAGCGCAGGTTCCCGGACGGCGTCGTGATCTCGTACGTGAACACCGATGCCGCGACCAAGGCGATGAGCGACTACATCTGCACGTCCCGCAACGCGGCACAGGTCCTCGACCATGCGGCGCGCGCAAATCCGGGGCGCCGCATCCTTTTCCTGCCCGACAAGTTCCTCGGATCCGTGTCGATCTCCCAGTGCAGCGCGGTCGACGCGTCGCTGGTCGACCTGTATGACGGCTTCTGCCACGTGCACGCAAAGATCGGCGAGAGCGCTCTCGAAGAGGCATTCGACCGGCACCCAGAGGCCGAACTGCTGATTCATCCAGAGTGCGGTTGCGCATCGCACTGCATGTCGAAGGTGATGCAGGGGAACTCGCCCTACCAGAAGGCGTTCTTCCTCTCGACCGAAGGCATGCTGCATCACGCGCTGGAATCCTCTGCCCCGGAGTTCATCGTGGGCACGGAGATGGGCATGGTGTATCGGCTGAGGCGGCAGGTCCCTGAGAAGCAGTTCTACGCCGTCAGCCCGGAGGCCGTTTGCGAGTACATGAAGATGAACACGCTCCAGAAGCTGCTGACGTCGCTCGAGACTGACGAAGTCGAGGTCACCGTCGAGCCGAGCACGGCACGCAAAGCACAGCGCGCGATCGATCGGATGCTCAGCATCCAATAGCCGCTTCCCATCCGCCACGCAGGCCTCCGACGCTGTGCGAAACTCACAGCGGAGGAAATGCTATGCCTGTACGAAGCGTCGGTCCTCTCGTGGCCGCCGCGACAATCCTGGCCGCACTGTTCGCCCACGCGCAAGCCCCGCGGCGTGCAAGCTTCGACGAGCGGTTCGAGCGCATTGAGGAGCGCCTGGCAGCGCTGGAGGAGGAAGTCGTGCAGCGGCCCGACCCGGGCGCGCAGGACCCAGGCCCGGGCAGGCTGGCACTGGAGTCCGAGGCCAAGCTGGACCGGCTCGAAGTGCGCGTCATCCAGCTTGAGACCCAACCGCCCGAATGCGATTGCGCAACAGCCCAATTGGGCCTTGCCAGCCGGGTGCGGTCTCTCGAACGCCAGCTCGCCAGGTTGAGGGCAGGCCTCAATCGCTAAGATGTACGGCAATGCCGCGGACCTTACTGCCCCTCCTGACCGCCGCCCTAGCGCTAGCCGGATGCGGACCCGGGATCACCCGCCTTGAAGTATCCCGACAGGCGACCGGTGTGAAGGTCGGAGAGGTGACGGCGGAGTCTGCCATCGTCTGGACCCGCTCCACTGCGGACGCGGAGCGCAGGGCGGACGGGACGCCGATACGGAGACGCGCCATTAAGCCGGCGGACGGCGAGCCGCTGCCGCCATCTCTCGACCCGCTGGAACTGCAGGGGTCCGTTCCGGGGGCAGCCGCTCTGGTCCGGCTGCGGTACGCCGACAACGTTAACCTCTTCGATGCTGTCGAGACCGAGTGGCGGGAGACGCGCGCCGAGGACGACTTCACCCACCATTTCCGCCTGACCGGGCTTCAGCCGGGGACCGTGTACTATTTCGAGTCCCAGACGAGCAGCCTCGACGGCACGGTCCTCCACAGGCCCGTGAACGGGCGCTTCGAGACGGCACCACCGGCACAGGAGTACGCCGACGTCACCTTCACCGCCATTACCGGCCAGGCGAACCGTGACCACGATGCGCCGGATGGATTCAAGATCTACAAGTCCATGCTGGATCTGGCACCCAAGTTCATCGTGCCGACCGGCGACACGGTTTACTACGACAGCGACGCCCCGCTGGTCACGTCGATCGACCTCGCGCGCTTCCACTGGCACCGCATGTACAGCTTTCCTTCCCTTGTCCGCTTCCACCTTAGCGTGCCCGGGTACTGGGAAAAGGATGACCACGATTCCTACCACAACGACAACTGGCCGGGGATGTCGAGGCGCTATATGGGCACGTTCAGCTGGGAGCAGGGCCTGCAGGTCTACGCCGAGCAGGTGCCCATGAGTGAGAAGCCCTATCGCACGTTCCGCTGGGGCAAGGGCCTGCAGGTGTGGGTGGTGGAAGGCCGCGACTTCCGCTCGCCCAACACGATGCCGGACGGTCCCGACAAGACCATCTGGGGCGCGGAGCAGAAGCGCTGGCTGATGGAGACGTTGCTGGCCAGTGACGCCGACTGGAAGGTCTTGGTGAGCCCGACCCCGATCGTCGGACCGGACCGCACCAACAAGGCCGACAACCACGCGAATGTGGCCTTCAAGAGCGAGGGCGACGAGTTCCGGCGCTGGGTCCAGGACAACCTTCCGGAGGACTTCTTCATCGTCTGCGGCGACCGGCACTGGCAATACCACTCGGTGCATCCGGAAACCGGCGTCCAGGAGTTCTCGAGCGGCCCGGCGACTGACGAGCACGCGGGCGGCACACCCGGTGAGGATCCGCAATACCACCGCTTCCACCGCGTGGGCGGAGGCTTTGCCTCGGCTGCGGTCTCCAAGGACGGGGAGGCATCGTCCATAGCCTTCCGCCTCCACAACGTCGACGGGGGCGTCGAATACGAGTGGACGCGATCCAAGCGGCCCTGAGCGGAACTTCCGGCGGCAGCCTTAGATCGGCCCGGCAAGCAGCCCGAGTGCTCGGGTGATCCGGGAGAACACGCCCGAGATGGATTCCCGGGCATCGACGTGCACCAAGATCCCGGTGCGGTCGAAGGCACGTAGAATCGGCCGAGTGCGGCGGTGATAGTTCGCTAGCCTGCGGCGCAACACGTTGGGATTCGAGACGGCACGCTTCGTGTACCCGGAACCCCAGCCCTCCTCGGCACGCTGCATTACGCGTTCGGTCACGAGATCGTCGGGCAGGTCGAGGTAGATGACCTTGTCAACGTCCCAGGTCTGGCGGAGGTAGTCGGCCTGTCCCTTCGTGCGCGGGAAGTGGTCCAGCACGAATCCGTAGTTCCAGTCGTGCTGCTGAATCCTGCGCCGCATCAGCTCAAGCACGATCTCGTCCGGAATGAGATTGCCGGTGTTGAGGATCTGCCGGATACGCGCAGCGATCTTTGTTCGGTGCTCCAAGTGCCAGCGGATGATCTCTCCGACCGATATGTGAGCGAAATCAAAGCGGTCCGAGAGCATCCGGCTCTGTGTGGACTTCCCGGAAGCTTGGGGGCCGATGACGATGTACTTGTGCAATGCCGCCCTCAAGGCCAGCCGTTCTGAGCGCCGACGTGAGATTCGAGTCTAGCGCAGGGTTACGTGGGCCCGGTCGCTCGGCGCGACCTCGCACCCGGGCTGGGATAATCGGGACTTGACGATGATCGGGGGGAACGGCAAAGTCTCGCTGAGGTTAGCGGTGCTGGGAGCCGGAGCGGTGGTTGTGGACCGCCACCTACCAGCCCTTCGCGCCTTGGGTGGGCGGGCCGTCTCCCTGTTCGACCCTGACCGGCGCGCAGCCGCGCGGGCGGCCCGACTGTTCGGCATCCCCAAGATCGCCACTTCAGCGGAGCAGGCCGTCGAGGCCGACGGCGTAGAGGCCGTCCTCGTTGCGTCGCCCAACGCGTTCCACCGCCAGCAGTGCGATGTCGCGCTCGAGCGAGGCCGCCACGTGCTGTGCGAAAAGCCTATCGCGCTCACGTTGCGAGACGCGGAGCAAATGGCAGCAGGCGCCGAGCGGCGCGGCCTTGTCCTGCAGGTGGGCTTTCACCATCGGTTCAGTTCCGAGCATCGCTGCGTGAAGGAACTTCTGGCCAGTGGTGTGGCCGGGGAAGTGAAGGCGTTCAGCGGGATCATCTGCGAGCCCATGGACGTCATACCTGGAGGGGTGGAGAACTATCGCTTCAGCACCCGAGACGGCGGGGGCTTCACGCTGATCGACGTTGGCCAACACCGCATCGACCAGATCTTGGACCTGTTCGGTCCTGTTGCCGAAGTGTCGTGCGAGATGGCCAGCATCCTGCCGAGCCACCATCTCGACGACAGCGTGATTCTGACCCTGAGAATGCAGTCCGGCGCAATCGGTTCGCTGAATTGGCATAGGTTCTCGCGGGCGTTCGCTTCGCCGATGATGCTGTTCGGAACCAAGGCCACGCTGGGATGCTCGGCCTTCATCACTGGCCCCTACCAATCCGCGCCCGTGTCGATCTACCTTGATCAGAGCCCCGAGACAGCCCTGCCGCCTAGTGTTTTGGCGCTGGCGAGGCCGGACCGCTGGTGGGGCGAGCTGCAGGCGGGATGGATCAGCCTGTGGCCCCCGAGGGTGGACACCTTCCAGGAACAGTTGCTCTCATTCCAGCGCTCGATCGTGGAGGGAAGCCCTCCTGTCGCCGGAGGCGATGACGGGCGCCGGGCTGTGGAGGTAGTCCAGGCCGCCTACCGCTCGTACCGTGAGCGGCGGACCGTCAGGGTCGAGAGAACTCCGGGCCGACACGAAGATCCGCCGACCTGGTGACGGGGTGCGCGAGACTCACTAGCGGCGGACCTGGACAAGCCCGGCGCTCGAGAACGCATCGACGCCCTGATCCGCTAGCGGAACAGCGAGGTCGGCGTCTACCCGAATGCAGCTGGCAGCATCGCAGGCCTGGGCTCGCACGGACACTTGACCTGTCTCGCCGCCCGTTCTCTCAACAGGCGCGGCCAGTACGGCGACGCCCTCGAATCCGTAGGAGTACCAGCGCAGCTCCGGCTGGGAGAAGTCCTGCGGCTCGGTCTGCAGCCACGGTCCTGCAATCCGCAGGCCCTCCTCCACAACGACATCCGTGCTCTCTTCGAACCCTAGCGACATCCTCCCGGCCAGCGCCTCTTTCGCGCGGCGCTCGTTGTCCATTGCGTAGACGTGCCAGCCAGCCTTGGCGCGCAGCTCCACGACCAAGTGCCCCCCGGCCAAGCGGGCACGGCAAGTGACCAGAGCGGTCCCAGAGTGATCCGTGGCCTCAACCGGGGCGGACCACTCTCCGGCCCACAGGCCCGTCGCGAGCACGGCACCAATCGAGACACGAGCGGCGAGTCTCACTTGCGGAAGCTCATCCTGCTTGTCTTGAGGGCGAGCTCCAGGTGCTTGTCGGCGCGCAACACCTGTAGTGTCACGGTCTCCCCTGCTTGCTTGCGAAGCTTGATGTGCAGTTCCGGCGTGTCCGCCACCTCATCTGAGGTCACCCCGTCGACTCCGTAGACGATGTCCCCTACCTGTAGTTCGTGACTTCCCAACAGGTCGGAGAGAGAGTCCACCAATCGGACCCTGCTTGCGAAACCTACTTCTGGCAGTCCCAGATCGGCCTTCTCGCCTGCCGCAAGCGGATCGGAGGCGAAGTACACTCGCGGATCGACAGACAGGTTCCTGTAAGTCAGGTCCGTCAACCACCACTTGGGCGGAAGGCGCAGTTGCAGCCGCCGCAACTCTCCGGCTCGTTCCACAGCAATCTCGACCGCCCGGGCCTCAAGCGGCACGCTTCCGTACTCCCACTGGAAGTCACCGAAGGTCCACACCGCCGCGGAGTTGAGCTCGCGGATGACATCGCCGGCACGCATGCCCGCCTCAGCCGCCGCCCCTTTGGCGCTGGCCACCCTCAAGCCCCTAGGGATGTCGAGTTCGATGCCAATCCTGGACAGTTCCGGCGCGCGGTAAAGGTGCCGGAGCTTGTCGAGCGTCCCGTCTCTCTCACGCTGGACGTTCAGCAAGTCCCCGACCAGATGGCACTCAACGCAGCGCCCGCGCCCGATCGTGCGTTCGTATAGCGCCGGAATGTCTCTGGCATACAGCGGTTCAGGCTGCGGTGGTGCGGGGAGTTTGCCCTGCCGGCGTAGTCGGTGAAGCTCGAGCCCCTTCTCCAACGCCAGTTCGAGACTCTCGAGATTCAGGTAGGAGATCGCCGACCTCTCGTCCCGCCCTCCATATCGAAGGTAGATCTGCTCGTCCGCATTGAGGATGAAGAAGTACAGCGTGTTGTAGCGGTCATAGTCGAATAGCGCTAAGTTCACCCGGTCCAAGCGCGTGATTCTCGCCGTAACGTACTGCTGCAGCAGCCTTCCCCGCCTCGTGGCGGCCTCGGTCAGCACAACCTGTGCGTCAAATACCCTGCCGGCCCTTCAAGGGGCGCACCGGAACTCGAGGAAGATCGGCTTTCCGGTGCGGCGCGCCTCCTCCAGCGCATCTTCGTAGCTCTCGAGCCAAGTGACAGCCGGCTCGCCGACTGTTGGCTGTGCCAAGGCCAAGACTGCCGCGCACACCAGTGATCGGGCTGCTGGTGCGGCGAGGGAGTGAAGCGTCCGGGCCATGCCAGGTCACTCCTGTTGCATGTCGTCGACTGCTCGTGCGACGGCCGCCACCAAGGCAGCCTCCTGATCGTCGTTTACGGTGCGCAAGTCGAGCAGCAGCCGATCTCGCTCGATGCGGGCGATCACCGGCGGAGTCCCGGACCGCAGACGCCTCTCAATGGCCGAACTCGTTCGCGTGGTCCCTGAGACAGTAACCAACACGGACGGAATCCGCTGCATAGGAGTTGACCCGCCGCCCAGCAGGGACTCGCCCTGCTCTACCTGAGCATACAGCACTCCGCGGTCGGCCAGCTGACCGGCCAGGCGCTCGCAGCGACGCTTCAGCTGGCTGACGGTGGTCCGGGCCATCCTCAATGCCGGCACTTGATCCTCCCTGCCGCGCGCATAGGCGCGAAGCGTCGCACCCAAGGCCGCGATTGTGAGCTTGTCGACGCGCAGCGCCCTAAACAGGGGATTGCGGCGGATGCGCCGCACCAGATCCGCCCGGCCGGTGATGATCCCAGCCTGCGGACCGCCCAGCAGCTTGTCGCCGGAACATGTGACGAGGTCGACTCCGGCCGCGAGACTCCTCGTGACCGGCGGCTCACCCTCGATTCCCGGCCACGGCCCATCGCTAAGACACCCACTGCCGAGATCCTCGACCATTGGGACTTCGGCTCGGTGCGCGAGCTCGACCAGATCTTCGAGCCGAGGCCGCCCCGTGAAGCCCACTTGGCGAAAGTTGCTGGGGTGGACCCTCAGGACCATGCGGGTATGCCGATCGATCGCGGCCGAATAGTCGTGGAGATGTGTACGGTTCGTCGAGCCGACCTCTCGCACACGGGTTTGGGACGCTTCCAGGATCTCTTGGATCCGAAAGCCGTCGCCGATCTCCACTAATTCGCCCCTTGACACCAGCACCTCACCGTCCCGGGCCAGTTCGTGCACGATGAGGAAGACGGCCGCCGCGTTGTTGTTGACCACCAAGGCTGGGGCCCCTAGCAAGGCCTCAAGCAGCGGTCCGCAGTGGTCGTCCCGCCGGCCGCGACGCCCGCGGGCAAGATCGAACTCAAGATTGCAGTAGCGCGTCGCAACGCCAGCGATGGCCCGTGCCGCTGCGGCCCCTAGGGGAGCGCGGCCCAGATTGGTGTGCAAGATTACGCCCGAGGCGTTGATGACTGACCGAAGGCTGGGCTCAGCCACCTGCCCTACCCTTGCCGAGACAAGGTCCGCAACCGACTGGTCCACCTTTCCCGGTGGTCGCTGCCCCGACAGCAGCGTCTGCCGCAACTCGGAGATCGCTCCTCGCACCAACGACACGACGCGGCGCCGCGGAAGGAGGGCCAACCAGCGTGGCGCCGCAGGGGACCGCAGCACTTGCTCGACGGATGGCAGCGCCCGAAGCAGCGCCTTGATCTCTGCGGAAGGCATTCACCCCATCTAAGCAGCCGAACCGACGAGGGGCAACCGCGCGGGAAGGGTTGTCCAAGGGTGCGTAGGCAGGTGCTCGCCGTCGGCAGGTCACACGTCGACGGGCCTATGGTGATCGCCTAGCGGGCATTCCGCGCGCCAGAGGGCCGAAACAGCAAGGCAACCTGCGATACTTGGCCTGTGAACCGTCGCAGATTCATGGCGGCCGCCGGAGGAGCGGTACTCGCCGCGGCCACTCCGGCCGGTGCCATTGACACCCACATCCACCTCTTCGATCCCGGGCGGCCGGGCGGCATCCCTTGGCCTCCGCCCGACGACCCGATCCGGTCTAAACCGACGTATCCCGACCGCTTCCGATCCGTGGCGGGCCCTCACGGCGTAGAGGCAGCGATCGTCGTCGAGTGCAGCCCACGCATCGAGGACAACCAGTGGGTCTTGGACGTTTCCGCGAACGACCCTTCGGTGGTCGGGCTGGTCGGATTCCTTGATGCGGGCCAACCCGGATTCGGGGCACACCTGGAGCGCTTCTCGCGCAATCCGCTCTTTAGGGGAATCCGCTACGGAAACCTCTGGGGGCGTAGCCTTGCGGACCAGATGGACAACCCGCGCTTCGTCGAAGACATGGGACTGCTCGCACAGGCGGGCCTAGCGCTGGACACTGCCAATCCCGACCTAGAGCTCCTGGAAGCCATGCTGAAGCTCTCCGACAGGCTTCCCACGCTGCGCATGGTCGTGGACCACCTGCCGAAGATTCAAGTCCCCCAAGCCGACCGCAACCGGTTTCAGCGCATCCTGCAGGGTTTCGCTGCCAGGCCCCAGACATACGTCAAGCTGTCCGCCGTGTTGCTGCAGCGGAACGGACGCGTGTCCTATGACATCGCCGACTACCGGGACACGCTCGACGAGATCTTCGGGGCCTTTGGAGAGGATCGCGTCCTTTACGGCAGCGACTGGCCGAACAGCGATCCCCTAGGCAGCTACGGACAGGTCATCGGAATAGTCAGGGAGTACTACGCCGACAAGAGTGCCGCCGCGCAAGAGAAGTACTTCCGGACGAACAGCGAGGCTGCCTACCGCTGGAGCGGGGCGTAGTAGGCGTGGTGCGCGGCCATGTGGGACCGCCGACTTCGCCGTCGGCGCTGACGGCTAGCTGGCCAAGGGTCATCTGGCGGGGATCGCCGGCGGTGCAGATTGTCCGCATGCGGGCCATTGCACTGATGCTCATGCTTGCCGCCCTGCCGGCCGCGGAGGGCCAACAGGGCGGGCCCGGGAGCGACAATGTCGTCCTGATCTACCTGGACAACGTCGGATGGGGCGACTTGGCTTGCTATGGGAATCCGACCATCCGAACACCCAACATCGACCGCTTGGCGACCCAGGGCACCCGGCTCACCGACTTCTACATCCCAAGCTCATCCTGCTCCCCGTCGCGGGGAGCTCTGCTGACGGGCAGATACCCCGACCGGAACGGGCTCGCCCACCAGCTCTCGGTCGAGGAGAACTCGACCGGAATCGGCCTGCCGCACAGCGAGCGGATCCTGCCCGAATTCCTGCGGGGTCGGGGTTACGTGACGGGAGCATTCGGAAAGTGGAACATCGGATTTGCCGAGGGCAGCCGCCCCACGGACCGCGGCTTCGACGACTACATCGGCTGCATATCCGGCAACTGCGACTACTACACGCATGTCTACAACGGGCGACTGGACATGCGCGTTGGCACTGAACCGCGCAAACTCACGGGCTACACCACCGACATCTTCGCCGACGCAGCGGTCGACTTCATCCACCGCAACGCATCCCGCCCGTTCTTCGTGTACGTGCCGTTCAACGCAGCGCACTACCCGAACCCCAAGAACAAGGCACCTGGCCAACCGTTCCGCTGGCAGGCTCCGGCGAAGTTCTTCGAGTTGTACGGTTACGACCCTGGCACTGACGTGCCGCAGCACGGCTACCACGCCGTCATGACGGCCCTCGACGCGGGCGTCGGGAAGGTGTTGGACGCACTCGAGGTGGCCGGAGTCGAAGACCAGACCTTGGTGATCCTTGCTTCGGACAACGGAGGGTGGGTGGGCCCTCGGCGGCCGGCCCTGGAGGTCTCCTCCAACGCACCCTTCCGGGACGGGCGCACCAGCGTCTACGAGGGAGGGGTTCGCACGCCGTGCATCCTGCGCTGGCCGGGCCACCTGCGGCCCGGCTCGGTAGTGCGGGAGCCCTTGACCAACATGGACTTGTTCGTGTTGGCGCTTAGGGCGGGCGGAGCAGAACAGCCACGGGACAGGGTCATCGACGGTCGCGACCCGCTGCCCGTGCTGAGAGACGGGGCGCGTTCGCCGCATCGAAACATCTACTTCCGCTACCGCCAGACCCGGGGACTGCGGCAGGGACGTTGGAAGGCGGTCCTGCCCCGACCCGGAGGCCCAACCGAACTCTATGACCTGTCAGTCGATCCGGCAGAGACGCGCGATCTGGCCCCGGACAATCCTGACATTGCCGCCAGACTGGCTGGCGAGTTTCGGCAGTGGCAGGCCTCCCTGCCAAGCCGCAACTGACGATCGCCGAAGCGAAGCCAAGCAGAGTCGGCCGGGCCCTCACGGCGTCGGCGCGGCGATCGCCATCGAATGCAGCCCGCAAATCAAGGACAACCAGCGGTCCGTGAACATTCCCGCGACTGTCCGCTCGGTCGCACTGGTCGGATTCCTTGGTGCGCGCCAACCAACTTCCTGAGTGACACCTGGATCGTTTCTCCCACGATCCGCTATTGAGAGAAGTCCGCTGCAGCGATTCGCCGCCTTCCGCTGGACCGGAGGTTAATCGCTGTGGCACGCAGCTATGTGGGACGGCCTGCCAGGGTGCGAAGATGACGGCTGTCCAGTGAAGGGCCGCCTAGTGGGCTTGCGTCCGTGGTGTAGATTGTCCGCATGCGAGCCATTGCACTGATGCTCGCGCTCGCCGCTGTGCCGACCGCGGAGGGTCAACAGGGCGGGTCGCGGGGCGACAATGTCGTACTGATCTATCTGGACAATGTCGGATGGGGTGATCTGGCGTGCTATGGGAATCCGACCATCCGAACGCCCAACATCGACCGGTTGGCAACCGAGGGAACGCGGCTCACCGACTTCTACATCCCAAGCTCATCTTGCTCACCTTCGAGAAGTGCCCTTCTGACTGGCCGGCACCCTGACCGAAACGGGCTGGCGCACCAGCTGTCGGTGGAGGAGAACTGGTCCGGAATCGGCCTCCCTCACAGCGAGCGGATCCTCCCCGAACTCCTGCGGAAGCGCGGTTACGCAACCGGAGCCTTCGGTAAGTGGAACCTCGGATTCGCCGAGGGCAGCCGGCCCACGGACCGCGGATTCGACGAGTACGTCGGCTGCATATCCGGCAACTGCGACTACTACACGCACATCTACAACGGGCGACTGGACATGCGCGTTGGCACTGAACCGCGCAAGCTGACAGGCTACACGACCGACATCTTCGCCGACGCGGCGGCCGAGTTCGTCCGCCGTAACGCATCCCGCCCGTTCTTCGTGTACGTGCCGTTCAATGCGGCGCACTGCCCGAACCCCAAGAACAAGGCACCTGGCCAACCGTTCCGCTGGCAGGCGCCGGCCGAGTTCTTCGAGGCGTACGGATTCGATCCTGGCACGGACGTGCCACAGCACGGCTACCACGCCGTCATGACGGCCCTTGACGCGGGCGTCGGGAAGGTGTTGGACGCACTCGAGGCGACCAGAGTGGTCGACAGGACATTGGTGATCCTGGCTTCGGACAACGGCGGCAGGGTGGCCCCCCGGCGGCCGGCCTTGGAGGTCGCCTCCAACGCGCCCTTCCGAGGCGGGCGCACCAGCGTCTACGAAGGGGGCGTGCGCACGCCGTGCATCTTGCGCTGGCCGGGTCGGGTGCGGCCAGGCTCGGTAGTGCGCGAGCCCTTGACCAACATGGACTTATTCGTGCTGGCGCTGAGCGCGGGCGGCGCCGAGCCGCCTCAGGACCGGGTCATTGACGGCCGAGACCCGCTGCCCGCACTGAGAGACGGCGCGCGATCGCCGCATCGCAACATCTACTTCCGCTACCGCGAGGCCCGGGGTCTCCGGCAGGGACCCTGGAAGGCGGTCCTGCCCCAACTAGGAAGCCAGATCGAACTCTATGACCTGTCCGTCGATCCGGGAGAGAGGCGCGATTTGGCCCCGGCCATGCCGGACATTGCCGCTAGGCTGGCGGAAGAACTTCGGCAGTGGCAGGCCTCCCTGCCAAGCCGCAACTGACTTTCGCCGAAGCGCAGCCAGGCAGCGCTGAGCGGAGCCGAGCACGGGGAGACTATCGAGGGCGTCCCGCCGGAAGGCCGGTGGGTACATGTCCCGGGCGTTCGCATCGGAAGCGGTGCCGCACGGCGAGATTGCCCCGAATCCGCTCCGGCCGAAGGGCAGGTGGCGGTGGTACCATGGCTGGGTGCCCGGCATCGAAGGAACAACCCGTGCCATGACATACAGCAGAGCCGCCGCAATCCTCCTTGCTCTCTCGTGCGCCGTTACGGCAAGCGCCCAGATCTTTCCGGACAAGAATCTGGAAGAGGCGGTCAGGAGGTACGTTTTTGAGAAGCGGAACACCGAGGAGCCGATCACGGCCGAAGATGTAGCAACGATCTCCACCATCACCGCGCGCGACAAGGGAATCCAAGACCTGACGGGGCTGGAGCACTGCAAGCGGCTGATGCTGCTGGAACTGCCGGGAAACAAAGTGTCGGACCTCACGCCGATTGCAGGCCTAGACCTCCTTCAGAGCCTCACGCTCACAGACAACGAGGTTGAGGACATCTCCCCCCTCCAAGGACTCAAGAGGCTGCAGTACATCGAGCTGTCGGGCAACAGGGTCTCCGACATCTCTGCGCTGGAGGGGCTGGAGGCGATGAATTCCGCCTACCTCTCCGGAAACCAGATCAGCGACCTGACGCCCGTCAAGGGCCTCTCCAAGCTTTGGACGCTCGATGTGGCCGGCAACAAGGTCAGCGATCTGGGGCCCGTTGCTTCGCTGGCACGCCTCTCCTCCCTGATCTTGGATGACAATGCCGTGCAGGATGTCTCCCCGCTGACGGGCCTGAAGTCGCTTCAGCGCCTGTCACTGCGCAACAATCAGGTTGCGGACATCGCACCGCTGGCCGAGATGGCAGATGCGGACGTCGCCGCCGACAGCCGGTTCGCACGGTATTGGGCCGTGTCCCTAGAAGGCAACCCCCTCAGCCAAGAGTCCGCGGGCAAACACTTGGAGACGCTGCGGAAACACTCCCACCGCATCGAGTTCGGAGACCAGTAGACCGCCCCGCCGCGGTCACTCAGGCAACACGGTAGCGGGCGACCGCCTCCTCGTCCAGATCGACTCCCAAGCCGGGCTCTTGGGGAATGTCCAGCATCCCGTCGTGCGCAACAATCCGCTGCCGGGTGAGCTCGTCGCGGAGCGTGGTCTGCTCTTCGGCCACGAACTCGGCGATCAGGGCATTGGGGATGGCGTTAAGGAAGTGCAGCGCTGCCGCCACGTTGATGTAGGTGGTGAAGCCGTGGTTCGCGACGGCCAATCCGCGGTCTTGGGCCAAGCTGGCGATCTTGACCGCCTCGGTGAAGCCGCCGGCGCGGGTGAGGTCCACTTGGACGACGTCTACCCTGCCTCTGTCCATCAGCTCAAGGAACGATGTGCGCCCGCTCTCTTCCTCACCCGCCGCTATGCGCGTATCGACCGCCTCACTCAGGCGGCGGTAGCCATCGTAGTTGTCCGGCATGAGCGGCTCCTCGAGCCAATAGATGCCGAACTCCTCGAAGGCGCGAACGCGCCGAATGGCCGTCTTGGCGTCCCAAACCAAGCCTGCGTCGACCAGCAGGTCTGCACCCTCTCCGAGGCCCGCCCGCGCCTCGCGCACGAGCGCAATGTCCGTCTCCTCGTCACGGCCCATCGGCTCCCACCCGAACTTGACGGCGGTAAACCCTCGGTCGACATACCTGCGGGCCAGATCCCTGGTCTCGCGCGGCGTCGGAGCCCAGAGGGAACTGGCGTAGCAGCGCAGGCGCTCATGGAAACCTCCGCCCAGCAGCTTCCAGACGGGCATCCCTAAGGCCTTGCCCTTGATGTCCCATAAGGCAAGGTCAATCCCGCTCATGGCGTGAAAGCCCACACCGCGTCGGCCTCCGTAGAGGTTGCGCGTGTACATCTTGTGCCAAACCTTCTCCGTGGCGAATGGACTCTCGCCAATGACCAGATGGCGCAGGCCGGAGGTCACGGTATGTGAGAACGGGCCATCAATGGCTCCCTTTGCCGCAAGCGGACTGGAGTCGACTTCCCCGATCCCGGTGATGCCGGCATCCGTGTGTACGCGCACGATCAGGGCGTCCTGCCCTGAGTCGCACAGCTCTCGGACATGGGGAGACCGCACATACATGGTCTCCACGTCAGTGACTCTCATTGGTTCAGACCTGGCCTCATCGGAACGAGGATACCCGACCGCGGCAATGCCAGCCTAGCCCGGCTGCGTGTGGGAGCTGACAGAGGCTTGACAAGATCGAAGACGGTCGCCAATTCCGACGATCGTCTTCGAAGAGAGGAGCTAGAGCAGGGATGCAATCGCGAATCGCACTATTGGGGGCGTTGGTCGCCTGCGTATTCCAGGCCAGCGCGCTCGCTTCCGGCTCAATAGCGGCAGGTAGGGGAATCAGCCCAAGGATCGCTTACACACAGGGGAAGGCTGTCACCTTCAAGAAGCTGGTGTGCGCCTCCTGCCCACTGCAGAGACCCGAGCTGGACCGGCTGCGCGCCGCGAGCCTCAAGAACAGTCTGGAGGCCCGCGACAAGGACCACAAGCCGGGCACTCCCGATGACGAGCACATCCAAGTGCTATGCCCGGGGACCAAGGCCGTCGGCTGCGATCCGGATGTCGACGAGCAGGAGCTGGTGCACTACTACCTGACGCGCAGGTACAAGCTGTGAAGAGGGTCACCGGACCAGTGATCTGCAGCTTGACGATTTCGAATCGATCGGCGCGACCGCTCGCGTCCATTCCTGTCGCGGTCTGCACCATTGCGGCCCTCGCGGCGCCCCCGGGATCTCTCGGAGCAGGGTCACCGTGGCTGCCGGCACCGGGCGGTGGCACGGTCGCCGTCTCCTTTGTGTCGCAGTCTGCGACGGAGTTCTTCCGAGCGGCGGACAGAGTCCCGACGCCAGGAGGAGGACACGACCTGAAGCAACAGACCGTCTGGGTTGACGGCATTTACGGTATCTCTGACGCGGTGGCCTTCGACTTTCGCGTCGGTGGGGCTCGCAGCCAGTACGTGGAGAACATCGGTCCGCCGACGCGCGCCAATCTCAGCGGCCTAGCCGACACGAGCTTCGGCCTCACGCTCCGGGCCGTGGACGAAGTGATCAGTTCTGGTCCGACCATCGCCTTTCGCGTTGGCGGCATCATTCGCGGAACGTACGAGCAAGGATTCGTCAACTCCCTAGGCGACGGCGGCAGCGGAATCGAAGTGTCCACCCTGATCGGCAAGTTCATCGGTGAGCGGGCAGGCCTCTCGGGCGAGCTGGGCTACACGTACCGTGCCAGCAGCGACCACAAGATCCCGCTGACGATCTTCGCCCGCGGGTCCTTCGGCGTCCTCGTGGGCGGCGGGCTTGGCGTGAGCCTCAACTACTCCATGGACAACTCCACTTCCGGGCTGAACATTGGCGGGCCCGGATTCTCGCCGTCTGTATTCCCCGAACTCGACGAGGACGCGCACCTACTGGGACCAGCGGCAAGTTTCCAGTTGTCCAACAGTGCTTCCGTCGCGGTCTCCTACGGATGGGTCGTCGCAGGCAGGAACACCGCCATCTCAAAGGCGCTGAGCGTCACGTTCGCCTACAGCATCGACTAGCCAGCGACACTGGAGCCCTGCTTGGTGCTTCGATATCAGCGCTGCTGGAGACAGGAGGGCCGGGCGCTTCAGCCCTCAGTCGCCTTCGGGCGGTGCTTGCCCAAGGCAGCAGTGCGTCGCCCCAGCCGATTGGCCACGTCCTGCGGCAGTCGGCCCTAGACTCGCAAGAGGCCGGCCAAGGGGGACCAAGGATACTTCCGCCCGGGGGACCGACGGAAGGCCCACTGGCGGGGCGGTTGCCCCCGACAATCGCCGGATGAGGCTGAGATGTGGAGCCACGAGTCGGACTCGAACCGACGACCTGCGGTTTACGAAACCGCTGCTCTGCCAACTGAGCTATCGTGGCTTTCCGAAAGTTCTGCCTCCCGAAGAGGGGAGCACAAACCTAACCTAGCACATCATCGGCGCAGGCCTGAATACCCTCGTCGGGCTGCAGGATCGGCTCGCGCGGAGGACTTGCGCGACGCTTCGGGCCGCTCACAACGCCTTGCGTCGGCGACGATTCTCGGACCGATCGCCAAGAATCCCGGCTGCCCGGACCATCCCAAGGCTCTTCATCCGCCTCCCTGCAGGCCATCAAGGGGGCCGGAGGCCATTGACCTCTGACCGCCTGCAGCCCGGCCTAGGCTCCCAGAGGCTTGCAGTTGTGCTGCCAGATGATCCCCGCCGGAGAGCGTGCCCGCGCCGAGCCCGGAGAGCAAGTCGCCCAAGCGAATCTCTCCGGGCCCGGCCCGTTGAGTCACCGAGACCTAGAAGCGGAGCTTCACGGCGTACTGGAAGATTCTTGGCCCGCCGCCTCGGCCGATGTTACCGGTCCTGGTGAAGAACCCGCCACCGACTCCGTTGAAGCGCCGGAACTCGTTGATCATGATGAAGTTTGTCCGGTTGAGGAAGTTGAACGACTCGATCCGCAGCTGCAAGCGCATGCCCTCGCGGATCGTGAAGTTCTTCGAGAGCGCGACGTTCGCGCTCAAAAGGCCTGGTCCGTCGAGGATGTTGCGACCGGCCGTGCCAAGCGCGAACGCCCCCTCAGGGCAGGACACCGGGGTGCCGGCCTCCGGGTCGGCATCTATGCAACTGGGAACGTTCTCGAATGCGCGGGTGTCGAAGAACGGGTAGTCCACTCCTCGAACGGCTCCTAGGGACGGATCGTCCGCCTGAGCGCCGTGAGCGATCCTGTGCGGGCGCTGCGACTCGCCCAAATTCTGGTCCGCATTGGCGGCCATGACGGTGAACGGCGAGCCCGAGTACGACGTCTGCGTCCCCGACATCTGCCAGCCGCCCAGCACGCCCTGCGCTACGGCCCCCCACTGCCTACCCCATCGCCTTCCGCGGCCGAAGGGCAGGTTGTAGTTCGCCACGAGAGTGAAGACGTGTCGGCGGTCCCAAGTCGAGCGGCCGCGCTCCAAGGCGAGGTTCCTCCGGTCCAACGCGTTGGCGAAGTCCGTCGCGCCCGAGCCGTTTGTTCTCGAGGCGTCGTCGATCGACTTGGAGAACGAGTAGTTGACGCGCCAGAACAGGCCGCGCCGACTCCTCTTGCGCCACGAGATGTTCCCTGCGTGGTAGTTGGAGTTCGAACCGGTGTTGTAGAAGTTGATCGCGTTCCAGTCCGGATTCGGGCGCAGAGACTGGGCGTTCTCCGTAAAGCCCCCGGTCGCCGTGCGGTTGGCTAGGAACCACTCCCGCGTGCGGAGGGCTTGGTTGTGGTCGTAGCGCCGAATCAGATGGCTGCCCTTCGACCCGCGGTAGTCCACCTCGACGCTCGTGCCGCCCGGAAGCTGCCTCTCAATGGTGAAGTTCCATGACTGCAGGTAGGCTTGCGACGGACTCTGGGTGATGCCGCTTGCCGACGGGCGGTCGCCGAGCCAGCCGCCGGCGATGATCACGTCGCGCCCCTGGGTGCCCAACGGGTCGTTCAGCACGATCTCCGGCGGACGGTTGGGGGTCGCGTTCCGCGCCGCGTAGTTGGTCTGGATTGTGTACGGGAAGATGTTGCCGAGGTTGTTGCGGAATGGGTTCAGGATCGTGCCGGCCATGAAGATGCCATACCCTGTACGGATCACCATGCCCTGCGAGACACGGTATGCCAGCCCGACTCTGGGTGCCATGTTGTTCCAATCCGTCTGGACCACGGACCGCGGATAGCCAACTTCGTCAGCCGTCAGGAACCGGTCCTGAAGGCTGTAGTCACCAAGGAGCTGGTCGAAGTTGTCGGGAAGGTTCCGGTCGCTCGACAGCACGATCTTGTTCAGTTCAGGAACGTAGCTCCCCATCTTGTCGTTGACGTCCCACGGCATCCGGTTGACCTCCCAGCGAAAGCCAAGGTTCATGGTCAGGTTGGGAGTCACCTTCCAGTCGTCGTTCACGAACGCGCCCATCGCGATCTGCCTCCAGTCGGGCCCGTTGATTCCTTCCCGGACATTGATGTTGTGCAGCCAGCCGAGGAACATGTCGGCGACGGGGCTGCCCCAGTCCCTGCATCGCAGGGAGTTGCAGCCGCCGGTGCGAAAGCCGCGGAAGCGATAGTTGCCCCTAGCGTTGTTGACGCCCGGCCGCTCATAGACTACGTAGTTGTAATTGAACCCATACTTCAGCGTGTGATTGCCCATGATGTTGGTCATCTTGACGCTCCACTGGTAGTCGTAGACGTCCGTGATGACCGGCAGGTTGGTCGCCGAGCCCAGCGGGGCGTGGTTATCGAGCCTGATGAGCGGGAAGTCGTCGATGCCTGGGTACTCCGCGAGATCGTCTTCCGAGATGAAGTTCGCCATTCCCAGCTCTTGGATGATGTTCTGGTCCGCGAAGGCGCCGCGCTGGAACACGTCATTGCCGCTGAATCCGCCCCGGATCTCCATCAGAGAGGTGGGCGAGAACATGTGGGTATAGTCCGCCCCGGCCAAGTACCGGTTGTCGTCGATCGTGTTACCGAACTGTGGCAGAACGCTGTTGCCGGCGAATGGGTTCTCGTTGTTGTTGGCCCGGTACTGCATGCGAGCCGCCAAGTTGTTCTCGCCGATCTTGTGGTCGATCTTGGTGATGAAGCTGTCGAAGTTGTCGTTGTCGCTGTCGACCACGCGATAGTTCAGCAAATCGCGCCTCTTGCCGAGGTTCGGATCCGGGTACTCCCGAAACAGGCGCTGGGCGACGGGGTCGGCCCGGGACATGGGGATCAGGTCGTTCGGAAAGCAGGAGTTTCTGCGGCCCCGGTTGACCAAATTGATGTTGCATCCCCCCCGCGCCGTCCTGTCCCGGATGACGAACCGGTTCCTCAGGGTGTCGAGCACGGCGTCGTCCGTCACGTCCAGCTGGTTGTCGAGGTGCGAGAGCCCGATCGTCTGGCTGAAGTCGCCAGCGACCTCCATCGGGGTCGGCACTCTTGAGAGGCGCACGTGCTCCTGGTCGCGGCGCTGCAGCTCATAGCTCAGCATGAAGAACGTCTTGTTCTTCACGACCGGTCCCGTCGCCGTCACCGAAAACTGGTTCTGCAGCAGGTTGGTCTTCTCAGCCTCGAAGAACCCGCGTGCGTCGAGAACGTCGTTGCGCATGAAATAGCTCACGTTGCCGTGCAGGTCGTTCGTCCCGGACCGCAGGGACATGTTCAGGATGCCGCCTGCCTGCCGCCCGTACTCCGCCGAGTAACCGGCAGTCTCCATCTTGAACTCCTGCAGCGCATCGATGTTGGGCCGCACCTGAGCAGCACCGCCCTGCACATTTCGGTTGTCGAAGCCGTCGACGTAGAAGTTCGTGTTCGTGGGCCGCGCTCCGTTGATAGACGCGAACGAGCCCTGGGCGCTGGCGCTCGGCACCACGCCCGGAACGAAGAAGGCGAGGTCCGTGAAGTCGCGGCCGTTCAGTGGAAGCTCTTGGATCTCTTCCATAACGATCACGTCGCCCTTGATCGTGCCGCTCTCGGTGTTCAGAGTGATGAGCTGAGCGTCCACGGTCACGGACTCGGTCACCTGGCCGATCTGGAGTTCAACGTCCACCCGGCGGTTGTCGCCGGTGCGCAGGACTATGCCCTGCTCGACATGCTGCTGAAAGCCATCCGAAGTGACGATGAGCTCGTATTCGCCCGGGATCAGCGCTGGGAAGGTGTAGGCGCCCACGGAGCCGGTAGTCTGTTCGCGGGAGATACCAGTCCCGGTGTTCAACACAATGACCTCGGCGCCAGGAATGATTCCGCCTCCGGTGTCCGCCACAATGCCGGTCAACGTGGCCAAGTTCGCTTGGCCGAAGCAAAGCGGCGCAGTGACCAATGCCCCTAGACCAACCAGAATGCACAATGCCCTTCTCATCGTTCCTCCTCGTCTGAACGACTGCAGTTCTCGGCGAACAATCCGCTTGTAAGACCGAATCCCCCGCGAATGAACTGCAAAGTCCCCTGCAACACAATTCCCACTAGGACCGTGCGATTCCGGTAGCACCACCAAGCTTCCCGAACTCCTCAAGTGCACAATCCCGGCTACTAGCATACAGGACGTTTCGGGTCCTCGCAATCTCGTCTGCGCGGTTGGGAGCACTCTTTTACAACTCCATTACACACCGCCGGCACACTTCGCTGGGGCCGCCGGAGGCCGCCGGACCAAAGGGTGCTCCCGAACCCGCACGCCGACGCATTCGCATCCCTACGCGGTGGGGGGCGCCAGCGGAGCCTCGCAGTGTCGGCGTGATCCCCATCGCCGGCCGAGATCGGTCGCGGGCCCCAGATCGGCGGTCAAGCGGCCCTTGCTCCAAGACCGCGGCCCGGGCGTCCCCATGACGGGCGATAATCATGGTTGGCTCGTCAATCGCACTCGCGGTCTCCCTTTCCCACGGCCGATTCCAAACTCCCTCGAGTCTCCCGGCAGTTCTCGCCGCTCACTCGCGCGTGCCTGCCGCTCGCGCTGGCGGCGGCGATCCCAGCCGAGGCGTTCGAGCCGCTCCCCCAACATGGCCGGTCGGCCATGGTCGTTACGGCTGAGCGGCACGCCACCGCAATAGGCGTCGACGTCCTGCGAAGCGGCGGGAATGCCGTCGATGCTGCCGTGGCAATCGGCCTGGCGCTTGCGGTTACGGAGCCGAACGCGGGCAACCTCGGCGGGGGCGGGTTCATCCTCGTCCGAATGGCAGACGGGCGCGCCAACTTCATCGACTTCCGGGAGCGTGCTCCGGCGTCCGCCAGCCGGGACATGTACCTGGACCGCAACGGAGACGTGACGGACGGGAGCTGGGTCGGCTACCGTGCGTCCGGCGTTCCCGGCACGGTGCGTGGCCTAGCGCTGGCTCTGGGCAAGTACGGCACCAAGACGTGGGAGAGTCTGGTCGCACCGGCTTGGCGCCTTGCGTCCGAGGGATACCCGGTGACCTGGGACCTTGCCCGATCGCTGCGGTCTAGCGGGCGCCTGGGGCGATTTCCCGAATCTCGCCGAGTGTTCCTAGCGAACGGCGATCCGCCCGGCCTCGGCGAAATCCTGCGCCAGCCCGACCTCGCCGAGACCCTCGATCGGCTGCGGCGTCATGGCCCCGACGAGTTCTACACGGGAGAGACGGCCCGGCGGATCGCGGCTGACATGGCCGCCAACCGCGGCACGATCACCATGCAGGACCTGCGGGCCTACGCCCCCACGGAGCGGCGCCCAATCGAGGGCACGTACCGCGGTCACACGATTCTCAGCGCGCCGCCGCCAAGCTCGGGCGGCGCGGGCGTCGTGCAGATCCTGAACATTCTGGAAGCCTACGATCTCCCTTCTCTTGAGCCCGGCTCGGCTGCGGCCATGCACTTGGTGGCGGAGGCGATGCGCCGGTTCTTTGCAGACCGCGCGCGTTACTTCGGGGACACCGACTTCGTGACAATTCCCCTGCAGGGCATGCTCTCGAAGCGCTACGCGGCGCAGCGGCGCGCCAGCATCGACCCTGCCCGCGCCACACCTAGTGCGGAACTCGGGGAGAGCGACCCCGGCGCACACGAGAGCGACGAGACGACCCACTATGCGGTCATCGACCCCATGGGTAACGCCGTGGCCGTGACGTACACCCTTAACGGAGGCTACGGATCGGGTGTGACGGCCAAGGACACCGGCGTGCTGCTCAACAACGAGATGGACGACTTCACGGCAAAGCCTGGCAGTCCGAACGCGTACGGGCTGCTGCAGAGCGAGAACAACGCCATCGAGCCCGGCAAGCGCCCGCTCTCCGCCATGTCGCCCACCATCGTTCTGAGCGGCGGCAACGTGCGCTTGGTGCTGGGAGCGCAGGGAGGACCGACGATCATCACCTCGGTCACGCAGGTGCTTCTCGACGTGGTCGACTTCGGGATGAACGTCCAGCAGGCTGTCGACTTCCCGCGCTTCCACCACCAGTGGATGCCCGACCTGCTCTACATGGAACGGATGGGATTCTCGCCCGAGACGCGCGCACGCCTCCAGGCAATGGGCCATACGCTGGACTTCGGGCGCCGGCTCGGCCACATCGAAGCGATCGAAGTACACGCGGACGTAATCGCGGGAGCGGCGGACTCGCGCAGCGAAGGGGTCGCGGAGGGTTACTGATGGAACCAGCCGTGGGCCCGCTCGAGTTTCTCCGCGCGCACGGCAGGGACTTCCCGGCGTGGAGCCTAGACGCCTCCAGAGCCTACTCACGCCAGCTGGCCCGCTTTCACTATGAGAACTTTGCCGTCGCTGGCCCGCTTGTGCCCGCGAACCTGCGGCAGGACTGCTGTAATGTGTACGCCTTCTGCCGGTGGGCAGATGACCTAGGCGACGAGACCGGCGATCCTGAAGAGAGCCTGGACCTCCTGACCTGGTGGCGGGAGCAGCTGCACTCGATGGGAGCGAAGGAGCCGCACCATCCCGTGTTCGTGGCCCTTAGGGACACGGTTGGCCGCCACAGACTGCCGCTGCAGGACTTCGACAACCTGATCGCCGCGTTCCTTCTCGACCAGTCCAAGGCCACCTATTCGGACTTCGCGGAACTCCTGCGGTACTGCGAGCTCTCAGCGAACCCGGTCGGTCGCATCGTCCTCCGCCTGCACGGGCACACGGACGGCGAGCGGCTGGCGCTCTCCGACAACATCTGCAGCGCGCTCCAGCTCGCGAACCACTGGCAGGACGTCCGCCGCGACTGGGACATTGGCCGAGTGTACATTCCGGAGCGGATCATGGACAGGCACGGCTACAGCCTTGGGCAGCTTGCGAGGGACATCGAGCGGCGACAGGCCTCGCCCCAATTCCGTTCGACGCTCAAGGACTTGGCCGAACGGGCGGCGCTGCAGTTCGAGCGCGGCAGGCCCTTGGCGGGAATGCTGAGAGGCCGGCTATCGATGGAGGTCGAATTGTTCCGGCAGGCAGGCCTGCAGGTCCTTGCCAAGATACGTCACCAAGGCTTCGACACCATCACCAAACGTCCGGTGATTGGACAACTAGACCGCGTCCGCCTGTTGGCTCGAGTCTTCACGCGCACGCTGTCGCGGTTCCCAAGAGGGCGTCAAGAGGCGCGCAATGCGGTCGCTTGAAGAGTGCTACTCCCACTGTCGGCGTATCGCCAAGGCGCGGGCCCGGAACTTCTTCCTCTCTCTCTCCGCGCTTCCAAAACCCCACAGTGACGCGATGTGTGCGGTCTACGCGTTCATGCGCCGGGCCGATGACCTAGTCGACGAAGCCGGGATCCCGGCGGATGCCCGCCATGCGGGGCTCCTAGATTGGCGTAACGCGCTGCGCGCCCATCTGGCGGGCTCCAAGGATGACCCGGTTCTGAGAGCGCTGGCCGACACGGCGGAGCGCTACGAGATTCCGCACGCGTACTTCTTCGCGCTGCTGGACGGCATGGAGAGCGATCTGGAGGGTCAATCGTTCGACACCTTCGAAGACTTGTACCGGTACTGCTATCGAGCCGCATCCGTAGTGGGACTGACCACCGTGCACGTCCTCGGGTTCGAGGACGATGCTGCGCTCGCTCTCGCCGAACACTGCGGCATCGCTTTCCAGCTGACCAACATCCTCCGCGACATCTCAGTGGACGCAGCGATGGGGCGGGTCTACCTCCCCGCCGATGAGCTTCTCGAATTCGGAATTGACCGGCGCGAACTCCTGGACGGCGCGCTGTCGGCCAGCGACGCCCGCTTCCAGCGCCTCATGGAGTTTCAGGCGGACCGCGCCGACAGTTACTACCGACAGTCGGCACCGCTGGTCGGACTCGTCGGACGGGCCTGCCGCCCCGCGCTGTGGGCGATGATCGCAACCTACTGGGGTCTTCTCGAGCAGATTCGAAAGCGCCGATATGACGTCTTTGGAACGCGCGTCGGTGTGCCCTTCCTCTCGAAGCTGGCCATCGCCGCGCGGACCACTTGGCTGCGGACGTTTGGAGGGACGCCATCTCTCCCCGCGTGAAGGTGATCGGCGGGGGCCTCGCGGGACTGGCGGCAACTGCCCGGCTGGCTGAGGCGGGCGCATGGGTCGACCTCCACGAGGCGCGCGCGTTCCTGGGCGGAAGAGCCGCTTCAATTCCCGCGGACCCGCACGTTCCCGGCTCCGCCCACATCGACAACTGCCAACACGTGCTGCTGCGGTGCTGCACGTCCCTGCTGGACTTCTATCGGCACTGCGGAGTAAGGGACAAGATCGTATTCCACGATGAGCTCCACTTGGTGACGGCCGACGGGACGGTCGACACAATCCGCGCCGATGCCCTGCCCGTCCCTTTCCACCTCCTCCGTTCACTGTTGGCGGTTAGGGCGATCGGATGGGCCGACAAGCTCTCGGTCGCCAGGTGCCTGCGCGCAATGAAGCGCCAGCTCAGCCGGCCAAGCTTTGACCCGGACTCGCTTACTTTCACGCAGTGGCTCCGCCGAATGCGGGCGACCAATCGATCGATCCGCCGCTTTTGGCGCCCGTTCGTGGTCAGCGCCCTCAACGAAGAGCCCGAAATTGCTGCCGCGGGCGCCGCGATGCAAGTGTTCTGCGAAGGCCTGCTCGGAAGTCGCGACAGCTACCAGATGGGCGTTCCGGCTGTGCCGCTTTCCGACCTGTATGACGCAGCGCTGGCGGGGCGCTTCGGCCCATCCGTGCGCCTCCACCTGCGATCCCGGGTGCGCCGCGTAGACCCACTTGACCACGAGGCCGACTACCAGATTCTGGCCGTGCCTTTCGACAGGGTGGCCAAGCTCGTGCCGGAACTCAGGCTGCAGCGACGGCTCCACGGGTTCGAGACTTCCCCCATCACCGGGATCCACCTGTGGTTCGACCGACCGATCATGGACCTGCCGCACGCGATGCTCGTGGACGGGGATCTGCAGTGGATCTTCGACAAGGGGTGTGGATATTACCTCGGCGTGATAAGTGCCTCCCGCGCACAACTGACCCAGCCCACGGGGGACATCGTCGAAGCGGCCCTACGGCAGCTGGAAGAGGCGTTTCCGAAGGCCCGCACCGCAAGCCTTGAGCACAGCCGCGTGATCAAGGAGACGCGCGCCACATTCTCGGCGCGGCCAGGCCTTGAGCGTCAGCGGCCCGGCCCCACCACGGCCCTGCCTAACGTCTTTCTGGCGGGCGACTGGACCGCAACCGGCTGGCCCGCCACTATGGAGGGCGCCGTTCGCAGCGGCTACCGGGCGGCCGAAGCCGTCCTGACCGCCGCCGGAGGTACTAGAACGAGATCCGCACCGTGAACTGGAACTGCCTCGGATCGAACGCCGAGGTGAACGAGAACGGCTCGGTGATCGGACCCCGGCGACCCGTCGGGCGGTCCGGGACTTCCTCAAGCGCCATGCTGCCCACCACGCCATTCACGCCCTTGAAGTTCGTGCGGTTGAGGATATTGAATGCCTCTGCCACCACTCTCAGGTCTACCTTCTCCGACAGCGCGAAGTCGCGGGTCAGCCGGATGTCCATCCCGAAGAACGCCGGCCCCACCCCGACATTGCGCCCCAGGCCCCACGGCCTGTGCGTGTCAGTATGCCTGTCTCCGATGGTGTCGTAGCCGGCGTTGAGATTGAAGGGCGCGAACGAGCGCGCGACCAGAATGCCGGAGAAAACGAAGTCGGACAGCAAGTTGTGCCCGAAGCCCCGGCCTCTGCCCGCCTTCCAGGGTGACTGGGCTACCACGTTGGCCACGAAGCGGTGCCCGCGGTGGAAGTGTGACAGGGCCAGCTCGTTGCGCGCGTCCCACGGTATGTGCGGCTCGTAGGACGAGTTGTAGTCGGTGTTCTCATCGATCGCCTTGCTCCAGGTGTGGTGGGCGGAAATGGTGAATCCTTCCGAGAAGCGCTTCTTGAGATGCAGAATCATCGCGTGGTAGAACGATCGGCTCCAGCTTCCGTAGACGTTGTCCTGCAGGATCAGAGGGTCGTGAAACCCGACGATGGGCAAGCCATTCTCCTGAGTGCCGGCCTGGAACGGGTTCGGATCCAGCGGGCGGATCAGGTGGACTCCGCGGTTGAAGTTGTAGGCGGCCGACATTGCATAGCCGCCGATCTGCCGTTGGATCTCGAAACTGGCCTGCTGCGCATACGGGTTCACCGTGTC
The DNA here is from genome assembly GCA_965203925.1 of Bryobacterales bacterium. Taxonomy (GTDB): domain Bacteria; phylum Acidobacteriota; class Terriglobia; order Bryobacterales; family UBA6623; genus VXMF01. Next base: position 6,000,365 of record OZ241924.1, read on the forward strand.
CTTGGCGACGCGGAAGCCCACCTTCAAGGGATACTCGGAGCCAGACTGAATGCCGTGGATCGCGAGGTCGTCGAGCGTCACGCCGCGCTGGCCCAGAATGCCGCGCTCCCGAAGCGAGCCCCAAATCTCGGCCGACGTCAGGGGCCCGTTCGTGAGCGGGCTGGTCAAGCCGGGGGCTCCCGTCAGGGGCACGAACACCTGGGCGATTTGCGCCCTATCGCCGAGCAGGTCGTTGACGAAGGCGATCTGGCCGTCAATCCGCGCGAAGTAGATCCCGTACCCGCCTCGGACAACCGTCCTGGGATTGGGGCTCCAAGCAAAACCGGCCCTTGGAGCGATGTTGTTGTAGTCGCGCGGAAAGCGCGTCTTTAGCTCCATCTCGTACCGCAGACCGAGAGTGAGGCGCAGGCTGGGTGTGATCCGGATCGAATCCTCGGCGAAGAAGTTCGTGCGATTCGCCCACCCCGTCCAGAACGGATCTCCAAATCCCTGCTGGTAGACGATTGGTAGGCCCAGTGCATAGGCCTGCAACGAAGTGAGGGGGTCGTCGATGTTGCCCACCAAGTCCGCCGCCCCAACGCTCGTCAGGATGCCCCGGACCAAGTCTGCCGTTCCCGGGCCCACGCCCTGGTCAATGAGGACCGAGAGCGGGATCGCCTCTCCGAAGATGAACCTCCCGCTGAAGAAAGTCTCCGAGCGCACGCCGTCCCGCATAGGGTTGAAGTCGACTCCGAACTTGACAGTCTGGCGGCCCGAGACGCGCATGAAGTTCTGACGCACTTGGAATACGCGCTCCACCACCCGCGTCGGCAAGATGAAGTCCCGCCCGAAGTCGCCGAACCCCTGAATGTCAACCGCAGGGCCGTGTGGATCCGTGGGATACACCCCGAAGTCGTGGTATCCGGCCCCGATGCGAGTCTCGCTGACCCAGCGTGGGTTAATGACGTACGTGTCCCCGAGTGCCACGGCGAAATCATTTACGTTCGAGTTCCTGCCTCGGCTTCGCGCGGTCAGGGCCCCGAATTCCGAGTTCTGCCCGGTCTGGCCCGTCCAGTTCCCGCGGAAGAAAAGGTTGTGCCCGTCGCGAAGCGAGTGGTCGAGCCGCGCCACAAGCTGGCCTCGGTCCTCAGAGAACGGGAACACCCCGCTGTTCTCGTCGAACAGTTCGAGGACGCCGGGAGTGTTCGCCGGAATCAGGGAATCCGCGATCTGATCGACCAAGGGGCGCAGCAGCGGGTTGGCCCCCAGAACGTCCGCTAGCGCCTGCTGCGAAGGAGTCAGGGCAGTAAGGAAGGTCGGGTCCGCCAGCAGAGGCACGATCTGCGACTCGTTGCGGTCCAGACGCTCGTAGGCGGCGAAGAAGAACGTCTTGTTCTTTGCGACCGGCCCCCCCAGCGACACTCCGCTCTGCGCTCTGGTGTACGCGCTGCGACCGGGGTCGAAATGGTTGCGGGCTTGGAAGCGGCGGTTTCGCAGGACGCCGAAAACCGTGCCGTGCACTTCGTTGGTGCCGCCCTTGGTGACGATGTTGACCGTGCCTCCTGGAGCTCCGCCCTGCTCGGCGGAGAACGTGCTGCGATTGACCTGAAACTCCTGGACAGCCTCTTGGCTGATCTGCGAGCGGACTGCGCCCGAGTTGTACAGGTTGTCAAGGCCGTCGATCATGAATGTATTGCTGCGGCCCGCCGTTCCGCCGATCCCCAGTCCGGAAGTCGGTGTGGGTGCAATGCGGCGGTCAATCGCGTTTGCGATGTAGTTGGTGTTCACCACGCCGGGGGTCAGGAGGGCCAGGTCTAGGTAGTCGCGCCGGTTGATCGGCAGGTTCTCGATCCGAACGGAGTCGATGTGGTCGGCCTGGTGCACGCGCTGCGTCTCAATTGGCGTGCGAGCGTTTTCTGCGGAGACGACCACTTCAACTTGCGCGGTTGCCACAGTGAGGCTGGCCAAGTAGGTGACCGTCTCGCCGACCAGCACCTCGAAAGCCTCGACAGTCAGCGGTGCGAAGTTCGGTGTCTCGAACCGCAAGGTATACACGCCGGGAGGCAAGTGAGCGAGCGCATACTCTCCAGAATCGTTCGTCTCGGTGGTCCGCTCGGTCCCGCGCGTCTCGTCCAGGGCGGTCACGGCAACACTAGGGATGACGGCCAACGTCTCGTCGTAGACCCATCCTTCGATCGCTCCGGTGTTCGTCTGCGCCAACCCCGTCGCGCTGCATGCCAGAAAGGCGAGGATGCAGTGCAGGATGCGAATGGTCAAAGAGGCTCTGGTCTGATTCATCTTCCCTTCCGATCGCAGTGGCCGCGCCGGTGCAGCCCCGAGATATTGTCGCAGCATCGCCGGCCCTGTGGCAGCATCGCAGTTGCAGGGGGTAAAGGGCATTTTGGGGCTGCCGACCCGCCCACGCATCCAAGCCGGCGCTCGGAGCCGCTCCAGATGAGGGGAACTGGGAGTTCCTGAGCGTGTCCGCCGCGTTCGGAGCCGCCAGCACGCCGGCTGCTTCCCCCGAGACCGTCGCCGCTCTCCCTAGGCGGGCAGGCGAGGCCGCACGAGACCGTGTGGCAACAGCGTGGGAACTGAAGGATCCAGGCCGGACTTCGGAGCCGAGTCTGGCGGCTCGGATCCGGGCACGGCCCCGGAGGCGGCCTAGCCGCCGCCCGACCTCCTAGAAGGAAATCCGCACCGTGAACTGGAACTGCCTCGGATCGAACGCCGAGGTGAAGGAGAACGGCTCGGTGACTGGACCCCGGCGACCCGTCGGTCGGTCCGGGATTTCCTCAAGCGTCATGCTGCCTACCACACCGTTCACACCCTTGAAGTTCGTGCGGTTGAGGATATTGAAGGCCTCTGCCACCACCTTCAGGCCAACCTTCTCCGTCAGCGCGAAGTCGCGGGTTAGGCGGATGTCCATCCCGAAGAACGCCGGACCCACTCCGACATTGCGCCCAAGGCCCCATGGCCTGTGCGTGTCGGTGTGCCTGTCTCCGATGGTGTCGTAGCCGGCATTGAGGTTGAACGGCGCAAACGAGCGCGCGACCACGATGCCGGAGAAGACGAAGTCTGCGAGCAGGTTGTGCCCGAAGCCCCGGCCCCTGCTCGCCTTCCAAGGTGACTGGGTCACGACATTCGCCACAAATCGGTGCCCCCGGTGATAGTGTGACAAGGCCAGCTCATTGCGAGCGTCCCACGGTATGTGCGGCTCGTACGACGAGTTGTAGTCGGTGTTCTCGTCGATCGCCTTGCTCCAGGTGTGGTGGGCGGAGATGGTGAAGCCCTCCGTGAAGCGCTTCTTGATCTGCAGGATCATCGCGTGGTAGAACGACCGGCCCCAGCTGCCATAGACGTTGTCCTGCAGGGTCAGGGGGTTGTGGAACGCCACGATGGGCAAGCCGTTCTCCCTCGTGCCGGCCTGGTACGGGTTCGGATCGAGAGGGCGGATCAGGTGGACGCCGCGGTTGAAGTTGTAAGCGGCCGACATGGCGTAGCCGCCGATTTGCCGCTGGATCTCGAGACTGGCCTGCTGCGCATACGGGTTCACCGTATCCTCGGCGACGCGGAAGCCCACCTTCAGCGGATACTCCGGGCCAGGTACAATCCCGTGGATCGCGAGATCGTCAACCTTCACGCTTCGCTGGCCCAGAATGCCGCGCTCCCGAAGCGAGCCCCAGATTTCGGCGGACGTCAGGGGCCCGTTCGTGAGGGGGCTGGTCAGGCCGGGGGCTCCCGTCAGGGGTATGAACACCTGCGCGATCTGCGCCTTCTCGCCGAGCAGGTCGCCGATGAACGTGATCTGGCCGTCAATCCGCGCGAAATAGATCCCGTACCCGCCGCGGACGACCGTGCTGGGATTGGGGCTCCACGCAAAACCGGCCCTCGGGGCGATGTTGTTGTAGTCGCGCGGGAAGCGTGTCTTGAGTTCCATCTCGTACCGCAGCCCGAGCGTCAGCCGCAGGCTGGGAGTGACGCGGATCGAATCCTCGGCGAAGAAGTTAGCGCGGTTCGACCATCCCGTCCACAACGGGTCGCCAAAACCCTGCTGGTAGACGATCGGCAGACCAAGCGCGTAGGACTGCACCGACGTGAGCGGGTCGTCGATGTTGCCCACCAAGTGCGACGCCCCAACGTTCGCCAAAATGCCCCGGACCAGATCGGCCGTTCCCGGGCCCACGCCCGCGTCGATGACGGCCGAGAGCGGGACGGCCTGTCCGAAGATGAACCTTCCGCTGAAGAAAGTCTCGGAGCGCACACCGTCTCTTAGTGGGTTGTAATCGACCCCGAACTTGAGAGTCTGGCGGCCCGATACCCGCATGAAGTTCTGGCGCACCTGGAACACGCGCTCCACCACTCGCGTCGGCAGGAGCAGGTCCCGCCCGAAGTCCCCGAATCCCTGAATGTCAATGGCGGGACCGTCTGGATCCGTGGGATACACCCCGAAGTCGTGGTATCCGGCCCCGATGCGGGTCTCGCTGACCCAGCGCGGATTGATGACGTAGGTGTCCCCGAGTGCCACGGCGAAGTCCTTGACGCTCGTGTTCCTCCCGCGGCTGCGCGCCGTGAGGGCCCCGAATTCCGTGTTCTGTCCGGTCTGGCCTGTCCAGTTCCCACGGAAGAACAGGTTATGCCCGTCACGCAGCGAGTGGTCAATCCGGGCCACGAGCTGGCCTCGGTCCTCGGAGAATGGGAACACGCCGCTGTTCTCGTCGAACAGTTCGAGGACACCCGGAGTGTTCGCCGGAATCAGGGATTCCGCGATCTGATCGACCAAGGGGCGCAACAGCGGGTTGGCCCCCAAGACGTCGGCCAACGCCTGCTGGGAGGGCGTCAGGGCGGTCAGGAACGTCGGGTCCGCCAACAGAGGCACAATCTGCGACTCGTTGCGGTCCAGCCGCTCGTAGGCGGCGAAGAAGAACGTCCTGTTCTTGGCCAGCGGACCGCCCAGCGAGACTCCACTCTGGGCCCTGGTGTACGCGCTGCGGCCTGGGTCGAAGTGGTTGCGGGCTTGGAAGCGGCGGTTCCGCAATACGCCGAACACCGTGCCGTGGACGTCGTTCGTGCCGCCCTTCGTGACGATGTTGATCGTGCCACCTGGAGCTCCGCCCTGCTCGGCCGAGAACGTGCTGCGATTGACCTGGAACTCTTGGACAGCCTCTTGGCTGATCTGAGAGCGCACTGCGCCCGAGTTGTACAGGTTGTCAAGCCCGTCGATCATGAACGTGTTGCTCCGGCCCGCCGTGCCGCCGATCCCTAGTCCGGAATTCGGTGTGGGTGCGATGCGGCGGTCGGTCGCGTTCGCGATGTAGTTGGTGTTCACCACTCCGGGGGTCAGAAGGGCCAGATCGAGATAGTCGCGACGGTTGATCGGCAGGTTCTCGATCCGAACGGAGTCGATGTGGTCGGCCTGGTGCACGCGCTGGGTCTCAATCGCGGTACGACCGGCCTCGGCGGAGACGACCACTTCCTCTTGCGCGGTTGCTACTGTGAGGCTTGCCAGATAGGTAACCGCCTCGCCGACCAGCACCTCGAAAGCCTCGACCGTCAGCGGCGCGAAGTTCTGTGCCTCGAACCGCAAGGTGTACACGCCGGGGGGCAAGTGGGCCAGCGCATACTCTCCGCCAGCGTTCGTCACGGTGGTCCGCTCGATCCCGCGGGTCTCGTCCAAGGCGGCCACGTTTACGTTCGGGATGACCGCTAGGGTCTCGTCATAGACCAATCCATCGATCGCTCCGGTATTCGTCTGCCCCGACGCCGCGGCGCAGAGCGCAAGCAAGGCGAGGATTCGGGACGTGATTCCAATTGGCCAAGAAGCTTTGGTCATATTCATCTTCCCTTCCGATCACAGTGGCAGCGCCGTCGCAGCCTAGCCAACATTGTTGCAGGATCGGCGACGCCGCCGCAGCATCGCCAAGCGGCCTTCCGCAGACGGCACGGTGCCTCTGGGACCGCCGATCCCCCCAGTCCTGCAATGCGTCGCTCGGAGCCGTGATGGGAGAGTCGAGCGTGGATTCCCGCGTCAGGCCTGCCGAATGCGGAGCGGCAGCGCCCCGACTGCACTGTCCCCAAGACCGGCGCGGCTCTCCGAAACGGGCACCCGAGCTGGGACTAGACTGTATGGCGACAGCGTGCGACCCGAGGATTCCAAACCAGCCTCCGCCCCCGCGTCCAGCGGACAGGACCCCGGCACGGCCCCAGAGGCCTGGCGTACGCACATTCGGGCGGCCTGCGCAAGGCTCAGGCCGCACTTGGATCCCACGCCCCTGGTGCGTTCGATTCCGCTGACCCACGAGATGGGACGGCCGGCGTATCTCAAGCTCGAGTCGTTCCAGCCGGTCGGTGCGTTCAAGGTGCGGCCGGCCCTCAACTCGATCCTTTGCCGGCTCGGCGAGTGCCGAGAGCGGGGCGTAATCGCCAATTCATCCGGGAACTTCGCCCAAGCGGTGGCGTACGCTGCGGCCCTCAACCGTGTCGACGCGCTGATCGTGATGATGCGAAGCGCGTCAAGATTCAAGCGGGACCGCACTGTGGAGTTCGGAGGTCGCGTGGCGCTCTGCGAGGACAGCTTCGATGCGCGCTTCGAGATGACCGAGCGCTTGCGCCGCGACACTGGCAGGCTGCTCTTGCATCCCTACGACTCCATCGAGACGATCGCCGGCGATGCCACGCTCGGGACCGAGCTGGCAGGACAGATCGAAGGGGACTTCGACGTCTTCGTGCCCGTCAGCGGGGGTGGGTTGATCGCGGGAACCGCGCTCGCGGCCAAGGCCGACCGGCCCGGCTGCCGGATCTACGGGGCGCAGGCCGAGAGGAATCCCGCGACAAAGCTCTCGCTGGAAGCCGGACGGGCCGTTCGCGGGAAACCAGCCAGGTCGTTGGCCGACGCCCTGACGGTGCTGAAGCCCGGGGCGCGCACGTTCCCGATCATCCAGCGCCACGTCGAGGACATACTGCTAGTGTCCGAGCAGAGCCTGGCCGCCGAGGTTCGCTGGCTGGCCACTTACCAGAAGCTGATCGCCGAACCGGGCGGAGCCGCCTCGGTCGCGGCCGCCCGCGCGGCACCCCGGGACAGCGGGAGGCCGGTAGTGTGCGTCATCAGCGGCGGCAACGTCGCGCCCGAAGTGCTGCGAAGGCTCCTGCGCGAATCCGTCGCGGCCTGAGGTCGTTGGGCAGGGCCGTGGCCCGCGGGTCGTGGCGGGCCCGGAGGGATTCGAACCCCCGGCCTGCCGCTTAGGAGGCGGCCGCTCTATCCAGCTGAGCTACGGGCCCGTATGCACCGATTCTCGCACGCTGCAACGCACCGCGCTCCCGTTAGGCCAAAATCTCCTTCACGACTTGGCCGTGGACGTCGGTCAGCCGGAAGTCGCGCCCTGCGTACCGGTACGTCAGCCGCTCGTGATCCAAGCCGAGCTGGTGCAGGATCGTGGCGTGCAGGTCATGCAAGTGGACGCGACCTTCCACCGCGACTCCGTTCACGTCCGAACGGCCGTGCCGCATTCCGCCCTTGATCCCGCCGCCGGCCAGCCACATTGTGTAGCCGCGGTTGTTGTGACGCCGGCCGTCGGCCTGGTCGTTCTGCTCGTACGTGGACCGCCCGAACTCCCCGCCCCAGACGATCAGGGTGTCCTCCAGCATCCCCCGCTGCTTGAGGTCCGAAATCAGCGCTGCAATGGGCTTGTCGACTGCCTGGGCGCTGTCGCGGAGCCGCCTACGAAGGTTGTTGTGGTGGTCCCAGCCACGCTGACCCAGCTCGATGAACCGCACTCCTCTCTCGGCCATGCGGCGGGCCAGTAGGCACTGGCTCCCAAAGTCACGCGTCTCCTTCTGGTCCAGTCCATACATCGCCCGAACGTTTTCGGGCTCCGCCGAGATGTCCATGGCCTCGGGCACCGCCGACTGCATGCGGAACGCCAGTTCGTAGGACTGGATGACGCCTTCGACCTGGGCGCTGTCGTCGGATCGCTCCAGTAGCCCGCGGTTGAGATCCTGCACGTAATCCAGCTGGCGACGCTGCTCGCCTAGGGTCATCGCGGCATTGCGGATGTTTCGCACTGGGTCTTCGCCAGGAGCGATGTTGAGTCGCGTGCCCTGATACGTGGCTGGCAGGAAGGCCGACCCGTACAGAGTGGCTCCGCCGACCGGCGGCGGATTCATCGTCACGAAGCCCGGAAGGTCCTGATTCTCGGTCCCCAAGCCGTAGACTGTCCACGACCCGATCGAAGGCCGCACAAACGTGATGCTGCCGGTGTGGGCAAAAATCGACGCCTGCGGATGGGCGGGCGAGTCGGTGTGCATCGCATTCAGCAGACAGAGGTCGTCCGCGTGCTGCCGGAGGTGCGGAAAGACCTCCGAGATCGGAAGGCCGCTCTCGCCGCTGGGGTGGAAGTCGTACACCGCGGGCAGGATCTTCCCGCCCTGCGTTCCGATGGAGAGCTTCATCTCGGAGTGCTTTCCGGCGAACTTCTCCAGCTCCGGGTTGTGATCAAAGGTGTCGTGCTGGGTCGGAGCGCCCTGCATGAAAAGGAAGATCACCCGCTTGGCCTTCGGCTCGAAGTGCGGCGGCTTGGGCATCAGCGGATTGGCCGTCCCCTTGGCCAATAGCGACTCCATGGCCGCAATCCCTGCGAAGGCGGTGTAGCCGAAACCTGCGGCTGTCCTCCTCAGGAATGCCCGGCGTCCAACGGATCCAAGTGTCATGCCAGATTCCTCCTCGTCGCTCTCCAGTTACTCAGTTGCGGTAGCGGAACTCGGCGCTGTTGAACAGCGCGTGGTAGACGCGGGCCCAAGCCTCGTGCTGCGGGCTCGCCGAGACCGCCATTCCAGCGCTTCCGATCCCGCCATCGGCCCGCTCCGCTGCGAGCCAGTCCTTGAGGCGCTTGCGCGCCAAGCCGCGCTCCTTTTGGTCCGGCGTGCGCCCGAAGCCTGCCCCAACCGCGGCGAACAGGAGGTCGTAGCGCAAGCCCCCCTCGCCGTTGTCGAAGACCGCGCGAATGGCGGCGCGCGAGGCCCCCGCGCCCGACGGCAGTGCTGCGATGGCGGATTCCAGCTCATTGCCGTCGGGGTCGCGGCCGAAAGCCTTGCCCAGCAGGGCGGAGAGCCATTCCTCCGCCTCAGAGCGGCTACCGGCGAGCGTCTCGGGTGACAGCAGCCAGCGTGTCGACGAATCCACGAGCCGCACGGTGAGGTCCTCCTCACGCGTGCTGGGATCGCGGTTCAGAACTTGGCGGAAGGCGTGTCGCACCCTCATGCGGTCCGAGGTTTCGGTGGCCAGCAGGCGCTCGGCGGCCGTCAGGGAGTGGGAGCGCACAAACTCACCGTTCATCAGGAACAGCGCCTGCGCTGGCCCGGTCGTCACGTCGCGCGCACCCTTGGTCTCGCTGGGCTCGGGGAAGTCGAAGGCCTCGAACATCGGCCGGGCCGCATTGCGGATCACGGGCACGAAGACGCTTCGGTACGTCTCGCTGACCTCCCACGGGGATATCTGGCGAGCCCCCGGGTTTATCAGCCTAAAGGGGTCGAAGCTAGCGACCGGAGACGCCTGAGTGTCACTGAGCTCGCCGCTGACCAGCAGCACGGCATCCCGGACAGCCTCTGCCTCCAGGCGGCGCATGTTGGCCCGCCAGATGTGGTCGTTATCCGGATCGCTCGCAAAATTCACGGGGTCATTCGCCGTCGACAGCTGATACGTGCGGCTGAGCACGATCTCGCGGATCAGGGCCTTCATCGACCAGCCACCCTCCACGAACCTCACGGCCAGATAGTCGAGTAGGGCTTGGTTGGTGGGGCGCTGGCCGCTGCTGCCGAAGTTGTCTACGGTCGCTACGAGACCCTTCCCGAGGAGGTGACGCCAGACCCGGTTGGCCATGACGCGCGCAGTCAGCGGGTTGTCGGGCCGCACTAGCCACTCCGCCAGCTGCAGGCGTCCGCTCTCGCCCCGGCCAACGGCGGGAAGATCGGCATCGGTGGGGAATACCACCTGGACGAACCCGCGCTCGACCTCGTCGCCGAGCGTGTGCGGATCGCCCCCGATGTTGAGCCTGACGTTGGCAGCCTGGGCGTCGACCGCTCCCATTGCGAGGTTCTCAGGCATCGGAATCTTGGCGAGCTCCCGGACAGCCGCCCGAACGGCGTTTCGGTCCCGCCGGTCCCCTGCTGCCCGCATCTCCGCCCAGAGGCGCTGGCGCTCGGAGAGATGGGCTTCGCCACCCGGAGAGGAGTACGCCGGCAGCCCGTCGAGCTCGACCATGAGCTCGGGGAGGAAGTAGGCTCCGTTGAAGCGGGGCCTCCGGCGCAGGCCGTTGCGCAGCTCCGTGCTGCGGAAGATGCCGGCGAGCGCGTAGTAGTCGGCCGCGGGGATCGGGTCGAACTTGTGGTCGTGGCAGCGAGCGCACCCGACGCTGAGGGCCAACACCGAGCGCGTGGTCACGTTGATCATCTCGTCAGCGATGTCCATCTCGAACTGCTTCGGGTCCGGCTCGTTGAGGTCGTGCGCCCCGAGCGCGAGGAACCCGGTCGCCACCTGGTGCACGGCACGCTCTTGTGCAGACTCGTAGGGGAGCAGGTCCCCAGCGATCTGCTCGCGGAGGAATCGGTCGTAGGGCTTGTCGCCGTTGAACGAATCGATGACGTAATCGCGGTACCGCCAAGCCATCGGGAACGGAAGGTTGCGGGTGCGCCCGATCGTGTCCGCGTAGCGCACGACGTCCAGCCAGTGCCGACCCCAGCGCTCGCCGAAGCGGTCGGATTCGAGCAGCCGGTCAACGACTTTCTGGAATGCCCTAGGGCTTTCGTCACTCAGGTACGCCTGCAGTTCGTCGACCGTAGGCGGCAGACCCGTGAGGTCGAAGGTAGCCCTCCTCAGCAGGTCCGTGCGCCTAGCGTCGCCCACAGGCCTCAGGCCTCGCGACTCCAAGCCGGCCAAGACGTGCTGGTCGATCGCTCCGCGCGGCCACGACACGTCGGCGACGGGCGGCGCCGGCTCTTCGCGGGGTGCCTTGAACGCCCAGAATCCCCTGCCCCGCTCGACGTCAATCGAGCTCGCCTGCGCTTTGACTGCAGACTCCCTCGGATCCGGAGCTCCCATCCTGATCCAAGCTTCAAAGTCCGCAACGACCCGTTCGGGAAGCCTGCCTCCGGGCGGCATCTTGACGTCGCCTTCGTAGCGTAGGGCCGAGAGCAGCAGGCTCTCGTCCGGGTCGGCCGGCACTATGGCGTGGCCGCGCTGCCCCCCTTGCCGGATCCCGTCCCGCGTGTCCAGGCTCAGGCCGCTCATGCGCGTCTTGGCCTCGGCCGAGTGGCACACGTAGCAGTTCGTCGCCAATACCGGTCGGATGCGCTTCTCGAAGAACTCGAGGTCCTCAGCGCTGGGAGCCTGCGCTCCGCTCGCCGCCGGGGCGACCGCGAGGACTGCGGCGGACAACAGACCCAAGCCGTACTTCATACGGTCCTAATTCTAGCGAATCCTACTGCGGAAAGGGAGCCCAAGGGCCCAGAGATTCAGACTCAAGCCCCCGCACCGCCTAAGCGCCGCACGATGAGATTGTACAGCCAAGCCATCACGTATCCCGCAAAGAACCCATCGAGCAGGCCATACAGCACTCCGACCCCGATGTCGACGGGCGTGCCAGAGCCACTGATCCCCGGATAGATTGAGGCCATGAAGGCGAAGAACTCGGCCCCGTAGGACGGCACAATGGCGTGGACCGTCCCGATGACGGCCATGGCGCAGCCCCACAAGATGGCCAAGGTCAGGGCCAATGCCAGCTTGGACACCTGAACGGTCGGCGGGCTGGCTGAGTCCGGCATAGCCGGCATCATCGCATGGATCGGGCGGACCCTCGCTTCGCAGCTACTCGGGAGCTACCGTCACCGCCGTCTCCAAGTAGGAGCGGATCTCGCCGACAACCCGCGGGTGGTCCTTGGCAACGTCGGCCTCCTCGCCTGGATCGCTGCGTAGGTCAAAGAGCTCGATAGGCTCCTCTGGCCCCTCGCGGACGGCCTTCCAGTGGTCCCACCGCACGGCCTCGGCACGGCCAGGCGTCCCTCCCCAATACAGGACCCGGTCCCGACCCACAGCTCCGGGTCCCAGCAGCTCGGGGGCGATGCTCACGCCGTCCACCCCCGGAGGCGCGGGAAAGCCCACGATCTCGGCGACCGTCGGTAGGAAGTCCGCGAAGTACCACGGTAGGTCGCTGACCACCCCAGCCTCTACGCGTCCCGGCCAGCGAGCGATGGCCGGGACGCGGATGCCACCGTCGTGGAGGGAGCGCTTGTAGCCCTGAAAGGGCCCGTTGGAGTCGAAGAAGAACGGGTCGTTGCCGCCCTCCGCGTGCGGGCCGTTGTCGGAGCTGAAGAAGACGAGGGTGCGGTCGTCCACCCCCAGCTCTTCGAGGACCGCGAAGATCTCGCCGATGCCGCGGTCCATCCTCGTGATCATCGCCGCTGTTCCCTTTTGCGGCCCTGGCCAGTCCAAGTCTTGGTACGGGCCGGCGTCGGGCACCTCCATGCCGATCCGCTCGCGGTGGTCGCCGAGGTCCTCGCTGATCCCGGAGATCCCTGGGTCCCCACCGCCGTCTACGCCACCGGCCTCGTTGTTGGCGTGGGGGATCGTCAGGGCGAGGTACAGGAAGAACGGCCCCCGGGCGTTCGCCGTAAGCCACTTGATGGCATCCCGCAGCAGCAGGTCATGGGAGTAATCGACGCGCTCCACCGCCACGCCGCTCATGCCCCCGTAGCGCTGCGATCGAACGACGACGTTTCGCAACGTTTCCCGCTCCGGGCCGCGCATGAGGAATTCCGGGTAGAAGTTGTGCGCATGCCCCTGGCTCAGGTAGCCGTAGAAGTGGTCGAAGCCCTGTCTCCATGGTGCGCCGGGCGAATCTTCCATCCCAAGACCCCACTTCCCGACCAAAGCCGTGGCGTAACCGCTCGCCTTCAGGAGTTCCGCCACCGTCACGTCCTCGTCCCGGAGTCCCGGATGCCCGTTCCTGCGCACAGTCGTGTGACCCGTGTGCTGCCCTGTCATCAGCACGCTGCGGGAGGGCGCGCAGACGGTGAATCCGGCGTATGCATCGGTGAACCGCATTCCCTCGGCGGCCATGCGGTCCAGGTGCGGAGTCTGAATCTGCTGCTGGCCGTACGAGCCGAGGTCTCCCCAGCCGAGATCATCCGCAAGGATCCAGACGATGTTCGGCGGGCCTGCGCCCTCTTGTGGACCGGTCGGCCCCGGACCGCACGCACAGGAGGCGACCACTGCGATGGCAACCGTGCAGCGCAGCCAGCCTGGCGGGGTCGGGCGGGCGGGCCGTGGATCCGGGAAGAGGACGTTCATCGTGGCGCATTATCGCAGGCAGACACACCCGGGCGATTGCAAGAGGGCCGCCCGGGCCTTGCTAAAATGCCGCCGCAATGGCCTCCCACGTCGATCGCCGCACCTTCCTGCGCACCGCCGCAACCACAATGGCCGCAGCTGCGGCCTCGGGGCCCGGCAGAGCCGAGGCTATCTCATTCGACGGCCCCGATGCGCATTACCACGGCGACGACTGGGAGAGCCTCAATCCCGGGTACTGGAGCGTCGTAGGCGGCGCTCTCCGCCGGCGCATCCACAGCCGGGGAGACCGCGCCCGCAACACCGGCTTCCCCTACCACTACGAGACCCATGGGGAACGCATGGGGAGCTACAGCATGCCCGTGGACTACGACCCCTCGCTGCCGCCCGGACTGATCTGGAACCGCCGGTGGCGGCTGGCGGGCGACTACACGCTGGGCATGGCCGGCCGCGTGATCAGCGAGGCGCATGCCCCTCGCGAGGGGGACAGCGACGAGTGGCGCATGTACAGGCCGGGATACGGCCTGCTTGGCCTCGCGTTTGCGTCGGCGACGCTCTACGAGTCCTTCGGGATGGGCGGGCGCCGCGGCAACGCAGCGTGGATCGCAGCTTGGACGGACAACGGCTACTTCGGCATACGCGAGCACGGGACGGACGCCGTGATTGCGGTTCAGCGAGCCCCTGTCCCAAAGCCCGGCGACGCGTACTCGATTGAGGTTCAGGCGACTGGCACAGCGGCCGGTGAGGGGACCGTGACAGCCACCCTGACAATCGGCGGCGAGAGGGCCGCAGCTGTGCGCGTGGAGCGCGTGGACGCCACTAGGCACCTGCAGGGGTTTGCCGGCATCGCCGGAAGGGGCCTGCTGGACTTCGACGTCCGGGAGTTCACCGTGGACCCGCAAGGAACTGAGCCGTTGCAGCCCCGAATCAACGCCTGCCACGTGTGCTACGCGCTCGGAGACACTTTGCGCCAGCAGGATGGCCGCTGGCACGTTCGCTTCATGGCGCTGTTTCGCAGCGACGGCGATCAGGCGCAGGTCCGGGTGGCCGACACCCCGAGTCCTGACGGAGGCTGGGAATCCGTGCCCGTCGCCGGCCACGCCCCCATCGTGAGCAACGACTTCCGCCGGAGCACGGCAGTGATCGACGCTGAGCTGCCCCGCAACCCGGCCGAGGCGACGTTGTACTTCACGGTGTGGAAGGACGGTCAGGACGTGACGGGAGATCCGAGGCTCGGCAGCGACGCGGTCGGCTCCGGCACGGGCCAAGTTGGCGAAGTCCCGGCGGACGGACACTATGTTGGCCGGCTGCCCCGGCTCGTCGCCCCGTACAAGCTGTGCGGGCTGTCCTGCCACGCCATCCACGGAGGGCGGCCGAACCTGCCGGGAGACGGTCCAGGCGAGGGCTTCTTCATCCACGACCAGCCCACTCCGGGAGCCTACCGGCATCTGGAGGAATACGGCTTCCAAGTCATGATGTGGGAAGACGACGTCTGGTACATGGAGCTGCTGCTCTACCCTCCCTCGACCGACGACGCCTACAAGATCGTCACCACGACGCTGTGCGGGCCGACGACGCGCTGGCAGATGATGCGCCACTGGAACACCATCAACCCGGGAGACCACGACTACGGCATGGACGACGTCAAGGGCCCCGAGCAGATCGCCATCCGTTCGCATGACGACCTCGGCCAGGATGCCGAGTACATGCGCCGGAACTTCCAGATCGTGCACCACCTGGTGACCGGGGACGAGGCCCCGTCCGGAACGGCAAACCCCAAGAAGTGGCGGCGCTGGAAAATGCCCAACCGGGACTTCAGCCTGCTGATCGTGGACTCTCGCCTTTGGCGCAGCAGCCAGGACACGAACATATGGGACGACCAAGGGTGGGGCGCCAAGCGCAGCCTGTACTCGAGGACGGATGTCACCCGCAGCCTGTTAGGGGAGCAGCAGTTCTCTTGGCTGGCAGAGACCTTGCGCACCGACTCCTCTCCCCTGATCTGCCTGACCGGCATCAATGGCATGCACACCATCTGGACGGGTGACGGCCGAAGGGCGGACGCGAAGACCGTCCTGGGCGAGCGCGACAGGGTGGCAGCCGACTACGCGGGCTGGGTTTCGGCGGGCGCCGACCGAGTGCTGGGACTGCTCGGCTCGCGTGAGGGGGTCGTGAGTGTCTACGGTGACGTCCACGTGGGGATGATCCTGCAGAACGTCGCACAAAGGGTCTTTGAGTGCTCGTTCGGGCCGATCGGCCGCAGCGGCGGGCGCGGTGTCAAGGAGGGCTTCGGCCCCCGAATGCGGGACTTCGATGGCCGGGAGGTCACCGTCAAGGCGCTGTACCACCAGAGCTACGACACGCCGGACCTCCGCAAGCTGAACGGGCCGTACTACTGGAATTTTCTCGAGATGGAGTTCGACCCGCGCGGCGACGATCCCCGCATCGGCCTGCGAGTCCGCAACCTGGTGGATTCGCCGAGCGAACAGCCCCGCGGCGGAGGCGCGGTCGCCGCATCGGCGTCGGCCACCGGGAGGCCGCACTCATGCTCCCTGCCGCAGGTGCGGCTCCTGCCGGAGGCAGACGTGCTGCTGCACACCACCGACGGGAGGCCGCTGCGCGGGGCCCGGACACTGGCTGACGGGCGCCTGCCGCTCAAGGGACTCTCGGGGATCCCTCCCGGAGAGACCGTGCTCGCGACGGCCCGGGCTGCCGGAAGAGTCCAAGCTCGGATGCTGGTGACGGGCCCGGTGGGCGGGTAGCGCGGCCCGGAGGGAGCTTCAGCGGCGGGGGCGCCTCGACCGAGCGAAATCGGAGGGAGGCGGACGCCTGCCCTGCTGCCGCTGCCGCTGCTGGGCCAGCTTCTGCGCCTTTGAGGGACCGATCATCATGGTCATCGTGCGCCCTTCCATGCGCGGCTGCGTTTCCGGGCTGCCTATGTCCTCCAGATCGGCGACCAAGCCGCGCAGCAGGCGCTCTCCGATCTCCGGGTGCGTGATCTCCCGGCCCCGGAAGAACACGGTCGCCTTGACCTTGTTGCCCTCATTCAGGAAGCGCACGGCGTGCCTCTTCTTGAACGCGTAGTCGTGCTGGTCTGTGTTCGGGCGGAACTTGACCTCCTTGACCTCGATCCGGTGCTGCTTCTTCTTGGCGTCGCTGCGCCGCTTCTTCTCGAGGTAGGAGTACTCGCCGTAGTCGATGACCTTGGCGACTGGCGGATGCGCTGTCGGCGAGACTAGGACCAAATCCAAGCCCATCGCCTTGGCGCGACGGATGCCCTCACTGGTGGGCATGACGGTGGTGCGACCGTCTGGAAACACGACCCGGACCTCCCGGGCGCGGATCGTCTCGTTGACGTTCCGTCTTCGGACCCTTCGAATAGGGCGGAATCTTCTTCGGTAAATAACTACCCCCCGCTGTGCCTCGGCCGATTGGCCGGCCCACACATCACAAAAAGGAGGGGACCGACGCCTCGCGGCACCCGATCCCCGACTATTTCCAGAGCTGTCAGTCGCTCCCCTAGCGCCGACAGCACGAGGCCTGTTCGACCGTCCCCGTTCCCAGCCGGCGCGTTAAGCATAACACGAATCGGCAAGCCTCGGGGGGTTAGGAGGCCGGCCTCAACGACCGCGTCGGAGAGGGCATTCGGACAGAGGATCGCAGTGTGCCATCATTCCATGAGCGCAAGCCCGGTCGCGGCGCTTGCGCAAGCAGGCAACTATGTCCAAGGCAGAGCTGGCCGACCACCTCGCGAACGAGACTGGGCTGCACAACACTTTCTCCCGAGCCGTGGTTGAAGTGTTCGTGGCTATGCTCACGGAGTCGCTCGCCCGCGGCGACCGCATCGAACTGCAAGGATTCGGGACATTTCGCGTGGACGAGCGGGCGGCCCGAATCGGGAGGAATCCCCGGACGGGAGAGGAGCTGAAGATCCCGCCGAAGCGAGTCGTGCGGTTCAAGGCCAGCAAGGCGATGCTCGAGCGGGTCCAAGAGGAAGCGCCGGAGGATCACGAATAGGGCTGGTTGGTCGGGGTGATGACAAGTTCAGGGATGCACGCGCGAGGGTGCAGCGTCGCGACCAGCAGGGCTGCCTCGGCCACATCCTCCGGCTGCAGCATCAGCGCGCGCGCCTCATCAGGGGGCACGACGGGGCGGCGCTCCAAGATGGGTGTGTTGACCTCCCCCGGGCAGATGACGCACGAACGGATTCCGCGCTGCCCCTCCTCAAGGTGAGCGGCCAGGCTGAGCGAGCGCACGCCGTGCTTGCTGGCGCTGTAGCTGGGGCCACCGATCACCGAGGTCCGGACGCCGGCGATTGACGATACGGTGATCAGCACCCCGTCCCGCCGCTCCCGCATGTCAGGGAGCACGGCGTGCATCAGGTAGAACGGTCCGCTGAGGTTGACGCTCACGACCCTGTCGAAGTCCTCGCGGGTGAGCTCGTCCAATCCCCGTCGCGGGACGTTCGTGCCGGCGTTGTTGACCAAGATGTCGACTTGGGGAATTCGGGCGAGGGCCCAAGCCAGCATCTCGTCGACCGCCGCGGAATCGCTCACGTCCATCGGAAATGGATGCAGCCGGTCGGCCGATGCGCCGGCACGCTCCCTCGCCGCGTCGAGCTTGCCGGCAGTCCGCCCGATGGTGACAACCTCGGCTCCCTCCTGCGCGAAGAGGCATGCCACGGCCTCTCCGATCCCGCTTCCCGCCCCCGTCACGATGGCGCCCTTGCCCGTAAGTCTCATGTCGCTCGAATGAGCACGCGCAGGTGCGGCGCGCTCTACAGCATTCTACGGCGCTGGCATGACCCGTTCCGGCCCCGGCCCAGCGGCATATAATCTCGGGCGGGGCCTGCCGTGCGAAGCCTAGTGGTGGTTGAGGATGATCGCGACCTCTGCACGCTGCTCGAATACAACTTGCGCAACGGCGGATACGACGTGACTACGCTGCACCGCCTGAAGGGGGCGGACGAGGTCATTCGGCAGACACGGCCGGATCTGATCCTGCTCGACGTCATGCTTCCGGACGGGGACGGCTTCGAGTTCTGCCGCATGCTGAGGGCCAGCAGCGACACGGCGGAGATCCCGATTCTGTTCTTGACCGCTCTCAGCCAAGAGATGGACCGCGTTATGGGCCTCGAGATTGGCGGGGACGATTACATCACAAAGCCCTTCAGCCCCAGAGAGCTGCTGGCCCGGATCCGTGCCCACCTGCGGCGCGGGGAGATCCGCCAAAGGCGCGGCACGCTGGCAGCGAAGGGCCTCAGCATAGACTTCTCGGCGCGCCAGGCCACACTGAACGGCAAGCGCATCGACCTGACCGCCACTGAATTCGGCCTGCTGAGCTTCCTGGCCGAGCACCCGGGCACGGCCTTCACCCGCCAGCAGCTGATCGCGAAGGTCTGGGGCAGCCGCAAGCACATTACGCCGCGCAACATCGACGTTCACGTGCGGCGGCTGCGGGAACGGATCGAGGAGGACCCGAAACGTCCCCGGTGGATACAGACCGTGCGAGGTTTCGGGTACAGGTTCGAGATTCCCGAATGACAGCGCGCATCTTCCTCAAGCTCGCGCTCGCGACCATGCTTCCGCTCCTCGTCGCGGCAGCGGCCGCGCTCCTGCTGGTCCCGCGGATCACGGTCGGGTATTTGGAGGGTGGGCTCGAGACGAGCCTGACCGAGAAGGCACGCTTGATAGAGAACGCGCTGGATGGAATCCCGCCGGACCGGTATCAGTCGTCGCTGCAGATGCTGGCCGAGCGCGCCCAAGCCCGGGTCACCGTAATCGACGTTCGCGGCAACGTTCTGGCCGACTCGCAGGCACACCCCTCGCGCATGGAGAATCACGCAACCCGCCCTGAGTTCAGCGAGGCGCTCACCGGGCGAGTCTCGACAAGCCGGCGGTACAGCACGACCGTCGAGAACGACCTGTTGTACGTGGCGGTCCCGGTCAAGGGCGGCGGAGCCGTCCGCCTCGCCCTCCCGTTGGAGCAGGTCGCTTCGATGACCGCCGACCTTCGGCGGCAGATCACCGTGGCGATCCTGCTGATCGTGGCTCCATTGCTGGCGGCGGTCGCCTGGGCTGCCCGCCGCATTTCGACGCAGCTGTCGGGGATCGTTGAACTGTCAAACACGATCGCGGAGGGTGACTTCGAGGTCGACAACGGCTCGCCCAAGCCGGGATACCTACCTGAGCTCAAGGACCTCACTTCCAGCCTCACGGCGACTGCCGCGAAGCTCAAGGCGAGCTTCCAGCAGCTGAAGGAGGAACGCTCCCGGTTCGTAGCCGCGGTAAACGGCATCGGCGAGGGCATCCTGGTTCTGGACCGCCGTGGCCGGATCGCGCTGCACAACCCGGCAATCGAGAGGATGTTCCCCGAGGAGGACCTCTCGGCCCTGACGCCCATCAAGTCTTGGAGGTCGAAGGAGATGGCGAAGCTCTTTCGGAGGGTCGTCGGCAACCGGGAGCCGTGCACGACAGAGTTCTCCGTCGACACCCCGGCCCAGCGGGCCTGGCGCGTCTCCTGCGCGCCGATCTTGAGCCGCAAGGGCAAGGTGCGGGCGGTGGCCGCAGTGTTCCACGACATAACGGAGCTGGAGCGGATCGACCAGATGCGCCGCGACTTCGTTATCAACGTGTCCCACGAGCTGCGCACACCGCTGGCGTCCATTGCTGGGTATGCGGAGACTCTGCTGGATGGGGCCATCCACGACAAGGAGAACAACGAGCGCTTCGTAAGGATCCTGTGGCAGAACGCGCGACGCCTTACGCAGCTGACCTCCGACCTGATGACGCTGTCGCAGATCGAGGTCAACGCCCGGGAGTACGAGTTCTCCGACCAGTCGGCCGACGCCATCGTGCGACTTGCAGCGGACGGCATACGGCCCGTCTTGCGGAGCAAGGAACTGGAACTGAGCGTGGAGCTCCCCGAGGGCTCCCCTACCGTCTCCTGCGACCCGGGGGCCGTGCAGCAGGTCTTGGCCAACCTGCTTGACAACGCGGCGAAGTACACCCAGCCGCACGGCCGCATCACAGTGGGGGCCAAGAGGGCCGAAGGGGCCATCCACTTTTTCGTGCGGGACACGGGCATCGGGATCGCACCCGAGCACATGCCCAGGCTGTTCGAGCGCTTCTACCGCGTGGACAAGGCGCGATCTCGCGAGCTGGGCGGCACGGGCTTGGGGCTTGCGATTGTGAAGCACCTGGTGCAGGCCCACGGGGGGAGCGTGTGGGTGGAAAGCGAGCCGGGCGAGGGGTCGACTTTCTCGTTCTCGCTGCCCGAACAGCGGGAAGGCCCGTCCTTGGACCAGATCCTCGGAGAGAGGCACGTGGCGCACGCGTCCGTCCAGTGAACGGCGAGCGGCGGGCTATCGTACACTGGCGGGCAGCCGCGGGATCCGCAATTCGCCGCGGCCGCAAGAGGGGAACTACCATGGCGCATCGTGCTGGGACATTGGCTCTGGCGGTACTGTGCACTGCCGCAACGCTGGCGGCAGCACGGTCGGCCAACCGATTCGTGCCAATCTTCGACGGGGTGTCGCTGAAGGGCTGGGACGGAAACCCAAAGCTCTGGAGCGTGGAGGACGGCGCCATTGTGGGCCGGACGACCGCCGAGGATCCCATCCCTGCGAACTCGTTCCTGGTTTGGCGGCAGGGGGAACTGGACGACTTCGAGCTGCGGCTCGAGTTCCAGATCGAGGGCGGCAACTCGGGCGTGCAGTACCGCGCCTTCGAGAGGCCGCGCGAATGGGGCCCGCACATCCTGGGCGGGCTCCAGGCGGACTTCGAAGCCGGGGAGCGCCACACGGGCGGCCTCTACGGCGAGCGGTCCAGGCGCATTCTGGCGCGGCGAGGCGAGAAGGTGGAGATCGGGGCTGACGGCAAACCGGTCGTGACCGGCAGCGTCGGCGACCCGGCCGAGCTGCAGGAGAAGATCAACCTAAACGGGTGGAACCGTTTCGAGATCCTGGCCAAGGGCAACCGCTACATCCACAAGATCAACGGCCACGTGATGGTCGACGTGACCGACAACGACCCCGACGCGCCCGTCTCCGGCCTGCTAGGGCTGCAGGTGCACCGCGGCCCGCCCATGACGGTTCGGTTCCGCAACATCGAGCTTAAACGCCTCCAGATGCCGCGCGGCAAGAGAAAAGTGGTGTTCGTCGGCGGGCCCAAGAGCCACGGCTACGGGTCGCACGAGCATACGGCCGGACTGAGGCTCCTGATCGGCGCGCTGCGGGACAACTTCCCGCAGATCCATCCCACCGCCTACTTTGACGGCCACCCGGCTGACCCGACCGCCCTCGACAACGCAGACGCGGTCGTCCTCTTCAGCGGCGGCGGGCTGCGGCACCCCTGGCTCAGCGCCCTTGGGGATGTCGACCGGATGGCCGCACGCGGGGCGGGGATTGGAGCCATCCACTTTGCGGTGGAGCTCCCGGTCGGGGAGCCGGGGGCCAAGTTCCTCGAATGGATCGGCGGCTACTTCGAGCAGTGGTGGTCGGTGAACCCGCACTGGATGATGCGCGAGCCGCGGCTGGCCGAGGGCCACCCCATCACCAATGGGGTCGAGCCATTCGAGATACACGACGAGTGGTACTTCAACATCCGCTTCCGGCAGGGCATGCGCGATGTCACGCCGATCCTGCAGGCCGTCCCGCCTCGGGAGACGATGAACCGGCCGGACGGCAAGGCGTCGGGGAATCCGTATGCCCGCGCGGCGGTGAAACGCGGGGACTGGCAGACGCTGATGTGGGCCAGCGAGCGGACCGGCGGCGGCCGCGGCTTCGGGTTCACCGGCGGCCATGTCCACTGGAACTGGGCACACCCGTCATACCGCAAGTTGGTCCTGAATGCGATTGCGTGGATCTCGGGCGCGGAGGTGCCCCCGGCAGGAATCGAGTCAGGACCCTACGGCATGGAAGCGATGCTGCAGAATCAGGACTTTCAGCCTTGGGGGCGCTACGACCAGGACGAAGTGGAGAAGATGGTCGGAGGCTGGTCGAAACTCGGCCGCTGACGGCCAGCTGACCGGGCTGGCTCGGCCCGTTAGGCGTCTGGCTACCGGGCTGCTTCGACAAGAGCTGGGTCCAGCGCTGATCACGAAACTCTAGAGGCCTGCCCGAACGGGCGCACCCCATCGCGCGAGTCTCCTATGCTGTGGGAGTGCAGGCCCTCGCCGACTTGATGGATGCCTTCGCGCGCTTTGCCTGGGGGCCCGTCGTGCTGGTCCTCCTGGTCGGGGGCGGCTGCTACTTCTTCGCGTACTCGCGCCTGATCCCCTTCCGGTACATGGGACACGCGCTGAAGATCCTGGCGGGCAAGTACGACTCCCCGACGGACACGGGCCAAGTGACCCACTTCCAAGCGCTCAGCAGCGCTCTTGCGAGCACGATCGGCATGGCCAACATTGCGGGCGTGGCGGTGGCCATCCAGACGGCCGGGCCCGGGACCGTCTTCTGGATGTGGGTCTGCGCGCTCGCGGGCATTGCGACCAAGTTCTTCACGTGCACGCTCGCGGTCCAGTTCCGGGGACCTGACAGCCGGGGCGAGATCCAGGGGGGCCCGATGTACGTCATCCTGCACGGCCTCGGTTCGCGCTGGAAGCCGATGGCGATGTTCTTCTCGCTGTGCGCCCTTTGCGGCACGCTGCCGATGTTCCAAGTCAACCAGCTCGTGCAGATCTCGCGCGAGACCGTGGCGTCCCGCCTGGGCTGGATCGAAGGATCGACTGGCGTCTGGCTCTTCAACCTCGGGTCGGGGCTGCTCATCGCGGCGGTGGCCGGAGGGATCCTGGCCGGTGGGATCCAGCGGATCGGGAAGGTCGCCTCGCGCATGGTGCCCGGTATGGTCGTGCTCTACATGGGCTGCGGGCTTGCCATCCTCGCCCTCAACGCGAGGGACATTCCCGCGGCGTTCGCCGCAATCCTGTCGGACGCCTTCAGCGGGGAGGCAGTGGCCGGAGGGGCCATGTGGGCGGTTCTGGTCACCGGCATCCGAAGGGCCGCGTTCTCCAACGAGGCCGGGATCGGCTCGGAAGCGTTGGCCCACGGCGCCGCGAAGACGGAGCAGCCGGCGCGGGAGGGGCTTGTGGCGATGCTCGGCCCAATCATCGACACACTGGTCGTGTGCACCACCACGGCGCTGATCGTGTTGTGCACCGGCACATGGACCGACACGAGCACAAGCGGGGTCTCGGTCACTGCCGCGTCGTTCGAGCAGGTGCTCCCCGGAATCGGGACCTACCTGCTGTTCACCTGCATCCTGTTTTTTTCCTTCACCACGACGCTGTCGTGCGGCTACTACGGGGAGAAGTCGTTGGGCTTCCTGATAGGCGCCGAGCGCCAGCGGACCTACAAGTACATCTACACCGTGGCGATCGTGATCTCGGCTGTGGCGTCCCATACCGCCGTGCTGGACTTCATTGACGGAATGTACGGCTTCATGTCGATTCCGACCATGACATCCTCGCTGCTGCTGGCGCCCAAGGTGATGCAAGAGGCCCGCAGATACTTCGGGGCGCTGCAAGCCCAAACACTTCCGCCCGCAGCACGCCCGGGGTGAGGCAACGTGCCAGATTGCCCGGTGTCCGCTGGCCCTTGCTGTTGAGGGCGGACCAGCGACGCCGCCTACAATGGGCGCGATGGCCCGCTGGATTGCGGCGCTGGCGGTCTTGGCCGCGGCCAGCCTTGAGGCCCGCCCGCCAAACATCCTCCTGATCGTCAGCGACGATCAGGGCTACATGGACCTGGGCTCGATGGGAAGCCCGGACATCCGCACGCCGCGCTTGGACAGGCTTGCCAGCGAGGGGATTCGCCTGACTAGCTACTACTCGGCCTTTCCCGTCTGCACGCCCTCGAGAGGGGCCCTGCTGACAGGCCGTTACCCGCAAAGGAACGGCACTTACGACAACTTCCGCAACGACCGGGTCGACGACGGCTACCGCTATCCGAGCCACGAGTACGCCATCAGCCCGGAGCGCATTCTCGGCATGGACACTCGCGAAGTCCTGCTGTCGCAGATGCTGGCCTCGGCCGGGTACGCCACGGGAGTCTTCGGGAAGTGGGACTTGGGGGCGCTGCGACGGTTCCTCCCGCTGCAGCGCGGTTTTTCCGACTTCTACGGGTTCGTCAACACGGGCATCGACTACTGGACTCACGAGCGATACGGCGTTCCTTCCATGTATCGCGGGAATTCCCCGACGACCGAGGATCGGGGGCGCTACGCGACGGAGCTCTTCGAGCGCGAGACCCTGCGCTTCATCGACGAGCATCAGGCCTCCCCGTTCTTTGTCTACCTCTCCTACAACGCTCCCCACGGCGCGTCCAGCCTGAACCGTGGCATCCGGGGCTTTGTGCAGGCCCCGGGCGAATGCCTCGACCTGTACCCTTCACCCGACGGGCTAGCCGAAGAACGCCGCCACAAGTTCATGGCGGCGGTCAGCTGCATGGACAGCTCCATCGGCCGCGTGCTGGACCGGATCGACGAACACGGCCTGCAGCGCGAGACCATCGTGATCTTCGTCTCGGACAACGGAGCCGGAGGGGGAGGAGACTCGGGCCCGTTGCGAGGCCGCAAGGGGCAGATGTTCGAGGGCGGAGTGCGAGTTCCGTTCCTGATGCGCTGGCCCGGCCAGATCGAGCCGGGCTCGGTCTCGGACGAGTTCCTCACGGCGCTGGAGGTGTTCCCGACCTTGGCCGCGGCGGCAGGGGGACAGGTCCCAGAGGGTGTCGAGCTCGACGGATTCGACATGCTGCCGGTCCTGAAAGGGCAGGAGCCCTCGAGGCGGGACCGCATGTTCTGGGAGAGGCAGGGCGACTCCGGCGCCCGCCTCGGAGAGTGGAAGCTGGTGCGATCGCGCAGCGGAGGGGGGCTCTTCGACCTGTCGGAAGACGTGGGGGAGCGCAGAGACCTCTCCGAGCGACTGCCGGAAGTGCGCGCGCGGCTCGAGCGCGCCTACGAGGAATGGGCCGCGCAGATGGCGGAGGCGGAGCCGAGGGGCCCGTTCCGCGACTTCTGACACGCCCAAGCCCGCGGGTTTCGGACCGGGCGACATGAGGGGAAACCGATGCAAGCAAATCCGGATACGCGTCCTCTGGAGATCAACCGCTACGGGGCGCACGATGTCCAGATTCGGTGGAACACCGGCGAAGAGGCCGTCTACCCAGCGAAGTACCTGCGCGGCCAGTGCCCGTGCGCGAGCTGCGTGGACGAAGTCACCGGCAAGCGCATCGTGACAGAGAACCTACTGCCGATCTTGGTATATCCGACCAAGATCGAGCCAGTCGGCCGATACGGCATCCAGATCTTCTGGAGCGACGGGCACTCCACCGGCCTCTACACTTGGGAACGTCTGCACGCCATGTTGCCGGAGGTCCGCAAACTGGCGAAGGGATGAGACCTCAGCCGGGCGAGGGCGGTCCTGAGCCTTAGCCCCAGCGGCCGCGCTTGCCCTCGCTGGCGATGTGGTCCGCGGCCCTAGATGTGATCGCCATCATCGTCAACGTGGGATTCTGGCAGCCGATCGAGGCCCAAGCCGCCCCGTCGGTCACGAAGACGTTCCCAACGTCGTGCGTCTGGGTCCAAGTGTTCAGCACGGACTTCTTGGGGTCGGCACCCATCCTCGCGGTGCCCACCTCGTGGATGCAGAACCCACCTACGGAGGGCCGTCCGTACATGCGCACGTCCTTGTGGCCTGTGGCCTCCAGCATTTCCGCCGCCTGCACACGGGAGTCATTCCAGAGTGCCAAGTCATTCGCGGACCAGTCGAAGTGGATATCTAGGGTCGGAATGCCCCACGCGTCCGGGCGGTCGCGGTTCAGGCTCACGTAGTTCTCGTATCGCGGCAGGCATTCGCACCATGCCCCGATGCCCGTAGTCCATTCCGCCCGGTCGTGCACGGCCTCTTTGAACTTCTTTCCAAACCCTGGTGCCGACAGCTTGAACCCCGGCCCGCTGCGGCCCTGATAGCCGTATCCACGAATCATTCCGTTGGTGTGGGCACGGTCGATGTTGCGGAAGCGCGGTATGTAGATTCCGTTCGGCCTCGCTGGGGGCCCTGCCCACGGCTTGGCGTCGAGTTCGGGCAGCCGTCCGCCAGCGCCGCCCGTGTAGACGTGGTCCATGAGGTAGTGGCCCAGCATGCCGCTGGAATTGAAGTCGAGGCCGTGGTCGGCCGAGTGCATCAGCAAGCGCGTCGACTCCAGCGTCGACGCGCAGAGCACGACGACCTTTCCGCGCACCTCCCTGGGCTGGCGAGTGACGCGATCGACGTAGCCGACGCCGCCGGCCTCGCCGGTGCGCGGATCACGCGTCACGTGGCTGGCAACGGCGTCCACCAGCAAGTCGCAGTTCCCGGTGTCCATCGCGGCCTTGAGCGTCGTGGTGGGGCTGTTGTAGTAGGAGTGCGTCACGCAGCCCTGCTCGCAGGGGCCGCAGTAGTGGCACGGCTGACGGCCGTTGTGCGCCTTGGTCAGGATCGCCGTGCGGCCAATCGTCGCAACCCGGCCGGTACGCGCCCGCAGCCGTTCCCGGAACAGCGACTCGCCGCAGGTGAATCGCATCGGGGGCAGGAAAACGCTGTCAGGGAGGTGGTCGAGGCCCTCCTCCATCCCGCTTATGCCAACGAAGCGCTCGACCGTCTCGTAGTGCGGGACGAGGTCGGCATAGCGGATGCCCCAATTCTCGCCGTATCCGTCCCGGTCGGCGCAACGGAAGTCCAGATCGCCCATGCGGTACGACTGCCGGCCCCAGGAAAGGGAGCGTCCGCCGAGCACCCGCATGCGGATCCAGTGGAACGGCTTGCCCTCCGGTGTCTGGTAAGGATTCTCGACGTCGTCCGCGAACCACTTGTAGTTCGACTCGCGGCAGGCGTACACCAGCCCTTGGACGGGCCGGTTGCGCATCAAGTCGGGCGACTTGGGAATGCCACCGACATAGCGAGACGAGTTTCCCCGGTACTTGAGGTCGTACGGCATCACATGCTCGGTGAAGTCGGAGTCCTCGACCTTTGGCCCCGCCTCGAGAACGCAGACCTTGAGCCCGGCCTCACTCAGCCGCCAAGCTGCCACGCCGCCGGTTGCGCCGCTGCCGACGATGACAGCGTCGTAGACATCCCGGTCGCGGGCAATCGTTTGCAGCATGGCGTTAAGTGTAGCGGCCGAAAGGCGCCGCTCAGAACTGCCAGCGCAGCGCCAGCTGCACCTGACGGGAGGAGGTGCTGGTCTGGGTCACGCGTCCGGCGCTGCCAATGCGCCGGCCCGAGGCGCTGAACAGGGCGCGGCCCGACGGCACCTGGAAATTGGGGTGGTTGGTAGCGTTGAAGGCTTCTCCGCGGAGCTTGAGGCTATGGCGCTCTCCCGCGACCAGGACCTTGTGCAGGGCCACGTCGAGCGCAAAGATGCCAGGCCCGCGCAGGGTTCCGCGGCCCAGGTTGCCCAAGTACCCGGCCTCGGGCAGGCTGAACGCCTGCGGGTCGAAGTAGCGGGCCGGGTCACCGAGCGTGATGTCCCCGGCCGACCGCCCCGGCACCAAGTCAGGGCGCTGCCCCACATCGCCGAACCCCGGGCGCAACCGTGCACGATCAAATCCGACTCTTGGCGCGAACGGCGTGCCGGCCAAGATCTGACCGAGACCGTGCATCTGCCAGCCGCCCAAGACCGCCGCAAGCGGTGACCCCTTGCCGCGCCACAGGTCAAGGGAGAAGCTCCCGGCCACGACGTGGTCCTGGTCGAAGTCGGACAGGCCTCGATTGGCCCGGTAGTCCCAGACCGTCGGGACCTGGTCGCTTGCCACGAAGTCGTTGAAGGTGTGGTTCGAAGCCTCGTCGATGGAGCGGCTCCACGTGTACTTGCCGCGCAGCGAGAAGCGGTCCGCGATGCGTGTCTGCAGGCTGAACGTGATGCCCTGGTAGAAGGAGTTGAACTGGGTGCGCCGCAGGCCTATGCGAGAGAAGGCGGGATTGACGTACGGGCTCCCGGCAGGGAAGTAGTAGCGCCCATCGGGCTGCACCTCAGGTATGGGAGAGTTGGCGCTGATGAGCTGCCCGAACAGGTGCACGCCGCGCGCTCCGCTGTAGCCGGCCCGGATCACCGTGCTGGGCGTCAGCTGGCGCTCCATGGTGGCCTGCCAACGGGCCACGTAGGGCTGGTTCAGGTTGTAGTCGACGCCGTCCATCGACGCCGAGGGCCTACGGCCAGCAGCGGCGTTCAGGATGTCGGGGAAGCGCGGGCGTCCGAAGACCAAGATGCGGTTGAACAGCGGAGGAGTGCGGACGCCGGCGATGGTCAGCTCGCGGCTTCCGAGCTGGTCATAGAAGATCCCGAAGCCCCCGCGCGCGACGGTTCGGCCGTCCCCGACCGGGTCGAAGGCCACCGAGATGCGCGGCGCAAAGTTGTCCTTCGACGGATTCTTCCAGACCGGACCGCCGACCGTCGTCGCCGGGTCATTGACGAAGTCGCGGAGCACGGCGGACTTACCGTTGACTTCGAACGGAGTCGACACCGCTTCGTACCGGAGGCCGAGGCTGACGCTGAAGATCTTGAACGCGGTGAAGTCGTGCTGGACGTACCCGAAGTACTGGTTGTAGCGCCAGCCGCGCACGGTGTCGGAACCCGGCTGCATGACTTCTGCGATGCGCGGCCTGGCCTGCAGCAGGAGAGCCACCGAATCGAATGTGTAGGCCCCAACCGCACTGAGGTCGGAGCGCTGGTTGAAACGTACGCGGTCGTAGCCGGCGCCCAGACGGGTTGTTCGCCGCCCCTTGGCGCGCACAAGAGAGACGTTTGTCTGGTAGGTCTCCAGGATGAAGCGGCGCGGCCGCGCACGAGCCTGGAAGCCGCCCATATTCCCCAGGCCGTTCACGGTCAGTGTGCCCATCGGCTGCCCGGAAACGAGCGAAAGCGAGTCCGGCACGGAGGTCGTGCTGTTCTCGAAATTGTCGACGCGGCTGAATGCGGCCCCCCACGTCGTCAGCGTTGCGGGAGAGTGCACGTGCTTGAGCTGGGCGTTGAAGAAGTGGTGGCGCGAATCGAGCCCGAAGACCCACAGGTCTATAGAGTCCGGCGCGCGACTGGCCGCAGTGTTGAATGTGTAGCGCGAAGCCAGCTCGGTCGCGCTGCTGAGCAGCAGATCGAGCTTCCCTGAGACGAAAGTCTCATTGGTTCGGTCCGACAGCTGCCTGATGGACTCTGCCGTTCCGTCCCCAAAGTCCCTGCCGTTGGGCTCGGGATAGAGGTCCAGATAGGGCGCGACGGCCGGGGACACCTGGATCTCCTGGTCCGGCAGGCGGCCCTGCCGCGCCTCCAAGGTCGGCACGGCGGGGCGGGCAGTCCGGGACAGGCGCTCCCTCAAGCCCTCGTAATTGCCGAGGAAGAATGCCCGATTGGAGCGCAACGGGCCGCCGACCAGTGCGCCGAAATGATTCCTTCGCAGGGGTGGCGGGCCGGAAGCCGGCGAGTCGAAGTAATTTCGCGCGTCCAGGGAATTGTTCCGAAGGTACTCATAAGCACTGCCGTGGAGGCGCTGGCCTCCGGATCGCGACACCGCCGTGAACACGCCGCCGGCTGTGCGGCCAAACTCGGCGCTGTATGGGTTAGAGACGAGATGGACCTCGCGCACCATCTCAAGGCCAAGCAGGTTCCCCGCCGCGCTGGCCGGCGATGCCGATGCCGCGTCATTGACGTAGACGCCGTCGATCCGGAAGCTGTTTTGATTCGGCCGTGCGCCCAGCACGGAGATCTGGCGCCCGATGCCTTGGGCCAGCCCGACGCGGGCGGAGGCAGGTACGGTGGCTCCCGGCTCTAGCGCCGACAGCTCGAACAGGTCCCGTCCGTTGAGCGGGAGCTCTCGGAGGCTGCGCTCTGGAACTAAGCCGCCCCAGTCGGCCGCGTTGGAGGAGATCAGCGCGACCGTTCCACTTACCTCAATCGAATCTTGAGTCATGCCCAGTTCGAGCCGCAGGCTATAGCGCGCAGTGCGCCCGCTGGTCAGGTCGATGCCTGCTGCTTCGATCCTGCGGAAGCCTGGCCGCTCCACTGAGACCGAATAGGTGCCGGGCTCAAGGGCCGCCGCTATGTAACGCCCGTCGTTGCCTGTGACGGTTTCCCGCCGGGCCCCGGTGGTGTCGCGCGTGACGGTGACCTTCGCTCCCGGAACGACTCGCCCTTGCGGGTCGGTCACGACCCCCACGAGAGTGGCGTCCGACTGCGCCGCGAGCGGCGACATCGCAAAGGGCAAGAGTAAGGCCAGTAGGGCGAAATGAAACGCTCGCAGGCGGCGGAACTTTGTTGCAGGACGCATGGCTAGATCGCTCAGCGAACCCGTCTCATCGTCCATTCCCGCTCGTCGCCGTCGGCTGAGTGGCTGTCCCGCAGGATGAGCGCGTCACCATCCAGTTCCAGCTCGCCCGGAAACGACTGTCCCTCGTAGTGTGCGGACAGCGCGACGATGTTGGTGCGCACAACGGCCTGGCCGTCCCACTCGTAGCGGTATAGGCCCGCCCCGATCGGCTGCTGGGTCTGGAATTCCTCGGCGGTCATGTCGCTGAGCGACTTTGCGAGCTTTGGGCGGTCCCTACCAGCCACGATCACCATCTGGTGGGTGTCGGTGAACTGGTGGTACTC
This sequence comes from Bryobacterales bacterium, assembly GCA_965203925.1. Lineage (GTDB taxonomy): Bacteria > Acidobacteriota > Terriglobia > Bryobacterales > UBA6623 > VXMF01. Next base: position 6,031,294 of record OZ241924.1, read on the forward strand.
GCGGCGGTGCGGCTGGTCCTGCCCCTTCGTCAGGTTGCGCACCGAGGTAACCTCCCAAAGGCCCTCGATGCCTGGCCCGGGCGCCGGTGCGCAGCCCAGAAGAGCGGACAGTGCCACGAGCGCGAAAAAACTGGCCGGCCGGAATGGGCAGCCAGGCAGGATCACGGCGGCACGCCCCACCCCAACGTCTCGCATTTCTTCATTAGAACGCATGGGCCCTGATCGGCATCGGTGCCGGCCCGAAATACAATTCAGGTAATCCGCCGTCACACTCTCGAGTGGCCCGGCGTTCGCAGAGATGGCCGAGCGCTCCGCACGAACGCCCGTAATGCGGCAGTATCATGCCGCGAAGCAGGACCACCCGGGATGCCTGCTGTTCTTCCGCCTGGGAGACTTCTTCGAACTCTTCTTCGAGGACGCCATCACCGCGTCGCGGGATTTGGGGATCACGCTGACCCGTCGGCGGGAGCGGGGCGGCGAACCGATCCCGATGTGCGGAGTGCCGGTCCATTCGGCCGAGACGTACCTCGCGAAGCTCCTTGCGAAGGGGCACCGGGTGGCGATCTGCGACCAAGTCGAGAAGCCCTCGAAAGCGCGAAAGCTGGTGCGCCGGGAGGTCGTGAGAGTGCTCTCTCCCGGCACGGCGAGCGACCCGAGCATCCTCCGGCCGGGGGAGAACAATTACCTAGCCGCTGTCCACTCGCGAGGGAGTGAGGCCGGCTTGGCGTACGTCGATGTCTCGACCGGGGACTTCCGCGCAATGCAGCTGCACGAAGCGGAAGTGGAGGGAACGCTGCAGGGACTTCGGGTAAGGGAGTTGTTGCGCCCGGAATCCGGACAGTGGAGCGTTCCTCAGGAGGATGATCAGGCAACAGAGGCGGAGGTCTCCTACACAGTGACACCAGTGGACGGGTGGAGCTTCGACGCCGAGTACGCCGAACGCACCCTGCTGAACACGTTCAGGCTCCACAACCTAGACGGGCTTGGAATGAAGGACAAGCCTTTGGCGGTGGCCGCGGCCGGCGCTCTTGTGCACTACTTGCGCGAGACACAGCGTTCCTCACTGGAGCACCTTGGGCGACCGGCGTTCCTAGCCCAGTCAGACTGCATGGTGCTGGACCCGCTCACGATCCGGCACCTGGAGATCTTTGACCCTCTCTTCCAAGAGACGCGCACGACATTGCTGCATGCCCTAGACCGGACCGCGACTCCCATGGGTGCCCGGCTGATGCGCAGCCGACTGCTGCGGCCGAGCATGGATTCCATCGAGATCGAACACCGCCTCGAAGCCGTCGAGGAGCTCTGCCGGGGCACCATCGCCCGCACCGAGCTGCAGCGCGAGATGAAGCGCCTGCACGACATCGAGCGCATGCTGGCGAGAATCACGCTGCGGTCGACGGGGCCGCGAGAGGTGCACAACCTCGGCCAGTCGCTAGCGCGTATCCCGACTATTCGGGAGCTTGCCTCGGCGATACCGGGTGTCCGGGCGCAGTCGCTGCTCGAGCGAATGGACCCTTTGGAGGACGTGAGCGGGAGCATTCGGGAGACGCTCTGCGAAGACCCCTCGGCCCTAGGCTCGGGAGGAGCCATCGCGGACGGCGTCGACGCGGAGCTGGACGCGCTGCGGGATATCCAGAGGGACAGCCGGTCGTACATCTCGGAGCTTGAGCAGCGGGAGCGCAACCAGACAGGAATCGACTCGCTGAAGGTTGGGTTCAACAACATCTTCGGATTCTTCATCGAAGTCTCCAAAGCGAACCTGTCAAAGGTCCCAGAACACTACGACCGCAAGCAGACCCTGGTGAACGCCGAGCGGTTCTTCACAATCGAGCTGAAGGAGCTCGAGGCAAGGGTCCTCGATGCCGAGACTGGAATCGCCGAGAAGGAGGCTCTGATCTTTGAGAACCTGACGGCTGCAGTGGTGGCAGAGGCCACACGGATCCGCTCGGCCGGGGCGGCCATCGCCGAATTGGACTTCTTCTGCGGCCTGGCCCAAGTGGCCGTCGAGGGGAACTATTCCCGGCCGCGCTTCAACTCCAGCGGCGAGATCCGCATTGAGGGCGGCAGGCACCCCGTTGTAGAGCGGATGCTGGAACGAACCAGCGGAGACCGGTTCATCGAGAATGACACGCACCTGGACTGCGACGAGCGCGTGATCGCGCTGATCACGGGGCCGAACATGGGGGGGAAGTCCACCTACCTACGGCAAATCGCGCTCATCTCGGTGATGGCCCAGTGCGGCTCCTTCGTTCCAGCCAGATCTGCGAGCCTTCCGCTGGTCGACCGCATCTTCACCCGAATCGGGGCTAGTGACAACGTCGCCTTGGGGCGCTCAACCTTCATGGTCGAAATGACCGAGACTGCACAGATCCTGAATACAGCAACCGACCAAAGTCTGGTCCTCCTCGACGAAATCGGGCGAGGGACCTCGACGTACGACGGGCTAGCGCTTGCGTGGGCCGTTGCCGAGCACATCCTGCGCAAGGTGCGGGCCAAGACGCTATTCGCGACGCACTACCACGAACTGACGGCACTGCCGGACACTCACGAGGGGGTGGTCAACCTGCACGTGTCGGCCAAGCTGTCCGGCGACCGGCTTGTGTTCCTCCGGCGCATCCAGCCGGGGCGGGCCGACCGAAGCTACGGCATCGAGGTGGCCCGCCTGGCCGGGTTGCCCACAGAAGTAGTCGCTCGCGCCAGCGAGGTCCTTGCGAATCACGAACGATCGGCAGGCCCAGCGGCCGACAGCGGGACGGAGCGGCGGACCGACAGCGATGGCGATGCCGGGACGAAGCCCTCCGGGATGGAAAAGAACCTCCGATCCCTTGACTTGGAGCAGCTGACGCCGTTCGAGGCACTCTGGCTGCTGCACGAATGGAAGGAGACGTTGGGCGACTGATTCGCACGGTGCGGTCTCGAGGCCCTCGGGTGGGGACGGCCCGCACGCGGCATTCCCAGCGATGTCACTGTGCGAGACCGCCGAGAATGGCTGGTCGCACGGTCACTACTCGGCGGCTGGCGGTCCCCGAGCGGGAATCAGCGCGTGCGCGGGAAGAACCTGCGGTAACGTTCCGGCAGCCGCATCATCCTGCCGCTGGCGTCGGTCACCGTGTGGAGCGTCTTGCCCTCGGCAAGAAGTTCCTCGCCGCGGCGCATCCGGTATGCGAAACGCACCGTGCGCGAGCGGCTCTCGATGACCCAACACGATAGGTCGATGCGGTCACCGAAGCGTGCCGGCCGACGGTAGCGGCAGTGCGCTTCGGTAACCGCCAGAAAGGCGCCGTCCTCGCGCTCCATGTCCCGGTACTCGAAACCTGCCTCCCTGCAATAGGCGACCCGCGCAACCTCCATCCAAACGAAGTAGTTGGCGTAGTAGACCACTCCCATCTGGTCCGTCTCCGCATAGCGGACGCGGACGCTGGTGCGGGCTACCAAGCTTGGCACGCGCGCTAACCCTTCATGGACGACAGGAATTCAGCGTTGCTGCGCGTTCGGGCCATGCGGTCCAGCAGCAGTTCCATGCACTCAACCGTGCCCAGATTGCTCGTGACCTTGCGAAGCACCCATACCCGCCGGAGCGTCTCGTGATCCAGCAGCAGCTCCTCCTTGCGAGTACCGCTGCGGTGGATGTCGATTGCCGGGAAGGTGCGCTTGTCCACAAGCTTACGGTCGAGGTGGAGTTCCATGTTGCCTGTGCCCTTGAACTCCTCGAAGATAACCTCGTCCATTCGGCTGCCGGTGTCCACCAGCGCGGTCGCGACGATTGTCAGAGATCCGCCTTCCTCGATGTTGCGGGCAGCCCCGAAGAAGCGCTTCGGGCGCTGCAGCGCATTGGCGTCGACCCCGCCCGTAAGCACCCTTCCCGAAGACGGCACGACTGTGTTGTAGGCACGCGCGAGCCTCGTGATCGAGTCCAGCAACACGACCACGTCGCGCTTGTGCTCAACGAGGCGCTTGGCCTTCTCGATCGCCATTTCGGCGACCTGCACGTGCCGTGTCTGCGGCTCGTCGAAAGTCGAACTGATGACCTCGCCCCTAACTGAGCGCTGCATGTCCGTGACTTCTTCCGGACGCTCGTCGATCAGGAGCACAATCAGGACCACGTCCGGGTGGTTGGCGGAGATCGAGTTGGCGATCGACTGGAGCAGCATCGTCTTGCCCGTCCTCGGGGGGGCGACGATGAGTCCGCGCTGGCCCTTGCCGAGCGGCACCATAAGATCCATGACTCGGCCGCTGTGATTGTCCTTGTGGGTCTCGAGCCGGAGGCGCTCCTGCGGGTAGTAGGGGGTGAGGCTGTCGAAATCGATCCGCCAGCGGGCCACTTCGGGCTCTTCGTGATTGAGCTCACTGACATTCTGTAGGGAGAAGTAGTTCTGCCGCTCGCGGGGCTCTCGTGCCTCACCGGAGACCGTGTCACCGTTGCGGATTGCGTGCTCCCGCAAGAGGCGAGGTGCGACAAACACGTCTCCCCTACCCGGCAGGTAGTTGTACAAGCGAGAACGCAGGAACCCGAAGCCTTCCGGCAGGACTTCAAGCACACCCTCCACGCGGATCAGGCCGCCTTCGCCGACCTGTGATCGCAGAATGCGGTAGATCAAGTCTTGCCGTCGGAGGCCGCCGGCATCTTCGATGCCCAAGTCCAGGGCAGTCTTGGTCAAGGACGCAAAGTCCTTCTGATGCAATTCGGCTAAGTCCATGGGAAATGGGGCGAGACCCGGCAGGCTGGCCACCGACGCGGCCCCGGACGCCGTATAAGCGGCGGGCAAACGCATGCCCGCCCAACACCCCAAGGATACCGCAGCACTAGGGCGGTCGGCAAGCGATCAGGGCCTGAACGGTCATCGCTTCCCGCGAGTCCGGGAGGCCACTGCGCGGTCCAAGCCAACGCGGTTGCTGATATGGAGCGAGCCTTGGCGCACAACTCCGTCCTGATGCTGGTGAAATGGGATAGGTGGTGTTTCCCACGACCTTCGCGGTGGAGGACCGGCCCGCGATGCCAGCAATGTGGCACAGTTCTCGACTCCGTCTTGTCCACCAGATCTGGCCGAGACCAGTCACGGGGCCCGTCATGGCCATGGGATGCTCCCTGACAATCTGTCGTGGGAGCTACAGGAGGTTTGGCTGCCGCAGATCAGGCACGATCCCCGCAGGTGCCAGCTACCGTATGGCCATGAAGAGCCGTTCCAGGCCAAATCGCTGCTCTAGCCGGTCAACTGCCAGACTGATCGAACAACAGCCGCCGTTGGTCGACCAGTTGGCCCGACCGCAGAACGCTTGGAGGATGTCAGAATGACCCGGATGCGTGGGCAATCGCCTGCAGGATTCACACCCCTCGCAGGTTGCAAGCGGACCCGACGAAAAGGCGCTGATCCGTACACCCGGGCAACCTTGCCGGTCCTGTGGCTCATCGCCGTCTTGGCCCTCCAACAGTGCAGCGTGTACGACGGCGCGCCGAACGTCCTGCTGATCGTGTCCGAGGACAACGGCCCGGAGCTGGGGGCTTACGGTCACCCGTTCGCACGAACACCCGTGCTCGATTCGCTGGCAAGGGACGGGACGGTCTTCAAGAATGCGTACGTACCGCAAGCCGGGTGCAGCCAGTCTAGGGCCGCGTTCCTGACGGGCCTCTTCCCCCACCAGAGCGGTCAGATCGGCCTAGCGACGTGGAAGTACGGGCTGTACCGGGACGACACGCCAAACCTCGTTGAGCGCCTGAGGGGAGCGGGATACCGTACCGGCATCATCGGCAAGCTCCACATCAACCCGGAGGACGCGTTTCCGTTTGACTTCGTGGAGATTCCCAGGTCGAACTTCCAGCGGAAGGATCTCCAGGCCTACGCAGAGGCTGCGGAAGGGTTCTTCTCCGCATCAGCGACCCCCTTCTTCCTTTCCGTGAATTACCCCGACGCTCACCGGCCATTCCTGCGCGAGGTGGGCGGTCTTCCCGGGAACCCGCTTGACCCGTCGGACGTGGAACCGCTCGCGTACATGGGCCTCGATTCCCCGACGCTGCGCCGGGACACTGCCAACTACCTGAACTCGATCGCGAGGCTCGACAGCCTTGTCGGCGACCTGTTGAGCGCACTGGAACGGTCTGGCAAGGCGGAAGAGACCTTGGTGGTGTACTTGGGCGACCACGGAGCCGACCTGCTGCGTGGAAAGCGGACAACCTATGAAGGAGGCCTGAGGGTACCGTTGTTGGTTCGCTGGCCGGGGAAGGCTCTGGCGGACCAAGCGCGCGAAGAGCTTGTGTCAACAATCGATCTCGTGCCGACGATCCTGGCCGCCACCGGGGCCGAGGCGATCCGCGGCCTGCCGGGCCACTCCCTCCTGCCCCTTCTGAGCGGAGAGCCTGCTCCATGGCGCGAGCACTTGTTCGCCGAGTACCACGTCCACTCCAACCACAACTACTACCCGCAGCGGTCGGTCCGCGGCCCTCGATACAAGCTCATTCAGAACCTCCTCCCGGACGAGGAGAATCCAGGCTACGAATTCACGATCGAAAAGTTCATCGGGTGGGACGAGATGGCCCAAGCGCTCCGGGAAGCAGACGCGACCGTGCGCCAAGCATACGACCGCATGGCAGTCCCCCCAAGGTTCGAGTTGTACGACCTGCGCGACGACCCCTACGAGTTCCGCAACCTAGCCGACGATCCGGGATACCAGCCCGTGCTGGAGGAACTTCGGCAAGTCTTGGCCGATTGGCGGCGTGAGACGTCCGATCCGTTTCTTGAGCCGGAAAACGTCATGCGACTCAAGTCAGAAATCGAGGCAACGCTTGTCGATGGACAGTACCAGAGGCCTTCCGGCTGGAGTTATCGTGACTACCTCATGGCCCCAGCGCATTGAAGGCCGGATACAGGTCGCACAGGCCACCATGCACCAAACGGGACCCGCGCGAAGCTATCAACTTGCCGGATCTGGGACCCTACCTTCTGACCGGCGTCTGCATAGGCCGTACCGCAGCAGTTCGCGGTCAGTATTGGTCTAGTAATCGAAAGGCACGGATCACCGAACTGCTGTCGGACATTGATCGTCTGGTGTGGAGGTCTAGCTAAGAGGTATAAAGCGGGTGATCGGTTATCCGATCCCCTGCGGTAGTAGTTTCTTGAACCCTCTTGAATGTAGTTTCTTCAGCGCACGAAGCACAGTAAGTGATTGTTTATCTGTAGGAATCTTGCGGGGAACACCAGCCGCAACATTGAGAACTCCGATCTCAGTAGGTGTCAGAAGGCCCTGCTCTTGGCCCCACTGAGGAACCAGGCGGTCTCTGGGTGACGCCGAGGTCCCGGTGGAGCTTGAGGGACGAGCCGGACTTGAGGCTGGTGAGCAGGAGGAAGTTGGCGAGGAGCCAGACCTGATACCCCAGCTTCGAGTGTTCCATCACAGTGCCCGTCTTGGTGCTGAATCTCCTTCTCCCGCAGGCCCTCTCGCGGCACCGGAACGGCATGGTCTTGTGCTTGCAGCCGGTCTGGACGTTCAGGGAGCCGCACCGAGGGCAGCAGATGTCCCCTCCGGGCCAGCGCTGCTCGATGAACCAGTCCTCAGCGGCCCGGTCATTGGGGGATTTCCTGAAAAACTCGATGAGGTCGATGCCTTTTCTGAACCCCTTGCCCGGTGCCTTCCCTGCCTTCATGCCTCTATTCTACCATTAAAGTGCCCACATTGTCAAACTGGGTTCGCCTGAGTTTCGTGTGGACCGTTCTCACGCCAAGCGAGCGCCGTGAGCCCTTGGCGGGGGCTTGCCTCGGCTATCAGCGACTGATAGAATTTAACAGGAGGCCCTAGCAGGGCTGTGGGAGAATGAAATGAACAACACTATCGAAACACGCCAGAAGGGCCTTGGCCCGTTTGCCGGACGGGAGACCGTAGATGATGGACGGTTCCCGGGCAGCCATCGTGGATGATGGCCTAGTCGAGTGGTGAACTGCGGGCCGGAATTCTTCTGGCTGAGTTTGCTTGGCCCGGCCATCCTCTTGGTCACCGCCATCGGCACTGCCCTTTACGCCAAGCGCTACCACTCAGGAATCGCCTCCAAGCGGGCAACTCTTGAATTCATAACCGCCAATGAATCCAATGAACCCCTAGACAAAGCTAGGCGGCAGTTCGCGCTATCAAGCGGGAAGGGTCCCGAGCACCTTAAGGCTCTGCTGGACAATGAGATGTCCAGCGCCCCTGATGAATCAAAAATGGATGAGATCCTGCTGGTTAGCGCATACTTGAACCATCTCGAACTTGTTGCTGTCGCCATACATTCCGGAGCTATAGACGAAGACATGTACAAGAACGCCTACCGATCCTCATACATCCAAGCCTGGCTCCGATCCGAAGAGTTCATTAAATATGCCAGTGCGAAGACCACACAACCCACTTTGTACGAGAACTTCAGGAAATTGGCTACGAACTGGTAAAGCCCACCGACTGAGCCAGCATCTTCCTGACACGCCCGCGTGGCCAGCTACACTGGTGTAATGAAACGCGATATGAAGCTGATCCGGGCGATCCTTGAGTATGTCGAGAAGTACCAGGACACAGTGCAGGGGGCCGAACTTGATCTCTTGGATGTCGAGATGAGAATCGCGGAGGACAGCGGCTGGATGGACATCAGCAGGCTGGTCGACGAGAATTATCCTCTCCACAAGATTCACTACCACTCTTGGCTCTGCGTCGATGCCGGGTTCGTGGTGGGGAGGGTTTCCCTTGATCCCAATACCTTGAGCGCGGACTACGTGCGAGCCCTCACATGGAAGGGGCACGACGTACTCGACGAGCTACGCGAGACTCTACCCGGGGAGGGCCTGTACCGATTCTAGGAACTCGGATCACCCTAGGCACTCACGTATATAATCCCCAATCAAAAGGAATAATCGATCTGAGTTCCCAAGGCGAGTATGTAGTGTGGGCGGGCACCATGGGGCACCATCCCGTGGCTGATGCCGATTCAAGATAAAGCACCAGTGTCCCATCCACAATGGGGTGCCGGAAGGAACGTCGCAGTGTGGCTGGTGCCGACCGTGCGCGCTCGGCTCGCACTTGGCCTCGAACTCCAAGAGGCCGCAAGTCCCCTTCTAGGTGCGTATTTGGATCAGGGAGATGTCGCAACTCGGCGTGCCTGTCGGAACGGTCCAAGTCAGCCGCCGTCCGGTCAGAACTCCTGTCCAACTCCTCATCTGGTCCCGGTGTCCAAGTTCCCGACGCTGTTCCGGCTGGAGAGCTATGCAAACTGGCGCTCCAAGCGCGTCCGGTCCATGTGATGGTGGGTTCCGCAGCCCGCTCTTGAACAGCGATTAGAACGACTCAAGGCCGTTGGTGTGCACTCCATCGCGCCGGTAGTCGCGTTAGGAGTTGCTCATTCATTCGTGCTCAATGCCTTCCAGTGAGTCGCAGACCAAGTGGCGTATTGGAATGGCTGGAGACATGGGCAGTTCGGCACAGGGCCAACCCCTTTGTCCGTGACCGCGTCTCGAGCGCTGAGAGGCGCTTTGGCGCAGCAGCAGGCAGCGGGCGCTCGGCGTCGAGAGAGAGCGTGGCATCGTCGAGCAGGGTGTCGAGGTTGGCGGGGCCGAAGCGGGAGCCGGCGTCGGGGCTGATTGATTGGAAGGCTCGCTCGCGGAGGCGGCGAACGAGGTGCCCGGCGGCAGAGAGACATTGGGGGCGACGGCGAAGAGAGACGCATGGCCGTAAAGGGTATCCCTGGCGGTGGCGAGCCCCCTGCCTTAGCGGTAGAGGTGATCGAACCTTGGACACTCAACGTCGCGAGATCCCATCGCGATTGCCGTTTGGTCGGGGGCGGTCCCAACTCCACGCAGATCTCAAGCGCGAACCCTTGCTCTGATCGGTTGATCAGAGCAAGGATCTCGTGTTGCCGCCCGGTCGGTCGGACGACCGTGACGCGACCAATTCACCTTCGGGGAGCCGGTCGGAACGGTATCGTGACGCAACCTCCCCTATCCTCGATCTCGGGGCATGGCAGCCCCTCCACCATCTTGAGTGTTCCTCGTGCCCACTCGTCCACATGGCACATTGACCGAAGATTCAGTCGACCAGCTGAGTCCGGCGACTCGAACAGCTTCGCCGGACTCAACGCGAACTGCAGGGTACCGGTCAGCGTCACACCCATGCTGTCATCGAACTCCGCCACTCCCACCCAGCTATTGCCTATCGAATGGCGACGATGAGGGATGGTGCTCGAAGAGCATCCCTTATAATCCCCCCTTGGTACTACCGTCGGAATGATCTGGAAGTCGTTCCACCGGGCCAGCGGGAGCTTCTTCGAAAGAGCGGGAAACTCTTCGACTTGCAACAGGACATCGGTGAGACCCGGGACGTCTCGCAGTCGCATCTCAGTGTTGTGTGCCGGCTAAGTGGGTATTTCGACGATGTGGCCCGGGATCTCGGCGACAGTGCAGGATCCTGCCTTCGACGCTGGGCCGTGGGCAATGTCGAGGATCCGAGAACGCTGCGGCCTTACGCCGACGAGGACTGAGGGAGGACTTCCGCACGATCGGAAGGGGAACCAGCTTGAGGAGCGAGACATGACGGAAACGGGTTTGAGTCGGAGGGACTTTGTTGAGACTGCAGTTGGGGCCGGTGCGGTCGCGAGCTTTCCAGCCGAAGCGTCCGCCTTGCCGGCGAAGCCGCGTCTTGCCTTTATCGGGCTGATGAACGGCCATTGCTGGCGCGCCTTGCAAAACGTCACTGGTGTGAAGGTCCAGCCTAACCAGCGGCTCGGTGGCCCTGCCACGCAACTCGAATGGGGAGATTTCTCCGAGGTTGACTTCGTTGGCGTCGCCGAGCCCGAGCCCGTCCTAGTCCGGGAGGCCAAGAAGTATCAGCCAGACTTCCACTACATCGACGACTACCGCGAACTGGTCGAAGACAGGAAGCCACAGATCGTGTGGTCCTTCGTGGAAACGAGTCGCCACTTAGAAGTCGTGGAATACTTGGCTCCGCGGGGCATTCATGTGATCTTCGAAAAGCCGCTGGCCACCTCGCTTGATGACGCCAGGAGAATCCGCGACCTCGCGCGCAAGCACGGCATCCAGGTGATGACCAACTTCCAGATGGCTTGGTGGCCAACCAACCAAGAGGTGAAGAGGCAGGCCGACGCCGGTACTGTCGGCAAGGTCTGGAGGCTGCACGGAATCGTTGGCCACGGCGGTCCCCGGAAGCCCACGTCGGCGAGAGGCAAGGTCGCCTTTGATTGGATAACCGATCCCGTGAGGAATGGCGGAGGCGCTCTGATGGACTTCGGCTGCTACAACGCCGCGTGGGCCCTGTGGTTGAAGGGCCGCCCTCGAAGCGTCTTCGCTCAGGCCAACCATCTGCGGCGAGAGCTCTATCAGGTCGAGAGCAATTCCACGGTCGTGCTGTCGTACGACGACGGGGTCGCAATTCTGGAAGGAAGCTGGAATCTCCCGCACAATTTCCAGGATCTCCGGGTGTTCGGAGCGGAAGGGAGCCTATACATGACCCGTGCCGGCGTTGAACTGCGCAAGGGCCTGAACGGTGTCCCCGAAACCGTTCGTCCCACGCCGCTCGCACACGAGAGGAGCAACCCGATCACGTATATCGTCGATCGCATTCGGCGAGCTGTCCCTGATGACAACATCACGGCGCTGGACATGAATGTGGGGGTGATCGAGATTCTGGACGCAGCTAAGGAGTCGATTCGTACCGGTCGCTCGGTCTCGCTGTAGAGTCAATCATGGGCCACCACGGAGGCGGACAAGCCGGGCTGTGCGTCGCTTCGAGCACTCGGTCACATCTCATGCAGTCGCCCCTTGGTGTCACCGCAGCATCGGCAATCTCGGATCGGGCAACGGCCCAGAGAAGTCGCTGACAAGTGGGCTGAGTGCGCTAGACTCACTGGCTCGATCGTTTCGCGGCTGGTGTTGATTGCGTCGCTGGCTACGGCCCGGCCTTCGACCAGAACATCGTCTACGCGATGCACTGGCGGGCTTGCGATGCTGGTGGATGTCCACTATCCGGACCGCTCCGCAAGAATCGACCAGTTCTACGCGATGCACTGGCGGGCTTGCGATGCTGGTGGATGTCCACTATCCGGACCGCTCGAAGGGTTCAAGCATCGTTACCATTCCGGGCAGTGGCCGGCACTCCCTGCTCGCGCTCAGCGTACCGCAGCAGAAGGCGGTGGATCTGTTCGGTCTTCGGCTCGTAGGCGCGGGCTACGCCGTGTTCGCAGCGAATCATCGCACGGCACCGCTGAACAAGCGTCCCGCTCCGCTGGAGGATGCCGGCGGACGGTGCGTTTCGTGTGCCACTATGCAAGACGGTCGGGATCGATCCCGTCAGGATCGGGGGCGTTGGCGGCTCGTCCGGCGGGCACCTGACGCTGATAAACGGTCTGCGAAACTCCCTTTCGGATCCCGATGCCTCGGCCCCGGTGCACAGCGAGAGCAGCAAGGTGCAAGCCCTCGTCCCGTGGCCACCGCATATCGACCGAATCTTGCACAACGGGCGCTACGGCCACGGGACGCTCGCCTTGCTGGTCGGGACGCGGGTAATGGCACGAGACCCGAAGACTCGGTGGTCCCGATCCAGCACGCGGAACTCTTGGCGGAGGCGATGCGACGGTCGGGTGTGACCTCGGAGGCGCTGTTCGTCCCAAGGGCCGGCCTCGGCGCATCATTCCCCGGCAAGGCAGCCGCCCGACTGGTTCGACCGTCACTTGCGGAACTGATGCAGCGTCACCCGCCGCTCCTTCAAATTCTCTGGGCGAAACACCCCCTGCCCTGCTCCTGGCCCGCAATGCCGATGTCGGCTTCGCACGACGGAGCCTTGCTCGCTCATTGAGGACCGGGATTGTCAGGCGCCGGGCCGGGACTGCATCGGAGCCCAACCGAGACCATCGTGGTCGGGTGCGTCCACGATTGCGGAGGGCAAGTCCGACACACGGGTAGAATCCACTGATAGTGGCGGAATACGACGCAATCGCCGAAGAATACAGGGATTCCAAGCAGATCCGGTTCCGGGGAGTCATTGAGGGCTTCACGCTCTTTCGGATCCTTGGGGACATAAATGGAAGTCGGGTGCTGGACTTGGCCTGCGGTGACGGCTTCTACACTCGCCTCGTCAAGCGGGCCGGTGCGGCTGCTGTCACTGGCATAGACATATCGGCCGAAATGATTCGTCTCGCGGAACAGGCTGAAGCAGCGTACCCGCTGGGATGCACATACCTGCAACGCGACGTCGCGACGTTCGAGGCCTCCGCCACAGTCGATGTCGTCGTGGCCGTGTATCTACTCAACTACGCCAAGACCGCGGAACAACTGCTACGGTTCTGCCAGGTCTGCCATGACTCCCTGCGGCCGGGAGGACGGTTAGTGGGCTTCAACGACAACATCCAGAATCCGCCCAAGGGAACCGTGTCGTGGGAGGAGTACGGACTCGAGAAGGCGTGTCGGCCGGATCCGGTCGAGGGGGATGTAATTCGCTATAGCATCACCAACAGCGACGGTCGGCAGTTTGAGTTCGACAACTTCTACCTCTCGCCGAAAACCTATCGCAGCGCGTTCCGCGACGCAGGCTTCAGGGAGTTTCGCTGGCATGACGTCTCGGTACATCCGGCGGAGCGGAGCAACCCTCACTGGGATCGCTTCGTGGCTGATCCTCCGGTCCTCCCGTTCTCGGCGATTCGTTGAACTCGCCGTTCGAAGGGGCTGTTTCTCTTTGGAGGGCTCGACTTCCAACCGGCAGGAGCAAGAACTCCGGGCGATCGGTGTCCGGCCGAAGACGCGGGCACACAGTCACCAAGACCGCTCCGAGAGGGTCAATCGCCAGAATCACCGTTCCGCTGTGAGGTCGAAGCCTGGGGAGGACCGCCGAGTCCGCCAGTAGCACCTCGGAAGACTCCAAAGCGCCCCGTGGCGGGGGGGCGGCCGTTTGCCGATACCCTCTTGGAACAGGACGAAGCGACCAGTTCGCGTCTGTGCCATCGCTTGGCCCAAGCACAGCGAAGCACGCCGGGAGAAAGACTTCCGGGGAGTACCGACCGAGATCCTGATTGCGCCCGGCACTGCAGGTGCCTCTTGGATGCCTCTGGGGCCAGGTCCGGGAGGCATGCGGCCCCGTGCCGCGGCCCCTGGACTTCGATGCGACAAGACACGGTCCAAGGTTGGTTCCGAGACTCCACCCGCACGGCACGCCGGGAGCAAACTACGGTCGGATCCAGAGCCAGTGACGCTTCTCGATTTGCGTTGGCCCTTGGCATGCAGATTCCACTCAGGACCGCCTGAGCAACCACGGAGACCGCCTGATGGATCCGACAGTTGTGGCACTTCCCCTCCATCATCCAAGAATCTGCGGCCCCACTACGGTGTCCGCAAGTGAACGGGGCCAACGTCGGCATTCCCGAAGAAGTCCCTCAAAGGAATCACGATCGGCTTGTACTTAGTTGAGTCCACTACCGAGACGAACCTCTTGTCAGCGGTGACCACGGATCCGCCGATTCGGATCGCAAGCGCCAAGTACATGCAATCGTATGCGGGATGGTCTAGCTCGAGTGCGATTCGTAGTGCGTCTACGCATATCGCCTCGTCGTCCTTCCACTTAAGGGACATTCCTTCCACCTCGGCGACCAAGCGGTGGGCGTCAAATCCTTCCAGGGATCCCGAACGTGCTATGCGCCACAAGACATTGGTGATCTCCGACACCAACAACCGAGGCGCATGCAGTTCGTAGTACCTGTCGAGAAGCTGCATCGCGATCATGGAGTCAGACTCGGGAACCAGCCACTTGACTGCAACACTGCCATCGATGACGATTCGCATTGTCACCTGCCGTGGTCGCGATCCCGGTCTTCTCGTATCAGAACTTCGCTAGGAGTGGACGGACCTCTTAGCGTGATGTCCTTGTGTAGGTGCTTGATCCGTGCTAGGAAGACGCGTCTCTTGGCATCCATATCGTTCTCAACGGATGCTCTCAGGATCTGCCGGACCTCCCCCTCAAGCGACCTTTCGTTGATCTCGGCACGTGCCTTCAATAACTTCATCACGGAATCGTCGAGCCGGCGTACCGTTATCGTGGCCATGAGGACACCTCGTTTGCTAGTGCATTCACTATGCCAGCAAAACCGAAGCATAATCAATACACTGTGAGTGACAAAGAGAATTCTTGGGACGGGCCGCTGGCTCATTCGGCAACGGTCGCACGCCTGAGGGCCAGCGCGTTGAGGCAGCTTTGGTTGAGAGCTGCCACCAACAATCTGTCCCGGGCCGCTATGGCCGGCCCACTGGTCACTAGGGGGGTGTCTCATCCGCTCGTGAGCAAGGACCCGCTGCCGCCGAAGCGGCTCGCTTATTGGGATTCGGCACTGATCGATTCGATTCGGCAGCAAACCAACGTGACCCATCATCGCGCCACATTCCTGTAACAAGAACCGGCGACAGACCACATAGACCCTCGCCGAACGCACTTCCGCGGACCGTCGTGACGACCGCGCGGCCCCGGTCAAGGGCCTTCCTAATTGACTCTATGCAGGACCCAAGCCCTCGGCTCGGACGAGGGAGGCGCATCGCGCTGGCTGATTCTTGAAGGGATGTGCCTTACTGAGGTCCTGACCGATGGAAGCTGCGGGCTACACACCAACCGAAGTGTCTCGGTTCTCAAGTACGAATTGTTCACGTCCTGGCTGCAGAGAGTTCTCGAGGCCACGTTCGGCACCCTGAGCGCCGAGTTCAGGCTGCGTCCGATCGTCCGCCCAACCGCCGATCGCATCCAAGCCTATCGGCTACTGAGCCAACATCAATCTTGTGGGATCAACGATATGAGAATCGTTGTTGACGATGGCAACTGTGCGGAGCACCACAGCCACCGCATCTTGACCCGCATCAAGAAGACCGCCGAGCGTCTCGGCTAAGTCGCCAGGCCAGAGTCCACCACCGTCATAGTGAGCCTGGAGGGCTCCCTCCACGTCGGCCAGCTGCCTGTTTCGAAATAGCCCGCCACAACACCACCACACACTGGCCGGCCCGCACAACGAGTCCAAGCCGATCTGGAACATGCTAAGTCAAGCCGCCGTGGCTACACCGAAAGGTGACCCCGACAGGCAGGCGACGCTCCTTCTCGAAATCAGTCGCAGGCCGCTCCGCGAATGACCTCGCAGGTTTGGACTGGGAATAAGCCCGAAATGGCCCAAATTGGCCCGTCCCTATCTGAATTGGCCCAAGTTACCGCTCTTCAAGCATTGTCCAGCGAGCCCCCCGGCCATGCCCCGTAGACCTGATCAAACCTTGGACGCCCAAGGTAGCGAGGTCTCTTCGCAATTGCCGTTTGGTGGTCAGCGGTCCCAACTCCGCGCAGATCTCGCGCAGCGCCAATCCTCGACCCGATTGGTCGATCAGAGCAAGGACTCGGCGTTGTAGCTCGGTCAGCCGGGCAACGGTGGCTTGACCAATGCGCCTTCGGGAAGCCGGTCGGAACCGTACCGTGACGTAACCTCCCCTATCCTCGATTTCGGGGCGTGGCAGCCCGGCAGATATTGCCAGCTCCGCCATCTTGAGTGTCCCGCGTCCCCACTCTTCAATGATGCCGCGCCGATAGAAGGTTCGGGCGACCAGCGGATTCCACGGTAAAGACTCGTGGGGTTCAAACAGCTTCGCGGGAGTCAACCCAAAGTGCAGCGTCCCGGATGAAGTCACCTCTAGGCGGTCGTCGTACACCGCCACGCCCACGGAACCACCGCCAATCGAATAGTCGCGATGGCACAGAGCATTCGCCAGAGCCTCGCGCACTGCGAGAGGCGGGTACAGCGGTTCATCGATCCGCTCCAGTCGATGATCTTCGAATCTGCCGGCAATTGGAAGCGTTTCTCGCAGGAACCGCTCGGCACTCGCCAAGAGCACGAACGCGTTGCCATTGAACTGTCGATTGTCCAGAAACTCGCTACGGTCGTTGCCCCGGAACCGAGCGACGCGAAGGAGGCACTGCGGCATCTCGAACTCTAGGCGAGCAGTCTTTCCAAATAGCACAACCCCCGCCCGACACAAGACACCGCTGCGGCAGAGGCCTAGACCGCGCAGCAGTTCAGGCACGTCGCTCGTTCCGGGATCCTCTAGGCGTCCACGCCGAATCGCCTCCATAGCGGTTCTTCGAACTTCGGCTAAGTCAAGGTCGTCGACCGACCACCCGGTAGCGGGCTGGTTTTCCCAGCGTTGTTCGCTGTGCATGCGTTCGAACAGCATCCGGTTGTACTCGTCAGCCGATGCGCGGACGGTCGTATTGCCTAACCTTCGATACGCTGTGCCGCGGTAGACGTATGGCCTGACCGGTCCGCGACTCACTGAAACCACGATGACTTCCCGGTCGTTGTCCAGGTGCACTCGCTCAATCGTCGGAAACGCGGGGGGCTCAATCCTTCGCAGCTCGGCGCTCAGCTGCTCGATGGTACGTTCACTGACTTGCTGGCCAAACACCTCTGCATCGGCCGTGACACCAAAGAAGACATGCCCACCACGCTGATTGAGCATGGCACAGACGCTCCTTGCCGCCTCCCTGCGCGTTCCTGTCGTGCGCTTGAACTCGAGCGTCTCGGACTCGCCCCGCCCGACCAGCGCAGCGGCTTGATCAGAGGTCATCAGCCTGTCTCAATCTCCTTCGGTCGGCCAGAATCAACGAATAAGGGCAGATGCTGCCGACAAAGGCGGGTAGTTGATCGAAGATAGGAGTTCCTGGCCGACATGCTCCACCTGAGGGCCACACGGGTCCGGTGCATTGGAAGCTAGCCTATCCCATCGTCTGGACATTGTGAGATTCACCAATACTCGGGAGCCGACCCGTTCGGGCATCGGGCATCGGGCATCGATCACAGTTATGACAGACAGCGCGTCAACATCTGCGATCCGTGCCTTTGGCGACGCGCCCCAGACCAATTATCAGGCCTCGTGCTAGTGAGTGACAGGGGCAGCCCTGGTGCGTTAGTGTTCGAGGCTCCAATTCCGTCAGTACCCCGCCAGTTATGGGACCGTGCACCAGATTCCTATGGCCCGTGCGGGAGCTTGGGCGGGTGTGTCGCCCCCCGACCGACCTACGACCAACGATCAGGCCCGGACTGCCAACGAAATCCAGACAGCGTCCGCTGGAGGACCGCGGCGGCGCCAGTCGAGCCCAGTCCGGAAGCCGTGCTGAAAGCGGTGTACTCCGAGGCGTGCCAGCACGGCCCCTCCGCCTCATGCGACGCGATGCGTAGCCTTGCCCCCTAAGGCCGCGAGGACGTTGTCGACTGCCATCTGAAGACCGGCCTCTAGGGCCTCCGCAGTCACTCCGCCGGAGTGGGGAGTCAAGACCACGTTCGGCAGGTCTGCCAGAGGATGCCCTTCTGGAAGGGGCTCGGTCTGGAACACGTCCAAGCCAGCACCGCCGATTCCACCACTGCGGAGCGCCTCCAGCAAAGCCGTCTCGTCAACCACCGCCCCCCGTGCCGTGTTCACCAAGATGGCGGTGCGCTTCATCACGCCCAGTTCGCGCCGTCCGATCATCCCGGTCGTCTCCCGCGTCAGGCGCACGTGGAGGCTCACCACATCGCTCCGCAGGTAGAGCTCTTCGAGCTCGACCAACTCGACGCCGAGCCCCTCAAGCGGTTTGCCTTCCGGTCTGCGCGTCCAAGCAATGACCCGCATGCCGATCCCTCGGGCGACGCGCGCCGTCTGTAGCCCGATCGCACCCAATCCAACGACGCCGAGCGTCTTGCCGTGCAGCTGGGTGACGAATCCCCTCGGCCAACCTCCCCGCTTGGTCTTCATGTCAAGCCTCGGTATGTCGCGCGCGACCGACAGCATCAGCGCGAGCGTATGCTCCGCCATGGCCACCGCCGAGACACCCGGTGTGTTCGTGACGATCACACCATGCCTGGATGCCGCGTCCAGATCGACGTGATCGGTGCCCGTGCCCCACAGCGAAAGGACCCGCAGGTCGGGACAGGCCGCGAACACTTCCGCACCGAACTCCACCGAGGAGCGGACGTTCAGCACAGCCTCTGCCCCCGCCAGCCTCTCGATCAGCACCTGACGGGACGCGGGCAGGCTGTCGTGGTAGGAAAGGTCGGCCCTAACCGCCAAGTCCTTAAAGGCAGCACTCGGGCCCAGAACGGGCGGATAGTCGTCGGGAACGGAAACCCTCGGCAATTCCATCTCTCTCTCCTCGTCCGGTGGGGACTATCGGAACAGGACGTACAGACTGGCAATCACGACGCACAGCACAACGGCCAGATGGCGCGGATCCGTGCCAGCCCCAGCCCAGCGCCGCGTGAGTGCCCGCATAGGGTTGTCCCATGTCAGGCCGGCAACCTTCTCTTCCGGGGGCGGCGGTGTCCGCTTGCTCACCACATAGAAGATGATGCTGCAGATTACCGTCATCCAAAACGCCTGCAGCATGAACGGTATTCCCCAACTGTCCGTGATCAGCTTGTGCCCGCTCGCGTCCTTGAAGTCCAAGATGAAGGCCGCGGCTCCCATCAGAAAGCCGCAGACCAAGGTCGCCACCGCTGCCTGGGACGTCCCGCGCTTCCAGAACACGCCCCAAAGGAACACCGCTGTGATCGCTGGCGCAAGCGCCGCACCAATCTCCTGTACGGCCTCGAAGATGCTCGAGAACTTGTCTCCCTGCGTCGACCAGGCCATTGCCAAGAGCATGACGGCAACCGCGCTCCAGCGGCCAATGCGCACTTGGGCGGCGTCACTCGTCGACGGCCGCACGCGCGCGACGATGTCCACCGCAAAGAGTGTGGCGCAGCTGTTGAGAGCCGCCGCGATGGTGCTCATCAGGGCGGCCAGCAGCCCGGCCGAAATCAGCCCGCGCAGCCCAGTGGGAACAAGTTCCTGGATCAGCATCGGCAGGACTTGGTTGGCGTCGTCGCCGATCTGGTCCCCGTACAGCACGTACCCGACCACGCCCGGCAGCACCAGGATGAACACCGGCAGCACCTTGATGAAACCGGCGAAGAGCGGTCCGATCTGGGCGTCATGCTCCGAGCGGGCCGCGAGCACGCGCTGAACGATCGTCTGATCGGTGCACCAGTACCAAATCCCCAGAACCGGGTAGCCCAGCAGCACTGAGTACCACGCCAGGCCGGCGGAATTGTCCGACCAGACCATGCTGAGCTGGCGGGGCTTCAGCTGAGCCTTGAACTCCTCGACCGTGCCGATGCCCTGCTCCGGAAGCGCTCCTATCGCCAACGCTGTGACCAGGATCGATCCTCCGATCAGCAACACTGTCTGGATGGTCTCCGTTACGACAACGGCCTTCAGGCCCCCGAGGACGGTGTATACCCCCGTCACCAGCGAAATGATCAGGATCGACGTCACTACGTCAATCCCGAAGAACTGCTCAAACACGGTGGCGCCCGCGTACAGGCTCATGCCGATGTGGATGAACAGCGCGCCTAGGATCGCCATGAAGGCCAAGAAGGACCTCGCGGCGGCGTTGAATCGGCGCTCAAGGTACTCCGGCAGGGTCTCGATCCGGTTGCGGAAGTAGAACGGTGCGAAAAACAGGGATAGGATGACCAGCGTAAAGGCGGCCATCCACTCGAAGTTTCCCCATACCAGACCTTCGTTGTAACCGGAAGCCGCCAGGCCCACCAGGTGGATGGTCGAGATGTTGGACGCGAAAAGGGCAGCGCCGATCATCACCCACCCAAGCGATCGGCCCGCAAGGAAGTACACCTCACCGGTCATCCGCTGGCGACGTACCGAGAGGACGCCCACAGCCAATATCCCCAGCAGATAGGCAACGATGATGACCAGATCGATTGTTGGTATGCGCAGGCCTTCCATTGCGTTCAGTCCAAGCTGGGGCGTACGAGGCGCCCCTTCATTCTCTGGGTCTGGGCGGATTGGCCCAATGGTTGCGACGGTCGGATCCGCTCACCACGACGCCCTTTCGGTGCCAATCCAGATAGGCACTGACCTCCGCAGAGCAGTACCGCAGCGTCAGCCCGCATCGGCGCCGGTCGGAATCGTTCGCCTCCGAGCCATGCAGCAGCAGGTCCGAGTGAAGCGACATCTCGCCGGCCCGCAGGATGTTGTCCACGGGTTGGCCGAAACGCTCGATCCCGGCGACGCGCTGGTTGAGAACGGTCGATGAATTGCCGTCGTCAACCTCAAACGGCAGGGCTCCGCGAAGGTGCGAGCCGGGCACGAATCGCATGCAGGCGTTCTCCGTGTCGGCGTCATCGATGGCGAGCCAAGCGGTAACTGTCTTGGACGGAGTCAGCGGCCAATAAGTAGCGTCTTGATGCCAGTCCACCCGCTTGCCGTCGTGTGGCAGCTTGCAGAAGTAGTGGCAGCCCCACCCAACAACATCCTCTCCCAAGATGTCCCTTGCGTACGCCGCGATCCGCGGATCGGTCAGCAGGTCGTAAGCCTGAGCGTGGCTCAGGTGGGCGGAACTGATCGAGTAGCTGTCACCGCCCCCAGCCAACGTCCGGGCCAGCAGTCGGTCGAATCGCTCGCGCACTGTCGCAATCTCGTCATCGGAGAACACGCGGATGCCCGTGACGTAGCCGTGGGCGTTGAAGTGGTCCAGCTGTGCTCGGGTTAGCTTGCGGGGGCTTCGGTTGGACGCAGGGTGGAACCGAATCTCACGGGAAGCCGCCTCAAGGTCGACCGCGTCCGGGGCGATCGCAAACTGACCTCCGCTTAGCATCGGCTTCAACCGATGATAGCGCTACCCACAGCCGCGGCCCTAGCCGTCTCAAGTTCAGCGGAAGCCACCGAGACAGGGCCTCCCGCAGGCATGCCTGCCGTGTCGATCGCGGCCGGGCAACCGCTCGTCAATTGATATCGGACCGGCTCGGCCGCCTCGTAGCCTTGACGGCCACCATGTCCTCAGGACCAGCCGACCCGAGACCGGCCCGGACCACTTCGTGCGCGGCTACTGGGTTCCAAAACGGTAGCCGTTCCCTCCGCCCCGCTCGGTCCGCCGGCCTAAGAGTGGGCTCGATCAACCACCGGCTGCCGCGGCCCGCACTCCTCACCCGCTTGACCGGCTGCTGGCCTCCTGCTGCCGTGCGTTGTGCCATCGGAGCCGACCCCCTCCTACACGGGCGTAAGGGACCGCAGCCCGCCCAACGAGTGCTGCTGCAAGAGATCCCCCCGAGCGAGCGAACAGTTCCGGGCAAGTGGCCGCAACGGCAGGGCATGCTTGAGCGCCCGGTCGTACATCCTGGGCAGGTGTTCAAACTGTCGCGTGAGTGCCCTCTTCAGACCGAGCCCGAACGGCCTCAGGCAGCACGGTAGCCGAATCCTCCTGTGCCTAGGCCACGTGCCCTTCCAGCCAGCCGGTTATGCACACAGCCAAGGCGGTCCAGCCAAGTCTGCCGCCCAAGATTGGCTTTCCCCGACCGACTGCCTCGCGGGAAGCGAAGGAGAGGCTGGTACAATTGGCTTTGGACGGGCAGTTGGCGGGGGGCCCGGGTCAACGGTAACGTGTTCCCTCGATTCACCGCAGCCTTCTTTTGCCTGTGCGCCAGTTCGGGCTGCGGGGTACTCTCCACCACCACGGAACTCCCGCCTCCGGCCCCCGCACGCACAGCTACCCGCCAAGAGCTGATCGATACGATCCAGCGGATCGCAGCCATCCAGTCGATGAGGGCGATCATTCAGATCACGCTGACCGTGCAGTCCGAGGATCGCGTGAAGGAAACCCGCTACCGGGACGCGCGCGGCGCCTTGGTGTTGCGCCGGCCAGGCTGGATCCGCACGAACGCCGAGGTCCCGGGAGGCATCGCAAAGGTCTATGACATGGTTTCGGATGGCAGCGAGTTCAAGGTCTACGTGCCGTTCCAAAACCGCGTCTACCAAGGAGTGACCGACCTGATCGAGATCTCGGAGAACCGCTTCGAGAACATCCGGCCCCAACACCTCCTGCAGGCGATCATGCTGGATCCCATCGAAGACCAGTCGCGGGTGATCCTAGACATTGAGATGTACGGCCAGTCGGGTTACCAAGTGCTGCACGTCGTGGAGGACGGACCTGGCGACACCCTGCGGATCCGCCGCAAGTACTGGTTCAGCAGGGACGACCTGAAACTCTCCAGACTGATGATCCTCGACGACCAGACCGAGGTCGCCACGGATGCTTGGTACCGCGACTGGTTGGAAGACAATGGTCTGCCGTACCCGCAGGAGCTGCGGATTGAGCGTCCGCAAGACGGCTATGAGGTCGAGATCGAGATCTCCAGGCCCGGACTGAACGCAGACGTGCCCGACGCCTCATTTGAACTCGCGCTGCCGAGGGACGTGGTGGTGGAGCGAATCGGCGACCCGGAGGCTTCCTCGTCCTGAAGGAATCACGGATGGTCCACCGCCTAGTACTCCGCAACCTGCTGCACCGCCCGCTGCGGACGCTGCTCACGATCTTGGCGGTCGCCGTTGAGGTGACCATGATCGTGCTGATGGTTGGCGTTTCGGAAGGTCTCTTGACCGAGTCGCTCAGGCGGACCAGGGGAGTCGGGGCCGACATCCTGATCCGTCCACAAATCTCCAGCGCCGCGATCGGTGGCGCAGACATCTCGGCCAAGCTGCCGTCTATGCTCCAAGATCGCTACCCGCAAATCACCCAAGCGATGGGAGCCACGGTGTTCACGCCCGGCAACCTGCAGACCATTACGGGTGTGGACTGGGACCAGCTCGACGCCATGAGCGGAGGTGTCGTGCTGTTCGAGGGCCGGCCCTACGAAGCCCCCTTCGAGGCAGTTGTCGATGAGGTGTACGCCCGGCAGGAAGAGATCACTGTCGGGCAGGCCGTGGAGCTGATGGGACGCGACTTCGACGTGGTCGGAATCTGCGAAACCGGGAAGATGTCGCGCGTGTTCATCCCGTTGGAGACGATGAGCGACCTGCAGGGCTGGCAAGGCAGGTTCAGCCAGGTGTACATCAAGGTCGCTGAGGACAGCGACACCCGAGCGCTCATCGACGAGCTGCGCGAGCTGATCCCGAACAGATCAGTCGACTCAGTCGAGGACTTTCTGGCGCTCACTGCCACGAGCGTCCGTCAGATGTCGTCCCAGTTCGTCAACATCATCATCTCGATCGCTGTGGCCATCGGCTTTATCGTCGTCATGCTGGCGATGTACACCGCGGTCCTAGAAAGGACGCGGGAAATCGGGATTCTCAAGGCAATTGGCGCTTCCAAGGTCATAATCGGCTCGATCCTGATGCGGGAGACACTCATCCTGAGTGTTGCCGGGATCGCCTGCGGCTACGGCCTGAGTGTCGTGGGACGCGAACTGGTGTCCGTGCGCTATCCCTTGATCCCGGTTATCTTCGTCCCGGAGTGGCTCGCCGGGGCGGCCGTGCTGACTGTCATCGGTTCCGTGCTAGGCGCCGGCTATCCCGCTTGGAAGGCCGCCAGCGCCGACCCCTGCGAAACGCTGTCCTACGAGTAGACATCCTGCTGTGACCACGAATACCGAGAGGCCGCTGATCCGGATCCGAGACGTGCGCAAGGTCTATCGATTTGGCTCAGTCGACGTTCCCGCCCTTCGAGGAGTCTCTATGGACGTCCAAGCGGGGGAGTTCGTGGCGCTGCTGGGCCCGTCAGGCTCCGGCAAGTCCACGTTGTTCCACATCGTCGGCGGCATGCTGGCGCCGACCGGCGGCAGCGTCGAAATCGACGGAGTCCGCCTCGAGAGCCTTTCGGACGCCCAGCGGACCGAACTGCGCAAGAGCAAGGTCGGGTTCGTGTTTCAGCGGTTCAACCTGCTACCCACCCTTACCGCGGAGGAGAACATTCGGATCGCGCAGCACATCGCGGGCCGCGCCGGCAAGGACGAGGGGCACTTTGAAGAGCTCGTGCGCATCCTCGGCATCCGTCACCGCATGCGGCACAAGCCAAGCACGCTTTCGGGAGGGGAACAGCAGCGCGTAGCGATCGCCAGGGCCCTTGTCAACAGGCCGCCCATCCTGCTCGCCGACGAGCCGACCGGGAATCTCGACTCTGAGAACTCCCTCGTCGTCTTGGAGGTGCTCAAGACCCTAAATCGCGATTTGGGACAGACGGTGATGATGATCACGCACAATCCGGACGCAGCGCGGGAGTGTGCGGCCCGCGTCCTGCAAATGAGGGACGGGAGAATCTCGGAGCCAAGGCACGACTGAACGGCTCTGTGGGCAACCTCGCGACGCCATCCCGTTACCCGCGGGGCAATAACAGGCTGGTGAGGGGACAGCAAGGTCCCCGAACGACTACTCCCCGTAGAGGTGCTTGTAGGTCTCCCGACCTCGCAGCACGGCCTGCACGTAGCCGCGAGTCTCGCTAAACGGTATGGTCTCGACAAACTCGGCCGGATCGTCGAACCTGCCTAGCGCAAGCCAGCCCGGGATGCGATGCGGACCCGCATTGTAGGCGGCGAGCGCCTCCTCTAGCCGGCCGTCGAAAGTGGCGATGGTCTCTTTCAGGTAGAAGGTCCCGAGGCGCAGGCTGATATCGGGCACGGTCAGCTTGGAGTTGGAAAATCCCGCGATCCCCAGCCTCCGGAAGAGGGTGCGCCCGGTGGCCGGCATAACCTGCATCAGTCCAAGGGCTCCCGCGCTGGAGCGTGCCCCCGCATTGAACTCCGACTCCTGCCGGATCAGGGAAGCGACCAAATACGGGTCTAGACCGTGTCTCTCGGATCGCGACCGAAGCTGGTCTGCGAACGGCAGAGGATAGAGGGCACGCCAATACTCTTCGTCGAGGGCCTCGAACGGCACACGCAGGTAGCCGACGACGTATCGCTTCATGGCCCGCACGGCCAAATGGTGATGGCTCTCTGCATCGTGCAGCCGCGCCAGGCTGAGGCCCGCGAAGTGTGCGTCGGGTTCGCCCGCTTCCGCTCTCGAGAGCTCATACTCGGCATCTTCCGCAAACCCTAGCTGGAGCATCTCGTCGCCGACATCCAAGATCGCTTTCGTAGCCGCGCGAGGTCGCGATGCGATGGGGCGTACAGGTGGAAGCATGCCCGCGAGCTCCATATAGCCCCGTTCGCTCTGGAGCTCGGGATTCCCGAGCATTCCCAGCCTCTGCCTCGCTAGGTAGCCGTAGTAGTAGTGGGGGAATCTGTCGCTGACGACCCGGTAGTGCGCGACCGCATCCTGCCGACGCCCTTCCTCCTCCCGCAAGCGCCCGAGCCAGTACATGGCACCCGCAGCGGTCGAGGCCCCCGGAAAGAAGTGCAAGTGCTCCGCCAGCAGGCTCGCCCGTGCCGGGGCGTGGTCGAGCCAAGACCGCCAGCACAGCTTCCAGTGCGCGTATGGCGCGTGGCGCCCGTCTGGTGCGGCCTCTACGAGCTGGCGGAACCACTTGGTGTACTGGGTCCGGCTGTCGCGCAGGTAGTAGTAGTTGCCGATCGTGAGGAGCGCTTCCTCGTACCAGCGCGACTCGCTGTGGTCACGGGCCAGTTTGGCAATGCTGGAAGCCATCTCTCCCGCTAGTCCCTTGCGGCGTTCGATGGCGCAAAGCAGGTATAGCCTCCAAGCGTTCAGTTCGGGGTCGCTCGGGCGCGCTCTTGCCAAAGCGGGGTAGGCAGTGCTCGACCGGCGCCTCGCGTAGTCCGATGCCCCCTTTCCGATCGTTGCCCGATCCCGGCCCGTCCCCTTGAGCCCTCCTGCCAGTGCCCGACTGTACTCGGCGGAGGCGTCTGCATTCCTTCCGCCCTCGCGCAAGCGCTCAGCGCGCTCCAAGCGCCAAGTCGCGGGAGGCAACGGATATCGCCCTCCCATCTGTCGGCGGAGCCGATTCAGATGGTCGGCGGACGCTACGGCCTGGTCAGAGAAGGGATGGAAATAGTAGGCGCGCCTATACAGCTCGATCGCCTCCTCCAAGTTCCCGGCAACGTGTTCGACCCGGCCCCCGAGGTAGAAGCGAACCGGCTCCGTCAGCCTTCCCTGAACGGGGTCAAGCGCTGCGCGAGCCCCGTCGAGATCTCTGAGCCGAAGCAAACTCTCGACCCGGAGGCGGTCAGCGGCGGGCCGAAAACGGCTGTCGGGATACTTCGCGGCGAATGCCTGAAGGGGAACCAGCGATCTCTGAAATTCCTCAGCCAGCACAATGCTTCGAGCCCGGTAATAGGCGGCGTACTCCCCGACCCAGCCATCCTCGCCAAGCACACTTGCCAGCAGGCGCTCCGCCTCGCCAAATCGACTGGCGCGGAGGTGGGCCATGCCTAGGGAATAGCGGGCAAGAGCGGTCTCCCGCCCGGTAGCCTGCTCTGCAAACTCCTGAAGCTTGGCCAGATTCTCTGACGAGTCGCGCCTCGCCAGCGCACGGCTGAGCTCGCCCAACCTCTCCGACACTCCCGCCACGGGCGGCGGGCCCAGGAACAATCCGGCAGCCAGGAAGAAGACGGCAACGAACCGTCCGGTCAAGATGGCGCAGCGGGGGGCGCGGTCTCGGGACAGCGAGGCTCGAGTCTCAAGCATGTACACGGGATCCTAACGCCTCCACCCAAGCCTCCGTAGTCAGCACGAGGGTCTCGATCACTGGCTGGTTGACCCGCCCGAAGGCGAGCAGCAGACCCAGTGCAGTCTCCCGCAGGACGATCGGGAAGCCAAGCAGCGGCACGTCAGCATCCAGACCGCAGATTCTAGCCAGCTCGGGCAACACATTGTGGTGATTACCACCGGTCGACACCGGACGCTTCGACTTTAGGGCGCGCGCCAGTACTGGCGCCGACGGCAGCGCGACCACGATTCGGGCTACGTCGGCCGTGCTCGGAGTCGTTCCATTGCCGGCCGAGCGGAAGCCCCGCAAGGAATCGCCATCGCACACGAACAGGATGGCGCCGTCACAGAAGCGTGCGGCCACATCACACAGGGATCTGAAGGCCGCTCCCGTGCCGGCAGCGCCACGGATAGTGCGCGCCGAATCGGCGATGGTCTGAAGCAGCGATTCGGTCTGAGAAGCAGCTCGTGCCTTGGCGGCATCTATGCGGGCTTGGGCGATGCCTGCAGCGCCGGCCCCGATCTGCTCAACGTGCTCGCGGACAAAGTCGGTGATCTCATCCCGCACGATCCGGACGCCGGACGCGTCGATCTCGGGGCTGGCCACGGGACCCTCCACGGGCTGCTATTGTATCGAAGCCAGCGCTGGACAGACCGCGCGCCTAGAGAACAGATGGCAGGCCTGAGCGAGCAAGGAGCGATCGTGACCGGCGGTACGCGGGGCATAGGCCTAGAGATTGCGCGCGCGCTGCTTGCTGAGGGTGCGGATGTGGCGATCTGCGGACGCCGTGCCGACTCCTTGCAGAACGCTCTCAAGTCCTTGGCGCCCGATGGAAGAGCAGTCGGGGCCTGTTGCGATGTCGGCAACTGGGACCAAGCCGCCGGGTTCTTCGAATTCGTGGACCGCGAGCTGGCCGGCCTTGACATCCTCGTGAACAACGCCGGCGTCGGCCACTTTGCCCCCGTGGACGAGATCTCTCCCGAACAGTGGCAGGAGGTCATCGGCACGAACCTGAGCGGGGCCTTCCATTTCACGCGTCTGGCGGCACCGAGGATGAAACGGCGTGGCGGGGGGTTCATCCTGAACATCGGAAGCTTGGCCGGCAAGCACCCGTTCGCTTCCGGGGCCGCCTACAACGCGTCGAAGTTTGGGCTTGCCGGCTTTACGGAGGCGTGCATGCTCGACCTGCGGTACGACAACATCCGGGTCAGCACCATCATGCCGGGCAGCGTTCAGACCGAGTTCAGTTCCTCAACGGCCGGAGCTGATTGGAAGCTGGATCCAGCCTCTATCGCCTCGATGGCAGTCCACCTGATCAAGACGCCGGCGCGGAATCTGGCCAGCCGAGTCGAGATGCGCCCAAGCAGACCCCGCAAGCGTTAGACGGGGCCTTGACAAGACCTACTGGCCTGTTACGCCTTACATCGCTGGAGACGTCTTGGCAACCAACCACAAGCGATTGGTCACCTTCCGCCGCCCGACAGTCGATTCTTGCTCCACTACTTGTAGCAGCACGTTCTAGTGTGGCATCCATCCCAGGCGAAGGGTCACGGTGCTCATTGGCTCGTTCGCGCGGACACAAGCCCGCAATCTACGTCTCTCCCTGCCCGGACCTCCATTTTGCCATGAAACACTCGGATGGGCGGACACAATTCGGCTGTGGCCGTGGCGCGCTTCGCTTGCCACGGCACTGTGACGCGTGGGCCTCCGGTTGGTGCCGTCCCAAGGCAGCCCCGATCTGTGGCCTTGGGCCCGACGACGGTGGGTGGAAGGACCTGCGCTGCTGTCTGTAGGCTGGCGGGCTCTGCCTAGGCGAGTGCCCGGACCTCGTTGAGGTAGTTGTGCTTGGTCAGCATGCGGATCCAGCGGGACGCGTTGCGCTTCACCAGCAGGCTCTCGTAGTTGACCTTGGGGTCGCGGTACGGATGATCGTCCCGCAGAATGGCGTAGATCGTGCGCAGCAGCTTGTGCGCCGTCGCCAGGGTCGCGCGCTTGTGGCCGATGCGCGCTTTCATGTTCTGGTGATAGCCGTGGAACTGCGATGACGAGGTGCGGGCTGCTCCGAGGGCGCACTCCGTCAGGGTGGCCCGCAGAGCCTTGTTCCCCGCGCGGACACGACCGGAACGCCGTTTGCCGGCACTCTCGTTGTTGCCCGGACACACGCCGGCCCAAGCTGCAAGGCTGGCCGCATTCGGGAATGCTCTCGTGGGCTCGGGACCGATCTCGGCCAAGATCGCATGGGCACTGCTGCAGCCAATGCCCGGAATCGTCTGCAGCAGGTCCAGCTCGCGCTCCCAAGGCTGCAGCGCGTTGCCCACCAAGGCATCCAGATCCTGCAAGCGCTCGTTCGCCGCATCGAAGTCCTGCAGCAGGGAGGACAGCCGCCACAGCGCAGCGTGGGACAGCTCGGCCTCCAGCGTGCGTGCGATCGGCTCCAGCTTGTCGCGCATGTGCCAAGTGAGC
Source organism: Bryobacterales bacterium (assembly GCA_965203925.1). Lineage (GTDB taxonomy): Bacteria > Acidobacteriota > Terriglobia > Bryobacterales > UBA6623 > VXMF01. The sequence goes on from OZ241924.1 coordinate 6,061,198, forward strand.
TTCTTCAGGATGCGCTCGACGCTGTGACGCTGCACCAGGCCGTCGAGGATGCGGCGGCCGTTGAGCCCCAGCAAGTCCGAGAGCAGCCCGCCCAGCCGCAGGCCGTCGTGGTCCAGCGTCTTCTGCAGACGGTTGCGGATGCGGGCGCGGTCGGCGACGACCTTGCGCCGGTAGCGGCACTGCTGGCGCAGTTCGGAGAACTCGCGCGGAGGCACGTAGCTGGGCCGAGCCAAGCCGAACTGGCACACGCGGGCCAGCCACACCGCATCCTGGATGTCCGTCTTGCGGCCTTTGATTTGCTTCACATGCTGAGCATGGACCAGTTGCGGGGAGATTCCCGCGTCCTCCAGCGCTCGGAAGGGCGCAATCCAGTACACGCCCGTGCCCTCCATGACGGCAGAGGTCACGCCATGGCTGTTGAGCCAGCCGGTGAACTCCTTGAGGGCCGGGGGGTCGGTTCCGAAGATGCGGATGGAAGCCTGCGCGTCGCCGCCGTCACGCCCGTAGACCCGCACGGCCGCGGTGAGTTGCATCTTGTGGACATCGACGCCGGCAGCGCGGGGCACGGCGACATGCATCGCGTCCGGCACGAAGTGATCGTTCTGCATCGGTTATACTCCTTTCCGGCGGGAGCGGGTAGCGGTCCCGGAACTGGACACCCGCCCGGGAGGCGGGGCACTATTTGCCATGCGCCCACGCTTCCCGGAGAGGGAAGACGGGAGCAATTCGGGGCTCGACACGGGACCGCAGGATCAGTTTGGATTTCGAAGACGAAACCGTCAGTAAAAAATCCGACCATGCCCCGCTTTCGCCACCTGGTATTGGAGCACGGGCGTCAGCGCCGGGAGACCGCCCGGAGGGCTGCTGCTGGCCTCACCTCGAGAGGTGTTTCATGCCGTCGGGGCGAACGGCTACCCGTTCATGAGGGTTTGCCATGAAACACTCGGATGGGCGGACACAATTCGGCTGTGGCCGTGGCGCGCTTCGCTTGCCACGGCACTGTGACGCGTGGGCCTCCGGTTGGTGCCGTCCCAAGGCAGCCCCGATCTGTGGCCTTGGGCCCGACGACGGTGGGTGGAAGGACCTGCGCTGCTGTCTGTAGGCTGGCGGGCTCTGCCTAGGCGAGTGCCCGGACCTCGTTGAGGTAGTTGTGCTTGGTCAGCATGCGGATCCAGCGGGACGCGTTGCGCTTCACCAGCAGGCTCTCGTAGTTGACCTTGGGGTCGCGGTACGGATGATCGTCCCGCAGAATGGCGTAGATCGTGCGCAGCAGCTTGTGCGCCGTCGCCAGGGTCGCGCGCTTGTGGCCGATGCGCGCTTTCATGTTCTGGTGATAGCCGTGGAACTGCGATGACGAGGTGCGGGCTGCTCCGAGGGCGCACTCCGTCAGGGTGGCCCGCAGAGCCTTGTTCCCCGCGCGGACACGACCGGAACGCCGTTTGCCGGCACTCTCGTTGTTGCCCGGACACACGCCGGCCCAAGCTGCAAGGCTGGCCGCATTCGGGAATGCTCTCGTGGGCTCGGGACCGATCTCGGCCAAGATCGCATGGGCACTGCTGCAGCCAATGCCCGGAATCGTCTGCAGCAGGTCCAGCTCGCGCTCCCAAGGCTGCAGCGCGTTGCCCACCAAGGCATCCAGATCCTGCAAGCGCTCGTTCGCCGCATCGAAGTCCTGCAGCAGGGAGGACAGCCGCCACAGCGCAGCGTGGGACAGCTCGGCCTCCAGCGTGCGTGCGATCGGCTCCAGCTTGTCGCGCATGTGCCAAGTGAGCTTCTTCAGGATGCGCTCGACGCTGTGACGCTGCACCAGGCCGTCGAGGATGCGGCGGCCGTTGAGCCCCAGCAAGTCCGAGAGCAGCCCGCCCAGCCGCAGGCCGTCGTGGTCCAGCGTCTTCTGCAGACGGTTGCGGATGCGGGCGCGGTCGGCGACGACCTTGCGCCGGTAGCGGCACTGCTGGCGCAGTTCGGAGAACTCGCGCGGAGGCACGTAGCTGGGCCGAGCCAAGCCGAACTGGCACACGCGGGCCAGCCACACCGCATCCTGGATGTCCGTCTTGCGGCCTTTGATTTGCTTCACATGCTGAGCATGGACCAGTTGCGGGGAGATTCCCGCGTCCTCCAGCGCTCGGAAGGGCGCAATCCAGTACACGCCCGTGCCCTCCATGACGGCAGAGGTCACGCCATGGCTGTTGAGCCAGCCGGTGAACTCCTTGAGGGCCGGGGGGTCGGTTCCGAAGATGCGGATGGAAGCCTGCGCGTCGCCGCCGTCACGCCCGTAGACCCGCACGGCCGCGGTGAGTTGCATCTTGTGGACATCGACGCCGGCAGCGCGGGGCACGGCGACATGCATCGCGTCCGGCACGAAGTGATCGTTCTGCATCGGTTATACTCCTTTCCGGCGGGAGCGGGTAGCGGTCCCGGAACTGGACACCCGCCCGGGAGGCGGGGCACTATTTGCCATGCGCCCACGCTTCCCGGAGAGGGAAGACGGGAGCAATTCGGGGCTCGACACGGGACCGCAGGATCAGTTTGGATTTCGAAGACGAAACCGTCAGTAAAAAATCCGACCATGCCCCGCTTTCGCCACCTGGTATTGGAGCACGGGCGTCAGCGCCGGGAGACCGCCCGGAGGGCTGCTGCTGGCCTCACCTCGAGAGGTGTTTCATGCCGTCGGGGCGAACGGCTACCCGTTCATGAGGGTTTGGTCAAGACGCGAACCAGAGGTCGACATTGCTCTGCATAGGGACAAACCGGGGATACAAGGAGCGCGTCTAGGAGTCGATTCGCGCTGAATCATCACGGCTTGCCATCTGCGATCGATTTGGGATTAGTGCCCAACGTCCCCGGGGCCGGTCATCAGGCTGGCCTTTCCGCTACTCCTTCCGGAGGGTGCGCGAAGATTCAGGTGACCACAGCGGCCCCGTGATGAGGAGTCCCTAGCCCGCTCGCGGAGGACAGATCCACAGTCGTCTGCAGGAGTGTGCCCTAGACTAGCGTCTCTCCGAAGAGGCTCACTCCAATATTGCGGATTGCCCACGATCTGTGCAACTACCTTGTGGATTTCACACTCTTGCCTCAACACCATGCTGCGCGGCTGACCAGTTGGGCTGATTTCGTCAGAACACGAATCTCAGCCCGAACTGAACGAGACGCTGCGTGCGCTGGAACCGATTCTCGCTGCCAGCTCTGGTGATCCGCCCTACCGCCGGTGACGCGATGTTGGAGTTCGGGTTGTTGAAGTGAGGTGTGTTCGTCACGTTGAAGAACTCTGCGCGGAACTGGAGTCGCTTTCCCTCGCTGACGTGGAAGTTCTTGTGGGCCGAAACGTTCGCCAGCTTCGTCCCCGGACCGAACAGCACATTGCGCCCGGAGTTGCCGAACTGCCGGAAGCCGGGAGCGACGAAGGCCTCGGTATCGAACCACCGCCGAATCGTCTGTTGGCTGTCGGGGAGGTTTCCGTCAGCAATCCGGTCCGGTCGAGTTCGTTCACCGATGTTCAGCGTGTTCGGCCCAGCGGGACTGAACGGATAGCCGTCCGTGAACGTTAGCAACGCGTTGACCTTCCATCCGCCGAGGATTTGGTCGACAGCGGCGGAGGCGTCGCCGAGCAACGCCTTGCCACGGCCGATCGGCAAGTCGTATCCAACGGTCGCGTTGACGGAATTGCGAAGGTCCAGACCGCTGTTGCCCCGGTTCCCCGAGAGGTCCGTGATCGGCAATGCGCCGGCTGCCTCGTCGATGTGGTGGGCCCAAGTGTAGTTGAGTTGGTACTGCAAGCCTCCAGAAAAGTGCTTGCGAAGCGTAGTTTGCAGACTGTGGTAGTTGGAATTGCCCCGCGTCTGCACGATGTTGACGGCTGCGTGATTTGGCCAGCGTCGGCGGAGGGTGATGGGTCCGTCCCCGGGAACAGCCTGATTGAAGTTGATCTGCTGGCGCAATGCAGTTGCCTTCGATCCCACGTATGCCACCGTCAGCTGCTGCTGGGCCGGGAGCTGCTGCTGGATCGCAAAGTTCCATTGCTGCATGTACGGAATGGCGTAGCTGTCAGGATCGTAGCCCCGCCGGCTCTGTCCGGGAGAGAGAAGTTCTCTCACCCGGAGCGGGCCGTCGGCCAAGCCTCGGGCGCCTTCGAAGTCTCCTTGGGCATTGTCGACTCGTGTGTTGACAAAAAACGGCGCCTGCGAGAGGAGGCCCGCATTGAGGTGAATCGGCTGGCCGTTGTAGTAGATGCCGTACGCGGATCGAATCACGGTTCCGTCCCCGATCCGGTAGGCTAGGCCGAGGCGCGGTGCCCAGTTGTTCAGGTCATTCGCAATGCCGCTTCGCCACGGGAAACGACCTTCGTTCACCGAAGCTGGATTCCCCGACTCAATGTCGAACTGGATCAAACGGTCGCCGACTTCGGTCTGCGGGTAGTCTGCCAGGAGATCGTAGCGGATTCCCAGATTCAGAGTGAGTCTCTGGGTCACCTTCCAGTCATCCTGGAAGTACCATGCGTAGTCGGTCCTGCGCATTCCGCGCGTTCCCTGCATGTAAACCAGCTGGACGTTCCCGGGTTTCCCAAGCAATAGCTCGGCAGGGCCGAAACCGGTGTTCTTGGCGTTGGCCGGATTGTTAGTGAACCTGAGAACGAATCCGAACTGTCCGCGGGGTCTCGACGTCTGGAAGCCATTGGTATGCCGGCGTACGGCGTCGAATCCGAATCGGAAGCTGTGGTTTCCGCGGGTCATCTCAAGGTTGTCGCTGAACTGGATGTTGTTCATTGGCAGGATTGCCGGGTTCCACAGGTTGTCTCCCAGATTCGGGTACCCGGCGGCGCTGATGACAGACAGCCCGGTGGTGTATTCATCCACGTTTACGTTCGGTATGCCAAGATCCTCGGCGGTGTTACGACCGCCGTTCAGCGATACGGCCCTCAGGTCCTCGCGTGTGAATCCCACGCGGACTTGGTTGATGGTCCGGGGGTTGATGATTTGCGTATGACTGACCACGACCTGTGTAGCGGGTGCCTGGACTTGCACAAAGGGCGTTGCGACCGGCCCCAGAATGTTCGCAAAGCCGTTGACAAAGTCGGCCCGGCCCTTCGTTAGACGGAAGAAGCCGCGCGATCCTCCCCGGAAGTCCTGATCGATCTTGACCGTGCCTTGGTCGGTGTCTTGGGTGTTGTTGGCCTCCGTCGTGAAGTTCGCGGCGAGGCCGGGTCCGGTCGGTTCAGGGAAGAACCGTAGGACCGCCAGCCCTTGGGGGCTAAACCGCGATTCGGGTATCGCATTGTTCGCGAACGGTTCTCTGGCGAGCTTGCCAGACTCGTTGGGCAACGATGTGAGCGGATCGAAGATTCGGTTCCTACCCGTCACCTCGCTGAAGTCTCCACTCCTCATCAGGCTCGACGGGACACTAGCGATGTTCGTCGTGCTCTGGCGGGTTCGCGTCGCCTCGTAGGAGAGGAAGAAGAACGTCGAACCTTCCTTCCGGCCCAGTGGTCCGCCGAGTGTTGCACCCAGCATGTTCCTCCTCAGTGGGGTCTTATCGCCCGTGTTGAAGAAGTTCCTCGCGTCGAGGGCGTCGTTCCGCAGGAACCAGAAGGCCGACCCGTGGAATTCGTTCGTGCCGGACTTGTAGCCCATGTTCAGCGTCCCACCGGTTCTCCCGTACCGTGCATCAGGCGCGGAGGTCTCCACGCGGTACTGCTCAAGCGCCTCAATCTCCGGGAACACCATCACGCCCTGACCCTGATGGTTGCTGTTGTTCTGAAGGCCGTCGACCACAAAATTGTTGTCCGTCAGGTGCCCGCCATTCACGCTTGACACGGTGCTGCCACGAATCTGGGACAGCGGCAAGCCTGAGTTGTGGGGTTGGGCTAGGACGACTCCCGCGCTGTAACGCATCAGGTCCACGAAGTTGCGGGAGATGTTCGGGAGTTCCTTGACCTCCTGTTCGGATCGCAGCGTGCTCAGTGTTGCGGTCTCGGTCTGCAAGACAGTTCCGATGGCTTCCACATCCACTGACTCGACAACGGCGCCGACCTCGAGCTCAAAGTTAACCGCGATTCGCTCGGACAGGTTCAGCGCGACCTCTTTGGCTGCGGTCCGAAACCCCTCAGTGGAAACTGTGATTCGGTATGTCCCGGGCGGCAACGGCGGAGAGACGTACAATCCCGACGCATTTGTCTCCAAGGTGAGCCGATAGTTCGTCCCGGTGTTGAGGACCTCTGCGTTTGCGCCTGGGATCACCGCCCCTGTGCCGTCCGAGACGGTGCCGCTCAGGACTCCTGTATCGACTTGCGCAATCAACGTGGCGCTGCAAGCGACCAGGATGATGACGATCAGGTAAGACCTCGTGTCTCCGTACATCTCGTCATCTCGTTCCCTCCTTGACAACTCCGGTACCCATTCGCATCCGAGACGAGCCCTGAGCCGATGAGACAACCAAGGTCCTCGCGTAGCAACCCAGTTGACAGGGCAGCATCTCGCCAGTTCGCCAGTCGGAGCTGTCGCCCGACTACAGCCTAGTCCACGAGGGGTACTCGGTCAACAGTGTTCGCGCATCCATTATTGGTTTTCACATTGTCTTTATGGGATTTGGGGTAGTTTTTCCGGATTCCGGCAGGCGGCAATTGGTCCCGCTGCGGAATAATCCGGGAATTGCAGCCCGGGTGAGCAGGGTGAGCGAGCCCTCTTCTTTGCAGTAGCTGTGTCTTGCAGTAGCCGGGTCTGCCGCGGGGGTGGGCGGGGGCCGCGAGGCTGCGGCATGGGGAGCGGGCTGGCAGACCAGCCTGAGGCAGGGCGTTCCGGGCTGTACCGCAGCCTCCTCGTCCCGTACCGTAGCCTGGCCGCGAAATCCACCATTCACGTGAGGGCAGTCCAGAGTCGCGTTGCAGTGACACATTCCACCGTCGGACAAGTTGCTGCCTAGCCAGTCGAAGCCCTTCAGTTTCAGAGACCGGACTGTTGGCGAATTGCCGACGCAGCGGGAACCCGCAGCATTGTCTCGAACATTAGACTGGTGAGTTGGGGGCTGCTGGATTCAATCCCTTGCACCGACCATCATCCGGTGCTCTAGCATCGAATCCGACCACCACAGCAGGAACTCTCATCCCAAGCGTACGCGGACGTCACCGGCGAACGTGCGCAAGGAACGAGCGATGAGTTCCGAATCAAGACCCAAGCCTCGCCCGGACCGCTCGGCGCGCTCGGCGGCACTGGCAAGGATCAGTGACAGACCGAAAGGAAAACGATCACTGTGCGGGTCATCGCAAGGGCAGCTACCGCGGCCTCGGTCAAAGGTCTGGTCTGGAGCCTGGCCCGCACCGGGCCGGCCTAGTGCGGAGAGGCCTAGCTCCGGTCGTACGTTTCCTGGCCGATTCCCTCCCGAAGACGGTCCATCGGCTCGGGCTATATTGCGACGACACGGTCGGGATGCTGCTCGGCCAAGTCGCGAGCCTCCCGGGCGTCCCCGCAGATACGTCGCACAGCGACGCCTTGGCCTATGCCCACGAACAGAAGAGCGTTCAGTCCCCGGCAATCAGCGCGGTGGCCGCCGTGCCCCGTCACGACCACGCAATTCCACGAAGAAAAACAAGATTCGATCAATGGGACGCTCGACGCCAAACGAGCATCACCTCACGCAGCGTCTGGCAACTCCCTCGCTTGGAGTGTGACAAAGTGTCAGTTCCCAGGCTCGCGAAGGCGAACATGGTGGGAAGGATGTCACACGCTACGACAGGAGTGTCACAATCCGTGTCCCGCTCGATCCCCGCTCCTCAGTCGACGAGCGGAACCGGCAGACCTCTCTCGGTCACGTTCGTCCCGGCCCCGCGCAATTAGCGCGTTGAGTGGCCGCTCTCGGGCATCTAGGTCACGTATGTGGCGTCCCGATTCCCAAAGTAGCCAATCTTCGCGGCTGTCGTCCCTACGGCCTAGTCGCAGTCGTCCGCGTTCGTTGCGCGCGTAGGGTCGCGGCGGAGCCGCCCAGTCGATAACCGTCAGTGTCGCTCGGAGCGACTTGGCGAGTGGCGAAGGGACAGCGCGGAATCGGGAAGGCGAATTCGCTGCACGCAGATCCAGCGCGACAGGCCTGGTGCAAGCGATGGCACCGGCAAGGATCCGGTGGAACGGATCCCGCACCCTACCGCTTGGAGACATCGAGACGGTTGTTGCTGGCCGCATCTCGGGTGGACTAGGGGGTGCGCCGAGCGAGGCGTTGATCCGCACGGTTACCCTGACTTCTTCAAGCCTTCGAACTTGCGACGTCGGTCGGGAGGCAAGTCTTGGCTGCAGACGGCGGAGATCGAACCGAACGGTTGGCTGTGCGAACGCCCCCATCGTCGTCTACTAATCGGCATCATTTGTCACGTGACTCACACTAATGGCGCGGACGGTGTAGCGACGGTGCCCTGCGTTCCAAGTCATCTGGTGCCCCAAACGCTGCCATGGCGGCGGTCACCTTCACCGACCGCGTGCCGCTTGCCTGCCGAACGTCGTGTCCGGTGGTTGCGGCGGCGGGAAGGAGAGCCTCAGTGTCTGACCGTGGCCAAGAGAACGAATCACATTCCCGTGTGTGGCCAGACCGTTGCGGTTCATGCTCGCTCGCAGGCTGGCTTCGGAACGTCACGCCGCCCGGAGCCACAGATTCGCTTCACCAACGCCCCTGACCTCATCCACTAACCGCGAGTAATTGCCTACTCACTCACACTATTCCCGTGATCGCTGCAGCATACGGCATCTTGACTGCACGTAAGGCTGCTTGCCCCCGATCACGCCGCCGTGCCGCCGGACCGGGGGATCGGGACGAGAGTGAATTCTCCGCCTGTTTGGAGCCGGCGTCTACCTTGATGAGAATCGGGACAGGGGGATCGCCGACTGAGGCACCCATCCGCACGGTCACCCTCTCGTCTTCAAGTCCTCGAACCCGCAGTCTCGGTCGGGGAGGCGCGTTTGGGAGCACTACACGGCGATCGAACCGAGCGGTTGGCTGTGCGAACGCCCCTATCGTCGTCTACTAATCAACATAGTTTGTCACGTGACTCATACTATAGGAGCAAACGGTGTATCGACGCTGCCATGCGTAGCGAGTCTGCTGGTGCCCCAAGGGCTGTCATGGCGGTGGCGACCTTCACCGATCACGTGTCGCTTGCCTGCCCAACGTCGAGTCCGGTGGTGTTGTTGAGGGGACAAGAACCTCAATGTTCGACCATGGTCCAGAGAACGAATCACACTCCCGTGTGTGGCCAGACCGTTACGGTTCATGCTCGCTCGCAATCTGGCTTCGGAACGTAAGGCCGCCCGGAGCCAAAGACTCGCTGCACTAACGCCCCTGACCTCATCTACTAACCACGAGTAATTGCCTACTGACTCACACTATTCCCGTGATCGCTGCAGCATACGTCATTTTGACTGCACATAAGGCTCCTTGCGCCCCGAGCACGGCACCGTGCCTCCGGACCGGGGGTGTCTGGACGAGAGTGAATTCTCCGCCTGCTCGGAGCCGACGTCCAGTCTGATGAGAATCCGGACAGGGGGCATCGCCGCCTGAGGCATCCATCCGCACGGTCACCCTCGCGTCTTCAAGTCCTTGAACCCGTAGTCTCGGTCGGGGAGGCGCGTTTGGGAGCACTACACGGCGTTCGAACCGAGCGGTTGGCTGTGCGAACGCCCCTATTGTCGTCTACTACACAACATAGTTTGTCAAGTGACTCACACTATAGGAGCAAACGGTGTATCGACGCTGCCGTGCGTTGCTGGGAGTCTTCTGCTGCCAAGAGGCCTGCCACGGCGACGGCCGCCTTAAGTGACCGCGTGTCGCTTGGATAAGAGAACGTGGTGTCCGGTGGTGCAGTCCGGGAAGGAATCCCCGATGATTGACACTGGCCAAGAGCGAATCGGACTCCCGTGAGTGGCCACACCGTCGTTAAGGTTGATGGTCGCCCGCAAGCTGGCTTCGGAGCGCCGGGCCTTCACAGAGCCATACATTCGCTGCACCAACGCCGCTGAACTCATCCACTAACTGCGAGTAGTTGCCTACTGACTGACACTGCTACGGCGATCGCTGAGACGTACTTCAGTGCGGCAGCACGTACGGCTGCCCGTGTCCCGAGCAACGCCATCGCGCCGCCGGGTCCGACGCGCCAAGCCTTCCCTTGCCCGAAACCGGGAACAGAAAGCACTTGGTCTGAGATCGGAAGGCCCGGCCGACTGCAGAGATAACTACGGAACTTCGTTGACCGCCGAACCGTTCGTTGGCACCATGTCGGAGGACAGCAACCTGGACGCCAGCCCGGTCATGATCGTGAAGGGCTGCAACAGAGGGTTCCTGAAGCGGTAGCGGTATCGACGAGGGCTCCCCACTCGTCGCAGAACGCGTCCACGTCTCTCACCGCAGAACTCCTTGAGGTGGCGAGCGAATGCTGAGACCCCATAGCCGCGGCCCGTGATGCGCCGCATCGGCTGTCGCACGTCCGCCGCTGCGAAGTAACCGAGTTCGTCAACCCTGGCAATCGCACATGCACACAGCACCTGCCGGTGCAGACTGTCGGCTCGCGGGCTCTCGGTCGCCTTGAGAAATGCCGATCTGATGCTCTGCTGCGCATGGTCAAGCGCCCTCCTCAAAGCAACGGTCACGTCGCCGGTCCGGATACAGCCTCGTGCACGTCGGTGGGCGGCAGCCCTTACCGAGTGCAGCCCCAGCAGATGGGCATAGTGCGGCATGCCTTGCGACAACCGAACAATCTGTTCCGTGGCCGCCGGTTCGATCTCGACCTTTAGTTCCCGAACGCCGGTGCTGATGATCTTGCCTATCTCGTCCGCTGACATGCGGGGCATCCGGACCTGAACTAGGGCACGCTCGACTGACTCGTGCTCCTCTATCAATTCGTCGACGCTGTCGGCCACGCCGACGAGGATCACCGTTGCCCGGACAGCATGGTCCGAGAGCATCTTGACCAGATCTGCGAACGCATTCTTCTCGGCCGTCGGCACTCGATCGAACTCGTCGAAGATCAGGATTGGCAACGCTTGGTCGGCCAGTCGTGTCAAGACCTTGCGAACCGAGTCCGGGCTGGGATTGTCCCCCAGCAGATCGCTTCCGCGGGTGACTTCTTGGTCGAAGGCTTCCCCGAAGCCTACCCTGCGGCGGTCCGCAACCAAGACAATCTCCTCAAGCAGCTTCTTCCATACGGACCTGAACGTGTCTCTGCGGTCGCAGTTCACTCTCGGACACAGGAGTCGATCAACTGGCAGGAAGTCGAGAAACTCGGAGAGGACGCATGCGAGCGACGTCTTCCCAACACCCCGCTCTCCGTAGAGAATGGCGTGCTGGCCCCGCTGGAGTATTGCATCACAGACGGCCATGACCTGATCCATCCGCCCAGCGAAGAGCGTTCGTTCATCCACCGGTGCATGCGGAGTAAAACACCTTCCGGCACGGATCGCAAGGGTCTCGTCAATCGGCACTGTCGCTGATCCGACGGTACGACAACGCGGGCCGTGTCGTCAACTGAGTAGCTGTTCCTCTTAAGTTACTCCTACCAATTCTGCGTTAAGAGGCAATAAAGCGACTGCCAATAACACTTTCAGGGCATCAAGGGCCCAGATCGGCCAATTGAGACTTGCCGACTGCAGCCGTGGATTTGCGCGTCGATTCGCGGCACGTCGCGCGCGTGGGTGTCGCAAGTGCGCCTGAATCACGCCAGCCGGTTGACAACAAAGCCTGACGGCAGGCTGTGACCCCAGGTATCCAGGCCGCGCCTACCCGGAGATACCACGCCAGTCCCCCACAGACGGCGGCCAGACCGGGGGTCACATAGCCGCTCCCCGAGAATTGGCAAACTCTGACCATGAGGGAGATCCACGCCTGTCAATCCGTTCTCTGGAGCGTCGGGCGAGGACTACGTACGGGCGGTCGCTGAGAGCGATGCGTCCACGATCCCATAGACGCTGTCCAGCGCCCGCGACAGCTCTCGCGGATTTCGGCCGCCGGCCTCTGCCATGTGGGGACGCCCACCACCGCCGCCGCCCACGATGCGGGCCACAGCGGAGATCACCTTCCCCGCGTGGACCCGATTTCCTGCAACATCCTTCGTCGCCTGCGCTATCAAGGCCACTCGCTTGCCCTGCACCGTCGCCAGGACGACCAGACCGGACCCGATGCGCTGGCGCACTGCGTCAGCCAGAGATCGCATCTGCCCGCGATCCATGTCTTCGACCCTGGCCGAGACGACCCGCAGTCCCCCGACCTCGCGGGCCGACGAGACTAAGCCATCAAGGGCGGTCCTCGCCAGACGCGCCTTGAGCTCCTCTATCTCCCGTTCTTGGCGGCGCCGCTCCGACAGCAGGCGTTGCACAGAGCCGATCAACCCTCCATCCCGGGCCCTCAGCAGGGACGTGAGCTGCCGCAGGCTCCCGGACACTTCCTTGTAGTCTTGGATGGCTCCCGTTCCGGAGACGGCCTCGATCCTCCGGACGCCGGCGGCGCTGCTGGTCTCGGCAAGGACCTTGAACACCCCGATCTCGCCGGTCCGCGCCACGTGTGTTCCGCCGCAAAGCTCCTTGCTGAAGTCGCCGATGCTGACGACTCTCACCCGGCCTAGGTACTTTTCGCCGAAGAGCGCCATCGCCCCCGATCGGACAGCATCGTCCAGATCCATCTGGTCGGTGACTACCTCGGTGTCGCGAAGGATGTGCTCGTTGACCAGACCCTCCACATCGTCGATTTCCCTGTTCTCGATCGGAGCGTAGTGGGTGACGTCGAAGCGCAGGCGGTTCGGGTCGACCACGCTGCCAGCCTGCTTCACGTGCGTCCCGAGGACGCGCCGCAGGGCGGCGTGCATGAGGTGGGTGGCCGTATGGTTCCGGCGCGCAGCGTCACGCCGAACCCGATCCACCTGGCCGCAGAGCGTGTCCTCGACCGCGATCTCCAGAAGCGCCCGCACGCGGTGCACCGAGGTCCCGCGTACCGGTGCCTGAACGTCCACCACCACGCCTGCATTCTCCGAACCCCGGGTCAAGACTCCCTGATCCCCCACTTGGCCACCCGCCTCCGCATAGAAAGGCGAGCGGTCCAGGACCACGTCCACTTCTTGGCCTGGAGACACCGCGTCCACAGCCTTGCCCTCGTGAAGTAGGCCGACCACCCTTAGCCCTTCCGCAGTCGTGTGCGTGTAGCCCAGGAACTCGGTGGGGCAGCGCCTGGAAATGTCGACCAAATCCGGCGCCGCCTGCGCCTGCGTTCTCGCCCTGCCCTTCCAGCTCGCGCGGGCCCTGGACCGCTGACCCGCCATCTCGGTCTCAAAGCCCTGCAGGTCAATCCCCAATCCGCGCTCGCGGGCCAGCTCCTGCTGCTCATCTAGGGACAGCCCGAAAGTGTCGTAGAGCCGGAAGGCCGCCGTGCCAGGAATGGTCGTCCCATCAACAGTCGCGACGGCGCTCTCAAACTCCCGCTCGGCGACTGCGAAGTTCCTCTGGTAGCGCAGCTCCTCGTCATGCACGACCCTCGCCACACGGTCGACACTGTCCTGCAGGTCTGGATACGCCGACCGCATCATCTCGGCCACGAACCGGGTCATTCGGTGCAGGAAAGCGTCCTCGAAACCCGTGAGTCGGGCGTGGCGCAGCGCCCGCCGGATGATCTTCCTCAATACATACCCGCGACCCTCGTTGGCAGGCATGACGTCGTCGTGTACCAAGAACGCCGCCGCGCGGCTGTGGTCGGCAACGATCCGCAATGCCGTGTCCTGGGCCGGGTCCATGCCGTACGTGAGTCCCAGCAGTTCGGCGGCCCGCCGAATGATCGGCTGGAAGAGGTCGGTTTCGAAGTTCGAGAGCTTACCCTGGAGCACCGCAGCCGTACGCTCCAAGCCCATCCCAGTGTCGATGGAGGGTTTTGGGAGCGGGTGGAGATTGCCCTCCTCGTCCCGGTCGAACTGCATGAACACCAAGTTCCAGATTTCGACATAGCGCGACACGTCGGCCGGAAACGGGTCGTCCGACTCGCCCGGCTCGAGACCCTCGGGACCGTAGTCATAGAAGATCTCCGAGCACGGCCCGCATGGGCCGGTGTCGCCCATCTGCCAGAAATTGTCCTTCTCCCCGCAGCGCTCAATGCGGCCCGCAGGGACCCCGGCGACGGTCTGCCAGAGTCCCTCAGCCTCGTCGTCCTCGCGGAAGACGGTCACGTACAGGCGATCCTTGGGCAGGCCGTACACTTCCGTGACGAGCTCCCAAGCGAAGGCGATGGCCTCGGCCTTGAAGTAGTCCCCGAACGAGAAGTTGCCCAGCATCTCGAAGAACGTGTGGTGGCGCCTGGTGCGGCCCACGTTCTCCAGGTCGTTGTGCTTGCCCCCTGCGCGGACGCACTTCTGCGAGGTTGTCGCGCGCCGGTAGGGCCGATGTTCGCTCCCGAGGAAGACGTCTTTGAACTGATTCATCCCCGCATTGGCGAACAGCAGCGTCGGATCCCGTGCCGGCACGAGCGAGGAACTCGCAACGCGCCGGTGCCCCTTCGATTCGAAGAAGCTCAGGAATTGCTCGCGTACTTCGTCGCCAGTCATGAAGGGCGGGCAGTCCCCGGAGCCACCATTCTACTTGCCGCCCTCAGCGCCGAAGGGCCGCCCATGCAGCAAGAGTCCCGGGTGTGACGGCGGAAATCGCGGCAACGCTGTCGGCCCCAGCCTCAAGCACTTCGCGGCAATTCCCGAGCTTGATCCCGCCGATGGCAACCAGCGGCTTGCTCGTCGCCCGGCGCGCCGCGGCCACTCCTTCCAGGCCCACCACCGGGTCCGGATCCTGCTTGCTGGAGGTGGAGAAGACTGGACCGATCGCCACGTAGTCCGCCCAGCCGCACTGCTCGTCCGCGGCCTGCTCGGGAGAGTGCGTCGAATACCCCAGAAGCATGTCCGGGCCGACCAGCCGCCGCACTTCGGCGGGCGGAATGTCCTCCTGGCCAACGTGGACCCCGTCGGCGCCGGTCACCATTGCGATGTCAGCCCTGTCGTTGACGATGCAGCACACGCCGGCACGCCGCAGTTCCGCGACGATCCTCCGCGCCTCTTCGAAGGCGGCCCGGTCGAAGTCGCCCTTGTGGCGGTACTGCGCGAGCCGTAGTCCCGAACCTGCCACCAGCCGAGCCATGGCCATGGGCTCCAGCCCGGACTTTCTCAGGAAGCCCGCGTCGATGATCGGATAGGCCGCCGGCAATGCCGCCAACAGGTCGGATCTGGCGGTCGCGTCCATGGCCGACTGCACACTGCCTGACCGGCCCGCCTTCGAGCGATTCGGCCTCAGCGGATCTCGAGGATCTCCCTCTCTTTGGCCTGCCCGGCAACGTTGAGGCGCTTGATGAACGAGTCGGTGATCTTCTGGATCGCCGCCAATCCGCGCTTGCTGTCGTCCTTGGAGATTTCCTTGGCCTTCTCGAGCTGCCGGACCGCCAGGTTGGCTTCCCGGCGGATGTTGCGAACGGCCACCCTGTGCTGCTCCACGACACTGTGGAGGCTGCGCACGAGCTTCTTGCGGCGCTGCTGCGTCAGCGGGGGGATCACTAGGCGGATGAGCTTGCCGTCGTTGGCCGGGTTGATGCCGAGGTCAGAAACGCGTATCGCCCTTTCAATCGCGGCGATCTGGGAAGCGTCCCAAGGTTGGATCGTGATTGTCGTGGGGGTTGGCGTGGCGAGCGTGGCCATCTGGCTCACCGGCGTCGGAGTGCCGTAGTAGTCTGCCCGGATGGAGTCGAGCAGCGCAATCGATGCCCGGCCGGTGCGGATCGAAGCCATGGCCCGGGACAAGTCCTGCACGGACTTCGCCATCCGGGCTGATGCCTCGTCCTTGACCTCTTCGACCGTTTCGGCGTGGATGTGGGTCATACGCCCTCCCTTGATCCCAATCAGCCTACGCCATCAGGGTGCCAGCATTCTCCCCGCGGGCGATGCGCGCAATGCTCCCGGGAGCGCTCAGTCCAAAGACGCGGACGGGCAAGGCGTTCTCGCGACACAGGGCAACCGCCGTGGCGTCCATGACGGCCAAGCGCTGGACGAGAACTTGATCATACGTCACCTGACCGAATGCCCGCGCATCGGCATGCTGCAGCGGATCCCTGTCATAGACACCGTCCACCTTAGTTCCCTTTGCGAGCAGGTCGGCACCGATCTCGACAGCGCGCAGCGCTGCCGCGGTGTCGGTCGTAAAGTACGGATTTCCCGTGCCGCCCGCCAAGACAGCGACCGCGCCATCGGCCATCGCGGCGCGAGCCGCGTTCCGCTCATAGGGTTGCGCTAAGCCTGGAGAGGCGGGCACGGCCGAGAGAACGACCGCCGGCACTCCGAACGCCAACAGCATCCCGGCTAGTGCCGCTGAGTTGACCACCGTTGCGGCCATTCCCATGTGGTCAGCGGTTGTCCGCTCGATTCCCGATGCGGAAAGGCCTTCGCCACGCACGAAGTTCCCCGCTCCCAGCACCAAGGCAATCTCGACATTCGCCGGGCGGGCTTCGGAAATCTGGTGAGCCAGCCACTCAAGCCTGGAAGGATCCAACCCGCTGGAATCCGGGGCGGCCAGCATCTCCCCCGAGAGCTTGAACAGGATGCGTCGGGGCCGGGGCATTCTTGGCTAGGCTCGACGGCGGGGGCCGCGGTCCGCGGCTTGGTGGCCGCTCGCTAGGAGTCCTCCCCTACCTTGTAACGCTGAAACCTCCGAACGGCGATGTTCTCCCCAAGCTTGGCGATCGCGCGCTGCACCAGGTCACCCACGCTGATCGAGGGGTCCTTCACGAACGGCTGGTCGACCAGCACGACCTCCTCGTAGAACTTCCCCATCCGCCCGTCGACGATCCGGTCGACGATGAACTCGGGCTTCCCTTCCTGCAGTGCCCGCTCACGCTGAATCTGCCGCTCGCGCTCGACAAGGTCATCCGGAACCTGGTCGCGCACGACGCATTGCGGGTCCGCCGCCGCCACCTGCATCGCGATGTCCTTGACCAGCTGCTGGAAGTCCGCCGTCCGCGCCACGAAGTCGGACTCGCAATTCACCTCGATCAGGACTCCGAGCTTGCCTCCGGCATGGATGTAGCTGCCGATCACGCCTTCCTTGACCGCCCTGCCGCTCTTCTTCTTGGCGATCGCTACTCCGCGCTTGCGCAGCGCCAGCTCGGCCGCCGCCAAATCGCCACCCGCCTCCACCAAGGCCTTCTTGCAGTCCAAGATGCCCGCGCCGCTCTTGTCGCGCAATTCTTTCACTAGCTTCGCACTTACCTTCGCCATACCAGTGCCTCCCTCTCCGTGCAGTTCCCAACCAATCTGAGGAGCCCGTCAGACCGCGAGCTGCGTACCTTCGTACTCAGCGTCTTGGTCCACCTGCTCGCCCTCTTCCTCCTCGGCCTCCGGAGGCGGGATAAGGGCACGGCCCTCCAGAACGGCGTCTGCAACGCGGTTGGCGAACAGGGTGATTGACCGCAGGGCGTCGTCATTGCCCGGGATGACATAGTCGACCTTGTCTGGGTCGGAGTTGGTGTCCACCACGGCAATCACGGGAATGTTCAGCTTTCGCGCCTCGTTTACGGCGATCTCCTCTTTCCGAGTGTCGATGACGAACACCATGTCTGGCACGCCCGGCATCTCCGTGATTCCCGCAATGTTGGCGTGCAACGCCTTGCGCTCACGTTCGAGGCGAGAGATTTCCTTCTTGCTGCGGCCCTCGTAGCCCTCCTCGTCAGCGAGCCGCTGGAGCTCCTTGTAGCGCCCGAGGGTCTTCTGCACGGTCACCCAGTTCGTCAGCAGGCCGCCAAGCCAGCGGTGGTTGACGTAGAACATGTCGCAGCGCTGGGCCTCCTTCGCGATGGCCTCCTGGGCCTGGCGCTTGGTGCCTACGAACAGGATGGTCTTTCCGACGGCAACCTGCTCCGTTACGTACTGCAGGGCATCCCGCAGGTTCCGCAGTGTCTTCTGCAGGTCGATGATGTGAATCCGGTTGCGCTCGCCGAAGATGAACTCCTTCATCTTCGGATTCCAGTGCTTGGTCTGGTGCCCGAAGTGAACGCCGGCTTCGAGCAGGTCTTTCATGGTGATTTGCAGCACGATACCTCCGTTGGCGAGTGTGTGCCGGCCAGCGACGGCCGATGACACGGTCGCCCCTCGCGCCCGTGGCCGTCCAAGCAGGATTTGGCGACGGGCACTGTCCCTCCGATTCCCGGCAGTTGCGGGCTAGCGCTTCGAGTACTGGAACCGCTTGCGTGCACCGGGCTTCCCATATTTCTTGCGCTCGTGCTTGCGCGGGTCGCGCGTCAGATAGCCGCCCTTCTTCAGCAGCGGCCTTAGCTCGGCGTTGAACGACTGCAGGGCCCTAGCGATCCCCAGACGCACGGCGTCCGCCTGGCCTGCCTTGCCGCCGCCCTTAACCGTCACCAAGGCGTCAAACTTGCCGTCCGTCTCGCTCGCCAGCAAGGGCTGCCGGATCCGGACCTTGAGCGACTCGGTGGGAAAGTACTGTTCAGGGGTTAGGCCGTTGACGCTGATGCGGCCGGAGCCGGGGCGCAGGAAGACCCTCGCCACCGCGCTCTTGCGGCGGCCGGTCCCCAGATACTGGACTTGGATCGGCAATTCTTACCTCTCTCCTGTGAGCACGATGCGGCCGGATGCTAAAAGGTCCAAGGCTTCGGCTGCTGCGCCTCATGGGGGTGGTGCGGGCCTGCGTACACCTTGAGTCTCGAGCGCAGCTGCCGACCCAGCTTGTTCTTCGGCAGCATGCCCTTGACGGCGCGACGGACGAGAAGCTCGGGCCGCCGTGCGCGTACCTGCCTAGCGGTCTCTTTCCGGATGCCACCCGGGTAGCCCGTGTGCCGGTAGTAGACCTTGTCGGTCTCCTTCCGCCCGGTCAGGCAGACCTTCTCAGCGTTGACCACGACAACAAAGTCGCCTGTCTTCATGAACGGTGTGAAATCCGGCTTGTGCTTGCCTCGGAGCAGCGTGGCGATCTGGGTCGCAAGCCGGCCCAGCGTCTTGCCGTCCGCGTCCATGACGTACCAATCGTTGCGGATCTCGGACGCTTTGGGCACGTACGTGGTAACAGGCATGTCCGGTTTGAGCCGTAGAGGGATAGCCCCCCCGCAAGCTCCATCGTAGCGCAAAATGATCTCATGATGTCTTGATATCTTGATATCTTGCGGCCGGGGCTTGACAGAGCCTGGTTCGCAGCGGTGCGACAGGACTGATGTGAATGGATCACCGCACAGCAACCCAGCGCCGAGAGCAGGCGCGCACTCGCAGGCTTCGGCAAATGACGGTCCGCACTGGTGGGCTGTTAGGCTCGCCCTGCTGCTAGGACGGTCCGATCCGATGTCTACCCAAGTCCACCGAGCCAATGTCCTCGCACCCCTGGCGCCATCTGCGGCGCCAGCCAACGCGAAGCAGCGCAGCCCAGACAGCAGCCGCTGCGGAGCGAATGCGTTCGGCGCGGGCCCGAATACCCGTCGGGGGCGGCCGCATCACCGGGCGCCCGGCAGCCCATGACCGTCGACGCAAGCCATCCTCCCCTCCTCGACTTCCGGAACATAGCGGTCTACCGCGGTGACACGCTCGCCCTCAACGGGCTCTCCCTTTCGATCCCGTGCGGCCAGCACGTGGCCATCATCGGACCGAACGGCTCCGGCAAATCGACGCTGATCCGCACGATGATGCGCTACGACCATCCGGTTCGCCGATACCGTCCCGTGATGAAGCTATTCGGGCGCTCGGACTGGCACGTGCAGGACATGCGCCGGCTGGTCGCGATCGTCTCGAACGAGATGGTCCACGCCTGTTGCAAGAGCGCAGCGTCCGGACGCAGCGTCGTCCTCTCCGGGTACTACTCCAGCTTCGAACTCTGGCCACAGCACACGGTCAGCCCCGAGATGGACTCCCGCGGAGAGGAAGTGCTGCGCCTGATGGGTGCATGGCATCTCCGGGACAAGCCCATCAACGCGATGTCCACCGGGGAGGCGAAGCGCGTCGTCATCGGTCGCGCTCTGGTCAATGAGCCAAAGGCTCTCCTGCTCGACGAGCCATCCAACGGCCTGGACATCCGGGCGGCTCTCGGGCTACGCGAGACGCTTCGCAGGATCGGGGCCCTCGGCACGAGCCTTATCTACGTAACGCACCACCTCCCCGACATCGTCCCCGAGGTGTCGCGGGTCATCCTGCTCAGCGAGGGTCGCATCTACGCCGACGGCCCCAAGGAAGAGGTGCTGACGGAAGAGACGCTTTCTCGGCTTTACGGAACGCGCGTCGAGGTGGAGTGCAAAGGCGGCTACTTCAACTGCTGGGCCTGACCGCCGGGCCGGACGTCAAAATGTGCCCGGATCGCAGCCGCCCGCGCCCTGCCCACCTCTGCCGCCAGATCCTCGAGCCTGCCCGCCCGCACCCGGCTGAGGCTGCCGAATCTCCGCAACAGCTTGCGGACGGAAGCCGGACCCACCCCGGGTATGTCCAGCAGCTCCGACCGGAGCGTGCGCTTGGCCCGCCGACGACGGTGGAAGGCCACGGCGAACCGGTGGGCCTCGTCCCGGATCTGCTGGACCGCGTGCAGGATGGGGCTGAACCGGTCGAGCGCGATGGGCTCATCCTCGTGCCCGAACACATACAGAAGCTCCTCGCGCTTGGCGATCGCTGCCAGCGGCTGCGCGGCCATGCCCGCGGCCTCAAGCGCCTCGGCAGCCGCATGCAGCTGGCCGACGCCGCCGTCCACGAGAACCAGCATCGGCAGGGTCTTTCTCGCCTTCTTTACCCTCCTGTAGCGCCGCCCCACTACTTCGCGCATCGCGGCGAAGTCGTCGTTGGCCTGCCGGCTGACGATGTACTTGCGGTAGTCGCCCTTGCGCATCCGGCCGTCCTCCCAGACCACCATTGAAGCGACCACGTCGCTGCCCTGGATGTGCGAGATGTCAAAGCACTCGATCCTCGTGCGGGACCGCCTGCCGAAGCCGTCCTCCGCCGACAGGTTCAGCGCTTCCCGCCACGCCTCCGAGATCTGCTCTGGGGTCGGCTTCAGAACGCGGAAGCGCTGCTCGAAGCAATTGCGGGCATTCGTCTCGACCAAGTCGAGAAGCGCCTTTCCGGCGCCTATCTTGGGCACGCTCAGCTGGACCTTGGTGCCACGCTGCTCGGAAAGAAGCTCGGCGAGCGACCGCATGCCCTCGAATGCCTCCGGCACGCGCACTACCGACGGCACGTGCCCCTGGCCGAGATAGACCTGGGGAAGAAGGCTGGCCAAGAACTCCGGTCGCTGGTATCCCTCGACGTCCTCCCAGTAGAACGCCCGGCGGTCCACGACGCGGCCGTTGCGGACGTGGAAGATGTTCACAGCAACCAAGGGAGGCTCGGCGTGCACTCCGAAGAGATCGATGTCGCGGCCCTCGGCGGCTGCGATTCGCTGCCGCTCGGTGATCTCCTCGACCGTGGCGACAAGATCCCGGAGACTGGCCGCCTTCTCGAACTCGAGCGCCTCGGAGGCATCAAGCATGCGCTTACGCAAGTCGTGGACCAGCTGGCCGCGCCGGCCGGACAGGAAAGCGCGCACGTCCCCAGCGGCCCGGGCATAGATCTCGTCCGTGACCAGTCCCCGCACGCACGGCCCCCAGCAGCGGTCGATGTGGTACTCGAGGCACGGTCGGGCGTGGTTCCTGGAAAGGTCAATGCTGCAGGATGGCAGCTTGAAGTGCCGGTGGATGAACCGGACCACGCGGTGGGCCAGGTTGCCCGGGAAGTAGGGACCGAAATAGGTCGCCCCGTCCTTCTTGATGCGGCGGGTGACGTAGACGCGCGGGTAGCGCTCCTTGGTCAGCTTGATGTATGGATATGTCTTATCGTCTCTAAGGAGTACGTTATACTTGGGCTTGTGCTCTTTGATAAGATTATTCTCTAATGCTAGAGCTTCTTTCTCGTTTCCGACAACGACGATGGAAATCGATCGGGCTTCGAGGAGCAGGCCGCCGCGCTTGACGTCGGTCGTGGCGTCCTTGGAGAAATAACTTCGGACGCGGCTCCTCAGGCTCTTCGCCTTGCCGATGTACAGGACCTTTCCGCCCTCCCCGACGAACTCGTAGATCCCGGGAGAGGCGGGAAGATTGGACGCGGCCGACTTGAGCGCGTCCCAGTGCGCGAGATGGGACATGGGCCCTCGCAGCGGACCAGTGCCGCCCGGTCCAGTATACGGGCGGCCGCGGCGACGCTGCCGGCCCGGCCGGACCAGTGCGAAGCGCGGGCGCCGCCACCCGGCCTGTGCCGAGAAAGGCCGGACTGGCACATATAATTGGGAGCCAAAGCGGTCCGCAGAAGAGCAAGGAGGGAATGCTATGGCAGAATATCGCTCGCCGGAAGTCCTAGTCGAGACAAGTTGGGTAAGCGGCCACGCTGCAGAGCCCGGCGTCCGCGTCGTTGAGGTCGATGTTGACACGCGCTCCTATGACGAAGGGCACGTGCCGGGGGCCATCGGGTGGTCATGGGACACCCAACTGTGCGACACCTTGCGGCGGGACATCATTCCGAAGGACGCGTTCGAGGGGCTCATGGCGGCCAGCGGCATCGCCAACGACACGACGGTCGTGCTCTACGGAGACAACAACAATTGGTTCGCCGCCTGGGCCTTCTGGCAGCTGAAGATCTACGGGCACGCGGACGTGCGCATCATGAACGGCGGCCGTTCCAAGTGGCTAGCAGAGGGACGCGAGCTGTCCGCCGACAGGCCGGAGCCGGCACGGACGTCTTACACGGCAAGCGGGCCGGACCTGTCGCTGCGGGCATTCCTCAGCGAAGTGAGCGATGGCGTCGAGTCGGACGCGATAGATTTGGTCGACGTCCGCAGTCCGGCCGAGTTCAGCGGCGAGATTCTGGCTCCCCCCGGTCTGCCAGAGACCTGTCAGCGCGGCGGCCACATCCCAGGCGCTCGCAACATCCCTTGGGTCGAGGCCTGTGCCGCGGACGGCACGTTCAAGAGCGCTGACGAACTCCGAGAAATCTACGCCAATGCCGGGATCAGCGGTTCCAAGCCGATCGTGGCCTATTGCAGGATCGGCGAGCGGTCCAGCCACTCCTGGTTCGTCCTGAAATACCTGATCGGCTTCGACGGCGTGACGAACTATGACGGCTCTTGGACGGAGTGGGGCAATTTGGTCGGGGCCCCCGTCGAGCGCGGGGCATGAGGGCGAAGGACTACAAGGTCCTTGAGAGCGAGATGGCGGGCTGGCCCGTGCGCATCACCTCCTACCGTATCGGGGGGACTTGGCACGCGAAGGCAGACAATGTCTCGCCGGGCGCGACGATCGCCACGAGTCGGGCCGCAAGCGAGCAGGCAGCCCTCGAAGCCGTGATGGGGAAGGCGCGCGCAAGGCTCGCGGCCACGCGCCGCTTTCCGGCCTCGGCGGAGGGCCGCGAATGACGGCACAGATCTTTGCCGACATCCACGGCGACATCGCCAGCCTGCGCCGTGCGCTCTCCGTCAGCGCGGACATCTACATCGCGGCCGGCGACCTAGTGACGTGGCCAGCTCCTCTGGACCCGTGCGCGGCGGCGTTGGTGCCGCTCGGCGATCGCGCTTGGATCATGCCGGGCAACAACGAGACGTCCGAACAGGTCCGCGACTTCTGTGAGCTGCACGGGTTCCGCTTCTTCCACGAGTCGGCCTTTGAGGTCGCAGGAACGCACATCGCAGGTCTGGGATACTCCAATCCGACCCCGTTCGACACGCCCGGCGAATACACGGAAGAGGAAATCGCCGAGCGCCTGTCGAGGTTTGCAGGCCTCTCGCCGCAAGTGCTCGTTTGCCATGCGCCGCCGTCCGACACGCCCCTAGACGAGGCTGGCCCCGGGCAGCACTTCGGTTCGCGGGCTGTGCGGGACTACATTGAGACATGCCAGCCGGCTTACTGCTTCTGCGGGCACATACACGAGGGAGCCGGCCGCTCAGTGCGGATCGGCCGGACACTTGCGGTCAACGTCGGCAAGCAGGGCTACCTGCTCGATCTTTGAGGCCTGCAAGAGGCGATACTAGAATGGATCCTTGGCCCGCCCTAAGACCGGGGCGCGGCGCCCGAAGCTCATGTCTGACACGCCCCGCGGGGCTGTAGCCGCGCTGCCCGTTGCAGGCGTGGAGACCGCCGCCAATCCCGGATTGTGGCTGACCGCCGCGACTCTGTGGCACCGCGAGCTGCGTGGCTTCTACCGCCAGCGCAGCCGGGTCTTCGGCACGTTCTCGACGCCGCTGCTCTTCTGGATCGTCCTCGGCTCTGGATTCGGATCGTCCCTAGCAGGCTCGGATGGGGGTTACGCTCGCTTCTTTTACCCGGGAGTGCTTCTGCTCAGCGTGCTCTTCACGTCAATCTTCTGCAATATCTCGCTGATCGAAGACCGCAAGGAGGGCTTCCTGCTCGGGGTCCTCGTGGCACCCGTGCCGCGCCTGTCTCTGGTGATCGGCAAGGTGGGCGGAGCCGCCACGATCGGCGCGATCCAAGGGGCGCTGATGCTTCCGCTGGCACCGCTCGCCGGACTGCGGATCGATCCCGCCGCAGTGCCGGAACTGCTGGCATTGCTCCTGCTGTCGGCCCTCGGCATCACCGCCTTGGGCTTCCTTTGCGCGTGGTGGCTGAACTCCGTGCAGGGCTTCCACGCGATCATGAATCTGGTGCTGATGCCGATGTGGCTGCTCTCGGGAGCCGTATTCCCGGTGGACGGCTCCTCGGCCTGGGTACGGCTGGTGACTGCTGCCAACCCGCTGTCCTACGGCGTAATTGAACTTCGCAGGCTGCTGGGTGAGACGCCGCCCGGCGCTCCGGCGGAGCCGGCAGTGCCTTGGCTGGTGTTGGGCGGCTTCGCCGCGGCGGCACTGCTGGCGGCCTGGCATCGCTCGACGACAACCAATCCCGAGCACCTCGCCTGAGGCAAGACCCACGGGCGGTTTCCCCAACGTGGCCGTCACTGACCTGCCAACGCTAAACGCTAGCCTCAACCTGCTGGCGGCCGTCCTCCTGGCAGTTGGATACGCATCCATCAGGCGTGGCGACGTGAGACGCCACCGGGCCTGCATGCTGGCGGCGTGCGCCGTGTCGGTGGCGTTCCTCGCGAGCTACTCGTTCTATCACTGGCAGGTCGGCTCCGTGGCTTACACCGGCCAAGGGTGGATCCGACCGGTGTACTTCGCGATCCTGATTAGCCACATCCTGCTCGCGATGGCGATCGTTCCGCTGGTCGCGTCCACGCTGTGGCAGGCGTGGCGGGGGGCCTTCAGAGCCCATCGGCGCATCGCCCGCTGGACCTTCCCATCGTGGATGTACGTATCGGTGACAGGTGTGATCGTCTACTGGATGCTCTACCACGGGTAGTACCGCAGTGCTGGCAACCCTTCGCAGGCTCGCGCCGTACGTGGCGCGCTACCGGTCCCGCTATGTGCTGGGACTCGTGGCGCTGCTCCTGCGCGGCACACTTGCGGCCGTCATTCCGTACCTCATCGGGCGCGCGATTGATCAGCTGGCTGCGGACGGATACGACGAGGCCTTCGACACGACCGTGCTGCTGGTGCTGGTCGCCGGCGCCAAGGGCGTCTTCCAGTACGCCATGCGCTGGACTCTGATCACCCTCTCCAGAGACGTCGAGTTCGACCTGCGCAACGACCTGACGCGGCACCTGCTTACGCTCGACCGCCACTTCTACGAGCGCTACAAGACGGGCGATTTGATGAGCCGAGCCACGAATGACCTGGCGCAGGTGCGGTCCCTGCTCGGGCCGGGGCTGATGTACAGCGCGGAGATCGCGGTGATCCTCGTCACTGTGGTCTCGTTCATGGCTTGGGTCGACCTCGTGATGACGGCTGCCATCCTCGCGCCCCTCCTCCCGGTGTCTCTGGTCGTGGCCCACTTCGGGGCCAAGACGCACGCCCAGTTCCAGAGTGTGCAGCAACGCTTCTCCGACATCAGCGCCCACGTCCAGGAGCACATCGCAAGCCTGCGCATGCTGCGCGCATACGGCCAGCAGCTGGCGGAGGTCGACCGCTTCAATCAGGCAAACGCCGAGTACTTCGAGAGCAGCCTCGGGCTCGTGCGCATCTGGAGGAAGTTCTATCCGATCCTCGACCTGCTGGTCGGGCTCAGCGGCATCACTGCACTGGTCTGCGGCGGATGGCGCGTGGTCGAGGGTGCCATGACCGTCGGGACCCTGACGACGTTCCTCTACCTGCTGACGATGCTGGCGTGGCCCATGGTCGGCATGGGCGTCGTTGTCAACATCACACAGCGCGGCCTGGCGTCGCTTGGGCGGCTCAACGAGCTGCTGACCTTCCGGCCCCGCGTATGCGACGCGAAGCACCTGCAGTCGCGCGGAGCGCGGATCTGGGCCCCGGTCGACTGGGCAGGGGCGAGCGTGCGGTACCCGACCGCCGCCCGGCGGGCGCTTCGCGATGTGACGCTGCACCTTCCGGAAGGGGAAACGCTTGCCGTCATCGGACCTGTCGGCTGCGGAAAATCGACATTGGCGAACTTGCTGCCGAGGCTCTTTGACCCGACTTCGGGCCGCGTGCTGGCGCGGGGGCTCGACATTCGCGCCGTACCGCTGGCGACCCTGCGCCGATGCGTTGGCTGCGTGCCGCAGGAGACCATCCTCTTCAGCCGCTCCATCGCGGACAACGTTCGGCTGGGACGCCCCGGCGCTTCCGACGCGGATGTCCATCTGGCGGCCCGGACCGCCATGCTGGACACCGAGAACGACAGCTTCCCCGACGGGCTCGACACGCTTGTCGGCGAGCGAGGGATCACCCTCTCGGGTGGACAGAAGCAGCGCGTCGCGCTCGCGCGCGCGCTGCTGATGAACCCCGAGATCCTGGTGCTGGACGACGCGACCTCCAGCGTCGACGCGGAGACGGAGCGCGGGTTGGTGCAAAACCTGCGAGAGGCGACCTTGAAGCGGACGCTATTGATCGTCACGCACCGGGTCTCGCTGGCGATGCTCGCAGACCGCATCGCCGTGATGGATGCGGGGGAGGTGGCGGCGGTGGGCACGCACTCGGAACTGCTCGCCCGGGACGGGACGTACGCCCGCATGTTCGAGCGCCAGAGGATTGAAGAGGAACTGGCAGGTCCATGAGCAACGGGCGCTCGATCGGCAGCCAAGCGGCGCGAGAGGCGGTCTCGGCGGCCGCGCAGTACGACTGGCGGCTGCTCCGCAGGCTATGGACGTACCTGAGGCCCTACAGGGGCGTCGCGCTGCTGTCACTGGTGCTCCTGATGGGCAACTCGGCGGTCGGTGTCGTGCCTCCTGTGCTGACGCAGATCGCCGTCGACCGCTACCTCTTGCCAGACGCGGACGTGGTCTCGCCTCTCCATCCTTGGCTACCAGACAGGGAGATGGCCGGCCTCGGAGTCCTGGCTCTGGTCTACCTCGCCACGTTGCTCCTGTCCGTGGGCACCAGATCGGGGCAGATCCACGCGATGAACTGGACCGGCCAACGGGTCATGCGCGACATCCGGGAACGCATCTTCCGTCACCTGCAACGGCTTCCGGTCTCGTACTTCGACCGCACCCCCAGCGGAAGGCTGGTCACGCGGGCGACCACCGACGTCGACGTGCTCAACGAACTCTTCACGTCGGGGCTGGTGGCGGTGGCTGGGGACGTCCTGACACTGGTGTTCGCCTTTGGCGCCATGCTCTACCTCAGCCCCCAGCTCACCCTCGTCTACTTGGGCGTGGCACCCCTCGTCCTAGTCGTCAGCGTTGTCTTCCGCAAGCACGCCCGCGACAGCTTTAGGGCGGTGCGGGCAGCGGTAGCGCGACTGGCGTCGTTCCTGCAGGAGTGCTTCACCGGAATCTCCGAGATTCAGCTGTTCAACCATGAGGCTCACTCCCAAGCCGAATTTGAGGGGATCAACCAACAGCACCGCCGGGCAAACTACCGCTCAGTGCGCGCGCACGCCGTCTTCTTCCCGGTGATCGAATGGATCAATGTGGCGGGCCTTGCCGCCCTGGTCCTGTTCGGCGGCCGGTGGGTCGTCGAGGGCACGCTGTCGACCGGCGTGCTGCTGGCCTTTCTGCAATACGGCACTCGCGTCTTCCGGCCCATCCAAGACTTGGCGGAGAAGTACAACGTCCTTCAGGGAGCCATGGCCGGGGCCGAGAGGATCTTCGAACTGCTTGACACCAAGCCGCCCAAGATTCAGGAAGGCTCGTACGGCCGCGACAGGCTGAAGGGGCCGGGAATCGAGTTCCGCAATGTCTGGTTCGCGTACCGTGGCGAAGACTGGGTGCTCCGCGACGTCAGCTTCGAGCTGCCGCCCGGGAAGACGCTCGCGGTGGTGGGACACACCGGGGCCGGCAAGACGACGCTGATCAATCTGCTGCTGCGGTTCTACGAGATCCAGCGCGGCGCCATCCTGGTCGACGGTCGGGACATTCGGGAGTGGTCGAGAGATGCCCTGAGGGAGCAGTTCAGCGTCGTCCTCCAAGATCCGGCGCTGGTGCGCGGCACGATCGGCGCGAACATCAGCCTGGAAGATGCGGCCGTGCCCGCCGACAGGGTCCGGCGTGCCGCTGCAGACGCCCGCTTGGCCAGCCACATCGAGACCCTGCCGCTGGCCTACGATGAGCCGCTGTCGGAGCGGGGCGGCGGCCTGTCGACCGGCCAGAAGCAGCTATTGGGCTTCGCCCGCGCTTTGGCCCGGGACCGACCGTTCCTGATGCTGGATGAAGCCACGTCCAGTGTTGACCCGGACACGGAGAGACGGATTCAGGAGACGGTCTCAGTCGTGCTGCGGGACAGGACCTCGATCGTGATCGCCCACCGCCTGTCCACGATCCGGCAGGCGAGCAGCATCCTCGTGCTGCACAAGGGGAGCGTTGTGGAGCACGGGACGCACGCCGAGCTGCTGGCCGGCAACGGGACCTATGCCCGGCTGCACCGGCTCCAGTCGTTGGCGGAATATGCGTGAGTGCCGGCCCCCTCGCTGCTAAAGTTTATGGCTGGTCCGGGCCTTCGGCCGCGCGACGGCAGCACCAACTCGGCCGCAGATGTGACGATGCACTGTCGATCCCGCGCACCCTCGGCTCCCCGTGCGCTGGCCGCCATATCCGCCATATTCGCCACGGCAGCCAGCTTGGCGGCCGAAGTCGCCATCGCACCCCAGAGGCCTGTCCGCTGGCAACCGGTGACCTTGACGTTTGACGGCCCGGCCAGTTCTGAGACGGCCACGCCCAACCCGTTCACGGACTTCCGCCTGCGCGTCACGTTCTCTCACCAGCAGTCCGGCGAGGCGCGAACCGCCCTCGGGTTCTTCGCTGCTGACGGCGACGCCGCCGAGACATCCGCCGTCGCGGGTGACAAGTGGCGGGTGCGGTTCACGCCCCCGCTGGCTGGCACGTGGATCTGGAGGGCGGAGTTCCGCTCGGGGCCGGGCGTTGCTCTGAATCAAGCCGTCGGCGAGAGCGTCGCCTTTGACGGGGACTCAGGCACCCTCGACGTGGGGCCGGAAGACCCGGACGCCCCCGGCTTCGCGTCGAAGGGCTTCCTGACGCCGGGCGGCGGGCACTATCTCCGATTTTCCAACGGGGACCGATTCCTGAAGGGGGGCGCGGACTCCCCGGAGAACTTCCTGGGCTACTTCGAGTTCGACGGAACATTCGACACAGCCAGCCACGCCGGGGTATCGACGGACCGCAGCGGATTCCTACACCGCTACCAGCCGCACGCGACGGACTGGCGGGCAGGAGATCCCACCTGGAAGGGCGGGAAGGGGAAGAACATCATCGGAGCCCTGAACTACCTCGCCTCCAAGGGCATGAACAGCGTGTATTTCATGACCTACAACATTGACGGCGGGGACGGCAAGGACACCTGGGTCTGGACAGAGCCACAAGTTCGAGACCGCTTCGACGTCTCCAAGCTGGCGCAGTGGGAGATCGTCTTCGCCCACATGGAGAGGCTGGGGATCGCAATGCACCTGGTCATCCAGGAAACGGAGAATGACCAGAAGCTGGGCGGCGGCCCGGGCCTGAACGACGACCGCAAGCTGTACCTGAGGGAACTCGCCGCGCGCTTCGGCCATCACTTGGCGATCATCTGGAACCTCGGCGAAGAGAACGACACGCCGCACGCGGACCGTCTGGCCATCGCGGGCTTCCTGCGGACCGCGGACCCCAATCGGCACACCATTACGGTCCACACCCACAACACTCGCAGCCTACGGTCGTACACCGCCCTGATCGGGTCGAGCCTGTTCTCCGCCACGTCGATCCAAGGCCGAATGGAGGACACCAACAGGGAGACTGTGATGCTGCGCATGCGCAGTGCCGCCTCGGGCGCGCCCTGGGCCATATTCCACGACGAGCAGATGCCGGCCGCGGTCGGCGTGTTGCCCGACGCGGAGGACCCGCTGCACGACAAGCCCCGCAAGCACCAACTGTGGGGCAACCTGATGGGCGGAGGCTCGGGCGTGGAATGGTATTTCGGCTACCAGTACGCCCACATGGACCTGAATTGCGAGGACTGGCGCTCTAGGGACCGGATGTGGGACCAGACGCGGCATGCGCTGGAATTCTTCCAAGGGCATCTCCCGTTCTGGGAGATGTGGCCAGCCAACGGCCTAGCCACGGATGGGAACGCGTTCGTGTTCGCCAAGGAGGGCGAGGTCTATGCCGCGTACATGCCGGAGGCGTGGCGCACGAGACTGGCAGTGGCACCGGGATCGTACACCCTGCACTGGTACGACCCCCGGAATGGCGGCGATCTGCTGGCCGCACCCGGCGGGACGGTCGAGGCAGAGCAGGGGCAGATGAGACGGGCCGGCGGACTTGAACTCTCGCCGCCTAAGGACCCGGGGAAGGACTGGGTGGCTCTGCTGAGGCGGGTGCCATGAACCGGTCCACGGAGCGGAACAGCATGGCCAGTTTGCCGACCAAACTGCTGCGGACACGGCTGGGCCGACCAGCCGCCGGACGGGAGGTACACCGATGACTCGGCGCCTGACAATGGCCCAAGCCACCATCGAATTCCTGAAGAACCAGTTCGTCGAGCGCGACGGCCAGACGCAGCGCTTCTTCGGAGGCTGCTTCGGGATCTTCGGCCACGGCAACGTGGCCGGCCTAGGCCAAGCGCTGCACCAAGACCCGTCGTTCCCGTACTTCCTGTGCCGCAACGAGCAGGCGATGGTCCACACCGCCGCGGCCTACGCCAAAGTCTCGAACCGGCTTCGCGCGCTCGCGTGCACGACTTCCATCGGCCCGGGTGCGACCAACATGGTCACTGGAGCGGCAATGGCCACGATCAACCGGCTGCCGGTCCTCCTGCTTCCAGGCGACATCTTCGCGCGTCGTAATGTCGCACCTGTCCTGCAGCAGCTTGAGTCCGGTCAGACCCAAGACACGTCGGTGAACGACTGCTTCCGGCCAGTGTCGAAGTACTGGGATCGCATCCAGCGCCCGGAACAGATCGTCACTGCCCTCCCAGAGGCCATGCGCGTGCTGACGTCGCCGGCCGAGACTGGGGCGGTCACCTTGGGGATGCCACAAGATGTGCAGGCGGAGGCATTCGACTATCCGGAAGCGCTCTTTCGCGAGCGCGTATGGGCCGTCCGGCGGCAGCGGGGCGACGGTACGGCACTCGAGACGGCGGCCCGGTGGATCCGGGGGGCGAAGGCACCGCTGATCATCGCTGGAGGCGGCGTGCTCTACAGCGGCGCGTGCGGGACGCTCTCGGAATTCGCCGCCCAGACGGGAATCCCGGTCGCCGAGACGCAGGCCGGCAAGGGAGCCCTCCGGTTCGACCATCCCCAGGCGCTTGGGGCGATGGGGGTCACGGGGACGCCCGGGGCGAACATCCTGGCGCGCGCCGCAGACCTCGTAATCGGCGTCGGCACGCGCTACACCGACTTCACGAGCGCCTCCAAGACCGCCTTCCAGAATCCCGGTGTGCGCTTCGTGAACATCAACGTCGCCGAGTTCGACGCCTACAAGCATGCTGCGCTCCCCGTGGTCGCCGACGCGCGAGCGGCGCTCGAAGAGCTTGGGGGACTTGTTGCGGGGTACCGCGTCCCGGCGGAGCACTCCGCGGGTGTGCGGGAGCACCGGGCCTGGTGGGAAGCCGAGGTGAATCGCATCTACAACCTCGGCCATGGGCCGCCCATCAGCCAAGGAGAAGTCATCGGAGCCGTCAACGAGGCCGCCGGCGACCGCGACGTGGTGATCTGCGCCGCGGGCAGCATGCCCGGCGACATGCACAAGCTCTGGAGAACCAAGAGTCCGAACACCTACCACATGGAGTACGGGTACTCGACGATGGGCTACGAGATCGCGGCGGGGCTGGGCGTGAAGATGGCCGAGCCGGACCGCGAAGTGTACGTCCTGGTCGGGGACGGCTCGTATCTGATGATGGCCCAAGAAATCGCCACAACCGTCCAAGAGGGGGCGCCGCTGCGCATCGTCGTGGTCGACAACCACGGCTTTGCCAGCATCGGCGGCCTCAGCAAGGCCTGCGGCAACGAAGGATTCGGAACGCACTATCGCGTGCGCACGGGGGGAGACCTCTCGGGCGAACAGGTGGGGGTCGATTTTGTCGAGAACGCCCGCAGCCTTGGAGCCGTCGCCTGCCGCGCCGGCGGGCGGGCCGAGCTGGGTAAGGCCCTGCGGGAAATGCGGGGCCAGGACCGGACCACCGTGGTGGTCGTCGAGACGGACCGTGACGAGCCGGTCCCCGGGTACGAGTCCTGGTGGGATGTGCCGATCGCTGAAGTCTCCGGCGTGCCAGCCGTACAGCGCGCGCACACGGATTGGCGGCGCGGGCGCCAGAAGGAGCGCGACTACCTGTAGGGCTGCTGGGCAGCCAGCCACTGGAGTCGGAGAGCGTGCCGGTAACAATCGCGTCGTTCCTTGCGTTCACGCTGCTAGTCGCGGTCGTGGCCTACGTACGCACGCGATCCGACTCGATGAACACCTGGGACGCGTACTTCCTCGGCGGCCGCAGCCTGACGGCGTGGGTCATCGCCGGGTCGCTGATGCTGACCAACCTCTCGACCGAGCACCTGATCGGGCTAAACGGTGATGCCTTCAACCACACGATCGCGGTGACGGCCTGGGAGACGACGGCGGCGATCGCGATGGTGGCGACCGCCCTGTACTTCCTGCCGAAGTACTTGCGCATGGGCCTCTCCACCGTGCCCCAGTACCTCGCGTCCCGCTATGACACGGCCACAGGGATGGTCGGCGCGTCGCTGTTCCTCTTCTCTTACGTGCTGGCCATCCTGCCAGTTGTGCTGCTGTTCGGGGCGACCGGCATCGACAGCATATTCGGCCTGCAGGAGGCGCTGGGGCTGAGCCAGTCGCAGGTCGTCTGGCTGCTTGTGTGGGGCGTGGGCACTCTAGGCTCCCTGTACGCCATCTTCGGCGGGCTCAAGGCCGTCGCCATCTCTGACACCGTCAACGGAGTGGGCTTCCTGATCGCCTCGCTCATCGTGCCGCTGCTCGCGCTGGCACAGATCGGCGACGGCAATCCTGTTGCGGGGCTCTCGACGGTCTATGCCGAGGAGCGCCCGAAGTTCGACATCACCGGGAACGAGCCCGGCTCCTTCCTGCCGTTCGGCGTGCTGTTCACAGGAATGATCGTCAACCAAGTGTTCTTCTGGTGCGCCGGCCAGCAGATCATCCAGCGGGGCCTTGGCGCCCGGAGCCTGAAGGACGGGCAGAAGGGCGTGCTGATTGCCGCGTGCCTCAAGCTGGTGGGCCCCCTCGTGATCGTGCTGCCGGGCGTAATTGCCTTTCACATGTTCAAGGACACGCTGGGCCCAGAGGACTACATGCAGGCCTATCCGGAGCTGGTCAAGGCGGTGCTGCCGGACTGGCTCGGCGGCTTCTTCGCAGCGGTCATGGTCGGCGCTGTGCTCAGCACGTTCAACAGCGTCCTGAACTCCTCGGCCACCCTCTTCTGCCGGGACATCTACCAGGCCGCGCTTCGACCCGCGGCGACACAGGCCCAACTAGTGGCGGCCGGCCGCGGCTGCAGCATCGCGCTGGCTGTCGGAGCAATGACCATTGCGCCCATGATCGACACTTCGGGCAGCCTGTACAACTACCTGCAGCGAATCAACGCAACCGTATTCGGCCCGATGCTCGCCGTGATCCTGGTCGGGATGGTCAGGCCGCGCGTTCCGGCCTTCGCCGCCAAAGCCGGCCTGCTGGCCGGGCCCGTGCTGTTCATCCTGCTAATAGTCGTGTTCGACCGTCCTGTGCAGTCCTTCCTCCAAGCGCTGCTCGGCACCGGGGACCCGGTCCACTTCCTGCACTTCCTAGGCGCGGTCTTCGTGGCGGTGGTCGCCTGGCTGCTACTGGCCGGCCGCCGATGGCCGACGGCGAGCCTTCCGCAGTCGCAGTCCTCAGGCCCGCCAGTAGACATGACGCCGTGGAAGCACGCGAAAGGCCTCGGTGCCTTTGTGTGCGTGTGCACGATCGGATGCTACGTGCTGCTCGCCCAGTGAGCCCTCACCCGGCGAAGCCCTGAGACGCCAGGAAGCGCCGGTTGGCGCGGGCATCATCGAGGGGCGAGCCCAGCGTGTCGGGCCCGCGGTCCTGCTCGACGGTGCACCAGCCCCGATAGCCGACCTCCCCCAAGGCTCTGAAGAAGGCGGCAAAGTCCACGTCGCCGCGTCCTAATCGGCAGAAGACACCCCGGTTGCATGCCTCATAGAATCCCACGCGCTCCCGGACGGAGTCGCGCAGCAGCCGCTTGTCCAGATCCTTCAAGTGGACGTAGCGCAAGCGCGCGGAATGGCTCCGAAGCAGCTGGACTGGGTCTAGGCCCCCGTATAGGCTGTGACCCGTATCCAAGCACAGGCCTATGAGCTGGGGATCCAGCGCGTCCATCGCTCGCTCGATCTCGTCTTGGAACTCCACGAAGCCGCCAGCGTGGTGATGGAGCGATGCCAGAAGGCCATACCCCTCCGCGACGATCCTAGCCGCCGCCGTGAGCCGGCCATGGAGGCCGTCAGCGTCTCGCGCCCCAAGACGCGGGGCGGACCGAGAATCCCCTGCATGCTTGGCGCGCTCCGCGGCGATGCTGTCGATCAGCACCAAGTGTCGTGCTCCGAGAGGGGCTAGCATCCGACAGGTGCGCTCGACGGAGGCACGCGCCGCGTCCCAGGCTGACGGGTCGTGGAACGGCTGGAACACCACACCGCCGACCAGACTCAGGCCCAGCCGGTCCAAGCGCTCCGCAAGCGCCTCCGGATCTTCGGGAACGTAGCCCACTGGCCCGAGCTCCGTTCCGGCGTATCCGGCGGCGGCCGTCTCTTCCAGCACAGCTTCCCAAGGGGGATTCTCGGGAGCGTCCGGGAATTCCACGCCCCAAGAGCACGGTGCGTTCCCGATGCGTGGACTCACACAGAACAATCTACACCCGGCACCCGATCGGCCCTCCAAGTGGGTTAATGCCCGAGAACTCATGTAAAGAACATCGGAACGGAACGGCCCACTGGTGCGTCATAAGGAGTGAGGGGGACGTGTGTGATGCTGCATCGGGCGACTACGGACAGGCGGTCGAACCGCCCGACCGGCAGTGCCGGGTGGAAGGCCGCCGGGCGCGCGGCCGCAGTCAAGAAGCGTGCGGCTAAGACAGCGCGCAAGAACCGCAAGAAGAAGGAACGAGCCTCGCCGCCAGAGGACAGCGTTCGGCTGTACCTGTCGGAGATCGGGACCGTCCCGTTGTTGACGGCACGAGGCGAAGTCGAACTTGCGGTCGAATTGGAACGCGGTGAGACGATCATGCGCCGCGTGCTGTCGCAGAGCTCGTGGCTCTGGAGCGAGCTCTTGGACCTGCGCCTCAGGCTGAAGGACCAACCTCGGCTTGCCCGGCAAGTCATTAAGGGCCTCGCTGGGGCGGACGCACGCAAGGTCGCGAGCAAGCTTCGCGGCCTGCGCCAGAGGCTAGGGAGGATCAAGACCCGCCTGGAGGCGGTGGCCGATGCCCGAAGGACGTGGGAAGCCGTGGGGCTGCTCAACCCTCGCTTGGAGCGCCAGCGCCGCCGGGAATACCAGCGCGAAGTGGTGGCCCTGTCGCGGATGATCCGAAGGCTGCCCCTAAAGGCCGACGTGTGGCGGTCCTACGCCGCGCGCTTCGCAAGGGACATGGAACGCCTGAGGGGAGACGACACGGCGGGCTTGGAGTGGGCGCCGATCGACGTGTGGGAGGGACGCCGCCAGATGGTGCGCCTAGATCGCGGGCGGGAGCTGGCGCGGGCGGCCAAGAACGCCCTGATCGAGGCCAACCTGCGGTTGGTGGTGTCCGTGGCGAAACGCTTCGTCAACCGCGGCCTGCACCTGCTGGACCTCATTCAGGAGGGGAACATCGGCCTCGCGAGAGCCGTCGAGAAGTTCGACTACCGAAGGGGATTCAAGTTCTCGACCTATGCGACGTGGTGGATCCGGCAGGCCGTCATGCGTGCGCTGTCGGACCAGTCCAGGACCGTTCGCATCCCAGTGCACATGAACGAGCAGCTCAACAGGGTGCACCGTGCCGAGCGCGAGCTGGAGCGCCACTTGGGCCGCCAGCCGACCAACGACGAGGTCGCCGAACACAGTGGCTTCCCGCTGCAAAAGGTCGAGAGCATGCGGGTGATCGCGCTCTCGCCCGTGTCTCTGGAGACGCGGGTGGGACCGGAGAGTGATTCCAGCCTAGGAGAGCTCCTCGAGGATCCCAACTCGGCCTCGCCCGAGGAACGGCTGGCCGAGGCCGACCGCATCACGGAGACGATGGACGCCTTGAGTGACCTGCCGGAGATCGAGCGCGAAGTCCTCCAGCTGCGGTTCGGCATCGGACATCCGCGGGAGCACACCCTGCAAGAGATCGGCAAGATGTTCGGGCTGACCCGCGAGCGGATCCGGCAACTCGAGCTGAAGGCCCTTGCTGCGTTGCGCGGCGCCGAACGGGCCGCTGGCCTGCGATCCCTCCTGCCCGGATAAGCAGACGGGGCCGCTGTGGTACGCTCAGTGGCGCCGGATCGGGCCGGCGAGGGGGCGGGAGGTGAGACTGCGCAAAGAGTGGCTGCTTTGGGGCGGGCTCCCGTTGCTGGCTGTGCTGTGCATCGCACCGGCCTTGGTGGCCCTCCAGTTCTGGGGGCGCGGCTACGGAGAGGATCCGCGCGCCTACGATTTCGACCCGGATCCGAACGCGGAGTTCCAGTTTGTGCGCTATGCCTACGGCTCTGGCGACGGGTACGGACGGAGGCGGCGCGGCGGCTGGCGAACGGACTGGCCGGCAGCGGAGTACCACCTCACCAACGGAATCAGCCGCCTGACGGTCATTGACACGGCGTACGGCGGGAAGTTTCTCGACCCGCTCGACAACGAGCTGTTCGACTACCCGTGGATCTACGCAGTCGAGGTCGGCGGCTGGTACCTCGACGACAACGAGGCCCAGCGTCTAAGGGAGTACCTGCTGAGAGGTGGTTTCCTGATGGTGGACGATTTCCACGGGCCGCGCGAGTGGGCCGGCTTCACGTCGAGCCTTCAACGGGTCTTTCCCGGACGGCCGGTCGTCGAGATACCGGACGACGATCCGCTGCTACACACCTTGTTCGATCTCGACCAGCGGACGCAGATCCCAGGAATCCAGTACCTGTGGTCCGGAACGCCCTATGAAAAGAACGGCTACACCCCGCACTGGAGAGGCGTCTACGACGACGATGGCCGCTTGATGGTGGCCATCAATTTCAACATGGACATGGGCGACGCGTGGGAGCACGCCGACCTGCCGGAGTATCCCGAGAACATGACCGCGCTGGCATACCGCTTTGCCGTGAACTATGTGATCTACGCCATGACCCACTGACCGCAAGGGCAGGACCCGGAAGATTGACCACGTCAGCGGGAGATTAGCGGCGAATTGACCAGGGGGCGGAGATGCTGCGAGGGGTTGCGCAGCAGTCCACCACTGATCGAGCCGCATCGAATAGCAGCCGGGGCCTTCGACCGCTGGTGATCCGCCCACGCCAGTCCGGCGTTCAATTCCGTTGGCTGCGCCATTCACGGCGGCTTCCGCCGACGCTGGCAGACTCGCCGACCGGCGTTGCGGAACTCATGTTCCGTCGAGCTGACACCCACGAGAATGGGCTCTTCTCCGTGCGGCGCACCGCCTGAGACCCTGTTCTCGTATCCCCCAAGCCAGACGCAGGCGCGGTAATGCGTATCGTGTTGCGGCCGTTGACCGTGAAGTCGGACGGCTTGCGGAACTCCCGCGGCGGGATCGTCCTCGAAGAAGTGCTGCTTCGGGCAAGTCTAGTCTGCGGATCGGAATTGAACGGTGTAGAGGACCAGACACCAGACGTCACCGCGGATTGGTCGCCTTGCCCAAGGCCCCCGGCAGGCCGAGGCTGGCGCTGATGTGATACGTCAGAATTGACGTACGTCAATATTGGCGTATATGATTCGTCGTGGGGCACGTGCTGTGCAGATCAACCCCGGCGGACGTCTAGACACCAGCGACATCATCGGCCGAGAAAACGAGATTGCCAAGTATTGGCGCATCCTCCAGCGCCAATGGCTCGTTCTGTCAGCGGAGCGACGCATCGGCAAGACCCGCAACCTCTTCAAGATGCGCGAGGAGTGCCATGCCGGCTATGTGCCCTTCTACCAAGACCTAGAGGCAGTTCACTCAGTAGCGGATCTCATTCGCTCGATTCACGTGGCGGTTCGAGAGTCGTCAGGGGCGGTGCCGAAGGTCAAGGCCTCCATCGCCAAGTGGTCCACGATGCTGCCACAGAGGATCGGCGGCCCCGACCTGCCGACTGCCGGTGGGACTTGGCAGACTCTGCTTACCGATGTGTTCGACGACCTGATCAATTCTGCCGACGACAACACACGGACTCTCATCCTCTGGGACGAGTTCCCGCTCATGCTCCACAACCTCCAACGCAGGGATGGACCTGATACACCCATCCAGCTGCTGGATCACTTGCGCGCCTGACGCATTGCCCGGGCCGACCGTTTGCGCTTCGTGTTCACGGGTTCAGTCGGTCTTCACCTCGTGCTTCGATCCCTGCGCGAGGCCGGTAGTGCCACACATTTCCGGTCATCGACTAACTGGTGGTGTCCGCATTTCTGAGCGGCAACGGTTCAACATAAATGCTCGCAACTGTTTTGGCAGTGGTGAGTGCCACAGAGGTCCTCGCCGAGTTGGGTAGCCCCCGGCGAACCCCTCGCGACCGAGTGCCGAGGCCGGCAACTTGCGCCGCTCCGGTGCGGCGGCGGCGCGAGTCGGGCATGCATCCACGCGCCTCGGCGCGCTGGCATGTCGGCAGGCAGGCCTGGCTGAGGGCCGTGGACGGGTTCAGCCGCCGTTGAATTCGTAGACCAAGCGCAGGTCGGTGCCCGGATAGACCGTCCCGGTCTCGTTCAGCGCCTGCAGCACGGGCTCAAGCGCTTCGTCGAGGTGCGCTTGGGACTGCCGCGGCAGCCGCACCCGCAGGATTCCCCGCCGAGGCTCCGGCAGCAGGCTGGCTTCGCTGGACAACAGGGTCTCGCGTATCACCTCATGCGCCATCTCTGGCCGCGACAGGTGTGGCGCCAGCTGCTCCGCCAGGCGCAACTCAGCCCGGTAGGCCAGCATGCGCAGGGTGTCCATCAGGTAGCGCATGGGCCTGGGCAACGCCTGGTAGCGCAGCTCCTCCGGCAGCTCGCCGGCCAGCACATGCTTCGCGGTCCACCCGCGGTGACGCTCGGCGCCGTCGAGCGCATCGTCGAGCTGCTCGATCTCGCGGCGCAGATCTTGCTCCTGCTCCGCCTTGAGCCGACCGCGCCGCAGGCGCTCCTGCCGTTGCCCGCTGCGTCCCCGCAGCCGGCGGATCAGGTTGTCGGCCTTGCGCCAGACCGGGTTGACCACGCGCGCTTGCGGGTCCATCTCCTCCAAGCGGTGCTCCGGCAAGCTGTCGAGGCCGAAATTCGCGCGCAGATAGCGGAACAGGCTCTCCTGCGCCCAGCGGCCCCGCAGGCGGGCCACCACTTCCTCGGCCTGCAGGCCGAAATGGTTCGTCACCAGCGCCGGCTGGCGTCCCTGCGGGTCCCGTGCGCGGCACGCGCGCTCCTGGCGCGGCTGGCCGCTGCGCCCGGTCATCGGCCTGCGGCTCGTCTCGAAGAAGCGGATCTCGCGCACCCACGGCCAGCCCCCGGCGGGGCTGTCCGGGCCCGCCGGCTGCGACGTGTCCTGCTCCTCGCCGGTCAGCGCAACCCAGCGCTCGGCGCAGCGCGCCTTGACCGTGCGCTCCCCCAGCGGGATCGGCACGCTGTAGCTCACCTCGCGGAATTCGCCTGCCTGCCAGGGCTCGTCTTGCGGGCCCTTGCGCCAGGTGATGAACGCGACGCCCAGCCCGTCCAGCTTTTCGAACAGCTTCAGGTCCCAGCCGCCGCGGTCGAACACCAGCGTCAGGCTCGGCCGGTGCCCCTGGCTGGGACGGCCGGCCTGCTCGCCGATCAGCCCCAGCTGCCTCAGCTGCGGCAGCATCTGGCGCAGCTCTTGGGCCAGCGACGTGTTGAGGTCCCCGTGCAGGCACAGCAGCGGCGCCCCGCCCAAGGCCGAGGCCCAGCAGCTGGCCGCCCCGGGCAGCTTGAGCTTCTGGCGCGCCACGTGCTGCTTCGGCAGGCGGCCCTTGCCGCCGTAGGTCTTGACATGCCCGTCGACCAGCAGCGTCGCCGTTCCCTGCGGCTGGCTCTCCTCGACCCACAGCGCCGCGAGTTCGTTGCGCCACGTCGCCAAGGCCGCCGGGTCCTGCGCGAGCTGCTTGGCGCGCCGCCGCAGGGTGCGCACCGAGGGGCAGCGGTCCAGCCCCAGCAGGGCGCCGAACTCGCCCGGCTGCAGGTAGCTCAGGCGCTCGGGATTGCGGGTGCCGGAGAGCAGCATGAAGGCCAGCGTCAGCAGCATTGAGCGCAGCCCGTAAAAGCCCTTCTCCAGGCTCAGGGCGCCGGCGCAGGACAGCAACCCCTCCTGCAGCAGCGCCGGCAGGGCCGTCAGCAGGCCGCCGTAGGTGACGCTCGGCAGCGCGAGCCCGAAGCTGGGCTCGGCTTCCCGCTGCGGGCCCATGCTCGTCAGGGCGCGCTGCAGGCTGTCGTGCGCGGCACGACCCTGGGGGGCGGCCGCATCGCGCCGGTTGCGCTGTTCCTTGTCGGGACCGCGGGGACCGCCGTCACCCTCCGCCGCTGCGGCAGGGCCGCCCCCGGCGGTGCCCGGCGCAAGCGGGCCCGGCGTTGGGCAGGGCAAGCCGGGCAGGCGCCCGGCGGCGATGTAGTTGCGCAATGTCTGGAAATTGACGTTGAAGCGGCGGGCCGTGCGGCGCAGGCTGGCACCCGACAGCAGGCTGGCGGCCAGACCCTTGCGGAGCTGCCGGTCCTGCAGCACCAGCGCACGGCCCTTGGGGGCGCTGGCCGGGAAGAAGGCGCCCGGCCCCTGCTCGCGCAGGCGCTTGACGGCCCGCGAGACCGTGCGCGGGCTGACGCCGTGCACAGCGGCGAGGCTCTTGGCAGTGGCCAGGCCGTGCAGCGCGCAGCGCGCGATCGCCAGGTTGCGGGCGGGGTGGTCGTCGAGCTGGTGGGAGTCGAAGAGCTGGCCGCCGACGAAGTAGAAGCAGGAGTCTGCCTGGAAGTGCAGGCGCAGGTGCGGTCCAACGAAGATGGCGTCGCCCGGCGGGAGGTCGAGGCAGGTCAGTGGACTGCGCGCGATGGAGTCCACGTCCATGGGTCCAGTATAGCAGAATCGAGGGCTAGATTCGGCAGAAATATTTAAAGTACTCGCTAATTCTATTTGAATTGCTCTTATTACACTCTCACAGATGAGCCCACGGCTCAGCGCAAGTGCCTGCTTGCCCGACCGCGGCCAGCGGATTCTTGGCGGCCGTGCGCAGTTCCTGCCGTCTGGGCCGGCGAGCGGGTGGGACGGGGTCTGAGAGCAGCACTTCAGCGACCTGTGCGCCAAGCCCCCGGGGTGCCTCCGGCCACTGTGGGCGGAACTGACCTGCCGGCTAGGGCCGGCCGAGGTTGCGGCGCGTCCCCTGCCGCCAGGCCTTGGGATGACCGCAGGAAGGCATCCGCCTGCGACACGCCCAGTTAGTCAGCAGTGGCGGGCCGACAGCCTGCCGACAGGCTGTCGGCCTAGCCGAGGCCACGCCCCCAATCCACTATCAATGGCTCGGAATCGCTATGCTGCGCGTATGATCCGGTTGCAGACAGCTATTTCACGCACTTGAGCTTGCACCTCATGAGTGAACCTTGCTATCTGCTGAACAGTGGGCCGCCGGATTGCGTCGCCTCAGAATCCCTCCATGACCGGAAATGTGTGCCA
Source organism: Bryobacterales bacterium (assembly GCA_965203925.1). Lineage (GTDB taxonomy): Bacteria > Acidobacteriota > Terriglobia > Bryobacterales > UBA6623 > VXMF01. The sequence goes on from OZ241924.1 coordinate 6,103,497, forward strand.
ACGACCCAGTAAACGACATGCTGTCTCTGACGGTTCCGCCGATGGCCCGCCACCATACCTGCGGACTCGCCGAAGCACTGCTGCTCGAAACCCGCGCCGCCCCGCCGGACATCCCCGGTCTAGCCTCCGCGATTGCCGATCACGTAGGTGGGTTTCCGTACTACGTCCATCATGTGGTCGACCAGCTCTATCGAGTCAGGCGGCAGCCGAAGTTGGAGGATGTGTCAGCCGCTGCAGATCACCTCGTCTACGACCCCCACGACCGGGCTAACCTCGAGTACTATCTGACCCGCCTGTCTTCGTACTATGCAGAAGATCAGCGGGTGCTTGCACTGCTCGTCCTGGACGCTCTGGCCCGCCAATCGTTCGGCACACGCGTTCCGGACCTCCTCAACCTGTGCAGACACAAGAGTCCATCGCTGGCGAATGAGCAGCTGCTGGAAGTGCTGACAATCCTCTCCGAGGACCACTACATCGAGCGCAAGAAGCGCGCGACCGGAGTGGCGTTCGACTTCCGTTGGCCTCTCATCAAGAAGTGGTGGAGGGAGACAAGGCCATGAGACAGGGAGTTCTGCACAGCTCACGCTATAGCCCGGGAAACATGGACCGCGAGTCCTTGGAGGCTGTTTTCGTGGGGCGTGACGACGTAATGGAGGACGTGCTGTCGCGTGTTACCGCGTCGATTCGAGGCCCACAGAAGCACTACCTTCTCTTGGTCGGCCCGAGGGGTTCAGGCAAGACCCACCTCCTCGCTCTCGCCTACCACCGCCTGATGGCCTCCTTCGACGCAGACGGCGACGGCGAAACGGTCGCCATCGCTGCGCTGAAGGAGGAAGAGTGGGGAGTCGCGTCTTATCTCGACCTGACCGTTCGGATCCTGAGAGCTCTCGCCGAAGATGCGCCACCGCTCGACGCGGAGATCGCCCAAATACACGACAGGTTCTGTAAAGACCCCGTGGGTGCCGAGGCATTCGCCGCAAGCGTGCTTAGGAGGCACTCCGAAGGCAAGACCCTCCTACTCTTGTGCGAGAACCTCGCGGACCTCTTTCGTGGCCTGGGCGACGAGGGCCAGAAGCGTTGGCGGGCAGCCATCCAAGCAGACGGCAACTGGGCCATCGTGGCGACAACCCCGCGGTTGTTTGCCGCCCTGACGCTTCAGGACAACCCCTTCTACGGCTTCTTCACCATCCGCGCTCTCGAGAAGATCGATCTCGAAACTGGAATCGAACTGCTCGCCAAGAAGGCCGCACACGAGGAAAAACCCGACTTGGCAGCCTTTCTCCGCACGCCGCTCGGTCGGGCGCGCGCACGGGCCGTCCACCACCTTGTTGACGGCAACCAACGCGCCTACATGGTCCTCTTCGATTTCCTAGACAAGGAATCACTGGAGGATCTGGTCGGTCCGTTAATGCGAATGGCTGACGCCCTCACCCCGTACTACCAAGGCAAAATGCGTCAGATTCCCCCAGCCCAGCGGAAAATCATCGAGTTCCTGTGCCTTGAGGGTTCGCCCGTGACAGTAAAGGACATAGCGACCTCCTGCCTAATGTCCCAGCAGACGGCCGCCAAGCAGATCGGCGAACTGGTGAGGGTGGGATTCGTCAGCCGCAACCGGTCCGGGCGCAACACCTTCTGCGAACTCTCGGAGCCGATGATGCGCATCTGTGTTGAGGTGAAGGGCAACAACACCCAGCACTTCGGCCTGTTCGTCGAGTTCCTTCGGCACTGGTTCACATCGCGTGAGCTTGAGCGGCGGCGCGGGGCGTACCAGCACGATGTGCCACATACGGTCGTGGATCTAGAACCAGATGACCAGGAACTGTGGATCGAACGCTCTCGCCTGTGCATCGACCAAGGCTTATTCGACGAGGCGATAGAGAGCGCCGCACGGGTCGAAACGCTGCCCGGCAGATCTCTTGTGGGCCGGCTGCTTGCAGCAGAGGCAATCGCTGCGGGCAGCCCCCTTGGGGCGGCCTTGGATGCCATCGGCGAGTGCGTCGAGACCGAGGATTTCAAGGGAGATGAAGCGCTCCATCGAGACGCCATAGTGGCAATCTTGACGAGGTCGGTGCGCAACTTCGGCGCCCGGTATCTTCCCGAGGGCCTGCTGAAGCTGCGCGGTCTGTTCGCGAGTCTTCTACACGAAGGCGTCCTCGGCAGGATTCTGACAGAGCTGTTGCTGCAAGATATCTCGCGCATCGCGGGTTCTCTGGAAGAGTGGGAGAGCGCCCTCAGGAGACTGGCTTCTTCGTTGGCGGACCTGCCAGACTGCAAGATTCCCCTAGGCATGCTCCATGCAGCAGTCACATTCACCAAGACGGGTGACGAGAGGCAGCTCTTGAGGCTGCCGCTCGAACAACGCCAATTGCTGGAAGAGGTGCTTCCACCAATGGGATCCAGAAACCATGCATATGGCTGAATGGCGGCGGGGACGCTGGGACCGCGGCTACGCGAGGAAGAGGACGAGTCTAGGCGGAACTCAGTCGCGGTCCGTACGCCTCTCGGCCATCACCTTCTCTCATAGGCATCAGAGCCGCCCAATCTGAGTCGGCTCGGGATGCACAGGCGATCAGTGTCAACTCCGTGCGGCCCGGCGAGCGTAGATGCGGCATCGGGCGGTTTGTGCAGGCCAGGGAATAGGGCCAAGGCGCGGTCCGTGCGGCGGAAGGCGGCGGCGCTGCTCCGCCGCACGTAGGAAACCTTCAGGGCGACGTGGGCCAGCCGACTAGGGCGGGCAGACTGCGCGTGCCTGGAAAGCCGGCTGCGGTGATCGACCGGTTCGGTCCGTTGGGGCGGATCCCAGCCAGCAGGCGAAGCGCAACCGCTGTGCGCTCGCAGGAGAACACTTCCTGAGACCGGGGATCTAGCAGAACACTGGCCGGGTATTGCGGCTACGGTGGACTCGGAATAGGCACTGTAGGCGCCGGAGCGATCCGGTCAGCCAGTCCGGATTGCGACATTCAGCCCTTCAAGGGCGCCACCTCATGACTGAACATGTTGCGATGGCACTTCGATTGACAGCGCCAGCGCAGCCGCGTCAGTCGAAGTGTCGGAGAGAACATGCGAGATCGCCGCTGGGGACCGCACGGAGCACACCCTGCATTGTCGGCGGCAAGTGCATCGATGTTTGTCCCAGTGTCCCGCGCTGCCGGTCCGCAGCAACAGCCAAGCCGCGACCTGGCGGCTGTTCACCGCCACTCCGCCCAAACGGGCCGCTTCCGGCGGAGCCAGCGATCGCGCTGAGTCTGAGGCGTCATGCATAATCGGGTGCAGAGTAGGCGCCGGTGTTCGAACTCCTGTTCAAGTTTCCGCTTGCGGCCTACCGCAAAGGCGACTTCGTCTTCGCGACAGGCTGGCCGAGCTGGCTTCTCTTCGCGGCCGCTGCCGCTGCGGCCGCTGCGCTGCTGTGGCACGCCCGGCGCTCTCCGAGCCGCCTGAGCCCCGCAACGCAGTGGGCTGTCTGGGGCCTGCAATCGCTTACGGCGGCGCTGGTCCTCGCACTGCTGTGGCAGCCCGCACTGGCAGTCCAGTCCCTTAAGAGCCGGCAGAACGCGGTCGCCGTGCTCGTGGACACCTCGCGGAGCATGGCCTTGGTGGAGAACGAGCAGACCCGCCTAGCGGCTGCTGCGGAGGCCCTGCGAGAACACGTCCTGCCGGGACTCGGGAATCGCTTCCGCGTCCGCCTGTACGGATTCTCAACCCGGCCGGAACGTATCCCGAGCCTAGAACCGGCGGCATTCCCCGAGCCAGGGGCCAGCAGCGCCATCGGCGAGTCCGTCATCTCCGTATTGCGCGAATCGACAGCCGTCCCGTTGGGTGCCCTGCTGGTTGTGAGCGACGGTTCGGACAACTCGGGCCGGTTCACCCGCCAACTGGCGACCGAGATCCGGCAGCACAACGTGCCGGTGCACACGGTGGGCGTCGGTCGCGTGCGCATCGACGGGGACATCGAGCTCTCTGACATCTCGGTGCCTTCCAGATCCCTGCCACGCTCCCGCGTCTCCGCCCAGCTGACTGTGCGCCACTCGCTGCAGGATGAGACATCAACGCGCATCACCGTGCGGGACGGGTCCGGCGTAGTAGCCGTCCAGCCGGTGACCCTGAATCCGCGCGAGCCGCTGACCCGGGTGTGGCTGGATTTTGGTGCCGGAGAGCCCGGCGTGCGCGACCTGACATTCGCTGTCGAGCCCGCCGTGGGAGAAGAGATTGAGGGCAACAACCGACGCCGCCACGTCCTTGACGTTCCCCGCAGGAGGCGGCGCATCCTCTATGCAGAGGGCGAGCCACGCTGGCAGTACAAGTTCATGAGGCGCGCTGTGGCGAAAGATGCCAGCGTCCAACTCGTGACGCTGCTGCGCACCTCGACGAACAAGTTCTACCGGCAAGGGGTCGACACACCCGAGGAGCTGGAAGACGGCTTCCCGTCTGAAGAGGAAGACCTCTTCGCCTATGACGCCCTGATCATCGGAAGCTTCGAGGCCGCATTCTTCACGCCCAAGCAGCAGGTCGCCATTCGCGAATTCGTCAGCAGACGCGGGGGCACGCTGATGATGCTGGCCGGCCGCAGGGGCTTGGGAGCGGGCGGCTGGCAGAATTCGGAGATTGTCGACGCGCTTCCGGCCCGACTCGAGGCCGGGGAAGCGTCGTTCCTGCGCGAGAAGGTTAGGGTCGAGATCGCGCCGCAAGGCCGCGACTCGCTCATCAGCCGGCTGTCGGCCGACCCGCAGGAGAACCAAGAACTCTGGGAAGGGCTGCCAGAACTGGCCGACTTCCAGCGAATCGGTCCGCTAAAGCCTGCTGCAACGACACTGCTCTCAGTGCGCTACGGCACCGAATCCCTGCCTCTTCTCTTGCGGCACAACTATGGCCGCGGGAGGTCGATGATATTTGCCACTGGCGGCACGTGGCGGTGGCGCATGGGGCTGCCCAGCGACGACGAGCGCCACGACACCTTCTGGCGCCAGCTGTTGCGGGCACTCGTGGTCGATTCGGCGGGGCCCGTTCGGCTGACCAGCGACCGGTCGAACTACGCCGACGAGTCTCGCGTCCTCCTTCGGGCGGAAGTCCGGGACCGTAGTTACCGTCACGCCAACAACGCGCGGGTGAGCGCCACCGTACACCCGGAAGAGGGCCCGCCAACGACTGTCCCGCTGCGGCCATCGGCAAGCGAGCCCGGGGTGTATGAGGCCGAGGTTGACGCTCCGCGCACAGGCGTCTATCAGGTGGAGGCGGTGGCACACTTGGGCGACGACCGGCTGGGCGCCGACACTCTGCACGTGCGTCGCGAGGGCGGTGTCGCCGAAGACTTCCGCCCCGAGCGCAACGCCACACTGCTGGAACGGCTCGCAGAACAAACCGGCGGCGCATACTGGGAGGTGGACGAGCTGGACGAGCTCCCCGCCGAGATCGGCTTCTCGGAAGCAGGTATCACTACCCGCGAGGTCCTGGATCTGTGGGACATGCTGGCCGTCTTCCTGCTCCTGCTGGCGCTGCGAGCCTCCGAATGGCTGTTGCGCAAGCGCGGGGGGATCGTGTGACGGTCCGGCAACGGACAGCGGCGGCATGCACCGTGGCCGCCTGCCTCACGATCGGCAATGATCGCCTGCCCGCGGCGACCCACTTTCTGCTGGTTGAGGGGCTGGGAGGCACGCAGCAGTACGCCGAGCGCTTCCGCAACCAGGTGGAGCGCATGAGCGAAGCGCTTCGGAAGACGGTGGGCGACGAGCGTCTTGTCACCGTGCTGGCGGGAGGGGATGCAACCTCCGGAGGGATCGGAACTGCGTTTGAGCGTATGGCGACCTCCGTGCAGCCCGGAGACGCACTGGCAGTGCTCCTGATCGGGCATGGCACGCATGACGGCAGCGGGTACAAGTTCAATATTCCTGGGCCCGACATCAGCGGCTCGCAGCTAAAGCGCTGGCTCGACAGCGTCCCGGCCGCACGCCAGCTGGTGGTAAGCACGACCAGCTCGAGCGGAGGGATGATCGAGGCTCTCAAGGCCCCGCACCGTGTGGTCATCACCGCCACAAAGAGCGGTCGCGAAAGGAATGCCACGATCTTCGGAGAGTTCTTTGCGGAGGCCTTCGGCGAGGTCGGTGCGGACACCAACCGCAACGACGCCATATCTGCGCTGGAGGCGTTCCAGTATGCCGAGCGAAAGGTCAAGGGGCACTACGCGGATCGCCAGCGGCTTGCCACCGAGCACCCGCAACTGCAGGGCGACCGAGCGGACGCCTTCCTGCTGGCCAGACTGGCGGAGGGTGCAGCGTTGGCCGAGAGCGAGGACACGCGGGCTCTGCTGGAGCAGCGTGAGGGCCTTGAAGGGCGCATCGCCGAGCTGACGCTCCGCAAGGATTCCATGGAAGCATCGGAATACCTGGAAGCGCTGGAGGAGCTGCTGCTCGAGATGGCAGAGATCCAGCGCCGGATCTCGGAAGCGGCGGAGGCCGACCAAACACCGTGACGCTCTCGGGCGCTTGGCTGCGGGCGGCCTGGGTGGCGCTGGCGGCCGCTCCTCTAGCCTTTGCAGTGCGCGGCGACGAGCGTGGCGTCAGGGACGCGGATCTGAGGCCGTGTGACGCGCTGCACGACCGCGGCAGCGTGGCGGAAGCGGCGTCCTGCTACCGCAGTATCGCCCAAAACGAAGATGCCGGCGCACGCGCCGAGGCCTACTGGATGTTAGGCGACCTCAAGGCCGCCAACGAGAACTTTCGGGAAGCCGTCCGACTGGAGCCCGAGAATCCGGAGCTTCGTGTGCGGTGGGGGTACTTGTACTTGGAGTCCCACCAAGACGGTGAGGCGGCCAACCTGTTTGAAGAGGCACTGCAGCTTGACGAAGAGCACGTCCCCGCGCTGCTGGGGATGGCAACTCTGCTGGCGTCTAGGTTTGAGGGCAAGGCGGCCGACCTGGTTGAGCAGGCCCTCGAGGAACGCCCGAACCAGGTCTTGGGCCACCTCCTCACCGCCCGTATGGCCTTGGAGGAGGGCGACCTGCCCTCCGGGCGGGAGGCGCTCGAACAAGCCCTGAAGCGGGTGCGGGAACTGGACACCGTGCCCCTCGAGACGTACGCCTTGCTGGCGTCTCTCGAAATGTTGGAGGGCACGCGCGACAACGAGTGGGTCTCGAAGGCGCTCGAACTCAACCCTCGCTACGGCCAGGTGTACGCGGAACAGGCCCACTTCTACGTGATCACTCGCAGATACCGAGAGGCGACGGAACGGCTGCGCAAGGCTGTTCGCACGGCACCGAACCTCTGGAGGGCCCACGCGGAGCTGGGAGTGAACCTGCTGCGCGAAGGCCACGAACGGGAAGGACGGGAGCATCTCGAGATCGCATACGGAGGCGATCCCTACAGCGCCAAGACGGTCAACACCCTCCGGCTGCTCGACAGTTCGGACCAGTTCGAGACGTTCGAGGATCGTGACCCGGCCGAGCCGGGCAAGGTCACAGCGATCTTCAAGCTGGACAAGGACGAGTCGGCGCTGCTGTTGCCATTTGTGCGCTCGCTGACCAGGAGGGCCGTCGCGGAGTTCTCCCGCAAGTACGACTTTGCCCTGCGGGAACCGGTGCGGATCGAGCTCTACCCGAACCACGACGACTTCGCCGTCCGCACGATGGCGATGCCGGGCATCGGGCTGCTGGGGGTCACGTTCGGCTATGTGGTTGCAATGGACAGCCCCTCCGGGCGCGAGCCCGGCGGCTTTCACTGGGGCACGACCCTTTGGCACGAGCTGGCCCACGTGTTCACGCTTGAGGCGACCGACCACCTTATTCCGCGCTGGTACTCCGAGGGCATCTCGATGTACGAGGAGTGGATGGCGGACCCCCGGTGGGGCGAGTCAATCGGGCCCGAGTATGTCGAGGCCGTCCGCAAGGGAGACCTCCTGCCCTTGGCGGAGCTGGACCGCGGCTTCATCCGGCCGAAACATCCCGGACAGGTGGCGATCTCGTACATGCAGGCCGGCTACGTGTGCCGGTTCATCGCCGACCGCTGGGGCGAGCCGAAGCTGGTGGACCTGCTGCGCGGCTTCGCGCAGGACAAGACCACGCCCGCCAACCTCAAGGCCGTGCTCGGCTTGAGCACGGACGAGCTTGACGAACAGTTTGAGGAATACATGCTGGAAGTTCTCGGTCCGGCGGCCGACGGCCTGCCTCGCTGGCGCGAGAGCCTGAAGGAGGCCTTGGAGGCAGCGCGTGGCGAGGACTGGGCTGGCGTAGTGGACCCGGCGCGCAGAGCCAAAGCCGCCTACCCGCAGCACGTCGGAAGCGGCAGCGCCTACGTGCTGCTTGCGAGGGCGCTGGATGAGGACGGGGACAGGGCCGCCGCGCTGGAGGAACTGCTGGAGTACGAGCGCCGCGGCGGGCGGATGCCAGAGACGCTCAAGAAGCTTGGCCTATGGCTGGAGGAGGCCGACCGGGCCGACGCGGCCGTCCACACATATGAGGGCCTGATCTACAACTGGCCCCAAGACGAAGATCTGCATGCCCGCTTGGGCGAACTGTACCTCGGGTCGGGCCGCACCGAAGCCGCCAAGCAAGCGTTCGAGGCCGTTCTGGCGATGGACCCGCTCGACCGGGCGACGGCCGAGTACAACCTTGCGCGCGCTTACGTTAAGCTAGGCAATCTTGCGCGAGCGCGGGAGCACGTGCTCCAGGCTCTCGAGCGCGCCCCAACATTCCGGCCCGCGCTCCAGCTCCTGCTGCAAGTCCAGCGCTAGGAACAACCATGCAATCCCTCCAAACGGCGGAGCCCTTCACCACAGACACCGCAGAGGCCGAGGAGTTGGTCGAGAAGTTCAGCGCTTCAATGGAGCGCATTCGAACCCAAGTCGGCCTGATCATCGTCGGCCAAGAAGAGGTGGTCGACAACCTGCTGATCACACTGCTGGTGGGCGGGCACTGCCTGATCACCGGCATGCCTGGCACAGCGAAGACTCTGCTGGTCAGCACTCTGGCGTCAGCCTTGGGTCTTACCTTCAAGCGCATCCAGTTCACTCCGGACCTGATGCCGACCGACATCACGGGCACGGACATCCTCGAGGAGGACTCATCCACCGGGAGGCGCAGCTGGACGTTCGTCCAAGGGCCGCTCTTCACGAACGTCCTGCTCGCTGACGAGGTAAACCGCACACCGCCCAAGACGCAAGCGGCGCTGCTCGAGGCGATGCAGGAGCTCTCTGTAACTGTCCGCGGCACAAGCTACCGGCTTCAGCCGCCGTTTATCGTGCTGGCGACACAGAATCCAATCGAGCTCGAGGGGACGTATCCGCTGCCAGAGGCACAGCTGGACCGATTCCTGTTCAACGTCCTGCTGGACTACCTCACCACGGAGGAGGAAATCGAGGTCGTGCACCGTAATACGGCCGGCACACCCTTGCCCGAGGTGGTCCCGGTCACCACAGCCGAGGATATCCTGAGCTTTCAGTGGCTGGTACGGCAAGTACCGGTCTCTGATCCGGTCTCGAAATACGCGGTCTCGCTCGTGCGCGCGACTCGGCCTACGGATCCGGAGGCGCCGGACATCGTCCGCAAGTACGTCAACTTTGGGGCCAGCGTCCGGGCCACCCAGTTCCTCGTGCTGGCGGCGAAGGCGCGCGCGCTGCTGAACGGCCGCTACCACGTCACGGTCGACGACATAAACGCGCTGGCGCTGCCAATTCTGCGGCACCGCGTCCTGACAAACTTTTACGCCGAGTCGGACAAGACGACCGTGGACGACGTTCTCAAGGCGATGATCGAAGCCCGACCGGCGGCCGAGTGAGCGCGGATGCGGGCCTACATGCCAAGAAGGCGGGACGCCAGCAGCCAGCCGATGTGACATGAGCAGCCAGCATCTTCTGGATCCAGGCATCCTGCAGCGGCTGGCCAACATACAGCTGGTTGCCAAGACGGTAGTTGACGGCTTCCTGCACGGGGGCCACCGCTCCCCACAGTTTGGATTCAGCCAGGAATTCGCGGAATACCGCTCCTACACCGAGGGGGACGATCCCCGCTACATCGACTGGAACGTGCTGTCGCGGACTGACCGCGTCTACATCAAGCGCTTCCTCGGGGAGACGAACACCCACCTGATGATCCTGCTGGACTGCAGCGCTTCGATGGGCTACGGTTCGGGCGAGACCACCAAGTTGGACTACGCACGGTTCCTGGCGGCCTCGTTGGCGTACCTTTCCACGTGCCAGCACGATGGGGTCGGCCTCGTCCTGTTCGACGAACAGGTCCGCGAGGTTCGCCCCGCGCAGTACCGCCCGAGGCACCTGCAGAGCATTCTGCACGTGCTTGAAGATGCCGAAGCCGCAACCGGAACGGACTTGCACGTGCCGTTGCAGGTGCTGGCCCGGCTGCTCCGCCGAAGGGGCCTAGTGGCAATGATCTCGGACTTCTTCGCCGATCCTGAAGAGATCGTGAACCCTCTGAGATCCGTAGCAAACCAAGGCAAGGATCTGATCTGCTTCCACGTGCTTGATCCTTCCGAATTGGCCCCGGGCTTCCGGACCGCAGCCCTAGTCGAGGACATGGAGACGGGGGAAGAGATGGAAGTGTCCGCCGACTACGCCCGTAGAGTCTACCCGGGACGCATCCAGGACCACATCGAGACCCTCCGCAAGAAGATTGTGAGTGAGGGAGCAGACTACGTGCTCCTGGACACTTCGCAGCCCCTGGATCTGGCACTGCGGGAGTACCTTCTGTACCGACTAAGGAGACGATAGGCGAGATGGGGCTGCTCGCACCTTGGTTCCTGCTCGGCGCACTTGCGGTAGGACTGCCCCTCTGGCTGCACCTGATGCGTCGTCGCAACCCGGTCAAGCTGACCTTCAGTTCGCTGATGTTCTTCCAGAAGCGCACCGACACCACGATCCGGGAGCGCCGACTGCGCTACCTGCTGCTGCTGGCGCTGAGGCTCGCCGTACTGCTGCTGCTGGCGCTGGCCTTTTCGAAGCCGATCTGGGAACGGCCCCCGGCCGTGATCGGCGGGAGAATCCCCCTGCTGCACCTGATAGCTCTCGACACCTCCCTGAGCATGGGACACGGCGACCGCTGGGAAGCAGCCAAAGAACTGGCAGACGAGATCATCGGAGCCCTGGCCCCCGGCGACCGTGCCCAGCTGCTATCCAACGGGCCGTCCGTAAGCGTGCTCACCGAGCCCACCCCCGATGTGGCAATCTTGCGCAGGGCGCTCGCGGGCCTCGCCCCGACGCAGGCCAGCAACAGCTTCGGCGATGTGGTCGAGGCGACGCGCAATCTGGTCGAAGAGGGAACCGGACCCGCGCGCCTACACGTGATCTCCGACCTCCAGCACTCCGCGATGCCGTCTCGCTTCCAAGACCTTGTGCTTCCGCCCCACACCGAGCTCGTGTTGCACGGCGTCGGCAGCGAAACAGATGCCAACTGGGCTGTCGACAGTATCAAGGGCGACCCGAGGGTGTACGGCAGAGAGGCGGCAACGCTGGAGGGAACGGTCGCAAGCTACGCAGAACGCGATGCATCAAAGACAGTCTCTCTGTGGATCAACGGCCAGCCCTCCGGAAGCGAGCGAGTGGAAGTGCCCGCGTGGGAGAGGGTCGAATTCTCCTTCGACATCCGTGATGCTCCCCGGGGCTTCAGCCGAGCGGAGCTGAGGATTGAGCCGACCGACGACCTTCCGGACGACGACGTGCGCCGCATCGCGTTGGACAACAGCGAGCCCGACCCCCTGCTCTTCGTGGCCCAGAACGCGACTGGCCGCGACGTGCTGTACTACCGTGCTGCGCTCGAGTCAAGCGAGTCCAGCCGTTACGTTCTGGAGATTGCCTCGCCGGCGGACCTTGCGCGGGTCGATCCGGGAGAGTATGCCTTCATCGTGCTGTCTGACGTGGTGCGCCTACCCGAGCGCTTCCAGGATCGCTTGCGAGCTTGGCTGGAGGCGGGCGGTGCGCTGCTGGTGGCGATTGGGCCGAATTCGGCCCTCGTCCGGAGGGCCCCTATGACCGGCCACGCGGTGCAACAGCCCCTGTCTTCGGAGCGCGGGCGGGCACCGTTCCAGCTGGCCGGACAAGCCGACGTGACCCACCCCGTAGCCCAAGCGACGGACGGCCTGCGATCGGTGCGCTTCTACCTGTACGGGCGGATCGTGCCAGAGGACCGTGACAGGGTTCCGATGCGCCTGGCGAATGGGGATCCTCTATTGATCGAGCACGCGACCGGCAGGGGCCGGACGCTCCTTTTCGCATCGGCGCTCGACAATGTCTGGAACAACCTCCCAGTCACTCCGGCCTACGTTCCGTTCGTGGTCGAAACAGCCCGGCTCCTGACCGGGGCCGAGAGACGTCGAGGCGAAGCTACGCTCGGAGACATTCTCGAACTAGGCAGCCGTAGGGACAGAGGCGGGGCGGTGCAGGTGGTCGCCCCCTCCGGCGAGGCCGTGCTGACCCTTTCCGATTCCGTTGAGCGGGAGGCACTGCCCCTCGACTCGGTGGGCTTCTACGAGATCCGCGGCGCGAGCGGGCCCGAACTCCAGGCCGTCAACCCCGACCCGCGCGAGTCGAATCTGCGCCGCGCGGAGGGCGACGCGCTCGAAATGTGGCGCTCCAGCGCCGCTGAGGCCTCAGGAGGGCTGGCCGCCGGGCTTCCCGAGCCGGAACTGCCCCCGTGGCGGGTTTGGCGCCTGCTGCTGGTCCTGCTGGCGCTCGCAGTGCTGCTAGAATCCCTCATAGCAAACCGCCACCTTGACGCTTTGCGGGGGGACTAGAGGAAGTTGCTATTCGGGCATCAAGACCAGCGACCGGGAGCCTTGGATCAATACCTCGGTGCTATTGCGGGCCGCCTGCGGGCGACCGCGGCGACCCGAGGCTTGGGCGCGCTGGGGCTGACCGCGCTGTGCCTGACGGCCCTGTGCGTCTACTTGGCCAACCGCGCGGCCTTCTCCACGGCGAGCGTGGTCGGCTCGAGGATGTTCTTGGCCATTGCGCTTGGCAGCGTCATCGTCCTGGCCCTAGTGCTGCCGCTGCGGCGCTTGGCGGGCAGACGAGCCTTCCTGCGAGCCGCGGACAGGGCTGAGCGCCGCTCGGAGGCGTTCGGTGGCCGTCTCCGCACGTGGGCCGACGAGCGGGAGCGGGCGCGGGCAACAGGCAGTGCTCCGAGCCCCCTGCTGGCACTGCTCGCGAGGGAGACAAGAGACACGTCCGCCGTGGTCCAACTGGACAGCGTCGTTGGCCGACCGCTGATTGCGGCATTCGCGACGACCGGAGTCCTCGCTGTGGTGGCCCTGGTGTGGCTCGGAACTGCCGGTCCAGGGTACTGGAGCTACGGCACGTCCCGGCTTTGGACAGGCTGGTTCCTGACGCACGACGAGCCGTTCTACGAACTGAAGGTCGAGCCGGGAGACACGTCGATCCGCAAGGGAGGGCGCTTGGAGGTGTCCGCACTGCCGCTGGGGTTTGAGCCCGGTCTGGTCGAGATCTACGCCAAGTTCGAGAGCAGCGTGGACTGGGAGCGCGCCCCCATGGGCCCCGACCCGCAAGGTGCAGGGTACGAGTTCACGTTCTCGCTGGTGCGGGAATCTCTTCGCTATTACGTGGAGGCGGAACGGCTCCGCAGTCGCGAGTTCAAGGTCGACGTCATCGCGATGCCGACGGTGGAGAACATCCGGCTGGAGCTGGAGTACCCGGCCTGGAGCGGCCTTGAGCCCGGCGTGCAAGACCCAGGCGGGGACATCATGGCCGTCGAGGGTACACGAGTGACGGTTGTGCTGACGACCGACAAGCCGCTCGATGAGGGAGTGCTGGTCGTCGGGAGCGACGAGGTGCGGGTGCGCGGGCTCCGCGCCGAAATCGAGGTCAGGGAGGACTCGACCTACCACGTTGCGGCCTACCACAAGGGCGAGCGGGTCCGACTGACAGACGACTACTTCATCACTGTCGTGCCCGACGCAAAGCCGTCGGTGAAGATCTTAGAGCCTGGCCGGGACTGGCGGGCGACTAGCATCGAAGAGGTCATGCTTCGCGTTGAGGCCGAGGACGACTTCGGGCTCCGGGAACTGCGGCTGGAATACGCAGTGAACGGTGTCGAGCAGGACGCGGTGCGACTGGCCGGGGGGCGAGGGCGCCTCGAGGCGGCGGCCCGCCACATGTTCCGCTTGGAGGAGTTCGGACCCGAGGGGCGCGCTGCGGAGCTGCCGTTGCCGTCCGGAGGTCCCTCCCAGACGGGCGATCTGCCGCCGCCGCTGCCGCCTGCCAGCCTGATGGCCGGGGACATCATCAGCTACTACCTCGTAGCCCGCGACGCGAAGCGCGAAGTGCGCAGCGACATGTATTTCATCACCGTGCAGCCCTTCGAGCGCCGCTTCTCGCAGTCCCAGCAAGCTGGCGGGGGCCAGCAGGGACAGCAGCAACAGCAGGACGAGATCTCGCGTCGCCAAAAGGAGATCATCGTCGCCACCTGGAACCTCATCAAGGAACGGGACGCTGACGACGGACGCGAGGAGGAGAAACTGCGCGAAAGCGCCGAAATGCTCTCCGAGCTGCAGACCACACTCATGCAGCAGGCGCAGACGTTGGTGCAGCGGACACGGGCCCGCCAGTTGACGGGAACGGACCCGAAGTTCGCCAAGTTCGCCGAGTTCATGGAGCAGGCCGCGGACCACATGCAGCCAGCCGCTGCCGCGCTGCAGGCCTTCCGCCTGGACGAGGCCGTGCGGCCGGAGCAGCAGGCTCTCCAGTACTTGCTCAGGGCCGAGAACCTGTTCACCGACATTCAGGTCTCGATGGGACGGGGCGGCGGCGGCGGCGGAGCCTCCCGCGATCTGGCCGAGATGTTCGAGCTGGAGATGGACCTCGAGAAGAACCAGTACGAGACGGGCGGCGGGGCCTCTGGCCAGAGCATGGAGCAAGAGATCGACGAGGCCATGAAGAAGCTTGAGGAGCTTGCCCGCCGGCAGGAGCGCCTGGCAGAGAATGCCCAGGACCGTTCCCGCAACAGCTTCGAGCAGCGCTGGCAGCAGGAGATGCTGCGCAGGGAAGCCGAGGACTTGCGGCGCCAGCTGGAGCAGCTGCAACGTCGGCAGCAGGCGCGCGACAGCCAATCCCAGCAGGGCTCCCAAGGGCAGGCCGGTGGTCAGGGTGGACAAGGCCGCTCGCAGCAGCTCGACCGCACCATCCGGCAGTTGGAGCGGGCCGGCCGTGAAATGGAGAGGGGCAATCAAGGCGGGGATCCGCGATCTACAACCGCCAGCGCCCAGCAGGAGCTGGAGCGGGCGCTGGAGTCGATGCGCCAGCAGCGACAGCAGGAGAGCGAAACCGCGGTGGCCGAGATGACACGCGAAGCGGAGGCCTTGGCCGAGGAGCAGGCGCAGACCGCGGCCGAGCTGCAGCGGTCGCTCAAGGTCGCGCTGGAAGCACTCAAGGCGCAGGGGGGCCGACAGACTGGCCCGCTCCCGACGGGCCTGACGCGCGAGGAGGAGGTCGATCTGGCGGACCGCAAGAGCGACATGCGTGAGCGGCTCGCGGAGATCGAGCGTGGCCTTCAGCGGCAGTCGAGGCTAATGCGCGACCGGAACCAAGAGGCCTCACGAGCGCTGATGGAAGCCCTGATCGAGCTGCAGCAATCCGAAGCGCTGCCAGCAATGCAATACGCCGAAGACCTGATCCGCCGAGGGCTCGCGCCCTACGCCGCCAGCAACGAAGAGGCGATCTCTCGCGCCATGAGACAGTTGCGAGACCGGCTGCGCAGGGCTGGCGAGCTGGCCGACGACGAGGGCAGCGGACCGCAGCGCGGCTTGCAGCGCCTGCTTGCGGGTGTCGAGGACCTGCGCGAAGACATGGAACGTGCGATGGCCCCAACTGAGGGGCAGCAAGGCCGGCAGGATGGGCAGGGGGACCGGCCAGGGGCCACGCCCGGCGAGAACGGCCAAGCCGGGGACGGCCAGCGGGGCGGCTCGGAACGCGCGGGCAATGGTGCCGGCGCCCAGCGGGGCGAGTGGCGGAGCGGATGGGGCGGCGCGGGATCCTTGGGCGACGGCCGCCGGCTCGGACAGTTCCGGACCCCGGCCGACGTGCCCGAGGTCCAGGAGCAGATGGAGCGCGCCCTGGAGTCCGGCGTGGCCGAACTGCCGCGCCTGGCGCAGCAGTTGCGGCTCAACCAAGAGTTTGACCCTCGCGAGATTGCACAACTGCGCGCCTTCGCCCGCGAATTGGGCGATGGTCGATTCCTAGGCAACCCCGAACTGCTTCAGGAGGAGTACCGAAAGCTGCTTGAGATGCTGGAGCACATCGAGGTCAAGCTGCGCAGACAGGTAGAGCTCGACGACAAGGAAGAGGTGCGCGCGATCGTCTCAGAGCCTGTTCCGGAGACCTACCGTGAGGCCGTAGCGGAGTATTACCGAAAGCTCGGTGCAGCCAAGTAGCGAGGGATCGCCTGAGATGCAGGGCAAGCGCGGGCCGCTTACCTCCAACCGGACTCTCGCTGCAGCTTCAGATTGTCTGGGAGCCGAAGTCTATGGGCGAATCGTGGCCTCCGAAGTGGCCGGCGGGGTGCGTGTGCGCGACCTCCCGAACGGTTCACGCCTGCGGGTCAGGACGCAGAATCGAACGTACGAGCTGCAGATCCGCGACGGAGAGACCCTGATCTGCGGCCATCCCCGCTTCTGCCCGTGTCCTGTGCGCGTGAGAGTCAGCGGATCGAGCTGGGGCGGTTCGATGCTGAAGCGGGACTATGTGGGCCTTGGCATGCGGCTGGAGTTTCAGCACCCGGTGCACGCGAAGGTGACGACTTCGTGGATCGTCTCAGTGCAAGTCTTGTAGCGCGCCGTCACCCCCGCTTCCCTGCCCTTCCGACCACGGCCAGTGTCGTGGATCTGGCTATCGAAGGTAATTGACGTTGCCCGGCTCCAGCCGCGCTAGTCGGATCCGCCGGGGAGCGTCATCTTACGGGTACAGCGGTGCGATGCCGCTTGGAGCGTCGCCAGAAGGATGCGAGCCCCGTCCCTACGACAGCGGCCCAAGGACCTTCGACGGCCGACGGCAAAGCAGCCGCCGCGCTCCGCAAGACGTCGAATGCCAATCCCGTCGCCATTCCTCCGTTCTGGAGTCCCACTTCAATAGAGACGGTCCGGCTGTCGATTCTGCCCAAGCCGCACGCGCGTGCGCACCAGTAGCCCAGTGTGTAGCCCGTGGCGTTGTGGCAGAGCGCCGCCCCGAGCAGCGGCACTGCTACGGCGATCAGATCATCCCGGGACAGCGCGATCGTAATCGCGATGACAGCGCAGATGCCCCACATCGACACACCGGGAAGCCAACGAGAGGTCCGCTCGGCGTAGCGGTGCGCGTAGCGATTGTAGAGCAGGCCGAGCAGCACGGGGGCCAGAATCATCTTGAGAATCGAAAGCATCATCGGCGCCACTTCGATCGGCAGGTACTGTCCGGCTAGCAACTTCATCGCGAGGGGCGTCAAGATCGGCGAAACCATCGTGGAGCACGCGGTCATCGTCACCGACAGGGCCAGATTGGCACCCGCGATGTAGGTGACGACATTTGAACTGACGCCGCCAGCGCAGGATCCGAACAGGATCAGCCCGACCGCAACCTCTCCTTGTAGGCCGAACAGGGTGGCATATGTCCAACCCATCAGCGGCATCACCGAGTACTGCAATCCCAAGCCAACGAGCACGGCTTTTGGCATTCGGATCACGCGGGAAAAATCACTGAATGCCAGAGTTGAGCCCATCCCGAACATAATCAGCTGCACCAGAGGTGTGATGGCTTGCCGCAGCTCATACCCTTGCCATGATATGAACAAGTCTGGGTAGTACATAGCACAAACAACGAAAGACAAGACCCAAAGCGCGAAAGACAACCGTGAGTAGCGCAGCGACCTGTGAGCTGCCACTGCCAGGCAAGCGAATCCGGCTGTGGCGCCGATTCCCGGCAGCCGGTCCATACCCGCCAAACCAGAGGCCAGAGCGGCCGATAGGGAGCTGATGCCAAGGGCAAAAAACAGGTGCGCCGGCCGGCTCGGTGGCAGGAGGAGCATTTACGGCTGAACGGTCCGGTGTCGACCGCCACGCAAGTCAGGGTCGCAGGACCTTAGAATCGCGAGCAACCGGCTCCCGCCATGGCTCGGCACGGGCCCCAGCCCGGTGTTGTGGTCAACGTGGGCCGTCTCGCTCCAGACCGCACGCGCTGCCGACACACTGCCTTGACGGGCGACCATCCGAGTCACGAGCAAAGAGAACATGGGGGCGTTCGCAGCAAGCCACAGACAGCGCACTAGCCAGTTCCGAGCCGGCCGTTCAGCGCACTCCGAATCTCGGCCTCTTGGCTCGGGGAACTTGCCGGCATGGGTGCTCTTGGATAGCCGCCGTTCCGTCCTTGGAGTCTGAGAGCAGTCTTGACATTGGCCGGGAGATTGGGATGGTCGATTGCGTTCCAGATACCCAACAAGTGTTGGTGCAGCTGCTTGGCTCGCCGGTGGTCCCCGCTCTCCACGGCATTCCACATTTCAACGCAAGCTCTCGGGGCCGCGGTCAAAATGGCGGCCACAGCACCGTGGGCACCAAGGGCAAAGGACGGGTAAAGGAACGAATCGACGGCCGACAGGATGCGCACGCCCTTCCGGCACAGTGCCTCGGTGTCAGCCAGAAGGAGCAGATCTGCCAGTGCCTTCAGATCGCTGGCGCTCTGTTTCACGCCAATCACGCCGTCAACGTGTTTCAGGATGTGGACGAGCAACCTCGGCGAGAGATACGACCAAGGCACGACATTGTAAATGATCACTGGCAGAGCTGTGGCTTGAGAGATTTGGTCGAAGTACCGCAACATCGCGTCGTCGTCCGGACGGAAAAGGTAGTGCACGGGGGTCACCTGAAGCGCGGCTACGCCTAGATCGGCCACCGCCTTGCCGCGCTCGATCGCTGCCCGGGTGCTGTTGCAGATTATCCCGGTGATGACCGGAAGCCGTCCCTGCGCCTCTTCAAGCGCCCACGCGGTAACTTGCCGGGTCTCGTGCGTGGTCAGCGAGTGGCCTTCGCCCGTGCTGCCGCAGACTGTCACTCCATGCACGCCCGTCCGAAGCATGTAGCGCACTTCCGCGCGGTGGAGCCCCTCGTCAACGTCGCCTCGCCGATCGAAGGGCGTGATCATCGGAGGGATGATTCCGGAGATGTCCTTGGTGTTCATGTGGTTCTCACCGATCTAAGTCTGACAGCTTGGTCGGCCACAACGGAAGGATGTGGGGGCTGCCGCACCATGACACTCAGCAGCCTGGACCGAAGGTCTGGGCGGCACGCCGGGACAGAGCCAAGCCATGGATGTGCGTTCCCACGGTACACCGCTTCGGGCTCAAGCCTACACCCTGTAACGGCTGTTGGCTCGCGAGCTGCGCCCAAGCCACAG
The DNA here is from genome assembly GCA_965203925.1 of Bryobacterales bacterium. GTDB lineage: Bacteria > Acidobacteriota > Terriglobia > Bryobacterales > UBA6623 > VXMF01. Next base: position 6,122,862 of record OZ241924.1, read on the forward strand.
CCACCTGACCGCACACACGCTGTTTGGGCGAATCCTCTGTGCTGGTGCCACGATGCGCCCGATTCGAATCACCTGCCTTGTACCCCTAAAGAAGAGGCGCAGCCGACTGGCCCTGCTCACGACACCCTAAGCTCAGGAACGCGTCCGGACCTTCTTGCTAGGCAATCCACGAGAGGGACGCTCGAGTCCGATTCCGTGCATTCCGGAGCCCCATGAGACTACTGTGCTTGACACCACTAGCCCCTATGGTGATCATGGCTCGCCGAGTCTCCGGCCCCCAGTATTCCCGGAACACACAGGATCGAAGAGAGCCGAGAGAAGGGGGCAGAGAGCACAGACAGTCCGGTCACTGGCGGGCCTGCCCCTGCAGAAAGGCGAGCAGGTCAGCCATCTCGGCCGGGCTGATCTCGTCGCCGAGACCTTCCGGCATGAGCGAGAGTCCCATCGACGTCAGATCCGCAATACCTTGGCGCTGCACTGTATCCTCGACCCCTTCACCCCGGCGAAGCGTCACGCTGCTGGCCGACTCTCGCGCTAGTACGCCGGTGACGACGCGTCCATCCCGGGTGTCGAGCCGATAGTTCACATAGTTCGACTGCACAGACCGATTCGGATCGAGAATGTCCACCAGAAGCTCTGCCCGAGGGGACGAGGCCCTCTCGACCAGATCGGGCCCTACGTCACTGCCAGTACCTGCAAGCCGGTGGCAGGTTGCGCATTCCCGTTCGAATACAGAAGCGCCGGCCCTCGGATTGCCAGGTAGGGCCAAGGCTGCGCCGTGCCTTCCCATGGGCTCAGCCAATGGGGCTGCGGTCTCCTCGTTGAGGATTCCCCTAGCGCGCTCGCTAATCTCCGGGCGCGAGTGTCCGAGGAGTGCTGTCCGGCGGGCGGGATCGAGATGGGAAGCGACAGCAGTACCGTCCTCCAGAGCTTCGAGAAAGGCCGACAGCCGCTCGTCGCGGCTGAAGAGGGCTTCTGCAGCCTCTCGACGCACGGCGGGGCTGTAGACCCGCCAAGCGGCCGCGAGGATCCGGCCAACCTCCTGACCCCGGTGGAAGCTGATCGAGCGCACCGCCGCCAACTGGATCCCAGCGGGCTCGTCCGGAGTCAGCAGAGTGGCCAGAGCCGGCAGCGCCCGCTCGGCTGGAACCCACCGCAGGAGCCGGATTGCCTCGGTCCTGTCCGACGCGGTCGCATCCCCCGGCTCGATCACGAGGGACAGGGCATCATCCAAGGCGGCCTTGATGTTCGCTGCGAGTTGCGGACTCTCGGGCCCGCGAACAAATTCAGCGAGCGACTTCCCGTCCCTCTCCAGACCCGTCGCGATACCGGACACGGCTGAGATCCGCAATCCCCGGCCGTGCGGACCGTCCAGGCCTTGCACGGCGGCCATCACGCCCCGAATGGCGTCTGGCATCCCCTTGGACGCCACGCCGCTGGCCATCTGGCGAACAGCGGCCGCGCTGTCGGCCCTAGACGGGAAGGTCTCGACCCGCAATAGACGTTCCAACAATCCAAGCGGATCCTCGTGTGCTCCCGCGAAGGCCGCTGCGCGAATCCATTCGTCGCCCGGTTCCCGTGCGAGCATCCTGGCCAAGACTTCAGTCGCCACAGCCGGGGCAATCCCCGGCGTCGCGAGAGCGACCCCCAACCGGACGGCAGCATCGCGGTCCGAAGCCATGGAAGTGACCCTTTCACGAAGTGGCTTGGACTCGGAGAAGCGCAACTCGCCGAGGCGCACGGCATTCCGGCGCAGGGCTGGGTGGTCGTCTGCCAGAGCCGCCAGAACGGTCGGCTCATCGAGCTCGCCGAGTCCCTCGAGCGACCAGAGGGCATGGAGCCTTGCCTGAGGGGAGTCCGACCGCTTGGCAAGAGCCCTCAAGGCAGCCGCGGCGCCGGCCGGACGCAGCTCGAACAGCAATCTGTGCGCGGTGTCCCGCCACCAGCCGTTGGGATGCTCCAGAGCAGCGACCAGCTCTGGGAGTGGTGCGGCGCCGAGCCGCGGCGACTCGCCGCGCCGGAAGCCGTCGGGCACGATCCGGTAGATGCGGCCCATGTCTTGGCCGCTGTAGTAGTCGATGTGGGCGAGTATCTCGTCCGGGATGGCGCTGGGATCCTCGATGACCTCTCGGTACATGTCCAGCAGGTACAGGCACCCGTCGGGACCGTTGACCAGGTTTACGGGCCGGAACCAGTTGTCGGTCGACGCCAGGAACTCCCGGCCGTCCTCGGCACGGCTAGCCCGGAATGTCACGCCTTCCCGCTCAAGGACTGTCCGTAGCACGAGGTTTCCCGCGGGCTCTGGCGCAAACGCATTGCCGCGATACCCCGCCGGATAGGCATCGCCACGGTAGATGCCGAGACCTGCGCCGCCGGTGAAGTAGCCCTGTTCGGCCAGCTCCTGCGGCGGGAATCGGCGGGCCCTCATGTCCGGGGTTGTGTCGACCCAGCGCGCCCAGTGCTGCCTACGCGCGACACGCCATGGCTCCGGTCGGCTGATCGGGAACACCCTGCGATCCGACACAAACGCCGGTGCTGCCAGCCGGGCCGGCTCCCAGCCTTCGACCACATGGCGCAGCGGGTAGACGGCGTGGATCACCGGATTTCCGGAGTTGGAGCCGAAGCGGTTGCCCCAGTCGTCGAAGGCATTGCCGAAGTCGCCCCGCGTGCCCTCGACCGCCTCGATCCGTTCCGTTTCGGGGTTGAAGCGGAAGTCGTTCGCCCCTAAGGCAAGGCCGGGGTCCGTCGGCCGTGCCGCGTGGACCACGGTGGCACCGTTGTAGGAGGTTGTCCCGTAGATCCAGTGGTCAAGGCCCCACTTGAGATTGTTGACGATGTCCTCCGACTTGTCCGTGCCGAAACCCGTGAACACGGTCCGACGAGCATCTGCGACACCATCGCCAGTGGTGTCCTTGAGATAGACGATGTCGGGAGCAGCGGTCACAAAGATCCCCCCGTTCCAGCAGGCGATTCCGCTGGGCCAGTGCAGGCGATCCGCGAAAATCCGCGACGTCTCGTAGACGCCGTCCCAATCCGTGTCCTGCAAGAGCCGGATGCGGCCCGCCGGCTGGCCACCGGGCGGCGGGTCATTGGGATAGCCACGCATTTCGGCAACGTACAACCTGCCGTCCTCGTCGAACGCGGCGGCTATCGGGTCAGTCACGTTGGGCTCGGACGCCGCCACTTCAAGTCGGAAGCCATCCGAAAGGCGAAAGGTCCGAAGAGCCTCTTCGGGGACGAGCGGTCTGCTACGATCCAGCCCGTCAACCGGAGACTTGCCCCCGCATGCGGCTGATGCGACGATCATGGCCGCGACCGCGGAGATGAGCGCTGCGTTGGTAGACGAGCCTGTGCGGTGTCCGGCCCTGGCACCGCTCGCCCGGCAGCGTCGCACGCCTAGGCGGCTCGCAGAGCCATCCAATTCCGAACCGCAACCCATGCCAGCCTGATCCAGCCTACCCGAACCGGCAAGCGGTTACCGGGAATCCCCCGCCTGCCGGCGGCAAGCAACCGGGCCCATCCTCCGGCCCTATGACGAAGACCTGGCCACTGCGAGCGGGACGGATTGGGACGCCGGGTCCCGAAGGATTATGCGAGCAGCGTCCGCACGTGACTGTTCACCCCGGCTGCAAGGCCCTCAAGGCTATAGCCGCCCTCCAGAACAGAGACCAGCCTACCCTGTGCATGCTGGTCTGCCACCTCTTGGAATAGCGAGGTCATCTCCGAGAAATCGTCGTCCGAGAGCCGGAACCGGCCGAGCGGGTCCCCAATGCGAGAGTCGAAGCCGGCCGAGATCATCACCAGGTCGGGCCGAAAGGATGCCAGGACCGGCAGCAGGCGCCTGCGAAGCGCACCGAGCACCTGTTCGCGGCCAGAGTGGGCCGGGAATGGGCAGTTGATCGTGGTCCCCCGCCCGGCACCCTCGCCGGTCTCGCTCTCCATGCCGGTGCCCGGGTACCAAGGTGACTGATGCGTGCTGAAGAAGAGCACGGCGGGATCCTCGTAGAAGATATCTTGCGTGCCGTTGCCGTGGTGGACATCCCAGTCGGCGATCAGGACGCGCTCCAAGCCGTGGTTGGCGACGGCATGGCGGGCGCCGATCGCTATGTTGTTGAACACACAGAAGCCCATCCCGTGGTTGGGCCTCGCATGGTGGCCAGGCGGCCGCAGCGCACAGAAGGCTTGGCGAGCCGGTCCCTCGACGACCGAGTCCACGGCCTTGCAGACTGCACCCACGGCCGCCAGAGCGGCATCGAGCGATGCAGGGCTGATGTGCGTGTCGCCCGTGGACAGGAATCGCCGGCCGGAGCGGATCTCGCGCTCAGCGAGGGCAATGTAGCTATCGCCATGGCAGAGGCGCAGCAATTCCCGGTCGGCCAAGCCTGACTTGACCAAGCTGAGGCGTGCTCGCAAGCCGCTCGCGTCCAGTTCCCGCAGCACTGCCTCGAATCGCTCCCGACGTTCCGGGTGGCCGTGGGGCGTGCGGTGGGCGCGGGACTGGGGAGGGGCGAAGAGCAAGGTGTCGGGCATGAGCTTTCCAGGGCCAGAAAGTCCGCGGTGCCGTAGGCGCGGACCCACTGACAGTTTCGCTTACTACGTTCCGTCGCGGTCTGAACTCGCAGGTTCCCTGCAATAATCGGGTAGCGGTATGGCGCGGCTGGATTTGGTCCGCAGGAATTGGCTCGCCGTCGGGATCGGCGTTGGGACGGTCATGCTCTTTGCCCTTGGGTGGCAGCAGTACTGGTGGGCGCGCCAGCTGAGCGAATCTCAAGCTTCCGTGCTGCGGACCTCGCTGGCCAACGCCGTTCGCCAGTTCGAGCGCGAAGCCGAGCGCGAGTTGGCACTCCTGCTCGCCTTGATGCAGCCGGCCAACCGCGGCCCGCGAGGGATCGACTATAGCCGGCTTGCGGAGCGCAGGGCGATCTGGGCCCAGGCGAGTTCGTACCCCGGAATCCTCCAGCGAACCATCGTCCACTATCGGGACGAGGAAGGGCAGTGGGCATTCTATGAGATGCCAGCCGGCAGCTCCGATCCGGAGCCTGTCACAGCTGGCGCGAGCTTGGCGGCGATCAAGGCCGAGTTAGCGCAAGTGATGGCCCGGCCTGCTTTCTCGCGGGACTCCCGACCGCCCTTTTGGGTCGTCGTCCCGGAGTCTCACGCCCTTGTGCGAAGCCTGCTTGTTCCAGACAGGACACGCCGGCCGGCCGGTGGCCCCAGATTGCCCCGCTGGAGCCTTGGCGGCTTCCTGATCCTGATCATCGACTGGGACTATGTGCTTTCCTCCGCCGTACCGGCGCTAGTGGACCGTTCGTTCTCCGATGCCGACGGTCAGCGCCTATACGACGTTGCGATCGCCGTGGATGGTGGCCGACACTTCCTGTACCGAACTGACGCGGCGATTGACCGCGCTTGGTTCGCGCGGACCGACATGCGACGCCCGCTGGGCGACGTTGGCCGTGGGGCGGGCTCCCAGTTCCGATTCGGCAATCCAAACTCTAGTCTTGACCCGCGGCGTCGCCGCGGAGACGTGCGCGACGCTGACAGTGGACCGTTCCAGCCGTCTCGCCCCGGGCCAAGAACACCTGGCGCGAACCGCCTGCCGGTGCTGAAGGGTGGCCAGATCACAACGCGACCCGTCGAGATCGGCGCCGTCCATGTGGCGGGTTCACTGTCCGCAGCCGTCAGCCGCCAGTACCGGCGTGACCTTGCAACGGCCTTCGGAGTCTTTGTGTTGCTAGCGGGAGCGGCGGCGCTGGTCGTGGTCTCCGCCCGGCGCGCGGCGAGGCTGGCCGGCATGCAGATGGACTTCATCGCCGGCATGACTCACGAGCTGCGGACCCCCCTCTCAGTGATCTGCTCGGTGGGAGAGAACCTCGCGGACGGGGTCGTGCGAACGCCGGAAGGAGCGAAGCGATACGGGGCACTGGTGATGCAGCAAGCGAGCCGGCTTCGCGACATGGTAGAGGATGCTCTGCAGTTCGCCTCGCTCGAGTCTGGCGGCCAACGGTTATCTCCGACACGGGTTAAGCTGGCCCCCGAACTGGCGCGCGCTGTGGACCGCGTTCGCCCGATCGCGGAACAAGCGGGATTCCGGCTCGAGAGCAGCCCCGATTCTGCGCTCCCCGACGTCAGCGCCGACAAGCAGGCGCTTCAGCAAATCCTCGTGAACTTGCTCAGCAACGCGGTCAAGTACGGCGAGCCAGGGCGCTGGGTGGGAGTGGACGCGGAAACAACGTCCGACAGCGGGACGCCTGAAGTGCGGGTCCACATCAGGGACCGGGGACCGGGCATCGTAAAGAGGGAGCAGCCCCGCGTCTTCGATGCGTACTATCGGGGCTCAGCGGCCAAGCCAGGCATTCCCGGCTCCGGACTGGGGCTGAAGCTGGCACGCGACCTTGCGGCTGGGATGGGTGCCCGCCTGTCGCTGAAGAGCATTCCTGGACGCGGCAGCGTGTTCACCCTGCACCTGCCTGCCTTGGCCTTGGACGCGTAGAGTCGCGACCGTGGCCCACTTGCTGTTGATCGAGGACGAAGTGGGCATTCGCGTCACCATCGAGGATCGCCTCCGCTCCGAGGGATACAGCGTCGAGTCCTTGCCGGACGGCCGAGCTGGCTTGGAGCGGGCCAGCGGCGGGGGCATCGACTTGATCGTGCTCGATCGAATGCTGCCAAGCTTGGGCGGACTGCAGATCTGCAAGGACCTGCGGTCGGCGGGCATCGCCACCCCTGTCCTGATGCTGACAGCCAAGGGCCAGGTTTCTGACCGGGTGACCGGACTTCGGGCGGGAGCGGATGACTATTTGGTCAAGCCGTTCCAAATGGAAGAGCTGGTCGCCCGAATCGAGGCGCTGCTGCGGCGCGACCAGATGAGGGCCACGGCGGACTCTCCACCCGACTACAGGTTCGGAGAGATCCGCATCAGTCCTACGGAAGCCTCCGTCTTCCGCAGCGGGCAACGGCTCCAGCTCTCGGCGAAGGAATACCAATTGCTGCTCTACTTGGTGCAGAATCCGCGCCGAGTGCTGTCTCGCAAGGAGCTGCTCCGAGAAGTTTGGCAATACCGGGCAGAGATCTCCACCCGAACTGTCGATGTGCACGTGGGATGGCTGCGGCAAAAGGTGGAACTGGATCCTCGCAAGCCCCGTTGGATCGTGACGCGGCATGGCATCGGCTACATCTTCGACCCGACTGAATCGGGCGGCTGATAGACTCATGACAAGCATGGTTCGCAGGCATTTTTTGGCTGCCGCGGCCGCTGCCGCCAGTGCGCGGCGTCGGGTGGGCGCGCAGCGCGGCCGGCTTCTGCTGCCGACCGATACTCCGGACGAGCTCGGCTTCCGGATCATGTGGTACAACCCCGTCCCGCCGATCGACAAGCAGGCCTATCATCTGCAAGTCACCGGCCTGGTCGAGCAGCCCAGACAGTACTCCGCGGAGGCATTGGGGGAATTCCCGAGGTTCGAGCAGTCCACTCGGCTCAAGTGCGTTCAGTGCTGGTCGGCACGCGCGACTTGGGGAGGCTTCCGATTCGAGGAGATCTTGGAGCAAGTGAAGCCGCAGTCAAAAGCGACGGCAGTGAGGATCGACTGCGCCGACAAGTGGTACGAGTACATGTCGCTGGACGAGATGGCAGAGCCGGGTGTCATGTTGTGCACGGAAATGGCCGGCAAGCCGCTGACTGACCAGCACGGCGCTCCGCTTCGTCTGCTGGCTCCCAGCAAGTATGGGTACAAGTCGGCAAAGCTGATCACGAAGATAACCTTTGTCGAGGAAGGCGGCGGTTCCATGGCTTGCGACATCGGCCCCTACTACTCCTCAACGGGCGAGATCCTGGCCGGATACGACCATCCGCTGGACTTGGGGCCTCGCGAGCGGAGGAAGATTCCCGGAGGGGAGATCGTCGACTACTGATGCGCCGCTTGGCGAAGCGCGATTTTCTGAAGCTCGCCGGGCTGGTGATCGCAGACCGGATAGCGCCGCGCTGGCTGCGGGCGGTCCAAACCACCCCGAGCGACCGCAAGGTCATCATCGTGACCTTTGGCGGCGGCTGCCGCTACCAGGAGACGTTCGCGGCCGAAGGGCTCCGCAATGTCCCGAGGCTAGTCGCCCTGAAGGACAGCGGAATGTTCTTCAAGAATTGCGTCAACCACGGTGTTCTCTCGCACTACAACTCGACATCGAGCATCGTGACCGGCAACTGGCAGCGTGTGGATGACTTCGGGTTCGGGTGGGCGGCCAGCCCGACGATCTTTGAGCAGTACCGCAAGACCCGCCGTGTGGCGGCGACCGACGCTTGGGCCATTTGCACGAACAAGAGCTTCGCCAGCATAGGCGAGACCCGCCAAAGGGGCTTTGGAGAAGACAAGGGGGCCAACGTAGTCCTTCCGAAGCAGTTGCTGCTTGAGGCCGTGGACGAGGTCATCAGGCGCGACCTAGACCAAGGCGTGGCCAATCGGGAGAACGTCCTCTCACAATTGGAAGGCATTCTCAATGCGGGCTACGAAGGGATCGGATGGACGATCTTCCGGGGTGGCAGACAACTCGACCGCCAGATCAAGCAGACCCTCAAACGGGGGTTGGTCGAGTACATCTACGGGCCGGAAGCCCCCAGTTCCGGGGACGAGCTCACGTTCTTCGTGGCTCGCGAGGTGATGCGCGAGTTCTCCCCCCGGTTAATGCTCGTCAATTTCTGGGACATGGACGTCGCGCATTGGGGAGCATACTCCCTGTACTTGCAAGCGGTGACGAAGACAGACCGCCTCTGCGGAATGCTGTGGGACGAGGTTCGGGAGAACCCGGCCTATCGGGATAAGACCACGCTGCTGATCGTACCGGAGCTTGGCCGCGACGGTGACCAGAACACGGCGAACGGTTTCCTGAACCACCGCAGCGGCGACCCATCCTGCCGCAACGTGTGGATGCTGGCTCTAGGGGCAGGGCTGGAGAAGGGCGAGACGGACCGTCCCATTGCCCATGTGGACCTTGGGGCAACTGCGCTTGCAATGCTAGGCGTGCCTCCTCTGGAGATGCAGGGCCGAGCGATCCGCGAAGTGTTGGTCTGATTCGCGCAGACCGGGCGCGGGCGGGCAGGTTGACAGACCTGACGGGTTAGGGCTGTGCTTCGGAGCTTGGGCCACGGAGCCATCGCGCCGCATTGCGGTGCACTTCCACTCGGTCGACGTCGTTGCGCTGGGCTGGGCCCGGAGTGCTGCGCCCCCTCGAAGTGCTGTCGTCGAGAATGCTCGCGATCCGCTCCACTATGTCTCCGTGCTCACTCGCAACGCTCGTGGTCTCTCCTATGTCCCGGTCGAGATTGAAGAGCTGAACAAAGGGCGGTCTGCGCAGGTCTGCCTCCGTCGGAACGGCACCGAACGAGCGTAGGGCGTCCCCCCAGGCCTCTTCGGGGTCCGGCCTTGTGCCCCATTGGCCGCGCGCACCACTCCCAGGGGTGAAGGCCAGCTTCCATTGCCGATGGCGCACTGCGAACGCGAGAGGGGACTGCATCACCAGCGTCTCTCGAGCACCTTCAGCGCTCGGGTCCTCAAGCAGCGGCAGGAAGCTGACTGAGTCGACCGCTTCGTTGCCGGCCAGTTCGATGCCTGCGATGTCCGCAAGTGTGGCCGAAAGGTCGTTGAGGCCCACCAATCGGTCGCAGCGCGACCCTGCCTGAATCCTCGCGGGCCAGCGGGCCAAGAACGGAACGCGGAGTCCGCCCTCGAAGACGGTGAACTTGTATCCACGGTATATGCCGCTCGAGTAGTGCCCGAGGGCCTCCAGATCACGAATCTGTCCCGCCGTGGCCTTCTTCACGTTTCCGGCGTAGGACGCGGCCCCGTGGTCCGAAGTGGCGATCACGAGTGTGTTATCGACAAGGCCATGGTCCTCCAGGACCTTGAGCACGCGCCCCATGGTCGCGTCGGTCTCTTCGACGAAGTCGCCGTAGAGGCCCAGCCTGCTCCGGCCAACGAACTCCGGGCTCGGGCTGGTCGGAGTATGCGGCGACGTCAGGGCCACGTACAGGAAGAACGGCGTGCCCGCATCGGCAGCAGCGGCGCTGCGCCGGATAAACTCTTCGACCTCCCCGGCGAATGTCCCGAGCACCGCGTGGTCTTCGAAGTCCGCCGCCGCGGGCCCGACCCTGTTGAATGCGCTCCACCCCTTTTGGGCGGTGACGCTGCCCTGAAAGTGCCCGTTGCGAAGGAACACATACGGGTACATGTCTAGCGAGCCGGGCAGGATGAAGGAGTAGTCGAATCCAAAGTCGTTCGGCCCGACCTTGAGCGGACGGTAGTAGTCGACGTTGTCGATTCCCTGATTCTTGCCGTCTACTGTCTGCATCAGCGTTCCGAGGTGCCATTTGCCCACGTAGCCGGTCCGATAGCCGGCCCGTTTCAGCATCGTCGCGATCGTGAACGCCCCGTCCGGCAATTGCGGGTTCAGGAAACCCCAAGGGCCGGACACCCTAGGCCTCTTGAAGCGCCAAGGGTACCGCCCCGTCATGATCGCTATGCGCGACGGGACGCACACAGAAGCAACCGAATGCGCGTCGCTGAAGAGCATTCCGTCGCGAGCAAGCGAGTCCATTGCGGGTGTGGCCGTCTGGCAGCGGTCGCCCCCGTAGCAAGCCACGTCCCCGATCCCCAAGTCGTCGGCCATCATGAACACGACATTCGGAAGTCCGCCGGCGACGGCCGACGTGAAGACACCTGAGACCGCCAACGCGATCCCGGCCGACAGAAGGATTCGGGTGATCAAGATCATGGAAGAGCTGGAATAGTATCCCAAACGACGAGGGGACGGCTGGGAATGAGTCCTCGGAGGCAAGAGGGCCAGTCGTGCTACAGTGCCGCCCTGATGACTCCGATCTTGTTCTCCGTGAGCTACTCCGGATCTTGGGGGCAGGCCCGCCTCGACCTGTTCGAGTTCGTGGACAAGGCCGCCGACCTCGGATTCAAGGGCGTCATGCTGGGAGGGAAGCGCCCGCACCTGTGCCCGCTGGACTGGAGCGCCGATCAGCGAACGGCCCTACGACGCCGGATCGAGGCTGCCGGCCTGACCGAGGTCGTTGTGGCCGCATACAACAACTTCACCGCAGATCTCGAGCACGCTGAGTCTCCGATGCGGGAGATCCAGATCGCCCATGTTGCAGACCTCGCCCAAACCGCGGCCGACTTGGGCGGTTCCAAAGTCCGGGTGTTCACCGGATACCAACATCCCCGCTCGCCGCATTACGACCAGTGGCAGATGATCGTCAGTTGCCTGCGGGAATGCTCGCACCTGGCCGCGAAGCACGGAGTCGCGCTGGCCGTCCAGAACCATCACGACATCGCGGTCGACCATCGGTCGCTAAAGGACCTGCTGAAAGCGGTTGGTGAGCCGAATTGTCTGGCGGCATTTGACGCTTGGGCCCCAGCCCTCCACGGAACGGATCTCGGGACTGCGGCTCGAGCGATGGCCCCGATGACGACCCACACGACCGTGGCCGACTACCAGTTGAGGCCGCGCTTCCGCTACGAACCGGAGGCCGTCAGCTACGCGGCCCGGCAACCCTACGCCCAAGCCGTGCCGATGGGCGAGGGCTTCGTGGACTACCGGGAATTCTTCTCTGGACTGCGGGCCGGAGGATTCAGCGGCACGGTAGCCTACGAGATGTGCTCGCCGCTACTCGGCGGAGGGTCGGTCGAGAACCTTGACCGCCACGCCAGGTCGTTCCTAAGTTTCATTGACTCCCTAGCCTGATGGGCCACAGGTCCAAATGGGCCCGCCGAGACCACTCCTGGATCTCGCCGGAACTGGGCACAGGGAGAGTGTGCCCAGTTCCGGCCCCGTTCTCGCTCAGAAGATGATCTTGAGCGCCAGCTGCGTCTGCCTCGGCAGGTTCGCCTGGGCAGCGACCCTTCCGAATCCGCCTCTCCCGACCTGAGTGCCGGGATTATTGAAGATCGGGTGGTTGAACGCATTGAACCATTCGGCCCTGAACTGCACGGTCAATCGCTCCCGGTACTTGAAGTTCTTGAAGATCGAGAAGTCCAGCGACTCGACGAAGTCAGCCCTGAGGCTCGGATGCACCCGGCCCAGCGTGCCAAACGTGAAGCGTTGGGGGATCGAGAACTGGTCCGTGTCAAACCATGTCTCGGTCGTCGGATCGAAGTTGTTGCGATCCTGGCGCTCAGGCCCGTCGTGTCGGGTATCTGTCGGCTTCCGTAAGAGGAGCTGCGATTCCCAGGACGGTCTCGCGTCGATAGACCGATACTCCTTGATTGAAGGAAGTGGGAACGGCATTGCAAGAAAGGCCTTGTCGGCCAATCGGAGCCGAGCGCCCCAGACTCCCATGTATTGGACTTGCTACTCCCATCGAATCGGCATCGTGCGGACCAGCGCATTTGCGAAGGCCACAGTTCGTCCGGTGTCCGGGATTCTCGGCATACTCCCTACGCCATACTGACGACCCCGTGTTAGCGCGCAACCCATACACGGCTCCATGCCCGTTAGCAGTTGACGACCAAGTCGCCGGGCCGGCAATGCCCATTGCCCGCATAGGACTTGGCATTGAACACTGTGACGGTCACAGACGCCAGTACTGCGAGTTCCCGACCCCGATCCGAAGAAGCGGTCAGCAGTCTCTACATCCGTTGCCGATCATGCACCAGTACGCAGGACAGATCCTTGCATCCCACCAAACCCCAGTGTGCAGGAATCTCCCCCAACCACTTGAGGCCGACGAGGTGCATCTGGGGTTAGGGCTTCCGGATGGTTGTCACGCCACCATCAGAAGAGCCATTTGCGCACGGCGCTCTTGGGGACACCGAGATGGGCGACGACGTCGGTCACGATAGCGTCTAGGGTCCCCAGCCGCAGTTCGCGGGGCGAGGGCACGGTCACGCTGTGCTGACTGGCATCAAGGATCCGCCGACGGTCATGTGACGACCCTTCGCGCGGTTCACGCGATCGCCGTAGTTGCGCTGAAGTCACTTGGCGAGATCCCACCCTGAGAGATCTCGCAGCAATCTCAGACGTCGATGTCCTCATCCCCCACGAAGTGCAGTCGAATCAGCTTGGGTGCCTCCCGGTCTCCAAAGTGGCATAGCACTGCATCCCTAGCCATCTCCTTCAGGTCGTTCCAGTCCTCTCCTTGGGTAAAGACGCTGTGGCCGAGCGCGCGTGCGTCGTAGCCTCCCTCGGAGGCTTCGGTCACTTCGAAGACTATTTCATGCATTTCACTAGCTCCGATCACTCGCGCTCCACTCGGGCGGAGCGGTGAACGGTCGCGCTCGCTCCGCCCTCACATCTCATGCTCAACTTCACTCGGTGTGCCGACCAAGCGAACTACGGTGTTCCGGCTGCACTGCAGGGACATCCGTCCGAGTCTCCTCTACCCTCCGCACCGGCTCGGGCTTGGAGGGGTACCGCATAGCGCTGATTCGCGACCGAATCTTCACACTCTTCGGGACGTACCAAGCGTATTCGGCGTGAGGAATCGTGTCGCTCCTCAGAAACGCCTCATTGCGAAGGCCCTGCTCTGCTCACTCTACTCGAGATTGAGGAACGTGCGGCAGATCGGTTCGATGTCCTCCGGCCTGAGCCCTCCGTTCGTATTGTCCAAGCTCATCCGCGGCGGACGGAACCACTCGGTCGCGTCGATCAGCTGAACCTTGTCCCGCGAGTGCTCCGCCTTCCGGTTCGTTAGCGCCCATACGCAGTTGGCGATGCCGCAGTTGTAGAGAGTGTTGAGCGGCACAGCGACCCTCGCCTCCAGTCAGCCGTTCTCGATGATCCAGCGGCGGATGTTGCGGTGGCCCTGACTGGCCGACCCGGTGAAGAGCGAAACACCGTTGTGGACCTCTGCAATCCGGCTCCCGAGCGAGGTTCCCCGGTTCATCGTGGAGAGCCTGTAGGGTACGAAGTGTGTCTGGTCGGCGGCAGGGCGGATGACCAAGGCGTATTCGAGGTCGCCCTCATTCTCGATCCCGAACACTGGGCTCGGTTCCGGCCGGAGGGTCTAGCGGCACGGTGGCATACGTAGCGCGGTGTCCGCTGCTGGGCGCAGGTTCAGTGGCGAAACTAAACTGCCACGCAAGGTTATTCCTCAGGTTTGTCGACTCATTGGCCTGATCGGCCACAGGGCCGGAGCAGCGCGTGGGCCCGCCCCGATCGATCAATCCGGGGTCTCGCCGGAACTGGGCACGGAGATTGTGCCCAGTTCCGGCCCCGTTCACCCTCAGAAGATGATCTTGAGTGCTAGCTGCGTCTGCCTCGGCAGGTTCGCCTGGGCAGCGACCCTTCCGAATCCGCCTCTCCCGACCTGAGTGCCGGGATTGTTGAAGATCGGGTGGTTGAACGCATTGAACCATTCGGCCCTGAACTGCACGGTCAATCGCTCCCGGTACTTGAAGTTCTTGAAGATCGAGAAGTCCAGCGACTCGACGAAGTCAGCCCTGAGGCTCGGATGCACCCGGCCCAGCGTGCCGAACGTGAAGCGTTGGGGGATCGAGAACTGGTCCGTGTCAAACCATGTCTCGGTCGTCGGATCGAAGTTGTTGTGATCGATCCTCGCGTCGCGGCCCGTTGTGTCGGGGAACTGTCGGCCTCCGAATGAGAAGCTAGTATTCCCGGGTACGCTGAACCGAAGCGGCAGCCCGCTGTTCAGGGTCATGATGCCGTTGATTTGCCACTGGCCAAAGATTGTGTTCATCACGCCTGACCAGCCGCTCCCGAATCGCTTACCCGTGCCGAACGGCAGCTCGTATGTGGAGCTAGTGATGAGACGGTGGCGCTGGTCGTACGGGGAAATCGACCTGTCGCAGCGCCTGCAGTAGTAATTCCGCCAGAGTGCTGATGTCCAAGCGTTGTCGCTGCCGTCCGAGATCAGTTTCGAGAACGTGTAGGCAACAACCGCGTTCCCGCCTCCCTCGAACCGCTTGGTGAACTTGGCCTGCATCGAATGGTAGGATGTGTTGCCCCACCCTGGCGCCGAGGCCACAGCCCCGGGGTACTGTGGGTACGGCGTCAGCAATTGGCCACGCTGGACTCTCGGCCGCGACATGACGCCCGCCGGAACGAGCCCGTGCAGCGGGTTGTCGACAAGGTCCAGAATCCCGGAATCCGGGTTGATGTGGACCGGGTCAAGCTGGTCCCTTTGCCATCCGTGACGGAACGGAACGTGGGTGCCCTTGTTACCGGCATAGGCTACTTCGATGGCCGTCCGCGGGCCAATCTGCTGCGCGATCGTGAAGTTCCACTGCTGGTTGTACGGGGTGCGCATTAGCGACGGGATCGGTCCGTTCGCATTCAGCCCGTTGCCCGCAAGCATTCCGCCGCTGGCGCCCTCGGGCAGAATGACACCGTCTGGCATCGGATTCCGGAGCAGGTTGTTCGGAGTGACGCCATCCAGCGAGGCAAGCCAAGGGGTGGTGGTGGCGAAGGGCGAGGTGGGGTAGTAGTTGGCGCCCCATGGAGCCATGGCGTAGAACATGCCGTACCCGATCCGGATGACCGTGCCTGAGAACGCTTGATAGGCCAGACCCAGCCTCGGGCCGAAGTTGTTCCACTCGGGATTGCGGAGGTTTCGCCCCCCCGTCGGAAGGTCCACTCCCGCGAAGCGCCATCCGCCCCGGAGGTCAAGGCCCGAGGGTTCAGCGAGCGGGCTGCGGACATCGGGGTCGAAGATCGAGAATCGGTCATAGCGTTCCGTCAGTCCAGTCTCCGCATCCCAGCGTACGCCGAGGTTCAGCGTGAGCTTCCTGGAGACTTTCCAATCGTCCTGGATGTAACCGCCGAAGGACTTGCTCGAGAATGCGGGCCGTATCCGGTTGTTGATCCTGCCGCTGGCACCAGTGCCCAGCAGGAAGGAGGCGTAGCCGAAGCCCGCGTTCGCGGAGACCCTGCGTGGGTCCGGTCCCTGGGTCATCCCTGCGGTGAACTGGTAGAACATCTGCCAAGACGCCTGCATGTGATTGATCAGGTTGACGCGCCACTCGCCGCCGGCCTTGATGCTGTGGCTGCCAATGACTTTCGAATAGGTGGCGTTGAGCGTGTGGGACATGTTGGCGGAGCGGAAGTTCCAGTGGTGGCGGAGGCCTGGAGCCGTCATCTCCGCAATGTTGAATTCCGGGAACACGAGCAGGTCCGCCCCGTTCTCGAGGTTCTTCGGAAGACCCAGCTCGGAAGGCGAGAATCCCTGGAACCACGAGCCCCGGTCTAGGATCGAGCGCGCGAATCCGTACCGCAGGCTGAGCAGTGATGTGGGCGTCAGCGTGTTGTTGTAGGACAGCGCCGCGTTGTTGAGCGCCTCGTTGTTTGTGAAGCAGCCGCCGTCAGGGCAGCCAGGGCCCTCCCAAAGCTCGGGTGCCGAACTGATCACGTCCAGCACGGTATGGCGAACAAACAGCCGCTGGTCCTGCCCGAACAGGTGGTCCACCTTGAACACGTTGCGGTTGGAGGTGTTGGGCCGCCCGCCCGCGAACTGGAAGTTATTCCGCCCCGTGAACGGCTGCCCGGGCACGTTCGGTTCCGCGCCGTAATAACTCGCCGTGGCGAGCGCCACAGGATCCATCATCGATTCGGGAATCGTGTTGTTCGGGAACGCATCGCGCAAGAACTCCCCGGACCTGCTGGGGTCGGGTGAGGTCGAGAACGGATCGTAGATCGTCCGCACTTCGCCACTGGTGTTGAGAGTCTCTGAGAAGTCTCCGGCCCTCTGCAGCGCCGTGGGCAGGGTCAGCAGACGGACGGCTTGCGTCTGCTGCCGGCGGCCCTCGTAGGCTTCGAAGAAGAAGGTCCTGTTCTTGATGATTGGACCGCCAACGCTGAACCCGAACTCGTTGCGCTGGAACGTGCCCAGATCATTGCCCGCCCGGTTGGCGAAGAAGTTGTTCGAATCCATCTTGTTGTTTCGCAGGAAGTTGAACACCGTGCCGTGAAGCTCGTTCGTCCCGGACTTGGTGGTCATCGTCAGCACGCCGCCGCCGCTGCGACCGTACTCCGCCGAGTAGGAATTGGTCTGGATGCGGAATTCCTCGATGCCCTCGATGGTCGGCAGGGCGCTGTTCGCGTTCATGTTGTTGGTGTTCGAGTTCATCGTTACCGGAACGCCGTCCATCATGATCATGTTGCTGGAGTCGCGACCGCCGTTCACCTGGAAGATGCCGATCGAATGGAAGCCCTCGCGGAATTTTCCGCGGGCCGGGTCTCGCGTGAACACACCGGGCGTCAGCACGGCGAGCGAATACACATTGCGCCCGTTCAGCGGCAGGTCCATGATCTGCCGGTTCTCGACGACCCCGCTAAGGGTGGAGTTCGTCGCCTCAATCAGCTGGGCAGTGCCTT
Organism: Bryobacterales bacterium; assembly: GCA_965203925.1. Classification (GTDB taxonomy): domain Bacteria; phylum Acidobacteriota; class Terriglobia; order Bryobacterales; family UBA6623; genus VXMF01. The sequence continues at coordinate 6,140,187 of OZ241924.1, forward strand.
CCACTGTGATCGATTCCGTCACCTCGCCAAGTTCAAGCTCGATGTCCAGTCCCGCCTTCTGTTGCGTTGCGATCGGAAACGGCTCCAAGATGTAGCGCCGAAAGCCCTCGCTCTGCGCGCTGATGCGGTAATCACCGGGCGGCAATGGTGCCACCAGGTAGAAGCCGGCCTCGTTTGTGGATGTGTCAAACGTCACATTGCGATCAATGTCGGTCACTTCCACGGCCACGCCGGGAATCACCGCTCCAGTCGTGTCCGTGACGAGTCCTGAGATGGACCCAGCCGATGTCTGGGCGAAGAGCCCGGCTGGGATAAGAAGTAACGCCGCTAGGCATAGCAGCGTCCTAGGATGTCCGTTCATTAAGTTTCCCTTTCTGATTCTGCGAGTTCTTCCGTCCGCGCCACCCACCTATACCCGCTGGGAACCCTTCCAATGGTCCCCCGGCGCAGTGGACGACCTCAACATCAACCCGCGCATCGATCATATGTCAAACACCGGCGGCCGTCAAGGGGCTGCAGACTTGGCAAATGCCTGTCTTGGTCGGGGCCCTGTCGCCGAAGGCCCGAGTGGCAAGTCTCGGTGCGCACGTCACGTGCCGCCAAGGCCGCGAGTGCTCGGCAAGTCCACAATGTCCCAACGGGGCGACCCACACCAACAGGCTCCCTCGCCGCATAATGCGATGTCCACACCTTGGACGCGTCTAGTCGCGCTGAGATCTGCATTGCGGCACTCGAACCGCTCCGGCACCGAACCCCGCCTCGGTTTGCGCCAAGCACTGAGAACGGTGGTCTTGCCGGGCTCACATTCGCGACCAAACCGGTGGCGGACGGCCTTGCCAATCGGCCTCAGACTCCTCGTGCTGGCTTGCAGAATGCGGGCGTACTAGCGCCTGAGCTCGAACGTGTAGCGATTGAAATCGACATCGTAGTCGTCACGTCGCGGCACTGGCTCAGCACTCGATCTGGGCATCCACGCGGCCAGCTCGCGCTTCAGTGGCGCATGCTCCAGTCGATCAGCGATGTTCTGCCAGTCGTTGGGGTCGCTGACGCGATCGTAGAGCTCCTCGGTCCCGTCGCGATAGCGGATGTAACGCCACTTCTCGGTCAATACGGCATGGTTGCCGCGCTGGTAGTCGACAACGGCCGGTCGTTTGGGTCTAGCCGGGTCTGCGAGCTGAGGCCGAAGACTGACCCCTTCGAGCGTGTCCGGCGGGCCGAGCCCGCATAGGTCGGCCAAGGTCGGGTACATGTCCAGCAACTCGACAGGCTGCGAGCGGTGCTTCCCAGGCTGCGAGACGCCAGGCCCGAGCCAAATCATCGGCACGTGGGTGGCCCGCTGCCAAAGCGTCCCCTTGTGCCAATGGCGCTTTTCGCCCAAGTGCCAGCCGTGATCGCTCCAGAAAACGAGAATTGTGTTGTCCCGATGCTGGCTCTCGTCGAGTGCCCGGACCAGCTGCCCGACCATCGCATCGGCGAAGCTGATGCACGCCAAGTAGGCCCGCACAGCATCCCTCCACTTGCCTTCGCGGAGAATTCGCTCGTGTTCGGACCGGCGCGCGGCCGCAAATCCTTGGGCGATCGGAGGAAGGTCGTCGAGGTCGTTGTCGGGAACTTCGGGCAGCTTCACGCGGTCCGCCGGGTACATGTCGAAATAGCGCTGGGGCGCGAACAGGGGTATGTGAGGGTGCCAGAGCCCGATTGCCAGAAAGAACGGCTGGTCGTGGCTGCGTCGCAGGAAGTCCTCGCCGAACCGGACCGCCGTCATGTCGCCGTACGTCCGCTCCGGACGCCCCGGCAACACTCCCCAATCGAACTCTCCGGCGAAGTTGTCACTGGCCAAGCCATTGAAGGGATGCCCAGGCGGGTTGGGCATCCGCTCAGTCCAGTGGTATAGGGATGGCCGCCGGTACCACGGATCGTCGAAGTGTTGCGCCCGGTACTCGTCCCACTGGTCGGGAGGGTTGAATCCCGAAGTGTGGTGGAAGATCTTTCCCGCACCTGCCGCGCGATAACCGTTCTGCCTGAAGAACATCGGCATCGTGACAACGTCCGGAAGGGCTGGCTTCCAGTACTGGCTGTTGGAATACACGCCCGTAGTAGAAGGGCGCAGGCCAGTCATAATGGCCGTGCGGGAAGGATTGCACAGAGGCGACGGGCAGTGCGCATCCCGAAACAGGGCCCCTCGCTCAGCCAAGGCGTCAATGTTGGGGGTCCTCACTCCGGGATAGCCTCCCAAGCACCCGACCCAATCGTTCATGTCGTCGACGGAGATCGAGAGGACGTTGGGCCGGCTCGGCCCCTGCGCCCGCAGGCCCGGCAGGAATGTTGGCGCTAGTGCGCAGCCGAGGAAGGATCTCCGAGAAAGCACGGCGACGATTCTAGCGCCCGAATGGGACGCTGACAGAATCGGGTCCGGGTATGGTTCCGTGGTCTTGGCCGTCTGCCAAACCGCATCCCTCGGGATGTGGGGCTGAGGCCGACGCTGGCAAGCAAGCTGGCCGGCTGGGGGCGACCTTCCCAGATTGTGGAAGGCAAGCAGGAAACTTGCCGGCACGTGGAATTACAATTCCACTGTGACCGTGGCACTGCGGCTCAGTCTGCTCCCAGCGATCTGCGGCGCACTTTGCGCCGCTAGCCCGAACTTCCTGATTGTGCTCGTCGACGACCTTGGCTGGAAGCATGTGGGCTACCAAGGCGGAGCATACGAGACTCCGCGGATCGATCGTCTCGCAAGCGAGTCGATGGTCTTCTCCCGCGCATACGTCCCCGCACCGACCTGCAGTCCGTCTCGAGCAGCACTGCTCACAGGCCAGCATCCCGCGCGCCTCGGCATCGTTCGGCACATTCCAGTCAGCCGGAAGTTTGGTTTCGATTCGCTGGGGCGGACGGACCGGGAGTTTCACCAGTGGGAAGGCGACCCTTCGAACTGGCCGTCACGAAACTGGTTGTCGCTTGACGCTGTGACGATCGCGGAGGCAGTGGGGCCGCTTGGCTACCGCAGTGCGTTCTTTGCCATGAAACACTCGGATGGGCGGACACAATTCGGCTGTGGCCGTGGCGCGCTTCGCTTGCCACGGCACTGTGACGCGTGGGCCTCCGGTTGGTGCCGTCCCAAGGCAGCCCCGATCTGTGGCCTTGGGCCCGACGACGGTGGGTGGAAGGACCTGCGCTGCTGTCTGTAGGCTGGCGGGCTCTGCCTAGGCGAGTGCCCGGACCTCGTTGAGGTAGTTGTGCTTGGTCAGCATGCGGATCCAGCGGGACGCGTTGCGCTTCACCAGCAGGCTCTCGTAGTTGACCTTGGGGTCGCGGTACGGATGATCGTCCCGCAGAATGGCGTAGATCGTGCGCAGCAGCTTGTGCGCCGTCGCCAGGGTCGCGCGCTTGTGGCCGATGCGCGCTTTCATGTTCTGGTGATAGCCGTGGAACTGCGATGACGAGGTGCGGGCTGCTCCGAGGGCGCACTCCGTCAGGGTGGCCCGCAGAGCCTTGTTCCCCGCGCGGACACGACCGGAACGCCGTTTGCCGGCACTCTCGTTGTTGCCCGGACACACGCCGGCCCAAGCTGCAAGGCTGGCCGCATTCGGGAATGCTCTCGTGGGCTCGGGACCGATCTCGGCCAAGATCGCATGGGCACTGCTGCAGCCAATGCCCGGAATCGTCTGCAGCAGGTCCAGCTCGCGCTCCCAAGGCTGCAGCGCGTTGCCCACCAAGGCATCCAGATCCTGCAAGCGCTCGTTCGCCGCATCGAAGTCCTGCAGCAGGGAGGACAGCCGCCACAGCGCAGCGTGGGACAGCTCGGCCTCCAGCGTGCGTGCGATCGGCTCCAGCTTGTCGCGCATGTGCCAAGTGAGCTTCTTCAGGATGCGCTCGACGCTGTGACGCTGCACCAGGCCGTCGAGGATGCGGCGGCCGTTGAGCCCCAGCAAGTCCGAGAGCAGCCCGCCCAGCCGCAGGCCGTCGTGGTCCAGCGTCTTCTGCAGACGGTTGCGGATGCGGGCGCGGTCGGCGACGACCTTGCGCCGGTAGCGGCACTGCTGGCGCAGTTCGGAGAACTCGCGCGGAGGCACGTAGCTGGGCCGAGCCAAGCCGAACTGGCACACGCGGGCCAGCCACACCGCATCCTGGATGTCCGTCTTGCGGCCTTTGATTTGCTTCACATGCTGAGCATGGACCAGTTGCGGGGAGATTCCCGCGTCCTCCAGCGCTCGGAAGGGCGCAATCCAGTACACGCCCGTGCCCTCCATGACGGCAGAGGTCACGCCATGGCTGTTGAGCCAGCCGGTGAACTCCTTGAGGGCCGGGGGGTCGGTTCCGAAGATGCGGATGGAAGCCTGCGCGTCGCCGCCGTCACGCCCGTAGACCCGCACGGCCGCGGTGAGTTGCATCTTGTGGACATCGACGCCGGCAGCGCGGGGCACGGCGACATGCATCGCGTCCGGCACGAAGTGATCGTTCTGCATCGGTTATACTCCTTTCCGGCGGGAGCGGGTAGCGGTCCCGGAACTGGACACCCGCCCGGGAGGCGGGGCACTATTTGCCATGCGCCCACGCTTCCCGGAGAGGGAAGACGGGAGCAATTCGGGGCTCGACACGGGACCGCAGGATCAGTTTGGATTTCGAAGACGAAACCGTCAGTAAAAAATCCGACCATGCCCCGCTTTCGCCACCTGGTATTGGAGCACGGGCGTCAGCGCCGGGAGACCGCCCGGAGGGCTGCTGCTGGCCTCACCTCGAGAGGTGTTTCATGCCGTCGGGGCGAACGGCTACCCGTTCATGAGGGTTTGCCATGAAACACTCGGATGGGCGGACACAATTCGGCTGTGGCCGTGGCGCGCTTCGCTTGCCACGGCACTGTGACGCGTGGGCCTCCGGTTGGTGCCGTCCCAAGGCAGCCCCGATCTGTGGCCTTGGGCCCGACGACGGTGGGTGGAAGGACCTGCGCTGCTGTCTGTAGGCTGGCGGGCTCTGCCTAGGCGAGTGCCCGGACCTCGTTGAGGTAGTTGTGCTTGGTCAGCATGCGGATCCAGCGGGACGCGTTGCGCTTCACCAGCAGGCTCTCGTAGTTGACCTTGGGGTCGCGGTACGGATGATCGTCCCGCAGAATGGCGTAGATCGTGCGCAGCAGCTTGTGCGCCGTCGCCAGGGTCGCGCGCTTGTGGCCGATGCGCGCTTTCATGTTCTGGTGATAGCCGTGGAACTGCGATGACGAGGTGCGGGCTGCTCCGAGGGCGCACTCCGTCAGGGTGGCCCGCAGAGCCTTGTTCCCCGCGCGGACACGACCGGAACGCCGTTTGCCGGCACTCTCGTTGTTGCCCGGACACACGCCGGCCCAAGCTGCAAGGCTGGCCGCATTCGGGAATGCTCTCGTGGGCTCGGGACCGATCTCGGCCAAGATCGCATGGGCACTGCTGCAGCCAATGCCCGGAATCGTCTGCAGCAGGTCCAGCTCGCGCTCCCAAGGCTGCAGCGCGTTGCCCACCAAGGCATCCAGATCCTGCAAGCGCTCGTTCGCCGCATCGAAGTCCTGCAGCAGGGAGGACAGCCGCCACAGCGCAGCGTGGGACAGCTCGGCCTCCAGCGTGCGTGCGATCGGCTCCAGCTTGTCGCGCATGTGCCAAGTGAGCTTCTTCAGGATGCGCTCGACGCTGTGACGCTGCACCAGGCCGTCGAGGATGCGGCGGCCGTTGAGCCCCAGCAAGTCCGAGAGCAGCCCGCCCAGCCGCAGGCCGTCGTGGTCCAGCGTCTTCTGCAGACGGTTGCGGATGCGGGCGCGGTCGGCGACGACCTTGCGCCGGTAGCGGCACTGCTGGCGCAGTTCGGAGAACTCGCGCGGAGGCACGTAGCTGGGCCGAGCCAAGCCGAACTGGCACACGCGGGCCAGCCACACCGCATCCTGGATGTCCGTCTTGCGGCCTTTGATTTGCTTCACATGCTGAGCATGGACCAGTTGCGGGGAGATTCCCGCGTCCTCCAGCGCTCGGAAGGGCGCAATCCAGTACACGCCCGTGCCCTCCATGACGGCAGAGGTCACGCCATGGCTGTTGAGCCAGCCGGTGAACTCCTTGAGGGCCGGGGGGTCGGTTCCGAAGATGCGGATGGAAGCCTGCGCGTCGCCGCCGTCACGCCCGTAGACCCGCACGGCCGCGGTGAGTTGCATCTTGTGGACATCGACGCCGGCAGCGCGGGGCACGGCGACATGCATCGCGTCCGGCACGAAGTGATCGTTCTGCATCGGTTATACTCCTTTCCGGCGGGAGCGGGTAGCGGTCCCGGAACTGGACACCCGCCCGGGAGGCGGGGCACTATTTGCCATGCGCCCACGCTTCCCGGAGAGGGAAGACGGGAGCAATTCGGGGCTCGACACGGGACCGCAGGATCAGTTTGGATTTCGAAGACGAAACCGTCAGTAAAAAATCCGACCATGCCCCGCTTTCGCCACCTGGTATTGGAGCACGGGCGTCAGCGCCGGGAGACCGCCCGGAGGGCTGCTGCTGGCCTCACCTCGAGAGGTGTTTCATGCCGTCGGGGCGAACGGCTACCCGTTCATGAGGGTTTGGAAAGTGGCACCTGGGCTCAGAGTCCTACCACCCCGTGCGGCAGGGGTTCGACGAACAGTTCGGAGTGTCAAACTTCGGTAATCCCGGCTCTTACTATCCGCCCTACTGGCCAGTTGGCGACCCCTACGCTGGCGAGGATTCCGAGAAGTACCTGACGGATCGCTTGACGGACGACGTGGTCCAATACCTGACCCGCCCCGGGGGCGGGCGACCCTTCCTTGCAGTCGTGTTCCTGTACAACGTTCACACACCGCTCGTCGGGCGAAGAGACCTAGTCCGCAAGTACGTCTCCCGAGGATTCGGCGATGACCGGGCCCAGCTGGCCGCGATGGTCGAGGCTACCGACTGGTGCGTGGGACGGATACTCGACTCTCTCGACGAATCGAAGCAAGCTGACGATACGGTTGTCATTGTTCTCGGGGACCAAGGCGGACTGAGATACAACGAGCCATTGCGGGGCGGCAAGCCAGGCGGCACGGCGCTCTATGAAGGAGGCGCTCGAGTGCCGCTGCTGATCCGTTGGCCGGAGAAGGTTCGCCCCAGTACGAAGCAGTCGACGCCCGTGATGTCCACCGACGTGTTCCCGACAATCGTCGAACTCGCAGGGGATTCCCCGGGAACGTTCTTCCCGCTCGACGGGGTCAGCCTGAAGCCCCTTCTCACCGGAGAAGGCCCAATCGAGCGCGAGGCGCTGTTCTTGGAGCGCCACTACGAGGACCAGTACGCGGCGGTTGTCGCGGGCGACTGGAAGCTTGTCGCCTACTGGAGCGGCGCTCGCGAACTCTACAACCTCGCAGACGACCCGCGCGAAAGCCGTGACATCGGACCGAATCATCCTGCTCGCGTCCGCGAACTCTCGGACCGTCTGGCAAACTGGCGGGCCGATCTCGGCCTGAGACCGGAAGCGGCGAGCATCGAGCCTCCGTTCGAGGGCGGTCGAGGCAATGACGGACGCTGATCTGCAGACCTTGCCGCATCCTAGCCACCCTGTACCTGACCGCCGGACAAGGCCTGAAACCCAGTGCGGCCGTTCCGTGGCATAAGTGGCTGAGCCAGACGGCGATCTGGAACCGAAGGATGGGGCCGGCCGGGGGCGTGACTACTCGGGAATCGTGCGATTCGCGCTGATCCACTCTTCGACATCAGCAATCAGGTCGCCGTGCTCCGAAGCCAGATCCGTGGACTCGGAGAGGTCCGACCAGAGATCAAAGACCTGCCAGTCCCCTTGGCCATCGGAGACCAACTTCCATCGCCCATGCCGGACTGCCCGTTGGAGACCGCCCCGATCCCACTCCCAGTACAGATACTCGTGGCTCCCCTGCTCCGCCGTCTCCCCAAGAAGGGCCGGCACGATCGACACGCCGTCAATGTCCTCGGGCAAAAACTCTTCGGCCGACGCCAGTTCGGCCAAGGTGGGCATGATGTCCGGCGAGTACGTGACGTGGTCGCTGACCACACCCGCGGCGACCGTTCCGGGCCAGTGCACGATCAGCGGCGAGCGGATTCCCCCCTCATGCATCGAACGCTTGGCGCCACGCAGCGGCCCGCTGGAATCAAGCTCTCCTTCGAATCGGTTCGAAGCCCCGTTGTCGGAAGTGAAGAAAACCACAGTGTCCTCAGCGATCCCCAAGTCTCGGAGCAGATCCGTGAGTTCACCAACATGGCGATCCAGCATGCTCACGAATGCTGCGTGGACTCTTGCCCGATCCGACCACGGCTGGTTGCGGTACAGGTCGACCGCGGGTTCGTCTTCCGGCAGGTGATAGAAGGAGTGTGGCGGAGTCCACGGCGCGTAACAGAAGAACGGTCGGTCACGGTTCTCGCGAATGAACTCCAGAGTCCTTTCGAAGATGAGGTCGTGAGAGAACTCGTACTCGCCATCAGGCGTCGTCCGGGGCACGTACGGCCCCGGCGGACTCAGCCTCTTGTAAGCGTTAAGCGCGGAAAGGTCCTCCGAGAGGTCGGCCGGCGCCAGTCCGTAGATCTCGGCGTTGCCCGACAACTGGAACGGCTTTCCGTCCTCGACGAGAAACGGTGGGTAGTAGGTGTGAGCGTGAACTTGGTGGTAATACCCGAAGAACTTGTCAAATCCCTGCCGCTCGGCCGCTCCTGCGGAGCCCATGACGCCCAGTCCCCATTTGCCAAAACCGCCTGTTGCGTACCCGGCCTGCCGAAGCACCTCGGCGATCGTCACGTCGGCATCCTTGATGGGAGCAGTCCCGGCGTTGGCTCGCACAGTCGTATGCCCCGTGTGCTTTCCCGTCATGAGCGCGCATCGGGAAGGAGCACAGACGGTGTGGCCTGCGTACGCATCAGTGAAGCGCATTCCCTCCTCCGCCAAGCGGTCCAAGCTTGGAGTTTGGATCGCCTTCGAGCCGTAAGAACCCAAGTCGGCCCAGCCCATGTCGTCGGCCATGATGAAGACAATATTCGGCCGTTCAGGACGGGATGGACGTGGCTCTCCCCCGCAGGCTATGGTCATGGCCGCGACGACGATAGGGGCAATCCGAGTCATTTGGTGGTCTCCTCTCCCGCTCCACTGGTACCACGTTTCGGCAGCCCGTCGGCCAAGACATGCGGAGCTTCCCGCCGCGCGTGACCCGGTGGCGGGCAGAAGTGTCTGCACAGCGGCCAACTGATCCTTCGGCGCATTGGTCCTGATCCTGAGAATCACAGTCCGGCCTGCAAGTAAGCGATCAGATCCGCAAGATCTTGGTCGGAGAACGTCTCCTCGAACCCTTCCGGCATCAGCGACACCGACGAGATCCGCATTCCAGCGACATCCTGCTTCAGAACGGTAATGTCCTCGCGTTCTCCTCTCAACGTGATGGTGAGGCTGGTCTCTGCCCTCAGGATCCCGTCATAGAAGCGACCGTCGATTGTCTCCACGATATGGTTTCGATAGCGGTCCTCAATGGCGTAGCTGGGGTCGAGGATGCTGGTGAGCAAGTCCTCTTGGCTGCGGTTGGCGACACCAGACAGGTCGGGGCCGATCCGCCCTCGAGCAGCCCGAACCGAGTGGCAGCTGGCACACTCGCGGTCGAAGAGCGTCTCTCCGGACGGAAGACTGCCCCGCAAGCCCAACGCCGGAAGGCGATCCGCCAGCACTTGGTCCCTGTCGCTCACGACGGGCAGCACGTGTTGCGCAGCAGCTGCCCGGACGCCGTCGTCCGGATGCTGGGAGAGCCGGATTCGCGTGATGGCCGGAATGTCCGTAGCGAGCACCGGGCCGGCCCCGACCGCGGCGACAAGGGCAAGCGCGTGGTCCCTTCGGCGCATCAGCGAATCCGCGATGGCGTCGCGCAGATCTGGCGGCGAGTCTTCCCAAGACTCCAGCAGGATGTCAGCCGCCCCCGCGTCGGGGAAGCTGGCCAAGGCCCGTGCCGCCCGAACTCGGAGCTCCGGCTCGGGATGATCTCGCATCAGCTGGGCCAAGGGCATCGCCACGCCATTGAACGTCCCTGCTTGCAGCACTCCCGCTGCTTCCATGCGTCGTCCGAGCGAAGCGGCAGGATCCGCCGCCACGTCAATTGCGCGCTGGACTTCGGCCTCGACGTCAAAGAACGGCGCGAGCCTTGCCGCGCTCGCCCGAACCGAGGCAACTTGGTGGCGGAGCAACGATCCGAGAGCTGCCGCTGCACCGGAGCGGACGCGGTCGCCGTGGAGAGCGAGGCCGTCGGCGAGCCCGTTGAGCGCCGCGGACGCCCATACAGGCCTCGAGAGCGCACCCGTACCGGCAACCAAGGCCAAGGTCCGGTCTGTCTCCCCGGAGTCGTTGCGTGACCCGACAACTCGTGCGAGTCCTCGCACGAACTTGGACCGCTGCGGAGATGGATCCTTCAAGAAGCCTGTCTGCTCCTCTGCCAAGCTCACGAGCATCGGGCTTGCCAGCTCCGGCGGGGCCGACAGCACGGCGATGTGGAACCATGGCTCCTCCGGAAAGCGGGTCAGCACCGCCGCCAGCGCCCGGACCGCCGCGGAGCCGGCTGGCAGGTTCCCGGCCGTGAGGGCCGCTTGGAAGGCGACGCGGGGGTTCTCGTCACGCGTCGCCTCAAGAACGGCTGGCGCGAACATCCCGAGCGACTGCTCGGCAAGCCTGAGGCCGGCTTCTCGGACCGCAGGGTGGGGATCGCTTAGCGCCGCCACGACCGAGTCCGAGCCCAAGGAATCCAAGCCTTCAAGTACCCAGAGACTCCGCAGGCGGACGGCGGCATCCTTGTGCGACGAGGCAAGCTCTCTCAGTGACGAGGCAACGCCTTTGTCCTGCCGTTCCAGCAGCAGCCGGTGCGCCGTGCGCCGATGCCAACCGTTTGGATGGGAGAGATTGCGCGCCAGATCCTCCCCGCTCTGCCCAGCAAGCCGGGCCGGCCGCAGCTGGCCGGATCCGCGGTCGGGCACGATGCGGTAGATCCTCCCGAGTTCGTCACCAGAGCGGAAGTCCATGTTGAGGCGCCGCTGCACCGGCTCGGGAATGAAGTCTGGGTGTTCGTGGAACTCGCGATAGTAGTCGAGGAGATACAGATTTCCATCGGGCGCGTTCGAGAAGTTGACAGGACGGAACCAGTTGTCGGCAGACGCCAGGAATTCGGCGGACTCCGGCCACCTGGCGGCGGTGTAGGTTACGCCGGACGGTCGAACCAGATCGCAGTGGACGAGGTTGCCGTTGCCCTCCCCTACGAATATGGCGTCTTCGAATTCCGCGCCGAACCGATCGCCGTCATAAACGGTTGTGCCGGCCGCCGCGGTGAAGACGCCCTCCAGATGCTCCACTCGTTCCGGCCGCGTCACTGCGTAGCGACGCTGGCGCGCACGGGTGCGCTCGACGCGCCACTGCTGCGGCCTGCTGATCGCGAACACAGGCGCCGCGGGCCGCCCGTGGTCCGATATGTCCTGGTCCGCAGAATTCGGGGCATATAGCGGGTTGCGCTCCAGATAGCCTGGTGGGACTACCGTGTGGCGAAGGTGCACCGTGTTGTGGGTGATGAAGCGGTGTCCCCAGCGATTGAAGGACTGACCGAACTGGGCGTCGCCGGGGGACGGCTCGGCCAACCCCCGAAGCGGGTGAAAGCGAAACTCGCGGTTGCGCACCTCCACGGGCGGCATGCCCGGATCAGCAGGTGACGTGATACTGCCGGGATACCTGTGGTTCACGACGTAGACCCAGTTGTCGATCCCCAGCCGCGGGTTACTCAACCTCCCCTCGACATGGCCCAGCGCAAAGCCTGTGTAGAGGATCTCCCGCACATCCGCACGACGGTCGCCGTCGGTGTCCTTGAGGTACAGGATGTCCGGCGCTGCCGTGGCGATAAGGCCGCCACGCCACGGCGCAATTCCCTCAACGGCCAAGAGCCGGTCGGCAAACACCGTGTGCCGATCGATGCGGCCATCGCCGTTCGTGTCCTCCAAGTACTTGATGCGGCTCAGGGGCGGCTGGCCTTCCGGAGGATCGTCCGGGTTGTCGCCCAGTTCCGCGACATACACGCCGCCGTGCTCATCAAAGACCATTTCCACCGGGTCCACAACGTGGGGCTCGGCAGCAAACAGCTCTATCCGGAAGCCGCTCGCGATCCGGAACGAATCAAGGGCCTCTTGTGGCGTCAGCGGACCGGCACCCTGCTCGACACACGCGCACGCTAGGCACAGGGCCGCGCTCGCAACCCAAATGCCGATCCGCATAGCTATTTGGAGGGAACTGCGATCATGTCTACGGCCAGCTGCGTGCCCGGAACACCCGTGCCCCTCACGGATGCCTTGGAGGCGGCGGGAGGGCGATCCGCCTCGTAGCGGTCCGGTCGTACCTCGTTCAGTGCGACGCTCGACCGTTCGTCGGCGACGTAGTACGTCGCCTTGGCCAAATGACGGAAGTCGCTGCCCACCTCACTAAGCAGCACGGAGAGGTCGTCGAACATCTCGCGGACCTGCAGATCCCCTCGATTCGGCGTGCGGCCGTTCACGGTAGAGAGGTAGATCGAAGAGGGATGATCGATGCGCACGACTCTGGCGAAGATCGGCGAAGCACGGTCCCAGGGCGGCGTAATGTACTGCACTGTTGGTCGGTCTGGGAGGGAGGTGGCCTCTGCGATGGCCTCGATCTCAATCGGCTGGCGGTTCTTCCATTCGACGAACACCACAGGAGGAGGCTCGCCCAGAAAGTGCTCGACGATCCGCTCGTGGACCTCTCCCGCGGCAGACACGGGACGCAGGAAGCACTTCAGCTGGATCACTGATTGCCGGTCAAGCAACAGGAACCGCAGCGTCCTGTCTATCTGGCGGAGCACATCGGCGGCAGCATCGGCCGGCGTGCCGTCCGCGGCGCGGCCGGAGATGTAGACTCGTGGACCGGCCTCGAGCCGGGATGCGGCTCGCAGCCCTGGCAGCCAAGCCAGGGTTTCCGAGTCCGGCGCGGGGCGTCCTGCCGTTCCGTCCGCACCGAGTGCGACCACATCCAGAGCCACTCTTGAGCCATCCAAGGGCAGGGCTCCTTCGACGAGCGTGACCGAAGGCCGTTCGCTCGGGGAAAGGGCTTCGAGAAGCACCCGTCGCATGGCGACGCCCGCCGCGACGTCGGTGACCACAACGTTCAATCGCACGATCTTCCGCTCATCGCTGCCCATAGCGCCGAGGAGCTGGGCAAGGTTGCCCCATGCCAACCGCGCCTGGCCGAGCTCGTCCAATCCCGCGACTATCCGCCCGGCCCCGTCAGTAGCGAAAACCTGCGCCGTGTGCAGGAGTGCGGAGTGGCTGACTATAACGGCTCGGCTTCCGCCAAGCGGTCCGGTGCCCGGCCCTGTTCGCTCCACCGAACCGGCACGCGCCATGCCGGCCAGAAGACCGATGGTCAAGACAACCGGAATCGCCAGCAGAGCAGAATGGCCCCGCACATCGACTATCCTACGCCCCGACAGCGGTGGCTTCAGACCGCGGTGCGTACCAGCGCCCGAGCACATTGCCAAGATCGGATCGCGCATCCGGCCCCTTCCGGTGGCGGCCCGTTCAACCCCAAGAGCCTAGTGCCGAAAGTGGCGCACCTTCGTAAGGACCATCGCAAGGTTGAGGCGGTCAGCAGCGGCGGTCACCTCAGGGTCGCGCCTGGAACCACCGGGTTGGATCACCGCGGTTGCGCCGTGGCTTGCTATTTCCTCCACCCCGTCAGCGAACGGGAAAAACGCGTCGGAAGCGGCCACACTTCCTTCGAGCGGCAAGACCGCGTTTGACGCTCCGAGCCGCGCGGCGTCCACACGACTCATCTGCCCGGCGCCCACACCGACCGTCTGGCCGCCCCGGGCGTAGAGGATCGCGTTGGACTTGACGTGTTTCACCACCCTCCAGGAAAACCGGAGCGCGTGCCGCTCCGCTTCGGACGGCTGGCGTTTGGTGACCACATCAAATCGCTCCGGGCTGCTCTCGGGCCTGTCCTCGCTCTGAAGCAGGTAGCCGCCAGCAATGCTCCGCATCGCGAGCGCGGGGCCGGAAGGACGGACTTCGACCAAGCGAAGATTCTTCTTACTTTGCAGGACCTGCATGGCGTCGTCCTCGAATGCGGGAGCCGCGACGGCCTCAACGAAGAGCTTGGACATCTCGGAGGCCGTCTCGAAGTCGACTGGCCGGCTTACAGCGATGACTGAACCGAACGCGGACACGGGATCACAGGCGTGGGCGAGCCGGTAGGCCTGGGCCAGGGTGGGACCCACGGCGCATCCGCATGGGTTGGTGTGCTTGATGATCGCCACCGCCGGCTCGGAGAACTCCGAGGCGAGCTGCCAAGCAGCGTCCAGATCGACAAGATTGTTGTACGAGAGCTCCTTGCCGTGCAACTGGCGGGCCCCGCCGACGCCAAGCCGGCCTTCGGCGTACAGGGCAGCGCGCTGGTGGGGGTTCTCCCCATAACGGAGGAGCTGCTTCCTGGGAACACGCAGATCGAGAAAGGCCGGGGGAATGTCGCGCTCCACGGTGGCAGGGGCCTGGCCATCGGCAAGCCCGGCCAACGTCGCCGCGATCGACCGGTCATAGGCCGCGGTGACGCTGAAGGCCTTCTTCGCAAGCCGCCAGCGGGTGTCCCCGCCGACCCCGCCGGTGGCCGCCACCTCGGCGGCAACATCTGCATAGTCCCCCGGATCGGTCACCACCGCGACGTCGCGGAAATTCTTGGCGGCGGCTCGGATCAGCGACGGCCCACCGATGTCGATGTTCTCGACCAAGTCCTCGAATGTGGCACTCTTGCGGGCCGCCGTCTCCTCGAAACGGTAAAGGTTCACCACCACCATGTCGATCGGAGCGATCTGGTGTTCTCGCAGTGCAGCCATGTGGTCTTGCTTCGAGCGCACGGCAAGGATGCCGCCGGCGATGCGCGGGTGGAGCGTCTTCACGCGGCCGTCGAGCATCTCCGGAAAGCGCGTCACGTCAGAGACATCGCGCACCTCCAAGCCAGCCTCGCGCAGCGCTTTGGCGGTCCCGCCGGTGGAGATCAGCGCGACATTGGCTGCAGCCAGTTCGCGCGCGAACCGGGCGAGGCCTGTCTTGTTTGTCACGCTCAGGAGCGCGCTTCGCACTTTGGCCATGAATGTCCATTGTATTGGCGGCCCAGCCTGGAGCCGGTTCGCAGCAGAGCCCCAGCCATGGGGCATCGCTTTGCCTAGCTCGAGGCCTGAGCGTCCGCCGAGTGGAGCTCCTGAAGGGAGGCAACGCCCGCCCAGCTCCTCGTGCGCGCGATGATGCCATTCACCGCCGCGCGGGCCGCGTTCATCGTGGTCATGCTGGGGATGCCCTGCTGAATCGCCGCCCGGCGGATCTTCTTCTCGTCCGAGAAGGCGAACGTTCCGGACGGCGTGTTCACGATCAGGTCGACTCGGCGGTCGGTGATCAGATCGAGCACGTTGGGCCTACCCTCGGCGACCTTCATGACCGTGCGGCACTCCAAGCCCGCGGAGCGCAAGGCCCTCGCCGTCCCCCGGGTCGCGAAGATCTTGAATCCGAGCCTCACAAAATCGCGGCCGATCTTGATTCCCCGCACCTTGTCGCGGGAGTTGACGCTGAGGAACACCGAGCCCTTGTCGGGAAGCGTCTGGCCTGCACTGAGCTGGGCCTTCGCGAATGCCTCGCCGAACGTCTCGCCGATGCCCATGACCTCGCCGGTTGACCGCATCTCAGGACCGAGCATCGGGTCAACACCGCTGAACTTGCTGAAGGGGAACACGGGCGACTTCACGCACACCCGGCGGGCCGAGAGCGTGCTCGAAGTGAGACCGTAGTCGGCCAGCTTGCGGCCGGTCATGAGACCCACGGCGATTCGGGCCAGCGGCACGCCTGTCGCCTTGCTGACATAGGGCACAGTTCGCGAGGCCCGCGGGTTGACCTCGATCACGTAGACCCGCCCCCGATGCACCGCATACTGCACGTTCACCAAACCCACCACGTTCAACGCCCGGGCCAACCGCACGGTGTAGTCCTCGATCGTCGCGAGGGTCTCAGGCGGGATGGTCTGCGGCGGGAGCACGCAAGAGCTGTCCCCGGAGTGCACACCGGCCTCCTCGATGTGCTCCATGATGCCGCCGATGAGCACCTCCTCGCCGTCGCAGAGGGCATCGACGTCCACTTCGAGAGCATTCTCCAAGAAGCGGTCGATCAGGATCGGCCGGTCGTGCGAGTACACAACCGCGTCGCGCATGTAGCTCTCCACGGTGCGCTCGTCGTAGGCGATCACCATGGCGCGGCCACCGAGAACATAGCTGGGCCGGACCAAGACCGGATAGCCAATTCGGCCGGCCGCCTCCAATGCGCCCGCCTGAGTCGTCGACGTGCTGCCCGCTGGCTGGGGAATGTCCAGCTGGTTCAGGAGGCGTCCGAAGCGGTCCCGGTCCTCGGCAAGATCAATCGACTCGGGATCGGTGCCGATGATCGGAATCCCGTGTGCCTTGAGGGAGAGCGCGAGCGTAAGCGGCGTCTGGCCGCCGAACTGAACGATGACCCCGTCCGGCTGCTCGACGTCGCAGATGTTGAGGACGTTCTCCAGCGTCAGCGGCTCGAAGTACAGCCGGTCGCTGGTGTCATAGTCGGTCGAGACCGTCTCCGGGTTGCAGTTGACCATGATCGACTCGTAGCCGAGCTCCTGCAGCGCGAAGGAAGCGTGGCAGCAGCAATAGTCGAACTCGATGCCCTGACCGATCCGATTGGGCCCCGATCCGAGGATCATCACCTTGCGCGAGTCCGTCGGCTCGGCCTCGCACTCCTCCTCGTACACGGAGTACAGGTACGGGGTGTAGCTCTCGAACTCCGCAGCGCACGTGTCGACGCGCTTGAACACCGGCGTAATGCCGAGTTCCTTCCGCCAGTTCCGCACAGCGGTCTCGGTCTCTCCCCACAAGCGCGCCAGCCGGTTGTCGGACAGGCCGAACCGCTTGGCCATCAGCATCTGGTCCTGCGTGATCTCTGCCAGCCCTGCCTGCCCAAGCTCTCCCTGATAGTCCACGACCGCCTTGATCTGCGAGATGAACCAAGGGTCTATGCCGGTCATTTCGCACACATCTTCCACCGGCAATCCCTCGCCGAGCGCAAACCGGATGTAGTTCAGACGGTCGGGGTTCGGCGTGATCAGCCGCTTGGGGATCAGTTCGGGGCTGTAGACGTCCGTCCCGGCCTTGCGGCCCGTCTCGAGCGACCGGATGGCCTTCCAGAGAGCGTGCTTGAACGTCGAACCGATGGCCATCACTTCGCCGATCGACTTCATTTGCACGCCCAAGACAGGCTCGCTGCCAGGGAACTTCTCGAACTGCCACTTCGGCACCTTAACCACGACGTAGTCGATGCTGGGCTCGAAACTAGCGGGCGTCTTCTGGGTGATGTCGTTGGGAATCTCGTCCAGCCGCATGCCCACTGCGAGCTTGGCGGCGATCTTGGCGATAGGAAACCCTGTCGCCTTAGAGGCGAGAGCCGAACTGCGGGACACCCGGGGGTTCATCTCAATGATGAGCATGCGCCCCGTCCGCGGGTGGACCGCGAACTGGACGTTCGAGCCACCCGTGTCTACGCCGATCTTGCGCAGGCAAGCGAGAGAGGCATCGCGCATGAGCTGGTACTCACGATCGGTAAGTGTCTGCGCCGGCGCGACGGTGATCGAGTCCCCTGTGTGCACGCCCATCATGTCGAAGTTCTCGATGGAGCAGATGATGATGGCGTTGTCCGCGAGATCGCGCATCACCTCCATCTCGTATTCCTTCCAGCCGAGCACGCTCTCCTCTACCAGCACCTCGTGGACCGGGGACAGTTCAAGCCCCCGCCGCAGCAGCGAGCGCATCTCGGCTGAGTTGTAGGCCAGCCCGCCGCCAGTGCCGCCGAGGGTGAAACTGGGCCGCAGGACGACCGGGTAGCCCACCTCGCGGGCGAAGTCGAGGCCGGCCTCAAGGTCCGACACCAGCAGGGAGCGCGGGACCTCCAGCCCGATCTCGACCATGGCGGCCTTGAAGGCTTGGCGATCCTCCGCCCGGCGGATTGCGTCGAGATTTGCTCCGATGAGCTCTACTCCGAGCTCCCCCAAGACTCCCTGCTCGGCTAGCGCCACGGAGACATTGAGACCCGTCTGGCCGCCAACGGTCGAGAGCAGTGCCTGGGGGCGCTCCCGCTCGATGATCGAGCGCAGGTAGGGCACGGACAGCGGCTCGACATACGTCCGTTCCGCCAGTTCGGGGTCGGTCATGATCGTGGCCGGATTCGAGTTCACCAGAACGGTTTGGTAGCCCTCATCGCGAAGGGCCTTGCACGCTTGCGTCCCGGAATAGTCGAACTCGCAGGCTTGACCGATCACTATGGGGCCGGAGCCCACGATCATGATCTTCTCGATGTCAGTCCGCTTCGGCATGGTCTCGCTTCCCTGCGGGCGTCGGGAGAATCATCGCGCGGCCGCCATCAGCTGGCGGAACTCCTCAAACAAGTAACGGGAGTCGTGGGGGCCAGGCGCAGCCTCAGGATGGTACTGGACGCAAAACAGCGGATCCTTCAGGCTTCGGAATCCCTCGACCGTCCGGTCGTTGAGGTTGACGTGGGTCAGCTCGGTTTCCGCCGCCGTCAGCGAGTCGGGATCCAGCGCGAAGCCGTGATTCTGGGACGTGATCTCGACCTTGTTGGTGATCAGGTTCAGAACGGGATGGTTGCAGCCGTGGTGTCCGAACTTGAGCTTGTAGGTCCTGCCCCCGAGCGCTTGGCCGAGCAGCTGGAGCCCGAGGCAGATGCCGAAGACCGGGACGCGGCCAACAAGCTTGCGGATCTCGGAAGCCGGGCCGTGCAGCGGTTCGGGATCGCCGGGCCCGTTCGAGATGAACACGCCGTCCGGCCGCAGGGATAGGGCATCCTCGGCCGTCGTGGAGCACGGAACGACCGTCACATGCGCTCCCACCGCTACCAGTTCGCGCAGGATATTGCGCTTGATGCCGAAATCGTAGGCCACGACGTGGAACCGGGCTTCGTTCCGGGAAGACGGCAGCGCAGAGGGTAGGCAGTCCGGCGGTCCCTCGCTCCATTCGTACGGACTGGCTGTGGAGACTGCGCTGGCGAGGTCGCGACCGGTCATCGGGGGCGACGAGCGGGCCATTCTTACGAGTTCGTCCGATGGCGTGCCCAGCGTCGAGACGACCCCCCGGAGAGCGCCATGCCGGCGGATGTGCCGCACGAGCGCCCGAGTGTCGATGTCCGTGATGACCGGTATGCCTCGGCTCGCGAGGAACTGGTCGGCAGTCCGTTTGGAACGCCAGTTGCTGGCCACGTCCGAGAACTCGCGGGTGACCAAGGCCTCGATGAAGGGCCGTGGCGACTCGCTGTCGTCCGGATTCGTGCCGTAGTTGCCGATGTGGGGGTACGTGAGGACCACGATCTGGCCGCTATAGGAGGGGTCAGTGAAGATCTCCTGGTAGCCAGTGAGGCCGGTGTTGAAGACGACCTCCCCGGCGGCCTCGGCTCGGGCCCCTCCGCCGCGGCCCCGGAAGCAGCGGCCGTCCTCAAGCGCGAGCGTGGCGGAAGCGATCATGATCCGTGCGGCGGGCCTAACGGACCGTGCCGAACCTCTCGGGCGGCCAGTAGGCAAAGACGGCCTTGCCAGTTATGGAGGCTGCATCCACCGTGCCCCAGACTCGGCTGTCCTTCGAAGTGTTGCGATGGTCGCCAAGCACAAAGTACTCGTCCTCTGGCACTCTCACCGGAGCGTGGCTCGCCAGATCCCTGTAGTAATCCGGAATGTAGTCCTCGCTGAGCGGGCGACCGTCCACGAAGACCGCGCCGCTCCGAATCTCGACGGACTCGCCCGGCAGTCCGATCACTCGCTTGATGTACGAACGGGTCGGATCCGCGGGAAGCTTGAAAACGACAACATCGCCACGCTCGATCCGGTCGATGCGGTAGATGAACTTGTTGACGAAGATTCGCTGCTCGTCCGCCAGGCGCGGGAGCATGCTGGTTCCCTCAACCCTCACCGGCTGGTACAGGAAGACGATCACCACGCCCGCGATAAACAGTGACAGGGCCAAGTCCCGCAGCCAGTCGCCGAGGTTGATCGCGGACTTAACGACCGGCCCATCGGGAACCTCGAAGGGCGGTTCCGGGCTGCCTTGCACACTCTCCACAGGGGTTATTAGGGATGCGCCGGCAGACCATTGCATCCAAGGCTCCATTCTAGTATCGCCCCGGATCGGCGGTCCGCTGAACTACACTGGTGCTGGAGGAACGCCATGCAAAGAATCACGCGCCGCGACCTCGGAAAGACGGCCGCGATGGCCGGAGCGCTGGCCGCAGCAGCCCCGGCACGCGGTGAGCCTGTGCCGAGCCGCATGCTGGGCAAGACTGGGATTGAAGTGGGGCTGCTGGGCATCGGGACGTCGCCGCTCGGACGTGAGGGCGTTAGCCAAGCGGAGGTGAACAACGTCATTGCCAAGGCGGCCGACCACGGCGTGAACTATCTCGACACGGCCCCGATCTACGCCCAGTCCGAACGCCGCCTAGGGCTGGCGCTTAAGGGCAAGAGGGACAAGTTTGTGCTGGTCACCAAGGTCGAGGCCACGTCCAGGCAGGACGCGATCTGGCAAGTCCAGGACAGTCTCCAGAAGACGCAGGCCGAGTACTTCGACTTGGTGCACGTGCACAACGTCGGACGTACGGATCGATTTCCGAGCCTCGACATCCTGCTGGGCGATGACGGCGCGCTGGCCGGTTTGGAGGCGATGAAGCGCAGGGGCCTAGTCCGGCATGTCGGCATGACCTGTCACCTCCGGCCGAAGCGTTCGCTGCCGATCCTCCGCTCCGGCCGGGTCGAAGTGGTGATGGCCGCTGTGAACTGCATCGACCGCCACATCTACAACTTCGAGGAGATCCTCTTCCGCGAGGCCGCGAATCTCGGCATCGGCGTAGTGGCGATGAAGATTCTGGGCGGGGCGCAGGATGACGGTGCGATCCTGTCGGACGAGCCCCACTACACGCGCGCGGTACGCTACGCGCTGGGCATTCCCGGGCTCTCGGTCGCCATCATGGGCCTCAAGTCGGTTGCGGAGCTGGACAAGGCGGTTGAGACCGTCAACTCCTACAGGCCACTTGAGGGCACGGAGCTCAGCGAGGCGATGCGGGACGGCAAGCAAAGGGCAGAGTCGCTAGGGGAGCACCGCGGTCCCGTAGCCTGAGCCGATCTCTCGGGGCAGGACGGAAAGGCGGCCCCGACCTACGAGAGCAGCGGGGCGCCCTCCAGAGCGGCTCAGCGCTTGCTCACATCTTGTACTGACCTAGGTCCTCTTCGCCGAGGTTCTCGAGCCAGCGCCGCAGGTCTTCGCTGCTCGTGCGCTCCTTTAGCGTTGGCGAGACCTTAGAGGATTGGATCACGTTGTCCGTCACCCAAATGCCACAGTCCATGCGCAGCGCCAGTGCCAAGGCGTCGCTGGGCCTAGAGTCGATTCCGAACAGCCTTCCCTCGCGCTCCACCCAAAGCACTGCGAAGAACGTGTCGTCGCGCAGCTCCGTGACAACGATCCTGCGCAACTCGGCCTGGAATGTGTGCAGGATGTTGCGGACGAGGTCGTGGGTCATGGGCCTTGGGGTCGAAGCCTTTTCGATCTCCAAGGCGATTGCATTCGCTTCGTAGACGCCGATCCATATGGGCAGGACCGTCTCATTGGCCAGATCCTTGAGGACCACGATCGGCATGTTGGTGATGGGGTCCATCATCAGACCACAGATCCTCATCTCGATTTCCTGCATCGTCTCCTCCCTCATTGCAAGACACGCAGCCCTTGGAACGCGGCTCGGGCGGATGGGCTGGCCAGCTCTCCGACAAGCGAATTTGGCCCGGCGGCCGTGACGCGAGCCTGGCAGTAGGTCCCGCGGAGATCGCGACCCGCTGCAAGGCCTTCGGGATCAGCAAAGTTCAGGACCCGGTTCTGCGTGGTCCGCCCGATCCACTGGCTGAAGCGTTTTCTCCAGCCCTCCACCAGGACCTCTTCCGTGCGACCGATCAATTCGGCGTTCCTGCGGATCTGGATCTCCCGCTGGCGCTGCTGGAGCTCGATCAGGCGTCGGCCCTTGACCGCCTCCGGAATCTGCGGCATTCCCGCGGCTACAGTGCCCTTGCGCGGAGAGTACTTGAACGAGAACACCGAGGCATACTCAACCTCGTCCAACAGGCCCAAGGTCTGCTGGAAGTCGCTTTCTGTTTCGCCCGGAAAGCCGACGATGATGTCGGTGCTCAGCTCGATTCTTCGGCCGGCGGCCTTGATCATTTCCACGCAGCGCATGTAGTCGTCACGGCTGTATGTGCGGCGCATGGCCCGAAGAACACTTGTCGAGCCGGATTGCACGGGGAGGTGCACCCAGTCGCAGAGGGACTCGTTGCGGTCGATCGCTTCGACGATGTCAGGCGTGAAGTCGGACGGGTGCGAGGTGGTGAACCGCACCCGGCGAATGCCGGGAAGCCGACCGATTTCGTCGAGGAGGCGGGCGAAGGACCAGCCGGCAGGCGACGGGTCGAAGTAGCTGTTCACAGTTTGGCCCAGCAGCGTGATCTCGGTGTAGCCCAGCGCTTGCAGGTCGGCAGCCTCGCGCATCACTGACGCGCTGGACCTGCTGCGCTCCGGGCCGCGAGTGAACGGAACGACGCAATACGTACAGGCCTTGTCGCAGCCCTCAATGATCGTGATGTAGGCGGTGTAGGCCCGGACGCGATCGACTCTCGGAACGTCGAACGTCTCGTCCGTGTCGAGCTCCAGCCCGGCCACCCTAGACTCGCCTGCCTCGACGCGGTCAAGGATGTCGGGGAGAGCGTTGTAGCTTGCCGAACCGCAGACGAAGTCCACGTGCGGCGCGCGCTCGAAGATCTCGGCCCCGTTGTGCTGGGCAACGCAGCCGAGGACGCCTACGGTCTTGCCCGCTGACCGTCGCTTGATCTGGGAGAGGCGCGCGAACACCTTGCGCTCGGCCTTGTCGCGGATGCTGCAGGTGTTGTACAGGACAAGCCCGGCCTCGTCGGGAGACCTGACGCGGCTGTAGCCGCGCTGTTCGAGCAGCCCACGCACTTTCTCGCTGTCGTGGACGTTCATCTGGCAGCCGAAGGTCTCGATGTAGAACGTCTTCGAGACGCTCTCAGGAATGGGTCGCATGTCCGCCGCGCTGCCCAAGACCAATGGCCTTTCGCGGGCCCCAGCCCGCTGATTGGAAGTATACCAGCGGCTCCGCGCCCAGCAGTGGCGTCGCGCGGCGTGTCGTCGCACAGGGACACATCGCACGCCAACGTCGGCCCTGACCGCCGCCGCTGTGGCTCACTGCTGGCTCGGCAGATGGTGGAGAACCGGACTTCGCTCGGCCACCCAGCGCAGCATCCCTCGACACCACGAGCTTGGTTTGCGCCGCAGAATCCTGGCGGGAGTGAACCCGTCGCCGATTGTCTGCATCGTCTGCCCACGCCAAGGCGCTCGCAAGCAGGCCGGGCAGGTCGGTCGACGGATCCTCCGCGGCCTCGTTGCCGTGCGGCCCAGCATGGCGGACCAGCCAGACTGTAAGCTGGTCTGGCGGTCGCCGGGCTCCCTGCGACGTGGCGCATCGGTGCAGCAAAGTGCGCGTTCGCTGCGACTGGGCGTCGGCGGCCGCGACAAGCGAGTGCTTCCCAGGCGCTGGCGTCTGAAGCTTCTCGAAGGCAAGCAAGTGGAGGCGCTTCCCCAGACCCTGTTCTCCGTCGGGCTGCTGATCGTGGTCGCCAAGATCGCGGAAGGATTCACTCAGCAGCTCAGGATCAGCTCGATCGTCGCCTACACGGCTGCCGGTGTGCTGCTTGGTCCCCTGACCGGACTGGTTGCTGTCACCGAGGAACTCGGGATCCTTGTCGGGATCGGAGTCTACCTCTTCTTCTTTCTGGTGGGCCTCGACGAGATTGACGTCTCGGTCATTGCCACGGTGGTGCGCACACGGCTGCTCATCTTCGCCCTGATCTCGATTGCAATTCCCATCGCGTTCTCATTCCTAGTGACATCAGACACTGTCTTCGACTTTGGTCTTGGGCTGAGTGCCAAGGCAGCTCTTGCGCTCGCCACGGTCCTCTCGCTGACCAGCCTAGGCATCGCTGCAAAAGTTCTGTCGGACGAAGGGTGCCTGAGAGACATCCTAGGTGTCAGGATTCTTACGACGATCCTGATCTTCAAGCTGCTCTGCCTGCCTCTGGTCGGCTTCATGTTCGACTCGCAGGGGGATGATCTTGATCCGGTCACGCTCTTGGCTCTCTTCGCGAAGGTGGGCGCATTCGGCTTGGCCGCCTATGCGGTATCGAGCCGAGTCTTGCCTCCCGCGGTCTTGGCCCTAAAGCGCGTCTTGCACGTCCCGCACCTATCGTTCGGGCTGCTGCTGGGCGGCCTGTTCCTTGCGGTAGCAGGAGCGAAGACGCTCAATCTTCACGGCTCGGTCGGGGCGCTGCTCTTCGGCGCCTCCATCTCCCGCCTTCCGCATCAGGTTCGCCGCGATGTCCTGCCAGGGATGCGGAGCATGGCCGACGGCCTATTCGTGCCGCTGTTCTTCGCCTCAGGCGGGCTTCAGGTGAGTTTCGCCGGCTCCGAACTGCCCTTGAGCGCCATTGCCGCCTTGGCACTCGTTCCCCTCGCCGGAAAGTTCGTTGGGCCCCTACTCGGATCGATGGTGACCCGTCTGGAGGATCCCATAGCCCTGTCGACCGGGCTGATTGCGAAAGGGATCACCGAGATTGCACTGTTGCTGGTCCTCGTCGAGCGCGGCATGATCGGAAACGACCTCTTCTCCTTGCTCATCCTGATCATGTTCGCGTACGTCGTGGGCTCGCCACCGCTGATCAGCTTCACGGTCAGGCGCACCAAGGTGCGCAAGGACCGCGAGACTGTCGACTCACTTCCCGCGTCCCTGTTGCGATTCGCCCTGACAGACATCAGCGTGGATGCCATTCTGGAGCGGCCCGGCAAGTTTGCCCATCCAGAGCTCTCCGTGAGAGACTTCGTCGAACGTTGGGTAGTTTCGGACCAGCCAGAGTACGTAGTTGCCGAAGATGGCAATCTCACCGGACTGGTGTCAGTCAGCATGCTCCGGTACCTCCCCAAGGAGGCTTGGGCAACGACACCCCTGAGGAGGGTGGTGCGCAAGTCGCCAGGGGCAGCCTGGCAGGACGAGCAAGTCGAGGACGTCCTGCACCGGATGCAAGAGCTCTCGGTCACTGCACTGCCAGTGCTGGACAGGAAGTCCGGCCAGTTGCTTGGCAGTGTCACGAGCCAAGAGATTCACGAACTGATCGTCTCTGAGGGCTCCGCCAGACGCTGAAGCGCCTACGGCCACGCCCCACACTCCAAGCAAGGCGACCGGACAGTGTCGTGCTGGAAGGCAGCATGTCCGTCTAATGCGATCCCCGGGATCCCAGCAAGAGCTTCTCGCCAGAGGTGTTCATCATGCTCGCGGATGACCTTGGGGAGCGGGCGTCTAGAAGCTGTTGGAGAAGGGCGAGCCGTCGGATCCTGCACCATGGGTGATCTCGCCGTCGAGTGAGATCCGCACCCGAGAGGTGAAGAATGAGGTGTAGGCCCGAGTGGTCGTCCCAGGGTATTTCCGGCTTCATGCGGACGAGAAGCCTCCGGCGCCGAGGGTGGCGGGGTTCCGGCAATTGGGCGAGAAATCTGTCGAACTGGAGACGGAGTCCGCCCCGGAGGGAGGCTGGAAGGTCTGCAGTGAGCGGCGTGGCGTACCGCTGCGGGCGGAAGGGCGAGGTCTGCGAGTGCTGAACCTAGCCTCCCACGTGACGACGATCGTCTGCCGGGACGGCTGGCGCCTGTGGGGCGGCCGCACCTGCTCTTCCGATCCGAAGTGGGCATTCCTGTCCGTCGTGCGAACGGCGGACCGCATCAACCGGGCGTTGCTGGAGGCGCACCTGTGGGCGGTGGACCGCAGCATCACCCGAACCTACACCGCCGAAGTCGTGGAGTCGGCCAACGCCTTCCTCAGGGAGCTCGAGGCGGACGGGGCGATCCTTGGCGGCGAGTGCTGGGCCGACGGCGAACTCAACACGCCCGCAGCCGTCGCGGCCGGGAGAAACTATTTCGACGTCCGTTTCACTCCGTCGTACCCGGCCGAGCGCGTGACATTCCGGAGCCGCCTGGTCGACGACTACGTGGAGACGATCTTCACCTAGGTAGGTGAAGGCACAGACAGGAGGAAACTCGCATGGCAACCGCAAAATTGCTCAGGAACGTGTCCGTGTTCTTCGACGGCGTGGGCTACGCGGGCAAGTTCGACTCGTTCGACCCGCCCAAGCTGTCCCTGAACACCGAGGCGTTCCGCCCCGGGGGCACGGACATGCCCCAAGAAATCGACATGGGCATGGAGAAGATGGAGTGCAAGCTCGTGGCCTCCAGCGCCGACCGGGAGGCGCTCAAGCGGTTCGGCCTGGCGAACGGCGCGGACACGGCGCTGACGCTGCGCGGCGCGCAGAAGGGCCGGGGGACGGCGGTCGAGGCCGTGGAGCACCACTGCCGAGGCCTGGTCAAGGAAGTCGACTGGGGGACGTGGGAGCCCGGCAAGAAGGCCCCCTGCTCGTTCATGGTGACGCTGTCCTACTACAAGTGCGTCATCGGCGGCGAGGTGATCGCCGAGATCGACGTGGAGAACATGAAGCGCATCATCGGCGGCGTCGACCAGCTCGCGACCCTGCGCGAGGCGCTGGGGCTGTAGGCAAGGAAGAGGGGAGGCAACGGCCATGACGAAATTCAAGGATCTGCCCCGCGACGGGGACGGCGCAGTGGACGCCGAGCAGGTCAAGTTCCCGGTCGAGATCACGCTGCTGCGGCCGGTCGAGGTCGGCGGCAGGAAGATCGAGTCGCTCACGCTGCGGGAGCCCACAGCGCTCGACATCGAGCAGTCCTACAGGCACCGCATCGAGGCGACTCGCATGGTGCACATGCTGTCTTCGATCGCGGAGCTGGCGCCGGCAGAGGTGCGCGCGCTGAAGTCCTTGGACTTCAGTCGCGCGGCTAGGCTGGTCGCCGCTTTTTTGTAGCGCCGCGGATCCTGCGCACGGCGATGTTCGCGGTGGCCCAAGCGACCGGTTGGGGGCTCGGGGAGCTCAGGCGCCTCCCGCTCGGCGAGCTTCTGCGGTACGCGAAGCTAGCGAAGGACGCCGTCCGCGCGCGCCTGTAGGATGCCTACACGTTGGGCGCAAGGGCCCAAAGGGCCAGACGCCGTCCGCGCGCGCCTGTAGGATGCTCCAGGCGACCCCGGCGAGCGCAGCTGCAGCCAAGATGGCCAAGGTGGGGCGGACGCCGACGAAGATGAGCACGAACAGCAGCCGGGCCGCATTCCCGATCCAGCGGAACGCGCCGGTCCCGGCGAGCACGGCCAAGAGCGTTCCGAAAAGGATCGCGGCGAGCACGAACGGAGCATAGCAGGCCAGCCATGCCGCAGCTGAAGGTCGGGATCGCCCTGGAGGCCTTCGACCGGGCCAGCGGGCCACTGGGCGCCCTGTCCCGGTCGGCGGGATCGACGAAGGCGGCCCTGGCCAAGCTGGGCGACCAAGCCTCGGCCATGGGCAAGCTGGGCGGCCTGCAGTCCAGCCTCGGGAAGCTGGGGAGCAAGCTCGACATCTCGCGGCGCAAGACGTCCGAGCTGGGCCGCGCGCTCAAGAGCACGGAGATCCCGACCAAGAAGATGCGGCAGGAGTTCGAGCGCTCGCAGCGGCAGACCGTCAAGCTGGCCCGGGCGCACAAGGCGCAGAAGGGAGGGCTGCGCGAGCTGTCCGCCAGCCTGCGGAAGGCGGGGATCGACACGCGGCGCCTGAGCGCGGAGCAGGAGCGCCTCGAGCGCACTTCGGGGCGCCTGTCGCAGAAGCTGGCGAGGCAGAGGCGGCCGGCCGGCGGCCGGGGGCTTCGTCGCGGCCGCCGCGCAGGGGGAGAGGCTCGAGGCCACCTTGGGCACGATCGAGGGCTCCTCCAAGAAGGCGCAGAAGTCGATGGAGTGGATCGAACGGTTCACGGCGACGACGCCCTTCCAGCTCGACCAGGTGTCGGAGGCCTTCGTGCAGCTGCGCGCGTACGGCATGGAACCGGCGAAGAGCCTGCGCACGCTGGGCGACACGGCTTCGGCCATGAGCAAGCCCGTCATGCAGGCGGTGGAGGCGCTCTCCGACGCGGTGCGCGGGGATAACGAGCGCCTGAGGGATTTCGGCATCACGGCCCGCACTAAGGGCGACACGATCACCTACGAGTACACGCTTGACGGCGAGACCCGCACCGCGACCGCGAACGCGCGCGACCGCGCCCAGATCGAGCGAACGCTCCTGGGCATCTGGGAGAACCGCTTCGGCGGCGCCATGGAAGACGCGATGGGCACGTACGACGGCATGATGTCCAACCTTTCCGACCACTGGCTCCGCTTCCAGCGCATGGTGATGGCTGCGGGTCCCTTCGAAAAGCTCAAGGACCGGCTCCGGGGCGTGCTCGGAACGATCAACGAGATGGACGCCAGCGGGGAGCTGGATGAGCTCGCCGCGGAGTGGGGCGGGAGCTTCGTCAAGGCCTTCGAGAAGTTCGAGAGCGACGTGTGGCCGGTGCTGCGGGACGACGTGTGGCCGGCCCTCAAGGACATCGGCGATGTGATCGGCGGGATCCTGAAGGGGGTGAACTGGATCGTGGAGGCCGTCGGCGGCTGGGGGGTCGCGCTGAAAGGGCTTGTCTATTACCAAGGCGCCCGGCTCTTGGCCGGCACCTTGCGGTGGGGCGGGGGCAAGCTCAGCCGCGGGGCGGACTTGGCGAGGTCCGCCTGGGATTTCGGCGACGCTGTGCGTGACGCGTTGCGTTCGCCGGGGGCGAGGCGCATGCGAAGGCGGGCCGGCAGGGGCGTCAGCCGCCTCCGCGGGGCCATCGGCTCGCTGGCCGCCCGCTGGGCGCCGGACCTCGGCGACAGTTCGGCCTCGCCGCACAAGCGGCGCGTGCGGGGCAGGTTCGGCAGGCTGGCCGGAAAATTGCGAGGCGGGCTACTCGGAGGATTCGGCGCGGCCCAGGCGGGTGCGGGCAAGGCCGCCGGCGGCATCGCGAGCCTCGGCCGGACCTTCGGCCAGCTGGCGCTCCGCTTCGCGCCGCTGGCCATGGGTGCCCTGAAGGCCGTCGGCGCGGCGATCGCCGGCGTGAGCCTGCCCGTGACCGCAACGGTTGCGGCGATCGCTGGCGCGGCGTACCTCGTCTGGAAGCATTGGGAGCCGATCAAGAAGTTCTTCGCGGATTTGTGGAAAGGCGTCAAGACCGCGTTCACCGGCGCTTGGGAAAAGCTCTCGTCGATCGACTGGTCGGGCCTCGGCGCCCGCCTGGTGGGCACCTTGGCGGAGGGCATCAGGAGCGCTCCGGGAGCGGTGTGGGACGCCCTCAAGAGCGGGCTCGGCAAGCTGGCCGACCTGCTGCTCTCCTCCGATGCGCGCACCGGGCCGCTGTCCCGCCTGTCCGACTCCGGAGCGGCGATCCTCGCCACGATGGGGGAGGGCGTGCGGCGCTCGGGGCCGGGACTGCTGCAGCGGCCGCTGTCGCGGGCGCTCGGCACGGCAGCGGCCGGGCTGGCCCTGTCGATCCCCGCGACGCCGGCGTTCCGCCCCGTGCTGCCGGAGGTTCCGGGATTCGCCCGCGAGGCCCCGAACCGGCAAGGGGAGGGCCCCGAGCAGCCGCCCGCCCCGGCGCAGGCAGGAAGCGAAGCCGCGCCGCTGCGGGACATCCTGGACCAGCTGGGCGGCCTGCTGCCGAGCGAGGATGCGCGGCCGCCGGGGCCTTTCAGTGATCCCGGCTTGGCCCTAGGCCAGCGCGGGAAGAGCGCAGGCCGGCCGGGATTGGAGGAGCGCTTCAGCGCCGCGACCCGTCCCGGACCGCCGGCAGCGGCCCCCGCGGCCGCTGCCCCGGCGCAGCCCCCCCCCAACGGCCGCCCGCGACTGTGCACCACCACTACCGGATAGGGGTCGAGATCCGCCAGCAGCCGGGCGCGGATGTCGGGGATCTGGCGAGGCGGGTCGCACGCGAACTCGAGCGCCGGCAAGACCTCGCCGCCAGGGAGGCCCTCGGCGATGCGTACTGAGCTGATGACGCTCGGCAGCTTCGTCTTCGGCGTGCCCGCGGCCACGTTCCAGGAGATGCGGCGGGCCGCCGAGTACCGCTGGGAGGCCCCCCTGCGCGGCAGTGGCTGGGGCCCGGCCGCGAGACCATCTCGCTGAACGGCACGATCCTCTCGGTGCGCCGCCGCGCCGACCGGGAGCTGGACGACCTGCGCGCCGAAGCGCGCAGGGGCGAACCCCTCCACCTGATGCTGGGCACAGGCGAGATCCTCGGGCTGTGGGCGGTCTTGCGCATCGGCGAGACCGGCTCGCGCTACCTGCCGGGCGGCGTCCCGCGCAAGGTCGGGTTCGAGGTCGAGCTGGCCTGGTACGGCGACGACGGCGGCGGGGTCGAATTCCTCGGCGGCGACACCGCTGCCGCGCGGGCCACGGCCGGGGCGACGCTGCCGCAGCCGTTGCCGGCACAGCTGGCGCTCGAGCTGCCCGCGGAACTGGCGGACTCTCTGCCTGCCGCATTGCCCGAGGGGCTGGCCGACGCGCTGCCGGCCGATCTCCCCGAGGGGCTGGCGAGCGGCCGGGGCGGGCCGTTCGGAGCCGTGCTGTCCGCCTTGGCCGAGGGACGCGCGCCGCTCCCGTCCGCAGTCGGCAGGCTGCGCGGCCAAGTGCGCGAGGTAGCGGGGCGGCTGGATCTGGAGAAACAGGTGCAGCCGTACCTCCGGGGCCTCCCCGGCCGCTCGCAGGCGGAGGACTTGGCCCGGGCTGCATCGCGGGCCGGTGCCCTGGAGGCTGTCCTCAAGCCGCCGAGGGCGGTCCTCCGGCACGTTGACGGGCTCTTGTGATGGCGGTCTGGGTCACCAGCGACGGCGACATGCTGGACGCGGTGTGCCGGCTGCATTACGGTCCCCTGCCGGGAGCCGCCGAGGCCGTGCTGGAAGCGAACCCCGGCCTGGCCGGCCGGGGCCCCGGGCTGCCCGCCGGCGTGCGCATCGAGCTGCCGGAGCTCGACCCGCCGCCCCCCGACAGCGGCACCGTGAGGCTGTGGGACTGACGTGCGGCCCGCCTGGAACGTGGTCGTCGACGGCCGCCTGGACGCCACCGCAGCGATCCGGGATCGATTCCTGTCGCTGAGGGTCGCAGACGAGGCCGTCCGCCAGTCCGACGCCTTCGAACTGCGCCTGGACGACCGCGGGGGCGCGATCGAGCGGCCCCGCCGGGGCGCGAAGCTTGAGGTGTCGCTCGGCTACGAGGACCGGGGCGTGACCCTCGCCGGCACCTATGTCGTCGACGAGATCGGGTTAGCCGGCCCTCCGCAGATCTTGGTGGTGCGCGCCAAGGCGGCCGACATGCGGGGCGGCCTCAAGGCGCAGAAGTCCCGCTCTTGGGACGACGTGACGCTGGGTGCCCTCGTCGGCCGGATCGCGGCCGACCACGGCTTGGAGGCCCGTGTCGGCAGTTCCCTGCGCACGGTGCGGATCCCGCACCTCGACCAGACCGAAGAGTCGGACCTGCACCTGCTGACCCGACTCGCGGGGGACTACGACGCCGTGGCGAAGCCGGCCGGGGGACACCTGCTGTTCGTGCCTAGGTGGCAGGCCGCGAGCGCCACCGGCAAGCCCATGCCGACCGTCGCAGTGCGCCCCGGAGACACCAGCTCTTGGAGCGTGACGATCGCCGACCGGCCGAAGTACCGCTCCGTGCGGGCGCATTGGCACGATGCGGCTTCCGGCGAACGCAAGGCCGAGACCGCCGGCTCCGACGACCCCGCCTTCACGCTGCGGCGCTCCTACGCCACCGCGGCCGAGGCGCGCCACGCGGCCCGCTCAATGCTGGCCCGGCTGGCGGGCGGGATGCGCCGCCTCATCCTCGAGCTGGCCCCCGGCCAGCCCGCCGTGGCGGCCGAGGGGGAGCTGCGGCTGGCCGGGTTCCGGGACGGCGTCGACGGCTCCTGGACGTGCCAGCGCGCCGTCCACACGCTGGACTCGCGGGGCTATCGGACCCGGGCCGAAGGGGCTGTCGGGCCGACGTGAGAACCGCCTTCACAGCCCCTTCGAAGACCGTTTACGGCCCCTTCGAACGCCCCTCCCGCCCCATGTTTTGCGCGCCGTCGACCTACTACATGTTGTGGTGTGGCTCTTCTGCCACAGATCCCGCTTTCCGTGCCCCGGATCCGGTTCAGCTTGCTCAGGGATCCAATTCAGCTTGCTCCGTACACCTAGCCACCGGCAGAGACTTCTCATTGCACTCGAAACGCCGTGTCAAACTGATCGCAGCCGAGGCAGGGCTCCGGGGGGCCGAGCGACGAATCCCTAACTTGGAGGCCCCGTGTTCAAGCGCCGGCCAGCAAGCAGTCGAGGAACATCTGATCCGCCCTGGCGACATTCCGCGTTGACGGCTGATCCATGCGGGTGATGTCGGTGGAGAAAGCGACTTAGTCGCGCACGAGGATTGTGCCTGCCAATTCGCACAGGGGACTGCCGTCGAGCAGCTGTGATCCTGCTGTGCGCCGGGGTCACGTGCTGGCCGCACCTGCCCTGGAACTGAAGACCCTCCGACCCTCGATCAGGATGTGACAGAGTGCTAATCCGCGGAACGGGCTCCGGCACCCTTCTCAACGATCTTCAGCGAAATCGGCTCCGCAAGGTACGACGTGGCCTGGGGAGACCGGGTCTCCACGACACCTGACACGTAGATCAGCTGCTCAACCGGCTTAGCATTGGCCAGAGCGCGGATTGAGAAAGTGCGGGTGTCGAGCTCTTCGGTGATCATAATGCGGTTCAGCCCGACCTCTGGCGTGTCCGTGTGGGGCGGCAGGTTGAGCACTTCGACGGGAACGCGCCCCGCGAAGCCGTTCCGGCGCTCAACGGTGACCCTGATCGTCGCATCCTGTCCCGGCTCAAGTACAACCTCGCGCGTATCGGTCGTGATGGCGATGTCTGCTGGAGCGACCACCGACACGAACTGCAACCTGTCGGCGGGGTTCGCGGCCTTGGAGACCTCGCGGCTGCCAATCTCGGCCGTTGCCCGGACCGTGAGCGGGTGTGCCTCTCCGACCGGGGCACGCGGATCGGCCCGCAGCATCACAGTCGCCACCATCTGTCCGGGAGGGATCACCGTGTCCGCAGCGCGAAGCCCGGCAGGCAGCCCCTCTACAGAGACACGGATGGCGCCGTCGAAGCCGTCCTCCCTGAGTGCCGTGACCCGGATCGGGACCCGGCCGCCCTGCGGGACGTTTGGCGTACGCGGTTCGGACGACAGCTGGAATCCGTGTCTCGGCGGACGGAGGGCCAGCCGGTACGAGAACGCCTCGCCGCTGCGACCGTGGCTATCCCGGATCCGCACGACATACTCTCCGTCGGCCGGGGCCGTGAAGCGCAGGAAGGAGTCCTTCGCGCGGGGAAATGGGCCGTCGTCATTGCGGTAGTGGAGCCGGACCACGGGCAGGCCGTTGGCCGGGAACTTCGAACCCGGAGGATGAACTTGCATCTTGTACATCGGCGTCCCCTTGGCGTGCGCTTGGGGACTGGTCCCGAAGGACGCCAAGCGGACTGTGCCTCCGGTCGGCCGCCCCGGGATGATAGGGGGAAAGGACTCGAGCGCAATCCCCTCGTCGGGCTGGCGCGGCATGCGCGTCACCAGCATCACCTCACTGCCGAGCATCAGGTAGTCGCCCGCATCAAAGTCGTTCGAGAGCTGCAGGCGAATCTCGGCCTGCTCAGATGTGTGGTCGAACAGGTCGGTGTAGGTGACTGCCACTCCACGGAGAGTCACAGTCTCGATCTGATCCCCGCCCGCGGTGAGGATTTCGACCACCGAGTCCAGCGGCGACCCCAGCTGCG
This sequence comes from Bryobacterales bacterium, assembly GCA_965203925.1. Classification (GTDB taxonomy): domain Bacteria; phylum Acidobacteriota; class Terriglobia; order Bryobacterales; family UBA6623; genus VXMF01. Next base: position 6,174,119 of record OZ241924.1, read on the forward strand.
CGGCCGTCACGTCCACGAGAACCGTCTCATCCTCTCTTGCCACGAAACGGAAGAACTGGTCGGTGGCCGTGAGCCGGCCGTTGACAGTCACGGGAATCGTCACAGTCTGGGCAGCCGAGACCGACGTGTTCCTGCCGTCCGCTTCTACCTCCGGGTGCTCGCCAAGCTCAAGCTTGAGCGTGTTGAAGGCTTGCTCCCGACCGATCCGCGGACGCAGGACCACCCGACGGTCGTCCAGCCAAGAAGGCTCACCCTTGACGTCCACGCTGCCATCGCCCACGTTGAGGCCCTCCAAGGCAATTGCCGTCTCGGCCCCGCGGCGTACCCCGAGCGGATAGGCCGACTGGATGAGCGGGTATTCACCCACCCTGAGACGATAGAAATGGTCGCTGCTGCCGCTCTTCTCGTAGTCGCTTACGCGAACGATGTAGTCCCCCGGCGTATCGAAGCGGTGCGCAAAGAAGGGATCTGCACGGCCCCTACCGGCACTGCCTAGCCGGACGGGATCGTGGTCGGCTGACAGCAGGTCGATCACCGGACGGATCTTGGAGCCGACTTGCATGCCGGCCTCCTCGAACACCAGCTCCTGGCCGGTCTCCACCGTAATCGAGAAGTAATCAGTGTCGCCCGGCTTCGATACCACTCCAGACATTACGGCCGGCAACGAGACTCTTGGGTGATCGTCGGCCGTGCTGTCGCGTCCGTCGGGCCCTCCCTCCGACACGACGTCCCAGTCGGGCTCGACTAGAATCTTGCCGGCCGGGCTGAGGCCGAAATCCGTGGCAAGCAGGAACCGGACCGGACCAACGTCAGCCTCCTTGCTCACCGTCACGTCCACCTCGACCCGATACCGGAACGGCTGTGGCCCCAGATCGACCGTCGAGACGAACCCGCCCGCCCCCAGCCTCGGCTTTTCCGGCACCGTCGGCATCTTGGCCACCTCCCGCACCGTGCCACGCACCGACGGGTCGTCGAAGTGCACGGAGGCCGCACCGAGCAGGTTGTAGCCCTCCACCACAATCGTATGGACCGCCCCCCGCGCGACGCCTCTAGGTGCGATCGACTCGATGGTCGGAGGTGTCGTGCGGCTCCCGGTGGGATGTTCGGCCGCGGACGCGGCCATCGCCGAACCTCCGGCAAGCAGGATGCTCAGCGCAGCGGCGGTGGCTCGGGCTCGGTTCATCATTGCGATCCCCTCACTTCTTCGTTGACGCTCAGGGCGTCGTTGTAGTCTTCCGTGTCGTAGATGCTGAGGGACCCGTCGTAACGGCCCGCAGCTAGGCGGTCGCCATCCCCCGAGAAGGCCAGCGACATGACCCAATCAGGCTGGCTGTCCAAGGTCGCGATCTCCTGCAGCGTGTCGGCGGCAAACACCTTGACCGTCCGGTCCGCCGCCGAGGTCACGATTCGGTTGCCGTCAGGCGCGTAGGCGATGCGCAGGATGGGCGACTGGTGTGCAATCAGGACGTTGACCAGACGGCCACCATCCTCACCCAGCTCCCACACGCGGATGGTCCGGTCGTGGCCCCCTGCTGCGACCCTCTTTCCCGAAGGGTGGATTGCGATGGAATTGATTCCGTCCGTAGGGTCGCTCAGGGTGTACAGGCGTTCTCCCGTCAGCGGATCCCACACCTTGACCGACCGGTCCGCCGATCCTGAGAGGAGGCGCGTCCCGTCCGGTGTGAAGGCCAGCGCATAGACCGCGTCGATGTGGTCACTAAGGGTCCGCAGTTCCACGCCGGTCGCCACTTCCCAGAGCTTGATGTCCTTGTCGTAGCTAGCGGTCGCCAAGCTGTCGCCGTCAGGCGAGAACGCCAGTGCCTGGACGGTATCCTTGTGCCCCTCGATCGTCGCCACCTCACGACCGTCCGCCACCTGCCAGACCCTAACCTGCCCGTGCTGCTGGGGAGGACCGCCGCCGGCCGCCACCAAGCTCCCGTCCGGCGAGAATGCGACCGTCCGCGCAATGTCGCTGAGGCCGTCCAAGAAGGTGTCGGCCACGCCCGTATCGGCATCCGCGAGTGCGACCCCGCCGTGTCTGCCCAGCGCCAGTAGCCGCCCATCGGGGTGGTATGCGACGGAGAAGATCTGGGGCGCAACCTCTGCGGCCGGCTCAATGGGCGGCAGTCGCCCCGGCTGGACACTCAGGGGCTGCTCGTCGTGGCCTTCCGGGCCCGGAGCTCCAGCCTCGATCCAGAGCCTGAGGACCTCGACTTCGGCCGCTCCCAGCGGCTCCGCGGAGAACGGCATCCTCGGTTCCAGACGCCCCGCGACCATCAGGAACAGCGGGCTGGACTCGGGGTCTCCTGGCACCACCGCGGGCCCGCGCGTGCCACCCCTCCCGAGGGCCTCGCGCGTCACCAGGACTAGACCGCCCATCCGCGTGTTTTCGGAATGGCATCCCACACAACTGCGCTGGAGGATCGGCGCAACGTCGGAAGTGTAGGTCGGCGAGGCAGCCGCCGAGGCAGCCCAGAGGGCGGCAGTCGCCATCAAGATTCCAGTACAAGACCCGCCAAGTCCCCGTCTCCCGAAAACAAGCTGCGGTCGCCGACGCCGATGAGCGGGCTGCCGAGGCCCCATTTGCGTGAGGCCTCGCCTTGGCTGCCCATGCTCGCGCACCGCGCAAAGTCCGGAGAACGTCAAGCCGCGCCTGCTAGTGGTTGAACAGAAACTCCCGCGTGGTCAACATGGCCCACATCAGGTCTTCTACAGCTTCGCGGCCAGCGCGGCCGCGGGATCCCCGCCCTTCGCGTCCGTCGCGCGCTTCCCGCAGCTCCTCGAGAATCCGCGACTCCTCCGATTCGGTGGGGTAGCGGCTGTACGCCGACAAGAATAGATGCTCCACTATCCTGCGGTCCGACAATCCGAGGGCCAGCAGTCCGGCCACGTTGTTGCCCTCGGCTCGCAGCTTGCCGTTGAGCGTCTCGCCATTGATGACGTGCAGCGCCTGGGCGATGCTCGGGTCGTCCGAGCGCTCTTCGACATCGCAGACTAGGCGAGGCGGCCGGCCGAAGGACTCCAAGAAGCGGGACTCGATCTGCACGTCCGGCAGCTGGATCGCCCGCATGCCGACTGGATAGCCGTCAAAACGGGAATCCGTGCCGCTGATCGAGGACATGGCGTCGAGGATCACCTCGGCCGGCAACCGCTTGACCTGATACCTCGAATAGTACCGATCGTCCTGCTCGTTCGACGCGTTTGGGACGGACGACCGCTGATACGTCGCCGAATTCATGATCCGACGAATGAGGTGCTTGACGTCGTACCCACTCCCCACAAAGTCCCGAACCAGCGCCTCGAAGAGCTCCTCATTGGACGAAGGGTTCGTCGCGCGAAGGTCATCGGGCGGCTCGACGAGCCCGCGCGCGAAGAAGGCCGCCCACACGCGGCTGACGACGTTGCGCGCGAAGTGCGGGTTGGCGTCGCTCGCGAGCCACGCCGCCAGATGGACCTTGCGGTCCGTTGCGGAGTCCAGCGGCAACTCTTCGCCTTCCAGAGGTGTCGGGGGAAGCGGCTCGCCCGTGCGCGGGTGCGGGATGTCCCCGAAGTCTTTGGCGAAGATCACGGAGTCGCCCGGCTCGTCTCCGGACTTGATGCCGATTCGCGCAAACAGGTTCGCAAAACGGTAGTACTGATCCTGTGTCCACTTTTCGAGCGGGTGGTTGTGGCAACGTGCGCAGGTGAGCGTCTGGCCCATGAAGGCCTGAGTGGTGTTCTCGGCCAGTTCGATCGGGTCCTTGTGCAGCACGAAGTAGTTCAGGGCGCCGTTCTCGCGGCTGCTGCCACTGGAGGCGAAGATCTCCCGGGCGAATTGGTCCCAGGCCTTATTGGTCTCGACGGCATCCCGAATCCAGTTGTAGAAGTCCCACAACGCCGTGCGGTTGAGGTGTCCGCTGTTGGTGGAGACCAGCAGCAGGTCTGACCACTTGTACGCCCAGTAGTCGACAAACTCCGGCCTCTCCAGCAACTGGTCGACAAGGCGACTCCGCTTGTCGGGCGACTCGTCGGACAGGAACTCCTCGACCTCTCCGGCGCTGGGCAGGATGCCCGCCGCGTCCAGATAGGCGCGGCGCAGAAATGCCGAGTCCGAGGCTAGGCCGGACGGTGCGATATGCAGTTCGCGGAGCTTGCGCAGGACGATCTCGTCGATGAAGTTGTTGATGCTTAGTCGGCTGAAGTCCTCTTCACTTATGTCGCCGTCGTGGGGCACGCTGAGCCTGGCATACAGCACGCTGGTCGCGTACGCCACCGTGATCGCGGCCTCACCGCGGCCGACCATCGTCGCCACGCCGGCGTCGTTGACCTCGGCAACCGCGGCATTGGTGGAGCTGTAGCGTACCCAGCGGCTGACGTCCTCGACGCGACCGTCGGAGTAGCGAGCGCGCACTACGAGCCTTTGCCTCGCGCCCGGAGCCAAGGTTGCCTCCCGTGGGTAGACTTCGAGCCCCACCACCTCGGGATCCTCGTCGGTCGGCCCCGGAGCGCCAGCCGCGATCCACTCCGAGAGCACCTGATACTCCAAGGACGGGACGACGATACGCTGCCCTCCGCCGTGGGCGAGTGCCATGGTCGGCTTGAGAAGGAACAGGCTTGACGCCGGCTCGGCCAGCGAGATCCGGCGTGCGGTGGCTTCGCGCGTCAGGGAAACGTGATCGGCGGACGGATCGTATCCGCGCAGGGTCAGCTTGAAGCCATTCTTCCCTGCAGCGGCTCCATGGCACGACCCGGAGTTGCAGCTCTTCTTGGTCAGGACGGGAATCACGTGCTTCCGAAAACTCCAAGCGAAACGTTCATCCACGCCAGTGACGTCGACTATCAGGGTCGCCTCTACGCCGTCGGCCTGCGCCCGGATGAGGGCAGTGCCGTCAGAGACGGGACGCACGACGCCGCCGGCATCCACAGAGGCAACCGTGGGGGCATCGGAACTCCACTCGACGCTCTCGGTCCAATCGGCCTGTACGCCCTCGATCGTTCCTTGCGCGAGCAGCTGCTGGCGGGCGTAGGGACCGTCCAGCGCGACACTTGGCGGCAAGATGTGGAGATCGGCGGCAGCCAAGCCCGCCACTGTCCAGCAGGCTGCAGCGGCGGGGATGATGAGTCGAGGAATCGTCATAGGAAAGAGGCCACCTATTCGGGCGCGGCGAACCCCGTCCTCAAGAGCCGCACGAGCCAGCCAGTACCGCATTCTTAGGAGAACAACTCGTGGATCGGCTCAACGCCGCGGTCCACCACCGGCAGCGGCCGGCCGTTCGCAGCCGGCAGTTCGGTCTCAAGGCCGATCCCCAGCCTGTGGTAGATCGTCGCCACGATCTCCGCGGGGCGCACGGGCCGGTCCTTCGGAGCTCCGCCGATCTTGTCGGTCGAGCCAATTACCTGCCCACCCTGTATCCCGCCGCCAGCCGCAACGATCGACCATGCCTGCGGCCAGTGGTCGCGACCTCCGGCCGGGTTGACCTTGGGAGTCCGGCCGAACTCGCCCAGCGCGAGCACCATGGTTGACTCCAGCATTCCACGGTCGCTCAGGTCCTCGATCAGGGACGTGAAGGCGTTGTCGAACATCGGCCCCACCAAGTCACGGTAGCCGCTGATGGGGCTGAACGGAGGCGAGCCGTGAATGTCCCAAGTGATCTCGTCGAACACGGTCTCGAACATGTTGACCGTGACGAATCGCACTCCCGACTCCACCAGGCGGCGGGCAAGGAGGCAGCTCTGACCGAAGCGGTTCCCCCCGTACCGGGTGCGGGTCTCCGCGCTCTCGCTCTGCAGATCGAACGCTTGGCGTGCCTTCTCCGATGTCATCAACGTGTAGGCCTGATGGAACGTGGAATCGAGCAGGCGGGCGTCCTGTGAGGTCTCGAACTTGCTCACGGCCCGGTCCACGATGCCGCGCCAGTCGCGGCGACGGTCCACCCTGAACCCCGGAAGGTAGGGAGGTGGCAGCATGTCCGGCACTTTGAAGTCGTCCGCGGAGGGATCAGCGTTGAGCACGAACGGGTCGTGCCGCTTGCCCAGGTAGCCCGCGCTCTGGCCCGGCTTGAAGTTGCCGCCGGTCGGGCCGATGATCTTGGGCAGCAGCACATGCGGCGGCAGGTCGCCCCGGGACCCCTTGATGTACCCGAGGACTGAGCCAATGTGGGGGTGCTCCATTCCCCCCAGCGAGAGCCTGCCCGTCTGGAAAAGCTGGTGCCCCATCGCGTGCACGGCCGCTGCGTTGTGGTAACACCCGCGCAGCAGGGCGTACTTGTCGGCATGCCGCGCCATGCGGGGGAAGATCTCGCAGATCTCGATGCCGGGGACGTTAGTCTTGATCGGTCGGTGGGGACCTCGTATCTCGATAGGGGCCTCTGGCTTCATGTCGAAGGTGTCGAGGTGAGACGGGCCGCCGACCAGCATCAGCATGATGACGTTAATGTCGTCACCACCCTCCGTTGTCGCTCCCTGCGCCCGCATCTGGAGGAAATCGGGCATTCCGAGCCCCAGCAGGCTGAGCGAACCCGCATGGAGAAAGTCGCGACGGCGGGTGCCATCGCAGAACTCTACGGTCTTCTCGGCATCTAGGCGAAACATTTCTGGTGCTCCCTCATCTGCTATTCGAACCCAACAACTAGGCTACGGCGGTCAACGTCCGCCGTCAACCGCTGGAGGCAAGGGCGCGAGGTGTCCGCCGCTTCATTTTCTGTCTGGCCTCCAGCGGATCGGACGATCTTTGGGAATCCCGCGGCTCGCATTGGAGGGTCCGGAGGTGCCCTGAAGCGGAGCGGCAGCCTGGCTCGGGTCGCCGAGCCCGTGTACATCGGCCGTCATGATCTCAACGCCGATATCTTGCACGATCCCGGACACGGCACATCGCGACGCGGAAAATTTTGCTTCCGTGGTTTCGCAAGGTCCTTGTAGGCGGGTAGTTCGTAGACGATCCGAAGTCAGCTGAGGCCTTGGCCCAGACGAATGGCGGCGGGCAATTGGTGGCTCGGTGCGACCGGTCCACTGGCAAGCAGCTGGGGCGGGTGGGCGGGTGGCCTCCGCGCATTTGTTGCTGCGCAAGCCGGGAGCCTTCGCGACGTACTTGCACCGTGACGAGGCGTTCCCGACCTTGGCGTTGAGGCAGGCCAATGACCGGTCGTGCCAGGGCACCGTGTGCAGCGAACAAGTGCGCACCCTGCGCGTGGAGGAGGCGTTTGCGCGGAATGCCTGGAAGCGGGCGGACGACCGTTGTTCGAGACGGTCCGGGTGACAGCGGAACCGGCGTGGTCGGACCCGCCGCTGGAGGTGCGCATCGGGGATCCGGACCTGAACGCGGACGGACGCCTTGGTGGTAGGTGGGCGGCCACGACGACCGAGCGAAGAGGGGCGTCGCTGGCGGAACGGCTTGCGCCAGTCCTCGTCCACACATTGTGGACGGGTGGCGCGGCCCACCAGCACGCCCGGCTGCGGCGCGGCAAGACGCCGGAAACAGTGGCTATGCTACGCCTGCCGACGGTCGTTGGCGAAAACCCTGCCGGTGGTTTGCGAAGGCCCAGCCCGAGCCTAAGTGATGCGGGCTAGCCGCCCGAAGACAGTTCCAAGGGCACACGCAGTACGAAGTCAAGCTGGGATTCGGAAGGAATCCGGAGCCGTGTCCCCCTCGCCGCGGCGACGGCGACACCCGTTCCGGCACCTGCGCCTGCGCCGATCGCCGCCCCTTTGCGACCGCCGAGGAGTCCGCCGACAACTGCGCCACCCACGCCGCCAATGGCAGTGTTTCGCACCGTCTTGCGGCCTTTGCCTTTCCCTTTGACTTCAGCGTAATCGGTGGTGACCTGGTAGCTCTGCCCGTCTACACGGATGTCATGGACAGTTAGTGCAAGTTCATCGCTGCCCTTGACCGCCCCGCTCTGTTGAACTCGTGTCACCTGAATCATGACATCGGCATAGCGCGGGATCACGGTTCGACCGTTCACATCGACCGGCATGTCGATACTCGCCCGGAACAGTTCGCCGACTGCCGTCTGGTCAGCGTCGATGGAGTCGATCATCCGAACTGAGATCGTCGTTCCGGAGGACACTATTACCTGGCCCTGCGACGATGCCACGGCTCTCGTTGGCTGAGCCACACCCGCTTGCGGCGCAGCCATCGCTGAAGAACCCCCGAAACGAATGAATGCTACATCACTCACCGAGTACGCTTGTACGCTTCCGTCTGGCCCCATAAAGCGCACCGTGCGTGGATCGCCGCCAATGTAGTTGCCTGACACCAAGTCTCCGTTCGAGAGCACGAGCTGATCGGCTTGGATAGGACCGGCGAAGCAAAGAGCAAACACGGAAAGAGCGAGAATTGCTTTCTTCATGTCACAATCTCCTTTCAGACTTGGATGGACATCAGTTGCCTGACAGCCAACCAGTCTACGGCGTAGTAGGCGAGCGGTCAAGTCTCTGAGTCTCTGAGTCTCTGAGGCAGGCAGGCAAGGAACTCCGGGGATCACCTTTGCCCAGACACCCTGTCGCCGTTCCGAAGATGAAGGGGCTCGGCGCTTCGCGTCGCCACTCGAGAGCGCACCCTCTGATGCCTGAAGCGGTCGGGGATCGAAACAATTGCTGGCCCGGCCCGTGACAGCTGGCTTCGACCCGGCCCGGCGTTTGATCCCCGGCACGGGTCGCAACAGGCTCGTCGGATCGGACCCCGGCAGGCGTGAGATTGAGTGCTCCGATCTGCCTTGGGCCGGCGGGGGACCGGGGTGGACTGCTGACGCGCGCGTGGCGCGCCGCAGCTGTTGCACATGGCGACCCGACCAACAACGGAACCGACGTCTGCCCGCTACATCGCACACCGCTCCCGAGGATTCGCAGACTACCTCAAGGAACTGCGGTGGTTGGGTTCCGCTTTCTCCAGTGACGTGCGCGTCTTCCAACGGACCTTGCCAGCGCTCGAGAAGGAACGGCGTCCAAGCTCGTTCGGGCTGAATCGGATCGGCCGATCCCTGTCTGCACGGAGAAACGACATCTCGTTCTCCTGGACCAACTCCGTGCCATCGGTGGCCGTCAATCCCCAAACGAGGCGACGGCTCCGTGCGATCACCAACCGGGCTAGAGCGATCGCGAGATCAGTCGAGAGTGTAGAACTCGTACCGTATCGTCCAGCGGTCGCTTGCGCCAGCCGGGATTCTCAAGTCGACGAAGGGCTCAGGACAAACGGTCGTGCGCGGCGACCAGAATTGCAGTCTGGCGAGTGGCCTGTCGGTCGTCACTCGCACGCCGGCCTTGACCCTCCGATTCTCGATCGTGAATGCGTGGTCACTCGCCGCATCGCCGAACCCACCGAGCAGGGAGAAGATGCTCTCGTCTGGAGGGAGCTCCTTCTCGAACCGGATTTGGCGTCCGCGCGGGGCGGCGTAGCCCTCCATCTCGCGGTCAGCGGTCACCTCGAACGGAAACGTTACCGAGAAGTCGGGCCCGGTCGGCTGGCGGTCAATCACAAAGAAGTTGTGGTTGTAGACGTTTGTCTCAATCGTCTCGCGGCCCGTGTTCTCCAAGGCGTGGTCGATCACAAGCTCAGGCAGGCCCGGCGTGAGCGTCAGTCGTTTCGTCAGGCGGTACGCATAGCCGAGAATCGGCTCGTCGACCTCATGGATGAATTCGATCCAGTTGGAACCTCGGCGGACGGTCCACTCGCCCGGGTCGACGACCTTGTAGGTGTGCCTCCAGCGGTAGTCATCCTCTTCTGGCTTCTCAACAACTCCCACCCCGATCCGGAGGAAACGGTCGCCGCCATCGTCATAGCCGAGCCCCTTGTCATCAGTGCGATACTCCTCGACCGGGCCGGTGATGCGGTCGTGGAGATAGGGATCGTCGGATTGCTGCCACTCTCCGAAGTACTCGTGGCCCGCGTACACTAGGCTGTGGATGGCCCCGGACCAGTCGAATCGGGTCCCGCGATAGTACCCGTTGTCCGGATCCGGCAGGTACACGCGCGCCTCGATCAGTTCGTTCCCGAACGGGGCGGACGGATGTTCAGCCGGCCAAGCCCCATGCGTGAGGACGAGGGCAACGGCAAGCGTGAGCAGAGGGCGCATCGCCGTGATCTTAGCCGATTCCCGAATTCCCGAGTGACAGTCGGCCTGCGGGGCGCGGCTGCCGGCCTCCAGACAGTGAATCGTCAGGGCAGGCGAAGGAGCTGGCCAACCGAAAGGATGTGGCGGCTTTACCGCCTCTCAGATACGCGCAGTCAACCGTGGCCAGAGTATCGGAGCCCAGCTTGGCGCGCGTGAAGGGGACGTCTGGCCAGGGCCAGCCATGCCGACGCTTCGGCTTCAAACGCGTGCTGAATGCCATGGGAGTGCCCACGATCTTAGGGGCGAACACCGCGTCAGACGAGGTTCGGGCGGCAGTTGATAGCATCCTGCAAGTCAATGTTGAGATCGACGAACTGCAGGCGGCGGCCTCGAGGCTGATCAGCCAATGCACCGGAGCCGAGGCAGGCTGCGTGACTTCATCATGCTCGGCTGCGCTTGCCGTCGCGGCGGCCGCGGCGATGACGGGGTCGGATTTGGCCGCTATCGCGCAGCTTCCCGACACCGAAGGGCTCAGGAATCGCATTGCGATCCCCTACGGGCACGACGTCAACTTCGGCGCTTCGGTCGCGCAGATGGTCCGCATCAGCGGTGCCGAAGTCGTCCGGTTCGGCACGGCCAGCCACTGCGACGGCTTTCACCTGAGGGGATTGCTGGGCAGCCCTGTTGCGGCGATAGTGTATGTCGTCTCGGGCGATGTCAACCCGGCGGGATCGTTCTTGCCACTAGAGGAATGCGTGAGCATCGCGGGCTCTAGAGGCATTCCGGTCTTCGTTGACGCAGCCGCCGCTGCCGACCTGAGACCATTCCTCGCAGCTGGCGCCTCCCTCGTGATGACCAGCGCCCACAAGCTGATGGGAGCTCCGACCTCTGGCGTCATCTGTGGCGAGCGGGATCTGGTGCGGGCCTGCTACCTCCAGCACTACGGCATTGGGCGCGCTATGAAAGTAGGCAAGGAAGGCATCGTAGGGTGCATGGCCGCGATGGCAGCGTGGTACGGGGAGGACGCCCGCCACGATCAAGACCGGTGGAGCCGTCTCTCACGGATTCTCGGAGAAGCGCTTCCGGTGGCTCAAGGCCGGGATCCGTCGGTCGTGCGGGTTCGGCTGCCAGACCGACTCACGCGCTCGGCGACATCGGTGGCCAACGCGCTGCGGGAGGGCGACCCGCCTGTCTGGGTGCAGAGGGCAGACGACAGGAACCGCGAGCTATGGGTCAACCTGCGGGTGATGACGGTTGAAGATGCCGTTGCCATCGCAAGGCGGATTGCAGAGTGCCTGCGGGACCCCGAGTCGCCGGTAGAGGACGTCGCGTATCACGACCTATATTGGTCCGAGCGTCGCCTGCTCGAATGGCCCGACTGGCGATAGCCTCACGAATGGCTGGCAATTGGCGCACCAGACGCGACATCATGTGCCTGCGCGATCGTGCAGGCACTCCATGAACCGAAGCGCAGGTTGACCGGGTCACGAACGTCGCAGCGATGAGAGAATTCTCGATCCAGTGTGCAGTCTGGCTCCCCAAGCCGGTCGAAGAGGTATTCGCGTTCTTCTCAGACGCACGCAATCTGGAGCTGCTCACGCCATCGTGGCTGAAGTTCCAGATCCTCACGGACGGGCCGATCGCCATGTCGGAAGGGCAGACGATCGACTACCGCCTCCGGTTGCGAGGAATCCCGGTGCGCTGGCGGAGCTGCATCACCAGGTGGGAGCCCCCAACTCTATTCGTGGACGAGCAGGTTCGCGGTCCGTACCGGATGTGGATCCACGAACACCGGTTTCGGGGAATGGGCGGGATGACGCTAGCGGAAGACCTCGTGCGGTACTCAGTCCCCGGCGGATGGCTGGCCAACCGGCTCTTCGTGCGTAGGGACCTCGCCAAGATATTCCGGTTCCGTCACGACCAGCTTGAAGCTGTCTTCGGCTCGGTCCCGAAGACCAAGATGCCCGGCGCCAAGAGCCCGGTCGGCTTTCATCCGGCAAGCGGCCCGGCGATCAGTGACGCAGACGCCAAACGCTCTTGACGGGAATCGGCGCAATGGCCGGACGCCGTACGGATTCCGCGACCTTCCCCGCGGAGGCTTCACCCCCCCCACTCGACCGGGCGCGCACACGGGGATTGCCACGGCCTCCCCTTAAGCAGGGCTCTGCTTCGCTGGCGCGCTCCGACTGAACTACCGGAGCCTGCGCCAGCCGAGCAGGAATGCCCCCGCCAGAACTCCAGCCACTCCGAGCATGGCGCTGTCGCCAAAGCCTGCGTCGGTGGCATCGCCGCGGTCCTTGTCAGACAACAGAATGCGGCCTTCGACGCGCGGATCCGAGCCGTCCCGCAGCTCTTCGCGAAGCATGGCTGCGAGTTCCGGTCGTGCGGACTGAGCGAGCCGCACCTCCACGAACTCTTCGAATGGGCGGTTGCCTGTGGTGCGCACACTGCCGGACGCACCGTGCAGTTCCAAGGATTCGGCATAGTGCACCGCCAAGTTCACCAAGTGCTCGGCACTTGCGTCCCAGAATCCCTTGCGGGCGGATTCGAGCAGGATCGCCACCACTTCCTGCTGGGCATACGGGTTCTCGCTGTCCAGCCACCGGGGAATACCCAAGGCAAGCGAGTCCTGCACGTAGACTTCGTGGACGCGCTGCCAGATCTGACTGTCCACGGCGGCCGGCTTGGTGACATTCCAGCCGAAGAGATTCGTGGCGGTCTGGGCAATCTCCACAGCCCCCGAGTAGCCCTCGTCCTGCAAGCCCCGGATCCACTTCGCGTTCCAGAACTTGCCACGCAGCCCTCTCGAAAGGGCCTCTCGGAGGGTTTCAACTCGGGGAGCGGCTGCGTCGCGCACATCTGCGATGTAGGTCTCGGGCGCCACGCCACTCGTGTCCCGGACGGCCATCGTCATCCCGCCGAGATACTCGAAGTAATGGTCGAGAGTCAGGGCACCGACGACATTCGTGGAACGACTCAGGGTGACTGCGTCGGTGTGGCGCAGGTGCTGGCGATAAGCGGCGGGAACCGGTCGTCCCCACTCGTAGCCTTCCGTGTAGACAGCTCCTGTGCGGGCTAGGTAGGCATCGGTCAGTGCTTCGGTTCCCGAGTAGCTGCCGCTGCGCTCAATCGAACCTACAAGCCCCGTTCCGTAACCGCCCGCCGAATTGCTGAAGACCCGCGCGGCGGACAGCGTTCGGGCATCGCGGGCGGACAGGCCGGCCAGTTTGAGTTCGCGAACGGCTTCCTCAGTGTGCTCGGCGATGAAGTTCTCCCCGTCGGTGGCGCTGGCCGCCAGCCGCACGGCCTTGTCGAGCAGCCGCATTCGGTCCGGGAAGGTGTCGCGGAAGAGGGACGCAGCCTGCACGACCACGTCGACCCTTGGACGGCCGAGTTCGGCGGCCCGCATCAACTCGACGTCCTCGACGATGCCCCGATGGTCCCACACCGGACGGACTCCGAGCAGGAACAGCACGTGAGCCAAGTCGGTACCGTGCTGGCGGATCAGCTCCGTATTCCACAATGTGAAGCCGATCCTCCGGGGCCAACGTCCCAGCCGCTCGCGCTCCGCACGCAGCTGCTCCTCAGCCATGTGCTTTCCGATGGCCCAAGCGGCCTTTGTCGGCACTTCGGCAGGGTTGATGCCGTGCAGGTTTCGCCCGGTTGGGAGAGCCTGCGGGTTTCGCAGTGGGTCGCCCCCTCCCCCTGGGGGCACGTAGCGGCCCTCTAGCGCGTCCAGAGTGTGCGTGATCTCCGTCGGCGTCTTCGCGAACGCCTCGCGGATGCCGGCTAGGCGGGTGCTCAGCGATCTTGAGAAGCCAGGGGCGCCTCCGCCGGAGAAGGCGCGGGCCACCATGCGCTCCCTTCGCTCGCGGTTCCGGCGCTCGCAGTCCGCAGGCGCCACTCCGCTGCAATCGGACTTGACGGTGATCTCATCTCCGAGCATGTCTGCCACCATCGGAGCCAGTTCATCTGGGGTGTTCGGCTGCCCGTGAACGTGAAGCCCGACCGGAATGCGGTCATCGTCAGTTAGGTGAATGTGGCGGGAGAGGCGTTCCACGTCGGTGTCCGTCGGATCGTTGGCGGCCCAGTCGAGACCGATGTCGTGATCCAAGCCGAGTTCCACCGACAGACTGCGGACCTGTGATCGGAGCTCCTCCTTGAGCGCCCCTTCGTCCGCACTCAGCATCTGGAGGGTCGTCCGATATACCTCCGAGACGCGGGTCTCGGACTGCAGAATCGACGCAGCCTCGACCGGAGGGATCTGGTGGCTGACGGTCACCGCAGCGCCGCGACGCTTGGCGATGAGTGCCTCGCCAACGTTGTCCATGACGTAGACGTATAGGTTGGGCAAAGGCCCGAGCGTACGGTCCGACCAGTCGTCCGCCAGCTGGCCCAAAGGCCGTCCCGGCAAGAACTCGTGCGTCCCGTGAGTGCCGTAGTTGAGGATCGCGTCCGCCTTCCAGACTTCCCTGAGCCACCAATACACCGCCAAGTACTGGTGCGGGGGCGGAACCCGGTCGTTGTGCTGCAACGAGGAGTCCATCTCGGCTCCCCGTACGGGCTGAGGCAGCACGATGACATTGCCGTAATCGAGGGTCGGAACGACAAAGTACTCCGCCCCGGCGCGCTCGAGCGTCATCAGCGCGCCCGGCGGCGGCCCGAACGACTCGATCACTTCGAGCCGCATCTCCTCGGGCAGAGTGCCGAACCAGCGCGTGTAGCGTTCGACGGGCAACAGGACCACCCCTTGGCTGTCGGCGAGTTCGCGCAGCTCCCGCGGACGGCCCGTGCTGACATTGCGCCCTTTCTCGAGCATCTCGCCCAGCAGAGCTTCGTCGCTCGCCGGTCGGTTCGCAATCCGGTACCCGGCGCCTTCCATGGCGGCCAAGAAGCGCACCAGGCTGCGTGGCACGTTGAGACTGGCCGCCGTGATGCGGCCCTTGCCTATGCCCGAGACATAGAAGATTGCGACTCGCTTGTCGGAATTGGAAGTCTTACGCAAGTGCACCCAGCGGCGAGCGCGTTCCAACAGCAACGCAATCCTCTCCTCCTGATAGGCCTCGAAGCGGCGCCCGTACCACTCCGAGTCCAAGCCCTCGATCAGGGTGGGCTGAATGGCTCCGTCGAGCTCCGGGACCATCGCGCCCATGATCAGGCCGGCGTCCCGGATGCCTGCCCGGCTCGTACGGTAGTCGGCGAAGGACTCGCCCGTGAAGAGCAGCGACAGGCCCCGGAGAAGCGGGACGTCCAGCTGTTGCTCCAGCACTTCCACTCCAGGCTCGCCAAGCCACCAGCGACCGTGCCTGCGGGAAACGAGCACATCCGGCCTGAACTGGACCGCGAAGGGAGCGGACTGGGCCGTGCCGAAGATGGCTGCGGCGTTGAAACCCCCGTCCTCAAAGGCACGCAGCACTGCGTCGGTGGCCCTGTTCATGCCCAGCCGCCACCCGTCCGCAAAGTCGATCAAGACCCTAGGAGCGGCCAGCTTCAGCCGGCCGGAGCTCTCGTACCAGCGTTCGTACTCCGCCGTGGTCGTCATCAGGCCCGGTGCATCGGGGTGGTAGTAGCCGTCGTCCGGCATCGGCATCGGCTCAAGTACGTCGAGGCCCTTTCCCAAGTAGCGCGCGGCGCTGGCCTGGAGCAGCCGGGACATGTTCTCTACCCCGCCAAACCGCCAGTAGTCATCGATCCAGCGGTCCGCTCCCGCGAAGTCGGCGTTTCCCACCCCCAACCGCGCCGAGTCGTGGGCTGGGAGCACGATCACCCGCGCTCCCTCCTGGCCGGCTTCGTCCAGTGCTTTGCGGACAGGCCGGCTCAGTGGATCCGAACGGCGGCCGCTTACATAGATAACTCTGTACGCGGTGAGATCCGGCTGCCCCAAACCTGGATCGTCCACGCGCTCCGGGCCCCAATAGGCGTATTGGACGCCGCTCTGGCTGGCGGCCTCTGCCAGCAGGAAGCGGTACATCCCCGGGAAGCCGAAGAACAGGATCTTCGGCTGTCGTGCGAAGTAGGCAGCCATAAGGACAGCTGCCGCGCCGCACAGCCCCAGCAGGCGCACCGCTCTCGGAAGCTCAGGAATGGCCATTCCCATGGAGTTCGGGCTGCAACGCCCGGGCGGACTCCCGCCGAAGTCCCATTTTATGGGCTTGCCCATCTCGACAGTCCTCGGGCACTTGTGGCCGCCGTCGGTTAAGGGGAAGCGTCCTGTGGCGAACTACCCCATCCAGATTCGTGGGCATTTCGGCGCGGCCCACGAGGAGTCCCATACATGCCTACTTGCATTGATCTCGGCGAGATCGACGGAATTGGACAGAACCTCGCTTTGCTAGCGAAATCGATGCACTCCCATTCCTACATCAGTGAAATGCACGACAGATAGGATCGAACAGGAGGGTATTGCCACGCGCCCGAAAACCGTCACCGCCACGATCGTGCGCACAGTCGGCCGGCTCGGCGCGTAGGGAGACGGACGCGGCGGGTACGTGCCCAGTCCGGGGATCCACCGGACGGTTGGTAGCCCGATCACGGGATTCGGACGGGTAATGTCGGGAAGCGCGAGTACTGACCCGCTATAACGGCGAGGTCTGTTCCGCTTGCCAACTGACGCTGAAGGCAGCACTGCGGAGGTGGCTCACAGCAGTCGGAGTCTCAGAGAATCGGGCGAGCCTACGCAGATAGCCAGAAGAGCGTGATCGATCCCAGTTGCCTCTTGGGCATCTAGGCGATCGAGTTGCAGCGGCTTCCGCATCCATGCCTGGCACAGCGTCCCGGAGCCCGTGACGTGGCCAGGCGGATCAGCAGGATTGCAACACTACCGCGTCTGTGGCGGACTGCAGGCTTGCGTGTCTAGTCTCCGCCGCGTGCGGTCAGCATTCCCACGACGGCTCCCGCGATCGCGTACATGACGAGCCCGGCAATCCCGTAGAGGATCACTTCGCCGAGCTCTGGGCCGTTCATCATGGTCCCGTGGCCCATCGTCCCGAAGGCCAACTCCATCAAGAGTCCAAACACGCCGCCGGCCTTCGCGCCTTCGGCAGCGCCCGAGGCCCCTTTCCAACCGAGCACCATCGTGAGGAGGCTACCGCTCAGCAGCGATCCCACGATGATCGCCCACATGATTGGGGCCTCGGCCACGCCGCTTGGTTCAAGCAGGAAGCCGTAGATGATCCAGCCCAGCACAAACAGTGCCAAGCCTGCTGCGAGGCTGCGTACAGCACAGTTCTTGAGACTCATGGTTTGCCTTTCTTCCCCTCTGGTGAAGGGGATTGCTTCCTACGACTACGTTGGGTATGGCCGCGCTCGATGCAAGCGCGGCGCGCGCCCGTCGTCCGCGAGCTCCGCACTGCAGCTCGGCTCTAAGACTATAGAGGATCGAAGCGGCGGAGCCGCTCGGCAGTCCCGTGTACTACACCAGGTACCCCGGTCCCGACCGCTCACGTGCGGAAGCCAGTCCCAGTTGGATCCCGACGCCACAATCTCTGACTGCGGCTGGGGACGGCGCAATCCGGGAATGTCCGGACCGTTGGGGAACGGTCGAGGTCCTAGCCATAGCTGCATGGCGGGGCGAATAGGGCGCACACCCGTTTGACCCTTTGGCGGCATCGCGCTGCCGCTGCTGAATTGCGAAGTGGGTGACGATCAAAACTCAGCGGAACGAGGCTACCAAATCCACGGGAGTTGCAGGGGATGGCGGCTGGGAATCTATTGCTGGCCGTGCCGCGTAAGGGCAGCGACCCATTGAGACAGTGGTCTATATAGGCACAGCGTGCCTGTCGACGTACTCGGCGACCGCATCGCGGGGTGGGCCGATGTAATGGAACGGCTCGGCATACTCAACTCCGTATCGACTCCCCCACTCTCGGTTCGCTTCCAGCACGAATTCGCGGATGTAGTTGCGGTTGGCGGCCTCGTCGTCGTTTCCCAGCAGGGGCAGACGCTTCCCTTCGGCGGCCAAGCGCCGACGCAGCCTGGCCCCGTTGTCGCCCGCCGGCCCCTGTGTGACATTTGCCAGATTCACGTCGATCTTGCCCTCCGCGTATGACGAGATGTCGACTACCCGGTTTACCAGCTGCGGCCCGCGGGCAAAGTAGTACTTCTCCAGGACGGCGTGGGGCTCCAACCCTGCTTCGAAGTGCTCGCGGTAGTCCCATTTGGAACCCGCCATCCAGCATGCCGCCTCGACGCAGCTCGCGGTGACATAGTGGTCGGGGTTTTCCTCGTAGTGGCCCCACGGGTCGTAGCAGATCACCGTGTCGACCCTCATGAGCCGGAACAGGAAGATCAGGCGGGCCCGCAACTCGAGCCGGTCGATGCCGTCCATCAGGTGGTTCCGGTAGCCAAGGTCGTAGAGCTTCTCGAGCCCCATCAGCCGACCTACCTCGACAGTGTCGCGCTCGTTCTTGAGCACGACATCCCCGACAGAGTCGCCCATCCCAGCCATCTCATCGTTGCTCGTGCGGATCAGGATGCCGCGGTAGCCCTCGGCAATCAGCTTGAGCACGGTTCCCCCGGCAAAGAGGGGCACGTCGTCGCAGTGCGGCTGGATCGCTGCCAGTGTCTTGCCCTCATGGGGGCGGCCGGTCCGGTCCTTCTCGAGGAACACATCGGCATCTTGGTCGGTTTGTTCCGCGGGAATCGCCGACACCGCGCCCGCGGTCGCGCTTCCGGCCAAAGACCCTCCGATGAATCGTCGGCGCCTCACAACTCGCTCTCCATTAATTCTCTCAGGCCACGCAGGCAATCCGCAGTCGCTGAGCGGCACTGCAAGATCCAGTCGCTCACGAATCTGATCGCCCCCAGCAACCGCCGAGGGATGCGTTGCAGGCCTTGATCACCCGCGGCCGCTCCTGCCACCGGCCGAGAGCCGACATTGGGACCCTCAGCACATTGGACACCGGACCGCCCCCTTGGCGCAAGTTCATTCAGATGTTCGAGCCGACATCAGCTGACGAAGACGGGTCAAGTTCTCCCGGGCGCGGCTCGCTCTCCTGCTGCAAAGTTCGAGCGCGACCACCTCGCGGGATCGCAGGTGACATTGCCCGGGACTGGGGATGTCGAGCGCCGCACGTCACCAAGAGGGGGGATTGGAGACTGGATTGTGTGTCACCGGTGAGGGACAGCGCGGCTTGCTACTCAAGGGGCATCGAAAGTGGGTGACGACCGGCCTGTTGGCTCGTCGCGGGGAAGCGGACGGGGAGTTGGAGCACACCAGTTCGTGGTGGTCTCAGGGCTGCGCCTTGGTTCCACCGGATCGTTAGTATCCATGCCAGCTCACATCGCTGCAGGATGCTTGCTTGGCCCCGCTAGAGGCTCCCGTTGGTCTCAGACTACGGTGTACAAGTCCGTCGGAGTGGCCGGGCAGGACGCTGTGGCGGCAAACTTGGTCTTGAAGGCTGCGCGCGAGCGGGGCTCGGGCACAGAGGTGGAGTGGTAGACGGGCGGCGTTTAACAAACGGGTCAAGTTTGGCGACGGCGAAAGGACCCGCGACCGCATTGGGAGCCTTGCTCGCTAAAACGGCCGGGGCTGGGAGCCCCGCTGCAACGGAAATACAGCAGTAGCCACCAAGGCTCCCCGACCGCTAGAAAATAAACTTCAATCCGAGCTGCACCAAGCGCTGCGTCCGCTGCAGCGTCACTTCCGACCCCGCACGGGTGATTACTCCTGTTCGAGGGTTGCCGAGCCTGGAATTGGGGCGGTTGAACTGTGGGGTGTTCGTCAAGTTGAAGACCTCCGCACGAAACTGCAGGCGCTTGCCCTCGGCTACTTGGATATTCTTGAACACCGAAGAGTCCAGCTGTTTCGTTCCAGGGCCGTACAGAATATTCCGGCCACTGTTTCCCCACTCCCGGAATCCAGGGTCAGTGAATGCGTCCACGTCGAACCATCGCTGGAGGCTCCGCTGGCTTGAGGGCAAGGCACCATGCGCGAGACGGTCGGCAAAGCTTCTCTCCCCAATGTTCAAGCTGTTTCGTGCCGCGATCACGCTAAAGGGTAATCCACTATAGAAGGAAAGTCCCCCTGCAATCTCCCAGCCTCCCAAGATCTTATCCGCAACCGGATTGGCATTCGAGAGGAAGCGCTTGCCCTGGCCGAAGGGCAGCTCGTAACCAAACGTCGTCCGCAGATTGTGCCGAATGTCCGCCCAGTCCCCGTTACCCCGCAAGCGAGCAAGGTCATTAATCGGCACATTGCCAATGAATTCACTGTCGTCAATAAGATGGCTCCAGGTATATGCCAACTGATAGTGCAGGCCCTGCGAAAAGCGCCTTACCAAATGGGCCTGCAGTGCATGGTAGATCGAATTTCCCCGGCTTTCGAAGATATTAACTCGGCCATGCTGCGGCCAGCGGCGGCGGGCGTTGATAGGACCGTCCCCGGGGACTGCCTGGTTCTGGTTGATCCGCTGCCGAAGGCGTGTTCCTTTCGTTCCGACGTAGGCAACCGAGAGTTGCTGCTGGCCGGGCAACTGTCGCTGAATCGCCAAATTCCATTGCTGCATGTAGGGCACCATCCAGTTCGGGTGGATACCGGTGCGGTTCTGTCCTGGGGCGTCCGGGTCCGAGGTCCGGAGCAGACCGTCCGACAGACCGCGGGCGCCCTCAAAGTCCCCTTGGTCGTTGACGACGGTACTGTTGGTGTAGAACGGCGGGTTGGAGCCAAGACTTTCGTTCAAATGAAACGGCATAAGGAAGTAGTAGAGACCGTAAGCCGCCCGCACCACCGTGGTGTTCGTGATCCGATAGGCTAAGCCCACTCGTGGGCCAAAATTGTTGCGGTCGGCTTCGATCCCGCTCCTCGTGTCAAACCGCCCTGCAGCTACAGGAACGTTCGTCCCAGCGTCAATGTCGAACTGAGCGAATCGGTCGAACACTTCATAATGCGGGTAATCAGGCGACAGATCATACCGCAGACCGAAGTTCAGAGTCAGCCGCGGAGTCACTTTCCAGTCGTCCTGAAGGTACCAGGCCCAGTCTGTTCTCCGAAGTCCTCGCGTCCCGTCAACACCGTTAAACACAATCCTTTGTGGCTTCCCCAGTAGCAACTCCGCAGCGCCAAAGCCTGTGCCCCTGCGGCTGGCGGGGTTGCTGGTATAGATGGTGCTGAATCGGAACTCGCCCCTCGGACGCGGGGCCTGAAAGATGTTCGTCTGGCGCCGTACCCAGTCAAATCCCACTTTAAGACTATGGTTGCCGCGCGTCATGTCGGCGTTGGTGCTGAACTGATAGTTGTTCATGGCGATGATGGCGGGGTTGGATCCCGGATCGCCGAATCTTGGGTAGCCAGCGACGTCTATGACGGGAAGTCCCGTGGTGAACTCGCTCACGTTGACGTTGGGTATCCCGAATTCGTCGGACAGGTTCCGCCCGTCGTTCAAAATTATTGACGCCAAATCTTCCCGGCTGGCGCCGACCCGACCTTGAACGATCGTACGCGGATTGAGGATATGGGTGAAGCTGATTACCCCTTGGTTGGTCGGGGCCGCTCTCTTGGTGAACGGCGTGGCCTCGGGGCCTAGATCACGCGGACTCACGTAGTCAGCTCTGCCTTGTGTATAGCGCACAAAGGCGCGTGAGCCCCCACTGAACTCTCGATCAACTTTGACGGTACCCTGATCGGTGTCGCCGGTAATCCCCGGGGCGTGCTCAAGGTTCGCCGCGAGGCCGGGAAGGTTCGGTTCCGGGAAGCGGTTGAGGATCATCTGGCCGGGTCGACTAAACCGGTCCGTGGGGATGACGTTGTTAGGGAACGGATCGCGAATGTTGCCCATCCCTGCGGGGTTTGGACGCGTGGTCAACGGATCGAAAATCAAGTTCGACCCGGCCACTTCGCCGAAGTCCCCGCCCTTCATGGCGCGGGTCGGCACTGACCTCAAGAAGGTCGTTCCCCTGCGAATACGCCTGCCCTCGTAAGAAAGGAAGAAGAAAGTCTTTCCATTCTTGCGGCCCAGCGGCCCCCCGAACGTGCCGCCAAACTGATTCTGACGCAAGGGGGCTCGCGCCCCTCTGTTAAAGAAATTCCGGGAGTCGAGCTTGTCGTTGCGCACGAACTCAAAAAGCACTCCATGGAACTCATTGGTGCCGGATTTGTACCCCACATTAACGGTGCCTCCAGTTCGACCGAATCGAGCATCCGGCACCGAGGTCTCGACACGGTATTGTTCTAACGCCTCGATTTCAGGGAAGTTCATCACTCCAAAACCCTGATGGTTGCTATTGTTCTGAATCCCGTCAACGAGGAAGTTGTTGTCCCTAAAATTAGCGCCATTGACGCTGTTTTCTGTGTTGCCTCTTGCCTCGGAAATGGCGAGACCCCCCGCGTCCGGGCGGGCCGGCACAACACCGGGACTGTAGCGCATCACCTCCGCAAAGATTCGACCGATATTAGGGAGGTCTTTTACTTCCCTCTCTGTACGAAGCGTGCTCAGCGTTGTTGTCTCCGTCTGCAGCACTGCTCCAACGGCTTCGACAGTGACGGTCTCGGCGACCACTCCTAGCCGCAGGGTGAAATCAACAGCCAGGCGCTCCGAGAGAGAGAGCTGGATCTCTTTCGCCACCGGCTGAAATCCTTCCTGCCTGACCTCGATGCGATACGTACCCGGCTGCAGGGGCGGAGAGACATACAGCCCCGCAGTGTTGGTCTCCAATTCGAGGCTGTAGTTCGTCCCGATGTTCGTTAGAGTTACCTTTACTCCCGGCACTACGGCGTCGCTATTATCGAACACCGTTCCGCTCAGCACCCCCGTGTCAACCTGTGCGACCACAGTGGTTGCAACGCTGAAAATAAGGAACAACAACGCTGTGAACCGACAGAAGCGTGTTTTCATGACGAACTCCTTGCTTGACAAAAAGCAGGTCGGCGTCGCGCAGCCCAACTGATGGCCGAGCCACGTGTCGCCAAAAAAGCCTTGGGGAGATCTAAAGGGACGCTGGGTCGAGCCCTCTGTCCCCGACGAGGTCGTAGATATCGATTGGCGCTGGTCTCGCTGGCGCCCGAAGAGCTCCCGAGGACCGGGAGCGCGGTAGTTAGGAAGTGCGTGTCTCGAGGAGGCACTGTGGCCCTCCACGCGTAGACACTACCAGAGACCTAAGTCGATTGCAACTACTACCGCGGGTGCTGCGACACTATTTTGCGATCTGCGGGCGAACCAGTGTCATGCGGTCTAGTGCTCCTTCAATGCTACAGTTAGGGTTCATTATGTTCTACTGGGCATGAGGCCATCCAAGCCTAGGAGAAGGGTTCATGAAGAAATACGTTGTCCGGCTCACGGACGAGGAACGCGGCGTCTGCGAAGACACAATTGCTCACCTCAATGGCAGCAGCCAGAAGGCGTGGCGCGCTAGGATCCTGCTGCAAGTCGACACCAACGGACCGGGCTGGACGGACCGACAAGCCGCCGAGGCCTTCCATTGTCGGGTCCAGACGGTCGAGAACGTGCGCAAACGGTGCGTCTTGGAGGGTTTCGATCTCGCGCTTTGCGGCAAGCAGCGCAGCGTCCCTCCGGTTCCCAAGCTGCTTGACGGCGAGCAGGAGGCACGGCTGATTGCGCTGCGTCTCGGCTCGCCGCGAGAGGGCTACGCCAACTGGTCGCTGCGGCTGCTGGCCAGACATGTCGTGGAACTGGGGCTGGTGGACTCAATCAGCCACGAAACAGTCCGTTAGACGCTAAAAAAAAGACGGCATTTGCGGGCGCAAAGTGCAGTATTGGGTGATTCCGCCGAAGGAGGATGCCGAGTTCGTCGCCCGCATGGAGGACGTGCTGGAGGTCTATGAGCGCCCGCACGACCCGCAGCAGCCGGTGGTGTGCATGGACGGGCAGCCGGTGCAGCTGGTGAAGGAGACGCGGGAACCGCTGCCAGCGACGGTGGGACAGCCGCAGCGCGTGGACTACGAGTACGAGCGTGCTGGGACGGCCGCCGTATTCATGTTCTGCGAGCCGTTGTCGGGCTGGCGGCAAGCCACCGCGCGCAAGCGTCGCACGAAGGTGGACTGGGCACAGGAAATGGCCGCTTTGCTGGAAGGCCCCTACGCAGGCTGCGACAAGGTGTGCCTAGTGTTGGACAATCTCAACACGCACACGCCCGGAGCGTCCTGCCAGGCCTTCGATCCGGCCCGGGCAAGAGAACTGGTGAGGCGCATCGAGTTCCACTACACGCCCAAGCACGGCAGCTGGCTGAACATCGCGGAGAACGAACTCAGTGCGATGACGCGCCAGTGCCTGAGCGGTCGGCGGATAGGAGATCTGGACACACTGCGGGCCGAGATCGCCGCGTGGTCGACCGACGTCAACGCGCGCCAGCGGGGGGTGGATTGGCAAATGAAGATCGGCGACGCGCGTCGGAAGCTCAAGTCCGTCTACCCCAAAAACCTGTTTTGACGGACCACTAGGCTTGGATGGCCTCATGCCCAGTAGAACATAATGAACCTTAAATGTAGCATTGACGCAGCACTAGTCTATAGTTGTGCTGATGCTAGCACTACGAGCCCTCGTCGTCGCCTTGCTGATCTGCGCGGTCGCGTCTGCCGACGCCGTCCCGTTCGCCGAGAACGGCGGACTCAAAATGCTCTACGACAACCGCATGTATCCCCAGGCGGTTGAGCTCGACGGCAGCCTCTACCTGGTCTGGCGGGGCTCGGAAGGGTTTCCCTACACACGCTCGTACGATCTGGCGACGCGCAAGTTCTCTGATCCGGTGATGATTCTCGACGGGCTCGAAGACACGGTCAACAAGAAGAGGTACGCGGCGGATCATCACTTCGCACCGGTCATCTGGAAGGACCTCAAGAACCACCTGCACGTCCTGTTCGGCTGGCACGGCGCCAACGGGATGCACATGGTGTCTGAGAACCCGAGCGACATCACAGCTTGGCGGCAAGGACCCAACGTGGCCGACATCCTGTCGTACCCCAAGATCCATCAGGTCTTCGACAATCAGACGTTGATCTACTTCCGTTACATGGCGCACCTAGGGTTCTGGACCTACCGCATCAGCGGCGACGACGGCGAGACTTGGCGCGGCCCGGTCGACGGGCTGATCGACATGAACGCGCCGCCGCAGACCGGGTTCATGGCCGCTCACGCGGGCTCGTATCAGACCACGCGCGTCAGCGAAGACGGCAAGACTCTGCATGTCGGGTTCATCTGGAAGGTCGAGGACCCGATCCCGAGCTTCCGCTACTCGAAAGTGCTGCACCACCACGTGCGGCGGCACAATCTGTATTACTTGAAGGTCGATCTGCCGACCGGCAAGGTTTACAACTACGAGGGCAGGCAGCTCCCGGTCCCGGTGAACAAAGAGGTCGCCGACCGCGATTGCCTGGTTTGGGATACGCGAGGCCGCGTCGCGGCGGTGGGGCCCACGATTCATCTGGATGACGGTGAGCCGAGTTTCGTTCTACCCGTCTCCGACCGGACGCCGCTCGAGTCCAAGTTCTACTACGTACGCCGCCAAGGCGACAAGTGGGCGCGGACGGCGATTGCGCGCACGCCGCATCCGTTCAATTCCTGCCATCTTGACCGCGACCCCGACGGGACCTTGCAAGCGTACTTGATCACCGGCCTCGGCGAGAGCGTCCCCGAGCCGGGGATGAACTTCTACGGCTGGGGCCACAAAGTGGAGCGCTGGTTCTCGACCGACAACGGGGCCAGTTGGAAGCATGGTGCGGATCTGACGCCCAAGCTGGGGCGCAAGTATCAGAACATCCAGTTCGTCGCCAAGGGCCTGCGGGAGATTTCGAAGGATATCTTCCTGTTCTACGGCTGGGATACGAACGACGGGACCGGAACAGGTTACCTCTGGGACGGGCGGTAGCCCACGTCAGAGCCGCGACCGCGGAGGGAGCCGGTTTCCGGGGACCTCGAATCGATTCGATGGAACGTCTTGAAGGCAAGGTCGCGCTGATCACCGGCGCCGGACGCGGCATCGGGGCGGCAATTGCCGCGCCTATGCCGCTGAAGGAGCGAGCGTCGTCTGCGCGGCGCGTTCGCGGGACGAGGTCGAGCGGACAGTCGAGGGGATCTCCGGGCTAGCGGTCGTCCTGCGACGTCACCGACCACTCCGCGGTCAAGCGCATGTACGCCGCGGCGGTCGAAAGATTCGGCGGCCTCGACATCGTCGTCGCCAACTCACGAGGAAACCTCGACCGAGCACGCGTCGACGAGGGCGAAGCCGAAGGATGGGTCGCGACCAGCGAGCTGAACCTGATCGGCGCCTTCTACACGATGAGAGAGGCCGTGCCCCACCTGAAGGAACGCGGCGCCGGAAGAGTCATCTCGGTTAGGAGGTGTCAGATGACCGGAATGTCAAAAGACGTACTCCAGGCGGAACGGGCACTAGTCTAGCAAGGCTCCTTTGACACCAACGCAGAACTGGCACGAAGGATCTCGCGCTCGCGAATAGACTAAGTACGATCTGATGAGGAACCTAGAGCGATTCAGGCGGTGAGTGGCGAAAAATCGCCCTAGCTTGAGTGATCTCGCTGGCGGCTCTCTTCTACCAGCCGACCGCGTAAGCGACGCGCCGAGGATCAGCTCCCGCGGCCAGCATTCCCGTCCGACGGTCGACCAAGATCGCCTGCATGCTCCCTAACTCGTAGTCACGTGTGACCTGGACTGCATGCCCGCGATCAGCCAGCCCGGCCACAACTTCCTCGGCAATCCGTCCCTCCACTCGCACGGCAATTGCGGCCGCGGACTTGTAGGAATTCGAATCCGCGTAGAGCGCAAGCCGTGGAGCCGCGACAGCCTCTTGGACGGCCATGTCAAAATCGAGCACATTCAGTACAGCCTGGAACTGAGTCTGGCCGATCGTCTCGCCGCCAGGAGTGCCCAGCGCCAGCACGAATTCTCCGTCTCGTAGCACAATGACCGGCGAATTGTTCAGTAGTGGAACCTGCCCCGGCCGGACGTAGTTCACGTGATCCGAGTACGGCGCCGTCGATCCTACGGGCGGAGAACATGCAAAAGGTAAGATGGCTTCGGGAGCAAGAGGTCCCAAGTTCGAATCTCGGCACCCCGACCATTCTTCCCCGCTGGCTGTCGACACTCTTGTGCCGAGGCCACATTGCGCTCCGAAAACGGCGTTTCCTCCCAAGTAATGCCAGAGTATTGCGGCCTGCCCATGCCCCACTTTCTAAGGCGTTAACAAGAGCGGGTGGTTTGTGCCATTGCTATTTCACGGTGGATCAGCATTGCGTTGCGCAGACTTTGAATAGCCCAGCAGCCCGTAAGGCATTGCAGCTTCCGTGGCGTTCGTCAAGGGGCTGAGGCGACGCAAGGGAAGGACCTTAAGGAGTTGGAGATTCATCAGCGTCATCTCATTTTCGCTACCTTGGCAGGGTACTGGGACGCTTGCTGCCTGTGCCAAATCCGGCTAGGCACGGCCCATTGGGCAGGAGTGGAGGAGAGAGTTCACACAGCCGTCTCCATCGGGCGAGAGGCTATCGCGTCATGATTTGGTTGGGAGCGGCGACTGCAGGCGGGTTCAGCGAGGTGAGCTGGAGGTAGGCTGCGAGGGTGCTGTGCAGTTGCCGGACTCCTTTGACCACTGGCTGACGCGGCGGCGCAGAGCGGAGTTCCGGGCGTAGCGGTCGAGAGCGGGACGGGCCGTGGCCTGTCCGGATCGCACCAGCTCGGCAAACGCTCGGGGCAGTCCGTCCAGAGTGCCGCACACGATCCTGACGTAGTCCGGATCGTGGAGGTTTGCGGTGAGGGCTACCTGCGCCGGCTGATCCTGCATGTCGCGTGCCAAGTGCGCACGGCCCAGCCGGCGCCGCAGCTCGCGCTTGGTTTGGGAGAAGAAGTGCTCGGCCGGGTTGTTCGTGCGCTCCACGACCGCCACGACGCGGCCCTCGCTGTCCCGCGCCAGGGGATGCCCGAAGAGGTGGTCCCAGTAGCGGTCGAGGTAGTCGAGCACGATCGCTTCCGGACAGTGCCCGCCGTCGCTGCCCTGGCGTCGCTGCGCCCGCACTCGCCGGCGCAGCTGGCGGCGGTGCCGCCCGACTTGCTCGGCGAGCGACTCCAGCAGGGCGGCACCGGCTGCGGCGGTCAGGGGCTCGTGCGGTGGCCGCCCGCGCAGCTCGTCGTGGCGTAGGCGCAAGAGCTCGCGCAGTGCTGTGAACACCGCCTGGCTGCGCTCCAGGCGCTGGGCGGCGGCCGTCAGGCCGAAGGCGCTCTCCCGAACGGGCTCGAGCACATCCGAGGCCCGCTGCAGGATGCGGCGCTCGGCGCGGGAGCGCGGTTGCGGCAGGCGCTCGCCGGCGCGCTTGCCAAACTGCCGGCAGCGCCGGTAGAAGTCCAGGTGGGGCAGTCCGAAGGGAGGCCGCTGCTGCCGCCCGCCGTCGCCTTCCAAGGTCCAGTACAGCAGGGCCGCCAAGTCCGTCCCGCGTTCGGAGCCGCCCGCGGCGAGTCCCGGCCGGCGTGCGCTGCGCAGCAGGTCGCGCAGGCCGCTGCGCACCTTCCAGCGGGCCAGGTCGCGCCGCAGTGTGGCATGGTCGGCGTCCAGCAGGCGGCCTCCGACGGCGGCAAGGAAGTGGAAGTGGCACACCAGCTCGGGTGTGGGGGAAGTCCGGCAGGCGGCGACGGCCTTGGCCATGGCGCTGCCCAAGTCGCGCACGAAGGCCAGCGGCGGGCCGAAGTCGTCGAGCGTTGCCTGCAGGGCGGGCTGCAGTTCGGCGGCGTTCTCCGAGCGTATGCGGACGGCGTGCAGCACCCACCCGCGCCAGCCGTCGAGGCACAGGAACAGCCCGCCGCGGCCTTGCTCGCAGGTGGCGTCGAGATGCAGGGGGTAGCCGTGCCGCATAGCGGCCCTAAGGGCCGGGGCGCAGCTCCGGTGCAGACATCCGAGCAGGTGCAGGAAGCGGTCGCAGAGCGCGGACACGGAACCGTCGGAGAGTCGGATACCGCGCTGGGCGAGGCGCTCGCGGATCTCGCTCCGCTGGCGCAGGTGGTGGTAGCGCTGCAGTCCGACCCACACGATGAGGTCGTACCCGTAGCGCTGTCCGGGAGGCGCCAGGGCGGCCAGCTGCCCGGAGGCGCGGGGCGCCGACGTGCAGCGCGGGCAGCGCAGCGGGAGTTGGCGCGCCCGGAAGGTGCCCTCGGCGAGGGTGGTGAGGATGCGCGTGCTGCTCTTGACAATGCGCAGGGGTGCGTCGCACTCGGAGCAGTTGCGGTCCTCGGTCGGGAAGTCGAGCTGCGGCAGCTCGAGCGGGCCCTGCAGGGCGCGCTCGATGCGCTCGGCCGGCCAGCCGGGGGCTCCCGCGTGCCGCCGGAGTTCGCTCAGCAGTGCGCAGGCCCCCCTTTTTCCACGGCCTCGGCAAGCTCGAATCGGTCGATCACGGCGAGGATGTCGGACAGCTCGATGGGCGGGGAGTGGCCCTGCAGGTGGCGTGCCAGCTGGACCGGGCTGGCAGCGGGGTGGCGGATGACGGCCAGCAGCACCTCGATGACCACCGCGGAATCAAGATCGACGCTGCGGGGCATGCGCCGGAGGCGGTGCTCGCGCTGGCGCCCGGCGACTTGGACGTCCGTGGCGAAGTACACGAAGACGCCGTGCAGGGTCTCGCGCTGGACGAGTTCCGCGCGCAGGGCGGAGAGCAGGAAGGGCCGCACGGGGACGTGCAGGAGGGAACGGAGTTCCTTGTCCGTCCAGCCGGCTTCGGACTCCCGGACGAGGCGGGGGACGGTGCGGGTGAGGGTGCGGTCGCGGGAGAAGCGGGCAGTGCCGATCGAGAGCAGGCCGAAGCTGTCGAAGCGCTGCGGGTCGAGGCGGGTGTAGAAGCGGCCGTTGCAGTTGTAGCTGCGCAGGTAGCCGACTTGGCGGAGGTAGCGGAAGGTGGTGGTGCGGGAAGCTCCGTGGAGGGCCTTCTGGAGCTGCGGGAAGGTGAGCGGCTGCGGTCCGGCGAGGGCATTGGAGAGCAGGTCGGGGGTGCGTCGGGGCATGTCCGCATTGTATGTCGATTAGCACGTAATACAGTACCATTCCAGAGTGCCCAACCACGCTGGAACAGGCCGGAAACGGTCGCAAGCAGCCGGAAATCGGCTCTCAAGCCCGGGAAAACGGCACAGTATGACGGGGTTGCAGGGCGGCTCCGGCGAGGCCCGGGGGCAGCAGTGGCGGCATCCGTGCGGGACGTGCAGCCGAGTACCGCCAGTGGCTGCCGTGCTACCGGGCCGAGGTCATCAGGGAGGCTGGACTTCTCATCAACGACGAACACTCTGCACTGCAGGATCTCTACATGTGTCCATATTCGTCCGTTACAGCCGTTACTGCGGCAATCTGACCGTACAGCCTCACGTCGGCATGCCCTGACGTGAACACCCCAGCCACAGTGTCCAATCAGTGGAATCCAACCGCGTCCGGGCGAGTCGGCGCTCTCGCCCTGGTCGTCAGAGCACTATGAACGCTACACCGGCCAACCCAATCGTGACGCGATAGGCGAGAGGGGGCCTCGCTGTGCCACATGCGGTCTTGGCGAAACAGCGTGTCAATCAGGCCGATGAGTCGGCGCATGACCGCCACCAAGGCCACCTTGTGCGGCTTGCCACGAGCGACGAGGCGATTGAAAAGGCTCTTGGAGCACGGTTCCCAATTCCTTGCCGACATGGCCAACATGTAGAACAGGCGGCGGGGTTCGGCACGGCGGTCGTGGTGACCGCCAGAGTCGGATGCGAACGGCGCGACTCCCAAGAGGGAGGCGGCATGTCGGCGCACAGGGAGGCTGCGTTTACGGGCCCCAAGCCGGGTGTGGACTCGATGATGGAGGCACAGCAGGGCAGCTCGTCGTCGCTGGCAAAGCAACCCAGCATCGCCTTTTCGCAGCTGCCGATGTCCTCCTGCAAGGCTGTGATTGCAGTGATGGGCACGTTGGCATGGGTGGCAACTTCGGACTGCAGATTGCGCCGCATGGCGAGCAGATTGCTGAGCCTCTGCTGAGCTGATCGCCAGCGAGCACCCCAACGGGGCCGTGCCGCACGTGGGCGCTCAGCTGCGCTACCTGAAGGAGCTTACGCACGGCATCCTCGGCGCGGTCGGCTTCGCCACCCCGGCCTTGGCCCTAGCCGACCGCGACGAGTGGATCGACTGGGCCCCCGGCGTGTTCTGCAAGCGTCTGCACCGCACCCTCGGCCTGAGCCGCATCCTGATCCGCCCCTCGGTGCGCTGCCGCTGCCTAGCCTCCCAGATGCTCAACCAAACCCTGCGCCGCCTGCCGGGCCAAAGTCTGGCAGTACTGCTACAGCCGCTGCTTACGGGCCCGGTGGAAGAGCAAGCTGGAGACGGTACCTCTAATTGCAAGTGAGTCTCTGCCCGACCGTTCTGCAAGAGGCCACCGAGGCGTCTCCTGCCTAGCCAATTGTCTCTGGCCGCCAACTCCCGCTCGCCAGCAGAAAGCAGTAACATCGCAGGCTGCACCCGCCCGCTTGGATTTAGGTGGCAGGGAACGAACTAACCAAGAGGGATCGACGAGGCGCAGCGAGGGTGCACGCCGCTCTGGGCGCGCCCCGTACGGTCGCTACCGGAACGATCGCCGCGAGTGGCCAGCGCACGAGGCATCCTGTGCTCAGCGCTACAATCCTTGACTGCGGCTGGGGAGTGCGCACTCCAGGAATGTACGGATCGCCGGGAATCAGCCCGGAGTCCGCCCAGACTTGCACGGCTCGGCCACGAAACCAGTCCCCAACAGGTGCTTCAACCCGAGAAGCCGGGGCAGAAGAGGAAGTTCGCCCGGCAATGTGCAAGCTCTCGACTCCAAGCCTTGGCCAACTTCAAGAGCCGCTTGGCCCCAGGCAGGCCGCTGGACGGCGTGAGGCCGGAGCTGCAGACAGGTCCGCCTCGCGCGCGACGCGGCCTCGAAGGGCCAGCTGGTTGGGAATCGCACTATTAGCGCTGGCCTCTCCCTACCGTGCCGACACGGCGGCTGAGACCGCCGACCGGCCCAACTTCGTGTTCATCTTGGTCGATGACATGGGCTGGACCGACCTCGGCGTGTACGGATCCGACCTGCACGAGACTCCGCGTATCGATGAGTTTGCTGCTACAGCGCTGCGATTCACCAACGCCTACGCGGCCTCGCCGGTCTGCTCACCCACTCGAGCTTCGATCCTCACAGGCAAGCATCCGGCTAAGCTCCACATGACGGTCTGGAGGGAGGCGGCCAAGCAACCCCCATTGACCCGCAGCCTCATCCCGCCGACCACGCTGGACAGTCTGCCGCACGCAGAAGTGACTCTGGCGGAGGCCTTGAGGGAAGTCGGTTACACCACGGCGCACGTCGGAAAATGGCACCTCGGAACGGCCGAGTACTACCCGCAGACCCAAGGCTTCGACTACAACGTCGGCGGTACGCTCTGGGGTGCCCCACAGAGCTTCTTCTACCCATACAGCGGAACGGAGCCATTTAACGGATTCCGCTATGTTCCCCACCTTGGCGGCGGTCGGGAAGGTGAATACCTTACGGACCGCCTGACGACGGAAGCCATCCGCATTCTCCGAGCCGAGCAATGCAAGCCGTTCTTTCTGCACCTCTCCTACCACACGGTCCACACGCCGATCGAGGGCAAGCCGGAACTTGTGGAGCGCTATGGCGAGAAGATCCACGAAGGTGCTAGGCACCGCAACGCTCATCTCGCTGCAATGGTCCACTCGTTGGACGAGAACGTGGGGAGGGTCCTGGACACGCTCGACGAACTTGGGGCGGCTGATCGCACAGTCGTTATCCTGACGTCCGACAACGGCGGTTTCGTGAACCGCTACGACGGCTTGCAGGTGACCGACAATACGCCACTGAGATCGGGAAAGGGATCGCTGTATGAGGGAGGCATCCGAGTGCCGGCAGTGGTCCGGTGGCCGGGCGTGACCCCGGAGGGCGCCGTCAGCGACGCCCAGATCAGCACGATCGACTACTACCGCACAATCCTCGCGATCGCAGGTGTGGAGGGAAACCGCGAATACAACCGGGGAGTCGACGGGATCAGCCTCGTTCCCGTACTCCGGGACCCGACGGCCGATCTGGGCCGGGCGGCACTCTTCTTCCACTATCCGCACTACTACCAGACCACGACGCCGGTCAGCGCAGTTCGGGAGGGCGATCTCAAGCTGTTGCGCTACTACGAGGATTCGCGAGTTGAGCTCTTCGACCTAGCGAACGACGTGGGCGAGCAAGTCAACCTTGCTTCCAGAAGGCCGGGTGTGGCGGCAGCGCTGCTCAATCGACTCGAGGCTTGGTTGGGCCGCATCGACGCCCAGCTGCCCACCGCACCAATAGCGGCCCCATAGAGCCACCCACTCTCCGAGTAGCCCCGACCCCGCCGGTCCTGCGGGTGATGCGATCCACGGCACGGCCGACCAGCTCCCCAGAAAGTCCCTGACTTACAAAGATGTGCTTGCCCGGACGACCCGAAGCGTCAGCGACGACGTATGCCCCACGCGGCCACGTGTTCTCGGGGGAGTCCCCTTCGCCTCGCGGAAGCCCCTAAGGACTCTAGCCAAAATAACTTAATCGTTCCTGGCGCTGATTCTGTTATGCTGGAAGAGATGGGTGACCTCGTCCAGCGCATCAACGCCAGGTTTGAGGGACTGAAGCCAGTTCTGGACGAACGCAGCCGCAGGCTGTGGGCCGGCGTGGAGGCCACGGCCATCGGCCGGGGCGGCATCACGCGCGTCGCCGAGGCCACGGGGATGTCCCGTAACACCGTACGTTCCGGAGTCAAGGAAGTCAGTGCCCGAGCGTCGCCTGTGGGCGGCGCTGCGCGCCAGCGCCGCCCCGGGGGAGGGCGCAAGCGGCTGGTCGAACGCGACCCGCAATTGCTGGCCGCTTTGGAGCGGCACCTCGACCCCGTCACGCGGGGCGACCCGACGGGGCCGCTGCGCTGGACGTGTCGCAGTGCCGAGCGGCTGGCCGCAGCGCTGCGCGCCGAGGGTCACGCGGTGAGCGGGCGCAGCGTGAACCGCTTGCTGCACGGGCTGGGGTACAGCTTGCAGTCGAACCGGAAGATGCTGGAAGGGCGGCAGCATCCGGACCGGGATGCGCAGTTCCAGCACATCCATGATCGGGTCCGGGACTTCCAGAGCAAGGGCCAGCCGGTGGTCTCGGTGGACACGAAGAAGAAAGAGTTAGTGGGCCAGTACCCCAACGGGGGGCGCGAATGGCACTCGAAAGGCCAGCCGGAAGCGGTGAAAGTGCATGGCTTTCCCGACAAGAAACTGGGCAAGGCGATTCCATACCGGGTGTACGATCTCACGGCCAACGCCGGCTGGGTCAGCGTCGGCGTGGACGATGACACGTCCGAGTTCGCCGTGGAAGCGCTGCGGCGCTGGTGGCGGAAGATGGGCCGCCGGGCCTATCCGGGGGCCGAGCAGCTGCTGATCACCTGCGACGGGGGAGGGTCCAACAGCAGTCGCGGACGGCTGTGGAAGGTCGAACTGCAAGGCTTGGCCGACGAGCTCGGATTGCAAATCTCCATCAGCCACTTTCCTCCGGGCACAAGCAAGTGGAACAAGATCGAGCATCGCATGTTCTGCCACATCACGCAGAACTGGCGCGGGCGGCCGTTAGTGAGCCACGAGGTGATCGTGAATCTGATCGGCGCGGTCAGCACCCAGGGGGGCTTGACGATTCAGTCCGAACTAGACGAGAACCGCTACGAGACCGGGCGGAAGATCACGGATGAGGAGATGGAGGGTCTGTCGATAACGCGAGAAGAGTTTCACGGCGAGTGGAACTACACATTGATGCCACGGCTCTAAGTCGAGCAGCTTATTTTGTCTTACTTCCTAAGGGTCTTGTTTCAGACCTCGACGAATTCCGTCCGCCAAGCCACTCAAGAGCACATCAAGGCGTGGTGGGCCGAGATCGGTGTGGAGACCGAACTCAAGCAGATCGACGCGTCCGTCTTCTTCGGCGATGACACGACCAGTCCAGCTACTGCTGGAAGGTTCTATTCCGATGTCCAGATGTACACGACAGGGGGCCGTAGCGTTGATGCGGAGGGCTACCTGGCTTCGTGGACCTCAGATCAGATCGCGCGAGCGGCCAATTCGTTCCGTGGCAGCAACGTGGAACGATTCAGGTCCGAGGAGTTCGACCGGCTCCATCGCGAGCTGAGAAACACGTTTGACCCGGACCAGCGCCACCAGATCACAATTGCTCTCAATGACTTGCTCGTGCAGAGCTACTCGACGATTCCCCTGATTCACCGCGGATCCGTGGCGGCCCATGGAATGACATCGAGGGCGTCCGCGTGAACGGTTGGGAGTCGGATCTCTGAAACATCGAGGAATGGACGCGTCGCGACTAGGCCAACGGACCCACCGGAAGTGAGGTAGCGATTCGAGGCGGGAGCTCAGGGCCGGCGCGGGCGAAGAGCAGCGAGTCCCACCCGTCGCGGTCAAGTCGTCAGCGGCCCACCCTTCGCGGAAAACGAGGGTATGGGGACGGTTCGAGGCGGGAGTCCATCCGGAAGAGCCAGCGAAGGCGGCATGCCGGAGATTCACGATCGCCGTCGGTGCAAGGCGGGGGCGGCACCAAGGCCGATCAAGGACGCTCGATCAAGCTGGCCTCCAAACACGGATTCAAGTCTGCAGAGCCGTTCGGCCACAGCTCGCAGAAGAGGCAGGCGCTCGCAGTGTCGATGCCTTGGAAGCGGCTGCTCTCCAGCGGGCAGCGTTCTCTCTGGTAGGCTATCCGAGCCATCGAGAGCGGACGGCGTGCTCAGGCTG
The DNA here is from genome assembly GCA_965203925.1 of Bryobacterales bacterium. Taxonomy (GTDB): domain Bacteria; phylum Acidobacteriota; class Terriglobia; order Bryobacterales; family UBA6623; genus VXMF01. The sequence goes on from OZ241924.1 coordinate 6,209,866, forward strand.
AATTGATTCCTCAAGCTCGCTGAGCTTCCGGAAGTTCAGTTCGAGACCGGCGAGGATCTGAAAAACCGGGCTACGTGGAACAAGCGATGTCGTCGCGACAACCGATCAGCGAACGGCCCTCCTCGCACCCATTGGCGCAAGACAGCTGGAAGAGTCGCTCTCCTGTTTCTGCGCAGAGCGGGATTCTGCTTCTCCTGCTGGCTTCCTGCGTGCTAGCGGCACCTCCGAACGTCGTGGTCATCATGACCGACGACCAGGGCTACGGCGACCTTTCCATCCATGGGAACCCAGATCTGAAGACCCCGAGCCTCGATCGGCTGCACTCCCAATCCGTGCGCCTGACCGATTTCCACGTCAGCCCGTTCTGCACCCCGACCAGGGCTGCCCTGATGACGGGTCGCTATGCCGCGCGAACAGGCGCCTACCGCACCTCCCACGGAAGGACGTCGATCCATCCGAGAGAGGTGAGCATGGCTCAGATCTTCGCCGCCAACGGCTACCGGACGGGCATGTTCGGCAAGTGGCATCTCGGCGACAACTACCCCTCCCGGCCGATCGACAAGGGCTTCCAGCACGCAGTCTGGCATCGGTGCGGAGGGGTGACGCAGATCTCGGACCATTTCAGCAACGACTACTTCGATGACACCTATCTGGTAAACGACCGCTGGACCAAGTTCGAGGGATACTGCACGGACGTCTGGTTCCGCGAAGCGGTCCGGTTCATCGAATCCGAGTCCGACCGCCCCTTCTTCGCCTACATAGCGACAAACGCCCCGCACGGGCCTTTCCTGGTTGCAGACCGCTACAGCAAGCCCTTCGAGGCGGCCGGCGAAACAGGGCAGTACGCCGCCTTCAAGGGAATGGTTGTGAACTTCGACGAGAACTTGGGCAGATTCCTGAACAAGATCGAAGGTCTCGGACTGGCGGAGCGAACGATCGTGGTGTTCTTGACAGACAACGGAACAGCCAGGGGCGCCCGGTTCGATTCCGGCATCGACGCGCTTCCATCAGCCGGGTTCAACGCCGGGATGCGCGGCCGCAAGTCATCCGCGTTTGACGGCGGGCATCGCGTTCCCCTTTTCGTCCGCTGGCCGGGGGGCAGGCTCGGCGAGCCGAGGGACGTCGAAGAGCTCGCGGCCCACATCGACATCCTGCCCACCTTGATAGAGCTGTGCGGGATCGAGCGTCCATCCGGCCCGGCTCTCGACGGTGTCTCGCTTGCGGGTCTGCTCCAACGAGGCGAGTCACTGCCCGGGAGGGTTCTGTTCTCGCAGATTCACGGCGGCGCGGGATTCGCCAGGCCGGGCGATCGCTGGGCCGGGTCGGCCGTCCTCACGCCCCGTTGGCGCTTGGTCGAGGGAACCCGTCTCTACGACATACGCCGCGATCCTTCGCAATCGTCCGATGTCTCGTCAGACTATCCCGAGACAGTGGCGGAGCTGAGAGCCGAGCACGAGCAGTGGTACGAATCGATCCAGTCCGGCATGCAACCGACTCGAATCGTCATTGGTCACGAATCCGAGAACCCGACGGACGTGACGAGCCAGGAATGGCAGGCCCCGGGAACGCGCACGGTCTGGAGTCGCAACCACTTGCTGCGCCGGAAGCGAGAGAACTGGCCCTGGCTTGTGGATGTGCACTCTGCGGGCAGCTACCGCTTCACGCTGTCTCGCTGGCCCCGCTACCTGAACAGGGCGATCGATTCGACGAGTGTCCGGCTGCGGATCGGCGACGTCGACCGCCAGCAGGAGATTCCGGACCCGTCCGGAACAACTGAAGTCTCGTTCGAAGCTGAGCTTCAGGCCGGTCCGGCCGAGCTTCGGACCTGGCTTGAGGCACCGGACGGGCGCACTCACGGCGCCTACTTCGTGACCGTCGAGCGCCTGGACTAGAGGTCCGACCGCCACCGGCATGCCGCAGGCCGCGCTGACGGAATCCGTCAGCCTCCGCGCCTGCCTCGTCCCACCCGCATTTCCGATCTCGGTCAAGGTCATCACATGTCCTGACCGCGTCCGTGCCTTGATCGCGGCCCCCTTCGTGATCCGGGACCTAGCCCTGACCAGCGTCGAGGTGGGCTACTTCTTCAGCCCGGGCAGCTCACCAACATTCGGCGGTTCAAGGGACCGCGGTCGCCAGCCCGGATACTGGCTCTCGGAGAGCGGGGCAGCGGGGCAGCCTGATCGCCTTCGGTGAACTCAAGGGGACTTCTGGGGAATTCTCTTGCGTCCTTCGCAGCGGGTACTCTCGCCCTTGTTCCAATACATATATCGGTGTTTCTAGGTCTCCATGAACAGCAGGGAGTCTTGTCTTGCAATTGCTGGCACGCAATCGCCAAATCCTGACGAACGCTGGTTACCAAAAGACCATGTCGGAATAGTTTCCAGGCGGTGTCGGATCACCCCTCGGCACGGTGTATCGGGACACAACGTCGGGATTCAGGCGAATTCCTAGGCCGGGCCCTTGCGGGACCACGGCGCGCCCATGTTCAACGGGCAGACCGCCCAGCAGGAGATCGTCTATGAAGGGGTTTCCGGTCCGGTCTACTTCGACAGTCAGCCCGGACGGGATCGCTGCAACAAGGTGCATGTTTGCGACCAGTGCCACCGCGTCGCTCCACGTGTGGGGAGCGAATGGCATGCCCCGTTGGGCCGCGTGTCCGGCGATCCGAGCTGCCTCCGTCAGTCCCCCGCACCGGCAGCAGTCGGGCTGCACTACCTGAACGACGCCTTGGTCGATTAGCTCCCGGAACCCTTGAAGCCCGAACTCATTCTCGCCGGCTGCCAAGGGAATCCCGGCCAGATCCGGGGCGAGCGCCCGGAAGAGATCGGGAGCCTCGGGCGCAAAGGGCTCTTCAAGCCAGAATGTCCCGGCCCGCCGAAGTCGAGGAGCCATCGACCTCGCCTCGTCAAGGGTGTACCTTGCGTTTCCGTCCACCATCAGCCTGACGTCCGGCCCGACCGATTCCCGGACGGCCCGCAAGGCCTTGCGGTCATATGCCGGAGCCTTGCCCAAGCGCATCTTCATGGCCTGGAATCCCGCCTCAACGTGAAGTCGGGCCTCCTCGGCGAGGGCGCCGGGTGCGCGCTTCCAAAGGAGCGCGCTGGCGTATGCCGGCACCCGGTCGCGCGCTGGCCCCAGCAGGTCGCAAACGCGCTTCCCTTCTACTTTTCCCCGTATGTCCCACAGCGCAATGTCGATCCCTCCCAAGGCCGAGATCGCAGCGCCCTTCCTTCCGTACCATCGAGTCAGCCGATAGCAGCGGTCCCAGATCTGCTCCGTATCGAGGGGGTTTTCCCCGATGAGGGCGGGCCGCAAGTGACTCTCAACAATGAGCCGCACCAAGTCCGGGTGGGAATAGACCGATCCGATCCCCGACACACCGGCGTCGGTCCGTACCTCGACCAAGCTGGTGAGCCGCCCGGTGCAGGTACCGCCTGCATAGCGGAAGCGCTGCCCTGGTGCGTACTCGAATTGCAGGTTGACAACCTGGATGTCCTGGATCCTCATTCGACGCGGATTCCCGCGAACCGGGTGTCGGCGCCCGGCCAGCGAGACCTTGGCAGCCTACCAGAAGACGCCGAAGCTCAGAACGCAGCCGATGGCCACGACCACCAGACCAAGCGCCACCGGCACCCTAGAGCCGCGCTGTTGGCCCCGCACGTCAGCGGCCGCAACGGGAACCTGGCTGGCGGCAAGCCACCCACGACCTGCAAGGGTCCTCGGCTCGCGCGAAGACTCCCGGCCCCGGATCACGGTCACCGCCGCCATCGCCAAGGCCGTGAGCAGCAAACTGGCTACGGTGCCCGAGTAGTTGTTGACGAGTACGGCCGGCAGGATCGCCACGCCAAACCGTACTGCCACCACCGGGGCCGCCAGCTTGAGCGAACCGTAGGCAATCCCGACCGCCAAGCCGATCATTGCGCTGGAGCGGTGCACCCGCGTCATGGATCCCAGCAGGTAGACGGCCAGCAGCGGAACGACAAACGCACCGATCCAGTCCAGAAACACCAGCAGCATTCCGCGTTCTTGGAGGAACATTGGCACGAAGGCAAACGATCCGAGGATGACGACTGGAGTTAGCAAGCGGCTCGCAAACACGTAGTGGCGGTCGTCCCGATCCCTCACGAAGAGCCGAGCGTATACATCCCGCACCAGCAGCGACGGCACGGTCGACCCGATTGAGTCGAAGGTGGAGAAGCACGCGGCCACGATGCCCGCCACGACCAGCCCTCGGATCCCCGAGTCGGTGAATTGCTGCACCAAGAGCGGGAAAATTGAGTCCCGGACCTGCAGCGACGCCTCCAGCGGCATTGCTTGCGGGTCTGGGAACAGGGCACGCCCCATCACGCCGATCGAGAGATTGGTGAAGTTAAGGCCAAGCAGGATCACCCCGGAGACCACAACGGCCATGCGCATGTCCCACTCGCTCCTGGCTCCGAACAGGCGCATGGACTGTGTGTGGTTCACAACGGCGTATGCGAAGCCAACGATCAGCCACGCGAGCGCCACCAGCCAGCCGGGGGTCGAGCGCACAATCTCGTCGGTCTCCGGGTCGTATGAGCCGCCGGTCAGGAGCATGCGTTCGACCGCCCTCGCCGACTCGCCCCTCACCGATTGGCGGGCAATGTCGTCGCCGCCCGCATGCAGGAGCTGATCGGCCAGGCCGGGGCTGTGCTCTTCAAGCATTGACGCCGTACCTCCCCAACCATCGACAGCGCTCCAGATGACGGCGAACAGGGCCACAGAGGAGACCAGCATCACGGCGCTCTGCAGCGCGTCGGTGACGGCAACCGACCGCAGCCCGCCACGCACGGTGTACGCTGTCGCGGCCACCGCGATCGCCGCGACACCCCACCACGCATACGTACCCCAACCGCCGACAATCGCCAGCACAAGGTAGAGCGTGGTTGCGATGATTCCCAAGACGAGCGTCCGGTACAGGGCTTGAATCAGGGCCGACGCGACGCGTACCTCGATACCGAATCGCGCCTCGAGATACTCGGCATTGGTGTACATCCCTGCGCGGTACATTGGCACGGCGATCCAGTTCGCGAGCAGGACCCAGCCACCTGTCGCACCAACCCAGTTCGTCACTAGGTAGGCGATGCCGATCGTGTACGTGCCGCCCGAATCCGCCACAAGATCCCCCGCATCGATAACCGTGGCGTAGAGGGACAGGCCAATCATCCACCAAGGGAGCGTCCGGCCTGCCAAGAACCAGTCGAGGCTGGTCTTGGTCCCCCTTGCGCGAGCCATCCCGTACAGGAAGATTCCGCCGTTCAGGGCAACGACGATGCTCCAGTCCAGTGTGCTCATGCTAGGCTCGTTAGGCGACCATGGCGCTGGGTGCCGCAACGCGGTTGGCCGCGTTCCTAACGCTCCCCATGGCGGTCGCTACCTTCGCGCAGGAACCCGATTTCTTCGAGAAAAGCGTTCGCCCGATCCTAGCGAACAACTGCTACGCCTGTCACGGGCCGCTTGCCGGCGAAGGGCAGGCCGGCCTGCGGTTGGACTCGCTCGAGGGCATGCTGCGAGGGGGCCGCTCGGGTCCGGCGATCGTTCCGGGCGACGCCAGCCGGAGCCTTCTGATCCACGCTGTCAACCACGACACATTGCTGCAGATGCCGCCCAAGGCCAAGCTGCCGATCGGGAAGGTCACAACGCTGACCCGCTGGGTGGACGAGGGGGCCGACTGGCCTGAAGCGGCAGTACCAAGACTCCCGAGACGTGCGGCTGCATCGAATGGCGGTTTCACGGACGAGGAGCGCGGCCACTGGGCCTTCCAAGAAGTCCGTTCTCCGTCCGGACCGCCAAGCGGCCCGTCCGCCATTGACGCGTTCATCAGGCAACGGCTAGATACGGCCGGACTGGATCCGGCGCCTCCAGCCGACCGGAGGACCCTGATCCGGCGAGCGACGCTTGACCTCCACGGGCTCCCGCCAAGCGTCGACGAGGTGGAGACGTTCGTGGGAGACCCCGCACCTGACGCTTTCGGGCGGGTGGTCGACCGCTTGCTTGCGTCACCCCGCTACGGTGAGCGCTGGGGGCGGCACTGGTTGGACGTAGCCCGCTACGCGGACAGCAACGGTATGGACGACAACGTCGTTCACGGCGACGCATGGCGCTACAGGGATTACGTCATCCAGGCCTTCAATGAGGACAAGCCCTACGACAGATTCGTCAAGGAGCAGCTTGCCGGCGACGTCATCACGCGCTGGGGCGCGCCCGACCGGGAGGAAGGTTTGATCGCTACCGGGTTTCTCATGCTGGGCCCGAAGATGGTCGGCGAAGACGATCCGGTCAAGCAGAAGCTTGACTTCGCCGACGAACAGCTGGCGACCACCTCCCGGGCGTTTCTGGCCCTGACGGTCGACTGCGCCCGCTGCCACGACCACAAGTTCGACCCGATCCGCAGCGAGGACTACTACTCGATGCTGGGAATGTTCACCAGCACGAAAACCGTCTTGTCCTACCGGGTCACATCCAAGCTCAACGCCACGGCCCTAGGGGGGCCGGAGCAGGACCGCCGGCTCTCCGAGATCGAGAGGCGCTTCGACTACCACAGCGACTTCGTCACCAACTACAACCGTGCAACCACTCCCCAGCAGGTCGTGGACGCCCAGCGCGGAGCGCTGAGCGACGCGCTTGACGATTACTTCGAGATACCCAAGGCAATGGCGGTCAGCGAGGGGGACGCCGAAGACCTGCCCGTGATGATCCGCGGCAGCCATCTCACTCCGGGGGCGCTTTCCCCGAGGCGCTTCCCAGCAGTTCTCGCCGGAGAAGAGCAGCCACCCATCGGTCCGCGAAGCAGCGGTCGGCGGGAGCTCGCAGATTGGCTCGCCAGCGCGGGCCACCCTTTGACAGCCCGAGTGATGGTCAACCGCATCTGGAAGTGGCACTTCGGCGAGGGGATCGTACGCACTCCGGACAACTTTGGCACGCTCGGGGACCGACCCGACCATCCGGACTTGCTGGACTGGCTGGCCATGCGGTTCGTGGAGAGCGGCTGGTCGGTCAAGACCATGCATCGACTGATCATGCTCTCGGAGACCTACCGGCAGGCGTACCGGCGCTCTCCAGCCATGCAGGAAGCCGACCCCGAAAATCGTCTGCTATGGAGGGCCAATCGGCACCGGATGGAGGCCGAAGCCCTGCGAGACAGCCTGCTGGCCGTCTCCGGACAGATCGACACGGCGGTGGGAGGCAAGACACTGCCCCACAAGAACTTCACGAATCTCAACGCGAATGCCTATTCGCGGGACCCTGAGCTCTACGCTTCCAGACGCCGCAGCGTGTACCTACCCGTCCTGCGAAGCGCCCTCTACGAAGTGTTCTCCGCGTTCGACTTCGCCAACCCGTCGACGGCGAACGGCAGGCGAGCCTCGACAATGGTCGCGCCCCAGGCGCTCTTCATGATGAACTCCGATCTTGTGGAGGGGGCATCCAAACACCTCACCGAGCGGGTGCTGCGCGAGGCACGCGAGAATGACCGGGACAGGATAGAGCTGGTCCACAGAATCGCTTTCTCGCGATCGCCTGAGCCCCGCGAGACCGCCGAGTGGTTGGACTTCCTGAATCGCTATGCGGAAGCGGCTGGTAGCCGGGACGCGGCCTGGCATGGACTCTGCCGGATCGTGCTGTCCTCGAACGAGTTCCTCTACGTGCTATGAGGCCAACCATGCGAATCCCCCTGCCGCGCAAGATTTCCAGGCGCCAGTCGCTGCAGCAAATGGGCGCCGGTTTCGGCGCACTGGCCCTGAAGGCCCTGCTCGCGGACGAGGCCTTCGGTGCCAGCCCACTGGCGGTTCGCGAACCGCACTTCGCTCCGAGGGCGAAGCGCGTGATCATGCTGTTCATGTTCGGCGGCCCGTCGCACATCGACACTTTCGATCCAAAACCAGTCCTCAACCGCGAGCACGGCAATCCCCTGCCCTTCGCCAAGCCCCGGGTGATCTCGTTTCCGCGGCGTGGGGGCAACCTGATCGGATCGCCGTTCTCCTTTCGCAGGCACGGCGAGAGCGGCGCCGAGGTCAGCGAGCTCTTCCCGAACGTGGCCGGAATCGTGGACGAACTGGCGATCGTGCGCTCGGTGCACTGCACAAATCCACGCCACGGCGGTGCCGTCCTCGAATGGCACACCGGCAGCGACACCTTCATCCGCCCGGCGATGGGATCGTGGCTGACGTACGGGCTCGGTTCGGAAAACCACAACGTCCCCGGATACATCACCATCTGCCAAGCGCTGGCCGAAGGGGGGGCCAACAACTTCGGCTCGGCTTTCCTGCCGGCTGCGCATCAGGGAACGCCTCTGGGCTATGGCAATGTCAAGGCCCGCGATGCCGCCTTCCCGTTCATCGGGGACGGCAAGCGCGCGGAGCTTCAGCGGCTGGAGCTGGACATGCTGTCCAAGGTCTCGAGCCTGCAGACGCAGCGCAGCGGCCCGGACAGCGAGCTGGAGAGCCGCATCGCGACATTCGAGCTGGCCTTCCGCATGCAGACGGCAGCCCCCAAGCTGCAGGACATCTCCTCAGAGTCCGAAGCCACCCGCGCGCTGTACGGCATCGACGACCCGCTGACCGAAGACTTCGGGCGGCAGTGCCTGATGGCCCGCCGCTTCAGCGAGGCCGGCGTCCGGTTCGTGCAGTGCAACAGCAACGGATGGGACCACCACTTCGACCTGGAAAACCAGCTCAGGGAAATGTGCGTCAAGGTCGACAGACCGATCGCCGCCCTGATCAAGGACCTCAAGGGCCGCGGACTGCTGGACGAGACTCTTGTCATCTGGGGCGGCGAATTCGGGCGCACGCCCACCGCCGAGAATGCCGACGGGCGAGACCACAACCCGCACGGATTCACCATGTGGCTGGCTGGCGGGGGCGTGCGCCGAGGGATCACCTACGGGCGAACGGACGAGTACGGGTACTACGCCGTGGAGAAGAAGGTCCACTTCCACGATCTCCACGCCACGGTCCTGCACCTGCTCGGCCTGGACCACAAGCGGCTGACTTACCGTCACGCCGGACGCGACTTCCGCCTGACGGATGTGCACGGCGAAGTGGTTTCCGGATTGCTCGCGTAGACCGACTGCGGGGCTGCCCGGCGCCTTGCGCGTCAGCGCCATCGGCGAAGGTCGGCGGCCGACGGAGGCGGCGGGCATGGTGAACCCGCCTTGGCATGGCAATCTTCATGTCGCAGACGGCGTGGTACGTCTCCAGGCGAGCCCCCCTGCCGAGTAGAATCGCGTGGGACGGAGGCCCCCATCAGATGCACGCGACTGGTTCGCAAAGCGCGGGGCCAATGTCTAGGACGGAGTGGGTGGTGGAAGCCGCTGCCCTCGGGATCCTGCTCTTCTGGCTCTGTTACTTGGCAGTCAACTGGTCCAGCCTGCCGGAAAAAGTGCCCACAAGATTCGATTTCAGTGGGAATCCAAAGGCATTTGGGTCCCGATCGGTCCTTTGGGTTCTAACGGGCGTGGGATTTCTCGTCTATGTCGTGCTTACGGCGGGCAGCCGGCTGACCCGCTTCCACAGCTTTCCGGTTGAAGTCACACGGGAAAACGCATCCGAGCTCTTCGCATTCTCTCGAAGGTTCATCAATCTCTCAAAACTAGTAGTGGTCGCCACGATTGGATATGTCGAGTGGAAGATGGTTCAGACAGCACGAGGAAACGCAGAGGGCCTGGCACCTTGGTTCATACCGACCTTGATCGCTGGCATGCTCGCGTTAGCGCTCTACCCGGTCTTCCGGCTTCGGCGCAACTAGCGAAGCAATCGCCGTAGTCAAGACGTGGAGTCGAACTGTCTGCGGCAACTCGCGGTCCAAGGTTGGAATTGTGTTGCGATCCGATTAGTTGGCAGACCGCCCCACCTCGTCGAATGAAGGGCGGAGCTTCACCGCCACTCGAAGCGGTCGGCTAGTTCCGAAACAGCCCCCTCAGCGACGATCGCACCGTCCTCAAAGAACACCGCCCGATCGGCCAGGGCCGCGGCGAAGTCCACCTCGTGGGTCACCAGGATCTTGGACTGAGGGAGCGAGACGAGCGTTCTGACCAGCGCCCGCTTGGCGGGGGGGTCGAGGAATGTGGCTGGCTCGTCGAGCAGCAGAATCTCGGGGTTCGTGGCCAAGACCCCCGCCAGTGCCGCGCGACGGCGCTCTCCGGCACTGAGGTTGTGCGGGGGCAGTCTGCGCTGGCCGTTCAGGCCGACCTGCTCGAGGCTCCACTCGACGCGCTCCCTAACGACCTCCGCTGGCAACCCGAGATTGAGCGGGCCGAAGGCTACATCGTCCTCGACCGTAGGCATGAAGATCTGGTCGTCCGCGTCTTGGAACAGCATCCCGACGCGCTGGCGGATCCGCCCCAGATTCGCGGCAATGACCGGCATGCCGCAGACCCGAACCGACCCTTCGCCGCTCAGCAGTCCGACGAGATGGTTCAGGAACGTGGTCTTGCCCGACCCGTTTGCGCCCAGCACTGCGACAGTCTCCGAGCGGTGCAGCCTGAAGTTGACGCCGCGCAGCGCTTGGGCGCCACCCGGATAGCGAAACGTCAAGTCCCGCACTTCGATCAACAGGTCGCCCACTGCTGCCCATTGTATGGACTCGCGGCAGGATGGTGAAGGCTGGCTAAGGGCGGACCTGTCTCGTTGCTGGACGCGAGCCGGACTCGAATACAATGCACGGAGACATGAGATTCCTCCCGGCACTCGGCTTTTTGCTCGCCTCGGCCCTGCCAGCGGCGACGGACAAGCCCAACATCCTGTTCGTCTTCACGGACGACCACGCCTACCAAGCGATCAGCGCCTACGGGTCGATGATCAACCACACTCCCAACATCGACCGGATCGCCAGAGAGGGAATCCGCTTCGACCGGGCGCTGGTCACGAATTCGATCTGCGCGCCGAGCCGGGCCGTGATCCTGACGGGCAAGTACAGCCACCTCAACGGGGTGCTCGACAACAGGCTGCGGTTCGACGGCTCCCAGCAGACGTTCCCCAAGCTGCTGCAGGCCGCCGGGTACCAAACCGCGATCTTCGGCAAGTGGCACCTCAAGACAGCGCCGACTGGCTTCGACGCCTGGGAGGTGCTTCCGGGTCAAGGCGCCTATTACAACCCGGACATGCGGGTAGGCCCCGACGACGAGCGCCGGCGGCACGAAGGCTACACCACGGACATCATCACGGACCTGTCGCTGGAGTGGCTGCGCGAGGGCCGCGACCAAGACAAGCCGTTCCTGCTGATGAGCCAGCACAAGGCGCCGCACCGCAACTGGATGCCGGGCCCCGAACATCTCACGCTGTACGACGGCCAGCACATATGGGAGCCTCCCACGCTGTTCGACGACTACTCCGAACGGGCGTCACCGGCCGCCAAGAACCGCATGGAGATCGGCCGCCACATGGTCTCGGCGCACGACCTGAAGATCAATCCGCCGCCCGAGACCCCAGAAGACGACAGGGTCTTGCGCCAGTGGATGAACAGCTACGGAAGGCTCAACCCCGCCCAGAAGGCAGTCTGGGACGCTGTCTACGAGCCCAAGAACAAGGCCTTCCTGGAAGCGAATCTGCAGGGCAAGGACCTGATTCGCTGGAAGTACCAGCGATACATCAAGGACTACCTCCGCTGCATCGCTTCCGTCGACGACAACATCGGACGGCTGCTGCGCTACCTAGACGAGACGGGCCTCGCCGAGAACACCGTGGTGGTGTACAGCTCCGATCAAGGCTTCTACCTGGGAGAGCACGGCTGGTTCGATAAGCGCTGGATGTACCGCGAGTCGCTGCGCACGCCGCTCGTGGCGCGCTGGCCCGGCGTGATCGAACCAGGATCCACCAGCCGGGCTCTGGTGTCCAACCTGGACTTCGCGGAGACATTCCTTGAGGTTGCCGGCGTGGACGTTCCGCCCGACATGCAAGGGCGCAGCTTGGTCCCGCTGATGCAGGGGACCCCCCCGCGCAACTGGCGGACTTCGTTCTACTACCACTACTACGAGAGCCAAACAGCCCACGGAGTGCCCGCGCACGAGGGCGTCCGCACCGCGAGGCACAAGCTGATCCGCTTCTACGAGAGCGACGAATGGGAGCTGTACGACTTGGATCGGAATCCGGAGGAGACCGACAGCATCTACGGTGATCGCGGTACGGCAGAAGTCACCGAGAAGTTGAAGGCTGAGCTGGCACGGCTGCGCAAGGCGTTTGGAGTCACGGAACCGCCACTGTGAAACCCGCCGTGACGGGCGAGTCGCCTCCGATTCGCCAACGATACGCAGGAGCCGCTGCGGCTTGGAGGTGCAAGCCAAGATTCGCGGCCCGGCCGTCTTAGGGATTTCTGGAGCAGCGCCGGGCTGACTAGCGGGCCAGCTGTCAGTCCTTGGCAGCCCGTTCTACCCAAGGAGCGAGCAATCTTGGGGCTGGCTCATTCTCCGCGGCCCGGCCGCGACGAGGGCGCGGTGGGCGCCGCGAGCTCACCGACGGGCCACGAGGCACCAACCGGAGCTCGGCCAGCAGCTCGTCGACCACTGCCGGATGGGCCTGTGCGAGGTCCTGCGACTCTTCCGGGTCTTCCAAGATCCGAAACAGGAGTGTTTGGGGCCCTCCTGCGCCGCGCCGAGTAACCTGCACCAGCTTCCAAGGCCCCTGGAACACGGCATAGTTCCCGTCGACCCCGATGACAGTCGTCCGTCGCTCGACGGTCGTCCGGGCTCCAATCAACGCATCCCACAGGTTCAGCCCGTCGAGCGACCGAGGGATTTTCGGCCGGACCCCCAGTGCTGTCGTCAGCGTCGGGAACCAATCCATCGCAGTGAAGATCTGCTCGAATCGCTCTCCACCATTCAGGACGCCAGGCCAATGAACCAAGGCAGGCACCCGGATCCCTCCCTCAAAGGCCGATCCCTTGGCTCCGCGGAAGGGGCGATTGCTCTCGCTGAGATTCCTGGTGCCGCCATTGTCGCTTGCCCACACGAGCAAGGTTTCCCTTTCTATGCCCTCTTCCCGGAGGGCCGCGAGCAGGCGACCAATGCCGTCGTCCATCGAGCTGACCATGGCCGCGTAGACCTGCCGCTGCGCCTGCCGAATCCCCGGGTGCCGGCGAATCAGCTCTTCCGGCGCTTGGAGCGGTGTGTGGGGAGCGTTGAAGGACAGGAAGAGGAAGAAGGGCCGGGATGAATCTCGCTCTTCAATCAGCCGGACCGCTTCGGCGGCGATCAGGTCGGTGGAGTAGCCATCCTCGTGCAGGGCGACGCCATTCCGATGCCAGTCAAGGCCGTTCTGCCATACATGCGTGAAGTAGTCGATCGATGGGCCCAGATGCCCGTAGGAATGATCAAACCCGCGCCGGTAGGGATGCGCAGCGACCCGGTCGATCCCCAAGTGCCACTTTCCCGCCAGAAACGTCTGGTAGCCAGCCTCTCCGAGGGCCTCGGGCAAGAGGTGTTCGGAAAGTGGCAGCACGCCCCGGGGCCCGATCGGCGTGTCGACACCCAGCCGGATTGGTGAGCGCCCCGTCAGGAACGCGGCCCGCGTCGGACTGCACAGCGGGAATGCGTAGTAGCGGTCGAGCCGCACGCCGTCGTTCGCCAAGGCGTCGATATTCAGTGTGCGGATCTCGCTCCCGTGGTAGCCCACGTCATTCCAGCCGAGGTCGTCGGCCATGATGTATACGAGATTTGGCTGGGCCGGCTGAGCGGGCGCAGCCGCCACGATCCAACCGACCGCCCCCAACATGCTGGCGAGCCGAACCGCGCACCGACGCAACCGGCCTGCCGCAAGGTCCGGCGCGGGCGTCCGCTGTGGCCTTGTCGGGCACATTCCCAGGCCCAAGCTAGCCTGGGGTGCATCACCTACCATCGACGCGCACCTCCGTTTGCGAGACCAGACGCCGCATCACGAGCAACCCGTGCCCATCGTCGACGCCTCCGGCAAAGTCGATGCCATCGAGGAGCGTTCCGAGCGAGCGTGTGACCGTCACTCGGATGCCGCCCACGATCGAACGCCGCTCCAGGGGACCCTCCGCATCTCGCAACGCCCGGAACTCGCCGTAAACGCCGGCGGACCGCAGCTCAAACGGTATCCCACCTGAGCCTGGTGCCCTGTCCCAGGTGCCCGAGATCCACAGAGCCGCGGCCCCCGGGGCTGTGCCCCTCGCCCTCGCAACCAAGTAGTGCGCCCTGCAGTACTCGGGATCCGTGACCACCCGGGCCTCGAGGAACATGGATTGCGGCCGCGCCAGATCCTCGGTGTAGGACTGCGAGATCTTGGACTCGTTCGGGACAAGGCTGCTGTGGCCCGCGATCGCCGAGGGAAGCGTGAGGAAGGCCGGGAGCAGCGAGGCCGGCCGCACCGGGACGGGGACATGGCAAGGCACGAGCTCCAGGTTCCTCGTGACCAACCCTCCGGACTCCACGTGCACGTGGTACCCCAGATCAGTGACGTTGGACCAGCCTCCGGATTTCGACTTCCGGGCTCGGCCCCACTCCCAATCGAGCGTGTAGCCGACCTGCGAACGCAAGATCGGATCGCCGTCGGCTACGCGGCTGTCCAGCAGGATGTCCGCCCCAATAGGCTGGCCAGCCACAGCCCAAGTCGAGTGGTCGTTCGTGCTGAATTCGACTTCGAGGCGATTGATGCCCTCCCGCAGGCTCGCGCGCGGGACGTGTTGCCACGGCGAGTACATTCGGGCGACCTTCTGCCCGTTGAGGTACAGGTGGGCATGGCCCTCGTTCGCGACATTGGCCGTGTCGACGCGCTCGGGAGTGAATCGGAAGTCGCGGGTCTCCAGAAAAAGGTTGAAGCCGTCCATCAAGTCCGAGTGCATGTGCACACGCATGAATGGGACCGGCTCGCCTGCAGGATGCTCGACTAGCGGATGCTGCGAGTGGTCCACGGCCGGAAGCAGGGGATCTTGGGGCCAGGCCGCAATTCCGCCGAAGATCGCTGTCGCGCCAAGCGCGACGCGCGTCAGCCGCACTTGTTGTCGTCGCAGGGGCGGAAGCAGAGGACCTTGTGGTCGGGTGTGAGCGTGCAGCCGACGGCGTCCTCCTCGCTCTGACCGCAGCGGAAGAAGCACTCCGGCTCCCCCGGCGGCGCCAGATTCGGGCGCTGCCTTCTGGGCCGTTGCTGGCGACCGAGGGCCTCAGTAAGGCTCCCCTGCTCGACACCGAGTGCGCGGGCCGACGCGGCGACGTTGACCGGCTTGAGGTTGCCCGGCTCGGCCCGCAGAGCCTTGGCCACATCATCACTGGACAAACCCAAGGCCTCGGCAGCAGCCGTCACTTCGGACTGAGATGGGCGCGGCGTGCGACCGGGCCCGCCCCCTCTCGCCCGCCTTGGTGCAGGCGGCCTCGCGGCACCGGGTGGCCGCTGGCCCTGGGTCAGGTTGGGCCGCGGGGCGCCCGGCCGAGCCTGCGGCATCGGCGTCCCCGAATAGCAACCCAAGATGTAGGGCCAAGTCTCGGTCGCGTGGTAGTGGTAGTCCCCATCTGGATGGGCGTGCCCATTGCACACGTCGAGGTATTCGGGGCCCTCCTTCTCGACATAGTCGTACGCGTCCCATGCGTCCTGGTGGGGCTCCCGGACTTGTTCCCAGCTGCTGCGGACCCGGACAACCCTTGAGCACTCGGCGTCGACGCAGTCCCACGGGCCCCGGATCGGGATTCCGTCAAAGCCGAAGCCAAGGATTGGGGATGGCTCACCCGGCCGGACACCTGTGCTGAGGCACTTCTGGACCAGTGCGTGGTAGTGGTACTCCTGAGCCGTGTGGCCCATGCACGCGTCCATGATCGAGTTGAAAATCGGATCCCCGAACTGCTCTTCGACTGGGACGGGACCTTCGTTCGGGCCAAAGATCGCCATCCCGTTCACGGCAAAACCGAGCGAGCCCAGCAGCGGGATTGGCGTCTTCTCGTCCGCAAGCCGGGGCTTTGCTGGAACGCGGAACTCGTTGTTTCGCTCCACCAGCGGATTGGGCGTCACCTGTACGAACTCGTAGTGCGGAATGCCGTTCGAGCGCACCACGAGCTGGTCGCCTTCGCAGCTCGCTTCCACCCTAGGTTTGGGATAGGCCGGCCCAGCGCCTGGAGAGTCGGAAACGTCAAGCATCGCGTCGGCCAAGCACGGCCCGTCCTGCGCCCACGCACCAGTTGCCAATAACGCGATTACGGGGAGGGTCTTGAGTGTCATCCTGGCTTCCCATGCATCATACGACGCTCATACGACGCACGGTACGCGCCAAGCGGCACGGGCTGGCACTGTTGCCCAAAGACCGGGCATCCCCGGCCACGGGGCCGATGCTCGCCTATCTTGATCGGCCAGCCGGGCTTGACGGTGTTCTGGTCGTCGAAGTCGATGTTCGACTGCCAGAGCGCGATCCGTACGCGCCACTGGTCCGCGATGACGGCGAAGAGGCCGGGCGGGTGGATCCTATGCGCGATCCGCTCCCGTAGCCGGTACTCGGCCGGGACCGCGGCCCGATGGTACTTCCGCTTTGGGACGGACCGATCCTGCTCCCGCTCCCGGATGTCGATCGGCTGGTGCCATAACGCGGCATGCTCCCTGACCTTCCCGCCGTGGTCGACGAGGAGCCCAGACGGGACGTCGATGTCGGCGCCCGGGTGCCTCCGTAGGTCGATCTGGTGGACCTGCTTGGCTCACTGCGAGTTCTGGACCCTCCACTGGTCCGAGACGACGGCGAAGGTGTCGGGCGACCGGACCCTATGCGCGATCCGTTCCCGTAGCTGGATGTCGTTCGGGACCGCGACCCGATGGTGCTTCTGCCCGAGGGGGCTCCGGTCCTGCTCTGGCTTCCATACGTGGATCGGCTACTGCCATAACTCGAATTGCGCCTGGACCCTCCCGTGGTAGTTGGCCGGGAGCCTAAGCGGGAGGTCGGGCTAACAGACGGGCGAGTGCCCCGGGAAGTCGATTCTGAATTGCGCCGAGAACTGGTCCCCGCCGTAGGCGATCTTCGGGACGTTCCGTTCTGTCCTGGCCAACCATGGGCCGCCCCGCTCGGGGAGCCTCGGCCGCTGGGACGGGAAGACGGCACACCGATCCGCGAAGTGGTCCTAGGCGTATAGGTGCTGAAGCGCTCCGGTCGACCGCTCGAATCTGTGGATCCGCCTGTTCGGCTCACCCCGACTTGCGAACCGATCCCTGGCGGACTGCCATAGCGAGAGCGGGACGAAGAATCGCCTGCGCTAGCTGACGGAGGACGGGGCAGCGTAGAGGGCCGCGATGTGCGTGGCGCAGCCCGACCGCGATTCCCTGACGTCGGCTGTCGAGTGCTCGTTGCCCCGGCGCCGACCGGGGACTGGTTGCGGGTGGCGCCTTGGGACGGTCGCGGCGGTATGCCTGTCGACCTACTTGCCGGACTGTTCCTAGTTGCGTTGGGGCGCGAGGTCGTATTGGCGCCTCCGGTCGTGGGACGGACGCGGGAAGCTCGACTACCGATCGTGCCCGAAACCGTTGGCCTGCCCGCTCCTACACGCGATCCCAGCCTCGGGACAACTGCTGGCCCAAGGTCGGTTCTTGGGACGCTGGGCGCGCCCGCCTTCGACGGTCTCGCCGTTCTCCGGTTGGCAGTGGTGGATGGAGACCGGACTTGGTCGCTGTTCACGATCCCACGCCGGTCAGATTCGGCGTTCGGCGCGCTTCGGACGACGCGTCCCGTGGCCGAATTGCGACCAGCCTGAGAGGCCGCGCTCGACGATCGCCGGTTGTCGGCCGGCGGGACTGCCACCTGTGTGCTCGCGCGAGTGGCGGAAGGATAGGTAATCCCGACTCTCGAGGCTTGCCTCCCAGTGGGCCGACCTACGGATCCCGAAGGCTCCCGACCGTCGGTGGCCGCCCCTTGCCTCGCCGCGGGCGATGCCCCATTTGACGTGGGCGCGGTTGCGGTCCCCGAGGCGGTGACCGGCATGGAGGGCTGCCGAGCGGCGGGGCGCGGAGAACGCGCAGGGGTCGAGCGATTGACCGGGGACGGCTCCGCGGCCGCCGTCGGACGGCCTGAAGAACGGGTGCCGAGGCGTGTCGCACGACCGACCGACTGTCCTCTCTGGCCCAGCCGTATGGGATCGGTCAGAGTCGGGTTGGTCCCAGACCTCCGGCCTGCGGGTACAGGCGCGGTTGTCGTACCCAGCCGTCGGCCTGAGGGGACGGTCGGGGTTGGCGCGGAGGCAGTGGGGCGCTGGCGGACAGTGCTGTCGCCGCTTGGGGCCGGACGCGACGCCGACCTGACGCTGGACTGGCCCCCAGGCCCGCCGGGATTCGCGGCTGCCGCAGTGGTCGGGCGCCGTCCCAGCTGCGCCGATCGAGGCTGCGCACCGATCGTGCTAGGCCGCCGCTCCCCACCGGACCGTCCGGAAGTGGCAGCTCCGGATCCGGGCGCGGAGCCGGCAAGCGAGGCCCCAATCCTCCCGGTCCTTGCGTAGGTCCGGTTGAACTCATCCACGCTACGACGCATTTGAGCCCTCTGGTCTTCGAACGAGGGCCGCGCCGTTCCGTCTCGCAAACGGGAAACATTCACCCGGCCCCAACCTGCGGCAGGTGCTGCCCGCACCGATGTCGACGACGCAGGCAGCAGCCGGCCTTGGCTCGACCTGCTTGGGACGACCGGCACGGGTCCCCGGATGGGTTGGGTGCGGGATTGCATGCCGAGCCGGATCGAGCGCGGCGTAGCGGCCCTTCCCGAGGCAAACTCGTCTGTCCTCAAGTACGAGCCTCCGGCCGCGGCACGATCGCCGCGCCACGACCCCACGCGTCTGGCCGGGGAATTGTTGACGTTGACGACAACCTCGGTGATCTGGGTGGAGGTGCCTCCGCGGGGCCCGAGCCGGCCTCCGCGACCCCACCCGTACCACGGGCGGTATACCTCGCCGAGGCCCAGCGGCGACCAAGCGACGTAGCCAGGCCCAGCCAACGAGTAGCCTCCCCACGCGAACGAAACCAAGGCTGGCCGCCAAGCATGGCGAAGGAAGGGAGCGCCCGGATACCAACCCCAGCCGAACGAGACATCGTAGTGCCAGCGGCCCCAATGCGACGGTGCCCAGCCCCAAGGCTCGTCCGGGACCCAAGTCCATCCGTAGTGTGGGACCCAAATCCAGTGGCCGTGCCGATATGGCGCCCAGCCGACAGAGACCCTAGGAAACCAGCACCACCCGACTGACCGCACGTTGCGCCAGCGGCCGTGCGAATGGAGTGTTTCGATCCCGTAGATGTCCTTGCTGATGTACTGGCGGGCCGCCGTCCGGCGCAGATCCTTGTCCCTCTTCGCTGCCCAGCGGTCGAAGGCGTCCGAATCTCCGAGCTTCCCGACCTCGAACTCCACCTTTTCATCGGCTGTCCATATCGTCAGTTGCTGTCCTTTCGCAAGGGTGGTCGCACTGTGCTCAAAGGCAATCTCAGCCTTGCCCTCTCGGATTTCAACCAAGGTCCAATCCTCGGCCACGAACACCCGGTAACGGCCCTTGGCAGACGGTCGGACAGCGGCCCGTGGGGTCTCGATGTCGATGTCCGCGGCACTGTCCGCCCACTCGCTGTAGAGTGCAGTTCCGCGAAGGACACGCACTCGGAATCGCATCTCCCCGAGCTCCACAAGCTGCACCTCGGTGTCGCCTGTGATGCGGACGACATTCCCGGCGTCCAGCTGCACCTCCGCCCGCGATGCGTCCGCCGTGCGGATCGAGTCGCCCTCGACGAGGGGGAGATTCACGGCTGCGGCGATCCAATCGCCTGAGTCCCCTCGGAGTGTGGCAACGTCACCGCTGAGAGCGCTGATCCTGGCCACACCCAGCGCGGGTTGCGGGGTTTCGTCGGCGATGGCGGGTAACGAGTTCAGCAGCAGCATCACGAAGGTGCCGGGGAAGATTGGGGAAGTCCGAATACGCACTTTGAGATGCCTCCTTAGCAGGTTGCCGTCGCGCGATTAGATGCACCTCCAGAGTATTCGGTTGCATCGGGGATGAGAGGGAGCCTAGAGCACACTCGTCGGCAAGCCGACACCTAGTGTTGGATAATCGCTCGTTAATGAGACGACTGGTAGCGCTCTTCGCACTGTGCACCGGCACCTTGGCTGCCCAGGCCGGCTTGGATCTGGTGATAGAGGGTGGCCGGGTGATGGACCCAGAATCCGGCCTGGACGGCATTCGGAACGTAGGGATATCGGCCGGTCGCGTTGTTGTCCTGACCGAAGGGCAGCTTGAGGGTCGTCGCGTCCTCGACGCTTCAGGCCATGTGGTTGCCCCGGGATTTATCGACCTGCACCAACACGGACAGAGCCTCGAGAACTACGCTGCGCAAACCCGCGACGGCATAACCACATCCTTGGAGCTCGAGATTGGAGTGGAGGACATCGAAGCGTGGTACCGGGACCGGCAAGCGAAGGCGCTTGTGAACTACGGCGCGAGCATCTCACATCCGTATTCGAGGCAGCTCGCAGTGCTCGGTCAGAATCCGGGCCTGTCGGGCGAGTCGCTCGCTGCAGAGCTGACACCCGAGCAGATGCAGGTCATGCTGCGGCGCATCGAGCGCGGTCTCGATGAGGGCGCGGTGGCGGTCGGCTTCGGCCTCGCCTACACGCCTGGGGCGTCCAAAGACGAGATTGAGCAGGTCTTCCGGCTTGCGCGGCGCTATGGCGCCAGCTGCCACGTGCACATGCGTACGGACCACGAGTCGCTCTCGAACTTGCTGGAGGTAATCGAGTTGGCGCGGACGACAGGCGCGCAGACCCATGTCGTGCACCTCAACAGCAGCGCACGGGACCGCGTCGGCGAGTACTTGGCCGAGATCGAACGTGCTCAGGCGGCCGGTCTGGATGTATCGACCGAGGCCTATCCCTACAACCGCGGTTCGACCCTCATCCAGTCCCACCTGTTCAATGACTGGGAGCGATACACGGACGAGGAACTGTCACAGTTCATCTGGGTGCAGACGGGCGAAAGGCTGTCCCGAGAGACGTTTTCCGAGAGACGCAAAGTAGGAGGCACCATCATCGTGCCTCCGTTCTACAAGGAGGCAAGCGTCCGGCGCGTGATCGCGGACCCGTTGGCCATGATCGCCAGCGACGGCATGTGGCTCAACGGGGGACGGGCGCACCCTCGGTCGTTCGGGACGTTCTCGAGGGTGCTGGGACGGTACGTGCGGGAGGCGGGAGCTCTCTCGCTCATGGAGGCCCTGCGGAAGATGACCCTGATGCCCGCCCGGCGACTTGAGGAGCGGCTGCCGAACATGCGAAACAAGGGACGCATTCGGCCGGGTGCAGACGCAGACATCGTGGTATTCGACCCCGAGACCGTGATCGACCGTGGAACCTATGAAGACCCTGCAAGGTCTCCGGAAGGCATTCGATACGTGATCGTGAACGGCGTTGTGGCCCTTGATGACGGCGTACTGGCGACCACTGCCCGTCCCGGCCGAGCGGTGCGCGCGGAGCGCAGGTACCCGTTCGCCCCCGGAACTACTTGGGGCTCGCCGGGGCAATAGTCCGCTTGCTGCGTCGGAAGTCACTGGGGCTTGGCGCGGTGACGTCAGGCAGCGCGTTTGGATCGCACGCCTCTTCCCGTTGCGGCCTTGACTCTTTTTCTTGCGCCTGTCCGGGCACCTCATTGGGGAATCCGGCTCGCTGACGCGCAAGCGCCTAGTTTCGATGGACTAGGCTCGGTGCAGTTCGGGACTGGAATAGTGCGACACTTACCGACCTGAGTTGGAGCTCTTGGCTGCGACAGCCTGCCTACCGCACAGCAGTTCTCCGAGTAGGCACAGAGGTCTGCGCTAAGTGCAGCGGCGGCAACGAAGTGGGAATCGTGTGATTCGGCCAAACCGACGATGGCTCACTGTTACCTACCACTCGCCGCAAGGGCTACCACCGAGGCTACGGGGCCTACGTCTTGTCTGCCCAAGCACCGCTGTGGTCAATGTCCGATTGCGAGAGTCCGTTCTCGCGGGCGCCGAAGCCAGTCAGTCTGGCACTCGCGACGGGCGGCGAGCATGCCGAGCGTCACAATCCCATGGCGGCTTAAGCCCGCGCAGGCCGATCAGCCGCGCGCCCAACTCAAGCAGGTCCGCCACAGGGTGAATAGTGCCGTGGACGCGCGGCCGAACTGTGTACCACGTGCTGGTCGTCGACGTGCCTGACTTGCCGGGCAGCGCTGGCCCAGCCCATGCGCTACCTGATGGTTACGGAAGGCGCGGCGCGCATGCTGGCCTACCGGGCCGAACTGCACCGCCGCTGGTGGCACTGCACCTGTCCAAGCCCGAGATGACGTACGAAGTGGAGCGGGAGTCGCAGTTCACCGCCGGAGCCAGCCTTGTGCCTGGCCTTAAGACCTCCATCCTGCAGAGCCGTCTAGTTCACCAGTCCCAGAACTGCCTCGACGTAGCCCTGCACCCGCTGCTAGCAAACCTGGACTCCACTCGCACTGTCTACGCGGAAACGGACGTCAGTGGAGCGCTCCGCGGCAGAAGCGGTGCCACGGCTGGAGCCGGCCCAGCCCACCGCGGGCCGCATGTCGCTAGCTCCACATCCAAGATCCGACCACCGGCAGCCCAGCCATGTATCGGCGGAGCACTTGGCGGCATCGAGGCCATCGTAACCCGTCTACTTCCCAGAGCCGGGAGATGGTCTGACCTCCTTCCAGAAACCAACCTCCACCCGGGATTCGAACCTTGTGGACCCACCCAGTTAGTCCGTGACCGGATCTGTCCTCATTCGGCCACAAGTGCAGTAGACGCCCCGTCCGGTCAAGCGGGGCCCGGGATGGAGATCTAGTTTGCCCTAGGCTTCGGCACGTCGCCCACACTATGTTGCGAATGCACTGCTACCTGCTACAATATCATGTATGTGACTTGTACACCAGTGTGAGTTCTCCACTAACAGAGTTTCGGTGAGATCCAATCTGGTGTGTCTGCGGTCGCGACTCAGGCCGTTCGAGAGTGGTCGTTCGAGGTCAATCGGAGCAATTGGAGTTGCTAGGGCAGGTGCCCACGGTTGGAATGCTTGAGTTCTATGAGTTCTTCGCGGGAGCGGGAATGGCACGGGCCGGACTAGGCCGACGGTGGAAGTGTGTCTTTGCGAATGATATTGACCCGAAGAAAGCGAAGTCGTACAAGAGGAATTGGACGGGCACGGAGTTTCAGTGTGGAGATGTCGCCGAGCTCTCTGCTCGCGACTTGCCAGGAGCTGTGGATCTAGCTTGGGCATCGTTTCCCTGTCAAGATCTGTCACTTGCCGGCTCCCAAGCCGGCCTGAACGGGAAACGGTCCGGAACATTCTGGCCATTCTGGCGACTAGTTCGACGATTGGACGACGAAGGGCGTGGCCCGGCGCTAATTGTCTTGGAGAATGTTCGAGGCACGATCACGTCACACAAGGGAAAGGACTTCGTCTCGCTCGTGGTTGCGATTGCAAATTCCGGGTACCGAGTTGGGGCAATGGTAATCGATGCGGTGAGGTTCGTACCCCAGTCTCGCCCACGCCTATTCATCGTTGCGATACGAGATGGAATGTCTCTTCCTTCAGAGCGAATCTGCAGCGAGCACAATTCAGTGTGGCACCCAGCATCCCTTGTCCGGGCTGTCTGTGAGCTGCCCGAGTCGATTCGGGAGAAATGGGTATGGTTGCACTTGCCGCTTCCAGATGACCGCAAGTCAGAGCTATCTGATGTCATTGAATCAGAGCCTTGCGGTGTCGCGTGGCACAGCCGATCGGAAACGCGCCGATTGATCAGCATGATGAGTCGGGTGAACTTCACGAAAGTGCGGAACGCACAGGAAAGGCAGCGACCGGTCGTCGGTACAATCTACAAACGCACACGTCGTGACAGAGAAGGACATAGGGTGCAACGCGCCGAAGTTCGGTTCGACGGTGTCGCAGGGTGCCTGAGGACACCACGGGGGGGATCAAGCCGCCAGACAGTGATCGTGGTGAACGGTCGATCTGTTCGAACTCGACTCTTGGCACCACGTGAGGCAGCTAGGCTCATGGGATTGCCCGACGACTACAAGCTTCCTGAGGCTTACAACGAGGCATACCACCTCGTGGGAGACGGCGTAGTTGTACCGGTCGTCCGTTATCTCGCGCGCCAAGTTCTGGAGCCGCTACTTGCATGCAACCAGAGGACGTGGCGGACGGCGGGGTGAGAAGTGTCGGATCTGACCCTCCAGTTGGAGGCCTTTGCGGAAGAACAAAGATTCCGTGGCAAGGGACCGCTGTGTGTCGCACTAGTCGTGACGCAGCACGCGCGCAATCTTGGTCTACCGCTTGACGCGAAAGCCCTCATTACCAAAGGTGGGGGGCAGGTGCTTGGTCTTGGCAAGAGTGCTGTCCAAAATGTGCTACAGAGACATAAGATACTCCAGGTTTTGGCTGCCGAAGGTGGCCGAACTAGCAGGGGAAGCATTAGGAACATGCAAGCATATGTTGTGTTACTGAACAGGATGGCATCCCAATGCAACCCCGACTTGGATGAGATTGAGGCGTTCTGGGTTGACCGTGTGCGGCGCTTCTTCGCCAGTAAGCCATTCAGACTCAACTTGAGTACGTCTCGAAGCTTGGAATCGACAGTTAGCGATCTGATTGGACAGGCAGCCAGACGGCAAGAAAACTCTCCCGGAACAAACCTCTCGGGGGCGGTCTTACAACACTTGGTCGGTGCCAAATTGGAATGCTTGCTTGGACGTGGAGAGACATCCCACGAAGGATTCACGGGTGGATTTTCTCATCATAGTGTGTCGACAGCTGACAGTCCCACAGGGAGGCCGGGTGACTTCCTCATCGGTGATGTAGCAATCCACGTGACCATTGCTCCAAGTGGAGCGTTGATCAGGAAGTGTGAGCGAAATATTGAGGAAGGTCTGCGGCCAATCTTGGTGACAATTAGTCGTCAGAAGTCTTTCGCTTCAACTCTTGCCGAAAACTTAGGTCTTACTGACCGCATTGACGTATTTGATATCGAGCAGTTCATTTCACTTAACGTCTACGAGAGAGGGAGATTTCGCTCCGACGGACGGAAGCGTGCCGTATCTGAGTTAGTTGACTGCTACAACGAGATCATCGATAGAGTAGAGACGGATCCGAGCCTCAAGATCAGACCGCTCTAGCGTGAGAGCGTGACCTAGACCTACTATCGGTGAATGTAATGCACCCAGTCAACCGTTGATGCGACGAATTCTCCGGGCCGCGCGACCAATCAAGTCATATTGGGTGAGCTGAAGCCTCTGAACGAGCGAATCTGGGGGTGTTCGTCCCTCTGAGCGCACAGCGAAGATGTTCGCCTACACTCTGGCTAGGAGCGGTTGGGCACACAACTCAGCGATCTGCAGACAGACAACACCGCGACCACTGCCAAACCCAGCCCAAACCGGGCCGGGCAAACTCCCTTGGGAGACGCCACTTGCGCCGTGCGGCCACAGCAGCCGCACACGGAGGCCAAGGCTGGATGCTCACCCACGGTAGCGCTCGCGGCTGGAGCAGGCCAGCTGGACCGGGGCGGGCGTAAGGATGGCTGACGAGCGCCGAGCACGAGGATCTGTCGAAGGTGTGCCGTGAGAACCGGCGGCTGTGGACTAAGTCACAATTCTCGGCAAAGGCTGCTGCCTAGTTCGCTCGGCAGACCGATTCGATCTTGTTCAGGGTCTTCGAGTTCCTAATGCCGAACTAGGCTAAGTGTCCGATCGCGTGCGTGTGCGACGTGCTGGGAATCGCCGACAGCGGGTACTAAGCATGGTCGCACCGTAAGCCTACCTGACGGGCCTTGCTAGCCGCAAAGCCGATAGTCAGCGTGTGCTTTGGCATGCCCGATATGCTGCACACCGCAAGCGAAGCCAATCCGCGTCCCCCGAACCGCGCGGAGTGCTGCGGATGCGTCAGATCGCGACTTGGGACACGGTCGGGATTGGGCGCACTCCTTCCCCGACTGTGGCATGGCTGGCAGCTATCGAGGCCTCTGTCCGGAGTGCCGCGACATCCCTCGGGAACGGCCTAAGGCACCCGGCGAACCCGTGCGAATACAAGGCCCGGAGCATTCGTACTCCAGCAACTCGACAGCTAGTTCCAAAATATATCCCGCTTTCAGAACGGCCGGTACGGCCTCCGCAAGATTCATCGCACACGAGCAGGCCCCAGTCGCACCCGGAGTGTGCCTGGTCGCCGCCGCTGCGATTTCGTTGGCGGGATCTGAGATCTCCGGCTCTCGCCGCCTTAGTGACCAGCCGGATTCTGCCCGGCGTCAAGCGCTTGCGCCTCGCCCTCAATTTCGCGCATCAGCGCTGCTAGGTCGAGGATGTCGTGGCTGGCGACGGAGCCCAGGAACCGGCTCGTGTCTCGCTCGACAATCGGAATCACGGACAGCGAGTGGTCCGTCATCCGCTGCAGCACATCTTCAACGGGCTCATCCGGCCACGCTTGCGGAATGTTGCGGCGCAGCAGGTCTCGCAGCGGGGTCTCCGCCGACGAGCGATTGCCCACACGGCGCAGCCTTGGCAGCGACACGGCGCCTACGAGAACGCCATTCTCCATGACGATGTAGTCCAGTTGATTCGGGATCGTCCATTCGTTCAGGAACGCCTCCACCGAGAGGTCGGGAGCGGGGTAGACGCGCGTGCGATCCATTATGGAGCTCACGCGGACGCCTTTCAGGGCATGGCGGGCGAACGACGGCGGCACGGTCGTCGGAGGCTTGGAATTCTCCAGATCCTTTGCCCGACCGGTGGCTAGACCGATGGCCGCAGGCATCACTACGATGTACCCGAACATGATCAACACGAGGAGTGAGAAGACTTCTCGGGCAAGCACGCCGCTCTCGAGCAGGACAAGCAGAAGGGCGATTTCGGCGACGCCCTTGGCCATCAGCCCCGTCGCTAGTACGACCGGGTTGTCCAGCCGCGCCAAGTACGTGCCTATGAGCGCACCAACGAACTTTCCGACGCACGGAATGACCACTACGGCTGCGATCGTCGCTGTGGGCAGGGCGCTAAACGACCAGTCGAGGTACAGACCTGCAGATGCGAAGAGGAGCGGCACGAAGAGGCCGTCCGCCATGCTTCGGATGCCCGGCATGATGTCGCTTCGCACCCGTTTGGGCAACCCTGACAGCGAGGCCCCGAACAGAAGTGCACCCAGCGAGCCGTGCAGTCCAATTAGCTCGGCGCCGGCAACCACGAGAAAGAGGCTGCCGACCAGCAATCCAAACGAGAGCTCTGACACGTGAAGCCACCGTTGGAGAACATCGATGGCGACTGGAAGCGCCTTCGCTGATACGAACCACGTGATCACCGCGAAGCCCGCAATCTGTCCAATTAGCCGCAACACACCGCCGACGCTCATCTCGTGGACGACGTCGCCGATGGTGACGCCGACCAGCAGCAGGGCGAGCACCTCCGCAATGATGACGGCGGTGAACACTCTGAGCCCTATCAATTGCTTGAGCATTCCCAAGTCCGCCAGCACCTTGACCACGAGACCCAAGCTGGAAAGCGACAGAATGCCGGCTACAGCCACCGCGTCGCTGAATGCGAGTCCCAACGAGAACTCCAAGCCGAATAGGTCTGATGTGACAGTCAGTGAAGCAAGAACGGAAATCGCGACCGATACCATCGCGGCAACGAAGTAGGGGCCACGGATTGTAGCCTTGAAGGCGGGGAGGTCGAGCTCGTCGAGGCCGATGAGAAAGAAGAATACGGATATGCCGACGCTGAGAAAAACCTGAGTGTCGTCCCCCAACACGACAATGCCGGTTACGGGGCCTGACAGCGCTCCGGCCAAGGTGTACGCGATGATTGCGCTCAGGCCGATCCGTGCCAGGACGCCTTCGGTGAGTTTTGCGGCTACAACGAGCAGGCCGATGCGCACTAGAGCGTCGACGCTCATGATGGGGATGGCCCGGCTTCGTGGGCAACTGAACCGGCTCGTCGCACAGAGTCAGTGAAGAAGCGGTGCGGACTGATTCTGACGTCGCTGCTATCGCTCCGCAGCAGGATCATTCCCGGCGAATCAGCACGTGCACCATCTTCACCGGACTTGGGCTGGTGTAGTTCGCTGGTCTGAGGCATCCGACGAAGAACGGTAACTGGCCCAGCGGCACCACGGTGTCGTTGGGAACGGACTGGACCTCGGACCTCGATCTTGCTGGCGCAGCGGTTCACGGGAAGCGACCCCTCGGCAGGTGCCCGAGAGTCCTTGGACCGTTCTACGATCGGGTAATCGCGACAAACCGTCAAGTCTTCTGCCTAGGTCCGTTTTAGCACTGGGCGTTCGAGCTTCCGCGCGTCCCAACCAGTGGCGCCCGGTCATGACGGTCAATGGTGCAGGTGAGCCCGTCAGACCACTCGTACGGAATTGGGCGTCACCCTTCCCCTGCCCTTCCACAACCGCCGACGAGACTGTAGCCCCGATGCCGAGCCAAGCCTCTCCATCCGAAGAGCCAATACCGTACAGCTCCACGGCAGCGGGCAATGAACTGAGGCTTTCGCCAAGCCATCCCTGCGTCCCCGACACTCACCGGGGATCCGCACCTGCAGTTCCGTCCAAGTCGACTCTTGGCCCCCAACCGGCGAACCAGAGAATCGCGCAGCCTCCCGTTCTGGTGGTCCGGTAGGGGTCATATTGCATCGCAGGCTGCGGTGATGTGAGGAGATCTACAGATGAAAAGTGCTGACCGAGGGTGTCTGCTAATCGGCCGGGAGGTGACTCCACAGTCTCTCGATCCGCTTATGTTAGATTCATAAATCAGATATCCATGCATATGGGTAATACTCTTGTCCGCTTAGTGAATGCTACCCATAATACAGGACTAAGGCTCGAAACGGTTCACGAAGGCTACTGGCCGACAAGGGCACGGCCAAGGTAGTCCTGTTGCAGCCCGCAGAGAAGCGGAACAACCAATTCTCCCCCGCATCTTCGGCCGACAGATCGACGGCGGAAGCCGTGCCATCTGCAAGACCAACCTTCTTCTCAGTGGCGTGCGAGAGACAGACGGCAGAATCGTTGGTGCAGGTGGACTCCAAGCGCACACGCAGCCTGCCCTTCGCGAAAGTTTGACCTAATGCGATCCGACCCGCCAGTCGGGGGCGGCAGGCGTGGAAGCGGTCCCATAGCCATGGCAGGTGGAGGGCGAGAAGGAAATCCGCAATCACGTAGTCCCGCCTGGACGGCCGGGTGACCCCTAGCTCTACCAAATCTCGCAGTCCAGCCACGGTCGGATGCTGTTCTTCGCGAAGAAGTCTTCAAGATGGGGACGGCGGCGCCAAGATGGGACGACCACACGATGTGGTCATGCTGAATCCAGGCCGGACTCTACCGGAGTGCCGTCAGCACGGCGCGTGCGTCTACAACATATCCCCCACCGACCCTCGCGGCTAGCCTATCCGCGGCAGGCACAAAAAGGACTGGCACGCGGTCCAACCCGCTGCTGGCTGGCAACGCGAGGTTGGCCACCGCAGCCGTCCATCTCGCCACATCGGCGGGGCTGGCGGACAGCTTGGCCTCCCCCACGAGCAGTCCCCTCCTCTCGACGGCGGGAGCAACCAAGTCGACTTCGCGCTCGGTGCCACGCCAGTAGCGCTGGGCAGGCTCGAACGGTCCTAGCTTTGCAATCGGGTGGTCGGCGCGGTGCAGCCACGGTACGGCCGCTCGACAGAGCTCCTCCCAAGCGTAGCCTTCCAATTGCCGCCTGTGGCGCTGCCAGTAGAGCAGTCGCGTCTCTGGTGGCGACGCCCACAGGGCAGCACGATGGGGAGCGATGACGCGGAACCACAGCCGCAGGAATGGATCATCAATCCGGTATAGACTCCGCTTGCCGAGCCTTGGATTGGCACCGAAGGGCGTTTCGCGCCGGACGAGACCCATCTCGACCAGAGACTTGAGTGGTCGCGCCAGACTGGATGCGGCACGCCCGAGACGACCGCCAACTTCACTAACCCGATGCGCTCCCGCCCCAATGACGTCCAGCAACGGGCGCAATGCGGAAGCAGGCGGAATCTCCTGCTCCAAGAGGCGTACCGGCTCTTCGTGTAGGGGGCCGGCTGGATCGAGTACCAGCGAGTCCACAGCGGCTCCGAGGTCATTCCCGAAGGGCAGTGCCAGTTCCCAATACCGCGGCATGCCACCCCACACCGAGTAGAGGCTGACTAGCCAGCGCCAGTCGTCGGAGCCAAACGCGTCAGCAAGATACCCGGGTTGGAGGGGCCCAAGCGCGAAAGCCTGTTCAGCCCGGCCGTAGAGAGGGGCGCTGGAGTCCAGCACAGCGCCGTGCATCATACGCTGGCTCGAGCCGCTGACCACAACTCCGAGCTGCCTGGAAGGGTGGTCAATCCAATTCTGCAGATCGCTGGCCAAGCCAGGATCGGCGGCAATCAGGTAGGGCAACTCGTCGATGACGAACGGTCCGGGCCAACCGGTACGGTCAGCCTCTGCGGAGAGGCGAGCGAGGAATGCTCGCCAATTCGGATACTCCACATCCGCAAAGTTTGGGAATCGCTCAGCGACAGCGGATGCCAGATAGCGCCGCTGGACCGAGGGCGCCGACCGGTCGGCGACGGTGTAGAGGCCGTTGTGTCTTCCGCACCACTCGACCAAGAGGCGGGACTTGCCCACGCGGCGGCGGCCCCAAATCACAGAAAAGGATCCGGGGCGCGACAGCGCACGGTCCAAACGCCCCATTTCTTCGCGTCGGTCGATGAATTGCACGAATAGATTATTCCCGGGCGCATTATGTCATGCTGCATAAAGTTGCGAGGAGGTGGCAGAGGGTGCGGGACTCCCGACCCTCACCCGTGCGTCGCTCGACAGGCTCCGAGGACTGGCACCGCAGCCACGTAATGTCGACCTAGATATGCCTCAATTCTTCGCCAGCGTCCCGCACACCGCCTCAGGGAGGGAACGACTGCGCTGTCAGCAGCACGACTCGGCGCTGGGCGGACTTGTTGTCACAGCATGCCGAATCACCACACGCGATAGCCCAACTTTCCCGCCAGACCGCAGTGCCAGGACGACCACTTGACCGCCCACCACGCAGCACAGCGCCATCACACAACTGACACGCCCTCAAGACCGGACTCAATCGCGGCGCGCTGGCAGCGCTTCCACACGACGTGAATATCAATCCGACTGCAGCCGACCGGTGGCCGGGTAGTGCGTCCTGCGCTGCTGTGTCGTGCTTGGTAGCGTCTAGTTGCACGCGGAATCGCCAGAAGGACCGACGCCAGCAACCAGCTTGGGAAATACGGCGGTCCATCTGTCGTCTGGCTAGAATCGGGCCATGCGCACGTGGGTTCCCACCGTTCTGATACTCGTCCTTTCAGGCTGCGGCGTTCGTCAGGCGAGCGTATCGGGCGAACTCCAGGTCTGGCACGCGGTCACGCTTGCCTTCGACGGACCCGAGACGTCCGAAACAGCCGAGCCGAATCCCTTCACGGACTATCGATTGGACGTAACGTTCACCGGGCCCGGCGGCGAGTTCGTCGTTCCGGGGTTCTTCGCGGCCGATGGTCGCCCCGCAGAGACTTCGGCTGAGTCGGGTTCGACTTGGCAGGTACGGTTCGCGCCCAACGCGGAAGGGATCTGGCGCTACCGCGCCTCGTTTCGAGCGGGTCCCGGGGTGGCGTTCGCGGATGATCCCGCTGCAGGCCAGCCAGCAGGCTTCGACGGTGCGACCGGGGCGTTCCTGGTTGAAGGATCCGGCAAGCAGCCTCCGGACTTTCGTGCCCGCGGACGCCTCGAGTACGTCGGCGAGCGCTACCCGAGGTTCGCCGGAGACGGCACGTACTTTCTCAAGGGCGGCGCCGACAGCCCGGAAAACCTGCTGGCCTACGTGGACTTCGACGGGACTCGTGACCACGACGCCGAGTCGGGGCGACGAGAAGCCTTTTTGCACCGCTACGAACCGCACGTACGGGACTGGCGTGAAGGCGATCCGTCGTGGCAGGGCGGCAAGGGCAAAGGGTTGATCGGGGCGCTCAACTACCTAGCCTCGAAAGGGGTGAACTCGATATATTTTCTGCCGCAAAACGTAGAGGGCGACGGCGACGACACTTGGCCGTGGGTCGACCGCACAGGATTTGATCGGTTCGACGTGAGCAAGCTCGAGCAATGGGAGGTCGTCTTTTCGCACGCCGACAGGCTAGGAATCCTCTTGCATGTCGTCACATCGGAGACAGAGAACGATCACTTGCTTGACGACGGCGACCTCGGACCGAACCGCGAGCTCTACTACCGAGAGCTCGTCGCCCGCTTCGGCCACCATCCCGCCCTCATTTGGAACCTGGGCGAGGAAAATACCAACTCGACCGAGCAGCGTAAGGCGCATGCTTCGGCTCTGCATCGGCTTGACCCGTATGATCACCCGGTCGTCATGCACACGCACGCGACCGTCGAGCACCACGAACGGCACTACGGACCCTTGCTCGGGTTCGAGGACTTTGAAGGAGCGTCCATGCAGATTCGCGACGATCCGGTTGTCCACTCCGCACTAATCGAGTGGATGCGCAGGTCGCGCGAGGCAGGTCGCCCTTGGATCGTGTCCTTCGACGAGCAGCGTACGGGCCGCGACGGCGTTGCGCCCGATTCGGAGGACGATTCCCGACACGATGAGCGTCGGGACCATCTCTGGGCGACGCTGATGGCGGGCAGTTGGGGGATCGAGTGGTACTTCGGATACATGTATCCGAACAATGATCTTGATCTCGAGGACTTTCGGTCCCGCGACCAGATCTGGTCGATGACCCGCCATGCGCTCGAGTTCTTTCACGAGCACCTGCCCTTCCCGGAGATGACCTCGGCCGATCACCTGGCGACGGACAGCGGAGCTTACGTCCTCGCCAAGCCCGGTCAGGCCTACGCCGTCTATGTCCCGTCTGGCGGGAGCGCAAGGCTGGATCTGGAAGGCAACGCGGGTAAGTTCGAAGTCTCTTGGTTCAATCCGGCCGAAGGCGGAGGTCTGGAAGACGGCGTCGCCGTGTCCGGGCCGGGAATCGTGCGGCTGGGACCCGCGCCAGGCGAGTCCGCTCAGGATTGGGTCGCTCTCGTGCGCCTCGCCGGAGACTGATCGTCCGCGCTCACAGACTCGGCATCCGCGGCAGACTCCGCCCCGACGGCCGGCCCGATGCGTGGCGGCCCCGCACTCATGCCGCTGGGTTGGATGCCCACCGGACAGCTTGCCGAAGCGTAGCCAGATCGTCCGGATCACCAAGGGAATTCCGGCCAGGAGCAAGTACGGCACCGGCGCGTACACGACGACCATATGGGGTCAGAGCAGGCCTTCCATCAGGCTGAGAAGAGCAGCGACGGGGGGCGCCAGCACGATTCCCGCGATCAGGCACGTGCGCCATGCGCCGGTAGCTTTCCGGAGGACACGTTGGACGAACAGCCCGGCCACCGTGCCGCCGATGAAAAAGAGAACCAGTCCGGAACCATGTCCGATGAACGCGAATAGTCACTCCCGACCCAAACCTCTGCAGCAGATCCGCCTAGCTGTCGGCTATCGAGCACGATCCTCCAGTCGGGTTCTCGAACCAGTTCAGTCGAGTCAGTGATCGTCCACTGGCCGATGACGTCTTATTGGGCGCTTTCAAGGCTAGGCACCCGCCGTAGCGGTGGGCAGATACCGTAGGTGAGTGACCGCCACGTCCACTCTGCCGGCCCGAAACGGAACCACCGCAGCCAAAGTGTCGACGCGAGAAGTTGTGCCGCCCAAACGGTGACCACGACGGCGAGCTGTCCGACACGATCCACGGAGCCATACCAGCCAAGACCGTGACCGAAGAAGATCGTCGTGCAGACAACCGTCTGAAGCAGGTAGTTGGTCAGGGCGGTCCGACCGACGGCTGCGAACGGACGGGTGAATCGTCGCAGTAACGGCGTCCGACACGCCAGCATCACCACGCCGACGTAACCGAGGCTGACGGCGATGCTCGGCCAGTAGATAAACTGCAGACCCACGAAGAACGACCAGACTGCCCATCCGCCCTCGAAGTCGAGCGCGATCCCGTAGGCCTGGAGCGGGAGCCCGACTGCGACTGCGAGAGCGACCAGCGCGGCGTAGAAGCGAGGGGAGCGCTCTGCGCTGAAGACCCCGCTCTTGAACAGCGCCATTCCGACCAGCATCAATCCACCGGCGCGCCACAGCCCCCACTTGATCAGGAGGAATGTCTCGAAGGCGAAGGCAGATGCCGAACGGACGGGCTGCTGGTCAAGCCAGCTGCCTCGATAGGCGGCCAGTTCCGCATCGATCTTCTCCGGCGTCGGCTGCCACATCTCCTCGACAAGTGCGTCGCGATCCACCTGCGGCCAGGATGGAAGCGACAGTCCCGATCCTATGGACATCAGCGACGCGGCTGCGAGCGCAAGCAACCCGAACACCAGCAGTTTCCTCGGTGGCTGGCGGCGCAGTGGGTAGACCAACATTCCGCATACGGCATAGAGGAAGAGGATGTCCCCGGGCCAGAGAAGGTGGGCGTGCAGCGCCCCGATGACCAGCAGCAATGCCATGCGCCGATAGTGCAACCGGCCGGCTCCCGTCCCGGCCCGTCCGGACATGAGTACGATGCCCGCCCCGAACAGCATCGAGAAGATCGTCATGAACTTCTGGTCCGCCAGCATGCGGCTCACGCCCCAGACATAGAGGTTCGGCCCTGTGAGGTCGCCATACACGGTGGGATTGAAGTAAGCCGCCTGGGGCATCGCGAACAACTGAATGTTCATGACGAGGATGCCAAACAGCGCAACCCCGCGCAGTACGTCGAGGGAGTCGATCCGGGCACTCTGGGAGACGGGTGCGGCTGTCATGACCTCAGTGACAGGGGTTCCGGGCGCGCTCCATGCGACAACCCCAAGTCCCGGAGCATGCTATCACGCAACTCGTGGCGCAGGGGCTTGTGGATCAGACTTGCCTTCCGACTGTTTTGGGAGCGCTATCGCAGTTCTCGCGTCCAAAGTAAAGCTTGGTCAGTGCCTCGACGGGAACGGAATCGCTCTGGTCATACTTGCATGCCCTCTCGATTGTCGCTAATCCTCGGAGGGCTTTAGTGCCGGGTACGCGCCTACCGCGCCACGACTGCCTGATGGATCCGTATCGGCCGGAGTGCATGGATCTCGGGGGCCCATAGATCGAACGGTTCTGAATCAGGTGGTCCGAGCGGCTGGCGTGACCTCAGATGACCGCAGCAGGAGGCGGTTGTGTTCAGCTCGCGGGCACGGCTTCCATGAGCATGGCCAAGGCGTTCTTCAGGCCCTTGTCCCCCGGACTTGAGCCCTTGTAATGTCCCAGCCGCACTACGACCACGTCGTGGGAGGGGATGATAAACGCTTTCTGGTTTCCGGCGCCCGCCATGTAGTACGCGTCCCTCGGTATCGGGTAGGCGTCTGCGGAGTTGATCCAGAAGAACCCTCCATAGATCGGACGGCCGTCGGCTTCCCATGCAGGCGCTGGCGTGCTCACGAACTCTACGAAGCCTTCCGGCAGGATCCGCTGCCCTCCCCAGACGCCGTCTTGCAAGTACAGGTTGGCCAACCGGGCCCAGTCTCGACCCGTGCCGAACTCATACCCCTGGATGAGGTAGTTCCCGAACGGATCGGTCTCCATCACCATGTCGCGAATGCCGATCTTGTCGAACAGTTCCCGCTGCGGGAAGGAGAGGTACTCGCCTCCGCGCTCTTCGACGCCAAGCCGCACCAAGTAGTTTGTCAGGACCGGATCACAGTTCCGGTAGCGCCCGACTGTGTTCGGGGGCCACTGCTGAGGCCTGGTTGCGGCCCACTCGAACGAGTTCATCCCGCCTGTGTAGAGATAGAGATGGTCCGGATAGCCCATGGAGGAGTGATACTCCGGATCGCCACGGTTCACGCACCGGACCCCGCTGGACATCCGCAGGATGTCGGCAATCCGAATCTCTGAGCGAGGATCCCCTTCGCCTTGCCACTCCGGGACAGGTGCGGGCTGCCAGAGGTCGTAGACCCCTTGCTGGATCAAGACACCCATTAGGCTCGCCGTCAGGCTCTTGCCCATCGACCAGCTCTCAAGAGGCGTATGCAGGTCAAGGCCTTCGCGGTAGCGCTCACCGATGATCCGGCCCCGCCACGTGACGACAAAGGCGGCGGTCATTCCCTCACTCGGCTCAAACGCAGCGTCTACGGCCGCCTGAACCATCGCTTCATCGATCTCGGGTGGGAGAGGCTCATCGGACAGTACATCGCCCATTGGCCACTGTTGGGAATCGGGTTCGGGAAGCGCAGTAGTCACATCAACTGGGTCGAAGTAGATCTCGTCTTTCCCGAGCGGGATCGTGATGCAGCCTTGATCGCCGATGTATTTCGCTGTCCGCGTCACGCCGTCCTCGAGCGTCAGGCGCACCAGCTTGTGCTCTTGGTCGACTTCGCGCTTCGTTACCTTCGAGCGCTGGTCGTAGTCGCTTGTGAAGTAGCCGATGTTCTCGGCGGCGAAATCAGCGTCGAGTCCCGTGATGAATACTGCCGAGCATAGTATCTTTGCGAAACCAGCCGTGTGGTGATGGAGGGGGTCGCCCGGGGGGGCCACCCACTCTGTAGGCAACTCGAGCGACTTGCCGCGGGCGACTAGCGCCTCAGCCTGCGGCAGCGCCGGGGACGACTCTTCCGTTCCAGCCTCGTAGTCGCAGGCGAATGCCAGCACCAAGACTGCAAATAGACTCAACTTGCTCACGACGATTCCTTTTCCTGTCACTGGAAGCATGCTGTTCAACCCTAGGAGGCAGGGTACCCCACTCATTGATCCCCGTGGCCGCTGCGGCGGGAGAACGGCCGGTGGGCTGGCTCTGGAACGGCAAACTCAGAGCACCGCGAGGGTGCTGCTTCAATGCTCGTCTGCGGTCGCCTCAGCCTCACTGTGCGATTCACTGCTCTCTCCAAGCCGTAGCCTTGGGCGGCCGCCGTCGTGATCCAGGGATGAGAATGGCAATCGAGGCGGTCATCGGTCTCGGACTCGAAGCAAGGAGCGACATGACGTCCCACCGCGGGATGGTAACGACAGGCCTCCGAGAGGCTGTTTCCGCCGTTCAGACCGGGCTATGAGGCGCTGGTGAGGCGGCCGGGACTCGAACCCGGGACCCACGGCTTAAAAGGCCGTTGCTCTACCAACTGAGCTACCACCCCAATCTTGGCCCGCTGCTTCCTCAGGGTACCAGCAGGCAGGTGGCCCTCGGCCCCCATTCCCGCAGCACCACGCGGCGGCGATGCGCTGTCCATTCCCCTGCTGTCGTAGAATCCGGGAACGGCCCCGGTGCAAGCCAGCGGGCCAGTAACGCCCATGCCAGAGATGCAGCGAAGGCTCAGCCTGCTCAACGCAACCAATATCAACATGGCCAACATGGTCGGGATCGGGCCGTTCATCGCCATCGCACTGATCCTCAAGACGTTGGAAGGGCCTCAGGCCTACCTGGCCTGGATCACCGGGACCTTGATCGCGCTGGCGGACGGCATGGTTGTCGCCGAACTCGGAGCATCGATTCCCGCAGCCGGAGGCACTTACGTCTTCCTCAAAGAAGGGTTCGGCCCGAAGACCTGGGGGCGGATGCTCGCCTTCCTGTTCGTTTGGCAGGTGCTCTTCGCCGGACCGCTAGAGATCGCCAGCGGAAACATCGGCCTCGTGCAGTACCTGAGGGTATTCCTGCCCGAGCTGACCGGGATGGAAGGCAAGTTCCTCGCGGCCGGGATCTGCGGCCTCCTCGTGTTCGCGCTCTACCGCCGCATCGACGACATTGCCAAGCTGATGTTCGCGCTGTGGTCAGTGATGCTGCTGACGACTGGCTGGGTCATCATCACGGGCCTGCTGTACTTCGATCCCGCCCTCGCCTTCGACTTGCCCCCGAACGCGTTCGACTTCAGCCTGGACTTCATCGCCAGCCTTGGCACAGGCTCCGCGGAGGTGCTGTATCTGTTCCTCGGCTACTACCAGGTCTGCTACTTGGGCGCGGAGGTGCGCGACCCCGGCCGCACGATCCCCAAGGCAGTGTTGTACTCGGTGCTCGCCGTTGCGGCCATCGACATTGCCATCTCATTCAGCTTCATCGGCGTTGTCCCCTGGCAACAGGCTATGGAGTCTCAATTCTTGGGCGCGCTGTTCATGGAGCAAGCGCTCGGTCCCTTGGCATCGGACGTGCTGGCCGGCATGATCGTTCTGACCGCGTTCGGGTCAATCTTTGCGCTGCTCTTGGGCTATTCCCGGGTTCCGTATGCGGCTGCACGGGACGGCATCTTCTTCCGGTCGCTGGCAGTGCTGCACCCGACCAAGGAATTCCCGCACCGCTCCCTGCTGCTAATGGGGGCCGGCGCCATGGCTGCCAGCTTCTTCAGCCTCGATAATGTCATCAAGGCCCTCATGGCGGCGCGCATCCTGATCCAATTCGTCGGCCACACTGTCGCGCTGTTCCTGATCCGACGCGACCGCCCAGACATCCAGCGGCCGTTCCGCATGTGGGCCTATCCTCTTCCCGCGATCGTTTCGCTGGTCGGGTATATTTATGTGTTCCTCTCGCTGGGCGGCACATTCGTGATGTTCGGCATCGGCACCTTGCTGCTTGGAGCAGTCGTGTACCTTGCCATGGCCCGCCGTCAGCGGCAATGGCCGTTCGCCGGTCGCCCGGCCGAGGTCGAAACCGATGCGTAACGCCCTGACCTGCCTCCTCCTGACGATGCCAATCTCCGTTCCCACAGTCGCCGCCGAACCGATCCGGATGATCGCGATCGGAGCCCATCCCGACGACTGCGACATCAAGGCCGGCGGAATCGCGGCCAAGTTCGCCGAACTGGGCCACAAGGTCCGCTTTGTCTCGGTAACCAACGGCGACGCTGGCCACCAAGCCGAGGGCGGGGGCATGCTGGCCGCCCGCCGACGCGCCGAAGCTCAAGAGTCGGGACGCCGTCTGGGTATCGAGTACATCGTGCTGGACAACCACGACGGCGAACTCGTGCCCAGCCTGGACGTCCGGATGCAGATCATCCGACAAATCCGCGAGTGGGACGCCGACGTCGTGCTGGCCCCGAGGCCGAACGACTACCACCCGGACCACCGCTACACAGGCATCTTGGTGCAGGACGCCTCGTACATGGTTACCGTCCCCAACCTAGCCAGCGACACACCGGCCATCCGCAAGAACCCGCTGTTCCTGTACTTTTCGGACCGCTTCCAGCGGCCAGCTCCTTTCCGGCCCGACATTGTGGTGTCCATCGACGACGTGATCGACAAGAAGTACGCCGGGCTCGACGCGCACGTCTCCCAGTTCTACGAGTGGCTACCCTGGCACGCGGGAATCCTGGACGACGTCCCCAAGGATCCGGGCAAGCGGCTGGAATGGCTCAAGTCCCGGCGCGGCTTCGCACTGCGGCCCGGCTGGAGGGAAGCCGCACGCAAGTGGTACGGAGACGCCGCCGACGGGATTCAGAATGCCGAGGCGTTCGAGATCACCGAGTATGGATTCCAGCCGAGCGACGAGCAGATTCGGAATCTCTTCCCGTTCTTCCCGGACTGAGCAGGCTCTGCAGGACCCGCCGAGAGGCTTGGCGGGTACAATTCTCTATGACGTGCGCAGCTTGGTGACCCGCGCCTGCCTTTCCGCACTCGTGTGCGGCCTACTTGCCTCCCACGGCTCTGCCGCGGACTTCCGACGGGACGTCCGGCCAATCCTCTCCGACCGATGCTACACCTGCCACGGCCCGGATGCCGCGACGCGAATGTCACCGCTGCGGCTGGACACGCAGGAGGGCGCACTAGGGCGGGCGTCAACCGGACGGCCGGTCATCTCTCCGGGCAACCCTGACGAGAGCGAGCTGATTCTGAGGCTCGTCGCGGAGGACCCTGCCCGCAGGATGCCCCCGCAGGCTTTGGGACACGACCCGCTGAGCCCCGCAGAGATCGACACCCTACGGGAGTGGGTCCGCGACGGTGCCGAGTGGGCACAGCACTGGGCGTTCGAGCCGGTCCGCCGCCCCGATCCGGGTGCGAGGCCTGCCAGCGCTTGGGAACGCAATCCGATCGACCGGTTCGTCTTGGCGCAGATGCAAGCCGCCGGGCTGACGCCCTCGCCCCAAGCCGACCAAGCCAAGCTCCTGCGGCGCGTCACCTTGGACCTGACCGGCATCCCCCCTACCGCGGAGGCGATTCGGGCGCTGCTTGCGGATCGATCTCCGCAGGCCTACGAAAGGGCGGTAGACCGGCTGCTGGCATCTCCGAGCTTCGGCGAGCGGATGGCGTTTCGGTGGCTTGAGGCCGCCCGCTATGCAGACACCAACGGCTACCAGAACGACCAAGAGCGGGACATGTGGCGCTGGCGGGACTGGGTGATCGAGGCGTTCAACGCCAACATGCCATTCGACAGGTTCACCGTCGAACAGCTGGCCGGAGACCTGCTCCCCAATCCAAACCTCCAGCAACACATCGCCACGGGCTTCAACCGCAATCACCGCGGGAACGCCGAGAACGGGACCGATCCCGAGGAATATCAAGTCGAGTACGCGGTCGACCGGCTGGAGACCACCGGGACGGTGTGGCTCGGTTTGACGGTCGGGTGCGCCCGCTGCCACGACCACAAGTACGACCCGATCTCGCAACGGGAGTTCTACAGGTTCTACGCCTACTTCAACAACGTCTCGGATCGCGGCCGCTACTACAAGTACGGCAACACACCTCCGATCGTTCGGGCCCCCACCCGAGAGCAGCGCGGGAACCTCGCGAACCTCGACCGGACCATCGCCGACCTCGAGCGCCGCGTAGGCGAGCATTCCCAGAACGTCCAAGAGGCAGCCCGAGCGGCAGACCTGGCCGCTGCGGAGGAATGGTCCCACTCGGAAGGCCTGGTCGTGCGACGGACATTCGATGCCGCGGGATCGGAGCCAGTTGGCATCAGCGGTCGCGCCGCGCGTTTCGACGGCAAGCGCCACTTCGACCTTGGGGACCGCGCCAACTACGACTTCTACGATCCGTTCACCATCTCTGCATGGGTGCGTGCTGAGGGCGCGACCGGGGGCATCGTGTCGCGCTATCTTCCCACCGGGCCAAAGGGTTTCGGCCTCTTCTTGGTGGACGGCAAGCTGCAGCTGCGCATCGACACGGCGAGCATCTCCGACCGGACCCGCATCGAGTCGGCCGATCCGCTGCCGTTGGGCGAATGGGTCCATGTCGCCGCAACCTACGACGGCTCCCGCAACACGGCCGGAATGCGGCTGTACTTGGACGGACTGCCCGCCAAGGCCAAGTCCCTGATCGACGAGTCGCTCAATTCCACGAAGGCCAACGCGCCGTTGCGCATCGGCCACGGACCGGGGCCAACCGACCGCTTCATCGGGCTCATGGACGACACTCGGCTGTACTCCCGGGCGCTGAGCGCCTCGGAAGTTTCCGTTCTCTCCGTACGCGAGGCGCCCGCCGAGATCGCCGCAATGCCGCGGGAGAAGCGCAGCGAAGCCCAGCGCGAGAAGCTTCGGCGCGCATTCTTGGAGCACTGCGCCCCGCAATCAGCCAAGAACGACTGGAAGCAGTTGCGCGAACTTCGGCTGGAACGGGAAGCGTTCCTGTCCACACTGCCGACGGTCATGGTGATGGACGAGCGCCGGGATCCGAGGCCCACGCACGTGCTGTTCCGGGGAGCGTTCGACGCCCCTCGGGAACGGGTCGAGCCGGGCCTGTTCTCTGCCCTGCCCCCGATGCCCTCAGGAGCCCCCAACGACCGCCTCGGGCTCGCTCACTGGCTGACAAGCGATAGCCACCCCCTGACGGCGAGGGTGACGGTCAACCGTTACTGGCAGATGCTGTTCGGCAGGGGGATCGTCTCCACTTCGGAGGACTTCGGGTCGCAAGGCGCAGCCCCTACGCATCCCGAGCTGCTGGACTGGCTGGCGGCGGAATTCATGCAGGGCGGCTGGGACGTTAAGGCCTTGCTGCGGCTCATCGTCACGAGCGCAACGTACCGCCAGTCGTCGGCAGTGAAGCCAAAGCTGCTCGAAACCGATCCCGACAACCTCCTGCTTGCGCGCGCGCCTCGGCTCAGGCTTCCGGCGGAAGCGATCCGGGACCAGGCGCTCGCCGTCGCTGGGCTCCTGTCTCCGGAGTCTGGAGGGCCGTCCGTGAAACCCTACCAGCCCGGAGGGCTGTGGAAGGAACTGTCCAACTGGGGAGCCTACCGGCACGACCAAGGCGACAAGCTCTACCGCAGGAGCCTCTACACATTCTGGAAGCGGACGCTCGGCCCGCCCGCCATGCTGGCATTCGACGCTGCTGCCCGCGAGACATGCGTCGTGCGGCAGGAGCGCACGAACACGCCGATCCAGGCCCTCAACCTGATGAACGACCCGACGTACAACGAGGCGGCCCGTCTCTTTGCCGAGCGCATGCTGCGCGAAGGA
The DNA here is from genome assembly GCA_965203925.1 of Bryobacterales bacterium. Lineage (GTDB taxonomy): Bacteria > Acidobacteriota > Terriglobia > Bryobacterales > UBA6623 > VXMF01. The sequence continues at coordinate 6,252,220 of OZ241924.1, forward strand.
GGGCAGAATGACGCCGACCGGCTGGCCTACGGATTCCTGCTGGCCACGGGTAGAGAGCCCGCCGAAGGCGAGGCAGGCGTCTTAGGCGACAGCCTCAGCCACTACAGGGACCGCTTCCTGACAGCGCCGGACGACGCCGACCGGATCTTGGCGGTGGGCGAAGCCGGGCGGAATGCCAGCTTGGAAGCCCCAGAATTGGCAGCTTACACGACGGTGGCCAGCATGCTGCTGAACTTGGACGAGACCATCACCAGGGAATAGACCATGACGTTCGACCCTCGCCACGCCCTGACCCGCAGGCAGCTGTTCGGATCCTCGGCGCGCGGGCTGGGAGTCGCCGCCCTCGCGCACCTTCTGGCAGAGGACCTGAGGCCGGCGACGGGACAGCCCGCATTGAACGGGCTGCCGCACTTCGCGCCTCGGGCAAAGCGGGTCATTTATCTGTTCCAGTCTGGCGGGCCATCCCAGATGGACCTCTTCGACGCCAAGCCCGGGCTTCGCGAGCGCCAAGGCAGCGAGCTGCCCGATTCGGTGCGGGGCGGCCAGAGGCTAACGGGAATGACTGCCGCGCAATCGAGCTTCCCAGTGGCGGCCTCCAAGTTCGAGTTCCAGAGGGCGGGAGAGTCCGGGCAGCAGTTCAGCGAACTGATCCCGAACATCGCGTCGATCTCGGACAAGATCGCCGTGGTCCGATCGATGTCCACCGAGCAAATCAACCACGACCCGGCGATCACCTTCCTGCAGACCGGCCACCAGCTGGCGGGCAGGCCCAGCCTAGGCTCATGGCTGGCGTATGGCCTCGGCAGCGAGACCAGCAGCCTGCCGGCCTACGTTGTGATGGTCTCGCTTGGAAGCACAGGGCAGCCGTTGTACTCGCGGCTGTGGGGCAGCGGATTCCTGCCGACCCGCTATCAAGCGGTCAAGTTCCGCGCCGGCCGCGAGCCCGTGCTCTACCTGAACAATCCGGACGGCTTCACGCGAAACGACCGGCGGGCATACCTAGACGATCTGGCCGCCCTCAACCAGATGCACTTCGAGCAGTCCGGCGATCCTGAGATCCAGGCCCGGGTGGCTCAGTACGAAATGGCCTTCCGGATGCAGGCGTCCGTGCCCGAGCTAACCGACCTGTCAGGCGAGCCGGACTCCGTCTTCGAGATGTACGGCGAAGAGGCCCGAAAGCCCGGGACGTACGCCAGCAACTGCCTGCTGGCGCGTCGCCTCGTCGAGCGGGGCGTGCGGTGCGTGCAGCTCTTCCACCGTGGGTGGGACCACCACAACGCTCTCCCTAAGCGCCTGGCCGAGATGTGCGCCGAGACGGACCGCGCCTCGGCGGCACTTGTGAGGGACCTCGATCAGCGCGGCCTGCTGGACGAGACCCTAGTCGTTTGGGGCGGCGAATTCGGTCGCACGGTCTACTGCCAAGGTGAGCTGTCCGCTGAGGACTACGGCAGGGACCATCACCCTCGCTGCTTCTCCCTTTGGCTCGCCGGCGGCGGGATCCGCGGCGGTACGACGCACGGGGCGACCGATGACTTCTCGTACAACGTGACGCGGGACCCGGTGAGCGTGCACGACCTGCACGCGACGATCCTGCACTTGCTGGGCGTGGACCACAAGCGCCTGACGTTCAAGTATCAGGGACGCCACTTCCGGCTCACGGACGTCCATGGGGAGGCCATCCGGCCGATCCTCGCGTAGAGCGTAGGGCTAGAGCGGTCGTTCGAAGCGGCGATTATGGATGTCCGGCCTGTAGCGGTGGTGACCGGGGCAAGCCGGGGCATTGGCCGCGCCGTGGCCCTTGAACTGGCGGGTTCGCACCGGGTTGTGGGAACCTACCGCGGCAACCTCGCTGCTGCGGAGAGCCTGCGCGCGAAATGCGGGGCCCGCATCGCCCAGATGGATGTCGGCGTGCGTGCCGACCGCGAGGCGCTGCTGCGAATCGTACGGGAGGAGTTCGGACGGCTCGACCTCTTGGTGAACAACGCGGGCATGGCTCCTCGCGAGCGCAACGACATCCTCGTGGCAACGGAGGAGAGCTTCGACGAGGTGCTCCGAACCAACCTTCGGGGTCCCTACTTCCTGACGCAGGGCGCCGCCAAGCTGATGCTCGAGGGCGATGCTGGACGAATCGTGTTCGTTACATCGATTTCCGCCTACACCGCATCCACGAGTCGCGGAGAGTACTGCGTGTCGAAGGCGGGACTGAGCATGGCAGCCCAGCTATACGCCAGCCGGCTGGCGGGCGAGGGCATTGGAGTTTTCGAGATCCGCCCGGGAATCATCGAGACAGATATGGTGGCCCCCGTCGTGGAGCAGTACCGCCGACTGGCCGCCGAAGGGCTGCTGCCGCAGGGCCGACTGGGCCGCCCCGACGACGTCGCCAGAGCGGTCCGTGCCATTGCCGACGGACTGCTGGACTACTCCTCCGGCCAGGTGCTCGACGTGGACGGAGGCTTCCACACCCGCACGCTGTAGGCCGGTCCCGGGAAAGGCCGGCAGACCACTTGGCCCGGCCCACGGCTCGGGTCAGTGACGGCGGCGTTCCTTGAGGCGGGCAGCCTTGCCCTTGAGCTTGCGCAGGTAGTAGAGCTTTGCGCGCCGCACCCTGTGGCGCTTGACGACCTCGATTTTGCTCACAATCGGCGAGTGCAGCGGAAAGATCCGCTCGACTCCCTGGCCGAAGCTGATCTTGCGCACGGTGATCGTCTCGCGGATTCCGGGGTTGTTGCGGGCGAGGAGGATCCCCTCGAAGACTTGGATGCGCTCCTTCTCGCCTTCGCGAATGCGGACGTGCACCCTGATTTGGTCCCCGGGCTCCAGCGCAGGGACGGACTCCTTGCGGTGCGCCCGTTCAACCTTCTCGATAATTGCGTTCTGCATGGTCCACTCTCCCGTGATTGCAGGCGGCCCGCCGCACGTGCGGGTGCCGCCGGATTCCTAGTCGTGCCTATCCCGGCCCGGGCACCTCCCCTGCGGGCAGCAGGTCGGGCCGGTTCGCCCTAGTCTTATCCAAGGCTGCCCGGCGCCGCCACTTGTCCACTTCGCCATGGTGCCCGCTGAGGAGCACGGCCGGGACTTCCCAGCACTGCGACGGTGAACGGGGAGGCCGGTACTTCGCCGGCCGCGTGAACTGAGGGAAGTCGAGCACGCCGAGAGCGCCGGAACCGAGCGGCGTGAACGATTCCCGCCGCGTCGAGTCCGCATTGCCCACAACGCCCGGGCAGAGGCGCGCGACGCCGTCCACGACGGCGCCGGCGGCCCACTCGCCTCCGCTGAGCACGTAGCTCCCCACGGACAGCTCCTCATCGACCAGATGCTGTGCGACGCGCTCGTCCACGCCTTCATAGCGGCCGCAGACAAGGACGATCTCACTGCGCCCGGAGAGCCGTTGGAGCACGGTCTGGTCCACCAGCTTCCCTTGCGCCGACAACAGCACCCTCCACGGTGGGGCACCCCCACCCTGTCCGGCGATCTCGGCCAGTGCGTCGTCGATCGGCTGGACCTTCATGACCATGCCCTCTCCGCCGCCGAACGGCCGGTCATCCACGGTCCGGTGCACATCCGATGTCCACTTCCGCAGGTCGTGCAGGACGATCTCCACCAGGCCTGCGTCGCGGGCCCGGCCCAGAACGCCGCACGAAAACGGCCCGTCGAAGAACTCCGGGAAGATCGTCAGGATGTGAAACCTCACGTCAGACCCTCAGCTCTTCCATGCCCTGCGGCAATCGCGCCAAGATGCGCTTGGAGGAAATGTCCACCGTGGGGCAGATCTCTTCCACGAACGGCACGAGCAGCTCTCGGCGGGCGGTGTCGATGACAGACAACAGCAGTACGTCTCCCGGCGGATCGAAGACCTCGTCGACGACTCCCAAGTCCTTGCCGGTCGACTCCTCCACCACCTTGCATCCGACTAGGTCGTCGATGAAGTACTCCCCCTCGGCAGGAGGGCTGAGCTCGGCCTTGTCCATTCGTGCCTTTGCCAGCCTGAGTCGTTCGGCGTCGGAGATCGTCTCGAAGCCGGCGAACTTCAGGATCAGCCGCCTATTGTGCTCCCAAGCCCACTCGACCTCCAATTCGAGACTCGTGCGGTCCGCCAGAATGACGTTCAGCCGGCGCCCTCGTGCGAAGCAGTCCATGTCGCCGACAAGGTTCTGGGCAGCGACCTCCCCCTTGTTGCCGCGAGGGCGGCTGATCTTGGCAACCGTGAGGTAGGTTGCTTCCGCCTTCATGCCGTGCCTCTCGCCAATGGTCTCGCGGGGTCAGTCGGTCTCCAAGATCTCAAGGGCATAGCGGCGCCTCCGCTGCACACCCATGGCACCCAGAAGGACACGCACGGACCTCGCGTTGCGGCCCTTCTTGCCGATGACCCTTCCCAAGTCCGAGGGATCCACCGACAGCTGGATCACGCATCTGCGGCTGGCGTCAACCGCTTCCACTTCAACTTCGTCAGGCAGGTCCACCAGAGCCTTGGCAATGACTCGGACCAGCTCGACCGCGGATTCCGTATCCCTGCTCATCAAAACCCCCAGATTGGGCGCGCATGAATGCTGTGCGCTGGTTGCCTCAAGAGCCGTCCGGCCCGCGGCCGTCGGAAGACTTGGGCGGTCCTGCGACTCCAGCCTCGGCGGCTAGAGCTTCCTCCAGCTGCCGGTCCATCTCCTCGTCTGCCAGATCGTCCTGCGAACCGAGCGCGGCGGATCCCTCCGTAACGGGCGCGCCTGGCGCTGCGGGCTGCTCTTGGGCAGGAGGAGCCTCCTCCACCTCCGGCTCGGGCTGCGATTCGGGCTTGGCGGCGGCCTGTTCGGCGGCCTCCGCCTCGCGCTGGGCCTCGCGCTCGTCAAACACCTTCAAGAGTCGCCGGACCCTGTCCGAAGGCTGGGCGCCGACACTCATCCAGTAGGTGATGCGGTCCCGCTTCAGGACCACCTCGATCGGATCTTTCCTCGCGTTGTAGTGCCCGACTATCTCGATGCTGCGGCTATCCCGCGCACGCCGCTTGTCGATGACAACGACCCGGTAGCTCGGCTTCTTCTTTGCTCCTGTCCTTGACAGGCGAATTGCAACCATCTGACTCCTCCGATTCGAGCGCGCGCCTTCAGCGCCCCAGCAACTTGCCGAGATCCATGCCGCCTGGGGCCGCGGGACGGGCCCGGAAGCGGCGTCTGCGGGACTTTCGCCTGCGCTTGGCCCGTTTCCTGTTACTGCCCTTTCGCCGCGAGAACCCGCCGGGGCCGCCGTGGACGGCGCCGCGCAGCATATCCCTCGTCATGCGGAACTTCTTGACAACCTGATTGACCTGCTGCACAGTCGTGCCGCTGCCGGCGGCGATGCGTCGGCGGCGACTCCCATTCAGGAGATCGACGTTGGACCTTTCCTTGGCGGTCATCGAATTGATGATGGCCTCTGTGCGGGAGATTTCCTTCGGATCGATCTCGGCATTGCGCAGCTGCTGGAACGGTCCGCCACTCGGCAGCATGTCTAGCATCGACTGCAGCGAGCCCACCTTGGTGACCTGCCGGATCTGCTTGCGGAAGTCCTCCATCGTGAACTGGTCCGTGCGCATCCGGCGCTCCATCTCGCGCGCCTGCTTCTCGTCGACCTCCCGCTCGAACTTCTCGATCAGGGTGAGCATGTCGCCCATTCCCAAGAGGCGGGACACGATGCGGTCTGGATGGAACACCTCCAGAGCGCGCGGCTTCTCGCCAGTGCCTATGAACTTGATCGGGCAGCCTGTGGCCCTGCGGATCGAGAGGGCCGCCCCGCCTCGCGCGTCACCGTCGAGCTTGGTGAGGACAACTCCCGTGACCGCCAAACGGTCGTGGAACTCCGCCGCGGACCTGACGGCGTCCTGGCCCGTCATGGCATCCGCGACGAATAGGATCTCTACCGGGGCCAGCTTGGCCTTGAGTTCCTCGAGCTCTCCCATTAGCTGGTCGTCCAAGTGAAGCCGGCCGGCCGTGTCCACGAGCACGGTGTCGCGACCCGTCTGCCTAGCGTCGCGCAGGGCGCCGAGCGCCAGCTGGAGCGGAGTGGACTCGCCCTCGGTCCCCCGGTAGACGGGTTGGCCGATCTGGCCAGCGATGATTGCTAGCTGCTCGCGGGCCGCCGGGCGGTGCACATCGACGGAGACCATCAAAGGCGTGCGTCGCTGCTTGGAGAGCCAGAGGGCGAGCTTGCCGGTCGACGTTGTCTTGCCGGACCCCTGCAATCCCACCATCAGCACGACGCTCGGCGGCCGGGAGGCGCGCCGCAGCCGCGCTGCACCAGTCCCAAGAACGGCGACGAGCTCATCGCGAACGATCTTGAAGAGCTGCTCCGTGGGCGAGAAGGATGTCAGTACCTTCTGGCCCAGCGCCTTCTTCCGAACGCTGGCAATGAACTGCTTGACGACCGGGAAGCTGACATCAGCCTCCAGCATGGCCACGCGGATCTCCCGCAGGCCATCCTGGATGTTCTGCTCGGAGAGCTTGCCCTGCCCGCGGAGATGCTTGAAGGTCCGCTGCAGCCTTTCTGAGAGACTTTCGAACATCGGAACCTGGGCTGGCCCACCTATCGGGGCCGTTCAACCCCCGGCTAGGTCACTGGCAAGGGGGGTACGGCGGGAACGGCTCGGGCCTGCCGGACTGTTACCGGACAGGCACTAGCCCATTGTATGCCGTGCCGCGCATGGCGGTCAATCTTGGGCGCGTCCTGCAAGCGGTCCTGCAACGCTCGCGCGAAGGCTGATCGCTGGATGGCACACAATTCGGCCAGTGCATCCTCGGACTGTCGTAAGCCGAACCTGGTCAGTCGGCACTCGGGCAATCTGACCCGAGTGGCGTTAGGCTTCGGCAGACGCGGCGCCCGGGAGGACAGCCCCGAAGTCTCGCCCCTTAACGGGCTGCTCTCGCTCCCGTCCAGTGACGTTGCTCTAAGCTCAAGACTGACACACGTGCCAGTCGTGACGAGTAATCTGCGTGTCTGCGCACGGCGGTCGGACCAAGAGATGACACGGGATGACATGATCAGGACACTTCGGTGCTACGTCTATGGTCACGGTAGCGACTGGCAGGCGATCTGCATCGACTTTGACATAGCCGTTCACGGTAGTTCCCAGCAGCAAGTCAAGGATCGGCTCACGGCGAGTGTGAACTTGTTCCTAAGGGACCTGCTTGATCTCCCCCTAGAAGACCAGCGACACCTCTTGCAACGCAGGTCCCCGTGGCACACTCGGACCAAACTGGCATGTATGGCTTGGCTCCGCTGGGGGACCCTAGGTGACGCATGGCCGATGGCGCTCCCAGTCTCCATCCATCGGACGACGCTCGCCTAGCGAAACAGTCCCCTTCCAAGCCCGGACTGGTGGCGAATCGCCCCGAATGTCCCCTTGGGAATGTCCTCGGACTCCTTTCCGCTCAGGATCACCGATCTTGGGCGGCCGCACACAGTCTTTCGGTAGACGCGGTGGCCTCTCCTTGTTTCGTTGCTCAACAAGTGTCTGGCGACGACTAGATTCTTCGGAGAACGAGAATTGGAAGTTTCGGGTTCGTGCCCCGGGACAATGCTATTGGTGCTCCTATCCAAGGGAAGGAGCATGGTTACAGACGAACTGTCAATGGGCATCGAGAATGGCGCACCGCGCTCCGGTCCCCGTGGAGGGAGCGGAGCGACCGGAGCGCGTGCCGCAAGCCGCGCAGCTGGCGCATGGGCGCCGACCCTTTCGAACGGGACTGGGTGGATATCGAGGTCTTCCTACCGCGCGATCCGGGAGTGCAGGCAAAGGCGGTCTTCGAGTGGCTGCAGGGCGAGCACGCGGGCCAGTACAGGGGCGGGCAGCCGCGCACGCTGCAGCGGCGCTTCCGGCGGTGGCACTTGGAGAGCAGGGCCCGAGCGAGAGCTGTTCTTCAAGCGGGAGTGGCGGCCAGGTCAGCAGTGCCAGTCCGGCTTCACGCACACGAGCAGCCTAGGCGTGACCTTCCTAGGGGAGGCGGCCGGACTCGCCGCTCAGTCCCCATCGAGATCCGGATACACCTCGGACAGTGACTGTGCGTCCAACGAGACCATGATTCGAGCGTCCAGTTCTCTCGCAGAGGCCATCTCGATCCTGCTGCTAACCGCGATGGGCAGCGCACCGAACCGGTGCTCCAAGAGCCGCGTCAATGTTCGGGCCAGCCCCTTGGCCTCGCCCTGATCGATGAGTTCCTGCAAAGCCTGTCCGACCATGTCCTCACCCCTCCCCGGCTTGGCTTGCTCCGCCACTTCCTCCAGCGTTCTCGGCGGAATCTTCCATGCGGCCATAAGATACAACAGCACCTGCTTCTCAAAGTCCGAATTGTCCGGCGGCCCCGCCACGACCTCCGGTAGCAGCCGCATCTTTCCTCTTCCCCGCCACCGTGGGAATGGCGCAGGGCGACCAAGCCGGCCCGCGCACCCGGGTCCGGGCCAGCCGCTCCACCGGGATCACCCTCAATTCCCGCAGATAGTAGCCGAACGACGGCTCCAAAGCCCGCAGCCGCTCATCCTTCGTCGCCACCATCTCCGAGAGCGAACCCGGCACCGTCCAAGGGTGCGCTCCGTGATAGGAGATTGCTCGCCGCCTCAATCCTCCCCTTCTAATGCGTCTATGGGCTTGCCCCCCGTTCTCCTCCACCATTCGAACACTGCCTCGCGCATTGCTGCCATCCGGTGGGAGTGTTCGGACATCGCGGCCAAGTTGGTACGTTCCCTTGGATCAGCGTGGAGATCGTACAGATCCTCGGCCCCCATCTGGCGCGTGGGATAGTCAGTCTCAATCGACTGGATACGAAAGTAGTCCTGATTGCGAGAGGCGACGATGTCCTGAAGGAACAAGATGTACTTCCACCGATCATCCCTTAGGTAGAGCGCGAAGATGTCTCGCTCAGGCCGTTCGTCGCCCTCGGTCACGAAGGCCGGGTATATCGCTCCGTAGAGGCGTTCCCGGTTCTTCGTCCGCCTACCCTCGATGATTGGCCTTAGGCTCTTCCCCTCGGCCGAGGCCGGTACTAGCACGTCAGCGTAATCCAGAATCGTCGGGTAGACATCCAGAGTGCTGGTCAGATAGTCGAAGCGCTGTCCGGCCTCGATCTCGGCGGGCCACGAGAAGAGGATCGGAGTGCGGACACCCTTCTCGAACGGAGAACCCTTCGATACCAAGCCATTGCACCAACCGTTGTCCGTGACGAACACGAACAGCGTGTTCTCGTATAGGCCCTTCTCGAGCAGTTTCGTACGAAGCTTCCCGATCCCGTCGTCCATCCATGCCTCCATCGCAAGGCTCAAGTGCTCCTTGTCTAGGAATGCCTCCCGGCGGTCTTCCCGGATCCACGGGGGGATCGGTATCTGGCTTCGATCGATCAACGAGAGGTAGTCTTCCGGAGGGTTGTGGGGACGATGCGGCAGCTTGGGAGCCCACCAGACAAACATCGGACTGCGCCCGCCAACGTCATCGATGAACGCAAAGAGATCCGCCTGACCGTCGCGAACGAAGGTATCCGCAGTCTCAGCCTTGCCGTGGGTGAAGCCCATGGCCCTCGGATCGCCCTCCCAGTACTTTCCTTCTACGTACGTGGCGTATCCCGCGTCTCGCAAGAGGCTCGGCAACGAGTTTGCGGGGTCCAGTCTCTTGGTTCCGAAGTTGTGGTAGACGCCTGTCTGATGGGGCCAGCGACCGCTCAGAAAACTCGCAAGTGTCGGATGGCATCGCGACATAGGCAGGTGCGCGCGCGTGAATAGGGTTCCAGACCGCGCTAGCAGGTCGACATTGGGAGTGTGCGCGATCCGGCTGCCCATGAAGCCAAAGTGTTCGTTGTCGTGGTCGTCGGAAATGAGGAGCACGATGTTCGGCTGGTCGGCAGCGGGAAGCAGTGCCGCCACGAGTGTCGCGGAAGCAATCGCGGCGAGCAGGGCGCAAGGGCGAGTCGCTCTTAGGAGAAGGCTAGACATGCAATCGCCCCAGTTCGGGGCGAGCACATTGTAGTGCAGTCGCTCGCAATCGCGTTGCAGGACCACGGTCAGAGGCAATCAAGAAGCCCGGACGATTGGGCTGTTGCTCGCCCATTCGGCGAGGAGCGACTCGGGCCACCGAGGAGAATGATCGGCCATCTCCTTGGAAGCGGACGAGTCGATGGCCATTCCGCGCCAGGCAGCACGCGAGGATAGCTGGAACCTTGCTGATCGAGCGTGAGGATCTCGTGGGCAGACTGGCAGTGGTGCTCAACTGGGAACCTCGGTGAGCCGCGCGGGACCGTGACGGACCTTGAACCTCGTTGGAGAGCACCTTGGCGCTTGGCTCTTCTGGGCCTTGGACAGCCACGGAAGCAGCAGCTCCGAATCACGCGGATCTCGCAAGACCTGCGGCAGCATTGCACCTCGGCCTGCGATTGGCTTTCGGAAGGCCCGGCGAAGCATGACCCTCGCCACAGAAAGCTTGCGTGCCGCAGCACGATGGGCCTTTGTTGGACAGTCTCTGGGCAACGAGCCGCGCAGAATGGGTGCGACCACTCCTGCTTGCTATCGCGGACCCGGGTCCAGACCGACGTAGTTCGCCGGGTCCGAGGGCCGATGGTGGTTTGGCAGCAGCTCCGTAAGCCGCCGTCTCTCCGGAGGCAAGTCCTGAAACTGCATCACCTGCTTCCGAGAGGGGTTCTGGGGCAGCAGTGCTGCCAGACGCTCCTTGGTCGTTGCGAACTCCGCAACATCCGCTAGGTTGTGCCACTCGTTCGGGTCGCTGTCGTGGTCGTAGAGCTCTTCGCCATCTGGATAGCTCGTGTAGCGCCACCGCTCTGTTCGAACCGAGTTCCTGTCGGGTCCCATGGAGGTAATCGCTGGGTGATCCCAGTCAGCGGTGGGATCTTGGAGCAGGCGTCGCAGGCTCTCGCCGTCAAGCTCCTCGCGCTCCGGCAATCCTGCTAGATCGATCAGGGTTGGATAGATGTCGAGCAACTCGGCCGTGCGACCGCAGATCACGCCGCTGGCCTCAATTCCCGGGCCCGCAAAGATGATGGGCACGCGGCAAGAGCGTTCCCACAAGGTGAACTTCCGCCAATGGTCCTTCTCGCCGAATTGCCAGCCATGGTCGCTCCACAAGACGACAATTGTGTTGTCCGCATGGGGTCCGCCGTCGAGTGCCTCAATCACGCGCCCGACATTGGCATCTGCAAAGTTGACGCAGGCCAGGTACGCCGCCACGGCGCGCTTCCATTGTCCCGATGAGGTCACGTTGTGATGGTCGCGGAAGCTGCGCAGCGATGTCGCACTGCTGATTGCGGACTTCGGGACGTCGGCAAGGTCGTTCTCCAAGTACGGCGGGAGTTCCACTGCGGCCTCTGGGAATCTGTCGAAGTACTTCATTGGCGCGTAGAACGGCAGGTGCGGCCTGTAGAACCCACAGGCCATGAAGAATGGCCGTGCATGGTCGTTCGAGAGGTACTCCGCCGCCCAATGGGCAAGTTGCCTGTCCGCGGTGGCCTCGTCGTCGACGTCGAGCCCACTCCAGTCGAAGCGGCCACTGTCGAGCCTATTCACTGGAGGGTCGGGGGCCTGCAGAAAGCCGCGGAAGCTGTTGTAGTAGTGCCACGAGGCGGCCTCATTCTGAGTGTTGTGGAACGTCTTGCCCCCGCCAATCACTTCATAGCCGTGCCGCATGAAGTGCTGAGGCAGCGTCACAGCCAGCGGCATCGCGTCGCGCCAGACGTCGCCGTTGCTGTAGCAGCCAGACGTGGTGGGGCGCATGCTGGTCATCATGCTCGCCCGTGAGGGATTGCACGCCGGGGCTTGGCAGTATGCCCGCCGGAAGGTAACACCGCGGTTGGCAAGCGCGTCGATATTCGGCGTGAGCGACTGGGCGTGTCCACGCAGGACTCCGATCCAGTCGTTCAAGTCGTCGATCGAGACCATGAGGACGTTGGGGCCGGCGACGCGACGGCGCTGGCAAGCTGTGCCGCTGGCGACTGCGGCACCCAGCCCTGCTACTCGGATCCATTCCCGGCGGGAGAGCACGTCGCGAGTATAGCCCGGGGCACACGCCACCGATTCGGGCATTCAAACTGGCCTATGCCCCAAGCGCGTGGGAAGAACCACAAGGCGGGGCAAAAAGCCGATCAGGAACCGCCGCGACTGGAGCCGACAGTGAGGAATGCCGGGATTCTTGGCTATGGCCCGCCGCTCCCGGCCGGCGGCAGTTCAATGCTAGCACGCTCCCGCCTATGCCCCAGGCGCGTGGGAAGAACCCCTCCTAGGAGGACGGGCAGACAACCGGGGACGCGACTCAGTTGGCCCAGTTGCGCGGACTCCGGCAGGGGCGCGAGGTCGTCTTTGTGAGATCACTCATCGCCCGAGCCGCGAAGCGCCATTGGGCGCGCCGCACTTGTCTCATAGACTCACTGTTCCGGAAGGCCGAAGTCCGCGAAAGGTCCGTCTCAGGCTGCCGTGCCCCCTTGGTAGGCGATCTTGAACACGACGTCTCCGAACCATCTCTTGAACTCTCGGTTGTCCGTGCATTGCCGGAATAGCTCGGTGTCGTCCTGCATGATGCCCATTAACACACGCTGAAGCGCCCGGTCATGCTCGATCCGGGCGTTTTCTCCAAAGGCGTTGATCTGAACCAGGTCGACGCAGTACTCGCGGTTGTAGTCCTGGTGGTTGCCTGGGGACCAACCGACGCCGCCGTATCAACGGGAGGCTCAGCGACGGTGCGGCCGGAAAGCGTATCGCAAGGGTCAACGGTCAGTATTTTGCAGATGAGGCGTCCAAGGCCGCGTTCGGTAAGGTCGGTGGTCATGGTCAGCCGGAACGCGGGATCGGGACTTCCCTCAGTTCTCCCTTCCGTGCTTCCTTGATGGCGGTGCGGATTTCCTCCGTCCGTTGCTGAACCCTGGGCCATGCCGTGGCCATGAGAACGACGATGGCCAATCACCTCCCGGCGAGATTCTGCTCGTACGGCATGGTCTGATCCGCCGTCACGATGACTTCGTAGCCATCCTCTTCAGCTCGCTGTATCAGTTCGCCGTTTTCCGGCATCTCCCAACCCTTCTCGGCCGACCTGTCCACCCGATGTTCCGGAAGATGGCGCCGAAGCGGCGCCGGAGTCCCGTGGTCGAACAGGATTCTCACGTTCCGGCGGTTGTCTTGAAGTACTCAGTCTCGTGGTTGAGAACCGCTCTCACTTGCCACTCCTTGACTTCGGGAAACCACTCCAAGAATTGCTGCAGAGTTGCGCCGCTCTCCAGATTCTCGAAAAGAGCGTATACCGGCACCCTCGTTCCGGTGAACGCCCAAGCCCCGCTGATCTTGCGTGGGTTGCGTTCGACCGCCGGGCATGTGTTCCAGTGCGTCATGATCTGCCTCCCTCCCACGGTAACGGGGCATTAGGCCGTCCATGCATCTGATTGAGCTTGAATCTTAGCGAACCGGCTCCCGGTTTCGACCGGATCCGCTTCCAAGAAGCTCTGCCGCAGCCTCGCGAACATCCAGCTGGCCAGTGACCACATCGGAGCCGAGGAGGATGCGGTATTCGTGGGCAAGAGCGATCTGACGGTGGGTGAGTTCGATAGTGCCATCGATGGCGGCGGTGGCGTGGTCGACTAATCGGGCGATGGCTCGTTGTTCAGAGAGGGGCGGGAGGGCGACGGCCAAGCACTTGAGTTCACTGGCGTAGATGTGCATCACCGTAATGCCTCTTCCGATGCGAGCCTCCTGGGAAGCTACGTTCCGGTAGTCGGTGCTCCAACCCATGAACGCGGCGTCAAGATCGATACTCGGCCGATCTACGAGAACTTTGCCGCGGGAGCCACTGTTAGCGAATCCGTCGAATGGTTTCCAAGGGTCGAGGGGCAGCAGGTCAGAGCGGTGCTGCGACACGAGGCGCAGACGCTGAGAACGGCGTTGACCCATTGAAGCGGCTGTTCGGTGAGGGCACGCCCACACCACTGCCGAGACACCTCCCGGGCACTCTCCGGACACGTTGGTCGAGACGGTATCCAGCGACAACAGCGACGGGGAGTTGCTCTTACTGGCCGAGAGGGTGGAATACGCGGCTCTGGCGACGATCAAGGACGTGATCGCCTAGCGGCTGGCGGCAGTAACGCTGCTGGGGATGGGGCTCCCGAAACTGAAGTCGCAAGTGCTATACAGGCAGCTACGTGGGCTGGGGCATTTGGCGTCCCGCCGAGGCATCGAAGCGCCTGCCAATCTGAGAGGGGGACGAGGTGCGCGCAACGGTCATCGTGGGAGCCAACCTCTGCCACAAGAACGACCCACCGCCGGGAACCAAGAAGAGCTGGGAAGGGTGGGCCCGGCTGACCGTAGTGAGCGAGGCATGTGAGCTCCGGGACTTAGAGCCGTCCCTCATTGCAGATCACGGTGAGCCCCGATCATGACTTGTGGGGAAAGGACGGGCCGTGGCGATATAGGCAAGACGGGGCTCCCTCCGCGTGATACCGGCGAGTGCAGGCCTGCATGGCCGCACATCCGTGGCAGCGTGCCCTCACGCTCCGGACCGACATCTACCGCCGACTAAGTTCTGAGCCCTCCGCTGAGCCGATAGCGCAAGCTATCATCCTTCAGGTGTTGCGGCTTGCCAATGCGCATGCTGGCCGGGATCAGCATGATATCTGCAGTGATCCCAGATCCGCCCGATCCCGAGGCGGTGCGCTGGGTCCTGAAGGATCCGGTCCAAGAGCCGGTCCCGGCGTCCCGGCGTCCCGGCGTCCCGGCGGCAAAATCTCAGGACTGAGTGACGGGAGCGACCGTCAGGTCGCCAAGGGGATCAAGGAGCACTGAAGATGGCCCCCGAAGCCGCTGACGTAGTCATCGTCGGCAGTGGCGCGGCCGGCGGAATGGCCGCCTGGAACCTAACGCGCAAGGGCGTCAAGGTCCTGCTGCTCGAAGCCGGCCAGAAGTTCGAGCGCAGCCAGTTCTGGTCGCATGTCAAGCCTTGGGAGGAGCGCGATCGACGGCGCCGAGGGGAATCGCCCCCTGACTGGTTGGGGACGGCGCGGGCCGAGAGCCCGTACGGGACCGCTCTAGCCAAGCCCTTCTGGCTGGCGCGGGTTTGGGGCGTGGGAGGGAAAACCAATATCTGGGGGCGGGTCTCATTGCGCTATTCCGACCTGAACTTCGAGGAACCCGCCAAGGACGGTTGGGAGATCCCCTGGCCGATCACCTACAGGGAAATCGCCCCCTACTACGACAACGTGGAGAGGAAGATCGGCGTCTGCGGCGGCGACGACGACACGCCTTGGCTGCCCGGCTCTACAAACCACCTGCCACCGCCGAACCTGCGCTGCGGCGAAGTGCTGGTGCGCAAGGCCGCAATGAGCGCCAAGTATCCCGTCGTGAACATTCGCCGGGCCGTTCTCACCCGCGCCCACAACGGACGGAGCCCATGCCACTTCTGCGGCGCTTGCGAGCGAGGTTGCGACATCGGTGCGTTCTTCAATTCCTACGACTATCTGCTGAAGGACTCGCTCGAGACGGGCAATCTCGAGTTGGTCGAGAGCGCGTTGGTCGAGGAGGTCCTGGTCAACGACGAGGGACTGGCTTCCGGCGTCCGCTACTTCGACAGGCGGACGGGCCGCGAACGGACGGTCCCAGCCAAGCGCGTGATCGTTGCGGCGTCGGCGGTTGACTCGACGCGGCTGCTGCTCAACTCAAAGTCACGCCAGCACCCCAACGGGATCGGGAACGGCTCCGACGTCATTGGCCGCTACTTGGTCGAGCAGGTCCGGGTGCAGGTGCAAGCCTTCGCGCCGGAACTGATCGGCGCCGCGGCATCGAACGACGACGGCATTTCAGGGGGGCACATCTACATTCCCAGATTCGAGCACACGGATGGAGGCCGCGGCTATCTGCGCGGGTTCGGGATCCCGGTCACAGGGGTCGGCTGCGCATCTAACGCAAGGTTTGCCAAGAGCCTAGGCGGCTTTGGGCTGTCCTATAAGCAGGCGGTGAAGGAACTCTACCCAGCGGTGTTCAAGCTGACGCCCTACGGCGAGGTCCTGCCCTACAGACACAACCGCATTTCGGTAGACGGTACGCCGAATGATCGGTTCGGCTACCCACTTCTGCGCATCGAGTACGACATCGGGGAAAACGAACGAAAGATGGTCTCACGCATGTACGACGTGGTGGAAGAGATCCTCGACGGGATGAAGGCCGAGCCATTGCCGTATGAGCGCGGGTCGATCGAAAGGTTCGGCACATCGATCCACGAACACGGCACGTGCCGCATGGGTGATGATCCAAGGCGATCAGCGCTGAACCGCTACAACCAGATGCACGAAGTGAAGAACGTGTTCGTGATGGACGGCAGTGCGTTTCCGACTGCGACCGAGAAGAATCCGACGCTGACCATCCTGGCGCTGGCGTGGCGTGCGAGCGACTACATGGCCGAGCAGATGAGGCTCGGAGAGATCTGAGCGGCCGCCGCCCCAAGAACCTTTCGTGCCCACCGGGTCGGCGTGGTCTCGTCCCTAAAGCTGGGAACTGGCCCACCCTAGGGCTATGGGCGGACGGCCTCTGCCCTTGACTGGTTAGCGGGCCGGAGAGCGGCGCCGATAGCACTGCGCCGCCCTCCGGAATCCAGAAGGGCCGGATTGGGCACCAGCCCTCTGGTATCAGAAACTCACGCGCATTCCGAGCTGCTGCTGGCGCGGCAGGCCCAGCGTGCTGGTGATCTTTCCCACGTCCGGGCTCGAGAGATTCGTGTTAGGCGTCGCGTAGGACGGATGGTTGGTGACGTTGAAAGCCTCCCACCGAAACTGCAGCCTGACCCTCTCCGTGATCTGGAAGTTCTTCATCAGGCCAACGTCCCAGTTGAAGATTCCGTCTTCCTGGAGCGAATTGCGACCCAGGTTGCCGTACGTCGGGTTTCCGTTGGCGTCCCGCGGAACCTCGAACGCCTCTGGGTTGAGCCACAGGTCGGGCGTAGGGTTGCTCAGCCGATGATTGCCGATGACGTTCGGACGCCACGCGCCCACGCCGTTTGTTCCGAGGTTGGCAGTGGGGTTGGCCATTGTCAGGTCGTAGTACTGGCCCGATTGCATGCTCAGGATGCCGGTCATCTGCCAGCCGCCGAAAATGGCTCCAATAACACCGCCGCGATCCAGCATCCTCTGTCCGCGGCCGAACGGTAGGTTCACGATGTAGCTGTTGACCCAGCGGTGGTTGGTGTCGTTGGAGGAAGGCCCCCGCTCGCAGGCGAAGCAGTCTCGGTTCTGCGGACCCCCGTTGTCGCCGGCGACGAACAGTTCCTGCGTCTGGCTCATGGCCCGAGACCAAGTGTAGGCACTGGTAAAGGTGAAGCCCTTCGAGAAGCGCTTCGTAAGGGTCGTCTCAAGTCCGTTGTAGGAAGCATGCGCCGCGGGTGTGCGATAGGTGAGCCCGTTCAGCGACTGGAAGTAGACACGGCGCTGTCGCTCCGTGCTTGGCGGGCCGACCTGCGGAGCGTTGATGTTGTATGAGAACTGGATGTTTCCCGAAGACGAGCCCACGTACGCTGTGGTCAGGGCCATCGAGCCGCTGAGCTGGCGCTGGACGCTGAAGCTCCACTGATAGACGATCGGCATCGGGAAGTCCTTGGACCAAGTGCGCATCACGGAGTTGTTCGGAAGGTCGGCCACCGATGTGACGGGAGCATTCAGATCGCCCAGAAAGTCGGCCGGGAAGCCGTCCTGCAGCAAGAAGACCGGACGGGTGCGCGTGCCTCGGGCATTGACGGCGGCGACGAACGGGAAGTTGCGCAGCATGCGCGCGCTGGCCCCCAAGCCCTGAGAACCGCCATAGAAGACGCCGCCGCTGGACCGGACAGTCCACTTGGCTCCCGGCTGCCAGGCAAAGCCAACGCGCGGGGCCCAGTTGTTCCTGTCAAAGCCGATCAGCGCCCGATCCTCGATGCCTGATCCCAGTTCGCCTGCGCGGATCACTCGCCCGAAGTCGGGACCTTGGGCGAACTCGACCCGGTTCATCCGGTCCTGCTGCTCGATGTAGGGAGTCGTGAGCTCGTACCGAATCCCCAAATTGAGGGTGAACGTCGGCGTGACCTTCCAGTCGTCCTGGAAGTAGAACATGTAGCTGTCGAACGTCATGTCCGCATCGATCGTCGTGCCGGAACTGCCCCGGTCAACCCAGCCGAGTAGGGCGTCGCCGAGCGCGACCCTCGTGTAGCGACCGTTGAAGCGAAACGTCCCGGTGGCCTGCTGGGAACCAAGGATGTCCGCGAAGTCGTGCCGCAGGTCGGCCCCCATCTTCAGGCTGTGGTTTCCCCGGATGACGGTCAGGTTGTCGATGAACTGCCAAGTCTGGCTAACCTTGCCGTTCGGCAGGTTGGGGCTGCCGCCCAAGCCAAGGTGGGCCAGGCCTCCCGTCAGCTGGATGCGGGGAAGTCCCAAGATCGACGGATCCTCGTTGAGGCCCTTGAGTCCGAACTGGGCGTTGAGCTCTGATTGCGGCGGCGCCTGCTGGACCTTGTTGACCTTGAGCCACTTGTAGCCCATACGCACCTCGTTGATGACCATGGGCGAGAACACGTGCGTCCAGGAAGCGGCTAGGTGATCACCATCGTTGTCGTCCAAGCCGCGGTCGTTGCCCGCCCCGCCCCTCGCGATGCCCTCCAGCGGCGCCGCGCGGAGATTGTCGTAGCGGTAGTGGCTGTACCTTACAAAGAAGGTGTCCTTGGCCGAGATTGTGTGGTCGTAGCGAAAGTCGAGCTGGTCCCGGTCAGTCTTCCACGGAGGGTTGTTGACGAAATTCCGCCGCGTGTTGTCGGCGAAGTTGGGGTTTGGATACAGCTGCACGAGCTGCTCGAAGGATGAATCGAACCGCGACGAAGGGATCGCCTTGTTTGGGAACTCGCCGCCCATGGGATCGTTGAGGGTGGCCAGGCCCGCCGTCTGGCTGAAATCCCCCGAGCGCTCAGCCGTGGTTGGCACGATCACGATGTCCGACTGTGACTTGCGCAGCTTCCAGGCCTCCCAACTGGCGAAGAAGAATGCCTTGTTCTTGCGGATCGGTCCCCCGAAAGTGGCACCGAACTGGTTCTGGCGCAGGACTTCCGGATCGGCCTTGCCGTCGCCGTCGCGATCATTGCGCGCGAAGGCTTCTCGCGCATCGAAGAAGTCGTTGCGCATGAACTCGTAAGCGCTTCCGCGGAACTGGTTCGTGCCGCCCCGAATCGTCACGTTGACGACGGCGCCGGCGTTGCGCCCGTACTCGGCCGAGTAGTTGCTGGTCTGAATCTTGAACTCCTGGACGGCGTCCATCGACGGGATCATTGCCTGCGCCTTGCGGTCCTGCTGGCCCATGATCGTCGAGTTGTTGTCGATCCCGTCGATCAAGAAGTTGTTCTGGCCGACTTGTTGCCCATGGCTCAGGAAGCCGCCGCCGAGACGCGAGTCACCGAGAGGCCCGCGGTCGCGCCCACCGATCTCGGGCACTACGCCAGCCGTGAGCTGGGCAAGGGATTGGTAGTTGCGGCCGCTGATCGGCAAGTCCTCAATCTGCTGGCGCTCGACGGTGTAGTCCAGGGTCGCGGACTCCGTCTTGAGCAGCGGCGTCGCGCCGGTCACCTCGACCACCTCGACCAAGTTCCCGACCTCTAGGGTGAAGTTCAGGCCGATGCGGTCGCCCGCGTGGATCTCGACCCCGGACCGAACAGCCGTCTTGAAGCCATCGGTCGCAACTGAGATCTCGTACATCCCGACCTTGAGGGGCCCCGAAACATAGACGCCACTGGCATTCGCCTGCTTCTCGACAAGAATGCCGGTGTTCATTTCGAGAATCGAAATCTCCGCCCCCGGGACAACTGCCCCGGTCGCGTCACTTATGGTGCCGGTGATGACGCCCTGATCTTGCTGGCCCGCGACGGGCAGGGCCAGTAACAGAACTGCCGCTGCGCCGAGAATCGTGCCCGATGTATATCGCATGCTCACCTCCAAAGCCGCCCGCCCAACCTGTACGGCAGCTTGGGCCAGCATACACCAGAGGTCGCACAGATCCACCGACACGGCTGTTGCCTCGGTCCCGTACGACTCTCGCTCAGAACCTCCCCAGGCCCGGATCAATTGGACGCCAATTCCACCGCGGCGCTCGCGAGCTCGGGAACTGATCCCTGCGGACCGTCGCGACCCTGGAAGCGCCCGCCCCGACCGCTCAATCCTAATTGCAACACTCTTGCATGTGTGGTATAGTTTCCTTTGCGGAGGCGCTGGCAAGCCGTTCTGGTTCCGGGCCCGCGCAACGCAGCAAGGAGAAGGGACATGAACACACAACATTGGCCCATTGCATTCGGCACGTCTGCAAACAAAGTGCAAGTCAAAATCGCTAGCTTCCGGCCGGTCTCCAGCAAGGCAAAGTGGGGAGCCATCTGCCTAGCACTAGCCATGCTGTTGCCGGTGAACCACCTCATGGCAGAACCGAAGGAGGATCCGGCCGCAAAGGCACTGCTCGACGGCGCGCGCCAGAACCGGGAGACGCTCTCGCCCGACTTCGGAGGATTCCGCAGCAGGCTGGTCGTCCGCAAGGACGGGGCCTTGCACGAGGGCCTGATGCTCTTCCGGCCGCCGATAACGCTCGAGGTCGACTTCGATGACGCCGAGGTGCGCAAGGCGGCCAAGCGGACGATCAGGTCGATGCTCTCGCACCGGATGCCGTCCCGAAGGGCGGCGGGCGCATCTCAAGAGCGGGTAACTATCGGAGGAGAAGACGGACACGCCCTAGGACGCAAGGTCTTGCTCGGGGATGCCCACAACTCGAGCTATCGCATCCGAGACCACCGCATATTGGAGGTCGACCGCAAGATGGAGGACGAACGGCTAGTCATTTCGGTGATGGAGACCCAGGAAACGAAGTCTGGCAGGTACCTGCCGACTCACTTCTTCGTGGTGCAGTACGACCGGAAGACTGGAGGGGTCCTCCACTCCGCCGCGTATCGGGATGCTTATCAAGCGATCGGCAGCGAGTACCTGCCCCTCTCGAGGCAGGTCGCGAGCACCGATGCCGGCCGGACCGAGGTTCTGCGCATCGAATGGCAGGATATTGAAGTTCTACAGTTGGCGGAAGAGCACTAGGCTCGTGCGCCAGCAGGGCCCCGCGACACGCAGAACGTAGCCGGCGAATCGTCCGCCTCTGCCAACGGCGGGCGCGATATCGAGCAGGGCTCAGGGCCCGGAATGAACAGAGTCTAATTCAAGGGATTCCTTAGTTAGGCAATCGTGTTCGCCTGTCTCCACTCAGCTGGCGTGTCGACGTCCGATCCCTTCCACGAAGACGCAGACAGCCGATGAGATCTACCGCCACCGCCAGTTCAGCAACACACTTGCATCATTCTTGCAGTTCTCGTCGGTCAGGCCGCGTACGCCGGCTGGCGGCACTGAGGGGCCTGCTGGTTTGGTGCCGACGGTGGGATGGTCCGTACATATCCCTTGCAACGCGATCGAGATCTATTGTCAGCAGCTTGCATGTATCGAACAGATTCGTCGAACTGTGCCGGGGTGCCTCGGATCGACACACTGCCGGAACTGGCCCGGCCACCCAGAGACTCCGCCGGTTCGTGGCCGCGGCTACGCCTTCACTCGTACGATCTCGCGTCCGAACCGCAGGAGCAGGCTGTCATCGGCCACTGTGGCGCCGTACATTCGCCCCTCAGCCGAGAGGGTGTTGGTGGCTAGGACGGAGAATGTGTCGCCGGACTCAATTACGGTCGTCGTGCCGTCTACTCCGAATAAGTAGACCCGGCCCTCCAGCCCGACGGCCGATGCCCAGCACTGGCCTTCCAAGCGGGCGTGCCACAGCTCTTCGCCGGACTCTGCCTGCACGCAGAAGGCCACCCCGGCCTTGTTGACCATGTACACCCGCCCGTCGTGGACCAGCGGCGAACTGAAGTATGAAGACGCCTCCTCAGGGCGCCAGACCACATCTGGCACGGTCGTCGGTGTTTCGCCGAACCGTATGGCGGCGCTGCGACCCTTGCTGCTCGAACCGACGACCGCACCGCCCGGAAACGGTGTCGGGGAGGCGATGAAGGCCCCGTCGAATCCGGGGAGTGTCCAAAGCGCCCTGCCGTCGCCCGTGTCGTAGGCTTCAACCGTGCTTCCCGCGGCGACCAACGCGATTTCCGCACCCCCTTGGGTCGCGATGGAGGGAGTGCTCCACGACGGCCCTTTCGGGCGGTCAGCCTTCCACACCGTCTGCCCACTTTCGCGGTCTAGGCAAATCAAGTAAGACGGACGATCGTGCGCGACAAGAACGAGCAAACCGGCCCTACACATCCTCACGGAACTCCCGATACCGTGTCGGCCGCCAAATTCGCCGAATTCCTCGGTCAGCCGACGCTCCCAGAGCACCATCCCCCCATGGTCAATCGCAAGCACGTTCCCCGTCTCGAAGAACGCGAACACCACGTCCGCCTCGGCTGCCGGCGTTGGAGCGGCCCTGCTGACCATATCGGAGTCCTTGATTCGTTGGCCGGACTCCTGGCGGCACGTCCACTTCACCGTGCCCGTCGTGAGATCGAACGCCGAAAGGAGGATCTCTTCCTTGAGGGGGCCGTTCACGCTCGTGGCGAACACCGTGCTGCCTGAAGCAACGGCACTAGTGTCCTGAGTCGCAAATAACATATATATTTGCTAGGCCCCCTCCAGCGCCTTCCGGGCGCGGTGGATCTTGGCTAGGATCTTCTCTCCATCCGCCTTCCACCGGTACGGCTTCGGATTCTCGTTGCGCTCGGCTAGGTAGCTGGTGATCGCGTCCGTGAGCTGCTTGACGCTGGTGAAACTGCCCGCGCGGATGCAATCCTCGGTCAGATCCGCAAAGAAGCGTTCGACCAGGTTCATCCAGGAACTCGAGGTCGGCGTGAAGTGCATGTGGAATCGCTTGTGCCGCTTCAGCCAAGCCTTCACCTTCGCGTGCTTGTGAGTGCTGTAGTTGTCGGCGATCAGGTGCACATCGAGGTCCTTCGGCACTTCGCGGTGGATCTGCTTCAGGAAACGGAGCCATTCCACGTGGGTGTGTTTCTGCTCCGTGCGGTAGATCAACTTGCCCTCCAAGTAACTCATCGCCGCGAACAGGCAGATCGTCCCGTGCCGGTAGTAGTCGTGCGTTTGTGTCCGGATGTGCCCGATTCCCAGCGGAAGTCCCGGCTGGGTCCGCTCCAGGGCTTGGCATTGGGTCTTCTCGTCGCAGCAGAGCACGACGGCTTTCTCGGGAGGATCCAGGTACAGGCCGATCACGTCCCAGAACTTGCGTTCGAAATGCTTGTCCGTCGACAGCTTGAACGTCCTCGTGCGGTGCGGCTTGAGGCCGTTGCGGCGCCAGATGCGGCTGACCGTGGACTGCGATACGCCTGCATCTCGCGCCATGCTGCGCGTGCTCCAGCGGGTCCTCCCCGGAGGCTTCTGCCCCGCCTGGGCCACGACCTTCTCGACGGTTGCGGGCGGGATTGATGGCCGCCGCCCCCGGCCGGGCCGGTCGTGCAGGCCGGCGATGCCATCGACATCGAAGCGTCGCGACCAGCGGCTGACGCAGGCGACGCTGACACCCACCTGTTCGGCCACCTTGCGCTGACTCAGGCCTTGGCTGCGCAGCAGGACAATCCGGGCCCGCAGGCAGTCCCGCCGGGAAGTGGTGGACGCGCGGACACGACGTTCCAACTCGGTACGTTCCTCATCCAAGATGCCGAGTGCTTCGACGGGACGAGCCATGGGCCTCTGCCCCACTATGGTAGCAGAACTTGCCAGTTATTGGATGCTATTTGCGACTCACTACACTAGACTGTCCGTAGCCGGGCACGGGGGCCCGCCAGGCAATGTTGCGGGTGTCCGACCAATTCAGAGGCAGCGACTGCCCGTCAGCTAGCGAGCCGGAACCGTTGTTGAGAAACTGCGTCCAAGGCTTCGCGCGGGGCAACAGAGGCGCTGCAAGTGCGCCGAGGAGCATCCGGCGGGTGAAGGCGAAATCGCCCAGATCTGCTGTGTCCATCGTGGTTCCCTTCCTTCCGCGCCCGATCGATCCGTCCGCACGCCCAGCAGTCTAGGCTGAGTCGAGGTCGGGCCATCCCGCGTTTCCCTCCTCGTGGGCCGGTCGTGCGCCGCCTCCCTCGAACTCACCAGCCTGATCTCGCAGCAGTTCGGAGTTCGCGGCGCTCTCTAGGAGCATTGCGACAAAGCGTTGGTACTGCGATCTCGAGAGAGTCAGGGTCGTGCAGCCCAACTGCACGTAGACAAGGCCGCAAGGGCAAGTGACCACCGATCCGAATCCGCTGCTGCGGGCGAGCACTGTCGATTGATGAGCCAAGGTCAACCTTCCTGAACGGGCCCTGTCACCCCTCGCAGACAGCAGCACAGCGAAGGCCGCGGCGCGTCTGCGAAGCATCTTGCAAAAAGGTTGCAGGAAACTCGGCCCCGTTCACCTGATATGTCTTCAAGTGGAGCATATATCGCAACTGGTTGTCAACAATAACACTCGAGGCCAAGTCCATTCCCTTACTCGAACTGCCGGCGGATGACCGGAACCGGCTTGCTGCGCTCAAAGAGTGGGCCCTCAACGGCCCTAGGTGCGAGGGTCAAGAGGCGGGAGTGCCCATGGAGGCCGGTGTGGCCATCCTCTTGGCGACCGGAAGTGTCGCTGAGCGCTTAGCGCCGAGAGTCAATACGACCGTACTCCGTATCCAGCACTGCATGTCGGCGGCCGGGCGCTGCAGTGCATCCCCTCCAGGTTGGCGAGGATGGTGGCCTAGTGCTCTCGAGGCGGTGACCAGACGGTTCGCCCCATGGCTGTCTAGTGAGCAAGGGGACGTGTACTGCCGCTGCGCTGGCGCATCGAGCAATGGCACCACGGCGTGCATGCGTGCGGCAGCGTGGAGTGAGTTGGGCCCCGGGAGCGGAAGTGCGCCGACCGAGCGGGGATCGGTCGGCGCTCGGAAGCCATGAACGCTGCCGCGTCGCGAGACGTCGGAGCTGCCGACGGATGTGTTCTTCACCCACCTAGACTTGCGGTGCCTACCCCAGGTCCCGGGCAGCTCGGACTGTCAGCACCCGACAACCAGGGAACCGCTGGCGCGGGCCATGGGGCAATTGCGGGCCGCGCCCGACGGTGCCGCTCGTGTTGTTCGGGCGAGAGGAACCCGCCGGGTGGCCTCTTGCTAGAATGGGTCGCTCGGCGCGTTAGAGTCGGCCGACCTTAAGGAGGGAAGAAGCATGAGCATGATTTCGAGACGAGCCGCCATCTTGGTAGGCGCAGCCACAGTGGTGGCAGGCCGTGCGGTCGGAGCGCTGGCCGTCGGCGACGAGGCTCCCGACTTCACCTTGCCCGGCTCGGACGGTTCCAAGGCCACACTCTCGTCCTATAAGGGCAAGAAGAACGTTGTGTTGGCGTTCTTCCCGAAAGCCTTCACCGGCGGTTGAACGCGCGAGATGCAAGGATATCAGGCTGATATCTCAACTTTCACCGGGACCGGCTCTGTCGTGTTCGGAGTGAGCACGGATTCACTGGAGACCAACACCAAGTTCGCGGAGTCCCTAAGTTTGGAGTTCCCCATCCTCAGCGACGAGGGGGGCGCGGTCTCCAAGAAGTTTGGGATCCTCAACGAGCGCATGATGGCGAACCGAACGACGTTCGTGATCGACAAGGGCGGCAAGATCGTCCACGTCGAGTCCGGCGGCGGGGCCATCGACCCGGCCGGCGCCGCAGACGCCTGCTCCAAGCTCTAGGCGATTCGGCAAGCACCAGCCGCCGCGCCGCTCCGATGCGGCGGGTTCGATCGGCCCAAGTTCCTTCTGTCTGGACTGTTAGTGCCCAGCAGGTGAACTGTGGGCCACACCCTCGCTGGGCACCGCTCCTCCTGACCCCCAATTCCGTAGCTCAGCCCTAATTTTCGGAATCCTTCGAGTCTCTGGGGAGCCTTGATGTAGTGGACCAGTCCAACATGTCGCCAGTCGACTGACAGCCACCGCCCCAGGAGCTGTATTGTTGGCCCAGATAGTTCCCAGCCCAATACTCCACTGGTAACCGAGGCGGAGATGCTGTGACGGCCGACGCTCGCGCAGAAAGTAGCGTCCCACGAATCCTTGAGCGAAGGGTCGCTGTGGGCGGGTGGGCGCTGAGACAGCGCCCGCCCAGAGCTGCGAGAGGAAGGAGGCCTTGACGACCGGGCTACTTCCAAGCACTAGCCGAAGAGCCTGAGTGGACCGGTCGCTGGCCCAGAGGTTTGCTGGCGAGGTAGGTCCACGCGAGGATGCCTCAGCGACCATGCGCAGGCCACCATATCGCGGGATTGCGGTGTTCGGACCTCATGGCTGCGCTAGGATGCGGCGGCTGCCATAGAATCAAGCAAGATCCATTACCGGGTGGGCATGAGTTCGGGCAAAAGCAAGCGTCGTCTGCCAATTGGCATCCAGACGTTCCGCGAGATCCGCGAGGAGGGCCACTATTACGTGGACAAGACCGGCTTCGCAGTGAAGCTGGTGGATGAAGGCAAGCACTACTTCCTCTCACGCCCGCGGCGATTCGGCAAGAGTCTGTTCGTGGACACCTTGAAGGAGCTATTCGAGGGGCGCCGCGACATGTTCCGGGGACTGCACGCTTGGGAACACTGGGACTGGTCAGTGCGTTACCCGGTGGTGCGGCTCGAGTTTGGACGGGGGAACTTCGGTGAACAAGGACAGCTGGAAGAGAGCCTCATGGCGCAACTCGACGGAGTGCACCGACGGACTGGCCTGACCTCTCGATACAACAGTGGACCTGAGCGACTCGCCCACCTACTGGAATCGCTGAACTTGCAGACCCGCCAGCGGGTTGTAGTGCTGGTGGACGAGTACGACAAGCCGATTCTGGACGCGCTGGGCAAGCCGGAAATCGCCCGGGCCAACCGGGACTACCTGCGCGGACTGTATTCGGTGATCAAGTCCTGCGATGCGCACGTGCGTTTCAGCTTCCTGACGGGGGTGAGCAAGTTCTCCAAGGTGAGCCTCTTCTCAGGCCTGAACAACCTAGAGGACATCACACTAGATCCGCAGTACTCTTCGATCTGCGGGTACACAGAGGAAGACTTGGACACAGTGTTCGCAGCCGAGGTGGAGAATCTCGACAGGGGGCAGATCCGCGAGTGGTACAACGGCTACAGCTGGGGCGGCCTGGAACGCGTCTACAACCCCTTTGACGTATTGCTGCTGCTAAAGCGGCGGACGTTTCAGCCTTGGTGGTACGAGACGGGCTCGCCGACCTTCTTGATCGACCTGCTGGCGGAGGCAGGGATGCTGTGGCACCGGCTTGACGGATTGGTGGCGTCTGAGGGACTGCTATCCACGTTTGATGTGGGCAACATTGCTCCAGAGGCTCTACTGTTCCAGACGGGATACCTGACGGTGATTGAGAGGGAAGACTCCTACGGAGGGCCCAGCTTCCGAATGGGATATCCGAACCGGGAGGTGAGGGAGAGTCTGAACCGGGCGCTGTTGGATGATCTGCTGGGTGCCGGATGGCAGAGAGAGCGAGAGCGAATGCGCTTGATCGAAGTTCTGCGGACGGGCGATCTCGCAGCACTGGAGGAGTTGCTGCGGTCGCTGTTGGCGGGGATTCCGCACCAGTGGCACGGACAGAATCCGATGGGGGGCTACGAAGGGCACTATGCGAGCGTGCTATACGCACACTTTGCAGCGACGGGTGCGGAGGTTCGTGCGGAGGAGAGCGGCAGCAGGGGCCGGGCCGATTTGAGCGTGCGAGCATTCGGCCGGGTGTACGTGTTCGAGTTCAAGATGCAGGGTCGGGGAGGAACCGGGGCGGCCATGGCCCAGCTGAAGTCCCGGGGATACGCGGACCGATACCGAGGCACGGGCGAGCTGATCCACCTGGTTGGGGTGGAATTCAGCCCTAAGACCCGCAATGTGACGGCGTTTGAGGCGGAAACAGTCTGAGAACCCCGGGGGCAGGTCCCGGCACTTCGGGCTGCGTGCCGTGGAAGGAGTGCTCCGTGCCGAGCCGCTCCCGCCTGAATGAGACAGTCCTCGCGTAGCAGCCGCCACGATCGTCTCCGCCCGGTGCGCACGGCAGACTACCGGACGGCCAAGTGAGCATCTCAACACTATCCTGGCGACGTCACCCAAAGCAGGAAGCCACTCGATGATTGCCATCTCGCTCGCCCGAGACGGCCTCAACTTTCGTCGGTCACCTGTGACCCGGCTCGGCGCGCCGGAAATCCGGAATGAATGCAGAGTGAAGTCGACCGGACGCCGATACCCCCACTTTGGGGTAGCCGGAGGCCGCTTGTGGGTGATCCATCCCGCGACCAAGGTGGACACCGAAGTGGCCCGCGTTCCGATCTTGGAACTGCATGAAATCTGAGAAGACCCGCCCGCAACAAGATGGCGATGGCGGAGGCACAGACGGGCGGACCTCCGTTCCCGGCAGCGCGCCAGACCATGTTGAGTAGGGCGATCGGATCGACAACAGTCGCTTGGGCGAGCGGCACGGGTCGGGGCAAACCGAACGTGGCGCGGAATCGATTACGTCGCCACGGTGAGGCGACTGAGCCTCTCTCTGAAAGGCAGACGACGGCCAACACTCGGCGGAGTGTGCCGGTCGACCTGCCCAGAACGTAGGCTCGCCGTCAGCTACCAGACGCTCTCGAACAGTCCAGCGGCACCTTGTCCGCCACCCACGCACATCGTCACAACGCCGAGAGACGCCTTCCGTTGGCGCATCTCGTTCGCCAGAGTTCCTACAAGGCGGGCGCCCGTCATTCCAAACGGGTGGCCTATGGAAATCGAGCCGCCGTTGACGTTGAGCCGGTCATTGGGGATGCCGAGCCGGTCTCGGCAATAGACCACCTGCACGGCGAAGGCCTCGTTCAACTCCCATACATCGATATCTTCCATGCCCTTGCCTTGTGCCTTGAGCAGCTTTGGGACGGCAAAGACTGGACCGATGCCCATCTCGTCGGGCTCGCATCCAGTGGTAGCGAAGCCCCTGAAAACCAGCTTGTATGGGACGCCAAGCTGGTCTGCTCGTTCCTTGGACATGACCAGAGACAACGCCGCCCCGTCCGAGAGCTGCGATGAGTTTCCCGCTGTGACCGACCCTTGGCCGGAGTCCCGGTCGAAGTAGGGAGGCAGCGCGGCCAGTCCTTCCAATGTGGTGTTGGGACGGTTGCACTCGTCGCGCTCCAGGACATGCTCTTCCTTGTCGACGATCTTCTTGGTCTTGCGGTCGAAGACCCCCCTGACCACCCCCATCACAGTCAGCTCTTCGTCGAAGAATCCGGACTGCTGCGCCGCAGCGGTCCGCTGCTGGCTCTGGAGGGCGTACTCATCCTGCTGCTCGCGGGTGACTCCGTAGCGCTTGGCGACTACTTCTGCGGTGACGCCCATCACCATGTAGGTTCCGGGCTTTGTCTCCTTCAGCCGCGGGTTCGGCGATCGGTCCGGGACCATCATCGAGATGGACTCGACACCGCCCGCCAGCATGACTTCCTCGCCTTCGACCATGATCTGGTGGGCGGCCATCGCGATCGCCTGAAGCCCAGAGGAGCAGAACCGGTTCACGGTCGTGCCCCCGACCGAACTGGGCAGGCCTGCAAGAAGGGCCGAGATGCGGGCGATGTTGTGGCCCGCAGCCCCGTGCGGCTGGCCGCAACCCAATATCAGGTCGCCAATCTCAGCGGGGTCTACCTGCGGGTACGTGGAGAGCAGCACACGGACGCAGTGGGCCACCTGGTCATCCGGCCTCGTGAGGTTCAACGATCCCCGAAAGGACTTCGCCAGCGGCGTGCGGATCGAGTCAACGATTACGGCTTCGCGCATGTCCCGTCCAGTGTCGCGCAATTGGGGCGCGTGTGCCAGCCCGCTCCCGAGGGGGATCTGGACGCGCCGGCGAGGGGCGGCAATGCGTTCAGGGGCGCTCGGGCGCTGGTGTACGATTAGGTCAGGCGCGCGCTCGTAGCTCAGCTGGATAGAGCGTCTGGCTACGGACCAGAAGGCCGGGGGTTCGAATCCTCCCGAGCGCGCCATTCCCATAGTTCGATAGGATCTTTGGCTGAGGATAGGGGGTCCTCTAAGCCGCTACAGAGGCTTGCCCTGTCGATCTCTCCCATAGGAAGGTTTGGAAAGGCATGGCGAAGCCGGACTGCGACTAGGTAGTCGAAGCCCGAACCAAACAAGCCATGACCAGCGCAGCATTGGCGCATCGGGGGAGCGGACTCCCAGACCAACATCTCCGTGACGCCCAGTCGGAGTCCGGGACTCGGTGTGCAGGGGCAAGTCAGAGCGCGGAGTCGCTGGCAGTCTCCGAGAGTAGCGGCTCAAGGGCCCTTTCGAACCCACCGGCCGGCGTATAGCCCTCCATTCGCTTCAACAGTTGACCGTCCCTGCCGACGATTAGGCTGGTTGGAACCGCTTGGATCTGGTATTTCTGCATCACGCTGCCGTCCACATCGAACAGCGAGGGATAGCCGATACCGAGCTCGTCCACGTACCTCTTTGCCTTGCTCGGATCCTCGTCACTCACCCCGAGCACAACGAGGCCGTCGGCGGAATGCCGCTCGTGCAGCTGCTGCAGCTGCGGCAACTCCCGAAGGCAGGGCTCACACCACGACGCCCAGAAATTCAGAAGCACGACCTTGCCACGGAGTTGCGACAGGCTCGAAGGAACGCCATCCAGACCTGCGAGCACGAAGTCCGGCGCCGGCTTGCCTCGTTCCGGATAGGGCTCACGGTCCCGTAGCGACGCGGATTCGGGCTGACGGGTCCGCAGTTCCTTGGAGAACCGGAGCGCAAACTCGTCGAGTATCGCGCGACGCAGCTTCGTGTCGCGCGGCAGCGCCACCTGCGAGCAGCGGTGGGAATCTTCGGAGTGAAGGCCCAGATGATGCCGCCGGCCACGACTCGCGAGCCACCGCGACATGTCCACCACGTGGGTTGCCCCCAGAAACCCGGCCAGGGAGTAGGGACCAAGGAGATAGAACAATGGCACTCCCGGGAGCGTCGTAAGCCAGTAGGTCTTGCTAAACATGGACCAGCGCGCGGGCGGGCGATTTCGCTGGAATCGGATCGTATCGTAGCCGAAGCGCTCCGAGTCGTGCCCGTGCAGATCGACAGTCACGTGGTTTTCGGTGAACACGAGCCTCGCCGGTCGCAGTTTCGTCCCTTCGATGCGCGCGCGGAGTCCCTTCGCGTACACTGCAGGTCCTGACTCCTTGGGTGGGCTCGCGCTGGCTGTACCCAGACAACAGACGATCCCCAGCGCAATGCCAGTCGCGAGGGTTCTGTGTGCACCATCCATCAGCAAGTCCCTCCTTGCTCGCGCCCTTGGGCGGCGGTTCGACTCGCTCGATCGCCGAAACCACAGCGCGGACATCCAGTTCACACCTGTAGACGGAGCGGAGGAGCCGAGCGAGTACCGAAACCTCTATGGGAATCCCAGAAGTGCGCCCGACGGTTTGAGCGCGGGGCTTGCGCGGCCAGGTCCGGCACTTAGGGCAGCGGCGATCCCGAAGGGGGAGGTGCTGGGCGAAACGATCTCACTACTCGTACCGTATCCAAGGCACCTATCGTCAACCGCAGGGGTCGCCCATTGCGTTCTGGCCGGGCGTCGTGGGCTAACGGAAGGCCCGGTTCGAGCATGCCGTGGCCAACGCTAACGACATCGATGTTGAGGCACTACTTAGCGCTAGCCGCCCCGTCGCCCAGATGTAGGCGTAGCCGCCTCACGACGGTTCAAATCGGTCACGCGGGTGGTCCCTCGACTCTTCACGGCTCCTCGCAAGACACTCCAGCAAGTCGGACATCGCCATCCATCGGCCTTTGACTGACGCCCAGCGCAGCAGTCGAACTCATGTGCCGTCAGGTCTCCGGCTGGCCATGCCAAGCCGCCGCTTGGCTAGATTCCTTGAGCGAAACGAACGGACAAGACTCCTGGCCAAGATCGCAACGCCTGCCCAACAGCCGGCTATGCGCTGAAGACGCGCCCGCGATGCTGGCCGACCAGCAGCTGGAAGAGGCGGTGGGCCACCAGCTCGTGGAGGGTCAGGAGCTCCCTGTTTGCCCGGACAATGTCGTTAACGTTTCCCGAAGCGCCGCCGCCCGCGGCAAGGGCAGCTGTGGCCTCCTGCATCACGGGATCCTCCATGACCTCCCCAGCAATGTTCCAGAGAGTTATGAAGCGATCTACCGCCGTAGGAAAGCTGACCTTCCACACGCCATAGTTCGAGGTTGTTCGCGGCGGCTTGAAGTCCAGGTTGAAGGGCCCTTCGTAACCGTGCGAGCGGAGCAGCACAAGCACATTGAGCCAGTCAAGAGGATTTACCACGCCGATCCCAAGGTCCACGTCGTGCTTGAGGGGATACCCATCGTTGATGTCGAAATGGAAGAGCTTCTTGCAGAGCAGCGCCCTAGCGACTACGGCCCTCGTGGCGCCGCCCCACATCAGTTCGTGCAGGTACTCGGGGTTCAGGCCGACCATCTCCGGATGCTCGAGCAGGCCGCTCGAGATGAACGCGAGCATGGCATCGCTCGTGGGCAGGATGATCTGGGCTTGCGGCTCAAAGGGCTTGGCCTCCAGACAGTGTTTCAGGGCGGGGCGCCCCTTCTCTGCGGCCACCGCCAGATCACGGCGGCAGGCAGCGTTGAGGCCATTGGCGAACCAGCGCAGAGTCTGCGTCTCGTCGATCGCTCCCTGCACCATGTAGCCGAGAGTTCCCGGCCAGTACACGGCAAAGCTAGCCCCCAATTCGTGTCCGATATCGACGGTGTTCTCCAGTCGACGTGCAGCGTAGTCGCGCACTTCCGGCGCCTCGGCGGCGGCGCTGGCCGCAAACACGGGATGGAAGAAGGTCTCGCAGGTGACCATCGAACATTCGACGCCGTGCCGCTCCAGCGCAGCGTTGATGCGTGCGACAGTCTCCCACTGCCGGTCGGTGAGCAGGTCGTCGGTGTCGATCACATCGGAGTCGTGGGTCGCCCAGCACCGGATGCCGAGTTCGCCCAAATGCCGGATCACGTCCTCGAATCCGACGGGCTCCCGAGTCGGGGCATGAAACAGGGCTTGTCCCTCGTAGGCGCCAGCCCACTGAGGCCCGCTGATGTAGTACTTTCGGCGCTGCTCGGGCGTGTAACTGCCGCCGGAGAGTTCCATCAGCCGATCGGTGATTGCCCGCTGGTCGGCGGGCTTGGGTGTTGCAGCCATTTCGCCCAGTAGAACGCGCCGAGACCAACCAAGTCAAGGAAGACATCCGAGGCGACGCCCAAGTCGGCACGCCATCGAGGGGGCAATGGAAGGCATCACACGCCAGGGCGCATGCAAGGGACGGTCATTTGAGGCATTCCTGGCACTTGAGACTGTGGGGCGCAGAACAGGGCGGACCAAGCATGGTCCGATCCCGGAAGGAAGTGCGGCGAGAGTCCGCGGGCTGCGACCTGCGAGACTCTGTCTGAGACGCCCGACTGTTGCGGGTGACCACAGCGCATCGGCAGATCACCGCCTACCTAGTCAGTTGCCGGTCAATGCAACGCTCGGAAACGTCTGGGCCAGATTCGGCACGCGGTGCGCTGCCAACCCGCACTCAGCGCGGCGTACTGCGATCGACTCAACCTAGCCAAGCCTCGGACGTCGAACTGCGACGGTCACCCTATCTCCGCAACCCGCTCGAACGGTTACGAAGCAGGACGGCCCTATACACACTGTGGAAGGGTTTCCGGCACAGTCCTTTAGCTCGGAGACTGGATCAAGGCTTGCAATGCCGCCACCCTCCGCTCGGCATCTCTCCTAGCCCTGGCCTCCGCGCGTCGGGCTCGCTGTTCCGACTGCAACTCCCGTCTCAATTCCGACATGGAGGGAATTGGCTTGCCGCTTGCCAGGTCTCGCACTCGCAGCCGGTCCCCGTCCGGTTGAATGCCGAGCCCCAGAATCGGACTCTCAAACTCGCCGCGTTCGTTGGGTACTACCTCGACATACTCGCTGTCCTCCAGGCGGTACATCTTCATCCTGCAGGCCGAGCCGTTGTAGCCCGGATCGTATGCTACGTATTCACGGACGCCCATCCCTTGGGCCAGCTTCCAGTTGTTCCATCGCCAGGAGTCTCCAATCCCGCCCGATAGCACGTCGCAGGCGAAGTCCGGTGGCTTCCCTTCGACCCAGACGTAATAGGACTGGCGCTCTCCCCGCAACGTATCGAGGGCGACAATCACATCCGGCCGCATCACGTCAGCCTCGTTCCCGTCCTCGAGCCAGATTGCCAAGCGTCCGGAAACGAACACGTCAGGAGAATTGCTGAAGTGATGCTCCAGCGCGTTGCGCAACGAGATCACGGCGGAAGAATGGAAGGTATTCTCCCCAACCGGAACATCACTGGAACTCGGGTACTGGCGCGGGACTTCTCGTTGCCATGGCTTCGCCAGCTTCTGCTCACCTATCTGGTCGCTTACCATGCCATGCTCCTATCTTGAGGCTACCGCCTAAGAATACTCGTCTGGGTGTCCTCAATGCGGAGGTCGAGTGCTAGGCCGGCGTCGGCGCAAGAGAACCGACGTGTCGCCGGGGCTCGCTCCTTGATCCCTTGCTATGACCGTCGCGATGGGTAACCGCGCGGGTGAAGTTCAACTGCTGACGGAGAAGGCTCCTTGTGCACAAGGCCACCTGCGGCGCAAAGCCGGCCCAGCATTGCAATCTGCAGGCATGCGGCGGGCTAGCGTCTTCAGGCCATGGGCACGAGGGAAGCGGGGGCTCGTCCAATCTCGACCACACAGGGGGCATGGCCACCGACCTGCCGCAGGGCGCTTCACAAACCGGTCGGCGTCGCAAGGACCACCATGTACGTCACTTGACTCCTCATGAGACCCGCTCTCAAGCAATCCTGCGAGCCTCCAATGCGTTTCGTGCCCGAGGCTTTCGTTCCTCCGTGACGGGTCCGCATCCGCCATCGAATTCCGAGGATCCCACCTCGACCTAGCTGTCAACCGGAGTGTTGAGCCGCAGCCGCGTCCCAGCCGGTTCCGCTCGATGGAGAAAGGCACTCAAGCCCGATCCCGCCGGATCAATAGGCCAATCCGGTCATTTCGCCCATTGGCGGTCCGCAACGCTCTCTGCAGTACGATCGCGCTTACCCGCACAGGCGAGACGAGCGCCGCCGTGTACGCTACTGGGTGGCGGGGTTGAGGGAGTGACCACTTGGCCGTGGGCACGAAGAGTCTGCCCTGCCCTCACCGATATGCTGGTCACACGTCGATCCCTGCTCACCGGGGCAGTGGCCGTTTCCGCAAGCCACCGGCCAACGGCTGCCCTGACAACGCAGGCTGCGCCCGAAGGGTTCTTCACCCTAGGCCAGAGTGCAGGCCGCTGGTGGCTCATCACCCCGGACGGCGATCCTTTCTTCTCCCTGGGCCTGAATCACATCGATCCCGCCAGCCTCCGCTATCCCGAGAACGTCCACCTGTGGAGGGAGCGCTACGAAGGCAGCACCGCGAACTGGATCCGAGAGTCGGTCGTCCCCAACCTCAAGCAGTGGGGCTTCAACTCGGTCGGCTGGGTCCAAGAGGTGACCGTGAGACGGTGGAGACACTCGCGTTCCTTCACCATCGACGAGTACCGGGCACTCGACATGCCGTTCTGCCACCTGTTGCCGTTCATGGAGTCCCACCAATGGGAGCAGCATACGCGTCACTTTGACTTCCTCAGCAGCGAGTGGGAGGAATGGGTGGACTACGTCGCCCGGTCGCACTGCGCTGCGCTGAGGGACGAGAAGAACCTTATCGGCTACTTCTACAGCGACTGCCCCACTTGGCTGCACGCCCGCGAACGCAATGAGTGGAGAGGGCCGATCTTCGAGCCTGATCGGCTGAGGACCGAGTCGGGCCGGCGGGAGCTCGCCCGATTGGCCGGAACCTACTACAAGGTGACCCGCGATGCGATCCGTCGCCATGATCCGCACCACCTGATCTTGGGGGACCGCTACGAGGCCAATGCGCCGCTGGCGATGGAGATCGTTGAGAGCGCACGGGCCCATGTGGACGTGCTGTCGTTCCAGGACTTTCGCGATCCGCTCACCCACCTCGAAGACTGGCACGGCAAGACCGGCATGCCCGTGCTCTTAGCGGATGCAGCAGGCACCGGCGGGCCGCAGACGCCGGACGGATTTCGCCCGAATGATGGGGAATGGTACGCAAGCGTGCTGCAAGGGCTCCTGAAGAACCCCGGATGTGTCGGCTTTCACTTGTGCGGCGCCTATCAGCGCAACAAGGCGCGCCGCCGCGGGCTGCTGGACGAGATGGAGAGGCCAGACGCCGAAAACGTTGGGCGCATCAGCGCCGCCAATCGCGACGCCCAAGAATGGGTTTCGTCCCGTTTCTGACGCTTCGCCGGCCACGAGCTTCGATTGCCATTCCCGGTGGAGGCGCACGCAGGGCGATTCCTTGGCGATGGCACGCTGCAGCCCGGGATTGGTAGTCGTGACCCAGCCACGGCCGGTGCCGTGTACACGGCCTCGGCCAAGCTTTGGGCTAGTGCCACAACGGTAATGGCATGAGGGACAGCGCATGAACGCCCCCGAGATCGAGTACAACACGACACACCTGCGCCTTGAGGAGATCTTGCGCACAATCGACCGGCCCGGGGACTTCGTGGCCTCCGGCAGGCTCGAATCGATCCCTCCGCAACTGAAAGTGAAGGGCGTGGGGAAGATTGCCTACCCGATCCTCAGGCGGCAGGTGGAGGACCTGATCTCCGCGGCGGAGAGAGCCCCGTATGGCCGGGGGCCTGACACCGTAACCGACAGGTCCGTGAGGGACTGCTGGCAGATCGACGCCAGCCAGATCGAGCTGAGTGGCGCCAGATGGGATGCGACTCTGAGCAGGATCTTGGACCTGGTGGCGAAGGGCTTGGGACTTCCGAGGAGCGGAATTGACGCAAAGCCGTACAAGCTGCTGGTTTACGAAGAGGGCGGTTTCTTCGCCGAGCACCGCGACACCGAGAAGGAAGACCGGATGGTCGCAACGCTAGTGGTGTCGCTGCCGGTCGAAGGCGAGGGCGGAGAGATCGTCGTGAGACATCGGCAGGAGGAGGTCACCATCGACCTGTGCGTCGACGATCTGGGCGAGCTGCCTTACGCAGTCTTCTACGCCGACTGCCGGCACCGGACAAGAAGGGTCGCTAAGGGCAACAGGGTCTCGCTGGTCTTCAACGTGATCGCGGACCAAGGTGTCCCGAATTCGACCCCCGACTATTCCCGGCAAGTCCGCGAAACGGCGGAGGTCCTCCGGGATTTGGCAGGGAAGCAGAGGGAAGAGGGCGATCCGAGCAAGTTGGTTTGGCTGTTGGACCACGCCTACAGCCTGGATGGGCTCTCCTTCGAAGGGCTCAAGGGCGTTGACCGGACACTGGCCGAGACGTTGAGATCTGCAGCCCGGCAGACGGAGTGCGAAGTCTGCCTTGGCACGCTGCGGATCCGGGAGGAAGGAGCCAGTGAATCGGACTACCACGACTACGGCAAGGAAAAGAGGGACGTTACCGACGAGGAGTACTCGATCTTCGAGATGTACGACGTGACCGCGTGGTTCACTCCGAAGACCTGCGGGGGCAGCGGGCTTCTTGCCCGGGGCACTCAAGTACCCGTCGAAGATGGGGAAGCCCTGCCTCGAGGCGCCTTGGACGGCCTGGAGCCATATCGCAAGACACTGCTCGAAGCCACGGGGAATTCCGGCGTTACGCTCAGTCGCATCTACCAAGTGGCGGCGATCACCGTCTGGCCGCGAGCCCGGACCTTTGACATCCTCGCCGTCCGACGGATCGAAGATGCCGCCAACTTCGCGCTTCGGGAACTGGAGCGCCACACCGATCCGAGGGAGCGGCGGATCGTGGCAGCGGATTTTGTGGGCCAACTGGTCGAAGCATGGCATGTCTCAGAGCGGGCGATGAATTCACGCTCCGATTCCATCATGGAGGGCAGGGGCGCTGCCGTGCTCAGGGCGCTGAAGCTGCTGTCGGCCGCGGCCGACCCGGCCCTCACGGCACGATTCCTGAATGTGATTGGGCAGCTCGACTATCACCAAGACCTGAATCGGCCCCTTGTCGCCGCTCTGCGCACGATCCGGCCCGAGAATCTCTCAGGATTTCTCGGGAATTTCGTTCGGGCCCACGTGGACTTCGGGCTTGAAGGCCCGTTCGAACTGCTGGCGTGCCTCGCCGAAACGTCGGGGTTTGAGGCTAACACCGTTCGCTGGAGCGTTCTTCGCCGAGAAGCATCCACAGCCTATCGGCTCGCGCACTCTCGGCTGCAGGAGATCGCCGAGCAACCGAAGCCGGCCTGGCGGGACGACCTTGTGCTCGACGACGGCACGATCTTCGCACTGCTGCGTGCGGGACAAGTGCTAGGCCTGCGTCAAGAGACGGACCAGACGGCAGCACTTGTGCGGGAACTGAGCCACCACGCGGACCCTTGCCGGGATTTGCCGAAGGCTCTTCGAAGCCTCCGGGCCGCCTCAGTCGAGGAAGGGGACTCGGCGACGCACTTGATGCTGTGGCGGCACTCGGCCGACCACCTGCTGGCCCGCAGTTCCGTTCCGCCGCCCGGGCCAGACAACTGGTCAATTGAGCCCCCGGAAGGGTGCGACTGTGCAGAATGCCAGAGACTCGCCTCGTTCTGCAAGTCCGCGACCGAGCGCGTCGTGCGCTTCAAACGGTCTTGGGATGTGCGCTCCCACTTGGAAGACGTTATTGGGTGGGAGTCCGTCGTCATCGACTGCAAGACCGAACAACAGGGTGTGCCACACACGTTGGTCTGCACGAAGACCGACGAGGTATACAAACAGCGAGAGAAGCGGTACGCGGGCGACGTGGAAGCCATGAAGATGCTGGTGGGTTGCGCGCCTACTGCGGCGGGGGAGCCTCGAGAGGTCTTGCACCGACTGAGGCGAGCCGTGGCCCTGTCTGCCTGAGCGGGGCTGCGAGACGTCTTCGCCTAGCGAGCGGCGTCCGGTCGGTGGCCTTCGGCCAAGGCGGAATTCGGGGATGAGATCCGCGGTGTTGGAGGGCGAGCGGGTTCAAGGCACGTGCAGAGATGGACTGCCCAGTCCAGCGAGATCGACCTGAGCTGTCTCGGCTCAGGGTTGGCGAAGCCGTACCAAGACGGCCTCGCCCCTGTTGGAGGCGACCAGCCACACTCCAAGGTGCACCTGGGAGAACATACCCGCGGGGCCGCCGGGTACGTTGCCTTGACGTCCCGACCCTGCTTGCCCCGAACGGGCGCGGAGCAACCGCCGCAGGTTCCCGGACGGACGGGTGCGCACATCGCTGTCCGCAGATGCCGCAAGCCTCTCAGCCAGGGCCTCCGCGCAGCCTAGGGCCTAGCCCTACGCAAAGCCCTCCGCCCTGATTCGGTCAGCCCAATTCATGTGCCCACGGTCCCGTTCTTCCATGGCGTGCGTCCTGTCCTTCCTACCGAGCACTGGCCTGATTCACGAAAGTTGCAGCGCCACACTCATGATGCACCACGCAAGCTCGAAGACCAAGTCACGGTGATTCGGCTCAGCATCCACCAATAAGATCGGAGCCGGCGCCGACCCGTCCGCCCGCAGACATTTGGTGCTCACCGCCGAGACGGGAGAACATTAGCCCGCCCTTCACCCAGCCATTCCGGCTGGAGGCGAGAGACCAAGAAGGCATGGTTGACGTGGACCCGCTAGCTTAGATGCTTGGCGAGCCCGAGGTGCGCACGGCCAACAGAAGACTGAAGATCACCCTCCGTTGCGAAGAGCCACGCCCAGGGCCAGCGGCGTCGCGGGGTCTCCGCCAACCGCACCCGCACCGCCCCCAACTCTTGCACCGAGCACTCCAGCAGCACGGTCGTTATGTCCGTCGGGTCTACGCCGCCCGTCGTGAACAGGCAGGGGTGCCGCACGGACTCCGGCAGAGCCAGCGCCACCTTGGCCTCCAGCAGCGCCAGGTTCCTGAGTGACATCGTCGCGCACAGCTCTCAACGCGAGTTGCGCCACGCGTCTCGCACACACCGTGCCCACGCCACCGCAGCGCGAGTTAAGCCGCCACAGTGCGGTTCAGAGTTCAGCCACTCAACCGAGGCTCACGTCAGCAGAGAGGAGCCCACGCGCACCACGGCTGTTCTACACAGACACCACTGTCCGTGTTTAGTGTAACTAAAGACTAGGCATGAGCTGCGCCTAAGTGTTAGACTAGATCACGGGCTAGATGTCTAGTGCTTCAAGACCGTCTGCGGTGTTGACGGAGACCACTTACGTTCCAGACGTGGCCAGATCGACAGGATGAATCACGACTATCGCCTCACGAGCCTCGCGATTGAAGGCTATCGATGCTTCTGTGCGAAGCAATCTGTGCGCTTAGCACCCCTCACATTCCTAGTGGGAGAGAACAGTACTGGCAAGACTTCGTTTCTTGCAGTCTTACGAGCTATGTGGAATGTAGCAATCAATCAAGAGGTGCCTGATTTCAGGGAAGATCCCTACGATCTAGGCACTTTTCATGACATAATCTATACCAACGGGAACGGTGGACCACCCGCAGATTCATTCGGAGTTGAACTCACTTTCGTCACGGATTGGGACTCACATCACGGCTATCATGCTGAAGTTAAATTTGACGAGCGTGGTGGATCTCCATTTCCATTCAAGAGAAGGTTCTCCCACGGTAACACGTGGATAGAAGTCGAACAACGGCAAGACAAACCGAGTCGGCTTAGTATGTCCACACAAGGTATCATTTGGGAATATCTCCTCAATCTTGAGTCCTATCTTGAGAGTGACTTCAACCTATTCCCCTTCTTTCCATTCTATGACCTCCTTGAGAATAAGGACTTTGCTGTGCCTGTGTCTGACGATCAGAGTCACCCCTCGAAGGGTGAATTGTCCCGAATCCGTCACGTTATTGGCAAGGTGTACTGGCACCAATGGGGCAAGGGATCGGTCTTCGCTAGCGCCCCTGTTCGCTCTCGACCGAAGAGAACATACGATCCAATCCGGCCGTCACGAGATGCTGAGGGGCAGTATGTTCCTACATATCTTGCGACCGTGAACTATCGTAGCGAGGAGGAATGGAACGTTATGAAGGAGCGGCTAGAGAAGTTCGGTCGCGAAATGGGACTTTTTAACGAAATCTCAATAAGGAAACTTGGTCGTGCCCTAGGTGGCCCATTTCAAATCCAAGTGAAGCAACCACGACAATCATCTCAATCTACAAGAACAAGGAATCTAATCGACGTTGGATATGGTGTCAGTCAAATCCTACCATTATTGACGGAATTACTCCGTCCTAAGTCCAATCAAATATTCCTTCTTCAGCAGCCAGAAGTGCACCTGCATCCATCAGCACAAGCGGCGCTGGGTGGTCTGTTCTCTGCGGCAGCAAGCGAAAACAAGCAACTGGTAATCGAGACGCACAGTGATTATCTTATAAATCGAGTTCGAATGGATATTCGTGACAAGAGATGCACACTTCAAGCTAACGATGTCTCTATCTTGTTCTTTGAATCGCACGGGGCTGGTGTAGAAATACACTCGATTGGGATTGACAATCTTGGAAATGTTATTGGTGCACCGAGTAGCTACCGAAGATTCTTCTTGGATGAGACTGTACGAGAGGTTAGCGGTTAGATGTGCGTAATCCTCGACAACGATGTTTGTCATGAAATTGTTGGACCCAACTCCACCGCGGTCGGTGAGTATCTTCGCAAATGGCTGACCAGTGGCAAATCTAAGTTGGTAATTGGAGGACAATTACGTCGAGAATTGAGCAAGAATGGACCAGTCTTACAATGGCTCGCGCAAGCATTGAATTCGGGAATCGCAGAAACATTCTCGGACGGTCCTATAGATGATCTGGCTCGGCGGATACGAGGGGCTTGCGAATCCAATGATTCCCACGTCATAGCTTTGGCACGTATCAGCGGTGCGCGATTGTTGTTTACGCGAGACAGGGCACTCATGAAGGACTTCAAGAACACACAGCTATTGGGAGGAAGAGTCAAGGGTCGCATCTATACCAGCGATGAAGTCAGACCCGGATTACGTGACTCGCATAGGCAGCTATTAAGGCAGAGAGATCTTTGCGAAACCCCACACAGCTAGACTAGGCCACAATTTTGGATGCCTTATGGGATCGTGAGGTTCAGACTGGTACTTGAGAGTAGCCGCCGACACCCTGCTCTCAGGTTCAGGCCAAGGTGTCCGGTGATTCCAGGGAGCGCAATCCCGAACCTTGTCGCCACATCCGCCGCAAGGGTCAGGGCGCAGCAGCGGCCTCAATCTCTGCGGACATCCCCCTCAGGATCAGGCGCGTCCGCAGCCGGCGCCTTCCTGAATAGGGCCGTGGGCTTGGCCATGACGACCTCCAAGAGCACCTGCGGGGCCGACAGCACGTCCGCCACGAACGGCTTGCCGTCCGCGCCCACCACCATCAATCCCCGCCGCTGCAACAAGTAGGTGGTCAGTGCGGTGAGCATCGAGAACGCCACGGATGCTGCGACGCTCTCGGCGAGGCGCGCAGTGCCCCGCCACCAATGCATCGTGAACTCGATCAGATGTGCCATCACTGGGATCGCCACCATGATCAGCCCCGCCGCAGCCCATGCAGGCCTCACTTTCCGGAAGGACTGCGAGACCGCAGCAAACGTGCCGACCATCGGTGCGCGATACAACAGCTCGGTGACCAAGGCCCGTGTTGCGCTGTCCCAGCTGACGGTCGCGTTCACACCGAAGAACAGCGCCCCCCGACACACGACGCTGACCAAGGCGGCCTTCCAGTTCCAGCGCCGGAGGAGGTGGTCCTTCGGATGTCGGCAGATATCCCAGACCACAGCTCCGACAGTGGTGGGCAGCGCCGAACCGCCAGGCCCGCCCCCGAGCCTTTCGCCACCTGTACCCATCAGCACTCGAGTGCCGCATGCGCGCGGCTCCCGCCGGGGAACGTCACACTACCCACGTCGCTGTGCCAGCCGATCCCGCCGCGCATCCCCAGAGAATGCGCAGGCCTACTGTCCAAGGTCATGGCACAGATAGCACTCGTTCGATACATCGCGCTCCGCGTGGCAGTTCATACAGGACACCATGTTGACCGAGAGTTCTTGAGATAGAACGCTCCGCTCGCCGACGGGCCCGTGGCACTGCTCGCAGCCCACACCGTTAGGAACGTGGTCCCGGTGGCTGAAGAACGCGAAACCCGGGACCTGGTAGACCCGCACCCAGTCGATCGCCTCGTCTGGAGGCATTGCGGCGAGGGCCCGGACAGCCTCGCTCTCCACCGAAATGGTCTGATGACACAACATGCAGTCGTCCCGTCCAGGCAACCCGGCACGCTCGCGGTCGGCCGCCCCTGGGTGACAGTCGGCGCAAGCCATGCGATTGCGCATGTGCAGGGAATGGTCAAACGGGACCGGCTGAGGAGCCACGGACCGGGGCAGTTTCTCGTCCGGCGGTTCGTACAGCGGAGCTTGGGCGGCTCCCAAGCAGAAGAGTGAGGCGCCCATTGCGGCAAGTACCAGAGACCGAAGCGGCACGCGCGGGCTACTGCTGGCGATGGACCAGCTGGTCTCGGGTGAAGGGAGACCCGACGCCGCTGATCTCAACATTCACCAAGAAAGGCTTCTCGCTGCGAAAGGCCCGTCTCAGAGCGGGGCGCAGTTCTTGGAGCGACCTGACATGTGCGCCGTCGCCGCCGAAGCCCTTCATGACCAGATCGTAGCGTGTGCTCCGAAGCTCGCAGGCGACCGTGTCCGAGTCCGGGTAGAAGCCCTCCTGAAGCACCCGCTCCACCCCCCAGCCACCGTCGTTACCGACGATGATCACGATTGGGAGGTTGTGCCGCACGGCCGTGTCCAGTTCGCCGATGTAGAAGCCCAGGGAGCCGTCACCGGTGACCACGACCGCTTTCGAGTTCGGGCGCAGGATCTGGGCGCTGAGCCCGATGGGCAGCCCGACGCCCAGACCCGCGAGGGAGCCCAGACGCATCCAATGCCCGGGCTGACGGGCTGTCAGGACGTACCGGCCCCAGTGCACGAAGTCGCCGCCGTCCCAGCAGACGGTGGCATCCTCCGGGAGGACTTCCCGCAACACCTGATGGACGTGCAATGGATGCATCGGCTCCATTGGGGCAGCCGCCTCCTTGGCCACTTTGGCGGCGTATGCGTCGCATCCGCGCTGCACCTCTTGCAGCCATCCCGAGCGGTCTGGGGCAGACCGAGAGGAGAGGGCGTCGAAAAGCGCCGCTAGCGTGGTCTTGGCGTCCGCCTGAATCCCCAGTTCTAGCGAGCGGTTCAGTCCCAGTTCGCTCCCGCAAACGTCGATCTGCACGGTTCTCGCACCGGGCCCGAATAGGCGGGGGCCGCCCATCCGCAGTCCGAAGTCGACCCTCTTTCCAACGATGATCGCGAGATCGGCCTGCCTCAGCGCGTTGACAGCTCCGGGGTTGATGGTTCCGTCTGCGTATCCGAAGCAAAGCGGATGGTCATCGGAGACCATTCCTCGGGCCAAGTTCGTCGTAAACAGCGGTACGTTCGCGGCCTCGACAAAG
This sequence comes from Bryobacterales bacterium, assembly GCA_965203925.1. GTDB lineage: Bacteria > Acidobacteriota > Terriglobia > Bryobacterales > UBA6623 > VXMF01. The sequence goes on from OZ241924.1 coordinate 6,296,725, forward strand.
CCCCGCAACTCGATTTCCGCGCCGGACCAGTATGCCCCCGAGCCGGCAATCACTACGGGCCGCTCGCATCCCGCCAGCAGGTCAACCACCCTGTCGATGGCGCCGCTGGACGGGCCGCCGCGGGCGATCTCGACGCGTTCGTCAGGAATCGCCGCGTGCGCGTCGTTGCGCTCAGTAAAGAGGTCGACGGGAATGCTCAGGTGGGCAACCCCTGGCCGACCTCGCCACATTTCGAGGAAGGCGCGCTTTACATGGAACGGGATCTGCCCGGACTTCGCCGGTACGGCGGCGTACTTGGTGATCCCCCGAACCTGACGGATCTGCTCCATGTCCTGAAAAGCGTTACGGTCGCGGGCAGAAGAGTCGCTCATGCCGCTCACCGTCAGGACCGGAACGCTGGTGACTTGCGCAGCTGCGATGCCGCCTATGGAATTAGCGTGCCCGGGACCGCCGGTCACGATGGAAACGCCCGACTGCCGGGTCAGTCGGGTCCAGCCATCGGCCATGTGCACGGCCGCAGACTCGTGGCGGGTGTCGTAGACGGAGATCCCGTCCTTCGCGGCCGCCTGCAGAACGTCGTTGAGGTGATCACCGACCAGCGTGAAGACGCGATCTACGCCTTGGCTGCGCAGGCTGCGTACGAATAGGTCCGAACCCGTCGGCATGACATAGCAGCATACTACCGACGCCGGGCACCTCTCCGTTCGTGGCCTCCTGCCCAACCGGCGAACACACCTGACCGTTTTCCTTGCGGTAGGCGGTACCGCGAGGCGCGTCGGCGTCTCACAAGTCTGCTTCTGCGCCACGCATCCAGCTGTCCTTGCAAGACGCAGCTCGGGCCGGTCCGCAAGAAACCGGAGGCGCCCCCGATCTTCGGGTACGCATGCCCAAGTCTGCCAAGCCCATTCCTGTTGCCGGTGTCGCCGGACCTGTTCTTGACAATGGACCCGCGACCCAATCGACCGGTCAGGACACAGTCGCCAGCCTCGCTCTAATAGACTCTTCTGTCTCGCAACGGCGGCACTACCAAGAGATGCCGGACTCCCACCGTCCGCCATTCCCGAAGTGTGCCCTGCCGCCGATGAGCATCGCGATGAGTCGAGGAGCCAACGCCTCCGCTAGCGATGCTGGTGCGTCGGCTGAATCGGCCTACAGGATCGAAGTCCCACCCGCTTTGCGGTCCGAGGTGCAACGAGTCGTCACAGATCGTGAGCGCGAATGAGATTGGCTATGAGTTTCCTCTGTTATTCAAGGAAGGCTTTCGCCTTGACGTTTCGGCGTACGGGCCGATCCTTTGCCAAGCAAGTGCATTCTTGCCCGCTACTAGGGAACTCATTCGATTAGAGCGCTACATCAATTTCGAAAAGGAGGTTTGAAGGACTACTGTATGGCGGTCATGCTCTCTTCCGGCAATAGGTGGGCCGCGACGGCTTCGCCTCCATCCGCTAAGGGCCGCCCTGAACCTAAGGAAGCCTAGGACAGTCAGTCGGCTCCCTGCGAGGTGCGCTGTGACCCGGACGATGTCGTGCTCTGGATCCGCAACGTCTTTGCTTGCTTCGCCGAGCTAGGGGCGGCACGTGTGTGTGGCTGTGGTTCCAAGACGAGGGACTCTTGCTGTCGGCGCGCAACCCGCCCAGCGGGCCGTGGCGCTGGCTCCCGAACGTCAATATGCATGGCAATCACGTGACGCTCGTCCCCTGTGCCGCGGGTCGGTTCCTGATGGATGGCGATGATGCCGAGACTGAGTTCGCGACCCCGAGCTCAGCGCTCAACAAGGTCGGGTCAGGACGCTCGCGAATCGGCTGCACCCGGTCGTGTTCCGCGAGCTTCTGGAATCGAGGCGCCGAGGGCCGCCACGGCCCGCCGGGGACGACCCTAGCCAGTGAACTCGCCAGATGGCGAGGCCGGGCCTTGTAGTCCCGGCGCAGAATGAAGGCATGTCCGAGCTGATCGACCCCCACCCGGTGTTTACCCGCGTCATGGGCTGCGACGGCGCCGGCAAGAGCGCTTGGAGGCGCACGAGCTACGACCAGCTGCCGGATCGCTACTACGACCTCGACGCCGTGGCCGGCGGAGTGGGGGACTGGGACAGCGCCGCGATGCGCGAGCGGGCCGCGGAGTTCGTGGATGCGCAGGTCGACGAGTCCATCCCGAAGCGCTTGGACTTCGGCATGGAGAGCGCCTACTGCGGCCGGGTCGGCCGGGACATGCTGAAGCGCGTCATCCGCGCTGGGTAGCGTGTCGAGGGACGCTACGTCGGCACGGCGGCCGCGCACATCAACGTCCGCCGCGTCGAGCGCCGCATGTTCGCCGGCACCGGGACGGCGGTCGCTCCAGCCCGTGTCGAGGGGCGCTGGAAGCGATCCCTGGAGAACCTGCGACGCGACGCGGTCCGCTTCGACCTGCTCCGGATCTCCGACAACTCCGACGAGGAGGAATGGGACCTGCCCGCGCTGGTCGAGCAGTGCCGCCTCAAGCTCGGCACGGTCACCTAGCTGGCGCAAGGGCAGCGCCAGTGGTGCGCGGTCTGGGCTAGGGCTCCGGGGGGATATACACGCTGGACTCCCGGGACGGCCCCCACCGTCCCGGGTTCTGCACCGCGGACGGCGCTGCGGGCGCCGGGGGCCGGGGCGGGTCGTGGTAGCCGCGATGGCCCTCGCGGTCCCAAGTGAACTCCTAGTGCCAAGCGGGAACCAGCACGCCGCGCCGCAGCAATGGCCCGGGAGTGTCGTCGTCGGGGCCCGGCTGGGGGACCTGGCCGGGAAGCGGCCACACGGCCGCCACCATCTCCGGAGCGTCCGCGCCGGCTCATTGCACCACGCCGGCACCGGGTGGTGGTGGCAGATCACGAAGTGCTCCACCACGGCCGCCAGCAGCGCGTCCCACTTCGTCCCGGTCAGCCGCGGCGGCTGCTCAGGGGCGCTCGCCTATAGCTCGCGGCTGGCCGCGTGGAAGCGCCGGGGAAGGTTGGAGATCAGCATGCGGTACCGCTCGTCGTCGTCCGCGGCCTCGGCGATCGTGTCGGACTACTGGCTACAGCTGTAGAACACCGATCCCCAGTACTCGGCCCGCGGGATCCGGGGATCGTACCGGCCTTTCTCCGCCATGGCCTCAGCGTACGCCCCGGCCGCCAGGGTTCGCGATCTCCTCGAGGGACCAGGGGCGCTCGCGCGGCACGGCCGCCTCCCACACCTCGATCCAGTACTTGGGCAGCCCCGCAGAGCCCCCTGCTCGCTCCCAGTCGGCTGTGCCGAGGTCGAAGGTCACGATGCGCCGGCCCAGATCCCACGCCTCGTCGAGGAGCTCGCCGAGCTCCCCGCGCTGCTCCGGCGAGAGCCGTAGCTCCAGCAGCTCCCGGCGCCGTCGGCGAACCATGTCCGCCCAGGCCTGCAGATCCGCGGCCGCCGCCGCGGGCCAGTGCTGGATCCGGAGCAGGTACCCGATCGCGTCCGCCGCGGTGGCGACCCACGTTTCGCGCGAGCCTCGAGGCCGCCTGATGGGGACAGAGTCGTCCGTCTCGAGCAATCGAGGCACTGCCCGCCGCCCGGAAGGCAGCGGGAGATCTGGGCGGCGCGGAGTCATCGCACCTCTCAGGCTAAACCAGCAGCGAGTTCGCCAATTGGCGAGGCCTAGCAGGGCGGGCTTCAGCGACTCGACACTCTTGACGCTGCGAATTTCCGGGCTGAGGTTGGCAGCCTACAGATTGGGATCTTCGGGAGGATGCCGGGGAGCGAACTTCACGCTCTTCGGGTGAGAAATCGGAGGCTCGCTGGAATTGCACAGACTCGTACCGGATGGCGGGGCCATTCTCTTAATGCTGCGCAATGTCCCCCGGTTCTCTGCCTGAGCCAGCGCCGTCCGGCCGCAAGCCTTGGCACTACCGGGTGCAGTGGATGGGTGTCGGTCCGGAGGCCCCCGCTGCGACAGCCGGTAGCGCACCATCGTCTGCAGTTACTAGAACGCCCGCCACAGCACCTCGTTGCTCGGCAGCTCCCACCCGCGGCCTCCGCCGGGAAACGCGCTCTCTGCGCCACTGGCGGCCTAGGACGTGCTCGGGACCCGAATACGCTGGGAAATGCGCCCAGAGCCCGGATTTGGCCGATTTCGGGAGTTTCTGGCGAAATGCGCGAGTATTCGATCGACGAGGATCGCGCCTGAGCGCGTCTCTCGAGTTCTGGCGGTCTGGGCTACCGCCGATCAAGGGATACCGTGCTGCAGGCCTGCGGGTAAAGTCAAGCCTGTCGTCCGCCCTCACCCGCGCTGCCCGGCCAGCACGCGACTGGCGAGGCGCAGCGCGGCGACGGCCTGCTCGCGCCGGACCGTCGGTATCCCCTCGAGGAAGTCATCCAAGGGCTCCCCGGCGGCGAGGTAGTCGAACAGCGTGGCGATCGGTACGCGCGTGCCCTCGAAGCGCACGCGGCCCCAGCACGTGTCCGCGGTCTGCACCAGCGGCGTAGCGAACACGCCCTCTTTCGGCAGATCCTGCCATTCTTCCGGCAGGCCGCTTCCCGCTTTCCTGCTGGTAGCGCTCATCGGTTCCCACCCCCTACGTAAAGCTTACGGGCGCCGCCCTTCCTGGGACTCGGCAATTGGCGAACTCGCCCTTGTACCCTCGAGCAGATCGCCACCGAAGGGGAGTGGCCCCCGGAACCGGGAGACCGACTGGGCAACTAGCCCAGAAGCCGGAAGGCGGCAATGAGAATACCCAGCAGGGCGAAGCCGCCGCCAATCATCCAGCGCAGGGCGTCGAGCTTGGCGTTCTGGGCCGCGATCATGGCGTTCTGGGCGTCGAGCTTGGCAGCCATCTCGCCCTTGTAGGCCTCGATGGCGGCAATGATGTTCTGTCCGGCCATGTTGCGTAATCCCTGCACTGCATTGTAGGCGTCCTTGGGGCTGAGGTCGTCCCTGGACAGGGCGTGCAGTACCGCGAGGCCGTCGGGATCGGTGGGAGGTGTGGCAGTGGACATCAGGATCGCGCTCCGTTCCCCTTAGGATGGCAGGCGTGGTTACTCGCGGGTCCCCGACTAACCGGATGCTCCGGAGCTCCCTCGAGCACCTGCGCTAGGCCCGCAGCCCGCTCGGCGGTCGCCTCCAGCCAGAGGCCGGTGTCCACGCACCTGCGGTAGCCGCCGCCGTAACGCTCGGGCCAGAGTGTAGATGATGTCCAGCCTCAGCCGATCTTCCTTGATAATCCTGTCGATCCCCTCGCCCCTTCCGGCCTTGTTCAGGCCATCAAGAGTGCCTAGTGTTCGATTCATTTGGAGGCGCAACCCAACCAGAGATCTAGTAGGTGGATGTCTTCAAGTGAAGAACTTCGGGCAAGAAGAGACGCTGTCTACCGGAGGGCGCACTCTTCGGCCAATCGGATCGCCCCTGATCACCGGTCCGTACCCCCTGTGACTCTCTCAGGCCCGGCCGCTGGGGCTAGCTATCGCTTACGGCGGCTTCTTGTGGCACGCATCCAGAAGTACAGGGGCACTCCGAGCGCAATCACGAGAATGCCGGCGCCCGAAGTGCCGGGCCTCTCCCAGATCGCGTTGACCACGATCAGGAAGCTGACTACGACGAAGAAGAGGGGCGCTACCGGATAGCCCCACGTGCGGAACGGTCGGGCGTCCGTCGGGCGTCGGTGCCTGAGGACAAAGACCGCGAGCACGGCTGTGCCAGCGAACAGGACGATCGCAAAGCCCGTGTATTCGATAAGCTGCTCGAATGTCCCGGTAAGGACCAGCAGGCCACTCCATGCAGCTTGAGCCGCGATGGCGAAGACCGGAGTGCGCGAGCGTGGGTGGACTCGCGCGACTGCCTTGAAGAACAGCCCGTCCCGCGCCATTGCGTAGTAAACACGCGGCCCTGCAAGCACCATGGCGCTGATGCTGGCGAGAATCATGACGATCGACGCCGCCGCCCATGCGCTGGCCGCACCGGCCCCGAAAAGACTCTCGACTGCGGCATCGCCGATGCGCACCGCCTGGCCGGAGAACTCGCCGATTGGAATGGCGTACAGGAACACCAGATTCAGGGCCAAATAGAGCAGCACGACCGCCACAGTGCCCGCCAGCAACGCTCTGGGGATGTTGCGGCCCGGGTCCCGGATCTCCTCGGTCACGTATGCCGCGGCATTCCACCCGGAGTAGCTGAACATTACCGGGATTAGGGCGAGGGCCCAAGACCCTAGGGCAACGGCATCTCCACCGGAGAAATTCTGCGAGCTGCCCTGGCCCAAGGAGAAGCCGAGGGTGACGACTGCCGCCAGCACGGCGACCTTGGCTCCAGCGAGCACGTTCTGCACGATGCGGCCGGGCCCGAGGCCCGCGCTGTGGACCGCAGACAGTGTCGCGATCACGCAAAGCGCCACAAGGGATTGCGGCGACAGCTTAAGCGACACGAACGGTAGCGAGAGCGAATAGATGGGAGCCGAGTCCGCGGCGAACGGGAGGAATCGTCCCAGTATTCCGGCGATGCCCACGGCGCCGGCCGCGATGGCGCCAGAGAAGCCGGCGACAAATGATGTCCAGCCGGTCAGAAAGCCGGCCAACGGACCATAGGCCGCGCGGAGGTAGACGTATTCGCCGCCGGCCCGTGGCCGAAGCGTCGCCAGCTCTGCGTACCCCAGCGCTCCGGCGAATGCCAGTGCCCCCCCGAAGAGCCAGACCCCGAGCATGGCCCACGGGCTCGGCGCGAGGTCGGCGACGAATGCCGGCACGATGAGGATTCCGCTGCCGATCACATTGGACACGACGATGGCGGCGCCATCGCCAGCGCCTAGCTTGCGCGATAGCGTGGTGGGCGGAGCCTCAGGAGGCAAGGGTTGGTCTCTGGCAGACGGAGACGCGGCTGCCCCACTGGGTGGCATACTAGGCTCTCGGGTGGGTCCTGCACGAAGTCGGCAAGGCAAGACCGCACTTGACCAAGGGAATAAGGAGGAACGGACCGCGATGAAGAACCCGATCCGCAAGAGATGGTCGAGCTCGGTGGGGCTCGTTGCAGTGGCTTGCCTGATCGCTGCTGCCCAGCCGGCGGCAGCCCAGCTGGGTGCTCGGCCGGCGGAGCAGTGGATCCAGATGCTTGACCGGCCCGAGCGCATCAAGGGGCTCAACGTTGACCGCGTCCTCGAGTTGCTCCGGCTCAAGCCCGGTCATGTCTTGGCCGACATCGGGGCCGGTACGGGGGCATTCAGCCTGCCGCTGGCTCGCTCGGTGGTGCCCGGGGGGAAAGTCTATGCGGTGGAGGTAGACCAAGGCTTGGTGGACCACATTACGCAGAGGGCCGAAACGGAGGGTGTAGAGAACGTCGAGGCCGTCCTGGGTGAGTTCGGCGACCCTGCCCTGCCCGCCCAAGATGTCGATTTGGCGTTCTTCCACGACGTCTTGCACCATGTCGAAGACCGCGCAGGCTACCTCAAGAACCTAGCACGCTACATCAAGCCTGACGGGAGAATTGCGGTAATCGAGCGCACCGACATTCACCGAGGCGGCAGGCAGAGGCACATGCGGATGACGAAGGAGCAGGTGACCGCCTGGATGAAGGAAGCCGGCTTCCAACCCGCCGAGGAGTACTTCACGCTCGGCGAGAACAAGTGGTTTGTGGTGTTCTCGAGGCCGTGACGGCCCTCGGGGCCCGTTGCCTTGACACTTTGCCCACAGTGGCTCGCCTCCCCATCGCGCTAGGGACTAGCGTAAGGCCCGTACGAACGAGGCTTTGGCGTACAGGAGACCCGAGGTGGCGCCAAGCTAGCGACACCCTCGCCCGGACCGCGCAAATTCGCTAGGATGTGATGGGGGGTGTCCGGCTGGACCGGAACACTCCGGGTTGGATGACAACACCATGTTTCTGACGGACGAATTTCGACTCAAGGTTGGCTTGGCGGAGCAGCTGAAGGGTGGCGTGATCATGGATGTCACGGACGCCCATCAGGCTCAGATCGCGCAGCAGGCAGGTGCCGTGGCTGTGATGGCGCTCGAACGCGTGCCTGCGGACATCCGCAAGGAGGGCGGCGTCGCCCGCATGGCCAGCATCCAGAAGATGCGCAAGATCATGGAGACCGTTTCGATCCCGGTAATGGCCAAAGCCCGCATAGGCCACTTCGCGGAGGCAATGGTGCTTCAGGCACTCGAAGTGGACTACATAGACGAGAGCGAAGTGCTGACGCCCGCAGACGAGGCGCACCACATCGACAAGCACGCGTTCAAGGCGCCCTTCGTCTGCGGAGCGCGCAACTTGGGCGAGGCGCTCCGGCGCATCGCTGAAGGCGCGGCCATGATCCGGACCAAGGGCGAGGCGGGATCGGGGGACATCGTCGAGGCGGTGCGCCACATGCGCGCGATCCAGCGTCAGATCCGCCAGCTCACAGTAGCCTCGCGCGACGAGATCTCGGGACATGCGAAGGATATGCAGGCACCGTTAGAACTGGTCCAGTGGGTGGCGAAGGAAGGCCGCCTGCCGGTTCCGAATTTCTCGGCTGGCGGGATTGCCACACCGGCCGATGCGTCCTTGGTGATGAGCCTTGGGGCCGAGGCAGTCTTCGTGGGCTCCGGCATATTCAAGTCCGAAGATCCGGAACGCAGGGCCCAGGCGATTGTCAAGGCGACCACCTTCTTCAGCGACCCCGAGAAGCTGCTCGAGGCGTGCGAGGACCTTGGGAAGCCGATGGCCGGCCTGGACGTGGCCAAGCTTGACGAGAGCGAACTGCTGCAGACCCGCGGCTGGTAGCCCGACCGAGCCAGACTTCACACGGGCCGTGCCGCCTGTGTGGAGGACCGTATGAGGATTGGCGTCCTTGCCCTTCAGGGGGACTTCGCCGCCCACGCAGCTAGGATTGCCTACCTCGGGGCGGAGCCGGTCGAAGTGCGCTACGCCCGCCAGCTCAACTGCGTCGAAGGACTAGTCCTTCCCGGCGGCGAGAGCACAACAAACCTGATCTTGCTAGACAGCGAGGGACTGTGGGATGCGCTCCGGGGATTCGCTCGGACGCGGCCTGTCCTTGGAACATGCGCAGGCGCGATCCTGCTGGCGCGGGAGGTTTCGAACCCTTCGCAACCATCGCTCGGCGCAGTTGACATTGCCATCGAGCGCAACGCCTACGGACGGCAAGTAGACAGTTCCATCCGATGGGTAGACCCCGAACCCGAATTCGCGGCCCGCACAGCGACCGGGCCTCTGGAAGCAGTCTTCATTCGGGCTCCCATCATTCGCTCCACTGGCCCGGATGTCGAGATTCTGCTACGCGATGGTGCTGACCCAATCCTTGTCGAGCACGGCCCCCATCTTGCGGCGACCTTCCACGCCGAGCTGACGCAGGACGCACGCCTTCACGAACTGTTTCTCGCGAAGGTCCGATCGAATTGCGCCACGGGCGGCGATTGCTAGCATACGGTTGGATGCCATTCCTGAAGAAGCTGCTGGCGGATGCCGTTCACAAGGCGGCTTCGGACCCGCGAGTGCGCGAGGCTGCCAAGCAAATCTACGAAGACAAGGTCAAGCCGACAGCCGAAGCAGCATGGGCCAAGGCCAAGCCTGAGATTGAAGATGGCCTGAGGAGGGCCAAGCCCAAGGTCGAGAAGGCATGGGAGCGGGCGAAGCCGCAGATGGCTGAGGCAGGCCGGAAAGCAGCCAGTGAGGCCAGTGGCCTCGCCGATCGCTTGCGGAGCGAACTGCAGCAGCGGGCCGCGATGCGAGGCGAAGACCGGTCAGAGCGCTAACCGCCGCTGGCAGCGCGGCAAGCGCCAAGCCACACCTCTTGGGGGCCCCTGTTCGGCACCCCTGTCCTCCGAAGCCGAACCTAGCGCTCGGCCAACCACGAGAGTGCGGGTGCTTCAGGTCTAAGTTGACGGCCCGCCCGGGCGTGGGACGGGCATCGTGAAGAAGTGCATCGCTCGTCTGACGGACGGGGGGCGGAAAGCTCGCAATGAAGTTGTGGATCCGTTCAGCGGTGGCAACCCAGAAGTACGGGGAACTCGCATGGCGCGGCGGGTGGATCTGGCCAAGCCGTAGCTGGACTGCTTGATCGTCCGACGGCGACTCGTCCGGTCTTGGAAATACAGAGCATATGAAAACGCATGATATATCGTATGATAAGGTGATTAGAGTAAGTTGTAGCACTTCGGGGAGTGACATAGATCGAAAACACGAACAAAACCCCGACTCGTCGTCAGGTCAGCCCGAGACGGCCGTCGCGCCCAAGCTTGCCCGGCTCAATCGGAACCGCTCGTCCGAGGCTGTCTCCCAGTGCAGAGAGCCGGTGGAGCACTTGGTCCGCTTCGTGCTCTCCAACATGAAGTAAGGCCGACAGTGGCTGCGGCGCATCGACTTCTCCACTCTGGAACCGCTCCCGACCGAGACCATCGACGCTTGGCTGCAGGCCGGCTACCAGGACATTGCGTGGCGCCTCAAGGTCCGCGCCGCGAGACAGGCTGCCCCCGAGTGGGTGCGCGTGCTGATCCTTGTCGAATTCCAGTCCACGGTCGAATATGACATGGCGCTGCGTGTGCAGGGCTACATCCAACGCATGCATGAGCAGGCATGGAAGCAGCGCCAAACCCGGCAAACGGACCGGCTGCCCCCGGTTCTCGCGGTGGTGTTCTACAACGGGGCCAGCCCGTGGCAAGCGGAGCGCTCAGTGTGGGACCTGACTGAGAAGCGAGCACTGGGGGAGCGAGACCGCGAGGTGACCCGCATGCCGGTAGGCATGCGCTACGAGTTGGTTGACGTGACGCAGTACGCCGGCAGGCCGCTCTCGCAGGACAACATCGTCGAGCTCATGATCTCGACCGAATTGCTGGGAAAGGACTTGGACCCAGCGGTCGTGCAGTCTATTCTTGAAGCGCAGGGCAGGCTGCTGGGATCTCGGGACCAGCGCAAGGTGCTGGAGCTGCTGCGGGGCTGGACGCGGCTGACGATCGCCCGGACAGGCGTTGATTTGGACCTATTGGAGGACACGGAGAAGATGCAAGAGATGCAGAGGTCGGGCAGGATGCTGACGTACATAGAGGCATGCGCCCAAGAGTATCGAGCCGAGCTGCGTGCCCAAGGTCTGCAAGATCAAAGGGTCGGTCTTTGCCGCCAAGCCCAGCGAAAATTCGGGGCCGCCGCTGCGACCGACCTGGCGACGCGGATCGAGAACATCAACGACTCCGCTCAGCTGTGGGAGATTGGCGACCTGATTATCGACTGCAGCGATGCTGGCGAGTTCGCGGCAAGGTTGCGCGACATCGGATAGTGCGTTCCAGCCCCGCTGGCAGGCATCCTTCCACCTGAGCAAGCTGGCCACTTGCGGGTGGCTGTCTGACACGGACTGGTCTTTCAGTCATCTGTGGGGGAGGACTGAGTACGGCACGCTCCGGGTCCTCGGTCCGTGACGGTCGATAACGCTTGCCGAAAGCTCAAGTCCGCCTACCCGAAGACAACTGCCATGTGACAGAGGACAAGGTCGGCCCGTCAGCCCCAGCCCCGACGGACGACAAGCTGATCGATGTGCGCCAAGTGGTGGCGGCCATGCCAAGCGTAGGCGCCGACCATGACGGCTAGCTTGGAGGGACCCGACTCAGGGTGCACGAATTCGCGCTGCAATTCTAGCCACGTGAGACTGCGTAGCAGGTTTACCCATCGCCGATGGAGGGCCTCTAAGAGGTCGAGGGAATGATCGACTGACCCCTTGGAGTCTGGGAGCCTAGCCCAAGCCTTCTCGTCGTAGGCCTTGATTGTCGGCCGGTCCTCCGTAAGAGCCCACTTGAATCGCACGTAGCTGTTCATGTGGCTGTCAGGCAGGTGGTGGACAACCTGCCGTGCCGTCCACCCCCCCGGCCGGTAACGGGTGTTGAGCTGGCTGTCAGACAACGCCTCGACGGTCCGTCGGAGGTCGCGGGGGAGTGTCGCGATGTCTTCGATCCACGCACGAACGTGTTCTCTGGTGACAGGTTCGGGAGGTTCGAACTGGCCGATGGGGTACTGAAGATCACTCGCGGGAGGGTTGACGCGACTCATGGCAGTCGTGTTTTTTTGCGGCCTGCCGGACGCGACAGGCGGTTATTGCCACGCCTCAGCTTCCCACCGTGAATTGGGGGCGGCGGGTCAGACGCTGGCACTCAATCCACATGCTATCAGCCTCCGGTCCTTGAACGGACACCGATCGCCTGCCGAGCTTGGAGTCGGGGAGTGTAGCTGGGCCGACGGCCCCCGAGCTGTCAACAGCCTTCCCTGTTCCCCAATTGGCAATGGCCCGACTATCGATCCGTATTCCGGACCACCCTGCCGGTCCCGCGAGCGCCTATGATGCATGACACGGGTAGTGTCGTGTCCGCACACGCGCACACGTCTGAGTCTCTCCCCCGAGCCTTGCAAGAGCATCATGAGGCGCCGCGGGCGTCGCTTGTCGAACCGAGTGGATTCTCATTGTTGGCCACCCGTGGGATTGGGGTAGGTGCCGGGACCGACGAGCACACGTTTTTCGAATCGCTGCAATTGCATTCGACCAATCGGGTCCGGATAGCGCACCTCGATTTCGCCGCGCGCCAAGAATCCGGCGTCCGCATAGTATTGGCGCAAGAACTGATTGTCCACCGCACAATCTAGACGCAGGAAGACCTTACGCCTCGCCCTCGTCTCTCGTTCGGCCCTCTCAAGAATGTGGCGACCTACTCCTCGATGCCCCCACTGCCGATAGACGACAAGGTTGTAGAGGTAGGTGGCATCATTCTTGGGGGCATCAGGCCAAACGAGGGGATCTTCGTTCAGCATACGTACTGATCCCACACGCTCGGCGTCGATGTGTGCCCAATGAACTTCGCCGCGTCCGATCGATTCGGCAAAGTAGGGGCGGGAGGCGCGAAAAGAGCCCGGTGTATATTGACGGACTCCTCTAGCCACCAGCCACTCGGCGATTGCTTCGAGCAGGTCGATGTACTGACTGAGGTCACTTGGGAGGGCTCGTACCAAGTGAAGCCTGTCGGACAGGCTTGCGGGTCCAATCCTGACGGACGGATCGCGAGAGTTACGTGCCGGGTCTGGGCGGGTCTGCGACGTACCGGCTGCCGACATCGGGCTTCCGGTAGTCCCCCAGCCCATTCTGACCGCACCCGCGACCATCTGCTTCGTTGTACCAAGCGCCGGGCTAGGCCCCGGTCTTCGTGTTCGTTGCCTTATGTGCGACATCGACAGCAGTGACAGGGTGTCGTTGCCTGTCCCGCTGTCTGGCCGCGCAGGAGGTTCGCACGGGACCCTGACTGAGGTGACCAACCTGTCCAGGACAGGCGCGGGACCGAACAGCGGCTGGCCACAATCCCGTGCTCGGTCGGTGGACCGCCCCTCGAGTCGTTGCACAGTGCCAGCGCCATCGTCGGCGGTCGGCGTATGGGAATCAGGCTTTCAGCGTAGGCAGACTCCGGCGCTATCGGTGGGGGCCGTTCCCACACACCATCATCCAGACGCAGTGTCTAGAATCAGGCCCTCCAGAGTCATCCTATGTAGAGTCCGAGATCAAGTCCCACATCGTCGCGTCCACGAATTGCCATAGTTTGTTTCACCCATCGAATGCTGCTGCGGTGACCAGCGAATGGTCTCGATCTCTTCGTGCCCAACTGAGAGATGAGGTGGCTGGTTGTCCTGGACCGATTCCTGGACCTAGTAGGTGTCGTGGCCAAGGTGGCTGGCTCGGCCCCCTCACAATTCCCGGAGGGGCTAACGAGGAGAGTCTCGTAATCGCCGAGAAGCATCGGAGTTAATTCATCGTTGTGCATGCCCGTACGACATGTCAGACTTGCGGGCATCAAGACGGCATTGCTATAGTTCCGGGCGGAATCGGCGGCTCAGACCAGCGTCGGGGGGCTAGGCTCCGAACCCAAGGAACCGTAGTCGGCAAGCAAGATCCTATACCCCAGACCTGTCGGTCGGCCCCCGAAGACTGCCCCAACGTGCGCCACGGCCCAACTCTTCGGATCGGATCGCCAACGTGCAAAGGATGTACGCCCGCCCACCGTCTATCGTGCAGCTAGCGGGCACAACTGGGATCACGAAGGTCGGGCGAGCACTGGCCCTGTCCGTACTTGCTGCGGCCTTGGCCCAAGGCGCGAACGGGCAGCAAACTGCCAGTCCGGCGGCGATTGCCCAGCGGGCGAGCGCGGCCCTCAAGGGCAGAGATTTTGAGACCGCGGAACGCCTGTATCGGCAGTTGGCCGAACAGTTCCCGAACGAGCCTGGGCTTGCCCTGAATCTTGGCCTGGCGCTCTACTCATCCGGCAAGTGCGGCGATGCACTCGGACCGTTGGAGCGATTCCTCGAAGCACAGCCTAATCACGCTCCCGCCCTGCTCCTCGTCGGCGTGTGCCACCAGAAGCTGGAACAGCCGACTGAGGCGCGGCGGGCGCTCGACCGAGCCGTCGCCCTGGACCCTAACAACAGCAGGGCGCGCCTCGAATTGGCGGATGCGCTCTTAGAGGACCGCCAGCCTGACCGCGCCGCGGAGCAATTCCGGCGTCTGGCGAGAGGCGACTCAGAGAACCCGCGAGTATGGCTTGGGCTGGCACTGAGCTACACGGAACTCTCACGAAGGGCCGCCGAATCGCTCGAACGGACGGCTTCTGACTCGGAGTACCACCACCTGCTGCTCGCCCATTCGGCGCAAGCCCAAGGCAGATACCGTGCGGCCTTCGCGCACTACCGAGTGGCGGAGAGGGTGAACGCTAAGGCCCCGGGAATCCACGCTTCCGTCGCGGAGGTGTACGAGCGTGTTGGGCAGATCGAGTGGGCCCGAGCCGAGAGGGCCAAGACAGAGACCGCAAAGCCCTGCGACGAACGTCCACTCGAGTGCTGGTTCGAATCCGGGGAGCTTAACCGGATCGTAGATGCGTCGGCCGGTTCCGAAACTCCCGAGGGCCTCTACTGGCGGGCCCGTGCGTTCGGCGAAATGGCCCGGCAAGCCAACGAACGAATCCTTGCACTCCCGCCGTCGGCGGTTGGTTTCCGCCTAATGGCGTCAATTGAGGACCTCGCAGCGAAACCAAGGGACGCGGCCGAGGCTTGGAAACAGGCAGTGCGGCTGGACCCGAAGGATCCGTCGCTGCGGCGCAGCCTCCTGCGATCGCTTCAGGCCGCAGGGCTGCACGATGCGGCCATTAGAGAGGCAGAGGCACTGCTGGAATTTCGTCCAGACTCTGCCGCCGCCCACTACTACAAGGGAGACGCCCTGGTGCAGCTTGGCCGCGCCGACCAGGCAGTTGGTCTGCTCGAAGAAGCGGTCGGCCTCTCCAACGGAGATGCGAACATCCGGGGCGCGCTAGCGACTGCCTACCTGATGGTCGGCCGCGGCCCGGAGGCGATCCCGCACCTCGAAGCTGCTGTCGCCCAAAGCAAGGACGAGCGGCTGCTCTTCCAACTCTCGCGCGCCTACCAGTCCGCCGGCCGAACAACGGAAGCGAGGAACGCTCTCGAGCAGCGAGCAGTGCTGGTGCGCGCGCGGGCCAAGCCGTCCGGCTCCGATGAGATCACACCGCCTTAGACCGTGGACGCGGACGGTCATTCGTTTCGCGAGCTCACTGGCTGCCCCGCTCTTGGTGTTTGTGGCACCCGATGGCACGCACGGCCAGATCCGCTTTCGCGACATCGCATCGGAAGCGGGACTGCGGTTTGCACTGGACAGCGGGCCGACACCCGCAAGACCGATGATCGAGGCCGTGGCGGGAGGTGTCGCGGCCTTCGATGCAGACTCGGACCAGCTGATTGACATCTACTTCACGAACGGTGCAGACTCGCGGTCACTCCGCAAGCTGGGTCCGCGGCACTGGAACCGGCTCTACCGGAATCTCGGAGACATGCGATTTGCCGACGTCACAGAGCGCGCCGGCGTGGCGGGCCACGGCTACTCAATGGGCGTCGCAGCGGCGGACTACGACAACGATGGAGACGCAGACCTATTCGTTGCCGGCTATCGCGCGAACATCCTATTCCGCAACGATGGCACGGGCGTGTTCTCGGACGCGACCAAAGAGGCTGGAATCGCGAACCGAGTCTGGTCGGTCGCCGCAGGTTGGTTCGACTTCGATCGGGACGGCGCGTTGGATCTGTTTGTCGTCAACTATCTGGACTGGGACCCAGAAGACGACCGCTTCTGCGGCGATCGGGAACAAGGCCTCAGGATCTACTGCAGCCCGACTTACTACGCTGGATTGCCGAACACCCTCTACCGCAACCTAGGCGACGGCACATTCGAGGACGTGTCCGAGCAGAGCGGCATCGGAAGCCACGTCGGCAAGGGCATGAGCGTCGCCTTCGGCGACTACGACGGGGACGGTTGGCTCGATGCGTTCGTGGCCAACGACACAGAGGCCGACTTCCTGTTCAGAAACCGCGGCGACGGCACATTCGAGGAGGCGGGGCTGCTCTCAGGGGTGGCCCTCGCGTCGGACGGAATCCCCATCTCGAGCATGGGCGTTGCCTTCCAAGACTACGACAATGACGGGTTCCCGGACATCCACGTGACGGCTCTGAATCGGCAGACATTCCCGCTGTTCCGTAACGCTGGGGACGGCCTGTTCGAAGACATGACGACCCGAAGCGGGCTTCGGCGCCTGACCGTGACTAGGAGTGGTTGGGCCAACGCACTCGTAGACTTCGACAACGACGGGCTGAAGGACATCTTCGTCGCCACGTCGCACGTCAACGACCGGGCAGAGGACTTCGAAAATGCCGCTTACCGGCAGGCCAACGCCGTGTTCGCCAACGTTGGGCAGGGAGCGTTCGCCGACGTGTCGGACGCGGCCGCGGACTTCCGGCCCGCTGCCCACCGCGGGGCCGCCTTCGGGGATCTGGACGGCGACGGCCGAGTCGACGTTGTCGTGTCCTCGATAGGCGATCCTGCCGAACTATGGCGAAACGAGAGCCGAGGCGACAACCACTGGATCGGCGTCCGCTTGGTCGGCCGTGGAGCCAACCGAGACGGGATTGGCGCGGAGGTGAGGGTCGGCAAGCAGTTCGCAATCGCCACTTCCAGCGTCGGCTACGCTTCGTCCTCGCTCGTCCCGCTGCACTTTGGCCTCGGGACGGTCCCTAGTCGGCAAGACGCCAGCGTCGCCTGGCCTGACGGAACAGAGCAAGTGATCCACATAGAAGGCACGAACCGAGTCTTGACGATCGAACAAGCTGCCCAAAGCTCGAAGTGAAGACCCTTCACACGGATTGAGTGACGGGCAGTCCACTGCACTCGACCAGCACACCCGCTTCGGCCCGGTCAACGGCGATGCACCTTCACGGCCACGGGCGTTCAACTGCCGAATCCACAGTTCTGGCAGACGGAATGGGCTGGCCATCGGGACATGCGCCGCCCAGTCGGACATGTATTTCGAGACCATCTTGATCTGACTTGATCTGGCCGTGGGCTGACGGGCTGACGCACTCTTGCGGCAGGTCGATGCGGCGCACAAGTGGACTCTGACTGCGGAGAACGGGCCTGACACTGCGTGCCTGTAAGTAGATAGGATTGGCGTGGCCGATCATGTTGGCGGTGTTGTCAGTCATCGACCGCCAGCCCACCACTGACTTGAGACCAGAACGAAGCGCGAGCGTGGCTGCAGGTCCGGCCAGCCGATCCAAAACCCGCGGGCGCCACAGTGTAAGGCAACCGACTGCCAGCTGAGCAGCGCCAGCCAACGCCCGCGGTTTGCCGCAAGCGCCGCCAGCACATCTTACGGAAGCGGAGGGAACGATGTCCGCGCAGCAGGGTGCTGATGCGCACAACCTGGGCGGGCCGCCCAGCCACACTGGCGCTTCCCGCAAAGGAATGTCGGCAGGGCGCACCTCCAACCTTCCTAGACAGACGAGACTGGTTTGTGCCCTCTATCCAAGACTGAACTAGTTGGCTTAGGTGCTGGCCTCTCAAGAGCCCAGTCGTTGACGCCGGGCCCCGCCTCTGCTAATCTCTCCCCTGCCGCAGTTAGGCGTGTCGGCGGTACGGACCGCTGAACGTGGACAGGCAGCCGGGACACCAGACTGGGCGTACCTGAAGACGACCCAGGAGGACGAAGATACATGGCTGCTCCCCATTCCCTAAGAGGCGTGACACTCTGGTGCCTCGCGCTCATCCTTGCGGCGTCCGCCGCGAACGCGCAGCTGACAACAGGCAGCGTCACCGGACTTGTGACCGACCCAGGCGGGGCGGTTATTCCCGGGGCTACGGTTGTGTTGGCCAATTCCGACACCGGAGACGAGCGCCAGCAGGAAACTGGCGTGGAGGGCCGCTACACGCTCTCACAGATCCAGCCGGGAACATATGAGTTGTCGGTGACCACACCCGGGTTCAAGAGGTTCGTGCGATCCGGCATTCGACTGCAGGCCAACCAGAACGCGGAGGTGAATGCCGCCCTCGAGCTGGGAGAGGTGACGGAAACCGTAGAGGTGGCGGCGGCAGCGGTCATCCTGGACACGCAATCCGCTAATCAGAGCAACACCCTTAATACCGAAGAAATCACGCAGCTTCCGATCAACTTCCGCAACCCCCTCGCCCTCGTCCACGCAAACGCCGGAGTCATCTCGATGTTCGCCCGCAGCGGCCGCACCCAGCTCCAAGACCGCGTGAGCGACCAAGACTACGGCCTGTTCTCCATGAACGGCGGGAGGGAAGCCAGCAACACCGTCAATGTCGACGGCGTGACCAACAAGGGCGGCGACTGGGGTGCCACCTTCGGCACGCCCTCTGTTGATGCCGTCCAGGAGATGCAGATCGCCCGAAATACCTATGACGCTGAGTTCGGCAAGGTCGCCAACGGTGTGGTGAGCCTGGTGACTAAGGGTGGCGGCGATGACATCCATGGATCTCTGTTCTGGTTCCACCGCAACGACAACCTCGACGCCAATCAGTGGGAGCGCAACCGCGCCGGAAACAACCGTCCTGAATTCAAGCGCAACCAGGTCGGCCTGAATCTCTCGGGACCGATTTGGCGAAGGCATGGGCTCTATGGCCTGTTCGGTTACGAAGCCATGCGCCTTCCGTCCGCCCGGACAACCGTCCAGACCATGCCGCCAGCACTGGAGCGAACAGGTGACTTCACTCAGAGTTTCAACGGGAACGGCTCTCTGCAAGAGATCTATGACCCCTTTTCGACACGCGCAAACCCTGACGGCGCAGGCTTCATCCGAGATCCGTTTCCTGGCAACGTAATTCCCGCTTCCCGATTTGACCCTGTAGCAGTAAACGTACTTAAGCTCTACCCCAATCCTACCCGCGCGGGAGTCGGCGTAACGAACGTCAACAACTTCTTTAGGACTGTGCCGTTCCGACAAGAGGTTGACCGGTATGACACGCGCGTCGACTGGAGCAAGAGTCAGACCTACAGCACGTTCGTTCGTTGGAGCAGATCAGACCTGCTGAACAACAGTCCGCGCTTCTTTGACAACGGAGCAGATACCGGCTTTGAGAACGGACAGCCGTTCTACAACGTCAGTTGGAGCAATACTATTGTTCCTTCAGCAACTTGGGTGATCAACTTCAATGCGGGCACTGGAGGCGGTCACAGGTTTGCGAACCCGATTCCAAATGTGGATGGAACAAGTCTGACTGACCTCGGTTATCCGCAGTCTTATGCGGACTTATTTCAGAATCAGAACTTGGGCCAATACAACCTAAGGGAGTACAGTACAATCGGGCGTGCCCGTCTGTTTCAGAATATCCGCAGGACGCACACAGCCGGTATCAATGTTACGAACGAACGGGGAAACCACAGCCTTAAATTTGGCTTTAACTTTGAGGCAATTCAGTGGAACTTCCTTGATTCCCGCACACCAGAACTGTCGTTCAGTCGGGGTCCCACGACCGGTCCGATCGCTGTCGGGAACAGTGGCGTCGTAGGGAATTCTGTGGCATCGCTGCTGCTAGGTGTTGGCGGCGGGAGTGTCAGGTTCTCAGGCGATCCCGCGTTCACTCAGAAATATACTGCGTGGTATTTCCAAGACACTTGGCGTGTCACGCCGGAGTTGACTCTAACACTGGGACTGCGCTATGAGCAGCAGCATCCCCGGACCGAACGCTACGAACGCCAAGCGTACTTTGACTTCGATGTCTCCAATCCGATCGGAGACACGGTCGGACTTCCTGTCAGGGGAGGAGTCAATTTCACGAACTCGGACATCCGAGGGATTACCGCTCTTGACACAAGAGATTGGGCACCTAGACTCGGTCTGAGCTACAAGATTACTGACAGACTGGTGATGCGAGGAGGCTACGGAGTCTCTTATTCGCAGACCTATATCGAATCCGGCGTGAGTGGCATGGATGGCTTCGATCTGCGATCCACATGGGAGACAAACCCGGATGGAGTTGTTCCGGTCAACCTGCTGAGCAATCCGTGGCCAAACGGCCCGGACATGCCAACAGGCACTTCATTAGGCTTGGCAACGGCTCTTGGCGCCAACGTCAACGCATGGCCTCGGAACCACCCGACTCCCTACGTACAGAGCTTCAGTCTGGACTTTCAGTACGAAATTGCCCCAGGATCCGTGTTCGAGATCGGGTATTCCGGAAATCGCGGCAGAAAGTTCGCTTGGGGTTCTAATCGGAACTTCAATCAAGTCCCGATAGAGAACTTGAGCATGGGTGAGCGACTTAATGACAGGGTCCCGAACCCATTCTTCGGGCACATCAGGTCAGGACCGCTTAGCGGCAGTACTGCACCAATGCATCGCTTTCTGAGACGACATCCGCACTTCAACAACGTTAATGTTGCTCGGAGCAGTAAGGGAGCTACGTCAAACTTCAACGCACTCTACGTCAAGTTCACGCGCCGGTTCTCTGAAGGGCTCACGATCCTGAGCAGCTATCAATGGGCTAGAGCCGAAGACAATGCGTCGGAGGATCAGGGCTGGTTCGTCAGCGATGCGTTCCGCGACGTGTTCGACCCCTCAAGCGACTATTCCGTCAGCGCACACGACCTTCCGCATGATTTCGTCACCAACCTCGTGTGGGAGTTCCCCGTCGGACGGGGGCGCGCAATCGGCGGCAACATGGGCAGGGCTCTTGACGCAGTCGTCGGAGGATGGCAGGTGGCCGGAACGATTCGCTTCAGCGCCGGAGTCCCGATCAACATACGTGCGCCCAACACATTGGGAGCTTTTGGCTTCGGGGTGAAACGCTCGAACCTCGTGGGCAGTCCCAAGCTCAGCAACCCGACGCCCGAGAGGTGGTTCAACACGGACGCGTTCGAGGCTCCGGCACGGTTCGAGCAAGGAACAGCACCGCGGTACATCAATGAGCTGCGACAGGACGGCATCGCCAATGCCGACATATCCTTGGGCAAGAACTTCCGAATCCACGAGAGACTCTCCGCACAGTTACGAGCCGAGTTCTTCAATCTGACGAACACTCCGGTGTTCGGCGTGCCGATCGGCGGGGGACCTGTCACGGTAACGAACGGGGCGTTCGGGCGGGTCGTGAGGACATTGGGGGCACCTCGGCAGGTTCAGATGGCCCTGAAGCTGGTCTTCTAGCACCCCCGGCAACGCTTCCCCAGGCCTGTGCAGCCCCAAGCATGGGAACGGAAGTGACGCGCGAGACTGCCAATCCGCAGGGCCGACTCTCGCGTCGCCGTCAGAGTGAGGGCCATGCGGTCGGTGTGCCGCGTCGGTCGAATCGGCGCGAGAACGCAATTCGGGGGCCATTCCGGCCCGGCGTGTATGTCTCAATCCCGTTCTGCGCGCAGAAGTGCACGTATTGCAACTTCAGATCCCAGGTCTATCGGCGGTCGCTGAGGACGCGCTACATCTCGTGCCTCTCGACAGAACTCCGACAGACGGATGCCGGCGACCCGGACACGCTCTATTGGGGCGGGGGCAGCCCGAGCATGCTCGAGCCAGAGGAATTCGCTCTGGTCGCGGCCAGCCTGCCTGCCTGCGAATGGGCCGAGGCCACCATCGAAGTCGCGCCGGGCGAGGCGACGTCGGGGCGCCTGAGACAGTGGCTCGAGGCGGGAATGACCCGCGCCAGCCTAGGCGTGCAGTCCTTCGACCCGCAGGTCGCCCGACAGTCCGGCCGACGCCACACTCCAGAGACCGTGCGGTCCCAGATCCGGCTCCTGCGGGACGGGGGCATCCGCCACATCTCAGTCGACCTGATCGCTGGGCTCGCGCACCAGACCCGCGCCACGTGGGAGCGGTCCCTGGAGTGGGTTGAGCGCCTCGACGTGGACCACGTATCTGTCTACATGCTGGAGGCCGACGATGAGAGCCGCTTGGGGCGGGAGCTGAAGTCCGGAGGCCAACGCTACGGTGCCCTTCACGTGCCATCCGAGCACGAGATCGTCGACCTGTACCTCACCGCTGTAGAGCGCCTACGTGAGTTGGGCTATGAGCGCTACGAAGTGTCGAACTTCGCGCGGAGGGGCGCCCGTAGCCTCCACAACCTGAAGTACTGGCGCATGGAGCCCTATGTGGGATACGGCAGCGACGCGCACTCGTTCAATGGCCGCGTGCGCCGGCGAAACGTACCCTCGGCGCCACAATACGTCGCCCGTGTAGAGGGCGGGCGCTCACCGCTCGACACCGCGGAAGAGCTAGACGATACTCGCCTGCTGGAAGACCGCGTTCTGACCGGCCTGCGTGCCTCGGACGGGATCCGCCTCCGACCGAACGAGTGGGGGCAACTGCAGCCACCCGCCCGGCGCCTAGCCGCGCGCGGCTGGCTGAGAGTGCAGCAACCAACGCTGCGGCTCACCGACGAGGGAATGCTCTTCGCCGACGAAGCGGTCCTTGAACTGCTTGGCTGACCGCATCCCCGGCGTCGAAGAATGCTCGCACCGCCCCGAGATCGTCGGTGACCTCGAAGTCGGGGAGGCTGTTGAGGAACACGCGCCCGTAGGGCTTGGTCCGCACACGCGTGTCCAGCAGAGCCAAGACGCCTCGGTCCGAGGTGGACCGGATCAGCCGGCCGAATCCTTGCTTGAGGGAGAGAGCCGCGACCGGAAGCTGGAATTCGGCGAAGGGATTGCCGCCTTGAGCGTGGATCCGGCCCAGCCTCGCCTGAACGACAGGATCGGTGGGCACGGCGAACGGCAGCTTGTCGATGATCACGCAGCTGAGCCGATGTCCAGGGACATCGACCCCCTGCCAGAAACTGGCGGTGGCGAACAGCACACAGTGCTCCGTCTCGAGAAACCTCTCGAGGAGCTGGGCGTTGGGCTCGGTTCCCTGCATGAGACATGGGTACATCAGCGAGCGTGACACCAGCGGGTGGACTGCCTTCATCTGCTTGTAGCTGGTGAACAGGACGAAGGCTCGGCCGTGAGTAATGTCGAGCAAACCCTCGATCTCCGTGGCAGCACGCGCCGTAAACGCCGGGTGGAAGGGTTGGGGCATGTGGCGGGGCACGTACAGCACCGCTTGCCTTCGAAAGTCGAAGTGGCCGGGAATCACCGATTCGGAACAAGATCGCAGACCCAGCCGCGACCGAATGTACTCGAAGCGCCCCTCGATGCTGAGAGTGGCCGAGGCCAGCACTGTGGTCACTTCCGTCCGGAACAAGCGCTCATCCAAGATCGGCCCGACCTCGACCGGTGTCGCGTTCAGGACCACGCCCCTGGGCCGCTTTTCCATCCAGTAGACGAAGCTCCCGGATGTGTCCTCGATCAGTGAGACAACTGCAGGGAAGTCATCCGCATCGTCCAGGAGGGCGTCGTCCACGTCGGCCAAGAATGTGCGCAGGAGCAATCGCAGTTCCCGTCCTTGAGACAGCATGGGCTGTGTCTGGTCCGAATGCCCCTTGACCAAGCTGAGCTCTGCTATGACACCATCGATGGCCCCGACGAGTCCCCTGAACTCAGCCTCGTGCCTCCGACGGAACTCGCTGCGCCCCGTGAATGCGGTGCGGAGCGAGACTTCATCGAAGAGCGCGAAGAATGCTTTGGTGCGGGCGCGCAGGGCCCGCACGGCACCCGGCATGCGTCGGGAGCCAAAGTCCTTTTGCCGAGCCGCCACCTGCACCTTGGAGGCCAGATCGTCGAATCGCCACGCGCCCAACGATGCGCCAAAGAGTTGGCCGGCAACCGCCTCGATCGCATGCGCCTCGTCAAACACGACGGCGGCGTGCCTCGGCACGATCGGGCCGAAATCGTCCTCCCTGAGGGAGAGGTCCGCGAAGTAGAGGTGGTGATTGACGATCACAATATCGGCGCTGCGTGCGCGCTGGTGCATGCGCGTCACGAAGCAATCCTCGAAGAGTGGACAATCCCGGCCGGAGCAGGCCTCGCGTCTGGCGTCGATCTGCGGCCAGAGCTTGCTGCCCCGCGCCAGCCCCGGCACATCTGCCCGGTCGCCCGTCTGCGTCTTCTTAGCCCACTTCAGAATCCGCTCGAGCTCCTTGGTAACTGCCAATCCCGGCAGTGTGGGCCGGCGCTCGAACTCCTGAAGCTTGTCCAAGCACAAGAAGTTGTTGCGCCCTTTCATGACCGCCACCCTCAGGCCCGGCTTAAGGAGCCGTCGCAGGAACGGCAGGTCCTTGCGCACGAGCTGGTCCTGCAGGTTCTTCGTCGCGGTCGAGATCACCGCGCGTTTGTCTGACAGCACCAGCGGCACGAGATAGGCCAGCGTCTTGCCGGTTCCAGTCCCGGCTTCAACGATCAGGTGCCGCTGTTCTTCAATGGCCTCTTGTACGGCGTGGGCCATGTCAAGCTGCCCTTCGCGCAACTCCCACTCGGGCATGGCTCGGGCGAGGAGCCCGCCGGGACCGAAGAATCCTTCAACTGTCAGTCCCGTCGCCGCCGGCCCGCTCATCCGCCCCTACTGTACCGACGGCGCGACGGCCGGCAGCGGCCGCCAGGAGGATCCGTTCGTAGTGGTCCGTGACCTCGCCCCAGTCGTAGCGCGATGCCGCCTCGCGCGCGGCCGCATCGCGCATTCGTTCCATGCTGGTCAAGCCGGCGGAGTCGAACTCGTCAATCCGGCATGCCAAGTCCCCGGGCCGCGCGGAATACGCGACTCCCCCACGGGCAGCTACTTCGGAATTCTCCGGCGTGTCGAGGTAGAGAATCGCGCAGCCCCTGCCCATGGCTTCAACCAGCGCTGGGTGCGTACCTCCGACCTCCGTGGCATGGACGTAGGCATGGCAGCGAGCCTGCAGATCCCCGTAGGCTGCACCATAGACGGCTCCGGCGAAGACGATGCGAGGATCCCGCGTGGCCCTCACCTTCCGGATGTACGAGGCGGCATAGGGCGCATCCCCGACGACGACAAGCTTCCGCCGCGTGGCGCTGCGCTCGAACTCGCGCACGACCAATAGGGCATTGTTCTCCGGCTCGAGCCGGCTCACGTACAGGAAGTAGCCCCCGGGTTCGACCCCAAGCTCTGCCAGCTTGCCGGTGCGGGGGTGGTCTCGAGGTGGCGCACCGTACCCGATGTAGGTGCTTGGAAGGCCATGGCGTTCCCGGTAGTACGCCTGGATGACCAGCGAGTCCGTCACGACAACATCGGGGCACAGTGAGGCCAGGCGCTCCGAGAGCGCGTACCAAGCCTTGGCGGCCCGGTTCCACTTCCTGCGCTTTCGCTCCAAGCCGTCCACGTTGAGCACTGTCGGTATCCCGACGACCCTGGGCCAAAATGAGAAGACGGCGTTGGCGCCGTTGCAGAAGATTGCCGCGTCCGCCGGCCGCAGCAGCAGGTGCACCGTGGACAGGAACGTGTGAACGGCGGTGTCGGTATGCTTGCCGCGCAGAGTTGGAAGCACGACCAGCCGCGCGCCGCGGCACTCCCGGGCGCCGGTGGCGTAGTGTGAGCGGCAGTAGACGGTGACCTGGTGGCCGCGCTCCACCAGACGGCCGGCGATCTCCTCGGCGAATGTCTCGAATCCGCCGTAGTTGGCGGGAATGCCGCGGATGCCCAGAAGGGCAATCCTCATGGCAGGGTCCGTCCGATGCTGCTTCGGTGCACGCCGGCGGTCGGCAATTCTCCCGGGCCGGGAAGACGGAGGGGCCTGCTGGCGGGCCGGTAGCGGAACCAGCTCGCCATGTAGGAGTCGTCCACGCGCCGACGCTCCTGGATCAGCCGTCGCTTTCGCAGCGTTGCCCTGAAGTCCCGCAGGACCATGCCGAACGCGCGCAGGGAGTGGCGCTCCACCACGATGCAGTAGGCGATGATCCCCAAATCGCGAACGGTGATCGCCAGCAGGTTGCGCGCGTACACCCCGGGCGTGATGTTCTTGATCCGCATCAGGAAGCGGTTCTTGACCGAGTGCATGTTGATCTCGGGAGGCAGCTCGCTCCGCATCCCGGGGCGCAGGCTGCGGACGTGGTAGCCAACCGCGCGGGGATCGAAGATGCACCGCCAACCCAGCAGTTGGGCCCGCCAAGCGACATCGGCATCCTCGCGGTACGTGAAAAACTCGGAATCGAAGAACTCACCGTCGACAGAGACATCCTCGATCATCGACCGCCGGTAGAACGCAGCAGCAGCCGTGGCACCGAACACGTATTCGACACGGCTGTAGTGCCCGTTACACACCTCCATGCAGCCGCGGTCCTTGTGGCGCAGCATCGGCGTGAAGTACATCCCCGTCGAGTCCAGCCGCTGCTTGCCCTCAAGATTGAAGCTCGCCTCCGCGAGCAACAGCTTCCCGCACACGGTGCCCGCACGGGGATCCAATCGGGCAGCCGCCAGCAGGCGGGTGACGAAGTTCGAGAGGAGCAGTACGTCGGGGTTGAGAGTCAACACCCAGTCCCCCCTCGACAGCCCGATTGCCTGGTTCTGGGCAGCCGCGAAACCGATGTTGCGCTCGTTGTAGACGACGAGGCAACGGTCCTCTAGGCGCTCTAGGATGTCGCAGGTGCCGTCGGTCGAGGCATTGTCGATTACGATCACCTCGAGAGCAGGATGGTCTTGGTCGAGGACGGACTCCAAGCAGCGGCGGATGAACCGGCCGCTGTTGTAAGTGACCACTGTGACGGACACTAAAGGCTGCGTTCCCATTGGTGTCAGTGCGTTCCTATGGGCGAGCTATCCGCGGCTCGGCACTGACGCCTGCGTCGCACCGTTTCGGATAGCCGCGCAGCACCCGAAGCAACATAGCGAGGTGCGCGGAAGCGCGCTCATTCGATCCGAAGGGTCGCCACCAGATCGCAGCCCGCAGCCCCAGACCGGCGACCACTGCCGCGCGCACCCAGATGGCGGCACCGCGCGGAAAGTGCTTGCTGGCGTATCGCAACAATCCACCATACCAACCAGCGAGCCTCTGGCCTTCGCCAAGCGCGCCGACCGAGTGCCCCCCTTCGTGGCGGGCCGAGGCGGCCGAAGTGTGGCGCAATCGGTACCCCTCGTCCGAGAGCCGCTTGCACAGGTCCACGTCCTCGAACCAAACCGGCCGGAAGGCCTCGTCGAAGCCCCCGATGGAGGCGAGGCAGACCCGCCGAAGTAACAGGAATGCACCCGCCGGCTGCCCGACGTCGCAGTCCTCCCCTAACCGCATGTCCAGCATGCGGTAGCGTCGGTTGACCGGGTTCTGGGGCCACAGGCGGTTCGCACCGACGGCCTCCAGTGCGAGCGCGGCGGGAGTCGGTAGCGAGCGCGCGAAGAAGCCGGTCTGCGGTCGGCCATCGGGATCGACCAGCACGCCGCCCGCCCCCGCCACGTCCGGTTCCTGACACGCGCGAACCAAGTGTTCTAGGCCCTCCAGCAGCTCGCAGTCGGGGTTCATCAGCAGCACGAAGGGAGACTGGGTCGCGGCAACGCCCTGATTGCAGGCCGCCGCGAAACCGAGATTGCGCTCGTTGTCGATCCATACCGCCGACGGGTAGCGCCTGCGCACGCCCCGCCAGGACCGTTCCTCCGGACAGTTGTCAACTACCACCACCTCGGCTACCCGCGCGGCCAAAGAATCCAAGCAGCGCTCGAGGCAGGCCCCGGACCGGTACGCCACGACAACCGCGGCGACGGGACTCTCCATCAGAGGCCCTGCAGGCGCGGTCGGGCAAGCCGAAAGTACCACTTCCACCAGTTGTCCCAACCGCAGGCACCCTGCACTTCCGCTATCTCCGACTCACTCGCCAGCAGAGCCGCTACCAAAGCCGCCTCGCCCGAGCGCCCTTCGGCCCGCCAGTACCGGGACGACTCGGCTAGACCGGAGCGCAGTCCAGACAGCCAAGCTCTAGTACGCCCGCGCGAAATGGCCAACAGCGCCCAGAGGAGCTGGGCCACCAGTACGGGCTGACCGAAGCGCAGCAGCATTGTCTGGGAATAGTGCTTGGCCAATATCAGGATTTGGTGGCGTGTCATCCAGACCACGACGGCATCGCTCCAGCGACCGGCCGTGGCGCTGCCCTTATGCCAAGCCAGCGCCTGCGGCTCGTAGACGCCGGCTAGCCCTAGCGACGCAGCACGCAGACCGACTTCGACATCTTCCAGATATGCGAAGAAATCCTCGTCGAACATCCCCGCCCGCGCGAAGAACTCCCGCCGAAACAGCGAGGCAGTGGCGGACGGGAAGAAGGTCGGCCTGCCCCGACCTGAGGCAGAGGTGTCTGGCCTTCCGTGGCACAAGCGCCACGCTACGCCGCCCCGGCAGACAGCATCCCCGGCACCGTCGAGCAAGTCCGGGCGGGAAGCGTCGTAGACCCTCCCGGTCGCGAACCAGGACCGATGCTCCGCGGCCGCACGAAGCAGCTTCGCCAGCCAGTCGGGCGCCAGCCGGACATCGTTGTTCAGCAGCACGACCCACTCTCCGCGGGATTCTTCGATCCCGCGGTTCAATGCCCGGCTGACACCTAGATTCCGGCCCAGCTGTACGGTGCGAGCCCCGTGGCTGGCCGCAACTGCATGGGACTCGTCCATGGAGCCGTTGTCGACCACGACAACATCCAAGTCCACACCCGGAGAAAGCTCCTGCCGGTCCAAGGAGGCCAAGGCCTGCTCAAGCAGGGCGGCCCTGTTGCGGTGGGGAATCACCACTGAGACCGTCATGCGGCGAGCGGGGGACAGGCCCAACGCAAGGTATACACTAGCCCATGCCCGCGCTATCCTTTTTGCGGGCCTCTGGGGGTATGGCTAAGACTTTTGATGCGACGTGGGTCCGCTCGCAATTCCCGGCGATGGACCCTAGGCGCCGTGTCCCCCCCGAGATTTACTTCGACGGCCCGGGCGGAACGCAAGTGCCGCGGCAGGTCATCGACGCGGTCTCGGGATACCTGGCCTGCTCCAACGCGAACCTTCACGGCGCGTTCCGCACCAGCCGGGAGAGCGACTACGTGGTCGCCGGTGCGCACCGCGCTGCCGCCGACCTGCTCGGGTGCACGCCCGCGGAGGTGATCTTCGGCCAGAACATGACGACGCTCACGTTCTGGCTCAGCCGCGCCGTGGGCGAGCAGCTCTCGCCAGGAGACGAGATCGTCGTGACGCGGCTGGACCACGACGCCAACTACACGCCGTGGAAGAGCCTCGAGCGTGTCGGCGTACGCGTCAGGGACGTCCGCGTCCAGCGCAAGGACTGCACCATCGAAATGAGCAGCGTGCGCGCCAAGATGAACCGCCGCACCAAACTGCTTGCGGTGGGATTCGCGTCAAACGCGGTGGGCTCTCTCAACGACGTGGCGAAGCTCACGCGCCTGGCTCGGCGATACAGCGCGCGGGTGTTCGTCGACGCCGTGCACTATGCTCCTCACGGCCCGATCGACGTGCGTGAGATCGGCTGTGACTTCATGGCGTGCTCGGCATACAAGTTCTTCGGCCCGCACCTCGGCCTTCTGTATGGCAAGCGCTACCAGCTGCAGCGCTTGCCCGCTTACCAGGTGCGCCCCGCAGGGAACCGTATCCCCTGGTGCCATGAGACCGGCACGCAGAACCACGAGGGGATGGCTGGACTGACTGCCGCGGTCGAGTATCTTGCGATGGTCGGACGAAGGTTCGGAACAGTCGGCCCGAACTGCACGCGGCGCGAGGCCATTGTCGCGGGAATGACCGCCATCCGGTACTACGAGCGCGGACTGTGCCAGCGGCTGATACGGGGGCTGCTGGAGAATCCCGACGTCGACCTTTACGGCATCAAGGACGATACGGCCTTCGACAGGCGCGTACCGACCGTGGCAATCCGGGTCCGCGGGGTCTCGCCGCGCCGCACTGCCGAAGTACTCGCCGCGCACAGGATCTTCGTTTGGGACGGGAACTTCTACGCCCAGAACCTCACCGAAGACCTGGGCCTGGAGGAATCGGGCGGGCTGGTGCGCATTGGCCTTGCGCACTACAACACGATGGCCGAGGTGGACCGCCTGCTTGAGGTCCTGCAGACCCTGCGGACGATTGCGGAGCGCTGAGCCAGAACCGTTGGCCTAGAAGTCGGGAAGATTGCGCATGAGGGGCCCAGTGTCCCCGCCCCGATCCAGCTGTGCCGAGTCCAAGACTTGGCGGCTCGGACCGTGCAGTGTACCCAGATAGCGCATCGTGGCGCGCGTCCCGCCCATCAGTATGACGATGTAGCTGCGTTCGGGATAGTGCAGCGCCTGAAACTGAATCTCGTCCTGCTCGCCGCTGATCCACTGCTCTGCCGCAGGGGTGTCCAGCTTTGACACGACCTGGAAGTAGGTGTCGGCGGCACCGAGACCAATGTAGCGCTGGTCGGCGGTCGATGTGTCCTCTCGCAGCCAGCGTTCGATCGGGTTGTGCAGTCGACCGGCGAGACCGAGGAATATGGCCGCTGAGGCGACAAGGGCAACGGCAACGGCCAATGCGAGCAGCTGGACGATCCGCGCATCCGCCACGGAGAGCGCTCGCTGCGGTTCCGGAGCCGGCTCTGGAATATCGCCGCGAGTGGCCGGAGTCGCGGGCATCTGCGTGACGACCCTCCGGTGCGGATAGATCCCTCCCGCCTTGTAGGCCAACTCGCGGTGCAGGCCCAATATCAGAACGGGCGAGTCGGAACTGCTGACGTCGCCCAGCTCGCGACGCGGGATCCAGAATTCGCGGCCGGAGGCGGCGTTTCGGACTTGAACCTCGGACCAAGTCGCCTCGCCCAGGGTCCACTCGTTGTGTTCTATCCCGCGAATCGTGGGATAGAACGAGAATCGTCTGCCCTCCAACTGCTGCAGCGTTGATTTGGGCTCCGACGGCAACCTGATCCGCCCACTGCCAAGTATATGCCTACGGCATGTCCAGCAGCAGTACCCGGAACGTCTCGCCCAACCCGAACAAGAGCGTCTTGAGCTGCATCCTGAGCTCGAGCCGGCGCCTCTCGGACGGTGCCGAGAGCGCGGATTCGAAGGAGTCGTGCCGGCCCGCGTCAAGAAGGAACGCCTGCTGCGAACAGAGGGATCGCACTCGGGCGCCCTGTGCGCGCGCGACATCTTTGAGAGCGCTGAAATTGACGTGCGCGGTGATGTCACGGAGCCCCGGTTCGCGCAGCACGTCCGGATCGGCACTGTGCCTCCGGTAGGCCATCAGCGAACCATCGGCGAACCGCCCGCCGAGCTCGATCTCGGACCGCGTGTAGCCGTAGTCAACGACTGCCACCACACCCCGGCGCAGCGTGCGGAGGATCTTGCGCATGGCGGCCATCTGGCTCTCGCAGGTCTCGATTCGCCGACCGGGGCCAATATTGGGCAGTCCAGGTCGCGGGTGGCTTGGCCCGAGGCGCACCCACGTCAAACGGCCATCCCGCAGTCCGACGCCCCACTCGGTCCACCCTTGGCCGTCCTCGGACCGCTCGACAACGTCGACGGGAAGAGCGTCGAAGAACTCGTTGCAGAAGACGACGCCCGTCACGGGACGGCGGGGCCAAGGGTCCCCGACCTCCAGGCATTCCCAAACCACGCCTGGAAGTGAGCGGCAGGCCTCGTCCCGCGTCTCCGCCCTGCCAGCGCCGGGCTCAAGGACGCGGAAGGAGTCCGGATCGCCCATCTCGGCACGCCAGCGAGCCACCTGCGCTGCTATAAGGCGACCGAACACGGGCTGAATCTGCCCGTTCGTGTAATAGTCGCCCCGCTTTCCGAATGGATTCCGCCCCTTCGCGTAGTAGCCGACTTCCGGATGGTACAGGGCAAGCTCCATGAACCGCCGGAAAGGGATCGGTCCGGAGGAACGGATCTCCGCCTCGATTAGTGGGCTCGCACGCACGCAAACCTTCAGCGCTCTAGCTCGTACGGTCCCGCTGGGTTGTCAATGCTCTGCGGCGTGTACTCGAACATCTCTACAAAGTAGTCGTGCAGCCCTTCGAAGATCATTCGCTGCAGTGTCCACCGAAACTGGACGTGCTCCAGATCCCGCGGGTGGAGCTCCAAGTAGTATGTATGGATGTTGGCGGGCTTGTTCTTGAGGTCGATGACGAGTTCCACCCGGCCCGCCGGCGTCTCGCGTACGCCGAAGTCCAAGAGGGGGTGGGAATACTTGCGCAGTTCCTCGCGCACTGCGGCAAGGTCCGGCGACTGCCGGGGCATACGCGGCCAGCATAGCAGCGCAGCCTAAGTCCGATGAGCAGTTGGCTTGACTCGGACCTGGGAACAGGCCGGACAGAGGGATGGCCGCGAGCCGCGTGGCGGATCCTAGTAGCGTGCATGGCCCTTCTGGCAGCCGCGACCGGGTGGCTTGTCCTGACTCGGCCGGTTCACCGCATCGAGGGCGACTTCTTGCTGCGCGAGGATCGGGCCGTGCTGGACGCTTGGCTCGTTGATCAGATCCAGAGTCCGGTAGCGGAAACCCGGGCGCGGGCATACCTGGCCCTTGCCCGCGTCGCGGGGCGCGGAGCGGCGGACCGGTTGGCGAGCGCCATGGCCGACCCAGCCCCTTCGGTCCGGGCAAACGCCGCCTTCGCCGCTGGAAACCTCTACGACAGCCGCGGACCTGAGGGCGCACCCCCGCAGGCCATCCGGTCGGGGCTTCTGGCACTGCTGGCCGACGACGACCGCGTGGTCGTGACCCGAGCAGCGGCGGCTCTCGGAAAGGCCGCCATTAAGGAGGCGATCCCGCAGGTCACATCGAGCGCGGCGCCCATCGCCACCTCCATGACGGCGGTAATGCGCGTGGGGGCGACCGGCGAGAGTGACTTTGTGGCGGAGTACCTTGACTCCGACGATCAGGACAGCCGCTGGGCGGCGGCCCTAGCCGCGGCCGAACTCGAGCTCGCGGGCGGGGGGCTTGTCCGTCGTCGCCTGCTGCCGCTCCTGACGGACGAGAACGAGTTCGTGCGCGCTGCCGCACTGCGGGCCGCCGCGGTGGCCCCTCAGGCGGAGGAGATGCACGAAGCCGTGCAGGAGAACCTGAGCCACACAGATCCGAAAGTACGTTTCGAGGCGCGGCTCGCCACGGCGGCGATCGAAGGCAGACCCGTACAACAAATGCTGCCTGCGGGCGAGCCTGACCTGGGCCTGGCGCTGATGGGAATGACGCTCAACCCGCTCTTGGCCCCAGAGGACTACCAGCGCGTAGCCAAGACGCTCGGCGTCCGGCTGCGCATGAGCACGTCGCTGGGAGACTTCGACATCGAGCTGGACTACGACCAAGCACCGCTGACTTCGGAGCACTTTCGCAGGCTGGCGGGCGACGGCGCGTTAGACGGGTCGAGGTTTTTCGCGGTCAGGCCCAACGGCTATGCGGCGGCCGGGGCCGGCATGGCCCTGATCCAGTCCGAACTCAACCCGAAGCCGTTCTTGCGGGGGAGCCTCGGTCTGCTGCGCCACGGCGACGATTCGGGGGGCGGGTTCTTCCTGTGCCACACTGCGCTGCCCCTTGCGGACGGCCGCTACGTGAACTTCGGCCGGCTGGTGTCGGGAGACCAGCGTCTCGACAGCATCGCGACAGGGGCAGAGGTGCTCCAGATTCGCGAAATTCAGTGAGAATCAGCGCACGATCGCACCCACTGGAGCGGCGGATCCTCTGCTATAGTCTGGAGGGGCCGATCGGCAGTCATGCCGCGGCCAGCCGCGCGTTCCGCGCGATGCAAACGGACAATCCTGAAAGGAGAAACGCCAGGTGAGTTCCAAGAACCCTGCTGACAGCCCGGCGTGCGCGCACGACTGCGCGCCACGAAAGGGCTTTTCCCGCCGCACCTTCCTTGAGGGTGTCGGTGTCGGAGCCGGCGCCGTCGGGGCGATAGGCACAGCAAAGCCCGCCCGCGCCGACTCGAACGACCCTGTCGGCCCGGGTCCCGTCGCGATTTCGCTGAACATCAACGGCGAGCGCATGGACCTTGAGGTGGAGCCGCGCGTGACCCTGATCGACGCGCTGCGCAACCAGCTCGACATGACTGGCGCGAAGAAGGTCTGCGACCGTGCCACCTGCGGCGCCTGCACCGTGATCGTTGACGGCGCGCCCGTGTATTCCTGCACGATGCTGGCGATCGAGGCGCAGGGCCGACGAATCGAGACGATCGAGGGCATCTCGACAGAGGACTCGATGCACCCGGTACAGACGCAGTTCGTAAAGCACGACGCCCAGCAGTGCGGCTTCTGCACGCCGGGGCTGGTGATGGCCGGCAAGGCGGTCTCGGACCGCTCGTCGCGGCCGTCGATGGCAGACGTCGAGGCCGGATTGTGCGGAAACATCTGCCGCTGCGGAACGTACGTGGGCGTTCGCAAGGCAGTCTACGAGGCCGCCAGGGCCTAGAAGGGAGAGCGCGAAATGGCCACAAAATACGACTGGCCGATGGCTGAAGATCGCAGCCTGATCGGCAAGCGCCACAACCGCGTGGACGGGCCGGAAAAGGCCCGCGGGGCGGCGAAGTACTCCTACGACCGCAATCTGGACGGGATGCTGTACGCGCGCCTGGTGACCTCCACGGTCCCGCACGGGCGCATCCTCGGCATCGACACGTCAAATGCGGAGAAGGTCCCCGGCTACAAGGGGCACGTGAACATTCTCAACGTGGGCGACGAGGTGCAGTGGGTCGGGGCCGAGATCCTGGCCGTCTGCGCCGACACGGAAGAGCACGCGCGCGACGTCGCGGCGGCCACCGCCGTGCACTTCGAGCGCCTGCCGCACTGGGTCAAGGACGAGGACGTGGAGAAGGCCGGGACGGCCAACCGCGTCACACCGGCCAAGGACGACACCAAGGGACCGGATATCGAAGACGCTTGGAAGAGCGCCGACGCTACGGTCGAGGGCTACTACGGGCTGGGCGTGATCACGCACTGCTGCCTTGAGCCGCACGGCCAAGTGGTCGACTGGTCCGGCGACGAGATCACCGTCTACGCGTCAACGCAGGCAGTGGCACGGATTCCGGCAGATCTGGCCAGAGGCCTCTCGCGGGACGAGTCGATCGGGACGGTCAGCGCAGACCAGGTGCACGTGATCACCCCATACATGGGCGGCGGCTTCGGATCGAAGTTCAACATCGACACTTGGGGCATCGCTTGCGCCCAGCTGTCGAAGCAGACCGGCAAGCCGGTAAAGCTCATGCTCGACCGCGACGAGGAGTTGATGGTCGCCGGCGGTCGCCCGTCCGATTACGGAAAGGTGAAGATCGGCGCCAAGAAGGACGGCACTTTGGTCGCCTACGAGGCTGAGACGTGGTCCACCGGGGGCGTAGCCGGGCGCGGCAGCCCGCCGGTGCCGTACGTGTACAACAACGAGGAGCGGCTTTCGCAGAAGGCCCGCCACCTGAACGTCTCGACCAACATCGGCCCTGCCCGCGCCTGGCGCGCGCCGAACCACCCGCAGGCGGCGGTCCTGACGATGTGCCCCATGGAGGACCTGGCGGCTGAGCTGGACATGGACCCGGTCGAGTTCTTCAAGAAGAACGCCGACCTGACCGCCCGGCCGGAGGTCTACCGTTACGAGATCGACAAGTGCGCAGACATGATCGACTGGAAGGCCAACTGGCACAAGCGCGGCGATTCGGGCCCGGGCCCCGTCAAGCGCGGCTTGGGGCTCTCGCTGCACACTTGGGGCGGACGGCCCCACGACTCGACATGCGAAGTGCGCATCCAGCCCGACGGCGGCGTCTCGGTGAACCTGGCCAGCCAGGACCTTGGAGTGGGAACTTACACGACCCTCTCGGTGGTCGCTGCGGAGACCTTCGGCCTGCAGATCCCGGACATCAAGGTGAACATCGGCAGTTCGCGGCTTCCCATCTCGGGGGCCTCGGGCGGGTCGACCACCGTCGGCGGAACTTCCGCATCGACGCGGCGAGCGGCGGTCAACGCTCTAGAAGAGCTCAAGGGCGTAGTCGCCGATGCGCTCGAGGTGGACGCATCGGACCTAGTGGCCGAGGACGGCAAGGTATTCGCCAAGTCCGACCCATCCAAGTCCTTGAGCTGGACGGACGCTTGCCGCAAGCTGGGCAATCGCACGATCACGGGGCAGGGCAAGCAGCCCGACCGTGAAGGCGGCAAGCTCAACGATTCCGGCGTGGGCGGCGTCCAGATGGCGGACGTGTCGGTCGACGTCGAGACGGGCATCGTGACGATCAACAAGATCGCTGCGGTCCAGGACGTCGGCTTGGTGATTTGCCTCGAACAGTGCGAAAGCCAAGTGTACGGGGCCGTCATCCAAGGCATTGCCTGGGCTCTGTACGAGGAGTCGATCTACGATCAGACCACCGGCAAGATGCTGAACCCGGACATGGAGTTCTACAAGCTCCCGGGCGCCGCCGACATCGGCGAGCTCGAGGTCCACATGGTGCAGAACAAGTATGACGATCGGGGCGTGATCGGCATCGGCGAGCCGCCGGCCATCTCGCCTGGGGCAGCCATTTCGAACGCCGTGGCGAACGCGATCGGCGTGCGAGTTCCGACACTGCCGCTGACTCCGGACCGCGTGCTGGAAGCGCTCGCGAACGCTTAGGGGGGGCCATCAATCATGCAGAACTTCGAATACATCGCACCGGCCGAAGCTCTCTCGGCTGTCCAGGCCTTGAGCCCGGACGCGGGGGTCACGGCCGTGCTGGCGGGCGGGACGGACCTGCTCAGCCTCATGAAGGAGAGGATCGAGACACCCTCGCGCGTCGTCAGCCTGCGTAACGTGCGGGCGCTGCGCGGCGTCTCGAAGAAGGGTGGCGGGCTGCGGATCGGCGCCATGGCGACCGTGCAGGAGCTGCTCGACTCCAACGCAGCGGCAGGGTACAAGTCGCTGGTGCAGGCTGCGAGCGGAATCACGGCCCCGCAAGTGCGCGCAATGGGCACGGTGGCTGGCGACCTCTTGCAGCGCCCGCGGTGCTGGTACTACCGAAACGGATACGGGCTGCTGGCCACACACGAGGGCGAGTCGCTGGTCCCGAACGGCGAGAACCGTTACCACGCGATCTTGGGCAACAAGGGCCCAGCCTACTTCGTGAACGCCTCCAGCCTGGCGCCAGCCCTGATCTCACTCGGCGCACGGGCAACCGTGGCAGGCCCGGACGGCGAGCGCACGGTCGACGTGGCCGACCTGTTCCAGATTCCATCGTCGGAGTCGGAGCGCGAGAACACGCTGAGCCCCAACGAGATCGTGACTGAGGTCACGGTTCCGGGCGGCACCTCCGGGTGGAAGACGGCTACCTACGAGGTTCGGCAGCGGCAGTTGCTGGATTGGCCATTCGCGACGGCTTCGGTGGCGCTTCGTGTGCGCGGTGGAAAGATCGCGGACGCCCGCGTCGTTCTGGGGCACGTTGCGCCGATTCCGTGGCGCTCTTCGGAGGCCGAGGCGGCCTTGAAGGGCCAAGCCCCTGGCGAAGCGGCCGGTGCGGCCGCCGGCAAGGCGGCAGTTGCAGCCGCAACCCCGCTGAGCGGCAACAAGGCAAAGGTGCAGCTGGCCTCCATAGCGGTGAAGCGCGCGGTGGCAATGGCCGGCTAGCAGAGCGCTGGCGCTGCCTATGTCGGCGCCAGGCCCACGGGCCGCTGGGATGGCCTTGGCCGTCCCGGTGGCCCTTGTTCGAGTGTAGGCCCGTTTTGGGCACGAGTTAATAGCGAGGCAGGCAATGTCTAGGAATCGAGGCGCCGGGCTGCGAGCCCTGCGGCACCGTTGCGCGGAACTTCGCTGGAAGGGCATGTACATAGACGCGGACGACGATCCCACCGTCCAGCTCTCCAATACGCGTATTTACTGGTGCGACGTAACTCAGAAGCCAATCGGTCCTGACGGGGACATCGTCGATGAGGACACCTGCACGGCATCCCGCAGGTGCTACGACCCGCTGTAGCCGAACGGCAAACTCCGGAAATTGAAGACCGCGAGGATCCGCTCGAGAGCGGGGAGAAATTGGGATCGGGCCTGAAGCGAGTCTGGCCCGCAGTTCTGGCGGTCGCGCTGGCGGGATGCGGGCCAGACCCCGTCGACGGTCTCGCGGAACCTCCGGCCCCCGCCGTGATTCTCACGGGAGACTTCCCGGACCCCACGGTCGTGCGGGACGGCTCGACCTACTACATGACGCACTCGTCGTTCAACAGGGTGCCGGGACTCCTCATCTGGCGCTCGAACGATCTATACAACTGGCAGCCACTCACGCACGCCCTGCGCCGACACGTCGGCAACGTCTGGGCACCAGACATCGCCAAGCACGAGGACCGATTCTACTTGTACTTCCCGGCCGGGGGCACGAACTGGGTGACAACCGCAGCCTCTCCCGCAGGGCCGTGGTCGGAACCAGTCGACCTCAAGGTGGGCGGGATTGATCCTGGCCATATCGCCACGCCGGATGGCAGGCGGTACCTCCACCTGAACGCTGGAAGAGCTGTCGAACTGGCCACCGACGGCCTTTCGGTCATCGGGGAGCCGACCAAGGTGTACGACGGCTGGGAGTATCCGAGCGAGTGGGTAACGGAGTGCTTCTGCCTAGAGTCGCCGAAGCTGCTGTTGCACGAAGGCATGTACTACCTGACCTCCGCTCAAGGTGGCACTGCCGGGCCCTCCACGTCCCACATGGTGGTGTCGGCACGTTCCGCGTCCCCCGTCGGTCCTTGGCTGGACAGTCCCCTCAACCCGATCGTCCGCACGTGGAGCCGCAGCGAACCGTGGTGGTCTAAAGGCCACGGAACAATCGTCGAAGGACCCGGGGGCCAGTGGCACATGGTCTACCACGGCTACGA
This sequence comes from Bryobacterales bacterium, assembly GCA_965203925.1. Lineage (GTDB taxonomy): Bacteria > Acidobacteriota > Terriglobia > Bryobacterales > UBA6623 > VXMF01. The sequence continues at coordinate 6,335,661 of OZ241924.1, forward strand.
GAACGGCTACCGAACGATGGGCCGGCAGACGCTGATCGAGCCGGTCTCCTGGACGGACGATGGCTGGTTTGACATCGTCGGGGCCGACGGGGAGGAGTTCGAGGCGCGCAAGGTCGGCAACTATCGCCTTCAGCCGGAAGCCTTCGACGGACCGGAGCTCTCCCCCCAATGGCATTTTGACGGCATCGGCTCAACGGATCAGTACTCGCTCTCCGATGGAGCCGTGGAGTTCGAAGCCGTCGGAGACCGGCTGCGAGTGCTCCACGCGCTCGCTGCAGACCACAGCTATGAAGCGGAGGTGGCGATCGACATCGACGGCTCGCCGGAGGTGGGGTTCGTTCTCTACTACGGACCGGAAGCCTACGCGGGCATCGGCCTAGTGGACGGGCACGTGGCGCTGGTGAAGGGAGGTCGACCCTTTCTGCGGGACACCTTTCCCTGCGCGGACTGCCGCTACTTCAAGATCCGCATGATCGAGCATGATGTCGCCGTGTTCTTCTCGACCGACGGCGCGAGGTGGACGCAACACCCGCGCGGTCTCGAGGTGTCTGGCTTCCAGACCAACAACCTTGGCGGATTCTCCAGCCTGAAGCTGGGAGTCTATGCCAAGGGATCCGGGACAGTACGCGTTGACGAATTCCGTTATCGGGCGATCGAGTGACTCATGGTCCCGACGTTACCGGCCCGCAGGTCGGAGTGGTAGCGGGCATTGCAGGTTCGCCCGTCGGACGGCCTAGGACCTCGGGTAGGCAGCCGCTCTAGAGTACAACCGCGGGCAGTCGGAAAGGCATCGCGGGCGCAGCTGATTACGAAGCGGCGGTGGCAACAGGCCGCGAGCGAGCCGACAGAAACTGAATGGGTGCGCGAGCTCCTGTATGAGACGGATTCTCAGCGGCGCGCTGGCGCGCTGACTGGAGTACCAGTGTGACGGGCGACCAGAATAGGCATTCCGATTGGCGGTGGGCGCCTACGGTAGTTCCCACTCAAGACACCAAGCGGAGACTCTCGGAACAGGCCGATGCGTGGGGAGAGTTCCCTTGCGGACCGCTGGTATAGTGGCCGTCCGGGGGGTTCGGAATTGAGAGAGACCAAACATAGTCCGGGATGCTCGGACCAAGGCTTGCGCCGGCGAGATTTTGTGAAGGTGGCGGGCGGCGCCGCTCTAGGCCTTGCGCCGCAAGGAGGAAGGACCTCTGACGCGGAGGCAGGCTTCCGCTCGGCGTGGAAGGGCAGCAGGACGTGGATCGGTCCGGAATACTGGGCAAACCCTCTGCAGGACTGGCGCGTCGAGGATGGGGAGGTCGTCGGCCGAGCGGCAGCGGGCAGGACGCTCCATCTGTTGACGCATCAAGTGGGGGCCACCGGTGACGGGTTTCAGACCGAGGTGAGCGTTCGGCTGGCGGATTCCGAGGCGAGCAGCCGGAGAGTTGAGGCGACTTGGGCCGGGTTCGCGTTCGGAGTGCGCGGGGAATTGGCTGGCTACCAACATGCTCTCGTCCGTCCGACCACGCAGGTCAATGCTGGCCTGCGGGGCGACGGTCGAGTGTTCTGCGGCGACATGGTCGGCGAAGCGGTACCGCTGGGCGGCCCGGTCCGACTGATGCTCAGCATTCGGCCCTCGGGATCGGCGTATGAAGCGAGGCTGTCCGCAAGTGCCGGGCCAGAGGGGCAGTCGGCAGAAGTAGCGGTGCCTCTGGAGGCATCCCAGTTGCCGGGCAACATCGCGCTGGCGGCACAAGCGTCCGGCCGAGCCGGCCCGGAGACCAGCGGGGTCGAATGGGGCTTCCGGGATTGGCGTGTCTCAGGCCCCCGGATCGAGCACGATCCCGATCAGCTCTTTGGTCCGATCCTGTGGACGCAGTACACGCTCAGTCGCGGAACTCTCAAGCTTGCAGCGCACTTCCCTCCCCTCGGCGACAGCGACGACACGGAGGCTCGGCTTGAGACAAGCGACGGACGTGGCTGGCAGGCCGTCTCATCAGCCGCAATCGAGCCTCTCTCGAGGACGGCCGTGTTCCGCGTCGACAGATGGGATGACGCGCAGGACGTCGAGTACCGGGTGGTGTATTCCTGGCAAGGCGAGAACCACCACTGGCGGGGCACAATCCGTAGGGATCCCCGGGAGAAGGAGCAGCTCCTTGTGGGAATCTTCTCGTGCGACCACGGGGAGGTCTTCCCCCAGCAGCGCATGGTGCGGAACGTCGCGCTCCAGAATCCGGACATCGTATTCTTCGCAGGCGATCAGATTTACGAGAGTTACGGCGGCTTCGGCGTGGCCCGCCGGAAGCCGAGCGGCGAAGCCATGCTGGACTATCTGCGGAAGTACTGGCAGTTCGGATGGACGTGGCGAGCCATCCTCAAGGACCGCCCCAGCATCGTCATCCCTGACGACCACGACGTCTTCCAAGGGAACATCTGGGGCCAATCCGGGCGTGCCCTGCCCCTGTCCTCCGAGGGCTGGGGCTTCGAGAACGGCGGGTATCTCATGGGAGTTGACTGGGTGAACGCCGTACAACGCACGCAGGCCGGGCATCTCCCTGACCCCCATGACCCGGTTCCATGCGACAGCGGAATCGACGTGTACTTCACCGAGATGCGCTACGGCGGCGCAAGCTTCGCGATCATCGAGGACCGCAAGTTCAAGAGCGGACCTGGAGACATCCTGAGCCCGTCCCAGCGTGCGGAGGGGCGCCGGGACCCGCGTGTCGTTGACGTGGAAGGCGCTGAATTGCTTGGCCCGCGCCAAGAAGACTTCCTGAACTGGTGGGCAGAGGCCAGCGGCGGCGCCGATTTTCGGCTGGTGTGCTCGCAGACGATCTTCTGCAAGGCAACCACCCACTCCGGCGGCAGGCTTGAACGCCGATTGACCGACCTTGACTGCGGTGGCTGGCCACAGGCTGGGCGCAACCGGACACTTGCCGCGCTGCGGCCAGCTCAGGATGTGATCATGCTACACGGCGACCAGCACGTAGGGTCGCTCGTGCGTCACGGGATCGACGAGTGGGAAGACGGACCGATCGCGTTCATGGTGCCGGGAACTTCGAACGGGTTCCCAAGGGCATGGTGGCCCGAGCAGCCGGGCGAGGACCGCATACCGGGCGCTCCAGAATGGACGGGGCGCTACCGTGACGGACTCGGGAACCGGATTACCGTCTTGGCGGCGGCGAACCCGGAGAGAGGAAGCAACACCGACGAAGGGCAGCGCGGCCTGAACGCTGAAGAGATCGCCCACATCAAGGGATCGGGCCACGGCACACTGCTGTTGGACAGACAGGCGCGGACGGCCAAGTTCGAAATCTGGAGGCACGCCTTTGACGCTGCGAAGCCCAAGCCGGAGGACCGCTTCGCAGGATTCCCGATTGTGGTGAACCTGCTCAGGTAGCAGCAAGGCTCCAAGCGTTTCTGGCCACTGCTCGACTGAGACCGATCGCGTGCAAGGACGGGATCATCAGGCAGCATGCCGTCTCGGTCGAGCCTCGGCCGCCAGCCCCCGTGTTTCGGTGTTTCCTGCCGCCGGACGCTCCCGCGCCGTTCCCGGCGGCGGAGGTGCACTGTCCCGACGGAGACGGTCGCTACTTGTTGCAGGGCAAGGTTCTCCTGACCACGGTAAGCCAGGTGCTCGAAGCCGCCAAGCAGCACTGCAATCCGCGCGAGCACACCGTGCTGTCGGATGTGCCCGCCTACTACAAGGAAGGGCTCAATAACGAGAGCGTCGCACCTGACGTCTACGTGACGAGGTGGCACGCGATGAAGAGGAAGAGTACCTGCAAGCTCTGGGTGGAGGGGAGGCCGCCGGACTTCGCTGTGGAGGCGGTCTCGGCCTCGAGCACCCGCAAGGAGCTGGAGGGAGACAAGCGGGAGCCTTACGAAAGGATCGGAACTAGTGCTTGCGGCAAGAGCCTCTCCAACGGCGGGCCAGCGATCCTCTGGCACCTCGATGTCGGGCTGATTGGGTCCGGCGTGAGCCGAGACTGGATCAGGCCCCAGAGCCAGTTCCGGTCCTAATCCGCTTTGTTCCAAGAGCCGTTTTCGGCGTACAATTCCGCCCTCTTCCGCCCGCCCTCGGGCGCTCGTTCCGGTGCCCGCCTGCTCAGGCCGCCGCGCGATGGCGACTCAGCCCCCGGCGAACTGCCTCGCTGTGCTGCGATTTCGCACGCTTTCTTGCCCGGATCAATACTCCGATCCGAAAAATGTGCGCCGCCAGCATCCCGCGCCCCACCAACTGCTCCCGCTTTGCAGTCCGAGGTGCAACGGTCCATTCGTCGGAGCAACCGTCGTTCATTTGCGGAATCGTAGCAGGGAGATGTCTCAGCATCATCACGTTTCTGCTCACCCCCGGCACATGGCACAGCCCACGACCTGGTCATGCCAGATTTGGCCGGGCAGCAGCCGGCCGACGTCTCCCACCGCAGGCTGAGGGCGCTCCTGTCCTGTTCGCCACCGTTGTCGGTGACGGCTGCTGTGGTTGTCTGCGTACCGTTCCGGTCAGGAAGGTCTGCGCTGTTGGTGGACTGGCTCAGCCTGCCATCGCTCTGGTGCCGGACACCCCCTGCCCTTCAAGGAACACTTCATAGGGTGTCTGGTACGCCAGCACCTTGCGCGGTCGCCCGTTCAGCAACTCCACCACCCTCCTGACCCTCTCCGGATCGATCCCCAGCAAGCTCTGGCCCTTCGCGAAAATACTGCCGCACGAAACCGTTCGTGTGTTCGTTCAGGCCTCGCTCCCAGCTCTGGTCAACTGGCATCCAAACCTCACGCTCTTGGCCCCGCCTGAAACCGCCATGCTACATCATGTGGCCACAATCTGCAGGATACTTGCATATTGTGTCGTTCACCTCGGACTGCAATGGGCCTATCGAAGAAGTAGTCGCCTAATCTAGACACATCTAATTCACAAATCGACCAAGAGATGAGAATTCGATCTTCAGGTCTTTGGCTACTTCCTTGATGCCGGTCAAACTGCCTGGTGACTGTCGCAACTCCTCCACAACAGGCGAAAGGATTTGGGCCGAAGCCGATCTCAGGATAAGTTCCACGACACGGTCCACACCTATCTTCAAGGTCGCCGTACGCAGAAGCGAGACTGCGCTGAAGAACACAGGAGGCTCAGAAATCTCCGGCAGCAGCCCTAAGAACTTCAGGACGTGGCTCTCTGCAGAGACTTTGTCTTCCGCAATGAAGTATGCCGCTGTTAGAACTAAATGGAGATGAAATCGTTCGTGCACAAGTTCATCGCTACACTTCCTTAGGCCGACCGTTCCGGAACGAATAGCAGCGGAAACCTTGCCCATATCTAGTTCTAATACCATTCTTGAGATTAGTGCTCGCACAATTGTCACGGAGTCTTCAGGATCCTTCAAAATTGATTGGTATCTATCGATCAGTTGGGTAAGTTGATGCAACGATTGGTTCAGACGATTCGATTGCTTAAGTGTGATCGATAAATTGTACCAAGCGCGGGCAACAAGGCATTGAATTTCGAGACTTGTCTTATCCTTATAACGCTTTACAAAGGAAGAGTTCATTTCGATGGACTCCTCGGTTCTTCCGAGTTCTCCTGTGACCACTGCAGCATTGAATCTTGCCCTGCACACCAAGGGTACTATCTGGGGAAAGTCGAGAGAGTCGAATCGGTTCACGAGTTCATTATAGGCCTCTAACTCGTCCTCGAACCGTTCCATCCCGGCTAAGCATCTTCCGGAGCACAAAATCACCTCGGCGGTCAGTTCAGCCAGATCTTCATTCTCGCGAGAGTCTAGTTGTTTCAACAGATCCTCGCAGATGTCAAGAGCTTCTTCGTACTCTCCGAGTTCACAGAGATCCTCAGCTTCGAGGATCCAGTCGAGGATGAAATCATGATCTTGACCATCCCACTCGCGAATGCCGGGTACACCCACAAACGCTTCGTCCGACCTATCTTGCCGATCCATCCGCGATTCTGCCTCCTGCCCGGAATTCTAGCAGTTGAGCTGGTTCAAGATTGCGGTCCAGGACGGACGGCTAAGGGGACGCATCAGAGTCGTAGCCGGAGCCATCAATTGCCGCCTCACTGCACCCTGAGTCGCCCGTTCCAATGACCCTCCTGCGTCCAACCCAAACCTCTTCCGGTCGAGTCCCCGGTCGCAGCTGCGCGGGAGTGGACGGCCCTCACGTGTGGGCGCGCTCGGCCGGTCCCGAAGATCCAAGCCATGCAGGCCGATGGTAAGAAGGGCCGACAGCACTGACGGGAACTGCTCCAGACTGTCGGAGACCGCCCCGCAGCCCGATCTGCCAATCGTCAACGGCGCGGGATGTGCGCAATTGCGGCGCTCAGCGAGGATTCCTCATCGTCCGCTTCGCCGAGGACGGCTTCGGAAGGAGTTCCTACCGCTTACAACCCGTCTGCCCGCAGCGCGGCATCGGAAGGGCCATGGGCAGGCCGCGGGGCCCGCTGGCTCTCCAGAATCAGCGGGCGGTCCTGCTGCCGTACGGCGAACGGAAGTACTTCTCGACGATCCAGTCCGGCTGCCAACGGTCCTCGGTCCGCTGCCTCCCGGTCAGGTCAATGCCGTGCGGCTCTGGATCCGGCACACTGAGGGGATCGTCGTCTCCCATGTGCGCCTGCCATTCGCGCATGAGATTGGTAAGGGCATCAACCCGTTCGGCGTGCCTCGGTTCCGCTGCGAGATTCCGGGTCTCGTGGGCGTCGCGCTCCAGATCGAAGAGCTGCACGTGGTCGATCGGGGGGTACCGGATCAGCTTCCATCGTTCGTCCCGAACGGCCTTCATCAAGTGCCGGAACGAGGTGAACACTGCATCTCGGACCGAGTCGGCCTCGCCCATCCAGATCGGCGAGAGATCCAGCCCGTCCAGATTGTCCGGCGATGTTATTCCCACTTGGGCGCAAAGAGTGGGAAAAACATCAAGCAAGTAGCACAGCGCATTGGACTCGCCGCCCTTGGGAATCCCGGGACCGGCAAAGACCAATGGCGCACCCATGGAATGCTCGTAGAGGTTCTGCTTGCCAAGCAGCCCGTGGCTGCCCACAGCAAGGCCGTGGTCGGCCGTGTACACCACGATCGTGTTCTCGGCGTGCGGGCCCTTCCGCAACTCCCTGAGGATTCGCCCAACCTGACCATCAAGGTGACTGATGAGCCCGTAGTACTCCGACAGTTGGTCTTGGACTACCTCTCGAGTGCGAGGCCATGGGCCGAGGCTTTCGTCCCGGCCGGTCATGTGACCGTTGTTGAAGGGGTGCTGGGGAGCGAAGTTCGGCGGAAGGGGAGGCGGATTCCGATAGTACGTGCGCCGATACCGAGGCGGCGGATTGCGCGGATCGTGCGGAGCCGTGAAGGCGACGTAAGCGAAAAAGGGAGCCGGGTCACGGTAGTTGCGCAGGAAATCGATAGCGGCATCGGCGAACAGCGTGCTCGAGAAGCGAACGCCGTCCTTAGCGAGAGTCAGTCGCCCGTCCGGCCCGAGGTCTCTGATCGGCACCTTCGTGTGGTCTGACATGCCTCCGAACATCAGGTTCCGGCCCCTCTGGAAGCTCTTGAGCCACGAGCCCTCGCCGTTGTGCCACTTCCCGGTGGCAAAGGTGGTGAATCCGCTGCGACCGAGGAGCTGCCCGAGTGTGGTCTCGCCGCGCATGTCGCTGGAGAGTCTGAAGAAACTCTTCCCGGTGTTCAGCATGGCGCGACTCGGGACGCACACAGCGCCGCCTTGCGAACCCAAGCAGTAGGCCCGTCGGAAGCTAAATCCTTCCGCCACCAGCCGATCAAGGTTGGGTGTGCGGATGTGTGGATTGCCGTGCGCCCCGATTGTGTCGGGCCGCTGGTCATCCGCGAACAAAATGAGGACGTTCGGCGGCCGCGCATTCATGGATCCGGCGACTACGAGGCACGCAATCAGCGCGGCAATCGTGAACGTCATCGCTGGACTGAAGCGGAATGACGAGACGAGGCGTCCAACCCGGCGGGAGACGACTCGGGGGGCGTGTCTGACCCGCTGGGCCTGGCACGCGTAACTAGGTTCGGGCTCCGCGAATGACCTCGGGGCCGAAGGGCGAGCGAAGCTTCCCTCAGCGCGAATCATTTGCAGCCACTCCCACTTGGACGATCCGCGGCTTGTCGATGCCGGCCACTCCAACATACTTGTATAGCGCGCCGTCAACTTCGCGTTCACGGAAACCTTGGACGACAACATCTTGCCTTCCGTGGAGGAGGGCGGCGAACGGGGCTGCCTGCGAATCGGCCGTGACGTCCGTCGGAAACCGGAAGTCCAGCCCGGTGACGCTGCTGAACTCGACCCGGCCATTCTCGTCTGTGACCCAAATCTCCGTGATCGCAGAACGGTCTGCAACCAAGGCAAGGGCTTCGCTGATCGTGGCTCGGCCCAGTCCTGCGCCGACGGCTGCGGCAATGTAGTGCGCCGTGAGCAGGGCTTCGGCCACCATGTGGTCCGAGAGCGCATCCCCTACAAGCTTCCTGCTGTCCATTACGCCTCCGCTAACTCCCAACAAGGTCTTCGGCCGACGGCGCCGCCGACCGTGCATCATATCGCGTCGCCTCGGGAGTCTCGTCCGACGTCCTGCAGGTGATGCCGATCTGGCAACCGAAGCTTCCAATATCGGAAAGACTCACACGCCAGACGAGTCTGCTGGACTTCCGGTCGGCGTAGCGACGCCGTTCCGGTTGCGTTAGGATGATCGCTTCAGGGCTCGCGAGTGCTCGTCTATCAGGAGACTCCCAGATCCAGCCGTGGCCGCCTTTGAGATCTACGTTCAGGAAGGCTGTGTGCCAGACTCCCTACGCCCTTCCCTAGAGTCCGCTATCCGGTCGGCGTGCCGGACTGTCCTCGGCCCGGAAGCGCTGCCCGTGAACGTAACATGGACGGTCATTGCAAGGGGCTGCGGCTTCCGCGGAGGTGTGCCTTCCACCACATCGCTAGTTCGGGGCCGAATCCCGGACGGGTGTGATCGCGAGACCCGCTCCCAATTCCTAAGATCCATCGGCCGCGACTGGTGCGACCAAGTGGGCTGTGCGCCGGACGAGGTGTTGGTATCCGCTCGAGACTGGAGCTGGACGGGCTGACTCCCCCTCGCTGCTTCCCGCCAGTCTGACGCGGGGCGGGAACCGGGATCAGGAGCTTATGGGTGGGACGCTCCTGGAACCCACACGGCACGCACACCTACGCACAAACGTCCTCCACCACCCGTCCGAAGACATCGGACAGGCGCACGTCCCGCCCTCCGAAGCGGTAGGTCAGGCGCTCGTGGTCAACGCCAAGTAGCCGCAAGACGGTGGCCCACAAGTCGTAGACGCTCATCGGGTTCTCGGCGACGTGGTATCCGTACTCGTCTGTGGCTCCGTACACAGTACCGGCGCGGGAACCGCCGCCGGCGAGCCAGATGCTGAACCCGAATGGATTGTGGTCTCGCCCGTCCTTGCCCTGGGCGAACGGCGTCCGGCCGAACTCGCCGGCCCAGATCACGAGTGTGTCGTCGAGCAGTCCGCGCGCCTTGAGGTCCTTCAGCAGACCGGCGATGGGCTGGTCGACCTGCAAGGCCATGTCGGTGTGCCCATCGACGAGTTCGCTGTGCTGGTCCCATGGATTGCCGACCTGCCCGGGTACGCTCGGTCGCATCAGGCACGTCAATTCGACGAAGCGCACACCGCGCTCGACCAGCCTCCGGGCCAGAAGGCATTCCCGGCCGTACGCGGCCGTCTCCGGGTGTTCCGAATCCACGCCATAGAGCCTTCGGGTGGCTTCGCTCTCCCCGCTGAGGTCGAGCAGGTCAGGCACGGCCGCTTGCATGCGGTAAGCCGTCTCGTAATTGCGGATGGCAGCGTCGATCGCAGGCTCGGCTTCGCCCTCCGGCGCGTTGTGCCGGTCCAGAGAGTGGATTAGGGACAGCTTCTTCCGCTGGAGGGAATCCGGGTCCGCCGGCCGGATGTTGTTGAGTGCCTCGGCCTCCTCCGGGTACAGGAAGGAAGCCTGGTGCACGGCGGGCAGGAATCCGTTCCCGTAGATCCCAACGCCGCCCAGCGGGATGCCTCCGCTGGCAAGTACGACAAAACCCGGAAGGTCTTCGCTCTCGGAGCCGAGGCCGTAAGTGGTCCAAGCACCAGCGCTCGGATGTCCGAGGAACGGATGTCCGGTGTGAATGAAGTAGTTCGCCTGGGCGTGCTCATTTCCCTTGCTGGTCATGCTGCGGATGACGCAGAGATCATCAGCGCAGGTGGCAATGTGGGGAAACAGCTCGCTGACCGCGATCCCGCTCTCTCCGTACCGACCGAAGTTCCACGGACTTGGCATGATGCCCCCCACGTCGTTGAACATCGTGGGCTGCACCTTGCCGGGCATTGGCTTGCCCGCATCCTTCTCAAGCCGGGGCTTAGGGTCGAACGAGTCCACCTGAGAAACGCCGCCGGACATGAATAGGAAGATCACGCTCTTCGCGCGCTGGGGAAAGTCTGGCTTGCGCGTGCCGTCGGGGGCGCCGGCCCGCAGGCGCGGGAGCAGGGCCGATAGGGCCATGCCGCCGAAGCCCGTGGAGCAGCGCGCGAGAACCTGTCGCCGCGACACTGCGCGAGGGAACGTGGAAAACGGCGCGTGAGGCATCAGCGGAGATAGATGAATTCCTTGAGATTGAACAGCGACTGGGCGTAGTCAGCCCAGAGGTCCCGGCTCCCCAGCCAGCCGCGTCGCGCCAGACCGCGCTCGCGGGCAAAGGCCGCCAGCGACGTCATCAGCATGTCAGTCTCCTCGGCATCCGGCACCCTCCCGAGCGCCCGCCGGAACATGCGGATGACCCGGTCACGGGGGGCGATAGCGCCATCGGCCAACGCTCGGTCGGCCCAGCGGGCAGCCTGGCTTACAACGAACGGATCATTGAGAAGCGCCAGCGATTGAGCGGGGATGTTGGTCACGTCCCGGCGACCTCGGGTGGTCGAGGGCTTGGGGGCGTCGAAGACTTCCAGCAGGGGATTCTGGGCGTTGCGGCGGATAGCCTGGTAGACACTGCGGCGTCGCCCGCCGTCGAGCGGACCCTTGTCGCGGACGCCTTCGGTCTTGCCCACGAAATAGACATCGATGCTTGGGCCGTACATGGCGCGGTCCAAGTCACCCGAGGTCTCCAATATGCCGTCTCGGATCGATTCGGCCGGCAAGCGGCGGACGTTCTGGTGCTGCAGGAGGCGATTCTCGGGATCTGTGGACTGCGACGCCAGTGATGCCTGGGTGCTCATGCGGTAGGCCCGGGAAAGGACCGCCAGCCGCACCGTCTCCTTGATGGACCAGCCGTTCTCGACGAAGCGCGCTGCGAGGTAGTCCAGCAGCTGCGGGTGCGACGGCCTCTCGCCAGTGGCTCCGAAGTTGTCGACGGTGGAGACGATGCCGCTCCCGAACAGGTAGTGCCACAGGCGATTGACCAAGACACGGGCCGTGAGGGGATTGTCGGCGCTGGCGATCTCCCCAGCAAGTTCGAGGCGCCCGCTGCCGCTGGAGCGGAACGGCCTGCTGCCGAGCAGCTCAAGGTAGCGACGCGGGATCGGCTGGGTGGGCTGCGTGTGGTCCCCGCGCGAAAAGAGGGGCTGGTCAAAGCCGGATCCCGGCAGTACTCCCGGTGCCCTGCGGGGAACCTGAACCTCTTGCTCAGCCTCGCGATACGCATCCACCGTGCCTTGCAGGTCAGGCAGTTCCGTGAGTCGGGATGGCAGCATTCCACGACGTACTGCCCAGTCCAAGAACGCGGTCTGCCGGAGAGTGAGCGTGCCCTTGGCCCAAGCTTCGGCCGCTCGGCGTGCGAGCTCGTCGAGCAGCTCTCCAAAGTCCCGCACTGTCTCGGGAGGACTCTCACCGGAAAGCGCGTGGAGCATCGCCATGGGTTGTTCGGGCGGCGTGCTCTCCGTGTCGTGGAAGACGACCTCGGTGATCCCAAAGGCAGAGCGACCGTCGTCGCTGGCCTTGCGCTCTGGCCTGCGGGAATTGAACCGGAATGGCCTCGACCGGTCCTCCAAGGTTTGGAGCTGGAGATACGCCATCTGGCCCTTGCGGTAGGAAGTGTCGAGGCGGATCCACTGCTGGCCACCCCCTTCCAGCTCCTTCATGGGATGGATTCCACCGTCACCGATCGGGTAGTTCTCGACAATCAGCTTCACCGACGCAAAGTTGCGGCCCGAGACTCGCAAGCTGACGGAGTCGCTGGAGACCCGGAAGCGGGGTGAGCCCAAGATTCCCCCAAACTTCTGGCTGTCCAGGCCGCTGTGCAGGCCTGCGGGCAGCAGCCCTGACAGGATGCGGTCGCCCTCCGAGTGCACGCGGAATTCGCCATGGCCGGACGGCACGGTGTGCACGCCGGGCCCGCTGCCGAACCACTGGCTGGCGTCCTCGACCATGCGCAGGTCCCAAGCGGTCCGGAAGTCGCGCTTGCGGACCTCGCGGACCTCGCGCGAGCGGTCAGACCACGTCGCGACCAGTTCACGCCATCGCTCACCCACACTCGTCTCGCCTGAAGAGCGCAGTTCGAGCCAAGCGCGCAACGGGTCGTCTTCTGGTAGGCCCTCGCCCTGCACCAGCTCCACTAATGCTTGAACACGAGGGTTGTCCGATTCCCCGTCTTCCTCCTCAACGGGATCATTCGAGTCCAGCCGAACTCCGACGTCCTCCAGCAGGGACGCGATTGACCAAGTGCTGCCGGTCCAGGCGGCGGACAATTCCGACCGCAACTTCTCACGGAGACTCTCGAGACGGGTGCGTCCCCGTTGCAGTCGCTCAGGAGAATCGACAGTGACGATTCCCGGCCTGCTGCTGGCGAAGATGCCGTACAACGCGTAGAAGTCAGCCTGCGTGATCGGGTCGAACTTGTGGTCGTGGCATCGGGCACACGAGACAGTGAGACCTTGGAACGCCTTGGTCAGGACATCGATCTGGTTGTCGACGACCTTGACTTGGTCATCGAGGGCGTCTACCGGGACGTACCCGTACTCGACCATGCGCAGGTTGGCAGTGCCATGGATGGACTCGTTGAGTCCCTCCTCTCGGTTGATGCGGGGCTCCTCTAGGAGGTCGCCCGCTAGGTACTCCCGCAGCATCTGGTCGTACGGAACGTCTGCGTTGAAGGCCCGGATGAGGTAGTCGCGGTACTGCCAAGCGTGCGGAAGCGGGAAGTCTCCTTGGCTGCCGTGAGACTCGCAGTAGCGCACCCAGTCCATCCAGTGCCGAGCCCAGTGCTCGCCGAAGCTCTCCGACCCTAGAATCCGCTCGACGAGAGCTTCGTAGGCATCGGGAGCCGCGCTGCGGGCGAATGCCTCTACGTCCTCCGGCCGCGGTGGCAGACCGGTCAGGTCGAACGAGATCCGGCGTATCAACGTGCGGCGATCGGCCTCCTTCGCCGGGATCAGACTGTTGGTTTCCAAGCGGGCAAGAATGAAACGGTCCACATCGTTCAGTGGCCAAGCTTCGTATTTGTCACTGACCCTAGGCGGCGCTGCGGCTGTCACCGGGCGGAAGGCCCAATGCGTGGATGGCTCATCGGCCGAGCCAGCGCCAGGAATGGAGTCCGCCACACCTGCGGGCCAGACCGCACCGTCTGCGATCCAGTCCTCTATGTCGGCGATCTCGTCCGCAGACAGCTTCCCGCCAAGCGGCATCTGCAGCCCCTCGTGGCGCAGCGCCTGCACGATCAGGCTGGACGCCGGTTCCCCGGGACCGAGGGCGGGCCCGCGGCTGCCACCGCGCAGGGCTCCCTCCCGAGAGTCCAGCCGTAGTCCTCCTTGCTGGGTTTGCGAAGAGTGGCAAGTCCAGCACTTCGTCGCCAGCAGAGGGCGCACGCGGTTCTCGAAGAACTCGACCCTGTCGTCCCCAAGAAGGCCTGCTACGGCGATGAAGGCGCAGACCGCGGTTGCTGAAACGCGTACGGTCATCGCTACGGTCGGCTGCAGGCATCATACACCTCGCCCACGGGTAAGTGGGGACCCTGCTCGCGGCGGTCGACGTGAGAACGGTCCTAACCGCCAGCGCCGATTGTTCGGAGTCAGCCTACAGGATTAGCTGCTGTATAATCTCGTTCACTCCGATCGCGGAGCAGCGCTTGCAATGCCCTTCTACAGATGCCTGGCACCAGAAGATTCACTGACGTACGAACAGCGGGAGCGAATAGCGGTAGCCATTACGGACGTGCACTGCGGGAATTCGACCGCACCAAGGAACTTCGTGCAGGTCGCCTTCATGGACTCGTCGCCCGGGGACAGTGTCCCGGACTCGCACGGCAGTGGGCAGGTGCGCTATGACACGCCCTACTTCGTGGCGGGAGGCAACCGGGCAGGACGATCCGAGGAGACGAAGGCGAACATCCTTGAGGGGATTCTCACCCGGGTATCGCAGATCGCGGGCGTGCCTCGTGAGATGGTCAGCGGATTCATTAGCGAAGCCCCCGGTTCGTGGACGATGGAGGCTGGCCGGATCCTGCCCGACCCAGGGGAAGAAGCCAAGTGGTGCCGCCAAGGGACCCGCTGAGCCATTCGATTCGCAGTCCGGACGCCGCACCCGGTCACGACGTCGCTGCCGCGCCCTTCCCGCATGTTGCTCACGGTCGGGTCGGAACTGCGAGCACTAGCGGAACCGGCGCGTCATTCCGGGGGCAGCTGACGCCAACGGGCTAACCTGACTGCGATGAGAGCTGCACTTAGACCGACGATCCGCTTCCTGCTTGCGTTGGGCCTCGCTGGAGGTTCGAGTGAGGCCAGCCAGCCGAACATCCTCTTCCTGATGTCCGACGACCACGCGGCGCACGCGCTGGGGGCCTACGGCGGAAGGCTAGCATCGCTCGATCCCACCCCCACGCTTGACAAGCTGGCGTCCGAGGGAATGCTGTTCGAGAACGCGTTCTGCACGAACTCGATCTGCACGCCCAGCCGCGCGACCCTGCTAACCGGGCAATACAGCCACACGAACCGAGTTACCACCCTGAGCGGGCACTTGGAAGCGGATCGCCAGCATGTGGCCAACCTGATCCGCGCGGCCGGCTACCAGACCGCCATGGTCGGCAAGTGGCACCTTAAGCGCGAGCCGGCCTTCGATTACTATTGCGTCCTGCCAGGCCAAGGGTCGTACTTCAATCCCATCATGCGCGAGTCCCGAATGGGGCGGCCTTGGCCGGACAATTCGAGGCGCTTCTCGGGCTACGACTCCGCGCATTCCACGGACGTGATCGTGCAGGTCTCCATCGACTGGCTGAAGCGGCGGGACAGGGAGCGGCCGTTCTTCCTGATGCATCACTTCAAGGCGCCCCACGACAACTTCGAGAATGCGGAGCGCTACGACTTCCTGTACGAAGACACCGAGATTCCCGAGCCTCCAAGCCTGTGGAGAGTGCCCAACCACGGCTCGGATGCAACAAGAGGAGCCGGCACATCGATCGGCAAGCGCAACGCGCGCCGCAACATGGGGCACCACATGTTCGTGGACCCGTCCTTGAGCCCCGAAGACTACAAGCGGACCTCCTACCAGCGCTATCTGAAGAAGTACCTGCGCACCGTCCGGGGAGTTGACGACGGCGTCGCCCGCCTGCTGGAGTTCCTAGAGAACGAAGGCGAGCTGGACAACACAGTTGTGCTCTACACATCGGACCAAGGATTCATGCTGGGCGAGCACGACTACATTGACAAGCGCTGGATGTACGAAGAGTCGCTGCGCATCCCCCTGATCGTCCGCCATCCAGCCACCGTCGAAGCCGGCTCGCGCGACGACCATTTGGTCAACAACACCGATCTGGGCCCGACGCTCCTGAGCCTCGCGGGAGTAGAGCCTCCGGGATTCATGCAAGGGCGCAGCATTGAACCCCTCCTTGTGGGAGAGGACCCTTCCGACTGGAGACAGTCCACGTATTACCGCTACTGGATGAACTATGCGCACCACGACGTTCCGGCCCACTACGGAGTACGCACGAAGGCATTCAAGCTGGTCTTCTTCTACGGACTGCCTCTGGACGCCCCTGGCGCCAAGCTCGCCGAGACGCGGCCCGGATGGGAGCTCTACGACCTGCGAAGCGATCCGCTGGAGATGAAGAACGTCTACGGCGACCCTGCGTACAACGAGGCGACCGCCAACCTGAAGGCCGAACTGCTGCGCCTGAAGTCCGAACTCGGCGATGACGACAAAGAGTACCCCGCGCTGATGGCGATCCGGGACAAGCATTGGTGATGGCCCGCGGCTGCTATGCTGCCCGCGGAAGTCGAATGACCGAGCTGCGCGCGCTGCTAGCGGTGCTGGCCCTGGCTGCGTCTGGGCTCGCAAACCCGGAGTTTCTGCCGGAGGCGAGCGAATTTGGCGCGCGTGACTGCCTCTACTGCCACTCGGAAGCGGGGGGCGGCCGCAATTGGAACGAGCGCGGCCACTGGCTCATCGAGCGCAAGGCGACGCGGCGCGCCGAACGCGTCGAAATAGCCTGGCTGCACGAGTATTCTCCAGATTCCCCGGACGGGAAGGCAGCCATCGGCAACCTAGCGGACCCGGATCCAGATCTGGGCCGTACCGCACTTCCCACCACCTTTCACCGCGGTCCGTTCTTCGATCCCGTTCCTAACCGGGCAGCGCTGCGGCGGTGGATCGAGACCAGGGGGAAGTACAGCACGGCCGACGGGGAGTGGCCCCAGTATTCCGGAGATCTGGCCGCGTCGAAGTACTCCCCGCTGGCCCAGATCACCGCGTCGAACGTGTCCAACCTGCAGACCGCCTGGATCTGGGAAGCGTTCGACAACCACCGCTACGTCCGTGAGACCGCCGGGGACCGGCAGAGCGTGCCGCGCGCGATGCACCCGGACGGATTCAAGGCCACACCCCTGATGGTCGCCGGCCGGCTGTTCGTGCGCACAAACTTCAGCGGCGTCGCCGCCATCGATGCCGGAACCGGGGATACGGTGTGGACCTACGACCCGGGCACGGCCGACTGGGGACGGCCCGGAATCTTCGGATTCGCGACGCGCGGGCTGGGCTACTGGCGAGACGGCACGGATGAGCGGATTCTGCTGTGCACCGGGGACAGCTATCTGGTGGCGCTCGATCCCGCCACGGGCGAGCCTGTGGAGAGCTTCGGCGACAACGGCCGCGTCGACCTCACCCAAGGGCTTCGGCGCCCGCTCGCCCGTTCTCTGGTCAACTGCAGCGCACCCCCGACGATCGTCGGCGACGTGGCCGTCGTCGGCAACCAGATAGCCGACGGCCCTCCCGGCCGCAATGCCCGCAGCGGGGGGCCGGGTTGGAAGGAGAACTGGCCGGTCGGGGACGTGCGCGGCTACGACATCCGAACGGGGAAGCGCCTGTGGACGTTCCACACGATCCCACAGGAGGGCGAGTTCGGCAACGACACTTGGGAGGGGGACTCGTGGCGCTGGACCGGCAACACCAACGTCTGGTCGACGATGAGCTCGGACGAGGATCTCGGCCACGTATACCTGCCGGTCAGCGGCCCGACCTTCAACTTCGTCGGCGGTTTCCGTGAAGGCGACAACCTCTTCTCGAATTGCGTGGTGGCCTTGGACGCTCAGACGGGCGAGCGGGTCTGGCACTACCAGACCATCCGCCACGACATCTGGGACTGGGACCTGCCGGCAGCTCCGACGCTGATCGACATCACAGTGTCGGGCCGCCCGATCAAGGCGCTTGCGCAGGTCACGAAGACCGGATTCTTGTTCGTGCTCGACCGCCGAACGGGCGAGCCGGTCTGGCCGGTCGAAGACCGGCAGGTGCCGCCCAGCGAATTCGAGCAGGCGGCGGAAACGCAGCCGTTCCCGACCAAGCCACCTCCGTTCGAGATGCAGGGAGTGGGCGAGGACGACCTGATCGACTTCACGCCCGAGATCAGGGCCCGCGCGCTGGCTGCGGTCCGACCGTATCGGCTGGGACCGCTGTATGAGCCGCCGTCACCTGAGGGAACAGTCCAAGTCCCGGGTTGGGGCGGCGGCGCTAACTGGGGAGGAGCGGCATTCGACCCGGAGACTGGGTACATGTATGTCTCGTCGCGCCGACAGTACATCGTCGTAGGCCTGCGCCCAGTGCCGGATCCGCAGCGGCGGGGCTACGAGTTCGAGCACAAGTTCTTCCAATCCAACGTTGACGGGCTGCAGGTCGTCAAGCCGCCGTACGGCACGCTGACCGCGTATGACTTGCAGCGGGGCGAGATCGCCTGGCAAGCTCCTCACGGAAACGGCCCGCGCAGCCACCCGCTGCTGAAGGGCCTTGATCTGCCCCCGCTTGGGAATCCCAACGCCGCGGGAATCCTCGTGACGCGCACGCTGCTCTTCGCGGGCGACCGCGGCCACAGGTCCGAGAGCTCGTACCTGCGCGCATACGACAAGTCTTCGGGCGAGACGCTTTGGGAGCACCCGCTCCCGGGGCGCCACCACAGCGCCACGCCAATCACCTTCCTCGCGGGCAGCCAGCAGTACGTGGTGGTCGCCACGGGGGGCGCCGCCGAGCCCGCCAGGCTCACCGCCTTCCGGATCGCGGCGAAATGACGCCAATGGCGGCTATACTGGAATTCCGAGAGAACTCTCAGGAGGATACCTGCCATGATCCAGATGACCAACACCGCCGTTTCCAAGGTTAACGAGATCCTTTCCCAGCAGGAACCCAAGCCAAAGGGCTTGCGGCTGTCCGTGGTGGGTGGCGGATGCTCGGGCTTTCAGTACTCGATGGCCTTCGAGAACAACCAGCTGCCCCTCGACAAGGTCTACAACTATGACGGCCTGCAGATCTTCGTGGATCAGGCCAGCCTGCTCTACCTCGACAACTGCAGGGTTGACTACGTAGAGACCATGGAGGGGGCAGGGTTCAAGTTCGACAACCCCAACGTGACCTCGACCTGCGGCTGCGGCAGCTCTTTCAACGCTTAGCCGACCCCTCCGCCCGTCCGGCGCAGACGGTCGGATGCCATCAAGATCCGCTTGGGACGCCCGCTACCGCGCAGCGGGAGCCAGCCTGCCCCCGGTCGACCCTTTCTTGGGTGAAGCCCGGGCCTTCTTGCCGGACTTCTCGCCCGGGGCCTGCACGGCAGTTGATGTCGCTTCCGGAAGCGGCCGGCATTCGCTGGAACTGGCCAGATGGGGCCTGCGCACACTGGCACTGGACTTCTCGTCACAGAGCCTTCGGATCTGCAGGGAACGAGCCCAAGATGCGGGACTGCCGGTCGAAGTGCGCTGCGTGGACCTTGAAGCTCCGGACTTTGACTTGGGTAGCGAGTGCTTCGACGTGGTGGCCGTGTTCAACTACCTCCACCGCCCGCTGATCCCGGCTCTCCGGCGGGCCACACGCAGGGGCGGTATCGTCATCTACAAGACCTTCACGCTAAGGCAGCGGGAATTCGGCACAGGCCCGCGAAACCCCGACCACCTTCTTGACGAGAACGAGCTCGCTGAACTGTTCGGCGGATTCCGTCAACTCCTCTACCGCGAGACATGCGAGAACGAAGCCACAGCCGCGCTGATCGCCCGACGACCCTGATCGCAGCTGGACTGCTGGCCTGCGGGCTGCTCGCGGGCACCGGGGAACCGCGTCTTGGCCGACAGCCTGACGGAACGATCCTGCTGCCGACGGGGCAGCGCCTCACTCCCGCCGGAGCGCAGATCGCCACTGCGAGCCTGCCTATTGCCGTCGAGCCATCCAATGACGGCCGCTACCTGCTGGTGCTGCAAGCGGGCTACGAGACGCCTGTGCTGAGCGCCATTGACGTCGAAACCAACGCGCTCACTGGGCAAGCGGAACTGGCGGACGCATGGCTGGGCCTAACAATCCATCCATCCGGAGAGAGGATCTACGTTGGCGGCGGAATCCGGGGGAGTGTCTGGGAGCTCGCCTTCCGCGATGGCGCGCTGAGCCACGCGCGCGAGTTCTCGCTGGTCAGCCCGTGCCGCGGTAGGTGCGACTCTCTGATAGGTGATGTGCTGCTGGACGGCGATGGGCGTCTGCTCTACGCCTTGGACGTGCTGCGGGACCGGATCGTTGTGGTCAACACGCAGTCGGGACTGGTCCTCGGCGAGTTCGCAACCGGCGTGGCTCCTTACCGAGCCCGCCTGACGCCGGACCGGGAACATCTGGTCGTCAGTCACTGGGGAGAGGCCTCTCTCGGGCTCTACCGCTTGTCGGACCGGAGGATGGTGGAACGCGTTCCGGTTGGCGAACACCCCACCGATATCCGGATCGTCCCAGGCGTGGTGCGCGATCCCCGGGCTCCGGAAGATGCTGAGGGACGGGAATTCGTCGCCCGCCTGTTTGTGGCCTGCGCCCACGCGGACAATCTGTGGACGGTTGGGATCGCTGAGGGGCCGCGCTTCGAATTCCTCGACGCCCGCAGTGTCGCGCCGCTCCCGCGTTCCCCACTCGGATCGCTGCCTACTGCGCTGGGGCTCGCCCGCGACAACCGGACGCTGTACGTCGCCAACTCGGGCAACAACATCCTATTGGTCGTCAACATCGAAGAGGCGCTGCCCGAACCGGCAGGGGCGATTCCGACGGGTTGGTTCCCTACCGCCGTGGCCTCCCTCCCGGGAGGAGGACTGGCCTACGTCAGCGGCAAGGGGGACGGAGAACGCGGCGGCCTTCTCGCCGTGCTGCCGCCCCTCACGGCGGAGCAGCTCGACATGCTGACCGCTGCGGCGGTGGCCAACATCCCGGAACAGGCTCCGGCTCCGGCTGCGGCACCGACCGGCGTTCGGCACGTCACGCTCGTCCTCAGCGACGCGCGCGGGCATTCCTGGCGCAACCTACGCTCCCGCGGGGCATCGTTGCCAGGACTCGTGCCGGCGGCCAAGAGCCGGCTGGAGCAGACGGCGGTCCTGACCGGCGGGATGGAGTCGGATTTCTTCACGAAGCTTGGCCCCGCCGTCCATGCCGGTCGAGCGGCCGCTCGGGCCCTTGCCGCAGCGGGCAGGGCGGCGCTTCCCGCCGCCGGCACGGTGTGGTCGAACGCACAGCAGGCAGGCTTGGCCGCAGTCCCCTACGGCATCGGTGGAGGGCCGCCTCCCAGCGCGTTCATTTCCAGCGTCAGAGCGGGCTCGGAACTGCCGCATCTCTCAGTCGTCCGCCTCGCCGGATCCCCAGACTCGCAGGACAGGGAGTTGGGCCAATTGGCCGACGCGCTGCGGGAGCACCCGCTGTACTCCGGAAGTGTCCTGTTCGTCGTACCCACCGAGGATCAGCAGGGGGCGGTCGCGGTGGGCGGGATGGTGCGCCGCGGTTCGTCCCCCGCCGGGCTGGTGTCGGTTCCGTCTGTGCTGCGCACCGTGGTCTGGCTACTCGGCCTCCGCCCTATGACCCAGCTGGTGGCAGCGGCAGAGCCGCTGGCAGGCCTGTTCGTCGGTACCCCCTGACGGCCCCGGGATCTGGCGCCGAAGCCTGGTGAGAGACACTATGAAGGTCAGTGACAAGCAAGCTCCCATGAGCACGCGCAGGTTCAAGCGGGCCAAGCCCATCGTCGATTTCCCGGCAGTGGAACGGGAGGTGAGCAAGTTCTGGGATGAGAACAAAGTCTTCGAGAAGAGCCTGGAGATCCGGCAGGGGAAGGAGCGCTTCATCTTCAACGAGGGCCCTCCCACGGCCAATGGCCTGCCCCATAACGGCCATGTGCTGACAAGGGTCTTCAAGGACGTATTCCTGCGCTACCGAACCATGGCCGGCCGCTACGTGCCGCGCAAGGCCGGCTGGGACACGCACGGCCTGCCGGTGGAGGTTGAGGTCGAGAAGGAGCTTGGGATCCACGGCAAGCGAGCTATCGAGGAATACGGGGTCCAGCGCTTCATCCGCAAGTGCATGGATTCGGTCTTCCGGTACACCGAACAGTGGGAGCAGATGACGCGCCGCGTCGGCTTCTGGGTCGACCTTCCCGACGCCTACGTCACATACCACAAGTCGTACGTCGAGAGCGTCTGGTGGGCCTTGTCACGTATGTATCGCCAAGGGCTCCTGTACCGCGGCCACAAGGTTGTGTGGTGGTGGCCGCAAGGGGGCACGGCCCTGTCGGCCGGAGAGGTGGGACTGGGCTACAAGACCGTCGCGGACCCTTCGGTCTACGTGGCAGCACGGCTGGCCGACGAGCCCGGGACTTCGCTGCTGGTCTGGACGACAACTCCATGGACGTTGCCGGCCAACCAGTACGTGGCTGTCAGGCCGGACGTCGAGTACGCGCGGGTCCGGCTCGGTGACAGGAGTCTCATCCTAGCCGCGGCCCTCAAGGGGGAGATCGAGCAGAAGCTCGGCCAGACGCTGCACGTCGAAGAGACCTTGCGCGGCGCCGAGCTGCTCGGGAAACGGTATCGGCCCCCCTTCCCCCACTTCGAGCGGCGCTACTGGGACTCCGAGGGGAGGCTGCGGGGCGGCGGACGGGAACCGCACCTGTGGAAGGTTGTCGCGGCGGACTTCGTGACGCTGGACAGCGGGACTGGGCTTGTGCACCAAGCCCCGGCATTCGGCGAGGTCGACTACGACCTGCACCGGGAACTGGCCGGAAGGTACGAGTCTCCGGAGGCCGTGCCCCTGCTGTGCCCGGTGCGGCCGGACGGCCGCTTCGACTCCAGCGTCACGGAAGTGGCCGGGCAATGGGTGAAGCACGCTGACCGACATCTGGTCCGGATGCTCGCGGACAGCCGTGCCCTGGTCCACCGCGAGTCCTACCGCCACGAGTACCCGTTCTGCTGGCGTGCGGACGACGACCCGCTGATCCAGTACGCGCGGCCGGCCTGGTTCGTGCGGACGACCGCGCGAAACAGGGAGGTGCTGGCCAACAACGACAAGATCCACTGGCTGCCCGCCCACATCGGCACAGGCCGCTTCGGCGACTTCCTGCGCAACAACATCGACTGGGCGCTGTCCCGCGAGCGCTACTGGGGAACACCGCTGAACGTGTGGGTCAACGACACCACCGGAGCAGTACAAGTGCCGGAGTCGTGCGCGGAGATCCTCGCCAAGAACCCGTCAGCATTCGACCATTTCCACCGCGAGCAGCGCTCAGATCCATCGCTCCCCGACGACCTGATGGTCCACAAGCCGTGGATCGACGAAGTGACGTGGACGCAGCCGGGCGAGCCGGGCGTCTACCGGCGCGTGCCGGAGGTCATCGACTGCTGGTTCGACTCCGGGTGCATGCCCTTCGCCCAGTTCGGCTACCCGCACCAAGGGCGGGACGAGTTCGAGTCGCGCTTTCCTGCCGACTACATCACCGAGGCGATCGACCAGACCCGCGGCTGGTTCTACTCGCAGCTGATGGTCTCGACGCTCGTCTTCGACGAGGAGTGCGGGCGCGAACTGGGCATCCCGGCGCCTGAGTATCCCCATCCGTTCCGGAATTGCATCGTCTTGGGGCACGTCGCGGATCCCACCGGCAAGAAGGAGTCAAAGTCCTTGGGCAACTACACGCCGCCGGAGGTGATCTTCGACCGCGTCGCCCAAGACTTCGCAGTGCTGGACGGCAAGCCAGGGCGGAATGGCCCACCCACAGGACAGATGCGGATCTCGCCGCACGACCTGCGGGCGCTGGACCTCAAGGCCGGCGACGCCGTGACCGTCTCGGGCTACTCCGGAACGTCCGCACTAGTGAGGGTGCAACCATCCAAGTCCGTGCCGCGCCGATCGGCACTGCTGTCCGCCAGCGATCTGCGGGAGCTTGAAGCCACAGCGGCCCCCGGCCCCACGGCCCCGATCGACGTGCCGCGGCTACCGGCCGAGAGCAAGGTCACGCTCGACGTGCCCTCCCCGGCACCAGGCGCCGACGCCTTTCGGTGGTTCTTCCTCGCCGGCAACCCGCCGTGGTCGCCGACACGCCATTCGTTGGCCAACGTGCGAGCGATCCAGAAGGAGTTCCCGCTCAAGCTGCGCAACGTCTACTCGTTCTTCACGATCTATGCGGACATCGACGGCTTCGATCCGGTCACGATGCCCGGACGCCTCGCCTCGCAGCGCGCTCTGCTGGACCGCTGGATCCTCTCGGAACTGGACATTCTTGCCGGGCGCTTCCGCGAGCACATGGACTCGTTCCTGGCGTACGAGGCGGCTGGCGAACTGACCCGTTTCGTGGACGGCCTGTCGAACTGGTACGTGCGGCGCAGCCGGGGGCGGTTCTGGAAGGGCGCGATCGACGAGGACAAGGTGGACGCACACGCGACCCTCTACGAGTGCCTTGTTGCGGTGGTCAAGCTGAGCGCTTCATTCACGCCATTCATGGCCGAGGAAATCTACCAGAACATCGTTCGCGGCGCGGGCGTGGACGGGCCGCTGAGCGTCCATCTGTGCGACCTGCCCCGTAGCCGTGGACGCGAGGATGAGGGGCTCTCCGAAGAGATGACCGCCGTTCGACGGATCGTTTCGCTGGGACTTCGGGTGCGAACTGACCACCAACTGAAGGTCCGCCAGCCGCTGCGCCGGGCGGAAGTGGTCGTCGCGGACCCCGACCTGCAAGATCGGGTCCGGCCCTACTCGGGACTGATCGAGGACGAGCTGAACGTCAAAGAAGCCTGCTTCTTGCAAGCCTCGGAGGCCCATGTACGCTACTCGGTCAAGCCAAACTTCCGACGGCTCGGGCCGCGCCTCGGAAGGAAGATGAAGCGCGCGAAGCAGGTGTTCGCGCGACTCGACGCAGCGGGGTTGCGGTCCCGCTTACTCGAGACCGGCAGCGCGACGATCGACTTTGACGGGGAGGATGTCACGCTGGACCGTGAGGACGTACGGGTCACCGTCGAGGCGCAGCGCAAGTTCGCCGCAGCGGGGGACTCTGCGATTGTCGTTGTGCTGGGAACGGCTCTGGACGCTGATCTGCGCGACGAGGGGCTCTACCGGGACTTGCTGCACCGCGTCCAGAACCTGCGCAAGTCTGCGGACATCGAGTACACGCGGCGGATTGCGCTGTGTGTGGCCGGAACTGAGCGCATCCGACGGATCGTGGCCGACAATCGAGACCACCTGATGGAAGAGACCCTGTGCTCCAACTTGATGGACGATGCACCGGCTGGGCCGGACACGCACGAGCAGGCCTTCACGATCGACGGGGAACAGGTGCGCCTGGTAATGCTGCCGATCTAAGGTCAGGCCAGGCCGCAGTCGCGATGGAGACGCCAACAGCCCGGGTCGAGGGTGCCCCCCGACCGCTGGTCGGCCTGGACTTGGGCGAGCTGATGGCGTTGGTTCGGGCCGTGGGCGAGCCCCCGTACCGGGCGCGCCAGCTATACCGCGGGCTGTACCGGGATCACGGAGGCAGGGTCTCGGAGATCTCGACGCTTCCGCTGGCGCTGCGCAACGGGCTGCTGCGCGATTGTGGCTCGGGCCTTCCCGAAGTACGCCAGAGGCACACGTCGGCGGACGGCACGGTTCGCTACCTTGTTGGGCTCCAGGACGGCCGGACGGTGGAGTGCGTGTTCATCCCGGAACGGGCCAGGGACACGCTCTGCATTTCCAGTCAGGCCGGATGCGCCGTCGACTGCCGCTTCTGCCTGACCGCCCTGATGGGCCTGGAGCGCAACCTCACGGCCGGGGAAATCGTAGGCCAAGTCCTCGCCATCGCTGGCGACAGGGACCTCGAACCGCGCCGGCGCCCGGTCAACGTGGTGATGATGGGCATGGGCGAGCCACTGCTGAACCTTGGCCCGGTCATGAAGGCCACGCGCCTGCTCGCAGACCCCGCGGCGGTCGGCATACCGCAGCGGCGGATCACGGTCTCGACATCCGGGATCGTCCCCAAGATCGCCGAATTCGGAGCCAGTGCTGTCCGGGGAAAGCTAGCCATCTCGCTCAACGCGTCCAGCCAAGGGCAGCGAGCGGAGATCATGCCGATCTCCTCCAAGTACCCGTTGGACGCGCTGCTTGAGGCGTGCCGCAGCTACCCGCTGCGCCGCTGGGAGCGCTTGACCTTCGAGTACGTGTTGCTACAAGGCGTGAACGACTCGGACACGGACGCGCGCAGGGTGGCCGGCCTGCTTGCCGGGTTGAAATGCAAGGTGAACCTGATCGCCCTCAACCCCGGCCCCGGAATCGAGTTCGGAATACCAAGCGATGACCGGGTCAACGCGTTCCGGTCGATCGTTCACCGGCGCGTGCCCTGCTTTGTGCGCAAGCCAAGGGGCCGCGACATCTTCGCGGCGTGCGGGCAGCTGCGGCGCACCGCTTCGCCCCCGCTAGTGCACCCGGACCCTTCCGAAGGTCAAAATCTATAATCTCCCCTATGGCACCCGAGACCACTGTTGTGGGCAGCTATCCGATCCCCCAGTGGCTCTACGGGGACACCTCCCAGCAGACCCTCCGCGACGCAGTAGCGGTCGTGCTGCACACACAGGAACGCCTCGGCATTGATGTGGTGGCCGACGGGGAGCTGAACCGGTTCGACCCCTCACACCCTGAGACCAACGGGATGATCGACTACTTCGTAAGCCAGTTCTCGGGCGTACGGACCCGGTACTCGATTGCGGACATCGACATGTTCCGGTCTGACGAGGGGATGTCGTTCCGGACGGCTCCTGCGGGCGTGGTCACAGGGGCCGTCGGCGACGGAACGCTGAATCTGCGGGCGGACTTCGAGATGGTCCAGGATCTCGCCACGAAACCGCTCAAGTTCACCTGCACCGGGCCGCACATGCTGACAAAGACCCTCACCGACCGCTTCTACGGCGACCGTGAGGAGCTGGCCATGGCCGTCGCAAGCGTCCTGCGGAGGCAGCTGGAGCGAGTGTCGGCCGACGTGATCCAGCTTGACGAGGCCAACATCACGGGGCATCCGCACGAGGCCCGCTGGGCGGCCGAGGCGATGAACCATGTCCTGGATGGGATCTCTACCAGGAAGGGCGTCCACCTGTGCTTCGGGAATTACGGGGGCCAGACCATCCAGTCGGGCATGTGGCGGAACCTGGTTTCCTACCTGAACGCGCTCCGCTGCGACTTCGTCCTGCTTGAGATGGCGCGCCGGGGGCAAGGCGAGCTGGAATTGCTTCGGGGCGAGCTGGACCCGCACATCAGCATTGGCCTAGGAGTCATCGACATCAAGGACAACGAAGTCGAGAGCGCGGACTCGGTTGCATCCCGGATCGAGCGCGCGGCGAGCGTAATGGGAGCCGACCGCATACGGTTCGTCAATCCCGACTGCGGCTTTTGGATGCTGTCCCGCTCCGTGGCGGACCGCAAGATGGCCGCACTGGTGGCCGGCCGAAACCTGTACGCAGGAGCAGCGACGGGCGACGCCGGACGGGAATCAGCCGTTCGATAGGATTGAAGTCTCGGCGGGCGCCCTCGTGTTGAGGCGCCGCGGATCCCATGAAGGCGGTCGTGTTGGCGGCGGGCCGTGGCACCCGCATGAAGGATCTCACCCAAGACTGCCCGAAGCCCATGCTTCCGCTGGCCGGGCGGCCAATGCTGGCACATCAGCTGGAGCGGCTGGCGGCAGCAGGCGTGCGCGAGGCCTGTCTGGTGATCGGCTATCGCCGAGAAGTCATCCGCGACTACTTCGCCGCGCATCCACCGCAGAGCTTGGACCTGCACTATGTCGTCCAAGCAACTCCAGACGGGACGGGGAGCGCCCTGCTGCTGGCGCGGGAGTTCGCCGAAGGCGGCCCATTCTTGATGACGTTCGGCGACATTGTTGTGGATCCTCAGGTCTACCGTGAGCTGATCCGGCTTGGTACGGATGCGGACATGGTCCTAGCCCTGACCCACGTCGAGGATCCCTACCGCGGCGGGGCCGTGTACGTCCGGGGCCGGCGGGTCGTGCGCATCGTTGAGAAGCCCCCGAAAGGCACTTCGACCACGAACTTCCTGTGCGCCGGGGTGTACCTGTTCACCGAACGTGTCTTTGCCGATCTGGCAAAGCTCCGGCGTTCCGCCAGGGGAGAGTACGACCTGACAGACGCGATCTCGGCGGCCCTCCGCTCGGGCCAATCCGTGCGTCACTTCGCTGTGCCGGGCTTTTGGCGCGACGTCGGCCGACCCGAGGACCTAGAGCCCGCGACCGAGTACGTTTCCGAATCATGAATCCAGCACACGAAGCCCTGCTCAGTGCCGCGCGGCGGAAGGTCTCACCTGCAAACCTCCCCGCGAAGATCAAGGCCGCCGCTCTGGAGCGCCTCGCCGACTGGCTGAAAATCGACAAGTTCGCCGGCCTGTCCAACCCGTGGGACTACTCGCCATTGCTGCGCTGGATGGTCGAGTCCGGCGACGCGGACCTCCTCGCGGACAGCTTCTACCAGACGATTCCATTCGGCACGGGCGGCCGTAGGGGGCCGGTAGGCATCGGCCCGAACCGCATCAACCCGTACACAGTCGCTTCGTCCGTCCAAGGCCACGTCCAGTACTTGCGGGAACGCTACCCGGAAGTGGGACAGCTGCGAGTCGTGGTGGCGTGCGATGTCCGGGCATTCCACGACTTGCGCGGGACGTACCCGCAGGACGTCCCGAACCCGGTGCTGGGCATGAGTTCGCGCGACTTTGCGCGCATCGCAACAGATGTCTACACCGATGCCGGAGTGGAAGTCTGGGCATTGCCCGACTCCAGCGGCGAGTACGTTTCCACCCCGGAACTGTCGTTCCTCATCCGCCGCCTTGAGGCCCACGGTGGGATCAACGTCAGCGCCTCTCACAACCACCCAGACGACAACGGAAGCAAGTTCTACAACGCGGAAGGAGGCCAAGAGATCCCCCCCGACGACGAGGCATTGGCACACATCGTGGAAGAGATTCTAGAGGTGCGCGCCCCGTCGAACGGCCGGGAGACTTCGGGGCTCGTGCGGGAGATCCCGGCCTCAGGGCGCCAAGCCTACATCGACATGAACGTTGCCTTGGGAACAGGCAAGCGCCCTAGCGGGGCGAAGGTCGTCTTCACCGGCCTCCATGGGACTGGGATCCACACGGCCGGACGCTGCTTGGAGGCTATGGGCTTGCGGAAGAATCGCGATCTGTTCTATGTCGAGCCGCAGTGCGAGTTCCGAAGCGACTTTCGGAACGTCACCTTCCGCAGCCCCAATCCCGAAGTTCCCGAGGCGCTGCAGATGGCCATCGATCTGGCCGGTGACGAGCGGGCTGACCTGGTTCTGGCTACGGACCCGGACGCAGACCGCCTCGGCGGGGCCTCCCGCGACGGGACGACGTACGCCTTTCTAAGCGGAAATGAAATCGCCTCGATCCTCACTCGCTTCCGGCTAGATTCCCTCGAAGCCTCCGGTCGCCTGCCGGCGCGACCGATGGCGATCAAGACCGTCGTGACGACGGACCTGATCCGGCGCCTAGTCGAGTCGCGAGGCGGCGTGGTGATCGGAGACCTCTTAGTGGGATTCAAGTACATCGCGGCGGTTCTGGGGAGCCTAGAGCGGACGGGACGCTACAAGGACTTGCGAGCGAGCATCGACGACTTCGTGGTGGCGGCGGAGGAGAGCCACGGCTTCATGCTCACACCGACTCTGCGCGACAAGGACGCGGCTGGCGCCGCAGTCGCGCTGGCGGATTTGGCGTGTGACCTGGGCGATCGCGGCGAGACCGTGCACGACTACCTCATCGACACCTACAAGCGCTACGGTTACCACGCGAACACCGTTAGGTCGACGGTCATGCAGGGGGCGGCCGGAGCAGCAAACATCCGAGAGGTGCAGCGGCTGCTGCGCAGGGATCCCCCGAAGCGGGTCGCGGGCCGCAGGGTGGAGCGCGTCATCGACTACTGGGACGAGCGGCTGCACGGGCCATTCCTGTCGGAGACCGACCGGAGCTCGCGGAACCTGATCAGCTTCCGATTCGAGGGAGGCATCAACGCCACCATCCGTCCGTCGGGGACCGAGCCCAAGAACAAGGTCTATCTGGAACTTGGCGCGGATCCGCTGGGCCCAGACACTTCGGACGAGGAATTCCGGGAACATCGGGCCGCCGTGGATCGGGAGGTCAAGGCCTTCTCAAACCGCTTCCTCTCGTGGATGCTGGGACTGATCGACGTCAGCGTGCCCGACTACGCGTTCGAGATCTCGGATCTGGTGCCACTGCACCACAAGGTCGACTTCTGCTCCCGGTTATTGCCTGAGTTCGAACGCCGGGCCGCAGCGCTGGCGGAGGGCTCCGGCACTCCCTCGGGGCTGGCCCAGTGGGTTAAGCAGCAGTTGGCCCCTTACGGGCCGGACGCGCGCATGCTGGTACGCAGGGCTTTCGATGCGTACCTGTCCGTGCGATCCGGGCCGCAAACCGCGGGAATCCTCCGGAGCGCATTCTACGGTGCAGCCGGGGAACGACCGCTTGCCCGCTGATCCGCCAAGCGGAGCCAGCACGCTGCCGTCCGACCCTGCGGGGCAAATCGAACCCGCGAAACGTACAATGAGATTGCGACGGATGACCCACGGCGGGCACGCCCATGCGGAGAGGTGGCCGAGCGGCTTAAGGCGCACGCTTGGAAAGCGTGTTTAGGGGCAACCCTAACGAGGGTTCGAATCCCTCCCTCTCCGCCACGGTTTTTCTGTAGATCGTTCCAAGATCGGGAGCCATTGAACACCGACCCCTGCGGGACGACCCGTGGGAGATCTAACGGGCGTCGCGGGACGCGCAGGTGATGAGCGACCACCTGGTGGATCGGAAGAGGCGGCGCCGACCTCCCGTAGCTGCAGCTCCGTTGCTTCCGTTACTAGTCATCACGCAGGGCCCCTCCACATCCCTCCTCACCCGGCACTCGTTCTGGGTGCGCGGGTCCAGCGAGGCCTGAGGAGCCCCGTAGGGCGGAACAGTCCGCGCCCGCTACATGTACCTTCAGGGCCGTCACGGCCCGGCACCGCCCGCAGCGCAAGACCACGAAGATCAAGACCTGATTCGGCAACAGCCCGCACCTCCGCAGCAAAGCCCAGCAACCCCATCAGGCATATGCGGGTTCGAACGGGCCGTCAGTCGTCTCTCCCACCGCGACCATCTCCTCAATCTGCTCTTGGTTAATAATTCCCTTGTTCACCAATATCGTCTGAATCACGCGCTCCGAAACCCGAAACCACTGAGCTGCAGCGGTCACGTCGTCCTGTGTCGGCGAATCGGTCCCCACGTAATCAAGCAGGTCCCTAAACGGGCACAAGAGATTCTGTGCGAACGCTCGTTGGAATCTCTGACGAGCCGACTTGGCTGAGGAAATCAGCCCGAGTCGGTCGTTTCCCGACCAGATCGCGTCACCTAGCACTCGGCAAAGCTCGAACCGCTTTGCCGCAGGCTGACTCGCTCGGAGGGCCACCGAGCTCGTGCTCCGGTCGGAGTCGCGACGGCGGACTCCGTAGGGAATGGAGCGGAAGCTGCGGATGCGATAGAAGTGGTGCGAGCTCACACCGACAAGGTCCCGGAGGCGCCAATTTGGAACCGGACCCGCGGGAACTGCGAGGCTTTCGCGCAATCGACCGGCGGCCTCTTCGGCTGCCTTCCACGGAGGTGTCTTGGCACCGCGTACGAAGCGCGAGCTGGAGTCTTCAGCAGGATGAGATCCAGCTGCAGCAACCGCGATCGACAGATCAAGCTTCGTCCTGGAGTCTTCGACCGCACTCAGTCCTTTCTCAAGAGCCTGTGCGACGCCAATTCCCTGTTGCGAAATGCAAGCTTCACTGACGGCCTCTTGGCCAAGTTCATCGATAAACTTGGCCAGACGGCCCATGAGTTCGGCTGGGGCTTCGTCCACATCGAAGCCAAGCTTGGCTTCGACCGTTCTCCAGATGGCAGTACGCGGATCGCTCCTCTCTCTCCTGACCTGCCGATGAAGATCGAGCAACGTCGCGCGGTCATCCGTGGCGTATTCGCGCACGCGGTCCAGGAAACTGTCGAAGCCCGCTGCCACATCGACGGCCGGAATCACGCCGATGTGGCTCGCCTCGAACCTCACCGGTGCAGGTGAGTCACAGTACACCGGCCGCATTTGGATCCCCAATTGGTCTCCCTCGCCCCACAATCTGATCGGAGGCCACGCGTAGCCCTCTCCGACTGACGACATCTCGTGCGCCAAGAGCCATTCGGCAGTGACGGCACTGGGGGGTTCAGGCTCGTGAAAGATCCTCCACCAATTGTCGAGAACCCAGAATGCCAGATGAGACGGAGGAGCATGCAGGAACTGGTCCTCGCAATTGCTTGAGTACCTATACAGCTTGGTCAGGCACTTCCCATCGGCCTGAATCCCAATCTGGCGAATCTCAGATGGAGACGGCTCGTCCAGGTCGCCTACGGTAATTTCCAGCCCCGTCATAGCTTCAGAAGCTGTACTTGATCCTGCGCCGTTTCGCGGCAGGGCGATCCTGACGGCTTCCGGATGTGCGAGCCCACTGACTATACCGCTTGTAGACCACACTGGTAATCGATTCCCATTCGAGCACGGGGTACCCGTGATACTCGGAGGTCACTCCGTTCGTCGGCCTTCGCCTTGAGATTCACCCGTCGTCCCAGACCATCCAGATGAGATGCCCCTAGCCGACCAAGGCCGCGTCTAGTCCTCTTACGATCAGCCTCGGAATGGTCAGGATCTTGTCCGCTATTAAGCCTGAATGTTCGTCGCACAGCGCTGGGTCGCCGCTCCTCGCACTGGGCGAGACTTAGAGGCCGAAGGCAAGCGGCTCCCCCTCATGCTTCTCCAAGCCCTCATGATTGACCGACGCCATCAGCTGTTCAAGCAACCCGTCGCGTAGTGCAGCCAGCAATCGCCTCTTGACGTTGTCAGGGCGTCGTGCATCCCATCGCGGAGGGGGGGCCGTGTCATGTGTCGGGCGGTGTTCTGACCGACGGCGACGGCCTACCTCCCTCCAACCGTGCAATCTCCGATTGGGAGGTGCCGAATCGGGCCGCCACAACCGATTGCGTCATCTTTGCCACTGTACGGGCACGCACCACCGCCTGAATCAAAGCGAGCTGTCCGTCAGCCCTCGAACACTCCTAGCGGAATACTGGGGCCTTCAAGAAGCGCTCTGTCAGTTCCTTCAACTCCGGCATGTTCTGAGGGTCTACATCCGCTCTGTGGCCGTCGCCATTACCACTTGGGACGTCCGCCTCCAGGTCTTGGCGAACAGGTGCAGCACCACAACACGCCGCCCTGTCGCGGTTACGTGAGTGTCCAGGGGCGATGCCGTCTCGGGACTTGGCCTGCAACTCCCAGGGCTTCCGCTCCGAGGGCCGGACATGTGGCTCGCGGACCCTCTTGCAGGGCGACGCGCTGGAACATTTGCGGCAGGCGTATCAATCGTCCGCCGACACGGCCTCCTCGAAGAATGCACCCATCTCGCGGAACTTGGAGTAGCGCTGCTCGACCAGCTGCTCGGCCGATAGCGCTGCCAACTCCTCTAGCTCGCCCTCCACGGCGTCGGCGAGGAGTTTGGCGGCAGCGTCTACATCCTCATGCGCCCCTCCGGGAGGCTCCGAGACGATGCGGTCGACTAGGCCGAGCTTGCTCAGGTCCTTGGCGGTCAACTTGAGCGCATTTGCCGCCAACTCCGCCATGCCCGAGTCTCGCCAAACGATCGCCGCGCAGCTCTCGGGCGAGATCACGCTGTAGATGGCGTTCTCGAGCATCAGGACCCGGTTGCCGACGCCCAAGGCCAACGCGCCCCCACTACCCCCCTCGCCAATGCAGACGGCTACCAGCGGAACCCGCAGGCTGGCCATCTCGTGCAGGTTGCGCGCTATGGCCTCGGCTTGCCCTCGCTCCTCAGCGTCCTTTCCCGGATAAGCCCCGGGCGTGTCCAGCAGGGTAACGATCGGTCGCCCGAACTTCTCCGCCAGTTTCATGCACCGCAGGGCTTTGCGGTAGCCTTCCGGCCGCGGCATGCCGAAGTTCCGGCGGACCCTCTCCTCGGTGTTGCGGCCCTTCTGCTGGCCGATGGCCATCACTTGGCGGCCCCGGAAAGACCCGAATCCGCACACGATGGCGGGATCGTCCCCGAACGCGCGGTCGCCGTGGACTTCCGAGAAGCCCCCCAAGATGCGCTGGAAGTAGTCCAGCGAGTGCGGCCGCTGCGGGTGCCTGGCCAGCTGGACATGCCCCCAAGCAGACAGGTCTCCGGATGTCGGCTGCGTCGCCGGCAATGGGCCATTCGCTCGGGCGGGCATTGCGCGCGCGGCTCTGCTTCCAGCCATCGCCGCGGCCGGGGCCACGGCGGACATTCAACCATTGTATTGGTCAGGCCCGCGGGATCTGGCTTGCCGGAACGAGTCCTACCATACCCGCCGGGAGCGTTGCCTAAACTGGGAATCGTGACTGTCAGGACATTCTGGGCATTCTGCGCGGCGGCCACGCTGGCCCTAGTCCCGCAGTCCGCCGCGCAGCCGGGAGACCAGCTCGTTGCGGACGAGCGCCTGTTCGCCGTCATGGCGGCGATCAACGTGGCAGGGTACGACGAAGGCCTCTCGGCAGAGGCCGACAGCCCGGTCCGCAAGGCTGTGCGCCACGACCTGGAATCCATGGATCCGGGCATGCGCTCGCGACTGAGGACGTTCTACGAGCAGCACGAGCGGGCGGATCCAGACCACAACTTGTCGCAGTACATCTCCTTCGCGCTCATGTGCGGAGAGGCTCCCTTCTTCGACCTCAAGGCGGAGGTGCCAACAGACCTGCCGACCGATGTGCGGCCCATTCGGGGACTCTCGGCACTGTTGCGGGAATTCTACGAGGTGTCCGATGTCGAAGGGCTGTGGCAGCGATACGCTGGCGCCTACGAGGACGCCATGCTGCGGTACCAAGAGCCCCTGATCGAGACAGTCTTCGAGACGAACGGCTACCTGCGTATCCCGGCTTCCAGCCCGGAGGTGCGCTCTTTCCGGGTGCATTTCGACCTTCTCGCAGCCCCTGGCAGCATCAACATGCGCTCCTTTGGCGGAGACGTGAAGATTGTCGTGCACTCTTCTTCGGAGGTCCGGGGCGATGAGATTCGCGCGGCCTACCTCATGCACCTCCTCGACCGGATGTCGGTCCGCCATGCGGAGCTGGTGGCGAGGAAGGAGCAGCTCTCCCGCATGGCCATCTATGCGCCAGCCTTGGACGACTCCTACAAGTCCAACTTTCAGCTGCTGCTGACCAAGTCCTTGGCACACGCCGTCCAGACGCGCATGCGGTACGAAGCCGAGGATCGCAAGTTAGCTCGCATCGCCGACCACGCCAGACACGGGTTCATCCTCGCGCCGTACTTCTTCGAGAAGCTCGCCGAGTACGAAGCGCAGCCCGAGACCTTCCGCAAGTACTACGAGACCCTCGTGGGCGACATCAACGTCCGCCAGGAGATGGCAAGGATCCAACAGGTGAAGTTCGCGGAGCGCCAAGCGCCTGCCCGCCCCCGCCCCAGACAGGCTGCCCGGCCACAGGTTTCCGAGACCGAGCGACTGCTCTCGAGAGCCGAGGGGCTGCTGCTGCTGAACGAACTCTCGCAGGCGCGCGAGATCTACGAAAGCTTGGTCCTAGAGGGTGGCTCCGGCCGGTTTCAGGCCAGCTATGGCTTAGGGCGGATCGCGCTCGACGAAGCCAATCCCGACTTGGCGCTCGAACACTTTGCGGCGGCCACCGAGGACGGCGGGGACACGCGGATCCAAGCCATGTCGCACATATACATGGGCCGCATACAGGACTTGCTGGGGAACCGCGAGCTTGCCCTCGGCCACTACCAGAGCGCCCTGGAC
This sequence comes from Bryobacterales bacterium, assembly GCA_965203925.1. GTDB lineage: Bacteria > Acidobacteriota > Terriglobia > Bryobacterales > UBA6623 > VXMF01. Next base: position 6,371,247 of record OZ241924.1, read on the forward strand.
ACGGGTGACACCTCCCCGGTGATCCGCGCGTTCGGAGAGCAGGGCCTCGCTGAGCCGTTCACTGGCGTCGAAGAAGACGAGGAGGAGTGACCGACAGGTCCAGAGCGTGGCCCGCGGGACCGACCAACAGGGTCGGATTGGCATAGAAGGCCCTTTGCTAGGATTGGATCTAGGCTGAGGTGTGCAAGACGGCGATGCCAGAAAGCAGGGAGATCGGCGAGAACGAGCCGGAAGCGTGCGCGGGCGGTGCGCCGCCGGAAGAGCCCGAGGCCGGGCCCGATACCCCTGACCAAGGGGCGGAGAACGGACCTGATCCCGCCGAGCTGGAGGCCCAGCGCGACGCTGCTCTTGAAGAGTGCGAGCAGCTGCGTGACAGGCTGATGCGGTCGCAAGCGGACTTCGAGAACATCCGCAAGCGCCTGGAGAGGGAGAAGCGGGAAGTCGTGCGCTTTGCGGCCGCGGAGACCATCGAAGCACTGCTCCCGATTGCGGACGATTTCGAGCGCGCGATCGGCGCAGATGGCGTTTCCAAGGAGATCCGCGAAGGCCTTGAGCTGATCCACAGGAGAATGTTCGAAGTCTTCCGGCGGGCAGGCCTGGAGGAGGTCGAACAGCACGAGACGTTCGACCCAAGCGTCCACTGCGCAGTGGACCGCGCGCCGGCCGGTGAGGGACAGGCAGACCTGCAGATACTGGATGTCTATATGAAGGGCTACCTGTTCAAGGGCCGCCTGCTGCGAGCATCGATGGTGAAGGTGGCCGTCCAAGGGTAGGCCTGAAGGATTCGCTGGGGCGGGCTGCGGTGTTGGAGAAGCGCGACTACTACGAGGTGCTCGGCGTGCAGCGCGGAGCCAGCGAGGCCGAGTGCAAGCGGGCGTACCGCAAGCTCGCTATGAAGCACCACCCGGACCGCAATCCGGGTTCCAAGGAGTCCGAGGAGAAGTTCAAGGAAGCCTCGGAAGCCTACAGCGTCCTCAGCGACCCTGAGAAGCGCCAGCGCTACGACCGCTTCGGCCACGCTGGCCTCAATTCCGCGGAGGGCTTCGGGCAGGGGAACTTCACAGATATCTTCGGCGACATTTTCGGCGACTTGTTTGGGACGACCCGCAGACGGTCCGCCAGCAGACGGGGCGCCGACCTGCAGTTAGAGGTTGAGATCAGCTTCGAAGACGCGGTGTTCGGGGCCTCCCGCGAGATCCGGATCCCCCGGCTTGAGCGCTGCGAACGCTGCGGCGGAGGCGGCGCGGCACCGGGGACGGGACCAACCCGCTGCGAGCGCTGCGGTGGCAGTGGGCAAATCGAGACGCACCAAGGCTTCTTCTCCTTCAGCCGCACGTGCCCGAGCTGCCGGGGGCGCGGCCAAGTCATCCGCAACCTCTGCCCCGAATGCGCCGGCAGGGGAATGCAGACCGTCCACAGCCCGCGAACGATCCAGATTCCCCCGGGAGTGGAAGAGGGCACTCAGCTACGGCTCGTCGGAGAGGGTAACGCCGGCACCAATGGTGGCCCCAAGGGTGATCTGTACGTTTCGCTCAGAGTGCGCCCTCACGAGGTCTTTGAGCGGGACGGGGTGGACCTGCACTGCGTAGTGCCGATCAACATCGCAGAAGCGGCGCTCGGGGCTGACGTGACCGTCCAGACGCTGGAAGGCGACGAGACCGTCACGGTCCGGGCGGGCACGCAGCACGGACACCGCCTTCGCCTTCGCGGGCGGGGCGTTACGCGCTTGCGCCACAGCGGGCGGGGCGACCTGTACGCGCATATCGCCGTGACGGTTCCCGAACGACTGACGTCGAGGCAGCGCGAGCTCTTCGAGCAACTCTCCGAGGAACTCGACGCAGAGCGTCCGAGCGACCGGGGATTCTTCAGGAAACTGCGCACGGCCTTCCGCTAGGGGACGGATCCCGCCGCAATCCGCTACCATCAATTCGTGCTCAGACCGGCCGCAGCGGCTCTCGCCGCCGCCGCGTCGCTGGCGGTCTTGGCGGGGATGCCATCCGCCGCACTGGACCGGGAGCAGCGCCTGGTGGAGCAGGTGCGCCAGCTGATCGCGGGTCAGCGGCAGATCCGGATCTACGACTGGGTCACGTTTCGGCTGGACGGGAGCGCCGTGATCCTGACCGGGGCGGTGACCCGGCCCAGCCTGCGGGCCTCGATCGAACGCTCGGTTGGAGCACTGGAAGCGGTCGACTCCGTCGTGAACGAACTGCGCGTACTGCCGCGTTCCGGCGATGACATCGGCATCCGCATGAATGCATACTGGCGGATTTACGGGCACCCGGAGATGCGCCGGTACCAAAGGCGCGAGGGCGGCTTCGCCCAGCGCCTGCGCCGGGCGCCCGGCGACACGCAGATGGTCCTGCTGGAGCCCGTGCACATCGTGGTCGAAAACAGCCACCTGACGCTCGAGGGGGAGGTGGAGCAACAGCGGGAGCGACGCGTCGTGGAGGAGCAGGCCCGAACAGTGGCCGGCCTGCGCTCCATTACGAACAACATCGTGGTCACTGGCACGGACACCGAAGAGCTGGAGCCAATCGACTTTGAGCGGGATCCGTGGTGGGCCGACTCCGAGTCCGTCGTGGAGCCGGTCTTAAGGGTGGAGAACCGCACCGGCGGCGTGACGGTCCGGGTCGCCAACACCGAAAGAGTCCGCCTCCGGCGCAGCTCGCCCTCCAGGCCTGTGCGCGACGGCGATACGGAAACCACCCGGCTCGGGCTCAAGACGCGCATCCGAGCGGTCCCGGACGACGGGGCCCCGATCGACCTGGAGATCGACCTGCCGTACGGCCACCGGTTGGAAGTGGAGACGATCGACGGGCCGATCGCCCTAGAGGGGCTCCTCCGCCGTGCGGATGTGAGGACGATGGTGGGCCGAATCGAGCTGGCGATGCCTTGGAGGGTCGTCCGGCTGAACGCCAGGCTGGGATACCGTCCCAGACGACTCTCGATACCGCTGCACTTGCGGGCATCGCTTTCGGCACCGCCGGATAGCCCCTCGCAGGGGGCCAGTTGGACCCTTGAGGACGTTCGGCCGGCCCACATGCAGCTCTACGGATCGGTGCGCGTGCGGGGTCGCCACCCCGATTCCATGGAACTCACAGAGGGGCCGCTTCCGGAGGATTCCCCGGTCCGGATGCACTGGCAGGCACCGGAAGCGCTGGAGAACATGCTGCGTCGCCGGACTGCCATGCGCCTGACTGAGCGCAGCGTTGGACAAGGAACGCCGGCGTCTGCCGGCGAGCCCGAGGCCCGAGGCGCCGTGAGCTTCCGGTCGGACGTGCGCCTCGTGCAGCTCACCGCGTCAGTTGTAAACGGCCAGGGACACCCTGTGTTGGGCCTGCGCGCGGAGGACTTCCAGATCTTCGAGGAAGGCGAGCGCCAGGAACTCGGGATCCTCCAAGACAACGAGTCGGCCTTCAACCTAGTACTCTTACTCGACTGCAGCACCAGCACGCTCGTGGACCGCAGTGCAGTGCTGGAGGCCGCCCGTCAGTTCGTCGGGACTGCCCGGCCCGGGGATCAGGTCGCGATCTACGTGCTTTCCGACGCCTTCCTGCAGGTGGTCAGCCCCCTCACCGCGGACCGCGACTCGCTCCTGCGGGCCATCAGCCGCATCCCGAGGCTCTCGGGCGGAACCCCCCTCTACGACGCCATTGCGCTGTCGTACGCTCAAGAACTGGCCAAACGGCGCTGGGAGCGGAACGCAGTCATCGTGATCAGCGACGGGATGGACAACGACCTGCTTCCGCGGCGCAGCCGCTCGGTGCCGTCGACCGTCCCCTTCGACGACCTCCTCCGGGCCGTGGCCGAGATCAACGGCGCGATCTATCCGATCTTCCTCGAGCCGGAGGAGTTCGGAGTGCGGGTCGAGCGCAGCTGGAAGGAGCGCCAGCGTCAGTCGACGGACCGGGCCAGGGAGCGCATGCGCAAGCTCGCGGATGCGACAGGCGGCCGCCTGTTCTCGGCCCGGTCCATCCGCGACCTAGACCATGTCTACGCGGAAGTGGCCGAAGAGCTGCGCAGCGTGTATACGCTCGGCTATTACCCGTCGAACCAAGAGTTCGACGGCTCTTGGCGCGGCATCCGCGTACGGGTTCTGCCGGACTCCGCGCGGGTCCGCACACGGCCTGGCTACTACGCCCACTGAGCGGCCTCTCCGGCGGTAGTTCGGGCCCACCCGTGGTTCTTGCGGCTCGTGGATCGGCCAATGTATACTTAGAAGTACAGATTGGCTGGCGCTTGGCGGCGGCCCGGATCGCGATACACCATGAGCACTGCAGTCGACCCACTCGAGGGCCTAGCCTCCCAGGAGTACAAGTACGGTTTTGTCACCGACATCGAGCAGGACACGCTCCCTCCAGGCCTCGACGAGGACACCGTGCGCTTCATATCGGCCAAGAAGGGCGAGCCGCAGTGGCTGCTGGACTGGAGGCTAAAGGCCTTCCGGCACTGGCAGGGCATGAAGGAGCCAACCTGGCCGAACGTGCACTACCCGCCCATCGACTACCAAGCGATCTCGTACTACGCGGCACCCAAGAGCGCCGAAGACAAGCCGAAGAGCCTCGACGAGGTTGACCCCGAGCTGCTGGCCACCTACGAGAAGCTCGGGATTCCGCTGGAAGAGCGTGCCATCCTCGCAGGCGTTGCGGTGGACGCGGTCTTTGACAGCGTGTCTGTGGCGACGACATTCCGGGAAAAGCTGGCAGAGGCGGGCGTGATCTTCATGCCCATCTCCGAGGCCGTTCAGGAGCACCCGGAATTGGTGCGGCGCTACCTGGGCTCTGTTGTGCCGCCCTCAGACAATTTCTTCGCGGCGTTGAACTCGGCCGTCTTCTCTGACGGCTCGTTCGTGTTCATCCCGAAGGGGGTGACCTGCCCCATGGAGCTGTCGACCTACTTCCGGATCAATGCCCTGAACACGGGGCAGTTCGAGCGCACGCTGATCGTCGCCGAGGAGGGCTCCCACGTCAGCTACCTCGAGGGTTGCACGGCGCCCATGCGCGACGAGAACCAACTGCACGCGGCAGTGGTCGAGCTGGTCGCGCTCGACGACGCCCGCATCAAGTACTCGACCGTGCAGAACTGGTACCCCGGAGACAAGGACGGCAACGGCGGCATCTACAACTTCGTCACGAAGCGCGGGGCCTGCCGGGGCAAGCGTTCCAAGATCTCCTGGACGCAGGTCGAGACCGGCTCAGCCATCACTTGGAAGTACCCGAGCTGCATCCTCATCGGGGACGGCTCCACGGGCGAGTTCTACTCGGTCGCGGTCACCAATAACCATCAGCAGGCCGACACCGGCACGAAGATGATCCACATCGGCAGGAAGACGTCCTCGACGATCATCTCCAAGGGCATCTCGGCCGGCGTGTCCAACAATTCCTACCGCGGCCTGGTCAAGATCATGCCCAAAGCGGAGGGCGCCAGGAACTTCTCCCAGTGCGACTCGATGCTGATGGGAGACCGCTGCGGTGCGCACACATTCCCCTATCTGGAAGTTCGCAACAAGTCGGCCCAAGTCGAGCATGAGGCGACCACCTCGAAGATCGGGGAAGACCAGATCTTCTACCTCAACCAGCGCGGCATCGAGACCGAAGATGCGGTCTCGATGATCGTGAACGGCTTCTGCAAAGAGGTCTTCCGAGAGCTTCCTATGGAGTTTGCGGTCGAGGCGCAGAAGCTGCTGAGCGTCAGCCTGGAAGGAAGCGTCGGCTGACCGGCCGGCGGCGGGCAGGAGAGGGCCAGGAATCATGCTGCGGATCAGCAACCTCCACGCCAGCGTGGACGGCAAGCGCATTCTGCGCGGGATTGATCTCGACGTAGAGGCGGGGACCGTGCACGCCGTTATGGGACCCAACGGGTCCGGAAAGAGCACGCTCGCGGCGGTGCTAGCCGGTCGCGACGGCTACAGCGTCGACGCCGGCTCGGTGACCTTTCGGGGACAGGACCTGCTCGACATGGACCCGGAGATCCGGGCACGGGAAGGCCTGTTCCTCGCCTTCCAGTATCCGGTCGAGATTCCGGGCGTGTCCATGATGTACTTCCTGCGGGAAGCGGTGAACTCGATCCGCCGCCACCGGGGCCTGACGGAGCTGGCGGCCGGCGATTTCATCAGGCTCGCTCGCCAGAAGATCCAACCCTTGGGCATCGACCCCGGGATGCTCAAGCGCGCCGTCAACGAGGGCTTCTCCGGAGGAGAGAAGAAGCGCTGCGAAGTGTTCCAGATGTCCGTGCTGGAGCCCTGCCTCGGAATCTTGGACGAGACGGACTCGGGCCTCGACATCGACGCCCTGAAGGTGGTCTCAGAGGGTGTGAATGGGCTGCGGGGGCCGGACCGCGCGTTCGTGGTCATCACCCACTACCAACGGCTGCTTCGGTACATAGTGCCCGACTACGTGCACGTGCTTGCAAGCGGGCGCATCGCCCAGTCGGGAGACCGCACGCTGGCCTTGGACCTCGAGCGACACGGCTATCGTTGGATTGAGGAGCGCTCGACCGCGCTAGCCGCTTCGGGGGCCTGACCATGGCCGCGGTGATGCAGCATGCCAGCGCCTATTTGGAGCGCTTCAGCTCCTTACAGGCGGGAAGGGATTCGGAGCCCAACTGGCTCCGGGAGCGGCGCGAACTGGCAATGGAACGCTTCCTGCGCATGGGAGTTCCGACGCCACGCGACGAGGAGTACAAGTACACCGACCTGCGCGCCCTCTCTGATGGCCGATTCCTCCTGAGCCCCGACGAGCCCGGGGAGCATGCTAGACCCGCGCACCTCGCCGGCCAGCGGATAGCCGCTGCGTGCGGGGACAGCTTGGCAGTGGCGGGCCCGGCTCCGCCCGGCATTCGCGTGATGTCCCTATCCGAAGCACTGGTGCGCGGCGAGCCCCGGCTGGAGGATCGTCTGGCTTCGATTGCCAGCATCGAGAGCCATGCCCTGTGCGCCCTGAACACCGCGCTGTTCGAGGATGGCGTCGTAATCGTCGCAGAGGCCGGAGCGGACAGCAGGGAGCCGCTGCACCTAGAATTCGGCCCAGGCCGCGTTGCCCGGCTGGCGCGCGTGCTGATCATCGCCGAGCGGAGCTCTCGAGTGACGGTCGTCGAAACCTACTCCGGACTCGGCAAATACTGGCGCAACGCCGTCACCGAGATCCACGTATCGGAGAACGCCCGCGTTGATCACGTGCGGGCTCAGCTTGAGTCCCCCCAGGCCTTCCACACAGGCGTGGTGCAGGCGGTGCAGGAGCGCGACAGCCGCATGAGCTCGTTCTCGCTCAGCTTCGGTGCCCGCGTCGCGCGCAACGACATAGGCACGCGCCTCGATGGCACGGGCTGCGACTGTTCGCTAGACGGGCTCTACGCCGTGCGCGGGCACCAGCTCGTGGACCACCACACCGGCATCGACCATGCGATGCCGCACTGCCACTCCCACCAGCTCTACAAGGGAGTGCTGGACGGGAACGCTAGGGGAGTGTTCAACGGCAAGATCTTCGTCCGGCGCGATGCACAGAAGACGGACGCGGTCCAGAGCAACAAGAACCTGCTGCTGTCCGACAGCGCCGAAGTCAACACCAAGCCCCAGCTGGAGATCGACGCCAACGACGTTCGCTGCACGCACGGTGCCACCATCGGCCAGCTTGACGCTGATGCGGCGTTCTACCTCCGCTCGCGAGGCATAGGCGAGGCGGAGGCGCGCAAGCTGCTCACATACGCGTTCGCGACGGACGCGCTGGCCCGCGTGGGCGTTGCCTCGCTGAGGGAACGTTTCGAGGGGCTGCTGCTGGACCGCTTCGCTTCCGAGGCGGCCTGAGGGGTCCTGGGGAGAACGGCATGCCCACTGTCGTGTGCAACGAGTCCGGGCTCGACACCGAGCTGCTGCGCGGGGATTTCCCGGCCCTGCAGCAACTGGTGCACGGCCGGCAGCTCGTGTACTTGGACAGCGCTGCCTCGTCCCAGACGCCGAGGCAGGTGATCTCAGCATTGCTGGAGTACTACGAACGCGACCGTTCGAACGTGCACCGGGGTGTGCACGAGCTGAGCCAGCGCGCCACCGACAAGTTCGAGTCCGCCCGCTACCGACTGCAGCGGTTCCTGAACGCCGCAGAGCCGGAAGAGGTGGTCTGGACGCGGGGGGCGACCGAGAGCATCAACCTCGTGGCGGCCGGGTGGGGCCGGCAGAACGTCGGCCCCGGGGACGAGGTGCTGGTTTCCGCAATGGAGCACCACTCCAACATCGTCCCGTGGCAGATCCTGTGCAAAGAGCGGGGCGCGCGGCTGAGGGTGATCCCCATGAACCAGCGGGGCGAGTTGGTGGAGAGCGCACTGGACACGATGCTCTCCCCAAGGGTGCGCATCGTCGCTGTTGCGCATGTCTCGAACGCCCTCGGCACAATCAACCCGGTGCGCGAGATTGCTGCCAAGGCGCATGCCGCCGGAGCGCTTTGCCTGGTCGATGGCGCCCAGTCGGCACCGCACATGCCAATCGACGTCCAAGAGATGGGCTGCGACTTCTTCGCGCTGTCGGGCCACAAGATGTGCGGGCCGACCGGCATCGGCGCCCTGTACGCCAGACGGCCCGTCCTAGAGACCATGGCGCCTTACCAGAGTGGCGGCGACATGATCTCGTCCGTCACGTTCGAGCACACCGAGTACAATGACCTGCCGCACCGCTTCGAGGCCGGCACTCCAGCGATCGCGCAGGCGATCGGCATGGCTGCGGCGGTCGACTACCTGGAGAGCCTGGGGATGGACCGCATCCAGGCGCATGAGAGGGACCTGCTGGCCTACGGAACGGAGCGGCTCTCGGCAATCCCCGGCCTACGGCTGGTCGGCACTGCGCGAGACAAGGCGGCCGTGGTGACCTTCGATCTCGAGGGCGCGCACCCAGCCGATCTAGGGACGCTGCTGGACCATCAGGGAATCGCCGTGCGGGTGGGGCACCACTGCGCCGAGCCGGCGATGCGCTTCTTCGGCCTGAGCGCTGCGGCGAGGGCGTCGTTTTCCTTCTACAACACCCGTTCGGACTTCGATGCCCTTGCAGAGGCAGTCGAGACCGCAAAGGAGATCCTGGCCTGATGTCACTGATCGAACTTGGACTCAACGACCGGGGCGTGGAAGAAGCGCCCGCGCCCCCGAGCAAACCGAGGGAGGCCAGCCCCGAAGGCGGCGGCTCAAGCATGAATACATCGGCCTTGGCGTCTGCCCCGCGCTACCCCGACTTTGTTCCGAGCATGCACTCGAACATGGCGATGACGTCTCCGCTGCCGCCCAAGGAGCCAGAGTATGCGCCGGACGCCAGCCTCGAGGAGAAGGTGGTGGCAGTCCTGAAGACGTGCTACGACCCCGAGATACCGGTGGACATCTACCAGCTTGGGCTGATCTATCAGGTGATCGCGCCTAGGAGCCCCGCGCCCGGCGATCACGACAGGGTGAAGGTGCTGATGACCCTCACCGCTCCCAACTGCCCGGCGGCGCAGACGTTGCCAGCGGAGGCAAAGTACAAGGTCGAGCGTCTGGATGAGGTTTCCGACGCTGAGATCGAAATCACGTTCGACCCGCCCTGGACTCCCGAGAAGATGAGCGAGGAGGCCAGACTGGTCCTGAACCTGATCTGAGGCTGAGCCATGCACCTGAGTTCGCAAGAAGAATACGGGCTTCGCTGCCTGCTGCACATAGCGCAGGCCGGACCGGGAGCGACAATCTCCATCCAGGAGATCTCTAGGGCAGAGGGCATTTCCGTCCCATACACAGCCAAGCTCATGCGAGTGCTCCGCGAGGGCGGCTTGGTGACGAGCGAGCGCGGGCACACTGGCGGCTACCACCTCGTGCGGCCGGCAGAGCGCATCACGGCGAAACAAGCCTTGGAAGTACTGGGCGGGGATCTCTACGGAGGCGCCTTCTGCGAGCGCTACTCCGGCCACGAGGACACTTGCACGCACACGGTCAACTGCTCGATCCGGTCGCTCTGGAAGGCCGTGCAAGCCGTCGTGGACGAGCTGCTGTGCCGCACGACCTTGCGCGATCTGCTGTGCCGTGAGCGAGAGATGGACCGATTCGTGAACGACTTGGTCGTGCTGACCGGTGCGACCGAGCCTTCTGCTCAGGAGGTTAGCCATGCCTAGCAGGGATCAGGTGGAGGAAGCGCTCCGCGGCGTCACCCACCCGGCATATGGTCAGAGCATCGTTGAGCTGGGACTGGTCCGCGATGTCAGTGCGGCGAACGGACATGTCAGCTTCAAACTCCAGAACACCCTGCCGCGCCGCGACAGCACGGAGGCTGTCCTCGCGGAGGCCATCGCGTCCGTGCAGGCGCTCGATCCGGGGGCCCAGGTCGATGCGGCGCTGACAAGCACGGCTCGGACGAATCCGGCCGGCAGCAGCGGGAAGGGCTCGATCCCGGGCGTGCGCAACGTCATCCCGGTCGCGTCGGGCAAGGGAGGCGTGGGGAAATCGACGGCGTCGGCAAACCTTGCCGTCGCCCTCGCGGCCTCCGGGGCCAGAGTCGGCCTGCTCGACGCCGATGTCTACGGGCCAAGCATCCCGCACATCATGGGCGCCAGCGAAGGTCCCCGGCACGGCGGGCGTGGGATCTTGCCCGTGCGCTGCCACGGGATACCTCTGATCTCGACCGGCTTCTTCATCCGGCGGGACCAGGCGGTGGTGTGGCGCGGGCCGATGCTGGCAAAGATGGTCGAGCAGCTGACCGGCCAGGTCGAATGGGGCGAGCTGGACTACCTCGTCGTCGACCTGCCACCGGGCACGGGAGACGTGCAACTGAGCCTCTGCCAGAGGCTCGCACTGACGGGGGCGGTGATCGTGACAACCCCGCAGCCCATGGCGGTCAACGTAGCGGAGAAGGCGATCATCATGTTCCAGCAGCTCAAGACGCCCCTGCTTGGCGTGGTCGAGAACATGAGCTACTACGAGTCCCGGTCCACCGGGGAGCGCGAGTTCATCTTCGGTTCAGGCGGCGCCGAGCGCATCTCCAAGCGCTGGCGCATTCCCGTGCTGGGCAAGGTGCCGCTGGCAACGACCGTGCGCGAAACCTCCGACGGCGGCACGCCAATCCTGCTGGCGGATCCGGAAGCCCCGGCGGCGCGGTCCTTTTCGGCCATTGCGGCCCAGCTGGCGGTCGAGGTGGCGAAGCACAACCTGAAGGCCGAGGGCGAGTCGCCTGTGAAGATCAACTTCTAGGCGCGGAGGCCATGTTGGCGCCCGTACGGGCGACGAACGTGGAAGCCCGTAGCAGGCCATCCACCGTGCCTGCGTCGATCCACCAGCCGTTCAGCTCCTCCCACTCCATCAGGCCGTCATCGATGTAACTGTTGTTGACGTCGGTGATCTCGAGCTCCCCACGGCTTGAGCGCTCTAGGCGAGCAATGCGGTCGAACACCGTGCTGTCGTACATGTAGATGCCGGTGACGGCGAAGTTCGAGGCGGGCTCGGAGGGCTTCTCATCGATGCGCACGATGCGCCCGTGCTCGATGTGCGGCACGCCGTAGCGTCCCGGATCGGGGACGCGCTTGACGAGGATCTTGGCCCCCGCACCACCTTGGCGGAATGCGTCCACGGACTTGCGCACGTCCCGCTCGATGATGTTGTCTCCGAGGATCACGCAAAGGTGGCCGCCCCTAGCGAAGTGGCGGGCGAGATCTAGGGCCTCTGCGATTCCCCCTTCCCCTTCTTGGTAGGTATAGTCGAGGTGCTTCAGTCCGAACTCTCGCCCATTGCCGAGCAGGCGCAGAAAGTCCCCCGCATTGCGCCCACCAGTGACAATCATGATGTCCTCGATCCCGGCGTTGACCAACGTCTGGATCGGGTAGTAGATCATCGGCTTGTCGTAAACCGGAAGCAGGTGCTTGTTGATGATGCGTGTGATGGGATCCAGGCGCGTGCCCAGTCCGCCTGCCAGAACGATCCCCCTCACAGGCCTTGATTCTAGGACGCAAGGCAGGTCATCTCCCCTCCGGCCGCCAAGAGCGTGCACGACGCGTGCGGCGCTACGATTGAAGTCGGGCTCCCGCCCGCTGACCTAAGGGCGCGGCAGCCGGAGAGGAGCTGACATGAGGGTCAACCTGGCGTTCGGACAAGAGGGGGCGTCGGTGACCCTGCCCGAGGGGCTCGACACGCGCGTGCTCCGGCCGCGTTTCGCGGCCGGGCTGAAGGATCCTAGCGCGGCGATTGCAGCCGCCGTGAAGGATCCGGTCGGCTGCGCGGGCCTGAGACAGATCGCTCAGGGCAAGAGCAGCGCTGCCATCGCTGTTTGCGACATAACCCGGCCGGCGCCGAACCGGCTCGTCCTTCCCCACGTGCTAGGCGCTTTGGAATCGGGCGGAATCCCGGCCCAGCGGATCACGATCCTGATCGCGACCGGGCTGCACCGCGAGGCTACGGAAGAAGAACTTGAAGAAATCGTCGGGCGGCCGATCCTTGACCGGTACACCGTCCACTCGCACCGCGCCCGGGAGATTGACGAGCAGGTGTTCCTAGGGGAAACATCCGGCGGAACACAGGCGTTTGTCGATGCGCGCTTCGTCGAGGCCGACGTACACGTAACGCTCGGATTCATCGAGCCGCACCTGATGGCCGGGTTCTCTGGAGGCCGCAAGCTGATCTCGATCGGGCTAGCCGGCGAGCGCACGATCAAGCGCTTGCACAGCCCCATGTACATGCGCGATCCGAACGCGACTGAGGGCTCGTTTCCCGACAATCCCCTGCACCGAGAACTGCTCGAGATCGCCGCATTGGCGGGACACGACTTCATGGTTGACGTGGCGCTCACGGACACCCGGGAGATCGCCGCCGTGTTCGCGGGAGAGCCGGTCGCAACGCATGCGCGGGGAGTGGACTTCGTGCGGAAATCCACCCTAGCGACGGTCGGCCGTCCTGCCGACGCGGTGATCACGACCTCGGGCGGCCATCCCCTGGACCTGACGTTCTACCAAGCCGTGAAGGGGCTGACGGCGGCGGCGCACGTCGTCAGGGATGGCGGCGAGATCTTGCTGGCCGCAGCCTGTGCAGAGGGGCTCGGGGGACCGGAATTCAGCGACTTGGTGCGGCAGTCCGGCGATGCCGGCAAGCTTCTCGATTCGCTGGCGGACCGCTCTGTCGAGGTTGACCAGTGGCAAGCCGAGAAGCTTGCGATGGTGGCCCAGAAGGCCAGTCTCTCGTTCTGCGTACCGGGCCTCGACGAGAAGGACCGGAAACGGCTCTGGGGCCCGGCCCACGCGAATGCTCAAGAAGCAGTGGAGGGCCTCCTTTCACGCCTTCCGGAGGCAGCGTCGGTGGTCGTGATACCGGAAGGGCCCTACGTATTCTCGCAGCTTGGGCCGGCTGACTGACTTGGCAAGCGACCGGCGGGACCTAAGTCGCCGGCATTTGCGGCGTCCCTGTTGCCGGGACGGAGTCGGGGCGTGCTCGGGCAAACGAGATCTCGTGCACAGGGCCTGTAGGCGGGCCCGCCAGTGAGCCATCGGAGTGGAGCACGGGGATTGGTGGGGGCGCAGGTTCGTGGACACTACCACAGCGCCACGCATGCGGGACAGGAACGGAGCCTAGGCGCAGGCGGGAGGTGTGCCGCACGATCTAGAGCCACTAGTCCTGCTGAAATGGCCACTACAGCCCTTCTGCCCCAGCCCGTCCCAACACACTCTCGAACTTGCGCCAGTTGTCGGCACCCAACTGCCACAGCCCGCTGCACCCCGGGAAGCCCTTGTCTCAGTCACGGCTGCCGAACTCCGTCGTGTTGAGGGTGATAGCGCGCCAGCCACGGGCGGAGCCACCCCTCCAATGCGGCCCCTAGCGCCCCCGAGACCTGCTCACGAATACTGACCAGATCGCGATCGCAGCGTCATCCGGAAAGGTACACTTGGTCGTGCCCAGAATCGCCCGTGCCATCCGATCCTTCTCTGGAACTATTAATTGCGGACCCCGCTCATGAACTCGTTACGCCGATCACTTCGCATAGCCAAGGTGCAACCACCATGGAAGGAGGATTCCTGCCATCCGGCCGTGCAAGGTCCATGATCCGTAGCCACTCTCGTATCTGACCAGCTTGTACGCTAACAAGTCGCTTCTCCTCGCCATCCAATTCGCCAATCGCCAATTCGAAACTCATGTCGCCTAGAATTCCGCTCCCATTGTCAATATCCAAGAACTGCAGCAATTCCGAAACACTGGCCTCCAAGTGTGAATGACCACCACGGAGCCCCAGCAATCGGAGTACCTCGTCAGATTTCTCGTCCGCAAGCCACTCTCGGCAAATGTCACTCCATGTGCCCACCAAATCGGTCGCGCTGCCGTCGCCTTGGGACCTTGCTCTCCGCAGACCCTCGTTAACGATGAAATGGAAACCAGATGTGTTACTGAACACCTCCTGACCCGCCTTCTTACTTCCGGTGCGAATCCCAATACTATCAAGCGCGTTAGCGATTGCCCCGTCACTCCATCTGCGCAGTTCAATACCGGTGACTCTCGAGTTCGACAACACCCTTTCTCTCGACTGATCGTTCAACCACTCCCACGTTTGCTCCGGATCGAACAGCAGGACGACGTGACCGCGTGACTCGGAAGTACAAGTGCCAGATAATTCCCTAAGGAGCCGTCCTACAACGGAAGAAATCGACCCTTCGAAAATCAGCTCCTCCAAACCAATCACCGCATATTTGTGATCACGCTTACGACGAGCAAGAACCTTCTTTAAGTGCGCTACCAACGACTGCTCTGATTGCAGTAAGGCCGAACCACTCAGGTTTAGTTCCTTCCAAACTTTGTATTGTCCCGAACGAGTGGCACCAACCCTTCCTACGCCTTTGAACAACCTCTCAAATTGCTTACGAATCTTTTTCAGCCCAAGGGCCTCGCTACCACAGATGATTGTCAGCTGGAATGGGTGAGGGTTGCTACTGATGTGGCCTTCCTGTTCCTTTGTCAACGGCCCGAATGACAATGGTTTCTGGTCAACGATTGGGTGATAATTTCGCGGGTTCGCCTTACTTACCCGCCGTTGACTCGTGATTCGGTCTAATTCTTCCTCAATTGCGTTCTCAGGTCCCAGAAGACGCAAGAGATTCGGGCTCCTAAGCCGATACCTACGCGTGGTTTGGTCGTATTCAAGAAGAAGTACACCTAGGCCCACCATTTCATCAAGTATCGCCCGAAGAGCTTGGGCATCCATCATGTCAAATTCAGATGGCCACCAGCCCTTCCCTAGAGCCATGAAGTCTGATTCCAAGCGTGGGGCACTCGGGTTATCTTCCAAGACCAGCGCATATGCCAATAACTTGTACCGGTCGTCGAGATCAAGTGTCCAGTCAAACCGATTCCGAATGTCCTCCATGACTGCCCGGTCCCTCTCCACCGTGAACACGTCATTTTGGGTGATCGTATGTAATACGTCCGCTGAATCTGACCGCTGCCAACTGTCGAAAAGATTGTCCATCAGACGGTAGCAGATGATTTGTATCAAACCTGGGTGATAGTTGGCCAAAGAGAGAATCCTGTGTACTAATCTTGGGCTTTCAAAAGAGAATCCCAAAGCGCGCATAGGTCGGACTATCAAGTCTTGAGCCGCAGGGGCAGGGAGCGGATTTACGACGAGTTCTGAACCCAGTTGGGCAAAAGGATGGTTTCCCCATCGGGTGTAGCGCTGAACACTGTGCAAACCTGCGAAGACCACCTTGAACCGACGGTCATGCTCAGCCATAAGAGCACGAAGACGCCTAACTAGGGTAAAATTCCTCCCTGAGTCTAAGTCAAGGAGTGCGTCGGATTCGTCAAGGAGGAGTACGATTCTTGCGTCTTTGTCTTTAGCTAGCCGAGTCTCAATTAGGCGCGGCACCTCGTCCACAAGCTGCCGATGCCGACTGAGTTTCACAGGTGTCAATCCCTGAATGGCGCCAGTCAGCTTAAGCCGATCATGTACACGTCTCCAAAAGTGGGTCAACATCTCCTCGTGCGTTTGAGGCTCAAGCCCAAGTGTATTGACGTCGACGTAAATTACAAAGCGCTGGGCGTCGGGATCGTGATGTTCGTTCTTCACATGTCTCAGTAAGACGGACTTACCGAGTTGTCTACCGCCGAAAACAATACACCCTCCGTGCGGATCTATCAGTGCAGCAGCCTCTTGGTGTCGACCCACAAACATCTCGCGAGCTACGTTTTCGCCTTTGGTGATATAGGGCCTTGACCATGTGCACGGCAGACCGAACTCAAGCAGCCTTGAGAGTCGGTTCGATTCGGTGCATAGGTGAACAACCAGTACGCGGTCCAGCGGGAGAAGCGTCAGCTGTCTGCGAACGGACTCACGCTTCCACTTGAAACGATCTCTCAATCTCATCGGTGGATAAACTAGGACCAGTACGGAAGAACTCCCTAGGTGACGGCTACGAACATAATCACCGACATCTTGGGGTCGGGTTCTTACTTGGCTCACAACGATGTCCAATTTTGTCCCGCACATTGAGCCAAACGCGGGCAATGGAGATGAACGTATTGGATGGTTGAGTTTCACAGTGACGTGAGCGAGTCGGGTAGCCCGGGGGAATCTCACCCCCAGGCCCCCTCAGAACCACACGTGCACGTCTCCGCGCATGTGGCTCCTCTCAACCGATGCCCGACGGTCGCCAGGACGGCGGCCGACGGGTTGCATGCGAGACCGGGGTCCTCCCGATTCCGGTTGCCCCAGCCTCCCACACCGGTTGAGGTGGCCCCTTCGCTCCGGCCCCATTACAGGACCTTCGTCACTACTACTGGCCACTCCGTCCCTGTGCGCCGCATTGGTACTCAATCGCTCACGGTTCTGCCGCTTGCGAGTCTCCCTTGTCATCAGCACGACAGGTTCCCACGTTCCACGCAAGAGCCCGGATCGAGTTCCCGCCGCCTTTATGCCGGACGCCGACCGGGCAGTAAGCAGGTACCCCCCGACCTGATCCCGGAGTAACGACTTCCCTCCGGTTTTGACGTCGTTCCTACGCTTTCGACACCTCATCAGCGGTTCACTTGCGTTCGGCTCCACGATCCATACCTGACAGAATCTACGTCCTGCCTTTTCCTAGCTCGCTCACCACCACGTCTCTTAAACGCAGCAGCAGTAGGTGGTTTGCAGCCTCCGCCTGCACGGCGGCTGCGGAGGACCTCCCTCCATCTCTTGCGCAGCACGGCTGCGCGGAGGGCTTCCGCCCTCCTCGCGCGCCTTCGTGGCGCACAGCCATCGCGCGTAGCGTGTTCTACAGATACCGAACGATCATCGATTCGCAATCCTAGGAAATGTCCTAGTGCAGCGATGCGGGACTCAAGTTGGCCACGCGGTGCAGTGAATCGTATCCTTCCCAATGTCTCCCAAGTATAGAGAGCACCGACTGCTTCTTGCCGACGAGCTTTGTCAAGGTGTGCGAAGTCGATTCCAGCAATTGGCTTTCCACGACGGATTGCCTTCTCAGATCGCTTCAGCCAATCTACGCGATCCAGTCGTTCGTAGACCTTGTCAATCTTGCTGAGAAACGTCTCAAGCTTATCGTTCAGGCCAATAGTAGAGCGGGCAATTGGCTCGCTTTTTTGAATTGCCTTGAGCCCTCGTTCCAAGAGATCAAATGCCGCTACATCGTCGTTTTGTGAACGACAGGCCTCAAACGCCCGCTCAAGATACGCGCGGTCACTGCGGCCTTGGTCGGTTTTCGGTAGGTCCTTGATGACGTTTTCGAATCGTTCGGCGAGTTCATGACGGCGCCTTGAAGCCAGATCTTTGATTTGCCCAGAAACGCTTCGGGCAGTTTCGGCGATTTCGCGCAGGGAGTCCGCCTCGCTCTGTTCCGAAGATTCTAGGTTGGCCTTGGCCTCTTGGAGTTTTGCGATCAACCTAGTACGTTCCAAGACAGGTAATTCATGCGCCTCATCGCCGGTCATCTCCAAGGTCGTATCCCGGAGCTGGCCGAGGAGAAACGCGTCTTCCACCTGAGTCTCCAGGTTCAACAGTTCATCGCGCAAGGAGCGCCGAGACTCCTTGACTGCGGACTCGTACGCTTCCTGTGCCTCTGGGCCAAGGCCGTGCGCATGAATTATAAGGTTGGCT
This sequence comes from Bryobacterales bacterium, assembly GCA_965203925.1. Taxonomy (GTDB): domain Bacteria; phylum Acidobacteriota; class Terriglobia; order Bryobacterales; family UBA6623; genus VXMF01. Next base: position 6,389,305 of record OZ241924.1, read on the forward strand.
CGACGGTACTCATGCCGAGTTAGACACTCCTTGAGAACATCAGCTGGAGATATAGATGAAACTTCGGCACGGAGAATCGCGGGCCGTAGGCTTTCAAGTGTGTCTTCGCACGGTTCTAGGTCGTCGTCCAATGGCAGACCAATTAGGCCAATAAGGTCACCTTGAATCCCCCTAGGCGCTGTCACATTCTCTTGTTGGATGCGGTTCAAGGTATTGGCAAGGACTTGAGTAAGTGCGTGCGTTGATCCGCGATTAGAGTACCCGTCTAGATCTTGTAGACACTTGGGAATGACTGTCCGTAAGTGTTTCACTAGTTTCGCCACGTGTCTTTGCTGCTGAGTCTCTCGATCATCGACTCCTTCGTCTACCGAGACGAGCCGTAGCCATTCTCGGGCCATGCTTAACGACTTATGTAGGTAGCGCTCAAGTTTTGCACGCACACTACCTTCAAGGGGGCGCGTAAGTGTGACAAGATCTGGATTCTCGTGTAGAGTTGCTACAGTGTGTCTTGGTTCTAATCTGTCGCATAACGACTTCACTTCTTCAGTGAATGATCGTTGGTCTTCTGCCACTACCGCGTGCAACGTGTGCCAGTCGGAGCCCTCGCGGTACAGTTTTCTGAGCGCGGAATCAGCAGGGCGATACATTGACCTTATGTATGGAACTTTGATAAGAGCAGATTCGGCACGCTTGGATAGTGTCTTGATGGGCGTATCGCGATCAGTATCGCGTGCATCTGAACCTAGGTCTATGGGCCGAATCTTGGTGGCCTGATAGACACATATCCGACAAACCTCTCCCCATAGTTCTAACATGGATTTTGGTTCGGTCGGTAGATAATCTGTCAGGACATAAATACTCGGAGGTAGAGGGTCAAGATAGAGGCACGGGTTAAGCAGAGTTCCGCAGAGATAGATTTTCTCATCGTCATTCCAAGTCTGCTTGTGTGCCAAATCGTCCAGGAGTTGGCTAAGAAGGCCGGAGCACGAATCGCCTGGGGAAATCCTCGCTGCCTCACAGAATGCGCCCAATAGGCTAGGTTCCAAGATGGAAGGATCCGTGCGTGCAAGCCAATAGGCGCGCGCGAACCGACCGTCGCTTAAGAGGCGCTCAAGTAGAACCTCAGTATCAGTGGATGACACGGGCTGAGCCATATCGGAATCCGTCCCAGCACGTGCGAGACCGGATTCTCGTGTCTCGATAGTAAGGCTCGGACTGATTGCGCTCTTGGTGCCAGCCGCGTTTGACTTTGCCTTTGCAACCACTTCTGGAGATTCTGAGGTCGATTGTTGTCGCTTACCATGGTCGCGCTCTGTGTCCACATCTGTGGTTTCAGGGCCCGCTTCGGTGGATCGATATGGACGGTCGGTCGCCTGTGCTGTGTCAATCGTCGTTGGTTCGGCAACAATCTCAGACGATGTCGGGTCGTGGCTGGGATCGGTGACGGTGACAGTGTCAATCTGATCTAAATCCTGTTCTTTGGCAACGGCGGAATGCTCTGGAGCCGATACACTTTCGTTGGCATTGTCTTGCTCTGTGTCGACATGTGTTTCCGTCGGGCTGACTTGGAGGAATCGATCGGGAGGGTCCGATGGGGGCGTCGTGGGAATCGCTGGAGCTGCTTTGGCAATCTCCGGAAACAGAGTATTCAATAAGTGCGAAGCCACTTTGATGTGATCGTTTCGCTGCTGGCTCAGGATCTGGAGCTGCTCGATCACTTCTGATTGGCGGTCTGGGCTGACTTCGGTTATGACCCGAGCGGAAGTCTGGATCGTATCTTGAACAGTCGATAGTGACCGCAGTTGGCACCGGAGGTCTTCGACCACTTCCATCGAGGCACTGGAAGACTCGACCGTTGCGGCTCTTGCTTTCGCGCGTGAGTAAGGAGTCAACGCCGTATGAGTTTCTAGCACCTGCGTAAAGTCGGACAGTAATTCGTCGATTGCCCGCCGGACTTTGCTATATCGAGTCCAGCGTTTTGCTAGTTCGAGCAGTTTCTGGGAATGTCCCCTGACTGAGTGTGCAAGATCTTCGTCAGGGCCGATCTTCTGACCTTGCGCGACCACCTCAGCTAAGCTTGCTAGGCGGTCACCCCACTGTACTGCGAGCCTCTCGCTGTCGTGTCGCATTCTAGGCAGCGCGTGACGTGGCGGGAGACTGGTCCCTGCTCGGTCTTGCAAACACCGTCTTCGGCACTTAGGTACGGTACCACACTGCCCGGTTCGTAGACACTTGGCCATAGGTAGTCGGTGCGCGAGACGATTCTGGCCCCTGGGTTCTTTCATCGAGTCGGATCACACGACCGAGGCAGACAGATGGACATGAGGGTGTGGATCGATCAAGGAGCAAACACACGGCTAGCTGTATCTCGCGTACGGATTCAGGCGCGGCTGTTGCAGTGAGTGTACACGTGCCTTGAGCAGGGGCTGAGGTGGGCTCCAGTACCAAGCTTGAATTCGTTCCTGAAGCGCATGGCCGGGTTAAACCACGTCGTAGCCCCAGGAGCGGCGGACGGGATCAACCTCGAGGTGGTCGAGTGGCAGGTGCGATACCAAGCTCTGCGCTTGGAAGCGGGGGCGGTCGACTACCACTCAACGCCGATCTCTCCGATGGCGCGCCGCAGCCCCGTGAGCACTGTAGCTGCTGTCGGTAGGCGGGTGACGCAGACCGCTTCCAGAAAACCATCGAGTCTATCTTCGGGGCAACTGACTCTCAATCGCGGCTGCTATCACTGGCTCGCATGAGGGGGCTTCTGGCCGCGCCACGCAAGCCTGGGCCTTCGTGGCATCGGCGTATCGCTGGCCGTCACGCGCATGACGCGCTGGGCAACGGCGCTAGCCAGTCTCCGGAGGGCGTCCGAGCTGCTGGCCAAGTTGAGCGGTGTGACGGGCCGCGCCAAGCGCGTGGGGCGTGACGCTGGTGTGCTCGATGTTAGAGATTCCAGCCGCCGAGGGCGCGACCGTGTGCGATTGCGAGCCCCCTTTGCCGCGCCCACCATGTACCTCGTCAGGCGGCAACGGTGTGCCGATGAGCCCCAAGGAGGTGGCCGGGCGTACCGGCAAGCAGGCCCACGGCTCGAACAGTACGCGTGAAACCAAGGTGATCGTGATCTGGATGGCTGAGCAGCGCGAAGACTACGACGATGCCGTCGCCGACGCCGGCTCGATTAAGCTCCTCCGCTGCGATCGACAGCGTCGCTTCACGCGACACCGATCCTGAGCAATCCGCCTTCGCTCGCCGCATGTGGCGAAAAGCCCATCGGCGCGGCTTCCATAGCGCGATCCAGATCGTGGTCTTCCACCACGCAGCCGAGAGGCATTGGGAAGTTGCCAAGGACCTGCTGCGCGACGACCGGGGAGCCGTTGAGACATGGGCGGAGGCGCGTAACTAGTGAACTCAGGGAAGGGAGGTTGGACATCCGTTTATGGTGACAACGCTGAAGGCACATGAGGGCCAGTGCGGGAATCCCGGAGAGCGCGAAGCCGAGATCGAGACGAACAATGAGCGCATGCGCTTCGCGGACTTCCGCGCACAAGGCTTGCAAATCGATTCTGCGGTTGCGGAGGCACGATCCGAGACGATCGTGGAGTCGCCTTCACAATGTCCCCTGTCTCACGCAATTCCGTCGAACAGGCACTGGGTGGATTGTCGGCCAAAACCTGTATCCTCAATCCTCTCCGTCGGCGCCCGTACATTCATGGTCCTTGCAGCTTACCGCCCTCGACCAATTGCTACACCGTCTTGCGCGGCACTCCGAGCCGACGTGTGGTGTATTGCATCGGAACTGTCCTCAGGGGCGCTTGGTCCACGAACCGCAACCGCAGGTCCTCGCTTATGCGAATCTTCCGCGGCGCCCACGGCGTCAGATGCTCCCCTGTAACAAAGCCTTCGTTGATCCGGCGGTGGATGCTCGAGGCCGCGGTCTCCGGCTACTGTGCCGCCTGCGCCACGACGACCAGAGCCCCCGGCTGGGAATGCAACAGTGCCCGATGGAACGCGATGCCCCAGAATGTGCGATACACGGCCATCCGATTGCGCGTGAAGCGCAGGCCCTTAGCAGTGCTCCGGTCCTTGCGGTTGAGGTTGGCGCAAACCTGCCGATCCAGATAGCGCGTTGGGTCGGCGCACTAGGTCGACCGTATCTTCTGCGGTGCGGAGGGGAGCGAGGGAGCCTTACGCTCGAAGTCCATCTCACCGCGCAACCAGCCCCGCCTGCGCAGCACGAGCCGCACCCGATCTCCTTCCCGGGGCAGGTCGGTCATGTTTTCCTCTAGCCCGAAGTTCCAGCCTAGACCGGCCATCCACGGCCTCTGACACCGGCCTCACTGCTCCATAGCGGGCGGCCTCGATTGCCTTTCGTTCGGCCTGGGATGCGATCCGACATCACACGGGCAGGGCCTTCACCAGCCCACGCGCAGGTTCTGGATGTGAACGCGGAACTGAACCGCTCAGCATATGCTGTGCGTGAATCTTCCGAGAACTGCAGGAACATCGCGCGAAACCATCCCTGACTCCGGCCTGTTCGGCCAAGTGCGGTCCCGGCCCCTTCCGCACCCACCCTAGCCCTCACCGTCCCCCGCCTCGGTCGGCTTGCCGGAGCCTGCCCCCGCCCCGTCCCCGGCCCCCTTCCCGCTTGTCTTCGGCGTGTTCGCCACTGGGAACATCCGCCACAGCTCGAGCACCCTCCGCTGCAGGGCCGTCGCCTCCGTCAACCGCGTCAACAGGGGCCCCTCCGGATCCTTGCCCACCCGGCACTCGTTGCGCGTGCGCGTCCCCATCTCCGCCATCAAGGTCTGCAAACTGTGCAGCGGCAAGCCCCCCTTGCTTGTGCCGCGCCCCTTCTTCTTGCGCAACTCTTCGGGCGGCTTCGCCGCCGCCACCGGGTCCCGCTCTGCCTGCCAGCCCTCCAGGTCCTCGTGCTGGTGCAGCAGCTCGGCCAGCGCCCCCCGCAGGTGCCACTCCACGTAGTACGCCAGCAGGCACACCAGCAAGTGCGCCCGCACCCGTCCCTCCAGCCGGTGGTAGATCGGCCGCACGTGCAGGTCCACCGACTTCAGGCTGCGGAAGGCCTTCTCCACCCGCGCGAGCTGCTTGTAGCTGCGCACCGCCTCCTCGGCCGCCATCTCCGTCTGGCTCGTGCGCACGATGTGCAAGCCGTCCAGCTGCCGCTCGCGCCGGATGCTCGCCGCATTCCGTGAGTATTCCAGCCGGTTGTCCTCGATCGTCGTCTCGAAGTGCTTCGCCATCTTGTGCCTCCCCACCTGGCGGCCGACCTTGAGCGCGATCTGGTCCTTCTTCAGCGGCGTCTTCGTGCGCCGCCGAACCTCGCGCTGAATGCGCGCCAAGCCCTCCTCGGCGGCCTGCAGCAGCCGTTCGCGGCGCTTGCCCCGGCGCTCGGCCAGCAGCGGGTTGCAGCACACCACCAGCCGCTCGCCGGGGAACAGCGACGAGCGGATGGTGGCGAGGTTGCGCTCGTCGAAGAGGCTCGGCTGCAAGCAGCCGTTGCGCACCAGCCGGCGCAGGTCTCCGTGGCGCAAGGCCGAGATCCACCCCAGCCCGGGATGGCGGCGCAGGTCTTGGATGCGCGCATTGGTGAGCATGCCGCGGTCGCCCACGAGCACCAGCTGGCGCAGGCCGAAGCGCTCGCGCAGGGTCTCGACCTGGTCCGGGACGGTGCTGGGGTCGGCGGTGTTGCCGGCATAGGCCTGCACGGCAATCGGGCGCCCGTGGCGGTCGGCGAGCACGCCGTAGACCACCGAGCGCGTGCCGCGCTTGCGGTCGCGGTTGTAGCCGAACCGAGCCAGCGGGCAGTGGCTGCCCTCGCAGTAGCTGGAGGTGACGTCATACAGGACTTGGGCCTGCTCGCCGAGGTGGCGCTTGGCGAGGCGGCGCTGGATGGCGGGCTGGCGGTCGAGAAGCCAGTCCAGGGCCGCGTAGAGGTGTTCCTGGCTGGCGTGCTGCAGGTCGAGTTCCTCGGCCAGGGTGGTGGAGTGCCACAGGCGGGCGGTGGCGAGCTTGGAGGCGGGGCGCAGCAGGCGCTGGGCGATCATGGCCAGCACGCAGCGGCGCTGGGGGGAGTTGCTGCGGTCGAGCAGGGCGGGCAGCTTGAGCTTGCGGAAGGCGGCCAGGATCAGTTCGACATGGCCGTGCGGACGGCTGCGGACGATGCTGAAGAGCTCGTCGGCGCTGACGAGGGGTTCGTTGCGCAGGAGCTTGCGGAGGGCGCGGACCTTTTGGTCGGGCCAGGAGGAGAGGTTGGCGATGGTGCGCTTGCGGACGCGCTTGCCCTCACGCCAGCCTTCGCGGAGGAGGACGGCGGGAGGCGAGTTGCGGTTGGGGACGATGTCCACATACATGGGAACATTATGGCGTCTGCGGGGGAGTGGAGTCAAGAGGGGGGGCGGGGAGGAATCGGGAAGAATGGGCTTGGAACCGGGCGGATACAGGACAGAAGAGCGCATTATGGGAGCTTCCGAGCTAGCAGGGTGGGGCTATCGGGCCAAGTCTGGCGAGCGTGTCAATCCAGCATTTACATGGGAACATAATTGCAAGGATGAGCCGGACTGGAGGGGCTGGGGCAGCGGGACCGGGAAGGAGGTCCGGACGGCGAGGGGAACGACGTTCCGTCAATCGATCGCGGGAGCCGGAAGGTGGAGCGCGGGAAGGCTCCGGGGGGGCCGATCCCGGCAGTCGCTGTTGCAGATTCCTGGGACGTTCGCATCATATTGCTGGCAGTTGCCCGAAAAGGTGCCCGGCATGAAAGGTTCAGGTCCGTACTTGGCGCACACGCGATGCGGACGGATGCCGGGATCTCAGTCACCAACCGGGGCGCAGCTGCAGCCAATCTGCAGCGCTTGGATGGGACCGCAAGAGGGCTAAGAACACACTGCCAAGGCCCCTGGACCTAGCTCAAGACGCTGGAACTTCGGTCTAGCAAGGCCCCTCTCTCAGATGTGCACCGCCCGATCAGCTGGCCGCCTCATTCAGGGCCTGCCCGAGGTGTCGTCCGAAACGCCGTGCATGTAGGGCCGGGGTGTCGGTTGCGCCTCGGGAGGCAAGTTCGCCTCACACTGCCGCAAGAGCGCCGAACATGTGTTCCCAGTGGCTTCTTGGCCGGTCTCCTACGACCACCTCCTGCAGACTCTGGAAGCAGCGAAGGCTGCGAGAAGGCTGGCCATCAACATTGACTTCCCCACGCTGCCCATCAGTTTCGCTCCGTCAAGCTCGGGCGGTGGCACTCTCGTCCCGTCCCCTAGCATTAGTCTCGGTCTGCCGGGCTGAAGGCCGCCGGTGAGCAGGATGGTCGCAGCAGGGCTTCCAGCACGGCCGCAATTTCCGGCGTCTTGCTGGCTGTCCGCCGTCACTCCCCGCTCCCGCGCCGCGCTCGGCTGCGCGCCCTGCGGGCGATCTGCTGCGATCGGCCCAAGCGACGATCCGCGAGCAGGCGGTGGTCGCACGCTGGCGATTTCCTCGATCGTGGCAGACGCCGGCGGGACATCGGGCCCTAACTCCTGTCTCCCGGTGCAACAATGGAGCCCCCAAGCTGGTTCGGGGACCGTTCCAGCTGGCAGACCCCCGCCTGGCTGCACTGCTCCCGCAAGTGCCCACCGAGTGTGCTACCGCTCCTGCCCAGCCCGCGGGCCAGCTCAGCGCAATCGAAGCCGCCGATGCAACCGCCCACTTCCCTCCGAGTGCAGACACATCCCACCCGTGCAGCCGGACGACGTCGTCCCCGGACACCTGGAGCCCCCGATACAGGTTGTAGGTTGTAGCCCTGACCGCAGAGCTGTCATCCGGCATGTGCCCTGCCTCTCGGTGCTGTCGTCTGCAGCAGCCAGTCTCGTCCATCGGCGCAATGCCGAAGTCCTCCATGGGCTAGGCCTCCACTTACGTCAGCTTGGCGAGCATCTTCGTCAACGTGTTTCCGTAGCAGCTGCTGGTGTTGAAGCTGCTGGGGCGCCTGTGTCGGACTGTCGACCCGAGCTGCTCTTCACGGACCACGGGTTGGAGTTCCTGTGTGCGAGTACGCGGACGACAACTCCCTACTGGGCCCGAGCAACCTAGCCGCGACCAACAAGGCTGATGGCAGACTCGGGGGGCAACAGGGCGCGGAAGCACGACCCGCCGCCAGAGGGCCAACTCATGCGGGAAGGCTACCTTCAACAGAGCATCCCATCGGACACCGGACGCGCGAGGACTGCTCGCAATGGCCTAGCGATCGGGAAGGATGTCCCACCGTCCAGATCTAACCCATTCCTACTTGGAAGAGCGAGTATCCTAGTCAAAGTCGAAGACGTCGACCGGACCACCGCGGCTGGTGGTGTTGCCATTGCTGTCGGCAAGCGGGGCCCGAGGCCGTTCACAGCCCAGCCGCCCACAAACTCAACGATGTGTCCCACCTCATCAACTTGCGCTGCAAGATCTGTGCCCGGCCTTCCCCGGGCCGAGTCATAGCTCGGCCGGCCCAAGTCGGTGCGGACTCCTGCCGATTAGCACTCCAGCAGCCGTCGGTAGTCCAGGCCCACATGCGACGACACCAAGGCCATAGGAGAGGAAGCCCCTCGTGAACGCAACCCAACTCCTCTCTTTCGTAATGACCCTTCACCTGCAGCGTCCCCAATCGCCCCACGTCTGGCGAGCAGTACCTCGGCAAGACACTGCGGACCTCAGACTCCGTCGAGGTCTTCGATCATCTCTTCCGTACGTCTGACCGTCCGCGCTGCGAGCGATTCTTGCCACTCCAACGCGGCCTTCAGAAAATCCTCATCGCTCAGCGCTGGCGTTTCTAGTTCTTTGTCGTACCGCACTTGAATAACAAGCGGAAACCGTACTGCCTGGCCACTAACGATACCCTGACCCGGTCCAAACCCCGGAATCAGCCGACTATCGTCCTTGCTTAAATTCTCCATAACCCGCTGCACGAACCGCTGATCTCGCGGATTGACTAGCCTGAAGATCAGGAATGTGTTGCATTGCGATAACGCAGTTTCATCAAGCCGGCTAGGGCGTTGACTGACTAGCAGCAATCCTGCCCCAAACTTCCGCCCCTCCGTGATCACCTTCCGAATAACCTCTACGGACGGAACTCCAGCCTGCCCTTCGCCCCGTGAAGGGATAAAATTATGAGCTTCTTCCACAACCGCAAGAAACGGTGGGACGCTATCGTCCAGAGACGCACGATGTTCAAACAAGTGTTTCAACACTACTGCCACAACAGTCGCCTGTGTGAGATGGTCATAGCCTCCCAAGTACACGATACTCGCCCTTCCAGGCCTTAAGAACCCCGCCGGATTCGACGACGGATCGGGCATTCTCTCGAACGGAAACTCCCGAAGGGAAGCTTGGTGTCGGAGGCGTTCGTTGGACTTCTCCATCGCTTTCAAATGCCCTAGGACGATTCGCAGGCCGCGCTTCACCGCCGGCACGGTCCCCGGATGGCCTCCCCTCCTGTCGAAGCCACCCAAGACCTGCAACAGCTTCTCGATAAAGCGCGTAACACCGACATCCTCACTTCCCAGCTTCACTTTCCCCAAAGCCTGAGCATATATTTCCTTTTGTGGATCGGTGAATCCTTGCGTCATTTGTGTCACCAGATAGCCCACTAAATCACGATTCTCCTCATTAACAGTAAGATCAGGGAAAAACAACCGGACATCGGTGCCTTCCGGAAATACAACACGTTTGATCCACAGTCCCAAATAATCTCCATGTGGATCGAAAATGACCAGCGGGTACCGTGCGTTAATTAGCTCTCTAATGATCCGCCGAGCTGCGACAGTCTTTCCGCCTCCGGTCATGGCAAGAATTGCCATATGACGAGCAACAAGTGCATTCGTCTTTACTCTAACCTCTACATCGCCGCGTCCAATGAGAGTCCCGAGAGTGACTCGGTGAAGCCTCTCATCATCCCCTGTCAAAATGGTCTTAACTGTCGAGGCAGGAGGTAAACTCACCTCCGCACCGGGAGTCACCGGATAGTTCAGTGGCCTCAGTCTCCGGAAATCACCGCGAGGGGTCGCTCCAAGTATCAGTACTTTGGCCTCTACATGATCTCGCGAAAGTGACAACACAGTATCTGTGAGTTTCAGACCCTCTGCTGCCAATTCTTGACCAGCTTCAGCGGGAAGAAATGGATTGAACCGCGAGAGCTCCACAATCCTTCCCCAAACAAGCAACTCCTGCGATCCGACCCCGTCCGGACCCGGAGTTTCGACTTCTACGGAGACCAAGTCACCCAGCTTCGCTGATCGCCCCCTGATGGGCGACACCATTGCATCCAAGGTGCGCAAGAAGCAACGATACTCATGCGGTGATGTATTACCCACTACAGTACCGATGTGGTAACCAAGTTCAACCACGATGTCTCCTTCCTAGGTCCGCTCTTGGCCGATAAAAGAAGTCGCGCGGCCCGCCAGCAAGCAGATGACGGACCTGCATCACGATCTCGGGATCGTCAGTTTGCACAGCCTGTCTCACAATTGCTGCCTTCATCTGATCCGACACACCCCGTGAAATCCAGTCGGGAATCTTGGCATACTTGTCTGCGATGTCGAGCCCCACGGGAAATGCGTACCGCGGTAGAAGTCTGGCAGTATGGTAAAGCAGCCGAAGAACAAAATCTGCGTCCTCTGTAGCTGCAGGATTCATTTCGACCCGAAATGGAAACAGTGCTGAGTCGGTCTTCAGCATCGTGGCAGATGGACGAAGAAATTGCCTTACCACAGGCTGCCACCGACCGCGCGCCCGACGTACAAGGTTCTTTGCGATTGGAATTGGGCTAATGTACTCTCCATCCTTCAGGATGCAGCCAAATAGAAAGTCATCGGAAAAGCGGTAGCGGACTAGGATTTCTTGAACCTTCTTTTCGTACGGTCTGGCGATAACCCCGTCGCGCCGCAGTTGACTAAGGACTGTGTTGAAGACCGCCCTTCCTCCCGCGCGCTCAACAACCCCGACAATTGGCTTGTCATTCCGCGAAATCGAACGCATTAGAAATCCATACAGCGCCATGAACTGATTCCAACAGCGTTGATCATTTGAATCGCGAGGGATGTCATTGACTAGTTGGATTACCTTTTCCTCGTCGATATTGTATTTGGCAAGAAAATACGGATCTACGAATGGAATGTAGTTGGGCGGACCCTCGTCGTACTGGGCGAATTGGCTGACCAGTGGGCCGTGTAGTACCAAGTGGCTGGTGTCGGGATATCCTTTCAAGTGCTCGAGACCAGTGAATGGCTCAAGAATGTAGCGGGCCGCCTCCAGCAGACGTTTCTCGTCGGCATCCTCTGAAGGTCGGGATCGGTCAATAAGATCCCCAACCACGTACGGATACATCTTGAAGTGTTCACGCTCTTCGGGATTCACCACCCCAGGTGTGACGGAGTAGACCCCGACCCGCAAGGCTAGTAATTCGAGGCCCGATAGTCCGCCAATCCTTGCGACGCCACCGTCTAGATAGGAGAGACGTTGGCCTTCCGCACCTGCCCATAGTTCGAGATGCGAACGCTCGATCTTCTTGATCTCCAATTGCGTGTCAGGTTGGAGAATCCTCTCCCGAATGTGTTCCGCGATCTTCTGCAGCTGGACGGGAAATTTGATGTGATCTTTGCTCGACAGTGTGAGTACATGGGAAAAAATATGTTTTAGAATGTGTGGAGTGTCAAGAAACTGATTCGTATGAACAGAGAAGAGGTCGGTTGCCCCCTTTGATGCAAAGCTGTACAGCGTTTCTACCACGGGATGGGAGTCGACGAGTGTTGCCGTTCTCGGCGGAAGGTCATATGCTGAAAAACGGAGGGTCGGCTCTTGTGCCTCAATTGATCTCAGGAAACCCACATCCCAAGATTGACAGATGCACCGCGCATCCCCTGCCGTACCCTCGAAATAGAATGCAATCAACGCATGAGTCTCCGAAGAACAAATGAGCTGCTGAGACAAGAGCTCTGACTTGATATAGAACTTCCCCTTATACTCGGTCAAGGCCGCAGATTCATCGATCAAGATGTTGGACTTATCCGTGAGATACTTCACGAGAAGGGTGCATCCAGAGGTTAAGTGCCCAAGATTTGCGCCTATTGGACAAAGGCCTTGGCGCTTGAGCCGTTTCGCATGACCCGTCTCGCCATGTAGCCATTCTTGGGAAACGATCACAAAAAACGGGGCGTGACCAAAACGCAGATTTCGTAGCTGTGTCATCGCAACACCATAGTAGATGCATCTGCGCCCATTTTCTCCAATACGTAGGAGAATTTGTCGTTGGTATGCCGTCGTTTCTGTGCCATTTTGCGAGCGTTGAATGCTGGTATGAACGCACCGCATTGCTTTGAGGGAAAACACTCAGGCATCATGTGATTTTAGTTGCTTGACTGGCGAGGTCTCTCCTGATTGCACGACCTTGTAGGCAGGCAAATTCTGGGGGGACAGCGTTGCCAATGAGCCCCGCTACACGGAACTTGCCTTTCGACATTGGGAAACGATAGTAAGACGGAAATGTCTGCAATATGGCACCTTCTCGGACGGTGATGGAACGGTGTTCTAGGGGATGGAGAAACCGCCCCTTTGACGGATTTACAAATCCAGAGGTGATCGTAGGTGCCACGTCGTCCCACGACATCCGTCCGTAGACGTCCTTGAACCCGCCGCACTTGCGATGGCAGGCTAGCTGATGTTTATGACCAAGGTCAGTTCGGCTGCCGCCGTCTAGGGGTGTGCGTTTGATTCTCCGTCGTATCCTCGTTGACCGCCTCTCGCCGTGATCGTGCGCCGGATCGCCGCTGTCACCAGCCGATGGTAGTTTCTCAAGGGCCCACCGGACGCTTATTCTTTTCCGGGACGCAGTCGGGAAAGATACGTTGAAACCTGCACCTGCCGTCAGAATGAGCCTACGTCGCCTTTGCGGCACACTATAGTCGGCTGCATCTAGAACGGCCCATTGAACGACATAGCCAGCCGAGCGTAGATTCGCGACCAAGCACTCGAACCGCGCATCGTTGGCCAGTCCGGGAACGTTCTCCATAAGGATTGCTTGGGGTTGCAGTTCCAGCGCCAAGCGAGAAAACTCCTTGACTAGGTCATTACGGGAGTCGTAGACACTCCGTCCCCCATTTAGAGTGCGTAATGCTGAGAATCCTTGGCATGGTGGACAGCCTGCCAACAGCGGAAGTGACCCTCGAGTCCATCGAAAATGGCTTAGAATTTCCTCCGAAGTTACCTCAGTGATGTCACGTTCCCACAGTTCAACATGTGCTTGGTTCGCTCGGTAGCAGGTTGCAGCGAAGTGGTCGACCTCGATCGCAAGTCGAACGCGAAATCCAGCCGATGTCAGACCCTGTGTGAGACCGCCGCAGCCCGCGAACAGATCCACTGCGTCCAGCCATTTGTTCTTCGTGCTCTGCGCTATGTTCTTCACAACGTCTAGGGCGTGCCGAATTGAGCAGCTCCCGCGTCGTGGCGCGGGAACTGAAAATGTCTTTTATCGGGACGCTCTCCTTTGATCTCTACGAGCCGACGGCGGATTGATGGATCCGCATCGACTGCGCCACATTTCGGATTCGGAGTCTTGACATGATGGCCAAACAGCCTTGTCTGCGACCCAATGGTGTCGTATGTGAAGAGAGTGCAATCGCCTATCGAGCATGAGGGAGGGTAGCAGTCTGCGTTCAGCGGGTGGGGTCTCAAGCAGGCAACGTAGGCGGAGTGGTGGAGGGGCGCAGCGTGGCGAATGCGATTGAGAGCCTTGGAGGTGTTCGGGGACTCTAGGCAACCTAGGCCAGCGATGGCCCTGAACATTCTGGACTCGAATGTTCTTTCCTTGCCCGATGGGGAACGCTGGGAGCATTCTGCTCGCGTCTGGGCCATGACATTTCCTAACCCGCATGGAGCTTCTCTGCAGAGAAGACCGAACCGACGTCGATCCCCGTTCGGTGGCACTGGATTCCTTGGAAGAATTGGACAGTTGCACACAGCAAGATTATAGCGAATGCGAAAGTGGCTGCTTCCCCCGAGTGACTATCCCTAGATCACAGCCAGCGCCAAGGAGGTGCATCGACAGAATGATGAACGGCGTTTTGACGCAAGCGAACCCCTCCGTACCCGCTGGCAACGGTCCTGACGCTAGCTCTCCTGGTGTGGCGGGAGGAACTCATCCGACCTGACGTAGGCATTGTGCAGCAAGCGATTGCCTGCATGCTGGTCGGTCCCGGCCGGGGAGATTACCGAGAGCGGCTTGCCCGGGCACCTTACCCAGGCCACCGCTGTTACAACCACCCTCTGCCACTGCCTCCGTTCTGGCAGAACCGAGCGCGGGATCTCGAGAACGGATTATTCCGCGTCCGCATTCAGCTCGACCTCCGGGAACGACGCCGGCCCACAGTTGATCCTCCCTTCCGTCCCTCTAGTCCCTCACTCGTTCAAGGACCCAGCCGTTCTAGTCTTGGCTCAACACCTAATCGAAGAGCCTTCACGCTGCAGGAGGCCAAGCAAGACCGTGCGAAGCGATGTCGTACCGCAAGGAGTCCGCTATGCGCGATTCAATCCGAGGGCTCCCCGAGTTTAGCCAAGTGGCCGCAAGTGCGTGCCTGAGAGGAGGGAAGGCACCTGCCACACCCCCATTGATGTAGGAGTACGTCCCAGGGCAATTGTCGCGCCTACATGGCACTCTGGCGCGAGGTTTGATCCAACCCTCCATCAGGGCGCGTTCCTTGCCCGATTCATGAACGGTGCCCGATGGCCAGCCTTGTAGCGCTGTCCTTGTTGGCATACGTGTGCAGGTCAGCGGCCTGACAGTTCAGGACATCGAGAGATCTGGCACCTGCGCTTCGTGGTGGCACTTGTGGTGCGCAGATACCGGAATACATACAAGCACGGCGTTAGTATCGGCTCGAGCAAGTCTGATCTGCCCGTTCTGCTCCGGCAACACATCGAATCCGTGCCACAGGTGGCGACGGAAGAACGTTCTAGGTACCGATCCTCCTTGCGTCGAACCAGCGCCTGGTGATCCCGCTTCCGGCTTACTGGTCGTGTCCCGCCGGACGGCTGGCTGTCTGGCCATGGTTTCAAGGGCTGTAGGGGCTGGGAGGGGCGCAAGCCTGACAAGCCGACACTTCGCGGGGCAACTGGACGTGGCCGCACGCGGGCGGCCCCCCGAGCGACCGCCCACTCCCAGCAATGGATTCCTGGCGGCCTGATGGCGCACGACGCCACACCGCTGCTCGACGGCCAGGTGCAGACCTACGGGGGCCAGGAACGCCTGCTGAATCAGTTTGTGGCGCACCAGAGCTCGAGCTCCGCGGCGCCGCTGTTGCCAACACGCGGCTCTGGGGGGCTCCGCTACTGGCGCTGAGTGAAGACCTCAACACCTCGTTGGCCCAGCAGATTCGCGCG
This sequence comes from Bryobacterales bacterium, assembly GCA_965203925.1. Lineage (GTDB taxonomy): Bacteria > Acidobacteriota > Terriglobia > Bryobacterales > UBA6623 > VXMF01. The sequence goes on from OZ241924.1 coordinate 6,404,689, forward strand.
ATACTGCCCCACCTGCGCGAACTACCTGCTCGCGGGACAAGCCAGTCATCCAGCCAAGGCCGTGCTCCCAGCCTGACAGTGGTGTCGGACTGCGGCGGCTGGTCCCAAGCGCTGTTCGAGGGTCTGGACCGGCTGACCATGGCCTTCATTACTTGGCGTACGGGTGCACGAGCGCCCTGGCCCTAGCAGCACTTCACGTTCGTCCAAGCCGTGAAAGGGCTGGCGGCGGCGCACATCGTCAGGGCTGGCGGCGAGATCCTCCTCGCCGCAGCCTGCGCAGTGGGGCTCGTGGGACCGGAATTCGGCGACTTAGTGCGGCAACCCGGTGATGCCGGCAAGCTTCTTGATTCGCTGGCGGACCGCTCTGTCGAGGTTGTCCATTGGCAAGCCGAGGAGCTTGCGATGGTGGCCCAGAAGGCCAGTCTCTCGTTCTTCGTCCCGGGCCTCGACGAGACGGACCGGAACGGCCCCAGGGCCCGGCCCACACCAATGCCCAAGAAGCAGTCGATGGCCACCTGTCGCGCCTTCCGAAGGCTGCGTCGGTGGTCGTGATAGCGGAATGGCCCTACGTCCTCTCGCAGATTGGGCCGGGGAAGCTGGGAAGTCAGAATCTCTGGAGCGGGAAGAAGGCCTCGATCGGTCGTTTCGTCAGTGCATTCCGTGTTCCGCCAGACTCCGCCCAAGAGAGTAGTTTCTCTTGCATGGCCGGGCAGACTAGGAAATAGCGGAGAATCCTGGGATTGAGAATCGCCGGATCGGGACGGAAGATCGCAACGTGCTGGTTAGTGCCGGCAGGCAGTATGCGAGCGTCCACAAGGCAAGCGCGTGACCAAGCACGGCGCAACTGAGCAGTGCGTCGTCGTTTCGCACCTCCGCCATTGAGTCCCTTCCGGATCCGGATCAGCGCGTAGCGCCCGCTCTGCAAACGGACGTCCACGCTGCGGCACGGCGATGCTCCGCTGACGATCGTGCCGTATGCCCGACGGAGGTTGATCGACATCTACCTATCCGCCCGACCCTCCAACATCACATACTCCCGTGCGACTTCCTGCTGAAACCGCCGCGGCAGCATCGCCCAGTCCCGCGCCTCGATAAGGAACGGGATGGTCGATTCCCGCACTGCTTCCTCGAAGGCCACCAATTGGCTGGCCGGAATTGCATTCAACCCCGGACCGCGCAGCGCCAAGTCGAGGTCGCTGCCGTCGTGGCTCCGACCGTTGACGCGGCTAGCGTAGGCCCAGACCTCAACGCCAGGAAGATGCTCCCGCAACAGGGCTTGCAAGACTCGCCGGTGCCGTGTCGAGAGGTGCAGCCCGTCAGCCATCGTTCCCCTTTTCGATCATGTCGGCCAGTGCCCTAGCGTCGATGATGAAGGTCGGCAGCAGCTTGAGTGTTGTCTCGGCGAAGTCCTCACCGTAGTCGTGCGCAGTGTGATTGCGGTTGTCGCGATAGGCCAGCCAGCGTTGCACCGCGTCCGCTTCGATCAGCCTGTGTCTAGCGGCATGGCGGAACAGATCCTTGAATGCGAGGCGATCGGCCTGCCGATTGCTGGCGAAGTAGGCGGCGATCCTCTTGCGCAGCAACTTGCCGCTCTGCTCCAGAACAAGCTCGAACTCCTTGACGCATGCCGCACAGTAGATGTTGTAGGCGAAGTCGTCCGTCCTCTCCTGCTCACCAATCCAACCCACCGCGCGCTCCAAGGTGCCAATGCAGCGCCGCAAGAAGGAAGTGTCGATGTTCATACCCTCGAGCCTCCTAACCCCACCGCAGCGTGGCCCCCATTGGCCGCATCGTTCGGGAGGGTGGCTTGCACCATTCTCCCGTGCACGTCGACGACCAGCCGCTGCACCTTGCCTCTAACGGGCTCACGCTCGTCCTGCTCCTGGTCGACGCCCACATAGCGTCCCGGAGTCAACGTGCCCGTGGCTCCGCTCGTCGCGCAAGCAAGCGCTCTTGCAAGAGCCAGAAACACGGGTGTAGCCATCCGCTGCCTTCTGCTATGCGTGGTAGGAGTCACCGTTCCGGACGGAGTCCTCGTCGGTCAGCACAGCAGTCTGGAGCTCCTCGAAGGCTCCGGAGATGTACTTCCGGAAGATGAGGCCGCGCGCGACGTGCTTGGAATCGGCCGCGTCCATCCACCCACAAGTCACTTCGGCCATCGTCCAATGCTCCGACTCGTCACCGGTGGCGGCGTGGCCGTTGGTCTGCTTGGTGGCCACGATGGCCGTTGTTGCCATTCTAGGTCGCTGTAGAAGAAGTGAGGGGAACAGGGTCAATTCCTGTACGGGCCCCAGCGGCGTTCTGCCACCGGAAGGCTCGCGGCCGACTTGCCTTGAGGAATAGGTCTAGGGATGGCTGGAGGCTGGGAAGTGCGTAGTGGAGCGCTCGAGGCGCCCGTGCCGGTTTACCTCGCAAATTCGATTAGTCGTTGGTCCCTGCGATGGGACAAACCGCTCAGATCGCCAGTTCTGACGGTCTGGCCAGACTTTCGATGGCGGTTCCCAGTTGGGGGTGTGCGTAGACCTGTCGCTACGGTCTGCAATCCGGCTCCTTGCCACCGACGTTTCGAGTGCAGAGCTCCGCGGAATCCATCTGCCCTCGCCATCACCGACCAAGGCGGTTGCCCATATCAGGGCCCGAAGAACTGGCGCGCTACGTCGTTGTACATCACTATTCCGAACAGCACGACAAGGAACACCAGGCCCGCTTGGGAGATGCGGAGCTTTACGACCTCACTCAGGTCCCGCCGCAGGAGCAGCTCAATCAGTAGGACCACAATCTGGCCACCGTCCAAGACGGGCACTGGGGCGAGGTTGATGACTCCGAGGTTGACACTGATCACGGCGATGAACTCCAGGAGGACGATCAGGCCGTACGACGCGGCGGTCTGAGTGTGCTGGTAGATCCCGACGGGGCCCTCTAGCGCCGTGATCTCGAGCTGGCCCGAGACCAGCCCCCGGATTGCAAGCACGACCGCACCGGCAAACATGGCGTTCTCGCGGAGGGACATCTCTAGCGCCGGAACGAAGGCCAAGCTCTCGTGCAAGCTGTCGTAGTGCCCGCGCATGCTGATGCCAACCTGCCACCGGTCCCCGTTCTCGCGCGGGACGACCTCGAATTCGTGCAGGGCGCCACTCCGCTCCACCTCGATCTGCAGCGGGCGACCTCGGGACCCTGCCACGATGCCTGGGACCTGCTCGACCGCCACAACAGGGATCCCGCCGATGCTGGCGAGGCGGTCTCCGGGCTCGATTCCGGCCTCCACGGCCGGCATTCCTTTAGAGACGGCTTCAATGTGAACGGAATGGGCCGGAAACCATCCCAAGTCGCCCTCTGAGCCCGAACCATCCGGCACACGAATCGTGGACCGCACTTCCCCGCCATCGCGCTCCACAAGGAGCTCCACCTCAAGGCCGCCAACCACGATCGTGTTCACCTTGAGATCTGCCCATGTCGCGCTCTTGGCACCATCGACGGATAGCACGAGATCTCCCGCCCGAACGCCGGCCTCGGAGGCGGGCGAACCCGGCCGTACCCAGTCCACCCGTGGTTCCTGCGTCAAGTAGGTCGGGCGCTCGTACCGGTACATGAAGACGCCTGTGAGCACGAAGATCGCAAGTAGGAAGTTGAAGGCCGGCCCGGCAAATAGAATCACCAGCCGTTGCCATCTGGGCTTCAAGGCGAAACCGGTTGGGACATCCGAGGCCTCTCCGCCGAAGCTGTGGCCGGCCATCTTGACGTAGCCGCCTATCGGCAGGGCGCAGACCTTGAAGTCGGTCCCGTCGCGCTTGAAGCCCACCAGCCTCGGGCCGAAGCCAATCGCGAAGCTCTCCACGGGAACGCCAAAGTACCGAGCGGCCAGATAGTGGCCGAGCTCGTGGAACAGCACGAGGATGCTGAGGACGATGATGAAGTTGACCATGTTGTGCCGTTCAGCCTAGGACGGCAGCCTCCACGCCAGACCGAGCGATGCCCGCAGCTACTCCTGCCGCGTATTCCCGGGCCTCGCGGTCGCACTCCATGACATCCGCGATGCTAGTAGCCTTTTGTCCCGCCCCCCAGCGGATTGTGCGCTCGACGATTTCCGGGATCGCCAAGAAGGGCACGCGTCCATCCAAGAACGCTGCGACGGCCACCTCGTCGGCGGCGTTCAGCAGGCAGCCGGCAAGGCCTCCGGCGTGCTGGGCCTCGTACGCCAGTGCCAAGAGCGGGAAGCGGTCCAAGTCCGGTGGTTCGAAGTCCAAGCTAGCCGCGCGTGACCAATCCATGCGTCGGCAAGGGCTCGGCTCGCGCAAGGGATATGTCAGCGCGTAGCGGATCGGGAGCTTCATGTCGGGAGGGCTCAGCTGGGCCACCAATGAGCCGTCGGAGAACTCAACCATGGCGTGAACGATGGACTGGGGATGGACAACGACGTCGACCCGCTCCGGCGGCAGGCCGAAGAGATGGCAGGCCTCGATGACCTCGAATCCCTTGTTCATGAGTGTTGCTGAATCGATCGTGATGCGGCTGCCCATCTTCCATGTCGGATGCTGGAGGGCGCGCGCCGGAGTGACCGTAGCCAAGTCCTCGGCGGGGGTGGTGCGGAATGGCCCTCCCGATGCCGTCAGCACGACGCGGTCGACTTCGCGACGGCTGCCTGCCCGCATGCACTGGTGCACCGCGTTGTGCTCGCTGTCAACCGGCAGCAGCGAGGCCCCAGACGCGCGCGCCGCCGCCATGACCAGGTCCCCAGCGGAGACGAGCACCTCCTTGTTTGCCAAGGCCACGCGCTGCCCAGCCTTAACAGCCGAATAGGTCGCCGGCAGTCCGACCACTCCGACTGCGGCCGAGACGAGAACGTCGGCGCGCGTTCCGGTGGCGGCCTCGAGAATTCCGTCCGGTCCGCACAAGAGGCGCGGCCGGTAGCCGGGAACGCCAGCGATCCGCTCGCGGAGGTCCACGAGGGAGCGAGCGTCCGCAACCGACAGCAAGGAAGGGCGAAACTCGACCGCCTGCCGGGCGAGCCGGGCGACATTCCGACCAGCCGCAAGGGCCACTACATCGACTGTGGCCCCGATCTCGCGGATGACCTGAAGCGTGTTGCGCCCAATCGACCCGGTCGCTCCGATCAGCGCGAGCCGCATCGCGGGACGTCGCTCGGGGCGGTGCCGGCGAGGGCGCAGGATCGGTTCCGCGCGGGCGCGGCTAGCCGGGATCATGGCACAGGTCGCAGTCGTTGGGCGCGTTGTTGCGGGCGTGGCACTCCATGCAGGAAGCCATGGTGGTCGGCTTTTCTTGGAAGAGCACCTCGCGTTCGGCGACCGGTCCGTGGCACGTCTCGCACTCGACGGCGGCATCGTCGACATGGGACGCGTGCGAGAACCATACGAAGTCGGGGACGCGATAGACGCGCTTCCATGGAACGGCCTCTCCGCCACTCTCGAATTCTGCAAGCCGCCGGATGTGCGGGCTGTCGGCCTTGATCGAAGAGTGGCACGCCATGCATGTCGCCTCGGCGGGATAGCCCGCCAAGAAGCCAGGTTCAGCGATCGAATGACAGTCTCGACACTGCAGCCCCAACGCGATGTGGGTCTTGTGGCTGTACGGCAGCGGTTGCTCAACCGGCACCGGAGCTACGGCGGCGGGCCCTGGAGACTCGGCCGACCGGGACAGGGCCCACGGGATTGCAGCCACGGCCACGACAAGCCACCAGCGAGATCGGAGCATTCCCCGCATAGCCGTCCCCTCCCAGTTCTCAAATGTCCCGTGCGCACCGGAAGCCGAGGTTCGATGTCGAACTGTCAGGTGTGTTGGATGTCCGCGCGGCCACCCTGTAGCGGTTGCAGTACGAAGCATGACACAGGAATGAACCCCCGCGCATCACGCGGGCCGTCCCGGTTGGCGGGCCGACGGGATTGTGGCGGGTGGCGGTGACGTGGTAGCCGGGATCGAACCAGTCGGCGCACCACTCCCATGCGTTCCCGGTCATCGAGTAGATGCCGTAGCCATTCGGCGGGAACGCATCGACGGGGCACGGTCCCCTGTAGCCGTCTTCACCTGTGTCCTCGCGCGGGAACACTCCCTGCCAGATGTTGCACAGGTGCCGACCGTCGGGTTCAAGCTCGCCCCCCCACGGGTAGGTCTGCTGCTCAAGACCGCCTCGGGCGCTGAATTCCCATTCGGCCTCGGTCGGGAGCCGCTTCCCTGCCCAATCGCAATAGGCGAGCGCGTCGGAGTGGGAGATGTGCGTCACAGGGTGGTCAGGGCGCTCGGAAACCGCCGAGTCCGGACCCTCGGGATGCCGCCAATCTGCCCCGCTGACCTTGCACCACCACTCATGCCCCGCGACCGTGTCGTCAGCGACGGATTCGTACCGATCCTTAGGGATCTGCGTATGAAACACGAACGACCAGCCGAACTGCTCTGCCTCCGTGACATGCCTAGTCGCCGCAACGAATTCCCTGAAGGATTCCACCGTGACGGGAAGGGCGTCCAAATAGAAGGGGTCCACATGAACACGGCGCACCGGTCCTTCCCCATCCGCCGGAAAGCCCTGATCGGTCTCCGTGCCCATGAGGAACGGTCCGCCATCCATGCGGATCATGTCCCCGGTCGAGCCGCGCCGTATCCTCCGTCTGCGGGCCGAGTAGTGCTCGGACTCAGCGAGCCGACGAGCTCGATCAACGCTTGGAACGCAGCAGGGGTTGGGCCGAGCAGACAAGCTGCCCATGCCCAGCCGCCGCCCCGGGCTGCTGAGGGGCGCGATGCCGCAAATGTCGGAACCTCGAAGCACGGACTAATTGGATTTTACCAAGACCGGCTGGCCTACCGCATCGCTACGAGCGGCAGACTCCTTCGAGCACATTCGGTATTCCTAGCGATATCACTGAATCATTTGTGCGAGTTTGGTCAGGCCTTAAAATCGAGCGTTCGAATCAGTTTGAATGTGTCGCAGACTTGGACTTCAAGCCTTGTACACACGTCCGGAATTCGTCGGTTCTTCCCCTTCTTGTTTGGTTTCGACACTTCGCAGGTCACAATACAACGTTCGGTTCGGGCTGCTGCAGCGTAAGCGATCAGGTACGGATCTGCCCCAAGTCCTTGAATTTCTGACTCGCTGAGATCAGGTGCGTAACCCTTGTCTAATACGTAACTGACCCTTGCTCGATCAGGTGTCTCTGGCAACAATAGGATGCTAGAATACTCCTCCGCCCAATCTGTTAGTCTGTCGTCTTTCTTGCTTTTGATTCTCGGAAGGGTGATTTCACTAAGTACTTCACGACAAACTCTTATTCTGTCTTTCCTTGCATTATCAAGAATCCACGCCCAGAATTGAGGCACTCTATGGATGGGATAGTAGTCACGATCAGCGTCAATGAGGACGTTAGCGTCTAGCAAATATAGCATGCTCAAGTGCGTTATTCCATTAAGTCTGGTCGAAGCAACCTACCGACGCTCCTCGGCCTGACCTTTAGCATAGTGGCAATCTTCGAGGTAGAAAGTGCTCGTGTATATAACATTCGAAGGCTAAAGTCAAGTAGCTTATCGCCAATCCTATGCCGACGGATTGTGTAATAGCTAGGTCCGCCCGAGCTGGACTGATTTCGCTCTTTCTTATACTTTTTCCATTGGTCACGATAAAAATTGCTTAATTCGCGGTATATATTGTGACTAATTCTGCCCGATAAAGCGAGTCGATAGGCTACCATAGTATGGCTTAGATTCCTCTTCTTGGCAAACGAATTAATCTTCTTCTTCAAGGTGTCTATATCTTCATGTCTGGTGACTCCAATAGAATCGAGACTCCCATCGGAAAGCAACCAATTTGACGAAACTCTATTACAGAATTTCTCGAGCAGTCTAGCTTGGTAATACTCGCCTTTGTCAGTGGAATTGTGCTCACTACTCGCGGTAGAATTAGGCCCGCTAACACCTGTACTTCCAACGCATAAGTGTGTCAATTCATGAAGCAATGTGAAGGACCAAGCAGTTCTTGAGTCCCTATCATTCACTACAATAAAAGGTGCAATTGGATCGGCAATTGCTAGACCACGGAAACGCTGCACATCAATTGCGCTGTGATAGCTTCCTAGATCTCCTTGCAGCAAGACAAAGACTCCGGCTTCTTCTACTCTTGTCCTGAGTAGCTTGAACGCCTCACTGGGGGAAGTCTGCTGGTAATAGGCTCCCACATCGAAGTCCGGGCCGATAATCTCGTCCAGCAAACTGCGTGCTGCGTCGAATAGTCTCGCGGCGTACGACGCACCACTCATCAACGCGTCGACTACGTGGCCGTGCGTCGTACCGGCCCCAGATCTCTCGGGCAGCTCGCCGACGAACCAGACTGGCTCGGCCTCTTCTTCGGACTCTAGCGCCTCGCGGACCAGCAGCTGCCGCCCCAATATGTCTCGAACCAGCGCTTTGAGACGCGCCTCCTCCCGAGGTGAGCCAAACGCTGCGTTGGACCGGTAGTCAACACCCGCCTCACTCGGAGCCGGAGGAGCGTCCAGATAGAAAGTGATTACAGGACGGTAATAGAGCTTGGCCATCCTTTCGAGCATCGAAACCGTGGGCTTCCGGTCGCCTGACTCCAATGCCATTAGCCGGTCCAGACCAGACTCGCCATAAGCCTTCTTGATTGGCAGCATCGCGACCGCGTCCTGCCGAGTCAGGCCGGCGGTCTTGCGGGCCCAAACTAGGATTTCAGGTTTGACGGCGACGGTCTGCACGGCCTCTCGCGAAGGATATCACGTCCGAATCCTGACCCACCACGTTCTATCAGTGGCGGCCAAGATAGATTCCGGTCATCGTTCCAAGCAGTTGGGCGGCCCACCCAAGGCGGAGGCGAAGAGCTCGGTCAGCGGGGATCAGGCCAGTAGTACGGGTACGCCGGACCAAGGTCCTGTTCCACCCAGGGGGCTGCTTAGTTTCGGTGGCATTGTCTTTTGGGCCGACCGGCGGTCACGGGTAGACGTGTTCGGCGCTCGACGCGACCCGCATCGCCGGATGGGATGACGACAACGGTCTCCGGTGGCGGGGTGCCGATCCCATGCGCCTGCCTGAGCATTTGGCCGCGATTGACGGTGTCGCCAAACACCATGCCGGAATCCACGCGCGGCTCGGGAAGCTCGCGGCGCGACAGAGCCCAAGTGCCCGCCATGATCGGCACGGCTGCGCTAACCGCTACCACGATCCGCTGGATTCGCTTGCGCACAAAGTAGCCAACCGCCGGCATGTCCATTCGCAGCGGCCGCAACGCAGTAGCGGTCTCACGGCGAGGTTGGCGCCTCCTTGGGCCTCGCGGATTCGTGGTGACTGGCACAACCGAACCGACCCCACCCCCCGACATTACCGGTCCCGCCGCCGATGGCTCCTGTTTTCTGCCCCCTGCGACATCTCTGTCGCGGGCCATGCCAGGGCCGGCAAGGCGAAGACTGAATCGTCACCTGTACCATGCAATCGACCGGGCCCGTCCGTCCTGCGGCGTTCAGCCATTCTCCGAGCATGCCCATCAACGTCTCTCCGGCCCTGCGATCCCTCCGGAGGAATCCTGGATTCTTCGCAGTTGCAACGCTCACCCTTGCTGTCGGCCTCGGACCTACCACCGCTGTCTTCAGTGTGTTCAAGTCGCTGATGCTGCAACCGCTTCCAGTGGAGAGCCCGCACGAGCTGGCCGTCCTCGGTCCAGGTGCGATCGGTATCTTCAGCAGGAGCGACATGCCCCAGACGGAGACGTTCTCTTACGAGCAGTACAGGTCGCTCAGCCAGGACAACCACGGAGTGCTCGAGGCAGTCGCTGCCACGCCCACGTTCGAGAGCCGCGTCTACTGGGGCGGACTCGGCCACGGGTCCGGCGAGCTTCTCCGAGCGTCGTGTCAACTGGTCACGGGTGCCTATTTCCCCATGCTGGGCGTGCTTCCGCTTCACGGGCGCTTGCTAGCCCCAGAGGATGACGGCGCGCCGGGCTCGAACCCTGTCGCGGTGGTGAGCCACGACTTTTGGAACACAAGCCTCGGCGCCGATCCCAGCGTCGTCGGGTCGGCGATCAGGCTCCATGGCCTTCCCTACACCGTCGTGGGGGTCGCGATGCCTCCGTTTCGGGGCCACACCCTTGAGAGCTCGATCGACATCTGGGTGCCAATGTCGATGCAGGAACAGATCACGCTGAGCCCGTCGCGTCTGCAGCGATCCTTTCCGGTCGAGACGTACTGGCTGAACATCCTGATGCGTCTCAGGCCAGAGGTTGGTCTCGACCGCGCCGAAGCGGCGGTCAACGCTCGATTGCAGGAGATCTTTGTGGAGCATCTTGGAGCAGGCATCAGTGCCGAGACGCGCAAGGACTTGGAGCGAATCAGGATTCCCCTCACGCCCCTCAGCCACGGGCTCTCCCGCCTGCGCAGGGCTGCAGAGAGGCCGCTGATGCTGCTCTGGGGTGCCACAGGTCTAGTCCTCTTGGTCGCCTGCGCGAATCTGGGCGGTCTCCTGCTGGTGCGCGCAAGCGGGCGGCGGGAGGAATTCTGGCTCAGGATGGCTCTGGGCGCTGGCCGATTGGATCGGATGAAACCGGTGCTTGCCGAGAGCATGGTCCTCGCGGGGACTGGTGCGGCGGCGGGGTACAGCCTAGCGTTCTGGTTGGCGCCATTGATCCAGCGCTGGCTGCAGTCTGTCCGGGGCGCCGGCGCTGCCGGGGTTCTGGAGATTCGACCCTCACATCCAGAATTGCTGTTCGCCGCTGCTGCAGGAACCGTTACGGTTCTCGCCTGCGGACTCGTTCCCGCCATGCTGGGAGCGAGGGCAAGCTCCGCGAGCGGACTCCGAACCGGACAGGCCGGAGTTTCAGCCGACAGGGACGAGGTTCGCGCGAGGAGCTTGCTGGTGGGTGCGCAACTTGCCCTAGCGGTGGTTCTACTGTTCACGGCCGGATTATTCCTCAAGAATCTGGGTGAGTTACGCTCCGCCGATCTCGGTCTTGAAGCGGCCACTGTAATCGGTATCAGGCTGGATCCCCAAGGGGGCGGCTTTTCCAGGGAGTCGCAGCCAGCGATGCGACGGCGCATCGTGGACCGAATCGAGAGAGTGCCGGGGGTCCAGTCAGCCGCATTCACGGGCTCGCTGCCTCTGTCGGGGAACGTCGGGATGCGCACGACATCGATCGCGGGCTACGTGCCGACGGAGGACGAGGAGATGTCAGTCATTCAAGTCTGGGCATCTCCGGGATACTTCGACACGTTGGGCATCCGGCTTTTGGCGGGTCGGTTTCCGAATCGTGGGGAAGCCAACGTCGTGGTCGTCAACAACGCGTTCGCCGACCGCTACTTCGCGGAGGGCACGGCGCTGGGAGGGATCATTGACGGCGACAACCGCGTCGTCGGCATAGTCCGCAACGTCCGCCAGATCGATGTACGGGCCGATCCGCCGCCGCTGCTATACAAATCCACGACGGGCTATGAGGGCTTTCTTCAGACGCTGGCGGTTAGGTTAACCTTGCCTAGCGCGGACATCGTGAGACGCGTCCGGGAGGCTGTCCGAGAGGTCACGCCTGGTATGCCGGTCGATCGAGAATACAGTTCGGTAGAACTTCTCCTGGAGAGGGGCATCGCTCTCGAGCGCATGCTTGCGATGCTGGTAGCGGCATTTTCGGGAGTCGCACTTCTGCTGTGCGCCGTCGGATTGTTTGGTGTCTGCAGCCAGATCGTCCGCAATCGGACCGGGGAGATAGGCCTACGCCTGGCTCTCGGAGCAACGCGGGGGCAGGTCCAAGCTCTGGTCGTCCGCCGCGCTGCCATACTCCTTGGCCTAGGTGCGGCTGTGGGTACTGCCGGGGCCGTTGCCGCCGGAAGGCTGATCGCTGGTGTGCTCTTCGAGGTAGGTCCGTTCGACTGGAGGGTCCTTGCTTGGGCACTATCCGCGCTCACGGTTTGCGCGTGCTTGGCCGCGACCCTACCGGCGGTGCGCGCCGGCCACCTGACCCCTTCTGAGGCATTGCGGCACGGCTGAGAAGATGTGGGCCTGCGAGGTCCAAGTCGGGGTAGACCGCCAGTTACCTGAGGATCCTCCACACACACATTCAGTTCTGACGCCATCCGTTGGCCCATTCCTCGATGAAGTGCATGGGGATCGGGGGAGAACAGAGGGAGAGATTGAGAGTTATACGGGACGTTGCAGGCTGGCATGCGATGAGGGGGTGACGCTAAGCCACCGGAGATCGTGTTCAGCGAGCAGCCCGGGGTCCAGCAGGGCGGCGGGCCGGGGCTCCAGCGGCTAGAATCAGTTGGTTATCTTTGTCTCCGCCATTCCCGCCGTCAGCACTCAATCGCAGGCCGCCATCGTGTCCGCTCTCCGGTTCCTTCGCGGAAGCGGCACGTAGACGGTGGCACCAAACGGGAGGCGGCCGGAGGATCTCCACGGCGGCACCGGGGTCAGGTCGGGAAGCGTGGCCCCAGTTCCGGCGTTCATATTCGGTCGTGGAGACGCAGCCACCTCAGGTGATTGCGTACGTTGTCGTGCTCGAAATAGATGTCCTGCAGGTGACGCCGCCCGTTCGAGGTCAGCGCGGTGCGACCGTGGAGCACTCGATGCCCGGCACACACTAGAATCTGCCCGCTTTCCAACCGAACGAAAGCCTGTGCGCTGGCGGCATTGACCCGGCCGGACAGCTCGTGGTAAGCGGCGTAGAAGTCGGTCAGTCGAGGCTCGGACAGGGGAATGACCTGCATTTGCTGGGTGTTGAAGCGCAACATCCTGACCTCGCCGTCGCTGTCCACCTCGACCATGGGGTTAGCCGTGCAGCACTCGTATTCCTCACTGAAGAGACGGAATGGCACCGGCACTTCGCACAGCACGCCGAACTTGTCGGGATGATCTTTGCGCAGCTCGCAGAGCACGCCGAAGCCGTCGACGACGCAGGACTCGCCGCCTTTGCACTCGTTGATCAGCATGTGCAGCGCCTGCACGTTCGGCGGCCAGCTATAGCTCGTAAAGTCGTTATGGGGTGCGATCGCTAGTCCCGTATGCGCGATGCTGTATCCCTTCGGGTCGACCACGACGTTGTGGATGCGCTCAAACACCACCTCGCGGACCGGTCCTAAGCGGGCCGCAAGCTGCTCCGACGAATCCGGGTCAGTGGGTGCGTTGATGAGCACGCAGACCCCGGTGCGGAGGAACTCCTCGATCAGCTCCGCCGCCACGTCGTCGCTTGCGAGGAACCGCTGATAGTCAAACCTTCGCGGCTGGAAGCCGCTATCCCAGTAGCGCAGTTCGAAACGAGGTCGGCTCAGGAAGCCGAGGATCTCGCTTGACCGGTACCGGGTGCGGTGTCCGTCCGGCCAGGCGATGGAAATCGCCTCGCCCTCGGATCCGGCGAATTCGATGCTGACCTTTGACGGCCTCAGATCTCTGGGGACTTGGAAGAGGTGGAACCGTTTCTCCGTAGTCTGCGCGACCCGGCACTCGCTGCAACTGCAATTGTCGCGCAGCCAGAGGTAGGGAAGATCGGTCCGCCCGCCATGGCTCCAGACTGCGGACAGGACGTCGGCAGCGCAGGTGATGCTGGTGATCGAGTGATGCATGGTCAGATCCCCCGAGTGCTTGACGGACGGCCCAGAGCGCGCTCACGCAGCGACTCCCGGAATTCGCGCGTGGGGCTCCGAGCTGAACGCACGCGAGCGCTTACCGAGTATCAAATACACTTCACGCCCGCGCTTGTCAAGCACGGAGTCCGGACTGGCCCTTGACAAAGCCCTCCGGTTTCAGGCACGCTGCCTGATTAGGAACCCTGATCGGGAGACTGACAGGCATGCACGATAGAACAAAGCCGAGCGGTCGGACGGTGAGCTTCACCACGATGGCGGACGGCACCCGCGAGGACTACGAGTTGCTCGGTCACTTCGAAGAGGAGTTCGCCGCCGGCACCGCCGACCGGGTGTTAGCGCATCTCCGCGAGCTGTCGGGTTCGCTCAGCGGGTATCAGGTCGACCGGTTGGAACATTCCGTGCAGACCGCGACCCGCGCCTATCGCGACGGTGCCGAAGAGGAGATGGTGGTGGCAGCGCTCCTGCACGACATCGACGACCTCCTGGCCCCGCACAGCCACGGCGAGCTCTCCGCGCTGATGCTTCGCCCCTACGTAACCGAGCGGACGCACTGGATCGTCCGCCACCACGGCCTGATTCAGTATTACTACTACGGCCACCACGTGGGCGGCGACCGCAACGCGCGCGACAAGTTCCGCGACCATCCCTGGTATCAGGACGCCCTGAAATTCTGTGATCGGTGGGACCAGTGCTCATTCGATCCCGACTACGATTCGCTGCCGATGGAATTCTTCGAGCCGATGGTAAGGCGGGTGTTTGCGCGGGAACCGTTCAGCTTGGCGCCGAGAGATCCTTCCTGAACACGCACGCGGGACTTTGAACGTCCTGGTCAGGCGGTTGGCGACCCAGGGGGCAAAGGCGCTCTCAACCTGCTCCGGCTTGCCGAGTCGACGATTGGGATTCTGTCAACAACAACTGACCGAGGAATTGCGACAGCCAAGAACACCGAACCACGGAAGGAATCGCGGACACGGAGGGCTGCCTGCGTAGGTCACCGGCGGAAATCGAGCACCTCGATGCGGTTCCCAAGGGAATCGGCGGATCACTTTGAGAGCGCAGGAATCGTGTCGATCGCGACTCCTCAGTCGACTAGCGCCTGGTACGCGGCAGTCTGAAAGTCCTGTCGAATGCTGAGGTGCGTGTACGGTCGAATCTGGGTCATCAATATTTCGATCATTCCGTCCGCGGGGGCGACCCAGAAAACCGTGCAGAACGCCCCGCCCCAGTTGTAAGCGCCTTCGGCGCTTGGCATGGCAGTCTGGCCCTTGTCGACCGAAACGGAGTAGCCGATGCCGAATCCGTATCCCATTCCTCGCAGCCAGACGGCTAGGTCCCCGGTATGGTTCGTCATCAGCCGCACCGTGCGCGGCCCGAGGATGCGAGCACCGTCCAACACTCCGCCATTCAGCATCATTTGGTGAAACCGGAAGCAGTCGGCGGTAGTGGACACAAGCCCACCCCCTCCGCTGAAGTATGAATGCGGTTCCTTCACCCACCGGCTGTTCTAGTCGGGTCGCTCCTGCAGTTCGATCTTGCCATCGTCGTTCGGGCGGTAAAGCGTGGCCAGTCGCGGAACCTTGGAGCGCGGGAGGTAAAAGTAGGTATCCTCCATGCCCAACGGGCGGAAGATCTTCTTCTCAAAATACTCGGCCAAGGACATGCCGGAACGCAACTCGACGAGACGGCCGGCCACATCGGTAGCGGGACGGTACTCCCATCTCTCGCCAGGCTCGAAGTTAAGGGGAGGCTTCGAGAGCGCCTCTACGTAGTCGCCGATAGTGTCGTTGGGGTTGCGATTGGTCCTGAGGTCGTTGTAGAGGGTTCGCGTGACTCTCCTGTACGGGTTGGCCAATCCGGCGGTATGTGTAAGCAGGTGTTGAGTCGAAATCGGTGTCGTCAACTCAACTGTCTTGTACGGACCACGAGCGTAGTCACCAGGCTCTAAGGGGAGCGCTACATCCATGTCGGCAAACTCAGGCAGGAACTTCGAGACCGGATCACGGAGTTGAAAGCGGCCTTCCTCCCAGAGCATCATCGCGGCCACGGATGTGATGGGCTTTGTCATTGAGGCGCTGCGGAAGATGACATCGTTGGACATCGGTGCCTTCGACTCGACATCGCGATGGCCAAAGCTCTTATGGCAGGCGATCTGGCCGTGGCGAGCTATCAGCCCGACCGCGCCTGGGATTTCCTCGCGATCCAGTATCCCTGTAGCATCCAGTCGACCCGTTCGAGGCGCTCGGCCGAGAATCCCACGGACTCCGGATTGGCGGCGATCCTTGGGGCTGCCGTAGCCATGGCGGCGAGGACGGACACGGCAAGCGCGACCGAGATCGTGATTTGGTTGAATCGGCGGGACATGACTTGCTCACTTCTCGAGAACGGCCCGAATGCCTAGCTCCGTACGGAGGCTTCCCGGTCCGAAGTGGCCGAAAGTGCCTATCCGTAGTATCAGAATCCCTTCGAGTGCGTATTCTTGGGGACCGGGCAGGCAGAGCGGCTTGGCACGCTCCCTTATGCGGAGTATGGTAGTCGCTGAGCTAGAGCCACGGGCCTATGCGTGCCCGGCTGTCCGACGCTTTGCGAGAGCAATAGAGAAGGTGGGCTTGCCTTGGCTGCAAGACAGACGTGTGGTCTGCCCGTACGTCACTTCGGGCAACGGGCTGAGCGAGATGACGCGCAGGAGGCAGAAGGTCAATGCAGATTCTAGAACCGGCCGCAGCTGAACCGGTAGTTTCGGTGTCGGCCAATCTGAACCGGCCACGAATCTCACGCCGCGCGCTGCTGGCCGGGTTGCCCGTGGCTGGGTTGCGGGCACAGGCAAGGCCGCCGAACTTCCTAGTGATCGTTGCGGACGACCATGGGTGGAACGACATGGGCTGCTACGGGCATCCGGTTGTCCGTACGCCTAACCTTGACCGCTTGGCATCCGATGGCGTCCGATTCACCCACTGCTACACAACAGCCCCTCTGTGCAGCCCGGGACGCGGTGCGGTGATGACTGGACTCTACCCGCATGTCTCGGGCGTGACTCGGCTTGTGCAGGGCGAGGACGCTCAACGGCTGTCGATGCGGGAAGACCTGTGGACCTTTGCTCGCGGCTTAAAGCAACTTGGCTATGAGAATGCAGCCGCCCGCAAGTGGCACCTTTCGACGGCGGGCCCAACCGCCCACGGATTCGACTACGATTTTCCGAGCCGCACAGAATACCTCGACCAGGCCGTAGGATTCCTAGAGCAGCGCCGTGACCGGCCGTTTTGCCTCTACTTCTGCCCCACACACACGCACCGTCCCTTCCGCAGCCACGTGGGTCTCGAGTACACGACGGACGAATCAGCCGAGAGTCTCCCGCCGTATCTGAAGGACACGCCGCAAGTTCGCGAGCACTACAGCTGGTATCTGTCGGAGACCAGCAAGATGGACGAAGAGATCGGGCATCTCTTGGATGCGCTGGAACGGAGCGGGGAAATCGATCGAACAGTTGTGGCCTTCATGACGGATCACGGACCGTCGATGCACAGGGCGAAGTTTTCTCTATACGAATGGGGAACGCATTCGAGCCTGATCTTCCGGGGACCCGGAGTTTCGGGCAGCGGAAGAATCGACACCGGCCTGGCTTCGACTGTGGATATAGCGCCAACCCTGATGAGTCTCGCGGGAGGCGAGGCACCGAGTAGCTGTCAAGGAATCGATTTGGAACGCCGTCTCGCCGCGCGATCAACTGATTCCCGGCGCTTCGTCTTTTCCGAGCACCACGAGCGCAATCACCTTGTTGCGGTACGAGGCGACCGATTCAAGCTGATACGGAACCACACGCGCGACGTACCGCTGATTCGGCCACAGGTGATTCGCAACTGGCAGGGAATGGGTGAAGACACGTTGCGGCAACCGTATCCGTTGCCAAGGCCTCCGGAAGAGGTTTACGACCTAGCCGCCGACCCTCTGGAAAGCCGCAATCTAGCGGACGATCCCGCCTATAGAGCGCAAAAGGTCAAGTTGGGATCAGAACTTGACCGGTGGTCGGAAACGTCTGCACGTTGAGTTCAAGCGCGGTCATCTGAGCAAACTGCTGAAATCGATACCGCGGGCCCTCCCGAACCTCGCCTTCGCGGTTCGGTCGGTATTGCCTTCTGCCGACGCTTCGCCCGCCCCCTCGCGAGAGCGACCGCACGGCTCGGGGAGAGTTGTGGATTGGCTAATTCCTTCACCACAGAAGACTTTCACCACTTGTACTTCGCCAGTTAGCTTGGCGCACTCCCCTTCTCTGCCCGCTTTCGCTTCGACGACGCAATGACGCATTCTTCCTACACGTCCGAGACTCCGGCGATGCGGTCTCCAAGTGTGCAGCAGGTCGGCTTCTCCCCGAGAGGCAAGGGCTGATCCGCTGCCATGTCGAAGAGGCGCTGACATCCGAAGACTCATGGCGGACGTCATTCTCGAGCTTCTGTGGCACAAGGGCCACCGTGGTCCTCCGAACGTTCCTGACAGGCGATCGAAGGCCCCATCTATGAGCGTCACCTGGCCAATGCCCCCAACCGCTGTGCGACCTGCAGGAAATCGGCGCGTGCGCCCGCGTTGTCCTGGCCGTGTCCGCTACACGGCCAAGTTAAGCTGGCGATGCCCCGTAGCCTCGGATCGGGTGTAGCCTGCCCAGCCGGCTCTTTGTGACTCGCCAGCGAAAACCGTTTGTCGGCCTCCCAATGTCAGAGGAGAAGGCGAACGGCGTAGGCGGACCCTACCTGGGGCAAGGCCGCAATGGCTTCGTACGGCGAGCAGGCCGGGAGAGAGGTGCGTAGTGCGGCCCTGACTGGTTTTCCTCCCGAGCAGGTGCGACACAAGACAATCCTTGGAATATACTGGGCCCAACTTGGTCTCTGCGCGGTTTCCTTGGTTGCTTCTAGTCGTCGCGCTTCCAGCCGTAGCTGTCGATTTTGACCGAGACGTGCGGCCACTCTTGGCCGAACGCTGTTACATCTGCCACGGCCCGGATTCCTCACAGCGGCAAGCCAACCTTCGCCTCGATTTGAAGAGCCAAGCCCGCGCAGCTGCCCAAGAGGTGTTGCGTCGCGTGGCCAGCGACGACCCGTCGCAACGGATGCCTCCCGCCTATCTGGGCCATGACAAGCTCTCTGCCCCAGATGTCTTGATGCTCCGCGAGTGGGTGGAGGCCGGAGCGCCATGGAGTGGACACTGGGCCTTTGTCGCTCCCGTGCGGCCGGTGCCACCCGCGGGGGACTGGGAAGTTCGCGCCCGGAACGACATTGATCGCTTTGTGTTCAGTGGCCTCGAAGAGGCCGGCCTGACTCCTGCAGCGGAGGCTGACCGGAGGACGATGATCCGTAGGTTGAGCTTGGACTTGACCGGCCTTCCACCTGCCGTCGAGGAAGTCCGGGAGTTCGTTGAGGATTCCTCGGAGGGAGCGTACGATCGAGTGGTCGACAGGCTCCTAGAGTCCCCACGC
The DNA here is from genome assembly GCA_965203925.1 of Bryobacterales bacterium. Taxonomy (GTDB): domain Bacteria; phylum Acidobacteriota; class Terriglobia; order Bryobacterales; family UBA6623; genus VXMF01. The sequence continues at coordinate 6,423,724 of OZ241924.1, forward strand.
TACGGGGAGCGGATGGCGATCCGGTGGCTAGATGCGGCGCGCTACGCCGACACACAGGGCTATCAGAATGATGCACCAGTCCAGATGTGGCGCTGGCGCGACTGGGTGATCGAGTCATTCAACGCGAACAAGCCCTTCGATGAGTTCACGGTCGAGCAGATTGCCGGAGACCTGCTTCCGAATCCCGATCTTGGCCAATTGATCGCTACGGGCTTCAATCGGAACCACCGCAGCAACAGCGAACTGGGAATCGTCGACGAGGAGTACCGAGTCGAGTATGTCGTCGACCGGGTAGAGACCATGTCGACCGTGTTCCTCGGGCTCACCGTGGGATGCGCGCGCTGCCACGACCACAAGTACGACCCAATCTCCCAGAAAGAGTTCTACAGCCTGTTTGCCTACTTCAACAATGTTCCCGAGCGCGGCAGGGTGCTGCGACCGTTCAATTCGCCACCAAGGATCCCTGCGCCGACGAGGGAGCAGACTCGGCAGCTTGAGACCTTGGCCGCCCAGTCCTCCCGTGCCGAGCAAGTGTTCCGGGAATTGCGCGACTCCTGTGGGGAGCAGTTTGGAGCCTGGGCCGGCAGACTCGCCCAATCGACAGAGGCCGTGGATTGGCACCCGCAGTCCGGGCTCGCGGCTCGTTACGACTTCGATACCGGCCAAGAAGGCGCGGTTGAATCAGGTCATGTCCGGTATCGCGATGGCCGGGTGGGCCGGGCGCTCTGGTTGCAGGGCACCGGTCATGTCGAAGACAAACGTACTGCGGACTATGACTATAACGACCGCTTCACCCTTGCCGCATGGGTCAGGCCGGAATCGCCGGACGGCGTGATCCTGAGCCGCTCGCAGTCATTTGACCCTCGAGACGAGAATGCCGGCCGAGGCCTGACGCTCATGTTGGAGCAAGGGCGATTGAAGCTCAAGCTGATCGGGCGAATGGACGACTGGATCATCGTTGGCGCAAGTGAACCGCTACCGTTGCAGCGCTGGTCGCACGTGACCGCTACCTATGACGGGTCGCGCCTGGCTGCTGGCGTCACGCTGTACGTTGACGGCCAAGCGGTCGACCAAGTCGCGGAACTGGACTATTCCAACGGGGGAATCAAGACAAAGGAGCCATTTCGCATCGGCGCGGGTGCGGACGAGAGCAGCCGGTTCTTCGGCACGATCGACGAGGTTGCCGTATACGAACGGGACCTGACTTCTGATGAAGCCGCGCTCTTAGCGGTGGCTGAGAGCCTTGGCGAGATTGCTGGGATTCCCTTGTTCGCACGAACCCGTGGCCAGACGCTCAAGCTTGAGCGCTCCTTCGCTGACAGGCATGGGCCGCAGCCATTGAGGGCCGCATGGGAAAACCTGAACCGATTGAAGAGGGAGCACGAGGCGCTTGCAAGACAGGTCTCAACAGTCATGGTCATGGCTGAGTTGGATCCTCCGCGCGACACATTTGTCCTTGAGCGCGGAGCGTACGACAAGCCAGGGGACAGAGTTTCTCGTGGTGTCTTGAGCATGCTCCCCCCGCTTTCGGAATCCGCAAGCAATGATCGGTTGGCCTTGGCCCGTTGGCTGGTCGATCCCGCAAATCCACTGACCGCTCGCGTGACTGTGAACCGGTTGTGGCAGATGCTGTTCGGGGCGGGGCTCGTGCGGACTCCGGAAAACCTGGGAACACAAGGGGAACGGCCGACCCATCCGGACCTCCTGGACTGGTTGGCTGTCGAGTTTGCGGAGAGTGGCTGGGATGTCAAGGCGATCCTGAAGACCATCGTCACGAGCGCGACGTACCGGCAGGAATCGAACGGCTCGATCGAAGCTGTGCGCCGTGACCCCGAGAACAGGCTTCTTTCCAGAGGCCCTCGATACCGCCTGCCGGCCGAAGCATTGCGAGACCAGGCACTATATCTCGCCGGACTGCTGCAGGAGCGCGTCGGAGGGCCATCGGTGCGGACTTACCAGCCCGAGGGCCTTTGGTTCGACATCGCCGCTGGAGGCGGCTACAAGCGTGGGAAGGGCGTCGACCTGTACCGACGGAGCCTGTACACGTATTGGAGACGGACGATTGGTCCGCCGTCGATGCTCAACTTCGACTCGGCCACCCGGGAAACCTGCTCGGTTCGGTCCGATCGCACGAACACACCCCTGCAAGCACTCAACCTAATGAACGACGTCACGTTCGTCGAAGCGGCCCGGAAGTTTGGTGAGAGGATGTACTTCGACGGTGGTCAGACGCTGGATGAGCGCTTGGCGCATGGCTTCGCCATGGCCACAGCAAGGCAGCCCAGATCCGCAGAGATGGAGATCCTCCGCAGGGCCTTCGAACGGCAGCGGGTCAGCTTCGAGGCTGACCCCGATAGCGTCAATGCCCTGCTCTCTCAGGGCGACAGCCCCGTCCAAGATGGCACTGAGCAGACCGAGTTGGCGGCCTATGCGATGACGGCAAGCCTGATCCTCAACCTTGACGAGACGGTGACAAGACAGTGAATTCGACCGACCCGGTCATCCGCCTGACCCGACGCCATTTCTTCGGGCGCGGGGGAACTGGCTTGGGAATCGCAGGGCTGGCCCACCTGATGGGAGGCGATTCCGCTGCGCATGACGGGTTGGCCGGACTTCCGCACTTCGCGCCCAAGGCCAAGCACATCGTCTACTTGTTCCAGAGCGGCGGACCGTCGCAACTGGACCTGTTCGATTACAAACCGAGGCTCGACGAGCTGCATGGCACGGAATTGCCAAGTTCGATTCGTCGCGGGCAGCGCCTGACCGGAATGACAGCCTCCCAGACCTCGTTCCCTGTACACAGGTCTTGGTTCGAGTTTCGGCAGCGGGGAGAGTCAGGAGCGTGGATCAGCGAATTGCTGCCGCATACCGGAAGGGTTGCCGACAAGCTCTCGTTCATCCGCACCATGCACACCGAGGCGATCAACCACGATCCGGCCGTGACGTTCTTCCAGACGGGAGCGCAGCTGGCTGGCCGCCCAAGTGTCGGCGCATGGCTCGCATACGGCCTTGGGAGCGAAAACCGCGATCTGCCTGCGTTCGTCGTGATGACGTCACGGGGATCCGGGAGAGTCGGGCAGGCGCTCTACACGCGGCTCTGGGGCAGTGGCTTCCTCCCGAGCCGATTCCAGGGCGTCAAGTTTCGGTCGCAGGGCGATCCGGTGTTGTACCTGTCCAACCCGGAAGGAGTGGGCCGCGATCGTAGGCGGATGTTTCTCGACGACCTCTCTGCACTCAACTCGATCCGGAAGGAAGAATTCGTCGACCCGGAAATCGAGACACGAATCGCCCAGTACGAGATGGCATTCCGGATGCAGACCTCCGTGCCAGAACTCATGGATCTATCGGACGAGCCGGAATCCACGTTCGAACTTTACGGACAATCCGCGCGCGAGCCCGGAACTTACGCTCGCCACTGCTTGGTCGCTCGCCGCCTCGTCGAACGCGGCGTGCGCTTCGTTCAGCTCTTTCACCGCGGGTGGGACCAGCACCGCGCGCTTCCGCAACAGCTCGCGAAACAGTGCACGGACACAGATCAGGCCTCCGCTGCACTGGTTGAGGATCTGGACCGTCGCGGGCTGCTTGATGAAACGTTGGTCGTTTGGGGAGGGGAGTTCGGGCGCACCGTCTACTGCCAAGGACTGATGACAGAAGAGACCTACGGGAGAGACCACCACCCGCGATGTTTCACGATCTGGCTCGCCGGTGGGGGGATCAAGCCGGGCATCACGTACGGGGAGACCGATGACTTTTGTTACAACGTAGTCTCCAACCCCGTTCACGTGCACGACCTGCACGCCACCTTGTTGCACCAAGCAGGCGTTGACCACACGAAGCTGACCTATCGCTACCAAGGGCGTCAGTTCCGCCTTACCGATGTGGGCGGTCAGATCATTCGAGACTTGATCGCCTAGCGATCATTCCGGTAGCGTGCCGGGAGACTTCGGCCACGACGATGCCAATTCTCGTGCGGCAACATCGCTTGCCTAGGCAAGGGCGACGTTCCGGTGATCTTGGGCAACGGCTCAAGGCACGCCTCACGCCTTGTGTCGGGAGCGTCAGACAACATTCTTGGACCGCCCCGCTCGGCCCCGGCCCCCACGCACTCTCCTCACACCGCGCGAGAATCTGACTCCACTTGTTGGGCAATGTCAGGTGCTGCTGGGTCTTGCTCCTCGGACTCCGAAGCGCGGAGCCCAGATTCGAAAGACGCTCCGTTGGCCGCCTTGTCAGGATGCCAAGCCACTGCGACCCGAAGGGTCTAGCCTGCAGTGTTGCGAACCGAGACACCGAAGCCTCAATTGACGGCGACGTTCTGGACGGCCAATTGCTATCGGAATCACGTCCTAGCCCAAGCCGACCCATGTCCTTGCAGCGACGGCCAGTGCCCGCCGACATCCACTTCGAAGTGGGAGCAGGTGACAAAACGGGCACGCCATCACATCCAAGCAGCATGCGAAGTCCACGTTTGGCAGGCGGCAGACCAGCCCTGCGGGTACTGCAGACCAGACACGCAAGCGCATCCGTAGGAGGCGGCGCGCTGCTTTCACAGCGGGTTGCGTGGCTCCGTTCCGGCAATCACGGCAGCGCCAGGCTAGCCGCATCCACGTCGGTCACGAAACCGTGCCCGGGGGAATGGGTGATCATGACGTCCACCTTGGCGGCAAGAGCGGCCTCCTGAGGGGTGACTCCGCATGCCCAGAAGACCGGAAGAACCGACGAGGGAATCGAGTGCACGGGCGGCCCAAAGTACGGATCCTCGAGATCCGCTCCGATCAGGCTGGGATCACCAATGTGCAGCGGGGCCCCGTGATTGAACGGGAAACGCCTTGTCACCTGCGTGGCCGTGATGGCTTCACCTGGAGATAGCCAGCGCATGGTCGCTACCAAGGGTCCATGAAAGCGCCCAGCCGGGACCGTCGGTAATGAAGTTCGAAGCACCCACCTGTCACGGGTCGTGCGAACCCCGGCGCCCTCCAGTGCCTGGTCGAAAGAGATTCCGGAGCCGATGAGGAATGCGACGAAGTCGTCCTGCCACAGTTCGAGGATCGAAGTCCGGTCCGGCAAGCGCTGCCCGTTCCGGTAGATGGCGTATCGCGGCAGGTCGGTGCGGAGATCAGCGCCAGGAGCCATCCGCTTCGGTTCCGGATCCCCGGTGTCGGTGACCTCGAGGACGGGGCACGCCCGAGAGTTTCGCTGGCAGTAGAGAAGAAACTCGTAGGCATGCTTCCGGCGAATCACGACGAGGTTGCACTGCACGAAACCAATGGCCAAACCGCGCGTCGTGCCGGTGTGCCTACCTTCGCGGCACGCCAAGCGAACTCCAATAGGCGACCGCAGGTCGTCGGTTGCGATCGTGTGGGACGTCACTGGCGCTTCCCATCTGGATTCGCCGAAGGGCCCGCGGCCGGCACTTGGGCACTCACGCCACGCTCCTGTCCGCTCCGAACGACCAGCCAGAGCCATGCTGCCGCGAGGGCTGCTAGGGAGCCCAGCCACTGCGCCGTGCCTGTGGGCGCCAGTACTACGGCCGCGCCGCTAGTGCCGCACCAGAGCCGTTCCCCGACGCGCAAGGATCCGTTCCAGTACCCGACGACTGCTGCTGCCCAAGCCAGCGTGGCAGCCACCAGCGACACGAACGCCGCCGTCACCCAAGCCAAGCTTCCCTGGCCCAGAAGCATGGGATCGAAGGCGAGCGCAACCGGGATCAGGAAGGACACGAGGCTCAGACGGAACGCGTAGATGCTCGTGCGGAGCGTTCCGCCTCCGGCGATCCCGGCGGCGGTGTAGGACGCCAGAGCGACCGGTGGAGTGACCATCGAGAGCACACAGTAGTACATCACGAAGAAGTGCGCCGACATTTCCGGGATTCCGAGTCTGATCAGGGCAGGGGCGAAAAGGATCGCCCCGATGATATAGGCGGCCACTGTGGGCAGGCCCATCCCCATCACGAGGCATCCCACAATGATCAGGCCAAGCGCCCCCAGCGCCGTTCCGCCACTGGCGGCCATTAGTTCAGAGCTGAACTTCAGCGCTAGGTTCGACTGGATCGCCACCGCGATGATGATGCCGATTGCCGCAATGGGCACGGCCACTTGGCTGGCCTGCCGCGTGGCATTCTCCGCGAGGCTGACCAGCATCGTCCAGCTCAATCGCGTCTGCTTGCGAAAGTTGCACACGATGAGGCAACTCAGGCTGGCGATCACGGCCGCATACGTCGCTGAGTATCCAGATGCGAGCATGCCGACCAACACCGCGGGAGGGACGAGCAGGTACGCGCGCTTCATGATCGATTCCCGTCCCTGCGGGACGTCGTCGACCGACGCCGCAATCCCGGACTTTCTCGCCCCCAAGTCCACGGATGCAAAAACGGCGACGTAGAACGCCAACGCAGGTATCAGCGCTGCCAAGGCGATGCGCCCGTACTCGACCTGGAGCATCTCGGCCATGACGAACGCGGCTGCTCCCATTACGGGGGGCATCAGTTGCCCACCCGTCGAGGCCACTGCCTCTATCGCGCCAGCAGTTTCCCGTGAGTGCCCAGCCCGGCGCATAAGGGGAATGGTGAACACGCCAGTGCCCGAGACGTTTGCCACGGCGCTCCCAGTGATGCTGCCCATCAAGCTGCTGGAGACCACGGCCGCTTGCGCGGCACCTCCGGCTCTCGCTCCCGTGAATCTCAGTCCAGCGTCGATGATCAGCTGACCGCCACCAATCGCCGCGTAGATTGCCCCGAAAAGGATGAAGTAGAAGACGAATTGCACGGAGGTGGCCGTGGTGATGCCGAGAATCCCATTGAGGGACATCGACAAGATCTCGATGGCCTCCTGCAGGCCGAAACCCGAGAACCGCAGCCAGCCTGGAGCCCATTGCCCAACGGAAGCGTAGGCAAGGAAGGCCACCAGCACTGCCACCAGCGACCATCCGACCACGCGGCGCACCGCCTCCAGCAACAACGCCACCAAGAGGATGCCAACAAGGATGTCGACGGCAAAGACTGGGTCCACTCCCTCCATCCGTTCGGCCAGCCGCCGGGCCGAGAGTACGTAGTAGGCGCCCACCCCAAGAGCGGAAGAGAGTACGAGCACGTCGAGTACGCGCAAGAGTTGCCCGAAGCGATCAGAACGGGCGGGAAACCACAGGAACAGGATCGTGGCAGCAAGCGTCAGGTGAACTGCGCGCTCCAGCATTGGCGCTTGGGGCTGGAAAAGGACATAGACCTGGAAGGCAATCCATCCAATCCCCAGTCCTAGGCGAAGAATGGGCCGAATTGTGTTGTGCGAGCCCTCTTCACGGTCTTGGACGGTCGAGCTGGCTCCGGCTAGAGCCATCCCCGTTCCCTGAAGTATCGTTCCGCGCCCGGGTGCAGCGGCACGCCAGTCTTCTCTAGGAGGCCCCCCTCCTCGGGCACGAAGTCCGCCCACGCACGGTGCGCCGCTGCCATCACCTCGGTGTTCTCGCAGATTGTCTTGGTGATGAGGTAGGCCAAGTCTGGGGAAAGCCCGGTATGGGTGATCAGCACTGTGCCCATGTCCACTGAATCAATGGGCTTGGCCTGACCCTTGAACCAGGCCGGCATCGGAACTCTGGTAATCCCCGGTCCTGCAATGCGTTCGATCGCCTCCTGCGGGAAATCGACGAACGACATCGGCGTGGTCGTTGTTACCTCGGTCAGTGTCGGGTGACCCCGGATTGCTGTCTCTAGGTACAGATCCGCTCGTCCGTCCCTGAGGATCGCCGGAATCTGGTTGGCGCTCACCTGAATGATGTCTCCGCCTCTGGCGCGCACATCTTCGGAACTCGTGCCGAGGGCATCGAACAGGATCTCCGCTACCACCGGTACTGTGCTTCCTTGCGGCTTCATCACAATCCGCGGCGCATCGTCAGATCGCAGTGACTCTCCGAGGGTTCGGTGGCCTGTCCGGGCCAAGTAGGCCTCTGTGAACATCGCCACCATCCAGACCCGGTTTAGACCGCCGACCAGCGCGCGGATGTTCTGATGCTTGCGGCCACCGTAGGCCACGGGATCCCCGTTGAATGCCCAAGTCGCGGTGGCAGCCTGCGACAACGCGATTGATTGCTCCCCCCTGTCGACGAGAATCGGATTTCCGATCCCGCCGCCTCGCGCGACAACCTCCACGCGCATGCCGTCCGGCAACGAGTCCTCCAACAGGGTGGCCAGCGTCGCGCCGAACACATACCACGATGTCCCGGGAGGCATGGCTCCGATCGAGATGACGGATGCCTCGTCCGGGCGGCAGGCCGAGGTGCTCAGGACCAATGCTGCGGCCATCGCCGACGCGGTAACTGTTCTAGGGACCGACATTGTCAGAACTGGCCTTGCAGTCGTGGCGCCTATGCAGTGGCGAGAGCACCTTGCGAGAGCGGCAGGGCCACAGTGCCCAGCACGCGTGCATCTTCCACCGCACGGCGGATTCGGTCGAGCTGTTCCGGGCTCGGCTCGCGGGTGGGCGGGCGAGTCAATGCGGACTTGAAGCGGCCTGCGTAGACCATCGCGGACTTCATTCGAGCGTGGGCATCGCTCGACGGCTCATCGCTCGCGTACACCGCTTCCTTGAGGATGTTGACCCTTGCCTGCACTCCACGGGCTCGCTTGAGGTCTCCCTCGCACACCGCGGCATAGAGTTCGACCAACAGTTCAGGAATGAACGAAGCGAAGCCCACCAAGGCTCCATCCACCCCCTGCACCATCGACGCCAGAACATACTCGTCGTGGCAGGTCAAGATCGTGCAGCGCGGATTCGCTCTGCGGATCGCCCGAATGTCCCGGTCGTACTTGGACATCTCCCTAGTGCCGACCTTGAATGTGGTGACTCTTGGCAATCGGGCCAACTCGGCCAGAAGGGCCGACGAGTAGCTGGCCTTGGTCCAAGCCGGATAGACGTGCACTATCAGACTGATCTTCACGGCCGCCGAGATCGCCAAGAAATGGTCGATCACGTTCCGGTCGCGCATGCCGAAACGGAGCCAGTAGTGGGGAGGCATGACTAGCAGTCCCGTGGCTCCTGCTTCCTGTGCCGCAATCGCATGCTCCACGCTCTCGGCAATGGACTCGCAGCAGATTCCGGAAACCACCGGAACTCTGCCGCGCACCTCGTCAGCGACGATGCCCGTAACCTCTCGCCGTTCCCTCGGACTCAGGGCGAACACTTCGCCGGTGTGGCCGTTGGCCACTAGTCCGCCAATGCCTGGGTGGTCGGCGAGCCAGGAGGAAAACCGGCGCAATTCCCGCTCGTCTATCGAATAATCGTCACGGAACGGTACCTGCATGGCCGGCAGGATTCCGCGAAAGTACTCAAGGCCGTCTTCCACAAGTCAGTCTTCCTCTCATCTCGGTGCCTCCGGACGGACTTTCCTGCACCGAACCCGGGGCAACTATAGCGTAGAACACACTCGCGAACATGTGGATCCGAGGCGCGCCGCGAGATCCGGAGGGCGGATCGGACCTTCGGGCCTGGTCCCGCATGGCGCGGTCCGGACCGGATCCGGCTTCTTGTGAATGGGACTGTTACTCGAGAGGAGCGAGTCCCAGATCGTCCAATGTGTAGAGGCGTCCGGGAACAGTCTGGACCGTTCGGACCTCTTCGCCACCAGCGATCCGGACCCGGCACTCGTTCCCTGCCCGCGACAGGATTGTGGCACTGAGAAGGCTTCCCCGACCCCACTCCATGGAGACCTCGAAACCACCGCGGGCTTTCAGCCCCTTGACCGATCCTTGGGCCCAAGCGGCCGGGAGCGCTGGCAGCAGGTGAAGCTCCCCGGCGTGCGACTGCAGCAGCATCTCGGCAATGGCGGCCGTGCCGCCGAAATTCCCGTCGATCTGGAAAGGAGGGTGGGTGTCGAAGAGGTTGACGAGAGTTGACTTCGCAAGCAGCGCGCGCAAGTTCTCGTGGGCATTCGCCGCATCCTCAAGCCGGGCCCACAGGTTGATGAGCCACGCACGGCTCCACCCGGTATGGCCTCCACCGTTGGCGAGGCGGTACTCGATCGACTTGCGCACTGCAGCCGCCAGGTCGGGCGTGCGCCGAAGCGTGAACTGCGCACCAGGGTGCAGCCCGAACGCATGGGAGATGTGGCGATGCCCCGGGTCCGCCTCCTCGAAGTCGGCTCGCCATTCCATCAGGCGCCCGTCACGGCCGATCTGGGGCCCGGCAAGCTTGGCCAGCTTTGTCCGGACTTCTTCGGTGAAGTCGTCCGAGATGCCTAGGTCGCGGGCGGCCGCCAGAACGTTCGAGAACAGGTCCCACACAATCTGCTGGTCCATGGCCGGGCCCATCGTGATCCTGGCCCGTTCCCCCTCGCGGGTCAGGAAGACGTTCTCGGGAGACGTGGACGGCCCACTGACCAACTCTCCGGTGCGCGGGTCCTCGACGAGCCAGTCGAGGAAGAACTCCGCGGCTTCCCGGAGAACCGGGAATGCCCTCTGGCGAAGGAACTCGCGGTCTTGGCTGAAGAGGTACGCCTCCCATAGGTGCCGGGACGTCCAAGCCGCCCCCGCCGGCCACATTCCGTACTGCGCGCGGCCGACCGGGCTTGTCCACCACCAAGCGTCGGTGGTGTGGTGCGCGACGAAGCCCCGGGCGTTGTAGTGCTCGCGCGCGGTCTTGCGGCCACGGACCCGCAGGTTGTCGAGCAGTTCCCACAGGGGTTCCTGCATCTCGGAGAGGTTTGCAACGTCCGCTGGCCAGTAGTTCATCTGGACGTTGATGTTGATGTGGTAGTCAGAGTTCCAAGGCGGTGCGATCTTGTCGTTCCAGATGCCCTGCAGGTTCGCCGGCATCGTTTCAGGGCGCGACGAGCCCATCAGAAGGTAGCGCCCGTACTGGAAGTACGTCGCCACGAGGTCGGGATCGCTCCCGCCCATACGTACCCGCTCGAGTCGCTCGTCCGTCGGCAGCCTGCGCTCGCCGTGGCCACCCAAGTCGAGCGACACGCGCTTGAAGATCGCGCTGTGATCCCTAGAGTGAGCTTCCCGCAGGGCTGTGTAGCCCAAGGCCACGGCCGAGTCCAAGACGCGCCCTGTCTCTCTGGCAGGGTCCCCTCCGCGATAGTCCGTAGCTGCTGCGAGGAGCAGGGTCGCGGAATCGGCACCCTCTATCGCGATGGATCCAGCATCAGTCCGCACGGAGCCTCCGTCGGCAATGGCCCTCAACCGCGCCTCGAAGCGTACGCCCAGGCGCTCGCCGCCGTGGCCAGCCCGGCCCCGTAGCAGCAGGTCACCGCCCTCCACCGAGGTGACCGCGTCGACGGGGCGGTCCAAGCGTACGGTCGTAGTGACCGCACCGGGACGGTCCGCTTCGATGCGCACGGCGAGCACACCGTGCGGAGCGCTGGAGAACACATCGCGGCTGATCGTGGCCGTACCGTCGCTCCACTCGGTTCACATTTCCGGTCATCGACTAACTGGTGGTGTCCGCATTTCTGAGCGGCAACGGTTCAACATAAATGCTCGCAACTGTTTTGGCAGTGGTGAGTGCCACAGAGGTCCTCGCCGAGTTGGGTAGCCCCCGGCGAACCCCTCGCGACCGAGTGCCGAGGCCGGCAACTTGCGCCGCTCCGGTGCGGCGGCGGCGCGAGTCGGGCATGCATCCACGCGCCTCGGCGCGCTGGCATGTCGGCAGGCAGGCCTGGCTGAGGGCCGTGGACGGGTTCAGCCGCCGTTGAATTCGTAGACCAAGCGCAGGTCGGTGCCCGGATAGACCGTCCCGGTCTCGTTCAGCGCCTGCAGCACGGGCTCAAGCGCTTCGTCGAGGTGCGCTTGGGACTGCCGCGGCAGCCGCACCCGCAGGATTCCCCGCCGAGGCTCCGGCAGCAGGCTGGCTTCGCTGGACAACAGGGTCTCGCGTATCACCTCATGCGCCATCTCTGGCCGCGACAGGTGTGGCGCCAGCTGCTCCGCCAGGCGCAACTCAGCCCGGTAGGCCAGCATGCGCAGGGTGTCCATCAGGTAGCGCATGGGCCTGGGCAACGCCTGGTAGCGCAGCTCCTCCGGCAGCTCGCCGGCCAGCACATGCTTCGCGGTCCACCCGCGGTGACGCTCGGCGCCGTCGAGCGCATCGTCGAGCTGCTCGATCTCGCGGCGCAGATCTTGCTCCTGCTCCGCCTTGAGCCGACCGCGCCGCAGGCGCTCCTGCCGTTGCCCGCTGCGTCCCCGCAGCCGGCGGATCAGGTTGTCGGCCTTGCGCCAGACCGGGTTGACCACGCGCGCTTGCGGGTCCATCTCCTCCAAGCGGTGCTCCGGCAAGCTGTCGAGGCCGAAATTCGCGCGCAGATAGCGGAACAGGCTCTCCTGCGCCCAGCGGCCCCGCAGGCGGGCCACCACTTCCTCGGCCTGCAGGCCGAAATGGTTCGTCACCAGCGCCGGCTGGCGTCCCTGCGGGTCCCGTGCGCGGCACGCGCGCTCCTGGCGCGGCTGGCCGCTGCGCCCGGTCATCGGCCTGCGGCTCGTCTCGAAGAAGCGGATCTCGCGCACCCACGGCCAGCCCCCGGCGGGGCTGTCCGGGCCCGCCGGCTGCGACGTGTCCTGCTCCTCGCCGGTCAGCGCAACCCAGCGCTCGGCGCAGCGCGCCTTGACCGTGCGCTCCCCCAGCGGGATCGGCACGCTGTAGCTCACCTCGCGGAATTCGCCTGCCTGCCAGGGCTCGTCTTGCGGGCCCTTGCGCCAGGTGATGAACGCGACGCCCAGCCCGTCCAGCTTTTCGAACAGCTTCAGGTCCCAGCCGCCGCGGTCGAACACCAGCGTCAGGCTCGGCCGGTGCCCCTGGCTGGGACGGCCGGCCTGCTCGCCGATCAGCCCCAGCTGCCTCAGCTGCGGCAGCATCTGGCGCAGCTCTTGGGCCAGCGACGTGTTGAGGTCCCCGTGCAGGCACAGCAGCGGCGCCCCGCCCAAGGCCGAGGCCCAGCAGCTGGCCGCCCCGGGCAGCTTGAGCTTCTGGCGCGCCACGTGCTGCTTCGGCAGGCGGCCCTTGCCGCCGTAGGTCTTGACATGCCCGTCGACCAGCAGCGTCGCCGTTCCCTGCGGCTGGCTCTCCTCGACCCACAGCGCCGCGAGTTCGTTGCGCCACGTCGCCAAGGCCGCCGGGTCCTGCGCGAGCTGCTTGGCGCGCCGCCGCAGGGTGCGCACCGAGGGGCAGCGGTCCAGCCCCAGCAGGGCGCCGAACTCGCCCGGCTGCAGGTAGCTCAGGCGCTCGGGATTGCGGGTGCCGGAGAGCAGCATGAAGGCCAGCGTCAGCAGCATTGAGCGCAGCCCGTAAAAGCCCTTCTCCAGGCTCAGGGCGCCGGCGCAGGACAGCAACCCCTCCTGCAGCAGCGCCGGCAGGGCCGTCAGCAGGCCGCCGTAGGTGACGCTCGGCAGCGCGAGCCCGAAGCTGGGCTCGGCTTCCCGCTGCGGGCCCATGCTCGTCAGGGCGCGCTGCAGGCTGTCGTGCGCGGCACGACCCTGGGGGGCGGCCGCATCGCGCCGGTTGCGCTGTTCCTTGTCGGGACCGCGGGGACCGCCGTCACCCTCCGCCGCTGCGGCAGGGCCGCCCCCGGCGGTGCCCGGCGCAAGCGGGCCCGGCGTTGGGCAGGGCAAGCCGGGCAGGCGCCCGGCGGCGATGTAGTTGCGCAATGTCTGGAAATTGACGTTGAAGCGGCGGGCCGTGCGGCGCAGGCTGGCACCCGACAGCAGGCTGGCGGCCAGACCCTTGCGGAGCTGCCGGTCCTGCAGCACCAGCGCACGGCCCTTGGGGGCGCTGGCCGGGAAGAAGGCGCCCGGCCCCTGCTCGCGCAGGCGCTTGACGGCCCGCGAGACCGTGCGCGGGCTGACGCCGTGCACAGCGGCGAGGCTCTTGGCAGTGGCCAGGCCGTGCAGCGCGCAGCGCGCGATCGCCAGGTTGCGGGCGGGGTGGTCGTCGAGCTGGTGGGAGTCGAAGAGCTGGCCGCCGACGAAGTAGAAGCAGGAGTCTGCCTGGAAGTGCAGGCGCAGGTGCGGTCCAACGAAGATGGCGTCGCCCGGCGGGAGGTCGAGGCAGGTCAGTGGACTGCGCGCGATGGAGTCCACGTCCATGGGTCCAGTATAGCAGAATCGAGGGCTAGATTCGGCAGAAATATTTAAAGTACTCGCTAATTCTATTTGAATTGCTCTTATTACACTCTCACAGATGAGCCCACGGCTCAGCGCAAGTGCCTGCTTGCCCGACCGCGGCCAGCGGATTCTTGGCGGCCGTGCGCAGTTCCTGCCGTCTGGGCCGGCGAGCGGGTGGGACGGGGTCTGAGAGCAGCACTTCAGCGACCTGTGCGCCAAGCCCCCGGGGTGCCTCCGGCCACTGTGGGCGGAACTGACCTGCCGGCTAGGGCCGGCCGAGGTTGCGGCGCGTCCCCTGCCGCCAGGCCTTGGGATGACCGCAGGAAGGCATCCGCCTGCGACACGCCCAGTTAGTCAGCAGTGGCGGGCCGACAGCCTGCCGACAGGCTGTCGGCCTAGCCGAGGCCACGCCCCCAATCCACTATCAATGGCTCGGAATCGCTATGCTGCGCGTATGATCCGGTTGCAGACAGCTATTTCACGCACTTGAGCTTGCACCTCATGAGTGAACCTTGCTATCTGCTGAACAGTGGGCCGCCGGATTGCGTCGCCTCAGAATCCCTCCATGACCGGAAATGTGACTCGGTTCGGGCGACGCCCGTACTGAGATCAAGCTGGCGTCGGTAGGCGTCCACGCGGGCACCAGCAGGCGTCTCGAGCCACAGATCACCAAGTGTCTGGTAGCCCTTGGGGAAGATCCGCTCGCCCATGATCGATTCCTCGATCATCTGCTCGGCCGCAACGTACTCCCCGTCGAAGAGCATGCGACGGATCTCGGGCAAGTGCCGGAACGCACCGGGCCTGTCTCTGTCCTGAGGAGCCCCGGCCCAAACGGTGTCCTCATTGAGCTGGATCCGCTCGTCGGAGACCCGACCGAAGACCATGCCCCCGAGGCGTCCGTTGCCCACGGGAAGGGCCTCAACCCACTCCTCGGCCGGCTTCTCATACCACAGCAGCGGTTCGGGCCAGAGCGGCATCGCAAAGAGTGCCGCGAGAACGAGCAGTCTCGGGGGGGTTAACGGGAAGGTGGTTGACACAAGGACCTCCTCAGTCCTGCGGACTTCTCAGCGGAGCCCTTGACGGGCCCGTCGGGCGGGCGGAATGCGCGCCCGGAAAGCCGGCTGCAGTCTGCTAACTCATGCGTCTTGGAGCTCAACGCTTTCGATGGTCGCCTTGGCCTTCATCTTGTCAACGAAGTCCTCAAGCAGCTTAGTCCGCTTACGTTCCGTCATCTCTTTGGCGATCTCGTCGCGGACCTCGTTGAACGGTCGCAGGCCAGCCGACCGGCGGGCCGTGACCTTGACAATGTGATACCCGAAGACCGTCCGGAAGACACGGCTGACGCCCCCGACCGGCAGGCCGAAAGCCACGTCCTCGAACTCTTTGACCATCTTGCCCCGCGGGAAGTATCCGAGGTCTCCTCCCTGCCCCGGGCAGTCAGAGCGCTCGTCGGCAAGCTTCTCGAAACTCTGGCCGGATTCGAGCAAGGCCAGTATCTCGCCCGCTGCGGCCTTGGCCTGCTGACGTGTCACATCGCGGTCGACGTGCTTGACGATGTGCGACGCCCGCACCATCTCCTCGGTCGCGAACCGGCGCTTGTTCCCCCGGTACTCCTTCACGATCGCCCTCATCTTCGGAGGCCGGACGCGTCGGGTCAGCTGTTTGACGAATCGCTCCACCTTCAGCTGCCGGCCAACGTCCTCCTTTAGGGCCTCTTCGCTAACGCCAGCCTCAATCAGCTTTTCCGGGCCGCCAGCACGACCCATAGCCTCGCGCAGGCGCTTATCGAGCAAGGCCGGGTCCACAGGCTCTGGATCGGCCATCGCCGCCTGGCGCAACAGGGTCTGCTCGATCACATTCTCCCGTCCCCATTCGACGGCTCGAGCCCGGATGCCGTCCTCGTCCAAGCCCCACTTGTCCCGATCCTTCTTGGGAACCTGCTCCAAGCGCTGGCGGACCGACTCGGCCTCGCGCGCGAGGACGGCGTCGGGAACCAGCTCCCCATTGACCCTCAGCGGCATCATCGTCATTCTAGGATGGGACGGGAAGGCGCCGGAAATGCAACGTGGCCCCGCGACACCGGCCTTCGCGGACAGCCCCGAGGAATACACGGCCCGGCCGATGCCGCCGCCGGGCTCGATGGAACTGCCCGTAGGCGGGGCAGACCTGTGGTTTGCCGCCTTGGACGGGCCGCTGCACCCACCCGCTTCGGACACTTCAGTGCTGGTGCCATGCGAGCTGCGACGCGCGCAGGGCATGAGCGCGGGGCCCCGCCGGACCTTCGTGGGCGCTAGGGCTCGCCTGCGGCAGCTGCTCGCCGCTTACCTGCCAGCCAGCTTGGGACCCTTGGATTTGCGGCGCGGGGTGAACGGCAAGCCCCGACTTACGGGCCGCCTTGCCCGTTGCGGGCTCCACTTCAACACCTCACACAGCCAAGCCAGAGCCATTTTCGCGTTCTCGCGATCGCAGGTGGGGGTTGACATCGAAGCTCTTCGCCCTCTCCCGTCGGCACTCAGACTGGCCGAACGGTTCTTCACCCCGTCGGAGATTGCCGAGGTTGCGAAACAGCGGGCCCGGGGCCAGCCAGACACTTTCCTCAAGATCTGGACACGCAAGGAAGCTTTCGTCAAAGCCGTCGGCGGAAGCGTCCCGCAGGATCTTGGCACATTCCAAGTCGCTCTTGGGGCCAGGCGGGGCGCAGCGCTGCTAGACGAGGACGGGCGCGCTATCCGCGGCTGGACAATGCTGCCCCTACAGCCGCAGGGGAGCATCATAGGTGCATTGGCAGTTCGTCAGACTAGGGTCAAGCTGCGCCGGTGGCTTCTGGCGTGACGCCCGGCACAACCCCGGCCTCAGCCAGACTTTGGAGCGAGGGCCGCGTCTAGGAAGCCGGTGTCGTAGCGGCCATCAATGAATGCGGGGTCGTCCAGGATTCTCAAGTGCAGCGGAATCGAAGTCTGGATTCCTTCGAGCACACACATTCTCAGGGCGCGCCTCATGCGCTGAATGGCCTGGCTCCGGCAGCCAGCGCTGGCCACAATCTTCGCGACCAAGGAGTCATAGTACGGACGCACCCTCCACCCCGCAAAGGCCGCGCTGTCAACCCTGATCCCGCACCCTCCGGGCGCGGCAAACTGCGTGATCCTGCCAGCAGACGGCAGGAACGTCTGCGGATCCTCGGCGTTGATCCGGCACTCTATTGCATGCCCGCGCACATCAGTCGGCCCGGGAATGACGTCGTCCAGCGATTCGCCGCTGGCGAGCAGCATCTGGCTCCGCACGAGATCGATCCCCGTCACAGCCTCTGTGACGGGATGCTCCACCTGGATGCGGGCATTGAGCTCGATGAAGTGAAGGGCGCCGGACTGGTCCATCACGAACTCCGCCGTGCCGGCGTTGGAGTAGCCGATCGAGCCCAGCGCCCGGGCCAAGAGCTCGTTGACCTCGGTACGGCGGTCAGCGCTGAAATGGTTCGCCGGGGCCTCCTCGAGGAGTTTCTGGTGCCGACGCTGGATCGAGCACTCGCGCTCTCCGAGCGAAACCACATTTCCGTAGCGATCCCCGAGCACCTGAAACTCAATGTGGCGCGGGTGTTCGACAAACCGCTCAAGGTATAGCTCACCGGACCCGAACGCCGCCCCCGCCTCGCTCTGGGCCTGATTGAAGGCCTCCTCCAAGTCGCCCATTCCCCGCGCTATGCGCATACCGCGCCCGCCTCCGCCTTTCGAAGCCTTCAGGATCACCGGGAAGCCCACGTCAAGCGCGCAGTCTCGGACCGCCGAAACCGACCGCAGCGGCTGCCTGGAACCGGGCAGCACAGGAATGCCGGCGTCCTCGGCCGCCCTCCGCGCCCTGGCCTTGTCGCCCATGAGCCGGATGGCATCGGGAGTCGGCCCGATGAAGTGAATGCCGCAGGCCTGGCAGATCTCCGCGAACCTGGCGTCCTCGGCCAGGAAGCCGTAGCCCGGGTGGATGGCATCCACATCGGTCACTTCGGCGGCGCTGATGATGGCAGGAATGTTGAGGTAGCTCTGACTGCTGTGGGGCCCGCCGATACAGACCGCTTCGTCCGCGTGTCGCACGTGCAGCGACTCGCGGTCCGCGGTCGAGTACACGGCGACCGTGCCAATGCCCAAGTCCCGGCAAGCAGCGATCAACCGCAGAGCGATCTCGCCACGATTGGCGATCAGGACTCTATCGAACATTCACTTTGCCGCCCGGGACCTAGGCGGGCTCCAGCCGGAATAGCGGCTGGCCGTACTCAACGGCCTGTGCATTCTCCACCAAGCACTCCCTGATCACGCCGTCGTGCTCGCTCTCGATCTCGTTCATCAGCTTCATGGCTTCGATGATGCACACCACCTGGCCCTTGCGCACCCGCGCGTCCACATCGACGAATGGTGGAGAGTCAGGCGCCGACGCCACATAGAACGTCCCCACCATCGGCGACGTGATCACCGCCTCCGGAGACGGGGGCTCGGTCCCTTCGGCAGGTGCCTCAGGGCGCTGCTCCTCGACCAGCGCTCTCGGAACATTCCCAGCGGTGACCGGCTGCACGGCTCCTGAGCGAGCCACCCGAAGCCTGAGGCCTCCCGACTCATACTCGATCTCGGTCAGGTGCCGTTCGTCGAGAATCTCAACCAAGGCCTCGATCGCCGCCCGGTCCACTCGGTTGGTCGCCATGCGCAATTCCTAAGCTGCCAGCACCCGAAGGTCACGGGATGTTGGCGTCAGCACCTCGCAGCCCTGCCGGGTCACAACCACGACGTCCTCGACCCGGGCGCCCGCGCAGCCGTCAAGATAGGCTCCGGGCTCCACCGTGATCACCATGCCCTCGCGCAGGAGTGTCTCCTGCCTCGCAGCGACTCGAGGTTGCTCGTGAATCTCCAAGCCCAACCCGTGGCCGGTCGAGTGTCGGAAAGCGTTGTCCAAGCGCACGCCCGCCACGGTGAACTTGCTTAGCACCTGCCGCGCACGACGGTGGA
Organism: Bryobacterales bacterium; assembly: GCA_965203925.1. GTDB lineage: Bacteria > Acidobacteriota > Terriglobia > Bryobacterales > UBA6623 > VXMF01. Next base: position 6,442,795 of record OZ241924.1, read on the forward strand.
CGCTGCGACATTCCACTCCTGGGCGAACCGCGTCGACCGCAGCGGCCTGTGCTTCCATAACGCCTCGAAACAGGGCCAACTGGGTCGCATCCGGCTCGCCCCAGGCAACCATTCTGGTCATGTCGCTGCAGTATCCGGCGAGTATAGCACCTTGGTCGACCACCGTCAGGGCCCCTCGCTGGACGGGCCGCGAGCGCGGCTCGGCGTGCGGCAGCGCACCGTGCGACCCGCTGGCAACGATGGTCGGGAATGCAGCCCCCTCGGCCCCCAGACGCCGCATTCCAAACTCCAGTTCCGCCGCAAGCCGCGCCTCGGACCAGTCGGGGCTCGAGCGCTCCAGAACTTCGTCGAACACCTGCGAGTTCAGCGTCACCGATGCCTTGATGGCCTCGATCTCGCCCGGGCTCTTGACCATTCGCAGGTCTTCCACTAGCGGTCCCGCGGGGTCCAGATGGCAGTCTGCCAGCTCTGTGCGCAGGTAGCGGTAAACCGCGTACGGCAGGCTGTAGGGCTCGAACTCCACACGGCGCAGCCGTTGCCGGGCAATGCCCCGCGCAAGCGCGATCTGGGGATCCCCGTCCGAGATAACCACCTCAAGGCCACTCGTTTGACGGCGGGCCTGAGAACGGTAACGGCCATCCGTGAACAGCGTGGCCGAGTCCGGGGTCACCAAAAGGTGGCCGGCGCTTCCGGTGAATCCGGTTAGGTAGCGGATGTTCGCCCGAGACGAGACGTACATGCACCGACGCCCCAGTTCGGCCCGCAACTCGGCCAGCCTCTGCTCCTGCTCGCCCATCCGGCCACGGTGCGGCGCTCTCAGGCCGCAGCGCCCATCATACGGCCATGTTCAGGCTTACCAAAAGACCCGCAAGCGAAGGCTGGCAGTAGCCGGCTGAACGACCCGAGTGCCCACGAAGACCGACTGAAAGTTGTACAGGGCCCGGCGGTTGGTCAGGTTGGTGACCTGAAATGCAAGTTCCCACGCCCTCCGGTCTCCTCGGAAGTGCTCGTACCCCAAGGAGGCGTCGACGACGACGCGCGGCCGGATACGTGGAGGGTCGGAGAGGAGGTTGACGAAAGGCAACTGGTCGTAGTAGTCCGGATCGGCGGCCACCTGCTCCGGGTCTGACGGGTTGGCGACGAGGCCGCTGTCGAATCGCACCTGTGAGCTTGCCCACAGTGTCCTTGCGAGTCGCACGAGGAGGTTGCCGCTGGCGCCCAGCACTTGGTCGTGGTCGATGACGAACGGGCCCTCAGAGAGGGCGTCCAGGGCGGAAGTGGCAAGGAAGAGCCCCCCCGTGAAGGGCGGCGTCACTATGGCGCGGAAGTGCGTAACGCCGAGCGATCCTGTGACGCGGCGGGACGTGGGAAGCACCACTCTGGCCTCGAACCCGTTGACCCGCGAGAACGCCAGCGAAGTGGGAAAGATGATGCCGGTGTTCAGGAAGTTGTCGTTGTCCTGAGCGTTCGATGAGTGCTTATGGTAGTAAGCGGCGTCGAGGGACAGCCGCCCCCCTAAGGCCTGCTGCATTCCTACCTCGAATGCGTTCTGCCTCTGCGGCTGGATGGGGATTGCTCCGCCACCCAGCCCGCGCCGCACCTCTGGGGGCGCGAGTGCGGCCGATTCCGGGGCATTTGCGAGAAGCAGGTTCTCGTTTGGCGGCGTCTGCAGGTTGCGGTTGTACGAGGCCCTGAGCACCGTACCCGTAGGACGGAGGTGGTAAGCGAATCCGACACGGGGTTGCAGCTCCGTTGCCACCACGAGCATGGAGTATCGGTCCAGCCGCAGGCCAAGGTCGAGCAGGAAAGGACCAAGGGTGAGGCGATCGCGGACAAAGCCTGTCAGGAGCTGGCCCGAGGCCGCATCTCGGAAGCGGAACGGGTTGCCTCCGCGCGTGAGGTCGTGCGCCAAGAGGTTCGGGTTGAACTGGGGTGAACCAGGCCGGTTGACGCCCGGGTCCGTCAGCCCGAACGAGAAGCTCTCCGAGAGCGGAAAGTGCTGGGCGTCGAATCCAAAGGCGGCCTCGTGCCTGCCGCGCTGCCACTGGACCCGATTGAAGCTGGCCAGGGTTGCGAGCGCACGGTCCAGCTGGGCGGTCACCGGCGTGTCGCCGGGACTGGGTTCCAAGCGTGCCGATGTCGTTCGAAGCGAGGTGGTCGACTCCAACGTAGCTGCTGGCGAGAGCACCCGGACATACCCGAGCGAGAAGGCCTGGTCGTCGAGCGCCCGCCGTTGGCGTTGACCGCTGGCGTGCTGGCTCCGCAGGTTAGCGAGCTGAAACGACGACCGTCCCGCCATCACGCTTGCCCGCAACAGGTTCGTCAGGGACCGATGCCAGTCCAGCCTCCCAGAGACGCGCTGTGCGTTGCCGCCGTTGTGCAGATTGTCGAACGATGGCGAGTCGAGAAAGCGATTCGTCTTCACGCTCGAGAGCGAGGCGAACCAGCCGAGATCTCCCCGCGTGCCACCGACCTGTGCCCCTCCGGTGACCGTGTCGAATCCGCCAGCCCCGACGTCCATCTGGCCAAACGGGCGCCCACCCCCATCAAAGCCCGACCGTGTCGTCACCCGCGCCACACCCGAGACCTTCGCGCCGTACTCGGGCGGGATGTTCCCGGTGAACAGCTCCAGCGTCTCGACCAGGCTCGGGTCGATCGAGGTCGCGAACTGGCCAGAGAACTGGTCGCTGATCGGCATTCCGTCCACGACGTAGGTCATCTGGTTGTGGGCGCCCCGGGGGTGGATCGAACCATTCGCGTTGGCTGCGAAGCCGGGGAATCCCAGCAGCAGCGCCTCCAGCCCTCGCAGGCTGCTGGCCACTGGCAGTTTCTCGATGATCCGCCGTCCCAGCTGGACCTTCGTGCCGCTCGCACGGGGGCTTAGGAGCGTAGCTGGTGCCTCCGTGCTCACTTCAAAGGACTCGTGACGCAGGCCCACCTCGAGGCGGACCTCAACCTCCTCAGGACGGCTCGAGCGCATCTCGATGGCACGCAAGAACGTTCGGAATCCGGGGTGGGACACCTCAAGTTCGTACCCGTGGAGAGGCACGTTGGCGATCCGGAACCGCCCCTCCCCGTCGGTGGACACCTCTCGCTCAAACGCGGAAACCCTGTTGAAGAGGCGCACTTCCGCGCCCTCGACGGCAGCGCCCGACGCATCAACGACCGTCCCAAGGAGGGTCGCCGCCAACGTGCGCGCCTCCAAGGACTGGGCTACTGGCAGGATTAGGGCCAGCGATATCAACATCAAGGCCATGTCTGGTTTAAGTTTTAGGATAACCTAAATTCTAATCTGGGCAAGCCGAATATTGGGCATGCGCAGTGTGCGCCGACGCGAGCGTTGACAGCCGTGGTCGGCTAAGTACAGGGCGGGCGCGCGCCGCGAATTGTGCCTCCCGCTGAAGCTCTGTGGCCGGCATGCAGCGCAACAGGGGCACGGCCAACGCAGCACCGCCGATGCGAAGGAAGAAGGCTGAGGCGCCCCGAAGGACTGGCGACTCCCAGCAGCACTCCCCTAAGGGCAACCCATCGGCGACTTGCTCGCGCCTTGGCCGGGGCGTCCCATCCAATTCGCGAAGTCTCGCGATCCTCCCATCGCAAATGACCAGAGGAGTGGCCAAGGCTCGCGGGACGCGCCTGGGCTGGGCTCGGAGTGTTAGCGAGGAGCGTGAGACAACTCGCTGCGCTTAATCGTGATCTCGCCCACGGTCTCATCATCGATGCTGACGATCCGGAAGGTGACCGAGGGGTCGGGGCTGGTCATGTCAAAGGTAAGCAGACCAAACGATTGCTTCTCGTTGTAGCCGAACAACGCCCCTGGAACCAAGTCGTGAACGGCTTCATTCGTGAGACGCGAGCTCTCAAACTCGTACAGCGGGTATCCAGCTTGCCGATCGATGCGTCTGGCGTCCGACCGGTGCCGGTCGGCTGAGAGCAAGAACACCCCTTCGACTCGATTGCGGCTGAGAAAGCCGAAGATCTCGTCTCGCTCTTGGCGGAATCCGTTCCATGTGTCGACCGCATCGCCCTTCGTTCCGAACGACCATGGAACGGGCGAGACGAGCACCTTGAACGTGGCCGTCGACTGCTTGAGCCTCCCTAGGAGCCACTGCTTCTGGTGCGGTCCAAGCATGGTGGGAGAGTCGGCGAACGGGTTTGTGCGGTAGAACCGGCCATCGAGCATGAAGAAGTCGACGTCCCCGATCGCGAACTCGAACCACGTCCCTGGCCATTGATCCGAGCCGTAGCCCGGGTTGACCCAGTTGCGGCGAAAATGCTGCAGGGAAGGCAGCTTCCACGGCGGTCTTTCGACGTACGGGCCCAGCCAGACATCGTCGGTGGCGCTGTCGTGGTCGTCCCAGATCGCGTAGATGGCAGTACGGGCGACGAGGTGCCGAAACTCCCTTCCCGACTGACGCCGATAGTAGGTGTAGTGGTGCAGGCCGTTCAGGTGCTCCGGCAGGTCGATGTAAACGTTGTCGCCGAGGAACAGGAATGCCTGCAGCTTGCGGCTGGAGATGGTGTCCCACATCCGCTCGTTCCGGGGCACGTAGCCCGCGCCACCCCCGAAGCCGACCTCGAACAGCACAGGATCGCCCCGCTCAGGGGCCGTCGCGAAGACCGGATAGGCAGGTCCCAGTTCCGGCCGGCCGTCTACTAGCACGTCGTACCGGTACGTCGTGCCCGGCAGCAGGCCACCAAGCGCCAAGACTGCCGTAAAGTCCTCCCCGGCGTCCGAACGAGCCGGTTGCGAGCGGACACCCGGCCGGAAGGTGCCGAACTCGCCCTCTGCGGCAACGACCTGCACCTCGGCCTCTTGCGCCGTGCGGACCCATACCTTGGCGCCGCGCGCTGTCACTGACCCCAGCATGGGACCGTGCAGCAGGCGAATATCGCGCCTCGCGGCCTCTCGGCGGAACGGCTCATAGTCCGAGAGGGGTTGGAGAAGGTCGCGCGGCCCGGCCAAGAATCGCTCGAACGGCAACCCGGCTTCCTCTGCCAGCCGAACCACCTCGAAGGCTCGGTCCAGGTGCCCGAGCAGGGCAAGAGCAATGGCCAGGTTGAAGAGCGACTCCTGATCTGATGGATCCTCAGCCAGCAGCTCCTGTGCATAGCGCGCAGCCTCTTCAGGCCGCCCTCGCACGACCTCCAACATCTGCCGTTGTCCCCGACGCTTGGACAGCCGCTCGGCGTGCTCGTAGAAGAACCGCAGGTTCCAACGGGTCTCAGCACCGTAGTACGGGTACTCGGCACCGTCGGCAAACGCCTGTGGTGGCGCGTGGCCGCGAAACGGCTCATCGGGCTGCGAGCAGGCCGACAGCAATCCCACCGCAATCAGGACCTGCATCGCCGCGAAGGCTGGGACAAGGCCAGTCATTGGTTCCCGCCGGCGATCCAAGCGTCAATCTCGGCCTGACTCGCTCCCAAGCCGAGGGCAGTGTTAGGGTGCATCAGTCGCCCTTCGCTGGTGCCCGGCCACGCTGGCGGCGGGTGTTCGGCGTGCCACGAATCGGTGGCTTGCTCGAGCACGGCCACCGAGGGGTCTTCGGCACTGATGTCTTCGCTCTCGGATGGGTCGTCGACGATCGCGTACAACTCCGGCACGCGATCCAAGCTGCGGACATACTTGCGGTTTGGGGTGCGCGCGGCGTACTGCGCCCCCGCGTGTGAGTGCCAATAGAGCAGTTCGTGGGGCGGGCCCGGCCGGTCTCCGCTCAGATACGGCATGAGATTGACGCCGTCAAGGCCAACGGGCAGGTCGATCCCAGCGACCGCAACGGCCGTCGGGAAGATGTCAAGAGCGCTGACCGGAGGGTCGTACTGCGACCCGGCCGGCAAGGTCCCCGGCCATGCAACGACGAACGGCACGCGCACGCCACCCTCGTAGACTGTGCCCTTCGTTGCCCTCAAAGGCGAGTTGTCGGAAGCATTCGCCGGCGTCGGCCCTCCGTTGTCACTCAGGAAGAACACGAGTGTGCTCTCGGACAGGTCCAAATCTGCCAGGAGCCCAACCAGTTGGCCCACACCGTTGTCGAGCGCCGTGACCATCGCTGCGTAGGTCCTGCGACGCTCGTCCTTGATTGTGCGGACCCGGTGAAGCAATTCGGCGGGAGCCTGCAAGGGGCCGTGGGGAGCGTTGTAGGCGAGGTACAGGAAGAATGGGTCCTCTGCGTGCCGTTCCACGAAATCAAGGGCGGCCTGCGTAAGCTGATCGGTCAGGTAGCCCTCCACCGGGACCTCGGCGCCGTTGTCGCTCAAGGGGATCAGGTACTCCCGGGCGTCGCTTCCCTCGGATCGGAAGTAGTCGTGGCCGCCCCCGAAAAGCCCGAAGAACTCTTCGAAGCCGCGTTCGCGCGGGCGGAACGGCGGCGCATCGCCCAAGTGCCACTTGCCAACGGCACCAGAGATGTAGCCTGCCCGAGCCATGACTTCCGGGAGAATGGTCTCGTCGAGCGGAAGGCCTTCGCCAGCCCCGAACTTCGGATTCCTCGCGTGGCCGAAGCGGTGCTGGTTGCGACCGGTGAGCAGACCGGCCCGAGACGGGCTGCAATAGGGGTGGCTGACATAGCCGTTTGTCAGTCGGATCCCGGCCGCGGCGAGACGGTCGATGTGGGGCGTTTCGAAGTCTTCCAGGCCTTGGAAGCCAACATCTGCGTATCCCAGGTCGTCGGCGAGGATCACTACAACGTTGGGCGGACGCGCTGACTGGTTGGGCTTGTCGCCCAAAGGCCCCGAGCAGGAGCAGATCAGAAGCAGGTATGGCAAGAATCTACGCACGGCTACCACAATCGCCAATGGAGCGCCTCCTGTAAAGTCCCCCGACGGCCTGATCCGACGCGGACGCACTGCGGCGGATCGACGCGAGGCAGTTAAGGGCTCGCGGCGGCGCCGTGATTACGCTCTGACCAGACCAGCTACGGAGTAACCAGTCGTTGCTGTTGCGCCCCGCATGCCAAACTTGGCAAGCCCGGCCTCAAGAGCTGCTCGCCGAAGTCGGCTGGCGGGTCCGTCGGTGACGCGGGGGGCCCGAAGCCCGACACGTCCAGACTGAGACGGGAGGAGGCCGCGCGCATCACGCCAATCCGGCCCTCCCAGCCCCGGGGATCGGACGTGCCAGGGCCAAGAGTCAGACGGGACCGGCCATTCCCTATTCCTTTCCGCTAGTGAAGGTCGCTCAAGTCCACTTGTTGGGCGTGGAGCCCGTCAGCGGAGCCTGAAGTCTCCCCATTTTCTGGAAGCCTCCATGTGAGACTCCTGAAGTGCTCGGGCTCCTTCACAACCAAGAACTGCCCCATCATGCCATTGTCTTCGTGTTCCATGATGTGGCAGTGGTACATGTAGGGAGTCTCAGGATCAGCGTATCGCTCAAACCGCATGATAATTCGAACGAGTTCGCCGGGGTGAACTAAGACCGTGTCTTTCCAGCCGGACTCGGCTCCAGTGACTGGATCCCCGTCTCGATCAAGGACTTGGAACTGCACCAAGTGAACGTGGAAAGGGTGAGGCTGCCCGCCACGATTCCTCACTTCCCAGATCTCGATGTCGCCCAGTCGCACGACTTCATCAATCCTGTCCATATCCATTAGTTTTCCGTTGATTGGGAGACCCAATGGTCGATTGCCCCTACCGCGGCCTCGCTGTCTTGGCCTGCCTGGTCGGCCCAGTGCTTCGGTGATCGGCCCTGCCAAGACCATGGGGCGCGACTTGGCGGCGTGCGAGGGATCGATGCGGGTAATGTTGTTGAGCAGCTTCGGAAGTGGATGAGAGTCTCGATTTGCGGGCTCGGGTACGATCTTGAGCAAGTTCAAGTGACCCGACCCGATTCCTCCGAAGAACGAACCGATCGTCTCCAAGAGCCCAGCTTCCGGAAAGCTCTTTAGAACGACATCAGCCCCATCGCTGAAGTCCACAAGGATCTCCGCACGTTCACCAGGAGCAAGAATCACCCGATTGGTTGCGTGGGCCATCTCGAGGAAGCCTCCATCAGTTGCAATATGATGAAAGGCACGTTCGTCGTCGAAGCCGATGTGGTAGATTCGTGCGTTCGAACCGTTCAATAGTCGCAATCGGACTAGACGAGATTCGACGTTTAGGAAGGGATTCCAAGTGCCATTGACCAATATGGTGTCCCCATAAATAGCACCTTGATTTACTGCAAAACGGAACGATCCATCATCGTTGAACTGTCGGTCTTGGAGCACAATCGGAATATCGTCAACGCCGTATGTACTTGGCAAGTCCAGAGCGTCGCTATTCTCATCATCGATCCACATGAGGCCGCTGACTCCTCGATAGACCTGTCGTCCGGTTGTTCCATGAGGGTGGGGATGGTACCAAAGTGGAGCGGCCTGTTGATGGACATCGAAACTCGCTGTCCATGAATCTCCGGGGCCTATTATCTGATGAGGTGTACCGTCCATCCGGGCAGGAACGTGCATTCCATGCCAGTGCATCGTCGTGATCTCATCCAAATCGTTGTGGACGATCAAGTCGACTGAGTCACCTTGCCGCAGCCGCAAGGTGGGGCCAAGGTATGGGCTGTTGACACCTGCGGTTGGAGTTTCCTTACCGGGTAAGAATTCTTGTGTCCCCTCTGCAACAGTCAGACTAAACTGCTGACGGCCCGCTACACGAGTTCCAAATAGTTGGTCGGGAATATTCAGTTCATTCTCGAAGGTCAACCCTCCATTCGTCACTTCGTGGAACACGAGCCAATAGCAAATCACGCTTGGCAACAGGACAACGGCCAACGCTCCCGCAGTGGCCCACTTCACCCACTGGGGCCAATTCGCCCGATACGCCATTTCGCCAGTTGTGCGGGCGGCCCCCCGATAGGTTCGATTCACATGTTCCTCCGTGCGCCATCTTCATTGAGCGATCCCAATATTGTGCAGGGCGCTACCACGCTCAGCACTGCCGTCCGAACTCGAGTTCTGCTGCGATCGACTCCGAAAGGCCAAGAAGTGGTGACCCACTCCCGGAAAGACGTGCTGACACGCCATAGACGCCGCATCTCAGGATTGCGCTCCAGCGCTGGTTCCCTTCCGATTCGGCCCTTTGGCTCCTGACCCGGCAATCTCGTCTTATGGCGGCACGGCAGCAGCTGAGTTCTTCGGCGTACCGGCACTTACTAAGCAAGAAGCGCAACAGACGTCGTCCCGAGGAACGTAGCTGGTTTGCTCTGACCCCCTGTATAAGTAAGGAGTCTGCTCTGCAGCAGAGGGTTACAGAGCTGTAGACGGTTACGCTCTTGCGCTCATTTCAGGCCAAACAAGACCCGCTGGTCGTTGTGACTAAGGGGCGTTCACGAGTCGAGGTTCAGCGGGCCGTCCAACCTCAGGAACTGGGGCTGCCGGCGGCGATCGTCGAGAGCGAGCACCAGTTCGTTATCGCCTTCAACCTGCTGTGGGATGAGGAGGACCTTCAAGTGACACGAACTGACCGCCTCCGGCTTGGGCGGAACTCCCTCGGCGCGGCGGAGACCGCTTGGGGGACGCTGGCAAGTGCAGATCAGGCATGTCGTAGGCCCATCTGCGTCCAGACTGCGGGTAGTCCGACGCATGGCCAAGGCAGAGATTGTTGAGGCGGGAGTCGCAGGGAGCCTCCGTCCTTGGCATCACGCGGCCGTGCCGACCGTAGGCCGAATGAGTCCAAGGCGCACCAGCCATCGCATCTAGAGGCAACTGCACGTGTACATGGCGTCTAGTAGCAGCAGTAGGTCCGCGGGGGATCTACGTGGCAATCGCGGGGCTTCCGCTGGCATCCGAGCACCGGTTCATGTTGAGCCAAGTGGCACCTTACTTGACTGATCCTCCCAATGGCCTCCTGGCCCCGGGTGTCACGGCGACAGCCCCCTACCGCAATCGTTCGTGCCAGCTGCCTCGTCCTGCCCTGCTGGACACCAGCGGCGCTGTCCGAAGCGGTCCCCACACAGTCATGCATGGGCGGCCACGACCCCCGGGAGACGGTTGACAGGCCAAGATGGCCAGCCCAGCGGGCGACCCGCCAAGGTCCGCTGGTGTAACTCGAGAACGCAACGGCGTGGGAGTTGGCGTGCATCGGCGTTCGTGGCCAGCTGCGCCGACCGGAGAAGGGACGCCGCAGGCTCACCGCGTGCCGTAGAATCACGTTCCGGTACGGGGCATGGACGCGGCCGCGCAAAAGCGTAGTTTGCCGATCGGGATCCAGACGTTCCGCAAGCTCCGCGAAGGCGGCTCGTACTACGTCGACAAGACAGGCTTCGCTGTGCAGCTCGCCCGTGAAGGCACCCATTACTTTCTCTCGCGTCCGCGTCGGTTTGGCAAGAGCCTCTTTCTCGACACGCTGAAGGAGTTGTTCTTAGGAAACCGACAACTGTTCCAAGGTCTGGAAGCCGACCGATCCTGGGACTGGTCGGTCCGGCATCCGGTAGTGCGCCTTGAGTTCGGTTCCGTCAACGTGAGTGCGCGCGGGGATCTGGACGCAGATCTTACCGAGCAAGTACGAGCTATCGAAGACGCCGAGGGTGTGAACCGGCTGGACGACACCGCCCGGGGGCGGTTCCGACATCTGATCCGGAGCCTTCACCAGAAGCGCGGGCAGCGAGTCGTCGTGCTCGTCGACGAGTACGACAAGCCCATCCTAGACGCACTCTGTGACCCCAGCATTGCCCGCGCCAACCGCGACTACCTGCGCGGCCTGTACTCCGTCATCAAGTCTTGTGACGCCCACGTCCGCTTCTGTTTCCTCACCGGAGTCAGCAACTTCTCGAAGGCGAGCCTCTTTTCCGGGCTGAACAATCTGGTCGATATCACCCTCGAGCCGGCCTTCTCGGCAGTCTGCGGCTATACCGAGAATGACCTCGACACCGTGTTCGCACCGGAACTTCAAGGACTCGAGCGAGAGCGTATCCGCGAGTGGTACAACGGCTACAGTTGGGGCGGCACGGAGAGGGTCTACAACCCTTTCGACGTGCTGCTCCTATTCCGCAAGCGCCGCTTCGGGGCGTGGTGGTTTGAGACTGGGTCTCCCGCCTTCCTTGTCGACAGCCTCGTCGCTCGAGGTGTTGATACCGCCTCGCTGCACGGGATGCGAGCCACGGATGAGCTGCTTTCCGCCTTCGATGTGGACACCATGTCGACGGAGGCGCTGCTGTTCCAGACCGGCCACCTCACGCTGCTGGACTCCGGCGAGGAAGAAGGGGAGTGGATCTACCGGCTGGGCTATCCAAACAGGGAAGTGCGCCAAAGCCTCAATCGCACACTGCTCGGCGCCCTGCTGCCAGACGGGGCTCCGGATGTGAAGGCCACGAGTCTCATCCGGCGACAGCTCCGGACGGCCGATGTCAGTGGAATCGAAACCTCTCTTCGGGGGCTTCTTGCTGGCATACCTGCCGACTGGCACAGGCGCAACAAGATTGCCAAGTACGAGGGCTACTACGCCACCGTCCTTTATTCGTTCTTCACGGGGCTGGGGCTGGATGTGAAAGTCGAGGACGCCAGTAACGCCGGCCGCCTGGACATGGCTGTGCGGGCGTACGGCCGGGTCTACCTGCTTGAATTCAAGGTTCAGGAGCAGGCCGGTGTCGGCTCGGCGATGGCACAGCTGAAGGACCGCGGCTACGCGGACAAGTACCGGCATCTTGACGAGACCGTGCATTTGCTTGGGATGGAGTTCAGCTCCAAAGAGCGGAATCTGGTGCGATTCGACGTGGAACTGGCTTGATCGAGGGGGCTGGGCCGCCAATGTCTGGGGCGACGCCGGTTTGCTCGCGAAAAGGTGGTTGCGGATCGGCGGGGCAATGGACGGGACTGGCGCTAGCCGCAGGCAGCCTGGTCCATGGTCGTGCAGAGCGTGAACCGGATGAACGGTACGGCTGTCCGTTCGTGCCGCCGTGGCGGCAGGAAGGCTTAGGAGACGCTGACTCCAAACTCCTGAAGGGGCCGTCGAAGCGCTTCGCCAGCGCCACCAGACAAGAACTCCCTGCAGCCCGCGACGCGCCACGGCGAAAGTTGCCGACAACGGAATGCACGTGGCCCAGAATGTCGCAACTGGACCGAGCCACCGTCGCGTACGTAAGCGTGCTCGGCCGCGCAGCGCGGCAGCGCTGCCCCAAATGGCCATCTTGGATTGCGTCAAATGGGTGCGGTCCGCATGAATTGCAAGACGAGCCACCGGCTGATCAGGACAGGGCCGATGGAGCAATGAGGATCCCCTGCCGGATGAGCCTGCCCCTCTCCCGACGCGAGACCCGGTCAAGCCGCCCACTTGGGGGGACTCCTGTGTCGCAGTCCCCAGCGCATCGGCCACCGATTCGGTGATGTGTTCCTTTCCGGTCCTCGCTTGCGCGGTCCTCCCGAAGACCGGCCAACCGAGGGATCCCCGAGCGACGACCGAATCAGCGTCTGCTCGGCCCCAGCCCGCTGCCTGTCGTGCGAATCGCACCAGCGACGGTTGGGCTGGTACAGTGCTATGGAGGCAGAGTTGAAATTCGTGCGGCACTGCCTTCGCTATCCATGGTTGGGGATCATTGGCGTGCGGCGCGGCACCAGATAGGAAAAGGGGGAATCTGATGAGACTGAATCGATCGTACGTGGTTGGGGCGCTCGTCCTGTTGCTCGCAGTGGCGAGCGTAGCCCAGCAGAACGCAACACTGACCGGCACGGTCAGCGACGGCACGGGGGCGGTGATCCCGTCTGCCGAGATCGTGATCATGAACACCGAGACCGGTGAGTCGTACACCACCACGACCAACGCCACCGGTACCTACACAATCCCGTTCATCAAGCCGGGGACGTTCGAGCTGATCGTCACGACCCCGGGCTTCAAGCAGTACACGCGGGCCGGTATCCGCCTTGACACGGCCTCCAGCGCACGGGCCGACGCCGTTCTGGAGCTGGGAGAGGTCACCGAGTCGGTTACGGTCGAGGCTGACGTTCCACTGCTCAAGACGGAGAACTCTTCCGTCGGGGGCGTGATCCAGAACAGGTCCATCGCGAACATGCCGCTGCTGGGCCGGCGCGCTGCGCAGCTGGTGCGCTTGAGCGGATTCGTTGTCCAGAGGGGCACCGGATCCCAATTCCAGATCGCGGGCGGGCGCAGCAACAATGCGATGTGGACACTGGACGGCGGCTCGACGCAGAACATCTTGCTCGGCGTAGCATCGCTCAACTACGACCCACCGATCGAGGCGCTCGAGGAAATGAACGTCGAAGTCTCGAATTACAAGGCGGAGATGGGCCGCTCGGGCGGCGGTTTCATCCAGATGACCACCAAGTCCGGGACCAACTCGTTCCACGGGGCGCTGTACGAGTTCGTGCGCAATGACGCGATGGACTCCAGGCACTTTTTCGCGGGAACGAACAAGCAGGTACTCCGGCGCAACCAGTTCGGATGGGCTCTGGGCGGTCCCATTGTCAAGGACAGGACCTTCTTCTTCGCCAGCCAAGAGTACACGCTACAGCGCACGGCGAGCCCGCGGATCGAGAACATCCCAGACCCAGCCGAGTGGGGAGGCGACTTCTCGGGCATCGGCGCGACGGTCACGAATCCAGTGACGGGAGATCCCGTGCCGAACAACATCATTCCGGCCAGCGAGCAGGACCCGGTCGGAGCGGCAGTCGCACAGTTCTGGCCGCAGCCGAACATCAGCGGTCGGCCCACGCGCAGCCGGAACTACACCAACAACGCCCGCAACATCAACGACAACAACACACTCTCACTGCGCGTGGACCACACGCTCGGGCAGCGCCACCGTATCTACGGGCGCTACGTGCACACCGTAGGAGACAGGGAAGACTTCAAGGACATCTGGCCGTTGCCGGTCCACAACAATCAGCGCATCATCGACTACTACTACTACAACTGGTCGGTCACGGAGATTTCCAACCTGACGAACAGGCTGGTCACGGAGAACCGATTCACGTGGAACAAGCGCAAGTGGCACCCAACCATCGCGGCCAAAGGGCTGGGATTTTCCGAGCAGATCGGCTTCAGGGGGAACAACCCAGAGTTCTTCCCGGGCTTCGGCTTCACCGGCGGCATCCAGCGCATCGGCCGCGGGGGCGGTCAAGAGCGGAGGCAATTCCCCATTCGCGACAACCATATCGTGTCCAACTGGACCTACGTCAGCGGCAAGCACACCCTCAAGTGGGGCGGCGAATTCCGCTGGTCGATCAACGACGACGAGTTCCTGCCCAGCGCAGGCGGCTCGATGAGCTTTAACGGAAACGCGACCGGGGATCCAGTCGCCGCCCTGCTCTACGGGTGGGTCGCCGGCGGCAGCCGGGTCGAGACGTTCCTGATCCGGAGCAGGGCCAACGCCATGGGCATGTACCTTCAGGACGACTGGAAGGTGAGTTCCAATCTGGCCGTGAACCTTGGTCTCCGATGGGACTTTGACACGCCTCGCTTCGAGGCAATCGACAACCGTCAGAATTCGTTCGACGCCGGCGGTAACAACCCGGCCTGCAACTGCCCGGGCGTGATCACTTGGTCGGGGCGCGACGCGCGCGGCGGGAGCAAGTACGCGCACAACTTCGTGTACGGAAACATCGGACCGCGCATCGGAATCTCATACCGGATCGACGACGACTGGGTGATTCGGGCGGGAGCTTCGATCGTCTACACGGGACAGTACGACCAAGCAACCCCGGTCGTGACGAATGCCGGGTTTTCTCTGCAGGGGTCGTTCGGCACGCTGCGCCCGACGGACGCGGCATTCCTGCTGCGGGAGGGCCTGCCGGCGATCCAGGTCCCATCCGACGCCGATCTGGTCCCCGGCTTCGGTTCAGTCGCGATTGGCGAGAAGCCGATCTTCTCGCCGCAGTTCTTCCAACCGGAAGACCGGCCAAACCCCTACCTTCTGACCTACAACTTCAACATCCAGCGGCGGCTGCCTGGGGACATGCTGTTCGAGATCGGCTACCTGTCCACAATCGGCAAGAAGCTCACTATCCCTGGCTCGGCGACCCAGAACCAGATCCACCCTTCGCAGGTCGGCCTGATCGACAGCGAGGGCCGCGCTGCCCAAGTGCTACGTCCGTTCCCGCAATTCTCCAACGTTGTGATGATCTCGCCCACGTTCGGGAGTTCCGAGTATCACGGCGTGAACTTCAAGCTCGAGAAGCGCTACTCGAGCGGCCTGCAGTTCCAGACGAACTACACATGGTCCAAGGCCATGGATGACGTCGAGGGCCGAAACGAGCTGGGCGGCGAGGCGGGCAACGTCCCATTCGCGGACCAGTACAACCGGAGGATCGCTTGGTCATTGGGCGGCAGCCACATTTCGCACCGGGCGATCGTGAGCGTAGTCTACGACATCCCGCTCGGGCGCGGACGCGCCGTTCCCCTCAACAATGCCGTGCTTAACGGCATCCTGGGCGGCTGGTCGGTCGGCTCAATTGTTGAGGGCCGGACGGGACCGCCCTTCTCCCTGTACTGGGGCAATGCCAGCCAAGTCTATCCGACGGCAGCCCGCGTGAGGGCTGACGCCAGCGCGCCTTACAGCCAGAACGGCGCGTGGCGCGACAACGTTCGGGGGGAGACCTTCTTCGAGACCTCGGCATTCCATCGTCCAGCGCGCTTCACGTTCGGCAACCTAGGGCGCAACGCCTTTATCGGACCAGGGGCTCTGCGCGCTGACGTGTCGGTCATCAAAGAGATCACCATGCCCTGGGAGGGCCACACGGTGCAATTCCGCGGGGAGGTCATCAACCTGCCGAACCGGGCCAACTTCGGCCTGCCGCAGGGCAACCGACAGAACCGCGCCTTCGGCCGGATCACGAGCCTGACCCCCGGGGCCTCCGGGCGTATCCTTCAGCTTGGTCTTCGCTACGGTTTCTAGGACCGGGCTTCCGGCACACTTTCGGCGGGGCGGCAGTACTTGCCGCCCCGCTTGCCATTTCCGGTCCGAGTCTACAGCGGGAGCCGGATGTTCCAGAATGGACGCATGAGAAGAACGATTCTGGCGGCGGTCGCGATGGTCGCGCCTGCGCTGTCGTCGGACGCGGTAACTATGCAGCGGACCGGTGATCGCATCGAAGTTGCCATCGGCGGAAGCCCATTCACGGCCTTCTACTTCGGCGGGAGCACGACCAAGCCATACCTGCACCCGCTGCGCGCCGCGGACGGCACGGTCGTCACACGCGGCTACCCAATGGAGGAAATCGAGGGCGAGCAGCGGGATCATCCGCACCACCGCGGAGCTTGGTTCAGCCACGGGAACGTCAATGGAGTCGACTTCTGGGCGAACGAGGTCGAACAGCGTGGCCGCGGGATGCCTAAGGGAACGATACTGCTCGAGACGGTGCGCTCCTCAGGATCTGGCACGCCGTTCGGAGTCATCGAGGCGACCTTGACCTGGAAGGGGCCCGAGGGCGAGGCGCTCGTCAGAGAGCAACGACGCATGCACTTTTCCCGGAAGGGAGACCGGAACATCGTGGACTTCGACATAGAACTGACGGCGTTGCAGGAGTCGGTCAAGTTCGCGGACACCAAGGAGGGGACCTTCGCCGTACGGCTTGCCACCGAGCTCGAGGAACAGCACCTGCGGGCTACTGGTATTCCGCGGACGGGGCGAATCTGGAACGCGGAGGGTCTGCAGACCGAGGCCGGGGCGTGGGGCAAGCGAGCAACGTGGGTGGACTACTCGGGCAGCATCTCCGGCAAGCCGCTCGGAGTGGCGATCCTCGACCATCCGGCCAACCCAAAGCACCCGACCTACTGGCACGTGCGGGGGTACGGGCTGTTCGCGGCGAACGCGTTTGGCGAGCACGATTTTCACGCCGACCCAAAGCGGGACGGGAGCATGACCATCTCCAGGGGCGAATCCCTGCGATTTCGGTACAGGGTCCTTATTCACCGGGGTCGCACTGCCGAAGCCAGGATTGACGCCGAGTTCCACGCTTGGGCCGGATCGGGCGGGAATTAGGGTCAACTCGCGACGGATGCGGCACGCCAGAGCAGTCTTCCGAAGCTGGGTGGAGGACGCCTGGCACTCAATCCCTGAGTCGATCCGCGAGCAATTCTCGAATCTAGTGATCGCGGTGGAGGACGAGCCGACCCACGAGCAGCTCGAGACCGCGCGCGTGCCGCCTGGGGACACTCTCCTCGGCCTGTACGAGGGAGTGCCCCTCAAGCGCCGCGGATGGTACTACCAGATGGCGTTGCCGGACCGGATTACGCTATTCCAAGGCCCCCTCGAGCGCATGGCGGGTCCAGAAGTGCAGAAGGCGATCTACGAGACCCTCTGGCATGAGCTTGCGCATCACATCGGCATGACCGAAGCGGAGGTACAGCAGGCGGAGCGCCGCAAGTTCGGCTGAGACGCCGGGGGCCTGCGACTGGCGCAGACAGCGGTCGTTCCGACCCATAGGTCGGCAGACTGGATCTCACCCTAGCAGCGCGCCAGACGCACCTCTTCGAAGACCGTCGGACATGCGCATGACCGATGCGTCATCATCAGCAGTCCAGTGCTGCCCAAGAACCGGTTCGGCCGTTTCGAGGGTCTGTGAGCCCCAGACGTGAAGGAACTACCTCCATTGCCTCACATCGGCGTGCCGACCCTGGATCCTCCCGCAGTGTTCGAAAAGGCCGGAGACCGGCAGTTCCAGAACGAACGGGGTGGATCAGCGCCCCAACGAGAGAACGTTGGCAAAGATTCGGTAGGGCCCAGGAACACTGTAGGGAACCTGCCTATGGATCGCATAGGCGAAGTATGTGTAGTGGCCGTTTCCGTAGGACGCAGTCAGCCACCCGCCCCGCTGGGGATCCTGCCCTTCGTCCTGAGTCTCGATCAGTGGGACGTAGGCGTCGTCCCAGGTTGAGAAGAACTTTGAGCCGCGCTGCTCCACCCAACCGTCAAAGTCGGCCGCTTCGATCTTGTTCGGGCCCTGAAAGACGGGGTGGTCCGGGGCCAGAATCTTGACAGGCGAGTCCTCTTCGGAAACCTCTTCGGCCCTGCGCGGAAGATCGGCCGGGAAGGCCGCCCACTTACTAGGCACGAACTCCTGTGTCTGGTACAGGATGACTAGGTTCCCACCTTGCTGGGCATAGTCGAGGAGGCGCTGATTGTAGCTGATCAAGTCCGGACGCACGGCATAGGCACGCGTGCCGACGACAATTGCGCCATACGTACTCAGGTCCGCATTTGCAAGCTCGTCAGCACCCAGCAAGGTGACCTGTGCGCCCATTTGCTCAATTCCGCTCGGAACCTCGTCCCCAACGCCCATTACGTATCCGACGCTCATGCCGGGGGCGATCTTCACGTTCACCCCCCTGACCCTGGTCGTCGAATCGCTGTACAGGTAGCGGGTGTCCAAGTCTCGATGGCGGATCGCCCGATATCCCTGACGATACTCTCTTCCGCCGGACCGGGCGACCACCACCAGCTCATACGTCTCTTCTTGGATGCGAGGCGCACTCACTTCGAAATCGAATCGCTGTCTCGCGCTCGCCTGGGAGAATCGGAAGCTGTGACGATCGGGCTGGGCACTCCAGCCTTCTGGCACCTCCAAGACAAGGTCCCCCTCAGATCCGTCCGGGTGGTTGCTCTCCAGCTCGACCTCTAGGGACAGTCGCGTCTGAGCCGACCCAAGAGGAGCGATCAGATTCGCCGGCGAGACGTTAACGGCAAGGGCTGGCGCCACCTTTACCTCCCTGTACTCGTACCCGAAAGGCAGGTTTGCCTCCCTTCGGTGCACAACAGCGGTGACGCGGACCTCTTCACCGTCGATCGTGTAGTCGGCTGTCGCGCGGAGTGCCGGTTTGCGTCCCGGAAGATGCAGGAACTGAGGTTCCCGGATGGTGTAACGGCTGTCCCGAACCGACCCGCGGACGTAGTACCGCCGGGCAAGGGCAGCATCCATCGGCACAGTCACAGCAAAGCTTGCCGAGATCACCTCGCCGGCGCGCAAAGGACCTTCCGACTGGGCGGAAGGCACGACACTCCAATTACCAGCCGTGAGCAGGGATACACGGTCTGCATGGATCCCTAGGCTGCTGGGATTCACCAATGTCGTCTCGACCGTAAACTCCTGGCCGGGAACGACCTCTCCGAGGGTCGTGGGCGCTGAGAAGGGGGAGCTTGGGCCCCCAGATCCGGATGGAACGGCTACCGCGCGCAACTCGAGGCCAAGCGCAGTATTGATGGCGTCCTGGAACTGCCGCTCCTTGATAGCCAGCAGGAATCCGGCATCATCGTCCCCCACGGTCAGCTGGGCCGCCTCGCGGGTAAGCTTCAGGCCCCGCACGAGGAATGGGACCGTTGCGGCCGGATTGGTGACGCTGAAAGCCGCGACAGCTTCTCCGACGCTGCCCTCAATCTCGGCAAGCAATGGAGTCACGCCCTCGGGCGCCTCGCCACCGAGCATTCCAAACATCCCTCCGACCGACGTGTCGATGCCATCGAAAAACCCGTGTTCCTTCTCAGGCGCATCAACCCGCGTCCCCATCCGTTCAAAGTAATGGAATTGGTTACCGATGCGCTCCCGAAGGCGTCCGCTGGTTTGTGAACGCTGGAAGCTGAGGCCGAGCGCCGCGAATTCGTCGTAGGTCTGGCCCAGCCAAGGGCTGAACGTCCCAGCATTCACGCGAACGTGCCACCGATGGTCGGGCGGACCTGCGGCCGGTCCCGACGAACGCCTGGAACGGAGATTGCTGCGATACAGCTTGAGAGGCTGCCAAGGTCTGAGCCCTTCGTCCTGGATCTGTTCGGGAAATCTCGTGGGATCGCCCGCTAGGGCAAACGCCTCCAGCGTCACGGCACCTGACGCTTCGTGGTTGCCATGGCCATCGCGAGGATCGCCATAGAATCGGGAGACGAGCACCAGCGGGCGGTTAATGCGAATCACTCGGACAACGTCCCTCAGCACGTTCTCCCTGCCCCACTGACGCAGGGCTTCGCTCATGATCTTGGAATAGCCGTAGTCGATCAGGTTTGTGAAGTACTGGTCATCCAGACCGTAGTAGCGGTCCGAAACCAGCAGTTCCTCGGTTCGGATCAAGCCCAGCCCGTCAAAGAGCTCAGATCCCACGGCGTTGGCACCCGCCTCCCCGCGGTTCAGCGTGAGCAAGGAGGTCCGCACTCCTTGGCCGCGACTCAGATGGGTCAAGGTCCCCCCTTGCTCGTCGTCGGGGTGGGCGGCGGTGTAGAGAACGCTTGCGGTCGTTTGCAGCCGCTGTAGATGCTGCCACAGCCCGGCCGCGCCCCGGTCGACCGTCAGGGAGCGAGGGCCGGTCCTAGACTCCGCCAGCACCAAGACCTTGTCAAGATCCGATCCTGGTGCGGTCGCAGCTGCGCCCATCACGACGGCCAATAGGCAGGCGCGCAGTCCTAGAGGCATTCTCGGTGGAGCGACCCGAATGAAACGTTGCATGGCAATCACTGTAACGGGCGGGGCAGGCCATGTGTCGGGTGCTGACCGTCGCCAGTGGCAAGAAACCCACGCAAGAACACCGGTCCGGAGACCTGACGCTCCCGCGGAGACGCCCTCCGGTCTACTCCCGGGCCGTTCAAGTTCACCCTCGGTGATCACTGGTCCGGGCCCGGGCGGTTGCTCCGCACCGCACCCCCGCAATCTTACCCTCCCATTCGCGGTACCGGCCCCGGGCGCTCCGTCCCTGGATCAAGGGCCCCTGACCGGCAGCACAAATCGACCTCCCACACCGAGGCCAGTTGCGCTGAGAGCCCACTTGGCGTACACTTCGCATGACTTCAGTGCACGACGCGGAGGAATGGGTCGCCGCGGCAGACGGGAGGGTTTCCGACTCCGTGGTGGAGCGGTCTTGGGCCCAAGACGCGTTCCGCCCGATGGTCTCCTTCACGGCCCGGCGCCGGCAGGATTGGGACATCCCGCGTAGCACTGCACATATCGGCCGCCACCTGCCCATGGGTGGCTGCAATACGCACCCCTGCAGCCATGAGAAGACACGTGGCGCGAGGGTAGCAACGCTCAGGCTTCGGCTGACATCGGTCAGCGACGGAACCGCGCTAGGAGTGGTGTCCCGCCTGCGCCCGTTGCGGACGAGCGGTCTTCCACAAGCCCGGGCAATCCACCCCACCAGCCCCCTACCGATTGATGGCGCGGCACTGCCTGGGCCGGCATCCGCCCATCCTGAGCGGGGGAGAGTGCTGAGTTGGCTGCAGTGCCAACTTGGCGAAGTGAGCACACTCCATGGGCTCACAAGGAGGACAGTCGCCTCGCGCGACTTCCGGAAAGACCATCAAGAGGGGGTTATGCAATGCCGTACAGATTTCTACTAGTCTTATTCTCGTTCTCGCTTTCGGCCGTTCCGCTGCTCGGGCAGATCAATACCGGAACAATCCTTGGCACCGTTAGCGACGCGCAGGGAGCTGTGATTCCTGGTGCCGATGTCCTAGTGACAGCGACCGACTTGGGTGTCTCTGTCACGTTGAGCACGAACGCCGCAGGTGCCTACCAAGCATCCGGGCTGCGTCCCGGGACGTATGAAGTTCGCGCAGAAACCGCAGGCTTCAAGGCGGCCGTCAGAGATGGTATCCCTCTGGCCATCCAGCAAAGGTTGGACGTCAGCTTTGTGTTGGAAGTCGGAGACGTCACAGAACAGGTTGAGGTCGTTGCCTCTCTCGTGAGCGTGGATACCGACAGCGGCCAGCTTGGCACGGTCATTGAGGGTGGAACAATCGCCGACCTGCCGCTTGACGGACGCAGGTACTCGGACCTGATCCTCTTGAGCCCCGGTGCCGTTCCCGCGCCTGGGGCGAGGTCAAATCCTCGCGAGGCCAGAATCAACGTCGATGGCAATTTCTCGCTCCAGAACTATTTCGCCCTCAACGGAGTTGACAACAACACCTTCACCACCAATGCACAGGAGCGCAGTCCGCAGGCTGTTCAGCCTCCGCCAGACGCCCTCCAGTCGTTCAAGATCCAGACCCGAACCTACGACGCCGAGTTTGGGTGGAGCCAAGGAGCGGTCATTAACGCCGAGATCAAGTCGGGCTCGAACGCGTACCACGGATCGGGCTGGTACTTCCTGCGCAACGACAAGCTCAACGCGAACAACTTCTTCAACAACGCCGCCGGCGTCGAACGGGGAATGGAGCGCAGGGGACAATGGGGTGGGACCATTGGGGGCCCAATTGTCCGGGACAAGACCTTCTTCTTCGCAGACTACCAGCGGACGGATTCGAGCAAGGCGGGCGGCGCGAATGGCACTGTGCCGTCGGCACAGATGAAGCAAGGAGTTTTCACAGGTGATCGTGACTTGAGAATCGAGCGCGATGCGAACGGAGATCCCTACTATCCCCACATCGTGCCATGCGTGGACGAGGTAAACGACATTCTCAACCTTAATGCGAGCCGCACGGACGGATTGCCCTGCGGAGATCCGGCAGGCATGGCCCTGGCTGCGCTGTATCCCGATCCGAATTCTGGCAAGTTCGGCTACCAGTCTGCGCTTGACGTGCCGCTAGAGCAGAACTCCTTCGACGTGCGCGTCGACCACAGCCTGACCGACAAGGACACCCTCTACGCGTCCTACAGCTTCCTGCAGACGGACACCATCGTTGAGCAGGGCCCGTTCCCCAATCCTCTCGCGACAGGAGGCTTCACCGCCAACAGCTACGTACGGGGCCAGCTGCTGGCCGCCACATGGAATCGCATCTTCAGCCCGGCCGTGTTCAACAGCCTCCGGTTTGGATTCAACCGCATCTACTCAACCTCTGACCCGGTGGCTCCGGAAGGTGACGCAGGTGCGGAATTCGGGCTGAGTTCGCTTCCGGGAACCTTCGCATACGGGCTTCCGCCGATTCGCGTGTCAGGGTACACACTGCTCGGCACTTCGGAGTGGCGGCCCCAGTTCCAAGTCTCACAAGTCTTCCAGCTGCTGGACAACCTCAGCTGGATCCGCGGTAACCACTCTCTCAAGTTCGGAGTGGAGTACAAGCGCGCCATGAATAACTACTTGGACGTGAAGGCGCCCAATGGCCGCTATATCCTGCCTCGGTCCTACACCGGTGACGGCGTCGCCAACCTGCTCTTGGGCATTGTTGGGAGGGTGGAAGCAACCACGCCACTAGTCCCCCACACATTCACCGACGGAATGATGTTCTACATTCAGGACTCCTACAAGGCCACCCCGAACCTCACCCTGAATTTCGGCGTTCGATACGAGTACTTCACGCCGATCATGGAGCGCGACAATCTCATGTCGAACTTCGACCCCAACGCGAACGGGGGGCGGGGAGCCCTGATCACGGCGAATCCTGGGGACCTCGGCCAAGTCCCGTGCGAGTTCGAGTGTGTGCAGCGGGTCCAAGCGGACGGTGTGTTCGGCAGAGCCCTGGTCCATCCGGACCGGAACAACGTGGCACCCAGATTCGGGGCTGCCTATCGGATCGGGGACCGAACGGTCCTGAGAGGCGGCTACGCGATCTTCTATCAGGCGATCGACCGTATGGGAAGCTCTGCGGCTCTTCCGCTCAACCCCCCGCAGCTGATCGAATTTCGAGGGTACGAGTCCCGATTCAACGAAGTGCCGAAACTGTTGCTGCGACAGCCATTCCCGGGCGGGAGCACTGCCTTCAATCCGCAGACGATCGACCTCAGGAGCCGCAGCCTCCACGAGAAGGCGCCTTGGTCGGAGCAGTTCAGCGCGGGATTCCAGTTCCAGCTCGAAGACGCCTACCTTCTGGATCTAGCGTACGTAGGAGGCGTCTCTCACCAGATCCGAAGGCTGCAGCCATTGAACCAAGGCTACCTTCATCCAGACGGGCAGATCTCTCATCCGTTCCCGGACTGGGCTCGGCTCAGCGACCACATGGCGAGCAACGGCAACGCCAACTACAACGCCCTGCAGGTGAGCCTCCGGCGTGCGATGACCGACGGCCTCGCGTTCAACATGAACTACACCTGGAGCAAAGCGCTGGGCGACACACAGGACAACCTCTCGGGTGGAGCGTCGGCGAGCAACGTTCGGCCTCAGAACGCCTACGAACCTTGGGCGGACTACGGGCGACTGGTCTTCGACCGGGCACACCGGTTCGTGATGAACTGGGTGTGGGAGATCCCCTTCAGGGGTGGCGGTGGCGCCCGCCACGTCTTGGGCGGCTGGCAATTCAACGGGATCTGGTCTTCCACGTCCGGGGCCCCAGTCGGAATCAGGGGACCCGACCGGAGCGGCACTCGCAGCCAGAACGCTCGGGCGGACTGTATCGGAGACCCGGCTGGGCCACGAACAGTCGAGGAATTCTTCAACACTGCGGCGTTCGCGATAGCGAAGGACGGGACGTTCGGCAACTGCGGCGTCGCCAGCCTGAGCGGGTGGCCGCATCACAACTTTGACCTGTCCCTGTTCAAGAACTTCGCATTGGGGGGCAACGAGAACGCCGAGCTGCAGATGCGCTGGGAGTTCTTCAATGCCTTCAACACACCCCAGTTCAGCAATCCGACCAACAACATCGTCAGTGGCCGGTTCGGCCGCACAACCTCAGTGCTCGACCCGCTGCGGGAAGGTCGCGTGATCCAGTTCGGCCTCAGATTTCTCTTCTAGCCGTCATCGGGGCCGGGCGGAGTGCGCACTTGGCCCGCCCGGCCCGCACGACCTCGGCAGTCCGTCTTGAGACGTCTGCCCGGCCAGAGGCTCTGGGATTCCCTCCTTACTGGCCGCTGGCGCGCGAACCTGCCCGGACTTGAGATCGACCCTGTGGACCGACCGCAGCTTCGAATCACTCCCGCTGAAGCCGTCGCAATCGGGCCAGTGTTGACGTTGCGCCAGGATCGGCGCTTGAGCCAGACTTGGCGCCGCTGGCGACGGCCATTGGTCAGTCGGACACTAGCCGCTTGCCCCCGCCGCCGAACTGGAGGGCTGGCAGCGGGCGCCAGCTGTGCGCTCAGGGCCGATCGGTTTCGGGGGCACGCTCTCCGCCCATAGCTGGCTGCGTGATCGTGATCTGCTGGCCGGCCCGCACCCTCTCGAGGAGAGTGGCCTGGCCATTTGGCCACAGCACCTCGACCGTGTCGGCAGTTTCTCGATCGCCCAGACCAAAGTGGAGCACCATCTCGCTGTTGGAGAGATAGCTTCCCCCGCTTCTGAGCTCTCGAAGCTGGACCAGATCCCCGGCGCTCACCCGGACGCGGGCGTTGAGAGCGAGCCTGTTTGAGCCTGTCCCCACAAGCCGGACGCGCAGGTAACGGTTCTGGGCCGCGCTGCGGTTCCAGTACAGCGAAGGGGCCGAGTCCATATTGCTGACGACCAAATCCAGCATCCCGTCTCCGTCGAAATCGGCGGTCGCAGCCCCGCGACTGGATCCCTCTGCGGGGAGATCCACAGCGCCGGGCTGCTCCTGGAACCTCCCGCTCCCGACACCCAAGAAAAGCTGGCTCCTCTGGGCGTACTTGGCTACGGTCGCGTGCTCCAGCTGATCGACACTCGGGAAGACGTGGCCATTGGCCACGAACACGTCCAGCCATCCGTCGTTGTCGGCGTCCAGAAACACCGTTCCCCATCCGACATACGGCAATGTGGGCCGAGCCAGACCCGACCGGGTCGTAACGTCAGTGAAATTCAGGCCGCCCTCGTTGCGGTAGAGCGTGTTGTACTCCTCGGAAAAGTGCGTCACATACAGGGAAAAGATGCCGCTGTTGAGGAAGTCGCCGACCGCGACACCCATGCCGGCCTGCTCGACGCCGTTCGCATCAAGAGCTACGCCAGCCAGCAGTCCAACTTCCTCGAATATTCCGTGACCCCTGTTCCGGTAGAGCAAATTCGGCGTCGAATCGTTCGCCACAAACAGTTCCGGCAGGCTGTCTTCGTCCAGATTGGTGAACACAGCGCCTAGGCCAAAGTAGGCCGTGGGATCGTCCAGTCCGCTCTCATTGGCCTTCTCCTCAAACGTTCCGTCTCCCCTGTTGACGAAGTAGGAATCACCGGCCCCTTTCAGTCCGCGCGGACCGCACATGACTGGCAGTCCCAGATAGGTGCAGCCTAGTTCCCGTCCCCCCATGCTTCCGTAGCCCGGGCTGCCCGGCTCGGGAAGACTTGCCCGGTCCAGCTCGATGTAGTTCGCCACGAACAGGTCCACATCCCCGTCCAAGTCCGCATCGGCCCATGTCGAGCCTGTCGACCAGCGGGTATCGTCCACCCCCGCGCGCTCCGTGGCGTCTTCGAAGGTACCGTCGCCGCGATTCCTCAGCAACTGATTCGGTCCATACGCAGTGATGTACAAGTCGGGACTTCCATCAGCGTCAAAGTCGGTCACAGAGCAGCCCATGCCCCAGTGCCCGTTGCCACCGGCACGGGCCTCCGTCGTGACCTCTTGGAACCGCAGATCGCCGAGATTCCGGAAAAGGGCGTGACGCAACTCCGATGGCCGTTCGGCAAGCAGGCCTTCGAGGCGGCCGCCATTCACAAAGTAGATGTCCGGAAGACCATCAGAGTCGTAGTCGATCACACAGACGCCACCAGAGTTGGCTTCCACGATGTAGCGCTTGCGGTAGTCGCCGCTGCTCAAGACGAACGCGCTCAGCCCTGACGATTCCGAGACTTCCGCGAAGTGCGGCTGGGACATGGCCGATGGCGGGAACAGCAGGCTTGGATGCGCACCCACCACGATCCAAGTCAGGAACAAGGCCGGACCACGCAACTGCACGCCGATCACTGCACGCGACATCGTGCCTCGCGTGCCCAAGCATAACGCTCGCGAACCTTGGCTGGCTGATTGCGCCGAGCCAAGTTGGGGGGGCTGGCCCTCCTCGCTGGCTCCGCCTGATCCAGCCCGAGCTCTTGGACCGGGACACGGCGTGCTGCCGAGCAGCGCACCTAACGACGGGGCCCACCAGCAGTCCCGTACCCCACGATGGCCGTTCCGATCAGCAAGAGGATAGGAGTGCCCGAGAGCTGTAGCCAGCACTTGCAAGGAGGCCAATGCCAGTTCGCCCGGGCCAGGATCGAGGCAGCGACTCACTGAGCTGGGCCATGGATCGGGCCGCGCTGAAGCACGACACGACTCGCCTGCCTCACAACGGGCGTCGCGGCAAGTTTTTTTGGGGGCCCGCTTCAGGGGGGTAGGGACGGGCACGCCACCCGCTTGGTCTCCCTCTGCAGACCGCTGCCTGCCCTGCAGCTTGGGCAGGACTGGTAGCATGAAGCTGCTTTTGGACAGTCCGAATTGGTCCCGCTTGGGCCTTGGCTGGCGACCCGGGCCGTCCGTCCGAAGCTGTTCGGAGGCTGGATGTCAATGCGGGTCTTGGGAGAAGGAACCTGAGGATCCGGGGCCCGAGCTCGGGCCAGACCGACGACCCATCTGACTTTGCGTTGCGTGTCTCAAGGGTCGCCACTCGCGAAGCACCCATGGCCTTCGCTAAGACACTGCTCGCCGTTTGCCTTATAGGCGTACCATTCGCGGCGTCGGGAGCCGAAATTCCTCCAGGGGCTGCTAGCGAATTCAATCGTGCCGTTGGAGAATTCCGGTCCGGCAACTACGAAGCAGCGTTGAGGCTGGTCAGACCCCTCGAGCAGCGTCACCCGGAAGCGGCCGAGATTCAGCACCTGCTCGCGATCGTACTGGATCTGAACGGCATTCCCCTCGAGGCGAACCGCCACTTCGAGAAGGCCGTCTCACTGCAGCCTGACTCGGTCGCTGTGCGGACCAACTTCGGGGCCAGCCTGATGCGCATCGGCCGGTCACCGGAAGCGGCTGAGCAGTTCCAGAAGGCACTGGAACTGGATCCCGATCACGCGACCGCAAGCTTCAACCTCGGAACGATCCTGTTGCAGCAAGGCCGACCGGACGATGCCTTGCCAAAGCTGGAGAAGGCCTTCTCGGTCCAGCCGGGCGTGTACCAGAACGCCTATCAGCTCGCCTACTGCCGATTCCTGGTCGGTGACTACCGAGGTGCGGACACGATTCTGGGAAGGCTTCCCGCCCAAGCGGCATCTCGGGACGAAGCTCGATTCCTTAAGGCCCTGACCGAACGCGCGCTCGGAGGTGCTGACCGCTCGAAGGAGACCCTGGAATCGATCCGGCCGGGGTTGGACCAACAACCCCAGCTTCAGTTCCAAGCCGCCATCCTGCTCCTCAGCCAAGGGCTCCTAGAGTCTGCCGAGGAACTGCTCTCGGAAGTCACCCGGCGAGTCCCGTCGTCCTATGCGGCCCACCTCAATCTGGCCCGGGCAAGGCACCGGCTGGGCAGGCTGCCCGAAGCAAGGCTAGCCGCCAAGACCGCACTTTCGCTGGAAGAAACGGCCGAAGTCCACCTGTTGCTGGGCGATCTCTTGGACGACCGCGACAGCCAAGTCGAAGCGGTGGAACACCTTCGCAGGGCGGTGGAACTGGAGCCAGTCGCCGCCAACTACTATGCACTGGGCCACGAATTCCTCATCCACTGGAATTGGGAGACTGCAGCCGAGGTGTTCACGACCGGACTGGCGCGCCACCCGCGGTCTTGGGACCTCTGGGTCGGCAAGGGCAGTGCCGCGATGGGGCAGGGGCAGTTCGAGGAGGCGACGGCTGCATTCCTGAAGGCGGTGGGTTTGAGGCCCGACGATCTGGTTGGCTATCACCTGCTCTCGCAGGCCTTCGACCAAGCCGACGACGCCTTCGACGACGCGGTCCTTGCGTTTCAGGCGTTCTTCGGGCGCAACGGCACAAGTCATTGGGCCCGTTACTACGAAGCCTTGGCAATCTTCCGCCAAGCCGTGCGGTCAGGAGACTACAGCGATGCAGCCGCACGGCTAGATGCCCTTCGAAGCGTGTTGGAGGAAAACCCTGCCTTCTTGGAAGCGCACCTCCTCTTGGGGGAAATCCAATTCGAGTTGCGCGAATGGGAGCCGGCAGCGGCAGCGCTCGCCCAAGCGGTCGGCATCGACTCCAATCACGTGACCGCCCACTACAAGCTGGGACTGGCCCTGCAGCGATCGGGGCACACGGAACGGGCACGACAAACGCTTGAGCGATACCGCGAACTCAAAGCACGCGAAAACGCGGCGCTCGGGGAGCGCGTGGCTGCGACGACGCGTTTCATCGTGGAACGCGATCACGCAGCAGGAATCCCCGAGCCATGACTTCCGCGCCCCACCCGGCCCCGGCGTCTTGGGACCGGCCCTCTTCTCCACTCGCTCCCCGGTCCGGTGGGGGTGAGTGAGTGAGCGAGTGGTTGCGCCTGGTGGGATCAGCCCGCGACAGCATGGGTCGCGGCCGTGCCGTGCCGCCGATGCTCACGCGTCGCCCTGGCAGCGGCTCCCGAGGCCCGTCACCGACCTTATCTGGACCGCCGAACCTCACGCTCGGATCGGAGAGCCCCTGAGGGAATGTACAATGGCGGCTCAATCGGCCCCATGAACTTCGACTTTTCTCCCAAGGTTCGCGAACTCCGCTCAAGACTGCTGGCGTTCATGGACGAGCACATCTATCCGAACGAGGCGCTGTTCCGGGAGCAGATTGGGCAGGGCGACCGCTGGGCGCCGCCCCCAATCCTGGAGGAACTCAAGCCAAAGGCGCGGGCGGCGGGTCTGTGGAACCTGTTCCTGCCGGACAGCGAGCATGGTGCCGGACTCAAGAACCTCGAGTACGCGCCGCTGTGCGAGATCATGGGCCGGTCGCCGATGGCGCCTGAAGTCTTCAATTGTTCGGCGCCGGACACCGGAAACATGGAAGTGTTGGTGCGCTACGGCACGGAGGAGCAGAAGGAGCGCTGGCTCGGGCCGCTGCTGGCCGGCGAGATCCGATCCTGCTTCTCAATGACAGAGCCGGACGTGGCTTCGAGCGACGCGACGAACATCCGGTCGACGATCCGCCGCGATGGGGACGAGTATGTCATCAACGGGCACAAGTGGTGGTCATCCGGCGCCGGTGAGCGCCGCTGCAAGCTCTCAATCTTCATGGGCAAGACCGACCCGGAGGCCCCCAAGTACAGGCAACAGGCGATGATCCTCGTGCCACTCGACACGCCGGGCGTGAAGATCAAGCGGGTGCTGCACGTCTACGGCTACGACCACGCCCCGCACGGCCATGCGGAGATCCACTTCGATAACGTTCGCGTACCGGCATCGAACATGCTGCTTGGCGAAGGGCGGGGCTTCGAAATCGCACAAGGAAGGCTCGGGCCTGGCCGCATACATCACTGCATGCGGTCCATCGGCATCGCGGAGCGTGCGCTGGAAGCGATGTGCCGCCGTGCAGAGCAGCGCGTGGCGTTCGGCAAGACCCTGGCCGAGCACGGGGCGCTTCGCAAGGACATTGCCGATTCGAGGATCGAGATCGAGCAGGCGAGGCTAATGGTCTTGAAGGCCGCGTACATGATGGACACAGTCGGCAACAAGGTCGCGCGCCAGGAGATTGCCCAGATCAAGGTGATCGCACCAAACGTGGCGCTGCGTGTGCTCGACCGGGCAATTCAAGCCCATGGAGCTCTAGGAGTGTGCCAAGACACCTTCCTGGCCAGCGCGTGGGCGAGCCAACGGACGCTTCGGCTAGCGGATGGCCCGGACGAGGTGCACCGTGAGACCGTCGCAAAGCTAGAATTGCGCAAGTACAGCTGAGACACCAGCCAACTCGTCTCGGATCGCAAAGACGGCCGACACGAATGAAGGCCTGTTAGCTCAGCAATCTGCTCGGTGGCGCACTGGCTGACACGTCTGCCTACCGGTCTTGCCGTTGAGTAGGAGTTCCCGAGATCGTCGAGCGCCATGCCGGTGCCCTCGAGGAGCTAGGTGCCCCAGAAAACCCGATCCGGCCCGACACGGGACCTGATCTCTGCCGCTCTAGGAACAACGGGACGACCGCCGACGCGTCCCTTCGAAGTGTTCGCCTCAGCCGCTCACACTGCACGAAGTGACCGGATCCTTGCGATTTGACGGCCTGCCGCGGAACTACGGTAGGTGGCGACCCATTCGCATCAGTCACCCTCGCCGAGTGCGCCAACGTTTGAGGCACCTGAGTCCTTCGCACTGACGTAGAGCTCGCGCTTCGGGTAGGGAATCTCTACGCCAGCCTCTTGGAACTTGCCCATCGCGCTCTCGCTGATCTGGTCGGAGATGCGACGGCGAGCACGGGCCTCGGAGATCCAGACGCGGAGCTGCAGATTTACCTCGGATGGCCCGAATCCACGAACGATCACGATCGGTTTGGGGTCTGGCTTCACGCCCTCCACCTCTTGAGCCACCTGCAGCAGCAGCGTCTTGGCAAGTTGAATGTCGGACTCGTATGCGACCGAGAACGGGATGCGAAGACGAATCGACTCGCCTGACATTGTGTAGTTGATAATGTCGCGCCGCATTATTTCGTTGTTTGGCACAACGATCACAAGATTGTCCGGATTACGGATCTTGGTGGCACGCAGCCCGATTTCCAGCACGTCACCCCATGTGCCAGTCTCGCGGGGCGCACTCCACAGCTCGATGCGGTCCCCTACTTGGAATGGGCGGTCCATGATCAGCAGCACGCCGGCCATCAGGTTGGACAGTGTGTCCTTGGCCGCCAGCGAGAGCGCAAGGCCAACCACCCCGGCGCCCGCGAGCAGGGGGGCGATCTCGATGCCTAGGTGGGGCATGGCGAAGAGTACGCCGATCACAATCACCGCAGTCCGGATGAACCTGTTTATCATCGGCAGCGCTGTCTCGTCCAGCCCGGTCGTGGAACTGCGGGCCAAGAGCTTCGATTCGAATCCCATCATCAGGTGGCGGACAAAGCGGCTCAGGGGAACGAAGACCAGGGCGATCCAGATTCCCCAAACCCACTCGCGGGGCTGGGTCTCGTACGGGACCCACTCGCCGTCACGGGTCTGCTCACCGAGAAGCGGCACCCACGTGCCCATGAGTTGCCACAGCGCCCACGCCACCAGGGTCAGCCGAAGTGCCTTTCGGATGAATCGAACGAGTTCGTCGTCGATGGTGGTCTCGGTCTTCGCGGCAAACCGCCGCTGCACAAGGCGCGAGATCCATCCTCCCGCCCAATAGAGCACTAGGGCGAGGAGGACAATTGCCAGACTCGGCTGCCAGCGAGTGGCGATGTAGCTGACGGCTGAGTCGAACCAACCCAGCAGGATGTCTGCCCGAAACTCAATACCAAGGATGTCCACGGTTTACCGCCTCCGGCCCGCGGGAAGCGCCGTTCTCAGGAGGGCTCCCGCCCGAGCCCGCGAGTGTCGCTCGTCCCGCTCATTGTTCTAGGCGAGGCTTGATCTGCAAACCGCTAATAATAATCCACCCGAGCGACCACGGCACAAGAGTTCTCCCATCGAGAGCTTGGAGAACGGGCAGCTACAAGCACTGGCGACGGTCCCGTTCGATCGCAGACGCTGAGATCGACCAACGTGATCATGCCGGCTCAGCCTCGGCGTGGACTTGGGCATTCTTGTCGGGTGAGGAGCAGGCCTGTGGTCTGGCTGCGGCTGGTCCTTGCCGGACAAGCACCTACGGGCTCGATCCCGATCGGCAGCCTATCGTTGGAGGCTAAGACCCGCGCCTGCAGCCTCGGAAGTCGACTGCCGCCGGAGAGGCCTTGCGCAACAGGGGGCTCAGAGGACCCTGCACGGCGCTGATTGTCCAGGTCTGGGGTGGAGCGTTGCGGTCACATCCAAGGTTCCCTGCCTCCGACCCGCTCATGAGGGGACTGCATTGGCAATCTGATCGGAAGTGCTGATGAACCGGGAACTGCCAAACCCCGCACTGACCGGCGAATGGCTCCCATGGTCTTCGAGCGGCTCGCTTCCAGCGAGGACACCTGCGAGGTGCAGCAGAACGGCGCGGATACGTCCCGACGTGCGGGAAGTCCCGTTTGGCGGCCGTTGGCCGATGTGCCGTGCGGTCTCCCGCTTGGTGGTCTGCCTCACCTGAACTTCTCGCGCTGCGTACGCTCGATGCTGAATGGGACGAGGTCAATGGTGGCTGGCCCTCCGGGAAGCGAGACAGTCGAGCGTTGCCCTGCGCACGGCAGGGTCCGTGCGGACAGATTGTGCCTGAGAGCCACCCCCCCGATCACCGGGTTGATCAAGCCGGACTTCGCACGGCTGCGAATCACGCACTTCCGCTGTCAGCGCGGGAAAGAGTGTCTGTAGGCAAAGCCTCTTCAGAGGAGCGACTGACCCTCCTCGAGAACAATTTCGGAATTTGGCGCCAAGTCCTCGAACCGGTCCACGACACCGCTGGTCCAGTGCACTTCGAGGGTCTGGACGGTGGGGTCCGTTCCAAGGCCGAACGTGATCACGCTCTCGCTCTGCGAGCAATAGCTCGATCCGCCACGCAGCACTTTGACCTGCTCACCTGAGGCGCTGGAGATGCGCAGCTGGGCACCTATTCCGGTCCGGTTGGAGTCGCCGCCCTGCAGCCGCACTCGGATGTAGTTGTTGGCATTCCCGCCGTCATTACGGAGCAGTCTGGCAGGCCCGTCGTTGGCGGTGATCACTACGTCCAAGTCGCCATCCCCGTCGTAGTCGGCAAATGCCGCACCGCGTCCCACCATTGGCATTGCCAGATCCGGCCCGGCCTCGGTACCCACCAGGGCGAAGCGGCCGGTGCCGTCATTGCGGAACAGCAGCGGCGGTTGGGCGAACTTCACTGCCGGCTGCACAATCTCGATTTCTTCGTCGAGATGTCCATTCGCGCAGAAGATGTCCGGATGCCCGTCGAGGTCGTAGTCGAAGAAGAACGCGCCGAATGTCAGCGCCAAGAGGCTGTCGCGGCCGATGGCACTTGTTGGAGCCTCGTCGACGAACAGTCCATTCCCCTCGTTGTGGAATAGGTTCAGCATTTCGTTGGCAAAGTTGCCGACCAGCAGGTGGAACCGCCCGCTGCGGTCATAGTCGGCGACGTCAACCCCCATGGCTCCGCGGGCCTTGCCGTTCTCGGCATAGGCGATGCCCGCCGAGACGCCGTGCTCGCTGAACGTGCCGTCCCCCTCGTTGCGGTAGAGCTTGTTGGGTTGCGTATCGTTGGCCTGAAACACGTCAGGCAGCCCGTCGCTGTCAAAATCGAAGACGGCGATGCCAAGGGCTTTTGCGGTAGGGTCATCAATGCCTGCCGAAGCGCTGACGTCCTCGAACGTCCCGTCACCTCGGTTGCGGTACAGCACAGAAGGCTGGCCTAGGTAGGACTCCGGCGTGCAGTAGGTCTTGGTGGAGCCGTCCATCGAGCACCACAGGTCCCCCTCTGCGGTCCACTGGACGTAGTTGGCGACCATCAGATCCGCATGGCCGTCCAGATCGTAGTCGAGCCAAGCCGCGCTCGTCCCGAAGCGGGCGTTGTCGATCCCGGCCTGCTCGGTCACGTCCTCGAATCGACCGTCCCCGTCATTGCGGAACAGGCGGTCCCCGTCCAAGACGGTGACGTAGAGGTCGGCGTCGCCGTCGTTGTCATAGTCCGCCGACGCTGCCCCAAGCCCGTACATGGGGACCGCCAGCCCTGCCTCTCGGGTGACATCCGCGAAGGTGCCGTTGCCCAGATTCCGATACAGCTGCGACGTTATGCCGCTCGGATCTCCGCTCCACGGCTTTGAGTTCACGAAGAAGAGGTCCTGCCACCCGTCCCCGTCGAAGTCCAGGAACGCCACGCCGGAACCCAGCGTCTCCGGCAGGTACTTGCGGCCGGAGCGACCATTGTGGTGCCGGAAATCGATCCCCGCCTCCGCGGTGACGTCCGTGAACACGACCGGAATGCGGGCCGGCGCGTCGTCCGCTGCCCCACGCTCTTCGGCGGGCGGCCCGCACGAGACTGTCGCGAGAACGCCGAGGGCGGCTACAAGCCTAGAGAGGCACTGAGACGTGCTCATGAATCGCCTGCCGCTCATTGTTGTCCTCCGGGCTGACCCGCCGGCGCTCGGCCGTTCGGGTCTGTGCAGACTCGTCCGCTTTGTAGCGCAGGAAGAGGGCCTCTTCCCGCTTGGCCGAGTCCAAGTCTCCCAGGCCCCTGTAGCACCGCATCTTCGTGTAATGCATCTGGAGGTCCTCCGGGTCGATGAGCGCCACGCGGTCCAACACCGATAGGGCCTCACCGTACGATCGCTTCAGAAACAGGATGTTCGCGATCTCATTGAGGACCACGCGGTCCCGGGGGTACTGCCCGGCCGCGTGTCGCAGGTCATCCAGGGCCCCGTCATAGTCCCCGAGCCGACGCAGCGCCAACGCCCGGAAATACAGCGCCCTCGCCAAGCCAGGTGAGAGCTCAAGTGCCGTCTCGAGCACTTCAATCGCTTCGGCCGACCGTCCCTCCGCTACCATCGCCCGGCCCACGTTCACCCAACCGTCAGGATGGTCCGGATCGGCCTCAATCGCGCGGCGGAAGGCATGCTCGGCCCCCTTGATGTCGCCCTGCAGAAGCAGCCCAATCCCGTAATCGTTCCAGCGCTCCCAATCCTGCGCAACAACCTCGGGGCGCCATTCCGATCCGGGCATGCCGACCGCCAGACTGACTTCGGCGGAAGCGATTTCCGTTATCGGGAGGATTGGGATCCGGTCCTTGACTAGCCCGGGAACGTTTCCGGGGATGTCCGCCGGATCGTAGCTGAATTCGCGATCGTCAAAGCCGGTTCCGTGCTCGCCCGGGAGCGCCCTGCCGGCGTAGGAGAAGGCCGTGTAGCTGTGCGAGAACTTGCGGTGGTTCAGCTTGGCGCGGAGAGTGATTGGCCCTTCGGCATCCTCGGGAACCTTGAGGCGGTAATGAACGACATCCGCCGCCCCGGGCGGTATCAGCCGCGCATACAGCAGACCCCGCAAATGGAAGGCATTGCGCTTGTCGATCAGGTTTCCGCGCGCATCCACCTGCACGGCCCGGTAGAAGTGCGCGCCCGGTTCAACCGGTCCGTGACCGTCCTGGACCTGGCCGCTCCAGAAGATGCGCCGCCCAGCTGCGTCGAAGGCCTCAAACTCGACCCAAATGTCAAAGGCGTCGACCGTGCCACTGGGGAAGAAATGACCCACCTTCCGGGTTCGCACGACCACATCCACCCTGAGCGCCTGACCGGGTTGGACGCTGGCTCGAGTGCGGTCCAACGGCGCGGCAAGGGCCCCCACTTCTCGCAGGACAACGGGCCCGCGGCTGGCCCCGGCCTCCTCTCCGACGGCAAAACCCGTCGCCGCCTGGATCTCGTCACCGGTGCGCAGCATCGAGGGAGCCCCGCCCGCAGCGGCGGCCTCGGAGACAGCGAAGACGTCCAGTGTGACGATACCGTCCTGCAGGAACTTCCTGACCGCATCTAGCTGCTCTTGGTCCCCGTTCACATACGGGACGGCCGTGTTCGCGGTTGCAAACCGGTGCGAGCGGACCATGCCATCCCGATTCCCCGGATCGTCGGACGGCACGAGCGGCATGTGGCAGTCGGCGCAGCCCTGCGGTTCTGGGGGGTAGTAGAACGAACGCGCCCCCTGGCCCGAGACCCCGCTCGCCTGCCAGTTGTCGTAAGAATTGAAGCCGCGCACCCAGCGGTAGGAGTTGACAGGCACGTCCAAGTGGACCTTGTGGCAGGAAGCGCAGAATTCCGACCCGTCCTCCCGCATGAAGGGCTTCAGGAAGGCGCGCCGGTGCGCGGCCGGTGCCGTGCGCGTGACATAGTTGTGCACAGCCCGGACAAGGGCGGATTCGCTGGAAGCTAGGTGGTGCAACGGCGGGTACTCGATCACGAACCCGCCGTTGCCCATTGTGTCGGGAACGTGGACGATCGAGTGGCAGGACACGCACGCCAGCCCGGCGTGCGCCTCGGGCCGGTCAAGCTGGCCGGCCACGGGGTCATCGAACATGCCGTTGAAGAGCATGGCGTGGTCGTGGCATCCGGCGCACCACATGGACGCCTCAACCCCTGCGGTCTCCTGCATGTACTCGATGGACTTGCGGTAGAACTGGTTGTTGAACGACGAGAAGTGGTGCATTGAGGACGTCCACTGGGCGTAGACGTCCTTGTGGCATTCCCCGCACGTTTCGGACTCAAGGAAGAAGTCCGACGGGATGATCCCGCCCGAAACGGTCTGTGCCGCGGATGGGAAGAACGGGCTCTCGCGTCCGCCGCCCTCTTCGTCCATGGACAGGGGCGCTTGCGTGGGGTTCACGATGCGGTCGGCGGACAGCGGCAGCCATCGGTCCCTCAAGGCCACCGCCCCGGGAAGGAGCAGCGCGAGCGCGAGGCACACAGCGGTAGCACGGCTGCGCAGGCGCAGCGCCACCAGTGCCGCGCCCGCAAATCCAAATGCGCCGTGGGCCACCAGTGCTGGCAGGTTCTCCCGAGTCGCGCCAATCACGCACAATGCAGCCCCAAGAGCTGCGCACACGGTAAGTGGGGCGCACTGCCGCCAGTCGCTGCGGACAGCGCGCAGCAGGCCAGCTCGCGAGCACCAAAGTGCGAGGGTCAGGGCGGCGCCGAGGCCGACGTGCAGCAGGACGCTGGCGACGTACACGAGGCTCGCTTGCGGAAAGGCCCAGATCCACCCGGCATTGACCACCAAGGCGAGAAAGGCGATGGCGATGCCCCGACCTCCGGCGAGGTATGCGACAGCCCGCCGGACGGGAGTGGTGGGTTCGGTAGGTGGGGTCACCTTGCGCTGGCGCGCGCTACCAGCGGGGGCAGGAGGCGCATCGCCGGCCTCGTGTGGTAGCGAATCAAGTCTTCCTGGTGCTGCGGGGACTCGGGGTACTGCTCATCCGCAGCGTAGGGGTACCCGCTCATGGAGTGGAACGGCAGCGGGGTGACCGAGTCCCCAAAGGCCGTGTTGGCCTCGTTCTCCTTGGCCCAGCCGTCCACCAATAGAAGGTAGTCGCGCGTCCAACCCGGCTGCACCGCCGGAAGCTGATCTGCCCGGAACCGGAGCTGGATCTCATCTCCTGCGCCCATGATCACGAAGCGGTCATCCTCGGATCGCAACAGTTCGCGAACGTCCCCGAAGCGCGTGTACAAGCCGGGTGTGGGGTTCCAGTTGCTGGTGGCCGAGACCACCTGGTAATCGAACTGCTCCGGCTGGTCCCGACCCGCTGGCACGAAGTTCCGGGAGAAGCCCCGGAAGCGAAGATCGGCCAAGGACGGCTCCAGTGCCGTCTGACGCACATTCGGGTCGGATGTGCCCGTCGCAATGTAGGCCTTGTCCCAATGGACGCACATATTCGTGCGGATGCGCACCGCCCGCGATCGACCCGGAAACTTGCCGCTCAAGTCGACCGCCACCGTCCGGAGCGTGCCTCCGGGAAGCCCGACATCGGCCACGGCGACGTGCCATTGGCCGTCGTCACCTCGAATCTCGAGGCTCGGGGGCTGGATCGCGGTGGACTCGCCCTGAGAGGCCGCCACGATCGTGCTTGCGGATGCCCAGTCAACCCACGCCTCGAGGAACAGGACCGCGTCCCCATCGTCGAAGTGCGGAAACTCCAGTGTCAAGGAGTGCGGCTCGGCACGCCCGGACAGATCCCGGCGGAACGGCGCGTAGCGCCGGTCTCCGTTGACCACGAGGTCCAGCACGCTCTCGCCCGAGTGGTTGGTCGCAGCGACGGGCCGGATCTCGGAGCGGACTCCGAACAGCCGGAAGTCGGGAAATGGCGGAGCCTTGGCCTTCTCATTGCTGACTACCCGCATATCGGCCGGATGGTCAATGGCCAGTAGGCGGATCTTGTCGAGGTAGGCGGTCTCGCGGAGCTCCTCGGTGATGCGAACGTCAAGATATCCTGCCCGCTCCTCCAACTGGTCCCCGCGAATGGTCACGTACTCGTCGTGGTCGACCGGGAAGTACACGCCCCGTGCCAAGCTGGCACCCAGAGGCGCCACGCCCAGAACCTCGCTGATGTACTCAAAGCGCGAGCCGTTCCAGGTGTAGACCATCGGGCACGAACCGGACAGCCTCGGGGCCTCCTTGATGTGGATCTCGGCGGCCGCGCCCTCCGGGGTCTCGTTCTGGATCAGGCCATTCGCCCAAGTGACGCGGACCGTGTCGACCGATTCCGCCGCGCCCACGCCGAAGTGCAGGGGAGAGCCCGCGTAGACCTGCTTGGTGTATGCGAGGCCGGCCTTCACCTCGACCCGGGCATCCGTGCCGATCGCGGGACTCTTGACGCCTTCCAATCGAACAGTCAAGCCACGATTCGACGTCTCGGTGCGGTTTGCCCTAACTAGGACCGTGCCGTCAGCCGTCGCCGCAAGCAGGTCGGGCCGACCGTCTCCGTTCAGATCGGCAGCTGCCGCGTGGGCCGCCCCGCCGGGTGCGGAAATGGCCGCGAACTCGAATCCCCCACGGCCTGCCAAGAAACCATCGGCAGTCGCTCCATCCAAGCGCCCGCGAAGCTGGAAGTCGGCCCACGTCTGCACATGGTCGAGCCTGTGGACAGGCCCCAAGCTGCCGTCGCGATTCTCCAAGACCGCCGTTTCGCCCTGCGTGGAGACCGCGATGTCGAGGTAGCCGTCGTGGTCAGCGTCAACCACATCCATGCGGACAGGACCCTCCGGTACGGAAACACCTTCCACGGGCACACCCGGGCCGAAGACGCCTAGTTTCCTGTCCTGGTGGACCAAAATGCGGTCCTCGTAGACGGCCACGAAGTCGTGCCCGTTGTCCTCGAAGAGCTCCGCCGTCGCGGCGGCCCGGACGCGCCCTTCCTCGAACGGGAAATCGCGCGTCGCGTCAGTCATCCCGCCGTCGCCGTTGTTGCGCCAGAGCCGCCTGTCACTACCGAGCCCGAACAGGTCGAAGTCGCCGTCGCGGTCATAGTCGGCGAACATGCACAAGTCAAAATCCCCTTCGGCGACGAATACTCTCTCGAAGGTCCGACCGGAACGGTTGACCAAGACCTCGGCACCGTCTGCGTCGACACGACACAGGTCAGCCAAGCCGTCCCCATCGAAGTCCCCTACCCCGTAGTGCAGGGCGCCGACCAGCCGAAGGCTCTTGACGCCGGGGTTGCCCGACGTACTGCCGGCGACCGCTGCGGCGGCCTCTGCCGACCAGACCACGCCGTCCGAGGTGCCGTCCCCGTCCAGATCGAGGGCGATTGCTCCCCTAGGCTCTCCCTCAATCGTGGCCACTCGGCGAGAGGCGAATTCGAATGGGGCCGCAGCGGCAGAGACCGCCGCATCCAAGGAAGGATCGTGAAGCTCGGCATAGAAGCTCCAGTCAACGTCCTCCCCCACTGCCGCATCCTCGGTCTTGGCCTTGAGGGCCTTGAAGGTCTCCAGCTCCTGCATCGCTCGGTCAGGATCCGTGCGGCGGAGAATGCCGAAAAGCTGGAAGTGTGGGGCGGCTAGCGATGGGTCCAGCTCAATCGTCCCCTCGAACCGCTCGATGGCCTTGCGGATATTCCCCTGCTGCTTGTACAGGGCACCCAGGTTGTACTGCGTCTTGGCCTCGTCAGGGACGAGCTTGTCCATCTGCAGGAACTGGTCGAGCGCTTTCTCAACTTCGCCGGCCTTCTTGTACTCAATTCCGAGATTGAAGTACGTGTGTGGCAGGGTGCGGTCGATCCTCTGCGCCATCGCCACTTGGGCCATGCCCTCTTCGCGCTGGCCTGCCCGCAACAGCGCAAGGCCGTAGTTGAGGTGCTCGCGAGCGGATCCGGGATTCAGCTCGAGCGCTTCGGCCAGCCGCTCCACTGCTTGACGCGATGACCCGGGGGTCTCGTAGAAGGCCTTGCCCAGATTCCGCAGCTCCTGCAGGCGGGCCTCAGCCGCATTGTCCGGCGGCGACTGAGCGGTGGCGAGCATGTAGGCGGCTATGCCGCCCGCGGCGACGAGGACCACGACAGCCAGACTTCGGACCTGGTCCCTCATGTCGAGATCTCATGGTACTGTAGCCGTTCCTCGAAACGACAGACCGGAGTGGCGGGAGTGGAGTTCGGAAGCTCTGATTCTCTGGAGTGTCACCGGCGCGCACGCACTTCGCGGACGGGCAAGCCTGTGACTCGGCCCTTGAGCCGCTGAGTGTTCGTCTGCCGTCAGGTCTTGCCGTTCTCGCGGGCAGCGTCGGGACCCTTCACCGCTGGACTTCGGCCAGCAGCCAGCCCTGCGGATCGATCTGCACCGAGGACGCGGGGTTCCGAAGGACGATCGAGACTCGCGTCTCGTCCTCGTCCTCGCCCACGGTAACGGTCTTGACAAGCGATCTTGTCGGCAGCGTCCGGACCTCGACCGGCACCTCCATCGGAAAGTAGTCGTCCACTCCGGACTGGGACACCCGCATCTCAAAGTGGTGCCGACCGCCCCGCGCGGACTGCTCCCAGCGGACCCTCAGTGTCGGAATGCCTGTGCCGTACACCCACTGGTCAAAGAAATCCCTCAGTTCGGGGTCGCGATGTCCGCTCGGCAGCGACTCCGCCACCAGCGCCCGAAACGCCTCGGTCGTAACCGGCTCCCCTACGAACCGCTCGCACAGCTCGCGCAGCATCGTGAAGAACGCCTCGTCGCCCACGATGCCACGCAGCATGTGAATGATCCAAGCGCCCTTCTCGTACACGATGACGCGGTGGGCGAAAGGAAGCTTGGCCGTGCGGAGGCGGCGTCCAAGCACGATTGGGCCAGAACTCTCGATCGATTCCCCATCCACCTTCCTCATCAGATTCGCTCGGAACTCGGCCAGCACGCTGTTGCGTTCGGGGATGCCCGACTGATGCTCAACCCATAGGATCGAGGAGTACGTCGCGAGCGCCTCCATGATCCAGCCGTCCCGCTCTAGACGAGAACTGACCACGTTCCCCCACCACTGGTGCGCGATCTCGTGCGGCCGCATCAGGTCCACGAAGAACCGCTGGGCATCCTCCGCGAGACCTTTCAGCGGCTGGTCGCCCCGCTCGAAGTAGCTCAGGGTAGACGCGAAGACCAGCCCGGGAAACCCCTGCCCGAAACCTCCGGGCACAGGAGAGATAACCGTCACGGGCATGGCGGGATCGCCGAAACGGCTCCGAAAATACCGGAACGCCTCGGCGCTCTCGTCGGCGACTCTCTCGATGTCCTCTGCAGGGCTGGCAACGGGTGCGGCCGGGAGCACCAAGACGGGCTGTTCGTTGCGGTTGCGGCGTCGAGAGCTGACGACCGGCGGGGGGAGCAGCACTGGTGTGCGAGGCGGCTGCAAGCGTTCCTCTACTGTCTTGTTGGCTCGCACTTCAATGCGGAACCCGTCCACTTCTCGCACCGCGGATGCAAAGTCGCCCAAGTTGAAGCCTGCGATGCGAATGGGCTTGCCGCTGGTGAACCGCGACACACGCATTCCCTCGTCCAGCGCGTCGTCCACGCGCGTTCCAGTCGCGACCAGCTCCAGCCCGGCGGGATAGCGAAACGAGAGATCGAAGACCGCATCCTCGACACCCAGCCGCGGGTACCAATTGCCCCGATCACCGACGTAGTAGACACCCTGGCCCGCTTCGGAGACAACCCGGCCCTGATACTCGAACTCGATCGTGTGCTCGCCGGGGGCCGCCAATCCCGCAGGAAGAAGGACAACCACCAAGACATCCTCTGGGCGCCTCTGAGGACCGCGCGACGGACGCCGCTGCTGCAGGAAGTCGACTTCGGACCCATTGACCCTCACGCCAGTCACCTCGAGCCTGTTCGAGATCTCGAACGCGAGCGCCCGTTGGCCGCTCCCCATCAGGACGAGAGCGCCCTCAGCCCGGACTTGCATGTGCAGGTCCGAACCCAAACGGGTCTGGATGCGGTAGCGGTCGAGCCGTGCGCTAGCGGGCCGGGGAGACCATCTGCCCAGCCGCGAAGACCGGCTCTCGAAGCGCAGCCAAGTCTCGTAGACCTCGCGGCCCCCATACCTGACCATCTGGCCCGCAACCACCTGCTCTGGCAGGCTGCGGTCCACGACTACATCGAACCGCCCGTGTTTCGCGCCGCGAATCGCGCTGGCGAAGAAGCCGGTGTCGCCGTCCGTGCCCGAATACAGGTCGACAAGCACACGGGAAGAGGAAGCGTCGATTAGGTTGCGCATCACGACCGACCACCTGGGCGCGATCCTCGCGCCTTCGCCAAGATCTGGGCGAGTCCCCGGGGAGGCTCCCAAGGCAGCCTCCAGCGCCTCGTGCGTGTCATCCGTGAAGAACAGCATTGCGCTGCGGAACTTCTCGCTGAGAATAGCCTCCCCTAGGAACCGCGCGGCCGACTGACGCTCGGCAGCTGTCGGCGGGATAAGGAGCACCTCTCCCACGTCAGTCGAACGGGTGGCCACGAACAGGGCTGCGATTACCCGGCCAAGGACGGGCTTGGCAAAGATCAGATGCCCGTCGGTGAAGTAGAGCTTGACGTCCTCCCGCTCAAGGAAGAGGTCCCGGACGCGGTAACAGCGCTCGGCATCCAGCTCGAGCATCCGCACCGACGCCAAGTCCTGGTCCGCCTGGGACGCGGCCAATCCGACAACAGCGCCGAGAACGGCTACTACCAGTCGCAAGCCCATAGGAATGCTCAACTCCGATTTTATTGTCGGGCCTCCTCTTCACTGTCGTGCAACCGCAAGATGGCGTGCGGCGTCTGACAGGGTGAGGCTGGCTGGAACGATCCGCCGGCCAAGGAGGAAACAGGATGACGAGGACTCGTGCTGCCATTGCCATCGCCGCTACCTGGCTGCTTGCAGGCCCGCCGCTGGGCCAAGCCAAGGTCGAGGTTCCGCCGGAACCGGAGAAGCCGGCCATCCGGAGTGAGAAGGACGATGTCTCCAAAATCGGCGATCGGGGCGTCGGTAAGGGAGTCAACTTCTACAGCCTCGAGAAGGAAATCGCACTTGGCAAACAGCTAGCAGCGGATATCGAGAAGAACTCCAAGATCATCGATGATCCAGTGATCGCCGAGTACGTGAACCGGCTCGGCCAGAACCTTGCACGGAATTCGGACGCCAAGGTCCCGTTCACGATCAAGGTCATCGATTCCGAGGAAGTCAACGCATTCGCCCTGCCCGGAGGGTACTTCTACGTCAACAGCGGCCTGATCAAGCTGGCTGAGAGCGAGGCCGAACTCGCGGGAGTGATGGCGCACGAGATCGCGCATGTCGCCGCCCGCCACGGGACGCGGAACGCAACGCGCGCACAGCTGGTGCAGTACGCCACGATCCCGCTGTTGTTCATCGGCGGTTGGGCCGGCTATGGAATCCAGCAGGCTGCAAACTTCGCCATTCCCATGACGATGCTCAAGTTCTCAAGGGACTTCGAGAGGCAAGCGGACTTCCTAGGGGTCCAGTACCTGTACAACAGCGGTTACGACCCGACGTCGATGGTCGAGTTCTTCGAGCGGCTGC
The DNA here is from genome assembly GCA_965203925.1 of Bryobacterales bacterium. Lineage (GTDB taxonomy): Bacteria > Acidobacteriota > Terriglobia > Bryobacterales > UBA6623 > VXMF01. Next base: position 6,486,930 of record OZ241924.1, read on the forward strand.
ACGCCATGCGCAAGCGCGACAAGAGCGCGATCGCCAAGGCATTCAGCTCACACCCAATGACCGGGAGCCGTATCCGAGAGGTTCAGAAGACGATTGACCGCATCCTTCCGCAGCGTGAGCTGTACACGGTCTCGAGCAGCGAGTTTGACGACGTCAAGGCCCGATTGGTCCAGATGGACGGACGCAAGAAGCCCGAAGCGCTGGACCCCAACCGTCCGAAGCTGAAGCGAAACAGCAGCGACGAGCCAATCATCCTCCCTGAGGGGGACGACGCCGAGGCAGGTGGCGACGCCGAGGACGAGCGTCCGAAACTGCGCCGCCGCACCGAAACATGACGCTTCCGGCCCCGGCCTCGCCGACCGGGCGACCGCTGAAGGCCACAGGCTGAACGTGGGGCCGTGCTCCTGCGCGGCCTCTTAGCCGAGTCCGCCGCGGGCCGGCCTCCGCCCGGTGCCGGATCGGGTCCTGAACCGAGAGGCTTCAGGTCCTGCCCGAGGGCGATCGCCGAACCCCAAGGACCCACAGGCCCGTGGCGGCCCGGCTGCGGTCGGAACCCCAGCCAGTGCCCTATGCGCGGTTGCAGGTCGCGACGGTGCAACAGCTCAAATGCGCCGGCATTCGTCAGCCGGAAAGAGACGTACACATCGGTTGTCGAGACTGAGTTTGAGTTCGTCTGCAAAGCCCAATCGATGGACAAACAAGTCGCACCCGAGTCTCGGAAACCTGTGCCCGGCAACGCCCTCCGAGGTCGAGACAGTCTTGAGGACCGGCGCGGGGAGCCCATCATGGCCTTGGGCCAGCTCGGTTCCACTCCGAAGTCAAACATGCTGGCGCAGGCCAACGTTCATCGAATCAGGTCGGGTAGACAACTCGGGAGCAAACCATTCATTGCCCGGGGTGTATGGCGTCCTTTCGGATGCGCTCTCATCGGGGCGAAGAACAGGGCTACGGCCAGGCTGGTGTTCCGCAGGTCAGACTGAGCCAGAGGGCCGCTGAGCCGTTCCACTTCGTGGTCCTCAGGCTGCAGACGGCCCGTGCTAAGGGTGGGTGGAGCGCTGAGGCCTGTATCGCAGCGGCAAGCATTGCGCAAATTGTTGTCAGGGTAGGCCAACAGAGGCAAACTTGCGTGAGACGCCTGTCTCGCCACTCGCCTTACATCCTGTTCCCACCATTGGGCTTGTCTGTTGCATATCGGTTGCGAAATGGGCGGAACTCACGCGGCCGACCGCGGACTCCCTCCGCCTTGCCGCCCACACAGACGTTGTCCGCCTCTACCGTGACCGAGCGCCGCTCCCGTCCCGGAGACACCATCGACCAGTCCGGTTGGTCGTGACGAATTAGCGGTCGCGGCTTCAGGTCCGGTCCAGCCGCTCCTGCAGCCGCCGGAGTGCCGCCCTCGTCCGGGACAGCTCCGCCAGCAGTTGCGCGCGGGTCGAGGGAGCCGCGACCTCCTGCTTCCGGTCGTGCTTAGCCTCTTCCAAACTGTTGATCACCACGGCGACAAACAGGTTGAGGACCACGAAGGTTTCCACAACCACGAAACTCACAAAGTACACCCACGCCCACCAGTGGTGTTCGAGCGCGGCGTACATGATGTCGGTCCAGCCTTCCAGAGTGGCGATGCGGAACAGCGACAGCAGCGAGATGCCGAGCGTGCGCCAGTGGTCGGGGTCCAGTTCGCGGAACAGGTGGTAGCCGGCCACCCCGTAGACATAAAAGACGATCGACATCAACGCAAGCACGTTGAACATCCCGGGCACGGAGCGGATCAGCGTGGAGACGATGAGCTGCAGCTCTGGCAGGGCCGACATGAGCCGTAGTACCCGGAACAGGCGGACGAGCCGGGCGAGGGTCGCGAGCCCGCCTGTGCTTGGAACCAAGCTGACGACAATGACCGTGAAATCGAACATGTTCCACGGATCGGCGAAATAGTCCCGCAGTCGGGGCCACACCGCCGCCATCTTGATCAAGGCCTCGACGACGAAGATGGCGAGGAAGGCCTTGCTGGCCAGATCGAAGGCTCCACCGAATCGCGCGGCCAACGCGACCGACGTGTCGAGGCCGATGACGACGGCGTTGACGGTAATGGCGGTGGTAACGCCATGGCCGAACCAATCAGCGCCGACCGTTCGGCGCGCCCACGCGACAAGTCGACCGTGAGGCCCGGACGGCGGTCCGGTCGCCCTCATGGGATGACCTGATTGAGTGTCCATCCGTTCCAGTATCGCGACGTTGGAAGTGGAGGTAGGAGGGCTGAACCGAGCCGTGCCCGACCGTGATGGAAGCCAGGTAGAAGCAAGACTGGCAGGTCAAGCAGTTCCCCGAGGCGATCCGAGCCGCCCCGGGGCAGGTAGCGCGGGCAGACAAGTGTGTCGCGCGATCGCAGGTGACTGCCGCATGGTTGACGGGCCCCTCCAGTTGTGAATCGGAATTCAGACTCGACCTGCGTGTTGGGGTTGTCCCGTCCGAAGAGCCCAACCCCAAACATCGTCGTGCGTGGGGTCAATCACCTGATCCTGGTTCGGATTATCTACTGAGCATCTACGCTCTGCGACTCCCGCAGAGCTTCGATCAGGCAGCCAGAGCGACGATTCGCCTCCCATCCCGCAACAACCTTGCGTCAGAGTACGCGCGGCCAGTGAATGCCCCAAGGCCAGACGAATCCCCAATCTCGGCTCGGGACCCCGATGCTCTGTCGCCAATAGGTGCAAACGGTTTGCGATAGGTATGATGGATTCCATGGCGCGCTTTGGTCGATCCAACCGACAGAGCCGAGCCTTGGCGAAGAGAGTGTCCGGAGAGATGGCGATTCTTCGGGCAGGGGTGCTGGCAGGCGCAGCCAAAGAAGCTCGCCGCCTGCTGCCGCTGCTGGTCGTTGCCGGCAATCTGCTCCAAGCGCGGGACGTCGCGGGCGAAGTGACGGGACCGGACGACTTGCCGATTCCTGGCGCCACCGTGGAAATCGTTGGGGGCCCAGGATCCGCGCTATCGGACTATCGGGGCCACTACCGGCTAGCTGACGTCAGCGACAGTGCCCTGACTCTGAGAGTCTCCGCCGACGGATTCAACTCCGTCGATGTGGATGTGCCGCCAGATGCGGCGGAAGTCCCCATCCGGCTGACCGAACTGAGGAGCAGCAGCACATCCATTCAGGTGGTCGCAGCGGCTACAGACTTGCGCACAGCAATCCCCGGTTCCGTGCAGGTTCTGACCAAGCAAGAACTGCTCGCCGCCAAGCCGGTCGACGCCAACGAAGTCCTGCGACGTGTGCCCGGCCTGACCGTGCGGGAGGACTCAGGGCCCATGGCCATGCGTCTGAACGTCGGGATCCGGGGTCTCAACCCGAACCGCAGCCGCAAGGTGCTCATGCTCGAGGACGGCGTGCCAATCTCACTGGCGCCCTACGGAGAGCCGGACATGTACTACTCCCCGCCCATCGAGCGCATGAGCCGGATCGAAGTGCTGAAGGGAAGCGGCCAGATCGCCCATGGCCCCCAGACAGTGGGCGGCGTCATCAACTTCGTAACGCCCGACCCGCCGTCAAGACTGCATGGGGAGCTCGATGTCGAAGCCGGGCAGAGGGGCCTATTCGTTGGCCAGGGATCGATCGGCTCGAGCCATCGGGAAGAATCGATCGGCTGGATCGTGAACTACCTCCACAAGCAGGGTGACGGTTGGCGGGAGTTCTTCTTCGACATTGAGGACGCCCAGCTGAAACTCAACCTTCGTGCCGGCGACCGCCATTCCCTGGCGGTCAAGGCAGGCATGTACGACGAGATATCGAATTCGACCTACCTCGGACTGACGACACCCATGTTTCTCAGGGATCCGGGCCAGAATCCGGTTCCTTCAGACGCGCTCGATGTCGAGCGCCGCTCGGGAATGCTGTCGCACGCATTCACCGTCAGCCCCAAGGCCGTGGTCAGCAGCCAGGCCTTCTTGTACACGACGAAGCGCTTCTGGGGGCGCCAAGACTTTGACCGGGCCGATCGGGGACGGCCCTATCTGTCCGTGGCGGGGGATCCCAGCGTGCCTGGCGGAGCAATCTACCTGCGCGATTCCGCCGGCAACCGTAACCGGAGCTTTGACGTATACGGGGCTCAGTCCGCCTTGGGCCTGAAGCATGGTCTGGGCCAGCTCGACATTGGAGCGCGGTACCTCTACGAACGAGCCCACGATCGGCGCGTGAACGGCGACACGTTCGACGCCCGGGCTGGAAGAATCCGCGATGACGAGTTCCGCTACGGCCGCGCGCTTGCGGGATACGCGCAGAACCGCTTTCGGCTCGGCTCTCGGGCCACGCTGACTCCCGGCCTCCGTTTCGTCCACTACAACCAGGAGCGGCACATCACGCGAAAGGCGATACGAGGTGTCCCAGCCAACGTCGACATTCGAAAGGACAACGGGGTGGTGGCGGTGATCCCAGGCCTTGGATTCTCACTGCGGGCGTCGGGAAACGTGACAGTCTTCACGGGCGTGCACCGTGGCTTCGCCCCGCCAGGCACGAAAGTGGCCATCACCAGCGACGGGGAAAGCCTCAATCTCGATGCCGAACTCTCGTGGAACTACGAGGCAGGCGTTAGGGTAGGCGGCGGCCGCGCACTCTCTGGTGAACTTACGTACTTTCGCATGGACTTCTCCAACCAGATCATCACCGCTGCCGAATCGGGCGGTGCGACGACAACGCTCACGAACGGCGGTGCGACGCTGCACAAAGGGTTCGAGAGTACTTTTCAGGTGCGTTGGGACCAGATTCTGGGCCTCGGTCCATGGCGGGTCCACTCAAGAATCCAGCACATGTACCTCCCAGAGGCAAGGTTCACCGAGAACAACCTGTACCGCGGGAATCGCCTGCCCTATGCGCCGGAGCAGACGGTCAGCGTGCTTACAGGGCTGAGCCGGCACGGCGGTCTCAACCTGCAGTTTGAGGTGAGCGCGAGCGGCAGCCAGTTCGCCGACAACTGGCAGACCATGGGGGCCTCGGCCGACGGGACGCTGGGCCTGATTCCGGCCTATCGGATCGCAAATCTGACCGCGGGGTACGAACTGCGCCGGGAACGCTGGGTGCTTGAACCCTACTTCACTGTCAAGAATGCCCTAAACGCGATCTACATTGCATCGCGGGCACCACAAGGGATTCAGCCCGGGATGTTCCGGCAGGCGAACGGCGGCCTCCGCATCCGATTCTAGCCAGTCGAGCAAGTTGATGCTGCACCAGTGGGCGAAGCGCCGCGCGTCGGACGCAGCGTACATTTCGGGCAGACCGGCACACAGCCAGATCGCTGCAGAGAAGGCAAGACAAAGGCCTGGCGCGGTCTGATCGAGCCTAGCGTGCCGAAAGCGTCGAAGGGTTGGTCCACCAAGGCTGGACTACCGGGCACTACGCTTCGAGGCATCCAGTGAGGTGAGATGCGAGCGCGCCAGAACAACTCAGCACAGGTTCATGACACTTTGCGCGGAAAGGGGCGCATCAAGGCAGGAAGCAATGGCGTGGCTCCCCAATCGGCACTGTCCAGGACTGCGAGAACTCGCGCCTGAAACAGCTGACGAGCCAAGCATGACAACCCCGCCCGGGACGATTGAGAACATCGCCCGCGGGTCGGCCGAACCATGCGCCCGCCCTCAGAACGCGCGGAGCGCGGCCGTGCCGGCAGCCGGGGAGCGGGTTCCGCTGCGGGATGCTGTCCTCGAGATACGGCTCGTGCTGGAATGGACTAGGGCTTCGCGGCGGCCGCGACACTGCAACGGCCTTGGCCGCCGGGTCGTCGCCGAAGCACAACGTTCGCACGCGGACCAAACATGCCAGACTCCAGCATCATGCCCATAAGGACCGTTACGAGCGACACATTCGAATGAGCCACTCCGTCCGTCATCACCTCGGCGTTGAGATCGAAGCGTATGACGCTGCGATTCGCCGGTTCATTCCTGGATACGAGGAAATGCTCTCGGTCGCTGCCCTTGAAGTGGTCCGCGACGGGCCAGGGTTGGTCTTGGATCTGGGCGCCGGCACCGGTGCCCTCTCTGAGGCGATCCTGTTGGCCAACCCCTGCGCCGAGGTCGGCCTGATCGACGTCGACACGGAGATGCTGTCCCGGGCCCGCTCTCGGCTGAAGCCTTTCGGCGGCCGCGCTCGCTTTCTGGAGCGGTCGTTTCTGGAGCCGCTGCCATCGTGTGGAGGAATCGCGGCGGCACTAGCCCTGCATCACATCCCAACCATGACCGCCAAGCGAGCCCTGTACCGCAGGGCACAGCAGGCCCTCGGGCCTGGAGGGGTTTTCGTCAATGCCGACGCGGCCGTTCCGGCCGAGGGAAAGGCTAGAGAAGCCATTCTTCGCATGTGGGTCGAGCACATGGCCTCGAACGGCATCACCGAGGAAGAGGGCTATGGGAACTTAGAGCAGTGGGCCGAGGAAGACACGTACTTCCCGCTTGAAGAAGAGCTCTCAGCCGTGGCGGACGCGGGACTCATGCCCGAGTGTGTATGGTCCAAGGGGCCCATAGCAGTAGTGGTGGGCCGCAAGCAGCGCTGACGGCCCAAGAGTGCGACGATCCCGGGACGCGGGCCGGTCGGGCGACGGCCTCAGCTTGGCCGCCGATTGAGCTACTCCCAGTCCACCCAGACCGGGCTGACCCAAGCGTACTGTTGGTCGGCCCGGCGGACACGCAGGTAACAGTAGCTGGGCTTGCCGTCGGGACGCGGCCCGGACCGGTCAAGAAACTCGAACTCGGTGGCCTCGCCCTCAGCCCGTGTGGCGTGGACCACCTTGTGGTCCTTCACCACCTCGATTAGCTCTGCCGGCGTCCCGCTCTCGACCCGGACCTGGATGAGCAGCGGATCAGCCCTGCCAACGTCGACCGAAGTCCCCATGAAGGCGCCGTTCACCCTGAAATCGATCAGGAAGCGACCGCCGGTCGACGCGAAGACCCTTCTCGAGCGGATTGCTTCAAACACCCCGTCACGAGTCAGATCCTTCACATAGGCTCCTGTGATCCCGTTGTCCTCGCCCGTGCCCATCCAGTGCGAGTCGCCCGACCCGACGAAGCCGATGCGATACCCGCGCTCCAAGGCCTCCCAAACCGCCGAGACCGGGCCCTGCTCCTTGAACTCGACGGCCTCTTCCCGGGCCTGGCGCCACGCGGAGGTGATCTCGAAAACGGGCTGGAGTTCGGGGTCGTAGCCGGTCCAGTCGTTGTGGTGCGGCTGTAGGATCACGTCCCACGGACGGATCAGCGAGAAGAGCTTGAAAACCGTGTTCGAGGTGACGGTCGTCGAGCGGAAGATGGGAGCGTCGTCGTTGCGGAAGTACATCGCGCGGTGGCCGCCGCGCTCGTCCTGCCCCTCGGTGGTCCACTCCCACCCGCTGAGGGCGACGCGGCCCGGCGCCTCCTCGTAGACCCCTGCGAGGGCCTGCACTTCCGCCCACTCGGACTGCGTTAGGAAGTCGGGAGTGAAGTCGTGGTTCGCCGAGGCCACGAAGTCCATGCCGGTCACGAACAGGCCGTGCGCGTAGTACATGTCGAACGTCCCGATACCGTCGTTCTCGGTGTGGCCGTGCATGTCTCCCCAGACCAGGCGGTATCGCTCACCATTAACGTCAAGCGACCGTGGACTGTCTCGGACGTAGTCGCGCGGTCGCAGCGCCTCAATGGGATCCTGCTCGTCTATCACTTCAGCGAACCGGGCCCGCCGCTGCTCCAAGTCAATGCGGTGCGAGTATATGTCGGCTCCGTAACCTCCCGGCCTCTGGGTGATGTCGAATGCCCATAGGCGATCAGCGATGTGCCGACGCCTCGGAACCTCATACGCGGTCCAAAGCCATCCGCCCGTGTCGTCCAGCGCCGTGACGAGTTGGTTTGCGAGGGGCACTTGGTAGGGCCCCCTCCCGCTCGACGCAAGGTCGACTCCCTTGCGCACCGACGGCAACTGGAAGGCGGTGTAAGGGTTGGGGTCGTGGAAGATCAGCTTGGGCGCGGACCACTTCCCCGCCCTGAGTACCCGCCCTGAGAAGGACACGCTGGACATTCGACCGCCCCCGAGCCAGAACAGCCACATTTCGCCGTTCTGCCGCGAGAGCAGCTGGGGGTAACGCTCCTCACTCATAGCGTGGGCCGCCCAGTACTGGGAGTGCCGGGTGAGGCGGCCCGGATCGGCCGATCGCTCGAACGGAGACGGTGCCCAGTCCCAGCCGTCCTCGCCGAGGACCTTGGCGAAGATGCTGCGGCCGCGGTATGCGAACCGTCCGCCTACGGTCTCCCGCCGCTCCCACGCTACCCAGGCCCGGCCGTCCGGGCCGCGGGCCTGGGTCGGTGCCGTGTCCCAGAGGCGCGACGTGGTCAGCCGCTCGACGGGCCCCTCCGCCGAGCGCGAATAGACATCGTAATTACCGTCCCTCTCTTCGTCCCAAGCGACCCTCCAAGTGTCGCCTCCAAGCGCTAGGATGTGCGGGCGGAAGCAGCGCCCCACGCCGTCATCCAGACGGCTTGGCGAGCTCCACCGGCCACCGTCCAAGGAGAGCGCCTGCAACTCGATGCGAGGAGGCGCCAGCTTGCGGATCACGGCTACGGCGCCCCCAGCTGGCAGGGCCGCGGCACGGACCTCGAGCGCTCCGGCCGTTCCCGGGATCTCTCGCTCGGGAGACCACTCGCGACCGTCGTGCACCCTCTCGAATACGGCCCAATCCCCGTCCCGGCGCGCCGTCCAAAGGACGCGCAGCTCATTCCCACGCGCGATGAGTGCTGGGCGGTGATTCACACCGGGCAGCTCGCTCACGGTCACCTCGTCATGCCAGTCGCGCCCGTCGAAGCGCCGTGCGAAGACCGAGTCCTGCCCGTCGTCGGGCCAGTTCCAGGCAGCGATGTCGGGATCGTCGACAGGCCACTTTTTGGTCTTTGGCCGACACGATGTCCAAGCGATCCAGACCGAGCCGTCATCCAAGCGCGCGATCGCGGGCCGCTCGGCGTTCTCGAGCGTGTCCGCCGTGATCTTGCTTGGGAACGTCATCGACAGGGGAAGCCAATCGCGCGCAGGCTCCGAGGGAGGCTCGTAGAACTGTCCGTCGAGTCCCGCGATCAGCACGGGCAGGAGCGCAGCAACTCGTAGACGTTTCATTTGACGGTGATTGTAACGGTGAAACCCTCGGCCTAGAGATCAAACTGCACATGCAGCGGGCTGAGCGAGGGCGCGGATTGCGGCTCTCGACGCGCTGCGCAATCCGGGCCCCGATAGCGATCAGCCGAAGTCAGAACGCCGGCCAACCGACAGTGGGCGCTCTGGGAGACACGGTCGCACCGGCTGGATGTTGCATGGCGGACCAATTGGGCCTCAGGGGGGCGGTTCTTCTCAATCTGCGTGGGCCTCGAATTGGCCCACATGTCCATTTGTTCCGCGGCGCTGACCTTCGCCGGCGGGGCCGAGATCTGCTTCCCGGCTGTCCCTCTTCCTTGCTGTAGGTTCAGTTTGCAGTAGCGAGCCCTCCTTGCGGGGGGGGGCATACTGTCGGTCGGGGGCGCGCGATGGAGCACCCCCGAAAAAAGAGTCTGGCCCGCGCGACCGTACCCGTCGCCGGGCCGTGGCCGGCGCGATGCAGTCGATCTTTGCTTGCGGGCGCACCAACTTGCGTGGTCGGGCACTACAATGATGCATGCGGGGCAGAGGCGGTCGCAGCGTCACTCGTAGCGATGACGCTCCCATCATGCCAGTCGCCCCAAAGGAGTCGACATGAATCCCGATCCATTCACTTCCCGCACACGCACACCGCGCGTCCTGCACACAGCAGCAGTGCTGTGCTGCATGCTTGCCGTCTTCGCCAGCTTGGCGTTTGGCCAAGCTTCGAGCTCCGCAGTCAACGGCACTGTTTCCGACCAGCAGGGCGCGGTGGTGCCCGGCACGAACGTGGTTCTTACGAGCGTCGAGACGGGTATCGAACGCCAGTCTGAGTCGAACGCGGTGGGAAACTACGGCTTCGTCAACATCCCGCCGGGCTACTACACAATCGAAGCATCGGCCGAGGGGTTCCGCACCTCGGCTATCGAGCCGTTCGTACTCGTGGTAAACCAGACCGCGACGTTTGACATTGTGCTCGAGGTCGGCGCGGTGACCGAGTCGGTCACCGTCGAGGCCGTGGGCGCTCAAGTCCAGTCCTCCTCATCCGAGCTCGGGACCGCCATGACCGAACAGCAGGTCATTGACCTGCCGCTCAACGGCCGGAACTTCACTCAGTTGCTGATGCTCACACCCGGCGCCTCACCCGTGAACGTCGCGCAGAGTAGGGGCGGCTTTGGCAGCACGTCGGTGGGCACGTTCAGCTTCCCTTCGATCAACGGCCAGAACAACCGCAACAACCTATTCCTGACCGATGGCGTGAACAACCAAGGCACGATGACGAGCACGTACGCGGTGCCACCGATCATCGACGCGATCCAGGAGTTCAAGGTCCAGTCGCACAACGACCTCGCCGAGTTCGGCGGCGTCACCGGCGGTGTTGTAAACGTGGTGACCAAAGCGGGCACCAACGCAACGCACGGTAGCTTGTGGGAGTTTCTCCGAAACGACAATCTTGATGCCCGCAACACGTTCCTTAGGGACAAGGCGGCGCTCGCCCAGAACATGTTCGGTGCGACGATCGGTGGTCCGATCGTCAAGAACAAGACTTTCTACTACGGCGCGTTCCAAGGGTTCACCAATCGCGCCCCGGCGAACCGGAACTACCGCTCGCCCACCGCGGCGAATCGGACGGGCGACATTAGCGACTCGAATCGCCAGATTTTCGACCCATACTCCACCCGAATCGCACCCGACGGCAGTGCAGTCCGCGATCCGTTCCCAGGCAATGTGATCCCGCAGAGCCGACTGGACCCGGGTTTCACGTATTACCTCAAGCAGACCGTCCCACTGCCGATCGACCTCGGAACGGACTTGGGCAACCTCAACCAGAGGGACACGACCGGCACGAAGCTCGACCAGTACGAGTACTCCGCACGGGTGGATCACCGCTTCAGCGACGCGGACATGGCATACGTTCGGTGGAGTGCGCAGACCAACAAACGGACGGGCACGGCCGGCAGGCAGGGCTTCACGAGCTTCATCGACATCGACAACCTCAACGTCGCCGCGAACTGGGTCCATACGTTCGACCCGACCAGCATCCTGCAACTGTCCTTCGCCCGGACGGATGTCAAGCGCGATACCGGCAACTCTTTTACGAGTCTTCCGGACGGGTTCATTTCCACCGTGGGCTGGAATCCGGATTATGCCGGCGGCTTCCGCAGCGGCCAGACATTCGTTCCTAACGTCAGTGTCGCCCAACACTTCGGGGGCGGCGAGCGGACTGGATTCACCCGCACGAGCGACACATGGCAGTACAAGGGCACTTACACCAAAATTTCGGGATCCCACACCTTGAAATTCGGAGGCGAGTACAACATCGTCGGCCACTTCGGCACGACCAACGATCACAGCAACAACTTCACCACGGTCGGCACGGCCAGCCCAGCCAGCCCGGGCAGCACAGGGCACCCGCTGGCGTCATTCCTGCTGAATGTCCCGAATGCTTGGTCACGACGCGACTTCCACAAGCGTGCGCGCGGAGGGGCGCTGTATTCGTTCTTCGCCCAGGACCAGTGGAAGGCCACGCAGAAGCTGACGATCAACTTTGGACTGCGCATGGACCACACCGTGCTGCCGCAGTTCGGCAACGTGGAAGAGAATACGGTCGAATTCGGAAACATCGACTACAACGAGGGCATCTTCTGGATCACGGCTGCACCTCCAACGTGCGAGGCCAAACGTGTCGCGCCCTGCCTCCCGGATCCTGCTGGGGCACTCCCGGATCGGGTTCAGATAGCGCCGACCGGGTACGTCCAAGAACAGTGGCCGCTCAGCTGGCAGCCCCGTTTCGGTTTCGCCTACCGACTCGATGAGAACACCGCAATCCGCTTATCGAGCGGGATCTACTTTGATAATTTTGCCGGCATAACCCAGAACACCCAGAATCTCGGCCATACATGGCCCGACGTCGGTCGCAAGCTGGCGAATGGCACGAACCCGGCCGATTCCTTGCCGAACGTGTCAGCAAAGAATCCAGCCCCGACAGGCATTCTTCCGACTGCGACGCCGTACAACCAGGGAGCGTGGTATTCCGACCCGCGGATGAAGAACGGCTATTCGATGCAGTGGAACTTTGGCATCCAGCGGCAGCTCGACCAGGCTACCGTTCTCGAGGTGAACTACGTAGGGTCTGGCAGCCGGAGGCTTCCCCTCGGGACCTTCTACAACGTGGCACTCACGCCCGGGAGGCGGTCCGAGGCCCGCCAGCGCGCACCGTTCCCTCTCTTCCGGCCCAACAACTACCAGACTTCATGGGGACGGAGCAACTATCACGCCTTGCAGACGCAGTACAACCGCCGCTTTTCGAAAGGCCTGTCCTTCATGGTCAACTACACGTGGTCCAAGACTATCGATATCGGCTGCACGGGTTGGTTTCGCGAGGGTTGCTCGCAGCAGAATCCCTACAACTTCAACATCGACCGTAGTGTGTCCGCGATCGACCTGACCCACAATCTCAATTTCAACTGGGTCTACGAGATCCCGCTCAGATTCGAGAATCCCGTTGCCCAGGCGGTTCTCGGCGGCTGGCGGTTCAACGGGCTGGCCCTGTTCACATCCGGACAGCCCTACTCGCTGATTGTCAACGGCGACATCGCCGGAACTGGAATGGCCAATGGACGGTACAGGCCGGACTTGGTCGGGAATCCGGTCCTTTCGAATCCGACGCCCGCTGCTTGGATCAACACATCCGCGTTTGCCGTCCCCCAGACCGGGACGTTCGGAAACGCGGGCCGACACATCCTGCGTGCAGATGGGATCAACAACATCGATTTCTCGTTCTTCAAGGTCATTGAGGTCCAAGAGTCACTCCGAGTCGAATACAGGGTCGAATTCTTCAACGGCTTCAATACTCCGCAGTATGCTGCGCCGAACGGCAACCGCTCTCACAGGAACTTCGGCCGGGTGCTGGGCACTGCGAACCGTGCGCGCCAGATCCAGATGGGCTTGAAGATCTACTTCTGATTGCGGCGGTTTCCCGGCAGGGCAGTCCCCAAGGCCGTCGGCATGGCCGCCAGGGTCTCCTCAGCGGAGACCCTGGCGGCGGTTTCCGCTTCTTCGTAAGCTACAGGGCAGCAGTTGCCGCGCATTCCGGGTTGATGGGTCCGTTTTCTGGATCTCGGGCGGAAAGTCGGTCGTCTGGTTCGGGCATGCCACGGTTATCTCAGTTCCTGGCGGTGGCGTTTGGTGGGCTGTTGATCCACGCCTTGGTCGCCCAGTCTCCGGAGGCTGCGCTTTCCGAAGCGCAGCAGTACCGGCAAGTCGGCGACCAGGACGAGGCCCTCGCGATCCTTGACCGGGCAGTACGCGAATTCCCAAGGAATCCCCTGATCCGATTCAACCTTGGCTCGTTGCTAGGAGAACTGGGACGGCATGACGAGGCCGCCCGCGCACTTCGAGCTGGCCTTGAATTGCAACCCCACCACGCCGAAGCGCGCCTCACGCTGGCCAAGGTTCTGGTCCAGAGCCACCAGTACGCGGCAGGGCTCGCCGAGATCGACCGCTACGCCAACCTCGTCGGCATCCGGCTTCAGGGTTTCGAGGGCCACTATGTGCGGGGGCTGGCCCTGCGCCGGCTCGACCGGCCGGCTGAGGCCGAGAAGGAACTGCGGCGCGCCGTTGAGATTGATCCAGGCCACGTCGACGCGCTATTCAATCTGGGGGCCGTTCTGGAGCAGTCAGCCGCGAATCAGGAAGCGGCAGCCTACCTGCGAAAGGCCGCGGACCTCGAGCCGGAGAATCCGGACATCCGGTACCGGCTCGCGAAGCTCCTGCTGAAGCTCGGCGATTCCGACGCCGGCGATGCCGAATTGGCAGCGTTCCAGCAGCTCAGAGAGCGAGCCCAGCAGCTGACCCGGCTCTCTGTCCTGATGCGGCAGGCGGCGCGGCACATGAACACAGGGGACCCGGAGCAGGCCAAGGATCTCTATCAGCAGGTGATCCGCCTGGACCCGAACCACGCCGAGGCGCATGCGAACCTCGGAGTCGCTTACGAAGCGCTCGGGCAGGGCGACTCGGCTCAGGCCATGTTCCGAAAGGCGACTGAAATCCGGCCGGACTACGCGGAAGCGCACCTCAACCTCGGTCTCAAGCTGGCTGAGAAGGAGCAGTTTGAAGACGCCCTGCGGAGCATCTCGGAAGCGGTCCGCTTGGCTCCCGACCACATCGCTGCGAGGCAGGGGCTGGGGATGGTTCTGACTAGGCTGGACCGGCCCCACGAGGCGATTTCGCATTTCGAGAGGATCCTCCAGGAGCTTCCTTCGTCGGCCGACGCTCGTCTCAATCTCGGCATCGCCTTGGCGGAAGCGGGCCGGACTGGGGACGCCTTGGCGGAATTCGACGCGGCCGTCCGCCTTGCGCCGGATTCCTTCGAGACCCACTACAACCGGGGGCGCGCGTTGCACGACCTTGGTCGAACTTCCGACGCACGCGAATCCCTCGACCGGGCAATTGAGCTCAACGACCAGCATGCACCGGCGGTGCAACTGCTGGGTTTGATCGAGCGGGCATTCGGGAACGACGACAGTGCTGTCGACCTGCTTCGGCGGGCGGTCGAGCTAGACCCCGACAATCCCCTTGTTTACTATGACCTGGGCTTGGCGGTTGCCCAGGCTGGGCGCCCTCTGGAGGCAATCCCCCATTGGGAGAAGGTGCTCTCTCTGGATCCCCGTCATAAGGAGGCGCTCTACAATCTCGCGCAGGCCCTGCAGGAAGTCGATCCGGTGAGGGCTCGGGAATACTTGCAGCGGTTCGCAACGCTCAAGGCCGAGGAGCAGGACACCGACAGGGCCGGGACCCTATGGAACTTCGCCTTGGCAGAGGCAGACAAGAAGCGGTGGGACCGCGCATTCGACTTGTTCCGCCAAGCACTCGAAGCCTGCGGGAACTGTCCCGCGAGAGGGCAGATTCACAAGAACTTCGGTTTGGTCTACGGCCATTCCGGCGACTACGGCAATGCTGCAGAGCAGCTCTCCAAAGCCCTCGAACTCCACCCGGACGATGAGGAGATCGAGCGGGCGCTCAGGATCGTCTGGTCGTCCGGAAATCCGTAGAATGGCGAGGCAACCCGGAGCCAATGCCAAGCAACTACGCGGAGATTTGACCTGGCCCAGGCCTAGTTTAGGTACGGTGCAAAATGGGACTACCCCTACTCATCGACTGCTTCAAGCGGAACGAGGAGACAGGTGTTTGCGAAGCGCAGGAATACACTGAAGAAAGAATAGGAAACACGAATAAAGATCGATACAATTAGACTTATAAGCAGGATCTACGAAATACTCCATGCCATCCGGCGAAATCCGTGGTTCAACGACCTTGCAGTTCGTAAGCTAGACGTCGCTGGCCATGAATTCCGGCCAGAAGCTGTACACTTCCAGCCCGGCGCTTGTTGATGGCGTGCTGCACCCTCTCGTCCTGATCCTTGCGCAACTTGCCCGCCTGCAGCTTGTAGCCCGCTGCCGCATTCCTGTAGCACCCCCTCGCAACCTTGCTCTCGATCCCTGCATCCAGGAGTCTGCTGGGATTTGGAACGGTCGCTGCGAGGCAGCGCGACCGCTCACTCCGGCCTGTAATTCACCCAGATCGGCGATGCCCAGGCCATCTGCCCGTCTTCCTGCTGGATCCGGACGTAGTAATAGCTCTCGCCGGGCTGCGCATCCCTGTCCTTGTAGACGAAGGACACCGTCCGGTCCGAGGGACCGGCTTCATATACGTGCTCATTGTCCTTGATGATCTGGATCTTGTGGATCGGACCCGTTCCACGCACGGCCACCTGGACCGCCGGAGTCTCTCGCGTCGTGACGGAGTCGCCCATGATGGCATCCTCGACCCTCACATCAACCACGATGTTGTCTGTGGCGGCATAGGCGTGGCGCTGCTGGAGCGCGCGGAAGATCGCCTCGCGGGTCGGCTCCTCCGCGTAGACCGCTGCATAGGAGATGTGGGTTGAGCGGTGGTCGGAAGATGCGATGAAGCCGATCTTGTATCCCTTGGCGAGAGCACTCTGGGCGAACCCGGCTGCGTACCGTTCCGACGAGCCGGCCCGCGGTGCCCCGAAGGCCTCGTAACTCAGCCGGCAGCCTTGGTAGATCTCCAGCAGTGGCTCCAGAGCTGGATCATTGAAGGCGAAGTTGGTCCCGCCCCCGGCAGCTGTCGTGTGTGGAATGCTCACCACTTGCTGTCCTCGCAGGCGCTCCCACAGGCGCAGCTCTTCTGGCTCCCTTGGGAAATCCTCGCTCTCGCGATTCCGGTCGATCGTGCGGTTTAGCGCAGGAGCTCCGCGCTCCAGGTGGATGATATTGCGGTGGCCGTACGGCCAGCGGATTGACCGTTCGTACCCGAACAGTGGCGCAAGACGGCCTCTGACGTAGAAGGCGTCGGCGAGCTTCTGCGTGCGCCACCAGTCGTACCCTAGATCATCGGGATCGTCCTTGAGCCCGTTAGCCCCGTAGTAGTGGTCCGTACTGGCGATGAAGTCGAGCTCGGCGGCGTCCAAGGCATAGCGGTACATGTCCCAAAGGGTCCCGTCGAATCCTCCATCAGCGCTGATCTCCGTGTGGCGGTGAAGATCTCCCCAATACAACTGGTAGCGCTTCGTCCCGGCGGCCACAGACTTGCGCCGATCAGGCCAGGCCGTCCTCTCGTAGGGTCGTCCGTCAGTAACGGGATCCGCGAGCACCAAGCGCTGCTGGATCGGTTCCGACGCGCCAACGGCCGCGACCCGGATCTTCCCAAGGGAGCGACGGTTGTGCGGAACGACTGGCCGACTTGGCTGCCAGCGGTCGTCGGACGGATAGGCGATCCACACCTGTCCATGAGGATCCCGGGCCGGAGCGAGGCGCTGGTCATTGCTGCCGGAACTCTGCTCGACCCGTCTCGGTGCCGTCCAGCGATCCCCGCTGTAGACAGTGGAGTGAATGTTCCACGCCGCCGGGCGTTCCTTCATGCTGCCGCCGTCGTCGCGGGGTACCCAACGCCGTAGGAACAGACGCGGAGACCCGCCCGCGTCGATAGTCATCTGCGGGACCTCGTAAGACAGGGCGAACTGCGGATCCATGGAATCTTCAAGGTCACCGGCAGGGGTCCACCTCTGCCCGCCCGCGAACACCGCGACACCAATTCTCTGCGTGTAGCGGATGCTGACCAATTGGCCGACTGATCCATCAACGCTCCAAGGAGCGGGCGGCCCCCAATCTCCCCGCCTGGCCTCCCTCGACCAGACGGGCTGGTCCAGACCCCAGCCCGCACCCTGGTCATCCCATGCGATCCAAGCGCGGCCCTCGCCGTCCACGGCGACTGAAGCCCGGGCTTCAAACCGTGGCGAGTCGGTGATCGGGTACTCGCGAGACAGGAGGCCGGCGCTCAGGATCCTGAGATAGACGTCGTAGTCGCCGTGCCGGTAGGTGTCGTAAGCGATGAAGAGGCGACCCTCGGCATCCAGGGCGGCGTCCGGCCGCCAATCATTAGCCTCGTGCGAAGTGATGGGCACGGTCTGAGACCAGCGCGTACCATCGTGGGTCTTAAGGTAGATGTTCGAATCGCCGGACCGGAAGGACTGCCAGACCAGAAACAGGTTCCCCCTCGCATCGGCTAGCAAGCGAGGGTGAATGTCGGATTGGGGATCTGAGGTCAGGCGCTCCACGGCCGTCCACCGGCCCGCCCGCCACGCCCGCGCATACAAGTCGAAGTTTCCGCCGACCTGAGCCGCCCACGCGACCCACACTTGTCCGTCAGGACGGATCGCCAGCGCGGTCTGGAGGTAGTCTCCCGGTCCGGGACTAACAGTCATTGGCTCCCCCCACCCATCACCTGACCGGCAGCGGACCCTAATCTCGTCGGATCCCGAGCCGTCATACTCAGTCCAGGCAACCCAGAGATCGCCGTTCGGCGCAAAGCCGGCAGACGGCCAGTCGGAGTGTCGGTCCGGATTCGAGATGGTAGCCGGCGCAGCGGTCAGAAGAGGCGCCGCCAAGCACCCGCAAATGACAGCTGTCGCGATTGCAGCGGCGATCGCAGGCCTCTCAGAACACACCGCGAATGGGACGATTTGGCGCATGACTGTTCAGCGAACGCTTGGACCGACATGCGCCCAATGGACTAGCGGATGACTCCGAGTCCTGCCAAGGCACAGATGGCGCTGGCGCCTCACCAACCTCAGCGGGCTGGGCAGTCCAGCCCAAGCAAGAACACCATATCAGCGATCGAGCACTCAGTCTCGCTCCCGAGAAGTCCGAAGGCTCCACATCAGATAGGCCGAGGTTGGCAAGACAGATCGCTGAGACTCCCGTCTAGCATGTTCGACAAGAGAGCGGGCGTGGTCCGCAAGACCCTGAGCGCCCTCTGGATCTGTGCGAGGTTTCCTCAATTCGTGGGTTCTCCGGATCGGGAACATCGGCATCCTGCATGTGCCAGCTAGCGTCCGCGCGAGGCCACTGATGGGGGCGGGCCATCACAGGGGCTCTGGCAACACCGAAGACGTAGTCGATGAAGCGCTTGGCCCTCTCCGAATCATGCGTCCGTATCCCGTGGCTGGATTGACCGCGTGGGACGTCGGGGCGCAAGTTGCTAGGGATTCGCAGGGCCTCGGCCCCGAAGTAGGCGAAACGCGTCGCGACCAAGGCATACTTCCCTCCCAGATCACGGCCCTTCTGACTGGGTCCGTGATAGCCCTTGGGCAGCTGCTCGAATTCATGCGTTTCGGTTGCGTTCGGAACAAGGGGTCTGTAAATGTTGTCTCCGCACCTGTACACGTTCGCCACCGGATCGTTGCGAGGGATTCTGGACTGGAACCGACCGTCACGGAAGTAGTCCGCCAAGGCGACTTTCTCGTCGACCTGCATCACGAAGACGAGTCTCTCCTCGCCAGGAGGGTGACCGCAGAGAGCCTTGGAAGTGAACCCGGCAATCCAGTCGCCTTCGCACTTGCTCCTGCGGATCCCCGGCTTGCAAGTCGCGAGCGTCAGGAAACCCCAGAACGGATTCGGAGCGAATCCGCTGTCATGAGTCATCTTGTACGCAAACAGTCGCATCGTCCTCGCGCGCTCTCCATGCACGATCTGCGCCTCATCTACCGTCGAACAACGCGTGCAGCCAAGCGTCGGCCTCCGGTATGCCGTCGGCGTTGAACACAAACTCCTGGCCGGGGCGAGCACTCTCTACGTACGCCCACGGTCCGTCGCGCTGCCACGTCTTCTTGCCGTGATAGCTGAGCGACGGAGGACCATCGCTGGGCAGGAACCAGCCGGGCAGTCGCCAGTACGAGCAGCCGCGCGCCTCGGGTGCGGTCAGCCTGAGCCGACGTTCAGCGCGTGAAAACATGCCCCCGCCGCGCGCACGAGATTCCCGTCCACCGATACTGAGTGCCCGGGTGGCAATGTATACCGTGTTGGTCGCGGTCCACGAGTCTCCGTTGACGTGCGGGTGGTCAGACAACCAAGGACGGGCGGCACGAGCGCCGACGGTATCGGCACCAACTCTGACGACCTCGGCCACCTGGAGCCAACCGAACAGCCTGTGCACCGACGGTGCGTTCCGCACGAATCGCCATGTGCCGCCCGATGCTTGCTCGGCCGCTCGGAACAAACCGAAGAATAGGAACAGGTCGCCTCGGCCGACGCCTTGGCCCTCCAAGTGTCGCTGCGCCACTCGATGCTGACCGAATGCAGGCCGCCACCCGGGTGGCCGGGACAGGGCTCGTATCTGAAGATCTGGGTCCAGGTGACAGCGATACTCGGCCGGAACGCGACCGCCGGTGAGATCCTCGACGAGAGGCCCGAGTGAGCCGCCGCGCCACCGAACGTCGCGGAACCGCTTCGGACCGTCGCGCGCAGGTATAGGCAGAGATACGGCCGTGCCATCGCGCAAGACGGGGCTCGGAACTCCACCGTTGCTGGAGTCGAATCCCTTACGGCTCAACACGATCTTCATAGCGCCGAAATCGAGAGTGGTGTGACTTCGGATGGAGTATACCGGCCGTGAGCCGAATGCGCACAGGACGACTGATCACTGCCCTCCAAGTGCGGGGTTCTTGTTGGTGACAACTGCGACCGCCCCGCCAGCGGTCGAAGTCTCTGGGACAGCCAAGTAAGCAGTTGTCCCGCACACCACTTACAGCTTCCGCACCTCCGGCCCGCTAGGACGGCGGCTTGGCAGCGATGCGAGACGCGGCAGTTGAGTAGCCGCAGATGAGATTCCCCCTACACGGGGATCGAGTGCGAATGCCGGTGCACCAGCAAGTCGCGGCCTGAGCAAGCGGTGCCGGAACGGCTCAACAAACGCTCTTCAGCGGGACTCTGACGGCCCAATAGCGCCTCCAACTAGGGAGTCAGTCTGGGCTCACGCAGAGAGCAGGTGCGCGACCGGTCTGAAAGACAGAGGTGTCGAAAAGACGCCGCACGGGGGCAGGAACCTGCTGTGCTGGCCTGATATCTGAGACTCAGGCGAGTTCGCGGCGGTGTGCCTGAGGACGCGCGACATGCGCATCCCGGTGACTGTCGGGCCTTGCCTCAACCCCCAATCTGGAAGACCGCTCGGGACCCTGAGCACTCGCCCCCTTTGGTTACCTCCTTGACTATGTCGCGCTCAGGGCTGCCGGTGCGACCATCCCGCTGCCCGACACTACCCGCCCTCGCGCAGGTCGATGCCGTGGATGCGCACCAACGGCAGCGCTGTGATCCGCTCTCCCAACTGATACTCCAGATCCCCCGGATAGACAACCCAGAGGTGCCGGAGCCCCAGATCCGTGATGGCGACGCGCATGGACTTTGTGGTCCGAGGCGCGTCCGAGCACTTGAAATCGAAGCCCCACCTGTGTCCTCGCCGCAGCAGCAAGAGGTCAAGTTCGGCTCCGCGCTGGGTCCGGTAGTGGTACGCCTGTCGCTCTCCGTGGGCAATGAGCACCTGTTCCAAGGCGAACCCCTCCCAGCTCGCACCATAGCTCGGGTGCATTGCTAGTTCGTGCGGATCATACAGCCCGAGCAAGTGGTGGAGTACACCGCTGTCGCGCAGGAAGACCCTCGGCGACTTGACGAGCCGCTTGCCGAGATTCTCGAACCACGGCAGAAACACTCGGACCATGAATGTGCCAGCAAGCAGGTCGCGGTATCGGTTTGCAGAGGCTGGTCCGACGTCCACTGAGCGGGCGACGGCCGACGCGTTCCATACCTGTCCGTGCCGGTGGGCAAGCATTCGCCAGATTCGATTCAGGTCTCGGGTGGCACGCACGGGGCAATACTCGGGATGTCCCTTTCAACGAACGTGCGCCCGAACGACTCCATCCAACGGCCCCAAGATGCCGAAGACAATGCGAGAAAGGCCCGCCGGAATCCACCCCTAATCCAGAGCTTGTCGTGGCTTTCTGGCCCGACCTCGGCCAGCGACAGCGCGGCTACGTCAAGGAAGCGCACCCGACCTGCAAGCGACTCCGACAGGCCCCGGTGCAACTTCAGTGAGGCGCTGCCGAGAAGCAGGAAGACACAGCCCTGGGCAGGGTCGTCGCAGATCGGCAGCAGCACCTCGAACAACCTCGGCAGGCGATGCACTTCATCCAAGACGACCAAGCCCTGCCGACGACGGAGGAGTCGGTCTGGCGTAGCGGACAGCGCAGCGCGGGCAGCATACTCCTCAAGATCGAATACTGTCGTCGGCCCCTCCCACTCTGAGGTCAGCAGCCTCGCCAAGCTGGTCTTGCCAACTTGGCTGGGGTTGAGCAATGCAACAGCCGGAAACTCCGAGAGCCCCGCCGGATCTGGTGCATCCAACTCGGTCGTGCTATGAATTGTTGAATATTCACCAGTTGATAGCCAATATACAACAACTAATAGCATCAGCGTATTCGTCCAGTGGACCGACTATCGATTCGTTGCTCGATGGCTCAGGAGTGGCCGCGTCCGACTTCCCGGGCCGACACCTGTGAGAATCGGGCACTCAGGAGGTTGGCCGGGCACGGGATCCCGATCAGACCGCGTCGCCGGGCCATGCGCCGCTGCGGGTGCGGACTATGTTGCACTTCAGCGACCGAGCCACTGCAACGTGTCGTTGAGCGCGAGCTCAAAGCGCTCGAGAATCAGTCCGATCTCACCTTCTCGGACTACCAGCGGAGGGGCAACGGCCAGTGTGTCGCCCAGCGCCCTCATGATCAGACCGCGCTTGAGAGCGAAGTCCATGCATCGCAAGCCAACCTTCTTGCCAGGTTCGAATGGCGCCTTAGTCGCCTTATCTTGGACCAGCTCGACTGCACCGACCAAACCTACTCCGCGAACCTCCCCAACCAGCGGATGGTCCACAAAGCGGCTGCGCAGACCGTCTTGCAGATACGGCGCCAGACGGCGAACCTGTTCCACAATGTCCATCTCTTCGTAAATCTTGAGGCACTCCAGGGCCACGGCAGCGCTAAGCGGGTGGCCGCTGTATGTGAAGCCATGCGCGAAGTAGCCAATGTCCTCGCTGCCTTCGCGCAGGACCCGGTATACGCGCTCATTGACCACCACGGCCGAGATCGGCGCGTAACCAGAAGAAAGCTGCTTGGCTGTCGTGAACACGTCAGGGCGGATGCCGAAGGTCTGCGAGCCCCACATGTTGCCCGTGCGGCCAAACCCGCAGATGACCTCATCGGCGATGAAGAGCATGTCGTGCTTGTCGGTCACCTCTTGGATCTTCTCGAAGTAGCCGCGCGGAGGCAGCAGAACGCCTCCCGCGCCCATTACCGGCTCCGCGATCATCGCCGCGACCGTCTCCGGCCCCTCGTCGAGAATCTGCCGATCTAGTTCTTCTGCCAGTCTTGAGGAGTAGGCCTCTTCGGACTCTCCAGGGAGCGCGCCGCGATAGTAGTGCGGCCGCGAAGTATGGATGATGTTGGCGATGGGAAGGTCGAACTTCAGGTGGTTCCGGAAGATTCCAGTGAGGCTGGCAGCGGCGACCGTGGAGCCGTGAAAGCCGTCGACACGAGCAACGATCTTCTTCTTGGCTGGCCTTCCCAGGGCGTTGTTGTAGAACCAGACCATCTTGACGACGGTGTCGGCCGCTTCAGAACCAGAGTTTGCGAAGAAGACTTTCGACATCGGCACGGGAGCCAAGTCAAGGATGCGCTTGGCGAGCTCGATGGCGGGCCAGTGGCTGCGCGAACCGAACAGGTGCATGTAGGGCAGTCGCCGGAGCTGTCGGTAGGCAGCCTCGGCCAGTCTGGGCTCGTTGAAGCCGAGCGAGGCGCACCACAGACCCGACGCTGCTTCGATGTATTCGGTCCCGTCCTGACCTGACACCCAAGCTCCCTGCCCAGTGTCGAGAACCAACGGTCCCTGCCGCTCATGGGTGGCCGGATCGGTGAAAGGGTGCAGTACGGAAGCGACATCCAGGATTGTGCTGGCTTCAGACATCTTGAGCGAGTTTAACCCGACTCAGCAGACCAGCGCGCCCTCCTCGGGATGGAACGAGCCGTGCGGCAGGATTCCGCCGCCCGTTACTCCCCCCTCCGGGCGCGTTCAAGAACGGAGAGGGCCTCGCGCAATGCCGGGTAGTCCTCCAACGCCCCGCTGACGCTGTACACCCCACCTCCATGCTCGCGGAAGCGGCGCACCACCGAGTGGGCCGCTGCAACTTCGCCGTCGGATGGCTGGTAGGCCTTATTGATCAATGGCACCTGCGACGGATGAATCGCCGCTTGGCCCGTGAATCCCAGACGGCGCCCCCGATTCGCCGCCTCTCGCACGGCGTCCGCGTCTTGATACTGCATCGACGGCGAGTCGAACACTTCCCTCCCGTATGCCCGTGCCGAGTTGACGACTCGGCCGCGCGCGAAAGCCAGCTCCGGCTCGCCCGAGGAACGCTGGATCCAAGTTGCGGCTGAGTAGTCCTCGGCGCCGAACATGAGGGCCACGACGCGCTCCGAGCTGGCTGCAATGGTCGGTGCGTTCTGAACTCCGAGCGGCGACTCCAGCAACGGAAGAATGGGGGTATTGCCGGGCAGCCTGCGGGCGATGCGCCGCACTTCTTCCGCAGTCTCGCACTTCGGTACCACAACGCCGTCGGGCGAGATGCGCGCCGCCAGTGCGCAGTCCTCGCCGAACCATGCCGAGCCGCACGTGTTGACACGCAAGAGCACAGGCCGACCGCGGCCAGCCAAGGACGGGAAGGCCCGAGCCGTCACACGGCGGGCATCAGTCTTGGACGGTTCGGCTACGGCGTCCTCCCAGTCCACGATGAGAGCGTCCGCCGGAATCTCGGCAGCCCGGGCGAGCTTCCTTGCGCTGTCCCCGGGAACATACAGGACGCTTCGGATCAGGGATAGGTCCATCTAGTGGTCCGTCACGGTGTCTGCCTCGGATAGATCGACTTGAGTCTACAGCGGACTTGAGCCATCGTCACCCGCGCGCAAGCGGGTGGAACGGAGAGCGATGATCATGTCCGTCCAATGCTGGCTCGCGTCAGCGGGTCCGAGAGACGGGCTGCGACCGGCGATCGACCCGACCCACATTCCATAATGTGCAGTGTGTGCCCGTCGGCGCCGGCGTGGCCCACGTGAGGGAATCGCATTGGCGTACGGCCGCTACTTCGAAGAGTTCGAGGTCGGGCAGGAATTCCGTCACTGGCCGGGAAGGACGATCTCGGAGGCGGACGACACTTGGTTCTCGCTGCTGACGATGAACCAGCACCCGGTTCACATCGACGCGCATTACGCGGCCGGGACCCAGCACGGGCAGCGGCTGGTCGTCGGGCCGCTGGTCTTCAGCATCGTCGTTGGGATGAGCGTCGCCGACATCAGCGGAAAGGCGATCGCCAACCTAGACTACAGCGAAGTAAAGCACGTCCGCCCCGTATTCCACGGAGACACGATTTACGCCGAGAGCCGCATCACCGGTCTGCGGGAGTCACGCACCAAACCCGACAGAGGACTTGTCTACGTCGAGAGCCGCGGACTCAACCAGCGCAACGAGACCGTGCTGACCCTGAAACGCACCGTCCTCGTGCCCAAGCGCAGGGCGTCCGGCACATGACTCCAAGCCTGACCCCGGAACAGCGATCCATCCGTCGGGCAGTTCTCGAAGTGTGCGCTGACTTCCCCGGGGAATACTGGCGCGAGCTTGACGAGCGCCAAGCCTATCCTTCCGAATTCGTGCGTGCGCTAACCAAGGGTGGATGGTTGGCGGCGCTCATTCCGGAGCGCTATGGCGGAGCAGAGATGGGGATCCTCGAGGCCAGCCTGATCATGGAGTCCATCAACGCGTCGGGCGGGAACGCCGCTGCGTGCCACGCCCAGATGTACACCATGGACGTGATCACGCGGCACGGGAGTCCGGAGCAGCGGCGACGCTACCTTCCGGCACTGGCTTCCGGCCAGCTTCGCCTGCAGGCGTTCGGGGTCACCGAGCCGACGACCGGATCCGACACGACCCAGTTGCAAACCAGAGCCCGGCTGCAAGGGGACAGGTACGTGGTCCACGGACAGAAAGTGTTTACGTCGCGCGTCGAGCACTCGGACCTCATGCTGCTCCTTGTGCGCACAACTCCCGCGGACGAGGTGGAGAAAAAGACCGACGGCATCTCACTACTTCTTGTCGACCTGCACGAGGCCCGCGGACACGGACTCGAGGCCCGACCGCTGCGGACGATGCTCAACCACCACACCTGCGAGGTCTTCCTAGACGGGCTCGAAGTCCCCGTCGAAAACCTCATTGGGCGCGAGGGAGCCGGCTTCCGGGCGCTGCTGGACGGACTCAACGCCGAACGGATCCTGATCGCGGCCGAGTGCATCGGGGACGGTGATTGGTTCTTGAAGACAGGCTGTCGGTATGCCCGGGAGCGGGTCGTGTTCGGCCGTCCTATCGGGCAAAATCAGGGCATCCAACTGCCTCTCGCCCTAGCGCACGCCCACGTGCGGGCCGCAGACCTGATGCGCTTCCATGCTGCGACGCTGTACGACTCAGGCCGGGCGTGCGGAGCACAGGCCAACATGGCCAAGCTGCTGGCCGCGGACGCATCTTGGGAAGCCGCAAACGCTTGCCTGCAGACACACGGTGGCTTCGGCTTCGCGACCGACTATGACGTCGAACGCAAGTTCCGGGAGACCAGGCTCTACCAAGTCGCCCCAGTCTCGACCAATCTCATCCTGACCTATCTGGCGGAGAGGGAGCTTGGCTTGCCGCGGTCCTACTGAAGGGCTTGCTCGACCGCGGCGTCAAGGCGTCGCAGGGCTTGGACGGCATTCCCGCCGATGTCGAGCCGGAGAGCACGGCGCCCGAGGCGGCAGAGCACGGCAAAATCTCCGAGCGCCTGAGCCTCCTTGACCGTTCCGAAGTCGAGATCGCGGCCGGGAGCGGCCAGCTGGGGCCCGGCCACGCCTCCGATCTGCAGGAAAACGCCGGTGTTTGGTCCGCCCTTGTGCATCTGGCCCGTGGAATGCAGGAATCGGGGGCCGAACCCGAATGTCGCCGCCACCCTCGAGTGCCTAGCGACCCTTGAGCGGATCCGCTCCCCGAGGGCAGCGGTCTCCGGCGTCCGGTTGGCGTAGGCCACCAGGGCGAAGTAGTCCCCCTTGCGCACGCTGGCGATCAGTTCCTTCAGAGCTGCGGGAACACCACTGGACTCGTCGGTCGGGCTGGCGGCGCTCAGCAGCGCCGGGCTTGCATGCAATGCGGCCCATTCGGTTCGCAGCCATGGCTGCCCGGTTGGAAGCGATCCGCTGGCCTCGTAGGCCTCGGCAACCTCGCGTGTCGCGGACTTGCTGGACTCTACATCGGGCTGGTCGAACGGATTGATGCCCAGAACGGCCCCCGCCACCGCAGTGGCGAATTCCCACCTGAAGAACTCCTGCCCCAGACTCGCCATGTCTCGCACGCGGATTCTGACAACCGGGTGGCCCGCAGCCCGCAATTCGTCCAGCGCAGATTCTTGGGCGGAGTCTGCTTCCGAGGCCAATTGGACGCTCGCAAAGATGCAGTCATCTCCATGGTGGGAGGGCCTCAGCAAAGCGGCGTCGACCGGTAGGATGCCACGGCCCAGCTTTCCGGTCGACTCTGCGATGAGCTGCTCGACCCAAGCTCCCAGCGGGGCGATGCCTGGCGAACACGACAGGCACAGCTTGTCGCGTCCCGCGACCGCGGCCGCTCCCAATGCGAGCCCCAGCCGCAACCCTGGATTCGACTCGATCGGGCACGCAGGTCCACACTCGGCCTGCATCGCGCTCGCGCCCTTGAGGATGCGCGCGACATCCAGTCCCATCGCAGCGGCCGGCACCATCCCAAAGTTCGAGAGTGCGGAGTAGCGGCCGCCGATGGACGGCTTGCCGTGAGAGATACGCCAGAACCCGCGCTTGCGGGCGACAGCCTCCAGCCGAGAGCCTGGGTCGGTGATTGCCAGGAATCTCGAGCCGGCCCGCACGGCGCCAATCTTTCCGGATACCAACTCGAAGAAGAAATCCGTGAGCAGCGACGTCTCCAGGGTCGAACCGGACTTGCTGGCCGACAGGAACAGCGTGGACTCTAGCTGGATCGAATCGATACAGTCCTGTATCTGCTGCGGATCTGTGGAGTCGAGGATGCGGAAGTCTGGAAAGCCCTCCACCCGCCCGAAGCATTCGCGCAAGACTTCCGGGCAGAGGCTTGAGCCACCCATTCCGAGCAAGACAGCGTGTGTGAATCGCCCGCGGACATCGGAGGCAAGCTCATCAAACCCCTCCGGATCTGCCGCCAATTCGGTGGCGATAGTGAGCCATCCTAGCCAGTCTCCCTCGTCGGCCGATGTCCAAAGCGTAGCGTCGCCTCGCCAAAGACGTCCCGGATTGTCGGAGGCCGCCCACTGCTCGGTCAGGTCGCCGACCGCGCCTTGCAGCCCAAGGGGCAAGTACTCGTCCTGGGGATTGATTGTGTGCATAGGAGGTCTCATCGGGAGCCGGCCGCCGGCAGGGTAGCTGTCGCTGGCGAGAAGAAGGGGAAAACTGCGGGGATTGCCGCGCAGAGGTTGTCCGTCGCCCCAGATCGCAATCGTAGCAATCGGCCGGAGCCCGGGCGACACTGTCGGCCACCTGCACATCGGAGGGGCAATCGGGTCGTTTGAGTCTGACGTTGACTTCTCGTGCGGCGTGACATGCAGCCGCATGACCCGGCCCATTCAAGCTCTCGGACTGACGGGGAGTGCAACGCCAGCAGCTTGAGGACCGTCAGATTGGACTGAGGTGTTCCGTCAATTGTGCGAGTTCGCCACGTCGAGTATTCGAGCCATGGCTGCGATCCGTACGAACTTGGACGGGCGGTTCGCATGGAGATGAGAGCATTGCGGCAGGGGGCATTGTGGCCTGCCTAGCCCCGGGACAAACGCCGCCAAGATGATCGGGCAGATGATGTGGCTGGTTGGAGTAACTGCGAGGAAACACAGATGAACCGGATCGCTCTGCGCCTAGCCTTCGCATTCGTTCTATCGTCGCTACCGCTTGCGATGGTGGCACGTCGGGCAGTTGGCCAGGATCCAGCACGGCCCGCACAAGTGGGATCGAGAACTATGCTCACTGCAGGAACGCCCAACCCCCGAACTTCATTGGATGCTGAGGCCTTGGAAAGGATTCGGACCGCTGCGGCGAACGGTGAAGCTAGGGCCCAGCGAGTACTGGGCATCGCCTACCAAGAAGGCCGGGTCGTGCCGAAGGACCATGCCCAATCCGCGCGCTGGTACCGCAAGGCTGCTGACCAGGGTGACGCGACAGCTCAATGGCTGCTCGGTGCCATCTACGATCATGGCCTGGGTGTGCCCGAAGACCATGTGGAGGCGGCGCGATGGTATCGCAAGGCCGCTGACCAGGCGCACGCAATAGCCCAGTGGACCATCGGATCCATGTACCACCGGGGTCGGGGAGTCCAGCAGAACGATGCGGAAGCGTTGGAGTGGTTTCGCAAGGCTGCCCATCAGGGGAACCGGGGAGGCCAAACCGCCGTCGGCATGCTGTATGAGCGTGGTCAAGGAGTAGCCGAGGATCTCGTTCGCGCATTGGCTTGGTACGGGATTGCCGCCAGTCAGGGCTCCAAAGTGGCGGCCAGATTCAAGGACCGTCTCCAGGCGCGCATGACCGCCGAGCAGACTGCCCAGGCACAGAGTCTCGGCGCGGAGTTGTCGGAGCAGATCAGCCAGGGCGAGTCGGCACGTCGAGCGAATGGAACGAATCCGAGACCGACTTCGAAAGTGCGGTCAAGGAGTGTGCTTAGGGCAGGAACGCCCAACGTTCGAACGTCCTTCGACGTAAAGGCCTTGGACTCGATTCGGGCGGCCGCCGTGAACGGTGAAGCTAGGGCCCAGCGGAGACTGGGCATTGCCTATCAGGAAGGCCGGATCCTGCCGAGGGACCATGTCCAATCCGCCCTCTGGTTCCGCAAAGCTGCTGAGCAGGGTGACGCGACAGCACAATGGTTGCTCGGCGCCCTATACGACAGCGGCCAAGGTGTGCCCGAGGACCATGTGGAGGCGGCGCAATGGTATGGCAAGGCTGCTGAGCAGGGGCTCGCAACGGCGCAATGGACCATCGGATCCATGTACCAGCGGGGCCGCGGAGTCCCGCGCGACGATGCGCAGGCCGCGGAGTGGTTTCGCAAGTCTGCCCGGCAGGGGAACCGAGGTGGCCAAACCGCAGTCGGAATCATGTACGAGCGTGGTCAAGGTGTAGCCCGGGATCCCGTTCGCGCCTTGGCTTGGTACGACATTGCCGCCAGCCAGGACTACCCGGTGGCGGCCCGATACAAGGACAAGCTGCAGGAGCGCATGACCGCCGAGCAGATTGCCGACGCTCGGATTCTCAGCGCCGAGTTGTCGGCTCAGATCAGTCAGGGCCAGTGAGGACCTTGCTCATCACTGGAAGCGCAGGGCAGGCTTCTGGGATCGCGGGACCAACGCAAGGTGCTGGAGCGGCTGGGGGGCTGGACGCGGCTGATGATCGCCCCGACAGGCGTCGATCTGGATGTATTGGTGGACAGGGGCAAGACGCAAGAGATGCAGAGGTCGGGCACGATGCTGACGTTTCTGTAAGCGCGCGCCCAAGAGTACCAAGCGAAGCTGCGGGCCGAGGGCCATGTCGAGGCCTTTCAGGAGCAACGGAGCGGTCTTTGCCGCCTAGTCCAGCGGAAATTCGGGGCCGCCGCCGCGGCTGCCGTGGCGCGGCGGATCGGGGGCATCGACGACTCCGCTCCGCTGTGGGAGATCAGCGACCTGATCATCGACCGCAGCGACGCCGTCAAGTTCGCGGCAAGATTGCGCGAGACCGGATAGTTCGTTTCAGCCCCGCTGGCGCACATCCTGCCGCCGGAGCAAGCTGGCCACTTGCCCGCGGCGGTCCATGACGGACCGGCCCTCAAGCCCGAAGTGGGGAGAGGGCAGACTGAGCATGCCAATTCCCGCATCCCCGGTGCTCGACGGTCGACAACTGGTCAACACCCGCCTAGATCTCAATTCCGCCTGCCCCACGATTGTCATTTGCCAAAGCACTACGGTTCGACCCCTTTGTAGGGCAAGGCATTCAAATGCGTGTGGCACCGCCACCCCTGACGATCAACTGTCGCGGAGTGCCCAGCACGTTCCGCACTTGCGGCCGGTCGGTACAGGTGCAGGTAAGTAGGGCCTCACGCACGAACGGATCAAACAGATCCGTCTGCTTGAGGACGTCGGCGGACGACGGCGGCTGTCCAACCGGCGTGCCGTGCCAATACCGGCCCAGAGAACCGTGATCGGACTGGCGGAGGCATCCACCGTCAGGGAATCTTGGCCGACCGTGACTGAGGGCTTGGATGGATCACCCGCGGGTGAGCTTCGCCAGTGGTGGGTGAAGCAGCCATTGTGCCGAAATGCAAGCAAAGGGACGCCTTCCGAACTGGCAATTGGACCGCGCGAGGCAGCGTGCGGTCCAGATGGCCCATCGGGGAATACATCTGGAAACAATAAGATCGCAAGCACACATGCATGCACGGTTTCGATCTATTGCCTTGATCAGGTCAGCCGACACCAAAAGAAGCGGCTCGGCATGCAGAACTTCAGCACTCTAGTCCGTTCCGATCCGGCTGATGGCGTCGTCGAAGCGCGGAGTCCAGGATGATGGCTTCAACTCAGAGTCCGCAATCCACGAAGAGGCCGTGCGCGCCGTGCGCAATCGCAACCACCGGCAACCCAACACGTCACAGGGGCCGCGTCGCCCCGTCGTCCGTAATCGCTTGCAAGAGGTCCCTGAGACGACTCACAACCTCGGGATGCTGCCTGAATAGGTTGTTCCGCTCGCCAATGTCGTTCTCCAGGTCGTACAGCTGCCCTTTGGGATCTTCGGGGCCAGGACGCTCTTCCCGTTCCCTCCAGTGCGCGTATCCGAAGCTTCCCTGTCCATCGATGAACTTCCACTTTCCTTCGCGTACCGCACGCTTGCCCGTGCCACCGGCGGTGACGACCAGCGAGGGACGGAGGGGTGACCGGAACTCCTCTCCCAACAGTGCGGGCAAGATGCTAAAGCTGTCAGGACCTGCGCTGCGCGAGAGCTCTTGCCCGGTCAAGGCCGCGAGCGTGGCGAGCATGTCATTCAGGCTGATCATTTCCGAGGAGCGTGCGCCCCCTTTGATCCTCCCGGGCCAGCGCGCGAGGAATGGGACCCTGTGGCCACCTTCGTAGAGATCGCCTTTGCGCCCTTGCATCACAGGACCCATCGGCCGGTGACCCTCCTCGTCGCTGCGACTGGCCCCGTTATCACTGGTGAAGATCACGAGCGTGCCATCCGCCAACCCTAAACGGTCAAGCGAAGTCAGCACCTCCCCCACCGACCAGTCGAGCTCGTGGATGGAGTCTCCACGAGCGCCGACCGGACTGGTGCCATCGAAACGGGGGTGCGGCTCGTTCGGTATGTGCGGCTGATGTGGTGCGTAATACAAGAAGAACGGCTCCCGCTTCTCGGCAAGCTGCTCCAACTGATCCACGGCTTTGGCGGTCAGTTGATCGGCAAGATCCTCGTGTCTCCAGCGGGCGCCGTCGCCTCCCTCCATGGCTCCGTAGTTCTTCGGCTCCATGCTGCCGATTGGACTGTCCTCCCGTAGGCCTTCGACGCGGTGGTTCTCCACCAGCACGTATGGCGGGAAGCTATTGGCAACCGGGATTCCGTAGAAGTAGTCGAATCCGACCTCGAGCGGCCCAGGCTTGAGCTCTCCGTTCCAGTCCGGCCCGTCCGCCCGAGTTCTCCATGCGTTCGGCGGACCTTGCCGATCTTGGGCAAAGTCGTCCTCGCGGCCGAAGCCCAAGTGCCACTTGCCAACGATCGAGGTGTTGTACCCGGCCGCCTTGAGGAGGGATGCCAAAGTCGTGCGGCCCTCCTCGATCAACAGCGGAGCGTCGGTGCTCAGGGCGCTGTATTTCAGCCATGTCCGCCAAGAATAGCGGCCCGTCAGGAGTCCATATCGGGTCGGAGTGCATGTCGACGCATCGGTGTGAGCGTCGGTGAAGAGCATTCCCTCGGTGGCCAAGCGGTCGATGTTGGGAGTCCGCACCTGGGTGGCGCCGTAAGAACCGAGGTCGCCGTACCCCAGATCGTCGGCGAGGATCAGCACAATGTTCGGATGGCGGGGAGCGGGCCCCCGCGCACATGCCGACGCGAAGATCGCGGCCACCAAGGCCACTGCCGTCACGGGTGCGCGCATCAGGCCGCCAAATGGCCGCCCCAAGCAGGCCTCCTTCCGGAAGCTCGTGCCCGCCATAGAGATTAACGCCTCTTCGGACAACAACGAACGCTCAGAGCTCGGCCAGCGTTCCCGTGCTAGAGCCGAACTGATCCGTCTCGACCCCCAAGCGCTGCAGCATGCTGACGTACAGATTGCAGAGCGGCGTGTTGTTGTCGAGGTTGTACGCCAAGTGGCGCCCGTGGCGGAAGCCGCCGCCCGCGAGGATGATCGGCAAGTTGCGAGTGTCATGGATATTCGCGTCGCTGAGGTTGCTGCCGTACAGCGTCATGGTGTTGTCGAGCAGCGTGCCGTCTTCCTCTTCGACGGCGTCCAGCGATCTGAGCAGGTCTCCCAGCATGCACATCTGCTCGATCTCGATTTCTTCGAGCTGCGTCAGCTTCCCTTGGTCCATGCTGTGGTGCGTCAGGCCGTGATACCAGGGATACTGCTTTCCGTTGGACAGCGTGAGGCCTGGCGTCGTCGTGCCCGCGATGAACAATGTGACCAACCGCGTGGAGTCCGTCTCAAGCGCGAGCCTGACCATGCGGTACATCAGGTCCAGCTTCTTGATGTAGTCATACTTGGTCGGCGGGTCGGCCGGGACCTCAAGACTGGTCTGCGGCTTCGGCTTTCGTTCCCATTCCCGCTGATCCGTTAGGCGGCTCTCCAAGTCCCGCACTGCCGTCTGGTACTGGTCCAGGCGCCGCTGGTCGCGGGAACCGAGCCTTGACTGGAAGTCGCGCGCCTGTCGGGAAACAGCGTCGAGGACGCTTCCCCGGTGACGCAGCCGGGTCACCTCTCGCTCGACCGTCTCCGAGTCGCCCTGCAAGAACATCTTGCGGAATAGAGCCGAAGCGCTCTCTATCGCGGGAATCTCCACGCCCGACTGGGTGAACGACAGGCTCTTGGGGTGGTTCACAGCGAGGGGCAGCGCCCGGAAGCGCGTCAGGTGCCCGATCTCGCTGGCCGCGACCTGATCGACTGAGATCGAATTCCTGAACGATAGACGTCCCGGATGGGGCGCCGACGTCAGAAAGCTCTGGTCCGACTTGTGGGAGCCGTCGACTTCCGGATGCGAGAGTCCGCTGAAGACCGTGAATCGCTCCCGGTGCTGGGACAGCAACTC
This sequence comes from Bryobacterales bacterium, assembly GCA_965203925.1. Lineage (GTDB taxonomy): Bacteria > Acidobacteriota > Terriglobia > Bryobacterales > UBA6623 > VXMF01. The sequence goes on from OZ241924.1 coordinate 6,520,816, forward strand.
GAGGTACGGGGACGCCTTGTAGTCGCGGCCCTCGCCCGTCGGGGAGAACAGCGCAGGGATGAAGCCCAGATCCTGGCAGATCATCAACATGCGCAGGGGAGTCTTGCGCGTGGAATTGGCTGCGGATTTGAACCAAGGCAGGCCCAGTGCGACGGCCCCGGCCTGCAGCAATCTGCGGCGTGGAATGGCTCTGCTGTCTCTCATGCGTTCCCCCTCGTCACTTGTTCCGGAACAACGGGCTCTGGACAATCTCGTGGATCATTGTACGAACCCCGTACTCGGAGCCGACGCTCCGATCCAGTATGGCGGCGATCTCTTCACGGTCGGAGAAGCGAACGCGGGCGCCCGTTGCGTATACCGTCAGTTGCTCAGCTAGATTCTTCGCGATCTTGCGCTCGTCGGCGAGCAGCAGGGCCTTGAAACCGTGGATATCGCGGAAGGCCCTCCCGTCGCGAAGCTGGCCGCTCGCATCGACCGGCTTGCCGATGTAGTGGACGAAGTTGTTGCCGCTCCGCCCACGGCCCTCCACGCGCTCACCCTCCCCGAGACTGCGGTAGTTCTCGCGCCACGCTCCCATGACATCGAAGTTCTCAAGCGCCAGGCCGGGCGGATCGATGCGGGCGTGGCAGGCAGCGCAAGCCCGGTCGGCGCGGTGCCGCGCGAGCAACTCGCGGATTGTCGTCGCCCCGCGCGTGTCAGGCTCCACCGCGGGAATGCCCGGCGGAGGAGGAGGCGGCGGCTCGCCCTCGATGCGCTCCTTGACCCATGCGCCCCGGACTACCGGCGATGTGCCCGCTCCGTTGGCCGTGATCTTGAGCACGGAAGCTTGGGTGAGAATGCCGCCGTGAGGGTTCCCGTCCGGGAGCGGCGTGCGGCGGAGAGCGGGCCCCCTGATGCCGTCGACGCCGTAGTGGTTAGCAAGCCTCTCGTTCAGAAAGGTGTAATCGGAATCCACCACGTTGCGGGCCGGCAAGTTCCTTGCCACGAGGTCCGCGAAGAACAGCCTTGTCTCGGCCACCATCGAGTCAACGAGCCAGTCGTCCCCGGCGTACTCGGGGAATAGGGTACGGTCTGGCTCGGTGAAACGGATCTCATCCAAGCCCAGCCAGTCATTCAGGAATCCATGAAGGAATCGATCGGACCGGCCCAGATCGAGAAGCCGGTCGACCTGACCCCGCAGCACCTCCGGAGCACCTAGGCGGCCGGCGCCGGCCAAGGCGAGCAATTCCTCGTCCGGGCCAGCATCTGTCAGGAACAGCGCCAGCCTCTCTGCCAAGCCATAGTCGTCAAGCTCTCCCAGATCCTGGCTCAGGAACAGGAACCGTGGCGAGGACAGCACGGCGCTGTAGGTCGTGATCATCGCCTCCGTGAACGGGACGCCCTCAGCCAGCAGGCCGTCGGCGATCGCGAAGAAGCCCTCGACCTCTCGCTTGTCGAGCGGGTACCGATACGCCCGTTGCATAAAGTCCTGCAGCAGAGCAGTTGCGTCCCCCCTTGGGTCTTGCGAGATGGCCTCGACCCGGTGAGCGCCCTCGACCTGCCGGAACGGTAGGTCCCCGAACAGCGCTCCGTAACTCGCGGGAGGCCACTGCTCCACGAACGGCCCTTCAATTTCGACCCAGTGAAACGCGACGCCCGGGAAGCCGTCGGGGTCGAATTGCTGGATTGTCTCGGGCAGGGCGGGAACCATCGGCCTGGGAAGCCCGATCGTGTCCGGCCGCAGGATTTCGCCCCGCCGCAAATACGCCTCGAACTGCAGCGTTCGGGGCCGGTCGGGAGGCGCTTCGAGAGTCGCGAGGAACCGCACATGATCAGTGGTTGGATTCACGGAGCCCTCGGCGGCATCCCCGGTGTACATCCCGTAGAAGGAGACTGGCTCGGGGCGCTTGCCCTCATAAACGCGGTCGGCCACGGGCTCCAAGAAGTCCCACTTCCCGGTAGGGTCACCTTCCGGGAAGAACCGCGGGTTGGGCCCGGGCTCGGCCATGTCCGTCTGTCTCAGCACAGAGCGCAGCTTCACCCGCACCCGGTAGTCCCCGCTGTACGCGACGCGGCCCTGGTTGAAGTTGTACTGGTACGGCTGGTAGGGCCCTCGGAAGACCGCGACTGACTCACTCTCCCTCTTCTCGGGATCCGCCGCCCCCACGGTGCGAGCATTGAGCTCCTTTTCCCATGAGTGCTCTTCGTTGACTTCCAAGCCGTCGAGCGCCAGCCACCAGCGGTTCCACAGGCTGTTGCCATTCAGGGCCACCATGCCTTTCTGAGCGCGTGCGTAGTGACGCGAGACCTTCGCCTCTGGACGCTCGGCCGGGAACTCCAAGGCTAGCCGCAGGGCCATCTCGGCAGCGTCGAGGTACGCATTCACCTGCACGCTGGAGATGTCAAGCGCCTCGCCGACCTTGGCAAACCCATGCACTTCGCCGTCGCGGGGCAGCATCTGGACGACATTCAAGTAGCGCAGGCGCAGCAGGTCCTGCAGCGTGTTCTGGTACTCGATGCGATTCAGTCGCCGGATGGAGGCACGCCCGTCCCGGCTGGTCTCGACGGCCTCGACAGATCTGACTGCCCTGGAGAGCTCCGCTACCAGCGTCGCGCGATCCGCCACCGACAGCAAGCCCGGAACGGGGGGCATCTCACCCTTCGAGACGCGGTCATGAACGAGCACCCAGCGCTGCCGATTGTCGAGATCGGCGATGTTCCATGCGAGTTCTCGGAGGTTTAGGCTCCCCTCGGACACAGTCTCGCTGTGGCAGCCGACGCAGGAACTCTCGAGCACGGTCCGAATGCCCTGATCGCTCGCGGCCGCAAGGACGGCCGGCGCGCAGAGGAAGAATGGGGCCGCCAGCAAGCGGCGGCGATCAGCACGGTGGCGCTTGCGGCTTCCGATCATCGGCTCCGCCCTTCCGTCCTGATCCGGCGCAGCGCCTCCTGAAGCCTCAGGGCAGTCTCGCGTTCGTGGGCGTAGAGGTCGCGCGTCTCGCCGAGATCCTCGTCCAAGTTGTAGAGCTGTGGCGGGGCCCCGGCTTCCGCTTCGCCGTCCTGGTACCCGCCCCCTCCTTGGCCGTCGATCAGTTTCCACGGCCCTTCGCGGATCGCCAGCATGCCGTTGCCGCCACTGTGCATCACCCTCGGACGACGGGCGGATTCGCCAAGCGTGCCGCCGACGAGCACTGGAAGTACATTGAAGCTGTCCGGCCCGGCTCCCTGAGGCACCTCTTCGCCGGCCAAGGCGGCAAATGTCGCCATCATGTCGGCCAGTGTGACAGTCTCGGCCGAGCGCGTCCCGGCCTTTATCTTGCCCGGCCACCGGGCAAGGAACGGAACGCGGTGCCCGCCCTCCCAGATATCCCCCTTGCCGCCGCGGAGGACCGGGCCGTTGGCGCGGTGATCGACGGTGAGCGCCGCGGGCGCATTCTCGCCGTCTCCGTAGCCGGCACCAATCTGCGCCCTTCCGGACTCCGGAGCCGTGAGCCCGCCGTTGTCACTCGAGAAGATCACCAGCGTGCTTGTTGCCAGACCGAGGCGATCAAGGGCATCGAGGATCTCGCCGACAGACCAGTCCAGCTCTGCGATGAAATCGCCATACGTGCCGAATTGACTGGCCCCCCTGAATCGGGCGTTCGGGGTGAATGGCCTGTGGGGTTGGTGCGGAGCATAGTACACGAAGAACGGCTGCCGCCGCTTCGCGAGGACCTCCAACTGGGAGACGGTCTTCGCGGTCAGGTCCACTGCGAGCAAGTGGTCATTCCAGCGCGCTGCCGTGCCGCCTTCCATCGTCCCCAGATAGCGTGATTCCATCTCGGCGATCGGGTCGGCCGGATCCAGTCCCACCACGCGGTGATTCTCGACAAAGACGTACGGTGGATAACTGTTGACGATCGGGAGCCCGTAGAAGTAGTCGAAGCCAACTTCGAGCGGTCCGGGCCTTAGCTCCCCGTTCCAGTCGGGACCGCCTGTCCGGCTCCGCCACGCGTTGGGCGTACCCTGACCCTCCCGGTCCTTGTGATAGCCCTCTTCCCGGCCAAAGCCCAAGTGCCACTTGCCGATGTGGGCCGTGAAGTAGCCCGCGGACTGCAGAAGGGACGCCACCGTCGGGCGGCCTTCTTCGATCAGCAACGGCCCGTCTGAGCTGAGGGCACTTCGCGTCAGCCATGTCCGCCAGCAGTAGCGTCCCGTCAGGAAGCTGTAGCGGGTTGGGGTACAGACGGAGGAAGGGCTGTGGGCATCCGTGAGAAGCACGCCCTCTTCGGCCAGGCGGTCAATGTTCGGTGTTTGGATCGCCGTTGCGCCGTAAGAGCTGAGGTCCCCATACCCCAAGTCGTCGGCAAGGATGAAGACGATGTTGGGACGAGACGGAACGCTGCAGGTCGCCGAGACGGCAGCCGCTGCGATGGCCAGCGCCAGCAGCATTCCCGCTCGCGGAGTCTGCGACAGCTCTCGGCTGCCACCATCCGGAGCCCGATCCCTCATGTGCATCTCCCCCAAGAGGACGTTTGCTGTCTCGCGCCGATCGCTAGAAATCGTAGCGCAGGGCGACTTGGACTACCCTGGATCCCCCCGCGCCGGTGATCCTCCCAAACGCGGGAGACCTCAAGTTTCCGTTCGGGTTGCCGAAATTCGGCCGGTTCAGCAGGTCGTAGAACTCGCCTCGAAGCTCGACCGTGTGACCCTCAGCCCACATCGGAAAGCGCTTCTGGACGGCTAGCGTGGTCACGACGTCCCCCGTCCCGGTGATGATGTTGCGGCCGGCGTTTCCGAACTGGCCCTCCTTGCCCGGCCCCGCGTTCCGCGTGAACGCCGTCGTGTCGAAATAGCGCGCGATCGTCTCGCCGCGGGAGCGGCCGCCGGGAAGCTTCCACTCGCCGACCACGTCAGGCCGCTGGGGCCCGAGGTTCCGTCCCGCGCCGACAAGCGCGTAGTCCCTGCCGGATATCACGCTCAGCGGGATTCCGCTGAGCAGGCGGACGATGCCAGACAGCCGCCAGCCCCCGGCAATCGCATTCAGTGCCGGGTGCCAGCCTCCGCCGAATCTCCGGCCGTGCCCGAATGGCAGATCCAAAATGCCGTTCATGGAAAAGATGTGCTTCTGGTCGAAGTCGGAGCGGGCCTTCTCTCCCGCGTGGGGGTCGAAGGGATTCTGCGGGCCGGTCTGTCCGGGCACTGACCGTGACCGGTCATCGAGCGACTTGCCGAAAGAGTAGGAAGTCTGCAGAGTGTAGCCACGGGCGAATCGCTTCTGAAGCAGCAGTTGCATGGCGTTGTAGGTGGAGTTTCCGTCTGCGTGCAGTGACGACACCGAGCCGTAGTACTGGGTGAGGAACTGCCGTCGCTGCTGAATGTTCCTGGCGGTCGCACCGGGCTGCCAGGTCGCCATGTTGGCCTCGCGCGGATAGTTCAGCTTGTGGGAGTTCTTTCCGACGTAGGCCACTTGGAGGAACCAGTCGTCGCCCAGCTGCTGTTGGATGTTGAGGTTCCACTGCTGCACGTACGCGTCGCGGAAGTCCGGACTGATCGCGTACTGACGAACCGGGTTCGCATAGTTGAAGGTGTCCTGAGAATAGGGGAATGGGTCGGACGAGGCGCTCCACGGGTCGTTGAAGCTGGGCGGAGCTGCGAGAAAGACCGACAGAAGGAAGGGCTGGCTCGCGTGCGACACGGCCGACTGGTTGTAGCCGATGTAGGCGTAGAAGACACCGTACGCGGCGCGCACCGAAGTCTTTCCATTCCCTGACACGTCCCACGCCATGCCCACGCGGGGCGCCAGATTGTTCATATCGGTGTCCACGAGGCCACGTGCCACGCCCTGATCGCCGGGATAGACCGTGCCGGGGGCCGCTTCGGGAAAGACTGTTGATTGCTGGCAGTTCCCTAAGCACGGCGCTGCGGGGCGAATCGTCGACTGAAAGTCGAACTTCTGAGCCCACGGGGGCTGCACTTCGTAGCGCAGGCCAAGGTTCAGGGTGAGGCGTGGCGACACCTTGAAGTCGTCTTGGACGAAGAAATGGTAGTTGCTGGTGAACGTGTCGTTATGGATCGTGCTCTGGGCGCGGAGATTGGAAGGCTTGCCCAGCATGTAGTCCGCAGCGGCCAGCTCGGTGAAGTTTCCGTTGAACGTGAAGACTCCGGCGCTGCGAAACTGCGCGGTTTCACCCCCGACCAGCTGATACGTCTCGGCTCCGATCTTCAGGGCGTGCCTTCCCTTGATCCAAGACACCTTGCCTCCAATCTGTAGCGTCTTGTCAGGGCGCCGGGCCGGGAACGAGCCCGCGGCGAATCCCCGCCCCACGATGTTCACCTCCGGCGTGGCCGTGACGGGCCCGTCGTAGTTGAAGTTGCCACCTAGGTCTCGGGGCGACATGCCCTGCCTGGGGCTTGTCGACTCTGCCGTCACGGTGGTGTAGCTGACACGAAACTCGCCCAAGGAAGTTGCGCTGAAATTGTGGGTGCTCGAGCCCGTGTAGCTGTCCACCACGCTGAACACCGATCCGACGAGCCCGGGACTGATGCCGCCCCTGTAGTCGCTGATGTCCTTGTTCCGGTAGTAGCGGAAGGTGGCGCGATGGCCTGCGCTGAAGTTGTGGTCTCCCTTGAGAGTGAACTGGTCGGAATCGCTCGGCCTTGGCCGCAACTCGATCGAGCGGCCGTCCGGCTGGTTCGGGAGTGGGATGTACTCCCTGGCGTAGTTGACGGCCATGGGGTCGAAGCGGCTGGCGGGAATCCTGCTCTGCGCGAACGGCATCCCCGTGTCTGGGTCCAGCACGGCCGCCGACGCCGAGGAGAAGTCGCCATCTCGCTCTGCCGACGAGATGGGAAAGCTGGTGATGACCGACTGTTGCCGGATCCTGAGCCCCTGATAGGAGCCAAAGAAGAATGTCTTGTTGCGCACGATCGGCCCGCCAAGCTTGCCGCCGAACTGGTTCTGCCGCAGCAGCGGCTTGCTGGGCGCGAAGAATGTCCGGGCATTGAGCGCATCGTTCCTGAGGAACTCCCAGACGCCGCCGTGGATGTCGTTCGTCCCGGATTTCGTGACTGCCGTGAAGACGCCCCCCGATGCCCTTCCGTGCTCGGCGCTATAGGTGTTGGTGATCGCGCGGAACTCGCCAAGGCTATCGGGTGAGGGCAGGTTCTGCGACCGGTTCCACATCCCTCCCGAGAGGGAAGCACCGTCCAGCAGAACGTTGTTCTCGTTGATCCTGCTCCCGGAAACGCTGAATGTGTTGCCGCCTCGGCCGTCGGGAATAGTCGTTCTCAGGACGCTTCTGCCCACGCCGGGCAACAAGGTTGCCAGCTGCAGAACGTTTCGGCCGTTGAGCGGCAAGTTCTGCACGCGGTCGTTGTCCATGGTGGCACCGAGCATGGTCTCGCGGGTGTCGACCCGAATCGCGTCGGCCGCCACTTCCACAGTCTCGGTGACCGACCCAACCGTCATCTCGACGTCCACGCGGCTGTTCTGCGCAACCCTCACTTCGACTCGCGACCGGGAGTAGGCCGAGAATCCCTCGAAGGTGACGGTCACCTGATACGTGCCGGTCGGCAGAGCGTTGAAAATGTAGAATCCGGTCTCATCGGTCGCAGTCTCGCGCGATACGCCGGTACCCGTATTCTCGGCGGTCACGTCCGCAGCAATGATCGCGGCCCCGCTCGGATCGGCCACCTGTCCCAGGATGGTCCCAGTGGTCTGGGCAATCGCCGGCGCGGCCAAGGCCAGCGCGCAGCAGAGTGCCGCAACGAAGGCGAGGCGCATCCTGAGCCCACTACGCCATGGAAACTTCCAACTGATGGCAAACATGCTAGTGCTCCTCCCGCTGCCCGGATTGACGCAACAATCCCTGTCCGACTGCCGGCCCTGTCCGACTGCCGGCGGCAATCCTCGTACCACGGCGCGTTTCGCCACGCGACACAAGGAATGACTGTTGGCGCCGGCGCTGGACGCTGCTGTTCTGGCCCGATCGAATGGTCTGACCATCTGTCCATGAACGATAGCAGGAGCTGGTAAGGCTGTCAACCACCTTCGCCGTGGCCCGCCCAATGATGGGGCCACTGTGCAGCGGAATGCCAATCTAGCTGTCTGAGCTCAGCCGCAGCCGCTGGTCAATTCACTGTTCTGGAGATCCGCTGTGCTATTTGGCACTGCACTAGACGTTCAAGGGCTAAGCGTGGGAAAGCAGGCCTTTGGCCGGCCCGTCACGGCCCCGACTGCAGTGCTTTCCGACAAGGGTCCCGATTATTCCTAGCGGGCACGCCAGAGGCAGGCTCCTACCAGACCAAGAGCCTCGCCACAGTCGCCCGAGGCCTGAGACTCCGCAGATCTAGGGTCCCGCGCCGGATTCTTGACAAGATCCCGGGTCACTGATAGCATTTGGTCTGGTGGTATGACCAATTCCAGGCGAGAGGACGGAAAGGCCCGCTTGGAAGCGATCGTTCGGCGAGCCGGCGACTACGAACCGGGCTTCCCTCCCGGGATCCGCGTTCGGGTCTACGCCTCGCGCCGGACAGGGGCGCGCGGTCTGGCCACGGCGGCCGCCGTCTTCAATCCGGGGGTGTCGCTCGATTTCCACTGGCACGATTGCGGCGAGGCGATCACGGTACTGGAGGGGACGCCCACCGTCCTAGTGGAAGGCCGCCCGCACACGCTTGGGCGACTTGACTGTGTGTACGTGCCGGGTGGGGTCTTGCACTCGGTCCGCAACGATTCGACGACCGAAGCCCGCATCCACTCGGCCTTTGCCTCGCCAAACCCGCAGCGTACATTCGCGGAGATGGGGGACCAGCCGGAATCGGGATCGCGGGGCGCCGACGGCCCGGTTCCGGAGGCCGTCTCCCGCTTCGGGGAATCACCCGGGTACGAGCTTGCTCCGGGAACGGACTTCCACGACCTCTTCGCTGCCCACCTCGGGTCGTCGGGCATCTGCGGGGGTTTCGGGATGTTCCAGCCCGGCAGCGGGCTGCCCTGCCACTTCCACGAGTACGACGAATCGATCACGATTGTGGCCGGGCACGCCGTGTGTCAGGTCGAGGGGCGGCAATACGAAGTTGGGCTGATGGACACCGCGGTGATCCCGGAGGGCCTGGCCCACCGCTTTGTCAACCGGACCGACTCGCCAATGGGAATGATCTGGGTGTACGCGGGAGACGAGCCTCGGCGATTCTTGCTTGACAAGACTCGGTGCTCCGGCGCGATTGGCAGAGCGCCTGACTGAGCGAGCCTGCCATCGCCGGGGGGTCTGTTAGGATGGCCGCAGCCGGTCACCTCTTGGCCTTGCCGGGCAAGTCACGAGACGGTCGGGAGTTCTGTCCAGGTAGAGATGGGAATTGCCGCACCTCTTGAGCCGGTCAAGCGCCGGACTCTGACGGTTGAGATCTGCGAAAGGCTGACCAGCTTCATCGTCCGTGGCGACTGGGCCGTCGGAATGAAGCTACCAGCAGAGCGGGACCTCACGAATCAGATGGGGGTCGGCCGTTCGAGCATCCGCGAGGCGCTGAAGGCCCTCGAAGTGATGGGCCTGTTGGAGTCCCGCCCGGGCAACGGGACCTACGTCTGCGACCGGTCCCGCTTCTTCTCAGGCCCGCTGCTGTGGGCGATCACCAGCAATTCGGACGGTGATGTAGGGGAACTGATTGAGGCTCGCCGCGTGATCGAGACTGAGCTTTGCGGCCTTGCCGCGGAGCGCGCGACTGCGGACGATCTCGAGAGAATGGGGCATCTGCTTGACGAGATGGAGGCTGGCCTGAACGACCAAGACCGATTTCTTTCTGCAGATCTTGATTTCCACTTGGCAGTGGCGCAGAGTGCCCACAACCGGATTCTGATGAATGCACTAGAGATGATTCGCAATCTGATGCGGCAGTGGATCCGGCAAGCCTTGCTGGTACCAGCGGTGCCAGAAGAGGCGCTGTTGCAGCACAAGGCGATCTTCATGGGAATCGCCAAGCGCAATCCGCAACAGGCGACGGACGCGATGAGAGCACACTTGGGAGCCATGGGCGAGCGACTTCACCAAGCGCGCGCGCTCGCCTTGGAAGCTGACGCGGCTGGCCAAGACTCGGCCTAGACTTCGCGCCAGGCGGGTTGGCCGGGGGGAGACAACGGACCGATGATCTGGCTTGCTGTCTGACGGGGTAGTCGTGAAGGCGCCCGCGACGCAAGGCACAGCGCGGCTCACTCGTCCGGCGGGGAGGGCCCACACGCGATCGTCCCGGCGTCGCGATACTGACGATCACCCCAGCCACCCAACTTGAGTCGGCCCCCTCGCAGGTGGGCAAGAGACTGCCATGAGCGAGGCCGTGCTAGTCGCTCGGCAGTCGTGGGCGAACAGGCGCCGGATGCTGTAAGCGAGCTTGTTCGTGGTCAGAGCGGAGTCAGCTTCGATGACCATCGGGGCGGGGTGGCGATTGAGATGGAAGAACGGGCGTCGCCCCGAGATGCAACGCTCGATGAACCAAGGGGCATAACGGCGGCAGATGTGGATTCTGTAGCCGGTGGCGACGACTGCCTTGACCAACCCGCTGGCCCTTGAATACAGGGGCCCAGTGGCTTGAAGTTCGCCAAGACGGGGTGTGTCCAGCCGCGGCGTATTGATGATCGGTGGGCGCCCCAAGCCGCGGACTCTGGGTACTCAGGACGTCACTCGACCCGCTCAGAAGGTCTCCCCGGTTTGCCTTGAGTCGAACTCACCCGCAAAGCGGCCATCCGTACCGCCACGCGAAGGCGGACATAGAGCGGGGCCGGGGCCCAGCCCAAGACCAGGCTGGCAGGCGGCTACAACTAGCACGACGGAGGGTGAAGCACTCGTCAGGGGGAAGGCTGGGCGACTGGAGTGTTCGTGAATGCACCCTCGAGCCGGCCTGTCGGACGCCGGAAGACATCGTGCGGACCCCGTTCGGCACAACGGCGAGAGGCCCGCGGCGCAGGGGAATCGCGAATCGGATTCGGACTTGGTGAGGCTCAGTCGGTCGCGGGCGCAGGGCGAGTACGGCTATGCTGGGGCCGCAGGAAATGCAGAAGCCTAACAGCGTAGCCACACTCCCTAGAGCGGTCACAATCGCCGTGTCCATCGCAGTCGCCGGCGGTGCCTGGGCCCAGTCCAAAGCGGTGAGCCTACAGCCGCTAGCGCAGCAGACCCGTCGGCTGGAACAGGCGTTGGTTTACCTGGGCCAGCCACTTCCGCCCGCAGCGACCGAAGCGATCAATTCGGCGATAGCACTGGAAGACGAAGCTGCGGCAGTTCGCGAGATCCAGAGAGTGCTCGATCAGTTCGTGCTCATGGAAGTCGAGATCAACCCCGAGAGCCGAGTGAAAGTCGCACAGGGCAGCGCCCGCCCGGAGCTGGTTGAACACGGCACGAGGCTGTTCCTGGTCAAGGTCTTCAACGATGCGGGCGTGACAGCCCCGTTGCGGGTGCTGAGCCCAAACAGCGGCCCGACTTCTGTCCGGTCCAGAGGAGAGGCCGAGCCGCCGATGGAACTTGGCCAAGAAGAAGTGCGGGAACGCTGGGCAGAATTCGCGATCTACAGCGACCCTCCCATGTCGCCGCGGCTGACAGGCCTTCCCGTCGAATACGAAATCCTGCAGGCCTACAGCCGCGACCGCGGCCAGCGCTCAGCGAAGATCGCGATGGACGTGGGCCAAGGCACGCAGGACATCGGATTCCGCAACGACGTCCTCGTAGTGTTCGACATCGCCCCTACACGTTCGATACCCCTGCGAGTTCGCGACGAGAACGGCGAATCGGGCGTTGCCGCATTCGTGTTCCGGGACAGGCAGGGCAGAATCTACCCGAACCCGTCGAAACGCCTTGAACCCGACTTTCCCTTCCAGACACAGGTCTACCGATTCGACGGAGAGGACATCCGGTTACCGGAGGGCTACTACACCATGGAGTACGGCGGCGGTCCGGAGTTTCGCACCCGCACCAAGGAGTTTCCGGTCGAGGGCAGCGCCCCAGAAGAACTCTCCGTGCAGCTTGAGCGCTGGATCAACCCTGCAAGCTACGGATGGTGGTCTGGCGACCACCACGTACACGCCTCCGGTTGCGCCCACTACAAGAACCCGACCGAGGGAGTCGGACCGCTAGCCATGCTCCGCCAAATCTTGGGCGAGAACCTCAACATCGGGAGCGTGCTGACATGGGGGCCGTCTTGGTACTTCCAGAAGCAGTTCTTCTCCAGCCAGGACCACCCTCTCTCACGCAAGCAACGGGTGATGCACTATGACGTTGAGGTCTCAGGCTTCCCCTCCAGCCACGCTGGCCACCTGGTGCTGCTGGGTCTGAAGGAGGACGACTACCCCGGCACGACTCGCATCGAGCAATGGCCATCGTGGGATCTCCCCGTCCTTCGGTGGGCCAAGTCGCAAGGTGCGGTGACAGGCTTCTCGCACTCAGGCTGGGGCCTGCAGGTGGCTGCAGAAGAGCTGCCGACTCTCGAGATGCCGGGCTTTGACGGCATCGGGGCCAATGAATACATCGTTGACGTCACCCATCCCGACACGGTCGACTTCATCTCGGCAGTCGACACCCCCTACTTCTGGGAGATGAACATCTGGTACCACACGCTTAACGTGGGGTTCCGGACCCGCATCTCCGGCGAGACAGACTTTCCCTGCATCTATCAGGAAAAGGTCGGCTTGGGACGGAGCTATGTGAAGCTCGACGAACTGACTTACCCGGGCTGGATCGAAGGAATTCGGCGGGGTGCCGCGTACGTCAGTGACGGCAAGAGCCACCTGATCGACTTCGAAGTGAATGGCGTTGAACTCGGGTCGGGCGAGGCGGAGCTTCGCCTACCTGAAGGTGACGACGTGGTCGTAAGGGTCAAGGCGGCTGCGATGCTGCCCCGCCATCCGGATCCCCGATTCGACGGATTGGGCGCGGACGAGAAGCCGTACTGGGATGTAGAGAGGGCCCGCATACCGGGCACGCGGAATGTTCCGGTCGAACTGGTGGTCAACGGCCGCCTGGAAGGCACTGCCGAAATTGTCGCGGACGGCACTATGCACGAGCTCGAGTTCCGGACGCGGGTCACCCGGAGCTCATGGATTGCGCTCCGGGTGCCTTTGTCGTCCCACACCAATCCGATCTTCGTCACGGTGGACGACGAGCCGATCCGAGCCTCTCGCGAAAGTGCACAGTGGTGCTTGACGGCGGTCAACCAGTGCTGGTCCCAGAAGAGCCCGCAGATTCGGGAGAGTGAGCGCGAGAGCGCCCGGAAGGCCTACGACCACGCCAGAGAGGTCTATCGCAGGCTCATCGCCGAGTCTCCCGTGCTGTAGGTGGGATCCCCTCTTGTTCCGGGGCATCCAAACTGTGCGACGCCGGCCGCTCCGGGACTGCGCCTGAAAGAGTATCGGGCAAGCGTCACACTCGCCGAGGACGCGCACGCCGGCTCGACCGCCTTGCTGATGTCCCATGGTCGGAGCCATGTCAGGGCCAAGGCCTTGCGTGGAATCTCTGTCCTGGGAGTCCGGTCTGGCAGCAAGCCCGCCTCGACCACGCGGCGAAGATCCGACTGTGCGCGAAGCGGGTTCGCAACCGGTATGTACGCGACGACGCCTTCAATCTCGTAGGATCAGCGCTCGCTTGAAGGCATGAACTACGAGCACTCTGGCCAAGTTCTCGGCACCGCCGGAGTCCGGCCCGAGTCGAACATCTTGGGGTGAGACCGTAACAGCCGACAGTCCCGCAATTGTCGGCCTCAAGTCAAGAGGTCCATCGAGCTGCCAATTCCAAGAGTACGAATGGCCAAACCTCAGGACTGCCGCACGCGCGACAGCAGAGCGTCTCCACTGTCGCATGTCGCAGATCAGCAGCCACTCCCCGATCTCCTCCAAGAGATCCGTGTCCGTGATTCCCTCCAATAGGCCGGCGAGGCGGTCCAGAGGAGCACGCCCGAAACGGATCCTTGCCATCCTAAGCAACAATCTGCGCTCCCTCTCCAGACCTGCTTCGTGCTCTTCCTCACGGCCTTTCAATCGGCCCTCGTGGCGCATCCTGTCGGCCCATGTCCGTGGCTCAGTTTGCAGCATGTCCAAGACCTCCTTCAGATTGTCGCTCACCGGCGCGTCCGTGATCCCCAAATCGTGCAGCGCAACCTGCGTGATCCAAGCCGCGAAGGCACTCGCCAGATCCGCACGCCCCGGCTCGGCCGCCCAGCGGCCCAGCGGTTCCGCTGCCTCGCAGAGCGCCTCCGGAGTGGTACAACGCTGCAGCCTTGCCAGCAATACCGCCATGTTCCCGTCCCCACCCGGGTCGGGCCAGTTTCGGAACTTCAGGGTCGGACACTGCATTCGCGGTGCGTCCGCTTCCAAGCCACCTTCTTCTGCTTCGATCATCTCCGAAACCTCAGCAGCGACTTTCCATTGCCTACGCCCGCTGTAAAGGGTCAGGTGGCGGACGCGTGGCACGCGGGTTGCCGTGTAGCCATGCTCGACAGGCGGGTCACGGCTCAGGTTGAAGCACATCGTCGCCACAGCCTGGAGCATGCGGAACGGCATTGTGGGGTCCGGCTCGGCCTGGCACTCCAGCAGCAGCCAGACCAGCCTGCCGTCTCGCAGGATCAATCGCCAGGCAACATCGGTGAGCCGGTGGGTGAGGTCCGGGCCGACGATATTGGCGCTGGCCGGCTGCATCTCCGCGATCTGCCCCTCGTCGAGGCCGGGCAGCGGGTGGGCACGGAGCAAGTGCCGGATGAAGTCAGCGTTGTGGACAAAGCGCTTGAAAGCCGCGTCCCGCGGTAGGCGCATGCCGAACGTGTGTGTCTCCATATCGATCTCAGTATTGACCTGGGCAGCGGTGACGGCCGCTGGTCGGCGAGTGATTGTAGCGGATGCGCCTTCGGCCCTACGATGGGCAGCGCTCGAATGCAGGCGGTGAGGCAGTGAGCCTTCCCCGGGAATGTGGCAACTGCTTTTGCGAGCTTCTCTTCGGGAAGAACAACCCCTCCCTGAAGAGCGGGCACGGGCGCTGCCTCATTGGTCACTGGCAGTTGCAGGGCATCGTCAGCTTCATGAGCGACGAGCCGTTCACCATTACCTCGCGCGCTTCCATGCTGTATGCGCGTAGGACCCAGCAGCGCGCCGACGTCGTGGCCACGCCCGAACTTCTTGGCGAGATTGCCGACCCGAGCGGAGGCGGCCTACAGTGTGTTCGCGATTGGCAGGCTGGAACCGCTGGGCGATGCCACGCGGGAAACCCTTGACGAGCCGGGCCTGTTCAACTGAAACCTCTCTATCTTCTAGCCGTTCCCCGTAGCGCTGGTGGGAGAGCCGCCTCACTTTCCGGCCTGACTCGCCAGGCTTCGCCAACACGACGCCATTCAACAACCCGAACCCACGTGTCGAACCGGACCCAGGACAAGGTGCAAATCCGCGAACACCGACCGGAGGCACCTCCGGCTTGGCCTGACGCGGTTCGGCTCAACTGCGTCGCTTCTGCCACCCGCTGAGAACGTTCGGTGGACAACGTTCGACACCGCATGCCTTGCAACGCTGGTGCTCGAAGACCATTGCTGGACGCGGAAGGCCCCCGAGAGTCGAGCATCCGAGCGCGCGACGGCTTGTGAAGTCTACGACCGCGCCAAAGAGGCCTGTCGCAGGCAGTAGCGGTTCAAAAAGACGCAACTGTCACCACGCCGCGACGCTCCCGTCCTCGTGCCACACGCGGCTCATCGGGATTGTTCCCTGAAAGGGATGCCTTGCCAGTGCGGCCTCATCCACGTCAAATCCAAGGCCGGGCTTGTCCGGCAGAGGAAAGTAGCCGTCGACCATGCGCATTGCGGGAAAGCCCAACCAGTCTTCCCATAGCCGCTCTTTGAATGTCGGTTCCACCCCCGAGCAAATCTCCTGGACTAGGAAGTTTGGCATGGCAGCGTCAACGTGCAGTGTCGCGATGCCGCCTATGGGCCCTTCGCAGGCGTGCGGCGCCATGTAGCAGCCCGACGCCTCCGCCATCGCACCCACCTTCCAAAGGGCCGTGATTCCACCCACATGATTGATGTCGCACTGCAGGATATCCACGGTTCCGTCTTCCAGCAGCTGTTGCGTCGAGTAGTGTGCGACGAGGCGCTCGCCAGTGGCGATCGGCGTAGTGGTTCTCTGGGCGATTCGAGCCATTGCCTTGTAGTTCTCCGGCGGGCACGGCTCCTCGACGAACATTAGGTGCAGCGGCTCGATCTCCTTGCAGATGATCGAGGCTACCGTCGGGCTCGTCTTGGCGTGAAAATCCACGCCGATGTCAATGCTGTCGCCCAGACCCTCCCGAAGCATCTGGATACGCCCCACCGCGTCATTGATCCGGGCATTCGTCTCTATCCACTCGTAGTATCCCGGGATGCCGCTCTTGAATGCGGTAATGCCTAGGTCTTCAGCGGACTCGCGCAAGGCCGCCAGCTCCTCAGGCGTGCTGGCCCGCGCATGGTAGTACCCGCGCACGCCGCGCGGGTCGACAGGACCGCCGAGCAGCCGGTATACGGGCTGGCCGAGCACCTTGCCGCGGATGTCCCAGAGCGCTTGGTCGATACCGGCGATCGCCGATCCGAGAATGGGGCCTGCACGGTAGAACGCATGGATGTACATGCTTTGCCAAATGTGCTCGGCGCGCATCGGATCCTGCCCGATGTAGAACTCCTTGAGGTCGTCCAATGTCTGCAGGACCGCACCGGCCTTGCCTTCGAGCGTGGCCTCGCCCCAGCCAACAACGCCTTGGTCGGTCTCGAGCTTGATGAAGACATAGGGCCGGTCGGAATCGTCCTCCCAGGTGACCCCAAACGTCTTCGCTCCGGTGATCCGGATGCGACCTGGGGCGGCGGCTAGCGCCGACGCGGCAACCGGGGAGCATCCGCATCCCAGCCCCGGCCGGACGGCCCGGGCCCCAGAGGCCGCTGCCGGCACGGCCCCCGCAACGACGGTGCCACCCATGAACTGCCTTCTGTTCATGCGGCGTACTCCCTCAGGGCGTTCTCGTCGACTTCGATGCCCAGCCCGGGGCCCGAGGGGAGCTCGAAGAACCCATCTGCCACTCGAGGCTGGGAACCGCCAAAGATCGCCTCGTCCATCTGCCCTTCGGCGTCGTCCGCCGCGTAGGCAATCTCCTGAACCACAAAGTTCGGCACGGAGGCCGCCACTTGCAGGGCCGCCGCAGTGCCGATTGGGCCGCCGCGATGGAAGGGCGCGACCGCCGTGTAGTAGGCCTCCGCAAGAGCGGCGATCTTCCTGGTGCCGGTGATCCCGTGCAGGCCCATGTCAGGCCGCACCACATCGACCACCTGCATCCTCAGAAGGTCCTGAAACCGGTCTCCGGACAGCAAGTGTCGACCCCAGCCCACCGGAGTCACGCTCTCGCGCGAAATCTTGCGGAGCGCCTCGTCGCTGATCTCTGAGGTCGGCTCATCGATCCACATCAGGTGGAAGCGCTCCAGACGCGCGGCCAGGCCAGCCGCCTCAGCGGCCGTGGCCTGTCCGCTGCAGTCGAGCACAAGGTCATCGGCCCCGCCTTCTCTCAGCCGGGTGAGCATGGCCTCCGTGCTCGCGAAGAAGGCTCGCCCCCGCGTGGGAACATCGAGGGGCACCGACAGCGGCACGGAGAACGCCCGAAAGCCCTCGGCCCTGGCCGCCGCCACCTGCTCCATGAGCGCCGGCTCGGCTGCCGCAGACAAGGCAGCCATCGCACGAGCCTTGTCGCGCGTGCGGCCCGCCAAGAGGTCATACACCGGCGCGCCGGCAATCTTGCCACGCAGGTCCAGCAGGGCAATGTCGATCGCCCCTCGCACCTCAGGTGGCGCTTCGGACAGCACGCCCCGTACGGCCTCGCTCGCCAAGGCGTCCCGGCCTTCGAGCACCTCGGAATAACTCAGCAGCCGCTGGGCGGCTGTTCGCGGGTCACGACCGCCAGAGGTCTCGCCGTACCCCGTCAAGCCTTCGCTGGCCCGAACGGCAACCACTAATCGAGGGCTCGAGCTGGGGCTCGCCCGTACGGCCCAAGCGTCCAACTCGGTAATCGCTACTGCGGGCGGCGTCCGTGCAGCCGCTTGAGCGGCAGCCGCCGCGGAGCGGAGACCGAACCGCTTATTTGCGCGAACTGGCATTTCCCGAACCCGCCGCGCATTGTACTCCAGTCCGCCGGTCCGGACGTTGTCCTGTCAGGCGCGCTGGCCGCACTTCAGGGTCGGAAGGGGCCCTAGCGGTGCGCTCGGGCCGAATCTCGCGGCGCTACAGGCACCATACGATAATGGAGCCTGTATGCTCCGGCACGACTGGACCTTGGAAGAGTTGCGGGCAGTGCATGACCTGCCGCTGCCGGAGCTGCTGTTTCGGGCCCAGTCCGTCCACCGGGCCCACCATGACCCACAGGCCGTGCAGGGCTGCGCGCTGCTGAGCATCAAGACCGGCTTATGCCCAGAGGACTGCGCGTATTGCCCGCAATCCGCGCACTATGACTCAGGAGTGGAGCCCCAGGACCTTCTGAGCGTGGAGGAAACCCTTGCCAGTGCGCGAGAGGCCAAGGCGCAGGGGGCCACCCGCTTCTGCATGGGGGCCGCCTGGCGCGAGGCCCCGGAGGGAGAGCGGTTCGAGCGGGTGCTGAGCATGGTGCGCGGTGTCCGAGCCCTAGGGATGGAAGCGTGCTGCACGCTTGGCATGCTGACGCAGGAACAGGCCGACCGGCTGGCCGAGGCCGGCCTCACTGCGTACAACCACAATCTCGATTCGAGCCCGGAGTTCTACTCCAGGATCATCACCACCCGCACTTACCAAGATCGCCTCGACACGTTGGAGCGAGTTCGCCGTAGCGGAGTAACTGTCTGTTGCGGCGGGATCATCGGCATGGGAGAGACCGTCGCTGACCGCCTAGGCCTTCTGGCGGAGCTTGCGCGGCACAGGCCGCATCCGGAGAGCGTGCCGATCAACAGCCTCGTGAGCGTGGCTGGTACGCCGCTGGGCGAGCGGGCACCTGTGGGCGCGCTGGAGTTCGCGAGAGTCATTGCCACCGCCAGAATCGCTATGCCCGCTTCAATCGTGAGACTGTCAGCGGGCCGCCTGGAACTCTCCGAGGAGGGCCAAGCGCTCTGCCTGCTTGCCGGAGCGAATTCGATCTTCTTGGGCGATCGATTGCTCACCACGCCGAATCCGCGCGCCAGCGCGGACGAAGACCTGCTGACGAAGATGGGCATGAGGCTGTGCGAGGACCCAGTCACCGCAGCGCCCGCCGCGCAAGCGTAGCTGGCGACGAGAAACCCGAAGTCGAGGTCGCACTGGCACCCAAGACGCGCCGTGCGCTGCGAATGCGCACATGCGCCCGCTTGGAGGAATTGGAGCGCGATGGGCTGCTGAGAACGCTCGAGCCGCCGACCGGGTTAGACCTTTGCTCGAACGACTACCTGGGGCTGGCCCGGCATCCGAGGATGCGTCGCCGGCTCGCACAAGCGGTGGCTCGGCTTGGGGTCGGCTCGACCGGGTCGCGGCTCTTGAGAGGGCACCGGGCCGCGTTCCGGGTCGTCGAAGAGCGCTTCGCGGCACTGAAGGGCACCGAGGCTGCCCTGTACTTTGGCAGCGGCTGGGCCGCCAATCTTGGCGTGCTTTCGGCGTTCCCTCAGGAAGGGGACCTGATCCTGTCCGATGAACTCAACCACGCCAGCCTCATCGATGGGATGCGCCTGTCCAAGGTCCGTCGATTGGTGTACCCGCACTGCGACATAGCAGTGCTGCGGCGAATTCTGGAGACCGAACGCTGCGAGGGCGTCCGTTTCGTGGTCACTGAGACCCTATTCAGCATGGACGGGGACCTTGCTCCCCTGCGCGAGATCGCGCAGCTACAGCGGCAGCACGACTTCGAACTGATTGTCGATGAAGCGCACGCGGTTGGGATTTACGGCGAGCGCGGCAGCGGTCTCGTCGAGGAGCTGGGCTGCGGGGACAGCGTGCTGATGTCGATCAATTCCGCAGGGAAGGCGCTGGGAGTCAGCGGTGCCTTCGCTTGCGGCCCCAAGTGGGCCGTCCAACAGCTCATTCAGAGCGCGCGGCCGTTTGTCTTCTCAACCGCTCCGCCGCCTGCGCTCGCTGAGGCGATCTCGGAAGCACTGGAGATTCTCGCTGAGGAGCCGGCCCGCCGCCGCCGCGTCCGCGGTCACGGTCGCCGATTCCGCGACCTTGCGGGCCTTGGCGCGGGCGACTCGCCGATCGTCCCTGTCGTGCTCGGCTCCAACCAGCGTGCGCTCCGGTCGGCAGCCCGACTTCGCGCCGAGGGCTACGATGTCCGAGCCATCCGACCACCGACTGTCCCGGAGGGCACGGCGCGCCTGCGCGTTTCCCTGAACGCAGACCTCGAGGCGACCGAGGTGGAAGGGGCGGCTCTTTGCGTCAGGGACCAGATGGAGGCGCCGAAGTGATGCGGGGCATCTTCGTGACGGGAACGGACACCGGCGTCGGAAAGACCGTCACGTCGGCCGTTGTGCTGGCAGCGATCCGCAAGTTTGGCCCAGCCGGGTACTGGAAGCCGGTCCAGACCGGAATCGAGCATGACGACGACACAGCAGAGGTCGCGCGGCTCGCCGATGCCAGCGCCAAAGAAATCGAGCAAGGCGGGATCCGTCTCCCGAGGCCCCTCTCGCCGCACTTGGCGGCTCGCCTCGCGGGCCGTTCTGTTCGGATCGAACAGCTGGTGGTAATGGCGGGCAGGCTCGACTCGCGGCGGTTCTGGGTGGTCGAAGGTGCTGGCGGCCTGCTGGTCCCGCTGAACGACACGGAGATGATGGCCGACCTGATCCGGTCTCTGGGTCTGCCCGGCCTCATCACCGCTCGCTCCGGCCTCGGAACGATCAACCACACGCTACTGACCGTCTCCGAAATGCGCCGCAGAGGGATTCCCGTCGCGGGCGTCGTAATGGTGGGAGAGCCGAATGCCGAGAATCGCCGGGCGATCGAGCGCTACGGAGGCGTCAATGTCCTGGCTGAACTGCCCGTCCTGAAGAGACTGGTTCCCGCGGCCATTGAGGCCGAAGGCTGCCGCGCTGCAGGCCAGCTGCGGCGGCTGGTGCGGGTCAGCCAAGAGGAGGCAGGCGCGGCCTGACGCCGACAAGGTCAGACTGTGAACATCCGAACCTGACTCAACATCGCGAACAGCAGAGCGAGGCAAGGTGTCTAGACAGATCAAATGTTCATGATCGGGACTCTTGCACCGTCCGGTTCGCAACTCAAACCACGGACGACCGTTGCCGCTGTCACTGGCCCTTCCCTCTACGCGGCCTCTGAAGAGCCCAGCTTGCCACCGTGGGAGAATGCGAATCTTCTATAGTCCGCAGGATCCTGCTGGCGCTAACGCAGGGGATCTCACGTCGGGATACCTCCGGGAGCCATGAACACCTTCGCCATCGTCATCCTAGTCGCCCTTGTATGCGAGTACCTCCTTGGCGCAGTCTCGGGACTGCTCAGCTCACGCTCGTTCGGCACCACCGTGCCGGCCGAGTTCGCCGGCGTCTTCAAGAACGAGGAGTACGCCCGGGCGCGGCGCTACAGCACGACGCGCACCCGCTTCGGCCTCGTCCGCGGGACGTTTGATCTCGCGGTATTGCTCACGTTTTGGTTCGCTGGGGGCTTCGCGTGGCTCGACACCGCGACCCGCGGCCTCGGTCAGGGCCCGGTAGTCACCGGTCTCGTGTACATCGGAGTCCTCCTGCTCGCCAGCACCCTCTTCCAACTCCCGTTTCGGGCTTGGTCGACCTTTGTCATTGAGGCCCGCTACGGGTTCAACCGCACTACAGTGGGCACCTTCACCGCCGACCTGCTGAAAGGGGCGGCCCTCACGATCCTTCTCGGTGGCCCGCTGCTCGCTGTCGTCCTTGCATTCTTCGAGGCGGCGGGACCGCTGGGTTGGGTTTGGTGCTGGATTGCTGTAACCGCCTTCATGCTCGCCGTGCAGTTCATCGGGCCGACGTGGATCATGCCCCTGTTCAACACATTCAATCCGCTCGATGACGGCGAGCTGCACGACGCAATTCTGAGGTACGCCTGCTCAGCGGGGTTCCCGCTTGAGGGCATCTTTGTGGTGGACGGTTCACGGCGGTCTTCAAAGCCCAACGCCTTCTTCACGGGCTTTGGCAAGCACAAGCGCGTCGGGCTGTTCGACACTCTCGTCGAGAATTACAGTGTCGCCGAGCTGGTGGCCGTCGTGGCGCACGAAATCGGGCACTACAGGAAGCGGCACGTTTGGTTGCGAATGGCGCTCTCCATCGGCCACATCGGGGCTATGCTGTGGATCCTGTCGCTCTTCCTCGAGCAGGAGGGCCTTTTCGCGGCGTTCTACCTCGCCGAGCCGTCAGTGTACGCCGGGCTCCTGTTCTTCAGTCTCCTCTTCAAGCCTGTCGAGTTGGTCCTTTCGGTCCTCATAAACGTCCTCTCGCGACGGCACGAGTTCGAGGCCGACCGCTTCGCAGCAGAGACCACCGGCAGCGGGGCGCCTTTGGCCAGCGCCCTCAAGAAGCTGTCGGCCGACAACCTCAGCAACCTGACACCGCACCCGCTGGACGTCTTCCTACACTATTCGCACCCGCCGGTGCTCCGGCGCATCGACGCCCTGCAGCGGCTGTCGGCGGGATGAGGCTCACAGTCGGGGCAGGGTCGGGAGAGTCGTGAAGCCGGACGGTGTTGGCGCGCAGCATCGGTTCCGACGGAACATACCGGATGCCACCGCCGCGCCATGCCGCAATCTGACCACAAGCGTCGCGACGGTGGACGTGCGCAGACTACGGCGTTCTGGTGGCGGACTGAGAGACTCTGCACCCCTGAGAACGGGACCTGCTCGCTCCTGCGAATAGACTGGGCGACCGGGCCGGCCTCGCAGCCTTTCGCCTGATCGACCGTGCGCTGGTGAGTCCCCCTCCTTCTGCGGTTGGATGATTCCCGGAGTCGGCCATCACGATCTGGTTTGTCGTCACGGTCGGTGCGATCAGGTGAAGGCACGGCTCCTCAGCAGGGTGCCTGGTGTGGCGTGCGAGGGGGCGGCGCTGGAGGCGCTTGGGAGCCTTGCAGCTGGGGACGTGGCAGCGTATCTCGCCGCTCTTGAGATCGATGACGAGACTGCTGACGTGGCACAACGGGCCGCGGCTCCCGGACGCCGTTCTAGCCGCTGAATCGCCGTGTCGAGAGTTCCGGTAGAATCTGCTGGGGCTGAATAGACCGCCCACGGAGGAAAGTCATGCGATTCGCCAGCGTTAACGCCCTTGCCAGACTTGCATTGGCCATTCTGGCCGCCGGTTCCGCTGCACCGGCCGCCGGCCAGTCGTGGACTCCGCCGTCGACCGCCGAGCGCTGTCCCAGCCGGTGGGGAGCAGACGACGAGCGGGGCGCGGCCAACCACATGGGTCCCGAGACGGTGCTCAAGGCGGCGCGTCTGATCAAGACGGGTCGGGTAATCGAACTCGGACGGGTACTCAAGAGTTCGATGCCGCTCGGTGCCCGCCATTTCGATCTGTACTTGAAGCCGACCGGCCCGAGAGTCGGTTCGAACCAGCGTGCCTCGAACGAGGAGCTCGTTGTCACGGAGATGGGTCAGGTGGGCACGCAGTTCGATGGCTTCACCCACCAGACAATCGGCAGCAGCCTGTACAACTGCGTTGATCAGAACGAGATCATCACGCGAGACGGGTTCACGCGGCTCGGCGTCGAGAACGTTGGAACGCTCATGACCCGGGGCGTGCTCATCGATGTGGCACGCCTCAAGGGCGTTGAAATGCTCCCTGAAACGTACGAGATCACGGTCGACGACCTGCAGCAGGCCCTCGACCAGCAGGGAGTGGCACTGGAATCGGGCGACGCGATACTGATTCACACCGGTTGGGGTGTACTGTGGGACACCGACGCGGAGCGCTTCATGGCGACCAACCCGGGGATCGGTGTCGCGGCCGCGCAGTGGCTTGTGGAGCACGATCCCATGCTGCTGGGGGCGGACAACCAGCCGGTCGAGGTCTCACCCAACCCGGATCCGCAAGTGTCGTTGCCTGTCCACCAAATCACGCTTGTGGTCCACGGCATCCATCTGGTGGAGCGGATGAAGCTGGACGAACTAGCCGCAGCCGGCGTCTACGAGTTCGCCTTCGTCGTCCAGCCTCTCAAGATCCAGGGCGGCACGGGATCCACGGTCGCGCCGGTCGCGATCTACTGATCTCCAGCGCCCTAGAGCTCGCCTTGTCGATGCGGTCTCCGGACGCGCCTAGTCCGGTCGGCTGGCAAGGGGGCGGTCGCGAGACGGCAAATCAATGCTCACAGCTCGAAAGATGCACGCATGGCGTTGGGCACTAAGAAGGTCGAAGTCGAGCGGCGGGCTCAGGACCTCGCGACGGGACGCGGCACAACCGTGACTGGCGCGATCACCGGCGCTGTTGACTACGCTCGACGGCGTACGCGCGACCGGAGGGTTGCAGCTTCGATTCGGGAAGCCATCTTCGAGATCTCAGACCGTTGCGCGGCGCTACCCGACTTCACCATGCGATCGGCCGACAAGATTCTCGGATACGAGGAACAAGGGGCGTTCCGCTGCTGGTCACCGATTTTTCGGTGCCGTGCTTGCCGTCCGCAGTACCATCGTAAAGAGCAACGAGCGCCTGAGGCAGAGAATCGGTACTAGCGCTACGCACGTGCGCCACGCCATCGCCAAGCCTGAGGCTTGAGGTCAATCGGGAGCCGTTACTCTTTTAGTTCCGATGAACCAGACTCGTGCTTCCTTGACAGATGACCAGCATCTCCGTCGAATCGCCCTATTGATCGACGGCGACAACGCGGAGCCTTCGAAAGTTGCCCATATATTGGCCGAAGTCGCAAGGTTTGGAACCATAACCGTGCGGCGTGTCTACGGCGACTGGACGACTCCGCAGATGTCAAGCTGGAAGTCTCACCTGCAAGGCCATGCCGTGCAGCCAATTCAGCAGTTTCGATACACCACGGGCAAGAATGCCACGGACAGTTCGCTAATCATCGATGCGATGGACTTGCTTCACTCCGGCACTGTTGACGGATTCTGTGTCGCTTCGTCCGATAGCGACTTTACACGCCTCGCGACCCGGATCAGGGAGCACGGGTTCTTCGTCATGGGTGTCGGCCGTCAGCACACGCCGCCATCATTCGTCAATGCCTGTGAAGTATTCGTGTACACGGAGAATCTGGGGCCAAAGGAGTTCTCTCGAGACGACAGCGATGGGAAGGGGCCCGAACCGAACGACTGGACAAAGTTGATCTCGGAGAGCATTGACGCGACTACCGGAGATTCGGGAATCGCAAACCTCGCAAGCGTGGGAGCCTACGTCCGCACACTTGATCCAGCCTTCGATCCGCGAAGGCTGGGGTTCAAGAAGCTCTCCGAACTAATCGCGTCTCGTCCAGACTTGTTTGAGGTCTTCGAGACACAGGATCCTGGCAAGCCACCGATCTTGTCCGCTAGGTGCATGCCGAAGGCGATGCGCGAGGAGCCCCCCCGAAAGCGAAGTGGCCCTCGTCGCAGTGGGCGGCTGCGGCACTCCAGAGATTCTGGCGCAGCAACGCGGTCGCGCGGCGTGCGGGGAATCGGTTCCGGCATAATCGGCAAGCTCCGGAGACCTTTCTCCGCCGCTGCGGGTGTTCATTCCCGGGACCGAGAGCCGTCACAGCGTGACTGATTCCCCGCTGCGCGGCCCGGGGTCGTGCCAGCGGCATGACGGGTCCGGTCTACAGTCATCTGTGGTACTGGACAAGCAACTTGTCCTGATGGGCGAACGAGCCATTGGACGCGGGCATCACCATCTGCCCGTGCTGTGACGGTGTCACGACTCCCCGCGCCGCATCCGTACCGCCTGTCGGCTCACCAGCACGTGCCGCGGCGCGCATGCTTGTGTGCACCCAGTCCCCCACTGGCACAGGCGGGCCCGGACCCCTTATTTCGGCCAACAGTCTGTATTTTGGCCACCACACGTGGACAGTGTGGGATCCCCTAGGTCTCCCGGCAAGCCTTCCCATGGCTTCGCGGGCGTTCGCTGGCCCCGGATGACCGGTTGTGCCTAGCCTGTTTCACCGCTTCCGGTGCAGGCCCGAGCCCAGTGGAATGAAGGAGTCGACACGGGGATCTCGGGGTTCCACAGCGTCCCTTCACCACCCGCTGCGCACGCTCAGCGAAGTGCCCTGCCGCACCCGATGCAATATCCCGTCCCGCTTTGCGGGCCGCGCCTGTGCCGGTTCAGGAATCAAGCTTACTGGCAGCCGATGCACGGCTCCAGCTCATCGCATAATCCCTGGGTGCGTTCCCTGGCGCACAGCAAGCCCCTTTCAAGTCGGGCATTCCAGAAACACGGAGCGTTCCTTGCGAGCCGCTGCTCCGGGCGAGGGGCGGACCTCCGCCGTATGATGGGAGGGTCGATGTTCGGGTCCGGGAACACTATCAAGCTCGACAAGGCACTCTTCGAGCGCGTCAAGCGCTGCGCCGAGTCCGGTGGCTACTCTTCGCCTCAGGAATTCGTCGTGCATGTCATCGAGCGAGAACTCGAGCAGATCGAGGACGGGGCCTCAGATGAAGAGATCATGAGCAAGCTCCAAGGCCTCGGCTACATCGAATAGACCGAGCCCAAGGTGATCGTGGACGCATTCAACGCGCTGCTGCGCGCGGGCGTCTCGGCGTATAGCGGCCTGTTTGCCGGCTGGAGCCCATTCATCGGCCTTCTCCTGCTTTCGGCTGTTTTCGGCGTCGGCATGCTGTGGGTCGTCGGCAAGACATCGGACCAGCGTGCAATAGGACTCGCCAAGAAGCGTATGCAGGCCTACCTGCTGGAAATGCGGATCTACTCGGACGAACCCAGAGTCTTGCTCCGGGCACAGTGGATGCTTCTCGCGCAGAACGCGAAGTATGTCGGACACATGCTGCGGCCGGCACTCTTCCTTGCCCTGCCAATGGTCGTACTCTACGCGCATCTCGACGCAGTCTACGGAAAACGCCCGCTGCACGTGGGAGAGTCCGCTTTGGTCGAAGCATCCACGGATGTGCCAGCTCCGCCCTTGGGTCTGACTGCTGCAGGGGGCGTGACTGTAGACAGTACGTCTGTCACGGCCAGCGGCGAGGGACGCACATTCTGGCGCATCCGGGCAGTGCGGACGGAGTCGGGGGAGCTTCGGTTGACAACACCTGGGGGCACGGTGTCGAAGTCGGTCGCAACAGGCAGCGGGCACGCGTACGTCTCGGCCTCCCGGGCCCGAGCGTGGTGGCGCAGACTGCTGCTGGAGCCGGGAGAGCCCCGCTTGGACGCGGCGGACGTAAGCAGGTTGGAACTGGCGTACCCGAGCCGGGAGGTTGGCCCGCCTGGATGGGAGACGCACTGGGCAGTTTGGTTCTTGGGGATGTCGATCGTGTCCGCATTCGTGCTCAAGGGACGCTTCGGCATCGTGCTCTGAGCGAATCGTGGCTTGAGTGGCTGCCGTGGTTCGGACGGATCGAAGGTGGCTGGTCAGACCTCAGTGAGCGCTGATGCCATCTCCGTTCGGGAGCGCCTCGGCATAACGAGGATCGGCAGCCCCAAACGCGCCGAGGCAGCAGTTCACGAAATGACTACGACCTGCACGTGCGCGGATTCGCAAGGGGCATCAGCGTCCGGACATCAGCCAACACGGCAATAGGACCTATCCACGTTCGCTACACTGCGAACCTTGACCGGGCACAACGCGATCGCAATGCCCGACGCAGGCCGTCACCACGTTCTATGTGTCGGCATGGGCTTTCTGGACACCCGGCTGTGCGTGGCGCGTTTTCCGCCCAAGCACCGACGAGAAAACGCAACGAGGCGCTTCGAAGCCTTGGGCGGGCCGGCGACTGTCGGTGCGGTGACGGTCGTTCGCTTGGGCGGCCGAGCCTCGTTCTGGGGCCAGCGCGGAGACGACCACGTAGGCGAGCGCATAGAGACCCTGCTTGCCGCTGATGGGGTCAACACTGCCGGGTACCGCGCGTTCCCCGGGACGAGTCCTACGTGCGAGGTATTCATCGACCCGACCGGGGAGCGCTACCTGTTCCCGTACTTCGGAGACGGAATGCCGGGCCGTGCAGAGTGGGTGCCTGAGCGTGCGGTCCGGGATGCGGACGCTGTGCTGATTGACGGGCGGTGGGCGCAAGGGGGGCTTCGCGTCGCGAAGCTTGCCAAGTCGGCGGGCATTCCAGCCGTCCACGACCTGGATCAGGACATTCCCGAGATCTGGAAGATCGCCGAACAGGCCTCTCACGTTGTCGCGGACGAGGATCTGGCGATCAAGCTTGGTGGGGTCGAGACCCTGCTGAAGCGCATCGAACGGCTCGGTGCTTGGGGAGCTGTAACTCTCGGCGAGCGTGGCGTGGCCTTCTCAGGGGGCCGAGTCCCATCTTTTCCCGTGACGGTGTCCGACAGCACGGGTGCGGGCGACGCGTTTCACGGAGCGTTCGCACTCGCGCTCGCTCAAGGCCAAACCGAGCGTTCGGCGATGCGCTTCGGCTGCGCCGCCGGAGCACTGCTTTGCAAACACGGACGAGTGCCCTTCTTGGCCGAAGTCGAAGCCCTGCTGACCGGATCCGAGCCATAGAGGGCCGTCATTCCACGGGCAGCAGTGCTCTGTTGCTGGCCACATCGTTCACGAGCACTGTCACGGGGTGCAAGTCTGGCTCTAGGTCCGCAGGCACGCCGAATGTGAGAAGGTAGACGCCTGCCGCGCTGGGGTCCAGCCCCGAGTAGACGACCGAACCGCGTTGGCGACCCACCCACACCTCAGGCTGGTGGACGGTCGGTTCCGGACCGTCGGGAGCGGCACCGGACGGGGGCGGGTCTGCCACAGGACCGTTGCCTGTCATGACGAGTGTGAGAGCATCCCCAGCCTTTGCAGGAGCGTCCTCGGTGACGAGCGAGCCGTCGGGGTGAAGGGCCATGGCCATTGACCCGGCGGACCCAGCGTAGGTGAAGATGCCCGGCGCGGCCTCCTGCAGGTCGAACGGAAAGGGAAGCGAGACTTCGTCGCCTCGAACCTTCAGCAAGACCTCCTCTACTCCGGCCGTCTCCCACGGCACTTGCACGGTCACGGAGTACTCATCGACCGAGTGAATTCGAGCCGGCAGGCTGAATTCGCCTTCAGCCCCATCCAAGGCCACGCTAACACCCTTGCGCATGATTGGAAGGGGACGGTCCGCGTGGCTCGGGGCACCCGACGCGTAGGGAGTGAACGACGTGCCGCTAACTGTGACAAGCCCGCCAGGGCTCGGCCCCACGTCGTCGCTGGCGGCGCTTGTGACGGCTTCCACCTGAGGGCGCTGCCCCGTGGCAGAGTACACGAACGGTATCTCGATCTCTCCCGCTTGGGCAACCACAACCTGAGGATCTGGACCGGGGCCGTAGCGGACCCTGGCAAAGATCAGGCCCGTTTCGTAAGAGCGCGGTGTTGAGTATTCGATTTGCGCGTCCCCTTCGTGAACCGTGAAGGCCACCGGGACATCGCCGATGGGGATGCCGAATTGGTCGGTCAAACGGGCTACCACGAACTCAGTCGCGGTCCGTCCTTGGATGCCAGTCTCTCTGCGCCCGCGCAGGATCACGGCGTTCCCCGGGTCGCCGTCACTGACGGCGTAGATGAATGGCACGGTCAGCTCGGCGCCGTCATTGAGGCTGACTACGGATATGCGCCCTTCGTAGAGACCGGCGAGAGGTTCGCTCCCCTGCAGCGCCACCCGCACGCGGACGCTCCGGAGGCCCGGAAGCGAGATCCGCAGGGACGATGCGCCATTGAACGTCAGGCGGGCCAAGCTGTCGGGGTCGGCAGCTTTCACGCTCACCCTGAAGACCTGCGATTCTCGGGCCTTGTTGGTGATCAAGAGCTCACGCCGTACAGGCATCCCCTCACGCTCGACTTTGCCGAAGGAGATCGACGGGGGAACAACGACAGCACTGGCGCGCAGGGCTGCTCCTATGTCAAGCAGGCCGGCACCGGCCTCCAAGATCCAGGGTGCTCGTGGAGTCTGGAGCGCCGTCGAATTAGCGCTGTTGATCAGTGACGACGCGACCTGACGGCTGTCCAGCATGGGAAACTCCTCCCAAACCAAGGCCGCTGCACCGGATACGACCGGGGCCGAGAGGCTCGTGCCCGAGCTCTCTCTGTAGCCGCTGGGCGCGAAGAGCACGCCCTCGTGGCTGAATCTCGGTGAAGCGGTGAGGACGTTCGTGCCCGGTGCAACCAAGTCGGGCTTCAGCCCGAGCGAGATAGTCGGGCCAAGGGAACTGCTCAGCGCCACAAAGTCCCAAGTCGAATCGGTCCTCAAGACCGCAGGATCCAATGACACGGTCGCGCCGGGAGTCTCAAGATGCGCGCGTATGGCAGCCCCGGAGCTTGCTCCGACCATGTAGGCCGGGATGTCCGTCTGCTCCAGCAAGGCCATGCCGATCACGTCGTCACCCTCGTGGTTGACGACGACGACCGCGATGGCTCCGGCGGAATCCGCAAGTTCCACCTTGCGGACGAAGAAACATGTGCCCCGCTCGATCACCGCCACCGCTCCGGCCAAGGCCCCGTGGGGGTACGGATCGCATCCGAGGGGGTCCCCGAACTCCGCAACGTCCACTCCCGGACCGGTCACCAGGCCGTCGGCGGCCGGCCCCGTCCCCGACCGGGCCGGATAGGAATCCTCGCCGGCCTTCACGCTCGGCATGCGAGAAACGGAATTGCCGATGCTGCCGACAGCGATCACTGAGGGAACGGCGGCGGGCTGCGTGACGGTTGTGAACGAACGCAGCAGGTCGGTGCCGCGCTGCGCCTCGTTGCCTGCGGCGGCCACAACGACCTTTCCGAAGTCGCGCACAGCGCTGTCGGCTGCAGCAGCGATCGGGTTGCAAGGTGCCCCACTCCGTTGCCCGCACGTGCCGCCTGCGGCATCCCAAGCGTAGAACTGCGACGTCCCCAGGCTCAGATTGAGGATGTCCATGCCGTCTTCGACAGCATCGTCAATCGCCTGGAGAATCGCACGCTCGCTCGTGTAGAAATTCAGGCCGGGAGTGCCGAAGACTTTGTACACACCGAGGCGCGCCTTGGGAGCCATACCGGAGAAACTCCCGAGCGGGGTCTCGACCGTGCCGCCCAGCGCAACCATGGCCACCGTAGTGCCGTGGCCACCCGCGTCCCATGGCGAGAGGTCATCCGGTGTCGATGTGCTGGGCACGGCCGAATTCAGCGCCTCGACATAGCTGCGGACGGCAATGACTTTGGGGCTGGTGAGGTGCAGGTACTCCGGATCCCCCTTGGGATAGCCTTCGAGCATCGCCAAGGAATCGTCGCGGAACGCCTCGTGGGTAAAGTCCAAACCGGAGTCGATGATGGCGATCTTGACGCCGTCCCCATAAAGACCGCCGGTCGCGGGCCTGTCACGGGCGGACGCCAATCCGACGATTTCAGCCACTCCATCCAACATTGGCTCGTATCGGCGTGACCGGGTGACCGATCGCACGCCGGGCAGCAGTGCCACCTCACCGGCCTGCTCCGGTGTGGCCCGAATGAAGACCGCGTTCAGCACGGTGGTGGTCGTCCCCAGCGCCACTGCACCTGTCGAGGCAATGGCTTTGGACACATCGACCTGAGACCGATACACGGCCCTGCGCATCGTCTCAATGCTGGACAAGGCGCGTGCACGAAGGCCCTTGGCCCCGCCGTCCTGGATGGACCGGACCCGCTCACCCACCGAAGGCGCAGCCAGCACGACGGTGTACTCGTCTGAGGG
Organism: Bryobacterales bacterium; assembly: GCA_965203925.1. Taxonomy (GTDB): domain Bacteria; phylum Acidobacteriota; class Terriglobia; order Bryobacterales; family UBA6623; genus VXMF01. Next base: position 6,552,528 of record OZ241924.1, read on the forward strand.
CTCCGGATCATCCGACTGGGCACGGACCCACGCGGGATGGAGCGCCAGCACGACAGACGCTGCGACGAGGACCAAGAGCCATCGGGGCCCTAAGAGGCCGGGGGCCCGCGGGGACACACCGGTTGGGCGAGAGAACTGCGAAGTGCAGGACATCCAAGGTACCTTTCTCCGCACGTCGGGTAGATTGCCCGAATACGCCGGGATCACGCCGCTCTCGGCACGGGAGCGACGGTTTCATAACCTAGTACAGCACGATGAACGCCACACTTCTGCGCTGCTCGATCATCGCTGCCTTAGGCGGCCTTCTGTTCGGATTCGACACCGCTGTGATCTCCGGCACGACCGATCACCTGCGGGCGGTCTTTGATCTCAGCGGGGCCTTGCTGGGGTTCACGGTCGCGAGCGCTCTCATCGGGACGATCTTGGGGGCGCTATTCGCCGGCCATCCAGCAGACCGCATCGGCCGTCGCGACAGCTTGGTGTGGATCGCGGTCCTGTACTTGGTCTCCGCCGTCGGAAGCGCGGTCGCCTGGGACTGGTACTCCTTTCTGGCATTTCGGTGGCTTGGGGGGCTCGCAGTCGGCGCTTCGTCCGTTGTTGCGCCGATGTACATCGCAGAGATATCCCCGGCGAGGCTCCGCGGGCGGCTTGTCGCGATCACCCAGTTCAACATCGTCTTGGGCATCCTGCTCGCTTACCTGTCCAACTACGGGATCGCAGGGCTGGAGTACGGCGAGTTCGAGTGGCGGGTGATGTTCGGAGTGGAGGCGCTGCCCGCTGCGTTCTTTCTTGTGCTGATGTTCGCGACACCCCGCAGCCCGCGCTGGCTCGTTGCCCAGGGACGTAGCGGCGCGGCCGCTCAGGTGTTGGTGATGGTGGGTGCCGAGGACGTGCAACGGGAGCTTGCCGAGATTGAGGCGTCCTTGGCGGAATCCGCTGCGGGCGGCGACGAGGCCCTGATCCAACCCAAGTACCGCCGTTCGGTGCGCCTAGCGGTCGCGATCGCTACGTTCAACCAGCTCTCGGGTATCAACGCGCTGATGTATTACGCTCCGCACATCTTTCGCATGGCGGGAGCTGGAAGCGAATCGTCCCTTGCCCAAGCGGTAATCGTCGGCTGTACGAACCTAGTGTTCACAATGGCGGCGCTGCTGGTGATCGATCGGTTCGGCCGGCGGAAGCTGATGGTCGCGGGGTCCGTCGGATACATCGTCAGCTTGGCCGCAACGGCGACCGCCTTCTATACGTACGGAACAGAGTTCAGCTCCTTTGGGAGCATGGTGGTGCTGGGGAGCCTGATGGTGTTCATCGCTTCGCACGCATTCGGGCAAGGCGCAGTCATCTGGGTGTACCTCAGCGAGATCTTCCCCAACCGCGTACGGGCAAAGGGGCAAGCCTTGGGGAGCTTTACGCACTGGGCCTTTGCGGCCGCAATATCGTGGACGTTTCCGGTGATCGCCGAGATCTCGGGCGGACACGCCTTCTCGTTTTACTCAAGCATGATGGTGCTGCAGTTGATCTGGGTGCTCAAGGTGATGCCAGAGACAAGGGGCATTCCTCTGGAAGAGATCCAGAAGAGGCTGAGCGGCTGACCAGTGTGGCTCAGAGTCTGCCTCCAAGGCTTCGCCAATGGCCAAATTGACTCCGCGGCCCGGTCAAGACGGACGGCGCGAAGGCCTAGGGGACGCTCCCCATCCGACCACTACACGGTCAAGCGGCCGGTCCAGAGGCACGATTGGCGTGCACGGGCCCACCAACTGCGAGGCAGCGAAGGGCCGGGACGGCCGAATCGGCACCCGCCGCGAGTAAACTCCTAGCCTGTCGGCGGCGACTCAAGGTCCCGAGAGCCGCCCCGGTCCGGAGGCCTAGGATTGCCGACTAGGAAGCGGCTGGGCCGACTCCCCTCTGGCGCCGCCCGCGGCCTGCGAGATGGCACCGCAATCGCTGATCCTGGAGCCATCGATCGCTGCGTCGCGCACGAAGCCCGACGGGCTCTCTTCGCCGTCACGGGCAGTGGGCCGGACTCGAGCACCGTGCTCTGCATGTTTGTAGGCGTTCCGGCTGCTAGCCTTGATGCGTGGATCAGGCGGAGGTGCTCCGCGTACTCCGGGCCCTAGACCGGGCCGGAGTCGAATACGTCTTGATTGGAGCCACAGCGATGGGCGTGCACGGCGTTGTGCGGGGAACGGAGGACGTCGACCTGCTGCTCAAGGCAACTGCCGAGAACATCCGCCGTCTGCGCGACGCCCTAGCGGCGGCGTACCCTGGCGATCCCGGCGTGCAGCAAATCCGAAGCGGCGACCTGCTGGGGGAGTATCCGGCAGTGCGATTTGGCCCGGCGGACAGCGATCTGTACTTGGACCTGCTCACCAAGCTCGGCGAGTTTGCTAGCTTCGACTCTGTAGAGGCAGTCACGACGATGGTCGAGGGCGTCCGAGTGCGCGTCGCAACTCCGCGGGCACTCTACAGGCTCAAGGCGGGGACCTTGCGGCCCCTCGACCGACGGGACGCCGCAATCCTACGACGGCAGTTCGACCTGGAAGAGGGCGACTAGGTGGCAGTTCAAAAATTCCGATCGATCGAGGAAATGGACGCTGCTCCGGCTCCAGAGCGGAGCGCTCATCGAGGCTTCGAGCGATTCATCCGTCTCAATGCCCAGCTCTGGACGCTCTCGACCCGACCGCGGCCGCGCGGCGTGTTCAAGTACCGTTCTCTGGAGGAGGCCCAGAAGGCCGCGGAGACCATGGCGGCCAGAACGACGGCGCGACGTCAACCCGAGTGAGGTCCCCGGCCACAACCAGGTGAAGTGTGCCCTAGCCGTGATCACGGAAGCACAGGACGGTTTTGGGCAACGCGCCTAGAATAGGGCGTTGCTTCTATCGAACATGCCCGCAGACACCAGATCGGTCGCTCATGCCGACAAGTCGACGATGTCTCGTCGATTCGCTGCGGCTTGGCTGGCCGCGGCCTCCATTACATTGCTGGGATGGCCCTCCTCGCCAGCCCAGGACCTGCCGGCTGGTCACATCGACCCCGCCCCGATCCTAGACGCCGCGGCGCGGGCGATGGGAGTCGACCGATTGCGCTGCGTGAGCTTCTCGGGAACGGCCTATGCCGGAATGGTCGGCCAGAACGTGACGCAAGACACCGACTGGCCGCTGGGCGAGCCTCTGCAACGGTACACGCGGGTTATCGACTTCGAACGCCGTTCGTCTGTGGAGACGTTCGAGCGCCCGGCCCTCCAGAACCCAGCCTCGTGGAAGTACGGGCCCGGCTGGCTCGGCGGCACGCCCCTCCAGCGGTATCCGCAGCAATCCTTCGCCGTCCGAGGCGAGCATGCGTGGCACGTGGACGGGCCGAGCGATCCGGTTCCGGCCCCCGAAAGCGCCGAACTCTGGCAGCTCGACATTTGGATGACCCCCCACGGGTTCGTGCGCGCCGCGCGCATGCCCGGCGCGAAGACAACCGCCATCTGGCGCTGGGAGGTCGGCGAGAGCGGGCGGGACGGCGCAACCACCGGAGGCATCAAGAAGGTCGCCGTGCTGTCGGCGACGGTCCTCGGCCGCTATCGGGTCAATGCCACGGTGCGCGAGGGGGACATCGTGCAGCGGACGCAGACGAGAGTGCCGCATCCCGTTCTGGGAGATATGAACTACGAGCACGAGTACTCAGCCTGGGTGGACCTCGGAGACGGAATGGTCTTCCCAAGCGGATGGCACCGCCACGACGGGTGGGACGACGAACGCCAAGTGCCAGTTCTCAGCGGGGGCCACAACAGCTTCGGTGGGACCTTTCCCAAGATGCAGGCCAACGACTGCCAGACTCTTGACGTACCAGAGAGCGTGGCCGGAGCCACTCGGAAGCCACCCCACGTGGTCAGCACGGAGCTTGCGGAGGGGGTTTGGCTTTTGGGCGGCGGCACGCACAACAGCGTGGCGGTTGAGTTCTCGAGCTTTGTCGCCGTGATCGAAGCGCCCCTTGACGAACAGCGATCGCTCGCCGTGATCGACGAGGTCGTGGCGTTGGTGCCCGACAAGCCCATCCGATTCCTCGTCAACACACATGACCACTACGACCACCTCGGCGGGCTGCGAACCTACCTGCACGTGGGCGCGACGGTGCTGACGCACCAGCGCAACCGAATGTTCTACGAGTCCGAGCTGCTCAACTACGTCCCGCGCATGCTGGAGCCGGACATGGTCTCGCTGTACCCGCCAACCGAGATCTCAGAAGGCTACACGATGGAGGACGTGGACGAGAAGTACATCCTCGGAGACGGGGAGCGATTTCTCGAAGTCCACTATGTCCAAGGCTTGAGCTCGCACGTCGAAGGCATGCTGATGGCGTACTTGCCAGCGGAGCGCATCCTAGTCGAAGCTGACCTGTACGGTCCCGGCCTGTTGCCTGATGAGGTGCAGCGGCCGACGGATGTCGAGCAGGCCTTGCTGCGCAACGTCACACAACTGGGCCTTAAGCCGGCGACGATCGCGCCGATCCACGGCCGCTCCGTGGAGTGGGAGGAGTTCCTGCGCGAGACGCGGCAGGCACCCTGAACCAAGCGCCGAATCAGGCGATGAGCTCTGGGATGACCTGCCCGCCAACCTGCGAGAGCTGCTTGAAGCGTCCGCCGTGGAAGTAGGTCAGGCGGTTGTCGTCGAGGCCCATTAGGCGCAGCCAGGTCACGTGGAGGTCGCGCAGCGGGTGGACGACCTCAACCGCCCGGTTCCCGACATCGTCGGTGGCCCCCACGATCTCACCAGCCGGCACGCCGCCGCCAGCCATCACCACGACCATGGCGTCCGCGTTGTGGCCCCGCCCGTTAGCGTCGACGCCGCCTCGGCGGTTGTTGTCGGGCGTCCGCCCGAACTCCCCGCTCATCACTAGCAGGGTCTCGTCAAGCAATCCCCGCTGACGCAGGTCGCGGATCAGCGCCGCGACGGGCTTGTCGATGCTGCGGATACGCGCAGAGTGGTTCCGTTCGAGGAAGTCATGGCTGTCCCATCCGCCAGAGAATATCTGGACGAACCGCACGCCCTGCTCGACTAGACGCCTCGCCAGCAGGCACTGCCTGCCGAACGCCCGGGTCACCTTGTCGTCGAGCCCGTATGCACTCTTTGTGCGATCAGCCTCCCGGCTCAGGTCGACCACCTCCGGCACTTCTGCCTGCATCCGGAAGGCAAGCTCGTAGCTCTCCATGCGCGCCGCGAGCTCAGCATGGCTGGGATAGCGACGGGCATGCCGCGCGTTCATGTCACCGAGCAGGTCGAGGCTTGCGCGTTGCTGCTCGCGGGTCTTCCACTCCGGAGGGCTGAGGTCGAGCAGTGGGGATCCGGAAGGCCGCAGCAGCGTGCCTTGATGGTGCGCCGGCAGGAAGCCGTTGGACCAGTTGCCGGAACCACCCTGCGGGAAGGCAAGTTCGGTCATGACAACGTAGCCCGGCAAGTTCTGGTTCACGCTGCCCAGTCCGTAGGTTGCCCACGCCCCCACGCTTGGATCGGCACCCAGCGTGCTGCCGGTGTTGAGGTGGAACAAGGCATCGGGATGGTTGACGGACTGTGCCTGGCAGCCACGGTACACGCAGAGTTCGTCAGCCACCTGCGGGGCTGCCAAGTGCACGAACTGGTCGCACATGTCGATCCCGGACTTGCCCGCCTTGCGGAACCCGAACGGGCTGCCGACGTAGAAGGTCTTCGCCGTTAACTCGACGAGCACTTGGTTCGGGTCGCGTGTGGACTGCTGCAGGTGCAGGTCCTGCAACTTGGGCTTCGGATCGAAGGTGTCCATGTGACCAGGCCCGCCCTCGAGAACGATGAAGATGCAGGCCTTCGCCTTGGCGGGCAGCATCGGATCCTTGGGCGCCAGCGGGCCGCTGGCCGCGCGAGCCTCGCCCGCCATCAGGTGCGTCAGCGCCAGCGGGCCGGCCGAAGCCCCGAGGCCGAAGAGCAGCTCGCGACGACTTGGCCGGATCCTCGCCTGGGGAGGGGCCCGGAGTGCGTGGGTGGCGTCAGTAGACATAGGCGAACTCGTTTGAATTGAACAGCAACAGGCAGAAATCTGCAAGTGCCCTAGTGGCGGGTGGGACATCCCACGCGCCCAAGTCGGGGGTGTAGCGTTCGTACACGGGCAGCCATTCTTCGTACTCGAACGGATCCCCGGTGAATTCCTCGACCAGCGAGCGCGTGATGCGGGTCGGATACTGCACCGGCTCGGGCGCGCGCTGTCGGTGGTGCTCCTCCATGGCCGCGAGATAACTGGAGACCCTCTCAAAGACCTGTGGCTCGGGCGGTCTGCCGAGCGCGAGTTCGTAAGCCAGCCGGACCTGACGGGGCGTGTCCGGTGCTTCTCGCTTGAGCCGTTGCGCGAAGGCGATCGAGCGGCTAGTGGCGTAGGTGGAATTCATCATCGTGAGCGCTTGCGGACTCACGGCGGACGCGTCCCTGCGCTCGCATGACTCGTTAGGACTCGGCTGGTTGAAGACCTCCATGAGCGGATCCGCCTGGCCCCGCACCCGGTAGGCGTAGATCGCCCTCCTGTTGCGCTCCTGCGGAGTTGGGGATGGCTGGTATGCGGGCGCGATCGAGAACTGGATCATTCTGGGCTGCAGCGCGACGTCCATGTTGATCTCGGGCTTGGCGAAGACTCCACCCACGTCGCCGTTCAGCTCTCCGGTAACGAGCAGCATCGAGTCCCGAAATTCCTCGGCTGCCAAGCGGCGGGGCTCGAAGTACGCTAAGAGGCGATTCTCGGGATCCTTCTCGCGAACGGCCGGCATGTCCGGCCGCTCAGTGCTCTGTCTGTACAGCCGCGAGCCCATGATCGTGCGGTGCAGCCCCTTGATCGACCACCCGCTGCGGACGAAGTCTGCGGTGAGCCAGTCCAGCAGCTTCGGGTGCGTCGGCTTGGCTCCAAGCCCCCCGAGATTGTTAGGCGTGGCAACCAACCCCCTGCCGAAGTGGTAGGCCCAGACCCGATTGACAATGGATCGGGCCGCGAGAGGATTGCGCGGGTCCACGATCCATCGCGCAAGCGCGAGCCGACGCCCATCCAAGCCCCCCGCAAGCGCAAATCTGTCGGGACCCGGGCTGCTCTTCGCCGGCAACCCCGTAGCACTGAGGACGCCCGGGGTCACAGGCTCAGTCGGCGCGTGAACCGAACCCCCGTCGAGGATCCTCGAGTCCGGACGCCAAGACCTGTCCAGCTTCGCCGGGACACGGAGCTTGCGGCCATTGCCAGGGATGTAGTCCGGGCCGTTGAATACCGTTTGCGCCATCGGCTGGTAGCGCTCCAAGCGCCGGGTCCAGATCCACTCGTCCTGCTGGCGAACCTTCAGGCGCCCCTCTTCTGCCGACGACAATCCATAGTGCCGGGGCGGCTTGGCGTCGTCCGGGACATCCTTGCGCTGGGCCTTGGGCACGAAGTCCAGGCCACGGTCGGTGTACCACTGCTGCGCGGCTTCTTCGAGCTTGTCCTCGAGTGCCTGCTTGTGCTTGGACGCGAAGTCCAGCAACGCCTCCACGTGCGCCCGCCCGTCGGCAAAGCGTGCGAGGTTCTCTTCGGCCAGGAAAGCCGCCGGGCGTTCGGCCATCTGGGTCGTGGCGAACGCGGCGTAGATTCGGTAGTAGTCCCGCGTCGGAATCGGGTCGACCTTGTGGTCGTGGCACTTGGCGCAACGCAGCGGGAGGGAAAGGAAGGTCTGGCCTACGCTGTGCACGACATCGTCGAGATACGCCTGCCGAGCCATCTTCTTGGGGACCATCGCCGATCCCCAAGGCCCCATGCGCAGGAATCCGGTCGCGATTCGCATCTCTGGGTCGTCGGGCCGCAGTTCGTCACCCGCAAGCTGCTCGATGACGAACTGGTCGTACGGCTTGTCCGAATTGAAGGCTCTCACGACGTAATCGCGGTAGCGCCAGGCATTCGAGCGCTCGTAGTCGTTGGAGTTGCCCGCGGTATCGGCGTACCGGACCACGTCCAGCCAATGCCGTCCCCACTGTTCGCCGTAGGCCGGGCTCGCTAGCAGGCGGTCAATGAGTCGCTCCCACGAGCCCGGGGCGATGTCCGCCATGAAGTCCCAGGTCTGGCTGGGAGTCGGAGGAAGGCCCGTCAGGTCGTAGGTTGCCCGGCGCAGCAGGGCCAGCCGATCCGCTTGGGGCGCCGGCTCCACGCCCGCCTCCAGTAGCCGGGCGCGATGGAACGCATCGACAGCAGTAGGGGTTTGCGCATCCGGCACGACCGATCTCGCAACAGACCGAAAGGCCCAGATGTCGGAGCTGTCGTAGAGTCGATCCGTCCACTCCGCGGTCTGGCCGCCGCTCGTCGGTACGCGAACCCGATTGGCCGAAGCCGCGAGCCACTCGGCCTCGATCCGAGCAACGACCTCGTCCGAGGGCCAAGGCGCGCCAGCCTCGATCCACCTTCTGAAGCTATCCACTTCCTCGTCGGTAAGCCGGTCGGTCTCCTTGGGAGGCATCGCGAGTTCTTCCGAGAGGCCGGAGATTACGCGATACAACAGGCTGGCCTCGGCATCGCCGGGAACGACAGCTGGCGCGCCCGTCTGGCCACCCTGGAGCAGTCCGTCCCGGCTGGTCACGTCCAGCCCAGCCAGGATCAGCTGGGGGTTCTGGCCGTGGCAAGCGGCGCACTTGCCGGCCATGAGCGGCTTGACGTGAAGGGCAAAGATCTCGTCTCCAGAGTCCGAGGCGAAGATTGGCCCGGTGCCAAGTACCAGGGCCAAGGCCCACATAGGGCCGGACGGCCGGTTACAGATGAGACGAGCTATGAATCGACCCATTGCTGCGGTTCGGGCCACCTGCGTATCCGTCTGCCCGCCAGATTCAGCCGAGTGCGGGCATGGCGACCAATCCTAGCTAGTAGTTTACAGGCAAACCTGCCATCTGCCGTAGCACGGACGCGGCCACGGTCGTCGGACGCCATTGACACAGCGACAACGGCAGACACCGCAGCGGGAAGCGCTATTCCGCCTAGTGCTCGCTCCGGGCTGACCGCACAGCGATTCCCCCGGACCGCCAAGAAGTCAGGCGTTAGTCGCACCGCCAGATTCGGCGCAGTTGGAGAGCACGTACGGCCGCCCCGCGGGCCAGCCACAAACGCTCGAAACCCGCCTCAGCCTACGGCTGGGCGGGTCGTATAGGAAGAAACGGAAAGAGGGGCCGACAATCGCCGGCCCCTCGCTGCGGTCCCCGCTCTGCCTAGAACGAGTACCGAATCATGAGCTGCACGCGTCGCGGCGGCGCAACCCTGTTCAGAAGGCCGAACGTTCCCGAACGGGCATTCTGGTTCACCCGCGTGAAGTTGACCGTGTTGAAGAGGTTGTAGAAATCGATCCGGAGCTGCAGACGCTGGCTCTCACTAGGATAGAAGTTCTTCTGCACAACGAAGTCGACGTTCTTGAAGCCCGGACCGTACAGAGCGCGTCGCGACAGGTTGCCGGGGCGGATGTTGACACCCTTGTCATCCGTCGGGGGCAGCACAAAAGCGTCGGGATCCAAGTACTGGCGCTGGTTCGGCCCCCAGTTGCCCATGATCGCCTGGTCATGAGTGGTCAGGATGTCCGGCCGAGCTCCGGGATTGAGGCTCGTGCTGCTGCTAACCGGAATCGTGAAGCCCGAGCGGAGCTCCCAGATTCCGCCCACCGTCCAGCCGCCGGCGATGTGCTTCGCGGCACCTTCAAGATTCTTCCCTGGCAGTTCCCAGAAGAAGTCGGTGGTGAACCGGTGGCGAAGGTGATAGGAGGTCGGCCCGCGGTTGGGACGCATGTTGTATTCGTCTTGGGGATTCTCGGACCGCCCGCAGCACGTCATGTCGCCGCGGAAGTGCGAGAAGTTCCACGCATAGGTGTAGTTGATGTTGTACTGGAAACTGTCCGCAAACCGACGCTTGAGCGAGGTCTGCAGGCTGTGGTAGCCAGTCGAGTCCGCGTTCATGTAGTGGCGGAACTGGGCAAAGTCGCCCGCCAAGCCCATGACATGGCTTCTCCGCTGCCCTCCGCTGTTGGGGATGGTGCGGTTGAAGTCCGGGCTGTAGATGGTGCGAACGCCGTGGTTGCCCACGTACCCGATCTCGAAAACGGTGGACCGGTCAAGCTGCTGCTGAATGCCCAAGGAGTACTGCAGGCTGTATGGCGGACGCCTGTTCGGATCCACGGAACTCCCCGAAATGATGCCGCTCGACTGTGCCCCTGCCAAGGCGGCCTCGTTCGGGTCGCCGTACTGCAGGCCCAATGTCCTCACCTGAGCCTCGTTGGCCGTCAACTCCACCGGCGCGTCCGGACCGTTCGTGAGAATCTCGATGGCTCCGGAGAACATGTTGTTCGGCATGTAGAAGACGCCGGCGCCGCCGCGTATGACTGTCCTGCCGTCGTCGTCCAAGGTATAGGCGAAGCTGAGGCGCGGTGAGAACATCCTGTGGTAGGCGTCCCATGCGCTGTCGGAGGGCCTGAACAGAGCGGACTGGTTGTCTAGAGAGGCGCCCGGCTGGCCGAACGGCCCGTCGCGGTTGAAGACGTTGCCCGAAATTCCGTCAACCTGATTCGACCGCACAACGGAAGCGTAGTCCCATCGAACTCCCAGATTCAGCATGAGCTTCGGTGTCACCCGGATGTCGTCTTGGAAGAATCCGCCAACGAACCACCGAGTCCAGAGAAACTTCTCCAGCGGAAACACGAAGCGGGCGGACGTGATGTTGTTAGAAAGCAGATCCGCCTGAGTCTCGAAGAAGTACACCGGGGACTCCTCATTGACGCGCGTACCGCTCATGTACCGGTACATCCCGCCGAACTTGATTGAGTGCCGTCCCATAGTCTTGGAGAAGTTCTGCGTGAGGGTCGACGTGTGCCCGTCCTTGGCGAACACCTCGGCTCCCGGCTCGCCAGGATTGCCGAATCCGCGGAGGAACGGGATCTTGTTGGCGGCGAACGCTACGTCCAATCGATTGATGGCATTGACATTTGTGCCCCAGCGTGTCTCTGAAGTCATCGTGGGGCTGATGATCCTGGTCCACGTGGCCGCGCCGTTGTGGTTCTGGCCATCCCACTGGCGGCCATTGCCGATCATGGTGCGCGGTATCCGGCGCAGCGGTCTTCCGCCAACGTAGCGGAAGGTCAGGAAGTCCTTGCTCGTAGCATTCCAGTCGACCTTTCCGACGAAGTGGTCGTCGGTGCGTCTCTCATCCCCTTGTCCGCCCCAGAACGAAGTCGGCCGCAGGCACGGGGTGTTGGCCGGGAGGTTCCCGCAGGCTTCATTGCTGGGATCCAGATTCGGACCATCGGGCTCGGTCGGCTCGGGCCAGAGAGCAAGATAGTCGCTCGCACCGGGAATAGCCTGGGAGATCCGCTGCCGCATGCCGTTGGACCAAACGTCGCCGGGCACCGGCGTCTTGCCTCCGAATCGGTAACCCTCGAACGTCGCAAAGTAGAAGAGCTCGTCCTTGGCGATCGGACCGCCGATCGAGCCGCCGTACTGGTGGTACACCAACGGGGCCTTCCGTCCCACCAAGAAGTTGTTCGCGTGCAGCCCACCGGACTGGTACATCTCGAACAGGCTGCCGTGCACCGCGTTCGTGCCGCTCTTGCTGATCAGGTTGACGTTGCCGGCGATCGTGTGGCTGGTCTCGGCCGAGAAGATGTTCTTCGACGTCTCCACCTCCTGCACAGCCTCGACGCTGATGCCCTTGATGAAGTTGAAGTTCTGGTATAGAGCCATGCCAGCGAATTCGGCATCCGGAACGGCATCCACCGCATCGACCGTCATCGTGAAACCGCGCGGCGCCAGACCATTGATGGACATCGTCCAGCCTCCATCGGTGAGCGATGCTCCCGTACCCAAGGTCAGGATTCCGGTGATATCGCGATTGATCATCGGCAGTTCAGACACCTGGTTCCGGTTCAGCGCGATGTCCTGCTCGGCGTTTACCGTGTTCATCAGCGGGGCTTCCGAAGTGACGGTCACCGTCTCAGTCGTCGCGCCGATCTCTAGGGCATAGTCCCGGTTGTGCCGCTGGCCGGATGCCAGGGTCAGGCCCGTCTCGAGGTAGGACTTGAATCCGTCTGCCGTGATCGCAAGCGTGTAGGTGCCTGCGGGCAGGAAGGTCAGGGTAAATTCCCCTCCGGCACTTGTTACCGTCGAAAACTCGGCTCCTGTGCCCTCATTCGCAGCCGAGACCTCGGCTGCTGGAATCACCGCGCCGGTGGGGTCGATGACCCGGCCGTACACTGTTGCGGTTGTCACCTGCGCGTGTGCGATCGGCTGAACGATCAGTGCGAGTGCGCTGACTGCGATGGCGACCGCTAGCCATGCGCTCGATGGATGTTTCAAATGGTGCAATTGCTGCTCTCCTTTTTCTTCTTCCAGCGAGGTGGCGATGAGCCCTTCCCACCGCAGAGCTCTCTGGATCCCGAAAACCGGGTTATCGAATCTTACTTTTATCCGGTGGGCCGCGTCAAGGCCTTTTGGCGGTCTGGAGCACTTCTCCGATGCAGAGTTTCTGCGATTGGGCCAATGCACGCAGTTCACGCGCCAAAGCGGTCCCGAGGCTTAACACTTGTGTTGCTCAGGAGACTGGGCCGGTGCCGGCCGTGGGTGTCCCGACTGGGACCGGGACTCTCGCCCGTCACCAGCCGCCCATGGCCTGTCTCTACCTCCAATGGGCCGCCTCGAATGGAATCCCCGCATTCCGCTGCGGGCAGTCAGCCGGCGAGCTTTCCTCCAATGCGGGCGGGGACTTGCCCCAAACCGTCCGCTGGGTGCCTCTGCGTTTGCCCTAGGCGCGCTGAAGGCGGATTGCCGGCGCTGGGCCCAAGGACCCCCTGAATCGATCGAGATGCCCAACCCGAGCGCAGGTGACAGCCGCCACTAGGACCGACCTAGGCCCAGAGCATGGATGAACGCACGGCGCACACCGTGCATGGCCGTTCAGGCCCCTGCCGGCTTGCCCACAATCAGCCACCGCCGAAGATGCGGGGCTCAACCTCGCGCCTGTGGCGCAGCCATGGCCGACACTCGAGACGGTGCCGTCGCAGTCCGACTGGCCCGACAGCGCCAAACGGGAAGCCCAAAGGCGGCCGTCGCTGGGAATCCTGGCGAAAGTCCTGCAGCCGTCAAGTAGAATTGGAGGCGTACGGGCGCCCGTAGCTCAGCTGGATAGAGCGCTTGCCTCCGGAGCAAGAGGCCGCAGGTTCGAATCCTGCCGGGCGTACCATCCACTCCGGTTGCATGAACGGTCGGCTTCCGCAGCTCGTTCAGCGGTTGTACTGAGGGATCGGGCCCCGCAACTCCTGCCACGCGACGTCGCACGCTTCCAGTGCCTCGCTCGGCAGAGCGTCCTCCTGCGAAGCCGCGATGTTCTGTCGAAGATGGCCGAGTCTCGACGCACCCAATATCACGCAGTCCGCCCCATCGTGATTGCAGACCCACCTGAGGGCGAACTCGGTGAGCGGGATGCCCATGCCGTCGGCCTCCGCCTTCAGCGTCGAGACCGCCCGGAAGTACTGGCTGTGCCAGTAGCGCCGCAAGTACAACTGGTTTCCGTCAAAGCGCGTGCCGGGAAGCGGGCCCCGCTCTAGCGACTGCTTGCCGCTGAGCAGGCCACCGGCCAACGGGTTGTAACAAACGTTGGCCACGCCGAACCGGCGCGTGAATTCGACGTATTCCTGTTCGATGCCTCGGGCCAGCACGTTGTACATTGGCTGTGCCACGACCGGGGCCTGATATCCCCGCTTTGCGGAGATCGCGGCAATCTCAGCCATCTGCCAAGCGGCGAAGTTCGAGGTCCCGATCCAGCGGATCTTTCCCTCGGTACGCAAGTCGTCGAGGGTCGCGAGTGTTTCCTCGATCTCCACGGCGCGGTCAGGCTGGTGCAAATAGTAGATATCAACGTAGTCAGTGCCAAGGCGGCGAAGGCTCTCCTCGCACGCCCTTCGGACCGCCGGCCGGCTCAGGCCCCCGTAGGCACTCTCGCCTTGGCCCATGTTGCCGCGCACCTTTGTGGCAAGGACGATCCGCGACCGGCGGCTTCCGAGAACGCGCCCCGTGATCTCCTCCGACAAGCCGGCGTTGTAGACATTCGCGGTGTCGAAGAAGTTGACCCCGCAGTCTATTGCGCAGTCGACCATCTGCGCCGCTTCCGTCTCCGAGACTTGGGAGCCGAAGGTCATCGTCCCAAGGCAGACGTTCGAGACTCGCAGGCCAGTGCCTGCCAGAACAGTGGTTCTCATGGCATTCCCCCAAGGACGGGCAAGCGACCGGCGCGCCGGACGGCAGGGCCAATCGCCGAGCGGGCCTTCCCCTGAATCAGTCTTCTTTCCCTACCGGCGGACAGGGTTCACGAACGCCCCGTTCGCCGCCACATCCCACACGGCCAAGCGCACCCACCGCCAGCCGGGCGCCTGGACCTTCCACTCGAACGACTCCTCGGCGAACTCGCCCGAAGCCGACAAGTCGACGATGTGCCGCTGCGTCCCGGCTCCGTCGCCCCAGACAATCTCGGCAAACTGCAGCGGGAAGGTCCCCTTCACATCCACGGACACTTCGATCTCGTCGTCCTCGCCGCCGATGTTCCACGATGGCAGCAGCACCTCGCCGGTCGTCACGAAGAACTGGTTCTCTCGCATGGCGTCGATGAGCGTCCCGTATTCGCTGAATCGGGGCAGGCGATCCGCACGCACATAGTTAACATTCATGTGCGCGTAGACCTCGTGGGTGTGGTCGAACTGGAACACGTCCACCTCCCCAAGCAGGCGCTTGTCAAGGCCCCAGTTCTGCATGTCGTCGAGCAGCCGCAGCGGCCGCTCCCCGAGCCGCGGAGAAGAATGGTCTGCGGGCATGGGCTTCCAGCCCGCCCCGAAGTACCGTTGGTCGCGGAAGTGTTCGGTCTCCCGAATGGCGTCCGGATACCCAGTTGAGCCCTTCGTGCGGGCATGCGTCTGGTACATCCAGCCGTCTTCGCGGCGGACCAGCTCGAGCATCTCTGCAGCGTCCGCCGTGCTGTAGACGGTCCCGTGCTTAGGGTGCTTGGACACGAACTGCCCACCCTCGGGCCGGTTCATCCACCAGTACACGGGCTTGGGAAACACGAGCGCCCAGTGCCCCCCGAGATGCACGTTGGCCTCTTCGGACGGGATCAGCAGGAAGTCCCGGTCCGAGATCCGCCTCGACATGCGGAAGAAACTGTCCAGCTCCTCCAAGCGCAGCTCGGTCAGGTCGCGCGGGTGGCCGTCTCCGTGAAAGTCCATGATGATTGCCGCGTCCACGCCCATGTCCTGGAGCACGGTCTTGAAGGGCGGCACCCAGTCTGGATCCTGTTCCACCGCCTGGACTGTGTATGCAAGGTGAAAGTGCGATGCAACAGACTTGAAACCCGCAAGCTCCGGGTAGCGGTCGCTGTTCGTGTAGCTGAGCGCAGCCTTGAGGGCATCCTCCGGAGAGCCGTCGTCCAGCACCAAGAAGAGCGACATTGCCTGCCTACTCCCCGGCGGAGCGTTGGCCCACGGGTAGAACTGCCAGTTCGTGTCGCGCAATTGGCGGATCCCCAGCGAGACGCGTCCGCGCCACGAGCGGTGCCAGCTGTGGCCGAGGTTGGACGTGAAGTCGCGTGGGAAGAAGTACTGGTGGGGAGCCGGAATCGCCGCCACGCTGCCCTGCCCGGCTGCCGTCGCGAGGGCGCGGTAGCGCACTTTGTACGGCACGCGCTCAGGTTGCAGTCCGTTGGCCTCGGCCGTCTGCAAGCGGCCCTCGGTGTCGTAGTACGCCAACGGCGTGAGCATGTTGCGACCGGGCTGCACCTGATCGCTCGCCGCAAACTCAACGCCCGCATCGTAGTAGAACGCCACATTTTGCTTGTCGGTCACTGCCACCGCCTGCTGGAGGACCAGTCTGGACCCAGCGAAGAAGGTGTACACGACATCGCCGCGGAACGGGCCCGCGGTAAAGCCGACGCCGTGAACGCGCAGCCGAGAGCCCGCGGTCTCCACTCGCAAACGAGCGAGTTCCAAGGCTCCGAAGTGCGCCGAAGTCCCCATTGGATGCGCCGGCGGATAGTCGAAGAACGCGTCCCACCCCTTGCGCCGGATACCTGTCTCGATGCGATAGAAGGGGCGCGCGTCCCGCAGGACCGCGTTGCCGCCCGCGCTCACAGAGGCCAATAGGGCCTTCGACGGATCGCGGCTGAACTCCGCGCGCCATGCGACTCCTGCGGAGTCTGACCACTCGACCGCCAGCAGTGGGCCTTCAACAGCTGCCTGGACGGGGCCCTCCGTGTAGGAGTGCATGTCGACTGGCACCTCAGCCCCGTACGCGGCGGCAATGGCGGCCAGACTCGCCATGACCATTCTGTGCAGCAGCATGGCGCCCATCTTATCTAAGGACCGCCCGGGTCGGTCATGGGCCGTAGCGCTCAATACGGCCTAGCACCGTGGAACCTCATCGTCGAGGGGGACCGGACGCGCAGGCGAAAGATGTGCAATGTTGGCTCGTCAGAATGCGCAACTCAGCTTTGCTGCAGACCGAGCTGACCAGCCTCGCCTGGGAGGTTCCCGCGCACGCTCGATCAGCTAGCGAGGCTGCGTCTGAGACCAGTGCGCACCGCCGTTGAGTCTCCGCGGGGTAAATGCAATTGGCACCCATTCGATCAGACAGGCAGGCGAGCCGGATACACGATTCTCGCGGCCGGACAGGAAGTCATTGGTACGAGCCGAAGGTGTTCAGCGTCACACCTGTGCCCGGCTTAGCCCCACTGGCAACGGACCGCCGCGCCACGCGAGGCAGGACTTGGCCTTACGAATCTCGCCCCGGCGGACCGGTTCGACCCGTGCGGTTCCGGAGTTTCTCCGACAATGCCCGCATGCTCTCCTCCGCGATTCTTGCCCGCTCTTCGGCAGCCGCTGCCCGATCCTCTGCGGCGGCTGCCCGACTCGCTGCGGCGCTCGCTCGCTGCTCTGCGATCTGCCGTCCCTGCTCGGCTTTTTCTATCGAGCCGTCAAACTCCTCGCCCGTCAGCGGGTCGGCGAACACTACCACCGTCGCCCGATTGCTGCGCTGAGTGCGGAGATCTAGCCCCAAGACCCGGCTCCGCAGGTACTTGCCCCTTCCCGGTCGTTCGACAAACTCCAACGGGCCATACGTCCCGCTCTTGACCTCGTAGCCCTCCAAAGCAGTCCTCATCAGCGATCCTTCCGGATCCAACCGCCAGTATTCGCGCACTCCAATCCGCGTAAGCGCTCCTTCTTCGTCATCGTACGACGGCTGAAGAAGCGGAGTCCCGGTACTCTAGCGCCCAGACGGAGTTACCTGATTTCAGGTGAGTCGTAACGGTGGACCAGCCCCAGCCTGACACCTCTGGCAGCATCTCGCTCGTGCTGTGTGTCACGAGCATGACCAGAACGGAGCCCTCGCGGCTCTCTGTGTCCGGCGGGTAGGCCGCTGGCCAGGATGGCTTCGAGACGGTTGCCTTGCCTTCTGCCGCCGCGCCCCGCACTGGCCGCAGGTGCAGGCCAGCGAGTCGGAGCATCGGCCTGTCTTCGTCTTCGGCCTGCCGGAGTGGCGTTGCCCCGGGTGTAGGCATAGGGCAAAGCGTTCTTCGGATCAGGGGCGCTGGCGGGACCGAGCCGCAATTGCACCCAAAATCCCCCAATCCTTGAGGACTCGGAACGGCCCCGGCAGCCACCGAGCCGTGCACCATCAGTTGCAGCCCGGCGCAGGCCCTCCAATGGATCTCATCGTGTCAGGGGCCGGAGCCTCGGCGGCCGGAATGCGGCCGTGCAAGACAGTGATTTCACGATTCGGGCCGAAAAGGCAACGATCCCTCCTGTCTCTGCAGAGGGTGATCGAGCGCTCCGCATAAGCCCGTGGTGCGGAGTCGGCGGGCGCCGAATCCGACCCACGGATGCCCGAAATGCTCCATACGGGCCGATGTCGCCCGGATGCGCGTGCCGATCCCCTTGCCGGGCGACCGTTGTCCGAAGTACACTGCTTACCGGGTGAGAACTTTATCCGTGACCCGAAATGCGCTGATCCTAACGTCGATAACCGCGCTGCTGGCTGCAAGCTTGGCGGCAGCGACACCTCCGCCGAACTTCAATGACGAAGTCGCCCCGATCTTCGAGCAACGCTGCTCCCAGTGCCACGGGGACAAGCAGCAGGTTTCGGGTCTGCGGGTTGACAGCCGGGAAGCGCTCCTGAAGGGAGGCTCGCGTGGGCCGGCTATCGAGCCCGGCAATTCTGCGGCGAGCCGGCTGTACCGACATGTGGCGGGCCTGGCGGAGCCGCGCATGCCGTTCGGAGGGGAGCTCACCGCGACTGAGGTCTCCACGCTGCAGCGCTGGATCGACAGTGGCGCGGAATGGACAGGCGAACCCCCGGAGAAGAAGGTCTGGTGGGCGTTCAAGCAGCCCGTGCGCTGGGACCCGCCCGGCGGGCAGGCGAACCCCATAGACGCCTTCATGGCGGAGCGCCGCGAAGAAGCGGGAATCCGCCCCGCCCCGAGGGCAGATCCCCGGACCTTGGTGCGCCGGGCCTACCTCGACTTGGTCGGGCTGCTTCCCCCTCCAGAAGTCGTCGACGCATTCGCCGCGGACCCATCCGCGGGAGCATTCTCGCGGCTCGTCGAGGGGCTGCTGGACTCGCCGCGCTACGGCGAACGCTGGGGGCGTCACTGGCTTGACGCGGTGCGCTATGCGGACTCTTCCGGCTACGAGCACGACTACGACCAGCCCCACGCCTGGCGCTACCGCGACTACGTGATCCGGGCGTTCAACGAGGACAAGCCCTACGACCGCTTCGTTCAGGAACAGCTGGCCGGAGACGAGGTGGAGAGTCCAACCTTCGACTCCCTCACTGCGACCGGCATGCTGCGCGTTGGGCCTCGCGTGCTGTTCCGCGAGAAGGACAATCCGCAGTACCGCTACAACTACCTCGACGACATGATCGCAACCACCGGCCGGGTGTTCCTCGGCCTGACCGTGGATTGCGCCCGCTGCCACGACCACAAGTTCGACGCCATCTCGCAGATGGACTACTACCGCACCATGGCGGTGTTCTTCCCGTACATCCGGTACGAGTTTCCGCTGGCCGATCCCGAGACCGTCCGCCGCCACGAGGCCGCGACGGCCGCGGTGACCGCGAAGATCGATCCGCTCAAGAAACGAGTTGCCGAGATCCAGGCACCGTACCGACGCATGGCCCGCGAGCGGGCTCTGGAGGAGTTCCCGGAGGATATCCGCATCGCCGTGCGAACGCCAGAGAGCGAGCGGACGGAGGGGCAGAAGCTGTTGGCCGCTCAGGTGGTGTCCATTAGCGCCACCGATTATGGGGAGTTCGTGTCGGAGGATGATGCCGACACCTTGGAACGCCTCAATAACGAGATAGAGCGCCTCGAAGGCGATCTCCCGGCCCCACTTCCCACAGCGATGGGCATCCGTGACGGCGACTACCGGTTCGCACCCGACGGCCTCGGCGACGAGCCGCAGCCGGGAAAGGGCGACCGGCAGGACTTCAGCAACATATCTGGGACCTGGCTCCCGGTGGCGGGTTACCAGCCGCCGCAGGCCCATTTCATGCCCAATGCCGACTACCGCAACTTGGGCGATCCAGTGCAGCCTGGCATCATCGAAGCCCTGGCAACCGACACCCAGTTCGAGCCGGCCAAGCCTTCGCACCGCGTTTCCAGCGGGCGGCGGCTCGCCTTGGCCAAGTGGATCACCTCGCCGGACAACCCTCTCTCGGCGCGCGTCATGGTCAACCGCATCTGGATGCACCACTTCGGGGCGGGCATCGTCAAGACGACCGGGAACTTCGGAGCCATGGGCACGCATCCGACCCACCCGAAGCTGCTCGACTGGCTAGCCACAGAATTCGTCCGCAGCGGCTGGAGCATCAAGAATATGCACCGCCTGATCATGTCGTCAGAGAGCTACCAGATGGCCTCGGCCCACGACGACCCCGTGGCGGTCAAGGCAGATCCCGAGAACGACCTGCTGTGGCGGTTCCGCCACAGGCGACTCGAAGCCGAGATGATCCGCGACGCGATCCTGCAAATGGCGGGCAACCTCAATCTCGAGGCGGGCGGCCCGGGGTTCTTCCCGCCAATTCCTGAGGAAGTGCGGGAAGGATTTCCCAAGGGGAAGTGGGAGGCGAGCGATCCCGGACCCGAGAACTGGCGCCGGAGCGTGTACGCGTACGCCAAGCGCGGACTCCGGTACCCGCTCTTCGAGGTCTTCGACCAGCCCAACATGAACGTCACGTGCGAGCGACGTACCACGACAACGGTGCCGACCCAAGCCCTGACCCTCCTCAACAACGATTTCTCGCTTCGCCAGGCCGACGCTTTCGCCAGCCGCCTAGAGAAGCTGGCGGCAAACGACCGCGACCGCGTCCGGCAGGCCTACCGCCTTGCACTGGGGCGCGAGCCCACAGCGAGCGAGATGGAGGCGAACCTCGAATTCCTGGAGCGCCAGCGCGCCTTCCACGACGGGGACGCCCACGCGGCACTGTTCGACCTGTGCAGTGTCATCCTGAACCTGAACGAGTTCGTATATGCCGGCTGACAATCGCTTCCTGTCCCGACGGGACTTCCTGTTCCGAGCCGGCGAGGGCATCAGCGGAATAGCCCTCGCCCACATGTTGCAGAAGGACGGCCTGCTGGCCGCGAGCACCCCATGCGACGTTGCCGGGATCGAGTCGCCCACCGCCCCGCGCAAGCCACACTTCGAGCCCCGCGCGAAGGCAGTGATATCGCTCTTCATGAGCGGCGGCGTCAGCCATGTGGACACGTTTGACCACAAGCCGATGCTGGAACGGCACCACGGTAAGCCGCTCACCGGAAAGGGCCGAGTGCGGGTGCGGCAGGGATTTCCGGGCCCCCTGATGCGCAGCCCGTTCGGGTTCAAGCCATACGGAGAGTGCGGAAAGCTCGTCTCGGACCTGTTCCCCCACACCGGTGCGATGGTTGACGACATCGCGTTTGTGCATTCGTGCAAGGGCCGATCCAACGACCACGTACTGGCGCACTACGAATGGAACACGGGCTCGGTCCTGATGGGACACCCGAGCGTCGGCAGCTGGGTGACGTACGGCCTGGGCTCGGAAAACCAGAGCCTGCCGGGGTTTGTGGTGATCTACGACCACCGAGGCGGGCCGTTCTCCGGCCCCGCGAACTGGAGCAGCGGCTACCTGCCGGCCACTTACCAAGGCACGGTGTTCCGCTCGCAAGGGGATCCCATCCTGGACATGCGCCCGCCCAGCGAGATCATCTCGCCGGAGCAACAGAGGGCCCGGCTTGACCACTTGGCGCGGCTTAACAGCGAGCACGCTGAGCGCCACCCGGGATCGTCGGAGCTGGCGGCGCGCATCGCGTCGTACGAGCTGGCCTACCGCATGCAGGGATGCGCTCCTGAAGCCGTCGACGTTTCCCAAGAGCCGGAGGAGACCAAGCGCCTGTACGGCATGGACGACCCGACCACTGAGCCGTTCGGCAGGCAGTGCCTGCTGGCGCGTCGGTTAGTGGAGCGCGGCGTGCGCTTTATCCAGCTCTACAGTGGGGCGCTGCGCCAGCAGAACATCGATACTTGGGACGCGCACCGCAACCTGATAGAGAACCACACGCTCCACGCCGGAGAGGTCGACAAGCCCATCGCCGGCCTTCTGAAGGACCTCAAGCGGACCGGCCTGTTCGAGGACACGCTGGTGGTCTGGCATTCAGAGTTCGGGCGGATGCCGATCTCCCAACGCGGGCTTGGGCGCGACCACAATCCTCACGCCATGGTGACGTGGATGGCCGGCGCGGGCGTGCCCGGCGGCCAGTCCGTAGGAGCGACGGACGAGTTCGGCTACAAGGCGGAACAGCAAGTGCTGACGTACCACGACATGCACGCGACGATCCTGCACTTGCTGGGCATTGACCACAAGCGGCTGACATATTTCTTCAACGGCCGCCACATGCGCCTGACCGACGTGCACGGCGACCCTATCCCACAGCTGGTGGCGTAGGCCAAGGTCCGCGCTCAGGCGGACCGGGCGAGTTTCGCAGCGCGTACTGCGCCGCCAACACCCCATCGTCGCGGTCGAACCGGAAGCGGGCAGGAGCACCGCCACGTCCGGCTAGCTTCCGCAATTGCGAAAGTGCAGTGTCACCGCCCAAAGGAGGAAGCCTTCAAGGGGCGGAGGCTTTGAAGCTTCAGTCTCCGTCCCGTTCCTCGTCCTGCTGAGCCGCCAGTCGGTTGATCACCGATAGGTCCTCCAGTGTGGTGATGTCACCGGTAACGCGACTCGTCGTCACGATCTCCCGCAGCAGCCGACGCATGATTTTGCCCGATCGGGTCTTGGGCAGGGCGTCGCTGAAGCGGATCTGCTTGGGTCGGCAGAATTTCCCGATCTGCTGCGCGACCCAGTCCCTGAGTTCCGCAGCGAGTTCGTCCGTGGGGTCGTTCCCCCGAATGGGCGTGACGAAGGCGATCACAGCCTGCCCGGTCAGCTCGTCCGGCATTCCTACCACCGCCGCCTCGGCCACAGCCGGGTGGCGCACGAGGGTGGACTCCAGCTCTGCCGTGGAGAGGCGGTGGCCGCTGACATTCATGACGTCGTCGACCCGCCCAAGCACCCAGATGTAGCCGTCCTCGTCCCTGCGGGCGGCGTCTCCCACAAAGTAAAGGCCCGGCATCTGACTCCAATAGGTCTCGATGAAGCGTTCCGGGTCGCCCCAAAGGGTCCGGAACATCGAGGGCCACGGCTTGCGCACCACTAAGTAGCCCTCGCCGCCAGGCTTGACCGGTCGTCCCTCGCCGTCCACTACGTCCGCTGAAATCCCGGGCAAGGGAAACGTCCCGGAGCCCGGCTTCAGGGCCGTGACGCCCGGAACCGGCGAGATCATGATCGAGCCGGTCTCGGTCTGCCACCAAGTGTCCACGATCGGGCAGCGCCCTCCGCCGATCACGCCGTGGTACCACTCCCAAGCCGACGGATTGATCGGCTCTCCCACCGACCCGAGCAGTCGCAGGCTCGACAGGTCGTGTCGGCCCGGATACTCGTCGCCGAAGCGAATGAAGGCCCGGATGGCGGTTGGCGAAGTGTAGAAGACGTTGACTTTGTAGCGGTCGACCAAACTCCAGAAACGGTCTGGCCCGGGATAGTCCGGCGCCCCTTCGTAGATCACGCTGGTCGTCCCCACCAGCAGCGGGCCGTAGACGATGTAGCTGTGCCCGGTGACCCAGCCGATGTCGGCGGCACACCAGTAGATGTCCTCGTCCTTGATGTCGAAGACCCAGCGCATCGCCATTGAAACCTGCAGCTGGTATCCGCCCGTCGTGTGGACGATGCCCTTGGGCTTGCCCGTCGTGCCCGAGGTGTATAGCACGTAGAGCGGGTGCTCCGAATCCAGCTCTTCGGCCGGGCAGTCGGCGGGCACGCCTGCCTCCAGGTCATCCCACCAGGAATCCCGACCGTGCCGCATGGTGATCTCGCTGCCCGTGCGGCGGTAGACGATCACGTCCCGGACTCCGGGGCAGTCCTCCAAAGCCTCGTCCACGGCCTGCTTCAGGGGTACGACCTTGCCGCGCCGCCATCCGCCGTCGGCCGTGACCACTAGACTGGCGTCAAGGTCGAGAATTCGGGTCTTCAGCGCCTCGGACGAGAAGCCCGCGAAGACCACGCTGTGGATGATTCCGAGGCGAGCGCAGGCCAGCATTGCGACCGGGAGTTCAGGCACCATCGGCATGTAGAGGATGGCGCGGTCACCGGCGCGGTATCCCCGAGCCTTTAGCACGTTCGCGAATCGCTGGACTGCCTCCAACAACTGCTGATATGTCAGCTCCCTCCGATCGCCGCGCTCGCCCTCCCACAAGATTGCCGGACGGTCGCGCCGCTCGGTCTCGCAGTGACGGTCTAGGCAGTTGAACGACATGTTGGTTCGCGCACCGACGAACCACTTGTAGAAGGGATGCTCGGAATCGTCCAGCACGCTATCCCATTTGCGGAACCAGTGCAGTTCGCTCGCAGCTAGCTGTTCCCAGAAGCCCTCTGGGTCGGAACGCGCGTCGGAAATGAGGGCCTCATAGTCGGCTCCGGCCCTGAGATTGGCGCGCTCGGCGAACTCTTTCGATGGGTGGTAGAGGTCCATCACGTGTCTCCCATGCTCGGTCGTGCTGCGGGGTGGACGCTGCCCTTCGCAACGCGAGAGGGCGGACGCTTCATTGGCTGGGCGTACTGGACTGCGACGACGTCACCAACGAATCAAAAATCCATAGCACTTGCTTCCGATAGACGTAGGTGCGCCGCAGGTGGTCCCGAAAGTCAGGATCGAACTCGGGCAGCCTCATCCATTTAAAGAACACCTTGGGCGGGACGTCGATCTGGGCGCGCAGCGATTCGACCGGCTGACCCCTCAGGAACATCCCGAAGAACATCGCAGCCTCCCGCTGCGGCGACTGGAATTCGCGCTTGAGCTTGCGCTTCACGACCGTCCGTCCAATCGTCGGCTCGGAACCGAAGGTAACAGTATAGGGGTTTGGCCGAACCGAACCGCGCAAGATTCCGACGGTCCGCCACAAGCCGTGAAATGACGCTCGCGCGGAGGGATTCAGTTCCCGAGAGACGTGGCGCAAATCCGGAGGTCGAGTGCGGAGCGGCGTTCCGCGCAACCGAGGTGGCCACTTCAGGACTTCCCGAATTCCGGGCACTGCGAGCGGTTAGGAAGCCGCGGCGAAGAAGGACGAGGTCCACGACGGATCGCACTGACGTCAGCGACGTGCCGGCAATGGCGTCCGGGAATGACGACCGTACCGACAACGACCACGGACGCAGACCGCTTGGGCCCTCAAGATGTATCCGGTGGTGGCTAGGAGGCGATTCTGGTCTAGGTTGCGATCTTGCTGCGACTGTTGTCCGATACCGATGCTGGTCTCCAGAGCCAATCGAGTGAGAACGGAGTGTCCATGCGGCTCCCCGATTGCAGTTGAGACGTTTGACGTTGGGGTGTCTGGACTCAAGGTTGTACAGTCGTGGCTCAGGTACAACGCGAAAAGCGACGCCCGGAGGAAGTCGTCCGCGTTGGATGGGAACCGCCCGCAACGATGGCCCACCGAGTCGGCATCTGAGGTCTTGAAACTTCTTCGGAAGCTTGTACGCCCGCTGCACGAATGTCCTCGCCAAGCAGAATTGGTGGAAGAGTTCAAGAAAAGCGACTATCTCCTTACCAGCGACATGCAACCTGTGCCGCGGGAACGGCGAATGCCGCCTTGTGTGCTGTCCGCCAGAGGGGCCGGACTCTGATCGTGGTCAATGCGCCAGGTCGGTCGTCGGAGGGCACAAACACGCGATCCGATCAGCGTTGGCACGAGCCGCGGGTGATCGACGCTACGGATGGCATTGCCCTGATCGGGGCGCGCGGGACGCCTGACCTCGACCCGGGACTGGCAGCGCCCCCAAACCCTAGCGGACTTGCTCAACATCAGGGAACGCCACAACATGGGCTTCTCGCATGGCCTGGCGCGACGGTGGGTGCGAGGCTGTTCGGATCGAGTTCCCGTGGTGTGGGGAATTGCGACGACCCTGAGCGTTCTCCAGCCCGGGACCTACGGTCAGGGGAGTCGGGCTTCCGGCTCCCCCTCCCGCCGAACGCGGTTGCACTGACCTTTGACGACGGGCCGAGCAACGAAACGCCGGCATTCCTGGAAGCCATGCGCAGGCTGGACGTGAGGGCCACGTTCTTTGTCTGCGGCCGCAATGTCCGGCGGAGGCCTGAGGTCGCTCGCGCCATCGTAGAAGAGGGCCACACGATCGGCAACCACACGTTCTCTCATCCGGTCCTTCCGCTGTGCTCCCGCTCGCGGATTGCCCAGGAGGTGGTGAGCACGCAAGAAGAGGTCGAGGCCGCGACCGGTGCGCAGCCAGCCCTGTTTCGCGCCCCATATGGCCTGGCGGCGCCCGGCCTCGCGCGGATCCTCGCAACGGAGGGACTAGTGGCGGTCGGTTGGACGGTCATCGGCAACGACTGGAAATGGGACAGCGCCCGAATAGTGCGCCGTGTCCTGCGGCGCACGCGACCGCAGGCCGTCATCTGCCTACATGACGGGGACCGCGCCCAGCCGATCGCGGATCGGTCAGAAACACTGCGGGCCGTTCGTGAGATCGTGCCCGCACTCAAGGACCGCGGGTATCGCTTCGTGGCCCTGGGCAGCGAAGCCCCTAGCGGGCGAGCCAACCGCCGTCGATGACGATGTCTGTGCCCGTCAAGTAGCCCGAATCGTCGGAACAGATGTAGACGGCGAGTGTCCCGATCTCCTTCGGTCGCCCCCAACGACCTAGAGGGATGCTGGCCAAGAACTGGCTGTTCTTCTCCGGATCTTCGATCAGCGGGCGGTTCATCTCCGTCGCGAACGGTCCCGGACTGATTCCGTTGACGGTAATGTTGTGAGGAGCCAGCTCTAGGGCCAGTGCTCTGGTGAAGCCCAGCAATCCAGCCTTGGTTGTCGAGTAGCCCGTGCGGCTGGGGAGGGAGACGTGCGACATGATCGACGTCATGTTTATGATCCGGCCCCAGCCGGCCTGCTTCATCCCGGGCACCAAAGCTCGCGACATCGCGAACGGGCCTGTAAGGTTCACCGCGATGATCTCGTTCCACTCCTCGAAGGACATGTCCTCGATCGTCTTGCGGTTGTTGATGCCTGCATTGTTGACAAGGATGTCGCAGGGCCCGAACGTCTCCCTGGCGAACTGGTCGGCCTCGTCTCCGACTGTCTCGTCCGTCACATCAGCGGTCATGTACTCGGCGACCCCGCCTCTGGCCCGGATCCCTCGGACGACCTCGCTGAGCAGCAACTCATCTCGGGCAATCAGAAGCACCTTGGCTCCAGCGGCGGCCAGCGCTTCGGCCATCTCGCGACCCAAGCCCTTGCTTGCACCTGTCACGGCCGCAATGTGCCCATCCAGAGATGTTTCTCTCATGATCCGCGCCGCTCGAGATCAATCGGGAGGCGTGCCGCCTAGGATACCAACCGCCAGGCCCATGGTTTCGTGCAATGCCAGCCCGACCGTCTTACGGTACTGTCGGCGATCGTTGTGCGAGCGATTGGATGGCCACGGTCGACTGGGTCTCCGAATAGTGTGAGCATTCTCGTGAACGGAGTCCTATGCCACAGCACCAGAAGAGATCAAAGGGGATCTGGCCGGCTCTGACGACAGGATTGCGAGTTGCCCCGCTAGTGCGTTGGCAGGGACAGGCGACATCCCAATACCGACGGACGTTCGTCCTGTTGACTCGCGGGCGTCGCTAGAACAGCAGCGTTAGGCCTGTGGATGTGACCTGACGATTGGACCACCCTCTGGGGTCTCTGGGGCACCGTCCAGTGCGCCAGACTGACGGCTTCGCGAGCAACCGGCAAACCACTGTTTCCCCTCTTTGCGATCGGCGCAATGGCTGAAGGCCTCGCGGTCGGCCATTTCGGACGGCACGGGGCCATGGCACCAGTCGGAGCTAGGCCCCTGAAGGCCGGACGCATCGTGGACGGGCTAAGGCCTCTTCCAACGACCGCCAGTACCCGGATTGCTAGGGTCCCTGCACCTACTCCGTGCCGAAGGTCCAGCGCAGTCCGAGTCGGAACGTCCTGCCGGGATCTGCTCGGTAGAACGTCGGATTGGGACCGGACAGATTCGAGTCAATGGAGTCGAAGAGATTGTCGACCACACCGTACATCTCGAATCCGGAGCCGATTGGCTTCGCGACATACCAGTCCCACAGCTGGTATCCGTCCACGACTAGGGTGGCCCGTCGTCCGACGATCGGCCACTTGCTGAGATAGGTTCCGCGAAAGTTTGTTCTGAGACCCCCGAGGCGCCGCGTCGTCCACCAGATCCGGAAGTTTCCGTGGTGCTTGTGGCGCTGGCTCAGGTAGGCACCGGTTGCCTTGTCCCTAGCATCGAGATATGTGTACCCACTGGTGACAACCAAGTTCTCCGCCAGCCTCACTTGGACCCGGCCCTCGACCCCCGAGGTGAAGACGTTCTCCAAGTTTCGGTACAGGTACGTTAGGCGGTTCAGGCCTGGGCCGAACTCCGGTGGTATGTCGAACGCGGCGAGAATTCCCATCAACTGCTGCTGGGTCCTCGGCCGGCCCAGCAGCTGCGTCTGGATCAGATTCTTGATGTCATTGCGAAAGAATGTCGCCCCGAATCGGACCCGCCCGACGCCGCTGTCGAAGCCGATCTGGGTCGTTGCTGCCGACTCCGGCCTGAGGTTGGGATTGCCAATGATCTGGTATAGCCCGGATGTGGTCAGGAATCGGTAGTACAGCTGGCCAAGGTCCGGGGCGCGGAAACCCTGGCCGTACGAAGCCCGGATGCGCAGGCCATCCGCGGCACGGAACATCAGGCCAACCCTGGGGACCATCTGCGAGCCATAAACCGAATGGTTGGTCGCGCGGCCGCCGACTGTAAGGCTTAGCCTCGGGTGGGCTTGAATCCGGTCCTGAAACCAGCCATCGACCATGCGAATCGACTTTCCGTTGTTGTCCCCCAGCAGGCGGTTGTAGCCCCGGTATTCGTTTGAGGTCCAGTCGAACCCTCCCTGCAACAGCTGACGGCTTCCGAGCGCGTGCGAAACGCTGGCGTCGAAGCGGTAGAGGCGCTCGTTCAGGTTGGCCCTACCTTCGAACGGCCCGGGAATGGGAAGGATGTCGACCTCTGAACTCTCGTCATACTTGCCGTAGTACGCGCGCGCCTGCAGTTGCGTGACCGGTGAGAGGCCGGCATTCAGAGTCGCGCCGTAATTCAGGGCGCTGTCGTTCGTCGTTGTCACCTGACCCCCAGTGGCACCGGCATACACGCTCACTTCGCGGTTGTCGAAGGCGTTCGCAAGCAGCCCGATCTTCAAGTTCTCCGAGAACTCGCGGCTGAGCTTGGCCATGTAGTCGTAGCGGCGGAAGCCGGGGCCCGTCGTGTCAAAGTCCTGGGGCGTCAGATCATAGGGGTTTCGCTTGTGGCGCTCGGCGGCTAGAAAGCCTGACCATCGGCCGTGGACGAAGCCCGTGTCCGCGCGGAGGTCGACACCGCCGAGTGAGGCTGCAGAGGCCGTCACGTCGGCGTCGAACCGCTGCCGCGGTTCGCGCGTGATCATGTTGATCACGCCGCCAATGGCATCCGAGCCGTAGAGTGCCGAGGAGGCACCCTTGACGATCTCGACTCTCTCCAGGCGATTGGTCGACTGGCGGTTCATGTTGATGATTCCACTCTTGACGCCGCGGGCGCCTACGACAGGGAATCCGTCGATGAGGATGAGCGACTGCCGAGACCCGATGCCGTGAATCTGTGTGCCGGCCCGGCTGCCCGGACTCCGGTCCGTGCGCGTGACAACTCCGGGCTCCTCGGAAAGGATGTCGCTGACGCTCTCGTAGCCAGTGTCCCGCAGCTGGCTCCGGGCGATCATCTCCACCTTGGCCACTGAAGCCTCGCGCAGTTCCTGCTCGCGAGAGCCCGTGACGATGATGGATTGCGTCAGAATCGCCGGTCGTAGCGTCAGAACGAGCGCGTCGGGCCGCGTATCGGCCACTTCGACGTCCTCAGAGACCGTTTGAAAGTCGTTCTCCGCGGCGCTCACTCGGTACGAGCCAGGCCGAACTTCAAACGAGAATTCTCCGGTCGATCCTGAGCTCTGGGAAATTTCGAGGCCGGTTGCGGCGTGGCGGACGAAGACGGGCACACCCGCAACCGGAGCGCCGGTCTGGTCGATGACGCGTCCCTCTAAGGCCACCCGGTCTTGCGCGGTGGCGGTAGCGATGATCGCGGCGGCCAACGCCGCTACGCGGAAACTCCGGTAAAGGTTGGAATGCAGGATTGTCATGGTTGCACCTCTGTGTTTGTTCGGGATTGTCTGGAACGATCCGACGGCAGACTAGCCGCCGGACTCAGGTTCGAGTAGCTCGATTTCGCTCCACTCGATGAGCAGGGCGGTTGTCCGGCCTTCGTGGGTCCGGATGACTTGCCGGGACTTCGGCAGGTATTCGCCGCCGACCCGCTGGAACTCGCTGATGTACGTCCAAGCCTCCAGCACGGATCCGCTGTGCTGGTCAATCCGCACGGCAAAGACATGCCGGGGCAGGTACCTGCCGGATTCCGTCGAGCGGGTCTCGAGGAGGGTCAGCACCAACCGCGGGTCGGCCCGGCGGCGGTCGACCTGAATGATCTGCCCATCCCTGATGCGGTAGGCCGACTGGGTGCGGTCGGCCAGCAGCAGCTCGCGGCCAAGCGGACTCTCGTCCTTCTCCCCAAACCGCGCCTCTTGGAGCGACGTGCGACTGGACGGCGCCCGGTGCATCAGCATGGAGCGAATCGTCGCCGTGACGTCTGCCCGAACTTCGGCGGCCTGCATCTCAACTTGAACGTCGCCCGGCAGGCGGAATGTGCAGACTCCGTGGAGCACGCGCCCGTCAACGTGCACCGTCAGCTTGCTCCGGAACCCGGGAAAGTCCTCCGACAGGACTTCTCTGTTCTTGCGAGCAGTTTGCAGCAGCAGTGCGGCGTCCTCGCTGGCCGCCGCCTTGTGCTCCACTGCCGGGGCGGGCGCTGCCGGGCTGGCCCCCAACAGCAATGTCGCGGCAAGCAGCGCGAAGGCAAAGCCCACGCCGACTCTCCGGCAGCAAGTCTGCTCTACCGGATCCAACGGTGGCGGCGTGGCCCTTGCCAGAATCGTTTCAGACATCCGATCCTCCCTGGTCTCCCTCGGCCCAAGCACCTCTATCAGCAGGGCGGGCCCCTCAGACTCATGAGCGTAACATTAAATGCAACAGTGTTGCAATTTAGGACTAGGGCCGCTTGGGCCAACGGCGGCGAATCGTTACACAACTGTTACAGTTCTCCGAGCGCACACGCGGATTTCGAGGCCCGCGGCCTTGAGACCGCCTGAACTGGAGTTCGCCGCGTGCCTGATGGAACTGGCGCGGCGACGCTGGCTATGCGGGCCTACGGGCAGACAGAACCGTCAGGTTTTGGCATCGGAAGCGCAATCCCATACACCAACGGTTGATTTCCGGACGGTGAGATCTCTGCGGTCCAGCCAGATTGGCGGGTTGCACGGTCCAACCATCCGCTCGTCCGGTTCTGTCCTAGGGTGGAGCGCCTGTGAAGTCTGGCGACCGGCGACCCTTGGCGGCACTACCTAGGCACGCCCCGCTGCTGGGCTCGGCCAACCAAGGCACATCCCTGGAGACCGGCCCAGCGTGGACAGAACTTGCACAACCTTTGCAAGTAGTAGTGAAGTGCGATAGGGACAACGGCTCCGGAACGCAGCTTGGAGCGAGCCATCCTGCTCACAGTCGGTTGGCGTTCCTTGCCCTGCTGGCCTTAGGTCCGGGCCGTGCGCGTCGAGCTGACGAGAATGCTGGGTCCGGACGGCCTCTGATGCGCCCACCGGGAGGTCAGCGAAATCAGGTCAACTGTCACGGGTGGATGCCCAGCCGGGTGGGGCCTCGTTCTCAGAATGCCTGCCCTCACGAGCTTTCATGGCCCGTGCACGGCAATCGCCCTAGATGCAAATCATTGCCAGTAGCTGCCAGCGTCCCCAGTAGAAGGACCTGCTCGCGTACGGCAGTCACTCCCTGCAGCCAGTCTGAGTAGTACTTCTCTCAGGGACAGCCCAAACGGCCTATTCCGGCCTAACGCAAACCGGCCGCCTAGTCCCGACGCACGGACAGATCGAGTCCGGTGCGTTTCTGGGCAATCCAGCACGGGCCTTCCCGTCCGGAGGTCGACGGGTATGCGCAGCACCCAGCCATTAGGGGCCCGACCGGGCACGCGCGGAGGCCTGCCGCGACAGCCCGAACGCTCAGCGCAGCCAGCTCTCTGTCAGGTACAGCCGAAGAAGCACTGGATGCATCAGCGTGTTGACTTCGTCGCCCTGCGGATCGAGTGCACCCTTACCGAACGTGGTCGAAGCCCGGAAGCGTTCCGGGGTAAGGTAACTGAGCGATTGCGGCCGGATTCCGAAACCATCCAAAGATCTGATTCGCGAGAGCATGTCCTGCTCGGACTCTCCGGATCGCCAGGCAAGGATCCAGCCCCAATCGCCGAAGCTTGGCACGTTCTCGTGGTAGGGAACAGCCATGTACCCGGCACTGCGCACGGTTCTCAGAATGCACAGGAATGACTCCTTAGCGTGGTACGGAGAGGTCGCCTGCATGGCCAGCACGCTGCCGGCTTCCAAGGATCCGGCGAGCCTGAGGTAGAACTCCCTGCTGTAGAGCTTGACCAGCTCCACGGAGTTGGGGTCCGGAAGGTCGATCAGGACAGCTCCGTAGAGCCCGTCTGCAGTTGCGAGGAACTTGTCTGCGTCGATGGTGTACACGCCCACCATTGCCGCCTGCTCCACCGCGCCCTCCTCTTCCCCGGCATAACCGTACAGCGGCACAGCCCCGGAACGAACGCTAGGCTCGGCGGCGGCGTCAGCCTGGACCCTGGCGTCAGCGAATGCTCCACTGTTCAGCTCCGTCATCACATCGTGCGTAGCGGCGAAGCGGATCATGTCGGGATCGATGTCTACTAGCGTCACGTGCTTGACG
This sequence comes from Bryobacterales bacterium, assembly GCA_965203925.1. Lineage (GTDB taxonomy): Bacteria > Acidobacteriota > Terriglobia > Bryobacterales > UBA6623 > VXMF01. Next base: position 6,585,076 of record OZ241924.1, read on the forward strand.
CTGGTGTGCTTGAGGACCTCGCGCAGGGCCAGCCCGTCGCCCCCGCCAAGGATCAGAACGCGGCCAGGATCCCGTGCGAGGCGGAGGGCGGGGTGCACCAGCATCTCGTGGTAGATGTGCTCGTCCAGACTTGAGAACTGAAGGTTGCCGTTGATATACAGCCGATAGTCGACAGGATCGGGGGAGGCGGTGAGCACCAAGCGCTGGTACTTGGTGGTCTGCGAGAATGCGATCGGCTCGCTGTAGAACTTCTGCTCGAAGAGCCCGCTCCAGTCGCGATTGCGCGCGTACCCGAGCGTAAGGGCGCCCGCCGTGACCGCGATCAGGCCGATCGCGGCCAACCTGCGCGAGGCCGCTCCCCGGAACGAGAAGTAGGCATAGGCGATGCAGGCGACCGCGAAGTTCATCCCTGCGACGAAGAAGCTGGTTTCCGTCAGCGGGTAGTGCCTGAGCAGCACGTATACCCAAACCACGGCTCCAATGAAGGCTCCCAAGTAGTCCATGCTGAACACGGCAGCTATGTTGGACTTCAGCTGTGGGACGTATGCTCGGTTGATGCGGAGAACGAGCGGGATCTCTAGCCCGATCAGGAAACCGATCGCCAGCACAAAGAAGTACTGGACGGCCACGTAGTGCATCTCCATCGTGGCGTACGAGCCGTACACGGCGATCGGGGCAAAACCGCCCAATAGCGCCAAGGACACCTCCACGGCCAAGAACTTCTCGACTAGGTGCGCATCTGACAGCAAGCGCTGGCAGACCCCGGCCACGCCCATCATCAGCATCATCAGCGAGATCGTGACCGAGAACTGCTCGATGCTGTTGCCGAGGATGAACGTCGCGACAGTGCTGAGGATGCACTCGAATACGAAGCCGCTCGCCCCCGTCAGGAACATCGACAATGCCAGCAGGGCGGTAGCGACGCGCGGCTGGACTGTCGCTGTAGCCGGCAACGCTCTAGGATGCCCCGGGCGACTCTGGGGCCGGCACTGGCCGACACGGCAAGGGGCTCCGACGGGGGGGCGCGGTGTGCAGGTCCGCGCGGCTTCATGCTACCACCGCAGATCGGCACATTTGCGGCCCAGATCACCTACTACCTGCGTCCGGTCCCGACCAACACCGGCTGGGGCAGAGCGGTCTAGTCCCGTGGTCGTCAGCGTCTCCCAAGCCTTGATTTGGGATACTGTTCCGCCCTGTTTGGTTGAACCCCCTCACAATAAGAGAAATAAGATGCGACATGAATAGGTGACTGTCGAGAGCGAGCCATCCGAAGTTGGGGGCGGCAGTCCCACTCAGCTGCGCTTCGCCACGCAACCCGAGGTGCCGGCCACTTCGGATCATTCTCGGCAATGCCCTGAATCTGTTCTAGCCGGATCCCCGCGCGAACGCGGATCATTCAGTCTGAAACAGGCTCGCCGGATGCGTAAGCATTAGAGGGGAGGCCCCGGCAGCCAAGCCCCGAAGATCACTGGTGCTTCATGCCCCACTCCTAGTCTGGGTCCGAGCGAGCGATCATTCACTGGCGAGGCTTGCTTGCAAGCTCTCCCCCACATCAGACTGCTTAGCGTTGCCAACTCGGGCCGGGGTCCCCACACACAGACAGAGGCAGTCGTAAGGGGTTGAGGGAGACAGACCATAAAGAAGCGTGGCAGCCGGCAGCACAAGCTTGCGCGGGCTTTGAACGTGCTGCGGCCCAATGTGGCCTGCATCGATCTGGGGAGTCGCGAGCACTGGGTGTGCGGACCGCAACAGGACGGGGACGAGAAGCCGAACGTGCGCCAGTACGGGACGACGACAGAGCAATTGCGGCGCTTGGCCGACTGGCTGCAGGACCAAGGCGTGGTGTCGGTGGCCATGGAGAGCACGCACGTGTACTGGATTCCGCTGCACGAGCTGCTGGAGGAGCGCGGATTCGAGGTCCTGCTTGCCAACGCCAGGCAACTCAAGAACGTGCCCGGCCGCAAGACCGACATGGCCTATTGCCAGTGGCTGCAGCGACTGCACAGCTGCGGGCTGCTGCGGGGGTCCTTCCGGCCCCATGAGTCGGTCACGCGCCTGCGCTCGCTGCACCGCCAGCTGCAGAACCTGGTGATGCAGCGAGGGCGCTACGTGCAGTGGATGCAGAAGTCCCTGGACCAGATGAACGTGCAGGTCCACCGGGCGGTGAGCGACCTGACGGGGCTGACCGGCATGCGCATCGTGCGGGCGATCGTGAAGGGGGAGCGCGACCCGGAGCAATTGGCGGCGCTGCGGCACGCGAGCTGCAAGCACAGCGCGGAGCAGTTTGCGGAATTCCTGAGCGGCAACTGGCGCGAGGAGCACCTGTTCAACCTGGAGAGCACGCTGGCACTGTACGACGGTCTGCAAGAGCAGATCGAGATCTACGAGCGGATGCTGCGGGACGAACTGCAGCGGCAAGCCTGCGAAGAGCTGCGGGAGCAAGAGTGCCCCAAGCACCCCACCCCGGCCAAGGAGAAGGCCATCCGGGCACGGGGAGAACAAGCCACGCGCCGGACGCTGTACCGCTATGCAGCGGTGGATCTGACGCGCATCGACGGGCTCAGCGCGGGCGCGGCGCGAACGATCCTGACCGAGGTCGGCGCGGACCTGTCGGCGTTCCCCAGCGAGAAGCATTTCGTGAGCTGGCTGGGGCTGGCGCCCCGCCACTCGGTTTCGGGAGGCAAGACGCTCGCGGGCAAGAAGCGCGAGCGCGGCATGGGAGCGAAGCGCATCGCGAATGTGCTGCGTATGGCGGCGACGTCCCTGATCCGCTCCAGCAGCGCGCTCGGGGCGGCTTTGCGTCGCAAGGCACGCCACAAGGGAATGAAGGTGGCAATATTCGCAACGGCACGGAAGCTCGCGGTCTTGGTCTGCCGCATGCTCGCGTGGGGCCCAGACTACGTTGACGAGGGTCAGGAGGCCTACGAAGAGCGCTACCGCGAACGCACTTTGAGCTACGTCAAGACAACTGCCAAGGAGCTAGGCTACGTCGTCCTCCCACAGCACGCCATTCCCGACGCCATCCTCACAACCACATCGCCGGACTGAGGTGTTTCACATCAGTGGGGCCCCCGAGCACGGCCCGGACCATTCAATTTGAAACACCGCGTCGGCTAAGCTGGTGCACAAGCGCGGTTCCGGCAGTCACGCCCCGTTTGTCATTGGTGTTCTCCATACCCCAACATCAGTCTGGGTCCGGGCAGGCGATCATTCACTAGCGAGGTTTCTTCGGAAGCCCTCCTCCAAACCAGCATATACAGCCAGTGCCACCCCGGGCCGGAACCGGTGTCTCGAGCGTTGCTCGCAACAGTCTGGGCGGAGCGCCGCGGTCCCGTGCAGACGGCTGGGTGGGGGTAGTTGTGTTCCGAGGCCCCTGAATCGCCCGATTGTGTTTCAAGCTAGGGGCTAAGTCGATGACGGCGAGGACGGCGACGATGATCGCTTTGGCAAAACCCGGTTTGCTTGGCGGACTTCGGGGAGCACTATGGATTCCAACAGTCACCGTGGTGGCGGCCATGCACGGAGGGCTGGCCGACGAGGCGCGTACAGCGCCGGAACATGACGCCGGTCTGTTCGAGAAGGCGATTGCGGAACCTAGCCAGATGCAGGACCTGTTCCTATCCGGTCGGCCCGCCAAGGCTGGGCCGACCGGCTTCGTTCCGCGCGCTGCCTCGTTGGAGCGTCCGCTGACTGCGGAAGCAATCCCGACTGCCCAGCCCCCGGCCAGAGTGCTGCGAAGTCGCTCCGTAGGGGTAGACTTTGCCAACCTGATGAGGACGAGCAATGCGATGGCGGGAGCGCGTCCCGCCGTTCTACGACTCAACCTTTGTCCAGCCGTCGGCTTCAACGCCGTGACCGAGCGCACCGCCGAGATGGCGTGGTAGGGTATCTGTCACTCGAGTAGTGGCCATCCAATCTGCCATTCGGGGAGTGGCCACGAGTGAGGATCAAGCTGATATAGTTTGTGAAGCTTGTCTTGGTAGCGTGTCGAAACCGTTTGGAGCTATACTAGATTTGAGCCACCGGTCGCAACAGACTCCGGATCACAGATTGCCTGACTCTACTCTGCGTTAAGAATAGGGAGCATGGGTTGAACCGGGTGAAAGGACCGCATGGTCTGAGGAATGAGCCGTACATCCAGTAAGACACAACGGTTGAAGCTCTTCAGTCTCGGCAACACGCGCTGCCCTATCTGTCTTTCACCATTCAGTGAGAGTAACGCCAGAGACGGAGGTTCAGTGACTTTGGAGCATGTCCCGCCTCGATCCTTCAGGCAGAAGTTCAATGTGCGAAGTATTGCCACGTGTCTGACCTGTAATGACTGCAACAACAACGCGGGAAAAGGAATAGACCAAGCGGCCGTCGATTCCTTGAACCATCCCAAGGTCCATGTGAAGATAGACGGCGTTTCACACGTTGCCTCCTTGAGCCGAGGAGATGGGAAATACTTGATTTCAATGGAGAAGCCGCCAAGAGTTCCGTTGTATCCATACGACAAGGAACGGGATTTTGAGTATACGCTCAAGCTTGTGAAACCTCGGTTTGTCGCAGTTAGTTGGTTGAAGTCAGCCTATCTCTCCGTATTTTCTCTCCTTGGCAAGCACGGGTATCGGTACGCTGATGGCATAGCCATCTGCCAAGTTCGCGAGCAGATCATGAATCCAGAGAAGGAGATCATCAAGAGCATCTCCTTGTTCGGTCCTTGCAGTCCGGAAGGCGACTGGATCTACATGAATCGAGATTTTACTTTGCCCTGTTGGGTTGTGAGCTTCCGGGGTGTGACTGTCTTCTTACCGACAGGCTGGGATTCCTCATTCTTTGAGAATATGCAACAATTTGTAGACGATCATCCGTTCGATCTTAGTGGCGGAGTCTTCTGGAATCGTGTCAAGTTTGGGAGGAACATGGTTGGATCTTTCTCGGTCGACAAGGATCACCCCCCACAGAAGACTCTCGGGCCAACCCCCTTCGGGCGCGATATCAAGGTTGTTGAGGGTGATTTAACGAAGGATTTCGTAGTGGCTGATATCAATGGCTTGGATGTCAGCCTCCTGCCGGTAAGAACGTCGCGATAGCATTTCCTCGAAGTCCGTTAACCCTGTGATATCGAGTTGAGTGACAGCAATTCCACATGGTATTCCAAGCAAAGAGAAAAACTGTTTTTCTCCCGCGTAAGATAAAGCGTTCAGCCTCCTTCGCTTGCTCGAAGACTACGGCGCAGAGCCGCAGTGCGAGCAGGCCAAGTCCACGCCGGCTGGCCCGACGGCCTCTCCTGCCCAGCAGAGGATCGGCCCGCTTCTCCCGACTCTCCGCCCGCCGCACCACGTTCCAGCGTGACGATAGCAAGCGCCAGGTCTCGCTGTTGACGGCACTCTCTTCCAAGACACCAAACTGCCCTCCACCACTTGGTTCCTGGCCATGTACCTGCTCTCGCAGACCAAGTGCGGCATGTCGGCCGGCGAACTGGGGCGCAAGCGGGGCGTCAACGACAACACCGCCTGACTGTTCAAGCAAGAGCTCATGCAGGCACTCTCCTGCGCGACCGAGCCTACTGGCGATGTGGCACGGTGGAGGTCGATGGCGCCTACCTCGGGCAAGAACCCAGCTGGCAAGCTCAGGCGGGGCACCGAGAGCGAGACGCCGATGCTGGTGGCCATACAGGTGACCGAGGACGACCAGCCGGTGCGGCTTAAGCTGAGCATTGTGGGCGGCTTCCTCAAGTAGGTCGTGGACCGTTAGGCCGGGCAGAACCTAGGGCTTAGCACGTGGAGCACACAGACGGCCTCGGCTGCTTCCCCGGGATGGAGGCAGCGGGCTGCGAACACAAGCCGCGCGTGACCGATGGCGGCAAGGCCGGCTGTAACGTCCTCAGCCTGACCTGGGAAAACACGATCCTGGGCAACGGATAGTGCTCCCCGGTCAAGACCTATCATCACTTGGAAGCGCACTACCCGGCCGGTTACCGAGCGAACCTTCAGTACCGTTTCAATCGCCGCTACGAGTTGGCCGCCATGCTCCCGAGGCTGCTGCAGGCGATAGCGCTACGGCTACCACGGCCGATCCCGCGTTCGAATGTGGCCTAGCCGGAACTGGCCGACCGGCATCGTGCGGCCCCCACATCGCGCGCGCAACGGCGCACCGGGGAGGCTCCCCTGCCCGGCGAGACCGCCCAAGGAGCCCGTAGCCGCGACCGCTGCCACCAGCCATCCCAGCCTCTCGTGCGTACCCTGAGTTCCTTTGCCTGACGGGCCCCCGCGCACCACCAAACATTCGAAGACCCCACCTTTTCCGGCTCTCTCCTGAGATGCGGTCAATAGGAAGGCAGGTTTGAGAATGGGGGGTGCAGGCAGTGCGAGTTGATTGAACAAGGACGCCAGTTGAGCACAACGGGCCTCACAACCACTGTCACGGGCACCAAGGGGCCCGTTCCTCGCAAGAATCTGCTTAGGATATTACGTGTTGTTGGCTGGCGGGGCACAGCAGATGACCGATCCGGTGCCGTTCCCTGTGCCGCTGCAGCTTGTTCTTGCCGGCCTGATAGCGGCGCTTTCGCTCTCTGTGCAGGGGAGAGCATCTGCACAGCAGCAGACTGACCTGGCATCCTCCGAAGGTTCTCCGACCTTGGACCAGCGTCAATTCTTCGATCGGTATTGCGCGACCTGCCACAGCCAGCGCATAAAGACCGGGGGCCTGAGTCTAGAGCACGCGGACGTGTCCAGGCCCGCGGCACAGCCCGAGCTATGGGAGAAGGTGGTGCGCAAGCTGCACACGGGCCTCATGCCGCCTCCCCAAGCGCTCCAGCCATCCGAGGCCCATCGTCGCGCGATGTTGACATGGCTGAGAGCGTCTCTGGATGCCGGGGCGGCCAAAAGATTGAATCCCGGCCGGACCCAAACGTTGCGACGGCTGACTCGCACCGAGTATCAGAACGCGATTCGGGACCTCTTGGCGCTCGACATCGACGTCGCCTCGCTACTGCCGGCCGATGAGAGCGGTCACGGCTTCGACAACGTCATCCTCGGCGATCTGTCGCCGACGCTCCTGAACCGCTATATCTCGAGTGCCCAGAAAGTCAGCCGCCTCGCGGTCGGGACCACGCAGTCTCTGCAGGGCGACAGAATCCGAGTGGCTCCGGATCTGACACAGGAAGGTCACTTGAATGGGCTGCCGCTTGGCACCCGCGGTGGTTTGTCGACGTCCTATACATTCCCCCGGGACGGCGAGTACGAGATCCAGATCCTTCTCGCTCGCAATCTGACGGGGACCGTCAGCGGGATGCGCGATGACCGTCCGCACGAGCTTCTGGTCCTGCTCGATCGAGAGCCGGTCAAGATCTTCACGGTCCGAAAACCGGCCAGAGGAGACGACTCCCTATTCAGGCAGGTCGCTGCGGTCGACAAGGATCTGAAAGCGCGCGTTGCGGTCGCTGCCGGTCCGCACAACCTTGCCGTGACCTTTCCCAGAGTGGGTTCATCGCTTACCGAGACGCTCCGGCAGCCTACGCTAGCGCGCTTCAACGACAATCGATATCCGCGTACGGCGCCCGCTATCGATCAGGTTCTAGTGACCGGGCCATATAGCCCCGAAGGCCCCGGGGACACGCCGAGCCGACGTCGATTGTTTGTCTGCCAGCCATCCGGACCAAGCAAGAGTCAGGAGGAGGAATGCGCGAGAGAGATTCTCTCGACGCTGATGCGCCGCGCTTATAGGCGGCCAATCGCTGAATCAGAGTTCGACGGTCCGATGGCCTTCTATCGCGAAGGACGAGCCGAAGGCGATTTCGACACCGGCATCGCCAAGGCACTGAGTGCCGTGCTCGCCAACCCGGGATTCCTCTTACGCGTGGAGAGCGACCCAGAAAACGTACCGGCAAGCGGCATCTACCGGGTCAGCGATGTTGATCTGGCATCGCGATTGTCGTTCTTCCTGTGGAGCAGCATCCCGGACGATGAGCTGCTCGACGTGGCTGTCCGCGGCCAGCTGAGACAACCGGGGGAACTGGAGAAGCAGACGCGTCGGATGCTCGCCGATCGCCGATCGATCAACCTCGCGACGAATTTCGCCGGACAGTGGCTGCGGCTGCGCAATGTCGAGGCGGTCATTCCAAGCGCCAACCTCTTTCGGGACTTCGACGATAACCTGCGGCAAGCCTTCCGAGAGGAAACCGAGCTGTTCTTCGATAGCGTGCTGCGCGAGGATCGCAGCGTGCTCACCCTCATCCGGTCGGACTACACGTTCCTCAATGAACGCCTAGCCAAGCACTACGGCATTCCCGGCGTTTACGGAAGCCGGTTCCGACGGGTGGCGCTAGCCCCCGAGAGCAGACGTGGCGGCCTGTTGCGGCAGGGCAGCGTGCTGTCAGTCACCTCGTATGCGACCCGAACATCGCCTGTGCTACGCGGAGTCTTCGTCTTGAGCAATCTCGTGGGCGTGCCTCCTTCTCCTCCGCCCCCGAATGTCCCGGCGCTCGACGAGAGCGCGGTGGCGGCCGACCTCCCGATGCGAGAGCGCCTAGCTGCGCACCGCAGCAACGCGGTGTGCGCGAGCTGCCATCGCACGATTGACCCGGTGGGGTTCTCGCTCGAGAACTTCAATGCTGTCGGACAGTGGCGCGACCGGGAGCTAGGCGGGGAACTCGTCGATGCGTCGGGGACTCTCCCCGGCGCGGGGGACTTTCGAGGGCCTGAGGGGCTCGAAGACGCTCTGCTGGACCGTCCCGAGCTGTTTGTCGCGACGCTGACGGAGAGACTTCTGACGTTCGCGCTGGGGAGAGGCGTGGAGTACTACGACGCGCCGGCCGTTCGGAAGATCGTGAGAGACGCCGAAAAGAACGATTACAGGTTCTCTTCGCTCATTCTCGGGATTGTCAAGAGCCTTCCATTCCAAATGCGAAGCACTGAACCCGACGAGTCGACCGTGCCTCGTACAATTGCAGGAAACCTATAAGTGTATTGGAGCAAGAAATCATGACGTTTCTGACCAAGAAGGCGATTCCCAGACGGGCGCTCCTGAAGAGTGCGCAGGCTGGTCTGGCCATGCCTCTACTAGACGCCATGATTCCCGCTGCCACGGCATGGGCCAAGACGCCCGCGAAACCGGTAGCGAGGCTCGGCTTCGTGTTTGTCCCGATGGGGTGTGATCATTCGCGGTGGACGCCGCCAGGCCAAGGAAGACTCGACAAGCTCTCCCCCATCCTGAATTCGCTGGAGCCGGTCAAGGATCAGGTGACCGTGATCAGCAATATGCGGTTGCCGAATGCCTATCCGGGTACACATGACACTTCCAACTCGGCGTTTCTGAGCGCGGCGGTCGCCAAGCACACCGAGAGCTCGGACTACTATCTGGGCACGACAGTCGACCAGATCGCGGCTGAGCACATGGGCCGCGATACCCAGATACCCTCACTCCAACTCGCGATGGACCTGACTCCGCTCGCCGGTGTGTGCAACAACGGGTACGCCTGCGTCTATCAGAACTGTCTCTCGTGGTCGTCGCCGACGACGCCCCTTCCGGCCGAGGCCCATCCGCGCGTCGTCTTCGAGCGCATGTTCGGCGAGGGCGGCAATTCGGCCGAACGCCGAGCGGCGCTCCGCGACCGTGCAAGCCTACTGGACTCGTTCACCGGAAGCATCGAAACGATCAAAGGGCAGGTGGGCGCTCCCGACCGCCTGCGCTTGGACCAGTATCTCGAGAGCGTTCGCCAAGTCGAGCGCGAAATCGAGCGCGCCGAGCAAGCGGTAGCCGAAGACAAGATGCCGGACACCGATCGGCCGGTAGGAGTCCCTGCGGCGTTCGCGGACCACGCCAAGCTGATGTACGACCTACAGGTGTTGGCCTTTCAGGCGGACATCACCCGCGTAGTCAGCTTTCAGTTCACGCGCGAGCACAACAATCGAACGTATCCGGAGATCGGCGTCCCGGAGCCCCACCATCCGACCAGTCATCACGGTAATGATCCGGAAAAGGTATTGAAGATCGCGAAGATCAACACATTCCATCTATCGCTCTTCTCGGATTTCCTCCGGAAGATGCACGCCACACCGGACGGCGACGGGTCGCTCCTCGATCATTCGGTCTACCTGTACGGAAGCGGCATGGGGAACCCGAGCCTTCACGATCACGAGAATCTCCCGATCCTTGTGACAGGCGGCGCTGCAAGCGGCCTGAAGGGCGGTCAGCATATCCAGTACAAGGACGGAACCAACCTGGCCAACCTCCACCTGACATTGCTCGATCGTGTCGGCATCCGCATGGATTCGTTCGTGGACAGCACCGGAAGAGTCGAAGACCTCTTCGAACTGACGGACATTGCATAGGGGACAGATTCATGCGCTGGCCAAGGATCGCTGGAATCGTGCTCTTGGAGCTGGGGCTCACGGGTCTCGCTGTCGCTGCATCGCTCCCCGATGTCGCCGAGCAAAGCGACAAGGCAAGTGTCCGGACCCTCATCGAGACGGGAGTCGACGTCAACGCCGCGCAGGTGGATGGGACCACTGCGCTGCACTGGGCTGCGTATCACGATGATGCCGAGATGGTCGGGTTGCTCGTGCGGGCGGGCGCCAACGTGAATGCTGTGAACCGCTATGGCGCGTCTGCCCTGGCGGAAGCCTGCGCCAATGGCAACGCCACGATTGTGAAGCTGCTGCTGGAGTTCGGCGCCGACGCGAACACTCGGATGAAGGGCGGGGAGACAGTCCTTATGCTGGCTGCGCGGTCCGGCAATGCGGAAACGGTGAAAGCACTGCTCGCACACGGCGCTGCCCTCGACCGCCGCGAGCGGCTAGGCCAGACGGCCTTGATGTGGGCTGCGGCCGAGGGCCACGCGGAGGTCGTGCGCACTCTGATCAAGGCAGGCGCCGACGTGAATGCCCGACTCAATTCCGGTTTCACGCCGTTCTTCCTCTCTGTCCGCGAGGGCCGCCTCGACGCCGTGCAGGCTTTTCTCAAGGCGGGTGTCGACGTGAATGCGATGATGCAGCCCGCGGCGGGCTGGAAGTACAGGGGCGGAGCGCCGGCCATGTCCCCGTTGCAGATCGCAGTTCTGAACGGCCACTTCGAGCTTGCGATTGCGCTGGTCGACGCGGGTGCGGATCCCAACGACGTTCGGACCGGATTCTCGGCTCTCCACCTGATCCCCGGAGTGCGAAAGCCGGATTCCAACGACATTAACGATGGCGCGCCGCCGATGGGAGCCGGCCGACTGTCGAGTGCCGACTTTGTGCGCGAGATCGTGAAGCGCGGCGCTGATGTCAATTCCCGCCTGCCTATAGGCACACGGGGATTGCCCGGTACGTCCTCACGCATCGCTACGGTGGGTGCGGCGGGGGCGACACCGATTCTGTTGGCCGCTGATCGCTCCGACGTTCCGCTGATGCGCCTGCTCCTCGAGTTGGGCGGCGATCCCCTACTGCCCAACTTCAACAACACCACGCCGCTAATGGCTGCGGCCGGGGTCGGCACGACGTCGCCGGACGAGGAGGCGGGCGAGGAAAGCGAAGCGCTGGAGGCCGTTAGCCTCCTGCTCGATCTGGGTGCTGATGCGAACGCCGTCGACAACAACGGCGATACAGCGACGCACGGAGCCGCGTACAACGCCTACCCGCTAGTCGCAAACTTGCTGGCTGAGCGTGGAGCCGATCCGCAAGTCTGGAAGAACCCCAACAAGGCTGGCGGAACGCCACTATTCATCGCCGAAGGCTACGCCGATCGTACCCTGCAGCCCGATGCACGGACTATCGACGCCATTACCAAGCTGATGCTGGCAGCGGGCATTTCGACAGAAGGCCAACGGCCGAAGATAGTTGACATTTACGAGAGGCGGTAGAGCCGTCCCAGCCATCTGGGCTCGAGAAGTGTGAGGCCCGCCGTTCGGTCCCACTTCTGAATTCCCTCTCTTTCAATCTGAACTTTGCCCAGCTTGTCCATCCATCCTTCATCTAGGCCGCCGCATGAGCGCGCCACTGCGCACGGCGGACAGGATTAACCGCACGCTTCTGGAGGCGCACCTGTGGGCCGTCGACAGGGGCATCACCAAGACCTACGCCAGCGACGTCGTGGAGGCCGTCAACGCGTTCCTTCGGGGCCTCGAGGCGGACGGCGCGATCCTCGGAGGGCAGTGCTGGGCCGACGCCGAGCTGAACACGGCCGAGAGCGTCGCGGCCGGGCGCATCTATTTCGATTTCCAATTCACCCCGTCGTACCCGGCCGAGCGCGTGACATTCCGGAGCCGCCTGGTCGACGACTACGTAGAGACGATCTTCACCTAGGTAGGTGAAGGCACAGACAGGAGGAAACTCGCATGGTGACCGCAAAACTGCTCAGGAACGTGTCCGTGTTCTTCGACGGCGTGGGCTACGCGGGCAAGTTCGACTCGTTCGACCCGCCCAAGCTGTCCCTGAACACCGAGGAGTTCCGCCCCGGGGGCACGGACATGCCCCAAGAAATCGACATGGGCATGGAGAAGATGGAGTGCAAGCTCGCGACCTCCAACGCGGACATCGAGGCGCTCAAGCGGTTCGGCCTGGCGAACGGCGCGGACACGGCGCTGACGCTTCGCGGCGCGCAGAAGGGCCGGGGGACGGCGGTCGAGTCCGTGGAGCACCACTGCCGGGGCCTGGTCAAGGAAGTCGACTGGGGCACGTGGGAGGCCGGAAAGAAGGCCCCATGCTCGTTCATGGTGACGCTGTCCTACTACAAGTGCGTCATCGGGGGAGAGACCGCCATCGAGATCGACGTGGAGAACATGAAGCGCATCATCGGCGGCGTCGACCAGCTCGCGGCCCTGCGCGAGGCGCTGGGCCTGTAGGCGAGGAAGAAGAGGGGAGGCAACGGCCATGACGAAATTCGAGGATCTGCCCCGCGACAGGGACGGCTCGGTGAACGCCGGGAAGGTCAAGTTCCCGGTCGAGATCGAGCTGCTGCGGCCGGTCGAGGTCGGCGGCAGGAAGATCGAATCGCTCACGCTGCGGGAGCCCACAGCGCTCGACTTGGAGCAGAGCTACAGGCACGACAGCGAGATGACGCGCATGATCCACATGCTGTCTTCGCTCGCGGAGCTGGCGCCGGGAGAGGTGCGCGCCCTGAAGGCCCTGGACTTCAGCCGCGCGGCCAAGCTGGTCGCCGCTTTTTTGTAGCGCCGCGGATCCTGCGCACTGCGATGTTCGCGGTGGCCCGGGCGACCGGATGGAGCCTTTCGGAGCTCAGCCGCCTGCCGCTCGGCGAGCTGGCCAAGTACGCGGAGCTAGCGAAGCTCGCCGTGCAAGTGCGCGTCTAGGATGCCCCTGGCGATCCCGAACAGCGCTCCGGCGGCCATTGCGGCCAACGCGGGGCCGACGCCGAGGACGATGAAGACGAACAGCAGCACGATCGCCTTCCCGATCCAGCGGAACGCGCCGGCCGCGGCGAGCATCCCCACGAGGGTCCCGAACGCGATCATGCCGAGCACGAACGGAGCATAGCAGGCCAGCGATGCCGCAGCTGAAGGTCGGGATCGCCCTGGAGGCCTTCGACCGGGCCAGCGTGCCCTTGGCCGCCCTGTCCCGGTCGGCGGGATCGACGAAGGCGGCCCTGGCCAAGCTGGGCGACCAGGCCTCGGCCATGGGCAAGCTGGGCGGCCTGCAGTCCAGCCTCGGCAAGCTGGAGAGCAAGCTCGACATCTCGCGCCGCAAGACGTCCGAGCTGGGCCGCGCGCTCAAGAGCACGGAGATCCCGACCAAGAAGATGCGGCAGGAGTTCGAGCGCTCGCAGCGGCAGACCGACAAGCTGGCCCGGGCGCACAAGACGCAGAAGGGCGAGCTGCGCGAGCTGTCGGCCAGCCTGCGGAAGGCGGGGATCGACACGCGGCGCCTGAGCGCGGAGCAGGAGCGCCTCGAGCGCACTTCGGGGCGCCTGTCGCGGAAGCTGGCGAGGCAGATGCGGCCGGCCGGCGGCCGGGGGCTCGGCGTCGGCGGGACGCTCTTGACCGGCCTGGCCGGCAGCGGCGCCTTCTTCGGGATCGACCGGGCCGTCCGCTCAGCCGGCGGCTTCGTCGCGGCCGCCGCGCTGGGGGAAAGGCTCGAGGCCACCTTGGGCACGATCGAGGGCTCCTCCAAGAAGGCGGAAAAGTCGATGGAGTGGATCGAACGGTTCACGGCGACGACGCCCTTCCAGCTCGATCAGGTGTCGGAGGCCTTCGTGCAGCTGCGCGCGTACGGCATGGAACGGGCGAAGAGCCTGCGCACGCTGGGCGACACCGCATCAGCCATGGGCAAGGATGTCATGCAGGCTGTGGAGGCGCTCTCCGACGCGGTGCGCGGGGAGAACGAGCGCCTGAGGGATTTCGGCATCACGGCCCGCACCAAGGGCGACACGATCACCTACGAGTACGGGCTCGACGGCGAGACCCGCACCGCGATCGCAAACGCGCGCGACCGCGCCCAGATCGAGCGAACGCTGCTGGGCATCTGGGAGAACCGGTTCGGCGGCGCCATGGAGGACCGCATGGGCACGTACGACGGCATGATGTCCAACCTCGGCGACCACTGGCTCACCTTCCAGCGCATGGTGATGGACTCGGGCCCCTTCGAAAAGCTCAAGGACCGGCTCCGGGGCGTGCTCGGAACTATCAACGAGATGGACGCCAGCGGGGAGCTGGATGCGCTCGCCGCGGAGTGGGGCAGGAGCTTCGTCAAGGCCTTCGAGAAGTTCGAGAGCGACGTGTGGCCGGTGCTGCGGGACGACGTGTGGCCAGCTCTCAAGGACATCGGCGACGTGATCGGCGGGATCCTGAAGGGGTGAACGCGATCGTGGAGGCCTTCGGCGGCTGGGGGGTCGCGCTCAAGGCGGTCACCTCTTATTTGGCCGTCCGAATCGGGTACGGCATCTTGCGGTGGGGCGGGGGCAAGCTCAGCCGCGGGGCGGACTTGGCGAGGTCCGCCTGGGATTTTGGCGGCGGTGTGCGTGACGCGTTGCGCTCGCCGCTTGCGAGGCGCGTGCGAAGGCGGGCCGGCAGGGGCGCCGGCCGCCTCCGCGGGGCCATCGGCTCGCTGGCCGCACGCTTGGCGCCGGACATCGGCGACAGCCTGGCCTCGCCGCTCAAGCAGCGCACGCGGGCCAGGTTCGGCAAGCTCCGCGGCGGTTTCGGCGCGGCGAAGGGCGGGGTGGGGCGCCTTGCCGGCGCCTTCAGCCGGCTGGCGCTCCGCTTCGCGCCGCTGGCCATGGGTGCGCTCAAGGCCGTCGGCGCGGCGATCGCCGGCGCGGCGTACCTCATCTGGAAGCACTGGGAGCCGATCAAGAAGTTCTTCGCGGATCTGTGGACGGGCGTCAGGTCGGCGTTCGCCGGCGCTTGGGAAAAGCTCTCGTCGATCGACTGGTCGGGCCTCGGCGCCCGCCTTATGGGCACCTTGGCGGAGGGCATCAGGACCGCTCCGGGAGCGGTGTGGGACGCCCTCAAGAGCGGGCTCGGGAAGCTGGCCGACCTGCTGCCATCCTCCGATGCCCGCACCGGGCCGCTGTCCCGCCTGTCCGACTCCGGAGCGGCGATCCTCGCCACGATGGGGGAGGGCGTGCGGCGCTCGGGGCCGGGACTGCTGCAGCGGCCGCTGTCGCGGGCGCTCGGCACGGCAGCGGCCGGGCTGGCCCTGTCGATCCCCGCGACGCCGGCGTTCCGCCCTGCGCTGCCGCCTGCCCCGGCGCAGGCCGCCGGCGAAGCCGCGTCGCTGCGGGATGCCCTGGACAGGCTGGCCGCTCTGCTGCCGGACAGGGGCGCGCAATCGCCTCGGCCGTTCGATGGCCCCGGCCCAACCGTGCCGGGGATACTCGCCCTGCCGCTCCTCGCCGCCCCTGAGCTTCCGGAACGCCGCGGGGAAGGCCCCGGCCGGCCGGCATTGGAGGAGCGATTCAGGGCCGCGGCTCCCCCCGGGCCCGCCGCGCCGGCGCAGTTCCCGCAGCGGCCGCCGACGGCCGTGCACCACCACTACCGCATACGGGTCGAGATCCGCCAGCAGCCGGGCGAGGATGCGGGGGACCTGGCGAGGCGGGTCGCACGCAAACTCGAGCGCCGGCAGGGCCTCGCAGCCAGGGAGGCCCTCGGCGATGCGTACTGAGCTGATGACGCTCGGCAGCTTCGTCTTCGGCGTGCCCGCGGCCACATACCAAGAGGTGCGGCGGGCCGCCGAATACCGCTGGGAGGCCTTGGAGCGGCTGGGCCGCCCCCCCCGCGCGGCAGTGGCTCGGGCCCGGCCGGGAGACGATCTCGCTGAGCGGCGCGATCCTCCCCGTGCGCCGGCGCGCCGACAAGGAATTGGACGCCCTGCGCGCCGAAGCGCGGACGGGCGAGCCCTTGCGCCTGATGCTGGGCACGGGAGAGATCCTCGGGCTGTGGGTGGTGCGGCGCATCACCGAGACCGGCTCGCACTACCTGCCGGGCGGCGTCCCGCGCAAGGTCGAGTTCGAGGTCGAGCTGGCCTGGTACGGAGAGGACGGCGGCGACACGGCGATCGCATCCGCCGCTCCGGTGGCAACCGTGCCGCAGGCGGTGCCCTCGGAGCTGGCGAACTGACTGGTGGCGGCCTGGATCACCAGCGAGGGCGACATGCTGGACGCGGTCTGCCGACTGCACTACGGCCCCCTGCCGGGAGCCGTCGAGGCCGTGCTGGAAGCGAACCCCGGCCTGGCCCGCCGGGGTCCAGTGCTGCCCGCCGGCGTGCGCATCGAGCTGCCGGACCTGGAGGAAACGCCTCCCGAGAGCGGCACCGTGAGGCTGTGGGACTGACATGCGGCCTGTCTGGAAAGTAGTCGTCGACGGCCGCCAGAACGCCACTGCGGCGATCCGGGACCGCTTCCTGTCGCTGAGGGTCACAGACGAAGCCGGCCGCGAATCCGACAGCTGTGAGTTGCGCCTCGACGACCGCGGAGGCGCGATCGAGCAGCCCCGCCGGGGCGCGACATTGGAGGTGTCGCTCGGATACGAGGACCGGGACGTCACGGTCGTCGGCGCGTATGTCGTCGACGAGATTGCGTTCGCCGGACCCCCGCAGACCTTGGTGGTGCGCGCCAAGGCGGCCGACATGCAGGGCGGCCTCAAGGCGCAGCAGACCCGCTCTTGGGAAGACGTGACGTTAGGCGCGCTCGTCGGCCGGCTCGCGGCCGACCACGGCCTGGAGGCCCGTGTCGGCAGCTCCCTGCGCACGGTGCGGATCCCGCACCTCGACCAGACCGAAGAGTCGGACCTGCACCTGCTGACCCGACTCGCGGGGGACTACGACGCCGTGGCGAAGCCGACCGGGGGACACCTGCTGTTCGTGCCCAGATGGCAGTCCGCGAGCGCCACCGGCAAGCCCATGCCGAGCGTCGCAGTGCGCCCCGTGGACACCAGCTCTTGGAGCGTCACGATCGCCGACCGGCCCAAGTACGGCTCCGTCCGAGCGCATTGGCACGACGCGGCTTCCGGCGAACGCAAGGCCGAGACCGCCGGCTCCGACGATCCCGCCTTCACGCTGTGGCGCTCCTACGCCACCGCGGCCGAGGCGCGCCACGCGGCCCGCTCGATGCTGGCCCGGCTGGCTGCCGGCACTCGCCGCCTCATCCTCGACCTGGCCCCCGGCCAGCCCGCCGTGGCGGCCGAGGAGGAGCTGCGGCTGGCCGGGTTCCGGGACGGCGTCGACGGGTCCTGGACGTGCCAGCGCGCCGTCCACACGCTGGACTCGCGGGGCTATCGGACCCGGGCCGAAGGGGTTGTCGGGCCGACGCGAGAACGGGCTTCACAGCCCCTTCGAAGACCGTCTACGGCCCCTTAAAACGCCCCGCCCGCCCCTGTTGTGCGCGCCGTCGACCTACTACATGTTGTGGTGTGGCTTTTCTGCCACAGATCCCGCTTTCCGGGCCCGGGATCCAATTCAGCTTGCTCGGAGATCCAATTCAGCTTGCTCCGTACAGCCACCCGAACTTCGATGTCGAGCGCATGTGGTTTCCGAGAATTGTGGCCGGTCCGGAATGGCCGACGCGTGGTGGGATCTGGGGCTCGTGTCGCTGTCGTCAGCGGGGCTTGCACTGTGGTCCTTCGGAACTGCGGCGGCACCCTCCCGGGCGGGACTGCGTATGGGCCTGGCAGTGGCCCGGACGGGCTCGGGGCACGGAGCGGCCGGGACCGGCGCCGTTGGGCGCAGCGGGCCGATGCTAGCAGATGCGACAAGGGAGGCGGAGCGGCTGTGCCACTGTGTGACAAGAAGAGTCACGATGGCTGGCTAAGGATGACAATCGACTTGCGAGTCCGCCGCGCGCTTGAGAACGACGCTTGTTCGTTCCCGGCTGCTTGTGGGGAATTGGCACAGTCCATGGCCGGTGTGGCGCACCTGCGGCCCGCGCCTGCGGCCACCTCTCGGTCACATGCCCCACACTGTAATCGGGGACTGGTCCGGCTGAGGGTCCTTCCGGAACACGCGTTCTTCCCACGACCGCCCCGGCCTCATGTCGAAGACCACCAAGTGCCCAGACTGGGTGCCGCAGCGGTCCATGTACCAGGCCGTCTGCTGCAGACCCTCGCGGATCACGCGCTGCAGCCCGGATTTCTCGCCGACCACCTTGCACTCGATAACGTGCTTGCTCGCAAGGGACGCCAACGGCTGCCCGGGCAGCGGCCATTCAATGAGCAGGTCCGTTCGACCGCGGGCGACCGCATACTCCCTAGTTATTCGGCCGCCGCTGTTTAGCACTCGCTGCAGGTAGGCATGCAATACGAGCTGAGGGCCAGCCTCCCTGTGCCCGTACCTGTCTACCCAGGACTCCGAATGCTGCCTGAAGTAGTCCTGGAACGCGGTTAGCAGTCGACTTGCGTCTAAGCTCCCGTCGTCGCGGACATACCAAGCGGGGGAAACCAGGCTCTCGAGTTCCGACTGCTGGGCCACCGTCAGCTCGCGGGGAATGACCTCTGCATAGATCGGGTTCGCCATGCGCACCTGGCCTTGGGCCGCGACCAACCCAAGGTCGCGGACATATTCCAGATCGAGGTGGGAGTAGCCGGCATTGACGGACCCGCCGAGCATCGGCAAGACCACCCGCCGGACACGCTCCTCCCTTAGCTGGTTGGCCAGTTGGTCGAGGTGGGTGACGCGGTTGATGACGAGGGTCTCCTTGGCACGATCGATTGCGGCAACCCCTATGGGCCGGCGGCGGTCCCGGCCGGCCTTGTCCCTGAAACAGGCCTGGTACGCCAGTGCGTTGACCAGCCAAGGTTGGCCCCGGGTGAGTTCCCAGATCCTTGACACCGCACCTGCGACAAACTCTTGGCCGGTTTCAGCGGTGTGCTGGCCCAGCAGGGAGCGGGCCTCCCGTTGAGTAAAGTCTCCCAGCCGTAGGGACTCTGCCTTAATGTTGAAGGCACTGCCGCCGCTGACGTTGGTACCTTCAGAGCTGGAGTAGATGCGGTAGTCGCGCACGTCACGCACGCCGCACAGGATCACTGTTTGGGGGAATCCGCGCGGCCTCCGATCGTAGCCCGCCCTCAGCTGCCTCAGCACAGAGATTAGCGAGTCGCCCACGAGTGTGTCGATCTCGTCGATCAGAAGCACCAGGGGCTTCTCAGAAGCCCTCGCCCACTGAGCGAGAGTCACGTTTAGCGCACCGTGGCCGCCGTGTTCTTCCAGTGCGCGTAGGCGAACATCCCTGACGAACGTGTCTTGGAGAACCGTCTCCGCCCGCTCTGCAATCTGCCCTAGGACTACCCGGATCGCCTCCGGCACGTCTTCTCGTGCGGTCTGGCCAACCTCGAAGTTGACGTATACGCAGCTACACTCGCCCGCTGCGTTGAGCCTGTCCGCGAGGGCCAAGAGCGTCGACGTCTTGCCGGTCTGCCGGGGGGCGTGGAAGATGAAGTACTTCTTCCAACGGATCAAGCGCAGAATCTCGTCTAAGTCCACGCGGTCCAGAGCAGGGATGCAGTAGTGGTCGCTGGGATCGACCGGGCCTTCAGTGTTGAAGTACCGCACGCACCGTGAGTATGGCACTCAGACTGGCTAGTCCTTGGCCCGACGCTTGTGAGGAGCGAGCTTGGGGGCGCACCCCGCAACGCGCGCCTGCCAAGGGGTCTCTGCTGGCGGTGCGTGTGGCCGAGATTTGGGTCACATGCCACATTCGCTCCCAGCGAACTCCGGAAAGAAGGCCCACAAGCGCCCGTTCAACCCGGCCAGAATGGCTCACTCCCGATTCTCGAGCATGAGATTGTTCACGACCGAGAACACTCCGCTTACGCCGTTTGCCTGCACTTCGGCGATGTTGCTTTCCCCGCCGTTGTTCACGACGCCCTCCAGCGTCACGTTACCGTTCTGCACAATGATGTGAATTGGCGGTACGGACCGGTAGGCGTACCGGCTCAATGCCGGATGGTTGTAGATCGCCCCGAAGACAGCCCTTCTGATCCGATCGTCGTTGGGCGAGACCGGCAGGACCTCGATCTGGTTGACCACTTCGGAAACGCCCTCGATTCCACTTACAACCCGCTCCGCGCCTGATCGCAAGGTCGGCCGCGTGACCTGTCCTAGGAGTGTCACCACTTCGCCGTCGACCTTGAAAGCAAGGTTGTCGAACACGCTGTAGTAGGGCAGCATTAGGAGTTCATGGCGCACACGCCTCTCGCCGCCGTCCAAGCTGGCTGCCACGGCGCTTGTGGCGAGCAGCATGACCGATGCGACCAGCTTTGCTGTGATCCGTTTCATCATTTCCTCCTTGATAGTTGCCGGATGCACTCTTTGAGACGAAGGCGGGCAGGCCCTCGTTTCGATGGGGGCTAGATTGCTCAAGGCCTTGCCCTAGCGAGAATCAGCGAACTAAGCGATTACCCTCGGCTCTCGGGCCATGGGTAGTGCGCTTCACCCGCACCGGGGGCCACAGGGCCCGGTGGTAGCGTCTTGTGCCAAGCGAGCAGCTGTCTCGACAGACGTCGAACAACATTCGGTTTTCGGGAACCAAGGTCATCCATCTCGCCACGAATGTTCAGTGACACTACGACGCCAGCGAGCTGACCAACGGTCGGCATCCAGTCGACTCCGCCAATCAGGCCGGATTCCGGACCGTTGTCGCTCGAGAACACTACGAACGTGGTCTCGCCGAGGCCCAACTCATCGAGGCGGTCCAGTATCCCGCCGACCTGCTTGTCAACGTAAGTCAGGACCGAGTACCGAACTTGCAGCGACCCGTAGTGTCGGCCCCAGCGGGGCGTGAGATCGTCGTAGTCCACAAGCATCTCTGGAGTTGGGTGGAGCGGCGAATGTGGGTCGTACAGCCACGCGTTGGTGTAGAAGGGTACATCCCTGTGCCGCTCCATCAACTCGATGGCCGCATCAGCGATTCGAGCGGGGCGCTTGAAGTCACCCGACCGCCGGGCCCGGAGCGGCAATCGTCATAAGCGTCAATTTCGGATTCTTCCGGTGCCGGCGCACGCGGAACACCGCCTAGGTGCCATTTCCCGAAGTGCGCGGTAGCGTAGCCTACTTCCTTGAGGAAGCTAGTATGACACCCGGGAGGATGCCGGGACCAGAACCGCTCTCCCCCCGAATGTTCGCTGTGACCTTCCAGACGAACACTGGTACCATTTCTCCCATGGCGTGGACCGCTCGCACGTTTGCACTAGCATTGTGCTTTCTCTCGATCTCGTGGGCGGAGAATTGGCCCGGTTTTCGCGGGCCCACACGACAGGGCGTTTCGTCGGAAGGTGACCTGCCACTGCACTGGGCGCCGGACAAGAACGTGCTATGGAAGACGCCAATTCCCGGGAGCGCGTGGTCGTCACCGATCGTCTGGAGAAACCGCATCTTCCTGACAACCGCCGCCAACGGTGGCTCATCCTGCCATGTGCTATCGCTCGACGCCTTGACGGGAAGGGTCCTATGGAACAAGCACGTCTTCGATCAGGAGACGCTGATGAAGAGGCGGCAGAATTCCTACGCGTCGCCGACACCGGTCACCGACGGCCAGAGCGTTTTCGCAGTGTTCGCCGACGGCAGCATCGTTGCCGTTGATTATGACGGTAGCGTATTGTGGCAAAACCGCGACTTCGACTTCTTTTCGGAACACGGTCTCGGTGCATCGCCCATCGTCCACAAGAACCTCCTGATCATGGCGTTTGACCCTTCCAGCCGCACGCGCCGCGACGAGAAGATCGGCTGGAAGGTCCCGTGGGACGGAGCCGCCATCTGGGCTCTCGACAAGAAGACGGGCGAACTTGTGTGGGAAGCCAAGCGTGGGGCTTCGCGTCTGGCCCATGTCACACCCAATCTGATGCAAGTCGACGGAACGACGCAACTCATTTCGGCAGCGGGCGACGTGATCCAGGGTTTTGAACCGGCCACCGGCAAACGCCTGTGGTCCGTGTACGCCCAAGGCGAAGGCGTAGTGCCCTCAATCGTTGTTGGGGGCGGCCTGGCTTACTCCATCTCGGGCTTCGAGGCGACCGCAATCCGGGCGGTTGCTCCGGGAGGCAAGGTCTTGTGGGAGCAAACGCGCTCCGCATCGCACATACCGTCAATGATCTATGACGCTGGGCTGCTCTACAACATTCACGAAAACGGCGTCGCTACGAGTATGGAGGCCGATACGGGCGCGGTCATCTGGCAAGAGCGCGTCGGTGGAACGCATTGGGCATCCCCTGTCCTAGCCGACGGGCGAATCTACTTCCTCTCGGAGCAGGGCGAGACCACCGTGATCCAGGCAGGTCGTGAGTACAAGGAGCTAGCTCGTAACCGCTTGGACGAGCACACGCAAGCATCGATGGCGGTGTCCGACGGACGCCTCTTCATCCGCACCGCAAACCACCTTTGGGCGATAGACTCAGACTAAAACTGCCAGTCCACGAATTCGAGAACGCTTAGCTGTCGAACACCGAGTCCGCTTGCACAATCCAGATGCGAGGATGCTGCCACTGCTCGGCCTCAATCGAATTCGACCGTTTCTTGGTGTGATCAGTGGCCATGATTCACTCCGATCGACCTCGTTCGCAGCGACAAAATGCAACGGCCGTCAATGCGTAGACCAATGCGACCCGGACCAATTCGCTGGCTGCCACCACCTCGTTCAGCGTGTGAGCGCCCTTTGCATCCGGGCCATGAGTGATCGCGGGGATTCCCGCCCGATTGACAAACTCATGGCCATCGTCCACGAATGGTTTTGCCCCGACAGGAAGCACGTCGCCCGTTCCAGCTGAATGGGCTGTTTGAAATGCAGTGACGAACGGATCATCGGGATTGATCCGATAGGCATCGCGAGCTACGTGGAATCCACCCTCGATCCGAACACGATGCTGCTCGGCGACTTTCGCTAGGATTCCGCGAAACTGAGCTTCGACATCCGCGAGTGCTGTGCCCGGCAACCAGCGGCGAGTACCAGCGACATTGCATTCGATGGGCGACTGATTGTAGATCTCGCCCGCCTCAAATCGCCCGAAGAACAGGCTCTCGCGGCCAGCCATCGGATGGTTCAGCCGCTTGAGATCTCGATCGAGTTCCGCGAAGCGACGGACGATCTCGGCTCCGGCTCGGATGACGCTGGGCTGTTCGAGTCCGCCCAGCATCTCATGTATTGGTAGGCCTTCGCGGGTGATCTTGATCGTCAACACCGCCATCCCTCGACCGATTACCGGCAATGGCGATGCCAGATACTCCGGAAGCAGAACGGCATCGCCAACGTAACCCTCGTCTATCAGTCCGTTAACATGCGAGCCATCGCCCCATGGCGACTCGTGCAAGTCATGCGCAGTCAGCATGACTGCTCCATGTGTCAGCAAGCCTGTCTCGCGCAGAGCCCGCATCGCTTCGACGCACGCCGCGATACCACCCTTCATGTCTGAGCAACCGCTACCGTACAGCATGCCGTTTTCGATCCGCGGCGGAACAAACGGCAGATGCACTGTGTCGAGGTGACCGTTGTATTGCAGGGTCCTGCCGGGCATCCCGCTTGCGAACTTCGAGACGACCGCCGGAGCGTCTGGCCAGCCAGCTTCCGGGCGTTCGACCGAGAAGCCGTCGCCACGCAGGATTTCGTCCAGCCGGTCAGACACATCTGCCGCCGATCTCGTCGGACTGGGGACTTCGATCAATCTGATGGCGGTCTCGATTAACCGATCTGCTTGAATCGCATCGGCCAGTTTTCGAACGACTTCCTTATTCACGTTGCATTCACGCGTATTGCTGCCGGACAGCATACCGGAGTTGTTTAGCAAGACAGGAAGAGCCCACTCCGGCCGGCCACCCAGCGCGGCTTGGTCCTGCCGGGCGCCAGCGTTCCAGCCCCAACACTGACTCGGGCCTCAAGACCGCTGGATGCAACGTATGTAACCGAAGTCTGAGGCACGCAGCATCAAGCGGGTTCGTGAGTGCCAAGATGCGGCTAGTAGCGAATCATGTTTCCGTAAGATTGGGGCGTGGCGGCGACCATGACGCGCAGGCGGCTCCTGTCCACCACCGCCGTCGGGGCAGGAAGCGCAGCAACCGCGGCGTTCCTGTTCCGCCGTCCGCGGCCCGTCGAGGGCAGGTTCGTCGACACCAGCCTCAACGTGGGGCACGCGATCCGTGATCGTGTGCCCCACCGCACGCCGTCCGCGCGCGAGCGAGTCCCGGTCGTCATCGTGGGTGCCGGAATCGCAGGCCTGTCCGCCGCATGGCGCATGCTGCGGCTTGGATTCGAAGACTTCGTGGCCCTCGAAATGGAGAAGCTCCCCGGAGGGAACTCCAGATCCGGCCAGAACTCGGCCTCCGTCTACCCGTGGGGCGCGCACTACGTGCCGGTCCCAGACCGTCGAATCCCACTGGTCGAGGAGCTGTTCTCGGAACTCGGCGTGCTCAAGAACGGCCGCTGGGACGGGGCTCACGTGGCGCGAGAGCCCCTCAGCCGCCTGTTCCGCGACGGTTCGTGGAAGCCCGGCATCGAGCCTGGCGAGTCCGCGCCACAGCCTGAGCGTGACCAGTTCGACCGATTCTGGGACCGCATGGACTACTTCCGCAAAGGGGGGGACTTCACGATTCCGATTCGTCAACCGGGCGCGACCGCCGGCCTGGACAGGATCTCAATGAAGGCTTGGATGGTTCAGGAAGGGTTCTTCCACGAGCGGCTCCGCTGGTACGCGGACTATGCCTGCCGGGACGACTACGGCTGCTCGTACGACGAAGTCTCGGCTTGGGCCGGCATCCACTACTTTGCCGCGCGCCCGGCGAATGATGTCGGCTACCTAACTTGGCCGGAAGGCAATGGCTGGATCGTCAAGCGGCTCGTCGAACGCGTGGGTCCTCGGCTGCGCTCGGGAATGCCCGTTCGGCATGTCCGCAAGGCAGGTGGGCATCTTGAGGTCGTCACTCCACGCTCCGTGCTGCAGTGCGAGGCCGTCATCTTCGCTGCGCCGACATTCTTGGCCAGCTATCTGATGCCGTTCCTCGGCGCCAAGCTGCCGGGGCCGGGCATATTGCAGTACTCACCGTGGTACACGGCCAACCTCACGGTTGACCGGGAGCCGCGGGAGCCCGACGCACCGCCTGCCTGGGAGAACATTCTGTACGACTCGCCAGGCCTCGGCTATGTGGTCGCAACCCACCAGTCGGGTCCCGCATCGCACGAGCCTACGGTCTGGACCTACTACCGAGCCCTGACAAGGATGCGTCCGAGCGAAGCTCGAGCCTCGCTGCTGGCGGCCGGCTGGCAGGAACGCAAGGAGGAAGTCCTGCGGGATCTCGAGACCGCTCACCCCGACCTCCGAGAATGCGTCTCCAGAGTGGACATCATGCGCCTTGGGCATGCCATGATCCGCCCCGTGCCGGGCTTGCTGACTTCGGGAGCGCTGCGACGGCTGGCAGACGGTTCGGGCACTGTGCAGTTCGCTAACTCCGATCTGAGCGGGATCTCAATCTTCGAAGAGGCGCAGTTCCGCGGCGTGCGTGCGGCGGACAGAGTCCTGACGCGCCTGGGTTATCGCGACCTAGAGTACGCGGAGACCTGACGGCCCTCTCGGCCGGACACTGTCAGGCCACGAGCGCGCCAATCATGATGGCCAAGGCGATCTGCGTGCCGATGGTGACGGCGCACGCGGCTACGTTCTGGTCCCGCTCGACCTCGATCTTGAGGGTCGTATTCGGCAGGAACGCCCTGTCGATAAGCCACTGGAAAGGAATCAGCAGGACCATCCCGATCCCAGCGCTGACGCAGAATCCGATTATTCCCTCAGCCCAGCCGGTGAACGGCCCCGAGATCGCGAATCCAAGCACGATCCCTAGGGTCACCAGAGTGCCGCCAAGCATGAGCCCGGCGGCCGAGTTACCCTTGCGGATCTCGTCCAAGCAGTTGAAGGGTGTCGCCCACTCGTAGATCAGCGCGAAGGCGACCAGCGCCACCTGTCCCATAGCGAAGAAGGCCAGCGAGGTCTCCCAGCCTCCGCCCTCGCCATGGAAGGAGCCGTACGCAATCAGTCCGGTAGCCACCAAGATGCCGAATTCCGCGAAGCCCACGGCGTCGTTGCGCGCATGCAGCTGCTGCACGTTGTGAACGTGGGCAAGCACGACCCTCTCCGCGACGATCTGGGCGATGAAGAAGAAGACCAGCAGCGCGGCCAAGTACTCGAGCATGGTGCTCATATCGGCCAAGACTGCCTCCCAGCCCGAAGAGAACCGCGTCACGCCACCGCTGACAATCCCGGCCAGACCCATTCCGAATCCGATACCGAGCCCAGACTGGCGCAAGGCGACGGCGAGGTTGCTGCACTCCTCAATCTGGTGGTTCACCGTCTGCTCGGGCCCGTCGTCCGCGCCCGACTTCAACAGCGACCGGCGAAACCCCCAGTCCCCAAGCCGCTTCGCGAGAACGAGCACCAGAAACACCAAGAAGGTGTCCACAGCGCCCTGCACGAGCAATTCCAAAACTCCTGCCACTGGCACCCTCCCGTGCTACTTGCCACTCGCGCCGAACAAGCCGCCCCTGCTCCTGGAGGCAGCCGAGCGCACAGATGCCGGCGGCCGCCGGAACCCGCCGCCTCTCGCGAACGTGGATCCCTGCATTTTGGGCGAGGTTTGCACCGATCGGCTCCGGGATCCCCAACGGGGCGCGGAACTGCTCCCGCCATAAAATGGCCGCGATCCCCGGTAGTCCCGCGACCAGGTGTTCCAATCGCTGCGACCGTACCGCATCGGCGAACCGAACAGGCTCGAGTAGAACAAGTACGGCCCAGCCCACGACCAGAACGTGCCCCCCGAACCGTCCGAGACCCAGCTGCCATAGTGCGGATTACCCACAAAGGCCATCCCGGGCGGTGCGGCATGTGCAAGCTTCTCGGACTCGAAGCTCCCGTATGCCTTCGACTCGACGTCCATCCCGAGGTTGTCCAAGTTCGCCAAGAAGAACTCCTCATTGACCGGAGTCCACTCAGACTCCGTAGTCTGGCCATCCTCCTGAATCAGGTATTTGTGGAAGTACGTCACGTCGCCGCTCTCGACCCAGACTTCACCGCTCGTGTCCCTGTCGGGCCAACGCACGAAGGGGTCGATTCCCAAGGCGTCCCAGTGCTGCCGGTCCAATCCCGAAGCCAGCCCGATCCTGAGTCCCGTCCAGCCGCGCGACACGTAAGCCAAAGATCCGCCGACGCTCGCCACCCCTTCAAAGACTTCGGCAGTGACCGGCTCGACCCGGAAGTCAAGGTCGTGCAGCGCCGGATAGTCGAATTGGTCGTTCCAAGTCTGGCGACGGAGCAAGAGGGAGTAGTCGGCGCGCATGTCAATCAGGGTCCGGGAATAGCTGCGGTCAAGCTCACCCAGCTTCGCGCCCAGTTCGGCGGCGCCCTCGACGAACCTGTCTCGACTTGCTGCGGCCAGGCGGCACGAATCGCCGAGCAAGGCCAGATCCCCGTCATCGCCGCCGCGAATTCTGGCGAACTCGCCGGACGCGGCGGCTGCGGCCTCCTCGGCTGCGGCGAGAAGGTCGGTGAGTGGACCCACGAGCTGGTCAATCTCCGGCGCCCGATCTGAATGGTCGTTCCTCGCGCGAGCGGCCTTGGCCTGCAGATCCGGGCTCGCCCGGCGCAGATCGGCCAAAGCCGTGGTGCACTTGTCCGCGGTAGCGGCAGGGTCGCTGGCGACCTGCTGGAGGAAGTCCCGCCTTGCAGTCCAGTGCCCTGCGGCATCGCGGGCAGCCGCCAGCAGCGGGTCGATCTTGGAGAGCGCTGCGCGCAACTGCTCCGCCTCACTGGTCTGGTTGCGTTCCAACAGGGGCTGGATCTCCTGGCGCAGAACCGCGTCCGCAGCCCGAACCTTGGCGCGTGCCTCGGAGAACCTGTCGGTCCAGCCCTCGCTCTCGGCGTATCGACGCACGACAGCGAAGTCTTGAGTCTCCTGATACTGGTCGAACGCCCGCTCCGAGCTGTCCGTGCGTGCCGTCTCAGCCTCGATGCGGACCGGAACTTGGCCTGCTAGGGCGACCAGATCCGAGGGCAGCCGCTGGCAGCCGGTAAGGGCCAGCGCGATTGCGAGGAGCGCAAGATGGGCAGCGGGCGTCTGGGCCCCACCACGGCTCCTGGAAGGGTCAGGCACTTCGCACCGGGCTCTCTCCCGCTCTTCTCTCGGAATCGTCCGGGCACAGAGCGATACGGCTGGAGCTGAGAACGACCAAGCCTTCAGAAGGATAGCAATGGGCCGTGCGGGCGACCACTGCATCGGCGCGCGCTGCGGCAAAGACGAGGGTCTCAGCCGAATAGTCCGCCGAGACGGGACCGCCCGGGAAACGGTAGGTCAGGCCCACCTCGGACGGTTCCGCTGCACAGCGACGAATGCGTTCCCGCAGCCGCTCGAGGGCTTCCTGCGGCTGTGGCCACGCGACCGTGCGCGCCCTGAACCGGTAGCGCGCCCCACAGGGCAACGTCCGCTCCACCTCACCTCTCCCCGGTGCGACCTCCGCAGCGGGCGCCGCAGAGGGAGCCGGCCGGCAGGCCAGCATCTCGGTGAAGACGGACCCACCCGTACGAACCTCGATCAGGTGGCTTGCGCCAATGACCGCCGCCTCGAGCCGGACTCCGCAGCCGCCGGCACTCCCGGTGGCGAGCACTCCAATGCCGTTCCTGTCCAGCGGGCCGTCGTACAGGCGCAACCGCAGGCCGGCGGCCGAGCCGTCCTTGAAGCCAGGGTCAGACATCACCGTCACCCTTCGCCAGAACCTCGATGGAACTGGGATCCAGATACTCGCTCAGGATCACGTTGTGCTCGTGTCCGTCTTCCCGCCTGCCCCACTCCTCGACACACAGGAAACGCCTCTTGTTCGCGCTGGCGAACAGGTACTGGCGGAACGGCGTCGGCTCCCCCTTCCCGTCCCTCCTGAATCCGACTTGGGAATCCTCGTGGTAGCGGAATGTCTCGCCAGCGTGCCGCAAGGAACCGTCCTGATCGTGCGCCATCTTCCACAAGTGTTCCTCATTGCGGATCCCGACTGTGCCGAAGTCGAGCTTGGCCCGGCTCACGTAGACCGAGATCTCGTCTTCTCTCTCCCATTCCAAGTAGCGAGTGGAGCCGTCGTCCAAACAATACAGCTCCAATTCGGGCCACCGCGCTCCTTGGCGTTCGTAGGTGTTGATCCTCTGGACGGCGAAGGTGTTTCCCTCGAAACGGATGTAGCCGCCGACCCCGACCATGTCGATACCGATCCGGTACCGCTCGCCGGGCGGGATCGGCGCGGGCATTTCGCGCACAACCGCGAAACGGCGGTCGTACGAGGCGCGTTCGGAACGCTTGAGGAGTGACGCCATGAGACGAGAACAGCTACGGTCCGCGAGGGCTAGGATCCGTCGCCGATGAGACCTCCAGGTATGTCCGCGGCGGGAAGCTTGCCAGCGGCGCGCACGGCTTCCACCTTGGGCTCCAAGGCCGCCGACATGCTTGTCAACTCCGCAATGCCAGCCCTGGCCTTTTCCGTGCCGGCAGCCCGAATCTGTTCCATTTCGTCCATCGCCCCGACAAGGGTCTCGTAGGCGTTCCTGACGCGGTCCAGGGCAATCACGGGATTGTTCTGCATGTCCCCGATCTCCCTAGTCTGCTGCCCAATGGCGGCGGCATTGGCCTCCAGCATGGCGGCGGTGCTGTCCTGTACCTGCCGAACCGCTTTGGCGATCTGCTTCTGGTTGGCCAGTGCTGCCTGAATGGCAAGGCCGACCGTCAGGAGGCTCTGCGTCACCATCACCGTCCGGTCAATCTGGTCGCAGAGCGCGTCGTTGTTCTGCACGGTCATGTCAATGGAAGCGAAGAACTGCAGGTTCACCTGCTCCATGGTCCGCAGATCCTGGACCCGCATGGCCACCTTGTGCGACATGGCCTGCAGCTTCTGGCGCTCGACAGGTTCACTCGCCGAGGCGGCCGCGCTCTCGATCTTCTCCCACAGCATCTCGCCCAGATAGGCACTCTGCTGCACGCCCAGCTGGGCGTTCTGGACCTGGTCGTAGAGCTGATCGAGCTGCGCGTTGTCCTCCAGCAGCTTGTCCTTGCCGTGGCGCAGGCCATTCATGATGTGGTCGATCTGCGTCTGGACGGACTCGTACTTCACGGCAATGCGCTTCAGCACCTTGCCAGCTCCGGGAATCCGCCCGAGCAGCTTGGCGATACCTTTGGGCTGGCCCAGCACTTGGGGGTTGATCTCGTCCATCGTGTTGCGGAGGTCGATCAGGGTCTTGGGAATCTCTCCCCCTTCCCCTTCCAGCTGCTTGAGCATGGTTCCCACGCGCGTCTTTAGGAGAGTGATCTCCTTTGACGCCCTTTGCTGCTCTTTGACGCCCAGTGCGCCGACTTGGCGGCTCAGCTTGCGGTCTCCCGGTTCCGTCGTGACGGCAGCTGCCAGTTGGACGGCCCTTTCCTGCAACTGCGCATCGGAGGCCTCATCGAGGCCCTTCGGCGGCGTGGGGGAAAGTCCCGCCTCGGCGGGGGGCTGTGTTGTCGCAAGCGTGCTCATGAATTCCTCGCTGGGCCGTGCCTACATACCCTGAACAAAACGGGCCCTTAGGAATGCGGCCTTGGCCTTGAAGTCGCCCATCTTGTCCCCCCGCACGAGCTCGGCGACGTTGTCCAGCTCCGCCTCAAGCCCATCCAGGCTGCGGAGGAGTTCGTCCCGCGTGGATTCGCGGTCCCCGCGGGAAAGGGCCAAGTAGGGCTTGACGACCTTTGGCAGGTATCGCCGGGCCATCTGGTTGACGGTCCAAGTCAGTTCGTGGTCGGGGTGACGCTGGTTCAGGTCCTCGAGAAGTTCCCGGAGTTTGTCAATGAGACTCTCGACACGCTCGATCACTCGTCTTGGGGGGGCTTGCTCCCGAAGGTGGATATTGAGGCCCAACAGTCCATCGAGCATGGACAACAGCGCCTCGCGCGGGGTCGGCTTGTCCGGCGGCGCGGGCTGTGACCGGCGCTCCAAATAGCGGAATACGACCAACGTCACAAGCGATGCGACGGCTGCGCTGACGACCGCTACCAAGAGGAGCTCGAAAATGACGTACGCCACAAAGGCGACGAGCAGCGCCCCGCATCCCAACCAGATCCAACGCTTCGCCGCCGACGGCACAGTCCAAGTAGGCCCAAGAAGGCCAAGATCAAGTATAGGGCCGCAATCGACCCAAGGCCGCGTAGCAGACTCTGCGCCAGCCCCTCTACAAGGACTCCAAGCGCTGCAGGACGGCCACGGCGGTCGCCGGGTCTTGGGTTGCGGCGAAGATTGTGTCGTCTCCGGCGATAGTACCAACGATGTCGGGCCAGCCGGCAGCGTCGAGAAACTGCGCCAGAGCGCTCGCGCTGCCCGGCCTGGTGCGCAGGACTACCAAGTGCTGGGCCGTCTGGACGTCGACCAAGAACTGGGCAATGGCGCCGGCAAGCTCCGCGTCGGTCTCCTGGGCGGTCTGGGGACGGGCAGGGAGCGCATACCCGGCCGGTGTCTTGACTACTCCGAGCTCGCGCAGGTCCCGGGACAGCGTGCCCTGGCTCGCTGTGATGCCTCGCGAGGCGAGCGCTGATGCCAGGTCATCGTGGGTGTGGACGGGACCGTCGGCGATCAGGGCCAGAATCTCGCGCTGGCGGCGGGCCTTGGGAGCGTTCAATCGGCCTCTCCGGCCCTAGCCTGCTCTAGGCGTGCCAAGCGCTTCCGGGCCTCCGCAAGGGCATCCTCCACCCTTGCAGGATCCGTGCCACCCGCTAGCTGGTGATTCTCGAGTGCGGCGCGGGGCGCCAGCGCCTGCCTAGCCCGCTCGTCCAGTTCGGGCGCAAACTCCGTCAATTCCGCGAGCGTCCAGTCGGCCGGACTCTTGCCCGCCTTCACGCTAGCCAGAACAATGCCTCCCACGATCTGGTGCGCCCTGTGGAAGGACACGCCGCGACGGGCGAGAGTCTCCGCCAAGGCCGTCGCGGAGACCCAGCCGCGCTCAGCTGCTCTCTCCATGGCATCGCGGTGGATGCGCGCGGTGTCGACGCACAGGGTCAGCACTTCCAAAGAGTCGGCGACTTGGGCCGCAGTGTCGAAGACGCACTCCTTGTCCTCTTGGAGATCGCGGTTGTAGGACATGGGCAGGCCCTTAAGCGTCATCATCAGCCCTTGGAGGTTCGCGCACACGCGCCCGGTCTTGCCGCGCAGCAACTCGAGCGCGTCCGGATTGCGCTTCTGGGGCATCAGGCTGGAACCGGTTGTGACTTCATCGCCTATCTCGAGGAACCCGAACTCCTCGCTGCTGTAGAGAATCCAGTCCTCGGCGAGTCGGCTGGAATGCAGCATGACCAAGGAGCCGGCGTAGAGGAAGTCAAGCGCGAAGTCCCGGTCCGAGACCGCATCCATGCTGTTGGCCGCCACCTCCGAGAACCCGAGATCGGAGGCCATCTGCTCGCGATCGAACGGGAATCCGCTCCCTGCGAGCGCCCCGCAGCCCAGCGGGGAGACGTCGGTCCGGAGATGGGCCTCCTGCATGCGCTGCCAGTCACGGTGGAACATCTCGAAGTACGCCAGCAGATAGTGCCGGAAGAGCACCGCCTGGGCGCGCCGGACATGCGTGTAGCCCGGAAGGAGCGCGTCCCTTTCCCGATCCGCGAGACGCAGCAAGGACCCCATCAGTGCTTCGAGGCGGCCCTGGATACGGCGGATCGCACCTTTCATCCACAGCCTGAAGTCGCAGGCCACCTGCTCGTTCCGGCTGCGCCCCGTGTGGATCTTTTCGGCAAGCGTCCCGACCCGCTCGCCTAACTTCCGAATCACGAACGTGTGAATGTCCTCGTCGTCGGCGTCGAAATAGCCCGGTGAGGCCGCCTCCTCGAGCATGCGATCGAACGCGTCAAGAATCCTGTCGCACTCTTCCCGGCTGAGGATCCCCACATGTCGCAATGCCTTCGCAAAAGCCTGCGAACCCTCGACGTCGGCCTGGAAGAGCTCCCGGTCGAAGTGCAGAGAGCCCGAGAAGCGCTCGAAGACCTCGGCAGGCCCGGACTCGAACCGCCCGCCCCAGAGCTTCATGCTCCACCCCCTGCCTTGTCCTTTAGCGCACCTTGCACTGAGGCGTGCACCCGGATCGGCAAACCCGTCAGATTGATGAAGCCCGCCGCGTCGGACTGGTCGTACTCATCACCCATCGTGAAGCTGGCTATCTCCGGCGTGTAGAGCGAAAAGGGTGATTCCCGGCTTAACACGTCGATGCGCCCTTGGCACAGCCGCAGCCGGATTTCGCCGCTGACGTGCCGCTGTGTGCTCTCGACAAAGGCATCCAGCGCTTCTCGCAACGGCGTGAACCACTTTCCGTCGTAAACGAGTTCGGCATAGTCCAGCGCCAGCTTCTGCTTGTAGTGCTGCGTGGCGCGGTCGAGCGTGAGGGCCTCCAGCTCCGCGTGGGCCGCCACGAGGATTGTTCCGCCCGGTGTCTCGTAGCAGCCGCGCGACTTCATTCCTACGAACCGGTTCTCGACCAGGTCTATGCGGCCGATGCCATGCCGGCCACCGGTCCGGTTCAGCTCGGCGACGATGCTGGCCGGGCTGGCCGGTGTGCCGTTCACGGCCGACGGCGTCCCGGCCTCGAACGTGACAAGCACGTCCTCGCCGCGGGACGGAGCATCCCAAGGGTTCTCGGTGAGGGACCAAACTCTCGGGCCAGGCGCGTTGGCTGGGTCCTCCAGCTCGGCACCCTCGTGCGAAATGTGCCAAAGATTGGCGTCCCGGCTGTAGATCTCTTCCTTGCTCTGTTGGATCGGCACGCCATGGTCGGCCGCGTAGTCAATCGCGTCCTCGCGCGAGACGATGTCCCATTCACGCCACGGGGCGATCACAGGCAGGTGCGGGGCAAGCGCCTTGTAAGCCAGCTCGAACCGCACTTGATCGTTGCCCTTGCCGGTGGCACCGTGGGCAAGCGCGTCGCAGCCCGTTTCGAGTGCGGCGCGAACTTGGAGCTTTGCCAGAAGGGGACGCGCAATCGAGGTCCCGAGCAAGTACTTGTGCTCATAGATCGCCCCCGAGCGCAGCATGGGCCAAACGTAGTCGCGGACGAACTCCTCGCGGAGGTCCTCCACCCGGACGTCACATGCGCCGCTGGCCAGTGCCTTCTCGGCCAAGCCTTCGAGCTCTTCGCTTCCCTGCCCGATGTCGCCGCAGACGGCAACGACTTCGGAGCCGTAGTTCTCTCGCAGCCAGGGGATGATGATCGACGTGTCGAGCCCGCCCGAATAGGCTAGGGCCACCTTCTTAACCCTCGGCGCCATTGTTTCCTCCCATCGTGTGCATCAGGATCGCCTTGTGGGCGTGTAGCCGGTTCTCTGCCTGATCGAACACCACCGACTGCGGCGACTCGATCACCGCGGCGCTGACCTCCTCCCCGCGGAGCGCGGGCAGGCAGTGCATGAACACCGCGTCCTTTCTGGCGGCTGCCATGACGCGCTCGTCCACCTGGTACTCGGCGAACGCGAGGCGGCGCTGCTGGGTCTCCTGCTCCCAGCCCATGCTGGTCCACACGTCGGTGTAGACTGCGGCTGCGCCGGCCACGCCCGAAATGAGGTCCGGTGTGACGTCCACATCGCAGCCGTTCGCAGCTGCCGTCTCGCGGGCGGCCGTCAGGTCGGCCTGACGAGGGCCGTAGCGCCCAGGCCCGCAGATTGAGATCGACACACCCAGCTGCGGAGCGCAGTGCAGCAGGGAGTGGGCCACATTGTTGGCATCTCCGATGTAGGCCACCTTGATGCCCTCGAATGATCCAAACCGTTCCAAGATCGTCATGAAGTCCGCCAGAGCCTGACACGGGTGGTAAGCCTCGCTCAGGGCATTGATCACTGGCACGCTCGACCACTCGGCGAGCAGCTCTTGGGTCCGGTGGGAGAACGTGCGCGCGACAATTGCGTCAAACCAGCGGTCGAGATTGCGCGCTATGTCGGGCGCTGGCTCCCGCTCACCGATGCGCCCGTCGCGATGATCCTGGAAGACACCGAAGCCCCCCATCTGTCTCGCGGCCACCTCAAACGTCATGCGAGTGCGAAGCGAGGGCTTCTCAAAAAGGAGCGCCACCCCGCGCCCGTCGAGGGCACGGCGGTAGTCTCGCGGCCGCGCTTTGATCCGGCGGGCCAACTCCAGCACGGTCTTCAGCTCGTCCGCAGCGAGGTCGCTGTCGCGGAGAAAGTGCCGCGGACGGGGGACCAACTCCGGCTTGGATGCATGACTATTCATCTAGTTGCATGTTTACACACCTTGGCTGTTCCGTCAATCGCGAGCCAAGTAGAGGGTCGGCCCTGCCCTCACGGGCGCGCGAAGCTTGGCAGGCAGCCTGAGGAATCAGACAGGTCTCCGGCGAGGGAGATCGTTGCGGTTACAAGGATGTCCCCGGACTCTTGGGAGAACGTAGTGCCTTCGAACCTCAGGTCCGATTCCTCCACCATCTCGGACAAGGTGCATGGGGATCCGGTCGCTGCCCAAGGGATCGGAATGGCGAACCTGTACTCGGCATCGGACTCCAGAGCCGTGCCGACGTTCGCAAAGATCCTGACCAAGAACTCTGTGAGACGCGATACGCCTTCGAGGCGTTCGAGAGTGGCAGAGACGACGAAGCCGTCGACCGGGTCCAGACCGACGACTACGCGCAGGTGCGCGATCCCGTTGTCGCCGTAGATGCGAGTCCTTACAACTAGGCAGACCCACTGCTCGTATCGGACGGCCCTTGAGACCTGCAGACCCTCGGGCGACGCCGAGACTTGTGTTTGGCCGGCCCACTCGAGCCGTCTTGAGCAGGTCCCCAGGTTGTTCCTGCGCCGGATCTCATCCAGCACCAGATCGAGATGCCCATCCAGGGCCCGGCCGACGCGGTCCGCCCGAAAGCGCGCACGCACCGCGAGCTCCAGCCTCGACAAGTCCGCGAGGCTTGGCCTGAGGGTCATCTGTTCCACCCGCCCAATGGTCTCCCCGCCGAGGCGAATGTCGCGGCCCAGGTGGAGTACGACCGGATCGATCTGGAGGGGATCCACGTGCAACTCGTAAGTGCCAAGGGAGCTTCCCGTGGACCGGACCTGAACGAAATAGTCTCCGGGTTCCAGCGTGGCGCGGATTTCGAAGTTGAGGGCACTGCCGGAGTCCTCGTCCGACCCTGCTTGGGCACCCGACCGGTCCAGAAGCCTGCCTGCCGTGTCCACCGCTCCGCTGGTGAAGATCACCACGGAGCTCCGCTGGCTGAGCGCCAGTCGGAACCAGTCCTCGTCGCCCGCGCGTTCGATCCGAGCTGTCAGGCGCTCGCCGACGTGCAACGTCGTTGTGGCGCCGGACGCGTGGTTCGGGTGGTCATCCGGGAGCAGCGGAGACCCAAGCGCCGGTAGAATCTCAACGCGGAGCACGTACCGACCGACCAGGGACGAGTCGGAACGGACCTGCACAAAGTAGGTCCCGGGGCCCAGCTTTCGCTCGATTCGAGAACCGAGGTCCGGACCCACAGCGATCGCCGACGCGATCTCCGTGGATGTGCTGTCTCTTAGGCTGACAACCGCGTCCGGATGGCCCGAAGTCTGGATAGAGACCGATGTCTCTTGCTCCAGGACGATACGGAACCAGTCTTCGTCCCCATCGGGACCAATCGTCCCGAACATTCCGCTTCCCGCCGCCAGATCGGTCGCGTCCGCGGGCGCGTTGGAGTGATCGTCGACTTCGGGGCCAGCCTCGGCCCTGTCCCGAAGCGTGCGCGCGACCCGTAGGCCGATCGATGGCGAATGGCTGAGGGGAGAGGCAGAGCCCCGGTGCGCGGAACGGGCGTGGTGCTTTGGTTCGGACCAAGCACCACCGCGCACCACCCGGTGGGAGCAGCCGGACATCTCCCACGCCCCGCCTTGGAGATCCTGGTCGCGAAGGGAGTCGCGGGCACAGTCCCGCACCCACTCAGCGACGTTGCCGGCCATGTCGTGCAGCCCCCAAGGATTCTGGGGATGGGCTCCGACGGCCGCTGGCGAGGAGGTGTTCGAGCCGAATCGGGCTTCGCTGGCCAGAATGTCGTACCCCGTGTAGTACGGCGTCAAGGTTCCCGCGCGGGCCGCGTACTCCCATTCCGCCTCGGTCAGCAGGCGGTAGGCTTGCCCGGACACAGAGCTCAGCCACTTCGTGTATTGGACGGCGTCCTGGTAAGTGACTGAGGCGATCGGCAGGTCCGCTCCAAGGTGAGCGCCACTCTCTGCGGAGGGATTGCAGCCACCAGCCCTAGCGCATCGCTCCCATTGCCCTCTAGTAACCTCATAGCGGCTAACGGCGATTCGCCGCGAGATGGTCACGGGAATCACCGGCCCTTCGCGTGGATCACGTTCTAGTTCGGCCGGCCCAGAGCCCATCTGGAACGTTCCGGCCGGTAGCGCGACCATCTCCGGGCAGTCAGGGCAGTCAGAAAACCTGCCCAAGTCCGCGTGCAGCCTGTCGTGAACATTGCCCGGCGGGAGCCTGCGCACGCCGGCATCGGTCACTTCGTCGATCCAGTCGTAGATGGCAGAAGTTCGGACGTAGACGTTCAGGAAGTCGGCGGTGATGAACGGCCCCCACAGACCAAGTCTCGGACGCGAGGAAGACAGCAGTCCGACCTGCACGGGACGGCCATCGTCCCCCTCCAGCAATAGCGGTCCCCCGCTGTCGCCCCACGATGCGAGCCGCACGGGATCGCGAGACAATCCGGCACAGATTCTGTGGTTCCAGATCGGGAGGCTTAGGTCATTGACCGTCTCAAGCCGGGCCCTTACACCGAAGAGGCCGGCAATGTCCAGCACGATCGGGCTATGGGCCAGCAGCTGACGGCAATCGGCAGGCAGGCGGAGCGGAGTGCGCACGAGCCTCTTGTGGCCGGGATAGGCACGTTCCGTCAAGCTGTACCGCGTATTACCCCATCCGACCTGCGTCGCCTCAACGTATCCGGCGGCCAAGAACTGCTCGGTCGCAACATCCGCGACATCGAGGGGCGGGACATCGTCGATCCGCTGCTCCAGTCGCAGCAGGGCCGCATCGTAAGGCCAAGGTCGCGGCAATTCGTCGGCGATGTGCTCCGCGAACAGGTCAGGAAGGCCGCCAAGGTCGATGAAGCCGCGCTGCTGGAAGCGGGGATGAATGCGCACCTCTTCAACGGCGGCTTGATGGAGGCAGTCGCTCGCCAAGTCATTGCAGAAACTGACAGTGAACGGCCCCGTAGCCTGGCCAGCGTGGTCCTCGACACAGTGCGCGGCGGTGAGAACCCACGCTGGAGCGATGAGAGTCCCGGTGCAGGTTCCGGCCTGACCACGTATGTGGGCGACGCTCATGAACTCGCCGATCGGAACGCGGGTTCCTCCGATGATGCCCCGAGGCGGAAGGCCTTCATCTGCATTGGGGTTGAGAATCGTGCGGACGATCGGTCCGTCCGGCGTGACCTCGGCAGATTCCAAGCCCACCGACGCCTTGGAGAGGAGCACCAAGTGTCCCGACGGATTTGGGCGGAGCTTTGCGTTGATCAGGCCCGTGGACGCGACCTGCCCGACGTGACCATCGGGGCCGATGCGCATGATCTCTCCTCGGGCGGTGTTGCCATACAGCTGTCGCCCTACAACCGCTAAGCTGACCAGCCCCGGGACTTGCGGGCCGAGAGACGTGGCCCCGGACACGGGATCAACCAGCCAGACCGCATCTCCGGCGAGCACATGGATATCTCCGCTCTGTGCCAACGCAACATCCAGCACGGTCGGCTGCCGAGCCGGCCGATGGGCCTGCCGTTCCGGCTTCTCCGTCCGGATCGGTTTGATCTGGGCGAGAAACCGGGTTCTTCCAGCCTGAGCAGCCAACAGACGCCCACCTCTCTCGGCGATGACCAGGTCGCGCGACACGGAATCGAACGCCAGCGCGACCACGTCGTGCAACCGGAACCCGGCTTCAAGCCACGGCACCTGCCGACCCGGACTCTGCTTCCCTGAAATGGACGCACCGTAAATGGGAGAAGCCTCTCCTCGATCTGAGAGTCGAAACACGCTGTTTGCAGTGCTGACATAGGTTGCGCGCCGGTCCGGGTCGTAGGCGATCGCGGTCAAGCGGTCGGAGAGTCTGACCGGTACCCCGCTATGCCCATAGGGGATCGATCTTGCTCCGGTGCTTTCGACCACGTGGACCGACTGCGAGCGATCTTCGACAAAGAGGAGATTGCCGGTCCGATCAGAGACAAAGTCGAGCCCGGCGCCTTGCGCGCTCGCAAGGAGAAAAGGGGCGGCCCACATCCCAGCGCTACGAATCGGCCACAAGAAGGCGCTTGGAGTTCGCCTGAGGCTTGAGGTCTTGACGGGAGCAATGTGCGAGAGTTCCGAAGCCCGTTTGGCACCACCGCCGGATCGGTGCATTAGAGTGGCGGTCGCTAGCCGACTCGAGAATCGCCCTGAAGCCATCGTTGCTGGAGAGTGAGCTTCATCTGTCCACGCACTCCGATGCTCCGGTGTGTCGCATCACTGTCAATGCGCCTCAATCGGTCCCCTCAAATGCCGAATGAGTCGGCTAGGGCAAATGTTGATATCGCTGCCGCAGACGACTAGAGCGTTGGGATCGGCACGCCCAGCCATCAGCTTGGACCAATCGACCAAGGATCGACCAAAATCAGTCCCGTACCCTCGAAGTCCCGCACATTTCGCGTGACCAGAATGGCTCCTTGTGAGCGGGCTATGGCGGCGATCTGGCAGTCGGCCTCTGCGATTGGTCGGCCCGCGTGGCGGCGTTTGGCCGCGATCTCCGCGTAGACCCGGGCTGCGGCGCTGTCGAACGGTAGGATCCGCCCTCTAAAGCCATGACCCAGCAAGCGGGTCATGGCGGCCTCCAGCGTGTCCCGCCGCCTACCAGTCGGCATGATCGCCACTCCGTAGAGCAGTTCCGCTTCGTTCACGGCGGTCAAGTACATGTCCTGCGCATCGCGCTCACCGATCCAAGCCGCTACTGCCACTGTCGGTGCAGGGCGCATGAGTTCGGACGCGACACTCGTATCTATGACGAACATGCGGCCGCTCAGGAATAGTCTGGAGGCTCGCGCATCGGGCTGCGCGCGGGAAGCTCGAGATCGACGCCGCCAAGTGACGCGAAGCACTCCCGGGTGAACCTCGCGAGATTCCTAGGACCGGCGCGACGGCCAGTCACGGCGTCGCGCAGGATGATACGCACTTCTTGCTCCATCGAACGCTGATGTTCGGCGGCACGCATGCGGATACGCGTCTTCACGTCTTCGTCTAGCCTGCGGATCGTGATGCTCGCCACTCGTCATGCCTCCTCATGGTGCGGATAGCGGGCGGAGGCGCCACGTAATGATAGCAATGCAATCAAACCTCCATCACCCCTAACGCTCAGTCGCAGTTGAGCCAAGCTGGCGACAGCGGTAGGTCAGAGCACGCAATTGCGTGGCTCAAGGATTCTCTGGTGGACTTAGCGTTCTATGCGTTGAGACCCACCACCAAACAATCCGGTCTCCCGGATGTTCCAGCCGTGGCCGAGGGCCCCAACGCGGCTTGGGTCTCTGTCCCAACTGACGGCACAGATGCGCTCTGAGCACTGGTGACCGCCATACGACACCAGTTTCCGGTCCTGCCTTCCGGGCGCTAACGTATGTCCAGCCCTAAATCGCTCAGCCTTTCGTCCATGCGGTGGCTCCGGGCAAGCGGAATTGGCCCGTTCTCAGCAACCTGCTCTGAGCTACCGGCAGCGCGGGGAGCCAGACAACGGATTCACTTATCGCCGCACTCGCAATCGAGCACGGAGCAACGGAGCAACGATCTTTTCCGCGGACCATGACTTCGAGCGTGTCCCAAGCGTTCACCTCGTGAACGCGCTAGAACTCGTGGGCAGGGGTGGACCAGTGCACTGACGCGACCGTTGTGGGATGGGCGCCAACAACTGGCGGATTTTCTTACGGGGACGGGGACGACTGCTTCGCGGCCTCCGTAGCAGCCTTCTCCTCGGCACGCGCTCCCGAGAGGAGGTTGAACATGCTGTAGTTGCCCTCGTGGCAGGCGTACTCGTAGATCGGGCCTTCGGTCAGCCGCATCGGGAACACCGCCGCCCATGGCCTCACGAATGATTCAGGATCGTTGATGGTGTACTCGTAAAGCAGTGTGTTCGCATCGAGGCGCCTGAAGCGCTCGATCACGTGCATGTTCCCTCCGGAGCCCTTGAACATCGTCTGGTCGGTTAGGTTCCGAGTGTCGACAACCAGCACCTCGCCCTCCCAGCGGCCACGCGATACGCCCATCCACTGCCGGATGTGGGCAGGCAGGTGTTCGCGCCCGTCAAGCGGGATGATGCGCACGTCGTGGACCATCTCGTTGAGAATCGCCACGTAGTCCCGCGTCTGGAATAGCTGCATGTTGTTGTTGTAGGCACTCGGACTCATCGGCGGGCCAGAGTTGAACCCCACGATGCAGCGCGCGCCCACCCTTCGGTCCTCGGGACCACGAGGGGGGCGGCGACGGATCGCAGCGACGGCGTCTGCCCTCTCTCGCGCGGCGGGCGTCAAGTCGGGGATCCTGCCATCGGGTGGGTCGACAATCAACGACGATCGCCGATCTTCCAATACCTCCGTACCTCGATCGAACCAGAGCTGGTTGTAGCTTCCGACGCAGTCGACGAAATTCGGTGAACCTACGCACCGCTCGGGGATCGCGAGCGTGTCTGCCTCCGCACGGCGTTGCGCTGCACGCTCCTCGAATGCTCCGGCCTCGGCTTCCGTGAGGACCTCCTTGCCCGCCATCTCTCTGGGACGCTCTAGGGGTGTGATCG
The DNA here is from genome assembly GCA_965203925.1 of Bryobacterales bacterium. Classification (GTDB taxonomy): domain Bacteria; phylum Acidobacteriota; class Terriglobia; order Bryobacterales; family UBA6623; genus VXMF01. The sequence continues at coordinate 6,627,274 of OZ241924.1, forward strand.
TCCGGAAGTCCCAAATACCCCGCAGGTCCGGAGCGCCCACGCGGTCCGTGGCGCCGCGGCGACCTCGGTCTGGCAAGCTCCGGGTGACGGGAGCAAGATCGCCCCTGCGGCACCCGCAACGACCATAGACGCCAGAAATGTGCGAGTCATCGTGAGCTTCTCCTTGTCGCTGTGCCCTGAAGCCTACCTCGTCGGATTCTTGAGCGGCCGCAACTCGATGTTTCGGTAGAACAGTTCCGAGCCCTCGGACTGGAACAGGATCTTCCCTTTCGCCAGGCTGGCGTCGCTTCCTTCCATGACGAACGATCCATTGACCCAGTACTTCACGCGATCCCCGTCAGCAACCATCTCGAGGACATTCCACTCTCCGTGCGGCTTCTCGACCTCATTGTTGGGATCCCGGAAACCGGCAGGCGCACGGTAGTGCATGGGCCAGCCGTCCTTGCGGCCGAGGTCGGTCTTGTTGAATCGGTCGATCTGGATTCCGAGATCGCCGCCTTTTCTTACGCCGTTCACCGTCATCTCCGCTCCGCCGAGCAGGATCACGTCACCTGTGCCGCCTTCCATGATCTGGAATTCGAGCGACTTAGGCCAGATTCCGCCGTTGGCCGTGGCGGCATCGGCACGCTTCCGCACCTCGACGGCGCGATATAGGATGCCGCTGTCACGTGTCATGTTCTGTCGACGTCCGTGTGTGGCTTCGCCCCATTTGAATTCGACGCGAAGGTAGAAGTCGCTGTACTCCTTCTTGGTGATGAAGTAGCCGTACGGCATACCTTCCACACGGATCGTTCCGTCGTCGAGCAGCCGGAAGACTCCGTCAGGGTCATGGTTGAAGCCCTGTCCGAACACGAAGGTATCGAAGTGCTCCATGCTCTTGCCGTCGAACAAGTGAACCGGTTCGCCGGAGGGAGGAATCTCGACCGCGGATACAGCGGCCACCAAGGCGAGGAACGCTGCCATGCAAAGGATCGGTCCAATTCGCATCGGGCTCATGATAGATCCGTTCTGCCGCCCAGATCTGAGTCTGCGCTCCAGTAGCGGGCCAGAAGTGCCCCGAATGTCACTCTGGAAGCCTATTCAGATGGAGCTTGCCATCCTTTGCATGGACGCGTCCGCTTCTCCGCCTACCTGATCGTGGCCATCCTTGTGTCGTCTGATTGGATCCCAAAATGGCCCAAGGCGGCATGCCGGGTGCACTAGAGGTCCGCTACGGACACTGGCAGGACCAGCACTGGCTCCAGATCGTCGGGCTCCGAAATGCTGGGCTGTGCGGGCAGCCTTACGAGACTGCGACGGAGCTACCGCGATAGCGCGGGCTGATGGGCAGCAGTGAGGACATGGACCGGGCGATCGGAATGCGACGCCGATACACCCACCCAATGCAGGCCTGGGCGAAAAGCTTCAACCCAACATGAGCGCAATCTGAGCAGGTTGGTACACCATGCAGAAATCCTGAACCTGCCCTGAGCCCAATAGACGTGCTCGGCATGGGATCTGCTGGCGTGCCTCGAAGGCAAGGTGCCCTGCGGCCTGTGAGCATTGCTGCCCGAACCATCTCGCGCGGTCAAAGACTGCTTTCCGTTACCTGCGGCTGTGCAAACCTGTACTCGATGCGCCTGACGGTTCCGGCATCGGCGGCGGGCACGCGCTTGGATCGCTTTGTCCGCGACCACGCCGGAGACACGAGCCGCTCCGCCATCATCCGGTGGATTCGCGAGGGCAACGTCCGGGTCAACGGAGATACAGTTCGGGCGCCGGCCCGCCGGGTGCGCACAGGCGAGACCATCGATGCTCAGCCAATCAAGCCGCCTCCCCTGCGAGCTGAGCCGGAGGACATCGAACTTGAGATCGTGTTCGAGGATGACGACATCGCGGTCGTCAACAAGCCGGCAGGCATGGTCGTGCACGCTGGGGCGGGCGTGCGGTCCGGGACTCTCGTAAACGCGTTGCTGCACCGCTTCGGGCCATTCTCGGACGTACCGGGAAACCTCCGGCCCGGGATCGTGCACCGACTCGACCGCTATACGTCTGGCGTGATCGCGGTCGCAAAGAATGAGCGCTCGCAGCGCAGGCTGCAGGGCCAGTTCGAGCGCAGGAAAGTCTTGAAGGTCTACCGGGCCGCGGTGGAGGGTGTACTCCCTAGGGACCCACATGAGAGCCGCAGGCTCCTCCGGCATGGCCGACCTGTGATGCACGGAGGACACTGGTGGCTCCGATTGGAAATGCCCATCCGCCGAGACAGGCGCAATCGTGTTCGCATGTCCGTTTCGGCGGTCGGAAGACCAGCGCTGACGGATGTCCGGCTGGTCCGGGCCGGGGCAGCCTGCTCGCTGGTCGAAGCCCGCCCAAAGACAGGCCGTACGCACCAGATCAGGGTCCACCTATCGCGCGCGGGTCACCCAGTCGTCGGCGACACCCTGTATGGTGCCCGCCGCGGCGCGCATGGAGCAGAGCTTGGCGCGCGGTACCTGTTGCACGCCCAGTGCTTGGAGTTCAACCACCCTTCGAGCGGGGAACGGGTGCGATTCGAAGCGCCCGAACCCCAGGGTTTCAGGGCGTTCCGTTCAATGGTCGGCATATAATGTGAGGTAGGCGTGACGATGGTGATTTGGGCGGCGGTCGCACTGGTCCTCTTCGGCCTGACGCCCGGCTTGCTGGCCCAAGGGGAGGCCCCGCAAGACTTCACTCCCGTCTTCGCGGGAGAAGAGTCGGACATCATCAAGGTCGACGTCGCGCGCGTTCCGCTGCTGTTCACGGTGACGGACCGCAAGAATCGGTTCATCACCGACCTTGGCCGAGAGGACTTCACTGTCTACGACGATGGCTGGGAGCAGGAGATCCGAGAGTTCGACCGCGAGAGCGACCTCCCGTTGAGGATCGGGGTCATTCTTGATACGAGCAATTCTATCCGCCCACGCTTCAAGTTCGAGCAAGAGGCTGCCATTGAATTCGTGCACGAAATGCTCGCGGATGAGAATGACCGGGCTTTTCTCGTGAGCTTCGACACCCAGGCGGAACTGATCGTCGACTACACGAGCGACATTGAGGAACTGGCGGACGGCGTGCGCAACCTGCGCGCTGGGGGCGGCACGGCGCTCTATGACGCCATCTACTACGCCTCTCGCGACAAACTCCCGGAGGACCAACCGAAGGAGCAGTTCCGCCGGACGCTGGTAGTGATCGGTGACGGTCAGGACAACCGTAGCAGCGTGACCCGCGAAGACGCGCTGGAGATGGTGCACAAGGCCGAGGCGGTGGTCTACACGATCTCAACGAACCGCAGCGGTGCTGCAGCCGCCGGAGACAAGACGCTGCGGCGCTTCGCCACTGAGACCGGAGGAGTTGCATTCCACCCGTTGCAAGCTCGCGATCTGCAGCAGTCGTTCTCGAACATTGCTAACGAACTGCGCCACCAGTACTTCATCTTGTACTCGCCTGCCCAGTTCGTGAATGACGGTTCCTTCCACACCGTCGAGGTGCGCACGCGCCATCGCAACGCCACCGTTCGCGTCCGCCGCGGGTACTACGCTCCGCTGCCGGATGAAGGCAACTGACTATCCGTCTACTGACCAGCGGCGGCGAGGCCAGCCGCTCTTGGCGCAGAATTCTTGTTGCGTTTTCGGTTGGTATTCGCTATAATGCGACTTTCAATCCAATAGTGGACGAGGCGAAAGGAGAACCGAATGGACTCTAAGACAAAGAAAAACCTCGACGAGGCGCTGCGTCAGATCGAGAAGGACCACGGCAAGGGAGCCATCCTGCGGATGGGCGAGCGAGACCTTGGAATCTCGGCCGACGTAATCTCGAGCGGTTCTGTGTCCGTCGACGCAGCGCTGGGCATCGGAGGATTCCCGAAGGGCCGCGTGGTTGAGATCTACGGTCCGGAGTCGTCCGGCAAGACGACGCTGGCGCTGCAGGCGGTGGCCGAGGCGCAGAAAGCCGGCGGCATGGCGGCGTTCGTGGACGCCGAGCACGCACTGGATCCGATCTATGCAGGCAATCTGGGCGTGGACGTCGACAACCTGTTCGTTTCGCAGCCCGACTACGGCGAGCAGGCGCTTCAGATCGTGGACATCTTGGTGCAGTCAGGCGCCATTTCGGTCGTGGTAGTAGACTCTGTGGCCGCCCTAGTGCCGCACGCCGAGCTCCGGGGCGAAATGGGTGACAGCCACGTGGGCCTGCAGGCCCGGCTGATGTCGCAGGCGCTGCGCAAGCTGACGGGTGCGCTGTCGCGGTCGAACTGCTGCATCATGTTCATCAACCAAATCCGGGAGAAGATCGGAGTCATGTTCGGCAGCCCAGAGACCACCACGGGCGGGCGGGCATTGAAGTTCTACGCCTCGGTGAGGATAGACATCAGACGCATCGCGGCCATCAAGAATGGCGACCAAGTGATCGGAAACCGGACCAGAGTGAAAGTGGTCAAGAACAAGCTCGCGCCACCTTTCAAGCTCGCGGAGTTCGACATCATGTACGGCGAGGGGATCTCCTTGGAAGGGGACCTGCTTGACCTCGGCGTGGCGCACCGGATCCTGCGCAAGAGCGGGGCTTGGTACTCGTATGGCAACGAGCGAGTCGGCCAAGGGCGCGAAAAGGCCAAGCGGTTCCTGAGAGAGCACGAAGACGTGCGGCAACGCCTCGACACCGCAGTGCGAAGCGCCTTGGGTCTTCCGGGGTCGAATGGCGCCGAGAGCCAAGCGACCGACAGCAAGTAGGGGAGCGACACGCACGACACAGCCAGCCGCCGGGCTGCGGCAGCGCTGCTGCTCGAATCGACGAACGCCGGGACTATCCGAACACGCTCTCAAAGCGCTGGAATGAGGCCCGGAACCCGTCCTCGAACGTGCCCCCGGCTGGCCGGTAGACGCTCTCCAGCGAAACGCATCTGGAATAGCCGATACCGCGCAGGCCGTCCGCCAGAGCTTGGAAGTACGGTGCCAATTGGCCCTCCCCGAACCGCACCTGGTGGACGGTAGCTCCGGGTATGTCCACCGTCAAGTCCTTGATGTGCACGTGCGCCAAGCAGTCGCGGACGGCGGTGAGGCCGTCCGGGACAGGCCGCTCCGCACAGTAGAGGCTGTTGCCCGGATCCCAGAGGACCCTGAGGCTCTTGGAGCCCAGTTCGGAGATGAGCCTCGCCCCCAGACGGCACGATGTGATCATCGCGTTGTTGCCGGTCTCGACGGCCAAGGTAATCCCCTCGTCCTCGGCAAGCTGGACAGCCGGGGCCACCAGCCTCTTGAGCTTGTCCCAAGCGCCGGTGGCGACGTTCCACTGCTCGGCGCCACCGGATCCGAACAGGATCATCTCCTTGCGAAAGCTCATGATCCGGACGAGTCGGCAGTCCAGCTCCCTTGCCATCGCGATGCACCTGCGCAAGGCGTCCATCTGGTCGGCGTGGGCACCGACACCTGGCTCGCTTTCCCCAACCGCCAAGCTGCCAAAGATGTGGCGCGAAATGCAGCAGACCTTCATGCCGCGGCTCCGAAGCATTTCAGAAGCGCGTCCCAACTGGGCGTCGCTGAGGTCCCCAACCTCGCGGTCCCAGACGTACTGAAGCTCTGCGTGGGACAGGCCGTGCTCTTGCATGACATCGAGCGCATGCTCGAAGTCCCGGCTGATGCCGTCTGTGATGACCGAAAGCGTCGCCATGTGCGGACCCTACCAGCCGGTCTCTGCGCCGGCGATCTCCTCGAGCCACTTCGCCACTGCCCAGTTGTCCTCGTCGGGGAAAAGGCTGATTCCCGCTTGGAACATCTGCTGGGCCGCACCGGTGGCAAACAGCGGCGTCCCGGCTTCACGGCCGACACTTAGGCAGATGCCAAGGTCCTTGTGCATGGTGCGAATGCCGCTGCCGGTGTTCATGAACTCGCGGTCGAGGACGTGGCGCGCACACGTCTCGACGAGCGGGCTCCCGGCCGCGCTGGACATGATCACATCGAACAGCTTCCGGCCCGACACGCCGGTATTGGCACCCAGCACCAGCGCCTCGAAGGTCCCAGCGAAAACGCAGCCGATCAGCACCTGCAGGGAAGCCTTTGTGGACTGGCCTTGGCCAATCTCGGTCCCGACATGATGAATCACCTTGGATATCGCTTCGAGCGCGTGCCGGCACTCATCCAGCACGGATGGCGCCGCCGCCGCCATCAGCGTGAGGGTCCCGTCGTCGGCACCGGACTTCCCGCCGCTAACGGGACAGTCCACCAGCCGGACACCGGCGGCGGCAAGAGGGGCCTCTAAGGCGCGCACTTCAGAGGGCAGAATCGTGGCGGTCATGATCACGGTGGAACCAGGCGCCAAGGTTTCAAGCGCACCGCCCTCCCCCAGAAGCGCCCGGCGGGCCTGGTCCCCGTTAAGGACCATCACGAAGACGCAGTCGGCGCCTTTGGCAGCTGCGGCGCAGCTGTCGGCGGCTTGGCCTCCCGACCGCTGCAGCAACTCGCGACGGTCCGCCTGAATGTCGTAACCGCTGGTCGGGAATCCGGCCTCAATCAGGTTTCGGGCAATCCCGATCCCCATCTGGCCCAGTCCGACAACGCACGCCTTTTTCATTTGTTCCAACCCGAAGCGCCTATAATAGTCGTTACGATCGCCGCGCACTTTGGGCCCTGCAAGTCGCGGTTCCGAGACGCTTCGTGCGTCTCCCGCAGCGGTGAGGGCCGACTGCTGGGGCTGACCTGCTGGAGTGGCGGAATTGGCAGACGCACTGGACTCAAAATCCAGCGCCCTTTACTGGGCATGAGGGTTCGACTCCCTCCTCCAGCACCAGCCTGAGACATCCCCTCCAGTTCGGACCTGAGCTGACCTTCTTCGAGTAGAGACACGTTGGGCGGTGGCCCAATAGCCGGACGCCGGCGTGGGGGACCACTCCGGGCAGTGGGCTGGGCCGACGCCTACGCCGCCGCACGATACAGATCGAAGCGCAATGCCAGCCGGTCTCGGTCCGGATGGTCTGCCCGGCGCCTCGGAAGGTGGATCTTCGAGCCCTGCAGCTGCTTGAGGGACTCCAGCAGCGGACCGTCTTGCTTTTCGAGCAGCCGCTCGGACACGTGGAGGCAGTACTCCGGATCGATGCCGATCAGGTGCGCGTCGAATGCCGAGTGATGGATCTTGGACAGTGGCAGGCCGTTTGGGACGACCGGGTGACCGAACTCGTGGGCGTCGGGAACGATGTGGGCTGCGTCGAGTAGGCGCTGCTCGGGCATTCCTGAGACCGCACACCGCCCGCCATACGCGGTGATGATCGCCGCCCGGAACGTAGCCTGATGCAACCTCTGCTTTACGGACCTCAAGCCGTAGCGGCGCTCCAAGGCTGTGCTCGGAAACTGGAAGGAAGGACCGGAGATCTCCGGAGTCGAACCCTGTCGTGGGCCGCCGGTTGCGACAGTGGATGTGGATGCAGCTTCGTACGGCATCCTGAATGCGATCGAGGAAGTCAGGCTAGCTGCGTCCCAACCCGCGACGAAGGCTGGAACGATCGCCTGATACTTCCCTGGAGCGATGCCAAGGAAGTAGATCACTGGGACTCTGAGTTCGTGTGCTTCGCGAAGCCAGCGGTTCTGGGCAGCGTCGGGATTCTGGCCCATGAAGGCATAATTGACGGTCTCGACGCCAGCGTAGATCTGTTGGTGGACCTTCTCTTGATCGCTATACCAGACCCTTCGCCCCGGACTCGGGTAGACGGTCTTGATCGAGAGCAGGTGGGACATCTGCCGGGGCTTGAAGATGCCCTGTCGACGATGGTAGATCGGAATCCGGTCTCCCTGGCACCAGAATCCCTCATTGAGGTGCGTCGTCTCGAGCAGGCCGTGAATGCCCTGCATACGGCGGACCCACTCGAACGCCGCCGTCCTCAACCGCGCATCATCCTCGCGTGTCGGCACAGGATTGGGTGACGCTCAGCGAAAGCACTTCTCGTTGTGCCAACTGAGTGCGTTGGGATCGGGCTTCAGATCCACCTTCGACGGAACCCAGACTGCCTGGCCGTGCAGCTTGTAGTAGTCCCTGCCATTCTCAAACTCTTCCCTGATCCGACGGCTGACTTCGAACCTCAGATCTGGGGACACCGTCACGTAGCCGGAGTCGAAGAGGCTGTGGATGTCCCTGCGCAGCAGCAGGCCGTTCTGCGGATCGTGCGGGCCTCCCTCGGAGAACGGCTTGATGTGGGCGGCCTCAAGGGCAGGCAGAGTAGCCTCACGGGTGACTGCGCACCGACGGGCGTACGTGTCTACCACTTGGACTCGGAACGCCCCCTGGCCAAGTCTGGGCTTGACCAGCTGGGGCTTCCCGTACCTGGCAGCGGGTTGCCACTTGGGGTCGGTCGGGGCCAAGCGGGTCTGCCGTTCAACGACTGCATCCCAGAGAGACCGACCGTCAAGTTCCTTCGCCTCATATCGCTTGAGAGCTACGATGCTGCGAGACCAGCTCGGAGCGGAAATCCAGTCCTCCTCCGGCCAGAAGAACGGACATGTAAGAATGCGGCAGCCAATCCGGAAGTCAGCCTCGGACTGGCCCCTGTCCCGACGATACTGGGCGATCCGGGTTCGCAACTGATAGGCCGATTCGGCACCATTTGCCTGTCCGAATGCATCCCACGCTACATTGCAGGGCAGGATGCTGGCATGGGTGAAGATCCCACCACCAGCGATCTTGTTTCGAGGCGCCTTCAGTCTGAAGAGGAACAACTCACCGGGCCTCAGGGCCCGGAATGATTTAGCACTAGGCGACCAGAAGTTGACGTCGTCGAGCGGCGCCCGGCGGTGGCGCTCCCGAAGCATGTCGAACCAGTCCAAGTCGGTGACTGCGACCACGAGAGATACGCCCATGCGACAGAGCCCAGGAACATTCTATACGCAGGAGCAAGTCTCGAGCACGAAGGAGCCTGCCATGCCAAGTGGGAGCAAGCTTGCACGGTAGGCCCTCACCGACGAGGACTAAGAACACCTGGGAGCTTCCTCCCGCTTTACATCGGCACGGCACGGTCTCCTCCCGCAAGCCCGAATCTTTCTTGCAAGTGCCAAAGGCCTGACCGACGCGGCCGTTGCCAAGCGGCTCGGCGTGTCCTTGCCACCGGCCAAGCAAGTGGCGCAATCGCTTCTCGGACCTCCACATGTAAGGCCTGCGCGGCGAAGTCCGTCTCGAGAGTCCCGGCACCCACATCCATGTTCAGATCGCACGGGTGATCCATCGCGCGCCGCAAGAGGAGGCTGCCTCGTGTACCCGGAGCGAACCCGTGTGACAGATGCTGAGGCTCTTCAAGAGAACGGGGCAGCGCCCGTCCTCGCGGTTGAAAGAAGCCGCACGTCGCTCAGCACTTCAAGCTATCCGCCGAAGCGTTCTTCGTTGAGGGAGTCCGGGACATGGCAGGGCCGTCCTTGCAACCTTTCCGATCACACGGCCGTGCCCATCGTGGTCGAGACGATCCGAACTCCAAGCGCTGGTCCAAACTCAGCCCTTCCTGCCCATGGGCTGCCCTGCGCCGAAGGCTACACGCACGACTGCACTCCCCCACGCCACAACCGCGCGCTTCGTTGCATAGGCCATCGCAACGGAGCACTGCGATTGCAAGGCGAAGCAATCTGCGCAGCCACGAGAACTGGCTTAGGTACCAGCGCCTGTCTCACAACCAAACCTCCGATCCTCCACACAAACCTCAATTGCCGCAACTGCGCCACTCACAAGCGCGCTACAGTCGCGGCTTCGCTCGCCAAGCGACGGTGAATCCGCCTGCACGTCGCCTCCACGTACGCCGCATCCGGCCTTGGGCTGATTGACCGTTCCCAGCCAGCTTGCAATCAAGCAAGCGACCTTCCACAGCGTGACGACAGTCGAGGGCTATACCATGGATTTCATTGAGCACGGGAACAGATTCCCGCATCAATTCGTTTCGCTGGCCAAGATCGACTCGACTTTCGCGAAACTCAAAGCCCCCCAGATATGAGTTGCTTGAGTACTGCGCTAACCCGCCGTTCTATTTGGGAACCCACAACATCCGATATCGATCCGAGCACCTACGCCCCACTCGATCCTCAAGCAACGATCTGTAGTTCTACCCGTGCGTCAAGAGCTTGCTCGATCCGCGTTCGACAATCTTCGAAGAACGTCCTTGTCACACGGTCAAGTGCACGAGATCTCAAGGCTCTGAAGATACCTGATCGCAATTGCAATAGATCGCTACGAGCCAATGCTACGGCATCCCTTGGCATGTTGTCCTGAGGCGTCAGCACTAGCTGAATCAAGTGCGTAAGGTGCTTGTCTTGTAAGTTTCGGCGGAATGTTGTGACGTTCGACCGCGTCTCGAGTTCGGACCAAACTGCCTGTCTCACCCCTACAAACGCTTCCTCCATAGTGAATTGCTCAGAAGCGTCAGTCTGGAGCAGACCCAAGTCTTGAATACGTGCCAGTTTAGTCGGGTTGTAGAATTCCTTCAGTGCTTCTGACTGGACTGCAAGTACAGCATCGTGCAATGGGAAGTCCAGTCGTTTCGTCTTGAATTGACTCCCCTCGAAGTCTCGAAATCTACCAAACTGCAGCTTGCTCAACAAATCTGCATGTATCTGAATGGCCGAGGGACTCCAGATCTTCGTACGGAGGAACTCCAGAGCACTCCTTTGCTGTTCAGCTGGGACTGGCTGATACGGAACACGCCCGGCAGAATCTCCGACGTGGTCACGGTTGTGATATATGCCTCCGATGTACTTCATCGCAATATGAGAAGCCAGAAAATAGGGCTGCCAGATGCTACTGACGGCCCTTCGTAGGACTTGGTAGGAATCGCCTTCGCGGAGAAGCTTGGCCTCGACATTCGACAAGAGTTCAGCAGAAAGCTGAAACTGACGATCGAACCACTTGAGAGGTTCGCTTGAAAGATCATAGAGGTTGTTACGTGGATCTAAGACGCGTGCCCCAAGCCCAGAATCTTCGTCGGTGGCGTACGTTAGATTCGGATCGGAGATGCGCGAGGCTATTTCCCTGAGCTGTGGAAGCTCATCATCCGGTGTCTTGGCCTCTGGAAGGGGTTTATACGCGTATTCGATAGCCCAGTGATCGTACTCACCGATGACCTCTTGGTAGTAGTTCCCTTGAGTTTCGCCGGATAATGAGACCATTGGAGGCAAGTAGTCCATCACAGATGCACTGATCGCTGATCTGCCTTGAGCGGCGACGTTCAACTCGTCTAAGGAATTGATGGTGCTCGCCCGAAAGTTGTGCCTCAAGGCGAGAGTGTGGCCGACTTCGTGAGCGACGAGCCACTGGAGGAATTGCTTCACGAAAAGCTGTTCGTCTTCAGGATCCCAACCGGGGCGCACTGAAAGGACATCAAGGCCAAGGCTCGCGGCATGGAGCATCGCCGGTCCGGTGAAGCAGTATTCTGGTCGAGTGTAACCCGTTGTGTCGCTGTCTGCGAGGGTCTCCTTGAGCTCTTGCAGGTCTCGTACAGGATGGATTGATGTCTCGTATCGCCGCCGAGCACCGAGTCTCACGGTGGATTCTGCAAGGCTGATATCCGCAGAGAGCTGTTGGCCAGTATACGGATTACTGTGGGACGGTCCAATCGCAAAGGTGGCATCGTAACTCACAAACCAACGAATGGTGTTGTACCGGATATCGGCCGGATCCCAGTCTGCGTCGTCTGGTTGTTGTTTAACCACAATCGCATCCTTGAATCCAAATCGTTCAAACGCGGGATTCCACATCAATGCTCCATTGCGAATCCACTCACGGTACTCGTCCGGAATCGAATTCTCTAACCAGAATACAATCGGCTGCTTAGGTACCGACAGTGACGCATCAGGATCCTTCTTCTCGAGTTTCCATCGCCTGACATACCTCACATATGGAGTCTCATTCGTATCGCTGCTAAAGTCCATATGCGTGTCGTAGAAATGCCCTATTCGATCATCGCCCAAACGAGGCATGTATGGATTTTCGGGGAGCGCGGCAAGGCTAATCCGTAGGTATAGTTCTAAAGATTTCGTATTTGGCAATGTGATTGATGGGTTCTTCAGTTCTTGTGCTCGGAATTGAGTCAGTAGGCCCAGTTCTGAATTTTTCGGAAACGATTTGAGGAGGACAATCTTGCTGTCCTCCTTCTCGAACTTATATCCAGTCTCATAGGATTTCTTGAGTTGCTCAGTGACTTCACTGAATCCCTGAGTAAAGAGAATCTCGTTCAGATCGACCAGCACTCCACCGCCCGCCGGGTTAGGTAGACTCAAGATCTTGCCAGAGCCTATTATGGAATCGGAAAAGGAGTTCGTGAGTGCTCGTGCTGACGGGGAACCTTCAGTCGCTCTGAATCGCACGTTCTTTCTTACCAATCGGATCCGATTCCCCAACTTTCGCCATCGGACAATATAGTAGTCCAATGCCATAGTCGTTCCATAAAGACCGCGTTCTCCAGTCGCACGGTCAAGTTTTTGAGAATAAATGTACTCTGTGTTGAATTGATCGGGCTCTATCTCGATAATTGCTTTGTTCTCATCGCTATTCTGATAGAACGTGAACAGACCCTCGATCCTCTCCGTGTCCTTGACGACTTCTTGGAACGTCTTGTCGGACGACTCTTTGGCCTTGCTATTCTTTGGATCCTGTTCATCGGGCTGCTCCGATGCAGCTTGCGTATCAGGGGTCGAGGTGGACTCTCCTGACTGGCCCGTAGCATCTAGTGGTACTATTCCGCAAAGAATGAGTGCTCCGAGTTGCAATCCGAGTTTAGTCATCGTTTAGTGTTCCAATTGTAGCAATCTGCGGATAAGACTTACGACGGACATACTCTTTGCAGGGCGAGTGACTCGTGGGAGTCTCACACTCGGGTCCGATCAGGTAGTGGAGGGCTGGGCGGGCTCGGCGTGTCTCGTGAAAATCCGGCCGCCTCCGGTTTCTCACTCGACCCAGACCCGTCAAGACAGCCCATTCGCTTCAGCCCTGTGTCGGCAGGTGCCCCGCTTCGGCAATCTGCTCCGCGCCTACGCGTCGCTGCCGTTCCCGACCGATTGTGGGTCCTTCCATTGCGGGCCTCCCTTGCCATCGGCGTGACAGGCTCCCACGTTCGACCGAAGGGCCAGGATCGCTCGTCTAGCTTTTCGGGGCGACCCTTCCGCGAGCAGTAGGTGGATGCGCCTCGGACTCGTCCAGAAGTCCCAGGCCACTTGCCGTGTTCTGGCCAGCAGAGATGTCTTGACTCGTCTACAGCACGTACCGAAGGTTCCGTGCTAGACGAAAGAGAGGGGCTCCGATGGTCGCTTGACAGGAAGACAGGACATCAAGTCCGGGTCATTGAGATGTCTCTCTGCGATCAGGTCGAACCGGCCCCGTACAGAGGATTGCTGGGACTCGCGGATCGCTACCGAGGGCTCAAATTGGGTCCGGCCCGCAGCCTGAGCCAGTATCATGAGTCACGGGATCGTTGGCGTGCTTCGACAGGCCTGTCCCTAGTAGATGGCATTAGTCAGGGTGGCCGATTACAGCGAGGTCGTGCGGGATGCCCCGGACGACATGGTCCGCTACCGGGCGCTGATGCATGACTTGCCCCGGCAGTTCCACCAACTTCCACCAAGCCTTCAGGCTCGTGCTCTACGCGATCCAGCGATCCTCACGGGCACAGCCTGGGACGCACTGCTGGCAGCGGTCGTCGAGCACATCGCTCGGCTGCACGGGCATCCCATTCCGGAATGGGTCGACGAGCCCGAGCGGTTTCTCGACCCTCCATGGGTCATTCCAGCATTCGCCGACATGGCCCGAGAGTCTGTCCTGTTCGCCCCGGCCGCGTTCGTCCGCCACGGAGCGTTCCCCGACCTGTCAAGCCTTGACGCCCGCGGAGGCGAACGGCACACTTGGGCACCAAGCCGAGAGGGCGATGGCTGGCCGTATCCCACTGGCCCCCGGATGCCGCCGCGGCCTCGCAAACGAGATTGTGGCGACTCCTAAGCCCGACCAGCCGAGACAGCTCGACCGTAAGGGTTTGCTGCAAGCGCTGGACATGCTGTCCGAGTGCCTTGAACGGCGGGGGATTAGCGCGAAGATCCACATTGCCGGTGGTGCGGCAATGATCCTAGCGCACGGACGGAGCCGCACCACCCAAGACGTTGACGCGCTCTCAATGGACGAGAGAGAGGTCGTCTTGAGCGCTGCCAACGAAGTCAGTGAAAAGCTGAACCTGGCTAGGCAATGGCTCAACGACGACGTGCGGGACCTGTACTTCCTAACCTCGATGTCTTCAGAGAGTGGAACGCCAGCTCCGGCGCTGTTCGATTCGCCGTCGCTAATCGTCACTGGCGCACCCATGACCCACCTGCTGGCGATGAAGGCCCATGCGTGCAGGGCTGCGGATGCCGAAGACATTACGTTCTTGCTGCGCAAGCTGGACGTGAGCAGCATGGAACGGATTCGCGAGATTCACGACTCCGTTTTCCCATACGACGCCCTCTCGCCCAAAACTCAAGCTCGCCTTGAGACCATTCTGCGACGAACCCTTGGCCAGGGCCGTGCCGACCAAGCCAGTCCCGCCGGATGGATTCGCCCAGCCCCACAAGCACCGGGCAAGCGCGGTGTTGAGTAGCGCAGCGTGCGATCGAGCCGCTGGCAATTGGCGCGAGAGGAAAACTGACCTCAGGCCCGTGTAGGACCCGCTGGGGTAGCAAGCCGCAGTGCGCTGGCCATGTAACACCGGTCGTGGCCGACTTCCCGACAGGATTGGTTAGCGCAGTTGTGAGCCCTCCGCCGCGGAGGGAGAATTCGCCAATCGGATGGGGCAGAGTCCCGCTTGCAGGAGCTCGCTAGGGCATAGCCCCCATTATCGGCTCGGGCGGATTCGCAACCGTCCAGGCACCGTCAGCGTCCTTGGTGATGCGAAGTTCCGCACCCAACGCACCAAGGTCAAGTTCCGATTCCCCGCAGGTCCAGCGATCGGCCGTACCGCCTGTCTGCACGAATGCGCAAGCCTTACCGTCCACGTCGATTTCTATGAGTGCCTCGAGACCCCCGATCAACAACGAACAGCGATCCGAAGCAGAAAGCTCCAAGCCGACGGTACAGGACTGCGGAGTCAACGGCTCAACGGCCATTGCAACCTCGAGCTGAGACCCAGCTGCCGCTGCCACGCCGTCCGCGAACACACGGACGATGTGCGAGCCGGGAGCCACATTCGTTGGCACTCGAAACGTCAGCTGCTGCAACGCACCGTAGCGAGGCGCAGCGCCCACGTAGACCATGTCTGCGGCGGGGACCTGCAGAAGGCCAACCAGAACCCGAAAGGCACTTGAGGCCCGTTCTCGCAGTCCGTGAACAACTTCACCAGCCTGACGCGCGGGCGCCAGAGGCCCGAAGCCCGACCCGAAGACCGTCACCAGATCACCGGGCTCGGCTGGCCTCGTCCTGTGTCCGTCAATCGCCCCAGCCGCGGCGAACAGCTCCAAGTTGGGCCGCACGGCGGCCAAGTGGGTGGCTTCGCCGTCGCCAAACTCCAAGAAGCGAGGCCGCACCGCCACTGTGGAGAACGCGACCGACTCGCTGGCCTTGGGTCCCGCCATGTCGCAGAACCGGATCACGCGCACCGAGGTCGCCCCGAGTCCCGCATCAGGGGGAATCTCGAATAGGATGCTGTCGGCAGTCACCTGATACAGAGCCGCCCGATGGGTGCCGACCTCGACGCAAACGTCGTCGATCACGGTCGAAGACAGGCCGGACTCGTCAACAGCCGATCGGCCTCCGTCCGACGCAGCGAAGTGCATTCCCTCCAAGGATGCGAACGAGCCCAAAGCTGCTATGGCGTCGCCATCCGCCAGCCCGACCAGAGAGAACCCTCCGTCCGTAATGACCGGAGAATCCAATGTCTCGGTAGAGCCTTGCACGACGACCTGCCCGAAGTAGACGCTGTCGAACGATGCCGCTCCGTTCCCGTCCGCGCCATTTATGGCGTAGGCGATCGTGACCGGCCCGCTGTATGTGGCCGGTGGGGTCCACAGCATCTCCCACTCGACCGAAGTGCCCTCCTTGACCAACGAGTGCGTGGCCCAATGGACCTCCTTCAGGCGATCCCCGCACGGCTCTGGCCGCGAGAACACCGAGTCGCCCTGCCGGACCTTGACCCTATCGCCCTTAGGGGGTGGCCCCGGCTCGAACGAGCCGCCCGAGTCGCAGCCATCCCCGGTGCGCGCGGTCAGCAGGAACCCGTTGACCTTGGCGTCCTCGTCCTGAAACTTGAGGATCATGGAGACGGTCTCTCCCGGCACGTAGGAGAATTCAGACGCCGACACACCGTCGATCTCAAGCTGGTGCTCGCCCGGGCCGGTGTCAATCCGGTAGTAGTGGCACCGTGTGCACGATGACTCGCCAGGGAAATCGCCGCCGGAGGTAAACGCGGGGCCGCCCCGCGAAGTGGCGGATGCCTGCGGAGCCAGCGCGCCCAATGCCAGCAGAATCGCCGTTGCCAACCCAGTTCGCCGCGCGTGGATCATGACTTCTCCATTCGCTTCCCACTCCGCGGACCACCAGCACCGCTCGAAGAAGTGCTCGATGGCCTTAGCCCGTTGATTATAGGCGCGCCTGAGGCGCGTCGTTCCGTGGCCCCGCAAGGGCGATCCGCCATCGTGACGAGAGTCGCCGGAAAAATGGGCGTCCCGCGGCCCGAGGATTGGCCGCCTGTGCCAGAGCGACTCTCCAAGCCCGCCATGCCACCGGCTCGCCCGTGTCCGGCCCCGTCCCCCACGGTCGGAGCCGGGCTTCGGACGAGTCCCTCGGCTCCCGCTGCCGGGGCCAACCGAGAACGAGATCGCATCACCGATCCGGCGGGGCATTCCCCTTGGAGAAGCCCCCGGACGGCTTGCTACGCCCGTGAAAAGGCTAGGCAGGTCTTGGCGGCCGCATTCCGATGCCGTTCCGTCGTTACGCCCCCTGATCGGGCAGAACAACGGTCTTAAGCAGACCGCTCCGCGTGAGCATCCTTCGAAACACAGACTTGAGATCGTCAAGCGGTGCCTCATCTCCCAGAAAGTCCCCGGCGTGCAAGTCGCCGCGGGAGATTAGCTCCAGTGCTTCGCGAATGTGGTCGGGAGTGTGGTGAAAGGTTGCCTTAATCGCGATCGACGCATAGTGGAGCCGACTCGTGTCGAGGCACACGAC
Source organism: Bryobacterales bacterium (assembly GCA_965203925.1). GTDB lineage: Bacteria > Acidobacteriota > Terriglobia > Bryobacterales > UBA6623 > VXMF01. The sequence goes on from OZ241924.1 coordinate 6,644,398, forward strand.
CGTGTTCTTCGGACAACCGCCGAAGAAGTTCACCGCCCCGCCCGGGCGGACCATCGAAACGGCCTGGCGCCACGCGTGCGGCGAACCCACGGCCTCGATGACGGCATCGGCACCCCTTCCTCCATCGGTGTGCCGCCGGACCTCATCGCTTGGGTCCCCGCCGCGACGCGACTCCACGAACACTTCTGCGCCGAGGTGCTCGGCCCGATCGAGCTGCACCTGACTGCGCCCCACCGCGACGACTCGTGCACCGACGATCTTCGCCACCCGCACGAACATCAGGCCAATTGGCCCTAGGCCGATCACCGCCACCGTGTCGCCGGGGCTGATCCCGGTGTCATCAATCCCTTTGAGGACGCATGCCAATGGCTCAGTCAGGGCGGCCGCCCGATAGTCTACGTGCGGAGGCACTAAGTGCGTGTTGCAGTCGACGATCGGACCCGGGATCCTGATGAACTCTGCGTACGCCCCGTTGTTGAAGAGGAGGTTCTCGCACAGGTTCTTGTGATCCCGGCGGCAGTAGAAGCACTTGTGGCAAGGGGCGGAGTTCGCGGCCACAATCCTGTCGCCGACCTCGAACGACGTGACCGCCGAGCCCACGTCCGTGATGTCACCGGCTAGCTCGTGGCCGAGCGGCGCCGGGAGGGTGATCATGCGGGCATGGTGTCCGCGGCGGAAGACCTTCAGGTCCGTGCCGCATGTGAGCGCCGCCCTGACTCGGACCAGTATGTCTGCCGGCCCGATAGACGGAACGCCGATGCGCTCCATGCGCAGGTCCTCCTTGCCGTGCAGCACGCCGGCCAGCATGTTCCGCCCGCGAACCATTTCACTCCTGCGGTAGCACAAGCAGCTTGAGGGCGCCCTTTTCAGGGCGGCTGGCCAGACGCATTCCCGACTCGAACTCTTCCAGTCGGAAGCTGTGGGTGACGAGCTTCTCGACGGGAAACTCCGGATCCCACACAATGGCTGCGGACTCGGCCTGCAGGTCCGCGCATGCACTGTACGAACCGAGTAGCATCCGGTCGTCCGCGCACACGCTTCGGCCCTCCAAGGTGAAGCAATCGCCCGCAGCGGTCTGCGCAAACAGCATCACGCGGCCGCCGCGGCGGGCCAACGCCACGGACTCCTCCACGATTCCAGGGGCCGAAGCGGCAACAATCACGGCGTCCGCACCCCGGCCCTCAGTGGCGCGCCGCAGGCCGACGGCGGTCTCCTCGCCGGCCCGCCACGCGAGAGTGGCCCCGAGCTCGCGGCCAAGCTCCAACCTGTTCTCGAACAGATCGGTGACAAAGACCTGGGCCACCCCCTGACGATGCAGCAAGGCAGTGAACAGCAGTCCGATCGGCCCTTGCCCGACCACCAGCACGCTCTCCCCGGAACGGACACGCAGCTTGTCAAGACCCTTCAGGCAAGTGTTGACCGGCTCGACGAATGTCGCACGGGCGAAACTTGCATGGTCCGGGATGCGCTCCACTCCGCGGCGCACGATCCAATCCTTGATGAGCGCGTATTGGGCAAATCCGCCCCCGGCGGCCTCAAAGCCGGCAGTGACGCCCACTTTCTTGTAAGTGGCGCACTGGGCATAGTCCCGAAAACGGCAGTAGTGGCACGTGAAGCATGGGATGTGGTGGAAGAAGCAAACCCGGTCTCCGGGGGAGTACTGCTCTGCCCCCGCTCCTGCCGCCACGACCACTCCCGCGGTCTCATGACCGTATATGCGCGGGGCGGGCAGCAGGTCGTGCTCGATCTTCTTGAGGTCCGTGTGGCAGATCCCGCACGCTTCGACTTGGACGAGCAGCTCACCCGGCCCCAGCCTCGGAACCGGGACACTCTCAGCGCGGACCCGGCGACCGCCACGATAGACCGCGGCTCGCATCGTGGCAGGCATCAGCGAAGTGGGCATGCTCAATCAGGGAATCGGCAAAGGTCCAGACAATGCCCTAAGGAGCGGGCGGCGTCGCGGGCATCCCGCCACAGCCGCCACATGCCGGGCCAAGCACCGCGCACACCGGTCGCGAGCCGGGCCACGGCCGGCAAGGACAGAGAACCATCTGGCTTCAAAGCCAAGTTGAAGTCTACGGGAAGGTCTCGCTCGGCCGAGTCGCTGATCGCCTTCAGACAGTAGAACGGGAGCGCTGCCTCAGCCGCGACCTGGGCCACCGCGCCCGCCTCCATGTCAACCGCACCCGCTCCTTGGCGGCCCAAATCGAGCTTTTCGCGGGCAGTGACTACAACGCGGTCCACCGTCGTGACGATCCCCTTGCGCGATCCATCGGGGATTCGAGCTGGCAGGCTGCAGGGATAGACCGTGTCCCCATGAGCAACGGAGCGCGCCACGAAGATCTCTCCCGGCCGCAAGTCCGGGTGCAGAGCGCCTGCGAATCCCGTCGAGACCACGGCCTCAACAGGGTGGCTCGCCACCAGCCTGCGAGTCGCCTCGCCAGCCGCCGTCTGCCCGATACCGTTGGCCGCCAGCAATGCGTCCCCGTGGCTCAACCTGACCGAGGCAAGCCAGCGCGCGTCGGCCGAGGCCAGCCTCGCGCGAGGAGTAACGCCCGCGAACTCCCGGGGCAACGCCGCGATCAGCAGTAGCATCAGAGCGGCCTAGAGGTGGCCGCATCCGTTCTTGCCCTCCATTCTCGCACCGGCCTGCGCAGCAGGTTCCCGGCTGGGGAAGCGAACGGCCGTCGGGGTCCTTCAGCGCCCCATCGCGGTCTTCGGATTCGCCCGCACTCGGGCCTGCAGCCGTCGCATCCCACGGAGCCAGCGGTCATAGTCGGACACTTTCCTGCGCATGTACTCGGCGACCTCTGGGTGGGGCAGGATGAGAAAGCGCTCGTCGGCGAGTCCCTCAATGGCCGCGTCGGCCACGTCGGATGGCTCGATCGCCCCAGGGGTGAGGAAGTTGTCGCGCTCGCCGTGCTCACCGAGCAACAGCCGCGTCCGCACTCCCTGTGGGCACAGCACCGAGACCTTGAGGCCCTCGTCGCCGTGCGCGATGGTCAGCCACTCGGCCAAGGCTACCGATGCGTGCTTGGTCACCGCGTATGGCAGCGAGCCGATCTGCGTGAGCACGCCCGCGGCCGAGGCGGTGTTGAGCAGGTATCCGCCCCCGCGGGCCGTCATTCTCGGCACAAGGCAGCGTGCGGCGTAGAGCTGCGAGCGGTAGTTCACGTCGAAGACGCGCTCGAAGTCGGTGTTCGAGACCTCAGTGCCGCCGGGATGCGAGATCCCGGCGTTCGAGCAGAACAGGTCGATCGGGCCAAATCTCGACTCGACACTCTCGACTAGACCTTGCACTGCCGCCTCGGAGGTCACGTCCACGACCTCAGCGACAGCTCCAATGCGGCGGGCCTCACCTGCCAATGCGTCAGCATCTACGTCGGCGGCCACCACAGTCGCGGCCCCTTCCTCCAAGAAGCGCTCTGCGAGCGCCGCACCGATGCCACGGGCGGCCCCGGTGACCACTACCGTCTTGTCCTGAAGTTCCATGCAGACGGCTCCTACTGCCCCACGCCGGAGCGGTCAACCCAGATCGGGGTCCCCCACGCGATCTGGCCATCTTGCTGGACGATCCGCAAGTGGTAGTGCGACACCCCCGACTCTGGCGCGTCCTCGTCCAAGTAGTCCAGCGAGACTGCCGCTTGTCCCGGACTGTCGGCGTAGACGACCGTGCCGCTGCGGATGATTTCGAGAGATTGAATCGGGGCCGTCCCGGTTACCCGAAGGCGGAGATGGGGCGGCGCAGCCGAGCGAACTTCTGAGCCCATCTTGTGCGCCTCCCCGGATTGCAGGGCTTCGAACTGCAGGATGATGTTGTCGCTCGCTGCGTAGCTCATGCGCTGCTTGATCGCGCCGAGGATTGCTTCGCTGGTGAGCTCGGGAGCCCAGACACAGGCATAGGACTGGTGGGTGGACTCGTGGTCGGAGTTAGCGAGCAACCCAAGCCGCCAACCCTTGCGCCAGGCGTTCCAGACGAAGCCCGCGGGCCGGTTGGTGCCCGCCTTGGCGGGCGTGCCGGGCTCCTCGTACGATCCGCGCAGGGCCTGGAAGACCTCCACGACTGGTTCGGCCCTGGGGTCGTTGTCCCGCCAGTCAGTTCCACCCCCGCCGGCCGTCGTGTGCGCGATTGCGATGTCGCCGGTGCGGATCAGCTCGGGATAGAGGCGTTCGGCCCAACTCTCCACGCCAGTGAACTCGAGGTCGGAGATCGGCACTGGCTGGGCGTCTCGTCGGGTGGAGATGACGTTGCGGTGCCCGCCTGGAAAAGTGACCGTGCGCTCGTAGCCGAAGAACGTGGCGAAGTGCCCCGGCCGGTTGAACATGGTGGCTACCTGGCGGTTTCGCCACCACTGGTACTTGTAGAAGTGCAGCCGTTCCGCGCCGGAGTGGTCCGTCACGGCGAGAAAGTCCAGGTCGGCGACGTCTAGCGCATAGCGGTACTGAAACAAGAGGTCGCCGTCCATCTGGCTGTCTGCGGACAGGTCGGTGTGTCGGTGCAAGTCACCCCGGTACAGGCGCAGCGGCGACTTGTCGGCCCAGCGGGCCTCGCGAACGCGGGCCAAGTCGACCGCCTCAGTGGGCGCCGCGTCCTCGAATGGGCCTTCGGCCGGGAGGAGGGGCTGCATCCGCTCGGAGTCGGAGTAGGCCTGGTCCAGATTGAGCCGCGCGTAGCGCAGCTGTGAGGTGCGGACGTGGGGATCCTCGTAGCTCCGGCCATCCGTCGCCCAGACGACGGTCGTACCGGCGGACGAGGTCGCAAGCCCAAGCTGGCCAAAGGCGCCGCCAGCGCTCAAGGGTAGGTCACGTGCGGGGTGCCATCTTTGACCGTCGAAGCCCGCCACGCGCACGTCCGAGATTGCCCGAATGGTGTCATACCAAGGCTGAAGGCGCCTATGCTCATCCCCGAACTGCACGTCAAGCTGGTGCTCGGCGACCGGAAGGCGCAATCCCATCTTGCGGAAGAGCACATACGGCACCCCATTGGGGCCGAGGACCAGATCGGGGTGCTCGTGCAGCTCGGACATCCAGCCTGGCACCGATTCCTCAAGGGGCTGGACAGGCTCGGACCAGCGACCATCGGCCAGCCGTGCGAGGCGGATCTGGCTGCTGGCGCGAAGCTGAGTGGCAGGCCTCCCCAGAACGCCGAAGTCCTTGCCCCAGTTGGGCCCGCTCTCGGCCCAAGCAACCCAGACGTGGTTGGCCGCACTGACGGCGATCGAGGGCTCGATCGCCCTGTTCGGGTCTGACGGCATCTCAATGACGGGACCCGGGCCCAGCGCAGTGAGGCGACGTAGGTAGACGCCGTAGCTTCCGCTCTCATAGCCATCCCAGGCGGCCCAGACCGAGCCGTCCGGTGCAGCGGTCAAGTCCGGCGCCCAGTCGTTGGCGTCGGATTGGCTAACGCGCATGGCCTCAGACCACTCTTCGCTGTCGAGGCGCGAGGCCATGATGTCAAGCTGACCGTCGCGGAACTCCTGCCACGCAACCCAAGCGCTCCCGTCAGCGGCCGTCGCGGCTACCGGAAAGAACTGGCGGTAGCCCGCCGCGGAGACGTAGGTCTCCCCCGCAAAGTTCCCAGTATCGGGATCGAAAGCACGGTCCACCAGACGCCACCGATCATCCCGGTACTCGCTCCACAAGATGTGGATCCTCCCGGCAGGGTCGCTGGCGATTGCCGTGCCGGCGTAGTCCCCCCATTCCGGCGTGACGCGGGAGGTTTCCCACGAATCGTCCCTGTGCCGGGCCAGATAGATGGCATTGGCCTCGTTGTGAAAGGCGGTCCAAGCCACGAACAATCCCTCTTCGGTGGCGATTGCCGCAGGATAGTCATGCTGCGTGGCCTCGCCCCGCGTAAGTGGCCGAACGGCTGGAGCCGGGGAGGCCGCTGCCCTCCCACCCAAGAACTCCAACCTCCCATCGACCTCTAGGTCGCCGATCCGGAAAGAAAAGTTGCCATGGTTGGTCGTGACCGAAAGCGTGGCCGACGCCGGGGCCTCCAAGCTCAGATAGACACCGTTGGGAAGGACTGGAATGTCGTTGGGCAGACTTGTGCGGAACCGGTAGGGTGCATTTGGAGGGTTAAACAAGCGCGCCTGCAGGTCCCAGCCTGAGGAGCCGATAATCCGGTCAGGGCGATTGAAGTGCCAGCCCCACGCCGCTAGGACAGTGCCCTCAGAGAGCGACGCCTCCCCCGTCCAGCGCTCAGTGGTGATGGCTGCGTGGCCGAACTCTAGCTTGACGACCCGAGTCGCGCGCGGATCATCGATCACTGTCGCTGGGGTATCGATGCTCTGGCCAAGGAGGGTGGGCACCAAGCACAGCGCAAGCGATTCCAAGATCGTCAATGACAGGACCCGCATCGCTGTGCAGGTTAGCAGCTTGCCCGATATAGGCCGCACAGGAGGCCGTCGGGAACCCCGGAGGCACCGGGGAGCGGCCTACCAGTTGGTGATGGATCCGTCTGGCCGCTCCAGCAGGGGAATGGGCCTAGAGTTCTCGGTGACTTCCAGCTCGAGTTCCGCAGCCTCGGGATCGAACTCGACACCCAATCCGACGCGGTCGTTCGGCCACATCTTGCCGTCCCGGAAGTCGTAGTGCACGGGGAGGTGCCGGTGGGTCTTGGCAGATCCTCCTGTCATTTCCATGATCGAGGGATGCGGCAGCGACACGCAGCAATGCACCAAGGCCGCCTCGGACACGGGCCCTGTGAAGTGCGGGATCAGCCCGACATAGTGCGTCTCGCACAGGGCCGCTAGCTTCATGAACTCCGTGATGCCCCCACAGTTCGGTATCGACACGCGGGAATAGTCGATCAGGCGGTTCTCGATGAGGACGTTTGCGTCCCATCGGTCACCGAAGTGCTCGCCGACCGCTATGGGTACGCGGACCATCGGCCGGAGGGTGCGGTAGACGTCAGGATTCTCGGATCGGACCAAGTCCTCGCAGAACACCGGACGAAGCTCCTCGATCAGGGAGCACAGGCGCACCGCATCCGGCAGGTCGAATCGCGTGTGGAAGTCAATCGCCCAGTCTCCGTCGTCACCGACGCCGGCCCGGATCTCCCGGCACATCTCGACCGTCTCTTCGACAGCCACGCGGTGTCGGTAGGGCCCGTCCCGGCGCGCTCCGGCGCCTCCGGTGCGGAACGCACGAAAGCCGGCCTCGATGCATGCCCTCGCCGTCTCCCGGAGGGAGCCTTGGCTTGGGAAGCCAGTGGAATAGCATTCCACGTAGTCCCGGGTGAGTCCTCCGAGCAGAGACCAAACGGGCACGCCCAGTGCCTTTCCCTTGATGTCCCACAGAGCGAGGTCAATCGCCCCGAGGGCGTGGATCTTCTCGCGCCCAGGAGGATAGAAGTAGCCCCTGTACATGAGCTGCCATAGATGTTCGACCCGGAACGGGTCCTCCCCGATGACCATTGCCGCGAGCTGCTCGACGGTTTCCCGGGATCCTCCCTCGCCGACTCCAGTGATGCCAGCGTCCGTCTCGACGGTGACGATGTGGCCGCTCTGGTTGAAGATCGGCCGGGAGTCGGACACCCGGTAGAACCGGACCCGGGTGATGCGGGCCTTCGGCAGCGCGGCGCCAATCTCGCCTGGTAGCAGTGCAGTGCCAGCACCCAGCATCGATAGCCTCAGCAATTCTCGGCGTTTCATCGTGCCTAGTGTAGTCAGCCAACACAGGACGCCCGTGCTGGCCGGTCGGGCCCGTGACTGCCGCAGGCCTGCGCCGCTGCAGGACGATCTGCACTACCGATAGCCGAGGACCGCCCTTGGCCCCATGACGGCGGCGAGTTCCGCACAAGTGGCGCGCGCTGTGCGCAGGGAGAGAGGCGGCGCCGGGCTCAGCCGAGGAAGCGCAGCAGGGTGATGAGCAGGGCCAGCAGGGTGAACCCGAGGCCGATCATCCAGCGGAGCGAGGCAATCTCGGACTTCAGCGAGGCCGTCTGCGTGCTCTGGGCATCGATCTTTGTGTTCTGGGCCTCGAGCCTGGATCGGAACGCGCCGCGCACCAGCGCGAGCACGGCGGCGCCGGCCGCCGCCGCCACGGCAGCATGCAGCGGCCAGCCGCGTACGGCCGCCGACAGGGCGGTGAGGACCGACAGGCCGGCGAGCCAGAAGCTGAACAGCTCGCCGCGGCGCTTCAGCCTGGCGAGATGCTCCGCCTGCCTGCGCTGCATCTCGCGCTGGTGCCGCTCGATCCTCCTCTGCTCCGCCGCGAACATCCCCGGCCCGCCCCAGGCCGGTCGACCGCGGCTGGCCGCGCCATCAGCCATCGACGTCGCGTCCGGGCCCTAGCCTTAAGCCCTCCGTTCGGGCGGATTCTGCCGACGCGGCGGGGGCTTCGGCCGCGGCGGCAACGGGCCGCTCAGTCTCGGCTCAGGCATTCGCGAGGGCGGTGCCGCTTCTCGCAGACCAGTACGAATAAGTCTCGTCCTCAGCCCGGTCTTGGAGCGAATGGTGGCCGAGCAGTCCGGCCGGGATGTGTCGGGTGGCCTCCGTCGCGCGGGCCTCCAAGTCTCTCCAAGCGCTGCGCGCCGCGCGCGCGTCTATCTGTGGAAGATCCAGCCACAAGGCGCGCATTTCCGCCGCCAGATGGCCTAGCTTCGTCGCCACTTCGAGGCTCCGGGCCGACTTCCCCTTGTAATCGGCCAGCTCCGTCCACACCGTCAGGGCCACGACCAGAAGGGCCAAGGCTTGGGAGACGGTCAGCGGAAGCCCCGCCAGCAGCGTCGCGGCCGCCCCGGAGGATGCCGTCAAGAGAAGGCTCGCGAACCAGCGCCGACGGCGCGCCAGGCGCTCCCCTACGAACGTGTAGTATCGCTGCAGGCTCTCGTAATGCAGCATGCTCCCCCACACTTCATGCTCATACCACTCCCCGGAGAGATCCAAGTCTCCCGTCAAGCTGTCATCGCCTTCCATGATCACCGTCTCCCAGCCTGCCGAACCTTTCCGGACTGGCAGCCGCTGATTGGATTGTAGAGCAACGGCGCCGCCGCCCGCGCCGACCGTCGCCGAAAGGGTCCATTCGGCAAGGGTCCCGGGAGCGCCCGCCAGCGGGACCGGCCGAAGCCGGGGGGCACCCTGCCCGCGGATTGTCCCCCGCCCGCGCAGCGGCGGCGCGCCTGTGCAGCCCCGGCCCGGAGCTCCGCGCCCGGGCATACCGCACTGATCAAGCGTCGGCCGGGGGCTGTTCAGTGCGGATGCCGAACTCTTGCCCGGTCAACCGGGCATACCGCGCCGACCCGAGCGTGAACCGCCTGCGCCGGTCCAGCGGCACAGTGACGCCTTCGACGGCCTGCGACGGTAGCCGCGCGTCCTACCGCCCGACAGACGTGCGTACAACAGGCCAGCGCCTAGGCGGCGTTCCAGAGAGTGGCTTCGCAGGAGGGCAGCTTTGGCTTCACGCGCTCTCTTCTAAGTACCCCTCGAGCTTGGCCTTTGCGTCCCTGAAGAATCCCGTCAGCTCGTCCACAGGGCCGCCGATCTCGAAAACCAGCAGACCCTGATAGTCGATTTCCCGGAGCTTTGCAAGCAGTCGGGGGTAGTCAACGAATCCGTGCACGAGGGGCTTGTGCTCCGCCCAGGTGTCGGGCTCGATGTCGTGCACGTGCATGTGGAAGACCTTCGGTCCCAGCTCGTCGATGATCTGCAGGGTGACGTCGTTGTAGGCGCGGATGCCCTCGGGCGTTCCCTTGTCCTCCGGCTTCACCCGGGCTGTCAGTTCCGCATAGTTCTTCTGGTGCCCGACGTCGATCGTCGCGCCCACATGGGAGTGCCCGACGTCGCGGATCAGACTCACAAACTCACGCACCGACTCCGGATAGCCGGTCTCGATGGCCAGACGCATCCCAAGGCTCTCGGCCTGATCGCCCCACCGGCGGAACGTGCGCACCAGCGTTGGCCAGGCGGCCTCAAGGCTGATGTGGGCTGAGCGCTGCACATGGGCATTCGCGATTTCAGCGCCGACGAACGCCGAAGCCTCAAGCGCCGTCTCAATGCGGCGCACGCCGTACTCATGAGACGGCTCGAACGGGGAGAAGTACGGAGTATCCACCCACGGCAGGTGCGTTGAGACATAACGGAAGGGCTGGAGCGAGTCCTTGAGACGCTGCTTGTCGGCGTCCGTCATCCGGTCGAACTCGAATCCGGGAGGCATGCCGGGACGGGCATCCGGCGAGCCCATTGGGTGCAGTTCGATGGTCTGGAATCCCAGCCCGTGCAGGATGGCTATCGAGCGGTAGAGATCATACCCGGGATAGTACGGGTTTGCTCCGATGACAGCCGGATCGAGGCCACGCCCAGCGGCCAGCGTGGGGTAGACCGCACACCCCAGACTAGCGATCGCTTTCTCAAGGAACTCCCGACGGCTCGACTTCATGGCAATAGATTGTAAGGTCGCGGGTGCACGGAAGGCGCGGTGGCCGACTGGGCTGAGGTGACTAACGCCGTGGGGAGGACCGCAGCGGCGACGCGGTCGAGAGCAGTGCTACGGTCAGACTGACTCGTCGCGCAGACTATTCCAGTTCGGAGGTCGGCTTCCCGACCAAGGGCCCAATGACGGCGGGCGTCGTCATCCTCACCGATCTGACTCCCTTTCCCTAGTCATCACTCGCGTCCTCGAACGGATCGTGGTGGGACATGTGGCGCGCCCATCGCATTGGCGCTTCCGTGCGCATGGACTCCATGTCGGATGCGCACATCTGGATCAGCAACGGTGCACGTAGACCAGCGGACTGATCCCTTAGTTTGTTTGGGCACGGAAACGTTCCCCGAGCTGAGACGGCTGCGACCGGCAAAGCGGCGTACCACTGCGAACCGAGCACGTACCGCCCTTTCGCAGCTGCCGGTGCGATGCCCAGAACCCAAGCCTTCCGAGTTCCTGCTCGCCCGGCTGAACTGCATAAGGTCTCATCGCCTCTCTGCGCCTAGTAGGCCGCGACACTCGGACGGCAATACGCGAACACCGGTTGACTAGCGCTCGTCCACCCTGCCGCGGAGTCAAGACGGCATGGGGCGAGCGCGGGCCCTCAACTCCGCCGATGGTCGTAATGTCAGGTATCCGAAGTGGCGGAGATGCCACGCCTGAGCAGTCCCAACGCGCGACATGGCTAGGCTGCCTTGTGCCAGATAACGTGCCGTGAGCCAGTGCCGTCCCGTTCACCAAGCGAACCAAACGGACTCCCTGCCACCTTGGGGAGTGGACGCGAACGGCACACTGGGTGCCCCCTGGCAAGAATGGCGGTGCTGACTGTTGCCTGCTAGCGTCAAAGGGCCGTGAGCGTGAAGGTGGAATATCGGGATGGGGTCTTTGCCCCCGTGCAGAAGCTCGAGGATGCCAAACCCGGCGAGGTCTACCAAGTCTTCTCCGAGAGCGAACTGAAACGGCTTGCGGCGGACGAACCGTGGCTGAAGCGTTCGGAGCGGAGCTTTGAATTCTGGGAGAACAAGGAGGATGCCGTCTACGACAGCCTATAGGCAAGGCAACATTGTTCGCTTTCCTTCCCCTTCACCGATCTCACTTCGTCCAAGAGGCGCCCCGCGCTGATCCTCTCCCCGGATTCCTTTAACGAGGCTGGGGAGGATCTCGTGCTTGCGGCCATCACCTCCCGCATCGCGGGCGACCCCAACGCGGTGCATCGCTGGCGCGGCGACTTCGCGGAAGACGGGCTTCCCAGGTCATCGATGGTCAAGGTTACGAAGCTATTCACGATGCACTCATCGCTCGTAGCAAAGCGAGTCTCGGCTCTCAGGATCGAGAAGATGGAGGAAGTGTTGGGATCATTGCGCAACTTCTTCTCCTGAGTCGGTCGCGCTCGCCGGATGTGCCTACGCACCGTCCATGACTCAGCGGCTCCGCTCGAACGTGTCCGAATGACTGCAGGCCGCCTCGACGGCCCCGGAAGGGTCGTGTGCATGAACAACGATGTCCGCTGCTGCGCATTCGTAGTCACAGGCAGGCCGCGCGGACCTCGGGGCCAAGCGTCGCCAGGCCCCGTCGGTCCGCCCCAGGGGTATCCAAACGATCCAGTGTTCTCCGCTCGTCGACCACCGGAAGCTCAGCTTCGTCCGCATTCGGCAGCGGCGTGAAGAACGATCTGGCCTGATCACCCTTGAGCACGGCCTAGTCGTACCGCTCGTCGCATACCGCTCCCCGCAAGTTATCTAATCGGACCCAATTCTGGCCCCGGCCCGTAGAACTCGTCCCGGCCATCAGCCAATCCCGGTAACGATCCCCGTTGTTCCGTCAAAGCAGCCGACTGCAGGTGGCCCTGCCCGCCTGATCGATTCCCGTGTCGATCGACTTGCCCACCGCCGCGCACTCGCACACCAACTCATCCGAATCCTACACAGGCTCAGGTAAGAACCTCAGTAGTTCTCGCCGATAATCAGTGTTCCACTCGCATGGTAAGTCGACCGTTTCGAGGCATGGCCGAGCGGATCGCCCGCCGGGAGCTGTTCTGGGCGTATCGCTCGGGGCGGCACTTCGCTGTCGCACTCCGGTCTCGCCACAGGGTCATCAGCACGTCCTCCTACTGCGGGGGCCAGCGCGACGAAATTCTCTACATCGTCAATCACCAGACATGTGAGGGGCAAGGCCATGACGCCCGGCTGCGATCGATTGGCACGATCGGGCCAGAGGCCTACCATCGCCAAGTGTGCGCCGAGATTGGGGTCGATCCGGACCAGACGGCCCTGATGGGCACGGCTGCAAACATGGCCTGCCTAGTCCATCGCTGGAGCGACTTTGAGGAGCTGCGGGCCGATGCGTTCGTCACCGCCGGAGTCCAAGGGAATGCCGCCACCGCCGGTGACCCGGCGGGCTGGCACGAGACCGAAGCGGGATGGAAGCCGGCGCCGCCGCCTGAAGGCACGATCAATATCGCCCTGATGCTCAACATCCCGCTCACACCTTCAGCGCACGCCCGAGCTGTCGTTACCATGACCGAGGCAAAGTCGGCCGTGCTGGCGGAGCTTGCCGTCCCGAGCCTATACTCGCCATCCATCGCCACGGGCACCGGCACAGACCAGTACTGCGTCGCTGCGCCCCTCGACCCGGACGGGTTCGCCCGTGACGCTACGGGCCCGCACGTCAAGGCCGGCGAGATCATCGGCGCAGCCGTCAAGGAGGCTCTTCGGGAGGCCCTTCGCTGGCAGAACGGCCTGGACCCGTCTCGCACACGTGGCCTATTCCACGCACTCGGGCGGTTTGGCGTCAAAGAGGCCGGCGTCATGCGGGACTTGAAGAGGCAGCTTCACGAAAAGGAGTATGCCCTGCTGGATCAGAATCGACGCGCCGTCTTCTTTGAGCCCGGAGTCGGTGCGGCGGCCCACGCGCTTGCCACAGTAATGGATCGGGTTCGGTTCGGGACAGTTCCAGAGTCCAGCTCTGGAGAGGCACTGCGTCAGCAAGCTGCATGCATGGCATGCTCGTTGGCTGCCAAACCTCAGGAATGGCCAAGATTCTATGCGGCGCTCGGTGGCAGGTCGAGTGACGCGCATGAGCTCGTCGTCCGCGCACTCGCCATCGGATGGCAGGCGAAGTGGGCGTGATGGGCCTAGGGCCCGACGCCATACTCTTGCTCGCGAGCTTCGCGCTGGATCTGGTAGTCGGCGATCCTGTCTATCGCTGGCACCCTATCCGGTTGATGGGGCGCACGGTCTCGCACTTCGAGCGATGGCTCAGAAGGACTGGCCGAGATGGTCGTGCCGGAGGGTGCGCGCTAGTCGCGACTCTCGGAGTCCTTTGGACTGCGGCTGTCTCAGTGCTTGTCGCCGCACTCTATGCGCTGCACCCAACCCTCGGAATGTCCTTTCATGCCCTTGCCCTCTACAGCCTGCTTGCGCTCGGCGACCTGATCAAGCACGGCGATGCAGTGGACGAAGCGGGATCGCGGATGGACGCCGCTCGGCGCACCGTCGGCCGGCTCGTCGGGCGTGACACCGACAGGATGGACGAAGCCGCTTGCCGGCGCGCCGCCATCGAGAGCCTAGCTGAGAACCTGACGGATGGCTTCACGTCGCCGCTCGTCTGGTACGCGGCGGCCGGCTTGCCGGGCGTCGTCCTGTTCAAGCTGGTCAGCACGGTCGATTCAATGATCGGCCACAAGACCGATCGATACTTGCGCCTTGGCTGGTTCGGCGCACGCTCGGATGATGTGCTCAACTATGTCCCGGCACGGCTGACATGGCTGCTCATCGCCTTGACGGCGGCAGTCTTGCCGGGCACGTCAGGCTTGAAGGCGCTCCGAATTGGGTGGAAGCAGCACGCTGTCGTTCCCGGCCCCAATCCAGGGTGGAGTGAAGCCGCCATGGCGGGAGCCATCCGGCGGAGGCTATGCGGGCCCATTTGGCTTGGCGATGACGTGGTCACGGACCGCTGGCTGGGCGACCCAGCGGATCCGCAAGCAGGAAGCTCGGCGGACTACCGCCGCGCCCGTCAGACGGTCATGGTGGCGTCCTTGCTCGCCGCCTTGCTTGCGGCTGGCTTGCTCTCGTGAGACGGGCCGCTGCGGATCACTGGCCTATCCGGAGCGGTGGCTGGCGAACCGCACGGCCATTGGTCTTCCCGACCGCTGGAATCTCGGGCGTGCTAGCATTTGAGAGTTCCGGGGTGCCCGTGAGGGCCTAACAGGGAAGTCCGGTGAGAGTCCGGCACGGTCCCGCCACTGTGAACGGTTAGTTGTGTCGAAATGCCAGTGAGGCTTACGCCTCGCGAAGGTCGCCGCAACGTGGGCAAGCCAGTTGCCTGAAGCCGTCAGTCAGGAGACCTGCCCCGGTGCAGCCTGAGCGCACGATCCCGCGCGGCACGGATGGGCGACTCGAGACTTGGCAACGGCAGCTGGGTGGGCAGCGACACGCATCGCTTCCCATCAGGTAGTCCGCCATTGTCCCGGCATTTGCTCGATCTACCGCCTATAGGGCGCCGAGTGCCGGCGGATGGTGCCTCATCCATTTTCCCGCGAAGACGGGACAGGAGGCATCGTGGCCAACCACTCGAACGCCGGCGGCAGCCGGCACGCCGTTACACCTATTACTAAGCGCTCCGGAAGAACTGCGCTTCTTGCGGCCCTGTTGGGTGCCCTGCTCTCAGCGCCGACTAATGCCGAGAGCCTGGGGGGGCGGGTCTTGGACCCTCAGGGCGCCGTCGTGGCAAACGCTCAACTGCGGCTGATCGACCGTGAGGGAGGTCTGCAGCGGACGGTCCAAAGCGGGCCAGACGGCTCGTATCGGTTCCTTAGCGTTCCGGCGGCGACGTACCTCTTGGAGGGCGAGGCTTCGGACGCCCAGTTGGCAGGTTCGGCGGAGATTACCGTCTCGGGCGACGCCAGCGCCGACCTGAGGCTGTTGATATCGCCTTCCTCGGTGAACGTTGTCGTATCAGCATCGAGCACGCCAAGGGCCCAGCGGGAAGTCGCCAGAGCCTTGGACACCATCGACGGCCGTAGCATGGTCCTGCGAAACGAGTTCTCCCTTGCTGAGGCCATTCGCGCCGTACCCGGGATTCGCGTACAGCAGCTGCGAGGCCCGGGCAGCTTCGTGTCCGTTCAAACGCGGGGGCTGCGAAATCATGACACCGCGCTGCTCGTCGACGGAATGCGCTTCCGAGACTCTGCATCTCCGCAGAGCGACGCCACAATATTCTTCCAAGACATGCCATTGGTCGATGCCGACCGGGTTGAGATCCTGAGGGGGACTTCGTCGTCCCTGTACGGCTCGAATGCCGTTGGAGGCGTGATCAGCGTCCAGTCGCGGCAGGGAGGCGGTGCCCCGCACGGCGAGATTCGGGCGGAGGGCGGCGGACTAGGCATGATGCGTGGAGTCGGCCGCGCCGCAGGGGGCCTTGCCGGGGACCGGCTCCGCTATAGCGGAGGCCTCTCGCATGTAAACGTGACCCGCGGACACCGCGGAGGAAGTCCATTCCGAAATTCCAGCGCCCAATTGTCGACCCAAGCAGCCCTCAGACCGAACCTGTTGCTCTCGGGGCGGGTGTGGGTGTCCGACTCGTTCCGGAGTCTGGTCGAGAGCCCCGCCTTCCCTGACGCGGTCGTTGCCAACTTCCCTGCCTCCGGAATCGTAAGGGCACGCGCCCTGCCGCTGAGCCAGTTGGAACGCTTCGAGCGGGGCGAGAGCTTCGAGGCCGGGAGTTCCACTTTCGTGCCAGACCAGCTCGATCCAGACAGCCGATTGTCGTCCGCATTCCTCGTCACAGCTGTGACCCTCCGGTACGACCCGTCCCCCGGGAGCTCGTACCAGTTGTCGTACCAGTTGCTGCGCACAGGCAGAACGAATCACGACGGGCCGGCGGGCCCTTCGCCTTTCGATCCGCCCGTAAGTGCTGAGTCGCAATTCGACGGTCGCAACGATATGGTGCTCGCCCGAACGGACCACCTGGTCGGAAACTCCCACCTACTGAGCCTCGGGTACGAGTTCGAAGGTGAGGGGTACAGCAACTTCAACACCGACGAGAGCCCATCGCCAGTCGTGAGCAGTTCCGAGATTCAGCAGGCAGGTCACGCGGTGTTCGTCCAAGACCAAGTCCGACTTCTCGAGGGTCGATTGCACCTGACCCTGTCTGGCAGGGCCCAGCGATACGCGCTAGAGGCCCCTCGGTACTCGGGAGAGTCCGGACCGTATGGTTCGGCGCCTGCATCCGACGTGCCAGGCGCATACACGGGTGACTTTGCGATCGCCTACTTCGTCCCAGCCTCCCAGACGAAGTTTCGGGGCCATGTAGGGAACGGGTTCCGTGCCCCGTCGCTCTACGAGCGCTTCGGTGGCTCTTTCTCCACTTACGCGGGGAGCTTCAGCTATTGGGGCGACCCTAGACTTGAGCCGGAACGGTCGGTGTCTGCAGACTTTGGGATCGACCAGTGGCTCTTGGACTCAAAGGTTCGTGTCAGCGGGACCCTCTACTACACGGACCTGTCTGAGACGATCTTCTTCGACTTCGCCAACTTTCCGCTGAACGATCCGTTCGGACGGTTCGGAGGCTACCGAAACACCGGCGGCGGCATTGCCCGCGGTGTCGAGATGGGAGCCCAAGCGGCGCTCTCGGCGAGCACGAGCCTTCGCGGATCGTACACCTATGTCAACTCCGACTCGCGGACGCCGACGATCGGGGCGGACTACTTCTTAGTCCCGGGGACGTCGGCCCACGTTTACGCCGCTACCGCTTCCCAGTGGATCGGAAGCCGAGTGAACGTGACATTTGACGTCTTCGCTACCAGCGACTACATCCTGTCTCCGTATGGCGCACGGTCAAGACAGCTGTCCTTCGGCGGTCCCTTGAAGGCCGACCTGGTGCTCCAATACGCTGTGCCACTCGCTGAGGGCAAGCGGGTGGAGATCTACGGAAAGGTTGAGAACGTCTTCAATGCCGACTACTACGAGGACGGTTTCGCAAGTCCCGGCGCCTGGATGATCGGAGGCATCCGCTACCAGTTCTGAGCGGCCGGCGGCGGAGCCTCCGAGGGCGGGCGAGGACGAACCGCCGGGGGCACGGGCGCGCTCCCAGTAGCCGCCCGAAGGTCCACGTCGCGACCCGCGACGAGCGCAAGCGCTGGCCAGCCGGGTGCGCCCGCTGGGCCAATTGGAGCCGTCAAGACCCGGCCAGCGCCCCATGGCGGCAGCCGACGGCCAGTCGGGCCCGGCCCGGTTCGGCTCTGCTCGGCAGGCGGGAGTCTGGAATGCCGCGGTCCGGGGTCCGACGGTCGGTGCCGGCTGGTATGATGCCGCAGCCGGACGGGGCCTCTGGACTGCTGCGGCGATGTCACGGGCCGTCGATTGGCCACTGCGGAGATCGTATGGAAACGCTCCTGGATCTGCTGCCCCGAATCGAGCGTCTCGGATCCAAGGAAGCGTTCCAGTTCTCAAACGGGTACCGCACGTGGCGCTGGACGTACAGGGACTTGAACGCTGGAATCTGCAGGTTCTCTTCCTACCTCCAGCGTCACGATGTCAGGTCCGGCGATCGGCTGGTCTTGTGGGCGGAGAACCGGCCCGAGTGGGTCGCCGTGTTCTGGGCCTGCCTGGCGCGGGGCGTGCATGTCGTGCCGCTCGACCGCCAGTCCTCTGAGGGGCTCGTCAACCGGATCGTGGCCGAGGCCGGTGCGAAGATTGTCGCCCACAGCGGGCCTGCCCCAGGACCGCCGGGCCGCATCGAGACCTTCGCCATCGAGGCTCTTCGCCACCTGCCCGACGGTCGGCACTTCAGGCCGGCACGCGTGAGCGGAGACGACATCGCGGAGATCGTCTACACGTCCGGCACGACCGCCGAGCCGAAGGGCGTGATCCACCTTCACAGGAACATCTGCGCGAACCTTAACCCGATTCGGCAGGAAATCGAACGCTATAGGACGCTGGCAACGCCCTTCCAGCCGATTCGGATGCTGTGTTTGCTGCCCCTCAGCCACATGTTTGGGCAGTCGATGGGAGTCTTCATACCTCCGGTGCTCGGAGGCTCAGCGTCCTTCATGACCGGAGTGCACCCGACCGCAGTGCGCGAGACGATACGCGAGCAGCGCATATCAATCCTGGTTTGCGTACCACGGATGCTGGAGAGCCTGCGGGGCGACATTGAGCGACACTTTCCCATCTCAGCCACGCGCCTTCAGGGCTCGGGCGGGCCACTCGCGCGGTGGTGGAGGCACCGCGACATCCACCGTGCCTTGGGGTTGAAGTTCTGGGCGTTTGTCGTGGGCGGAGCGAAGCTGGATCGGGGCACGGAGGCCTTCTGGTCCAAGGTAGGGCTGCTCGTGGTCCAGGGCTACGGGCTGACGGAGACCAGCCCGGTGGTGGCAGTCAACCACCCCTTCAGGGCGCGCCGAGGCACACTCGGCGAAGTGATCGGCAGCCAAGAGGTCCGCATTGCTGATGATGGCGAGATTCTTGTCAAGGGCAACAGTGTGGTTCGGGACTACCTCAAGAGCGGTCGTACGGTGCGGGCGGTTGACGACGAGGGCTGGTTCCACACGGGCGACATCGGGGCAATGGACGAAGAAGGCAGGCTGGTGTACCTAGGCCGGAAGAAGGACGTGATCGTCACATCCGACGGGCTCAATGTCCATCCTGTCGACGTCGAGAGGCACTTGGTGCGTCAAGACGGTGTCAGGGACGCGGTGGTTGTGGGCATAGGACCGACCGCGTCTCCAAGGGTCCACGCGGCCCTGATCTTCGACTCCCCCGGGCAAGATCCGATGGCAGTCGTGGAGAGGGTCAATCCGCGCCTAGAACCCCATCAGCGAATCCAGAGCGCATCCGAGTGGCCCGACGACGCGTTTCCGCGCACACATGGAACGCTAAAGACCCAAAGGAGAAAGGTTGCCGAGCGACTGGCTTCGGTTGAGGCGATCAAGCCTGCGACCGCTGGTTCAGCGGTGGACGGCATGCTCCTAGCGGCGGTCGGCCGCGGCCTAGAGGACCTTCCGGACGAGCGGCGTCTGGAAGAAGACCTGGGCATGTCCTCGCTGGAGCGAGTGGACCTGCTGGCCTCTCTGGAGGACCGCCATGGCGTACGGCTGAGCGACGAAGCCTTCGCCACGCTGTCGACCGTGGGACAGGTCCGGGCCTGGTCTGAGGCGCAGGCCTCAGTCCGCCGGAGAGACGAGAAGTCGGCCGCCCAGCGGCAGTCCGGGACCGACAGCAGCGCCCCCGCCAATCGCTTCCGTCCCCCGCGCTGGGCTCGTGGCCGCCTGCTTCGGGCCGTTCGCATCCCCGTGCGCAGCGGACTGGTGCTGCCGCTGTTTCGCCAGTACATTGAGCTGACCGTTGTGGGCCGGGAGAACCTGGACCTAGTGTCGCCTCCCACTCTGTTCGCCGCGAACCACGCTAGTCACCTCGACACCGTCGCCGTGCTCGCTTCCCTGCCCCACGAGTGGCGGCCAAGACTCGCGCCCGCCGCAAGCCAGCAGCACTTCTTCCCGACCGGCGATCCGCAGGGACTCGGCCGCAGGATCGGTATGAGGGCCCAATACTGGCTGGCCTGCGGCCTGTTCAACGCCTATCCCCTCTCGCAGGACCCAAGACACGTGCGCGACACGCTTAGGTACACGGGAGAACTAGTCGCTGCGGGTGTCTGCCCGCTGGTGTACCCAGAGGGCGAGATGACGGCCGACGGATCCATGCAGCCGTTCCGTCGAGGGATAGCCGCAATGTCGCAGCGACTTGAGATACCAGTTGTGCCGGTTCGACTGGACGGCCTGTTCCGTATCATGTCCCGACACGACTCGTGGCCCCGTAGCGGCCCCGTCCGCGTCGCCTTCGGGACTCCCATTAGTCCAAGGGCGGGCGAAGACTACGCCGAACTAACCGCCCGGATCGAAGGATCAGTCCGGGATCTGGCACGCAGTGGTGAGACGAGAGTCCCCTCAGGGAGGTTGCTTCGGGGCTGACCCCTGGAGCGGTGCGATGATCAGTTAATCCCGGAGTCCGACCATTGGCGAGCGCACTGCTGCGCGGTGGGCGACGCGGTAGGGCGCGAGCGTTATTCAGCCCGAAGCTACAGACCTTCTTGCCAAGGTCGGCGCTGACCCGCGAGAGGCGCAGCGCTTGAGGGACAACCAACGTGCCAGTCAGGAACACAGGAATGCCAAGTGAACCTGAATCTAGACTCGATGAGGTGAGTTGCGATCGGTCGATCTGGCGACTTTGGTGGCCATCATTGGCGGCTCGCGGCACGCCGTGGATTCAACTGCGCGAGCCTGCAGGGAGACCTCTGTCTCCGCGGCGGAAGGATGCTGCAGCAATCTTCCCGGGCCGTATAATCGAATCGGGCAAGATCAGATGAAGCCGATGCTAGATCCTAAGCGCTACTCACCGGGCACAACGCTTGGGAAGTTGGCCGGCACGCTGCTACGGCCGCTGGTGCCGGAGCACTCAAGACACGCGAGCGACGCTCTCGTTGAATGGGCGGCAGATCAGACCGAAGACAGCGACTGGGAAGAATGCAAGTAGAGCAAAGCACGCTGGAAATCCTTGGCGCGCTGGCTACCATCCTGTTCGCGCTGTGGCGCTTCTACGCGAAGCTGGAGGGCAAGATCGACTCAGAAGTCTCAAGGCTGCAAGGCAGGATCGACTCGCAGAACGATGCCCGTAACAATCTGGCCAAAGAGTTCAGCGAGTTGCGCGGGGAGATCCGAGCTCGCTTTGCGTTGCAGGATCGGCAGGACGTGCAAGACGCGCTGCAACAGCTGATGGATAGCGCCGCGCGCAACATAGTGGGGCAGGCGGATCGTGGCAAACATGGGCGATGAGGACCGAGGAAGACTCGCCGCCATCGATTTGGCGGTGAAGTGGCTGCTGGTGTCGGATGCGGCGAGCGCTGGTCGGACCAAACAAATAGTTGAGTCGTGTTTGAGGGGGTCCGTAGCCGAAGTGGTGAAAGGCCGTAGCCCCGAGTTTCGTGAAGGCTTCACGGAGTTCTACGAGCGGGTGGAGGGCCTACTCTTAGATAGGGAGAATAGGTCCTAAGGTCGCGCCCCGCTCAATAGCGCCTTGTCCGCGATCAGGTCGCACTATGGGCAGGTTCTGCCCGACCAGCCGGACAGCCGTGTCCTGAATCTGCGCGAGCGTTCCCAAGTCCCGCACCGTATGCCTGCCCGCGAATTCGCTGAAG
The DNA here is from genome assembly GCA_965203925.1 of Bryobacterales bacterium. GTDB lineage: Bacteria > Acidobacteriota > Terriglobia > Bryobacterales > UBA6623 > VXMF01. Next base: position 6,666,016 of record OZ241924.1, read on the forward strand.
TGTCGATCTAGGCGCTTTGGCCGGAACTTGTAGAACGTGCCATTGCGAACCCGCCTAGATATCGGCCAGGACGACTCAGTCTAGTCTGGTCGACTCCTTGCGGCGCACGCACGTCGGCCGAGCGCCCCACGACCTAGCGTGTCCAAGCCCCATTCTTGACAGACTCCCAGTAAGCCTCCAGAGTACCGCGATCAGGCAGCCTCGCGTTGACCATAAGGGCCCCGATGCCGGAGTCGAACAGCCACTGGTGGAGTTCGGGGTTATACTGGCCAATCGTTTCGAAGACCGCCCGCATCACGGCTTGCCGGCGCAGCCAATTTCGCAGCCAGTGGCAGCCAGCCTTGGTGTTGGGGAATTGCTGATCGAGGTCCGAGTCATGCACTTGCACGTCAAGTCCTGCCTCGCTAACGTCGATGCCAGCCACTACGGTAGGAGTGGTTGGAGTCAGTCCTGCGATCTTATCCTGTTGTGATTCGGAGCTGAACCCACAGTCCCGTTTAGGGCACGCCGGAATTGCTGCAACGGGCCGACCAAGCTGCCACGCGGATCTGGCGACCCAAGGAGTACACGGCCCGACCCGTTTTCCGTCGGTGGAAGTAGCCGTGTTCACCAGCGCCCCCCCTGCCGCGAGGCGGGGGCGAATTCAAGTTGACCGGGCAGGTGGCACGGGATCGAGCGTCCTCTGGCTGAGGAGGCTTCAGTGTTGAGCGCAATTGGCCGACCGAGCCGTGGGCTGACCGGCTCCCACCAGTTCGGCAAGCGCTCGGGGCAGTCTGTGCAGAGTGGCGCACGAGATCCTGACGTAGTCCGGATCGTACAGGTAGGCGGGCTGGACGACCTGCGCCGCCGGATTCTGCATGTAGCGCCCCAGGGTGCGCGCGGCCCAACCGCCGCCTAAGCTAGCGCTTGGCTCGGGAAAACAAGTGCTCGGAGATTGTTCCTAGTGTCCACGGCCGCCGTGACACGGCCTCCCTCACCGTGGGCCTAGGGATGCCTGAAGAGGTGAGCCCGGTAGTGGTCGAGCAGGGTCGCTTCGGGGCTGTGCCCGATAACGGTTCCTGCCCGCTGATGGACCCGGATGGCCAGACGACGCCTGACGGATCCATACAGCCATTCCGTCGAGGGATCGCCGCGATGTCAGAGCGGCCTTGAGAACCGGTTCTGCCCGTTTGACTGGACGACCTGTTCCGAATCACGCCCCGATACAACTCGCGGCCGCTTAGCGGGGCGCCTTCGGGCCCCCATCCGTCCAACGGCGGGCGACGGCTACGCCGCGCTGGCCGCCCGGATCGAAGTATCGATTCGGGAGCTGACAGGAAGTTCCCGGACTGGAAGCCCCTCTGACTTGCGATGGCAGAGATGAGTCCTGAACACCCGCTTCGGCCAGTTCGACCCCGGAGTCTGGCCAGCGGCAATCGTGCCGCTAAGCTTCAGACGACGCTCCAGTCCAAGAGCGTCAGTAGATCCGAAGCGACAGGCCTTCTTGGCAGGGTCGCCATGGACTCCCGTTAGGGGCTGGCTACCCAAGTATCCGTGCGCAGCACGGCGATGCCAAAGAAGCGGAGGCTTCCAAGATTCTGCGAACAGTCGCCCCAGTGCCGACCAGGTTCGAACAGATCGTCTTACGGGCGAGGGCCGCTTCGTCTGGCAACCGTTTATCCGGCGGCACCTGTTTCGACGATCTTGCTGCAGCGCCTGAGTGCTCGAGGTACCGCTGGAGAACCGGGTACCGCGTCTGCCCTACCGTTTCGGATCCAGCCCACTCCGATATGTCAGAGGGCAAGCTGGCCCATGGGTTGTCCCTGCCATTCTCAAACCGTGATCGCACCTTGTTCGCTGGAACCCTTCAGGTTTCCGAGGGCGCGCTTCGCAGCCACGATGATCATCCACCGCGCGCTCGTGTCGCGATAGGCCGACGGCTGTGTGCCACGAACGGCTGAGCACTGGAGCAAGCCCTGAGGATCATCGCCCGGATCACCCCGAACCATCAACTCACTGCGGATCGCGAGGGGAGTTCGGCCCTCGTGTCGCGACACTTGAGACTGTGGCGAGATAGGCAGCGTCAAGAGCGGAAAGAGGCCGAGACCGCAATTGGCGGAGCAATCTCCGAACAGTAGGCCGAACAGTAGGCTGATCCGGCACTCGCTTGTCAAGGCCCAACCAGTTCCCGCGGTCACAAGACGCTGAGGACGCACATCACGATGGCCCCCTCCGCAGGGCGACGGTCCAACACCGGGGCGCGGCCCGCTCCCGTCAGAACGGAGGATACAGGATGCGTCAGAGCACAGAACCGATTGACGAGATGCGCATTACCGAGCCCCATGCAACTGGCATTGACATCAGAAAGCACTAGCTCACCGTCATCCTACGCCTGTGCAAAGCCGATGTTGGAGACGAGGTCTCCTGTGCGCGCGAGGCCCTACCAACCCAGCAGGGCTACGAAGCATGGCCGGCTGACTTGCCGAATAGCGCGCGGAAGCTGCCGCCATGGAGGACACCCGCATCTGTCGAGAACAACCCTGCCAGTTGTTGCAAGACAGAGGCATCCGGGAGCGGCTGGTCCACGCGGCTTGGGTCGAGCAGATAAGGGGGCGCACGACGGAGGTTGCTGACAGCCCTTGGCTGGCACGCATCTGTGAGTTCGGCCCGGCCTGGGTCAGGGACGGTGCTGTCCAGCGCAGCAGATACGGCGCGATCGCCGCAAGCTGGTCGCCGACCGCTCGCGCGTAAGGCACCCGACCTACAAGACCCTAAGAGGAAACTTGCCTGGACAGACGGGTACGGCCCTCAAGGTTCCGGAGCTGCTCTTCCAATGCCCGCCGCCTAAACTCGGCGGCGTTGGCCCGGTCCCGCTCGGCATTGGCCCGAACTCGCTCGGCGTCGGCCCGATCTTCCGCGACCGTCAATCGATGCTGAGTAGCGGCTAGCTGATCTTGCGTGATCCGTCGCAGACGCTCGGCCTCCTCCAGCGCACCGTCGAACTCTTCACCCGTACGCGGGTCGGCAAACACCAGCACCGTCGCCCCGTCCCGCTGTTTACTGCGCAGATCCAACCCCAAGACCCGGCTCCGCAAGTGCCTGCCACCGCCCGGCCGCTCAACGGGCTCCACCGGCTCGTACCTCTTCCCGGTTGCTGCATACCCCTCCAACGGCGTCGCCATCAGCGATCCCTCCGGATCCAGCCGCCAGTATTCGCGCACGCCGATCCGGGCATATTCTCCAGCCTTGTAGCGGGCATCGTTCTCCGCCGTCGACGGCGACGCTACTTCCAGCACGAAGTCCGGTGCCTTGCCTTCCTCCCAAACCCTGTATGTGCTGCGATTCCCTCCGCGCCCCACGGCGAAGACCACCTGAACGTCCGGCTGCAGCCATGCCGTCTTGTCGTCGCGCTTGTAGTACACCACCAGTTCCATGGCCACGAGCACGTCCTCGCGGTCACGGAAGTGGTTGCGCAACGCGTCTGTGGCCAGTCTGACAGCGTCCCCATGCCAGACGCTCTGCGCGATCCAACGCCTTTCCGGATACTCGGCGTCGTCATGTTCCCGCGACGCCGCGTCGAAGGCCGATGAGGCCACAGCGGTGCGTTTAGTCGTTGTGGTAACCGTGACCGACATCTCGAACCCCAATCGGCGCAAGCGTCCTTCCTTCGTGATTATATGGCTGCCGGTCCGGAAGCCGGAGCCCTTGCAGCAAGACTACACCAGGCCGACCGAGGCCGCCACGCCGGCTCTGAGAACTGGCCCGGTCGTCCAATTTGCGGCTAGACGAGGAGTACAGGCGCGGCGTCCTCCAATGCCGGCCAGCGGCGGAGGGCACCAATCCACGGCCCGCCGGATTGATGTGCCTGGTGCCCCGGACCCTGCCATGTCGCGTTCCAACAGCATCACCGGTCACTGGCTCCATGCTCTTGAGGCAGGCGATTGAGGATCGGCAGCTCCGTATTCGTTAGGAAGTGAAGACCCCCCGCACGCCGATCGGGCTCCCGGAGATTCCTCTTCGTGGCCTCCCCGGTGAGACTCTAATCGCGAAAGCCGGAATGACCGGTCCCTTCAGAGCAGCCAAACCTCCACCACATCAAACCTCCCGCCCGATCATAGGTGCACGACAGCCCGTGCAAAGGACCACGGTGCTGGGGTGAGCGCGCGAACATGGTGCAGGAACCGCTGCTCTACGAACTGCGAACAACTGCGATCGCCCTGAGCGATTGCCAGCCTGTGCTTGGGCGGCCTGGCTGCCCGTCCGGGTCCTGGCAGAATGCGGCACCGGACGCGACCTGCCGCGCACACTCGTACCTCTGGATTGGTCTTTCGGGACGATTCGACATCCAACCACACAGCGTTAACTGTGGTTTGATGCTCCGGATGAGACAGGTCCGTGTCTGATGCTGCTAGACTCTCCGAATTGGGAGGTATCCGATGAGACGAGTCTTAATCCTTCTTCTGGCCTGCACTGCGCTCGCGGCCGCTGCCGACAAGAAGATCCTGATCCGAGCGCTCTCGGGAGGCTTTGCATACAACGACAGCGCGATCGAACGCTACGAGCAAGAAGCCGGAGCGGACGCCGACATTCTGGTAGCGCGCTCCATGGCCGAGTTTGAGGCACAGATCGCGGAAGCCGATGCTGTCATCGGCGGAATCAGCAAGGACCTGTTCCCGAAAGCGAGAAAGCTCAAGTGGGTCCAGTCAACGAGCGCAGGCGTCGAGGCCTACAGCTTCTGGCCGGAGTTCATGGAGAGCGACGTCATGCTCACGAACTGCAAGGTCGTCCAGGGGCCCACGATTGGGGACCACGCGTTTGCGCTGCTGCTCTCGATGACGCGCGGCTTGCACGACTACATCCCGAACAAGCAGCAGTGGAAGTCCCGGGCGGATGCGCCTAAAGGCATGACCGAACTGCCGGGCATGACCGCCGTGATCGTCGGCATGGGTGGCATCGGCATGCAGATCGCCCAGCGCGCGCATGGCTTTGGGATGAATGTGATCGGCGTTGACCCCAAGAACATCCCCGTGAACATCTTCGCCCCCACAATCGTGCCGCCCGACCGCCTAGACGAGGTGCTGCCAAAGGGTGACGTCGTGTTTGTCGCCGCTCCGCTGACGCCTGAGAGCGAGGGCATGATTGGTACTGCGCAGTTCAACGCTATGAAGCGCGGCGCATTCTTCATCGCCGTTTCCCGCGGTCGCCTCTACGACAAGGGTGCCCTTGTCAGGGCGATCGACGGCCAGCACCTAGCCGGCGCTGGGCTGGACGTGACCGACCCTGAGCCGCTTCCCGCGGACGATCGGTTGTGGGAATTCGACAACATCGTGATCACCCCGCACGTGGCATCCCATGCGAAGGGATCGGACGATCGCCGCCTCGAATTGATCGCTGGCAACATCGGACGCTTCGCGCGCGGCGAGCCCCTGACGCACATGGTCGACAAGTCGGTTGGCTACTGAGCGAACCGTCCATCATCAAGGCCGCTGGCGACATCCATCGCAGGGGTTGGTGGCTATACGGCTCGGCCCCAAGCCTCGAAGTGAGTGCGGCTGGTAGGCGAGGATCACCGTCGACTCTTGGATTTCGCTCATCAAGGCTCGCCCTCCGAGATCAGGGGGCCTGTCCCCATAAGCGCTAACTTATGATTTGACTGAACGGACTGGATCCGATATGGTCTAGTGAGGCGTTGCAGACGCCTACATGGGCCGATGACACCGTTGACGAGTGAGCCCCTGATCGAGGACTGGGAGCTGCTGAGGTCGTTCCTGCCCCCTAACTGGGAGGACTTGGCGAGGCGAACGGGTGCCTTGAGGAAACTGCGCAAGGACAAGTCGCCTGACAGCTTGCTGCGCACCTTGCTGCTGCACTTGGCGTGCGGCCATTCGTTGCGGGAGACGGTGGTGAGGGCTCGCCGGGCCAATCTGGCAGACCTGTCGGATGTGGCCCTGCTCAAGCGGTTGAGGAAGTCGCGGGATTGGTTGCAGGCACTCTGCATCGAGCTGTTTCGAGAACAGGGCTTGGCGGCCGGTGCCTCTGCCCAAGGCTGCGAGGTGCGGGCATTTGACGGGACGACGGTGAAGGAGCCGGGCCGGACCGGCTCGCTGTGGCGGGTGCACTACAGCCTGCGACTGCCTTCACTGACCTGCGACTTCTTCAAGCTGACGAGGACAGAGGGGGAAGGCACGGGGGAATCGCTGACCCAGTTTCCGATTGCGGCAGGAGACAAGGTACTGGCGGATCGGGGGTACTCGACGGGCAGGGGAATCCGGCATGTGACGGAGGCCGGCGGCCATGTGACGGTGAGAGTGAACAGTGGTGCGCTCAGATTGGAGGGCATGGACGGCGAGCGTCTGGACCTCGTCGAGTCGATGCAGCCCTTGCGCCGCCCCGGAGTGATCGGGTCGCTGCAAGCCTCCGTGCTTGCCGGAAAGGATGGGACGGTTCCGGGACGGGTCTGCGCCTTGCGCAAGACCGAAGAAGCGACTCACATCGCGGTGCAGAAAGCGCGGCGGGAAGCAAGTTCGAAGGGACGCACGGTCAAGCCATCGACCCTTGAGCTGGCCAAGTACGTGATCTTGTTCACGACGGTCCCCAAGGCTGAGTGGTCCGCTGCCGATGTGCTGCATTGGCACCGAACTCGCTGGCAGGTCGAGCTGGTGTTCAAACGCTTCAAGTCGCTGGCGCAGTTGGGTGCCTTGCCGAAGCATCACGACGACAGTGCCAAGGCTTGGCTGTACGGCAAGCTGCTGGTGGCGCTGTTGGTCGAGAAACTGATCCACCACGCAAGCTCCATTTCCCCCTGGGGGTATGACTTGGCACCGGAAGCAGCCACGCAGCGCCTGGCGTGAATTCTCGTTTGTCTTGAACCAAGTGCGGCGTGCCATCGAACCGCCCGTCACGCTGGCCGAAACGCTCTCCGACTGGAGTGCAATCTCGAAGGGATTGGCGGATCCTCCTCGAAAGCGTCGCCCCCAACTTGCTCACTACTTCTAGGCGATCCTCATAAGTTAGCGCTTATGGGGCCTGTCCCCTGCGCCAAACGCCGTGGCGGTCGACTCGGCCGGGTTTGCGCGAGCGCTCTAGGGCCTTCCTCATCTTCTCGCTCCCGGAGATCTCGGCGCCTGCCGGATTAGGGATGGTCGGCGCCGGGCCAGCCCACCAACGGAACCTTCGCTGCCCCGGAGGACACGCGGAGCAGTCCACCGGATGCTATAGAAACAGGTCCGGGACCGCTGGGTGACGAGGTCGGCCCAGTCCAAGCCTGGACTGCCGATAGGAATCCAGACATTTCGCGAGATTCGGGAAGAGGGCCACTGCTACGTCGACAAGACCGGCTACGCACTCAAGCTCAATGCATCGGGCAAGCACTACTTCCTGTCGAGGCCGCGTCGCTTCGGGAAGAGCCTGTTTGTCGACACGCTAAAGGATCTCTTCGAGGGCCGAAGAAAACTGTTCCACGGGTTGGAGGCTTACGAGGGCTGGGACTGGTCGGTACGCCACCCCGTCCTGCGCCTGGATTTCGCCGCCGGGGCTTTTGACGAACCGGGCGGCTTGAGGGACAACATAGCCGCGCAACTGCAACGATTCGAAACGATGGTGGGGGGCCTTCGACCTCGTCCGCGACTGCCCGACCGTTTCGCCGCAATCCTCACGGCGATGCACAGTCACACCGGAAAGCGTGTCGTCGTGCTGGTCGATGAATACGACAAACCGATTCTGGATGCACTTGACGACCCCGACACCGCCCGGGCCAACCGCAGCATGCTCCGAGGGTTGTACTCGGCTGTCAAGTCCTGCGACGCCCATGTGCGGTTCTGTTTTCTGACCGGCGTCAGCAAGTTCTCCAAGGAAAGCCTGTTCTCTGGTCTGAACAACCTTGAGGACATCACCTTGGACCCAGAGTTCTCGTCCATCTGCGGGTTCACCGAAGAGGACTTGGATAGTGTCTTCGCCGATTGGCTAAACGGGCTGGACCGTGGCCTGACGAGAGAGTGGTACAAGGGCTACAGCTGGGGCGGAGATGAGCGCATCTACAACCCATTCGCCGTCCTCCTTCTGCTGAAGCGTCGAGCATTTCAGCCTTGGTGGTTTGAGACCGGTTCGCCCACGTTCTTGGTCCGGACGCTCGTGGAACGCGGAGTTCCGACACCGGTTTTGGACGGGATGCTGGCGACCCACGACCTCCTTTCTGCCTTTGACGTGGACCGGATTTCGACCGAGGCACTGCTGTTCCAAACGGGATACCTGACCCTGCTCGGCTCGGACAACGAGAACGGACGATTGTTCTATCGGCTCGGCTACCCGAATCGGGGAGTGCGCCAATGCTTCAGTTGGGCGCTTCTGGACGCCTTGGTGCCGGACCTATCGCGCCAATTGCGGCTAAGCAGGGAACTGTTGAGGCACCTTCGGCTTGCCGACCTAGGAGGCTTCGAACGGAGATTATATACGAGAGTAACCACGCCACTGCAGAACATGATTTTACCACCCGGCTAGGAACGGATGCCAGACGCAAATCGTTGATTTGAGCAGATTTATTGCAACCGACCACGAAACCTGCTTGACATCGTGGTTATTCTGCTGTAAACTACAATCATGGCGGGACGCAAGGCACCGGGCAAGAGCCACCGCGAATGCATCACGCTCATGGAGTTCTTCAAGTGGTTTCCGGATGACGAATCGGCTGAGGCGTGGTTCGTCGGGAACCGCTGGCCCGATGGCGTCTGCTGCCCGCGCTGCGGATCGCTGAACGTGCAGACGGGCTGCAAGCATCCGACTATGCACTACCGCTGCCGCGAGAAGGCTTGCGGGCGTCGGTTCTTCAGCGCGAAGACCGGGACCGTCATGGAAGGCTCGAAGCTCGGCTACCAGTGCTGGGCGCTGGCCATGTTCCTGCTGACGACCAGCCTCAAGTCCGTATCGTCCATGAAGCTGCACCGCGATTTGGGCGTTACCCAGAAGACCGCATGGTTCCTCGCCCACCGGCTGAGGGATGCGCTGGTGCAGGACGGCGCTGTGCTGTATGATGGCCCAGTCGAGGTGGACGAGACATACATGGGCGGCAAGCGCCGGAACATGTCCAACTCGAAGCGCAAGGAACTGACCGGGCGCGGGGCCGTGGGTAAGACTGCCGTAGTGGGCGCGAAGGACGGCCAGACCAACCAAGTGGCGGCCAAGGTCGTGGCATCAACGGACAAGGACACGGTCCAAGGGTTCGTCGAGGACACCACCAAGCCGACCGCGAAGGTCTACACCGACGAGTCCGGATCCTACAAGGGGTTGCCCCGCCACCATGAGGCCGTCAAGCACTCGGTCGGCGAGTACGTCCGGGGCAAGGCCCACACCAACGGTGTCGAGTCGTTCTGGTCGATGCTGAAGCGTTCGCACACCGGGACGTTCCACAAGATCAGGCCCAAGCACCTGGACCGCTACGTTCAGGAGTTCGCCGGACGCCACAACGTCCGCGAGCAGGACACCGCCGACCAACTGTCCGAGATCGCTCTCGGCATGGAGGGCAAGCGCCTCAAGTACAAGGCGCTGATCAAGGACAACGGACTGCCATCGGGAGCAAGGGCGTGAGCCGATCTCGGGAAGCCCTGGCCGTCACTCGATTGATCCACGAAGTCTTGGTCAATCAGTTGAGCATTCCGCTCCGCCAGATTGTCAATGATACGACCTTCAGGGACTACACCGGTTCACGTCGCCCCGACCTACTCATTTCCGAGTTTGAGTATGACGGGGAAAACGATCGCCAGTTCATCAAGAATCTGGTAGCCTATGCTGAAGTCAAAGACGGGGCCGCAAAGGACAGCCGGGATTGGCGGGATGCGTGGGAGCAAGGAAAGGGGAAATCCGGGGAACTAAATCTGCCTTACTTCATTGTCACCAATTGCCGGGCTTCCGTTTTCTACAATGCCTCGACTCTGCAAGAGCTTTCACTGAACAGGAACCCGATTCGCGAGTTCCAGACTATCGACATTCTCCGGCTTATCAAGAACCAGCTAAACAAGAATCCGTCCTTGTCAAACATCCAGACTAATGTAGACTCCATCTCCACCATCTCCGAAGCGGTGTTCAACAAAAAGCTGTGGGAACTGGCTACAATTTACAGGGGCATCAACTTCAAGAACAACCAACAGAAGATCGATTTTACTATCGGCTTTGTCGCCTTGGAGTACTACGAAGAGAAGGCCATATTGGAGAACCAGAAGGATTCAAGTAAGATATATTGGTCGGAGTGCTGGGACGATCTAGACGAGAAATTGGTTGGGAATATCAATTCCTACATTGCGAGGTTAGAAAAAGAGACAACCTTCAAAGACTTTAGATCGCTTATTTCGACAGCTCGGAAAGGCTTGTCTCAAGGAAAACAGACTCTGGTTTCTGGGGAGAACTGCCGTAGGATCTACAAAGTCATTGACTCCATGCGCCCACTCCACGGAACGGGATTTGATCTATTTGGGGCAGTCTACGAAATGTTTGCTGCAAAGAAAGAAAAACAGGATTTTGGAGAGTACTTCACTCGCCGTCATTACGCTCACCTGTTTTCCAAGCTGCTGTTGAAAGAAGAGGGCTACTGGAATCCGGATAGAGAATTCACGATTCTGGACCCGGCTTGCGGTACGGGAGGCTTTTTAACGGAAAGTTACAAAGTTCTACGAAGTGCCTACGACCCCCAAGAATCGGCCCAAGCCTTGGAATTTCTCAAGTCAAGGTGCCTCTTCGGGATCGATGTTCGTGGGGACAACATCTCACGTACCAAACTCAACATGTTCTTGGTAGGGGACGGCCATACCAACATGGAAGCGGCAAATGCACTGATTCCTACAGACCATCCGTTTCGCACCAAAGAGTTTGACTACATCATCACGAATCCTCCATATGGCGTGGGAACGATTCAGGCCGATACAGCATCCGTGTCTTCGGTAAGAACGGAATTGGCATTCTTGTGCCGAATTCGGAGTCTCCTCAAAATTGGCGGACGTGGTTGCGTCATTCAGCCAGATGGCGTCCTAGAGAACCCGACCTTGGCGCGGTTTCGTGAGGAGATGCTTCGAACTCTCGATATCACGGCAATCGTATCGCTACCGAAATTCGCTTTTGCCCCGTATACCAAAGAGAAAACCTACGCCGTGTTTTTTACAAAAAGGAGTACTCATCTGTCACGGATTCAGCGGTGTCCGGTTTGGATGTATATTATTGACAACGACGGCTTGGCAAATTCGGACAAGAGGTACCCTACAAAGCTAAGAAATAACCGTAACGGGTGGATGCACGATGAAATTTCCGGCTGGGTCTCCGTGGATGGGGAAGAAATGCCGGGGCTCTTGGAAGATCGGTGGATGGAGTTTGACGACTCCCAGAAGCCTACAAAATGGCTAAGTGAAACAGGTAAGGAACTAAGAATGAGGAAAGGCGGATACGTCTCTATAGACACCATTTCCAGAGACAAGTTCTTAACTCTTCTGCCTGAACACTACCTTCGCCCGTGCAAGTATGTGTTCCAACAAGGGTCGCCAGAGTACAATGCATTCCAAGGTCGGGATGTTCCGGTTTCGCGGTTGTTTGTCATAACTGGCGGAAATTCTGGGCTAACCGAGGAGTATCTCTACTCATTCCTGCTTCATGATGCAGAGAAGAAATACCGTCTTCTAACAGGCAGTGTGGACCTTGCCAACACCGCCAGGATCCATCGTTGCCCTCTCCCCAAGAACCCAAACAAGAAGATCAAGGTTGTCGAGGGTGAGTGTGTCCACATTATCAGAAAGGGAAAGGCCGGCCATATCAATTATCTGCCAGATGGCAGGTACACGATGACCGACGATGCCTACCTGCTCACACGAAAGCACGGCAGCGGGTTGCAGATTTCATTGGAGTGGGTCGCTCAGACTCAGGCGCACCTCTTTCAAGATTTCGCTTCCAAGTCTGATAACGGGACGTGGAACAAGAGCGGATTCCTTAAATATGGGAAAATGGACGTTCCCTCGTACGATGAGCAGTTGGACGTGATTGCACGGAGAACGAGCCATGCCTAAAACCCTCACCCCTAGGACCGACCCCATTAAACCGAAGCCCGAACCCAAGTCCCTCCCCGAACCCCGCGAAGTCACGCTAACCGACCCGTCGTACCAGCCGAGCGCGGCCGAACTGCGGGAGGACTTGCGGCTGGACGCCACGTTCGAGGAACTGACAGCCGCCGTGGTCCGGCCCGTGAAAATCCGCTACGCCATGCCGGGAGAAAAGCGCTGACCGGCAGACGGCGTGGTTACTCTCGTATATAACCCCCCTTCGAACGGACGCTTCGCAGCTTTCTGGCGAACATCCCGCACGACTGGCACCGGCGTAATCCCATCGCCTCGTATGAAGGGTACTTTGCAAGCGTTGTCTACTCGCTGCTGACCGGTTTGGGCCTTGATGCCCGGGCCGAAGACACTGGCAGTTCCGGGCGTCTGGACCTGGCTGTGCGAACGGGCGGCCGCATATACCTGTTCGAGCTGAAGATGGAGGACCGCGCCCAGAGCGGAGCGGCGCTTGCACAGCTGAAGCTACGTGGGTATGCGGACAAGTATCGGCACTTGGGCCAGCCCATCTTCTTGGTGGGAGTCGAGTTCAGCTCCAAGACCCGAAACGTGGCACGGTTCCAGGCCGAGATCGCCTGACGCACGCTTCGGACGCGCGACGTGCCCCTCCATGATCTGACAGCGGGACTGGTCATCCGGAGCATTGCGAGCATCGGCTCGGAACGACAGCGTCCACCAGTAGCGCACCGTCCCCGGCAGTCCTCAGCGCAGACCGGAACGCAGGTCGGGGCCATTGAGGCGGACCTCACCGCAATTCATGGGCCAGCGTTCGGGGCCCGAGCCTCCTGCAGCTGCCCGAGTACCCTCGCTCGTTCCTCCTTGGCGCGATAATCCTCTCGAGTCTCGCTGGGATTCCAGTACCAAGGATGGTCGACGTGCTCCTGCTCCATGATCTGCTCCATCGCGTCAGCAATATCCGGGTAGAGTTTTCCCAAGTCCCGCTCACAGCCCATGTCGTCCTCGATGAGGAAGAGCTCCAAGTCGGAGTCGGGAGACCTGCGGTAGGCCTTCCAGGGTCCCGCCCTGACCGCCTGCTCTCGCGCGTTCTCCCAGTACAGCGCCCTGTCTCCGCGGAATCCGCCTGGATTTCCGCTCATGATCGGGACCAGACTGCTCCCGTCTGTCGCGGGCACAGGACGCACACCGGCAAGCTCCGCGAACGTTGCCAGCAGGTCGACCAGCCACACGATCTCACCTGATACGCCAGGCTGGACTTCCCCGGGCCAGTTCACGAAGAAGGGCACACGAATCCCGCCCTCCTGCAGGGAGAACTTGCCCCCGCGGAAAGGGCCCTTGTTGCGGAAGAACGGATCGTCCGGCCAGTTCTCTGACTGATTCCCGCGGGCGAAGTAGCCGCACATCGCGTAGCCGTTGTCCGAAGCGAAGACGATCAGCGTCCGCTCCCGGACGCCGAGCTCTTCGAGCAACGCGACCAGTTCTCCTGTGAACCGGTCGAGGCGCAGCACCATCGAGGCCCACTCCTTGTGGGCCACAGTTGGAAAATCCCCACGCCCCAGCAGCGGGCCCAAGGAATCGGTGATCGCGGGGCCATGCGGGAGTTGCGTCGCGAAGTACAGGAAGAATGGCCGCTCCGGGTTACGTCGGACGAAGTCCGCCGCGGCGGCCTCGATCACGTCCTCCGAATAGACGGCCTTGGCCGGATCCGGGATACCGGGCGGCACCAGCCTGCCGTCGCGGTCGTAGTGTTCCGCCGTGTCCCTCGCCGCAGCGCGCGTGCGGTTGTCCTCATAGAGGTGCGCCATGTCGAAGCCGAGATTGCCTGGGTAGTCGATCCTCGCACCGTTGCGATACAGGTAGTGCGGGAAGAAAGTGTGGGCGCGGCGCTGATCGTAGAATCCGAATGCCTCGTCAAAGCCCTGCCTTTCCGGTGTTCCAGGTGTGCCGGGCAAGCCAATCCCCCACTTCCCGAAGAACCCGGTGGCGTAACCCTCGCTCTTGAGGACTTCAGCGATGGTCAGGTCCGAATCGGCCAAATGATCTTGGCCTCGGGCGCTGCGATTGTCCCGGACAGACGCATGGCCGGTGTGCAGGCCCGTCATCAGGGTCGAACGGGAAGGGGCGCACTCCGGCGCGCCGGCGTAGGCCTGCGTGAACCGCAGTCCCCCGATGGCAAGCCCGTCGAGATTCGGCGTGGTGAAGCGCTCCTGTCCCCAGACGCTCAGATCCCGGTAGCTCAGGTCGTCGGCCAAGATTAGGACGATGTTCGGCTTGCCAGGCGCTGTTGGGCGTTGTCCGAGGAGCGGAGACACGACGACGAGTCCAATCAGCAGGGCAACGGGCATCGCGCGAAGCATAACAGGGCTGGGCGGTGAGACCGCGGCTCCAGTCTCGGCTCGAAGCCCGCGCTCAACGCGCCATCGATAGCGCCTTTGGCAGCGCCCAGCGGTCAAGGCGTCGCAGGCTGCAGCATCAGGCGATGGGCGGCATGGCGTTCAACGGCTTCCCTGCTGAAGGCCAAGGGAGCATACCTACCCTCGGCCCACATCTGCAACAGATCGCTGTAGTGCGGACTGCCCGGCTGACCGGACTGGCCCGGCGTGCTGGTGAAGACCGACCGGTCCCAGTCAGCCAAGTCGAGGATGTGGCGGTAGGAAGCCCCGCTGGACTGGGCGTAGCCCGGCCCGCCCGTCGCATTTGGCGTGAATCGGTCTCCGCCGCGCTCAACCTGCGCAAGGTCAAAGGCCCTCCGGCGGTCGCTCGAACTCGCCAAGGGGTGCCGAAAGCCAATCCGGTGCATGGCGCCCCACCGCCAACCTGCCGGATCTGCTCCGAAGGAAGAGACCATCTCTTGGTAGGCTTCCTCCAACGCTGTGCCCAAGACCCTGCCTCGGTCTTCCGGCGAGAGGCCGCCGAGCCCCGAAATGACCCGTGGCAGCTGGATGTAACGCCCCACCAGCTCCCGGCCGGATGGCGGCACCTGCGACGCCACGAAGTGAGAAGGAATCCGCTTCAGCCATGCCTCAAAGAGAGCGGCGGCATTTGAATCCGTGCCCAGGACGAAGTCCCATCCGTCGAACACCTCCGCTCCGGCGGTGGCATTGGCGGGGGAGTCCTGTAGCAACCTCACCAGCTGGCGCGCCGGCAAGGATGTCTCATCGTGTTGGAGCTTCTTGAAGTCCTCGACTGTGAACTGTTCTCCGTTCGAAAGTACCTCGTCGACCCTCTCGAAGCGGTAGGGGGCGGACCAATCGAATCCGAGATCGTGCGGGTAGCCGGATGGAAGGATGTTGTGATTGGCGGTTGCGATGTAGCCGCTGGGCGGATTCTTGGTCACCGGGAGTTCCGAGACTTCCCGGAACCGCGACCAGCGGTAGCGCCCAGCGTTGCCCGGAACAGGGAGCAGTCCGGACCAACCTTCCCTCACGGGAACCAGTCCCGCGGGAATCCAGCCGATGTTGCCGTCCACGTCGGCATAGACCATGTTCTCGGCCGGAACCTTCCAAGCGCGCATCGCTTGGACAAACTCGTCCCAGTTGCCGACCTGATCCAGCGCAAGGCTCCCGAGGTAGCCTGCCGTTCCCGGCTCTTGGCCGACCCAGCGTAACGCTACAGAACGCTCGCCGCCGGGATCCTCCCAGATAACAGGCCCATTGCGGGTGAACTTCAGATCGACGGTTCGGGGCTCCGCCTCGCCGCGCACGCGGAGCTGGGCGGTCTCAACCTCCATGTCGATCCATTCGCCCATGTACATGTACTGGCCCGGCTTGGCCGGGTCGGTGCGCTCGACGAACAGGTCCGCGGCGTCGTACTGCACGATGGTGAATCCCCAGCCGACTCGCTCGTTGTGCCCGATTGCGACGCCCGGCAGGGCCGGCTCGCCCGATCCGATGACGTTCCAACCCGGACCGTTGAGGTGGACCAAGTAGCGCAGCGACGGAAGGATAACGGGCCGGTGGGGATCGCTTGCGAGAAGAGGCTTGCCGGTCGCGCTCAGGGCCGAGCTGACCACCCAATTGTTCGAACCCTCCTGCTCCCGCAGTACGGGTATCGAGACGGCCCGGCGGTACTCCTGAGTCACCCGACTGTCTATGCCGGCCAAGTCAAGTTCCGGATCCGGGCGGAGCTGGCGAGGAGGATCTGTCGGATACCACCTCTCGGCTGCATCCGTGCCCAGCTCGGACACCAATTGGGCCCGCGCGATTTCCTGGCTCACGTTGCGAACCATCAGAAGGCCGGCGATGCGAAGCAGGACATGCTCGGGCTGCCAGACACCGGGCTCGAATCCGAGGAGCTCGAACTCGATCGGAAGGTTGGCGCGGTTCTGGTCAACGTATGCGTTGATGCCGGACGTGAACGCCTCGGCAATTGCCCGGGCGCTGGGCGAATAGCTGGCCCACTCAGCGTCCATGTCACCGCGATACTTGACCAAGCGGGCGATCCGGTCCCGGGAGACGTAGTCCGGCCCGAACACCTCGGCCAATTCGCCGGCACCAGTCCGCCGCCAGATCTCGATCTGGTACAGCCGGTCCTGGGCTGCGACGTACCCCTGAGCGAAGAACAAGTCGTGGACAGTGCTGGCGTAGATGTGGGCAACTCCCCATTCGTCCCGGACGACCTCCACCGGCGCTTCCAGGCCGTCCACGGCCACGGAGCCTTCCAGCTGGGCCAAGCGGCGGACTGCGTCATCGAGCAGATCTTCCCCCCTTTCACCAGACGAGCCGCAGCCGAGCAGGCACAACGCAGTTGGGAGAGCAATAGTCCAGCGCACGCGGCCGATAGGATAGCGCCTCGGCCCCACGCTGCGCTTGCTCGGCCTCGCCGGCCGGGATGCCCAGGCCGTGGCCAGCCCACGCAGTGCCTGCCGAACGGGTGTTGCGGGCCACCCGACAGAAGCGCGCGGGTCGCCGCCCGCGCCAAGCCGGAGTCGGCACGCCGAGGGCTGGTGCGGGCCGACCTTCGGGTAGCATAAGGCGGTGTCTACCCTGTCCCGAAGAGCCTTCCTCGGCACGACCACTTCCCTGCTGGCGACCGCCCAAAACGCGCGGGCGCAGAGCGCAAGACCAAACATCGTCATCATCTACACCGACGACCAAGGAACGCTCGATGCGGGATGCTACGGTTCCGGCGACATCCACACGCCCAACATCGACGCTCTCGCCCGGCGCGGCGTCAGGTTCACGCAGGCATACGCTCACGCAGTCTGCTGCCCATCTCGTTCCCAGCTGCTGACAGGGCGGGTCCCACAGCGCGGCGGCGTTATCAACTGGCTCTCGAACCATCCGCTGGACGAGAACGGCCGAAACATGTACGCCAGCGAGATCACGCTGGCGGAGGTCCTGCGGGAGAACGGCTACCGCACGGGGCTGACCGGCAAGTGGCACTTGGGCGCCAAACCCGGCCACCAGCCGCTGGACCAAGGGTTCGACGAGGCTTACGGACACTTGGGTGGCTTCATCGACAACTACCAGCACAAGTTCCTGCATTCGAATCCGCGACGGCCGCCGTTTCACGACCTGTACCGCAATGGCGAGGAGGTCGATGAGACAGGGCGCTATTTCCCGGACCTGGTGGTTCGCGAGGCCACTCGCTTCATCGTCGAGAACAAGGACCGCCCATTCTTCCTCTACTGCGCCTTCAACGTTCCGCACTATCCCGAGCAGTCCGACGCCAAGTTCCACAAGATGTACGACTCGATGGCTATGCCGCGAAGGGCTTACGCGGCAATGGTCACCACAACCGACGACCGCATCGGCCAAGTCCTGAACGCCCTCGACACCTGGGGTCTCCGCGAGAACACATTGGTGATCTTCTTGAGCGACAACGGACATTCGACCGAGCAGTTCGCGAACTGGGGCGTGAATTACGGAGCAAACGGCGGCGGAGGCAACACCGGGCCCTGGCGGGGAGCCAAGGCCAGCTTGTTTGAGGGGGGCATTCGCGTTCCCACCATCGTCAGCCTGCCCGGCAGAATTCCCGAGGGTGAGGTGCGGGACCAGGCGATCTCCAACATGGACTTCTTCCCGACGATCCTCGAACTGCTGGACATTGACCCGCCCGCCTACGAACTGGACGGCAAGAGCCTGTGGCCGGTCTTGCGGTCACGGGACGCGCCATCCCGGCACGGGACCTTCCACTGGATGTGGCAGGACCAGTGGGCAGTTCGCGAGGGCGACTGGAAACTCATCGGAAACGGGCGCGACACGACCGGACTCGAGTCGCCGCACGCTCCCCGCAAAGAAATGGGCGACCTGTACCTCGCGAACCTGACCGACGATCAGCCGGAGGGCTTGAATCACGCCTCACAGCGGCCCGACGTCGTGCGACGCCTCCAAGACCTGCACGACGACTGGCTCAACGATGTTTCCCCCTAGACCCGGATGGCTGCGGCCACAGATCGTCGCACGCTGCGCGCTGGCAGCTTCCCTCCTTGCCAGCTTCGGACTGGCTCAAGTCCCGGTGCTGCGGAGCGACGAGCCGGCGGCATCCGCCGTGTCGGTGCGCCTGATGTTCGGCACGGACCGCTACACGCCTAGGCGCTGGGATGGCGAGCTCAATGTCAGCGCAGGCCGCGTGGTCAGACTGAGCGGCGTCCACTTCGAAGGCCGGGACCGCATCGTCGACCCTAACGCTTGGCTGCTGACAAACCGGGTCACTCGCTACGCGGACTCCACGACTCCCCGGGGCTATGACCCAGTTCACACGCGGCAGTTCGCGATGATCCCCAACGGCGTGGTGGCCACACTCGAGGCCCCGGAAACCGCCGTCGTCGGCGTCTCAACTGAGCAGGGCAGTTTTTCGTTCGAACTCCGGAACCTGGCCTTTGGCGAGCCCCTCACGTTCTTGGACGGGACGGTCTTGGCCGAGCGTATTCCAACGACGCTCGACCTGACCCGAGGGCCACAGTACAACGACTATGCCTCGATGACGGCGGACCGCGAAGGGCGCGTGTGGCTCGCCTGGATCACGTACGAGGCAGAGCAAGACGCTGTCTGGCTAACCAGTAGGAATGGGACCGCGTGGACGGAGCCCGTGCGGATTAGTCCACCCGGCTACGGCGACAACTTTCGGACGGCGGTCGCGGTGGGCGGCGACGGTTCGGTCGTGGTCGCGTGGTCCGGCAAGTCACCCAGCGGGGAATGGGGCCTCTTCGCCAGGACTCTCAGCCGGGAGACACTCACGCCTGTCGAGCGCATCGCGTCCGACGCTCCGAATCTGTACCTGTCCGCCGCCGCCGACAGCCGCGAAGGTGTTCACGTTGCATGGCAGGGCTTCCGAGATCGCGTTTCGGTGATCCTGCACAGTCGCTGGGATGGCCACGCTTGGTCGGAGGAGGTCGAGATCTCCGGATCCGGGGCCGACAGTTGGGCACCCGCTCTGGCCGCGGACTCCAAGGGCGGAATCTGGGCGGGATGGGACGGTTACGACGACGGGGACTTCAACATCTACGTGCGGCGCCTTGAGCCGAATGGAACGTGGGCCGATCGCCTGCAGGTCTCTCGATCTCTAGGTTTCGACGCAAATGTATCCCTCACCTGCGACGAGGAGGATCGCCTGTGGGTGGCGTGGGACCACGGCGAAGCGAACTGGGGCAAGGATTGGAGCAGCCAACGCTTCAGACCCGGAGGGGGAGCCGGCTTGTACCGGGTCCGTGCTGCCAAGGTCGCCACCGTCGAGGGTGGCCGCATCAGCCAGCCGCCGGACCTGATGGGAGCCATTCCACCATCGTCGAAAGACTATGTCCAGCAGGCGAGGCTGGTGGCAGACTCGGATGGGGCCATTTGGGCGATGGTCCGGTCTCTTACGAGCGTCACGACCCGGGTCGACAACAACTGGGGGGCCGGCGGAATCTGGGAGATGCTGCTGACCCGGGTCGACGAGAATGGCTGGGCCCCGGCGGTCAAGCTCCACGCGACCAATGGGCGCAACGACGTCTGGGCCACGGCAGCCAAGGTCGGTGAGGGCGGGCTGTGGTTCGCGTGGGCTCGGGATGCGCGCCGATTCGGCGCTCCACAGCGCGCCGTCAACAGATCCAACCCGGCCGCCGGTGTGACGCAGGTATCGTACTCCTTCGTCGATTCTCGGCATCCGGCCTGGGCCGGTTCCGGGGCGCCGCTCATGACCGACTTCCACGAACCCAAGGTCGACGCAGTGCCGGTCCACCCCAACGAGGTGCGAGACACCGAGGCCATCCGCGAATACCGGTATGAGGTCGGGGACGTGCAGTACCGGATCCTTCGCGGCGACCTTCACCGCCATACCGACATATCGGCCGATGGGATCGGCGAGGGCGGGCTCATTGACTTCTACCGCTATGCCCTGACTGCGGGACAGTTCGACTTCATGATGGTGGGCGACCACCAGTACGGTGGCGACAACGTTCCGGGGGTCGAATACAACTGGTGGAGAACTGAGAAGTCAGAGGACATCTTCGGCGTTCCAGGGCGGTTCTGGCCGTTGTACGGTACGGAGCGGAGTATTCCCTATCCCAACGGCCACCGCAACACGGTGTTCGCACAGCGTGGCGTCCGCTGGATGCCGATCCAAGCTGGCGAGCGCACAGGGGCCATCAATAGCGGCGAGATCCTGTTTCCGTACCTGCGGCGGTTCGGAGGTATCTCGACGCCACACACCTCTGGGACGGACCAAGGAACCGACTGGCGCGAGAACGACGAAGAGGTGGAGCCGATAGTGGAGATCTACCAGGGCCTGCATGCGTCGTACGAGTATCCCGGCGCGCCCCGTGCCGAGACTAGGGACAAGCGCTACTACCACCACGGCGAGCCGTGGCGTCCCGCCGGCTTCGTGTGGGAGGCGTGGGCCAAGGGCATCAAGATAGGGGTGCAGGCCAGTTCGGACCACATCGGCACGCACGACTCCTACGCGTGCGTGCTCGTTCCGGCCTCAAAGTCCATCGAGAGGCAAGACCTCATCGACGCGATGAAACAGCGACACACCTACGCCGCTACGGACAACATAGTCCTCGACATGCGCATCGGAGACGCGTTGATGGGCGACGCGATTGCCATGGAAGCGCCGCCGCCCGTGGTGAGGGCAAGGGTGATCGGAACGGGACCGATCGAGCGGGTCGTTCTAGTAAAGAACAACGAGATTGTCTATACCGCGTCTCCCGGCACATCGCAGGCCGACTTCTCGTATCGGGACGACGACTTCGAGAGCGACAGCTACTACTACGTGAGGGCCGAGCAGGCCGACGGCTCGCTGGCGTGGGGCAGCCCGATTTGGGTGAGCCTCCCATGAGTCTGGCATCGAACGACGGCGAAGCCACGCTGGTCCTTCCGCGACGCGGGACCGCCTACCGGCCTCGGCGGGGGTAGGACGGCTTCTCAAGCGGGACGTTTCCGACACGGCCAAGACTCTAGCGGCGAGTGGCCTTCCGTCGTGTTCTCAAGGTGCGGTCGCACCAAACCCGACCAAGGCTTGGTCAGCCGCCAACGGCCGCGCCCCGCGTGACCTCTGCCTTCCGTCATTCAACAGGAGCGCCGAATCTTGCGTCCGTGCGGCCGCCCGCACGGTCCTGCACACCCTCTGCGCAATCGGTTGGATAGTTGCTACAACCGACGAGCCTACCGCGAACACATGCGGGACAAGGTTGCCGGCCCTTGGGGGGCAGCCACTTCGGTCAAGCGGCGCGCAATCGCAAATGCAGCACCCGATTAGACAATGCGATGGGTGGGTCGCCACATCAATCGCTGCAGTATGGAGTCATTGGGAGGCCGCCCGCCACCGTAGTGCAAGCGACCTCTCGCTTCAACCTCGGCTACAACTTCAATTCCTCGCCGACCCTTGCACTTCATCGGTGAATGTGCCGAATCAAATGGATCCTAGCAGCAGATTGATAGGGTGCATTTTCGTATCATATGATACAAGGAACGCTGGATGAGCGCAGGATGGCCGCCTGCGAGACGACATGCGGGAATCGACAGAGAGACCCGAGACCGATTGGCCCGTCGCGCACGCCGACGGGCCACACGTGACAGCCAGTTCTCACGTTCGCGACCGACAGACTGGCGCCCCACTGAGGTTCGCAATCCCCGTGGTGTACTTGACGATCACTTCACCCCCGACACAGCACGGGACTTCATCGCATCGCTGCTTGAAGACGGTGAGGATGTAGAGGTGATCGACCTGCATACGCCTCCTGGAGCGATTGCCTATGTCATGTGTGTAGAACTTGAGCCCAACATGCCCAAGGTATACATCAAGTTGCAGTTGGGAGCGGCAAAGGTATTTGGACGCAGCTTCCACTACTCCAACACTCCCATCAGAGGGGCTCGAACATCATGAGAACCGCAAACTTGACGGTGCCTCGGAAACGTCGGACACGCTTTGTTCCAAGCTGCCCGTTATGCGGCACGGAAGACCTCCTAACCGTCATTCATAACGATACCTTCACTTACGGCACTGGACGATCAGCAGTAGAGCTCTCAGTCCAGCTACCGGTCCGTTCCTGTCAATCCTGCGACATTGAATTCCTTGACCAAGTCGGCGAGCGATTGAAGCACAACGCGGTATGTCGACACCTAGGCGTGCTCACGCCTGAAGAAGTTAAATCAGTTCGAGAGCACCATCAGATGACGAGGGCTCGGTTTTCGGAGGTCACAGGTCTCGGCGAAGCCACCCTCGCCCGCTGGGAGGCCGGAGCGGTGATTCAGAATCGTGCAAACGACCGCTACCTCCGGCTGCTAAGGACCGGTTCAACGATGGCAAGATTGATCAACCTTGGTGAACATGCATTCTGATTCTTATCAGAGTGAACGTGGGGTCCGATCCAAGACGAACACCTGTCGGGGTGATTGGAGCGAAGCGACGCTCCGGCCTTAGGATGGGCCTTCGCTGGCGCGAGCCGCAGATGCGTTCTGTCCGTGCGTCAGTCTCGCCTAACCACGTTTCTTCTCTCCGGGTGTCTAACCGGACGTGCGGGTTTCCGGTATCAGGGCTCTCTTCCGGGATGATGCCCTTCGACCACGGCAGGCTCCCCTCTCGGCGGCCACGCACGAGTTGTGCAAGACGGGGGGTCGTGACTTCAACCGCACCTACCTAGAGTCTTTCGCATGGATTGGGATGCCCTGAGCGAGCTGCAGATCACCGGCCGCATACACGCCATGCACTCCCCCTGCCCTTCAGAGCTGACCGTTCGCGACTCGGGCGGCCAGCACGGTGCGGAGACGTTCTCGGACGGTGTCGAGGATGCGGAACTTCGTGTCGGCACCGAGCTCGGCCAGCTCCGAAACTGGACGACTGGCTGGTTCGAGCTCTAGGCTATCCGGTCGGCGGTCCGTCAGCGCAAGTCCCGCGCACGGACTTCGGAACTCTAAGTGACAAGGTGCTCGGCGACCTCGTCTGGATCCCGGAACGCAGCCCTGTCCAGTGCTTTGATGTCGGCCTTCTTCACCGTGTTGACGTCTGCCCCAGGGATCGCAACACCTCTTCCCATCCCGCGTTGCACTGCCAGGCTTCGATTGACGATATGTTGCTCTTCGGACCCTGCTTTTTTGAGGGATCCGACTCTAGACCCCAGCCAGCGTCTCGCGGCACCGAGACGTATGGAGCGGAATCAATCCCTCGGTCGCTCGCGTTCAGCCTGAAATCGATCCTTTCGTTCCGCTGGTACTGCGGCAGCACACAGATGTGGGAGCCAACGGACGGGCATCCCCGGGGCCAACGGACCATCGCCATATGGCGGGCAGTTCGACGACCGGCAGAACCAGAGGCGGGCCTTGCCCTGAGACCCGTCCCATCTGGCGTATACCGGCACGATCCGCCGAGGCTGTGCGACGCGTATGCAGTCAGGCCAGAATGCGACCTGCGGACGCTCAGCAGTTCCCGATGAGCACGAGCAACAATATCGCAACCGCGAATACGCAGCCCCACAGGATCGAATTGACGGCGCCGGACAGCAACTCACCCAACCCCACGCCACCTGTCTTGTCGGAGCGTCGCTTTAGCTCGTGCCGGATCTCGACTAGGTCTTCCACAAGGCCATCTCTTGAAGCGATAAAGCGCTGCCACTCCGCGACGACCTTCATCAGGCTCAGCGCCAACGTGGCATCGCCGAGCGCTCGACGCTCCTGTCCATTCTCGAGGTGGTCAGCCAACTCATCGCTCTGATGCTCGCGGTCCCGGTCGGGATCCGGAGCGCCTTGGTAGACCGCGTAGTCGAGCATCAGGCAACGCCAGCGTGCCGCGGGCGGATGCAGGCCACACCGCTGCGCTGTTCGAGTGATGGTCTCCGAGATGTGCGAGGCGTTGTAGGCTAGCACGGTATCCGCATCACGTAGCAGAGCAGCGATCGCCTCATGGTGGTCCGACCACGAGCGCGCACCCATCTCCCGAAGGCCCTCAAGTGTCAGGTCGTGCAACGCGCTGGCATCTGGATGGATCGGCCCCTCGGGGAGGACCGGGGCCTGATAGCGCACCTCGCCAAGCGTGTCTAGGATCGCAACTTCCATAACCTCAGCCTCCGGCCCGAGCCGGCTCGTCGCGGTACCGACAACCAGCACGTCAGGCCGGTCTAGGAGGTCGGACCAGTCCGTCGTTCCGCGCTTAGCCATATCTTCGCCCCTTTGCGTCTGCGCTGGTCGACCAGGGCGAGGCAAAGCACAACCCCAGATCTCCCGCTTCCAAAGCATCGCGCCGGGCCGCCACCGCGCGCGCGGTTGCCGACAACCTCGTAGGCTCGCCACTGGCCAACGCCTCGCCCAGCACCGTGATTACGCCCTCACTGCCTTCGGATCGCAGCGAGACAAGCTCAAGGCCCGTCTCGGCCGTTCGATGGGGTAAGGCTCTAGGTTGGCGGTTCGGCAGATCCGCTGTCGGGAGTGCGGACTTCAAGCCTGGATCGGTCACCGCGGCCCGCCATATCGGCCCGTGGGATCCCATGCTCAGCCCCCTTTCCCCCCGGCTCGCCGGCGGTTCGAGCTTGCCACCGCCCATTGGCCAGTTGCCCCGGAGGTCGCCCGGGGTGGCGAGCATTCGTTCCAGAAGGATTGGGTTTCCTGATTCTCCTTCACGAGCGTGGCAAGGACAAGAGTGATTAGGCACTCCGACAGGCTAGCCGTTCGGGGCTGGGCAAGTGAGGAAGGGCTATGCTAGGATTCCTGCGGCAGTTGCGGGGCCGGAACGAATGAGAACAGAATGCCGTGATCTTGGGGTCTCGGCGCTGTTCCCCGGGGAAGGCCAGTGCTCGCCTGTTGAGAACCTTGGGGCCAAGCGCTATGCTGGCCCGACGGGCGTCTCGTTCTCACGAATCCGGCCGCCGAGCTTTCCTTTCGACTGGAAGTGTGCAACGTCTGCAGCCCACCGCTCGTCTCTCTTCTTGGAGAGCAGCGGGATCTGTGTGCGGGGAACTGGCAGACCGCATCGTGACAGGGGCATTCTGAAAGGATAGGTTCCATGGCAACGGTTGTCGGTTGGGCTCTAATGGCTGGATTCGTCGTCGGTCTGATCTATGTCGGAGTGCTTCTGAACAGAGTCATGCAGCTCCGTCACGTGACATCCACACCCGTGGCGGTGAACGACGGTCAGGTCACCAAGGACAGGTTCCTCGAACTTCTCGAGGAAGCCCAAGTCTCCATGATCATATACGACGATGGGGACAATGCGGACGGATCTATCTACATGAATCGGGAAGTTACGAAATCCGTGAAGCGAAAGCTGGATAGCGATCCCGTGTTCCGCATGCAGTGCCTCTTCAACTTTGACGAACCTGATCTCGTGTTCAGGAAAGCTCTTGATGGCAGCTCGCCTCGCGTGGAAATCAGGACATACGACCCGACCAAGCCGAGACTTGCCACTCACTATAAGATCATTGACAACGGAGCCAAGGCGTATCTGTCACGGCACCCGCCCGGAAAAACCAACAGACTCTTCAGAATCGTTGATTGCACGAAGGTTCCTAAGTCCCACTTCGAGCGTGTCTCAGACAAGCTGCTGGGAACGTACAAGAGTCACTTCCGAGAGGCATTCGGGGCAGCAGGGGCGAGGGCGGGAATCTGAACCTTCCTCTCAGAACCAACAGAGAATCATCAAGGCAGAGATGGCTGAAGCTTTTCCTCCTATCCATCTGTACGCATTGTTGGCTGCGGCCATCGCACTCATGTCCATGCCCATGGGACGTAATCTGTATGGCTCCGACCAGTCATGGTCGAAGAGGTGGACTCCGTTCCTAGCTTTCGTATTGGCAGTGCTTCACATTGCCATCTTTATCGGTTGGCACCTCGTGGGACATCGGGAACCTGACTGGCATTTGGCCATACATGGCGCGATCCTCCTTGGGCTGGTCATTACAGGGGGCAGGGTCTATGCGGACCACCTGTACAAGACTGTAACGGAGTCTAGTTCCACCCTTCCACCCTTGGAGCCGGAACCCGACGGTTCATAGGGATTGCTCTGAAGCCCCGCCGTCAAGGTGGCACACGGGTCGCGAGTTGCTGGCGAGCCTTGTCGCAGCGACAATCCTGTGTGTCGGCCTGAGGTTTGGGGTGGTGCTGGTTGCTTGGACAGCTGATCGGCAGATCCGAGGTGGACCTCGCCGTGTTGACTCCTGTCAGCCCTCCAGACGTTCGCCTTGGCCGACTGTCTGGAACGCCAGACTTCCTTGACCTTTGTCGCGGACTGCGAGGGAAAGACGCTCGCGGTCGACGAGAATACCGGGGACCTCTACCGCGGGGCGTTCGACCTGACCGTCTGCTGGAGCGACACCTCGGAGCAAGGAGTTCGGAGGCAAACGTGTCTCGCGATGCGTTGGAGTTCCTAGACAGGTGCGATTATTCGAATGTGCATCGCATCAGTTTCCCCCCGTAAGGTCAATGAACCGAATTGGCACTGACTGAGAGCCACCGTCCCGCGCATTCCCACTCCCTAGATGCAGTTTCAGCGGCACCGGCCAGCACCTCTCCAACCTGTCCGACTCGACGCGCGGCCCCCGGCCGCCCGGTCGTTCCGTCTCCGAAGGCAGGGGGGCCGTACTGCGCGGCTTTGTTCTAGACCCCAACGGATCGCGCGTTCCGCACGCGCGGGTGCTCATCACAGATGCGGAGAGGGCAGTAACGCAGGCCACGAGGGCGGGTGCGGATGGAGCCTTCCGGATCGGTGGGCTGACTCCGTCGCTGTCCTACCAGGTGGAGGTGCATGGGCCAGTCGGCTTTGGGCCGCATCTCGTAGGCCTCGAGCTGAGCATCGGATCGATCGTTGAGGCAGTCGTGATATCGGGGCAACGACCGCAGCCGGAATCCGGTCAGCCCGGTGGGCAGCCGAGGAGAATCCGTGTTGTTGGCAGGGTTCGGAGAACGAAGCTCATTCACTACTTTTCGCCCACATACCCAGCCGAAGCTGAGCGTGAGGGTGTTGGGGGCGGTTGTCGGAACGGAAGGCCGATTGGTTGGCCTGTCGACGCTTGATTCGACGGTAGACGAGCGGCTCGAATCCGCCGCATCAGATGCCGTGCTGCAGCGGGAGTGCGAGCCGAGAGTACTGAACGGCCAGCCTGACGAGGTCCCGGAAACGCTTAGCGTGGCGTTCGAAATGCCTTGAGACTTGTCGCGCCCCCCGACATCGGACTCGGGACAGATCGCCTCTTCGTCGACGGAGACCTGACCACTGCCATGGCCGAAGGAGTGTCGACGACGGGCATATCAAGCCTCATCATCATGACGCCATCCCCTCGAGAAACTCACTCGCCCGGCGGCACAAGGACGGAGTGCGACGATGTCCGTATGGCAAACCCTACCCGACGGGCGCTGCTGGCGCAACTTGCTTTCCTCGGCTGTGCCAGCCGTCCTGGAGGTCCCGGACCGCCAGGGACGGAGGTGCCGGAGTGGCGCTTTGCCATCGGCCTCAACGGCTTCGGATCGTCCGAGACCCACCATGGAGTGCGCTACGTCTACGAGGAGATCCTCGAATTCGCCCGTGACGAGGGCTTTCAGGGAATCGAGCTTTGGAGGGGATGGCGGGACGGATATCCAGATCCGGCGGACGATGGCGCAATCCGTGCGATGCGGCAGCAGATAGAGTCGTACGGCCTGCGGGTATTCTCTCTCCAAGGCGGCGTCCGGGGCGTCAATCCGATCTCCGATGACGCCCAGGAGAGGGACGAGTACGCGTCGCAGCTCAAGCTTCAGGTGGAGATGGCCGAGAGATTCGGCTGTGACGCAATGGGGCTATGGGCGGCCGGACGCCCGCCGGACGGAGCTGGCGAGGACGAGATCATCGAGCGTCTGGCAGGGACGATCCGACCCGTCTGCCGCCATGCTGTCGAGCGCGGCATCATTCTGGCCATCGAGGGTGAGCCCCCACTGATCGTGAACTCCGCAGAACGCTATCGGAAGTTGTTCGCCTCTGTCGGCATGGACGAGTTCAAGGTGATCTTCGACCCGTCCCATTTCGACATGCTCGGAGGTGCCAACGGCCGGCCTCAGGACCTTCTGCTGGAACTGGGAGTGGGTCGGGTGGGCTACGTTCAGTTCTCGGACGGCAACTCCACTCTCCGTCCCCTTCCCGGCGGACGCGCGTCCACATCGAGGCACCTTGCGTGCGGCGAGGGAATCTACGACATACCGCTGCTGTGCACGTTGCTGGTGGAGGGCGGGTTCAACGGGTGGATGCAGATGGACAGCTGGGGGACTGTAGACGCCTACCACACATCCAAGTCCTGCAAGGACGCGATCCTGGCCCACCTCCAAACGCTTCAGACCTAACTGGCTTGTGCCTGAGGATGGTAGGCCCGAGCGGACTCGAACCGCTGACCTCTACCGTGTCAAGGTAGCGCTCTAACCAAAACTGAGCTACGGGCCTGAAAGTCAGCCGCTGAGGCTGGCGGAATCGGGTGCTGGCCCCCTGCGCGGGTGACTCGCGCCTTGGGACGCCGCCGGGAGAATGATAGCACATCGCGGGCTTGCGGCACGCTGATTCATAGCAACCGCCAGCGCCCCCGAGCGCCTCGCACGGGACCCGCTGCGGCGCAGGATCCTCGCTGATGGGACGGCAGAAGTGAAGGTCTCGCACGTTCAAGTGAGCGACTGCCGATGGCCCGCTGGGACCGCCCGTAGGAGCCGGGCCGTTTTCTGAGGAGCAATTGCGTCGTCGCGCCGCACGGGCCGGAAAGACCGTTTCCGCGAAGTCGCTATTCGGACTGTGAGACTGCGGTTACGGGCTGCTCCGATCTGGAGGGGCACCAAGCGCTGCAAGTCATGCGAACTGTGCGTTCGCTGGCCAGAGCGGCCGGGGTGCCCCCAGAGACGCGAAAAGCGGCCATACACATGTCCTGCCCAAGACGGGCCGAGAGTGTCAGGCCAGGATGTCGTCGACGATCCGTCCCGAGACGTCGGTCAGCCTGAAGTCCCGTCCCATGTGCCGATAGGTCAGTCGCTCGTGGTCCAAGCCCATCAGGTGCAGAATCGTCGCCTGCAGGTCGTGAACATGGACGGGATTCTCGACGGCCTTTAGCGCGAGTTCGTCGGTCGAGCCAACCACGTGGCCGCCTTTGGTGCCACCACCGGCGAGCCACATCGAGTAGCCGTTCGGGTGGTGGTCGCGACCGACCTTGTCACCGACGTGCTTCAGCTGGCCCAATGACGTGCGGCCGAATTCCCCGCCCCAGACGACCAGCGTCTCGTCCAGCATGCCTCTCTGCTTGAGGTCTGCCACCAGTGCTGCCGCCGGTTTGTCGGTGATGTCGCAGTTCTTCTTCAGACCCTCGTCAAGGTTGGTGTGGTCGTCCCATGAGGCATGGATCAGCATCACCACCCGTACTCCGCGCTCGACCATGCGCCGGGCCATCAGGCAGTTTGTGCCGTAGGCGTTCGTCGGTTCCTGACCGATACCGTAACTGTCCCTGGTCGACTTTGATTCGTCCGAGAAGTCCAGCAGTTCGGGGGCGGCGGACTGCATGCGGAAGGCGAGCTCGTAGTTCGCCATGCGCGAAGCGACTTCCGCATCTCCGCTGTCCCTCAACTTCTCGTCGTTGAGTCGGCGCAGCGTCTCCAAGGTGAGCCGCTGGGATTCGCGGGAGACGCCGCTGGGATTCGACAGGTACAGGATCGGATCGCCCGAACCCCGGAACGGCACACCGGCAAAGGTAGAGGGCAAGAATCCGCTAGAGAAGTTCGAAGAGCCCCCGCTGGCACCGCGGCCCGAACTCAGCACGACGAAGCCGGGGAGGCTCTGGGACTCGGAGCCCAGGCCGTAGGTCAGCCACGCTCCCATGGTGGGCCTTCCGGCCAAGGGACTGCCGCTCATCAGCATCGACTGGCCGGGGTGGTGGTTGACCTGATCGGTCTGCATCGAGCGGATCATGCAGATGTCGTCGGCCTGCCGCTGCAGGTTCGGCAGGTAGTCGCTGATCTCCATGCCGCTCTGCCCGCAGCGCGAGAATTCGCGGGGGCTCGCCAGAACCTTGGCCGTCGGCTTGATGAAGGCCAGCTTCAGGTCAGAGGTCATCGACGGTGGCAATGGCTCGCCGTGCCAGCGCCGCAGTTCAGGCTTTGGATCGAATAGGTCCATTTGGCTGGGGGCGCCTGCCATGAACAGGAAGATCAGGTTTTTGGCCCTAGGCGCAAAGTGCGGTCGCCCGCCACCCTCAGGGGCCGTCGGAGTTGCGACCGTGAGGCCGTCCGCCGCCATGAGTTGGGCGAGGCCGATCGTCCCAAGGCCCGCGGCGCAGCGGTCCAGAAAGCTCCTGCGCGTGAGTACAGAGCGGTATGTCTCGAGGTTCATTTCGACCTACTCCCTAGTGATGAACTCATCCATGTTCAGCAGGATGCGGCTGATGCCGACCCATCCGGCCGCAACGGTTGGGTCGGACCGTTCCGGGATCCCTTCGGTCTCGAACGGGAACCACGCACGAGCCGACTCCTCGTCCTGCTCTAGCAGTGCCCGCTGGCGCACGAAGTAATCGAGCATCGCGCCCCGCTCAGACTCGCTTGGCCCGCGCGCCAGGCACAGCGAGAAGGCTCGGTCCAGACGGCGGTCGAATGATTGGGAAGGCGTCTCGGCCAGGACGCGAAAGGCCAGTCCTTGGGCCATTTCGAAGAAGACCGGATCATTGAGCAGGTTCAGGGCCTGAAGCGGCGTGTTGGAACGGCCCCGGCTGCACTCGGCCACGTTCCTTTCCTGCAGGTCGAAGTTCGCGAGGAACGGGTATGGCGTCGAGCGCTGGAAGTGAATGTAGACACCCCTCCGATACCGGTCGCTGCCGGCGCTTTCGGACCACTTGACGGAACTCCCGTAGCTCAGGTCAGTGACACCCTCGGGCTGGTATGGACGCACGCTGGGACCGCCCACCTTCGGGTCCAGCAGTCCGGAAACCGCAAGCGCCGAGTCACGCAGCGTCTCGGCGGGCAGGCGCAGGCGAACCTGCCGGGCGAGAAGCCGGTTCGAGGGGTCTCGGTCGCGCAGGTCGTCCCTCGGGACCGAAGACTGCCTGTAGGTCGCGGAGGTCGCGATCAGGCGGTGGACGTGCTTCATTCGCCAACCCGAGTCGATGAACTCCGCCGCCAGCCAGTCCAGCAGCTCCGGATGCGACGGG
Source organism: Bryobacterales bacterium (assembly GCA_965203925.1). Taxonomy (GTDB): domain Bacteria; phylum Acidobacteriota; class Terriglobia; order Bryobacterales; family UBA6623; genus VXMF01. The sequence continues at coordinate 6,697,579 of OZ241924.1, forward strand.
GCTTCGCCGCGCAGGCCGAAGTTGTCGGAAGTCGCGACGAGGCCCGTGCCGAAGTACTCCTGCCAGATCCGGTTGACCGTGACGCGGGCAGTCAGCGGATTCTCCCTCGATACGAGCCAGCGGGCCAAGTCCAGGCGGTCGGGCTCCGCGCCAGAGGACTCGATCGAGGGCAAGACGGCCGGGGTTGCGGATGCCACCTCCTCCGCGGTCTCGTCCCACTTGCCGTCCGGATGGACGTGCGACTGCCTGCCACCGGCGTAGGGCTGGATCGCACGGGCCCGGCTAACGTCGGGAAACCCGTCGATGAGAGTGTGGACCTCCTTGACGGCATCCTTGAATCCGGTCGCCTCGTAGTCCTCCTTTGATGTGACCCGGCTGTAGTTGCGCAGAAACCACTCGGTCAGCGCCAGGTCCTCGCGCCAGTCCCGCTCAGTCGGAGGGGTCCGCAGGATCCGCTGGCCGTCGTCCAGGTACAAGGCGAGGATGTCCCAGGTCGTGTCCCACTCGTGCTCTACTCCCGGATTCTCCGATGCCCACAGCATCTTCTCCGTCCACGGGCCGATCAGACGAGGCACGTCGTACCGGGCATAGATGTCCTCAAGCTTGCGGTCAAAGTGGGGCTTCGAACGCAAGAACGGACCGATCTCGCCGGGCAGCGGAGCGTCGATGTCAATCTCGTCCAGCGCGTTGAAGAACGAGAACAACCGGTAGTAGTCCTTCTGCGTGATCGGGTCGTACTTGTGGTCATGACAGCGCGCACACTCCACTGAGAGCCCCAACCACACCGTGCCAACCGTGTTGGTCCGGTCTAGCGCCTCCTCGAAGCGGAACTCCTCGACGTTGACGCCGCCTTCCCGGTTCTTCAAGGTGTTGCGATAGAAGCCGGTTGCGACCCGTTCCTCAGTGGTTGCCCCTGGGACCAGGTCGCCGGCGATTTGGTCTCTGGTGAACCGGTCGAATGGCATGTCGCTGTTGATGGCGTCGATCACCCAGTGCCGATATCGCCAAGCGTGCGGGCGAACCGAGTCCTTCTCGTAGCCGTCGGAGTCCGCGTATCGGACCTGGTCCAGCCAGGCCGACGCCCAGCGTTCGCCGAAGTGCTCAGATTCCAGGAGCCTGTCGACCAGCGCGTCGTAGTCCGCGGTCGTCACCACTTGCCCCGGATCTGGCGGAAGGCCTGTCGTGTCCAGGGAGACGCGACGGGCTAGCACTTGGTCACTGGCTTGGGGCGACGGCGCAATGCCCTCCCTCTCGAGTCCCGCGAGGACGAACGAGTCGATCGGATTCCGCACCCAATGCGTGCCGACGACCGCTGGTACTGGCGGCCGCCGGACGGGCCGAAATGCCCAGTGCCCCGGATCGGCAGTGCCGTCGCTGGTCTCGGAGCGCGCCTCCCACTCAGCGCCAGCGTCGATCCACGCGCGAAACGTCTCGATCTCCGCCGGTGCCAAAGAACGGCCGGGCGGCATTTGCTGCAGGCCTTCCGAGCCCTGCAGGCGCTTGAACAGGAGACTGCCGGCGGCGTTGCCAGGCACGATTGCGGGCCCGGAGTTGCCGCCGCGCATGGCGGCTTCCGAGCGGTCTAGCCGCAAGCCGTTCTGCTGGAGTGCCTCGCCGTGGCAGATGACGCAATGTTCGCGCAGCAGCGGCTGGACTTGCTCGGCAATGGACACCTCCGCTTGAGCCGGGCAGGTCCAAGACACCGACAGCGCTCCCAGTATTAAGGCGGGTCGGCGCATGAGTGTATTCTCCCGCACGCCATGGGAGCGGTCAAGGCCGATCCTGGCACTCGCCTGTATTCTTGGCACCCGCACCCCCGACCCTGCACGGGTCCGTCTTTGTAGGAGACCCAGCACAGGCATTGCCCTACCCCCGATCATGTGGCAGTAGCCGAACAAGTTGGGGGGCCAATGATGGGCGACCGGCCTTGCGAATGCTCACCGTCACGCCAGCGCGAGCGGACCGAGGCCTCCACCAAGGATGCAGCCCGGAATACTCGCACTTGGACTCGGACTCTGGGCCGACGTTCGGTTGGGATGCGTCTCGGGGAGACTGCCTATCCCCCGTTCGCCAGCCTCCTACGAATGGGAGCGTAAGGGTCCTCAGGCCGTTTGGAAGGGTCGACGTACCGGGCTAGGTCGCGAAGCGCAATAACGGTACAGTTGCGCTCTTGCAGGAAGTCCATATAGCGGACGAAATCCTCTGGATCCGTGTTCACCCACGGATGCTCCGTCGCAGGCACACCGTGGAAGGTGAGGACCGCAATCTTCCCGTCTCGCGCTTGATCGACGGCCCACACGAGGTCCTCAAATCCCCACTCAGGGCCGGCGTAGCCGGTTGTCGGTATTAGCAGCGGGTGGTCGTCCTCAGGATCGTAAGGCCTACCTCGCGCGCCTCGTCCACCGTCAGGGTGCTCAGGGCTCACGCCCCGGCGCGCGAACCTGTACCCCCTCTCGGCAAGAGCCTCCACGGCTGGCAAGCTGTGGCGCCAGCCCGGGTAGACGAAGGTCTCCGGTCTGGGGATTCCGTGCTCGCCGCAGCGCTGCTCAATGAGCTCCAAGTTGGAATGGATCTCATCGACCGTCAGCTTGGTCATGTCGGGATGGGAGCCCGTGTGATTGCCGACCTCGAAGCCCAGTTCGTGGAGCTGCCGAACGTCGTCCCATGACACGTAGCGCTCCTTATCAGGGTCGGCGTGAAAACCAAGCCCTTCCGTGATGTAGAACGACGCCCCGAATCCATACTCCTTCAAGGTCTCGGCGACGAAGGAGATGTCGGACTTGTTCCCGTCGTCGAAGGTGAGCACAACCAGTCCGTCAGGAATGGGTTCAGGCGATCCGTCCGGCGCGCTGTCGCAGGCCCCACTCCCGATGACCAGAGCCGCGAGAACCATTTGATACTTCCACCTCATGAGCGCACCTACTGTACAAGCTTGGGCAGGTGACGTATCGGGCACCAGTGCAGGAGATCTCCACAACGCCACCGGCACTTGTGTCGAGAGGCCGGGCGCGGCCCGATATGGCCGCCCCGCCTGTGGCCGGACCCGCCCGGACCCGCGGCTGCGGGGATGAACCGTGCCGCAGGAAGCAGCCGGTCCATAAACGACGCCCCGCTCAGAAGAGAATCCATGGGCGGCGGGAACGGCCCAATGGCGCGCGTCTCGGTCAGCGGGCGGCTGAGATGCGCTCCATCCAGCCGGTCAGATCTCGGTCGAGCCGATCCAAGGCTTGCGCTGCGGCGGCGCTAGGGTTCCCGATGAGATTGTGGTGCTCGCCGGGATCCGCGACAAGGTTGTAGAGCTCGTCCTTGCCGGGACGGTTGTCTCGGACAAGCTTCCATTCGTCCGTCCGCCACATGCGCTGGTCTACCCTCTCCTGGTGCAGCTGTCGATACTCTCCGTAGAACGAACTCCGCCACTCCACGTCCTGCCCCTCCAGCAGCGGAAGGAAGCTCCGACCCCAGACGAGCGCGTTTGAGGGTAGGTCGACTCCGGCCATGTCCAGGATCGTTGGGAACCAGTCAAGGTTCAGCACAACCTGCTCGAGAGTCCTGCCTGCGTCTAGCCGTGCGGGCCAGCGAACGACGGCCGGCACTCGTATGGAGTTGTCGTACATGTTGGACCGATTCCCGCGATTGGTGGTGAGAAGCCAGCGGCCATTGCCCTTGTGCCAGATCCCGTTGTGCCCAAGGTTGTAGCCGTGGTCGCTTGTAAAGATGACCACGGTGTCTCTCGCGATGCCCAGCTCGTCGAGGACCGCCAATACTCGGCCGGCGTTGCGGTCGAGGCTAGCTACCGAACCGAGATATTCCGCGAGCATCCTTCGCGCACGGGGCACGTCCAAGTCCGGGTAGTCCGGCTGCGGCAGGGTGACGTCGAGATTGCTGAAGGGACGCCAGTCTGCCTCGCTGAGGGGCAGCCAAGTACGGTCACCGTCCGGAGTCCTGTTCGCGGTGTTTGCGTGAGGGGCCCAGAAGTGAAGGCTCACCAAGAAGGGTCGTTGGCCTGCAGTTGCGCGAATGAAGCGGATCGCCTCGTCGGCGAGCACGTCGGGAGTGAAGCCGGGGACGACGTTGAGGCCGCCTTGGGACTCGACCCTAGGATCCTTCGAGATCCCTGCCCCGGTGCGGAAGCCGTAGAACAGGTCGTAGCCGTTGTTCGTTGGGAGGTGCCTGTCACGACTTCCGACGTGCCACTTTCCGATCAAGGCCGTCGCATACCCCGAGGCCTGCAACAGCTTCGGCCAAGTGGGCAGGCCCGGATCTAGGCCATTCTCGGGCTCCTGCGCCTCGTTCAGGTAGTCGGTGATCCCGACCTCAGTCCCGTACCGGCTCGTCAACAGGCCGGCCCTCGAGGGGCTGCAGACCGGAGTCGTAGTGAACGCGTCGGTAAGGCCGACGCCCTCGGCGTAGAGGCGGTCCAGGTTCGGTGTCCTAGACTGCTGGTTGCCGAGTGCCCCAATGGTCCACGCAGCCTGATCGTCGGCATACAGGAACACGATGTTCGGTCGCTCGCCATAAGCGGGGACAGCGAGGGCACGAAGGCAGAGCACCCAAAGAAGCAAGCCGAGCGGATGCCAGCAAGTGCGAGGACAGACTGCGGGAACACCCGCGGAACGGTCTGGAAGGCAACGAGCCATTCGCGTCGAGTCTAACCCCTTGCCAGCCACGCCAGCTCATTCGCCGCACAGGAGGCGGCAACGCGTGCCGGCCATCTCCCCTCGGCTGCGATCCTTGCGCCATTGCGCACGGACGAGTGCTTGTCACCCGGGCGGCGGCCTGTGCGCGGCGGTACAAGGGCCGCAGAAGCTGAACCGGGCCGAAGCTCACCCAGAGTTCTGGCTGTGGGCCCTCTGGAATCAGATTTCATCGCTTTCCAACGTGCGTTGGCCCTCGAATGACCCCCAGAGTGCCCGCTGCCTGAAACCCTTTTCGCTGGTATAACTTTCGCGGTCATAATTTGGATTCTCTTTGGGGAATCTCGCCCCAACTTCCTCAAGATAGAGCATCATGTCCATATAGAGTTCCCGATGCAACTTGGGAAATTCTTCTGCAATGTTCTTGACCTCACCAATATCACCAGCGAGGTCGAACAACATAGGAAGATCTGGCCTGTCGTAGAAGTGAATCACCTTTGAAGTTCCAGAGATGATCGCTGAGTGTGGAACACTATTCCGATAGTGAGGATAATGGAAGAATAGATTGCGGCTCAGAAACTCACCGTTTGGCGCAGATCCAGACATATAACTCGCAAGACTAACGCCATCAATATTGTTCAGCTCTGCCGAATCTCCTCCAGCCCAGTCAACGAACGTCGGTAACAAATCGTAATTGATGACATTGCCATCGAATACCGTCCCTGCCTTGATGTCTGGGCCTTTGGCAATCATCGGCACTCGTAGTCCACCATCCCACAGCCACCATTTTCTTGCGTGAAGCGGCTGCTTCAAATCTGGATCAAGCTGGAGTTCATCGTGTCGATATCCGTTGTCACCGGCGACGACGACGTACGTCTCATCTTCGATTCCCAACTCTTCAAGTTTGTCGAGGACTGCACCGATACGGCCGTCCAAGTCCTCCGCCATGCCCAACCAAATCGCCGGATCGTCATTTCGGTTGACTGTTTCAGGGTGCTTGTTGTTATCTCTATACCACGCCTGCACGAGAGGATGACGCACATACTTGTTGCGAGTCTCGTGAAGGCATTCGCGACCAGCGTGCATAGCATAGTGGGAAATCTGTAGATAAAACGGCGTGTCTTCTTTCGCCTGATCTTCGATGAACTTGATCGCCTTCTCAGTAATGCTGAACATGAGTTTCGGGTCCGTCACAACGTCAGGCATCCGCTTCAATCCAGCTTGAGTGTTGCCGGGATTATTGTTGGTATCGCCATCATGAACAACGTAGCCCTCCTTTCCCGGGTCTCCTCTCATGTGCCATTTTCCAACGTGTGCGCTGACATAGCCCAGAGGTCTCAGAGCCTCGGCAATGGTGACTGCGTCCGCATCGAGTTCGAGATCAGACACGTTCGGTACGAGAGGATATGACTGGTATTCTCTCTTCGTGTCATAGTAGGGCTCCTTGGAGCCAAGATAGACCGTGAATCCGCTTCGAGGGGCAGATTGACCGGTCTGCAACGACGCACGTGCAGGTGAGCATTGCGGCGAACCATAGGCATTTCGAAACTTCATTCCTTGGCGAGCCAGACTTTCTAGGTTCGGCATTTCCAGTACTGGCATTCGAGAATTCTGCATCGCATCGTCCATCGGAACTGGAGTTCCATTCCAAGCTAGATCATCCAAGTAGATCAGGACAATGTTGGGTCTGTCTGGTGCGACGGAACTGGACGGAACGACGGATCCGAAGAGGATGCACGCCAAGATGAAGAGCCAAGTCTTCCGGTGGTCTGCCATGGAGGAATCATATCATCGGAGAGGCAATCCTGAGACACTGCCGCTCGCTTGCAGCGGTTTGGCTCCGGACCAAGAGGGCGGCGCGTCGACCCTCTCCGACAACGGTCCCTTCAGCCCGCAGCCCGAGGTCCGGCACAGCTCTTGGGTTGCTGGCCACGGGTGTACCATGGGCCCGACCTGACCGTGCGACTGTCGGGAGTACTCGATTGTCGCAATCCACCTGTCCGGGGCCTCGGCCGTCCGGTCTCTCCGGGCAGTTGGGACGGTCGCGGGCCCGCAGACTCGGCAGGGCAAATTGCGAGACCTCTACTCCAAGTCGCGCCAGCTGCTGAAGCGGGCTCGCCGCATACTGCCCGGCGGGGTGAGCAGCCCATTCCGAGCAAGGCTGCCCGAACCTCTCTATTTCGCGGATGGCTACGGCGCCCGCCTGCGGGACGTCGACGGCAACGAGTATGTCGACTACGCACTGGCATGGGGGCCACTGATCTTTGGGCACCGGCACCCCAGAATCGTCTCCGCTCTCTCGGCCGCCGCCGCGAAGCCGCATAACTACGGCGCACAGCACGAGCTTGAGCCCCAAGTCGGTGAGGCGATCCAGCAGCTGGTTCCTTGCGCCGAGAAGGTGGCGCTGACCTCCAGCGGGAGCGAGGCGCTGCAGCTGGCGTTCCGGCTGGCAAGGGCCTACACGGGCCGGCCGCTGGTCCTGAAGTTCGAAGGGCACTACCACGGGTGGCTGGACTCCGCACTGCTGAGCTACAAGCCCTCTCTCGGGCAGGCGGGCCCCCGGCAGAGTCCCAACGTGGTCCTCGGATCCCGAGGGCAAGTCGCGAACTCCGTCGAGAATGTGGTCGTCGCCCGGTGGAATGACATTGGCGCACTGGAGGCCCTTCTAGGGGAGTTTCGGCAGCAAGTCGCCGCCGTGGTGATGGAGCCGGTGCTGTGCAACAGCGGGTGCCTGATGCCCCAGGAGGGGTACCTAGAGGCCGTGCGACGCGCCTGCGACCGCGAGGGGGCACTGCTGATCCTTGACGAAGTGATCACCGGGTTTCGCATCGCGCCTGGAGGTGCCCAGCAGGCCTTCTCTGTGACAGCCGACATCGCCACACTCGGCAAGGCGCTCGGGGGCGGAGCCACGATCAGTGCAGTGGCCGGTCGTGGCCGGATCTTAGATCAACTGCCCCGCGGGGAAGTGGCCTTTGGAGGGACCTTCAACGGGAATCCGCTCTCCCTGGCCGCGACGGCCGAGTGCCTGAAGATGATCGCCGAGAACGGCGGACGCGCGTTGGCGAAGGCCAACGGGGCGGGCAGGATGCTGATGGATGGGATCATCCGTTCGGCGGACCGCCACGGGGTCGACGTCGTGCTGACCGGCTTCGGAGCGGCATTCGCGATCCACTTCACGGACGACCCCGAGATCTGGGATTACCGGGACACGTTCCGCGATGACCGGACTCGGCTCGAGAGGTTCCTTCGGCTGGCGCTTGACGAGGGACTCTATCTCCTACCAGATGGTCGGTTCTACGTCTCGGCGGCCCACACAGCCAAGGACATCGGTGAGTCAGTCGAAGCGATCGATCGTGTGATGGGACAAATGGCGGCTGCCGACACGTCGTGACATCCTGCCGACCAAGGCCGGGCCGTGTTCTCCGGCACGGCGCACCCGGAGGGAACGCTGACCGGGTCAGCGCAGCCCGTAGAGGTTGGGGCGCACTCTCGTGTACGTGAATCGAGCCGGGTTTACGGCGGTGAGGCCTGGAGTGTCCACTTCGATAATTGTTCCCGCGATTGGCTCATAGGCCGCCCGAAATGCGACGGCCGCCTTGACGACCAGAATCTTCTGGCGCTCGGGCGTGATTCCGGCGCTGGTCAGCTGCCCCAAGCTGAACGGAGTGTGCCGTTTGCTATTGACCAAGACCACGTTTGGGAGGTCTGGCGTGGATCCCTGGGCGTGGATCACCGCGCTCAGCCCTTGGTCAAGGTAGCGGCGACCGCCATGCCGGACAGCAGTCTCGACGTACTGACCGTCGTAGACGAGCTTGACCACCCCCCGAATGCGGACCGGTTGCCCATGCAGGCCATCGCTCTTCCCGCCAACCAGCAAGTCGAACCGGCCGCCGATGCCGACCTCGATAGCATGCCGGACGGCTTCGGGATCGTACATGGCGGACACGTATCCGCGAGCGCCCTGCTTGACCAGCTCCGCCAGGATCGCCGTGCTGTCGCCCGCGGAACCGCCGCCAATGTTGTCCCCCATTTCCACCAGAACGACGGGGGTGTTCGGCTCTGAGATTGCCGCCTCGACCGCCTGAGCGGCATCGGGCAGGTCCAGTTCCATCACGGTCCGGTGCTCCCACATCATTTCGGCCAACCGCTTCGCCTCGGAACGGGCCAGCTCAGCGTCGCCGTCTGCGATCACCACCACACTCGGGCCCATCTGGGGAACGTCGGAGTATTGGTAGCCCACCGGGACACTGGCGGCCAAGATCTTCGGATTCTCTCGCTCGATGCGGCGTGCTTCCTGAACGAGGGACAGCATCGGTTCTCGGTTGGTGTTGTGGAACAGGATGTTGTACAGCAGGGGTGGCTTCTCAATCGCCTGAACGGGATCCGCGCCGTGCTTGACGATCTTCTCCATTATCTCGGCGGCGTGGATTCCGCGCTCCCGCTGGTCCACATGCGGGACTTCCTTGTACAGCAGGAGCGCCGTGGAGAGCTCAACCTCCACCGGTGCCACATTCGCGTGCGCGTCGTGCGTGACGACTATCGGCAAGTCGTCACCGAGTGCGACACGTAGGCGCCTGAGGACCTCGGCGTCCCCGTCGGGATGGCTCTCGACGACCATTGCGCCGTGCAGGGCCAGCAGGAGACCGTCGATCGGACCGGACTGCTCCAAGCGCTCGATGAGCTCCGAAGTCAGCGAGTCGAAAGCAACGTCCGTCACCGGCCCAGCCGGGGTTGCATTGGCGACGACAGTGTAGACAAGGTCGAATCCGAGCCTCCCGGCAGCTTCGATGTACCCGCCGATCTCGTGCTGGGAGGTCGCGTACTCCTCGTGAATCTCCCGGCCGCGCCGCAGGGACCGCCCGCGAAAGTCATCGAGTTCCGTCAGGTCGGACGAGAAGGTGTTGGACTCGTGAAGGATCCCTCCGACTGCGATGCGGGGCGTCATGACCTGGCCAGCGAGAACGTGAGCGGTCGCGAACAACATGGTGGCAATCCAGGCTGCCCGCCACCACCGCTCCGCCGACGGGCCTTCATGCCGAGCTTCGCCGATCCGCTTGCGCCGTGGCGCTCCCTCGCATTGCAGGACACAAGAGCGCATCAGGATTCTCTTCGGCGACATCACAACAGTCTTCACGGCGCCGGCTCTCGTGCGGCAGGATCCCGCTCGTCGTTAATTGCCCGGCTGGGACGATTCTAGCCTCGGCTCGTGGCCGCCCTCCAGAATCCGCGCCTCGATGGGCGCGAAGACCTGCAGATGCAAGCGCAGTATTGAGGACGCTCGCGAGGGTAGCCGCGGCGACCACTCCTCAGCCACCTCTCCTGAACATCTCCACTCTTGGCTCGAATGCGACGTCCCGGTCAAGAGGGAAGACGGGACGAGAGCACCGCGAGTAAGGGAGCGAGGCCAAGTTCGCGCTTGTGGCGCCAGGCCCATCAACTTGGATCAGACGGCCACACCAATCGCTGTACATGTGCGGTTCGCAGTGCGGGGACTTGACGACAACCAAGTCGAACCCCTTCGGGTCTTGCCCGTGTGCAAGAAACAGAGCTCGGTCGAAGAGGCTGACTGGCCGTGTGGTCGCGACGATGACGTAACGGCCAATCTCAAGCACTGCGGTCGGGCCCGCCGACCAGAGGCACCCGAACGACTCGCTCCGGAAGTCGCCGTCCGATAGCAGCCTGACCTTTGCCTCAACGGGTAGCGGCCGAGAGCGCGCCGGATCGAGCTCTCCCCCAATGGCAGTCCGAACAGTGTTCCCCACACCGGCGGAGAATGCGTCCCCGACCGCCGCGGGCCCCACGATTGGGGCAAGGACGGTACCACGGAAGCCGCTCTGGAGGACCTCCCGAAGGATGGCGTTGCCGTCACCCGGCGCCCCCGAGCTCGTCGCGTCTGCGGCATCCATAAGGACGGCGCACCCTCGAGTGTGGCCCGCGAGTTTCACAGCTTCCTCGAGCTGCGTGAGCGACGCCTGCATAGCTCTTCGCCTTGTCCAAATCTGGCTTGCTAGGTCGAGCGCACACTTGGCCGCAAGCTGCTGGTCGCCGTCGGCCACAGCGAAACTGTTGGAGCGGAGCGCCGGCACGTCCGTGAATGGGTTGCCAATGGTCACCCCGGCCGAGAGCCCTCTGGCACTGGCCTCGAATTGTCTCGCCGACCGGATGACATGCCCGAACAGCCCAGTCGTCGTGACCAGCTCGTCGCCGCGCACCAGCGCGGGGATCTTCACCCGGGCCGTGACTGGGCGGATCTGACCGCCGAGGATGTCCAGCAGCAGCCTCGCAGCGCGGGCCCCGGTCTCATGGAAGTCCACGTGGGGATAGGTGTGATAGGCGACAAGTACATCGCTGTGCCGCAGCATCCGCGAAGTGATTAGTCCATGGAGATCAAGCGAGACAACTATGGGCACGCCCTCGCCGAGGATCTCCCTCGCCTTGGACAGGAGATACCCTTCGGGGTCTTCCTCACCTTCCGCGGACATGGCCCCATGCAGCGCGAAGTACGCCCCGTCTGCCGGAACGGCCTCTCTCAGGCCAGAAAGGAACTCGTCGGCGATTCGTCGGAAGTCAGGGCCCGCCAGCGTCCCGCCCGAGGTGATCGCGATCGCGCTGTAGGTCGGCACTGGCTTGCACTCGCCGTCAGCGGAGAACACGCCCAGAGCTCCGCCAACCTCCTCCCGGGCGCTGCAGTGGTAGTCGAAGATTCCGGACCCCCACCGAACAGCGAAGTCCTCGTATCGGCTCGCGACGGGGTTGAAGGAGCAGACCTCCTGCCTGCACTCGGCGACGAGAATCCTAGCCACGGGCCGATTATCACCGAACGGGCTATACTCCCAGCCGTACCGTGCGGCTTGGCGCAACCTCGAGCCCGCCCAAGACAGAGCAGAAGGCAAGATGATCGACATCAATAGCCTCCCCATGCGGGTGGGCCTCGGACAGTTCCAGAAGGTCACGGAATCGAGGCTGCGATTCATCAAGCAGTGCGGCTGCGACGACTTCCAGCTGAACACTCCAGAGCTGCCGGGAAAGGACAGCTGGGAGTACGAAGATCTCGCCTCCCTGGTCTCTCAAGCCGAGCGGGCGGATCTGCGGCTGATCGCGATCGAGAATGTGCCAAGACACTTCTACGACCGCATCATGCTCGGACAGCCGGGCCGCGAGAAACAGCTCGCCAACATGGTCCGCACTGTCCGCAACATCGCGCGCGCCGGCATTCCGTATCTCGGCTACGCCTTCATGCCCGCCGGTGTCTGGCGGACGGCGCAGGACACGCCAGTGCGCGGTGGCGCAATGGCGACGTCGTTTCGCCTCAGCACGGCTCGAACGGTCGGGCCCGGCGACCAGAGCAGCTATGCGATTTGGGCTGGCTCGCCCGTGGACCGAGAGTACACCGAGGACGAGATCTGGGAGAACTACTGCTGGTACCTGGAGCGCATCCTTCCGGTTTGCGAAGAAGTTGGCCTGCGCTTGGCCCTGCATCCTGACGACCCTCCAGTGCCGACGCTGGGAGGGGTTGGCAGGGTATTCCGCAATTTCGAGAACTTTCGGCGGGCAATGGAGACCTTCGACAGCCCGATGCACGGGCTGGATTTCTGTCACGGCTGTTGGTCAGAGATGCGCGCCGGAGAGGGGGTAGCGGAAGCGATCCGCTACTTCGGGGAGCGCGGAAAGATTTTCTACGTGCACTTTCGAGACGTTCAGGGTCCCGTCGATCAGTTCACGGAGTGCTATCTGGGGGACGGCAACTGCGATCCGGTGGAGTCCGTCCGTGCCCTCAAGCAGGTCGGGTTCCGCGGGTTCGTCATTCCGGACCATGTCCCGCGCATGGTCGGGGACGGCCGTTGGTGCGACAGGGGACGCGCTTGGACAGTTGGGTACATCCAAGCGCTGATTGCGGCCGTGGCCGCATAGCGCGCCGCGGCAGCCGGCTAGTCTCGCTGGCCAAGGCGGCGTTCCGCTGCAGAAGGCGTCCTTGGCCATGTCTTCGGGCCGCAGGCGGCGCAGTTTGCACAGCACCGAGTCGTTTCGCAGCCAGCCTAGCTTCTCACTCTCGGTGGCCGGATGCTGGGCCCGCGCCGAGACCTAAGCCATGCCAAGCGCACCTGGCGCTAGGCGAGCCAACGATCCTCGGGGAACTGGTCCGGATCGAGAGGCAGGTGGGATTGGCCGGCGAGCTTGTCCCGCACGCCGGCTGCGAGGGCCTTCCCTTGGAGTGCCTCGCACACAGACCGGCATCACGTGCGAACTCACAGGATCTGTGCATCCTTAAGCACTCGGTCTCGGAAGGCAGGATGCAGGCCATCCTCGGTCACCACATCGACCCGTCGTCCAAGCAGGTCCTGGACGTCCATCAGCAATGCGCCAAGGGCCAAACCCGTCTTGTCCGCCGGTAAGGTCACCAGCAGATTGACGTCGCTCCGTTCATCTCCGTCGCCCCGCGCCATGGATCCGAAGACTCGCACATTGTCGAACCCGTGGCGCTGAGCCAGAGCACGGATTTCGGAGCGGTGAGTCTCGATCAGGGTGTGCATGTGCTACTCACTTGGCTGCGCGACTCTAATGGCCACCGGGCCACAGCACGGTTCGTTCGCCTAACCGGTCGGTGATCATAGCAGCGGACCCGATTGCCAGCGTGGCACGAGCCACACAGTCATCAGAGGTTTCGGAGGCATCGGTGGAAGACTGCTGAACAACGGACCCAACCCGACCAACCATCGCTGCCAACAGGTCCCAATACGCGCAGAAAGGTGCCGAAGTGCGAGGCGGGGCTGCTGTTCACGGAGCCCGAGCTGGACTTTCTCGGAGCTTATGTAGGCGCACACCGCAGACCGCGGCCGTCTGATCTGGGAACGGCGGTGGGCTTGGTGGCGCACCCGGAAGGCTGCCACGATCGAAGAAGAAGATCCGCCTGCGGTCGACCAGATCGTGTGCAAGGGTTATCTGCGACCATGGCGTAACAGCTTGGCTGGGCTCCCGGCTGCGCATTCTCCAGATGGCGGCGCGTCCCCGGGCTGCCGCAGCCAGTCGCCCGCTACATGCTGCAGGGCGAGGCCCAGAGCGTGGCTCGCCAAGTTCGCCACGCGCACGCCCGGCGGGATCAGCAGCCGATCGTTCGCCATTAACCGGTGGAGGTTGCGGCCGCGCGTGGGGTTGTCCCAGCCAACATGCTCATCGCGCGGCCCAGGCGCACCGGCACCGCCACGAAGCTGACCACCCCGAGGTTCTGCTCCCGCGTCCGAGCGGGTGCTCCGCCGCCAGCAGGTCCCCACAACGCCGCCGAGCTCGACCGTGTTGTTGCTTGGCCCATGTTGCGTGGCGGATTAATTGGGCCTCAGGGGGGCGGTTCTTCTCAGTCTGCGTGGGCCTCGAATTGGCCCACATGTCCATTTAATCCGCGGCACTGACCTACGCCGGCGGGGGCGAGATCCGCTGCCCGCGAGCTGCCTCCAGGCTGGCCCTCTTCTTTCTTGCAGTAGGTTCAGTTTGCAGCAGCAAGCCCCCCGTGCGGGGGGAGGGGGGCATACTGTCGGTCGGGGGCGCAGGATGGAGCGCCCCCCAAGAAAGAGGTTGGCCCGCGCGACCTTACCCCTCGCCGGGCCGTGGCCGGTGCGATGCAGTCGATGTTTGCTTGCGGATGCACCAGCGAGGAATACGTTACACGACGGCTGTGGCTGAAGGCAAGGCCCCCTGAGGAGTGCCCGTACTGCAGTTTGAAGGGGCTCGAGTGCAGCCTGGTGCTGCACGGCTACTATGACCGCGTTCACCCGAAGGGTGCGCGCGTGCGGCGCTACCGCTGCACGCGGACAGGGCGCACGGTCAGCATGCTGGCGGACTGCCTGGCCTCGCACAGTTGCGGCGATGTGGACACGATGGAGCGCATCGCCAAGCAGCGCGAGGAGAAGTCTTCCTTCGGCAAGATCGCCGCGGGGGTCGCAAGGCGGCTGTACCGGCCGGAGCAGTCGATCGAGGGGCCGCTGCGCTGGGTGAAGCGGCGGGTGTCGGCGGTGGGCGGGTTCCTGGCGGCGGTGGTGAGCCTGCGCCCGGAGGAGCTCGGGGGAGTGGAGCCGACGGTGACGGCGCTGCGGGCGCACTTGGGGAGCGAGCGGGTGCTGGTGGAACTGCGGCACCTGGCCGGGGCTCAGCTGGCCGGCCTGGACCCGCCGCTGGGGCTGCGTCCGCGTCCATTGAATGCGGTTTTGGTGCCTGGAGGGCGGTTCCACAAAGCAAGGGGGTACCGCGGGCCGCCCGGGGTGCGGGATGCTCCGAACTGAGGCAGGCGGAATGGCCACAGAAGGAGCGAAACGGGTGCAGACGGACGACAGGGACGCCGGGCACGACGTGGCGCTGTTCCGCCACGGCGTGATAGCGGACGTGCTGCGCCTGCCCGTGGGCAGCCCGGAGCGCGCGGCGCTCGTCCGGGCCAAGGCGGCGCAGCGCTACAGGATCCCGCACAGCAGGCGCACGCGCATTGGGGAGAACACGATCCGGCGCTGGGTCCGCAGCTACCGCCAGGGGGGCTTTCAGGCGCTGCGGCCGAAGCCGCGCTCGGACCGCGGGCGCTCGCGGCGCATCCCCGTGGAAGTCGCCGATGTGCTGAAGGGCATCAAGGAAGGCAACCCGCGCCTGAGCACGCGGCTGGTGATCGTGGAGGCGCGCGAGAGGGGCCTGGTGCCGGCCCGCCAGAAGCTGGCGCATGAGACCGTGCACCGGCTGCTGGCGAACGCCGGGCTGACCGGGGAGCGGGCGAAGGCCCTGGAGGACTGCCGGCACTTCTGCCATGAGCACGCGAATGCGCTCTGGATGTCATCGGAACGTTCCGATGACATCCAATATGGGAACCTTGCGGATATGGGCCCTGCGGGCCGGATATTCCCGTCTTGGGGCGGGTTTTGGCCCCTGATCGGTTCCCATAACTTCAGGCGCCGGAGGAGACCGCCGCCGACCGGCACGGCGGGCCAGCGCCGGAATCGCCCGATCTCCACCGCCTGTTGACGGACCGCCCAAGCGTCGGCGCAACAGGGCTGACTAGAGCTTCATATCGGCGCGTCCGGGCCTGCCCTGTGGGGCACCTTGGCAGGCATACTGTTGGACGGGAGGCTCACCAAGACGCCCTCCGAATCTGGGTTGGCCCGCGCGACCTGTCCCTCGCCGGGCCGTGGCCAGTGCCATGCAGTCGAGCTACGCGTGCCGAGGCACCAGCGAGGAATACGTTACACAACGGCTGTGGCTGAAGGCAAGCGTTCCTGAGTGCGGCTACTGCCAGCCGCTCGGGCTCGACTGCACGCCGGTGCTGCACGGCTACTACGACCGCGTCCATCCAAAGGGTGCGCGCGTGCGGCGCTACCGCTGCCCGCGCACAGGGCGCACCATCGGCATGCTGCCGGACTGTCTGGCCTCTTGCAGCCGCGGCGACTTGGACACGATGGAGCGCATCGCCTTGGATCGCGAAGGCGGGGCTTCCTTCGGCAAGATCGCCGAGTGGGTCGCGGAGCGTTACTACGGGCAGCAGCAGCCGATCGAGGGACCCCTGCGCTGGGTGAAGCGCAGGGCGCTGGCGGTGCGCAGTTTCCTGGCGGCGATGGCGAGCCTCCATCCGGGCACGTTCGAGGGAGTGGAGCCGACGGTGACAGCGATGCGCAAGCACTTGGGAACAGATCGGGTGCTGGTGGCGCTGCGGCATCTGGCCGGGGCCGGGCTGGTCGGCCTGAGCCCGCCGCTGGGACTGCGTCCGCGCCATTCGGGTGCATTTGGGGGCTCGGGAGGGCAGTTCCACAAGGAAAGGGGGTACCGGGGGCCGCCCGATGTCCGGCATGCTGCTCATCGAGGCAGGCGAGATGCCCCGAAGAGGTGAAGCCATGGCACGACCGGCCAAGCCCCAGCCGCCAGCGGCGGCCATCCGGGCGGAGGTCGACCGGGTCCTCCCGGCGTACGAGGCGCGACTGAGGAATCTCGGCCGCTCGGCCGCCACATTCAGCAGCCTGACCAGGACTGCCCGGCACTTGGTGGCCTGGCTGGTCTTGAACGACATGGATGTCGCGGCCCTGGACATCCGCCAGGTTGCGGCCTTTGCGGCCCACGATTGCAGGTGCCCGCGCGCTTTCCTGAGCGCGTTCGACAAGCGGCAGCGCTGGCAGGCGAACCGCTTCCTCGACCACCTGCTCGAGAGCGGTCGGGCAAGCATGCCCGAAGAAATCGTCAGGGGCCGGGACCTGGTCGAATCATTCACCGCCAGCCTGAAGGCCCAAGGCTACGCGGAGAGCACCCTTCGCACGTACAAGACAGCTTGCCGGCATTGCATTGTCTGGCTCTACCTCTCAGACCTGCGCCTGGGAGAAATCGACGGCGGCGTTCTGCAGCGCTTCCTCGAGCACGACTGCTCCTGTGCCCACCCGCAATTCTTCGGTCGGCCGGGCCCCTTCTCCGGCGGTGGCCCCGTTCGCCAAATGGTCTTCAGATTCGCCCAATTCCTGATCGGGCGGCATGTCACCGCAGACTGGCGCAGCCCGGCGCCTGGCTCAAGCCGCAACCGCCATGTCGAGTCCTTCGTGAGCTGGCTGCGCCGGCACCGGGGCCTGCGGCCCAGTACGCTGCAGAACTACGAGCGCTCCCTGCGGGCGCTGTTGGCGCTGCTGGACGACAGCCCGGAAGACTACGATGCCGCGGCTGTTCGCAAGGTCATTGCGGAGCGGGCGCGGCACCGATCGCCAGGCCAAGTCTCCAACGAGGCCACCGCCCTGCGGTCCTACCTGCGCTTCCTCGGCGCCCTAGGACTCTGCAGGGCCGGACTTGACCGGGCAGTTCCTTCGATCGCGGGGCGGTCCCTGCCGGATCTTCCCCGGTTCGTCGAAGCAGAGGCCATCGAGGCCATCATCGCCAGCTGTGACGTCGCGACCGCGATCGGCATGAGGGACCGGGCCGTCCTGCTGCTGCTGGCACGTCTCGCGCTGCGCGCCGGCGATGTCGCTAACCTGCACTTGGGAGATATTGACTGGGAACAAGCCGCGCTCACGGTCAGCGGCAAGTCCCGCCAGGGCGCGACCCTGCCGCTGCCGCAGGAGGTCGGCGACGCTGTCAAGGCTTACATCCTGGAAGCCCGGCCGCGCATTGCGGGGACAGTCGTGTTCCTGCGCGTACCTGCCCCGCACCGCGGACTGAGCAGACAAGGCGTGGGTTTCATCGTGCGGCGGGCGATGGAGCGGGCGGGCATCGATCACGAAGGCCTCCCGGCCGCCCACCTCTTGAGGCATTCGAGGGCAACGAACCTGCTGCGTGGCGGAACCCCGCTGGAAGCCATCGGAGCGCTCCTGCGCCACAAGTCGCTCCGATCGACGGCGATCTACGCCCGCGTGGATGTGCCCATGCTGCTCGAGATCGCGCAGCCGTGGCCTGGAGATCCCGAATGACCCTTGCTGAGCATGTGGAGTCCTACGTCGCGTTCAAGCGGGCCACCGGCGTGGCCTTCAAGGAGCCGGCCCGGCTGTTGGCCGACTTTGCGAGCTTCGCCGAGGGGCGGGGGGACGAGGTTGTGCGTGTCGAGAGCGCCCTGGCCTGGGCGTCCCGGCCTGCTTCCCCCCGGCGCAAGCGGGGCTTGCTGCAGATCGTGCGCGGCCTGGCCGTGCACTTGCATGCGGAAGACGAGCGTCACGAGATTCCGCACAGGGATGCCCTTGGCATCGCGGCATCGCACCGGCCGCCGCCGCGACTGCTCTCGCTGGCCGAGATTCGCCAGGTCATGGGGGCCGCGAATGACCTGGGGCCGACCGGCACGATCACGCCGGTGACGTTTCACCACATCATCGGGCTGCTGGCGGCAACCGGCATGCGGCGCTCCGAGGCCACCGGCCTGCAGCTGCAGGATGACACGCCGGACGGGTTGCGCATCCGCGCTGCGAAGACCGGGCGGTCGAGACTGGTGCCGCTGCACGAGACGGTTCGCGCAGCTCTCGACCGGTACCTGCGGGTCCGGCGGCGGTGCGGCGGCGCGGACGAGCACTTCTTCGTCCTGGCCAACGGACGGCCGCTGAGGCCCGATTACCTCTCGCACACATTCCTGCGGCTCACGCGAGGCCTCGGCCTGCGGGGCGGGCCCGGGAAGCCCGGACCGCGACTGCACGACCTGCGCCACGGATTTGCCGTGCGTGCCTTGGAGGAGGCCGTCTCGGGCGACCGGCGGCAGACCGACCGACACGTGCTCGCCCTTTCCACATATCTGGGCCACGCGAATGCGGAGGGCACCTACTGGTACTTGGAGGCGACACCGCTCCTGCTGCGTCGCGTGTCCGCGGCGGCGGAAACGCTGTATCTCGAGAGGAAGGGCGATGACTGATCTGGCGGCGCCGCTGGCCGTGTTCCTCAGGGAGCACCTGCCCCGAGACCGCGGTTCCAGCCGGCACACGGTTGCAAGCTACGCCACGAGTTTGCGCCTGCTGGTCGTCTTCGCCGGGGAATTGCACGGGGTGCGCCCCAGCGAACTGCGAATCGCCCATCTCGACACGCAGACGCTGCTCGCGTTTCTCGACCACCTCGAGCAGGACCGCCACAATTGCGTGCGAACCCGCAACGCCCGCCTTGCCGCGATCAAGTCCTTCTTCCGCTATCTGGAATTCCACAAGCCGGAATGGCTCGACTTGGCGGCACGGGTGCGGGCCCTGCCCCAGAAGAAGTGCGGCCTGCCTCAGGTCGAGCACCTCAGCCACGACGAGGTCCAAGCCTTGCTCGACGCCCCGGCCCGGGACACGCTCACGGGCTTGCGGGACCGGGCGATGCTGGCACTGGCCTACAACGCCGGCCTGCGGGTGTCAGAACTCGTCGGGCTGGCCTTGGAGGACCTCGAGCAGCCCGCGCTCGCCAGCATCCGGGTCATGGGCAAGGGCCGCCGGCAGCGCGTCCTGCCGCTGTGGAAGGAGACCCGCGCCGCGCTGCGCGAGTGGCTGCGCGCACGTCCTCGCACGGCGGACGCGCATCTGTTCCTGAACTCCTCCGGCAACGGCCTGACGCGGAGGGGATTCGCCAAGCGGCTCGCGGTGCACGTCGGGACGGCAGCCCACGCCATTCCTTCCATCGGCGCCAAGACGGTCACGCCGCATGTCCTGCGGCACAGCTGCGCACTGCACACGCTGGAGGCAACCGGCGACATCCGCCAAGTCGCCCTGTGGCTGGGCCACGCGAGCATACGCTCGACCGAGATGTACCTGCGCACGGACCCGGCCAGAAAGCTCGAAACGCTGGCAGCGGGGAAGCCGCCGGTCGTCCGCAGAGGATCGTTCGACGGCGTGCAGGACGAGCTTCTGGCCATGCTGAGCGGCCTGACGGCCCCCTCCGGCGCCTGAAGTTATGGGAACCGATCAGGGGCCAAAACCCGCCCCAAGACGGGAATATCCGGCCCGCAGGGCCCATATCCGCAAGGTTCCCATATTGGATGTCGGATGTGCTGCACGGGCCCAAGGTCGCCGATGCGGGCAGCGACCGTCGCAGGCGGCGGAAGTCCTATCTGACGTTGATGCTGGACGACGCCACCCGCGTCGTGCCGTACGGGGAGTTCCACTTCACCGAGAACGCGGAGTCCCTGCTGTGCGTGCTCAGGCAGGCGATCCGGCGCAGGGGAGTCCCCGAGAGGTGCTATGTCGACAATGGCGCGAATTACCGGTCCCGCCGCCTGCAGGTTGCCTGCGCCAGCCTCAACATCACGCTGATCCACGCCACGCCGAGGAGGCCTCAGGGGAAAGGCAAGATCGAGAGATTCTTCAGGACCGTCAGAGGCCAGTTCCTGTCCCGGCTTCGCAAGCAAGACCTGGCCAGCCTGGAAATCCTGAACTCCCGGTTCTGGGCCTGGGTCGAGGGGGAATACCACTGCACTCCCCACGGCGGGCTCGGCGCGCACACCACGCCCCTGGACCGCTGGGCCCAGACCAGCCAGCGCGTGCGCTGGCCCGCCCATGGCATCGACCTGCTGCGGCTGTTCCGGCCGCGCCACCAACGCCGTGTCAGCAGGCACCGCCTCGTGCGCTTCCGGAACCGCCAGTACGAGGTCGGCGCAGCCTTCGCCGGCCGCATCGTGACGCTGCTGATCGACCCCGAAGCCCCGCCCGAAAGGCCCATCGAAGTCGAGTGCGACGGCCAGCCCGCCGGCCACGCCAGGCTGGTCGATCCCCACGCCAATGCGCGCCGGCCGCCCAAGCCGAAGGCTCCCGCCGGCGACAGCCCGAAACCCGCAGCGCGCAAGCCGGACCTCCCCGACGCCGGCCGCGACACCCCGCCGCTGCCCCTGCGCAGGCTGCGGCCGCCCGGCACTGCCGGAAGCGACGATCCCAAGGAGGACTCCTGATGTACTGCGAGCACTTCGCCTTCACCGGCTACCCCTTCCAGCCCCTCGAGCACGCCGACCAGATCTTCGAGTCCCGCCCCGCGCGGGAGACCGCCACCCGCCTGGCGCACCTGCTCGAGCTGCGCGGCATCGGCCTGCTGACCGGCGAGCCCGGCTGCGGCAAGACCAGCACCGTGCGCCACGTCTGCGGCCAGCTGCACCCCGCCCGCCACCGCACGTTCTACGTCCCGCTCGCCACCGGTTCCGTGCTCGACCTGTACCAGACCGTCGGCTGGGCCTTCGGGCTCGAGGTCAGCCGCTACCGCGCCGTCGCCCGCCGCGCCATCCGCGCCGAGATCTCCCGCCGCATGCTGGAGGCCCGCCAGCTCTCGGTGCTCGTCATCGATGACGCCCACCACCTGCTCCACGAGGTCCTGGAGGAACTGCGCCTGCTGACCAGCTTCCGCATGGATTCCCAGCAGCGCCTGTGCCTGCTGCTGGTCGGCCTGCCCGAACTGCGCCACCGCCTGGCCCTCGCCGTGCACGAGTCCCTGCGCCAGCGCATCGTCGTGCGCCACCACCACACAGCCCTCGGCCGCGACGAACTCGAAGCCTACCTCTGCCACCGCCTGCGCCTGGCCGGCTGCCAGCTCGAACTGTTCGAGGAGCCGGCCTGCGAGGCCATCTTCCACGCCACGGGCGGCTTGCCCCGCAAGATCGACCGCATCGCCCACTTCGCGCTCTCCGCGGCCGCCCTCGACGGCAACCGCGCGGTCACTGCCGAGCACGTTGAGGCGGCCCTCGGCGAGGTGCGCCGGTGAGCCGCCCGGCAACGGCCCCCTGGAAGGCGCGCGCCGACCGCCTGCGCGCCCTGCCGCTGGAACGCGTCGCCCGGCGCCTCGGCTACTCCCGCGACCCCCGCAACCGCCTGCGCTGGAAACGGCGCGGATCGGTGCTGTCGATCAGCGCGGCCCGCTTCTACGACCACTGCGCCGCCCGCGGCGGCGGCGGCGCCATCGACCTCGTGCTGCACGTTCGCCAAGGGTCCTTCCGCGATGCCCTCGACTTCCTCGACACACTGCCCGCCAGCCGCCAGGCCCCCGCTCCAGCCCCGCAACCAGCCCAGGCCCCCGGCCTGCGGCTGCCGGAACCCCGCGATGAGCGCTGGCCCGCCGTGCGCCGCTACCTCGCCCGCTCCCGCCGCATCTGCACCCGCCTGCTGGACCGCTGCCACCGCCGCGGCCTGCTGTGGGCGGACCAGCGCCGCAACGCCGTCTTCCTGTGCCGCGACCGCCAGCACCGCCCTGCAGGGGCCGAACTCGCCGGAACACGCCCGGACCCCAGCGGCCGCACTTTCAAGGGCTTGGCCAAAGGCTCCCGCAAGCAGCGCGGCGGATTCTGGCTGCCGCCTCCCGACGCCGCCCCCTCCTGCGTGTTGCTCACCGAAAGTGCCGTCGACGCCCTCTCGGCCCGCCTGCTCTCCCGGCACCTGCCCGCCGACACCTTGGTCGCCTCCACGGCCGGCGTCGCCCGCCGACTCCCGGCCTGGCTGTCGGAATTCCCGGCCAGCGCCATCCTCTGCGGCTACGACGCCGACGCCGCCGGAGAGCGCGCCGCCGACGCCCTGCAAGAGTGCCATCCCGGCCTGCGCCGACTGCGCCCCCCTGACGCCGCCGACTGGAACGACCTGCTGCTGCAGGCCAAAGCCTGAAGTTCCCCGCACCCGCGCCAGCCGAACCCGGCCCGCACCCCGGTCGTGCAGGCCGCTGCCAGAACTCGCCAGTCCTGCCGCGACCGGCCAACATCCCTCTACTGCAAGAAGGAAACAGTTCTCTCCCGGCTCGCCTTCCCGGTCACTCGACAGCACACACCCAACATGTTCCGCTCAATGTGACAAACCACCCCTTCGGCCATGTCTAAACAATCCGCCAAACCCATTCTCAACCTACTTGAAATTCAACAGCCCATGGCATGACCCCCGCCGCTGCTGCTGCACATGCCAGCAGACCATGAAACCCGTTGAAAAAACAGCATTGTAGTTAGCCCATGTCCTGAACTGTGAGACTATGGCAGGAACTCCCCCGAAACAACGAGGATCAAGCAGCCGAAGGCAGTCCAGTCTCTTCGAAGGGGAACCAACCATGGAGAACTCAAATGAATCGACGTCACTTCCTCAGCGCTTCCTCAGCCGCCGGCTTGGCGCTAGCCGCAACTGAACAGAAGGCCGTCGGGCAGTCGCGAGCAGCAAACGACCTGATCCAAGTGGGCGTTATCGGCCCCGGCGGACGCGGCACGCAGGTGATGAAGGAATGCATCGAATTCGGCAGCACGTACCAAGCCCGAGTCACAGCCGTCTGCGACATCTGGAAACAACGTCTGGAAGCAGCGGCAAAGTTGGTTAGCGAATCCTACGGTGCGCAACCGAAATCCTATCGGCATTACGAAGAGCTGCTCGCCGATCAAGAGATCGACGCGGTGATCATTGCTACCCCCGATCACCAGCACGCCAAGATGCTGAAAGACGCCGTGGAAGCCGGAAAGGACGTCTACTGCGAGAAACCGATGGGAAACGTTCTTTCGGAGACCAACGAAGCGCTCGCAGCGGTCAAGGACTCAGACCGGATTGTCCAGATCGGGACGCAACGGCGAAGCTATCCACGTTATCGCTCCGCCACGGACATGATCAAGGAAGGTCGCGTCGGTGATATCGTCAAGGTCGACGTCAGCTGGAACGCCTACAGCCCCTATCGCTGGGCCAGGAAACAAGCAGATCTGGATTCGTTGAAGGAAAGCGACGTCGACTGGGAGGCATTCCTGATGGGGAAGCCCTACCGGCCCTTCGACCCCAAGATCTACCGGTCGTTCCGACTGTTCCGGGACTTTTCGAGCGCGATCATTGACCAATGGATGACACACGGGGTTGATGTGATTCACATGCTGACGGGCGAGCCATATCCGAGCAGCGTCGTGGCGCACGGGGGCGTGTACTACTTCCATGACTATCGCGAGAACCCCGACAGCGTCGAGGTCGCTCTCGAATACGGGCACGGCGCCAAGAAGTTCCTGGCCAGCTATTCGACCTGCCTCAACAACGCCGCCGGCAGCGCCACCCGGGTGATGGGCACGCTGGGAACTCTCGAGGTCGAGAACGTCTGGCGCGTATCCGGAGAAGGGAGCGAACACCCGAACGCTCTCGCCAGGACGGAAGAGATTCCAGAGAAGCCAGGGACAGTGCACCACATGGCGAATTGGCTCGACGCGGTGAGACGGCGAGACCACGATACGCTTTATGCGCCGGTCGAGGCGGGCTATGGGCACTCGATTGCGTGCATCATGGCAACAGACGCCCTGTGGAGCGGAAGGCGAATGACTTTCGATCCGGAAGCCAAGCGGATCCAAGACGGCTAGAGAGAGTCATTCGAGAAGGAGCTGGGAACGGATGCAACGAAGAGACTTCACCAAGGTGCTGGGGGCCGGGGCCGCTTTTCTACCTGCCGCCGCGGCCGGGGCGCCGGGGCGCGAAGGAATCAAGGTGGGCGTGATCACGCACGCGGGCGGTGCCCACTTGGACGCCTACTTTGCAGCACTCGCCGAGGCTGACGAAGTGGCTGCAGTATCGCTGTCCGACCCGGGCGGGCAAAACGTCCACGACGCCCGGGAGGCTCTGGGAACAAAGCTCAGCGCCGTGTACGACGAGCCAGCGACCCTCATAAGGGAACAAAGGCCCGTTATGGCCCTCGTCAGCATGGAGGCGGCCCTGGCGCCGCCTGCGATCGAAGTCGCGCTCCGAGCGGGCTGCCATGTCATGGCCGAGAAGCCGGCCTGCGTTCGGATCGAAGATTTTCGTGGACTCCACGAGCTCGCGAAAGCGAATGATCTGCATCTGATGCTGGCACTTGCGAATCGCCTCAATCCGGAAGTCCGCGAGGCTCGACGGCTGATCGGCGAAGGCATGATGGGCAGAATCTACGGTGTCGAGGCACATCTGGTCGCCGACCAGACTCGCCTGACCCGCCCCGCCTACCACAAGACCTGGTACGCGAAGAGAGCGCGTGGCGGAGGCGGCCACCTGATCTGGCTGGGGATCCACTGGCTCGACCTCACCACACTCCTGACGGGCTCTGGAATCGTAGAAGTCGCGGGATTCAAGGGTGTGGTCGGCGGGCAGCCTCTGGATGTGGAAGACTCGGCCGCCATCGCGATGAAGTTCGCGAACGGCGCATTTGGAACGATGACTTCTGGCTACTATCTCGATCGGGGGTACCATTCCCAGATCAAGATCTGGGGTTCGCATGGCTGGCTCGAGATCAGACGGCACGGCGGCCTCCCGCTCTCCTGGTACAGCCGCAAGGAGGACAATCCCCGCATTCATCGGATCGACAAGTTCTCGGGACCGTCAGGTTATACGCCGTTCGTAAAGGCATGCGTACGCGCGAGCGCAGGCCTTGAGGAACCTCCGCTCACCGTGGACGATAGCCTCCGAGCCCTGCAGAACGTGTTTGCCTGCTACCAAGCTGCCGAGACGGGCCGTGCGCAGCTCGTCGGCTGAGTCACGGCCCTGCAATACGCATACGCCCTCGATCCCGAAGAGTCCGACAAGCGTGCGCGGCAATTCTGGCCTGCCTCTGCGACCCTGTCCTGCCCATGTGGCGCCGGGCTCCCTCTCGAGCCCGTAGGGGCGTAGCACGACGATCGCGACTTGCACCACACGCATGTCGCGGAGCAAGAGCGGCAGCGTAGGGCTGGTTGCCGGTGTCTATGGTTTGGTGGACGGATGTGGCTGCGCCGGTTGCAAGGGGCTCAGTAGAGTGATTGCATGTTGGCCGGTCAATCAGCGAACGTCAGAACGGGATGTCGGCTACATTCCTCCGTTCCCATTGCGGAGGGGACCGCGATAGGATCAGCCTCCGCGCGCCAACAATGACCAGGGCCCTGTCGGGTAGTGCGGCCAACCGAGCCCTGCATTCTGACTCCAGACCACCCGCCGTTGGGCAGCCTGAAGCCTCTTCCCGAGGCCCCAAGCACGGGGCGGAGCCAAGTGATGCTGCGGCCCCAGCTCCCCGTGGGTGGGGGCAGAGCAACTGTTGCCTGGCCGTGCCGGTGACCGGTTTGGCCGAACTCCCGGCGTCGCATGTTTGCGATAGCAGCACGACCGCTCGTCGCAGTCCTCGATCGATTCACCCGCCGACAGCGATCGGGGAGACTCACGGGGACTCGAACCGCATGTCAGAGACGCACCCCAGTGCAGGCCCCCCCGGGCGCGCCGTCTGCTGATCCGAGCCGGCCGCTCACACCTGCTTTGGGCGCATCGCAGGTGTCATCAGAAAGCGATCCAACCCGGCTGGATCGCGATGGCCAGCAGGATTCCTGCGGGAGACACGAAGGCCAGCGTGAGCGCGCAGATCCACAGCCATGCGGTCACCGTCTTCCCAGGGGCGATCGCGGAAGGGATCCTTCGGTGCCGCAAGTAGAGCGTCCCGAGTCCAAGTACGGGATACATCACCGCGGCGATCAGGCTGCTGGTCACGAGCAGCATCTGTGGCGGGTTTTCGAATAGCCAGTACGCAACGCAGTAGAGCGCTAGCGCAACGACGAGGAAGATCCGTATGAACCGTCTGCGCACCGAGTAGTCCGAGACCTTGATCAGTCCGATGACACCCAGTGCGTCCGCCAGAACCCTGCTGGTGCCGGCGGCACCCGACAGCACGGTGCTGATCAGGACAAAGAAGGCTCCCACGATGAACAGCCCGGCGGCCCAGCTGCCGAGCCCCTCCGTGTAGATTGCGCTCAAGACCGAGAGCGCCTCGCGACCGTCGGGATCCAGTTGGCGCGCGTGCAGGATCGCAGCACCGAGCAGGTAGAAGCAGACCGTACTGGCCGTGTAGACCACCATGGTCAGCCCGGCGTCCGTGTACATCACGCGGACCCAGCCCTTCGCCCTTTGCTGCCATTCCGGGCCGGGCTGCGGATCGCCTACGTGACGCGCGTATCCCTTTTCGACACACCAGTAGGTGTAGCTCCACATTTCGGCGAACGCCACACCAGTGCCGGCGTACATGGCGAGCGCCGCCAGCACTAAAGGGGTCGTGACCGCGGCGGGCACGTCCAGCGAGAGCCCGGATGCTAACTCGGGCCAACTGATCGAGAACTCGGTCCAGCGGAGCGCGGCTGTGCAGACGACCGTGACGAGAGTGAATGTCGAGACCAGAATGATCAGCACCCTCTCCAACGAGGCGTACGTGCCCGCAATGAGAACGGCGCCGCAAAGCACGGCAACGAGGATCGACCAGTACCTAGCACCGCCTTCCCCGAAGACCCCGGGAATCGCCAGCTCAAGAACCTGGCCGGTCCCCCCCAAGATCGCGCCCGAATTGACGAAGATCAGCAGCATCGCGCCGAGCCACACCCACATGAACCAGTTCATTCGTGGACGTGACGGACTGGTGGTCGCCCCACTGCTCACTGGAGTCTGGTGTCGGTGCAGGAACCAGGCCAGCAGGACCGCCACAGCAAGCATTCCGCCTCCGAGACACAACGCAAGCAGAGTGGGATCTGGGCCACTGCCCACCTGCACAAAGACCGACAGTGCCACGACGCAAGCGAGGACGACGCCCGCCATCCAGGGAATGGTCAGCCAGGCGGGGCGCCTGCCTGACGGGCCGGGCAGCGAATTGAAGACCTTCAGGAACGTCTCGCCGCTGGCGATGGTGTGACGGGCCAGTTCCGTCTGAACCACCACCTTGACCAAGCACGAGAGGATCACGAACCACAGCAGAACGAAGCCAGCCATCGCTCCGAGCTTGGTTGTGACGATCAGTTCGCCCGAGCCCACGACCGATCCCGCAAGGATCATTCCCGGTCCGACTTGGCGGAGCGTTGCGCGCAATCCTTGGGGCGGATCAAGGCAGTCCTCCCGCGTTCTTGAGTACGGATCCGAGATGCGCATTAGCTCATTCCCGCCCGCTGAACGTCTTGTCCGCAATGTCGTTCGGGATCCACGGATCCATCGGGACAGAAGTGCGGAGCTGGCGACAGCCGACTGGGGCCAGTGGAGAGTTGGATCGCCAACGGAGCCCCAGACACTCTAGCGCGGTTGACCGCCGCGGGTTCGACTCGACTCCCGAGCAACTCCCGGAGAGGTGATGGCTGGACGTTGCCATCGACGAGGCCATCCGTTTGTCTACTTAAGACTGGCCTACCTGTTGGTGCTCTGCCACGCCGAGACCCACTCGTCCATGCCGTTCGGGGGGCTGCACCCGGTTGTGGCACAAGCCCTAGATCCCGGTGCTAGCCTGTCTAGTGGCCCGGGATGACCGCTGCCATTCCCCGGCCGGACTCGGAGGTATCAATCTATGCTTGCGCGACTTTCAACCGCCTTGGCTCTGGCCACCATCATTTGCACGGCAGGAGCATCGGCACAGGAACCCGCGATTCCCGCGGACGCAGAAACCGCCCTTACCGCACTCAATGCTTCGCCGAGGCACGGGGAATGGATTGACATTCAGGAAGGCCGCTCAGGCGCCAGCCGCTGGGGAGACACAGTCCGTTCTTGGATCGTGTATCCAGAACGCGCTTCTCGTGCCCCGGTCGTCGTCGTGATCCACGAGATCTTTGGCTTGACCGACTGGATCCGGGCGGTCGCTGACCAGTTCGCGGCAGAGGGCTTCATCGCCATCGCCCCGGACCTGCTGTCGGGGCACGGCCCCGACGGCGGGGGCACTCCGGCCGACCGGCAAGCAGCCGTCGCGCTGGTGCGCTCTCTCCGGGTCGAGGACACCACACGCCGGCTCTCGGCCGTGGCCAGGCATGCGCTGTCGCTTCCGGCTTCCAACGGCAAGTTCGGCTCGGTTGGCTTTTGCTGGGGAGGTTCGACGAGCTTCCAGTTCGCAGCTAATGAGGCGGATCTGGACGCGGCCGTCGTCTACTACGGCTCGTCTCCCGATGCGAAGATGCTGGCCCGCATTCAAGCGCCGGTCCTCGGCCTCTATGGTGGCGACGACGCGCGCGTCAATGCGACGATTCCAGACGCGGTCAGCGAGATGCGGCGCTTTGGCAAATTCTACGAACCGCACAAGTTCGACGGGGCCGGCCACGGTTTCCTGCGACAGCAGTCTGGCCGCGACGGAGCAAATCTGGCGGCATCTCGCAAAGCTTGGCCGATGACCGTGGCCTTCTTCCGGGAGCACATGGAGTGATCCGGCAACTGCGCCAACTCCCACACTTGCCGATCCTAGCCTTGGGCTTGGCACTCGGTGCCCTCGCGGCACCGGCGGCTGGTGCCGGCCTGAATGTGGTCTTCATGATGGCCGACGATCTCGGCTGGAATGACGTCGGCTACCACGGAAGCGACATCCGCACGCCCAACATCGACTCGATCGCCGAGCGGGGAGTGCGCCTCGAACGCTACTACGCCACACCGCTTTGCAGCCCGACACGGGCAGCGTTCCTGACCGGCAGACTTCCGCTGCGGTACGGCGTAGACAGGCCCATCGAGGGAGTGGGATCGCTGCCGATGGAGGAGCGGCTGCTCCCTGAGATCCTCCGGGCTGCAGGCTACCAAACCGCGATTGCGGGAAAGTGGCATCTCGGGCTGTCCCACGTCAGCCATCACCCGCACAACCGCGGGTTCGACAGCGCCTACGGGCACCTTGGACCGGCGGTCGACTACTGGACGCACATCTGGGAAGGCGGCCTAGACTGGCACCGCAACGGCGAACCGATTTCTGAAGAGGGTTACTCAACAGCCCTGATCGGCGAGGAGGCCGAGCGCGTGATCCGGGATCGGGACACAGGCCGACCGCTCTTCCTTTACGTCGCGTTCAATGCTCCGCACGCCCCGCTGCAGGCACCGCCAGCAACGGTGGCCAGATACGAGAGCCTCACCAATCCCAACAGGCGGACCTACGCAGCCATGGTCGAGGAGTTGGACACGGCTGTCGGGGGCATCGTGGATGCTCTGAAGGAATCCGAAATGCTCCAGGACACTTTGGTGGTCTGGTGCAGCGACAACGGCGGCGCCGTGCGCATCGGAGCGGACAACTCACCCCTGCGGGACGGCAAGGGCGGCGTCTTCGAAGGCGGGATCCGTGTGCCGGCCGTGGTTTGGAAGCCCGGCGAGGCCGAAGGTGGCCGGACCGTGGACCAGATGGTCACTGCGGTGGACTGGCTGCCTACGATCCTCGATGCGGCAGGTGTCGAACCGGCAGACCAGCGCCCGCTTGACGGCGTCAACGCATGGCCAGCAATCGCACGGGGGGAACGGGTCGATCGGCCCGCGCCCTACGTTGTCGGAGTCTTCCGCAACGTGGCGGTCATTGACGGGCCGTGGAAGTACGTCGAAGCTCTTCCTCGGGGAGGGAGCCAGCTCGGGGAGCACCTCTACAGGCTCGACATTGATCCTGGAGAGAGCCAGAACCTTGCGGAGGAGCACCCAGAGAAGCTGTCGGAGCTGCGACAGGTCATGCGCGAGTTTCCGCGCGCCGAAACCGTGTCGCCGAACATTCTGGCTCCGGGAGCAAGGCGCAGGAGAGCAGCCGGCGGGGCGCCCGGGAAGACGCCGCGCAGAGGGCCCGGCCGGGGAGTCGGCCCGCCGGAAGGCTGGAAGGAGATCACGCGAGAGCCATGGGCCAAATCGGCCCGCCGGGATTGAGCCCGGCCACCGCCAGCGTCAGAGCGGGACGAGAACTCCTCCGACAAGAACCGCGTGCAGGTCGCGCAGGTTGTGGACGTTCTGGCGCGGGTCCGCGTTGAGGATAACCAGATCGGCGAGGCCGCCTGCGTGGACCGCACCAAGATCTGACGCCATCCCAAGCGCTACGGCGCTGCCGACGGAGAATGCGCGGATGACCTCCAGGACCGTAAGCCCAGCCCGCTTCATCAGGACACACTCGCGGTAATCGCTGTACCCCTCGAACGTGTTCGGGAAGCCGGATCCGCTGGCGAACCCTATGGCAACACCGCTGTGGGCGAGCTTGCGAAGGTTCTGCACTGCTATGCGGAAACGCTCCTGCTTAAGGGCGCGGTCAGGGTCCAAAGCCTGCGCTACTTGGATCGGACCCCGCAGCTGTCCCGCGATTCCCGGCAAGAGGGAGCGCCTCAGAAACCGGTCACCCAACCACTCGGGCCGGTCCTCATAGGAGAATTGGGCAGTCTCCGCGAATAACGCGGGCGCGTAAACCGTACCGGTGTCCTTCATCACATCCACGAAGGCCTGATCGACCTCGCCATCAGTAATGCTCGCGGCGAGCAGCCGAGCGCCAGCGCGCACGGCGGCGAGTGCCACCGCTAGCTTTGATGTCACGATCGAGACCTTGAGATTCTTCCGGGAAGCTCGGCGAATCACGGCCCTGACATCCTGCAGCTCTCCGGCATGCAGCGACGTATGCCCGACCCAGAGTTCAATGAAATCCGCTCCCTCTCCGGCCAGACGGTCAACCGCCGAGGTGGCAGCACGCCTCCCTTTGATGGTTTCGAAGAGCTCCCGCATGGGCGTGCCATCCACGCCTGACGGGAGGGCGCGGCCGATCGCACGGAGGGGCGACAGCACCCGCGCCTGCCTTGGCGGAGCCCCCGAGTCAATGTCAGCGCGAACGGCCGCCAACGTGCCACCGTCCGGCGCAAGCGTAGCGGTGGTGGTCACTCCGTACGACGCGTAGGTCGCAAGGTGTTGCGCCATGACCCTCGGGGTGAAGTGGTCGGGCGGTTCAGCCGGGCTGCGCACCAAGCCGGCCAACCCGCGCAGGTTCACCATTCCGGGGACCACAAACTTCCCGGTACCGTCGACGAGCATTGCCCCGGCGGGGGCGCGAATGGTGCCAGCCGGTCCCACCGCCGACACTCGGCCGGCCTGGAGGAGAATGTCCACTGCCGCTCGGGCTTCCTGCCCAGTGCCGTCGATAAGGGTCGTGTCCCGGATGAACACCGGTGGCACTTCCTGCGCTGCTGAGCCTCCCATCACGGCGATCGAGCCCACCACTGCCGCGAATCTTGCGGGAACGAGCCAGTTCCGGTTCCGGACTTCAGCGCCGGTGGGACGGGAGCCTCTAGCGATCCACTTGATAGGCACGCAGCAGTTCCCAGTCGAATTCCACCCCATGGCCTGGCCGGTCGGAGGCGGTGGCCGCACCGTCAGAAATGCTCAGGGGACACCGCACGAAATCGTCCAGTCCGAACCCGTGAATCTCCAGGAAAGATGCGTTCGGAACGGCTGCCAGCAGCCCCACATGGACGTCGTGGGCTCCATGGGTCGTGACGGGCAGGCCGTGCGCCTCGGCGAGGTGGGCAACCTTGAGCCAAGGTGTGATCCCACCACAATTGGTCACGTCGGGCTGGGGGTACGCCACGGCGCCTCCCGAGATCATGGCTGTGAACTCCGAGATCGTGTGAAGGTTCTCGCCCGCAGCCACGGGGACGGGACCCTCGCGCTGGATCCTAATGTGGCCTTCGACGTCGCCAGGCTCGATGGGCTCTTCGAGCCAAAGCGGATCGAACGCGGCCAACGCCCGTGAGGCCCGCAAGGCCTCGGCCACGGTCCACTTCATGTTCGCGTCCACCATGAGCGGTACGTCCGGCCCGATCACCTCGCGGACGGCGGAGACCCGTTCCACGTCCTCACTCAACCGGTCGCGGCCGATCTTCATCTTGAAGGCCCGGAAGCCTGCGGCCATCCTTGCACGCGTCCGGTCGGCCAGTTCGTTCGGGGTCTGGTCCAGATCGATTCCGCTGGCGTACGCCTCGACCCTCGGCGAGCTCCCGCCAAGAAGTCGCCACAACGGCTCCCCAAGCGCCTTGGCCTTCAGGTCCCAAAGGGCCATGTCCACGGCCGATATCGCGAAGCTCGCCGGTCCGCCGCGTCCGGCATAGTGCGTCGCGCGCCACATCAGTCGCCACGCCTCCT
Organism: Bryobacterales bacterium; assembly: GCA_965203925.1. Classification (GTDB taxonomy): domain Bacteria; phylum Acidobacteriota; class Terriglobia; order Bryobacterales; family UBA6623; genus VXMF01. The sequence continues at coordinate 6,730,412 of OZ241924.1, forward strand.
CCGTGCACCGCGGATCCATTCCGGCCAAGAGGGGCGCAAGGTCGTCTTCAATCAGGGCGTGGATTGAGGAGGCGGCCGACTCGCCGACTGTGTAGGTGTAGCCGAGCCCTTCCAGAGAGCTGCCCGCCTCCGCGCGAACCGTGACCAGCGAGAAAGTCCGGATCGTGCCGTGTGTGGAGTCGCTGACGGGACTGGGCAACGGGATGGAATGGCGCGTAACGCGCAGGCGGTCGAGCTGCATCTGGGTAGGCAAACGAGGATACAACGATCCTAACTGCGATCTGTACAATGGGGCTTTGTCGTGGCCGCTGCGGGTAGCACGCCGACGCGGATGTCTCAGCAGGATTCGGGGCGGATCGCTCAGGCCATCACGCGTTCGCACGCGCACGGATCAAAGGCGCTAATCGCCTACCTCACCGCAGGTGACCCATCGCCGGAACGGACAGTCCCACTGATCCTAGCCCTAGAACGGGGTGGGACCGACGTCCTTGAGCTGGGTGTGCCGTTCTCGGACCCGATCGCGGACGGTCCGGTCATCCAGCGGGCCAGTGAGTACGCGCTCAGCACCGGCACGACCCTCCGCACCGTCCTCCAAGTCGTTCGGGATCTGCGGGCCGTTTCAGCGCTGCCTGTGGTGCTATTCAGCTACCTCAACCCGGTCCTGCGCTACGGCTTCAAACGCTTCGCAGCCGACGCCGCAGAGGCCGGTGTGGACGGGGCGCTGCTGACGGACCTGACAATCGAGGAGTCCGAACTGTACGTCTCCCACATGCGCAGCCAAGGACTGGATTGCGTCTTCCTGGCGACTCAGACGACGCCATCCGAGCGCATTGCCGAGATTGCGCGGCTCAGCAGCGGATTTCTGTATCTCGTCTCCCGCGCTGGGGTTACCGGCATCCGCAAGAGCATCTCCAGCGACGCCTCCCCTCTGGCTGAGCGCGCGCGGGAGGTGACGAGCCTGCCTCTGGCCCTCGGATTCGGACTCTCCACTCGAGCGCACATGCAGGAAGTCGCGCCGTACTCCGACGCGGCCGTGGCGGGAAGCGCGTTCATGAGGCTGATCGCCGACAACCGGAGCGCCGAAGACCTTGAAGAGCAAGTGGAGAGCCTTGCCCGGGAGCTCAAGGCGGGGTTGGAGGCGGGACCGGCCAACAGGATGGCGCCGAATCAGTGAAGGTCCTCAACGACTGGCGGCAGCAGATCGACCGCGTGGACCGCTCCTTGGTGGAACTGCTCAACCAGCGGGCGGGGGCTGTACTGGCACTCGCCCCCCTAAAGCGGCAGTATGGTCGGCCAATAAGGGAGCCCGACAGGGAGCGGGAGGTATTGGCGAACATCCGCGGGGCGAATCGCGGCCCCTTGTCTTCGGCGGCCCTTGAGCGCGTCTTCGAGGCTGTCATGGACGAGATGCGAGCCATTCAGAACAGCGAGGACGGGTGATCGGTGGAACCGATCAAGACGGTCACCGTTGCTGGAGTCGGGCTGATCGGAGGCTCGTTCGCATTGGCCCTCCGGCGCTTGGGGTTCGGTGGGCGGATCCTGGGGGTGAGCTCTCCACGGACGATCGCGGAGGCGACAAGCCTTGGGGTTGTGGACCAAGGCTGCACTCTAGCGGAGGCCGTGCCCCAATCGCAGCTGGTCTACATGGCCCAGCCGGTGGAGCGGATCGTACGGCAATTGGAGACCGTGCGGAGACTGGCTCAGCCGGATGCGCTCGTCACCGACGCCGGCAGCACAAAGTCGGTCATAGTGACCAAAGCCTCCGAACTCTTCGGCGAAGGCCCTCACTTTGTCGGCGGCCACCCCATGGCAGGCAAGGAGGGCCGGGGAGTGGCGATCGCCGATGCAGATCTGTTCGAAGGGGCGACGTACGCCTTGGTCCCCACCGGCGACAGTGTGCCGTGCACACCGGTGATCAGGCAGTTTCGCGAATGGCTGGACCGCATGGGCTGCCGCCAGCGTGAGATGCGCGCCGACCACCACGATGCCGTCGTGGCGTGGACGTCCCACATGCCGCAACTTATTTCGACGTCATTGGCGGCTGCGATCGGGCGGGCCTTGGACGGGATCGGGGAAATCGAACTAGCGGGCTCTGGCTTGCGGGACATGACCAGGCTCGCAGCCAGCTCGCATGATGTTTGGGCCGGCATCCTGCGGACGAACCTCGTCCCGATCCAGACGGCGCTGACGGCGTTCGCCGCCGAGATTGAGGATTTGCGCCAAGCCTTGGAGCGAGGAGAGGAGAAGGGCCACTTTGAGCGTGGCCAGCGGCTTCGCCGGCGACTCGCTGACCGGTGACCGGCGGCTGCGTCAGGCCGCCGCTGGAATCGGCAGCTTGGGCGCCGTGCGCCAGAGCCGTTCCAAGTCGTAGTAGTAGCGCTTGTCTCTAGAGAAGACGTGCACTACGAAATCGCCGAAGTCCATCAGGATCCACTCTGCGTTCCGGTAGCCCTCCACGCAGTGCGGGCGCCGACCCTCACCCTTGAGCGCACGCTCGACCGAATCGGCAATGGCCTGAACCTGCCGCGTGCTCGTGCCGTGACAGATCACGAACTGCTCGGTGAACGTGCTCACCTGGCCGATGTCCAGAATGACCGTATCGATGGCCTTCCGGTCACCTGCGGCATTCACGGCGACTTCCCAGTCTTCCATGCGAGCTGACCGTTCCGAGGCGCGGAGCGGATGGCGAGTGCCCTCATTCTATCCCGCTCGAGATGCCCCGACCAATGTGGCAGCAGCGGCCGCCGGTCGGCGGACCCCGCTGCCCGGTAAAATGGCATTAGCATGCGCTGCGCATTCTGGCTTGCTTCGCTTGCACTCGCTGCGGTCGTCGGACCGGCCGTGCGGGCGCAAGTGGACCCAGAATTGAGCCGGGTCCGCGATCTGGTGAGGGCGGGAGCGCTTCCAAGGCGCGCGCTGGTCGAAGCCCAGAATGACGTGCTCAAGCGCGGCTACCGGGAGACGCTCACCGATACCCTGCTGAAGGACTCGCTGCGGCGAGACGAGCTCGAGCACATGCTCACAGCGGCCTCCGGCCTGCTGCGGTTAGCGCAGGACGAATTCAACCTGATCTCCGCCCGGGTGGAAGCGGGGGCACTGCCGGCCAAACACCTTCAGGTCGCAAGGGACGAGCTGGAGCTTGCCGAGCGTCAGGCCGAACTGGCCCAGAAGCGGGCCGACCTGATCCGGCAGATCGAGCGCATCGCTGCCGCGGAGACGTACCTCGAGGAATTGCAGGGTGAGGAGATGGCCTATCGCTTCGAGGGATTCAACCAGTACGAGATGGAGGCCCTGCACGACATTGCCGACATGTATTACCAGACCTTCGGCCATCCCCCTCCGGTCAGCGCTGACGGCGACACCGACTGGCACCGCTCAATGGGGCTGGACCACACCGGCAGGATCGACGTCGCCCTGCATCCGGACTCGGAAGAGGGAGCCTTCCTGACTTACATGCTCGAGAGCTTGGGAATCCCTTACATCGCATTTCGCAGCGCCATTCCCGGACAGTCGACCGGACCGCACATCCACGTAGGCCCGCCCAGCGACCGAATTGAGCCGGGCGGCTATCCATAGAGGCTGCACGCCCGCCTCCGCATCTCCTTCAGCGTTACAGCGCGGCCGATTGGTTGCGAGGCTCATCGGTCCAGATCGGCCCGGGCACAAGGGGATATGTCGGTCACCACTGGGGCCCCTGCCGATCGTTCACTCCATCGACTCAAGTTCCTCACTTGGTGGAACCACAATCGAGTGGACTAAGCAAGATGGGCAACTTGGACTCCTTCCAGCGCGAGGCGCGAGGACTCGATGTCGAGCGCGTCCCCACCACAGATCTCGGCCGTGGCAGGGACACGGCGTCAAAGGCTCGCGGGTGAGACGCCGAACGCGCACCTTGCCGGCTCAGCCTCCTCGGCAGGCGCCCGCCGATGTAGCCTGAGACACCAGCGATGAGCAGAGCCGGACGTGACTGTGCGGCGGAGTCGGCCACAGCGGCGGCGTCGGGAACTGGCAACCTCGGACTAGCGCAGCCTTGGGTTGCCGTCTCCTACGGGCTCGCATAGCACCGAGTCACGCTTCACACTGAAGGGGTTGACAATCCTTGAGCCATGAGACTTGTTGCCGCACTATTAGTTCCAACACTCGCCATTGCGGCGCACACCCACGACGTCGTTGTCTACGGCGGTACGCCCGGCGGCATATCGGCTGCGGTCACAGCGGCAAGGTTGGGCCGATCCGTTGCCCTGATCGAGTACCATCCCCACATTGGGGGGATGTCCGCCAGCGGCCTGGGCAAGTCCGACATCGAGACCCGAGACGCCATTGGCGGCGTGTTCCGGGAGTTTGTCGGCCGGGTTCGAGACCATTACGTCGAACGCTACGGGCCAGACTCCGAAAACGTCCGCCTCTCCCGCGACGGGTACTATTACGAGCCGTCAGTTGCGGAGGCTGTTTTCGACCGCATGGTGCGAGATGCGGGCGTCGCGGTCTACCGAAGTCACCGGCTTGACGAGGTGATCCGTGCCCACGATCGGGTCACCGGCCTCCGGGTAGTCAACCGCGCGACGGGGCGAGCCGAGGAATTTCGCGCCGAAGTCTTCGTGGACGCCACCTACGAAGGGGACTTGGCAGCCTTCGCAGGGGCACGGTATCGCTTGGGACGGGAGAGCCGACGAGAGTTCAATGAGTTGCACGCGGGTGTCGTGTACCAAGATCACAACACCCGCCGCTTCCTGCCCGGCACTACCGGCGAGGGCGACCATCGGCTGCAAGCGTACACGTTTCGACTATGTCTCACCACAGACGGGGCAAACAGCTACCGGCTTGAGCGACCGCCCCCCGACTACGATCGCTCGCGGTATCTCGGGTACGTTGACGACTGGAAAGCCGGGCGCTTGGACGCGCCGAGCGGCATGGAGGGCACGAAGACGGGAAGAGGGTATTTCGCCCCGACGTTCGGAACGCTCGTCCGAGCGCTCTCGATTACCGAGATCCCTAACGGCAAGACGGATGTCAACATGAACCCGCGGCCCCTGGGCTTCCCCTTCTCAGAGGAGAACGAGGGCTATCCGGTAGCCGACTGGCAAGAAAGAGAACGGATTACGGAACGCATCAGGAACATCACTCTGGGGTTGCTGTATTTCCTACAGAACGATCCGATCGTCCCAGCTGAGCACAGAGCTCTTGCCAATCGGTACCACATGGCAAAGGACGAATTTCAGGACAACAACCACTTTCCTTGGCAGCTCTACGTACGCGAGGCCCGCCGGATCGTCGGTCTTTACACATTCAGCGAGCACGACGTGATCCTCGGTCCGGAACTGGGACGTGCGCGCGTCCACCCAGACAGTGTCGCCGCAGGAGAGTTCCCGCTGGATAGCTTTCCAGTGCGGAAGCGCCAAGCGGGGCACGATACGGCGCTCGAGGGTTACATTCTGATGCTTGACGAGTTCACCAATCCGTACCAGTTGCCATATCGGATCATGGTACCCGAGAAGGTGAACGGCTTGCTGGTGCCGGTTGCCGTCTCGGCGACTCACGTTGCTTTCTCCACGGTGCGTATGGAGCCCACATGGATGGCCCTCGGCCAGGCAGCCGGTGCGGCTGCCCACTTGGCCGTTGGCGCGCAGGTCGAGCCTAGAGATGTGGACGTGAGCCGCTTGCAACGGCTGTTGCTGAGCGAAGGTCAGGTAATCACCTACTTCACCGACATAGATACCACCGAACCCGCGTTCGAAGCGTTGCAATACTACGGAACAAAGGGATTCTTCGATGACTACACCGCGCGATCCGACGAGCCGCTGACCCGGGATCAGGCCGCGCGGTGGGTTGGGCTCGCCGGGGAAGAGAGCCCGAACTGGCAGGGGCCTGAGTTCCTTACGCGCGCGGAGCTTGCTGAGTGGCTGGAGGATACATCCCGGGGGGATACATCCATAGAGTGGGCCGCACGTGGTAATCGCGATTTGCACCCGACTGCCCCGGTGCGGCGAGGAGAGTTCTGCCTAGCGTTGTACGAGAAGAGCGGACCATAGCGGCCGCGGACGAAGGGCGGGACTGCCTAGACGGTCGCTGTCCGTCCGGAACGGTCAGTGGCCAGAAGATTGCGCGGGACGTGAGAGCTTCGTCCCGAATTGCACTAAACTTCATGGCATGGCATCGGATAGCGACGTCGCATGCGAAAAGTAGCCACTAGCCTCTTGGCGATCGCTCTCGCCGGTTGTGCCACCCCGGCTAGAGAAGGGCTGTTGCCGCCGCACCCAGAGACAAACCCCACAAGCCCGCTGATGCTCAAGCTGCCGGGTGGTGAGGCTGATCCGGACAGTATCAGGTTCATGGAGTTGCCGAGGCTTCCGGCTGAGCATGCCGTCATTAGCGATGTCCGCTACCGGGGAGGCACGTGGATCCATCAGCACGCATACTTGGCTCGCTTCGCTGACCATTACTGGGCGATGTGGAGTGATGGACCGGGTGTGCCGAGAGACGGCGTTTCGGAAGAGGAGCATTTCAACGTCGTGCCGGGGCATGACCAAGCAGGCACTCGTGTGTCGTACGCAACCAGTGAGGATGGCGTTACGTGGAGCGAGCCCGGTGATCTGTCTGGTCCACCCCGGATTGAGGGGTACGGCTGGATTGCGCGCGGCTTCTGGGTGCGCGATGGCCAACTCTTGGCGCTGGCCAGCCACTTTCATGCTCCAGGCTATCCAGGACTTGGACTGAGCCTTGAGGCGTTCCGCTGGGATGACGGCGCGGGAGGATGGGTCGCACATGGTCAGGTCATGGACGATGCGATGAACAATTTCCCTCCCAAGCAATTGCCGGATGGCCAGTGGATGATGACGCGTCGCGATCACCAACGGCAGGTCACGGTGATGGTTGGTGGCGTAGAGAGCTTTGACCGGTGGGTTGTCCACCCGATGGCTAGCTACGACGGGGAGGGACGCCCGGAAGAACCATACTGGTACACGCTTCCTGACGGACAGGACATTGTGGCCCTGATCCGTGACAATGGCGGGTCGAAGCGCCTGTTGCGGACATTCTCAATCGATAACGGCAGTACTTGGAGCAGGCTGATACGTACAAACTTCCCCGATGCGCGGAGCAAGTTCTTCGTGTTGCGTACTTCCCGTGGGTACTACGTACTGGTCTCGAACTCGAATCCGACGCGGCGCGATCCCCTCACCATCGCAATCAGTCCGGACGGGCTAGTCTTCGACCAACTGTATTACTTGGTAGGCGGACGCCACGTAGACTATCCGCACATCATCGAACACGACGGCCATCTGCTGATCGCCTTCTCGGGGGCGAAACAGACGATGGAGACGCTCAAGATATCGCTAGCGGACATAGACGAAGCGCGAGCCGATTCGGCAAGCACGGTTTCTGGTCGGTGATCAAGAATCTCGGGACGCTCGTTCTCTCCAGAGTGATTCGAATGGCAATTAACCCGGCAGCCACTGCCACTTGTTCAGGACCTAGACCGCACTGAACGCCTCTGTCAGGCACCCCCATCTCCGCACCTCCTTCAGCGCTACACCGCGGCCGGTTGGTTGGGAGGCACATCGGTCCACTTCGGCGTCGGCGGAAGAGGCGATGTGGGCCAACACTAGGACGGGTCCTACCCACTCTTCGCTCCATCGCGCCTACCTCGGGTCTGCCGCTCGACCGCAATCCGGGAGCTACGAGCACGGCCACCACGCTGGGCGGGCGGGCTGTCAGTCAGAGTTCCCTCAACCGCCGAATCACAGCTACCACGACACACCGAGAAACTCAGTGCGTGTCGGGCCGAGAATCCTGAAGCCGGCCACCGTCGAGTGGTTGCTCTGGGCAATGGAACATGGCACCTTCGCCAACATTCCGGCTTCAAGTAGCTGGGCCAGACCAGTGATCAGGTCGCGGATCATCAGAGCCACCAAGGCCGGGAAGGGCACGGAGTTCCCGCCGAGGGTGGGGCCGCTGCCGACTCTCAGTCTCCGTGCGAGAGGCAGCGGTGAAGTAGTCGGCGGCGCGCGACACATCCGTGAGCCTCCGGTACGTGGCACTTGTTGACGCTGGCGGTCGAGGCAGGCCTGCACTCAGTTTGTGGCGGGACACTCGGTCCTCCAAGACGATCGTCTCTTCCGCTTCGCCATCGCCGACGAGACTTGTGCGCCGTCGAAACCGCCGTAGACGCGGCGCACTCAAGCCGTGATCTGGTCAGCATTTCTCAGGCTACTGGACAGTCTCTGCGCCGAAGACATCTTCCCGTGCCGCTCTCTGAAATTCCAATGAGGTATGTATGCTTGGACTTGAACGGTCGGGAGTTCGTTCGTCGAATCAGGTCGTTCGCAAGAAGGCACGGATAGCCAGTCCGGCTCGACCCCAGCCTAGGCAAGGGAGCCACCGTGCCTTGTACTTTGGTAAGCGACGGACGATCGGGAAGCGTCTGATGGCATCCATGCTAAAGCAGCTAGGAGCGAATAAGGAGGAGTTCTGACGGTGCGCTATGTGTATCCGTGCATTATCGAAGCGGAGGACCAAGGCGGCTTATTTGTCAGATTCCCGGATTTGCCCGAGGCCCTCACTGGGGGCCGGGATCGGGAAGACGCTCTCGTTATGGCGGAGGACTGTCTTGTCTCGGCGCTGAGTCTCTATGTCCGCCATGGTGAAGATGTCCCCGCACCGAGCCCGATCCAGGACAGCCAAGTTCCAGTGACGGTGCCGGCCGTGATTGCCGCCAAGCTCGACCTCTATGCGGCCATTCGCCAGCAATGCCTGAGCACGACTGACTTGAGCGCACGGTTAGGTCTGAGTCCGTCCGCAGTGTCGAGGCTCACGGATCTCAGGCAACGCTCCAGTTTCGAGCGCATCGAGATAGCTCTGCGGGCAGTGGGACATGGACTGGTGATTGAGAGCCCCGAATCGTAAAGGCTCCATGCCAGGAATCGATCGCCGCGCTGAAGTTGCAGTCGGGTCACGATCCGGTTGATGCGACTGGCAGGCGATGGGCGTGTGCCCCGGCGTTCAACGGCATCAATACGATGGCAGCCGCGCCACTCGCTGGGCGCTTGACAGCTCCGACCCAGTGTAGTGTCCCCTTAGTGCGTTCACACTGGACAGCTGTTCCTGAACTCCAACGGAAACTGCCATGCCGCTTGGCCGCGAACTCACCCCGCTCTGGCTCACCGACAAACAGCGAGAACAACTGGAAGCGTGGTCTCGCTCCACATCCATGCCGCACGGACTGGACCTGCGTGCCCGCATCATTCTGACGAGCGCCGGAGGCCTGACGAGCACTGCCGTTGCCCGGAAGCTCGGCATCTCGTTGCCGACGGTTGGCAAGTGGCGCAAGCGATTCTTGGATTTTGGTGGGTCTGCACGACGACGCCCGACCGCGTGCTTCGAGGATCGAATCGTCGTCGGATCTGCACGGCGGGCCGCCCCGTGCGGGCACATCCAGGTGCCCAGCAATCTGTCGGGTGGCCATCCTTGCGTCTCGGCGAGCCCCCGGCGCCCTTGCAACCATTGCCAGACGGTTGCCGACTCTACCCTCCTGCCTTTGTGGCAGGTTCAGCATCATCCCGTCTCTTGGCGGGCTGCCCCCGTGAAGCGGAGGACTGGCGGTGATCCAAAGGCAGGTGCCCTTCCGAATCAGGGCAGGCACGTTCCTGCCCTACCTTCTCGGCGACTCGACCGGTCCCAAACGGTCCGCAGCTGCCCGCCGAGTCCGGCGGCCTGGCGGCGAACTTCCCAGCGTGGAGCCGACCGCGTCACACTGGTGTGCAGCGGGGCGGCCGCTCGGGCCGCCCCGCTGCAGGAATGGCCTGCGCAAGTTCCCGCTCTCCAGGCCACGGCCGGTGCCCTCCATGGCTGAAGTTCCCTATCCCGAATAGCGATACAGCTGCGGCGCGTGGCTTGTTCTGCCCGGCCCCGGACAGCCTTCTCCTTGACCGGGTTGGGGGACTGGGGCACTTCTTCACAGGCTTGTCGCTGCATTTCGTCTCGCAGCTGCAGCTCGTAGCTCTCGGGCAGCTCTTGCAGGCCGTCGTACTGTGCCAGCGTGCTCTCCAGATTGAACAGATTCTCTCCGCGCTAGTTGCCGCTCAGGAATCTCGCAAACTGCACCGCGCTGTGCTCGCAGCGTTTGTGCCGCAGCACGGCCCGGTGAACCCGCACGTTTATCTGGTCCGAGGACTTCTGCATCCATTGCACGAAACGCGTTCGCTGCATCACCAAGTCCTGCAGCCGACCATGCAGCGAACGAATGCGCGTGACCGATTCATGGGGCCGGGAGAACCGCCGCAGCAGCCCGCAACCGTGCAGACCCAGCTCCGGAGACGGATCCGCGGTCAGTTTCGCCGCCTGAGCATTGCAGTTGCAGGGGTCCCGTACTACTGGCAACGGGGAAGTCACTGGCAGGGTCCGGGTGTCTCGTCGGCTTCCACATGCTGCGCCTTCTGCCGAAGCTATGCGATGGCCTGATCTGAAATGCGCCTGGCGACGCCGTGCTGGAGCGAATTGAGGTCTCGACCAGCGAGCGGCGATCCCTAGCCGCCAATTCTTCCGCTACTGGTACCTCTCCTGGTTGTGCCAGGCCAGCGCAATCGGGTCAGGGCGGGCCTCGAAGGAGGCCGGCACGAAGATTCGCTTCCCGTGCAGCGCGTAGTAGTTCTTCCCGTTCTCAAACTCCTCGCGGATCCGAGGACTGACCTCAAACCGTAGTTCAGGACTCACGGTGACATACCCGTCGTCAAAGAGCTGATGGATGTCACTTCGTAATAGCAACCCATTCCGGGCCTCGTGCAGCCCGCCATCGGAGTACGGTCGGATGTGAGCCGCCTCCAGGACCGGCAGCGTCCTCTCCCCCGTCACTGCGCACTGCCGCTCGTAACTCTCCGTTACGACCACCCGGAACGCTCCCTGGCCGAGTCTCGGGTGGATTAGCTGGGGCTCCCCGAATCGTCGATCCGGAAGACCCTGCGCGACTGCTACCGTGCGCTGCATGCGCTCGATAACGGCGTGCCACAGGCCAAGGCCCTCGGCGTCCTCAGTGTTGTAAGTCTTATAGTCGACAATCCGGGGAGACCAACTGTCTGGCACGGGAATCCAGTCCTCTTCCACGAAGAAGCTCGGTTGTGTGAGGATTCGGCAGCCGATCTCGAAGTTGCCTAGGGCCTCTTGGGGCACGCCTCGGTACTTCGCAACCCGCTTATACAGCTCTTCGGCCGAACCTGTACCGTTAGCCACACCGAAGGCCTTCCATGCCAGCTTCCAGGGAAGTGCATACGAGTGGACGAAGATCCCGCAACCGGCAATCGCGTTGTTGGGCGCGCGCAACTTGAACAGGAGCAACTCGCCCTGTGTGAGCGACAGGAACCTCTTCGGGGACGGTGACCAGAAATTGACCTCGTCCAAGCCCGATTCTCGTTGGAGGATTTTGAACCAGTCGTTGTCCGTTACCGCTACCACAAGCTTGACGCCCACTGTTCGAGACCAGAGCCGATGTAAGGAGTCATTGTAGTGGCTCCATGCTAGGATTCGATCGTCCGGCTGCGGTTGCAGTCGGTTCACGATCCGATTGATGCGACTGGCAGGCGATGGGCGTGAGCCCCGGAGTTCAACGGCATCATTGCGATGGCAGCCGCGCCACTCGCTCGGCACTTGACACTCCCGCCCTAGTCGTAAGTCGTCTGCGAGCAGCGGACGGCAGAGTCAGCCAAACTGTGCGGCCCATGGCTCGGCCGGAATCCCTGCTCGACGGAACTGGTCGGCCTGAATGGCGTCGACCTCCTCGATCAGCAGGACTCGCGGCTTCACCCGCGCCCGTAACCACCGTCCCGAGCCTGCCAGGGCCCAGCATCCGCGCCGTACTTGCCCGGGACAGTGCGCATCGCATCGCCCAAGAGGTTGTCTCGGATAATCGTGTCAGCGCTCGACGGGAACTCCGCCGGGATCGCCACCATCGACCTAGCTACGTTCTCGCAGGCGGTCTGTTCGGCCTAGATATTCGAATCAACGCAGCAACAGTCGCCGCTGGCCTCTAGATGGGACACCAAGGCCTTCAGTGTCGTGGTGTCTTATCGTGGCGCGTGCCGTGATACGCTTTGGATATGCCTCGGGGCTACATCCCAATACTGATCTTCATCGCGATCGCCGTGGCGTTCCCGGTTGTGACGCTGATCGCCGCGAAGTTAGTCCGTCCCAGCGCCCCCGGCAAGACAAAGCTCTCGCCGTACGAGTGCGGAATCGCCCCTGAGGATGACACGCGCGGACGCTACTCAATCCGCTTCTACCTCGTGGCAATCCTGTTCGTGATCTTCGACGTGGAGACGATCTTCCTGCTGCCGTGGGCCATTCAGTACGACGTGCTGGCCCTATTCGGCCTAGTGGAGATGCTCGTGTTCTTGGCGATTCTCATCGCGGGGTACATCTGGCTGTTCCGGCAGCGCGCCCTGAAGTGGGCCTGACCGTCGGCCGCGCACAGCGCGGGCGCGGCCCTAGAGTCGGCTGAGGAAGATCGGCGCCCCAGCCAGTCTGCCAAACTTGGGCCGGAAGCTCGCGGGATCGTACATCGATTCAACGTCCACCGAACGGGACTTGCCCTCGGCTCCCGGGATCTCCGCGTCAACGTAGCAGCCGCGCTGAAGAGCCATCATTCGGCCTGACCCGGAGTCTGCGATGCACTCGATCGCCATTGTCGCGAACGTCTTCGCGACAATTCGGTCGATGAAGTCGGGGGGGCCACCGCGCAGATCGTACGTCAGGTCGCTGACCATCGTCCCCTCGCCAAGTCGGACCTTGACTTCGTGGCTGAGCGCCTCGCCCACGCTCATCTTCTTGCGGTGCCCATAGGCATCCGGCTCGCCGTACTCCTGAACCTTGCGTCCGTGCCAAGTGGCACCCTCCGAGAGCACGACCAATGCGTAGCTGCTGGGGTTCTCGTGCTTGTCGTTCTGCAGGACTTGCAGCAGGCTGTCCAAGTCGAAGACACACTCGGGAATGCAGCAGCGGATACCGACGGCATAGGCCGTGTACAGGGCGGTAAAGCCTGCATCGCGACCGAAAATCCGGAAGATCCCGACGCGCTCGTGCGAGCCGACCGTCGTGCGCTGGCGGCGGATTGCGGCAACCGCCCTCGTGATGGCGGTCGAGAAGCCCACGCAGTACTCGGTGTTGGGCACGTCGTTGTCCATCGTCTTCGGGATGCAGACGACCGGGAAGCCTTCGAGGTGCAGCCTCCGTGCATAGCTCAGCGTGTCATCTCCCCCGATCGCGATGAGAGCGTCCAATCCGAGGGTCTCGAGGTTCTCGAGCACGACGGGCGTGAAGTCGAAGACCCCGGGGTTGACCTCCCCGAGGGTGCCGAGGCGGCCTTGCAGCCGACCCGGAAGTCTCGCCGCGCTCATGCGGGACGGCTGCGTGCGGGTCGAGTGCAGGAAGGTTCCGCCCTGGCGGGCGACGGTGCGAGTGTTTGCGCGGTCCAGCGGCAAGAGGTATTCCGGGTCAGCACCGTCGACGATGTGCACATGGGTGAGACCCTGCCAGCCGCGACGGATTCCGAGGACATCGATGTGGTGGTCTTCGGCGCACAAGACGGCGGACCGGATGGCGGCGTTCAGGCCGGGCACGTCCCCGCCCCCTGTCAGGATGCCGATTCGCTTGCGACTCATTCTCGATCCACCTCGCTCGGCCCAGTGCCGTTCCCGCGCCTAGGACCAGTCTGGCCCCTACTCGCCGTCGGTCTGGCCAACGGCTGCTGGCTTGCCCAAGTACGGGGAATCGAGCACGCCGGCTTCCCATCCAAGATGGTTGACATACAGCAGCACCAAATCGTCGTTGAATCGGGCCCGGCAATGCTGGACCACCCTTGCCTCCCAGCCCTCGGAGAACTTGTCCGTGTAGTCCCCGTCTTTGTCGAAGAATCCGTTCCCGTCGTGCTCAATGCCGAGCAGGTCGAGGACGGACACGATCATGGGGATGTTTGACACCAACACCGCCTGCGTCAGGTCCCGCTCCAAGCCCTTGTCGCCGTCTTGGATGCGGTCCCAGAGTCGCGGGGCAATCGACGCCAACTTCCGGCGGTTCAGAGTCCTCAGCCTGGAGCGGATCTTAATGGCCCCGTACACCCCGAAAGTCCTCAGCGCGCCCATCGACACGCCCTTGACGAGATCACAGGAGCGCTTGCGGCCGAGCGCCTTGTAGACCGCTGCCAGTTCCACTTTTCGGAGAATACCACAGGCCCAGACGGGCCTATTTGAGGGCCTCAAGCTCGAAAGTCAGCACTTTCCCGCGGATCACAAAGCAGAGGTAGTACTCCCAGAACTTGCGGAATGGGCGCCAGCGATTGACCGCAAACTCAAAGCCAAGCATGCGCCACGCGCGCAACAGGCGCACGTGAAGGTGCAGCCGCCGGAATCGCGACCCCGAGTAGTACGAGAAGCCGCCGGACTGCGTGAAGTACCGCAGCGAGAACGAGTTCAGGTGCCAACGGTGGGTAGGGTCCGCGAACGAACTGGCGTCCGAACAGTGCGGTGTCACGATCCGCAACACACCGCCATCGGCCAGAACACGATGGGCCTCCTCGATCGCAGCCACAACACTGCCCACGTGCTCGATCACGTGGATCATGCTCACCTCCCGGAAAGCACCATCGACGAACGGTAGTCCGGCGTCAATGTCCGCGACCACATCGGCTGACGTGCCGGGAAGCCGATCGATCCCGATCGCCCCGGGCCGCTTGTTTCGCCCGCAGCCGACATCCAGAGTGAGCGCCGTGCCAGCCAAGCGACCGATTTTACGCGTCCGGTCCCGGACGGCCAAGGGACGGCTGTATCATGGGGCCGCCGGAGGCCCGGGCCGGATGCGACTCAGCGCTAATCTTCGCGACCAGTACCGAGAGACCGGCCTGGTGTTTCCGATTCGCGTGCTGGACCAGGGCGCGGCGGCGGGCTACCTGACTGCCTATCAGGAGACCGCCAAGGTGGCGGGGTACGGCGGCAAGGCGGCCCAGCTGCCCCAAGTCCACCGATTCTTCGATTGGGCGTGGGAATTGGCCACGCACTCGAGCGTGCTGGAAGCGGTTGAGTCCGTGATTGGCCAGAACATCCTGCTATGGTCCGCGTCCGTGTTCCCCAAGACCCCCTTCGATCCCGGCCACGTCACCATGCACCAAGACGGCACCTATTGGGGGCTCTCCGGCGGCGAGGTCACCACTGCGTGGATCGCCCTCACCGCAAGCACGATCGAGAACGGATGCATGCGCGTGGTCCCCGGCTCCCACCGCCTCGAGATCCAGCCGCACCAAGACACCTACGGCGCCGACAACCTCCTCACCCGCGGGCAGGTGGTTCAAGCCGCCTATGACGAGGACGAGGTGATCGACGTGGAATTGCGGCCAGGCCAGATGTCCCTGCACCATGTGCGAGCCATCCACGGCTCGCGTCCCAACCGCTCCGCAGGCCCGAGGGTGGGCTTCGCGGCCCGGTACGTGACGCCGGACGCACGACCCACGTTGCCTGGCCAGACGGCTGCTCTGGTGCGGGGCCACGACAGGCCGGGCCACTGGGAACGCGTTGCAGGCCCTCCCGGGTTCGGCTCGCTGCAGAGCGCGATTCGTGCCCATCGGCGCGAGGCTGCGGAGTTCGTCAAAGCCCTGACAGCTCGCTAGGCCGGCGCTGGACGTGACTGCAACCGCTTGGGCCTTGGCCCTAGGCGTCAACGTCGCGATTGCAGCGGCGGGCTGGCTGAGGTCCAAGCGCCCGCGGGATGCGACCGGCTGGCAACTCGCGGCACGCCGTTTGGCCTGGCCCGCGGTCGGACTGTCGCTGTTCGCTACCGCCATCGACAGCGGGGACTTCGTAGCGGTGGTGGGAGGGGCCTACACCTATGGCATCTCCTACCTGACCACGTGGTGGCTAGGCCTGCCGATCGGATGGCTGCTGCTGACCAGCGCGGTCCTGGTCCCGGTCTACCGTTCCGGCTTCTTCACGAACGCGGAGTACCTCGAGGCAAGGTTCAGTCCGAGTGTCCGGCTGCTGGGAGCGCTGGTCCAGATCCAGCAGCGAACTCACGTGATGGGGAACATGGCCTATTCTCTGTTCCTGCTGCTGGGCCTGCTCACGGGCTGGGGAGACGCGGCGTGGTGGCTGGTGGTCGGGCTCGCCGCGCTCGCGGCCTGGTACACGGCCAGCGGGGGCCTGCGGACGGTGGTCGCTACAGACTCGCTGCAGGCATTGGCCATCGTGGCCGGCGCCGGACTGCTGTGGATCCTCTCCTGGCGCGGGGCAGGCGGCTGGGACGGTATCCAGCAGCGCCTCGGTGATCTGGATCCGGACCTTCCCCGTCAGGTTCTGGCCTACTCGGGCTTGGCCGGGCCGGGAGCCCCGCTCGCCTTGGTGCTGTTCGGGTGGATCACCGTGCACGTGGCCTACTCGATCGTGAACCACTCGCAAGCAATGCGACTTCTTGGATGCCGCAGTGCGCGGGACATGCGGGGTGCGGCGGCGGTCGCCTCTGGCGTGCTGATCCTTGTTACGTGGTGCACGGTGACGATGGGCATTGCGGCCCGGGCGATGTACCCCGGCCTGGAGCGTGTGGACGACGCGTTCCCGCGGCTGTTCGTGGACCATGCGAGCGGGCTCCTCGCGGGGCTTGTACTGGCCGGAGTGCTGGCGGCCTGCATGTCGACCTACGACTCGATCGGCTCGGCGCTTGGCGCGGTCTTCACGCGCGACGTGTTCGGCCGTTTCCTCGTGCCCGGAGCCGGGGAGCGCGCCAGCCTCTCGACGACGCGGGCGGCCTCGGCCCTGTGCATCGCGGTCTCATTCGCCTACGTGCCCTTCCTCGATCAGGGCATGGTGTCTTTCTACTTGCGCCTCTCAAGCGTTGCGGTTGTGCCCCTGGCGACGGTCTTCGCCATCGGCGCGCTGACCAAGGCATCGAAGGGCTCAGGACTGGCGGGCCTGCTGGCCGGAATGTGCTTCGGT
The DNA here is from genome assembly GCA_965203925.1 of Bryobacterales bacterium. Taxonomy (GTDB): domain Bacteria; phylum Acidobacteriota; class Terriglobia; order Bryobacterales; family UBA6623; genus VXMF01. Next base: position 6,747,370 of record OZ241924.1, read on the forward strand.
CTCTTGTCAATGCTCGGCGACCGCCTCGGCTGGCCGCTTCCGCTGGAGATAACCAGCGTATGGTGGGGCTACTTCTGGGCCGTGGCAGTGACAGCGGCGGTGATGGCGGGCCACACGGCGTTCGTCGGCCCGGCCAGCCGGGAGTCGCTGGCGGGGTTGACGCTCGGCAGCTGCCGGCGGGGAGGCACGTTCCGCGGAACAGGCTCGGGCTGGCAGGAGCGCACGCGGGCCGCCGTTGCAGCAGCGACCCAGACGGCGGCGGGGACCCGCGGACGGTGGGATCCCCAATGGACCACTGTCGTTCTCGTGACGGTGGCAGGCATCGTTTACTTTCTCTCGTTCGACTGACGAGGGGGCCAACCGGGGAACGCTGAAACCGGCAACGCCGTCGAAGGAACGGCCCGGCGCTGCGCTATGATTCGGGAGATGCGCGGCCGGACAGAGGTTCGCGTGCCGGCCTCAAGCGCGAATCTCGGACCCGGGTTCGACACTTTGGGCCTAGCCGTCGGCCTGTACCTGGAATGCCGCTTTCGACCCGCGGCCGAGCAGTCGATTTGCGTCCGCGGGCGCGACGCGGACCAGATACCAACCGGACCCGAAAACCTGATCCTCGCGACAGCCAGAGATGTCGCGGAGTCACTGGGGCGACGGCTTCCCCCCGTCGAACTGGAGATTGACAATGAGATCCCCGTGGGCAAGGGTCTCGGGTCGAGTGCGGCGGCCCTTGTGGCGGGCGTGGTGCTGGCGGACTACACGCTCGGCCTGAAGTGGGACGAGCACCGCCTGCTCGACGAGGCTGCTCGCATCGAGGGTCACCCCGACAATGTGGCGGCAGCTGTCCTGGGGTCGGTCACGACGGCCGCAATTGGCGACGACGGGGTCACGCGGGCAGTTCGGCTAGAAGTGCCCAGAGCCTTCTCAGTCGCGATCGTCTGCCCAGACTTCCCGCTCTCGACGGCATCCATGCGGGCAGCGCTTCCAGACTCGTACCGGCGCGCGGACGCGGTCTTTAACATTCAGCGCGCCACACTCCTCGTGGCAGCACTGCTGAAGGGTGACAGGGACGCCTTTCCCGTGGCGTTCGAGGACAGGCTGCACCAGCCGTACCGCGAGCGCCACGTGCCCGGGCTCGCAAGGATTCTGCGGATGCGTGCGGAAGGGCTGCTGGGATGTGCCCTCAGCGGGGCGGGGCCTGCGGTCCTGGTGCTGTACGATACGGGCCGAGTGGATGCGGTGCACGCGGTGGCCCGTGAGTTCGGGCGAACGGGGTGCTCTGCCGAGGTGATGTTCCCGCACTTGGACCGGACGGGCCTAGTGGTGAGGGAGAATCCGCCGTGAGGATGAGCGAGAGCCGGAAGGCGCTGGCCAAGCTCGGCCTGCCCGCCGCAGATGACCCCCCGGAGCCGTCCCCGAAACGATTCCCGGACGGCGGCCAATTCAGGATCGAAATCCCCAGCACCGAGGGTCCCGCCAGCTTGCGCGCCGTGCTTGAGGAGGGCCGGGCCAGGGCTGTTCCCGTGCACCGGGTCAGCCAGGGCAGCGGCATCATGCTGCTGTGCGACGACGAGATCCGGGAAATGGCAGCACTTGGCGACGAGGCGGGGGTCGAGGTCAACCTCTTCATCGGCCCGCGGGCCACGTTCGACATCGGCGCGCAGGCCTACTCTGCGGCCGGCAAGGCGCTTGGCCTGAGCTTGCGCGGCAGCGATCAGCTGGTGTATGCGCTCGAGGATGCCCGTCGGGCGGTGCGGCTCGGAATCCGCAGCATCCTGGTCTCCGACATCGGCCTGCTGGAGATCATGGGACGGCTCAAGCGTACCGGCGACTTTCCGGGAGACCTGATCCTAAAGACCTCGGTGATGATGGCGCCCGCAAACCCAAGCTCAGCCCGGCTCTTGGAGGATCTTGGAGCGACGACCGTCAACGTGCCCTCGGACCTTTCGCTGGCGCAGCTCGCGGCGATCCGGAAGGCGATCGACGCCCCTATAGACCTCTACGTCGAGGCGCCCGACAACATCGGCGGATTCGTCCGCCATTACGAAGTGCCGGACTTCGTGCGGTGCGGCGCACCGCTGTACGTCAAGCTCGGCCTTCGCAACGCGCCTGACATCTATCCGAGCGGCACGCACATCGAGCCCACCGCAATCCGCCTCTCGCGAGAGCGGGTCCGTCGGGCGCAGCTCGTGCTCGAACGCATCGCGCAGTACGGCCAAGATCTGCGAATGTCGCCGATCGGAGGACGGGCCGACGCACAGGGGAATGGCTGAAGTGGCCGGCCTTTGGCAGTCCGACGAGGAACTGTTCGACCTCATTCACCGGGAACTTTTCTCGGCAGTGGTCGGCGATGTCATGGACGAAATCGGACTGACCGCGCAATTCCTGCCGCCGTCAGTGCGGCCGCTGGACGTCGGGATGCGTGTTGTGGGCCGCGCCATGCCCGTGGTTGCGGAGCGCATCTCGGAGGTCCATGCGGACCTCTTCCGCGAACGGCCTTTCGGGCTGATGCTCGAGGCCCTTGACGACCTCAAGGCCGGCGAGGTGTACGTATGCGCCGCTCCGGACACCGACTTCGCGCTGTGGGGCGAGCTCATGACGATTCGCGCCCGGGCGCTGGGCGCGGCTGGGGCTGTGGTCGAAGGCTACTACAGGGACTCAGAGGGCGTCCTCAGCCAGCGATTCCCGACATTCGGCCTAGGGCCTTACGCGCAGGACATGAGAGCCCGCGGCGGCATCGCGGAATTCCGGACGACCGTGCGCATCGGCCAGGTGCGCATCCGACCGGGCGACATGGTGGTGGGAGATCGCGACGGTGTGTGCGTTGTCCCCAAGCGCGCCGAGGTCGACGTGTTCCGGATGGCCCTCGAGAAGGTCCGCGGCGAACAGCGCGTGAGGAGCGAGATGGTCGCCGGAATGTCCGCCACCGAGGCATTCGCCCGTTACGGGATCATGTAGCTGGCCGGGCCTCAGAAGCGGATCCCGACGAGTTCACCGTCGTGCTGCGACCCGGCGGGCAGCTTCTTGAAGGCGACCGCAGCTGAGTAGCCCCGAGTGTTGCATGGGATCTGCTTCACGCGGAAAGGGCGGTTGATCAGTCGAGGCGGGCTGTCTGGATTCTCGGCCAGGCTGTAGCGCCTATACGGCGTGTGCACAATCACTGTGCGGGAGCCGCCCGAGCAATCCACCCAGGCGATCTTCCCTTGGACCAGCCACGCTCCCTGCGGAGGCCAGAGCCGGCGGGTCGGGGCCTTGGCTGGCGCAGGGTCCCTCCATGCCTGCGGACTCTCGGGAAGCTCCACGTGCGCCGTCGGCGCAGACGCCAGCAATAAACGAGGGCGCGGCTCAGCGAGGATTGACTGATGACGCCTTCGGCGTGCCTCTGCCGCCTCTTGGGCGGCCCGGCCGCTCCACCCTGGAAAGGAGCTCAACGCGAGGAGCTCGCGGAACACTGCGCGCCAGTCGCCTCGCAGCATCCGAGCATGGACCAGCGCCAGCCGATGGGTAGGCTCGTGGGGATCCAGCCTCACTGCCCGGAGGGCGGCATCGAGTGCCTCCGAGGCCCTAGCTTGCGGATCCTCGCCGGGGCGCATCATCAGCACCGCGTATCGATAGGCGGTCCGGGCGCGGGGGTCTCCTAAGGACAGAGCTGCCTTGAAGGCATCTTCTGCAGCCTCCGGCCGATCCAGCAACACTAGGAGGGTGCCGAGAGCCGCCTGAGGAAGGGGCTCGTCGGGGACACCCGCCGCTATCTTGCGCAGGGCGGGCTCCGCAAGGTCGAAGTGGCGCAGCTCCCTGCCAACCTCCGCCATGAATAGGGGGATCTCCCAGTGCCGCGCCTCGGCCACAGGAGCGTGCAGGTCGGCGGGCCCAACCTTCAAGAGCGGTGCCAGCCGGCCGCGCTTCAGTTCCAGCAGGTAGTCGCGCAGCGTCTCCGTCAATCCTTCTGATCCGAGGGCAGCCAGCACCGACTGCACACTTGACGGATCGGGAGGGGCCCAATCGCTCGCCTCTCGAGAGAGCCAATGCACCAGTAGCCAGGCTTGGGTCTGGAACAGTTGAGCCGTGGAAATGTCGTCGCCACGCTCGGCATCCAGCAAACGACCCCAGTCCAGCCACTCGGAAGCATCAAGCGTCTCAAGGAGCGGAAGTCGCGCGTCTGCGTCGCCGCCAGCCGCCATCTCCCGGGCGAGGAAAACCGCCCGTCCCTCCCTAAACCAGATGGGCCAAGCCGGCCGGTCAAACTGATGGGCGTACTCGTGCGCAAGCGTGACGCGGGGCCCGGGGACTCCGTGCCAGGGAACAGCAACGAAGTCCCTGTCGAGACCCCGGACTGTGATGCCGCGGGTGCGAGAGCTCGGAGGGTCTTGGAGCAGGGCGTGCAGGTCCAGACGGCTGGGAAGCACGAGCACGTCGAGCGGGCCGTCAGAGCGGGCAGGAGTGCCAACGTTGCGCGATTCGAAGACCTGCCGGAAGGCTTCGAGCGCTTCAGCCGCTGACTGTGCCGTTTCCGGCCCTAAGCCGGGCGCGGCAGAGACCAAGACGCGAAAGTGCGGCGTCTCGGAACGCCAGCCCGGCTGTGCCGCGAGGACCGGCAGGAGTGCGGTCGCGAACGAAGTGCTGAGCACTGCCGGCACCAGCTTGGCCGCACGCTTGCGGTCAAGATCTGCGACTGCCATAGATACTTAGGGGAACAGTCAGGCCCAAGTTAAGGATAGGCCGTGCTGTGCCAGATGGCCGACTCTATCCATGGCTCTGTGACCGGTGACAGGGCAAGGGCCATCCCCAGCGTTGCATAGGGACGCACCAGAAACCGGTGGCGAGCGCCCCTGATCACCACGCCCTCCCGGACATCGCTGACGAGAGGGTCGAGTCGCCTGAGTCAGTCTCATTTACGGGTGACTCGAATTCACACTCATTCCTGCTGTGAGGGAGTGACTACGGGACAACAACGGCGCGCACGGCACCGCGATATCGGTCGCGGCGGGGGCAATGTCACAGAGAGTCGTAGCGGATCGAGCGGCGAGGATGGAAGCTGCGCACGATGAGAGAGACCGTAACAGCCGACCCTGGGCCGTGACCAGTCAGGAAGGCCGGTTGCGGATTGAGCGCTGGGCCTAGGTCACCCAGTTGGAGGTGGTGCCGAACTGTGATTGCCGATGAGGGATGCCGAATCACTTTCGTACAGAAAGTAGTCCGCAGGCAGTACGAGGTACTTGGCCCAGAGCTGCCAAACCGCTCGCCAGCGATCAGAAGTCGGATCTGCTTCTGCAACTGGCAGGCCGAACCGTTTGGCGTCTGACGCTGAGACGATGGCTCTGTGATCCTTTGGTTCTCCGACCAGGTGCTTCCGAAGGCCTTCGGCCAAGGTGTTCACTTCGTCTGATGACCGAGACGAAACGCACGCGAGCGCTTCCGTGATCAGGTCGCCGGTTCGATCCATTGCGTCACGGGCTTGCTGGACCATGAGGGCGGTGATATCGGACAGCATCGATGCGTGCAGAGTATATGTGGTTGGGTTGTTCTGTATACGATGCTCCGCCTCCTCGACGGCCGCGATGATCGCTCTCGCAGCGGCGAGCGAACCGTTCGGCAGGAGGAATTGGGGATCGACGGGTCCAAGATCGCTGGTCGGGCCCATATAGATTCGGTCTGCCCCAAGAACGAACAACGTTCCTGCGCTCTTGGCTTGGTCAGGGACGATCACGGTCAGTTCACGGCAGCGGGACTGCGCTTGGCGAACGAGCCGCAAGGCGGTCTCACCGTCGCCGCCGAGCGTAGCGAACATGATGTGCAGGTCCTCCCTTGGATCTGCACCAAAGAGTGTCTCCTCGAAGAACGGAACACTGCGGGGAAAGATCACGTCTCGCATCACAACCAGACGGCAGTGGTAGGCAGCCTGATAGTCCCGAATCTGCTGCTGGCGCTCGTACCGGCCAGCATTGGCTGCTGCGTAGAGGGGTGTGACGGCCGTCAACGCTGGAACCTGATGGGCGGTCCCCGCAAGTCGAACGTCGAAGGCTTATTGGCCCGAGCCTTTCTGGTCTCTTCGCGTACCTGCTTGGCAATCTCGATCCGCTCGCGCCAATCTGGATCAATGCTTGGCGGTGGGGGCGACAACGCCGGGGAGGGGGTCGCGGAATCCAGCTGCCGACTCCTCCGACCGGTTTGGGGTTTGGATGTTCTATTCATTCCGCCTCTCGCTGCCTCCGAGGCAAGGCACTTGCGTGGGCCCGCCCAGATGGTGACGACATCGTTCGTCACAATGATACTGGATGAGGCCAACCGGCGTAGAAATCCCTGTCGCCGCCGTCGTTCCGGGTGTGTTATGTTCAACTCGTGGTCGGGCCATTTTTGCTTGCAATTGTTCTGGCGTGCGGAGGGGTAGCCCAAGCCGAACCCAGCCTGAGGGCCACTAGGGGATCGCAGGCCGAGCAGAACAGGCTGGCCGACGCGGACCACCTCAGTCGCATGAAGGACAAGGAGATGGTGCAGCGCTGGGCGCGGCTGAAGCTGCTTGTGCCGGTCAAGGAGCGCACCCAGGACTACTACCTCCACGCGGTGCCTTCCGACTATCGCTACTTGCGGCCGTGGGCCCATTTGTTGCTGACGCGGCTCGCCAGCCAGTTCCGGCAGCGGTTCCGGCGACCGTTGCGCGTCACAAGCCTCACTAGAACGGTCGGCTACCAGCGACAGCTGGCGCGGCGCAACGGCAACGCCGCCGCTTCGACGGGCCCCAAGGCGTCTGCGCATCTGACGGGTGCGTGCCTGGACATCTCAAAGAAGGGCATGAGCCGGACGCAGCAGTCTTGGGTCCGCAACGTCCTCTACCAGCTCAGGTCCAAGGGATACCTGTACGCAATCGAGGAATACCAGCAGCCCACCTTCCATGTGCTCGTGCTTCGCCGCTACGTGGACTACGTGCAAGAGCGACTCAGGGCCAAGACGTAGGCGTTCTTGGGGGTGCCCTCGGTCGCCTCTTTGGCGGCCTTTCGGGAGGAAGCCGATAGCGTGGCCGCCGACGCGCATGGGCCGACCGCCGGCAGCAGCCGGATGGGCAAGCCGCGGCTGACAATGGCATACCAGACGAGGGGCACCCGCCGACCTAGCTGGTTGAGAGGACGGCGGGCGAGGAAGCGACAATCTGGGTCCGGAGCCGGCCAAGAGACGCCGGGGACATCCCAAGCCGGTCCCGAGGCCATCTTTCGGGAACGGTTCCGCCGGCTGAAGCCAAGGACCGAAACGCCGGCGTTCAAACTTCGCTTCCGGCCCTACGCCAGCCTGCGGTCGACCATTAAGATGCAGCCTGGCTCGCGCACGATCGAAGTGAATCTCAGCGACATGCTGCGCGACGCCCCGCCGGATGTGCTGGACTCACTTGCCGCCATCCTGCTGTCAAAGCTGTACCGGCGGCAGATTCCCAAACGCACTCGGCGACGCTATGAGCTGTGGACCCACAGCCAGGCCGTGCAGGACCGGATGCTTGCAGTCCGGCGTGAGCGGGGCCGCAAGAACGTGCTGCCGCCCGCTGGAACCGTGCACGACCTGAACGCGCTGTTCGACAGGCTGAACCGCCGGCACTTCGCGGGGAGCCTGCGCAAGCCGGGCTTGGGCTGGAGCCCTAAAGCGTCCCGCAGGCGCCTCGGCCACTACGATCCGGCCCACGACGTAATCGTCATCAGCCGCATCTTCGATCAGGCTCGTGCGCCGGAGCTGGCGCTGGAGTACGTGCTATTTCACGAAATGCTGCACGTCAAGCACCCAGCGGAGCTTCGCGGAACGCGCCGGCGCGTCCACACGCCCGAATTTCAGGCCGAGGAACGGACATTCCCGGGCTACGAGCGCGCCAAGGAATTGATCCGCTCGCTCTGACCCGCCTGGCCAAAGCAGGGCGGCGCATGTGCCACAATGAGCCACCGATGGCGCCGAAGGCATATGACCGCCGAACGTTTATTGCCGGAACTGCCGCGCTGGGCGGTGGCCGCGCCTTGGGCGCGAACGACCGCATCGGCATCGGCATCATCGGCGTTGGGAACATAGGCACAAGGCACCTCCAGCGCCGGCTGCTGCCGATGATGCGGCAAGACGGGATTCTCAGCGTCGTCGCTGCCTGCGACATCTACGAGCGGGCCAAGTTCAGAGCCAAGGAGCTTATCGGCCTCGCCGATGCCGACATCCACCACGCCTACGAGGACTTGCTGGCCCGCAACGACGTCGACGCCGTGGTCGTGGCAACCCCGGACCACTGGCATGCGCGGATGGCGATTGACGCGATGCGCGCCGGCAAGGACGTCTACCTCGAAAAACCGATGTCGAAGACTATCGACGAGGCTAGGCAGATAGCTGCCGTGGCGAGCGAAACGGGGCGGGTTCTGCAGGTCGGCAGCCAGTGGGTATCGGACCCGGCCTACGAGGAGGCCCGCCGGATGATTGCCAGTGGCCTGACCGGGCCGATCGTCATGGCGCAGTCCAGCTACTCGTCGAATCACGCCAACGGTGTCTGGCAGTACTACGTCGATGAGGAGGCCAGCCCAACGACTGTCGACTGGGATCGCTTTCTGGGCAATGCCCCGTCCCAGCCGTTCAGCGGCGAACGCTTCTTCCGCTGGCGCAAGTACTGGGACTTCTCGGGCGGGATCGGGACCGACTTCCTGTACCACCGCCTCGCGCCCCTGCTGTTCGCGGTGGGTCCGCGATTCCCGGTTCGCGTGAGCGCTCACGGAGGGATCTACCTATTCCGCAACCGTGAGGTTCCGGACACCTACTCCACGACGATCGAGTACGAAGACCTGGTGGTGAACCTCGTCGGGTGCAGCGGCTCTCAGGCCCCTAACGTGCTTCACGGCCCGGCGTTCTTTGGCCAGATGTCCGCGATCTCGATCCGGCCGGGATCGGTGCGGGTCACACCAGAGAGGCTGTATGCCGACAGCTTCCGCGCCCGCACTGGACAAGCCACCGTCGAGGTCGCGGTCGACAACCTCGACCAGCAGACGGCTCGAACAAACCACATGCTTGACTTCCTCCGATGTGTTCGCACGCGCGAGAAGCCGATCTTCGACGCGCGATTCGGCTATCAGGTGATGGTGGCTATCCGGCTTGGCGTCGATTCGTACCGCCAAGGGCGCCAGATGGGCTTTGACCCGCAGATGGAGACCGTGTTGCCACAGCCGGCGCCTCGCGATAGGGGCTTCGAGGGAGACGGGCGCAATGATCCGGCCGCCCCGCCGTCGTACCAGAAGCGTCCGATCGCCTAGGCAGCGCCGGCAAAGGCAACTCGACGCCTCCAATGACCCCGGGGAGCCCCAAGAAGGCAGGCTGCCTTACCGTTCTTACTCCAGGCGAACACTGCCGGACCTGACCCTCTAGGGGTCAAGCGCCTGCAGGTCAATCGCTCCTGGGAGCGGTGACCGACCCGAAACCCGGCAGAGAGGCTGCTGTGCGCGCGACAGGCAGTGCCAATGGACGAAGCCCCGCGGTTCCCGAGCCGTTACCCTCCTGAGAGATGGCGCGACTGGGACGGGCTGCCGACCAGCAGCACAGGCTACGAAGGGCTCTTTCGGGCCCGTTGCAGGGCTTCTCCGAAAGATCCGACCCTCTTCGCGCCAGAGTCTCTGCGGCCGCGGACGCGGCGATCCGGAGACCTCCTCCCGCCACGTCCCCTAGGGCCTCTAGTCCTGTCGCGGTCGCCCTTCGGATGCGCGGCTTTGGCGCGCAGCAGCTTTCCGTCAATTGGAGCCCGGTTGAAGCGCCGGATGATCGCCTGCATCTCCTCGTCATTGGGCGCTTCGACGAACGCATAGCCCTTGGACTCCTGAGTCTCGAAGTCCCGGATTACCCGAACCGCGTCACAAACCAGATCGCTGCTCTCAAGCCAGGACCTGATGTCGTCGGCCGTGACCCACGTGGGCAGGTTGCCGAAGAAAATGTTGTGGCCCATGTTGCGAGAACGCATCGATTGTCCTAATTAACAGTGTTGAGCCCGCGCTGCGGGACACGGGGCGCGCTGGCGCGCTCTGCGAGGCTAAAGCATACCACAGCCCGAATTGGAGCCTTGGCTACATTCGCGATTGCCAGCAAGCCGAGACGCCGCGGATCAGAGCCTCGCGAACCAGTCCCTGAGCACACCCATTGCTGGCTTCCCTAGAGGGCGGTGCGAACCGTCGAAAGGGCTGGAGCTACCATCGCTTGGCCATTTCCACCAGAACATCCCAAACACTCTCGGCCGCATTGCGAAGGCCTCCATCCAGATCCGATAGCAGGCCGACTGGAGGTCCGGGTTCAGCCGGCTGCCGTTCTCTTCCCAAGGCCGCGACGCCGCGGTCGCCAGCGCCGGGAAGCCTACCTCCGTGAACAAGACGGGCTTTCCGAAGCGAGCCTGGACGCGCCCAATCCGTCGGGCAGCGTCGGCAATCTCGGGTGAGCCAACTGAGGGCCAATCGCCAGGGGCGGCGATGGGGAAATAGAAATTGACACCGATGTAGTCCAGCGCATTCCAGAATTCAACGCTCTCCAGTTCGCTCTCCCAGTGCGCCGCGTAGGTCAGGGGCCCTCCGTAGACGCTGCGCACATCGGCTATCAGTGACCTCCATGCGGCGCTGCGGCCGGTCAGTCCCGCAAGCTCGTTGCCGATGCACAACAGTTGGACACCCTGCGCTTGGGCAAGGCGGGCGTAGTGCAGCATCCAGCGGCGGTAGTCGTCAAACCACTGGTCGAAGCGCTGCTCGCTCTCGAAGGCGATGTCCCCGTGAAACCGGCGCCCAGCCCACAAGTGCGGCTTGAGCACTACGGCCAGTCCGAGCCTCTCGGCGACCCGCACTGAGCGCAGCAGCCGGGCGTCCGTCTCCAGCGTGCGAAAGCGGATTTCCGCGCGTTCCGGAGCCGGCGTGAACGCATAGGGGACGAGCGCGATGGCGTTTGCACCGACTTCGCGAATGCGCTCGAGCTGGCGCCGAGCAGACTCGCTGCCGTAGCCAGCGCCCCGGCGGCCCTCGTGAGAGAAGGAGATGCCCTTGGCATAGCGCGGGAATCCTCGCGGAGGACGCGGCACGACGGCGTTCCCGCTGCACGGCGGCACACAGTCACGGCAGAGTGCCAGCGCTTCCCGCAGACTCTCCCGGTGCAGCCGCCCAAGAACACCGCGCCCCATCCGGCGCACGGCGTTCTCCACCCAAGCGCCCCCGACGGCGTCCCGAACCAGCGGCGATAGGAAATCCCCGCCTGCTGCGAACACCTCTTCCGCCGAATACCGCCGCTCCCCGCAAGCGATGCGTGATCCCGCGTCGATCAGTCGCTCGCCCCCGACTGCCCCGACGGCGTAGCGGGCAACCGCCATCTCCATTGAGGCTGAGCCGGGAGGCCCCCAAGCCTGACGCATGGCGACCACGGCCTCGGCTCGTAGGTCCTCCGGCACAAGCCCGTCGGCGGCGACCACAGCCGGACCGTCGACCGCATCAAGGGCGAAGCTCCGCGACCCCAGCGGTCCCGGCCCGAACAGTGCGATCTGCCCTTCCGACGAAGCAATGCGCAGGCGGAGCGGTTGTCCAGTGTAGGGCAAGCCGAGTCGATCCCTCAATCCGGCCAAGCGCCGGTCCGCGCGCTTCAGCCACTCGGCTCGCTGGCCGGGAGTGAACCGGCCCGCCTCGAAGTTGAGCGCCCAGCCCGGCGAATCGGCGGCGACCCAGTCGACGCCAGTCGCGCCCCGCGGCGCGGACACTGGTATGGCTGCCAGAGCCGAACCGATGGCCAAGAGGCTCAGGGCGTGAACCGATCGGATCGGCATCAAGGTCGCTGCGGGCACGCGGACCGACACTGCGATTGTCAGGGCTAGGACAACTGGGAGGTATGACGCCGGCGTTCCCTGCAACCCGCGCCCGCCGAAACCCGGGGCTCCCAATGCCCACGCCACCGCAACCGCGGGGATCGCCATGCCAGACCAAGTCGTAGCGCCTGAGCGTCTCAGCCCGGCTCGCACAAGCGCTGCAACCGCGAGCGCACACAACACTGCTATCAGCCAGCGGCCGAGCGGCGACTCGAGAGGCAAACCCAACGCTTGGCCGATATGGGTCGTGGTGCTCCGCCCCCGCCAGACCATGCTCACCAAGTCGGCCCACAAAGGCATTGCCAGCTGGAATCCTGCGCAGGCTGCGGCCAACGACCAGACTCCACGCAGGCGCAGCGAGATTCCCAGCACCATCGAGCATGCCGCGACTCCAAGCACGAGAGGCCCAAACTCGTTCAGCGCGTAAGACCACCATCCGGCACCTTCGTCGAGCCGGATTCCCGCTGTACGGAAACCGTCCGCAGGCTCCCCCATGTCCAGCGCAACCAGAAGCCACGAGCAGGCGGGACTCCAAACCCGGGCCGCCCACCAGCCCACCAAAGAGCCGCCAAAGCCGGCGGCAGCCTCCCCGCCGCGCTGACTCCAGAATGCGGCCGTTCCCGACATCGAGCCCACCAGATATCGCCCACCAGATATAATCGCGGAACTGTGCGACAGGTCACCAGACGATCCGTTCTGGGAGCGGGCGCAGCGCTCCTCCCGCTCGCGAGAAAGGAGAGCGCCGCATCGTCCGGCAGGCACGATTTCCGCCTAGCCGTAACGACGGATGAGATCGATGACGATCTGGGAGTCGCGCTCCAGTTCCTGCGTCGGCACGGGCTCCGTTACTGCGAGATTAGGCGCATCTGGGGGCGCTACAACACGTCCCAGCCCATGGAGCGGATCCGCGAGGCGCGGTCGATGTTGGACGACGCAGGCATCCGCCTGGCGATTCTAGACACGGGCTTCTTCAAGGTGCCGGTTCCGGAGAGCCCCGACAAGCTGCAAGCCCAGTGGGATCTCTTGGACCGCGCATTCGAGCGTGCAGATTCCCTTGGCACCGACCTGATCCGCACCTTCGCGTTCACTTATCGGCGAAATGAGACTCCCGACCCGGACGCCTATCCGCGGATCTACGACCTCGTGGCGGAATCGGCCGAACGAGCCGGGCGCGCTGGCTTCCGGCTCGCCGTGGAGAACGTTAATCCGAGCTACGTGGAGCGCTCCAGCCAGTCCGCCAACCTCCTTCAGGCCGTGCAGTCCCCGGCACTTGGCCTGACTTGGGATCCGAACAACGCGGCGCGCGCCGGCGATGCCAGCCCGTTTCCCGACGGCTACGCAGGATTGGACAAGCGCCGCATCTGGCACGTCCACGTCCGGGACTACCGGCGCAGTACTGAGGGTGAAATCGTTTGGTGCGGCGTGGGAGACGGTGAATTCGATCACGTAGGGCAACTGCGCGCCTTGGTGCGAGACGGCTACTCAGGGTCGGTTTCCCTCGAGACCCACTACACGATCGACGGCAGCAAGGCGGCCGCCAGCGAACGGTCGGTCCTAGGGTTGCTTCGGGCGGTCGCCCAAGTCTAGACAAGGCGCTTCATCACTCTCTACACTTACTGGGTTCTTGTAGGCGTGTAGCAGGCCAACTGGAGGGCACAGCCACCCTTCCCCGGGAGTTCCGGCACTGCCCGGGATTCAGCCAGAGACGTCCGACGAAAGCGCGACGAATCGCATGGAAACTAAGAGGATCCCTGATCTATAGCCCATGGCTGTGGGTCTGCGACTCCTCAGCGCTAGGGACTTGTAGGCGTCTACGCCCTCTCGGGCGACGCACCGACCATGGCCTGGTTCGTGCCTTCGGGGCGTGCGGCCAACCGCTGTTGAAATCGCTCTCCGGATCCGGCCGAGATCGCCCCGCGAGCCGAATCGGGCTCCCGCACCAAGCACTCTGGCCTCGCGGCCAAACGCGATGCAGCCCTCCTGCGATTGGGTTGGATCCGAATTTCCGGGGCAGGGTTTTCCGGGGTGCCGACTGCTGTCGGATTACTCAGCCTCTCGACCATCCCCCGCAAGCCGGTTCACGCCGGTTGCGCGTTGTATCGGTCTTGCGCGTTGCTCGGCCGACCGGACGCAATGACCGACCACCACTTGGCGGCGTCGTCATATTGCCTCGAGGGCCCGAAACTGTCCCCACCGGAGGGCTTCCCAGCAGCGTTCCCCCAGGGCGAGCACAGCTCCGCAGCGTGGCTGTCGGAGAACTTCCAGGATGCCGACCTCGGCCTAGAGGACCGTGTGTGGGCCCTGGTCGAGGACAAGTCGGTCAAGCGGGAAGAGCTGAGGGAATGGGTCAATGCCATCGACTGGGAATTGGTGGCGGGGCCGCAGCAGTTAGAGACTTCGGAGCGGCGGCAGGAGGCGCCGGCATTGGTGGGCGCTAGAATCCAGCGCTAGCGCATTCCCGGGGCGGGTAAACTGGGAGCCATCGGCTGGCGGCCCAAGGATGGGGCGCTAGGTCGCCCGCGTCCGTGCACCTGACGACACCAGACTGGCTGATTCTGGCCAGCTTTCTGACGTTTTCGCTGTGGATCGGCCTACGCGTCTCGCGACGAGCCAGCAGCGACTTTGCGGCGTTCTTCCTGGCGGGTCGAAGCCAGCCGTGGTGGCTGCTTGGAGTCTCGATGGTCGCCACCACGTTCTCGACCGACACTCCGAACCTGGTCACCGACATCGTGCGGCGGAACGGGGTGTTGGGGAATTGGACGTGGTGGTCACTGCTCCTGTCCGGCATGTTGACCGTCTTCCTGTACGCAAGTCTGTGGCGCCGATCGGGAGCCCTGACCGATGTGGAGTTCTACGAGCTGCGCTATTCGGGAAGGATTGCGGCGTTCCTCCGGGTGTTCCGCGGGGTCTACCTAGGCTTGGTCTTCAACATCCTGATCATGGCCTCGGTAACCCTAGCCGCGATGAAGATCGGCGCCGTCCTGTTCGGCTGGAATCCGGTCCAGACAGTTACCGTGATCGCGACGGTGACGCTGGTCTACAGCGCTTTGGGGGGCTTGCAGGGCGTGCTGCTGACCGACCTTGCGCAGTTCTGCATGGCGATGGTGGGCTCGGTGGCCGCAACGGTGTACATCCTGCAACTTCCTCAGGTCGGCGGGCTGCACCAACTCCTCGCGCATCCCGCCGTTCAAGAGCGGACTGCCTTCTGGCCCTCCTTCGAAGAACTTGGATGGGCTGAGCTTGCCCCCGTGTTCCTGATCCCGCTGCTTGTGCAGTGGTGGGCGGCCTACTACCCCGGTTCGGAGCCCGGAGGGGGCGGCTACATCGTGCAGCGCATGCTATCGGCGAGGGACGAAGAGCACGCCCGTGCGGCGACGCTGACATTCAATGTGCTGCACTACGCCGTCCGCCCCTGGCCTTGGATCCTAGTGGCTCTTGCGTCGGCAGTGGTGTTTCCTGGGCTACAAGACATCCAGCGCCAGTTCCCGGACATTCCGGAGACCCTCGTGCGCGACGACTTGGCGTACCCCGCAATGCTGACGTTCCTCCCGCCCGGACTACTCGGACTCGTCGTGACCTCGCTCGCGGCCGCCTACATGTCGACCATTTCCACCTCCCTGAACTGGGGCTCGTCAATCTTGGTCAACGACGTCTACCGGCGCTTCATGAACCCTCATGCCAGCGACCGACGGGTCGTGTGGGCGGGCAGGCTGTGCACACTTGTCCTTTTGGTCCTGGCCTGTATCCTCGCGTTTTCGCTCGAGAGCGCGCTGGAGGTGTTCAACGTGATGCTGCAGATCGGGGCCGGAACGGGTTTGCTCTACCTTCTGCGATGGTTCTGGTGGCGAATCAACGCCCTAACGGAACTCGTGGCGATGGCAGCGTCCTTCACCGTCGCACTTCTAGTTCCGGTGCTGGGAAGCAACCTCGAAAGCTGGCAGCAGCTAGTGGCCGGTGTCGCGGTGACCACGCTCTGCTGGCTCCCCTGCGCGTACTTCGGGCCCCAGACGGACAAGGCCAAGCTCGAGGCGTTCTACCTGAAGATACGGCCAGGCGGTCCAGGCTGGAATCCGGTTCGGCGCTCGGCAATGCGGGAACTGCAGGTCCCGGCGGCGCCCAGCCTAGCGAAGCCAGTGGTAGCCGCCTTCCTCGGGTCGGCGGGAATCTACTCGATCTTGTTCATGACGGGCAGTGCCCTGTACGGCAGGCCGGCGGAAGCTGGAGCCTACGGGATTGCGGGCCTGATCGCGGCGTACACCATCCTGCGGCTCCGCGCTTGGCGCGCTCAAGAGTAGGGCCCGCGCGACGGCGACGGACCGGCAGAACACACCCGTGCGCCGCACAGGCGCCACCGTCGTGACACGGCTGGCCTTGTGACGGCCCGCCCGGCGGTCTCAGAAAAATAGATCGTCGATCCGCGACCGAAGCCACTCCGCGCGCCGTTGCGCGAGGACGTTGAGCAAACGGTCCTCCTCGCGGGCGTCCACGTCCACTGCCATTGCCCGGTCCAGCATCGCTTCGAACATCTCCCGTTCCTGCGACGGAACCGCCCGGGCTTCGGCGTAGGCCACGAACAGACCGGCCCGCTGGCCGCCTGACAGGGCAAGCGCGCGCTCGAAACTCCGTTCCATCACGCCGGCGTCCCCGCCGCCCGGCTTGGCCGCCTCCAAGCGCAGCCGGAACTCGTGAAGCGCCCCCAGATCCCACGCCTCATCGAGTTCCATGGCCCGTTCCAGCATTGCCTCGACCTCAGATAGACGCACGACCAAGGAGGCGTCGGTAGGGCTGGTCGAGATCGCCAGCCCCAGCGCTGCCGCGGACCAATAGAGCAGGTCGACGTGCTTGGAGCGGACGCGGGCGACCGCTAGGCGGGGCTCGCCGCGCAACTCTCCGCCGATCCCGGGGTAGGCCTCCTCCAAGGCCCGCAGCCCGTAGGCCAAGCCCCGAAGGTAGAGCCGTGCCGCCCGTTCCCGGAGCTGCTTCGAGCGGCGGAAGTCCTCGCTCTCCAGCATCTCGCCTGGCATGTCCACGTACGCCATTGCGTACAACGAGAAGCCCTTGGCTGCGGTCACCAGCAAGCCCCTATGGCGTGGGGTGATCGCCAGAAGGCTCTCGACCATCTTCAGGCTGAATGGAAGCGCCTCGCCCACCAGGTCCGGGTCCGGGTCCGTCTCGAACGTAGACGTTCCGGAGGAGAGAGCGTTGCCCACCTGCCTCACGGCGAACTTGCGCACAGAGCAGGCGCCAGTCAGCAGGCCGCAGGCCAAGACCAGTGCCGACCCACGCCAAGCCGACGCGCGGCCGCCCACATTCCAGAACCGGAACATTCGGCTACAGGCCCAGCAGGCCGCGCACGAACTTGGGCGGCGGCGAGCCGAAGGAAAGCACCCGGTCGTGGTATTCCTGCCAGTCTGAAACCGGCCCGTGGCGCTGGATCCAAGCGTCGCGGATGTCGTTGTGCTCGCTGATGCCGACAAAGTACGTCGAGAGCTGGGCGGATGTCAGCTGCGCGCGGATCCACTTTCCGGCGGCCTCGCCTTCCTCCTGATAGCCCTGCCCCATCATCAGGTCCATCGCTTCCTGCTCCGTCATAGCCCCGGCATGGATCTTCTGGTCGAGGATGGCGTTGATCACGGCCCTGGTCAGCATCTTCAGCTGCTGCATCTTGAACCGCGGCCCTCCAAAGCCGTGCTCGACCATCACCTGCTCGGAATAGACCGCCCACCCCTCGATGAAGGTTCCTGAAGAGAAGACTGAGCGCACCATCGTCGGGGCCTCGAGCCGGTTCGAATGGGCCAGCTGCAGATAGTGCCCCGGAACGGCCTCGTGGACCGTCAGGTCCTGCAGCATATAGTCGTTGTACTCGCGGTAGAACGAGAGCTTGCGCTGCTCGCTCCAGTCGGCCGGCGTCGGGGAGATTGCGTAGAACGTCTCGCCGTTGACCTCCAGAGGGCCTGGCGAATCGCAGTAGGCCGTGGAGACGCCCCTGCGGAACTCGGGCATCACGATCACCTGAATTGGCTCGTCGGGGACGGTCACCAAGCGCTGGTCGCGCGTGAAGCCCGTCACGTCCGCGAGGGCTCGCTTGGCGTCCTCGACGATCGACACGTCCGTGGGATGCTCGTCGGCAAGGGCTGCCAGCACCGTGCGGATCACCTCCGGGCGATCCGCCGCAAGGAGCTGGTCTGGGGCGCTCCCCAGCCTGTCCAGCAGGTCCTGGGGCGGTTCTTCCGACAGAAGCGCCACCGCAGTCTCGTACATCTCATCTTGCAGCTCCGCCAGACGCCATTCCGCGCGCTGCAGGATCTCCTCCATCGACAGATCCGAGTGAAGGGTATAGGCCAGCTTCTTGCGCAGCTTCTGCTCGCCGATGCGAAAATCGCGGCTTGCGCTGGGCAGTAGCTCGTCCCGCAGCCACTCCCCGTACTCCTCGAGCGCGCGAATGGCCGCCTCCCGCGCCGGAGCCATACCCTCCGCCATCTCAGGGGCTTCGGCCAAGAACTCGTCAAGGCCGGTCTGCAGCAGGGCCACCGTGCCGGCGTTTTGGCGCAGGGCCGTTTCCGTGTGAACGACGGTAGGATCTGTCAGGTTCGCGCGCGCGGCGGACACTACGGTCGGTACGCCCTTGAGCCGGTCCCCGAGGCTTGCGAGCCGGTCCTCCAATGGGGCGAACTCGCGCGCCAGCAAAGAGTAGAGGGCGTTCCCGACGCCATACCGCATCGCATTCCACTCGTGCTCGCGAAGCTCCTCCGCCGACCAGATGCTGTACTCGAGATGGTTGCGCAGGATCTCGTAGTCCACAGCGTTCGCTTCGCCCAGGAGCGCAGGATCGATCTCCTGCAGCCGAGCGAGGAACTGGCGGTCCCACTCCAAGCCCGAGCCCACTGCCTCGGCAGAGTAGTCGTTCAGATGGCCGTCGAAGCGGTGGTCCCCCAACGACGTGGCGGTTTCCGGATAGCGCTCTGCGAGCTCGTCGATGTATTGCGCCGCAAGCGCGGCGAACTCCTCGTCCTGCTGCGGCTCGGTTGAGCATGCTGCCGCAGCTAGCGCAACGGCCAGAACGGAGGGCCAAGCCTTCATGCGGACATTGTACGACCGGGCCCGGACCTACAGGTCCAGAGTTTCTACGTGCGCGCGCACGTCGCCAGGAAGCACCTCGTGCACTTCGTCAGTCCGCAAGTGCTCCGAGTCGTCGAAAGTCTCGAAGAGGTGCATCTTGACAACGGCATAGCGCTCCACGTCGTTCAGGTCGCGGCCTTCCTCCCTCTCCCACTCGGCGAAGCTGGCGTCGGGAGCGAAGACCGTGAGCGAGAAGTGCGCCGAACGATCGGACGTGCAGCGGAACACGAAGTCCCGCCCCGACAGGCCCGACCTCGAGGCTGCCCGGTAGCCCTCGTAGGTGTACTGGTACACATATCCGCTCTCGGCGGCGTAGGCCTTCTCCCGACGGATGGGTGGGCGACCGCGAAGTGCAGGGGCCTCAGCCTCCCGCCGGTGGCGGAAGGGCCAGCGCAGTCGGAAGGCCACTGGGCACCCTAGCGGAAACGCTCTTCCTTGAACGGATCCCCATACATGTGGTAGCCCCGCCGCTCCCAGAAACCGGCGCGGTCATGGGCGGTGAACTCCAAGCCGCGGATCCACTTCGCGCTCTTCCAAGCGTAGAGGTGCGGCACGATCATGCGCAGGGGCGCCCCGTGCTCGGGCGTCAGCGGCTCGGGTTCGTGCGTGTCGGCCAGCAGCACGTTGTCGCCAAGCAGGTCCTCCAGTGGAGTGTTCGTCGTGTACCCCCCGTCGCAGTGCTGGATCACATACCGGGCACGCTCCTTAGGCCGCGCCCTCTCGACAATGGTCCGCATTGAGACACCTTCCCAAACGTTGTCGAACTTGCTCCAAGTGGTCACACAGTGAAAGTCCGCCTGCACGCGCGTGCGCGGCAGGTCCTGAAACTCCTGCCAGGTCAACTCGAACGGGCGTTCGACCAGTCCCCCGACGACGAATGACCAAGTGGAGGGGTCGAACTTCGGGACGGCGCCCGCGTGGAGAACCGGCCATTTGAGGGTCAGTGACTGGCCGGGAGGCAGCCGTCCCTCCTGGCGGCGCTTCCGCTCCAGCCTCTTGCGCTCCATGCTCCTGAACATCGCCGAAACCCAGCGTACACCAAGCGGCACGACCGCGCGGTAGGGTGGAGCCGTGAGCGGCCCGCCCTGGATGGTCTCGCTGCACGGCGGACACAGCGGAGAGTTCTGCGAGCACGCCCAAGGAACCCTGCGCTCCACGCTTGAGGAGGCAGTCCGGCGCGGATTCCGGGTCTACGGCATCAGCGAGCATGCGCCTCGAAGCGATGACCGCTTCCTGTACGCGTCCGAGAGAGCAAAGGGCTACACGGTGGCGCGCCTCGGCAGGGAGTTCGAGGAGTACGCGCGCGCATCGCGGGTCCTCCAGCGGGAGTTCCGGGGAAGGCTGGAAGTGCTGCGTGGATTCGAGACCGAGGCCGTTCCGCAATCGGGATACGCGGCGGAGATGCGCGCACTGGCGTGCGAGCACGGATTC
Organism: Bryobacterales bacterium; assembly: GCA_965203925.1. Taxonomy (GTDB): domain Bacteria; phylum Acidobacteriota; class Terriglobia; order Bryobacterales; family UBA6623; genus VXMF01. Next base: position 6,767,732 of record OZ241924.1, read on the forward strand.
GACTACGTTGTGGGCTCGGTCCACCACGTCAATGACATTTCCATCGACGAGAGCCCTGCGCACTTTCGGGCAGCCGCCGACGCCTGCGGCGGAATCGACGCCCTGTTGGAGCGCTACTATGCCAGTGTCGTGGGGGTGATCGAGGAGATCCGACCGCAGGTCGTGGCGCATCTGGACCTACCCAAGCTGTACGCGCCCGAGGGGTCGGAGCCGCCGGGGCCAGCCGCCCAGAGGGCGGCGAAGTCGGCGATCGAGGCGGCGAGGGCCCACAACTGCATCCTCGACCTCAACACGGCCGCGCTCCGCAAAGGCCTGCGCGAGCCCTACCCTTCCGCCTGGCTCGTTCGACTCGCCAAGGATGCCGGTGTGCCATTTTGCTTTGGCGACGACAGCCACTCGCCAGGCCAGGTGGGGTACGGCATCCCAAGGGCGCGGCTGTACCTGCTCCGGTTGGGCGTAGAGACGGTCACGGTCCTGCGGCAATCGTCGGAAGGGATCCGGCGGCAAGAAGTCGACCTGACGCAACCCTGACCCATGCCCCTTCTCAGCCAGTCCTTCCGAGTCAGCACCCACGCGACGCCGGACCAAGAGGCGAACGGCCAATCGGGCGCTCGGTCCATTCTTTGCGCGGTATGCTGCCTGGCCGCCAGTTGGCTTGCGGCCTGTGGGATGGACGAACATCGCGGTGGTGCCGAGCCGTACTTCGCCCGGCACAATGCCGCAATCTACTCCGACCGAGAGCCTGAGACAGCCCCCCAGCTGTTGCACTTCGACCTCAAGATGACGATCCTGCAGGAGCACCGCAGCTTTGTGAACGTCTTGACCGAGGACGGCCTAGAGGGCTGGGTCTCGCGCGACCACCTCATCGACAGCACGACTCGCGACCGGATCCTCAAGCTTAGGGGCGAGTGCGAACACTTGCCGGGCCAAGGCAAGGGCATGGCATGGGACACGCTCAACGTCCACAGTGAGCCCTACCGCTGGGCTCCGACTCTTTACCAGCTCGCCAAAGACGAGCCGTTCGAAGTCCTCGATCGGGCGCTCGTGCGCCGCCTTCCCATCTGGGTCGATGCCAACCCGGAATCGGCCGCGACTGCCGCGCTCCCCTACTCCGACTACTGGTTCCTTGTCTGGCTGTCCGAGATTGAGCGGTGTGGGTGGCTGCTTGAGAACATGGTCTATGCCGGTGTCCCTACCGAGGTGGCCATGGCCGCCGGAGGCCAGCCAATCGTGGCCCATTTCCGGCTTGGCCCCGAGCAGGCCGTTGCCGACGGCAGCCCGGCGAGAGCCTGGCTCCTCGCGCAGTCGAGCCAAGACGGGCAGGTGTTCGATTTCGACGTGCTGCGGGTCTTACGCTGGAACAGCAGCCAAGGACGCTTCGCTGTCGTCCGCCTTGTGTCCGGGCTGAGGGGCTACCTCCCGATCGAGACGCTGGATCGCGTCGTCGCCCGGGGACGGGTTGGGATAGGCTTCAGGATCCTCGTCGAACGCGACGGCAAGCTTCGAGAGAAGACGTACCTCTACCACGAAGGGCTGGTGTTGCCCGCCCACGACCTCCCGTCGCAGAGGCCCATCCCTGGCAAGATCGGCGAGTCCTACAGGTTCCGTCCCTTCCTCACGGCTGCGCCGGCGGCCGACATCGGGCCCCCATAGTACAATTCAAGCGGAGTCGGCCCAATTGTGGCGGAGGCCGTCTGGATCCCTTCCCTGACCCTGCCGCAGAAGCGCGGACAGGGCACAGCTGAACGCCACACCGAAACATGCTGAAGCTGTTCCAGAACCAAGGCAAGGTACTGCGGTGGACGATGGGGGTAATCCTCTTCCTCGTCGCAGGCTCGATGGTGATCACGCTCGTTCCGAACGTATTCGGCCCGGCCGGGCCGGGCGCGCCCGACGTTCTTGCAGAGGTCGCCGGAGTGGCGGTGACCACCGGGGATGTCGAGCTGGAGCTTCGGCAGCACCGCGCGAACAACGTGCCGCCCGAGGCCATTTCTATGCTCGCCGGCACGGCGATTGATTCGCTCATCACCGAGCGCGTCCTGTTCTCGGAGGCGGCCGCCCTTGGGCTGGTCCCCTCGGAAGAGGAGCTCGCCCAGTGGATCCGGGAGCAGCTGCCCGACGTGCTCTTCCCGGGTGGGGAGTACATAGGCGGAGACGCCTACCAGCGCTTCGTGCGCCAGCAGTTCCGGCGGACCGTGCCCGAGTTCGAACGCGACCTCCTCGAACAGATCGCGATCGGGCAGAATCTCCGCCAGCTGGTCACTGACAACGTTCGAGTGACCGAGGAAGAGGTCGCCAAGCGCTACCACGAGCGCAATGACGCCGTGCAAATCGAATGGGCGGCGATCGCCGCCTCCAGCGTTGCCTCCGAGGTCTCACCGACTGAAGAGCAATTGCGCGAGTACTTCGAATCGAACAAGCTGCGCTACCGCCATCCGGAACGCAGGCCCCTCCAGCTCATCACGCTCGCGCCTGACAGCGGGGCGAGCGATGTGGAGATCTCCGAAGCTGAGGTCGAACTCTACTACGGGCAGAACGAATACCGCTTCGAGAACCCCGAGAGGGTAAAGCTGCGACACATCCTCTTCATGACCCTCGAGAAGACCGAGGAGGAGCAGCAGCAAGCCCTTGAGGATGCCGAGGGCGTGCTGGCAGAGCTGCGCGCAGGGGGGGACTTTGAGGCGCTGGCGCAAGAGCACTCCGAGGATCCGGGCAACGCAGACAAGGGCGGTGATCTGGGCTGGGTCAGTCGGGGGATGATGGATCCCGCCTTCGAAGAGGCCGGTTTCGCCCTGCAGGAAGTGGGTGAGATCTCCTCGGCGCCGGTCAAGTCCGAGTTCGGGTACCACCTCATCCGGCTCGATGACCGGCAGGCCCCGAGCGTTAAGCCTCTCGAAGAGGTCCGAGAAGTGATCGTGGATGACCTGCGCGCGGAACGGTCCCAGGGCGAGCGGTTCGCGCTGATCGAGCGGGCTATGACCGCGGCGGAGGAGTCCGGCGGCCAGCTCTCGCAGGTCGCCGCGGACCTCGGGCTCGGCTACCAGGAATTCCCGCCCTTCGGCAGGGACGAAATCCCGGACGGGCTGCCCAAGGCAACCGCCCTCGTCGAAGCCGTCTTTCAGCAGCTTTCCGGGCAGGTGTTCACCACAGCGGACCAGGACACCGTGTACATCGGCTTTGTCTCAGAGCCGGTGCTGGCACGCGATGCCGAGTTCGAGGAAGTGCAGGGCACGGTTCTCCGCGACTTCATCGACACGGAGTCCGCGAACATTGCCCGCCAACGCTCCGACCTACTGGCGCAATCGGCCAAGGATGGCGGAGGCAGCTTGGCGGCTGCGGCCGCGCAATACGGTGCGCAACGGGCGACCACGGACTTCGTCCAGCGCGACGGCGAGGCCGATGACCTGGGAGCCGTGAGCGCACTCGGCGAGGAAGCGTTCTCGAAGGCGAACGGTGAGGTGCAGGGCCCGGTGGCGGTCGGCGACCGCTGGGTGGTGTTCCGAACGATCGAGATGAGGCCCGCCGACGAGTCGCTGCTTGGCGACAGCCGGGAACAACTGCGCCAAGAGCTCATGCAGGAAAAAAGGGCGCTCGTGTTCGAGTACTTCCAGCAGGACAAGCTCCGCGAGTACAGCGATGCCGGCTTGGTGGTGCGCTACTCGGCACGGATCCAGCAGTACCTGCAAGCGATGCAGAGGGTGATCTGAGAAAGGCGAGGCCCGAGTTGTCCGCAATCACACAGTTGCGCCTCGCCCCAATCGCGCAGTGTTTCCCAGACCGCTCGATCGCCGATGTCGGCGGCGCGGTGCGGGAGGAGATGCAGAGTGCCGCATGGGCCCTGCGTGTCCCCGCCGGCGCACGCATAGCGGTCGGCGTGGGTAGCCGCGGAATCCGCAACATCGACCAAATCGCCAAGGCGGTCGTGGCCTTCTGGAAGTCGCGCGGTGCGCGTCCATTCATCGTGCCGGTAATGGGCAGCCACGGCGCGGCCACGGCGGAAGGCCAGGCTCAGGTCTTGGCGCACTACGGCATCGACGAGGCCACCATGGGGGCACCCGTCGTCAGCTCCCTGGAGGTCGTCCCTGTGGGTACGACGCCGGAGGGCATCGAGGTCTCCATGGACCGCCACGCGTTCGAGAGCGACGGAGTGATGCTTTGCGGGCGGGTCAAGTGGCACACGGACTTCGAGGGCGCCCTAGAGAGCGGCATCCACAAGATGATGGCGATCGGCCTAGGGAAGTGGGAGGGGGCCAAGCGCTACCACAGCTGGGCCCTCCGGATCGGAATGGAGCGCGTAATTCGGGGAGTGGGCGCCGCCATCCGGTCGACCGGGAAGATGCTCGGCGGGCTGGCCATCCTGGAGGACGCCTACCACAACACGGCCGAAGTCCGCGCCGTCGGCGCGGAAGGCATGGCAGAGCAGGAGGAGCGCCTCCTGCGCCGCGTGAAGGAATGGAAGCCGAACCTCCCGGTCGAGAGCGTCGACCTCCTGATCCTCGATGAGATCGGCAAGGACGTCAGCGGTGCGGGAATGGACACGAAAGTGGTCAACCGCGGCGGGCCGCAGGGCCCCAACAGCTGGCAGGGCGTGCCCGCGGTCCAACGGATCTATGTCCGTGACCTGTCCGGGAACACTTATGGCAATGCCATCGGAATGGGCTTCGCGGACATTGTTCACAGGCGCTTGGTGCGCAAGGTGGACTTAGAAGCGACCTGGGTCAATGCCCTGACGGCGTCCGTGACTTACCCGGCGTTCACGCCGGTGCACTATCCGACCGACCGGGAGTGCCTTGAGCGGATCCTCCCGACCTGCGGGAAGCTGGACCTCTCCGAGTGCACCGTCCTATGGATCCGCAACACGCTCGACCTCTCGTCCCTGCTCGCCAGCGAAAACCTTCTGCCCGATCTGGAACGGCGGCCCGGCATTAGAGTGTCTGGGCCCCCGGCCCGGCTAAGCTTCAATGCAACTGGGAACCTCTTGAGCCCCTTTGGCACGCGCGCGGAAGAACACCACGCTGCTTGAGAGTCGCCCAGCCTTGCCCCTGCTCCCCACCGGTGTGGCGGAGGGCTCGGCCCGATGACCGTCCTCCAAGCGGCAGTGCTGGCCGTGGTCCAAGCAGCGACAGAATTCCTGCCGGTCAGCAGTTCGGCGCACCTCGTGCTGGCCCGCTGGCTGTTCGGCTGGCAAGACCCGGGCCTGGCATTCGACGTCGCGCTGCACTTCGGAACCCTGCTGGCGCTTGCAGCGTACTTCGCCCGGACCTGGGTGCGCATAATCGCGAACGGGTTTGGCCAGCGTGGCGGTCACGGCGGCGCTTCCGGCACGGACCGGGATCTGGACGGCAGCCCACGCCTGCTGTGGCACTTGGCCCTCTCAACCGTTCCAGCCGCCGTGGCCGGACTGCTGGTCCAAGACATCATCGAGACGCACCTGCGCAGCCCGCTCGTGATCGCGTCGATGCTGGTTGCGGTCGGGTTGGTGCTCTTGCGAGCCGACCGGCAAGGCGCGCGAGGCGGCGATCTTGGTTCGCTCTCCCTAATGCGATGTGTTCTCGTCGGCTGCGCGCAGGCCGTCGCCCTCGTCCCGGGCACGTCCAGGTCGGGCGTCACGATTGCTGCGGGACTGCTGTTGGGCCTGCGCCGGGATGCGGCAGCCCGGCTCTCGTTCCTGTTAGCGATGCCTGTCGTGCTGGGCGCTTCCCTGAAGACTGGCATCGAGACGCTGGTCGGAGCGGGCCCAAGAAGCGTCGAGGCTTGGCCGCTGACGGTCGGAATCGCCGTGAGCGCGATCGCGGGCTATTTCGTGATCGCAGCATTCCTGCGTTACCTGCGGGCGTCAAGCCTGGCCCCGTTCGTCTACTATCGGTTTGGAGTGGGAGCGCTCGTGCTCGCACTGCTGGCCGCCAAGGGATCCCCAGCGGGCGGCGGTCTCTAGAGGTGAGCCGGTGAAGGTTAGGATCACGATCCGCGACCTCAGGCTGGCCGAGATGGCCGGAGTGCTCCTGCTGATCGCGGCGGTGGGAACACTGCTGAGCATCGGGTCCTACTCCCCCCATGACCCGTCCGCGAATGTCGCCTCCACCAATGCGGTGGCCAAGAACTGGATGGGCATTCCGGGAGCGTACTTCGCGGACCTTGTCCTGCAATTGCTGGGGCTGGGCGCGTTCTCACTGCCAGTCGGGCTAGGGCTTGCCGGAGTTTGGACGCTGCGCGGCAAGGGCTACCAGCACTTCGGGTGGATCGTGGTCGGCATATCCCTGCTGCTGGTCGTCTTCTGCTGCGCCCTGCAGCTGGCGGCGGCACCGATCTCTCGGGGCCTGCCGGACCGATGGGCCGGCGCGGTCAAGCCGGGCGGAGCGGTTGGCCAGGTGCTGGGCGAACTCTCCTTGTCCGTGCTCAATGTTGGCGGCACAATCCTCGCGCTCGCCGCCTTGGGCGCGGTCGGGGGCCTAGTGCTCGCGAGCGTCTTGGTCCGGCCAAAACCCGAAGGGCCTAAGCCGAGCCCGACCGCCGTGGACAAGAGGGCCCGCGCGCCTCGCAAGACCGCATCCGCGAACCGGAAGCAAAACGCGCGGCGATTGGCTGCGGACAAGACTCTGGCAGAAAAGCCCGCGATGCTCACGCCACCGACCAAGACCAAGGAGTCGGCCAAGAAGGGATCCGAAACGTCCGAACCGCTTGGGCCCCCGATCGTTCCTCCGGCAGACCGGCTGCCGCCCTCAAAGCTGGGGGGAACGATGCTTGGCGAGGCGGTCGGCGCAGGAGGCACCGGAACTGGCACGATCGGCAATGCGCGCAAGCCACCTGCTGGCAGCGCAGAACCGTTCCAGCTTCCCTCGTCAGTGCTGCTCAAGTCGCCGGTCAAGCGGCACGCCTTCGATGAGGAGGAGCTACAGGCCACGGGTCAGCAGATTCTCGCGAAGTTCGAAGAGTTCGGAGTTCGCGGACAGGTGCACCAGATCAATCCGGGCCCGGTGGTCACCACCTTCGAGTTCAAGCCGAACAGAGGCGTCAAGCTGAGCAAGATCCTGAACCTTTCGGAGGACCTGTGCTTGGCCTTGGAGTGCGAATCGATCCTGGTGGAGCGCATTCCGGGCAAACCGACGGTCGGCATCGAGGTCCCGAATCGGGACCGCGAGATTATCTGCTTCAGGGAGGTGGTGGAGACCAAGGTCTTTCAAGAGGCAAAGTCGATGCTGGCATTCGCGCTCGGCAAGGACATAAACGGCAAGATCCACTGCGCGGATCTCGCGTCGATGCCGCACCTGCTGGTCGCTGGACAGACGGGATCCGGCAAGAGCGTCATGGTGAACGCCCTCATCATGTCGCTGCTCATGCGTGCGACCCCAGATCAGGTGCGCCTGATCCTGGTCGACCCGAAGACCGTCGAGCTGACCTACTACTCCGACATCCCACACCTGCTGACGCCGGTGATCACCGACATGAAGCAGGCCACCCACGCGCTGGTCAACGCAACTCGCGAGATGGAGCGGCGCCTGCAGCTACTTGCCAAGCATGGGGCTCGCAACATCAGCCAGTTCAACCAGAAGGCCCGTGCCAAGGGCGGGCGTCGGCGCAAGTCGGGCGACGAGGAGATCGAGCCCCTGCCGTACATCGTCGTCGTCGTTGACGAGCTGGCCGACCTCATGATGCTGGCGGGTCGGCAGGTCGAAGAGGCCATCCAGCGCTTGGCGCAGATGTCGCGGGCAGTGGGCATTCACCTCTTGCTGGCCACCCAACGGCCGAGCGTGGACGTCATCACGGGGCTGATCAAGGCGAACATTCCGGCAAGGCTGTCGTTCTTGGTGGCAACACGGGTCGACTCCCGGACAATCCTGGACTCCATGGGCGCCGAGTCGCTGCTAGGCATGGGCGACATGCTCTTCTTGCCTCCGGGAACTGCCCGAATGAGACGGCTGCACGGGCCGTTGGTCACCGAGGAGGAGATCCGAGCGGTGGTGGCCCACTGGACTTCACGAGCGGCACCCGAATACCAGACCGACTTCCTGAAGGCCCCCAAATCTGAAAAGCCCTCCGACGCGTCCGCGGACGACGGTTTCAAAGATGCGCTGTACGACCAGGCAGTGGAACTCGTTATGCAGATGGGCAAGGCATCAACGTCCACCCTGCAGCGCAGGCTGCGGCTCGGCTACGGACGTGCGGCGCGCATCCTGGACGCGATGGAGCGGGAAGGCATCATCGGGCCGCCCGACGGGAGCAAGCCCCGCAAGGTCCTCAGGCCCCGAGGCTGAACGGCCGACCGGACCCGAGGACTTACGGAGCGCCGAGTCTCAGGTCACTGCCCTAAGTGCTTCTCGAACAGCTCGGCAAGCTCCGTGCTGTGCCGCACCACATCGGTGTGCCGCTCGGCCTCGACCATGACCCTCACGACCTGCTCCGTCCCGGAATAGCGAATCAGCACCCTGCCCCGGCCAGCCAGCTCCAGCTCGCGGTCGGCGATCGCGGATCGGATCTCCGGCAGCCGGTCCAGCGGGAGCTTTTCTCGTACGCGAACGTTGACCAACCTCTGCGGGAACGGCTTCATTCTCTTGCGCAGCGCACTGCAGGGAACGCCCTCGTCGGCCAAGACCCGGAGCATGAACAGCATCGCCAGCAGGCCGTCTCCGGTGGTCGCGTGGTCGGAGAAGACCAGATGCCCGGACTGTTCGCCGCCGAGGGAAGCACCGGCCGCGAGCATGCCCTCTGTGACGTGCCGGTCACCAACGGGCGTGCGGACCAGCCGGATGTCGAGGCCTTGGAGGGCAATGTCCAAGGCAAGGTTGGACATCACGGTGGCCACCACGAGGTCGCCCTGCAGCCGCCTCCGCCGCTTGAGCGCGCTGGCCGCGAGAAGCAAGAGGTGGTCACCGTCAAGCACCTCGCCCTGCTCGTCGACCAGAAGGCAGCGGTCCGAGTCCCCGTCCATCGCGAATCCAAAGTCCGCCCCGCAGTCGACGACCCGCTGACCGAGGGCGCGCATGTGCAGCGCCCCGCAATCGAGATTGATGTTCCTGCCGCTCGGCTCGCAGCCGGTGAAGCTGGCCCGACATCCCGCCATCTCCACCAGGCGCGGCGCGATGCGCGCGGCGGCTCCGTTGGCGCAGTCGACCACAAATCGAAGGCGACGCGCCCGCTCGGAAACGGGAACCGCCTCCAATAAATGGCTAATGTAGGCCTGCGCGACATCCGGGCGATCGGCGGGCTCCTCTGATCGAGGCCTGATGCCATTTGAGAGCAGGGCCTGCACACGGCCTTCGACAGCCGCCTCGCAGTTGTCGGGCAGCTTATACCCCGATGGGCCGAAGACCTTGATCCCGTTATCGCGGAACGGGTTGTGGGAGGCCGAGACGACGACCCCCAGGCCGTAGCTGCCGTTCCGCGTGGCGTGGGCGACAGCCGGCGTCGGAAGCACTCCGGCAAACTCTGGCGCAGCGCCGCCGTCCTTGAGCCCAGCCGAGAGGAGGCGCACGATCCGCGGCCCCGACTCCCTTGTGTCCATTCCGATCAGGACGCCCCCGTGGCGGTCCTGCGCTATGTGGTCCGCCAAGGCCAGCCCAACGGCGAACACCGTGCGGTCGTCCAGCGGGGGCTCGCCCGCCCGACCGCGGATCCCGTCTGTTCCGAATAAAGTCATTGCCCTAGCCGGCGCGCTCCCGACCGCCGCCTGTCTGAATCAATTGTACGAGGTATTGGTTCCAGATGGTGCGTCGGTGGCGGCAATCGGCCCGGCGTCAGGCCTCGAAGCCATGCATCTTGCGATAGATGGGGTCGTCGTAACGCTGCGTGGACTTGAAATGCTCGTGGCGGCCGTCGCCAGCCTCCGGAGCGGCCAGAGCCATAATCTCTCCGCGGTCCTCTTCGGACAGCGGGGCAAATCCGCGGGCGATCTCGACATCCGCGTCGAGCTGCTCCATCGTGAGGTACCCGCGCACGATCGACGACACCGGGAGGCTCAGGGCCCAGCGGACACACATTTCGGCGGTGACTCTCGTGGTCGTAGGAATCTCCCCTTGGCGGGGACCGCCGCCGAGACATTTCATCCCGATCACGCCCACGCCCTTCGCCAGGCAGCTGGGCACCACCTCCTTCTGAAAGGACCTGTAGAAATGGTCCATCGGATTGATCGGCATCTGAGAGGACGCCCACTGGTAGCCCTTCTCGAGCATCTTCAGGTGGATGCTCGGGTGCTTATGGCCGGTGAATCCGATGTGGCGCACCTTGCCCGCCTTCTGCGCCTCGATCGCCACTCTGAGGCCACCGCGCTCGAATACCCAGTCCGGATCGTTGTCGTAGTTGATCTCGTGGAATTGCCAGAGGTCGATGTAGTCGGTCTGCATCCGGCGCAGGCTGTCCTCAAGACACTGGCGCGCGAACTTCTCGTCCCTACCGGAGTTCTTGGTCATCAGGAAGACCTTTTCCCTGCGGCCCTTGAGCGCCTTGCCCATGAACTCCTCGGCGTAGCCGTCGTGGTAGGCCCAAGCGTTGTCCCAGAAGGTAACGCCATTGTCGACGGCGGCGTGGGCCAACCTGATCGCCTGCGGCTCCCCGTCATCCTTGGCCGCCCGGCCGAGGTGTGCGCCGCCCAAACAGAGGATGGACACCTGCTCTCCGGTCCCTCCCAATGGTCGGGTCGGTATACCCTGACCGCCGTCCCGCTGCGGGATAGCCTGGGCCGCCAATGCGGCCATCCCAGCACGGGAGGTGGGAACGCTCGTAAGGCCTGTGCGTGCCATCGGCAACAGTATAGGACGCGCGGCCCCCAGCAGGGCGGCGGCAAGCTGCCCCGCCGCCCGCAAGTCGAAGCGGGGAGACGATCCGCCGCCGCGCCGCCCGGATCAATCTTCGCGGGCGGCAGCGAAGAACTCCAGCGGCTCCAGATCGACGAACCTCCACCGTCCGCCCCGCCTAGCCGCCCGAAGGTCCACCTTCTGCCTGCGGCGCTCAACGGGGCCGGGGTCCAGCTTCGGGGTCAGCTCGACGAGCCAGTCGACGCTCACGCGCCATTCATCCGGCCCGCCCGTCACTGGCCCGACGGCAACCGACGAGGCAATCCTCCGCTGCTGCGCCAGCGCGCTGATCCCCTCCCGGAGCGCCCCGTGGCCAGCGAACCGCCTCCGATCAAACGCGCCCATGAAGAGCGCCGCGTTGCCGGACTGCAGCGACCGGCTGCAGTCGCGCACGAGCCTGACGATCGCCGTCGACGGATCCTCACCCGCCGGCTGGCCGGCACAAAGTACCGGGATCGTCGCCAGCATTAGCCGCGCGCAGATCGCCGCCGAGAGCGGAAGGTCGCGCAACTGTCGGCCGACAGGCCCAAGGCCGGAGGGAACGTCGCGCTGCAACCTGCGCCGCATTGCTCAGATCTCTCTGAACGGGCCTCCCTTCACGACATGGGCGATGGCCTCGCCGGGCACCCGGTACTCCGAATGGGCGGTGTTCCCTACGTAGCCGATGTCCTCAATGCCGGCCGGGCTGGTGTAGTAGGCATCGACGACAAGACGTCGCGCCCAGTCGAAGAAGACCAGCCCTCGGCGCAGTTTGGAGGGAGCCCTGACGCCGAACACTGAGAACCGCGGATACTCTTCCGTCTCCCACGCGGTGTCGGGCCCGGTCTCAGTGCGTTCGGCCTCCACTATGGCGGCGAGCATCGCATCTTGTTGCGCGGCGGTGCAGTCGAAGAAGGCATGGCCGTGCGACTGCTTGGCCTCGTGGTCGAGCCACAGGATGCCGCCCGTGAAGATCGCAGCGAGCTCTGCGTTCTCGCTGGCCAGGAGGTCAATGAACTCGGGCGCGCCGCCCTCGCGCGCGCTGGGTCCACCCTCGTCCTCGGGGACGATCAATTCCGACAGCCGCTCCAAGGTCTTGAACTCATGCTCGTTGAAGTACTTGACCTTGTAGTCCCCCTGAAGAGTGCGCTCCTGTTCGACCTGCTCGTGCACTTCAGCGGCATCCGCTCGCCGCATGCTGCCCGCTGCGCCCCCGGCGGTGATCGCGAGGGCGATCCGGCGCAGCGCGTCCCGGCGCGACAGGGTGTCGATCCGTACGAATCCAGACGTGTTAGACATTGCCCTTCCTCATCTCTTCCGACAAGTACTCGGCCGTTCTCCATGAGAGCGCGTTGATCGTCAGCGTCGGATTCTTGTCGGGATTGCTGACGAAGCTCGCCCCGTCTGCCACGAAAAGGTTGGGGACCTCATGCGCTTGGCAGTACTGATTGAGCACGGAGTTGTTGGCGCTGGAACCCATCCGCGCCGTGCCAACCTCGTGAATGATCGAACCGGGCACGGCGATCCCAGTTCTCTCCCGGGCCGTGTTGCCGATGCCAAGCACGGTGCCACCGGCGGCCTCGATGATCTCGCGGAACGTGCGCTCCATGTGCCGCGCTTGGCGCCACTCGTAGTCGCTGAACGAGAAGTGGAAGCGAGGCACCGGGATTCCCCAGCGATCTACGGTGTCGGGATCAATGTCCATGTAGGACTGGTTGTTGGGGACCATCTCCCCCCGGCCGGACAACCCGACGAAGGAGCCGTACAACTCCCGCACACCGCGCTTGATTTCGGCGCCGTAGCCGGCGTGGCGCGCGATTGCCGTGAAGCTTCCCGGGCCGGGCATGCGGAAGCCGCCTCCCATCTCGATGTGATAGCCGCGCGGGAAGTCGAGCTTATTGTGGTCGTCCCAAAGCCACCAAGGAGCGTAGAGGTGGGCGCCCCCAAAGCCTTCGGTGTCGTAGCGAGGCATGTTGTCCAACGCCGGCAACAGACCGCCGAGACTGAAGCCGACCGTGTCCATCAGGTAGCGCCCGACAAGCCCCGATCCATTCGCGATGCCGTCCGGGAATTGGCTGGACTTCGAGTTCAGCATCAGCCGGGCCGTCTCGCAGGCCGAGGCGGCCAAGACGACGGCCCGCGCTTCCAGACGCCGCTCCGTGCGGGCAGCCTTATCAACGTAGATAACGCCGCGGGCGAGCCCCTGGGCGTCGACCTCCACCTTGCGGACCATCGCGTCGGTGATGAGCGTGACGTTGCCGGTCTTCAGCGCCGGGAAGATCTCCACTTGGGATGCCGAGTAGTTCGACTCCGTCAGGCAACCGCGACCGCACTGTCCGCAGTAGTGGCAGGCCGCCCGGCCGTTGATCGAGCGGGTGATCACCGCGCGCCGGTTGGCGATGAAGGGGATGCCCAGCGTCCCGCCCGCGGCCCGGATCAGCCGTTCGTGCGCCTTGGGCTCCGGCGGTGCATGGAACTTCCCGTCCGGGGCGCTGCGAATCCCCTCGACCGTGCCTGTGACGCCGATGAACTCCTCGGCCCGGTCGTACCACGGAGCCAGATCCTCGTATGTAATCGGCCAGTCCCACCCGATCCCGTCTCTGGAGTAGGGCTGCATGTCCAAGTCGGAGAATCGGAAGGACATGCGACCGTAGTGGTTCGTGCGCCCGCCGACCACCCGCGAGCGGAACCACTCGAACTTAGTCCCCGGGGCGGTAGTGTAGGGTTCGCCGTCCAGCTGCCAGCCGCCGCTGGCGGCAATCATGAACCCGTATGCCTGACCCTTGCCGAAGTAGGCCTTGCCCCCTGCCTCCGCGCCGCGGTGCCCGTAGTCATACGGCCACTTGTTGGTCTTAAAGTCCTTCTGCGGGTCAAGCATCGGCCCTGCCTCTACCAAGGCCACCTTGATCCCTTTGTCGGCCAGCACCCGCGTCATCGTCCCGCCGCCCGCTCCGGCCCCGACGACGATCACGTCGTATTCAGTTTCTGCCATGTGCGTCCTTCCGGGGCCCGCTGGCCCCCCGTGCCCGTTCAACTCGAAGCACGCAAGCGGTCGGGCCGCCCTGCCTCAGAAGGGTAGTGGGTCCGGGCGCTTCGCCACAACCCCTTCATATGCTTCGGCAATGGAAATATTATGCGCCGTCAGCATGTGGCCGGTGGCCCGGTCGAGGTTGATGCGGGCATTCGCGAACTCGTTCTGCGTCGCTATCAGGTTCGTCCGCGCATTCGCCAAGTCCCGCTGGGCCTGCACGACCTGAAAGATCGTCGACGCCCCGAGGTTGTACTTCTTCTGCTCAGCATCCAGGGTCTGCTCCTGTAGCTGGACAGATTTCGCGGCTGCGGCGAAGCGCGCGCGGGCCTGGGTCACCTGGATGATGGCGGACTGCACTTCGGTGCGGACCGAGTTCTCCAGCTGGACGAAGCGCACCTGCTGCTGGCGCTGCTCAAGCAGGGCCGCCGTGTAGTCCGCTCGCGCCTGGCGGTTCTTGAGAGGAATGTTCAGCTGCATGCGCACCTGATAGTCCGGAAAATTCCGGCGGAACAGCTGGCCGCCAGCAGTCATGAGGCCACCGAGAAAGAATGGCGACACATCGGCAGTCTGCCCAGGACTCGGCCGGAACAGCGGATTGACCGAGCCCGCCAAGGCGTTGTTTGTCAGATCGACGGTCAGGTTCAGGCTCGGCAGCATCCCGTTCTTGACGCCCACCAGGCCCAGGTCGGTGTTGCGCAGTCGGATCCGGTTCTGCTCCATGTCGGCCCGGGATGCGAGCGCCACTTCGCTCAGCACCCTCACGGGCTCAACTTCCTCGTCCACATTAATCACGATGTCTTCCGTGGGCACGATTTCGGCATGTTCCAGTGTCGGGCTCGCAATCCCGTTCACGCTCAGCGCGTCCTTGAGGATCGTCTCCTGCAATTGCAGTTCGGTCTCCGCCGCGGTCAGGTCCGCCTCGCGGGCGGCAACCTCCGCTTCAGCGCGGATGATCTCGATCGGAGCCAGTGTCCCGACCTCGACGCGGATCTTGTTGTCGCGGTAGAGCTTCTTCGCAAGCTCCAAGTTCTGCACTTGGCTCTCGACCTGTGCCCGCAACGACACGAGGCCCCAGTAGAGGCTCGCCACCCGCGCCACGACCTCCTCCACCTGCAGCTTGAACTGCAAGTTTGAGATCTCGTTGTTGTTCTTCGCCACTTGGATGTTACGGGTGTTGACCGCTACGCCGAAGCCTTGCAGCAGCGGCTGGGTGAGACGCAAAGTGAGAGCGCTCGTCAGTGCGGGGTTGAAGTTTGTCCGCAGACTATTGGTCTCACTGTTGGAGTTGGCCCACACCAGAGCTGCGGTCGCGCCCGAAGCAAAGCCCTGCCGGATCCCGAGTTGGCTGTTGCTGATCTCGCGCACCAGCGTGGTGGTCCCGGTCACGAAGTTGTTGGTCTGAGGATTGGAGAAGTGGCCCCAGTCGATGTTGCCGAACAGCGACGGATCCAGGTTCACCGCCTGCGTGCCGAAGAACGTGCTGGCATCGCCGATGTCGGCGGCACCGCCCTGGCCTCCCACGGCGCCGCCCCCGCCAGCGCGCTGTGTAATGCCCGTTGCCTGTGCCTGCGGCGCCGTGCGGGCGGCCGCTCCCTGAGCAGTCGAGAGCACGCTGATCTGGTTCTGGACGCCGCGCAACTGGGCCCCAGACTTGGCACGCATCAGGTCGTTCGCGGCGCTCTGCGGGCCGTAGCGCGACCAAGCGATGTCCAAGTTGTTCTCGATTGCCAGCGCCAGGGCGTCTGAGAGGCTCAGGTAGAGCTTCGCCTCCTGCAGCAAGTTCTCCAGTCGGTCGGAGTTCTGGAGAGTGATCTCCGGCACCTCGGGGGCCTCGAAAATGTTCACCAATGGGGGCCACGCGGACTGTCCCATGCTGTAGTCCATGGGCCTGGCGCGGATCTCTTGGGCGGTGGCGAGGGGCTGCAAGGCCATTGCCGTCACCAGCAGCAAAGGCCACCCGATGCGTTTGGTCATGGGAGGCAAGTATTCGGACAGCGGGCGGCCCCAAGCGACCGCTCCAGCCGAGATTCTTAAGACGATTTGGGGCATCATCTGGTTACCTTCCGAGACCGTTGGCAACCGCTGTGCCAGAAGCGATAGGCTGCGTGTGTGGCGGGCCTTGGCCAGACTTGGAAGCTAACCTTAGCTTACGACGGGACGGACTACTCGGGCTGGCAGGTGCAGCCCCGCCGCGCGACGGTCCAAGGTGTGCTCGAGAAATCCTTGGCCAAGATCGAAGGCCAACCCGTGCGGACTGTTGGATCCGGGCGGACCGATGCGGGCGTGCACGCGCTCGGCCAGGTCGCGTCTTGCGAGCTGCACTGTCCGATCCCCGCCCAAGGCCTCCAGAAGGCGCTCAACCGGCTGTTGCCCCCCGCGATCCGGGTAACGTCTGCAGACAGGGCACCGGCTGGCTTTCACGCGCGACATCACGCGCTGGCCAAGACGTACGAGTACCGCATCCACCGCGCTTCGGTTTGCCCGCCGGTCCAGGCCCGCTACGTGCTGTGGCATCCATATCCGCTGGCTGAAGCGGCTATGGTCGAGGCCGCGCCGCTGCTTGAGGGCACCCGGGACTTCCGGTCATTCGCATCGCACTCTCGGGAGCCGCCAGAGCACACGTGCCGGACAGTCTTCTCATCCCGCCTCGAGCGAGGCGGGGATCTTCTCGTGTACCGCGTACGCGGCAGCGGCTTCCTGTACCGCATGGTGCGAAACCTGGTCGGCACCCTGCTGGAAGTCGGCCGGGGAAACCTAGCGCCGAATGATATGGAGCGCATCTTCGCGGCGCGGGACCGGCAGGCGGCGGGACCTGCCGTGCCTGCGAGAGGCCTGTTCCTCACGAGCGTCGAATACGCCGACTTCGGCGCGTAGAGCAACGAGGCCCGGTCAACTCGCCCGGGACACGATCCACCGGGCGAGCCCGCGAAGTGCCCAAGCGCGGTCAGAAAAGACCCCAAGCGCGTCCAGCGATTCCTCGAGGCAGCGCTGGGCCTTCAGGCGCGATCCCTCAATGCCGTACATCGCCGGATAGGTGGCCTTGGCCTGTCGCGCGTCCTTGCCTGCCGTCTTACCCAACTGTTCGGTGGACGACACCACGTCCAGGATGTCGTCGACGATCTGGAACGCAAGCCCTATCCGATCACCGTACAGGCAGAGCGCATTGTGCAGGGCAGGTTCTTCCTCGACACACTCACCGCACAGGGATCCGACGACCACCGAGGCGCGGATCAGGGCCGCCGTCTTGGATTGGTGGATGTATTGGACGAGGTCTGGCGTCGGCACGCATCCCTCCGCTTCGAGATCCGCCATCTGGCCGCCAATCATGCCGTCGACAGTGCCAACCGCCCTTGCCACAACGGCCATTGTGTCGGCCCGGAACTTGGCGTGCAGGTCGCGGCGCCCAGTCTTTTCTCCGTGCGTGGCCAGGGTCAACAGGCCCAACGTCAGTAAGGCATCGCCGGCAAGAATGGCAACGGACTCTGAGTACTGCTTGTGACAGGTGGGCTTGCCACGGCGGAAGTCGTCGTCGTCCAGCGCGGGGAGGTCGTCGTGTATCAGCGAGTACGTGTGAATGCACTCGATAGCTGCGCCGAGTTGGTCACATCCATTCCCCCATTCGCGCGCCTCGGCGGCCGCCAGCATCAGGATCGGCCGGATGCGCTTGCCTCCTGCAAAGACGCTGTAGCGCATGGCGGAATGCAGAGTCGCCGGGCGGGCGTCGGCCGGCGGGAGGATTTCATCCAGAGCTCTATTGACGCGCGCCCGCCTCTCGAGGACATACGGCTGGAGCCTGTTAGTCACCGCGGCTCAAGACCTCACCGGTTCGGCCCAACTCGCCTTCCGCCGGGCGCGCGTGCACCTGCCCGCCGCGCTTCATCAGGACCTCCACCTTGGTCTCGGCATCCTCCAGCTGTTTGCGGCAGCGCAGACTGAGCTCGACCCCGCTCTCAAATAGGGCCAGAGACTCCTCCAGCGAAAGCTCACCACCCTCAAGCTTGCGGACGATCTCGTCCAGCTTCTTCAGGCTCTCCTCGAACGATGGCTGGGATTGGGGATCGTCCTTGGCCATGAGGACGCCATTGTACTTTGTGTGGCGGCGGCGGGGCTCTCGCTGGCCCGGAGGTAGGCTGCGGGCCGATTGCGGATTGGTTCGCCACGCCGCTGGGGTTACGGAACAGACCCTCCCGCAGCACCCGGGCCGGGCATGCGGTTTGGCGACGGCCGCGCGATCCGCGAGTTCATGCGCTGCACCAAGCTCGTGGAAGTGATCCGCATTTACGGAGACGGGCGTTCCGGGGCTTTGCAAATGTCTACGTGCCTTGCCTGGGGCCCGATTCCCCTCAAACTCTCCCCAACAAGTCAGCGCCTATAGGATGCTGCCGCACGTAACGCTCCCGGAGCGCGGGTCTCGCGGATTTCAAAGGGGCGGAGTCCCTCGACGACCCCTTTTCTCACGGCGGTCTGGCTCTCCAGAGTCAGCCGGGGCCGACCAGCCCGTCCAATGCAGCCGACGCGCCGACTCGGCGCGCCGCACCGCCCTCTTCGACAGGCTTCGAACACCCGCGCTACGCCGAGTGGATTGACAACCGCCTCAACCGGTGGGTGCCACGGTTAAACAGCCGTAGCGGCGCGACGCTCAGGAATACCGTATTGTTGTGGGCGGTCGACGTAGGTTCCCGTGGCCACTTCGTCTATGCGGCCAACCACAAGTGCAACATCTCCGTCTGGCCAACTCCTCATGATCCGTCGCTAGCCCCCCGTCCCTTCGATTCATCCCGAGAGCCACAACGAGTACCCCAGTGCCATTCGCCCTCAGTTGGGTTGACCACGATCAGGAGGCCCGCGACCGTGCTGAAAAGGTCCTTGCCCTTCTGGGAGAGCGCGAAGCTCGTGACGAACTCGGGTTGGGACCGATCCGCGACTCCCTGTCGGACCTCCTTTTCCCCGGTACGAGCACTATCCAGACCCGCCTACGGTACTTTCTCATCGTGCCGTGGGTCTACCGCACTTTGGAAGACGAGGGGATAGCGGACGACGAAGTACCGAACAAGGGGCGGGATCTTGAGCTGAAGGTCTCCGCCCATCTCCGCGCGACCTCCGAAGCAGGTGTCTTCGGCAGACGCGCTGGTCGTCGACTCAGGCGCCTCCCGAGTTCCGTCTATTGGCTGGGCCTCGGTACTTGGGGACTGCGCAACGATTCCGGGGGTCAGAACGGGGAGAGTCGCTGGCACCAGGGCATTCCTGCCGCACCTAGCGGGTTCCCAAAGATCGACACACTGAAGCTCACCGCGGCGGAAGCGGAGTATATCCAAGACCGCGTCGCGCAGTCGATTCCAAAGAGCCTGCTTGCCCATCTATTCCTGCTCGCCCGGCCAGCGAAGTGCGACTTCGCTTGGAAACACCCAGACTACGCCGGATTCTGCAGAATCCACAGGGACGTGCTGGAGCACGCACGCCTGTTCTCCGAGGTCATCTATGGTGCGCCATTGCTCTACAACCTGCTGCTCGCGAGGCGTGCCCAACGAGAGGACAAGGCCACGGAGTATCGAATGGAACTTGAGACCTGGGCGCTCGGCCTAGACCGAACCGCCCTCGACAACTGGTCGGTGGAGGACTTCTGGTCGACTGTGCGCCGTCGACGCCGGATCAACCCAAGCGCCTACGGCTTCGTAAACCAATGGATCGAGCTTGCAAGGAGTAGCGCTCTGGATGTCGAAAGGCATGGACTCCCTGCAGACGACTCCGCTTCAGCACGGTTGGTGAGGAGGCGGGAGAAGACGCTGAAACGAGAGCGATCCCGCTTCTTGAATCGGCGTTTGCTCGATCAGTGGGGCGGAGCGGCGGGAGTCTACCGAATGGACTACCGGTGGAACAACGTGCGTGACTACCTTCGCGAACTCGCAGCCGGTCTGGGCCAGGGATGACGTTGCTAGACCCCCAATCCAATCGCACCCTGTACACCGATGCGCTCACGACACCGCCAGGTTTCCGGTTTGATTGCGCTGTAGCGCTGACCTATTCCCTTGGGCTGGACACGCTTCTAGCCGTACCGCTCCACCTTCTGCTACACGCGGGCCGACGAACCCAAACCAGACTTCTCAAGGACCGGCTTGCAGTCCTCGATGGAATCCGACAAACAGCAGGCAACCTCTCGATCTTCCATCAGAACGGTCGCATCTTGGCGCCTAGGCGGCGACGGATTCTCTACTCCCTGCTCGAGGACTCGGTGTTTCGGGCATCGGCCCCTCGCGACGGTATCTTTCACCCCAAGGTCTGGCTGCTGCGCTTCTCCGCCGATGCCGACGAATCCACACCGGATCGAAATCGGGACGCGCCCCTCATCCGGCTTGCAGTCCTATCCCGCAACCTAACTGCGGACCGGTCGTGGGACCTCTCGCTGACGGTGGAGGGACGGCCTGAGGACGAAGAGGTCGATGGGAACGAGGCGCTGGTTCGGTTGCTGCGTGCCCTGCCCGAATGCGCGCCGGAGCTTCCCGAGGACCGTGCCGACCAGCTCGCTTCCCTAGCGGACGACCTCGCCCGCACCGCCTGGGAGCTTCCAGACGGCATCGACGATCTCCGTCTGCACGCCATCGGACTGACCGGGCGTGAATGGTTGCCTCCCCCGTCCGATCAGCTCGTCGTCATGTCACCCTTCTGCACAAGGGGTGCATTGAAGCGTCTGGCGCAAACCAGTGATTCGGCCCGGGCGTTGATCTCGCGGCCTGAGGAACTAGTCAGGATGACGCAGAGGTCGCAGTGCACGACCGAACCGTTCGAACGGCGTCTGGTGTTGCGCGAAACGGCGGAGGCCGATGACGAAGAGGACAGGTCGCTCCGGCGCGGTGCACACACGGGACTTCATGCGAAGCTCTACCTCTGCGATGAGGCCGGCGGAACACGGCTGTTCGTTGGCTCGGCCAACTCGACCCACCCCGCCTTGATCGGCGCGACCAACGTGGAGCTGATGGTTGAACTGGCAGGGAGCCCGAAGCTCTTGGGGTCGGTGGAGGGCTTTCTGAGTAACGATGGGTTCGGGGCTCTCTTGGAGGACTTTGATCCCAATGACATTGACCCACCCAAACCGGACGAGGTCGACGCCAGGAAGCTTCTGGAACGCGCCTGTGACACGATTGCCGCCTCCAAACTGCGCCTCTCCTGCCAACAGGCGGACGACGGTCAGGGGGATGACCGGAGCTGGCAGCTGAATCTGCGCGCCCGGAAGCCGATCAAACTCGCGCCAGGCGTGCGGCTGACAGCATGGCCGATTACCCTACGCCGTCGTCGAAAGCTCGATTGCCGCCCTCTCCTTAGCGGTCGGGAGATCTCCTTTGGGCCGATGGACCTATCGTCGATCACACGGTTCATCGCATTCGAGATTGCGTTGCAGGGAGACAGACCCAAGGTGCCGCCTCAGACGTTCGTCCTGCGTGTGTCAACGGGCACGCTGCCCACGCAGGCGCGCGACGATGCTGTGGTCCGGCAGATTGTACGCAACCGTGAAGGGTTCCTTCGCTATCTCATTTTCCTGCTCGGTGACTTCGACGCCTTTTCGGATGGCGAGGGCGACGAAGCCGGGTCACCGGGAACTGGTCGCGGGAGCCAGGTCAGGACGCTACCGCTGCTGGAGCAGATGACGCGGGCATTCTGCCGCGATCCGTCGCGACTCGAGGCGGTGCGCCGCCTCGTCGAGCATCTCCGGCCATCGAGTGCTACCGGCCAGGATGGGACAGTTGTTCCAGACGACTTCCTAGAGCTATGGAAAACCTTTGAGTCGATACTGCCGGGAGGGGATCGTGACGAATCCGCGCCGTAACGCAGAGAAGGCCCTGAGTGTGCTCAAAGACTTCCAGCTCCGAACGGTGGACTACGTATTCAAGCGGATGTGGAAGGATGCTCCGCCCGCACACCGCTTCTTGGTCGCGGACGAAGTCGGACTCGGCAAGACGCTGGTCGCGCGCGGTATCGTCGCCAAGACGCTGGAGCATCTCTGGGACCGGGTCGCACGGATCGACATTGTCTACATCTGTTCAAATGCGTCCATCGCCCGCCAAAACGTCAGGCGGCTCAATGTCGGTGGGCTTCCGGATGCAGTGCGGCCAACCCGGCTCACCCTCCTGCCCAAGCATGTCCGCCATCTGGATGGGAACAAGGTTAACTTCATAAGCCTGACACCAGGCACGTCCCTCAACACCACCAAGTCGAACCGGGGCGGAATAATCGACGAGCGTCTAGTCCTGTGGCAGATGCTGAAGCAACTGTCCCACCCGCGCGATAAGGCTCCACTGACCTTGACGCGGCCCACCCAGGTGGCTCCACCCCCCATGGCGAACGCGCGGCCCGGTCAGCCACTATCGAACGTCGTCCGACTTCTAGACCGCGATGGCCTCTACAGTCTCCTTCAGTGCAGGGTGTCGGACCGGAATTACCGATGGCACATGCAGTGCAATCTGCCGCCTGTCGACACCGCCCTTTCCCACGCATTCCTCAAGGCTCTGACTGACGACAGCAAGCTGTACGACGAACTGGTGGACCTCTGCAAACGATTCGCCGACTGGGGCTATGCACACGGCCAATACTCGATGGTCGGAAAACTCCGTCGTACGCTCGCCAGCGTCTGCATCAAGGCCCTTGAACCGGATCTCGTCATCCTCGACGAGTTTCAGCGATTCCGCGACCTCCTCGACTCCGACAGCCCAGCGGCCTGCCTCACCCGGCAGATCCTCGACTTTCGGTACAAAAAGGACGCACCTGAAGCGGGACTTAGGGCCCGGGTCCTTCTGTTGTCTGCCACACCTTACAAGATGCTGACCCTCTATCACGAAGGAGAGGACCACTTCTCGGACTTCCTCCGCACATGCTCCTTCCTCTGCGATGACGACGCGGGGGTCAACCTTGGGCTGCGCGCGGCAATTCGACGCTATCGTCTTGGCCTTCTTGAAGGGCGGGGGCGTGTTCAGGATCTGAACAAGGCTCGACGGGACCTTAAGGCCCGCCTTCTCCAGTTCATGGTACGCACGGAACGTGTGCGCGTATCGGCGGAGCAGGATGCCATGCTTGAGCAACGCGAATCGAAACCACCCCTCACGACGGAGGACCTCAGGCAGGCCCAAGTCGTCGACCGAGTAGCAGCCACGGTCAAGGCCCGCGATCCAATCGAGTATTGGAAGTCGGCACCGTACTTACTAAACGTCATGCGGCGGTACCAACTGAAGGATCGCTTCATGGAGTTCTGTGAAGATCCTCCTGTCGACCTTGCCACCGCCGTGCGCGACAGTGAACCTTGGCTTCTCAAGCAAGAGGCAGTCGAGCAGTATGAACGGATCGCGCCCGCCAATCCCCGCCTACGTCAACTGCTTGGGGACACGCTGGAACAAGACCAGTGGAAGTGGCTCTGGATGCCGCCTTCACTTCCATACCTGGAACCGGGGCCGCCCTACGCGGGAGACGTAGAAGGCTCGACCAAGTCCTTGGTGTTCTCATCCTGGGTCGTCGTACCCGATGCCATTGCGGCATTCTGCTCCTACGAGGCGGACCGCCGCATGCTAGCTAAGGAACTGAAGTTGCCCAAGTACTCGGAGAAGCTACCCAAGTACTCGAATCTGCACCGGTCCCGCGCGCGTCTGCTGGACTTTCGCTTGCAGGACGATCGCCCAAGTGCCATGAACAACATGCTGCTTCTGTATCCGAGTCCCACGCTCGCAGAGCTCGGTGATCCGCTCCGGCTCGCTCTCGAGCGCGGAGGAAGACCCGTACCCGTTAACGAGGCGCTCGAGCGCGTGAAGGAGCGGATACGGCAGCGGCTCAGTGAGAGTTCAACGAGATCAGTGTTGAGCATCCCTGAGAGCGATTCGCGCACGACAGATCAGAAATGGTATTGGGCCAGCACCGCACTGCTTGACGGAGCCCGATATCCGGATGCAATCAGTTGGGTCGAGCACCGGCTCCCTCCTTCGCCCGACGATTCGGACCACAGAGGGTTCGCCAAGCACGTTGCCGAATTTCATCGGGCAATGACGAATCGCCCTGATCTTGGAAATCCGCCAGAGGATCTCGTCGAGATTCTGGCCATTGTGGCGCTTGCAGGGCCTGGCGTGTGCGCGCATCGTGCGCTGCGGCGAATCACGAATCTGAACCCAACCCATCCAAAGCTGCTGTCTGGTGCGGCGCGGGTGGCCCAAGGCCTGCGCTCGACCTTCAACATGCCGGAGAGTACTAGTCTGATCCGGGCGCTGTCATCGCAACCTCGGACAAGGTACTGGGAGCTCGTCCTCCGGCATGCTCTTGCCGGAAATCTCCAATCGGTCCTCGACGAGTACGCGCACACATTGGAGGAGTCGCTCGGGTTGACGGGCCATCCGACTGAGGATGTGGCAGAAGGCATCTCGAGTGAGATGCTGGAAGCACTGTCGATCCGCACATCCCCGGTTCGCATAGACAACATCCACTGCACTGGGCCCGGCGCTCCGATTGAAGTCGATCCCTTCAACATCCGCACCCGCTTCGCGCTGCGCTTCGGCGACCTTCGAAACGAAAGGAGAGAGAGCATTCAGCGCGCCGACACCGTAAGGAAGGCATTCAACTCGCCCTTTCGACCGTTCATCCTCGCAACAACCTCGATCGGCCAGGAAGGGTTGGATTTCCACACCTATTGCCATGCCGTGTATCACTGGAATCTGCCCCACAATCCCGTCGATCTGGAGCAGAGGGAAGGCCGAGTCCATCGCTATAAGGGTCACGCCGTGCGCAAGAACGTAGCTGAGTGCTACGGTCTTGGGCAAATCCAAACTGACTCAGGAGGCGTCCTCGATCCGTGGAAATTTCTATTTCAGAGAGCCAAGGATGATAGGGATACCAAATCGAACGACCTGATCCCATATTGGATCACTGAAAAGGGGAGCGCTCGCGTTCAGCGCCGTGTGCCGCTGCTACCTTTCAGCCGAGAGGTAGATCAGCTCCGCCGCTTGGTCGGTAGCCTCGCAGTGTACCGGCTCGCATTCGGCCAGCCGCGCCAGCAGGATCTGGTCGAGTACCTACGAAGGCGGCGTGCCGAGGACACGAACGGACTTGATCTGGAGCAATTCAGGATTTCGCTGGAGCCGCCCGATATAGTTCACCAAGTAGCCCGCTAGTAGCAGCGAGGACGGACATCCACATTGGACATGGGCTGTAGTACCTAGATGCCGGAACGATGACCGAGAGTGCCGCACGTCATCGAATGACTTTCGGCAGCGGGTCCACGAAGTCCATGCAGCTATGCCGTCGGACGACGTCTAGCCGCCCCCAAGACCGGGTTATTGCCCGGAGTTCTTGCTTCGAGAACTGCGGCAGGCGGGGATACCCGATGAGATACGTGTTCCCGCCCTCTTGAAGCCAACCCCCCGCTTCTTCAGTACGGCGGGATCATTCGCGAGCTAGGGTCAAGAGACGCAGATCGCGCGGCCTTGGATTACTCCAGAAGACTCCTTGGCGAGATTTGTGCATGAGCGGGTCGTGGGTGGCGCCAGAGCCGGTCACAATCCCCAAAACGGTGATCATCGGCTGGTCCGGCTGCGGGTCGTGGCCTAGCTACGAGCGCACTTCATACTCGGTGAAGTCACCCAACTTAAGCGACTCGGCCTTGATGTTGAAGGCGCTGCCCCCGCTCATGTGTGTCTCTTCCGAGATCGAGACAACCGGTAGTCGCGCACGCCGCACAGGAACACGCTCTGCGGGAAGCCGTCCGGCCTCTCGCCGTAGCCAGCCCTAAGCCGCCGCAGCAGAGAGGTCAATGAGCCACCCTGACTCGTGTCGATCTCGTCAAAGAGCAAGACCAACGGCGGAGCGTCTCATTGAGAGCACCGTCGCCAGGTACTCATGCAGCACGGTCAGCCGAACATCCCTTACAAGGGTGTGTTGGAGCACTACCGCAGCCCCTCCGGCGATCTGCCTCATTAACGGTAGCAATCGCACCGTTGGATACCCGCACCTAACAAGGCACTGCCAAATCGAGCAATGTGCCCTTCGGCGAGCGGCCGCAGGCGGGTGCCCCTTCGCTGCTGGGAGCAACGAGCCCAGCAGTGCCACAATGCCGGAGTGCCACCAACCCAACCCGTGCGGAAGGGAGAGGCTCGGCCCGGTCGTGCCATGAGGCTTGAGAGGGACTCTCAAGGCCCAGCAACCTCCCGATTCCCGTGGAGCCTCTCTGAGATCGAGCGGGGAGTCCCCGTCGGCGAACTCTCGGCGTCCGACCTTGTGAGGGCCTCTCACGAGGCCGTCGATCGGCTGGAGGCGCGTATCAGCGCCTGGGCAGCTATGCGGCGCGAGGACTCCCTGCGGGCTGCCCTGAGATTGGACGATCGTTTCAAGAAACAAGGTTCGCTTGGCGCACTCCACGGCGTGCCGGTCGGGATCAAGGACATCTTCGACACGGCAGACCTCCCTACCGAGTGGGGCACCAAGACCCAAGAGGGTCGCCAACCGGAGCGCAACTGCGCCCTTGTGGCAACGCTGAGAGCGAAGGGTTGCGTCGTCATCGGCAAGACGGTGACAACCGCTTTCGCCTACTTCGACACCGGCCCCACCAGGAACCCGGCAAGTCTGGATCACACTCCCGGGGGATCGTCCAGCGGGTCGGCTGCTGCCGTGGCGGCCGGCATGGTCCCGCTTGCCGTCGGCAGCCAGACTCAAGGCTCTGTGCTGCGGCCGGCGTCGTTCTGCGGCGTTACCGGCTTCAAGCCTGGCTTCGGTGTGCTTCCGCTGGAAGGAGTGATGCCGTTCGCCCCATCCCTAGACCATGCCGGCCTGTTCACAGCTACGCCCGGTGAGATGCGGCTCGTCTGGAGAGCGCTCGGCTTCGACACCGGATCGGCGCCCGCTGATTCGGTCACGACCCTGCCGTGGCCGCCGACCGGCAGCGTGACGCCTGCGATGCGGGAGGCGGTGGAATCGGCCTTGGCCACCCTCGAGGCCACGGGGGTCGCCGTCCACCAGGTACGGCGCCCGTCATTCTTCGACGACCTGCCACCGGCCCTGCTCACGGTGATGGCGAAAGAGGCAGCGCAAGCGCATGGACGGCTGTACAGGGAACACGGACGCCGGGTGGGGACGAAGCTTGCGAGCCTGCTGGACGAGGGGATGCGCATCCCGAATGCGGACTACCGCGCCGCGGTAGCCACGCTCGAGGCATGCCGCGCATCCTACGCCCAATGGGCGGTCGACCACCCGATCGTAGCCACGCCGGCGGCACCGGGCCCCGCCCTCCGAGGCCTGGGGTCCAGCGGTGACCCATGCTGTAACGCGCCGTTCACGGCGCTGGGGGCTCCCGCGATCTCAGTCCCCATGCCCGTGCCCGAGAACCAGATCCCTATGGGACTGCAGCTGACATCAGCCTTCGCGGGGGAGGCAGCCCTACTGGCTTCGGCCGAGGCTTGGCACCGTCTGCTCTGCCGGAGTCACGGCGGACCCTGTCGCTAATCCACACGGGGGCACGCACGTGATAACCTCAGTCTGCAGACCAGAGGCTCCGTGCGCATTCTGCTTACGGGAGGGGGGCAAGGTGCCGCCCTCATTGCTGCCCGCTTGATCGGCGAGGGCCATCAGGTCACGATCGTCGAGAAAGATACGGCGCGCTGCGTCGAGCTTGAGGAACACCTCGACGCCAAGATCGTCAACGGCAGCGGCGGGAGCGTGCGCACGCTGGAGAAGGCGGGCATCGGCTCGGCCGAAATGTTCATCGCCGAGACCGACTCGGACGAGGTCAACCTCCTCGGGTGCATGATCGCCGAGGCGCGATCGAACGTGCGCTTCAAGGTCGCCCGCGTCCGCACGCACGAGTTCCGCCACTGGGACGCAGTTCTGCAGGACCTCGGCCTGAGGGTCGACAGGATCATCCATCCGGAAACGACCATCATGGACCGCATCATGCGCGTCCTCCACTTGCCGGGCGTCTCAGACATTCTGGACTTTGCCGACGGGAAGATCAAGCTGTTCGGCATGAACGTCGACGCAGACAGCTGGTACGCCGGCAAGACCGTCGAAGAACTCGACGCAGCGGGCCCGCCGAAGAACAGCATGATCTCGATGATCTTCCGAGGGCCGGAAGTGATCATCCCCCACGGGGCGCAGAAGCTCATGGCCGGCGACCATCTCTATATCTGCACGACGTCGGACGATATCGACGACGTGCTTGAGTTCATGGGCATCCAGCAGAAGAGGACCCTCCGGCGGGTGGTCGTGGTAGGCGGAAAGCAGCTCGGCATCTGGGTGGCGCAGGAACTCGAGCGCCGGGGCATCCATGTCAAGCTCATCGAGCGGGACGCGGCGCGCTGCCAGCTGATCTCGAGGATCTTGGCCAGAACGGTGGTCGTTCAGGGGGATCCGACCGACCAGCAGACGCTCGAAGAGGAGAACATCAAGGGCGTCGATGCCTTCCTGGCGCTCACCAAGGACGACGCCGCCAACGTTGTCGCCTCGCTGCTCGCCCGCCGCCTGGGAGCCCACAAGATTGTCGCGCTCATCAACCGCACCAATTACCTGCCGATCGTCCAGCGGCTGGGCATCAACACCGCCATCAGCCAGCGCCTGACCGCCGTGGACATGATCCTCGGCTTCGTGCGCAAGTCCCACCTTCTGTCGGTCACCACTTTCCGTGAGGAGGAGGCGGAGGCACTGGAGTTCATCGCGTCGCCAGGGTCGAGGATCGTCAACCGCAAGCTGCGTGAGATGCGCATGCCACGCGGCGCGGTCGTGGGGGCGATCGTGCGGGACAACGGCTACGTGAGAGTGCCGCGCGGGGAGGCAACCGTTCGAGAGGGCGACCGGGTGATCATCTTTTCGCTGGCGGACACCGTCCAGCAGATTGAGTCCCAGTTCCTGACGAGAACGGGGCGCCGCGGGCTGTTCGGGTGATCCGCTGGACGCAGATCGGCCGGATCATCGGACTGTTCCTGATCGCGCTCGCGGGCGCGATGATGATCCCGTGCGCGTACTCGATCGCCACTGGCGACGATGACCTAGCGCCGCTGGCCGCGGCAGTGGCAGTCACGGCGGTAGCGGGCGGCGTGCTAGCGGGAAGCTGCCGCAGGGCGCGGAGAGAACTCACGCAGCGAGAAGGCATCCTGCTCACCGTGGCTGTGTGGCTCGCCGCATCCGTCTTTGGCGGCCTGCCGTTCCTGTTCGCTCCTGGAATCGAGACCTTCACGGACGCAGTATTTGAGTCCGCTTCGGGGGTGACCACGACCGGTGCAACCATCCTCGTCGAAGTGGAGCGGCTGTCACGGCCGCTGCTGCTGTGGCGCGCGCTCTCCTCGTGGCTGGGGGGCATGGGCATTGTCGTCCTAGTGATCGCCGTCCTGCCATTGGTCGGGCACGGCGGGATGCACCTGTACCGCGCCGAATTCTCCGGCGCATCCTCCGAGAAACTGTCCCCGCGCGTCGCAGAGACGGCAGGCTCTCTCTGGGGCATTTACCTTGCGCTTACCAGCCTATTGGTCGGCTTACTTGCGGTCGCCGGAATGGGGCCCTTCGACGCGATCGCCCATGCGTTCGCGACGATGGCCACGGGCGGTTTCTCGACGCGGACGGCCAGCATTGGCGCCTTCGACAGCTCCACGATCGAATACATCACTACGCTGTTCATGATCCTTGGGGGCTGCAGCTTCATCCTGCACTATCGTGCCCTGATCGAGCGGCGACCGATTGCGGCGCTGCGTGACTACGAACTGCGAAACTTTCTCGGCCTGGTCGCGTTGGCTACCCTCGTCGAGGCTGCGCTGCTGCTCTTCGATCGCGGCTATCCTCTCGAGAGGGCGCTGCGGACCGCTGTCTTTCAGGTCTCCTCGATCACCACCACCACCGGCTTCGCAACCGACGACTTTGAGGCATGGCCACCCCTAGGCCAGCTTCTCCTGCTTGCGCTGATGTTCACCGGCGGCTGTACCGGTTCTACAGCGGGAGGGATGAAGGTCTCGAGGCTGCTCGTGCTGGTTAAGGTGGTCGGCCGCGAGTTCAAGCGCATGGTCGAACGCCACGGAGTGTTCGTAGTGCGCCTTGGAGGCTCGGTGATCCCGGAGCCGTCGATCCAGAGCCTTCTCAATCTGGTCTACCTCGCCTTCGTGGTCAACTTCGCGTCCTGCCTGATGCTGGCCGCGGTGGGTGTCGACGTGTTCACCGCGATCTCAGCGGTGGCCGCAACTATGTTCAACATCGGCCCGGCCCTCGCCGGAGTCGGCCCGACAGACAACTACGCCGGCTTGCCAGCCATCGCCAAGTGGGTGCTGTGCTTCGACATGATTGCTGGCCGCTTGGAGTTCTACACGCTGCTCGTGACCGTTACACCGTGGTTCTGGCGGAAGTAGCCATATCCGTGCTATCATGATGGGGTCCGGTTGGCCTGGTGCCGGTTACCAAGCTTTCCGTCGAGGGGGGTGCGGGCAACACTCCCCTCGGTTTTTTCCTGCGCCAGTTCGCGAAGGAGGGAATCCTTGCGGTGGGCGCCCCTGACAATTCGCGCGAGGCGGTTGCGCCTGGCGGTGTTCCAAGCGGTGTAGTACCGCTCGGTGGTTTGCACGCTGCTGTGGCCCAGCAGGGTACTGACGTCGTGCATGGCCACCCCCGAGAGGAGCAGCTCGACGGCAAAAGTGTCCCGCAGGCGGTGTGGGTGAAAGCCCTCGACACCCGCCGCGGTGGCGACCCCCCGGAGTCGCCGCCGCCAGTACTTCGTGCAGGTCTCACGGAGTGACCTGCCCGTCCAGAAGTAGTGCGGCCCGTACCGCTCGGGCAGACCCTCGAGCGCCGCTATCACAGGCGCCGGCAGCAGTACAGTCACGAGCTCGCCGCTCTTGGCGCGGCGCAGGACGAGCTCGCCACACTCCCTCAAATCGCTCCTCGGGAGGGTGACGGCGTCGCCGATCGCCAGCCCGGACCAGCGCATCAGCAGCATCAGCGCTCGCTCCGGGGAGCCCCCCGGCGCGGCCGCCAGAAGGCGCCGCATCTCGTCCCGCTCCAAGGGCAGTGTCTGCTTCTGTCGCGCCTTCGGGGGCCGTATGCGGGCCGCCGGGGACTGGTCGACCCAGCCTTCTTGCACGGCGTGGCGGTAGAACGCCTTGATCCGCCCCAGCTCTGTCCGCCGCGTGCTGGCGGCCAGGCCCCTCTCCTCGAGCCAATTCCGCAGCGCGTCGGCGTCGATCTGGTCGAGGTCGACCAGGTCGCGACGGTCGGCGTACGCCTCCAGCGACCGGAACGTGCACGCGTGTCCGGCACGGGTCGAGCGCCTCAGGTCTCGAGCCTTGAGGTCGCGCAGCCAGGCTTTCACCGCCGCGCCGAGCGTCACACCGGGACTCCCTTGTGGATGCCCGGATAGGCGTCGGGGTCCCCGCCCGGGAACCACTTGTAGAGCGTCGAGACGTCGATGCCGAGGCTCTTGGCGATCTCGGTCCTGAGCAGGCGCTTGTCGCGCAGCAAGGCCTGCACCCTGCGGACGTGCTCGGGGTCGTGGAACGGCGACCGGCGCCCCCACAGCTCCCCCCGCTCGCGGGCGAGCCGGGCGGCGAGCCTGGTGCGCTCCCGCGCCAGGTCCGCCTCCATCTCGGCCAGCGCGGCGAACAGGACGAAGACCAGCCGCCCGCCGGGGGTGCCGGTGTCGATCGCCTCGGTCAGGGACACCAGCTGGCAGCCGCGCCGCTGCAGGCGCGCCGCCAGGTCGAGCATGTGGCGCACGGAGCGGGCCAGGCGGTCGAAGCGCCAAACGACCAGGCTGTCCCCGGGCCGCAGGAACTCCAGGCACTCGTCGAGCTGCTCGCGCGCCTCCAGGCGTCCGGAGGCCTTGTCCCGGAACACCCTCTCGCAGCCCTGCCCCTGCAGGGCGCGGAGCTGCGCCTCCGGGTCCTGGTCCAACGTGCTCACGCGCGCGTATCCGACTCGCATTGCCGATATCGCTCCTTCCCCGAAGTATAGGCGCAGGCCATCGGCAAGCCCATCGGCAATGCCTCCGGGGCCTGTTCCGGGCCGTTCGGGGCCGCTCCCGGGACCGTTGCCGAAAGGACCCTTTCGGCAACGGTCGGCAATGGCGCCGTATTAGAATCCGGCCAGTGCCGCGCATTCCAGGTGACGAGGCAGGGGAGCTCCGGGAGGCCATGCGCGCGGCGCGCGCCAGATCGCTGCGCTTCGGCGAGATGCTGGCCCGCCATCTCCAGCGCAGGCAGTGGGTCCAGGGACTGTCCTTCGGGCTGTCGTCCGCAGCGGCGCTCGCGGTCCTCGCGGGGCCCTGGCCGCGGGTCGCGGCCGTGCTGGCGGGGGCCGTGGCGGTCGCGAACGCCTGGGGGGCTGCCGCCTGCCCGCACCAGGAGCTCGTCAGGCTCGCGGCGCTGAGGAGCGGCTGGGAGTCCCTGCGAATCGACTGCGGCAGCCTCTTGTCCAGCCGGCGCGGGGGCGGGGCGCGGGGGCGGTTCGACGCGCTGCAGCAGCGTGCCGACCGCCTCGGGTCACTGGCGAGTTCCGGAAGTCCCCGGAAACCGGGCGCGGCAGGGCGCTGGGAGCGCTTCGCGGGTTGCGGGACCGATCGGGAGGCCTGAGGCGCATCGATGGCTGACGGCTCGATCGACGGCCGCCGGCCGGCCTGGGGCGGGCCGGGGCGGTTCGCTGCGGAGAAGGGGAGGATCGAGCGGCACCGGCGCGAGATGCAGCGCAGGCAGGCGGAGCATCTCGCCAGGCTGAAGCGCCGCGGCCGGCTGTTCGGTTTCTGGTTCGCCGCCCTGTCGGCCCTCGCAGCCCTGTCGGCGGCCGCAAGCGGCAGGCCGCTGCATGCTGCCGTCGTGGCGGCGGCCGCCGCCGCCATGTTCGCCCTCCTGCGCGGCGCGTGGAGCAGCGCACCACCCCTGCCTGAGGCCAGGCCCATCGGCCCGCCGCCTGCGCCGCGGAAGCCTACAATGGGCTCCTGATGCCCGATTCCCCGACGCCGCAGCCGGACTCCAAGCTCCTGTTCGACCTGCTCTTGGACTTGAAGATGGAGCCGGGGGGCGCCTATACTTTCACTCAGGAGGTCGGGAACATGGCCGCCGCCAATCTCATCGCCCGCTTCGAGTCCAAGCTCGATGCGCAGGGCTCTCGCTTCGACTCCAGGCTCGAGGCCCAGAACACGCAGACGGCCTCGCTGAAGTCCGAGATTGCCTCGCTCCGCTGGATGATCGGCCTCGGGTTCACCCTGCTGGCCCTGCTCATCACCCTGCTTCGCTTCCTAGGCTGAGCCCGGCCCGGTTCTTAGCCGGCCTCGCCGGGCTTGCGAAAGGCCCATACGACGGCCAGCGCCGCGCCGGCGATCAGCGCGAACAGCCCAGTCCGGATCCAGCCGACCCCCGCGAGGATGAGGCCGGCCAGGGTCAGCAGCGTGCCGGGGACGACCATGCGGAGGGTGTTGCCGTGAGGCATCAGCCGGATGGCGTCGTCGCGGCCGCGAAACCCCGACGCGGCGATCAGCGCCGCGGCGACGCCCCATGCGCACCAACCCGTCCGGATCCAGCCGACTTCCATAAGGATCGGGACGGCAAACATCAGCAACAGGCCGGGGACGAGCATTCTGATGTCGCACCTGCGCCGGGCCGCCACCGGCGCTGGCAGTCCGGCCTCGTCACGTGTCTCTCCCGGCGAGCGCGTCATGGCTCAAGCCTAATCGGCGGGAGCTTCCCCACCGGAGGCTCTCCGCTCAGGCCACGGCCGCAATGGCCCGCAAGGTCGCGACGGGCATCGACCCTCCGGTCCGCCCGGCCCGCCCTGTCGCGGCCGCTGAGCCCGTATCTGTAACAGATAGCATGTTACGATACAGGGAGTGATTGGGCCGGAATGTGTAACGTAACATGCTATGTAACTACTCTGACTCGACATCCGTCTCATGTTGCAGGAGGTGGCTCACGATGGCAGGAAGGGATTGGCGTGACCCGGACGGGACGCTCCGCACCTGGAGCATCCAGAGGCGCGATCCGGTCTCGTGGCTGTGGGGGACCGTGCGCAGGTCGCGCGGCTCCTACCGGCAGGCCTGCCTGCTGGCTGATGAGCTGGAGCACCGGGAGGAGTGCCTGGCCTACCCGCGCCGCTGGCCCGAGCCCGAACCCGCCGCCTGGCGCGTGGTCAGCGACGAGCACGAGACGGCATGATAAGCGCGGGGCACGCCCGGGCGGGACTGGCAGGAGGACGACCATGGAGAAACGGGACAGACCCGAGCGGGTGCACAAGATGACCTGGGCAATCCAGTCGCGCGATCGGCTCACGGGCCGAAGGTGGCGGACAGTGCGGGAGGGGATCGCGACCGCCGAGGAGGCCTGCGAATTGGCCCTGGACTACCCCGGGAACTGGGGCTGGACGTCGTGGCGCGTGGTCAGCGAGGAGCGCGAGGGTCTCGCGGCTGGCGGCGTCGTTGAGCCCCCTGGCGGGTGGCGAGCGTGGAGGAGACGGCTGACGCGCCCGGGCCGGCCCGGGCGGGACTGACAGGAGGACGACCATGGACAAGCCGGAGATCTTCGAGGCCTGCGAGCGGATCGCGGAGGGGGGCGGCAAGCTCACCGTGCGGTCGCTGCGCGACGAGCTGGGGCGGGGCAGCTTCAGCGAGCTGGGGCCCGCCCTGCGGGAGTGGAAGCGGGAGCGCGCCAGGCAGCCCCCCGCGGGCGCGCCCGTTCCGGACGACGTCGCCGAACTGGGGGGCGGCCTGGCCCTGCAGCTGTGGAAGCTGGCCCTCGCCCAGTCCGAGGAGCGGCTGGCGGCCGAGCGGGGGGCGCTGCAGGAGGCGCGCGAAGAGCTGGAGGCCGAGCGCTCCGAGGCGGAGCGCTTCGCCGACGAGATGGAGGCCCAGATGCGCGAGCACGCGGCCCGGGCGGAGGCGGCCGGGCGCAAGGCCGAGGAGACTGCCAAGGAGGCCGCGGCCCGGGAGGCGTGGCTCAAGGAGCGCCTCGACAAGGCCCAGGCGGAGGCCCGGGAGGCCCGGGCCCGCGAGGCGGAGATCCGCGCGGCCGCCGCGCGTTCGGAGGGGCAGGCCGAGGCCCTGAAGGCGCAGGTCGCGGCGCTGACGGAGCGGTTGGGGGAGCGCTCGTGAAGGCCGCCGGCGGCAATCTGCGCCGCGCCCCCCCGCAGCCCCAAGAATGCGCAGTTGCGATCCTCAGCACGCGCGGGCGCCGCTATTCAGTGCGGAATGTGCCATTCTGGGTGCATGGCCGTCCTGACCGTCCATGCGGACCGGACCTACGACTGGCGCTGCGACGGCTGCCGGGGGGTCTGGCGGCGCTACGGTCCGCACAGGGGTCCGCGCAGGCGGTTCTGCAAAGCATGCCAGAACCTGCGGGCCTACGCCCGGAAGGTGCCGCTGGACCGGCGCAGGCGGTTCACGCACGGGTCGGCGCGGTATGCCCGGGCGACCGGGCAGGAGTTCGGAATCCGCACTGAACAGCGCTCGGCCGACCCTTGATCAGTGCGGTATCCCCGGTTGGCGTGGCGATCGCCGCGGCCGGCAGGAGCGAGGCAGCGCGGAGCGAGCGGGCGGCGGCTGGCGGTTCCTACGGGTAGATGGCCGCGGAGGCCCCGATCGGGCGTCACCCATAGCTCAGGCCCGCCCGAAACAGTAACTGCCCGGGCAGGCCTCGGCGCGATCGCGCGCTCCGCGGAGGACCTCCGGCCGCTGCAGCGAACCCGGCCTTGCGCTACGCATAGCGACAGTAAGGCCTCACGCGCGCGGTGTCCGCGAAACCTGCCCCAAGCCGGGAAAAGGGCGCAAATCCGGAGAATCGGCATCGTCAGGACCGCCCAGGATCGACGATCTCCGGCGGGGCTGCACTTGGCCGCACGGCAGGTCAATCTGGGGGACGGCGCCAGCCCGCTGCTGGTAGGATGGCGGTCGTGCGGCGCGGGCGGGGCATGTCGGACAGCATTGGCGTGGCAGGCCTCACGCTGGCGGTCCTCATGTCCGGCGTGATGATAGCCATCGCCACGCTCGGCGCGGCGGCCCCGGAGGCCGGCGCGGAAGGCGCGGCCCTGCGGCGCCCCGCGGCGGAGTGCCGCTGGGAGCTCGTGGAGGTCGGCGCGGCGGCGGGCTGGCGCGGGGTACTCGAGTCGTGGCCCGTCCAGGCCCCGGCCCCCCTCGTGCTGCTCGACCAGTGCTCCGGAGAGACTTGGCTGGCCGCCCGCGGCCCGTCGGGCCTCGAGTGGCGGGAGGTTCCCAGGCGCTAGCCGGAGGGGGCGACTGGCTTCTCCGGAGACTCCTCGGCCTTGGGCAGCCACAAGCGGTCCCTCGCCGACTCAAAGTAGGCGCGGCACCACAGGAACGGCGCCTCGGCCCGGGCCCGCTCCCCGACTTCCAGGCGGGAGAGCCCCTCCGTCCCGGCCGGCCGGTAGCGCGCCAGGACGGCCGCGGCCTCCCCGAGCCGGGTTGCGTGCGGCGCCCAGTCCCACCGCGCGGCAGCGGCCCACACGATCGCCGAGCCGTCGGAGAACTCGCAGCGCCGCGCCTGGCGGTCCCCGGACTGCGTGACAAAGTCCGGCAAGTCCGGTTCCTCCCCCGCCTGCAGCCGGGCCGCCCAGCGCTCGGCCTCCGTCGCGGCTCCGGACGGGGATCCCTTGGCGCCGTCCTGAGCGGGATCCACCTTCTGCCGCGCCTACTCTGCCCCCATCCGGAGGATGGCCACGAGGGCAAGAACGGCCGCGACGGCGGCACAGACGAGGATCACCAGCCGCTGGAATCCCCCCAGCCCGGATTCCAGGGCGTCGATCCGGGCCTCGACGCGGGCCTCGACGCGGGTGATGAAGTTCTCCGCCGCCATGTGCCGCACCTCCCGCACGCAGGCATAGGCCTCCTTGGGGTCGGCGCCCATCTTGACCAGCAGGTCGAAGAGGCGGCTGTCGTCCGGCGGGGCGTGCCTCATGCGGAGGGCCTCATGCCGCTTCCCGCTGCCCGGTGCGGCGGCTTCCTGGGGGTCAGCACGACGACGTCCCTCGCGCGGCAGGCCACCTCGGTCCGCCAGCGCGTCTCGCCGTCCTGGTCCCAGCTGCGCGTGCGCAGCCGGCCGCTTACGTGCAGCCGGACGCCCTTGCGCAGCATCGGCCGGAGGGGCCCGGCGTCCCAGATCGTCACGTCGTGCCACTCCGTGGCCTCGGCCCACCCGCCGTCCGCGCCCCTGGCGGGGCGGTTCGTGGCAAGCCGCACGTGCGCGACGGGCGTGCCGTCGGCGTCGCGCCAGGTCGGGGCCTGCCCGACGTTGCCGAGCAGGAAGACCTGGTTCACGGAGACTGCCATGGCCCGATAGTCCCACGGCCGGGCCGCGCTGGCCAGCGATGAGTCCGGCCCGCGCCTCACGGGCCCCAGGGCCCCCCTCCGGGGCGGTCCCAGCCGGCGGGCAGGTCCCAGCGCTCGCCGGCGTCGAGGTCCGGGTCGGAAGAGGCGCCGGCGGCCATGGCCAGCTCCCAGCGCAGCTCGCCCTCCAGGCCGCCGGGCAGCAGCCCGGGCAGCCAGCCGTCGGCCCTGCTCCGGACGTCCAGGCGGGCCGCGGCGGCCCTGAGCCGCGTCCGGTGCACGCCGAACTCCCAGGCCCCCCCGCGCTCGACGATGGCGCTGCCGTCCGGGAACTGCCAGCGCGTGCCGCCGACCTGCAGCCGCAGGGCCTTGGCGGGCACGCGGCACCCGCGGTCGTCGGGGCCCAGCCGCCAGCCCAGGTTCTCGCAGTGCCACTCCTCCCCGCACCGGCGCTCGACCCACGCCAGC
This sequence comes from Bryobacterales bacterium, assembly GCA_965203925.1. Classification (GTDB taxonomy): domain Bacteria; phylum Acidobacteriota; class Terriglobia; order Bryobacterales; family UBA6623; genus VXMF01. The sequence continues at coordinate 6,805,245 of OZ241924.1, forward strand.
GCCTGCGTCCGCAGCAAGGCGGCCTCAGGCCTCCGGGGGCCGCACCGCCCCGACCGGGCCGGCCCACGGCGGGGGCGCCTCCGGGGGCGGCAGGGGCTCGCTGTCGCGCGGGGCGCGCTCCAGGCTGCCGAACGCGGCCCACTTGTCCATGAACGCCAGGTGCACGGTCCCCGTGGGGCCGTTGCGCTGCTTGGCGACGATCAGCTCGGCGCGGCCCCGGGCGTTCTCGTCGTGCGGCCGGTAGGCGGCCGCGCGGTAGATGAAGCACACCAGGTCCGCGTCCTGCTCGATGGATCCGGAGTCGCGCAGGTCGCTGAGGCGCGGGCGGGCGTCCCTGCGGTCCTTGCCCTCCGGGGCCCGGCTCAGCTGCGACAGCGCCAGCACCGGCACGCGCAGCTCCCTGGCCAGCAGCTTCAGGCCCCGCGAGATCCCGGAGACCTCCTGGACCCGGGTCCTGGCCCCCGGCGCGGGGGCCAGCAGCTGCAGGTAGTCGACGACGACCAGGTCGAGCCCGCCCGCGGAGCGCAGCCGCCGGCAGCGGGCGGACAGCTCGGCCATGCCCAGGTCCCCGCTGTCGTCGATCAGCAGGCCCGAGCCGGCCGCGGCGTCGATGGCCCGGCGCACCCGCCGCAGCTGGTGCGGGCCCGCGCGCCCACCGAGGAACTCCGCGTGGTCGACGCGCGCCTCCGAGCAGGCCACGCGCCGCAGCAGCGCCTCGCGGGACATCTCGAGCGAGAACAGCGCCACCCGGCGGCCCTCGCCCTTCGGGGGCGCCGCCGCCGCGTGCGCGGCGATGTTCAGGGCCATGGCCGTCTTGCCCATCGCCGGCCGGCCGGCCAGCACGGCCAGCTGCCCCGGCTGCAGGCCGTTGGTCATCGCCTCGAGGTCGTGGAACGGCCCGCGGATCCCCCCCGCCGCGGCGGACGGGTCCATGAAGCCGTCCGCCCCGCCGGGGAAGGCGTCCAGCACCTCCCGGACGGTCACCGGGCCCGGGCCCTCGCGGCCGCCGCGCATGGCCGCCAGCGAGGCCTCGGCCTCGGCCAGGATCTCGTCGGCCGGGCGGTCGGCCCTGGCGGCGCCGCGCATCAGGGCGTCGCCGGCGGCGATCAGCCCGCGCAGCCGCGCCTTCTCGCGGACGATCCCGACGTAGCCCTCCAGGAACCCGGCCCGGGGCATCCCGTCGGTCAGCCGGGCCACGTACGCGCCGCCGCCGGCCTTCTCGAGGCTCCCGAGCTTGCCGAGCTCGTCGACGAGGCCCAGGTACTCGATCCGCTCCCCGCGCCCGTGGAGCCTCAGCATCGCCTGGAAGATGCGGCGGTGCCCGGCGGCGAAGAAGTCGGCCTCCGAGATGCGGGCGGCGACCTCGTCGAAGGCGGCGTCGTCGATCAGCAGCGCGCCGAGCACGAACCTCTCCCCCTCGACGCTCGCCGGGACCCCGCGCTCCCGGAGGGTGCCCTTGCCGCTCTTGCCGCCCGCCACCACCCCACTATCCGACCGCGCGCGGCGCTTGTCGAGGGCGGGCCGGGGCCCGGGCCGCGCTATGCTGGTGCCGTGCCGGCCCCGGGACAGGGCGCCCCGCCCGCGGAGGAGTGGGCGGACATCTGGGACGAGGCGCTGCGCTCGCGGAACCGCATCTGGACGGTCTGCCTGGCGCAGGCGGCGCTGCTGCTGGTGGTCTCGGCCGGCTGGTGCAGGTCCGCCAGCCGCCCCCTGCCGCAGCCGGCGTTCGTGGTGGTCGACGACGTCGGCCGGGCGACCCCGGTGGCCTACGAGGCGCTGGCCTGGCAGGACGACCCGCTGCACCCGTCGACCAAGTACTTCCTGCGGCGGTTCGTGACGGACCACTTCTCGCGGCGCCACGCGACCGTGGCCGAGCGCTGGCCGCGCTCGCTGGCCTACCTGGAGCGCACGCTGGCCCAGGCGGCCTCGGAGACGCTCTCGGGGGAGGTGGCGTCGTTCGCCGCCTCCGGGAGGCGCGAGCGCGCGGTGGAGGGGCTGGCCCTGCGGGTGCAGGCGCGCCCCGAGCCGCCGCACGAGGCGGTGGCCGACTACGAGGTCGCGGTCCTGGAGAACGCCCGCGAGGTGGCGCGCGAGCGCTGGACGACGAGCATGCAGTTCACGTTCCGGGACGTCGCCCCGCACGAGCTGACGGAGAACCCGATCGGACTGGTCGTGACCTACTACGCCTCGGACCGGGCGGACACGGCGGGGGGCGGCTGAGGCGGTGGTCCCCTGGCAGGTGGCGACCGGCCTGACCATCTCGGCCTCCGGCGTCGCCCTGCTCCTGCTGCCGGAGTGGCTGCCCTACCTGCAGGGGCACTGGGGCGCCGTGCTGGCGGCCCACGGCTGGGGCTTCGGGCTGCCAGCGCTGACGGCGCTGGCGGGCGTGTTCGCCTCGATCCACTGGGCGGCCCGCAAGGCCGGCCTCGGGGACCTGGGCCGCAAGGTGGAGCACATCGACCGCGGCCTGCGCGCCGACGGCGCGGCGCACGACCGGGACCTGGCGGAGGCCCTCAGGCGCGACCGCGAGGCGCGCTGGGGGGCGGGCGGCCCGGGGGGCTGAGCCCCGCCGGCCCTGCGCTCCGGGAGTGCCCCGCCCCCGCGCCAGGATCGCCGCTGCCGGCCGTTCCCGCCTCCCGGGGCAGGATCCCGCAGGAGGGGCCCCGGGCCGCCTGCGCGGCCCTCACAGCGGGGGGCGGTCGAGGGCGGCCCGGGGCAGCGAGTCCGAGTACACGGCCCGGTCGCCGTCGCGCGGGCCCTTCTCGCAGCGCAGCAGCAGGTTGTGGGGCAGCCCGGCCTCCTCGTGCCAGCCCGCGCCGGGCGGCAGGCCCGCCCTGCGCTCGGAGCAGGCGGCGAAGACGCTGCGCAGGGTGCGCTGGGCGCGCTCCAGGAAGCGCGCGTGGCCCGGGGCGGCGACGTGGTTGAGGTAGAGCGCGCCGCCCGGCGCCAGGGCGGCCCGCGCCTCGCGGTAGAACTCGGCCGTGGCCAGGTGCCCCGGCACGGAGCGGCGGTCGGAGAACACGTCCACGACGATGGCCTGCCAGCCGCCCCCGGAGCCCCGCAGGACGGCGCGCGCGTCGCCGGCGACGAAGCGGCCGGCCGCCCCGGGCGGGAGCCCCAGGAACTCGCCGGCGATGCGCTCCTGCGCGGGGTCGATGTCCGCGAAGGTCAGCTCGAGCGCGCAGGGGGCGCCCCGGCCCAGGGTCATGCCCGCCGCGCCCAGCACCAGCGCGCGCCGCTCCCCGGCCGCGCACAGCGCCCGCTCGAGGGCCTCGGCGTACTCCCACCCGCGGCCGCGGGCGTCGTGCCTGGAGGAGGGCTGCCCGGAGATCTCCAGCATGCGCCCGCCGCCCCCGACGGGGACGAAGCTGTAGTCGGCGTGGGCGTTGCGCTCGACGTACACGGTTGCCTCGGCCCACAGGTCCAGGCCCAGCCACAGGCAGCACGGCAGCAGCGCCGCCGCGGGCGCGTGGCGCCGCGAGGCCAGCAGCGAGGCCGCGCACAGCGCCCCGGCGACGGCCAGGGTGGCCGCCGCCAGCCCCAGGCGCGGCAGCAGCAGGAAGGCGCACAGCAGCGAGCCGGCCACGTTGCCGGCGGTCGAGAGCGCGAACACGCCCCCGGCCGAGCGCGAAGCGTCGGGGTCGGCGGCGCAGGCGTGCGCCAGCAGCACGCACTCGGCCAGCAGCCACCCGACGGGGGCCGGCCCGGCGAGCGAGTAGGCGGCCACCTGCCAGACCGTCGGCAGGGGCAGCGAGAAGGCCAGCAGCACGCCGGCGTCGGCCAGCCAGAAGGAGGCCCAGGCGGCGGCCAGCGCCAGCCGCAGCGCCAGGGCCCGGCGGGGGTCCGCCCGCCGCGCCAGCCGCCCCCCGCGGCGGTAGCCGCAGGCCAGCGCCGCCAGGTACACGGCCAGCACGACCGCGGTCACGGTCACGGCCGTGCCGGCGTGCGGCGCCAGCCGCCGCAGGGCCAGGATCTCGGCCGACAGGGAGGCGTAGCCCTCGGCGACGAGGATGGCCGCCAGCGCCGCCGGGCGCAGCGGGACGGCCCCGGGGCGGCCGCGGGGCAAGCCGCTAGCGCCCCATCCCGGGCCGCCGCTGCCAGAAGCGGCCCTGCTCGCCGCGCTCGACCTCGGGGGGCTTCCAGGCCGGCCGCTCCGGCTCGGCCTCGCGGGGCGGGCCCGGCACCCGCATGCGGGCCAGCTTCAGCGTGTAGTCGCTGATCTCCTGCGCGTCGCGGCTCGCCCGGTAGATCTCGGCCGGGTCCTTGCGCAGCCGCGTCGCCCACGCCCCCACGTAGTTGGCCGAGCGCTTGGGGTCGTGCCCGAGCGCAAGGCGGTCGCCGGTGATCATCGAGCTGATCTCGGCCCGCAGCTCCTCGCGGGCGTAGGCGCTCGACCTCGGGCCCTGCAGCATCCCCCGCAGCAGGGTCTCCCGCGCCAGCCGGTCGGGGTGCCCCGTCCAGTGCCCCAGCTCGTGCAGCGCGGACTGGTAGTAGGCCGCGGCCTCGCGGTACTGCTCCCGGTGGGGCAGCGTGATGCGGTCCATGGACATGTCGTAGGCCGCGATGTTCTGCCCCGAGTGGCGGATCTCGGCCCCCGAGCCCTGCAGCACGCGCTCGGCGCGCCGCACGGCCTCCCAGGCCGGGGGCGGCGGATCGGGCTTGGGCAGGCCCGTGGCCTGCTCGGCGTTGAAGACCGTGTAGCGCCGCACCCAGGGGCTGCGCAGGCGCACCGTCTCGTAGACCGGCTTGCCCTTCTCGTCCAGCAGCGCGCGGCCGCGCCCGTCCTCCGCGCGCTTGCGCCTCTCGAACTGCCAGAAGAGGATCCGCTCGCCGCGCTCGCCCTTGCGCACCTGCCCGCCCATCTGCCGGATCTGGCGGTACGTGCCCCAGCGGTGGTCCCCGTAGCCCCTCTGGCTGGCCGCCGAGGCCAGCGCGATGGAGTTGCCGCCGCGGTAGGCCTTGCCGGTGCGCACGTTGGCCGGCAGGCGCCGCTTGCCCGGCTCCCAGGCCTGCACCCAGGGCGCCGTGCCCCTCTCGACCTGCCTCACGAGCCGCTCGGCCAGCCGGCGGCCGTGCTCCTCCAGGACGCCCGCGTTGCCGGAGGCCTGCCGGCGGCTACGCGGCACGGCGGCCCTCCGCCGGCTCGCGGTCCGGCCCTCCGGAGTCGAGCACGTCCTCGAGCTCGACGCCCTCGTCGTCGAAGGCGCCCCAGCGCTCGGCCTCCTCCGGGTCCACCTCGATGTAGCCCCGCGGGCTGTCCCAGCCCTCCGCGGCGCGGCTCCTGCCGCGCCCTTCGCCGTCTCGCATCGCTGCCCCCCTTCCGGGCGCCGGGGGAGGCCGGCGCCTCTCCCCGAGCGTAGGGCAGCGGGCCCGGATTGTCATGCGCCGGGCCGCGGGCGGGGCCGCCCGGGCGGCCGGCCGCTAGTTCCCCGCGAGCTGCTCGAGCCTGCGCTCCACGCGCCGCCGCCACTCCCGCCGCTTCTGGCCCGAGGACTTGATCACGTTGCCGTGCGCGTCGAGGTCCGGGCGCGGGCTCCAGCCGGCGGCCTGCCCCTCGCCGGGCGGGTCCGGGTTGGACGCCGAGGCGGGGTCGAGGCGCCCCAGGTAGGCCAGCAGCGCCGGCAGGTTGCCGTTCCAGTGGCTCTCGAGCGCCCCCCGGAACTCCCTGACCTCCTCGCCCGTGGGGGGCGCCGTGTCCGGCGGGTCCGCCGACGCGCTCTGCAGGGCCTCCCCGAACGCCCCCTCGTCGGCGGCGTAGTCCGGCTCCTGCCCCGCGAGCTCCTCGAAGCGCCGCACCTCGTCCTCGTCCGGCTCGTAGTCCGGGTCTCCGGGCTCGGCGGCCGCCAAGGGCAGGCAGGCCAGCAGCAGGGCAAGGGCGGCGGGGAGGGCTCTCATGCCCGGATTGTAGACCCGGATGCGCCGCCGGGGGTACGATGGGACCCGGAGGGAACGGCATGACCCCAGGCGAGAAGTACGTCGAGCAGCACGACCACCGGCAGGATCCCTACCCGGGACTGGTCGGGAGGCTCTTCATGAAGGGCTTCGACACCGACCGCAGCCTGCCGCTGGTGCGCTACCGCATCCTGGTGGACGGCGAGGAGGACGCCGCCGGCGAGTTCCGCTGCCGGCGCTCCCGGGCCCTGGCCACGGCCAAGGCCCTGCTCGGGGGCCGCTACCAGCGCCTGGGCCCGCGCCTTGCGGAGGTCGAGGTCCGCGACGCCGGCGGCAGCCTCCTGGGCAGCGACCGGCAGGTCCGGTCGAGCCTCAACGGCACGCCGATGGTCCTGTGGGCCAGCCAGGTGCGGCGCAGGGAGCGGTTCGCCGGGACCGACGCGCTGGTGCGGTCGCTGGGGCCCCCTTCGCTCGCCTAGCGCTCCGGACCCTCGCGGGTGCGGTCCGGGGCCGGATCCCGGAGCCGCTCCGGCAGCCGGGCCCCGTCCGTGCGTGCCCCGTCCAGGCGGGCGTGCTCGGTGCGGGCGCGGGTGAGGTCGGCGCCCCGCAGGTCGGCCCTCTCGAGGCGCGTGCCGCGCAGGTCGGCCCCGGCCAGTCCCGTGCCCCGCAGGACGGCCCCCTCGAGGTCCGACCTGCGCAAGTCGGCCCTGCGCAGGTCGGCAGCCATGCCCTGCGCCGGCCCGAATCGGCCGTGGGCGAAGTCCGCCCCGACCGCGCGGCAGCCGTACATGCGCGCGCCCTGGAACTCGGTGCCGCGGGCGTCGGCGCCGTCGAGCGCGGCCGCGGTCAGGTTCGCGCTGGTGAAGAAGGCCCCGCGAATCTCGGCGTCCGTGAAGCGCGCCCCGCTGGCGTCCACCTCGCGCAGGCTGGCCCCGCCCAGCTCCGCGCCCCGCAGGTTCGCGTCGGTCATGCGGGCCCCGTCGAGGCGGGCTCCCGCGGCGCGGGCCTCCTGCAGGCTCGCGCGGGTCAGGCCGGCGCCGCGAAGGTCCGCCGCGTCCAGGCTTGCCCCGTCGAGGCGCGTGCCGTCCAGCCGCGCTCCCCGCAGGTCGGCGCCGCGCAGCTCGGCGCCCTCCAGGTTCAGGCCGCGAAGGTCGCGCCCCCGGAGGTCCGCCCGGGCCCCCACCTTGCCGCCGGTCCGCAGCCAGTCCTGGTGCTCGGCGTAGATCCGCTCCAGGCCCCCCGCGCCGCGCGGGGGCCTTCCGGTCTTGATGCGCGCGAACCGCGGCAGGGGGCGCTCGTCGTGTGGCATGGCCGCAATTATGCAACCGGAAGGGCGCCTCCGGCGTCTATTGGGGCGGGAGGGCGATAATGGCGATGTTCGGCATGCTGCGGCGAAAGAAGGAGCCCGCCCTGCGCTTCACGGGCCCGTACCCGGGCCTGCTCCCCAACCCCCGGCTGGTCTTCAAGGACTTCGACGCCGACCGCAGCCTGCCGCTGGTGCGCTACCGCATCCTGGTCGACGGCCAGGAGGAGGCCTCGGGCGAGTTTCACTGCAAGCACGAGTTTGCACTGTGCGAGGTCTCGTCGGTGCTGGGGCGCCCGTACGGGAGTTTTGGGGGCGTCTTGGCGGAGATCGAGGTCTACGCCGACGACGGCAACCTGCTCGGACGCGACCGGCAGGTTTGGGACAGGAGCCTGGGCAAGCGCATGATCCGGTGGGAGAGCGCCGTCATCCGCGGACGAGAGACGGACAAGATCGACGCGAAGATCCGGAAGATGGGCCCGGCCTTCCCCTTCTAGCCGTGTCTAGCCGCGCGCCAGCTGGAGCTCGCGGCGTGGAGGCCCCCGCTCGCCGGGGGGCTTGGCTCCCGGGTACCTGGCGCCGCTGAGGTCCGCGGCGTCGATCCGCGCGCCCTGCGCCCCTTCGAGGCGGCAGCCCCCGAGGTGCGCCCCGCGCAGGTCGGCATCCCGCATGTCCGGGCCGGCGGACCGCGGGGCCCGGGCTCCCACCAGGCTGGCCTCCCGGGCATCGATGCCGCGCAGGTCCGCGCCCTTCAGGTAGATGCGGTGCATGTTGGCGCCCCGCAGGCCGGCACCCTGCATTTGCGCCCTGCCCAGGTTCGAGCCGCCCAGGTTGGCCCCTTCCATTCGGGCGCGGTTGAAGCAGCAGCGGCGCAGGTCGCCCTTGCGGATGTCGGCGCGGTCCCCGCCGGCCTGCTCGAAGCTGGCCCCCGTGAAGTCCGCCCGGATGGCCCGGCAGCCGTGCAGCCGCGCGCCGTCGAAGCGCGCGCCGGCAGCTTCGGCGTAGGAGAGGCCGGTGGCCCCCAGGTCGGCCTTGGTGAAGTCCGCGGTCTGCATCTGGGCGCGGTCGAAGCGAGAGCCCCAAGCCTGCGCTCCGCTCAGGTGAGAGCCCCGCATGTCAGCATCCCGGAAGTTCGCGTACTCGAGCACCGCCCCGTCCAGGCGGATTCCCTTGAGGTTTGCCTCCCGTCCGGCCACCCGTGTCATGTCCGCCCCGCGGGCGTCGGCGCCCACGAGGTTCGCCCCGCGCATGCGAGCCCCCCGCAGGTTCGCCCCGCGCAGGTCCGCTCCCTGCAGGTCCATGCCGTTCAGGTTGAGGCCCTCGAGGTTCATTCCGCGCAGGTCGGCCCGCTGGCCGTCCTTGCCGCCGCTCTCCAGCCAGGTCCGGTGCTCCCTCGCGATCGCGCGCAGCGCGGACTGGCGCTTGGCCCGGACGATCGCGGCGGTGGTGGCCGCGGCCAGCTCCTCCAGCTCGCGCTCTCCGGAGACGACCGCCACGGCCTCAGCCCTTCTCTGGAGGCCACGCCCGCTGCGTGTTCCAGCCGTCCCCGCTCGCGCCGAGCACGCGCACCGCCGAGGAGACGGCCCTGCGGCCCCCGCGCCGCTCCACGTGCACCACGAAGTCGATCGCCTGCGCGACCTGCATGCACAGCACCGGCCAGGACGTCCCCTGGGAGCCCTCCAGCGCGCAGGCCGCCAGCCGCACGAGCGCGCTCTCGGCGTCGTTGCTGTGGATCGTGCTCAGCGATCCGCCGTGGCCCGTGTTGAGCGCCTGCAGCAGGTCCGCGCCCTCCGCACCGCGGACTTCGCCCAGGATCAGGCGGTCCGGCCGGTGGCGCAGGCTGGCGTGCACGAGGTCGCCGATGCGCAGTCCGGAGCCGCCCAGCTCGCGCGCCTCCATCTGCAGCACGTTGGGCGCCGAGAGCTGGATCTCGGTGGTGTCCTCGATGACCAGGATGCGCTCCCCCGCGGGGATCGTCCCGGCCAGCGCCTGCAAGAGAGTCGTCTTGCCGGACCCCGTGCCGCCGGCGATGAGCAGGTTGCGCCGCGAGCGCAGGTGGGCGGCGGCCTCGTCCAGCACGGCCTGCGGCAGGGAGCCCATCTCGACGAGGTCCTCCGCGGTGAACTGCCGGCCGCCGAATCGCCGGATCGTGATCGCCACCTGGCGCACCACCGGAGGCAGCGCGATGGCCACCCGCGAGCCGTCGTCGAGGCGCGCGTCCACGATGGGCATGTCCGCGCCGGCGTCCAGCCCCAAGGGCCGCGCGATGTGGAGGGCCGCGGCGTTCAGGTCCTCGCCGGTCAGCCCCGGCGCGGCAACCTCCTCCGGAACGCCGCCGGCGCGCTCGACGAAGTAGCGGCCGGGGCCGTTGATCATCAGGTCCGTCACCCGCCGGTCCTCGAAGGCCTGCCGCACCACGGGCGGCAGCAGCGAGAGCACCCTGGACAGGCCCGGCACGCCCTCAGCCCCCGGCGTGGCCCAGCCGGCCCTTGCGCACGGCCTCGAAGTACCCCAGGTCCCTCGGCAGGAAGTAGGGCTTGAGGTAGACGCGGCGGGGCGACATGACGTTGTAGCCGTCGAAGGGCAGCACGATCGCCTGGCAGGTGCGCAGCGCGTCGAAGTCGGCCGCGTGGAAGCGCGCCTCGCGGCGCGTCTGGTAGGAGCGCCCCGCGCCCACGCTCGAGCGCGCCCCGCCGGCCTTCCCGCTCAGCAGCGAGACCCCCGCCCGCGCGGCGTTCTCCGAGAAGTTGTAGCTGGGCTTGAGGCGCTCCACCGTCCCGCACATCTCCGAGGCGGCCCTGGATGTGTCGGCGTCCGCCGAGGTCAGGAAGATGCGCGTGCGGAACGACTGCAGCAGGGTCTTCCACGCGTCGCCGCGCGTGGCGCTCTTCAGCGACGAGATCGACTGCGTGGCCACCACGGGTATGACCCGCGACTGGCGCGTGAGGGCGAAGGCCTTCTCGTCGCCGGCGGGCTCGTCCTCGCCCACCGTGCAGAACGACTGGTACTCGTCGCACACGAAGACGGCCGGGCGCCAGGCCTTGTCCGGATCCTTGGCCATGTCCGCGGGCCGGCTCAGGGCGGCGTTCAGCCACGCCGCCTTGAGCATCACGCCGGCGGCCCGGGCCAGCGCAGAGCTGGCCCCGGCGGGCATGTTCAGGCACAGCACCGTGCCGTTCTCGATGAGCTCCCGCAGCCGCGGCAGGGGCTTCATCAGCCCGGAGATCTCTCCGGAGTGCGTCGTCGCGCCGGAGGCCGGGGGCGCAGCCGCCGCCGGCGCCGGCGGGCAGAAGACCCTCGCCACGTCCGGCTGGTCGAAGACGCCCAGGAAGCTCGAGATGCCCTCGACGATCGAGGTGCGCAGCTTGGCGTCGAGGTTCTGCCAGTCCTTGGCTATCCAGCGCTCGGCCGCCTCCAGCCGGCCGTCGGCGTCGGGGGCCGGCTCGGGCCTGTGCCGCTCCACCCGCTCGAAGTCCACGCCCAGCTCCTCCAGCGCATCCAGCAGGCCCCGCGTGCCGGGCGCCAGCACGCGCCCCTCCTCGCGGCTCCACGGCCCGAGATCCTTCAGGCGGAGGGCGTTGGCGGCGAGGTCGGCCGCCGCGATCCGCAGCATGGGCGGGGGATCGTCCCTGACGGCCGCCCGCGCGTCCGCCACCAGAACCGCCATCAGCCCGGGGTCGATGGCGCAGCGGTACAGGTCGCGCAGCGTCACCCAGCCCGGGGGCGTGACGCGGTGCAGCTCGATCAGGTTGCGCAGCAGGTTGCTGGAGGCCTGCTGCCAGAAGGGCTCCTTGCCGCGGCCGTAGAGCTGGTTCTGCAGGGAGGCGATCTGGTAGGCCAGCGAGAACGAGTCCACCTCGGGGAGGTCGAGCGGGTTCCACTGCCACTCTCCGCCGATGCCCAGCTCCGCGTAGTCGGACTCCCGGCCGGCCTCGGCGAGGATGCGGCGCACCTGGTGGCAGAAGTCGCCCTTCACCTCGAGCACGAGGCCGGACGCCCGCAGGTCCGGGTCCTCCGCCTGCCAGCCCAGCAGCTGGGCCACGAACGGCCGCATGCAGGCGGCGGTCTTGCCGGAGCCGGTGGCGCCGAAGACGGCCGTGCCGGTGAACAGGCCCTGGGCGGGGACCGTCAGCCAGCGCGGCCGGGCGACCTCGACCGGGTCGACCGGGTGGTGCTCCTCGCCGATCACGACGGCCGGCTCCGGCTCGTCCCCCGTCAGCGGCCAGGGGGGCAGCTTGCTGCGTGCGGCGCCGGCCTCGGAGCTCGGCCCCCACACCTCCCACAGCGAGAGCGCGAACGACCCGGCGATGATGACGGCGGCCGCGGGCCACAGCCAGCCCCAGGCCCACAGCGCCCAGTACAGGCCCGGGTCGTGGAGCGCGACCAGGTCGAGGGCCGGCGCCTCACCGGGCGCGGGCCACGGCGCATGGCGCCAGCGCGCCAGGACGGCCACGACGGCGGCGCAGCTTATGGCCAGCGTGCGCGGCCTCATTCCGGGCCTCCCGGGGCCCGGCAGCCTTCCCGCAGGGATTCCTTGGCAGGAGCGACCCTCCCGAAACGGGGCCAGTCACGCAGTGAGGGCCCCGTGGCAGCCCGGAGGGCCTGAAAGGGGGGGGTCGCTCCTGCCACGGCCCAGCTCGCTGGGCTTCCGCGGCGGGCCCCCGCCGTGGCCACATATTTCGCGCGCGGGAACTGCAACGCGGACCGTCCGTGACTTGCAACACGGGAAGAATGCCGCCGTTGCATCACAGACTTCCATGGATGAGGTCAATCCCGGCCTCGAATGGCCTTGGTCCGGACAAGTCGCGCGCCACCCAAATCCAGCCTAGGGGATGGCTTCCCGTTCCGCGCGGCGGGAGCGGCACCTCGCAACCCCTGCAGCTCGGCCACGCGCTCGAGCGTGCCCTGAAAGCCGCCCCACCGCCGCATGGCGGCGTCGTTGAGCTCGCGGAGGGCCGCTTCGGCAGCCTGGAGCTCCTCCAGTGGCCGGTGCGGCACGGCCGAACCGGACGGGCCCGGCTCATGTGTGGCCCAGGACCGCAGCTCCCGGCCGAGCCCCTCGACCCTCTCTGGAGCCGGCGAGACGGCCACGGCCTCCACCCGGACTCCGCGCTCTCTCAGGGCGTCCCACAGGCGGGCATGTTCCGCTCCCCAAGTCTTGAGCTCGGAATGCGTCTCGGCCTCGACGGTGTCGACGAAGACAAACAGAGCGTACCCGTCAGGCCCGTCCGCGACAGCGACGGGCATCTTCCAGCCGAAGGGCCGCACGGTCTTGGAGGGGCCGGCCGCGCGGCCCTTGGCTCTCCTGCGCCTCCCGTAGACCCGCGCCGGGAGGATGGCGCGGTCTATCCCCAGAGCCGTGAAGGCCCCGACCTTCTCTGTCTCGGTGGGCAGCCACGGCCGGTCCGGTTCGTCGAGCACTGCGTCTAGGGAGAGGAGCCTCCGCACCATGTGCGGCGCGGCCGCCTTGCGACGGTGGCGGATGTTCTCGGCGCCAAGGGCACGGTAGACGGACTTCGCAAACACTCGGCAGGCCAGGCCAATGCCGGCCAGATCGCAATCCTCGGCGGCCAGCCCCAGTGCTTTGAGGCTCTTCACGAGCCGTAGGGATCGGGATCGTGGCGTGCTGCCACTTCCGCCAGTCCAGCTCTGGTGCTGCGCCCTGAGGAACACGCCGCTGTGCAGCGCGACCAGCGCCACCCACTCGGCGTCGGCGGGCTTGAGCCCGAACTGCTCCTCGAGGGCCTTCTCGCGGCCCTGCAGGTGCTCGATCACAGCTCGAAGATCCCCTCGTCGTCGCGCGGCCTGCCTCCGCCTCCGCCCTCCCGGATGCCGGGCATGCGGCTGCCCTTCCCAACGCCGGCGAGCATGCGGGCGGCCTTCCCGTCCGCGGCGTGCATCCGGAACCCGGCCGCGGCCTTCGCCGCGATGTCCTTCTCGCGGTAGTTGCCCGTGGCCACCTCGACGTTCACCCGGTAGAAGAGCCTGTCCTCCCCCTGCCACTCGATCACCAGGTCGGGGTACATCACCTTGCCGTCCTTGACGGGCAGCCCCAGCTCCCTGGCCGCCTTGCGCTTGGCCGCCTCGAGGGCCGCCCGCCAGCCGGCGGTCCTGACGCGCTCCTTCTCCACGGCCTTGGCCACCTCCGCCTTCAGCTCCGAGTCGGTCATGATGCGCGCGACCCGCCCGCCCCCGGCCCGGATCTTGCGGCACTCCTCCCGGCCGGCGCGGTACACGCCGGCCTCGTGGGCCGCCTCGCGCGCCTTCACCCGCCCGTGCCAGTAGCGCTGGTCGGGGTCCAGCCAGAACCCCCTCCTGCCGGTCACCCCCCTCAGGTCGGTGGACGACAGCACCCGTCGCAGCCCGGCGGACGTCAGGTGCAGCATCCGGAACTGGCCGCCCTTCGGCCCGCGCGCCTTGAACTCGCCCACGAGGCCCTGCCGCTTGAGGCCGTCGACGACCCTGCGGGCGGCGTAGGGGTGCCCGTCGAACCTCTCCCGCACGATGTCGCCCAGCGCAACGCAGCGGTACACGGCGAGGTCCTCCAGCATCCGCGCCTCGCGCACTTGGCGGCTGGTGCGCTCCCTCCCCGGCCGGTGCTCCCTGCGGTGGCCGCTGCGGCTCGGGCCCGGGCGCCTCCGCCGGGAGTGCCCCCCGTCCCTCCCGCCGCGCGTCACTTGAGCCTCTGCGTCACGACGGCGGCCTTGCCGGCCGTGGCCACGGCGGCCACGGCCCCCAGCATGCCGCCGCCCCCCGCGCTGCCGCTGACGAGCGAGCCGGCCAGCGAGGGGACCTGGACGGCCGCCAGGATGCCCGCCATCGCCAGCAGCACGTAGCTGAGGATCCACGTCAGGGTCTGGCCCACGCCCGCGATGTCGCCCTGCAGGTGTATCCAGATCTGGTTCGTGGCGACCTGCACGGCGCTGCCGAACACCCGCAGCACGGCCGCCGCGATGACCCCGTAGAGGCTGTAGGTGAGCATCGTCCGCAGCCATCCCCAGAACAGGAACGCCATCGGCTCGAAGAGCAGGAACGGGATCAGGACGGGCCCCAGCGCCGCGGCGACCCCCAGGGCGAACTTGGCCCAGATCACCTGCGCGAAGCAGAGCATCGTCAGCGCGACCCCGATGAGCCCCATCGCCGAGAACACGGCCGCCAGGACGATGCCGTTGAACATGCGCACCACGAACGCCACCGGCGCCGTCAGCCAGCTGGTGGGGCCCTCCTCCGCGAACGGGGCCGTGGCGAACGTCCACACGTTGGCCATGAAGCCGGTCAGCCACTCCCAGGTCGAGGACCAGGCGTTCGCCGCCACCTGCTGCGCCATCCAGTCCCCGCCCCCGACGATCGCCGCCGGGAAGGTGAGCGCAGTGCCCGGGAAGGGGTTCGAGTAGAAGTGCAGCATCATCCGCGGGACGGAGACCGCCACCACCAGGCGCACCAGCTGCGAGGCGCTGAAGCCCTCCGTCGCCATGCGCAGGCCCGTCCAGGCGACCAGGAAGGTCGCCAGCCCGCGCCACAGGTCCACCCCGGAGTTCAGCAGCGGCGTCCCGATCACCTGCAGCAGGTCTTCCGTCAGCTCGGCGACCACCTGCTGCATGGCGCCGGGATCGTCGGCGTGGATCCGGTGCGCGTCGGCCAGGTCCACCGTTTGCAGCAGCAGCATGAGGAGAGTCCCCGGGTCCCTGTCCGGCCGGCGGCCTCAGTACGTCGGCAGGACGGTCGTCGAGACGGCCGCGTCGGCCCCCGCCGCGTCGAAGCGCGCCATGATCTGGGCGTGCGCCGTGAAGGTCGCCTCGACGGCGTCCAGCGCGGCCGCGTGCAGGTCGCGCACCGCCTCCCGCTCCGCGGCCTCGCGGGCGATCTCCTGCTGCTCGCGCTGCAGCTCGAGCTGCACCAGCAGGCCGGTCAGGTCCGCGAGCGAGGCCGCCGCCGAGAGCTGCTTCTGGCCCAGCCCGGCGGCCGACTTGACCGTGTCGGAGGCGATGCCGCTGAGCTTGCCCGCCGTCTCTTCCACCTTCTGCGCCGCGCGCCGGTAGGCCTCGCCGCGCTCCCTGTAGGCCTGGCCCCGCGCGTCGGCCGCCGCCTGCGCGGCGTCCCGCGCCGCGGCCGACCTGTCCGCCCTCGTCGTCGGAGGCGGCGGCAGCACGGGCGGCCCCAGGGGCGTGTCCGCGGGCCGCAGCGCCCACGCCGAGCGCACGTCCGCCGCCGCCGGCAGCTCCAGGGCCGACGCTGTCAGGCTCTGGGCCCGCTGCAGGGTGCTGGCGGCCCGGGCCTGGAAGCTGGCGATGTCGGATGCGGTCCCCAGGGCGGCGATGGCGGGAAAGTGCTGCTGCCAGTTCGCGAGGGCGCCGATCGCGCCCTCCGCGTGGTCGATCTGCGTCTCGATCCTCGCGATCATGGTCAGCGTGTTCTGGACGATGCTGGCGACGGCCGCCAGCTGCGCGTTGGCGTTGATGGCGCCCTGGACCCGCTGGCCGAAGGCCGCCACGTCGAAGGTCGGGAAGCCCGCCCTCGCGATGCCGCCGCACAGCAGGGCCCCCGCCAGGGCCAGCGCCGCCAGGCGCCTCCCGGAATGCCCGCGGGGCCGCCGCGCGGCCGCTCTTCGGATGTTTCCCGTCATGGTGTCCTCCCTTGCTCCCCGGCCAGCCAGGGCTCGAACGCCGGGCGGGGCACCAGCGCGTCGCTGGTGAGCATGATGCGGGCGCGCGTGCCGGCCCGGATGGTGATCGTGGGCATCCTGTTGAGGTAGCGCTCCATGATGGTCTGCGCGCTCTGCCCGAGCCCGATGGCCCCGCCGGCGCGGGCGCCCTCGATGCCGCCCTCGTAGGGCCTCGACCCGCGCAGGGTCAGGCCCGCGATCAGGCCCACGGCGCCGGCCGCTCCGATCGTCGCCAGGTAGTGCCGGTTCACGCGGTCCCTGAGGCCCGTCGCCCCGGCCTGGTCCAGCCCCTCGAACTCGAGCCGGATGTAGCTGCCGTCGGGGAACACGAGCCGGTGGAAGGGGACCGCCAGGCGCGCCTGGCCCCAGTTCCCGACGGCCTCCGCGCGGCCGATCGCCCGGGTGCCGCGCGGCACGAGCACCCTCTGCCGGTCCCTGGACCACAGCGGAGCGGACACCAGCGCCACGGCCGGGCCCTCGTGCTCGCCCTGCAGCTCGGTGGCCATGACGGCCTCCAGGACCTGGCCCTCGTAGATCCGCTCCCAGCCCTGGGGGTCCTCCGGGCGCGTGACGGGGGTCGGCTGCGCATCGGCGGGCTCCGGCACGCCCGCCGCGCTGGAGAGGGCCTCCAGCTCGGCCAGCTCCCCCGGAGCCGCGGTCCCGGCCGCTGCCGCCGCGGCCGCCGGCGCTCCCCCTGTCCCTGCAGGGGCGCCCGCCTGGCCCGGGGGCCCCTCCGCGGGCTCCTCCTGGACGCGGCGCGAGAGGGCCACCATGGGCGAGCGCAGGGCCTCGTGGGCACGCCGGATCTCCGACAGCCGAAGCTCCTCGCGCAGCTGGTCCTCGGGCGTCTCTTCCAGCACCTCGCCGTCCTCGGTGACGTACGCCCGCAGGCCGCCCCCGGCGGCGTCCTCCGCCGCCCGCCGCTGCCGGGCGCGCATCTCGGCGTCTTCCGCCGCCCGCATGCGAGCGGCCTGCTCCTGCAGCCGCTGCACGGCGCTGGCGGCCGACTGCACCAGCCCCTCGCCGCTGACCGCCTCGGCGGCCTGGCCGGGAGCGGCCTCGGCGGCGGCCTCCTCGTCGCTGCCGGGGGAGGTCAGGATCACGGCCACCGCCACGACCGTCCCGAGGGCGATCGCTATTTTGGCGACCAGGCCCTTCGGCATGGCCCCCGCCGGGCCCGCCGTGCGCTGGATCCAGGACTTCACGGCGCGTCCCCGCCCGGAACGCGCGTCCAGCGGGCCCGCTGCTTCCCGGCCTGCAGCCAGCCGTCGCGCAGCACCCGCTGCGTCACGTACAGGCCGTCCTCGCTGAGCTCGTACTCGACCAGCGAGGGCTTGCCGTCGCGGCTCTCGTAGAGCGCGGGCGACTCCGGCGCCCTGGACCTCAGGTAGGTGTGCCGCCCGTCGTGCCACATGGCCACGACCTGGAAGGGGTCCCGCAGCGCGGCCGGCTCCAGCCTGTACTCGAACCGCATGGAGCTCGGGTACGAGGCCCGGAAGGCCTCCACCTGCCCGGCGATGGCCTCGGCGGCCTGCCGGTGCGCCTCCGCAGCCTCGTCGGCGGCCTCCCGGGCAGCCTCGCGGTAGGCCGCCACGTCCCCGGCGGCCACGAACCGCGGCTGGTGGATCGGCGTGCCCACGTCCCGCGCGGGGCCGTCCTCGGCCTCGCCGACCTCCACGTGCACCACCAGGTCCGGCTCCCCGCCGCCCTCCCGGCACAGGAACGCGTAGATGCGCCCGCCCTCGGTCACCAGCGCCAGGTTGGTGCGCACGGCCTCCGAGGTGGGCTTGACGTAGGCCAGGTTGGCCTCCCCGGCCACCTGCCAGAACTCGGTGTCGCCGGCCACGAAGTCCAGGATGCGCTCGCCGGCCGGCAGCGCGATGACCGTCGTGTGGCGCACGGCCGCGGTGATCTCGACCACCTGGTCCTCCGTGGCCAGCCGCACGCGCCGGGCGTCCGCCCCCAGGGCGGCCCCGGCCGACAGCGCGCAGGAAAGGGCCCCCGCGCCGCAGCGTCTGCGGATCCTTGCCGTCATTGCGTCTCCCCCCTTGCCAGGCGGTCCAGGGCCTCCGACAGCCCGTGCCGCTCGATCATCCGCCGCCGCCGGCTGGCGTCCCTCGGGTCCGAGGTGTAGACCCAGTACGAGCGGCGGTCCACCTCCAGCCCGACGACTTCGCGCTCGGCCGCGCGCCGGATGTACATCTCCCGCTTCGGCACGAGCTCGCGGATCAGCCCGACCTCGGCATCCGAGAGCTGGAACACCCCAGCCAGGGCCGCCGGGAACTCCCGGTTCGCCAGGAAGATGCGCGTGGCCATGGCCTCCAGCAGCGCCCGCGCCGACTCCAGGCCCGCCAGGTCCAGACCGGACTGCGTCGCCAGGATCAGCGCCCCGTTCTTCTTCCGCCAGGTCTTCGCGGCCTCGGCCAGGTACGTGCTCACGCCCGGGTCCGCGAGGAACTTCCAGGCCTCGTCGACCACCGCCAGCTTGACCCTCGAGAGGTCCTCGGGGTCGTCGATCTCGTGGCGCATGCGCTCCAGGAAGTAGCTCAGCGCCGCCTCCACGAGGTCCTCGTGCTTGGCCGCGCTGGCCAGGTCCACCACCTGCCACTCGCCCCACGAGTCCTCCCCGTCCGGCAGGGGAGGGTTGTCGAAGATCCCGCCCCAGGGCCCGCCCCGGCACCAGCGCGACAGCGCCGGCTTCATGCGGCTCAGCAGCGACCTCGCCAGGACTCCCAGGCGCCTCTCCGGCGGGTCGAAGCGGTAGATGTCCTCGACCCTGTCGCGGATCTCGGAGGCGTCCGCGCCCGTCGGCTCGTAGCCGCCCAGCTCCAGCAGCCGCCGCACCCAGCCGGAGAGGAACTGGAACGTCCTCTCGTCGGCCGGCAGAGCGAACGGCCGCAGCCGGGTGGGCGCGGCCGGGTCCGGGGACAGCTGCAGGTAGCCGCCGCCCATCAGCCGGGTCAGCGGCCCGTACGAGCCCCCCAGGTCCAGCACGAAGATCTTGGGGCCGTACTTGAGCGCCGACACGAGCAGGAAGTTCAGCAGGAAGCTCTTGCCGGCCCCGGACTGCCCCAGCACCAGCGTGTGCCCGATGTCGCCGCCGCCGCCGGCGAACAGGTCGTAGCACCACGGCGTCCCCTCGCGCGTCTCCAGCACGCACAGGCACTCCTCCCCGAGGTGGCGGCTCTCCGGACTCCCGGCCGCCGGCCCGCACAGCGGGGCCAGCGCCGCCGCCACGCCCGCCGACACCGTCAGCAGCCGCGGCTGGCTGCCCCTCGGGGCCCCCGGCTGCCGGGCGAACCAGCTCGCCAGCTGGCCGAAGCCCTCGCGGAGGATCTTGGCGTCGCAGGAGGCGAAGATGCGCCGCACGGCCGCGTCGTGGCGCTCGATCTCCTCGAGCGGGCCGTGCAGCGTCAGGCCCAGCGCCAGCTCCCCGTAGGGCATGCCGTGCGCCTCCAGCTCGGCGGCGGCCGCCCCCAGGCGCGCCGCCTCCGTGTCCGCCGCCTCGTCGAGCATGGCCGAGGCCGTGCCGTCCGTCTCGCGCATGTGGGCCACGGGCGAGAAGCGCTTCGCGAAGTAGAAGCTGCGCGCGCTGCGGATGCGCCCCCGGGCGCGGTCGGTCGCCAGCCGGCGGAACTCCCACGAGACCGTCATCACGGCCGGCAGCCGCAGCAGCTCCCGGAGCTGGTCGGCGCACGCCTCCGAGGGCGGCTCGACCAGCGAGTAGACCAGCGCGTCCTCGCCGTCCAGGCGCAGGTGCCGGCGCTCGGCCTCCAGCTCCGACTGCGCCAGGCGCCAGTTGAGGGCCGAGCCCCTGCCGGGCGGGGGCGGGGTGCCGGGGCGGTTGACGAGCTCGCTGAGCAGGGCCGTGCCCTCGTCGGGCCCCAGCATGCGCACCGGCGTCAGGTCCTCCACCAGCCGGCGCTGCGCGTCGACGTCCTGCCGCAGGCGCTCGGCCTCGGCCTCCACCTGGGAGCGGATCCAGACCGGCCTCCGGGAGCTGTCCAGCGCGCCCCTGAGCCGCTCCGCCCAGGAGGGCAGGCCGCTGCCGCCTGGGGCCGGGCGCAGCTGCGCCTCGCGCGACCACGCCGCGTAGGCCCGCAGCTCGGCCAGCCGGCCGCCGAGGTGCGCCGCGCGGTCGCGGGCCGACTCCAGGGCCACGCCGCCGCCCTCGCCGGCGTCCAGCCGCAGCGGCCGCCGCAGCACGTACAGGTACAGCCTCGTGCGCTCGTCGGCCTGGCCGAGCAGCCGGATCCAGCGCCGGACCACCTCCTCCAGCTCGGAGGCCCGCCGCCCGGAGGTGACGAACTGGCCCAGGCGGCCGACGCACACCAGCTCGCCCCGGCGGGTCAGGCAGGTGCGCCCGTCCACCCAGCCCCAGGCGGGTATCTCGGCCGCCAGCGAGCCGGCCTCCCGGTGCGCCTTGCGGAACGCCGCGGCGGCGCTGGCCCCCATCAGACCAGCCGCGGGCCCGGCCGGGGATCCCGCTTGCCCGCGTCGTAGCGCGCCCTGTAGAGCTGGGCCACCTTGACGATGCGCAGCATGGCGGGATCGCGCCGGTAGGCCCACACGCCCAGCGCGTAGCCGGCAGCCGCGACCACCGTCCCGAGCACGAACGAGTAGCTGGCGGTGTAGAGCATGTACGCCAAGACGCCGTTGAGCACGAACCACGTGCGCTCGCAGCCCGCGATGGCCAGCGGGCGGTTGAGGGCCTGCGAGGCGACCCAGCGCTGCGGCCGGTCCTCCATGGCCGCCTAGGTCGTCAGCCAGGTCAGCCACGTCGCCGCGGCCATGATCATCGACACCCCGAAGACCACCCCGAACACGGTCTTCTTCGCGCCCGGCTCGCCGAACGCGAACATCATGCCGCTGATGGCGATGGCGATCAGGCTGAGCCCGCGGCCCACCGGCCCCGTGAAGGCGGCCGAGATGTTGTCCACGGCCGTCTGCCAGGGATTGGTGGGCGCCGTGGCGAGCAGGGGCGCCGCGGCGAGCACCAGCAGGACGGGGAGGAGTGCCGCGGCGCGCGGCCGGGGAAGTCTCGGCATTGGCATGCCCCAATGTTCGCCCGCCCCCGCGCCGGGGGCAAGGCTACAATCCGGGCATGCCGCACTGCCCGCAACCCTGCAGACTCCCCAAGGCCGCCCTCGCGCTGGCGGTTGCCGGCCTGGCAGCCGCAATCGGCTGCACGACGGAGGAGGGCGGCCTGCGCTCGGAGATCGAGGCCAAGGTCGACGAGCACGAAGCGCTGTTCCGCGAGTGGGTCTCGCTGGCTCCGGAGGGCTCTCCGAGACGGGACCAAGCGAACGGGCTGCCCGCCGACGCCGCGGAGGCCTTGGGTCAGGAACTGTCCCGCGACCAGCTGCTCGCCCTGCGCGAGCTCGTGGACATGTCCATCCGCTCCGTGAGCGCCAGGGTCGAGCTGGCCCGCAAGGAGCGCGCCGAGCGCGAAAAGAACCTGGCGATGGTCGAGGAGAGGCTGGAGAAGCGCGCCCGGCTCTACGAGCGCTGGCGGGAACTGGCCAACCTCAGGCAGCCCGGCTCGGGCGACGTCGCCGACACGGCCGCGCAGCGGGCCAGGGAGCGCATGGCGACCGCCGGAGGAAGCACTCCGGTGATGCTCCGGAGCTTGGCGCAGGGGCTTGACAACGACTACGGCAAGCTGCGCATCGATGTCCTGCAGATGGAGGGCGAGCTGGCCGGCACGGCCGAGGACGAGCTCCACGGCACAAGGGCCTATGGGGAAGAGCTCTTGGATGAGTACGCGGGCCTGTTCGCCCGCTGGCGGGAACTGGCCAACCGCAAGGAGCCGGGTTCCGGCGATGTCGAGAACGAGGTGGACCGGGTGCGCAGGGCACAGCTGCACGAGCGCAGTCGCTGGAACCCCCAGCCGGCGAAGCTGGCGGTGGGCATGCTCGAGAACGACATCCTGGGCATCCGCTCGGACATCGCAGGCCTGGAGCGCGAGCTAGGCACCTCGACGCAGCCCGTGAGGTAGCCGCCGGTTCTCTTCCGCCCGCGCCGCGCTTCCGCCCGGCACCGGAGGCATCGCTGGTCCTTGCTGGGATCGGCCAGCCCTCTCCCGTTCCGGGCCCTATCAGAAAGCGACCTTCCCCCGGCCACCGCCGCCTCGGGGTTGGCCGCTATGGCTGCGGGAGCGCCGCTGCCTGAAGCTGCGGCTGCGGATTAGGCGGATCGAGGCCGACCTCGTGCCTGCGCTCGGCCCGCAGGCGAATATATGGCGAAGACTGTCTCGAGGGCCGTCAGGGGAGCCTATAGGTATTACTACAGGATAGATCTAATATGTTGTCAAAAGCGCGACCAATGTGGACCACGACCGCGACTAATGTGGACCACGACCGCGACCAATATGGATCAATGGTGCGACCAATGTGGACCACGACCGCGACCAATGTGGACCAAAAGCGCGACCAATGTGGACCATCGACTGGAGATCTAGAGCGAAGCGATAACGAATATCTGGTCCGTTTAGTGCCGTGGTCGGGGTTTGTGGCGTGCGGTTCGCCGCATGGCCGAGAGCCCGCCGAACCGACCTCGGCAGGGTGCCAGCGGAGGCGCTATGCCGGCCTGGCGCACCCCCGGCCTCTGCGGGCGGCCGGCTCAGCGGGTCCCGGCTCAGGGCGGCTAGCAGAAGGCGCGACCAAAGTGGACCATCGCGCCCGGCGCGAGGGCCTGCGAGACGAACGTCCCATGTCGTCTGCGCCAAGGCGCTGTCCCGCCCAAGCTTGGATGGAGGGGGAGAAGGGGTTCAACCGCAGCCCATTTGGCTCCGGCGTCGCATCAATGTCTGGCCAGCGTACACGGAGCGCTTCCAGAGCAGAGAGCAGCCGCCGCCGGAAGTCGCGCAATCGGGAGTAGTCGGCCCCAAACTGTGCGGCCAAGGCGTGCCACGGGATCACCGTCGGCGCGTCCAGCGTAGCGGCCCGGTAGGTGAGCCACGCGTAGAGATCGACCCGAAGGGGAGAGGTGCCAGCGTAACGGAGGAGGTCCGGATCAAGCGGAACCGCGCTCCTGGTGAGCTGAAAGAATGCGTCGGTAAGCAGGATGAAGACTCCACGACCGCGGTCCATTGTGATTCGGTCCACCAAGCTCTCCGTGGTCACTTGGCCGCCCAGCTCCGTTGGGACGTAGGCAAAGGTGAACGCCGCCAGCCGATTGCACTGCTCCCCAGCGATCACACGCCCGCTGGCGTGACTAACGCCAATCCGCAGGAAGAAACGACGCATGGAGGGTCCGAGACAGATTTCGTGGCGGCGGGACCGGACGGCAAGTGTCGTCATGTGTGCCAAGATTAGCCGAGGGTAGATGCCCGACGGGAGGGCACCGCCATCTTCCCTGCGGAGGATGAGCCGACGATTGCCGTTCTTCCGGACGAAGGTGCCCGCGACGCTGGTGTGCGGAAGGGTGGTCTTGACAAAAGCTACTGGTAGAAAAAGCGGTCCGTGAGAGAGCAAGAGAGCCTCCTGAGAGGCTTGGCAATTCCGAAGTTCTTGCCATATCGGACACTCATACGTCGGCTGGATATAGTTAGTTCTGGCGGAAGTAGCGCTATCTGGCTGTCCAGTTGGCCTGGTGTCGGTTACCGAGCTTTCCGTCGAGGGGGGTGCTCGCAACACTCCCCTCGGTTTCTTCCTGCGCCAATTCGCGAAGGACTGAGTCCTTGCGGTGGGCACCCGTGACGATACGTGCGAGCCGGATTCTCCTCGCGGCATTCCACGGTGCGTAGTACCGCTCCGTGGTCTGGATGCTGCTGTGGCCCAGCAGCGCGCTGACATCCTCCATCGACACCCCTTCTAGCAGCAGTTCGACCGCGAACGTGACGCGGAGGCGATGCGGGCGGAAGGCACTGACACCGGCCTTGATCGCGACCCCCGCCTCAGCTTGAACCGCCAGTACTTGGCGCAGATCACCGGGCGGATTTCCCCGTCCAGAAGTAGTGGCCGCCCTCGCAGCTGGGCAGTGCCTCAAGTGTTTCGAGCACCACTCCAGGAAGCTGGACTGTGACCAGTTCGCCGCTCTTCGCCCGGCGCAGCACCAGCTCCCCACGCCTATCCACGTCTGAGCGACGCAGCGTCACGGCGTCGCACATGGCCAGTCCCGACCAACGCAGCAGCATGAGCAGCGCCCGCTCCGGTGGACCCGCTCGCACGGCTCTGAGCAGGCGGCGCACCTCCCCCTTCTCGAGAGGCATGGTGGGCAAGCTGGCCCCGTTCGGAGGTCGCACGCGCGGCCGGAGATTCGCCTACCCAGCCCTCCCCAGCGGCGTGGCGGAAGAACGCCTTGACGCGCGCCAGCTCTGGCCGCCGGCGTGCCGGTGTCGATCGCCTCGGTCAGGGACGCCAGCTGGCAGCCCTGCCGCTCAAGGCGCCGCCAGGTCCAGCGTGTAGCGCACGGAGCGGGCCAGGCGGTCAAAGCGCCACACGACCAGGCGGTCGCCGGGCCGCAGGGACTCCAGGCACGCGTCGAGCTGCGCGCGCGCCTCCAGGCGTCCAGAGGCCTTGTCCCGGAACACCTTCTCGCAGTGTTGACGCTGTAGGGCGCGGAACTGCGCCTCCGGGTCCTGGTCCACCGTTGCTCACGCGCGCGTGCTAGAGTCCGACTCGCATTGCAAATATCGCTCCTTCCCCGAAGTATCGGCGCAGGCCATTGGCCAGCCCATGGGCAATGGCGGCGGGGCCGGTGCCGGGCCGCCCGGGGCCGCTCCCGAAAGGGTCCTTTCGGCAACGGTCGGCAAGGGCGCCATATTAGAAATTGGCCAGTGCCGCGCATTCTAGGTGAGGAGGCAGGGGAGATCCGGGAGGCCATGCGCGCGGCGCGCGCCAGGTCGCTGCGCTTCGGCGAGATGCTGGCCCGCCATCTCCAGCGCAGGCAGTGGGTCCAGGGACTGTCCTTCGGGCTGTCGTCCGCAGCGGCGCTCGCGATCCTCGTGGGGCCGTGGCCGCGGGTCGCGGCCGTGCTAGCGGGGGCCGTGGCGGTCGCGAACGCCTGGGGGGCTGCCGCCTGCCCGCACCAGGAGCTCGTCAGGCTCGCGGCCCTGAGGAGCGGCTGGGAGTCCCTGCGAATCGACTGCGGCAGCCTCTTGTCCAACCGGCGCGAGGGCGGGGCGCGGGGGCGGTTCGACACGCTGCTGGAGCGTGCCGCCCGCCTCGGGTTATTGGCGAGCTCCGGAGATCCACGGAAGCCGGGCGCGGCGGGCGGGCGGCCCCGTTTCGCGGGTTGCGGGACCGATCAGGAGGCCTGAGACGCATCGATGGCTGATGGCGCGATCAACGGCCGTTGGCCGGCCTGGGGCGGGCCGGGGCGGTTCGCGGCGGAGAAGAGGAGGATCGAGCGGCACCAGCGCGAGATGCAGCGCAGGCAGGCGGAGCATCTCGCCAGGCTGAAGCGCCGCGGCCAGCTGCTCGGTTTCTGGTTCGCCGCCCTGTCGCCCTCCTGCGCGGCGCGTGGAGCAGCGCACCACCCCTGCCTGAGGCCAGGCCCATCGGCCCGCCGCCTGCGCCGCGGAAGCCTACAAAGGGCTCCTGATGCCCGATTCCCCGATGCCGCAGCCGGACTCCAAGCTCCTGTTCGACCTGCTCTTGGGCTTGAAGATGGAGCCGGGGGGGCGCCTATACTTTCACTCAGGAGGTCGGGAACATGGCCGCCGCCAATCTCATCGCCCGCTTCGAGTCCAAGCTCGATGCGCAGGGCTCTCGCTTCGACTCCAGGCTCGAGGCCCAGAACGCAAAGATCGACGCCCAGAGCACGCAGATCGCCTCGCTCCGCTGGATGATCGGCCTCGGGTTCACCCTGCTGGCCCTGCTCATCACCCTGCTTCGCTTCCTCGGCTGAGCCCGGCCCGGCCCTTAGCCGGCCTCGCGAATCGCCCACATGACGAGCACCGCCGGGCTGGCGGTCAGCGCGAACACCCCAGCCCAGATCCCGCCGACCTGAGCGAGGGGGTGGGCGGCCAAGGTCAGCAGCGTGCCGGGGACGAGCAACCGGATGTCGCGCCTGTACGGGGCCGGCGCCGGCGCTGGCAGTCCGGCGTCGTCACGTGTCTGTCCCGGTGAGCGTGTCATGCCTCAGGCCTAATCGGCGGGAGCTTCCTCACGGAGGTTCTCCGCTCAGGGCACGGCCGCCAGGAGGCGCCGCGTCTCGTCCTACTCCAGAGGCTGGATCTGCTTCTCTCGCGTCTTGGGGGCCGGATGTGGCCCGCCGAGGTTCTTTGGCCCAGCCTTCGTGCGCGGCGCGGCGGAAGAACTCCTTGACCCGCGCCAGCTCGGTCCGCCGCGTGCTGGCGGCCAAGGCCCTTCGGTCGAGCCAGTCACTCAGCGCGTCGTCTGGTCTAGGTCGACCGACCCGCGGCGACCTGCATACGCCTCCAGCGACCGTAACGTGCACTGGTGCCCCACCCGCGAGGGGCGCCTCAGGTCTCGAGCCCGCAGGTCCCGCGCGGCCAAGCCTCAACCGCTTGAGCGAGCCCCAAACCGAGACCTCCGTGGGAATGCCGCGATAGTCCTCCAAATCCGCACCCGGGAACCACTTGTAGCGCGTCGAAACATCGATGCGGAGGCGCTTGGCGACCTCAACCCGGGTAAGCCGCTTGTCGCGCAGCATGGCCTAGAACATCGGGACGCGCCCGGAGGCGTGGAACAGCGATTGGCGCAGCTACAACTCCCCCCGATCGCGGGCGACCCGGGCGGCTAGCCTCGTGCGCTCACGCGCCAGGTGCGCCTCCAGCTCGGCGAACAGGACTAGAATCAGCCGACCGCCGGGGGTGCTGGTGTAGATCGCCTCAGTCAGGGGAATCGGCTGGCAGCCTCGCCGCTCCAGGCGGGCCGCGAGGTCGAGCATGTGGCGCGTGGAGCGTGCCAGGTGGTCGAAGCGCTACACGATCAGGCTGTCCCCGGACCACAGGAGCCTCAGGCACGCGTGTCCGACTCGCAATGCCAATACCGCCCTATCCGAAGGATCAGCGTAGGTCATCGGGAATGGCGGAAAGGCCACCTGCGGGCCGATTGCGGACACTCCCAGAATCGTTGCCGAAAGGGCGCTTCTCGAGACGGTGCAAATGGCCGATGGCCGTGACCAGCCCGGCGACTGCCCGGCCCAATCGTCGGCGGCCGGGCGGCGACCATTGCGCGGCACGACTCTGGGACGGAAACAGGTGCCGTGCCATGAAGTACAGGGTTGCCAGCACGTGTCCAGTGGTCGTACTCAGTAGCGTGACCATGACGGCGTCAGAGAGGTCGAATCGGCCGAGTCACTACAGGTAAACCACCCTACCGACATAGCCCAGCCAGGACACCGAGACCACAAACAGAAGGTAGGCGTACATGCTTCGCCAGATTCGGTTTTCCTTGCGCTGGCGCAGTTCCTCCATGCCCAGATCGTCCACCAGGCACATTGGGGCCTTGGGTCGCCGCACTCTGAGAGTGGCGGCTCCTCCTCGCGGGCCCCGGCGGCCCGAAATGAGGTCGGACCGCCGACGTCTTCGGGCGAGTCGCCCGTCTGTGCTGGGCGATCCGGGCCGTCGTCAGGCGTCACTCCGCTCCTGCCTCGCCCGTCGATTCTCCCGTAGTCTTCGACCAAAATACGCAGCCAACAGGCCGTCTGGCATGTCGACCCGCCCCGGGCTCCTGCGGCCGCCGGCCACCGT
Organism: Bryobacterales bacterium; assembly: GCA_965203925.1. Classification (GTDB taxonomy): domain Bacteria; phylum Acidobacteriota; class Terriglobia; order Bryobacterales; family UBA6623; genus VXMF01. The sequence goes on from OZ241924.1 coordinate 6,832,764, forward strand.
GGTCCATGGCGAGTCAGGTTCGTGCGTCATTCTCGACAACCGGGCAGCCGAGAGCGGGCCATAGAGATCCCATATCCGTTCGAGCAGGTTCAGAACGAAAGTGTCGTCGGGATCGACCGTCGGCGCCAAGGCGCGCCTACCTGACTTGCGAGTGGCAAGGCAGTCAATCGGCTCTGGCCCGAACCACTTGAATTCCTCGTAGAGCGAGGGCACAACCGGACCATATCGCCACGCCTGAATCGCCTCGTCCAAGAGGGGTCCCGTGTTCAGCCCAAGGTGCCAGCCATGGGCGAAGTAGACGAACTTGTGGAGCCTCATTTGCGTCAGCTGTTGCCTCTGTAAGAAGAAGTTCGCAATGGCCTTCGACTCGTATGGTGCCGGCACGGTTGCCTCAAGCTACGGGGTCTCGACACTCATCCTAGTAGCTCTGAGATTGTTGCGGTTGGAGCCTTTCTCGAGACGATGGGCGGAGGCCGGCATATTAGGGACTAACCAGTGGCAGTCATCCCTGAGAGCGGGGCCCGCCCGGAATGGGAGGCCATGCGCGCGGCGTGCGTCAGGTCGCTGTACTCCGGCGAATTACGGGCCCGTCGTCCAGCACAAGCAGTGGGTGCAGGGGCTGTCCATCGGGATGTCGTCCGAGGCCGCGCTAGCGATAACCCGTGGCCGGAGGTCGCATCTGTGTTGGCTGGAATCGTGGCGCCCGCCAATGCGTGGGCGATCGCGACGGACCTTGACCACCGGGTCCTGACACTGGCGACTCTCCGACCTGCGTCGAAGGCGCTGCGCATCGACTGCAGCGAGATCTGGTCAAGTTGGAACGCGGACGGGGCACTGTCACGTTTCGCGGCGCTTAAGCGCCGCGCCAGCGATCTTGGGACGCTTGCAAGCTCCCGGGCTCCCTGGAATCCGGGGGCTGTGGCGCGCTCAGAACTGTTCGTTGCCTCTGAACAGAGCGGGGAGGGATCAGGCGTGCCCGGAGCGCACGACGTGATCAAGGGGAGATGACCCTCGACCAAGCCCCCGCCAACCCGCCGCCCGGCCCTCCTTCGCGGCCTAAGCCAGCAGGCGGCACGGACCACAATGGCCCGCGACGCGCTTTGGGCGGATGAAGTGATTCGGGGGCGGTATTGCCGCGCGGGGCGGGGACTCAGCACGAATGGCGGGTGGGGCGTCGTGGCGCACGTACCAATTCCGGACAACGGGCCCGAGGGGGCAGAATGGCCGCGGCGGCCGCCGGGACGGGCTCCATATCAAGCCCTGCCTCCAACGAGGGCCCTCGCCGGAGGCATCTCGTCCCTGACCCTGCCATCGAGGAGCCAGACGAACCCCGGGCAAGGGGCGCCGTGACATATAGCGGGTTCTCGAACGCGGAGGAATCGGCCCGGCACTGCGGCCCATCGCTGCCAACCCACCGTTCCAACAATGTCCCTGGCTCGGTGGATCAAAGGGTGCGCTCAGCGCCTAGCATCAGGTCGGGCGGAGACCAGCGGATCAATCGTGGCCCCTAACGCCCAGATGACCGAATCGTCGATTTCGCTGGCCCGAATCGGCCGACGGACCGCTCCACCCAGCCTGCGCGTCACGATCCGCGGATCCGCAGGTTTTCGTATACGTGCCCTTGGTCCCGGCAGCCCACGGCCAGATCAAGATCTCCGTCTCCGTCGATGTCTCCAAGGACCGCCTCGTGGGCCGGGCCAGTCGTCTTGACAGACCATGAAGGTTCCGATGCAAGCCGCCCATCATTGTTGAGGTAGAGGTAGAGCCAACCGCCGTCCGCGTAGTCCGCCGCAACCATGTCGGCATCGCCGTCCCCATCGACATCGCCAAACTCGAAACCGTGAAAGGCTGTGTTGGCCGGGCTGCTCCATAAGACCTCCGGTGTCTCGTCACCGCCTGGAACTGCTAGCTGCAGGCTCCGACCGACCTGATTCCCCCAAGGACCCTTCGCGCAGAACAGCTCCGCTTGGCCATCGCTGTCCAAGTCCCGCCAATAGAGCCTTTGCGTCCATGGGTTGTCGCTGTCCTCGAAGATCGTCGTCCCGTCGTCGAACTCCCCGCCTGAGTTTCGAAACACAGCGATCACACCATCGCGATACGCGCCGATGATGTCCAAATCGCCATCCGTGTCAAAGTCGGCGAAGATAGCGCTCTCCGAGTACTCTTCCCGCCCTAGCTTATGGGAGACCTGCTTCGACGGCGTGCCAGACTCGTTCGTGAAGATGGCAATGCCGTTGATGGGTTCGCCCGCCGCCATGACCATGTCAAGGTCCCCGTCGCGGTCGTAGTCTCCGAAATCGATTTGGTTGGCGTTCGCGATCAGCCCGGTCTCCCAGTCGGGTGCCACGCCGAATTCGCCCGACCGGTTGAAGTACAACGTGCAGTACGTCTCGTGAGTCCCCGCAAGATCTGCCCAGCCGTCACCGTTGAAGTCAATGACATCGACATGATCGCAATCTGAAGTCTCATTGGATTCCCAGACTGGCTCTCGAGAGAGTGCCCCGTCAGCATTGCGATACGCAACCCACCGCCGCGGGTCAGGCGCACTGGTTATGAAATCAACGTCTCCGTCGCGGTCGAAGTCGATGAACCGGGCAATGCCGTCACCTCCCGAGACTGCCGAGCCGCTGCTCCACACCGGAGTGCTCGAGAACAGCGCTTGGTCGTCGCCGTTTCGGGAACAGGCTGATTGGGCTACCAATGCGGCTGCAAGTATCAGCATGGGGGCTGTCAGTCTCATTTCAAGTCTCCATCCTTGCTCATCGTCCACTTCGCTGAGTCCGTAAACCGAGCATCGGCTCAATGCTCGGTCACGATTGTAGGGGGCATCGACCCACAGCAATAGCGACCGCTGTGGTGGCAGTGGCTTGGCGTGCACGTCACACGTCGCAGGGCATCCGGTAACGTGCCCGGCAGAACTGGCTCAGATTGGTCCCACGCGCGGACCGCTAGGCGTTCCCAGGTTCCGGGGGCCGCCAGCGCAGAGGGCCTCCCACGAGGCCAAGCTGATGTCGACTTCTACCCGGACGGATGCCCGTGATGACCTGCAGAGCGAAACTGCCACGCGCGGGATCCCCAGCGCGCCTCCGCCCTCACAAGGAAGCGCGGTGCATGACATTGCTGTGCCAGCAGTCCTGCTTCACATGCCCCAAACCGTGATTCGTTTGCCTCCAGCCTTCTCATTGCGCCGGAAAATCCTGTCGTCCCAAGACGCACCCTCCGAGCGGTCGAAGATCACCAAGTGACCTTCGTCGGCTCCAGCGCGCTGCATGTAGGCGAGCGTCTGGGCCAAGCCCTTGGCCAGCGTGGCTTCCAACGTGCCGCGCAGCAGCTTGCATTCGATGACCACCTTCTGATGCCCGTGCGGTTTCCCAGTTGTCCGCCAGATCACCAGCAGGTCCGTGCGCCTGCGTCCGAGACCATACTCCCGTTCGATCCTTCCCCCACTGTTCACGACGCACTGCAGAAACGCCTGCAGCAGCAATTGTGGCCCTGCCTCCTTGTACCCAAACCGATCCACCCAGTGCTCCGCGTTTTCCCTGAAATACTCTTGGAACGCTTCTAGCAGTTTCGTGACCATGAGCTGGCCATCCCTGCCAACGAACCAAGCGGGATCGTGCCAAAGCGTCTCCTGCACATCGCTGGCAAGCTCTCTCGGGATGACCTCGCGGTAGATGGGATTGGCGATAGCGAGAGGCGGAAGCCGAGCCACAAGGCCAAGGTCACGAACGTAGGCGATGTCATCGTCCCTGAACGTGGGAATCTCTCCGCTCAGCAGCGGTTCGATGACCCTTCGCACGCGCGGCTCCCGCAATTTGTGAACGAGTTGGTCAAGGTGGGTGTCGCGTCGCAGCACAAGGCGCTCCCGCGCACTCTGAACTGCGTGTGCCGTGACCGACCGGCTGCGGTCCCGTGCAACCTTGCTTCTGAAGCAGGCCTCGTAAGCAAGGGCGTTTACCAGCCAAGGTTGGCCATTCGTCAACTCCCAGAACGCGACAACCGCGTTCTCAGTGATGGCTTGGCCGGTCTCAGCGGTGTGCTGGCTCAGCAGGCTGCGTACCTCGCCCTCCGTGAAGTCGCCCAAACGCAACAACTCGGCCTTGATGTTGAAGGCGCTGGCGCCCAGCACCACCTCACCGGTTGCCGAGCGGATGCGACAGTCGCGCACGTCCCGCACGCCACAGAGAACAACGCTCTGGGGGAATCGTCGAGGCCGGTCTGGGTACCCGCTGCGCAACTGCCTGAGCACCGAGATCAGCGTGTTGCCTACAAGGGAGTCAATCTCGTCGACAAACAGCACGAGAGGCTTTGGATCAGCCGCAGCCCATTCCGCCAGCACACGCTTCAGCGCCGCGTGCGGACCCGAGCGCTCTAGAATTCGGGGCCAAACTTCCTCCACAGTCAGGTCGTTGATCACATGCGCCGCTTCCCAGGCCACGACATCGAGCATCGCTCGTGCGGCCGCGCCGACGTCCTCGCGAGCGGCCTGCGCGACTTCAACGTTCACGTAGACGCAGCGGTATAGACCACTCCGGTTGAATTCGTCCCGCAACGCCCGAAGTAGTGTTGTCTTGCCCGTCTGGCGCGGGGCGTTCACGACAAAGTACCTTTCCTCCTGAATCAGGCGTTGTACTTCATCCAAGTCAACTCGGGTCAGCGGCGGAATGTGGTAGTGGCGATCCGGGTTGATCGGTCCTGTTGTGTTGAAGAACCGCATGGCTCAGGGAACTGCCGCGACACTGGCCATAGATGCGAACCTGGGCTCCCGGATGGATGGGCGGCTTCGCTGGCTTGAATGCCTCGCTGATTCTAGTGCATCCTCAATTGAAGCCATTGGACAGAATTCTGGTCGACTAGATCTGAATCCTACAGGGCCGATGCGAAACGAGAACAGATTTAATTGAACAATGTACCGTGATTAGACGATGATTGTAGAAACACATGTGGCGAGGCCATTGCCAACCTGAGGGGAGTGGCCAGATGGCATGGCGCGCCAGAATCCTGCGCCTAGTAGACGGCCACAGAAGGGCACGGCCCGAACAAGAGGATGCTGAGTCCAACGATCGTCGAGTGCGGACGGGTGGCCAGTCTCTCAATCGGTGCCTCTTGAAGGGGTTCGAGGCGGCTTGGCACAGCTAATACGGCAGGGGTCCGAGGGCGTCGAACCTGCCGCACGGCGGACAGTAGGCGGAGTTGAGTGCGATGCTCATGGGACCATCGCAGCTAGGCCATGCCAACCGGTCGTTGGGACTGGTGACGCGAAGTGCTATTGAACCGGGGATAGTGGCGTCGACCAGCCGTGAGACGGCCAGCCGGACAGAGCCTGACTGGCACTCCCGCAACGCCGAGCCGGCGCAGGATCGCCGCCAAACCGCCTAGTCGCGGCTTCGAAGGCTTAAGCCCTCCAGAACCGTGGGTTGAATGGGAAGATCTCGGTGGGCTGTCCCTTGGGGGATTGAATGCCGCGGCTGGTAGGCTTGTTGCAGGCAAGCTTTCAGCGGCGTTTCCCTACCGAGGGGTCTGACCGCGACAGATCTGGGCGGAGAGCCAGCCGAGACGGCAGGCGTGGAGGGCCGTAGCTCCCGGGGGACTTAACGATGGAACTGGACTATTCCAAGTGCGACGGGCTCGTGCCGGCGATCGTTCAGGACCACGCGGACGGCCGTGTGCTGATGCTGGGATTCATGGATCCCGCGGCCTTCCGCAAGACCGTCGCGACAGGCAAGGTGACATTCCTCAGCCGGACGCGCAACAAGCTGTGGACCAAGGGCGAGACCTCTGGGAACGTGCTCCTGGTCAAGCGCATGGAGGTGGACTGCGATCTGGACACTCTGCTGATCCAAGCCGAAGCCATCGGACCCGGGGTCTGCCACGAAGGCTACAGGAGCTGCTTCTTCCGGCGGCTCGACAACGGCGGGTGGAGCGTCACCGAAGATCCCACTTACGATCCGCGCGAGACCTACGGCAGGTAGGCCAAGACCCACCACCGCCTGAGCGATGCTGCGCATCATCCCGAGCCGTGATCGGGCTGGACTGCAGGAGGTGCTAGAGGCCCGCTCCCGGCGCCAGCAGACCGTGGAGGGCGTGGTTGGCCCGATTCTTGACTCCGTGCGGCAGCGGGGCGATGAGGCCTTGATTGAGCACGCCCGGCGGCTGGACGGCCTAGAAGGCCGCTCGCCCCGCGTATTCCCGGCCGCGTTGCGAGCGGCCCAGGCTTCCCTGCCCCGAAAGCTCGCATCGGCCGTGGGACAGGCCGGCGAGAGGATCCGGGAATTCGCTAGTCGTCAGATGCCCCGTGAATGGATGGCACCTTCCGGCCAAGGTATCGAGACCGGCCAGCTTGTTCGGCCGCTGGACTCGGTCGGCGCATACATCCCTAGCGGTCGGTACCCGCTGCTGTCGACTCTGCTGATGACCGCAATCCCAGCCCAAGTGGCAGGCGTCGGCCGCGTCGCAGTTGCTTCCCCGCGACCGCACCCCAGTACGCTCGGAACGGCAGCCATGCTGGGGATTCGCGAGTTCTACGCAGTCGGTGGCGCCCAAGCCATCGCGGCGTTTGCCTTTGGGACCGAGTCTGTGCCCCGGGTAGACCGGATCGTCGGTCCTGGGAACGCTTACGTCGCGGCTGCCAAGAGGCTGTTGGCGAGCGAGGCCGGTATCGACTTCGTAGCTGGGCCGACCGAGATCGTCCTGATCTTCGAGCGCGGCTCCGCCACTGCGCTGGCAGCCGATATGCTGGCCCAAGCAGAGCACGACACGGACGCGGCCGCCATCCTGCTCACGCCGTCGCGCATGCTCGCCGAAGCCGTGGCCGCCGAAGTGCAACGGCAACTGAGGTCATTGCCAACTGCTGCTACGGCCCGCGAGGCCATTCGGGCCAACAGCGCCGCCGTGATCACGGACAACCTCACCGAGGCCTGCATGATCGCGAACCGCATCGCGCCAGAGCACTTGGCAGTCAGCGAGAGCGTGCCATTGCGCGAGATCCAAAGTGCAGGCAGCGTCTTTATCGGAGAATGGACCCCTGAGGCCGCCGGGGACTATGTGACCGGGCCGAATCACGTCCTGCCGACGGCAGGCCAAGCGCGTCTCCGGGGCGGACTCAGCGTTCTCGACTTTGTCAAGGTCATCTCGGTCCAGCGCCTCGAGGAGCGAGGTTTGCGGGCACTGGCGCCAGCGATCACCACCCTCGCGAGGGCGGAAGGCCTAGAGGGCCACGCCCGATCGATCGAGGTCCGCACAGGTCTATCGGAGGCCAGACACAATGCCTGAAGCGCCGGAACCGAGCGTAGCGGTCCGCCGGATGTCGCCGTACAACCCCCCATTGGAGGGTCGCTCCGAGAAGCTGCGTCTGGACTTCAACGAGAACGTCATCGGGTGCTCTCCCAAGGTTCTCGAGACCGTGCGCCAAGCCGCGAGCCGAGGCTTTCTCGCAACGTACCCGGAATACGCGGAGATTCTGCGCCGACTCGGGGCGCACTTCGGGGTGGACAGCGATCAGGTGACCATTGGGGCGGGCACGGACGAGGTCATCAGCGGCGTCCTGCACGCCTTCGTGAATCCCGGCGACGAAGTGATCATGCCGAAGCCGTCGTTCGCCATGTTCCGGTTCTACACGCAGCTGGTCGGCGGCGTCCCCGTCCAAGTGCCGTACAGGGGCTCGGAGTTGGCATTCCCAGCCGAAGAGATCGCGGCGGCAATCGGGCCGAACACCAAGGCCGTCTGCATCGCCACGCCCAACAACCCATCCGGGGGAGTGGCCACGAGGGATGAACTGCAACACATCCTAGCGGCCGCGGACCGCCGGGCGGTTCTGGTGGACGAGGCGTACTTCGACTTCCACGGCGAAACGATGCTGGACCTAGTAGGAGACTGGCCCAACCTATTCGTGATGCGCACTTTCTCCAAGGCCTACGGCATGGCGGGCATGCGGTTGGGGATGGCGGTGTCGCAGAAAGGGAACATCGCGATCGTCAGGAAGGGCCAGTCCCCTTACGGGGTCAACTCGCTGGCCGTGCGCTGTGCGCTGGCAGCGATGGAGGACACCGATTACGTGCGCGAGTACGTGCGGCAAGTGCTCGAGGCCCGCGAGGTGCTCTGCGGCACGCTGGAACGGCTTGGCATCCGGTACTGGCCAAGCCGGGCCAACTTCGTGCTCTTCGAACTCGGAGAAGGCTGCAGTAGGGCCTGTGAGCGGCTCTCGGCAAAGGGCATCCTGATCCGCGACCAGTCCGCATACCTGCCCGGCACGGCCCGGGTCACGGTTGGCCCGCTGGTCGAGACGGCCCAGTTTGTGGCCGCCTTCCGCGAGGTCCTCGCAAGATGAGGGCCGATATCGTGGTATTCGACATGGACGGTGTCTTGGTGGACCCGTCTCAAACCTTCCGCCGGGCCCTCATCGAGACAGTGCGGCATTTCTGCGGAGCGGAGATCACACAGGACGACATCGTGCGCATCAAGAATGAAGGTGGGTTCAACGACGACTCGCACATTGCGCTGCAGGTGATCCGCGACGCCGGCGTCGTCGTGGAGGATTCCGAGGTGCGGCGCTTCGGCCGTGACCTCTACTGGGGCCGCAACGGCGACGGCTTCATCCGCGACGAACGATGGCTGCCATCCGATGGCCTGCTGGAGCGGCTAGGGGCGACGTGCCGACTGGCCATCTTCACAGGCCGCGGCATGGAGTCCGCCCTGCACTCGCTGCGGCGCTTCTGCGAGGGAGTGCGCTTCGACCCGATCATCACCCACGAGCAGGTCCCAAACCTCAAGCCCGCCCCCGACGGACTGATCGAGATCGCACGCAAAGCGCCACGGGCGGAGATGGTGTACGTCGGCGACAATGTGGACGACCAACGGGCCGCAAAGGGCGCGGGAGTGCGCTTCATCGGCATCGCGACCCCGGGCACGCCGCGCTATAGGGAAACGGCCGACCTGTTCCGGAGACGGGGAGCCAACGCAGTCCTTGAGAGCGTCAACCAAATCGAAGACGTCCTGACATGAAGCCGGCACGCACAGCAGAAGTCACGCGCGACACGCGCGAGACCCAGATCCGGACCTCGCTGGCCATCGACGGGCGCGGTACGTACGACGTGTCTACAGGCATCCGGTTCTTCGACCACATGCTCGAGTCCTTCGCCAAGCACGGCGGTTTTGACCTGCGACTGCGGGCCAAAGGGGATTTGGATGTGGACCAGCACCACACGGTTGAGGACTGCGGGATCGTCCTGGGCCAAGCCTTTTGCGAAGCGCTCGGGTCCCGTGTCGGAATCCTTCGCAGCGGCTACTTCCTGATGCCGATGGACGAGACCCTTGCGGCCGCCGCGGTCGACCTCAGCGGACGGCCCGCCCTCGTCTACCACGCGCCATGCCGCTTTCGGCTCGTCGGAGACCTCCAGGCCGAACTACTGCACGACTTCTTCGACGGATTCGCCGTGCACTGCGGCGCAAACCTGCACCTGCGCGTTCTTTACGGACGCTCGAGCCACCACCGCATTGAAGCGCTGTTCAAATGCTGGGCCAAGGCCATGCGTTTCGCCTGTTCCACGGACGATCGGCTGAAGGACCAGCTGCCGAGCACCAAGGGCGTGCTCCAACGGGGGGTCTGACGTGACAGCCGTATTCGACTATGGCGCCGGCAACCTGCGCTCGGTCGCCAACACGCTGGAGAGCATCGGAGCTCCGTTCAGGATCGTGAGCGATCCGTCCGGATTGCGGGAAGCGACCAGGATCATCCTCCCGGGTGTCGGGAACTATGGCCAGCTCCTGCGGTCATTGGACCGATTGGACTCGCGGTCGGCCCTGTGCGACCGGATCGCGGCGGGCGTTCCATTCTTGGGCATCTGCCTAGGCCTCCAAGCCCTGTTCGACAGCAGCGAGGAGGCGGAGGAGCAGGGGTTGGGGATCTATGCGGGCAGCGTAGTGCGCTTCCCGGAAAGCGCGCGCGTTCCGCACATGGGGTGGAACCGCCTTCAGGTCCGGCCCGAATCGCGCCTCTTGGAGGGCGTAGGCGACGAGCCGTACGTCTACTTCGCAAACAGCTACTACGTTCCGACGCAGGCTGCGGGAGAGAGGGCGGCCGCACTCTGCCGCTACGCGGGCCAAACCTTCTGTGCCGCGCTCGAATGCGGCAACACGTTCGGCGTGCAGTTCCACCCGGAGAAGTCCGGCCCGCTGGGACAGCGGATCGTTCGCAACTTCCTCGGAGTTCAGCCGTGCTGACCAAGCGCATCATCCCCTGCCTTGATGTCACTGGCGGCCGTGTCGTGAAGGGTATCAACTTCGTGGGCCTGCGCGACGCCGGCGATCCCGTTGAATTGAGCGACCGCTACAACCGCGACGGAGCCGACGAGCTGGTGTTCCTGGACATTACCGCGTCCAGCGACCATCGCGACACCATGGCGGACGTCGTGGACCGGACTTCACGAAAAGTCTTCATCCCCCTGACGGTGGGCGGCGGGATACGCTCTGTCAAGGACGCCCGCAAGATCCTCATGGTCGGGGCCGACAAGGTCTCGGTGAACACCGCGGCAGTAGAGCGCCCGGAACTGCTCCGCGAGCTGGCCGAGGAGTTTGGTGCACAAGCGGTCGTGCTGGCGATCGACGCCCGGCGGGTCGCGGACCGGCGCTGGAACGTGAACACCTACGGCGGTCGCCGCGATATGGGGACGGACGCCGTCGAATGGGCGCAGCGCGGCGAAGCGCTGGGTGCGGGTGAGATCCTGCTCACCTCAATGGACGCGGATGGGACGCAGGAAGGCTATGACTGCGAGCTGACGCAGGCAGTGTCGGAGGCGACGCGCATCCCGGTCATCGCCAGCGGCGGCGGCGGCAAGCCTCGGGACTTCGTCAAGGTCCTCACCGAAGGTCGGGCTGACGCAGCCTTGGCCGCTTCAATATTCCACTACGGAACTTACACATCCAACGGCCTCAAGCGCCTGCTCGCGAAAGAGGGCATCCCGGTTCGTCTGCTTCCCGGCGGCGACCCGAACTGAGGAAGCAACACGCGAATGTCCCCCGACCCAAGGGCCGGCCGGCCCAAAGTCATCCCCTGCATCGACCTGATGGGGGGCAAGGTTGTCCAACTCGTGCGTGGCCGGGAGAAGGCGCTGGAGGCCGAGTCTCCCGAAGCCATGCTGGAACGGTTCCGCCGCTTTCCGGTCGTGCAGGTGATCGATCTGGACCAGGCCTTGGGCCAAGGTTCGAACCTGCCGATCGTGAGACGTGTCGCGGGCCAGGCCCGCACGTGGGTGGGCGGAGGCGTGAGAACAGCCGACAGCGCGCGGGACATGATCAACTCCGGAGCCGAGCGGGTGATCGTGGGGACCTCGGCGTTCGGCACGGACGGGCCCGACTTCGCGTTCCTGCGGCGCCTGGCCGGCGAGATCGGAGCCAAGCGGGTGATCCTGTCGCTGGACTCGATGAAGGGCCGAATCGTCGTGAAGGGATGGCGCGAGGCGACCAATCTGCAGGCCGAGCATGTGATCGCCGAACTGGAACCGTACTGCGGATCCTTCCTGTGCACCTACGTCGACAACGAGGGCACGATGCAGGGCACGGACTTGGACTGGTACCGTCGCCTGAGGGCTGCAACCGGCCACGAGATCACGGCCGCGGGCGGCATCGCGTCATTAGCGGAGGTTGAAGCGCTACTCGGAATGGGGGTCCACGCCGCGCTCGGAATGGCTGTCTACTCGAATCGGCTGAGCCTAGACGACCTTGCGGACTTGCTCTGAGCGACGCTTCGGATCCCGCACGGACGACGGTCGAGCGGCCCCGGACCACGCACCCCGTCAGCCAAGAGATCCGTACGGGTAAGAAGCGTGCTGGGGCCCCCGGAGTGGGATCGGCCTGCCATACTCCGGGGGTAGCCTCAGGGGGGTTGCGCCTGCGCTGTCGTAACCTGAGTTCATCCGAGTGCGCCATTGCCTGTCAGGAGGGCAACAACTGGAGTGTAGGCGTGAGCGCAGCGGGCCTGTGTTGAATGCTGATTGACCCCGAGATCGTGGTGAAGGCCCAGTCCGGCGACGAACTGGCCTTCGGAGTGATCATCCGGACCTACAGGAAGCGCATCCTGGGGACGGTTTACCGGGTCATCGGGCGCAGCGACGAGGTGGAGGACGTCGGCCAAGAGGTCTTCATCCGCCTGTACAGGTCGCTCAAGCAGCTGCGGGCGCCGCAAGTGTTCGAGCCGTGGCTCTACAGGCTGACGATCAATGCCTGCTACGACCACTTGCGGCGGAAGCGGCGCAACGTCGTCTCCAGGATGGCTGACCTCAGTGAGGAGCAGGTGGTTGCACTGGACGCGGCGCTGAGCAAGAAGCGGGCCATCGAGGATGGCCACAAGCAGTCTGCGCGGGAGTTGCTGGACCTGGTGCTCAGCCGGGTATCCGACGCCGACCGGAAACTACTTACGCTGAAGGGAATCCTCGGTCTTTCGCTGAAGGAGCTGAGCGTCGAGTACAAAGTAAGCACGAATGTGCTCAAGGTGCGCCTCTTCCGGGCCCGCAAGCGGGCCTTGCGAGCCTACGAGGCGCTGGTGGCCGAAGCGAAGCAGCGGTCAGCACAGCAAGGGGGTAAGAGCGATGAGAGCTAGACGCTACTGGGTCTTGGACGGCCTGTTCGTGGCATGCCGCGGCGCGACTCCTTGGACCGGACGGAAGCCGTCCCTAGTGGCGGCGGCGCAGCTCTGGAGGGAGGGTTCCTCAGAGCCCGAGGATCGGTGGAGTCCCAGCTTCGTCGCGGAGGTCTGGGCACGGATCGACGCCCGGAAGCGGCGACAGAACGGATGGGTCGGGTGGCTCAGCCGATGGGCGCCCGGCACCGCCGCCTGCGCGCTCGTGGCAACTGCCATTCTCGGCGCCTTCCTGTGGCTGCAGGCTGGGCGGGAGGACGACGCCGTGATGCGTTCGTCGAACTACGTCGAGGTCCTGATGGTCGACTCTTTGGACGAGCATGAGGGCGTCGTCTGGATGGCGGCTTGGGCAGGGGAATGACGGACGTGCAAGGGCGCAGGCGAGCAGCGCTGACGCTGGCTTCGGCCTTCGTTGCGGGCGGGCTGGCGGGTGCCGGGGTCTCTCGGTGGAGAGCGTTCACCGGCGGTCGCGGCAGGCGGCTCTCGCCAGCCGAGTATCGGCAATGGCTGCTGCAGGACCTCACCAAGAGGCTGGCCCTTGACAGCGAGCAGCGCGAACAGATTGAGGCCATCCTAGACCGCTACGAAGAACGCTTTGTCGCGGTGAGGGAGGCAATGGAGCCCGAATTCGAGGCGATTCGGGCAGACAGGGCGGACCAGATCATGTCCGTCCTCCGGCCCGATCAGCGCACCGAGTACGAGGCCATACTGGAAGAGCGCCTGTCGCGCATCCGGGACGGCCTCTGGAGGCGCTCATCTAGGGACCATTAGCCAAGGACAACCTGCGCGCGACGCATTCGCGCAACACGCGGCGCTCCCCGGCGTAGGAGAGCCACTCAAGGGCGTCTTCGGGTTTGGCCCATCCGGAGCTCTTGACCTCGCCCGACGGTTCGGGTATTCCAACGCGAACGGCGACCATCTCGAAGAACACGACAAATTTCGGGATTCCGTTGACGCGGTAGTACACCACATCCGCGACCTGCAGGATTCGTGCCTCGCAACCGGTCTCCTCGAAGACTTCCCTCCGGGCGGCTTCCTCCCACCCCTCGCCCGGTTCCAGCTTTCCCTTGGGCAGTGAGCACTCGTTCGGAAAATGCCGGTCGCGGAAGACCACCGCCAGACGGTCGCGGGCCAGATCCTCCCAGACAACCCCACCCGCCGCACGGATCGGGCCTTTCGGAGTGTCGGGCATTACGTGTCAGCCGGCCGCACGCAGGTCGCGCCCTGTCATCTCGGGCGGCTGCTCCGCCCCAAGGCAACCGAGCATGGTTGGGGCAATGTCGCGGAGGGAGCCACCCTGCGCCAGCGGTCCGCGGTGCTCGCCCACTAGGATCAGGGGTACCGGGAAAGTGGTGTGGTACGTGTGCGGCGCACCGCTGTCCGGATCGACCATCAGGTCGGCATTCCCGTGGTCCGCGGTAACGATCCACTGTCCGCCGCGCCGCTGCAGCGCGGCCTCGATGCGGGCCAGGCAGGCGTCAACCGTTTCGCAGGCCTTGACCGCAGCCGGCAGCACTCCGGTGTGCCCGACCATGTCGCCGTTGGCGAAGTTCACCACGACCAAGTCGTGGGAGCCTGAATCGATGCTCCGCACCACCGCGTCGCAGACTCCCCCGGCACTCATCTCGGGTTGGAGGTCGTAGGTCGCGACCTTGGGCGATGGCACCATCTCTCGGTCCTCGCCGGGGAATGGCTTCTCCCTACCACCGTTGAAGAAGTACGTCACGTGCGGGTACTTCTCGGTTTCCGCAACGCGCAGGTTGCGCAAGCCACGGTCGGCACAGACATCCGCGAGGATCCGATCGGGAAAGTGCGGCTCAAGGATCACCGGGTACGGATAGTGACGCTCGTAGCGCGTCATGGTCGTGTAGCGCAGGCCCTCGGGCATGGGGCCGCGGTCGACGCCTTCCAGCGTCTCGTCGTTCAGCGCGAGGGTCAGCTGCCGCGCGCGGTCGGAGCGGAAATTGAAGAATATGACCGAATCCCCCGCCTGAATCGTCGCGACGGGCGAGCCATCGGGCTCGGCAAGCACGACGGGCTCGACGAACTCGTCCGTCGTTCCCGCTCGGTATGAGGCCTTCATTGCCTCGACAGGGTCGCTCGCCTTGGCACCCTCACCGAGGACCAGCGACCGGAAGGCCCGCTCGGTGCGCTCCCAGCGGCGGTCGCGGTCCATCGCGTAATAGCGGCCGCAGATCGAAGCGAGCCGGCCGCACCCGATCTCACGCATGCGTCCGAGCAGGTCCTCTAAGTGGCCCGCACCGCTCGTCGGGGGCGTGTCGCGGCCGTCGGTGAAAGCGTGCACGTAGACCCTATCCAGACCGGCATCGCGGCAGCACTGCAGGAGCGCGTGGAGATGCGTCGCCTGGGAGTGGACACCGCCATCGCTGACCAGTCCAAGCAGATGCAGCGCCCTGCCGCGGGCGCCGTCCAGAGCGTCTCTCAGGACCGCGCTCGATCCCAGACGGCCGCTGTCGACCAATGCATCAATGCGGGTGATGTCCATCTGGATGATGCGCCCCGACCCTATGTTGAGGTGGCCGACCTCGCTGTTTCCCATCTGCCCATCCGGCAGCCCGACGAACGGGCCGTCGGTGTGGATCAGCGTGTGCGGGAATGCCCTCCACAGGCGGTCGAATGTAGGCGTCCGCGCCATGGCGACGGCGTTGTTGGCAGGATCGGGATTGTGCCCCCATCCGTCCATGATCGTCAGAACTAGGGGCCCGCCGGATGCCATCGCTCTCCCAACTAGACGATTATGACCGAGCGCAAGGGCGGGTCAGCCGGCCGGTTAGCGGGACCCCTCAGCCCTTGCGCCGGAGGATTCGGTCCAGTGCGTCGGAGGTCTGGTGGATGAGGGCCTCAGGGTAGTGCTGGTGCGGGTGGAAGTACTCGAACGTCAGGTATCCGTCATAACCGATGTCCTCGAGAGCCCGGATCACGGCCGGCCAGTCGGTGGTGCCGTCCAGCAGTGTGCGGAAGGTGTTGAGGTTGAACTCGTGCGTGCGCTTGTCCCACTCCTTGAGGTGTATGTTCCGGATGCGCTCGCCGAGGATCGGGATCCAGTGCTCGGGGAACTGGTACTGCATGATGTTCCCGGTGTCGAAGTGGACGGCGACGGTGTCGCTCTGGAAGCTGTCCACGAAGGCCGCCATTTCCTGCGGGCTGAACAGGAACCCGTTGGCGAAGATGTTCTCGATGTTGATGGAGACTCCGGCGGCGCGCGCTCGGGGGATGAGCTGGCGGACCGCCTCCTTGGCGAGCCTCTCGCAAGCGTCGTTGGGAACCGGCACGGGATCTTCTAGCCACGGCGCGTAGACCGCCCCTGGGACGACGAGCAGGTTCTTCGTCCCCAACAGCTGCGCAGCATCGACCATGCGGCCCGCAAGGTCCAGGCCCCTACGGCGGCGCTCAGCGTCCGGATGCGTCATCGAGTAGGGCCAGAAGAGAAACGAGCAGACGCCGCTGATGGCGATGCCCGCGCGGTCGGCCATGCGCCGGATCGAGCGGATCTCGTCGTCGGTGGACTCGTCCGAGAACTCGCCCTCCAGGTTGAAGTTGATCTCGACACCGTCGAAGCCTGCATCGGCGGCGATCTCGAAACATTCCTGCAGGGTCCACTTGTCCGGGTACGGGAAGGCCCAGAGATTGATCGACTTCCGCATTCCGTCCACAGGCCCCTCGCTCGCCGCAGCCTGTGCCGCGGGCGCGGCCGCGGATGCGGCGCCCAATCCTTGGCGGGCAACGAAAGCCGACCCGAACAGGGCCGAGTATGCCAAGAGCTCACGGCGGTCCGGCCCTCGGCTGCCTCGACTGCGATTTCCCATGGGGTGTCCTCCTCCCTCGGTCAGGGCTATCTCACTGGGATGCCAAGCGGTCGCCGACCTGTGCCATTCTGGCCAGCAGTCTCGACCCCATGCGGTCAACGATTCGGCGCGCCCTCGGCTGGCGGATGAGGTTGGTCGTCTCGTCGGGGTCCGCGGCGAGGTCGTAGAGCTCGTCCCTCTCCCGGTTGAGGAAGTCGCGGACGAGCTTCCATCGCGGAGTGCGCAGCATGCGCATGTGCGTTCGGGACTGGTGGTGCGTCGAGTACTCCCCGTAGAGCTCGTCATCCCACGCGACGGGTTCCCCGCGCAGCAAGGGCAGGATATTGCGGCCCCGCACGACAGTGCCGGCGGGAATCTCGACACCAGCGGCCGCCGCCATTGTGGGCAGCCAGTCCAGGTTAGAGACTGTCCCCTCAACGACCGAGCCCTCTGGCACTTGGCCCGGCCAGACAACGGCGGTCGGCACGCGGATCGAGCGGTCCCACATATTGGGCCGCTGGCCGTCGGGAATGTTGGCCGTGGCGGGAGGGTTCCTCGTGAGCACATAGTGCCCGTTTCCCTTGTGCCAGACGCCGCTGTGGCCCATGTTGTACCCGTGGTCGCTGGAATAGACGATCAGCGTCGTGTCTGCCAGTCCGAGGTCGTCGAGCTTGGCGAGGAGCCTGCCGATATTGCGGTCCACGCTCTTCGTGCTTGCGAGGTACTCGCGGGTCATTCGCCGCAACCTCTCCACGTCGAGGTAGGGAAACTGCGGATTGGGGATGATCGGATTGAGTCCGTCAAACGGGGCCCAGTCCGACGGCGCGACGGGTAGCCAGCGGGTGTGGGGAGCCCGGTAATGCAGCGACAGCAGGAAGGGCCCAGCCCCTGCTACGTTGTCGAGGTAGTCCAGCGCCTCCTGCGTTAGGATGTCCGCCGTCAGGCCCTCGAATTGCTGCTGCTTGCCGTCCTTCTCGAGCAGAGGGTCGGACGGCGTCGTCCCTCCGTCCCGGAAACCCATGAAGTGTTCGTACCCGCGCTTGGTCGGATGCTGGCTGTCCAAGCGACCCAAGTGCCACTTGCCGACCAGCCCCGTGCGGTAGCCCGCGTCGCGCAGCAACTGCGGCCAAGTCAGGACACCGTCTGGCAGTCCGAGGAAGGGCTCGCGTCTGGGATTGATCCAGTCGGTCACCCCCAGCTCACTGCCGTAGCGGCTCGCGATCAGGCTGACCCGAGAGGGGGAGCAGACGGGCGTGACAGTGAAGGAATTCGGCAGATATGCCCCTCGCCTGAAGAGCTTGTCCATGTTGGGAGTGGAAGCGTGGGGATGCCCGGACAGGCCCAGCGCCCAAGCGGCCTGATCGTCCGTGTAGACGAAGAGGATGTTGGGAGGCGCCGCGCTGAGGCCCCAAGAGGCTAGAGCGAGGGCAAGCAGCAGGCGCGGCACGCCCGCCAGTGTATACCGTCGCGGCTCTCGCCAGAACGGAAGCCGCAACTCCGGCAGAGCCGCAGGACCGGCACCGGATGGCCCCATACAGCGCCGCCGCGAGGCCCGCGACCGCCCGGCCACCCAAATGCGAGACCGGCCGCGGCTTGCGCTATGATTCGAGCATGACAAGGCTCGCTCTCCCCCTGTTCCTCCTGACCTCCGCACTCGTGCTGGCGCCTTCGCCGGCGGCTGGCGGCGAGAAGGCTCTCATGCACTGCTTCGCATTCACCGAGATCGAAACGGCCACCGACGCCGACTGGGCGGCGTTCATGAAGGCCACCAACGAGCTGCCCAGCAAGATTGACGGCCTCGAGCGCGTCTGGGTGGGCAAACTCCGGCGCCCGCTGAGGCAGTTCGGGCGCAACCGAGACACGCCTGCAGAGCGGCAGTCGGGCGTCTGCATGGAGATGAAGGATGAGGCCGCGCTTGAGGTCTACGCCAAGCACCCTGCCCACGACGAGTGGGTCAAGGTGTACGAGAAGGTGCGCGTGCCGGGGACGACTACCTTCGACATTCTCGGCAAGTAGGCCCCTGTCGGCATTGCGTTGATTCTGGGGCCCCAAGCTCCGCCCGTCGTTGAACGGCTGGGCTGGGGTCTCTGCTTCCGGTTGGACCTGCCCCCGACCCGGGTGGCTCGCTGGGCATGGCTGGCCGACACTCACGTGTCCGCCGACCCGACCGCCAACTGCCACGGAGTGCGGCCCGTGGCGCAGCTGGAGCGCTTCGTCAAAGACGTCCGGGCGAGCCGGCCCTCGGGCGTGCTGGTCAACGGCGACCTGGCGTGGAAATCGGGCGAGCTGGGGGACTATTCGCGGCTTGCCGATCTCCTGCAACCCCTGCGAGGGAGGTATCCGCTCGTGCTCGTGCCCGGAAACCACGACCGCCGAGCCAACATGCTCGCGCAGCTGGCGGATATGCCCCGGCGCGACCCGGGCCGCATCGCTGCCGTCGTGGACCAGCCGCCGTTCAGGCTTGTCGCCCTCGACTCAGTGTCCGTAGAGGGGGACGTCGGCGGCGAGATCGGCGCCGACCAGCTCGAGTGGCTGGATGGTCTGCTCGCCCGCACCCAACCGAGGCCCACCTTGGTGTTCGTGCACCATCCCGGGGAATCCACCAGCGAGGGCTGCCGGGACTTCCAAGACCTGCAGGAGATTGCCCGCTCGCACAGGACGGTGCGGGCGATCATCACCGCCCACGACCACGAGTTCGCAGTCGCTCAGGCGGGCGGACACTTCCTGATTGCGCTCCCGGCGCTGGGTTTCCCCTTCGATCCGGAGACGCAGTGCGGCTGGATTGAGGCATGCTGTAGCGTGGAGGGCGCGCGCTTGTACCCGCGCGGGGGCCTGTCGGGGCCCGTCAGAAGCCTCTCTTGGGAGGAAGGCACACGGGCCTTCCTTGATTCCCGAACGCGGTAGGCAATATGATGTGGTATCAGCGGAGCCCAATGATGAAGAACTTTACAGCCATGGCCCTGTGCATCCTTCTGTGCGCAGGCGCACTCGCTCAGGACTCGATCGAGATTCGGAATGTCGAGATTGACTCCTCGTCTCCGGAGGGATCGGTGCTGACGTCCGCCGGCATTGCCGAGGAAGCCGAAGAGCGCATCGAAATCCTTGAGGGTTTCTTGGGAGAATTCCCGGAGAGCACGTATCTCGGGTACGTGCTGCACCAGCTGCAGGGTCTGTACACCCAGACGCAGCAGTGGGACAAGGCCGCCGAGAAGGGCGTCCTCCTCCTGCAGTACGTCCCTGAGGACCTAGAGGTTCGCCACAACCAGAACCAGGCGTTGCTGAACTCCCAGCAGTGGCCCGACCTGCTGGATGGGTTGCGGATGACCAAGCCGCTGGCCGAAAAGGAGGCCGCTACGCCCGAACCGGAGGATCCGACCGAGGACGAGGAAATGCTGCACGCTAGTGCGGTCGACTACGCAAACGGTGTAATCCAATACAGCGAGTGGGCCGTCAGCGTCGGGATCAGCCAGAGTCCGCCCGCCGAACAGGTCAAGTTCATGGACCTCCTGCAGGAGCTGTATCCGGAGAGCCAGTACGCAACGGGCTTGGATGACAAGTACGTCGTCGCCTACCAGCAGGCGGGCGACATACCCGCGATGGTCGGGGCGATGGAGCGGGCGCTCGCCAACAACCCCGGCAATGAGCAGTACCTGTACTTTCTGGCCGAGTACGCCCTGAGCCAGCAGGACCACGACAACGCCAACGCGCGGTCCGAGGAGCTCGTCACGCTGATGGAGGAGAAGGCGGCGCCAGAGGGGACGGCACCTGAAGACTGGGAAGCCAGCAAGAAGCGGTACACGGCGCTGGCCCAGTACGTGATGGGCACGAGCGACTTCCAGAAGGGATCCTGGCGCAACTCCCGTCGGCACCTGCTGCAGACCGTGGAAGTGATCAGGGCAGAGGGGGGCGAGCGCTACGGGATCCTGTCGTACATGCTAGGGTTCTGCTACGTCAAGCTTGACATCGCCGGCGACAACATCGCACAGGCGACCAGGTGGATGGGCGAGGCCGCTAGGGTGCCCAACCCCATGCAGGCGCAAGCTGCACAGACGCTGGAGGCGATCAGGGCCGTCCAGTAGCAGCAGTAACTCGAGACAGCACCGCCCGCAGCGTCGGCGGACGCTCGGCGATCAACCGCAGCGCGAGACCCCGGACCGCCGCGCGCGTCGCAGCCCGATGCAAGTACTCTACGGGCGACTTGCCGTCCACGCGCGCGAGCATCAGGAACGCCAGATGGCGCATCGCCGCCCGCTCGAACCAAGGCAGAGCCTGGGCGGGGAGCATGGCCAGCGTCCAGCACAGTGCTGACCGCGCCAGATCCAGGTAGGCCGCTGCAGATCCGGGCCGGTGAAAGGACTTCAGGATCAGGTGGTTCAGAAGAAATCCCGCATCGTAGCTGGGATCCCCGAAATGCGCGCATTCGAAGTCGATGCAGACGATGTCCCGTCCGTCGACGAGCAGGTTCTTCGGGCTCCAGTCCCCGTGAACCATTGCGACTCGCCGGCTGGAGCACTCCTCGATCCACTCCTCGACCGCTCCTGAAATGTTCGGATGACGCCTTGCGATCGTGCGGTAGTACGGGTCGGTGCGCAGCTGCCAGAACGCTCGCTGATCACCGAAGCGGGACGCAAAGCGCGGATCACGCCACGTTTCCCGCACCATCAGGCCCAGCGTTGCACCGGCCCTCCGGGCGATGGCCGGATCGCAGCGGCCGGCTAGGAGATGGGACTTCCAGTCCGCGGTGCCAGGGCCCGTCGCCTCCATCGCGTACAGGAACTTGCCCGCGTCGAGGAACTGCAGCCCCGGCAGGCGCCCGAGCGGAAGGACGCGGCACAGCTCCCGCATTGCCTGCCACTCCCGCACGATCCGGGAGCGGTCCGCAAGCCACCTGTCGCGGACGCGGAGCTGCGGAAGGGATTGCTTGACCACGATGCGCGTGCTGCCGTCCTCGACGAGGACGACGATGTTGGAGACCCCACCGCCCAGCACGCGCGCCTCCGCCGACGCGTCCACGATGCCCCGGGCAGCCAGCAATCTCAAGGCCATGCTGGCGTCCAGCTCGGCCGGCGCCGGCATCAGCGCGACGGCTGGGCGGTGGGGCCGACCGGGGGGACCTGCCGGTCGGGCTTTGGCCTGACGCGAAGCAGGGACCAAGGCTGCTGGCGAAGGTCGGCGCTCAGCGCGGCGATCTCCTCCGACGCGACCCGGAAATTCTCGACGATGGCTGTGACGTTTCCCTCGTTCACCAACAGCAGTGCGCGTGCTTCGACCAGGACTTCCTGCGTCTTTCCGAGCGTGGCGGTGAGCTCTGCCAGACCCTCGCGGAGGGGCTCGCGGGTCTCGTCAACGGTCTGGTTCAGGTTGAGCACTGTCGTGTCGGCATCGATGGCCAGCCGCGAGAAGTCCTCCGCCATGCCGTCGATCGTGGTCAGCGTCTCGCTGATCTGCGTCGTTACGCGGTCGATCTTCGGAGACTGCGTCTCGATGAACTGGTTGGTGTTCTCCAGCATGGCCGCGACATTGCGCTGGTTCTCCTCGCCGGTGAGCTCTTGGAGGTTGAGCAGCAGCACGTGCAGGTCCTCCGCCACCATGCTCACCTTGCCGTCGACACGCTGCAGGACAACTGCCGCAGAGTCGGCAACGTCGGCCACCTTGTTGGTCAGATCCGAGAACGTAAGGGCCTCCCGCGACGGCACGACTCCACCGGGCGGTATGCGCGCGGCATCGATCGAGCCGGGCTCGATCTCAAGATAGTTCTGCCCTAGGGCGTTCAGGCTGGCGATGGTGGCGGCCGAGGCTTCATTGACCGGGATGTTGGCACGCAGGTCGAAGACCACCTCGGTCCTTGTCATGTCTTCCGGCCAGGGCTGCAGTGTCCTGATCGTCCCAGCCTTCCGTCCCCCGTACCGGACCATGCTGCCCTCGTCGAGACCGCCGATGTAGGTGAAGTATGTCCGATAGCGGATCGTCTCCCCCGTCAGCTGGACATTGGCGACTGTGAGAAATGTCGCGACGAATACCACCAGCGACGCCAGGACCACCAGCCCTACCTTTGCTTCGTTGGTCACCTAGAACCCCGTGATGTAGCGGTGCGAGGACGGCTCAGGCCGGGAGGGTATGCGATTGACGAACTGGTGAATCCGCGGGTGGGGATGGTTGCGGATCTCGTCGACCGTGCCGACCGCGAGCATCTTGCCCTCGTAGAGCATGCACATGCGGTCCGCGATGCGGAAGGCGCTTGAAAGCGCATGCGTCACCACAATGATGGTAATCCGAAACGTTCCCTTGAGGTCGAGTATTAGCTCGTCGAGGCCGGCCGCAATCACCGGGTCGAGCCCGGCCGACGGCTCGTCGAAGAGCAGGATCTCCGGGTCCATCGCCAGAGCCCGCGCCAATGAGGCTCGCTTGCGCATCCCTCCCGATAGCTGCATCGGGTAGAGATCCTCGACCCCGCTGAGCCCGACCTGCTGAAGCTTCATCTTGGTCATCAGATCGATGGTGGACTCGGCCAGGTCCGTGTGCTCGAGCAGGGGCAGGGCCACGTTCTCGCCGACGGTCATCGAATTGAACATGGCCGCGCTCTGGAACGAGACGCCCATCATCCTCCGCAGCGCGGACAACTGCTCGTCGGTGGCCTTGGCGAGGTCGACTCCGCAAATCCGCACGGAGCCGCCGGACGGCCGCTCCAGCCCTTCGATGTGCCGCAGCAAAGTGCTCTTGCCGGAACCGGAGCCCCCGAGGATGACCATTGTTTCGCCTCGGCGGATATTGAGGTTCACTCCGTCCAGCACGACCCGTTCGCCGTAGCTGGCCTTGAGGCCCCTGACCTCGATGATCGGTTCGCGCCCGTGCCTGTTCAGCAGCTGGCGCGCCGAGAACTTCACAGCCATTCCGGTCACCGCCAGTAGAAGTAGAAGAACGCGGTGCAGATCAGGTCCGCAAGGACGACCAGAAAGATGGACTTCACCACCGCGTTGGTAGTTGCGCGTCCCACGCTCACGGGGCCGCCCCGGACCAGAAATCCCTCCAGGCAGCTGACGTGGACGATGACGGTCGCAAAGATTCCGGCCTTGACGAGGCCACTGATTATGTCCCGCATGAGCAAGATGTCGCCGGTGCGGAGGAAGTACTGGATCAGGGTGAGGTCAAGGGAGTAGTACGTGAACACGCCTCCCGCAAGAATGCCGGAGAACACGGCCATCACCGTCAGGCAAGGCAGCATGACGAGCATCGCCAGATACTTGGGGACGAGCACAAAGTCGACCGGGTCGAGGGCCATGGCCCGCAGGGCGTCCAGTTCCTCGGTCACCGCCATGGTCGCGACCTCCGCGGACATGGCCGAGCCAGACCGACCGATGACAACGATGGCTGCGATAAGCGGCCCGAGTTCCCGCGTCATGGAGGTGCCGACCAAGTTGATGACGGCGTCCATCGCCCCGAATTTGCGCAATTCCGCACCGCCCTGCAGCGCCATGATCAGGCCCGTTGCCCCAGAGACCAGGCACAGCACGGGAAGCGAGTGGACGCCGATCTCCGCCATCTGCATGACCACGCGCTTCCAGCGCAGTCGGCGTCGCCCGAACGCGTGCGCCCGGACCGTAAAGCGCAGACACCTCCAGAGCTGTATCGCAAGGGCTCCTAGGTACTCGACCTGACGGAGCGAGTAACGGCCGACCGCGTCGAGGAGTGGCATCGCGCCGCAGTAGCTGCGGGGATTCAGGCCCGCAAGGCCTCTTCCTCCGACGCGTGAATCTCGAAGACGTCGATCAGCCGGGTCAGGCTGAGCACCTTCCTGGGACCCTCGTTGAGCCCGGTCAGCCGGAAGTGAACCTTGCCGGAGGCGGCCTGTCGCAAGCACTCGATGAGCGTCGCGACCGCCGAACTGTCAATGTATTCCACGCCCGACAGGTTGACTACCACCGTCCCAGCCGCGCGCTCGCGAAGCACGTCTAAGACGGCCTGCCGCAGTTCGGGAGACGTGGCCATGTCCGCATCCCCCTCCAGTCGGACTACCGCCGCGTCGCCGATATGCAACGTGTCTACACGCATCAGCCTCTGATCACCCTTCCCGTGGGGCTCGCAACGGCTGTGGCAAGCGCTTCCTCAGATGCAGGCGATTCCGCCCGTCCGCGCGCACGAACTCGTACTCGTCGACCAGTGAGCGGATCAGGAACAAGCCGCGCCCGCCGCTCCGCAATTCGTTCGGAGGCTGAATCGGCTGCGACACGAGATCTGCCTCCTTCCCATGGTCGCAGATCGCTACCTCCAGCATGTCGCCGTGCCGGCTGCACCGAATGCTGATCGGCTGTGTGGTGTCTCCGCCGTAGGCGTGCCGCATCACGTTCGAGACGGCCTCGTTGACCGCAACAACGACGGCGTCAGCCACCTCTTCGCCGGCGCTCAAGGCCTGGCAGGACTCCCTAATGACGAGGCGCACGAATCGCAGCCAGCGAGGGTCACTTGCGATCCGAACCTCAACCGCCGCGTCCATCCGTGCCCCCGGGACGCGCCGCCACCGGACGGAGAAGGCGCATTCTACCACGGGGCCCTCTGGTATCGTGGCCCCAAGTGGCGGCATCCCCCGCACGGTGCGCTGCGTTCGACATACTGCTCCGGACGGAGCGCGACGGGGCTCACTCGGATGCCCTCTTGCACTCCGGACGAATGTCCGGGCTCAGCCAGGGCGAGCGGGCCTTTGTGACGGAGGCCGTGCTGGGCTGCCTGAGGCGCCAAGGTGAGATCGACCACCTCGTGGGCCGGGCGGCGCGGCGCGCGCCGACACGCATCGACCCCGAGGTTCTGGTGGCGTTGCGTGTCGGAGCCTACCAACTGCGCCACATGCGCGCGATACCGGACCACGCCGCGGTCTCCCAAGCGGTCGACCTCGTGAAGCGCGCCCGCAAGCGGTCGGCGGCCGGCTTCGCGAACGCGGTCCTGCGGCGTCTGCCCCCGGCGCCTCCCGCTGGAGACGCCGTCGCCCTCAACCATCCCGCGTGGCTGACCGGGCGCTGGGCCACGAACCTCGGGCCCGGTCGCTGTGCGCGCCTCTTGGAGGCCAACCTGCGCAAGCCCGACACCTACTTCCGGATTCCCGCGCCAACGGACGTGGGACCAGTCCTTGCGTGCCTCCGGCAGGCCGGCCTCGAGGTTGAGACGACCTGCCTGCCGCGAGCCTACCAGTTGACCCGCGGCAACGTGCCGTCGGCAATCGCCGCCGCCGGCTCCCGGCTCTCGTTCCGGGACCTGAACTCGCAGAGGGTGGCCGCGCTGCTCGCCGGCCAAGGTGCTTCGACAGTGCTCGACGTTTGTGCCGCACCGGGCGGGAAGTCCCGCCAGCTCGCCGAAGAGGGGCCCGTCGTGGCGGCCGACAGGCGGACCGCCCGCATGCGGACGATGAGCGGCCTTGGCAGGTCGGGCATCGATCTGGTCGTGCTGGACGCCGAGCTCGCGCTGCCGTTCCGCCGCACATTCGGCCGGGTGCTGGTCGACGCGCCGTGCTCGGGCACCGGCACGCTGTCCCGCAATCCCGAGATTAAGTGGCGCCTGCGGCCGGCCGACCTGGCGGACCTGCAGCAGCGCCAATCGCGGATATTGGACAATTCCCTCAATGCCGTGGCGGCCGGCGGCCTGGCCGTGTACGCCACGTGCTCTCTGGAGCCGGAGGAGAACGAGCATGTCGTCACAGCCGCCGTCTCGCGCCGACCCGGATGGACAGCGCGCAAGGCGATCTCGTCCGTTCCTGGCTCGGATCCGGGCGATGGCTTCCAAGCTTGGACCATCCGCCGCCCACTGGACTGAAGGGCGCGCACACGGCTGGCTGGTGCTGGCCGTTTCGGGTATCGCCTTTCTGGGCACGGTGAGCAGCCCGCCCGCGCTGCTCGATGACGTGGACGCCGCGTACGCACAAGTGGCGCGGTCCATGCTCGAGTCGGGAGATTGGGTGACGGCGCGCCTGAACGGCGTGGTGTACTTCGACAAGCCCCCGGGGCAGGTCTGGGCCATGGCCTTGTCGTTCTCGGCATTCGGCGTGCACGACTGGGCTGCGCGCGTTCCCGCCGCGCTGGCGGCGATGGCGCTGTGCTGGCTAGCCTGGTGCGTGGCACGGTGGGCCTTCGGCCCGCAGGCCGGCATACTGGCCGGCGTCGGCTTGGCAACGTGCTGCGGACTCTTCCTTTTCACGCGGGTTCGGATGCCCGACGTGTATGTGGCCTGTACCAGCCTAGGCGCGCTGGCATGCTTCCTGCGGGCTCTGGAGAGCCGGCGGCCACGGGGGCGGTGGGGCGTCCTCGCCGGCCTCTGCGTGGGCCTCGGAGTCATGTTCAAGGGTCTGCTCGGCGCAGTGCTGCCGCTCGGCGCGCTCGGATGCTACATGGCGGCGAGTGGGCAGTGGAGGGACCGCGGGATCTGGAAGCGCCTTGGCCTTCCGGGCGCGCTTGCGGCGGGAATTGTCGTCGCCGCTCCCTGGCATGTCGCAGCCATCGTGCGCCACCCCCCGCACTTCGAATTCGGGCTTGACAGCGGCCCGGGGCTGTACCGCGGCTTCTTCTGGCGCTACTTCATCAACGAGCACCTGCTGCGGTTTCTCGGCGTGCGCCATCCGCCCGATTACGCGCGTGTCAACCTGGCGTGGTTCTGGGCCGCCCACCTGGTCTGGCTGTTCCCTTGGAGCGGCCTACTCGCGGGCCTGCGGAAGTGGAGGCTCGACGTCTCCGGAAGGGGCGGACGGACGCGGCTAATGATGGCCTGCGCCTGCGGCTTCACCCTCCTGTTCTTTTCTGCGTCGACGACCCAGGAATACTACACGCTCCCCGCATACGCGCCGGCCATGCTCTTGCTGGCAAGCGTCGGAGCGGACCGTCCGGCCCTCCTGCGGCGCGCCATGCAGGGGGCGTCCGCTGTATTTGCGCTGGCGCTGGCCGTCGCCGTCGCAATCTTGGCGATGTCCGGGCCCCCTCCCCAAGGGGCCGACATTTCCTCCGCCCTGACAAGCAACCCGTCCGGATACACGCTCTCGCTCGGCCACTTCCGAGACCTGACCCTCGAGGCATTCGCCCATCTTCGCGGCCCGCTGCTGGCTGCGGCGGCAGCTTTCGCGATCGGTGCGGCCGGCGGGTGGCTCCGTACCCCGAGCGCACGCGTGGCGGCACTTGCCGCGGCCTCGCTGGCGCTGTTCCACAGCGCCCACTGGGCCATGCGCGCCTTCGAGCCCCACCTTTCCTCCAAGCCTCTGGCAGACGCCTATCTGGCCGGTCCGCCAGGCACGCTCGTGCTTGACCACGAGCTCTACGCGTTCTCGTCTCTGGCCTTCTACGCCAACCGGCCCGTGCTGCTGCTCAACGGTCGGCGCAACAACATCGAGTACGGGTCAAATGCCCCCGGTGCCCCGGACGTCTTTGTCTCGGATCGAGACCTTCCGAAGCTGTGGGTGTCCGCAGACCCGGTATACCTTGCTACCTACGCCTCAGACCGCGCCCGCATCCAGGCCGCTGTGGAGGGACAGCGAGTGCACGTTGTCACGGCCAAGGGCGACAAGGTGCTGCTGTCGAACCGCTCACCCCAAGGTGGGCCGCGCGCTCCGTGACTCCGCTATATTGGGAATTAGCGGCGACCGGCCGGGCCGCCGTCGAGGACGGCAGAATGAAGAACGGCATCCATCCCACAAACTACCGCCCAGTGGTATTCCGCGACATTACGACGAACGCGGAATGGATCACGCGGTCGACCGCCAAGACGGACAAGACAACCGTTGTGGACGGCAAGGAGTACCCGCTGTACGACCTTGCGATCTCGTCCCACTCGCACCCCTTCTACACGGGCAAGCGCAAGCTGGTCGACTCCGAAGGCCGCATCGAGCGCTTCAACAAGAAATACGGCCGCACTACCAAGATGTAGTCGCGTCCTCGGCGTTCCGCCGCAGATCACCACGACACCGTCAGGCCTGCGGTGACGGTTCGCCCCATCTCCGGAATCCGTTGTCTGGTGAAGGGATTCAGCGAGTTGATGTGCTCGGCGTAGCGGGCATCGCCAAGGTTGGTGATCCCGAAGTGCAGAATCGCGCTGTTGCTGAGCGTCGCGCCCAAACGTGCTCGGTGGAGGATGAACGCCGGGGAGGCCGTTTCAAGCCTGGCGGCTGCGACGCGGCGCTGGCCTCAGACGCGGCGCGTGCCGAACTCGGCCCAAAAGCGCCGCCCTCCAGGAAAGTAGCGCACGGAGCCATCGGCCTCCAGGGGGGCAATTCCCAACACGGGCTCGTTCCGCTGACGGTCATCCGCCAAGATCTTGGACGCGCGCAGATCGATCTCAATGCCCTCTGCAATCCAGCGGGCGCGTGCGTTTCAGCCGCGGAAGAGTGCGCTCTCGCCGTTGACGTATCGGAACACGACCGGCGGGCTTAGCGGAAGGCGCTTGGGAAGAGACGGATCGGGCTCGATCGTTATGTAGTCTTCCAGCGTTCGCACGAACCCTCCAGCGTCGAGCCTCAGAAGGCCGACAGACCATTGCAGGGCCACGTCCCCCTGCATGCTTGTCTCGGGACGGATGCCGGGGTTGCCCATGAACTCGGCCGCCACCTGGAAGCGGGTGCTGGGGAAGCGGTCCGAGTAGCGCTCCAAGGCGCTGGGCATTCGCGCCACGCGCCCGAAGCCCCCTGCCAGCGTGAGCCCTGGGGCGAGTTCGCGGCGGGCGGCGACGCCGAGACTCGGGCTCGCACGGCTGACGGCCAGATCTCCCGACGCCGCGTTCGCCCGATAGAAGGCACTCGGTCGACCGGCTTCGGCACGCTCCATGTCCAGCCGCACGGCCGCCCAGACGCCGCCGCCCTTGAAGGCACGCTCAGCCTGCGCGTAGAGGCCGGTGTTGCGCTGCGTCGTGCCGGCCCATACGGCGTCACTGAACAAGAGCCTGCGGTCGCGTGCCCGCGAGATGAATCGCTGGGCATCCTGCCTGAGGTCGAAGTGGTCAAATCCGGTCATGACTCGCCAGCCACGCGCAGGAGACAGGAACAGCCGTCCGGCTAGGCCCGCCGTGTTCGACTCGGTGGGGAGTGAAATGTCCAGCGCGAACGGAGGCATCCGGCCGGGCATGTCCATCGCGGTCGGCTTGTCGCGGTTGCTCATGCGGTGGCTCTTGCGGTTCAGGTAAGCGGTGAGCTTGAGGCCCTGGATCAGCCCCTTGGACCGCTCCAGACGGTACGTGCCGGACCAGCCACGCAGGATGAAGTGCTCTGCAGTGAGCAGGCGCCCAGGAAAGTCGACTCCGGTCTGCTCGTTGTATCGAGCCGTTGCTGAGATCTCTTGGGCCTCGTCCGGATTGAACCGCAGCCTGGCGCCGAATTGGTGCGAGGCGACGTCGGCTGGAACGAGGCCCGGCCCTGGCCCGGCGCCCGCGCGGTAGTCGTCCTGGAGACTGCCGCTGGCGCTGATGCGCAGGCCTAGCGCGGGGCCGCCGGCGTCCAGCCGGGCGTGCCCGAGACGCCCCGCTCCGTTGCTTTCCCAGGCCATCCCGCCCCGGCCTCGCAATCGCCACGCCGCCTCCCGGGGGATGGGGTCGGAATGCACGACGATGGCTGCCATCGCCCCGGCGCCCTCGGTCAACGCGTACGGGCCGGTGACGACCCTGACACTGGCGGTTGTCCCCGGTGCGACGTGGCTCAGTTCGGAGTCCATGCGCGCGGGCCCAGCTGCGAACGTGCGCGTGTCGTCGAAGACCATCGCGATCTGGGTCTCCCGCAGGCCCTGCACCACCGGCTCGAAGTTCGTGCCTCCCCGGCGCAGGACGTGGACGCTCGGCGATTCCCTCAAGCTCTCCACCAAGTCCCGCTTGGCGACCTCGGGTGAGCCGATGTGCTCGGTGGCCACAGCGCCTGCCGCAGGCAGCGTGCTTATCACCTCCATGGTCACCGAGCCCGTCTCAACCTCCAGCCACACAATGGCGCTGGACTGACCAGCCAAGTCGACCGCGGCAGACCGGAAACCGTCTGCCCGGACCAGCACTGAGGGGGCGGAGCCGGCAAGTTCGGCTACGCCGCTGGCCGACGTGCGTGACTGCTCGATCAGTTGGCCCGAGGCGCTCCGCAACTCCACGGTCGCCGACGGAATCCGAGCCCCTGACGGATCGACCACGGTCACACGCACCTGCGCCCACGACGCGGCGACGGCCTCGAAAGAAAAGAATGCGAGTGTCGCAATGCGGTTGGTCATGATTCCCTCCCGATCTGCGCCTAGCCCGGACAAGGGGCTGTGGGCGCGGCCCATCAGTTCAAAGACGGCGAGCCCTCTGGAGACCCACGTGCTTAACCCCGGGCTCAGCGTCCCTTGGCAGTGCAAGGGGCAAGGGGGCTAGTGGCGAGCGAGGGCCTACATGTCCATGCAGGGCAGGCCTCAGCGGTCATCTGCCAATAGGTGGCATCGCAGTGCCGGGAGAAGGCCCAGTGGCACTGCGATGCTGCCCGAAGGCACGTACCTGTTTACTGATTCAAGCTGCAGCAGATCGGGGCGGAGGGTGGGGAGGTTGTTGAATGGGCAAGGGCTGCCGCTCGTGGGTAGGCGCGCTGCTGCACTGAGAGCAGGCCGGCAGCCCATCGTCTGGTGCCCCGGCCCTCAATCGGGGCGGATCTGTGGCATTTTCGACATCCAGCCGACCGTCTAGCCCGCAGCGCAGCTTCACAACCCCGGCCTCGCTCGAGCCGTGGCCCGAACAGCCTGCCGGGGAATCCTTGTGCGCGTAGTCCCCGGGGGGCTCTTGCGCGGGCCTGCGCGAGCAGGCCATGCCGCACTCTGCGTCGGCCATCCTGCAGTGGCAAGACGCGCCCGACAGAGCTTGGAACGCGATGATGGGCGACCACGGCAGCAGCGCCAAGCAGATCACGATGGAAAGAGGTATCACGTGCTTGGATCGTCTGCGAGGCGTCCCAGATGCCAGGATACGAGCGGCGAGGCGGCTCCCTGTGCAGGGGCCGACCCGGCGAGCAGGACCTCGGTCGCGATCGGGTACCATCAGGTCGAACACGTGGAGCGTCCATCAAGGGGTAACAGATGCACAGGCGGAACCTGATCGTGACGGCGGTTGCGGCAACACTCACCATCGTGGGCCTCGCAGCCCAGTCGCCACCCTCGACCGAGCCGCACGCAATCCTGTTCGGCACAGTCTTCAATGATTCCCATTTTGTGATTCAAGGCGCTCGCATCGTGGCCTACAACCAAGCCAGCCCGAAGAAGAAGTACCGAGCGGTCACGAACTATCGCGGGGAATACCGCATCCGTGTTCCTGCCGGGAACGGCACCTACGTGGTCTCGGCCTCGGCTCCCAAGTTCGCCCGCACCGAGCGCACAGTGGAGGTGTACGGCATTGACAAGTCGACGGCGAACCTGATCCTTGAACCCCGCAAGAAGCGAAAGTCAGCGCCTGCCACGAGCAAGACCGGGTAGGATAAGGACGCGAAATGTCACTAACCCGACGCAGCCTGTTTTTGGCGGTGGCCGCCGGCACGGCGCCATTGGCCATGGCGCAGTTTCCCGGCTTCGGCAAGAAGAAGAAGAAGGATCCGACCCGCTCGGTCACAGGGCAGGTCATGGACGAGCGCGAAGAGGGCATCCGCGCGATCGTGCAGCTCAAGCACTCGCGCACGCTCGAGGTCAAGTCCTTTCACACAAACGAGAACGGCGAGTACTACTTCCACGGCCTGGACCCGAACGTCGATTACGAACTGAAGGCGCTTGCCGACGGAAAGCAGACCAAGACCCGCACAGTCTCGAGCTTCGACAACCGCACCGAGCTGATCTACAACTTCAAGCTGAAGGCAGCCACCTGACGCCCGGACCCGGGGTTACCATGAGGGAGCCGCCCCGACTGGGCCCGGCGGGAGGGAGCTGGACGATGTCGATCAACTGCGCGCTCGGGCGGCGCGGTGCCGCCGCGCTGCTCGGAGCCGCCCTGATGCTGCTGGGGACAGCAGCACTGCAGGCCCAAGGACCGATCGGGACGCAGCCGCGCCGTCCGATTCCTGATGCCCCGCGTCGGCCGGGGACGCCACCCGGCCCGGGGGGCATCCCGGACTCCCCGACCAACCTGCCTCCGGTGGTGGACCGCGCCCCGCAGCGCACGCCGGACGACCAGCCCCTGTTCACCGCGGACACGAACGTGGTGACGGTCGAGATCGCCGTGCTCGACAACAAGGGCCAGTTCATCCCGGGTATTCCCGCGGGGAATTTCCAGATCCTCGAGGACGGCGTACCGCAGAAGATCGTGAGCGTCGGCCAGACGCAGGCCCCGGCGACGGTGGCGCTGCTGATCGAGTTCAGCAACCGATGGCAACAGTACTGGTCCGAAACGTGGTACCAAACGCTGACTGCGACGTACGGCTTTGTGCAAACGCTGCGGCCGGAGGATTGGGTCGCTGTGATCGCCTACGACCTGCGTCCGGAGATCCTCGCCGACTTCACCCAAGACCGCCGGGAGATCAACAATGCGCTGCAGCGGCTGCGAATTGCGGCCTACAGCGAGTCCAACCTGTTCGACGCCCTAGCCGATACCGTGCAGCGCATGTCTACCATCGAGGGCCGCAAGTGCGTCGTGGTGCTCTCGAGCGGCGAGGACACGTTCAGCCGCCTGAACTTCGGGCAGGCCCGCAGGATCATCCAGGAAGCGGGCGTCACGGTGCACGCGATTGGCCTAGGGCAGATGCTCAAGGAGCTGCTCGACTCCTACGGCATGGTCGGCGGCGCCACACGCATCGGGTGGCTGCAGGCGGACAACCAGCTGCGGACGTTCACCCGGGAGACCGGTGGTTTCGCCTTCTTCCCCCGCTTCTACGGACAGTTCCCTACGATCTTCCAGTCGCTCAACTACCTGATGCGCAACCAGTACACGGCCGTCTACCAGCCGGCCAACACTAAGCGTGACGGAAAGTTCCGCGAGATCAAGGTGCGATTGGTCGACCCGAGCACGAATAAGGAACTTCGAATCACCGGGAAGAACAATAAGCGCATCAAGTACGAGATCATCGCGAGGAAGGGCTACACGGCCCCGCGCGAAGTGGAGTGATCCTGGGGCAGGCCTCCGGCCCGGCACTCAATAGGAGACACAGCCAATGACAAGATTCACGTGGATTGGGCACTCGGCGTTCCACGTCGCCATTGAGGGCGGTCCCGCCATCCTGATCGATCCCTGGCTGGCCGGCAATCCCTCGCGCCCGAGCGACTATGAGGTTCCTGGCGCCGATCTGGTGCTGATCACGCATGGGCATTCGGACCATCTGGACCTTGGAGACCTCCGGTCGATCGCGGAGCGCTTCGATCCGGAGATCGTATGCACCTGGGAGATCGCAACCTGGCTCGGTTCCAAGGGCCTCGCAAACGTGGCCCCCATGAACAAGGGCGGCTGCCACCACTCGAATGGCGTGCGAATCTGCATGACCCAAGCCCAGCACAGCAGTTCGATCATCGACGGAGACTCGACGATATACGCTGGCGAGCCCGCCGGCTTCGTCGTCCGCCAGCCGGACGGCCGATCGTTCTACCATGCCGGTGATACGAATGTGTTCAGCGACATGGGGCTGATCAAGCGGCTCTACGGGCCGCGGTTGGCGATGCTTCCGATCGGAGACCTGTTCACTATGGGGCCCCGGGAGGCCGCCCTGGCCTGCGAATTCCTCGAGCCCGAGATCGTGCTGCCCATGCACTACAAGACATTCCCCCTGCTTACCGGGACGGCGGCGAAGCTACGGTCCGAACTAGGGAATGGATCCTCGGTCCAAGTGAAGGAGCTGGATCCGGGGGATTCGTTCGACTGGTAGGCGGGCTAGGGCAGTCAGGGCGTCGACAGGCCTTCGTAGGTCTCGTCCTCGGCCGCCTCCGTCGTCACGGGCAGACCGCGGCGGGCCCAGCCGGGGTACACGATGTGCCCCATCGGACCTGACTCGCCGTCGAAGCCGCCGCGCATGTCGACGACATTCGTGAAGCCGTTCGCCAGCAGGAGGCGCGCAGCGTGCAGCGACCGGCCGCCCTTGAGGCAAGCCGTGATGATCTTCCCGTCCTTCCCGAGGGCGCGCTCGCACACCGCGACGAAGTCGCCGTTTGGCTGCATGCCGTATGGGGTCCGGTGCAGTACGGGGATGTTCTTTGCGCCGGGAGCGTGCCCGGCCTCGAACTCGGGGATCGACCGCACGTCGAGATAGGTGTAGCCCTCTCCAAGTTCGAGTAGGTCCTTGGCCTCTTCGGGCGAGATTCGCTTTACGTCCATGGCGCTTAAGAATCCACGCTCGCGCATCCGACTCACGGTTGTCAAGCCCCTTCGCGCGGGGCGGCCGCAAGACCGTGCCGAGCCTCGGCAAGAATTCCATACGGATGAGTCGCCTCGCTTGTGCGCACGGTGGCCACGTGTCAGCCCGCAATCCCGCAACTTTCGGGGATTCATGGGTCCTTCGGACGGTCTTTCGAGAGGAGCAACCCCGACCTTTGCGCAGACCGGGACGGCTTGCAGCCTAGGACAGAAGTCCCGGACGGACCGAATCGGTACGGGCGGCCCCCCTCAGACCGATCTGACACGCTTCGCGGCCAGCAGCAGACCAACACGGGGCGCGTTCAACTCGGTAGCTTGGCGTGGCCCTCGACTCTCGCTTCAGGCTCAAAGTTCCGGGGCACTGACTTGGAGGGTAGACAGGTGCCCGAT
The DNA here is from genome assembly GCA_965203925.1 of Bryobacterales bacterium. Taxonomy (GTDB): domain Bacteria; phylum Acidobacteriota; class Terriglobia; order Bryobacterales; family UBA6623; genus VXMF01. The sequence goes on from OZ241924.1 coordinate 6,867,867, forward strand.
CCGTGTATCCGGGGACTGGGCCGGAGGTGTTTCAGCACTGGGGCTGTGGGCGGCGTCGCCGATTTGACACGCGCACTCGCCAGCTCCGGCTCGGCGCGGTAGGCCAGCATGTGCAGCGGGTCCATCAGGTAGCACATGGGCTTGGCCAATGCCTGACAGCGCAGATCTTGCGGCAGCTCGCCGGCCAGCACATGGCGCGGCGTCCTTTTCCGGCAGTCCTCAAAGCCATTGAGCGCATGGTGCAGCCGCTCGATCTCCAGCTGCAGTTCGTAGGCCTCACCGGGCTGCAGCCGGGAGCGCTGCGGGCGCACCTGCAGCCTTCAGGCGCTGGGCGAGGTTTGACTTTTCGCTCGTGGAGCGGCGTTCAACTCGAGCGGCCCTAGGCACGCTCCGGAGCGCGGCGCCGTGCGGGGTAGTCCGTCCCCAGTGCGTCGTTGAGAGCCTGCGCCACCTCCGCCGGCCAGACGTCCGCGCCTGGCTCGGCATCCGGGTCGACGGGGTCGTAGCCGGAGATGTCCACGAGGGCGTATGGCAATTCCCGCGGCAGGCGGGACTCCCACCCCCTCCGCAGCCGCCACTCGTGCGCCGCGTTCCCGGAACTGCCGCCCTCGGCCAGCTTTCTGAGGGCGATCGCTCGCCCGCGCTTCCAAGCCTTGGCCAGCATCTCGGGCAGCGCGCTCCTCATGCTGGGATTGTCCGCGAGCAGGTCGTGCATGTCCCCCCGGCAATCCTCGATCTCCTTCCGCCAGTGGTCGACGTCCGAGCTGTCCGGAGAGTGGTGGATATTGAGCAGGTGGGAGATGACGTTCCTGCAGCGGGCAACCCATTCCCGCTGCTCGCGCCTGGCCACATCCTCGATCTCCTCGATCACATTGGCCCAATCGATCGCGTCGAAGTCGCGTCGCCTCATGGCCGCGGCCTGCGCCGCCGCCCAAGCGCACGGATCGGAGGCATATAGCCCCTGCCGCCCGGCGACCCCGTCGGCGGCCGGCTCCTTCAACGACGTCGCCGCCACGCCCGCATTGTAGAGCCTCGCGCCGCCCAAGGCGGCCCCTCCCCTGGGAGAGACACCGCCCCGGGGATGCGTGACCCTGCACGCCTACGACAGCCCCCGTGACGCTTCCTGCAAGAGCCGGAGCGACGACGGCAAGGCCGGCCAAATCGGTCCCTTCTAGGAAACCCTCGCAGCGATGGAACCGGCTGTCGCAATCCGGCCGAGTCCGGAGCAGGATGGCTCGGCGGATCGCTTCCTTGGACGGGCGCTTCAGAAGGCAGCCCGGCTCGAGCAGCTGCGGCAACTGTCTCGAGCACTGAGCGGAGCCAGCCCCCGCGACGGTGCGGTCGGCAGCCTCGACAACGGAGCAGTTCCCGCAGTGACGACACGGCTTCGGTGCCACCCCGATCCTGCAGAGAATTGGAAATCGTGCGCTGAAGTGATCGCGACTCGTGCACCCGGGGGCGACGACCCGCGCCGAGCTCCGCAGGGGCGAATCGACAAGGCAGCCGCGTACCTGCGGCATGCCCGGGAACTCGGATCAGGCAGCGCGGCGTCTTTCAAGGACGTGGGCGAGGCGCTCGCGCGGCTGGGCCGGTACGAGGCAGCGACCGAGCATTTCCGGCAAGCGATGCAGATCGACCCGCACGACGCCGTGGCGCTAGACCATCTCGCGTTCAATCACTTCCGCGGGAAGCGCTACGCGCAGGCCCTTGCGCTGTACGAAGAGCCTCGAAACGCTGCTGGAACACCTCAAGGCCTGACGCTGAACCAGGTCACGGAACGCTCGCTCACCCACTCTACTCTCATTTGCAGTGCGATGATATGAATGACATCGCTCGACTTTGGAGCCTTCATGACCCAAGTGACTGCACGGCTGCCGGATTCTATGGTCGAAATGCTCGACTCCGCCGCGAGTCAGATGCACTGTAATCGCGCCGAGGTCATCCGGCATGCAATTGATCGGTACCTTGAGGATTTTGGCGACCTCTCGATTGCGATCGGCCGACTCCGTGATCCGACCGACCGCGTGCTGGATTGGAGCCAAGTCCGCCGCGAATTACTCGATTCGGATTAAGCGCTCGGCGGCTAGGGTACTGAGGAGTGTCGATAAGTCAGATCGCGTCCGGCTCACAGCTGCCATCGACCGGCTGGCCGCCTCGCCGAGACTGGGCAAGGCGCTCAAGGGACGGCTGCGGGGGCTGCGACGCGTCCGTGTCGGCGGGTTTCGCGTCCTTTACGAAGTTCGTAATGAGCAGCTCATCATATTGGTCGTTCGGGTTGCACACCAGCGGAATGCGTATCGCCGGATTCTGGCAGCGGCGCCGTCTAACGGAGGATCGCAGCGCGTGTCTCACGGCGTAGTGGCCTGAGCGGGAGTCACGAATGGCGCGAATCGGTTCGGTCGCAGTCCCTCTCAAGCAGATCTGGCACGCTTTGCAGCGTTTAGGCCGACTCTGATCCCCCTCAACGGACGAACGTCAAACGGCCGTTGACCTTCATCGCAGGCCGCCGCGCGCGGACGCTGTGGCCAACCTGTGGGTGAGCGGATGCGCGGTTCGGATCCGCCAGTCTGTTGCGGCAGCGCGGAGCAGATCGCGGTTGGACATTCCCGACCACCCCATCCGTTGTGTTGAGTTGACATCGAAGCGGGCACTAGTTCGCTGACGTCGCCGGCGCTTACGACAAGCAGTCAAGTCAGCAACCGTGTAGTCATGTCGCCTCGACTCTCTACGGCGAGACCAACTCCGAAGGTGATCGCATGAGCCGTCGGCCGCAGGAGGACGGCTCAGCCTACCTTGAATCCGGGCTCAGACCAGTCGACGAGTTCCAATTCGTCAATTCTGGCGAAGTTGCGCATGTTGCAGGTTGCGAGCTGGGCCGGAAGGCTGAGGGCTATCGACGCAATCGCTATGTCCATGTCCTCAATCGGAGTTCCCCGCTGCTGCAGCTTAGCCTTCCATCGTCCGAAGACTTCGGAAGCCGCCTCGCTCCAGTCCGCCCATCGCAGGGCGGCGCGCAAGCGCTGAAACTCGCTAGTGAGGAGCAGCCTGCGACGTGAGTCGGACTCCAAGCGCGACAGACCGAAGGAAATCTCCGCCGCCACCGGTGTACAGAGGTAGACGACCGATGGGTCCTCACCCCGCAATTGGCGTACCGCGTGCGGTCGGCGATGCATGAACGCCGATATGGCGCTCGTATCGAGGAGCAACATCAGAACGGCAGGCGCTTCCGACTCCTACGGGCACGGTCGATTGCATCCAAGAAGCCGGCCTCACTCGTGCGAAGCAACTGTAAGTCTGCCTCGCTCAAGTGATCATTCGAGAAAAGGTCCTCAGGCCAGCACGCCCGCTCTTCAACGACCCGGCGACACGACTCCACAATCAGCCGGTTACGGCTGATTCCTCGCTCCTCAGCGATCCGATTCAGGCTGGCAAGAACGGATTTCGGAAAGTAGACGCTGGTATTGGGCACTAGGAATCTCTAACAGGATATAACATACCAAACGGTATCTCCCTGCATCTGATGATGTTCCGCAAGCCCGAAAGGGAGCTCCTCAGCCAGCAGTCTCCAGACAAGCCCGGTAGGGCCGTCCGATGCGGTCGACACAGCCGTTGCCGTGGCGGTCTGCGGGATGGGCGGGTGCGATGTTGCCCTGATATTTGGGATCGGACGGCTCGTCCATGACGATCGGCACGTCGTGCCGCGAGCCACCACAGCAATCCAGCAGCTCGGGCCGAGCCCGGCTTCGGTCCGGGCAGCCCTAGCGGAACTGGACAGACCCGTCGCGGTTCTTGACAGGCGTGAGTTCGTTCGCGAGGCCCCGTACGAGCGATGGGTATATGGCTCGATCCTCCAACCGGCGTCCTGAGTCGGGTACCGCAAGCAACGTTCCGTCGCGTCGAGTCCAGCAAGGCCACGGCGACGCATTCCTTGCCCCGGTCCGAGCCGAGTCGCTATGATCGGCGAATCGCCGGAGGCCATGCCAGACAACCCCGAGATCTCCGTCGTCGTGCCGGTGCGCAATGAGGAGGACAACGTCCAGGAGTTGGCCCGCCAACTCCGACAGGCGCTTCCCTCCTCCCACGAGGTGATATTTGTGGACGACGGCAGCACCGATGGCACGTGGGCCCGGCTGACCGAAATCCACGAACGGGGACGTGTCCGCCTAGTCAAGTTTGCCGCGGGATGCGGTAAGTCCGCCGCCCTGATGGCGGGGTTTGCGCGCTGCCGGGCGCCGATCATCTTCACGCTCGACGGAGACCTTCAGGACGACCCGGCCGAGATCCCCAGATTCTTGACCAAGCTCGCCGAGGGCTATGGCCTAGTTTCGGGCTGGAAGAAGGTCCGTCACGATCCCCTGCACAAGGTGGCAGCGTCACGCGTGTTCAACTTCGTTATGCGCAAGACGAGCGGCCTGGATCTGCACGACATGAATTGCGGTTTCAAATGCTATCGGGCAGAGGTAGCCAAGCGGCTGCAGATCTACGGCGATCAGCACCGCTTCATTCCGGTCTTCGCCGCAGACTGGGGATACACGGTGGCGGAGATCGAGGTTGGCCACCGGCCGCGCATGCACGGTCGGTCCAAGTATGGCCTGAGCCGCCTAGCGAAAGGGTTCGCGGACTTGGGCACGGTACTGCTGCGCACCCGCTTCAAGGACCGCCCGGCCCACGCGTTCGGCGTGATGGCAGCGATCGGCGCCTCGAAAGGGCTGGCACTGCTGGTGGTTGGCGCAACCGGCTGGCTGCCGCGCCCCGCGGAATGGGCAGCCTTTGCATTGGGCGCAGCACTGGTAGCGTCGGCCCCTGCAATGCTCGCTGCTGGGTGGGTCAGCGAGTACCTGCTGCATCTCGACGCCACCAGCGGCAGGCCGCAACGTCCAGCCATCAGGGACGCGCGTGACTAAGCGCGCCCTCCAGATTCTCAAGGCCGCTGTCCCGCTGTTGCTGGCGTACTTCGTCGGGAGAATGATCTATGCCAATTGGGAGCAGGTGCGAGCGGAGGATTGGACCTTGAAACCGGGCTGGCTGTGCGCATCAGTCGCCCTCGGCGCGGCGTGGCACCTGGCGCGGCCCCTAGGTTGGACCCGGCTACTGGGGGGCCTCAAGCACAAGCTGCCGTATTGGGACGTATTCCTCATCTACCGCAAGTCCGAGCTGAGCAGGTACGTGCCCGGCGGTGTCTGGCAGTTCGCCGCCCGCGTGTACTTGGTGCGCAAGTTTGGCGTCAGCGCCGCGGCATGCCTCGCAGCGACGCTCTTGGACCTGACACTGGCGGCGCTGGCGGCGCTCGTCCCCGCCGCATGGCTCGTGCGCACGGCGTCGGACTCCCTGAGTGGGTGGCAGATAGGCGCACTGCTGACCTTCCCGGTTCTGGCGCTAGGCGTGGTGCACCCCAGAGTGTTCAATGCCTGGGCGGGGCGGTTAGCCAACCTGCTACGGCAGCCGGTCCCGAGACTGGAGGTCCGCACACGGCAGATGGCCGCGCTGTGGGCAATGTACGTTTGCGCTTGGCTTCTACTCGCCGCCGCGATGGCCTGCTTCGCAAGAGGCGTGCTGCCGTCGGTAGCAGGCGAGCGATTCTTGCACGTGGCCGCAAGTTATGCGCTGGCATGGGTGACAGCACTCCTCACGATGGTCGCTCCAGCAGGCGTGGGCGTCAGGGAGGGCATCCTCGGACTCCTGTTGGCGAACACAATGACCGTCGGCACTGCCATGGCCTTGGCTGTCGCCATGCGACTGTGGGCCGTCGCCACGGAACTGGCTTGGCTGGCCACCGGGCTGCTGGTCGCTCGCATTCAGGGGCACGCCGAGACTTAGGACGCACGAACGGCAACGCTGTGGGAACGGTGCCCCGGCCTAGACTTGGAGAGGTCCCAGCGCCCCTGCCAGGCGATGCCGATCTAGGTGGCACGGGCGGCAACCCGACCCCTGAGAGTGCGGCGTCGCTGCGTCCCGACCTACTTGAGAGCCTTGGGACTCTTGCTCGTGTTCGATCGGAACCAGCGTTCAGTTTCCCCAGACTAGGACACCATCGGCATTGGGACCTCAGGTCACGGTACGAAGTATGGGCTACCTTCACCCGAGCCACCAGGCTGGATTTCAAGGCAGCGATCTCCGTCCGGCCCTCCCATCGATCGCGTGCCGGTCTCGCGCCTAACTTCCTCTGGACGTTACTACATTGCCAAGAGACCTCCCGGCAATGTTGTTCGGCATTGAGCGCCCAGCGACCGAACTCTGGCGCTTGACCCAGAACCCCTGGAACGAGCGGAGCCAGCTACTTCCTCCGCAGCCGCAACATCTGGTTCCCACCACGCTGAAACTCGTATGCCACAGGCTCAAGGGTCGCGCACGCACCCCGAGCTCTGAAGGCCTCGACAACTCCAGCGACATGCGGAGACGGTGTACCGCCAATCTTCAGCAGTGGAAAGATTCGGACCTCCGAGGCTACGCGAAACATCTCCTCCGCAGCTCGGATGTGGAAGTCCATGTCGAGTTGCTCGCTGTAGAGGAAGAGAAAATGAGATGACAGGGCGAGATCGAATGCCCCGCTTTCGAAGGGCAAATCGGGCAACGATGCCTCGACGTAGCGGCCCTCGGCCGTTCCCCGAGGGTAGTCCGCTATGAACCGGCGCAGTGCGGCCATTCTTCGACGCCCGAGCTCGGCGACCGACGGCACGTGGGTCCAGACGAAGTCGTCAGCGTTTCGCCGCATCTGGTCCATTACGCCATCGAACGTATCTTCGACTCGTCGTTCTATAACTGCCTCGGACGCGCAGTAGAGTGGATCGACCGAGACGACGGCCCGTCCATCAGCAGACAATTCGGCATTGAAGCTAGCAGGGCCGCCTCCGCAGTCCAGGATGAGACTCTTAAGGTCGGTCTCGCTCAGGCCGAACATCGCTTGATATTCGTCAAGGCTGCGTCCCCAAGATACGACGCGGTCGACTGAATAGGGCATCAGTTGGCGCCTTTCTGATAGCCAGCGCGCTAGTTCCCAGACGTACTACCTTGGCCGCCAGACTGCCCTTCGTGAGCTCGCGCGGCCCCGGGCCAGACCTATAGCTGGCGGACTGCGATGTTCCGGAAGCGGTGCTCGAGTCCCGGCTTGCACCGGTCCCCACCGTGGACCTGCAGCGCGATGCTGCCCTCGGTCGCGCCGGCGGGAAGCCGATTCTCAGAGTCCTCGAAGTCCGTGATGAGGGTCTCGTTGAGCCAGACCTCGATTCTCGGGGCCTCACCGCGAATGCGCACGCGGAGAGCGTTCCAGCCGTCCGTCTCCCACACCTCCTCCCAACCATCCGAAGGTTGGGTTGCCAAGCCCTTGAGCCGTTCGCCGTGGATTCCCCCAACGTTGCCGCCCTCAAGGTAGTCCAGCATGACCTGATAGGCCTGCCCACTGGCACTCGATCGCAGGAACACGCCGCCGTCGCAGCCGAAGTCCGGCTTGATTTCCATGTAGACCTCAAAGTCCCCATAGCTTGCGTCGCTCAGCAGGATTCCACCGTTCCCGGCACGATCCTGCTTGCCGACCACAGCTTGTTCGTACACACGCCACTCGCGAGTGTCTCCGTGGTGGTTCGTCAGACTGGCGTGCCAGCCAGCCAGGTTCCGCCCGTTGAAAATCGGCAGGAAGCCGTCGGGCACTTCCGCAAGCGCCACTAGTTGGGCAAGCCCTAGCGCCACTCCCAAGATCAGAGGCCCGGTTCGCATCGCAGCGGCCAGCGTAGCATGGCTGGGAAGTGTTGACACTCGTAATGCAATTGTCCTAGAATATCTGGCCAATGGTCGCCGCTACCGCCCGCTTGCGACCAACGATTCGGGGCAGCGCAGCCCCGTATGGCGCCACATCGGGGCGGAGGCAAACACACAACGGACCCCTAGGAGCTCGCGCTTCAGGGGAATAGGACACAACAAGTCGAGATAGTCAATGAAGATCAATTCGCGAGCCGGGATCGCCGCGGCGGCGCTCTTGGCATTCATGATTCCGCACGCGGCCCTAGGCCAGACGGCTGCCGGGAGCGTCACAGGCACTGTGACGGACTCCACCGGAGCCGTCATCCCGGGGGCCCAGATAAGTATCGTCAACGCTGAGACCGGTGTTGAGTCCGCAGCCGAGACGGGTATCAACGGCGTGTACCTGGTGCCGAACGTGCCTCCGGGCCAGTACAACATTGCGGCGGAGGCCGATGGATTCAAGAGGGTTGAGGTCAACGGGCTTCGGCTCAACGTGGCGTCAGAGATCTCGCAGTCTTTCGCACTCGAGGTGGGAGCGGTCACCGAGGTGGTTGAGGTCAGCGCCCAGCAGCTGCAGATTCAGACGACGTCAGGTGCTGTAGGTGGGACGGTTCAAACGGAGCAGGTCCAAGAACTGCCCCTGCCGAACCGTGACATCTTCAATCTGGTCAACTTGGTGCCGGGGGCCTTCCGGTCGGAGTCGAACGGGAACATCTCAATCGGCGGGGGCCGCACACGGTCGGCCGGATCCTTCATCGACGGCGTGAACAACACCAGGGGCGGCCTAGGTGTGCAGAACGTCGAGATGGCCCCTCCCGTGGACTCCATGCAGGAGTTCAAGGTCGAAGTCAACTCTATGGGCGCCGAGTATGGCCGAAGCTCCGCCGGAGTGGTGCAGGCGCTGACGAGAAGCGGCAGCAACGAGTGGCGCGGCAGCATCTACCACTTCGTCCGCAATGACGCATTTGACGCGGCGGGCTGGAACCAGGATTCGAAGCCGAAGCTCCGCCGGAACAACGGCGGGATCTCCATTGGCGGGCCTGTAGCGAAGAACAAGACGTTCATCTTCTACAACGTGGACTTCTACCGGCAGGTGCTGGGCATCATCCGGACGCGCAATGTCGGGCTGCCCGAATTCCGCACCGGCGACTTTTCCCGCGGCACGCAGAATCGGGGCGGACAGGCAGTGCTCGTCCCCATTTACGACCCGCTGACTCGGCAGGGTGGATCGTTCATCCGGCCGCGCGGCTCGTCCCAATTTCCGGGAAACGTCATTCCTGCGTCACGCCTAGACTCTGTTGCGGTCAAGGCGGTGAGCTACCTGCCCAATCCCAACCGCGTCCCGAACAACCTAAACAACTTGGCGGGAAACTGGCGCGAGCCGGCGGATCAGCTCAGGAACCGGGACTATCATACGTTCCGCTTCGACCACAGCTATACGCCGAAGTGGAGAACGTTTCTGCGGATGATCCTCACCGAGCCCGACGATACGCTCACCGGCTATTCGGCCGGCTACGGGGTGGCCGACCCGAATGGGCTGGACATTCTCAACCGGCGGCAGAACTGGGGCCTAAACAATACCTACACCTTTAGCCCGTCGTTCTTCATGACTTCGATCGTGGGTTTCAACCGCGTCTCAGTCGACCGCAAGTCCGGCGACTGCTGCGAGACGAACTACGCCGAAGTGTTCGGCATCCCAGGCCTTGGGAAGGGAGGCGAGGTCTTCCCGCGCTTCAACATTCAAGGCGGCCGGGGTGTCCCAATGAGCCAGATCGGGGCTGTCGGCAACGCGAACCGCATCGCCATCTTCACGAACTTCGACTACGAGGCGAACTTCACCAAGATCCAAGGCAACCACACATTCAAGTTCGGGGCGAAGTACACGTCCTTCCAAGGCAACGAGGTTAGCCGCCCGCAACCCTCAGGGGCTTGGAGGCCCACGGGCAACTTCACAGGCCAATGGCGGCTGTCCGGAGGCGGCCGGAACAACAACACCGGCATCACTCTGGCGGACTTCATGCTTGGGCACATCTGGAACCTCGACACTCGGGTGGCTCCCGGCATCGGAAAGCGCATCAAGTACTACTCGGGCTACTTCCAAGACGACTGGAGGGTGACCCCGCGCCTGACCGTGAACATCGGTATGCGGTACGAGACCGAGACTCCCATCTATGAGGTTGGCGGACGCATGAACGGGTTCTGCCAGTACTGCCCCCACCCGCTCGCTGGGCAAAACGGAATTCCTGAGGGGGCGATCGGCCGTGTCCTGTTCCCTAACAGGGATGGCACCGGAAAGTACCTCTGGCAGTGGGACAAGAACAACTTCGCCCCACGATTCGGGTTCGCCCTGCGGCTCAAGGATGACAGTTCGATGGTCCTACGTGGCGGCTTCGGAATCTTCTTCGGCAATCCGTATGACCGCAACTCGATCCAGCCCGGTCGAGCGGGCTTCGACAACATCTTCCGTATTCGCGGCGGGATGTCCACGTACCTTCGCGACGGCGTGCCAGCCGGCGCTCTAGACGACATCCCGGAATCGGAGCTCCACGGCGGCTTCGGAGCAGTCGGCACGAGGTTCGAGACCTCTACGATCCAGTTCTGGGACGAGGCTCGGGTCTTGCCTTACAACCAGAACTTCAACCTAACGCTGCAGGCGCGCTGGAAGGGCGTGATCTGGGACATCGGCTTCATGGGAGCGCTGGGCCGTCACCAAGCGATCAACAACCTCAACATCAACCACATCCGGCCCGAGAACTTGGCCGCCGCAAACGCGCCAGGCGCGAGGATCGAGGACTATCGGCCTTGGGTCGCCTGGCAGGGCACGCAGGACCAGATCCAGCTAATGTCTCCAAACTGGGGCATCTCGAACTTCTACGCGGTCACCTTCAAGTCGGAGAAGCGCTATCAGAACGGACTGGGCTGGACTGTGGCATACACGCACACCCAGTGGATCGACAACATCCGGTTCATCGGGGATGCGGACACGTTCGGCGACAACGACAATCCCCAAGACATTTACGACTTGAGCGACGAGCGCTCCAGCTCCGTGAACCGGCTGCCCCACCGGATCGTGCTTGCCCCGATCTTGGAGTTGCCCTTCGGCCGAAACCGGCGCTGGGGATCCAGCTGGAACAAGGTGGTGGACGGGATTCTGGGAGGCTGGCAACTCTCCTCGATGAGCACACTGCGCAGCGGCGGCTACTTTGGCGTGAACGTGGAGCAAGGCGGCAACCTGCGCGGGGACAACGCCGCCGGCGTCGCGCTGCGGCCGCATGTCACCGGGGCGCCATTCAAGTCGGCGACCCAAGGGGAGCCGGCCGCAGGAGTGATCGGGTTCAACTGGCTCAACGAAGGCGCGTTTGAACTCCCCGACCCTTACACACTTGGCAATGCAGGTCGGACGCTGCCCGGCATTCGTGGGCCGGCCCGCTATAACTTTGACGTGATGCTCGCGAAGAACTTCCGGTGGGGCGAGAACTGGAGGGCCCGCTTCAGCTGGGAGGCCTACAACTTCACCAATACGCCGGCGTTCAACATCCCGAACACGGCGCTGGGAAGCGGCCAGTTCGGCGTCGTCGTAGGGACCCTCGCCAACAGCCGCCGGATCATGCAGGTAGGTCTCCGGATCACATTCTAGGCCCCTTGCCTGAGCCGATGCCGCGCGGCCGCGACTTCGCGGCCGCGCGGCAAACGGTCCGGCTCGTCTCTGGGCGGGCGCCACTTGCCAACCCGTCCGCCGGATTGGCCACGACCAGCCTGAGGCTATCTGAAGTGCCCACCCCGAGGCTGGCCCTCGAGTGGCCCGGCCAACGCCAATCGGACAATGGCACACCGGCGCACCTTATACTCGGGGAAGTCTGCGCTGGGGAGCTGTCATGGACGAGTACTACGACCCTAACGACCTGCCTCGATTCGCGGAGATGGGCGCCGATGCCCCAGAACTCTGGGAGAAGTTCAACGCCTGGTACGGTGCGGTCTTCGAGGCCGGCGCGCTGAGCAAGCGCGAGAAGGCTCTGATCGCGCTTGCGGTCGCGCACGCCGTGCAGTGCCCGTACTGCATTGATGCGTATACCGAGGGCTGCTTGGAGCAGGGATCCAACCTTCAGCAGATGACCGAGGCCGTCCACGTCGCCTCGGCAATCAAGGGTGGGTCGGCCTTGGTGCACGGAATCCAGATGCGCAAGATCGCGGAGAAGGTGAGCATGTGACCGCAGTCGTGCCGACCCTGCACTCGCGCCGGCACCCGCTTTCGTCCAGCTCTGAACAGCTGAGGGTGCTCCAGCCAGAATCCCTCGCACAGGCGGCTACGCCTTTCGAACATGCCCTTGACAGGGCCGGCCTCGGGCCGCTCCGTGCTTGCGGGATCGAGGTCGTCCAGATAAACGTTGGGAAGCTCTGCAACCAAACATGCAAGCACTGCCACGTCGATGCTGGCCCGGACCGCACTGAGGAGAACATGGCCCCGGAAACGTTCGACCAGTGCTTCGAAGCGATTCGGCGCATCGGGCGGCCGGAAGTCGACATAACCGGGGGCGCGCCGGAGCTGAATCCGTGCTTCCGCCCGTTCGTCGAGCGTGTGCGAGCAGCGGGTTGCCCAGTCACGGACCGCTGCAACCTGACTGTGCTGACGCTGCGGTCGCAGCGAGACCTAGCCGGATTCCTTGCCGACCACGAGGTTCGCGTGGTTGCCAGCCTGCCCTACTTCCTTAGCTCGCGGACAGATGCCCAGAGGGGCGAGGGGGTCTTCGCGAAATCTATCCAGGGGCTCCGCAAGCTCAACCGTCTCGGCTACGGGATCGCGGGCAGCGGTTTGGAGCTCGACCTGGTGTACAACCCCACGGGCGCCTTCCTGCCCCCGGACCAACAGGCGCTCGAGGCCGACTTCCGACGCGAGCTGCGGAAGCGCCATGGCGTGGAGTTCAACGCCCTGTTCGCGATGACCAACATGCCCATCAGCCGCTACCTCGAGTTCTTGGTCCGGACCGGAAATTACGAGCGCTACATGGGACGCCTAGTCAGTGCTTTCAACCCGGCGGCCGTACGGGCTCTGATGTGTCGAACCATGATCTCGGTGGGCTGGGACGGTCGGCTCTACGACTGCGACTTCAATCAGATGCTCGGCCTGGAGGTCGGATTCGGGCGTCCGCGACACATCAAGGACTTCGACCCTAGGGCCCTCGAGGAAAGGCAGATTGTCACCCGGCAGCACTGCTACGGGTGCACGGCCGGGTCCGGGTCGAGCTGCGGGGGTGCCACGGCCTGATCCCGAGGCGACCGGCCGGCTCCCTCCAACAGCCTCCTCGCCTGCAGGCTTGTTCATGGCCGAGCGGGCTGCGGCTGAGACGCGTCCAGAACGCGGCCTATATGGAGCCTGACCGGACGCGGTGTAGCCAGTTCGGCCTGGTGCTGTCATTCGACACGCTGCTGATCGAGTGTGTTTATTCCATAGTGAATCCACCCCGAAACACACGACTTGCTGAGTGACCATATTAAATACGCAACGATAATAGAGCACTATGGATGTATGCATAGTGAAGTATTTGCATATATGCAGCTCTTCTGCGCTATGGCGCCTGAATCCCGCCTACATCGGCGGCACGTAGATTCGCTGCCGCACGTAGCGATTAAGCGAGAAGTTCGCGAATGACCCGACCGCTCACGTCCGTCAGCCGGAAGTCGCGGCCTTGGTGGCGGAACGTGAGGCGGGTGTGGTCCAAGCCGAGGCAATGGAGGATCGTCGCCTGCAGGTCGTTCACCGTCACCGGAGCCTCGGTGACGCGGAGGCCGAATTCATCGGTCTGGCCGACCGACTGGCCCGCACGGATCCCACCCCCGGCGAGCCACATGCTGAATGCGAGCCGGTGATGGTCCCGTCCGCGGCTGGCTTCACGGCTCGGAGTGCGGTCCTCAACCATGGGAGTCCGGCCGAATTCACCGCCCCACACGACAAGCGTCGATTCCAGCAGCCCGCGCTGCTCAAGATCGGCAATCAGGGCACCGGCCGGCTTGTCTGTCGCCAAGCTCTCCTTCTCGATGCCCTTCTCGAGCTCTGCGTGGTGGTCCCAACTGCCGTGGACAAGCTGCACGAACCGCACACCCCGCTCGACCAGACGGCGCGCCAGCAGACAGTTCCGTCCAAACGCGCCCGTCGACTCCTCTTCCAATCCGTAAGCCTCTAGGGTCGCCCGAGACTCTCTCGAGAAATCCAGCAGTTCTGGGGCCGCCATCTGCATGCGAAAAGCCAGCTCGTAAGAAGCAATGCGCGCGTCAACCTCGGGATCCCCGCTGCGGGATCCATGCATCTCGTTGAGATCGCGCAGCACGTCCAAGCGAGCCCGCTGGGACTCCGTGGTGTAACCCGGCGGATTCGACAGATGGAGGACGGGATCGCCCTTGCTTCGGAACGGCACGCCCTGATAGCTGGACGGGAGGAACCCGCTCGACCAAATGCCGCTGCCGGCATCGGCGCCGCTGCCGGAGTTGAGCACGACAAACCCCGGCAGGTCGCGGGACTCGCTGCCAAGCCCGTACAGAGCCCAGGCACCCATGGATGGGTGACCGACAAAGGGCGTGCCGCAGGCCATCATCAGCTGCCCCGTGTGATGGTTGATCTGGTTCGTCGTCATTGAGCGCACGACGCAGATGTCGTCGGCACGGCGACCCGTGTGTGGGAGCAGGTCTGAGAACGCAGTGCCACTGTCGCCATGGCGGTGGAATTGCCTCGGGCTGGCCCAGATTTTGGAGTCGGGCTGGATGAAGGCCAGCTCCAGGTCTCCGGCAATGGACGGGGGAAGGGCTTGGCCGTCCCAGCGGTGCATGGAAGGCTTGTGGTCGAACAGGTCCAGCTGGCTTGGCCCGCCGGACTGGAACAGGAAGATCACGCTCTTGGCGGTTGGAGCAAAGTGGGGATCCCGTGGCAGCATTGGATCGGGGTCCGCCGCGAACAGTCCGTCCTCAGCGAAGAGGCTGGCAAGCGCGATTCCCCCTAGCCCACAGGCCGAGTCAAGCAAGAAGCTCCGCCGCGCCCCGACCACATGTCTGGCGGCGGTCCCGCCGAGCTGTGACGGCCTCGGGACCGGCCCCCGGTTCGGACGCTTCGGGCGCAAGCCACCGCGTGCGCCGTTCGACAGTCTCGGCCTCGTCATGTCCTAGTGATGAACTCCACGAGGTTGAGCAGAACGCTGGCGACAGCGGACCATGCCTCGGAACGGACCTGCTCGGCCCCGATGCCAGCACCACTTTCGCCCGATTCGGCGCCAAGGACGCGCATCTGGAGGTTGTAGAAGCGGAGCAGGCGGTCGGCCTCGGCGCGAGTCGGATCGCGTGCCAAGCCGAGCCTGAATCCCAGACGGATGCGGTCCGAGACCGCAGGCCCGGCCTCGTTAGCGAGCCGTTCCGCGAACGCCTCGGAAGCCTCGACGAACACTGGGTCGTTCAGCAGCGCAAGCGCCTGCAATGGAGTGGTCGAGCGGTCGCGCCTGCACGCGACCTGGACCGTGTCCGGGGCGTCGAACGTCTCCAGTTGCGGATACGGCAGAGTGCGCTGGCGGAAGATGTACAGCCCTCTGCGATACCTATCGGCACCCACGCTCTGGGGCCACTGGACAAAGTTGCCGAATCCGATCTCGGTCGCTCCCTCGGGGAGGTACGGGCGGATGCTCTCCCCTCCGATGCGGCGGTCGAGGCTCCCCGCAACCGCCAAGGCGGCGTCCCGGATCGTCTCCGCGGGCAGCCTCAGTCGGGACTGTCGCGCCAACAGCCTATTGTCAGGGTCAAGGCTGGCCAAGCGCGGCCGAACGTCGGACTTCTGCAGATACGTCGACGAGGTCACGATTAGGCGGTGGAGGGCCTTCAGGTCCCATCCGCTCTCCATGAACTCGACGGCAAGCCAGTCCAGCAGTTCCGGGTGGCTCGGACGCTCGCCACGCGTTCCGAAGTCCTCGGGAGTCGCGACCAGCCCCGTACCGAAGTGCTGCTGCCAAATGCGGTTCACCGCAACTCGGGCGGTTAGAGGGTTCTCTGGCGACACCAGCCACCGGGCAAGGGAGAGCCGGTCATTCTCGCCGACGCCAAGGGGGGGCAGGGCCTGCGGAGCGGCCGGCTTCACCAACCGACCCGGACGCCGGTAGTCGCCGCGAATCAGGATGTGGGTCTGCGGCGGACGGGGACTCTCGGCAATCGTGTAGGCCTGTGTGAGCGCCGGGTAGGACTGCTCCAGCGCCTTGAACTCGCGCTTGAGCTCGCTAAAGTCCAGCTCCTCGTAACCAGCCGGGGTCTGGAAGTCGTAGCCGCCGACCACGTTGCGCACGAAGTACGAGGAGAGCCGGTCCTGCTGCTTGGCTGTCCGCTGTGCGACGGGAGTGCGGACGGTCTCCGTGCCCCCGTCGAGCTCGAACAGCAGCAGGTCCCAGAGAATCTTCCAGATGGGCTCCAGGCCCGGACGGGAATCGGTGGAGGCCGCTAGGATCCGCTCTTCCCAGTAGGCCTGCAGTTCGGGAACCCTATAGCGCCGGAACAACTCGGCGCGCCGCCGCTCAAATTCCGGACGACGTCGGAGGTAGGGCTCAAGCTCCCCGGCCAAGGGGGCGTCGATGTCCGCCTCGGTCGCGACATTGAAGAACGCGTACAGGCCGAAGAAGTCGCGCTGTGAAATGGGGTCGAACTTGTGGTCGTGGCACCGGGCACATCCGACGGTCAGCCCCAGCCAGACAGTCGCCACGGCACTTGTGCGCTCGACCGTTCGCTCAACGCGGTCCATCTCGATCGGGAATCCCCCCTCGCGGTTGTGCAGGGCGTTGCGGTGGAAGCCGGTAGCTACGCGCTGCTCGACCGTCGAGCCAGGAATCAGGTCCCCTGCGATCTGGTCAATCGTGAACCGGTCGAAGCTGACGTTCCGGTTCAGGGAATCGATGACCCAGTGGCGCCAGCGCCAGGCGAAGGGCCGGATGTAGTCCGCCTGATACCCGTCGCTCTCCCCGAAGCGCGCTTGGTCCAGCCAATGCAGCGCCTGCATCTCTCCGTGATGCGGAGACGCGAGCAAGCGCTCGACTGCCCGTTCATAGGTCTCGGTGCCCTTCTCCGCCATGTCAAGCGCTTCCGCGCCGGGTGGGAGGCCTGTCAGGTCTAGGCTCACTCGCCGTAGCAGCGTTGCGGAACCAGCCTCGGGGGACGGACTGATGCCCTCGGCATCGAGCCTCGCCAACACGAAGCTGTCGATCGGGCTGCGGACCCACCCGGGATCGCTGACAGCGGGAACCGGCGGACGGACCGGCCGCTTGAAGGCCCAGTGCTCAGCGACAGGCTGCGAGCCTCCGTCGCCCTTCCCCGATTCCGGCCAGGGAGCGCCCTGGTCGATCCAGATCGCAATCAGGCGGATGCTCTCCGACGACAGGGGGTCCGCCCCGAGCGGCATTGGGCCGCCCTGTTGGGCGGGCCGCCGGAGCATGCGCACGAGCAGGCTCCCGGCACCATCCCCAGGCTCGATTGCGATTCCGGACTGCCCGCCCTTGCGTGCATCGGCCGGGTTGTCCAAGCGCAGCCCGCCGGACTGCACCGCCTCGCCGTGGCAGCCCTGGCAACGCTGCCGGAGAATTGGCTCGATTTCCGTTCGGAAGTCTACGCCCCGTTCCTGCGCCCCGGCCAGACAGGCCGCCAGGCCCAGAGAACTTGCGATAGGACGGGCTGCTCTCACACTTAGCGGGGGCCGATCGCGCCCCAGATTATCAAAGGTCGGAGGGCAACGGTTGCGGGACCACCAGCACGCGCGGGGGTCGGGGCAGGCGGAAGGCTGCGCGGTCGCAGGGCGCCGCGTTCGTTGCCAAGCTGGCACGCAAGCCGTCTTGACGCGCCGGAGCCGACGGTCCGAGTTGTAATATGTGGAGGGTGATGACCTCACGGCGGTGCTTCGGAGCCTTGTTGGCGTGGTTGCTGGCCAGCGGGGCGGGCCCCGCAGCTGCGCTGGATTTCGAGGCCGGCATCCTGCCAATCCTGGAGCGACGCTGCATCGCCTGCCACGGCGACTCCCCGCAGGCGGGCCTCAGTTTGCGCAGTCCCGCGGAGATTCTCGAGGGCGGCGAGTCCGGGGCGGCGATTGTGCCGGGATACCCGGATCGCAGCCTGATGCTCGCCAAGATCGTATCGGGCCAAATGCCGATGGGCGGGGAGAAGCTGCCGGAAGCCGAGATTCTGGCCGTTCGGGAGTGGATCGAGGGATCCGCCCTGTCGGGCGAACTGGCATCCGCCACACGCACAACAGAGACTGACGTGCTGCCGATCTTCCAGATGCGGTGCGGGCGATGCCACGGCAAGCGCGCGCAGGAAGGCGGGCTGGACTTGAGGACTTCGGCTTCGCGCCTGAAGGGCGGCAAGTCCGGGCCGGCCCTGGTACCTGGCAATCCCGAGGAAAGCCTGCTGCTCCAGCGGATTGTCGGCGGCGAGATGCCTCCTCCGGACATGCTCTTCGAGAACAACGTCAAGACCCCGACCGACACTGAGGTGGCGCTGATACGGAAGTGGATCAGCGAAGGTGCGCCGGCCGCGGAGGACGACCTGCCTGGGCCGGAGCCGCCGCTCTCGGACAGAGATCTGTCGCACTGGGCCTTCCGGCCACCGGCGCGGCCCGATGTGCCCGAGGTGGAGAATTCGGCGCTGGTGCGCAATCCGGTCGACGCGTTCCTTCTGCGCAGGCTTGAGGCCAAAGGGCTTGCGCTGGCACGGGAGGCGAGCCCTCTCGTGCTGCTGCGCAGGGCGACGCTGGACCTGACCGGTCTGCCGCCTACGCCCGAAGAGGCGCGCGCCTTCCTGGCGGATACCGAGCCCGGGGCCTACGAACGCCTAGTGGACCGACTGCTCGAATCGGAAGAATACGGCGAGCGCTGGGCCCAGATCTGGCTGGATCTGGCCGGGTACGCGGACTCCGAAGGCGTGATCGACGAGGATCGGCTGCGACAGCATTCGTGGCGCTACCGAGACTACGTCATCCGAGCCCTCAACTCGGACAGGCCATACGACCGATTCCTGACCGAACAGATTGCAGGCGACGAACTGGTCGACTACAAGAACCTCGGGGAAGTCACCCAAGAGCACGTGGATACGCTTGCTGCGACGGGATTCCTGCGCATGACGCCCGACGGAACGTACGGCTCCGCAACTGGTTCACTGGCGGAGCGCTTCAACGTCGTCGCTGACGAAATGGAGGTGCTCAGCTCCGCCGTGATGGGCGTGACCGTCGGCTGCGCACGCTGCCACGACCACAAGTACGACCCGCTTTCGCAGAAGGAGTACTACAGCCTGAGCGCGGTGTTCCAGGCAGCGCTAGACCCGTATGACTGGCGGGACCCGACTGAGCGGTTTCTTCAGGTGGGCGTCGCTTCCGAGCAGGAGGCCGCCCAAGAGGCCAACGCACCGATCCAAGTCCAGATCGAGACCCTCCAGAGAGAGTTCGACGCCTTGGTGACACCGTTCTTCGAGCGTGAACTGGAGCGGCGGCTCACCGACCTGCCGGAGGATATCGCCACCCGATTGCGGGAAGTCGCGCACACGCCGCGGAAGGAACGGACGCCAGTCCAGAGCCGCCTGGCCAAGGAGCACGATGATGTGCTCAAAATCCCGAATGCGGACGGCGAATGGCACCAGATTGCCGAGGCCTTTCCGGAACTGAAGGACACCGCCGGGCCTGTCAATGCGCGCATCAAGGAACTCAAGGCCAGCCTGATTCCACTGCCGAAGATCCGGGCGGTCTACGACATGGGCGGCGAGCCGTCCCGCACCTACCTGCTGCAGCGCGGAGACGCGCAGGCAATCGGCCAGCGCGTTGTTCCGGGCGTGCCACGAATGCTCTCGGCCAAGACGGCTGCCTACGAGCCAGAGCCGCCGCGCACGGGAACCAGCGGATACCGCCTGGCCTTCGCCCGTTGGCTGACGCAGCCCGACCACCCTCTGACCGCCCGCGTAATGGTCAACCGCATCTGGCTGAACCACTTCGGCAGGGGCATCGTCTCCACACCCTCGAATTTTGGCCTGACAGGCGCCGAACCCACCCATCCGGAGCTGCTGGACTGGCTGGCCACGGAATTCGTGCGGCAAGGGTGGAGCATCAAGGCGATGCACCGCCTGATGATGACGTCTGCGGCGTACCGCCAGTCAACCCGCGTGGACCCGGAATCTGCGGAGACGGATCCCGACAACACCCTGCTCTCCCGAATGCCGCTGCGAAGGATGGACGCCGAAGTGCTACACGACTCGGTCCTGCAGGTCACCGGAAGGCTGGACCGGGAACGCTTCGGGCGCCCTGTCAAGGTGACCAAGAAAGACAGCGGGGAAATCGTGCCGGACGCGACCGCAGCCGGGTGGCGGCGTGCGGTCTACGTGCTCAGGAAGCGGCGGATGCCGGTCACTCTGCTCGAGGTCTTCGACGCTCCAAAGCCGGCCCCGAACTGCACAGAGCGGAGGGAGTCGACAGTGGCTCCCCAAGCGCTGCAGCTGATGAACGGCGACGCCGTGCTGGAACACGCCAGGTTTCTGGCCGGGCGCCTGATCGACGAACACCCGGGGCAACCAGAAGAGCAAGTCGCGGCCGCCTACGAGCGAATCCTCTCCAGACTTCCCAGCGCCGAGGAAGTCCGGCTGGCGACATCTGACCTCTCAACCTTGGAGGGGCACTGGGCCGACCACCTTGACAACACCCGGCACGTTGGGCCGCGCCGCGAGGCGGCGCGCTGGATGGCGCTGGGCTCGCTGAGCCATGCGCTGCTGAACTCAGCGGAGTTCCTCTACATCGACTGAGACATCCATGCAACGACCGAGCCGACGCGACTTCTTCTCCCGCATTGGGGACGGCATCCACGGGGCTGCCCTGACGTGGCTGCTGGGGGGAGAGCTCTCAGCCGCCGGACGCCGGACTTACGACCAGAAGCCTCGCGCACCGCACTTCGAGCCCAAGGCCAAGTCTGTGATTCACCTCTTCATGAACGGCGGGCCGAGCCAAGTCGACCTGTTCGACCACAAGCCGGCACTCGAGAAATACGCAGGCTCGCCGGCACCGAGGGACCTCGCCAACCAGCTCGAGTTCACAGACGAGGTCGGGACCCTGATGCCCTCACCGTACAAGTTCCAAAGGCACGGCGAGTGCGGGATGGAGATCTCGGACCTGATGCCTGGACTCGGTGGCGTGGTCGACGACATCACCCTGGTCCGTTCAATGTACGGTGAGCACTTCAACCACGAGCCCTCGCTGTACCTGATGCACTCCGGGCGCACGCTGCCGGGCCGGCCAGCCCTGGGAGCTTGGGCAGTGTACGGGCTTGGCACGGAGAACCAGAACCTCCCGGGATACGTGGTGCTCGACGACCCGAAGGGCTACCCGATCAACGATCTCCAGAACTGGCAGGCCGGATGGCTGCCGCAGGTGTACCAAGGAACGAAGTTCCGGGCCGAAGGGCCGCCAGTGCTCAACCTGAAGCGGGAAGAAGAGCTTCCCAGCCCGCTGCTTGAGGCCGAGAGGTCCCTGATCCGGCGCCTCAACGCGGCTCACAGGGAGCAGCGGCCCCTCCAGCCGCAACTTGACGCGAGGATCGAGAGCTACGAACTGGCCGCACGAATGCAGATGGCGGCCACCGATGTCGCTGACCTGTCTTCGGAGACTGAGGCCACCAAGGAAATGTACGGCATGAATGACGAGCGGACGCGAGCCTACGGCGCCCGCCTGCTGCTCGCGCGGCGCTTGGTCGAGCGTGGCGTGCGGTTCGTGCAGGTCTTCATCGAGTACCAGATCTGGGACAACCACCTGAACCTCGACCGAGAGCTGGGATACGCCTGTCGCAAGACGGACAAGCCGGTAGCTGCCCTCATCCGCGACCTGAAGCAGCGCGGGCTTCTGGACTCGACCTTGGTGATCTGGGGCGGCGAGTTCGGCCGCATGCCGCTCGCGCAGATCGGCCAAGCCGGCACGAGCGGCCGCGACCATGGCCCAGCGGGCTTCAGCGTTTGGATGGCCGGCGGCGGAGTCAAGGGCGGCCACGTGCATGGCGCGACCGACGACATCGGCCACAAGGCCGTCGAGGACCGCGTCAGCGTGCACGACTTCCACGCCACGATGCTGCACCTTCTGGGGCTGGATCCGGAGCGGCTCGTGTTCAACGTGCACGGGCTGGACGAGCGTCTGATCGGTCAGTATCCCGCGCGGGTCGTCCGGGAGATCCTTGCCTGAGTCGGACTGCGGCCGCCCACGGGCGCGTCGGGGCCCGGTCAGGAACAGCCGCCGCGCACCTCAACCGCACTCGCCGTCTCGTCCTTGGCGCTCCAGCAGCGCCCGAAAGTCGAGTTCGCCAGGCGGGCGCCTGTCGAGCTCATCGTGAGAGCGCCTAGCACCAACCTCGCGATCGCGCGCGAGGCCAATCTCCTGCCGATCCAAGATGTCGCTGGAAAGATCGGGATCCCCTCCGAGCACGTGCTCCCGTTCGGCCATCACAAGGCGAAAGTCGCGCGCCCATTCATCAGGTCGCTGGCCAAGCGGCCCAACGGCAAGCTGGTTCTGGTCACCGCCGTGAGCCCGACCCCGGCCGGGGAGGGGAAGACGACCACCACGGTCGGGCTGGGCGATGCCCTGAACCGCATCGGCAAGCCCACCGCCATCTGCCTAAGAGAGCCTTCGTTGGGCCCATGCTTCGGCATGAAGGGCGGTGGCGCCGGCGGCGGCTTCGCCCAAGTCGTGCCGATGGAGGACATCAATCTCCATTTCACGGGCGATCTGCATGCCGTCGCCGCAGCCCACAACCTACTCGCGGCAATGCTCGACAACAGCATCTACTGGGGAAACCCGTTAGGCATTGACGTGCGGCGCGTCTCTTGGCGGCGCGTGATGGACATGAATGACCGGGCGCTGCGACAGATCAACTGCTCGCTGGGAGGGATCTGGAACGGATTCCCTCGCGAGACAGGGTTCGACATCACGGCCGCTTCGGAGATCATGGCCATCCTGTGCCTTGCCGCGGACCTCAAGGACCTAGAGCGGCGGCTCGGCGACATCGTCGTCGCCGGCCGCCGGGACCGCTCGCCGGTCTACTGCCGGGACCTGAACGCCAATGGGGCGATGACGGTGCTGCTCCGGCACGCCATGCAGCCGAATCTGGTCCAGACCCTTGAGCACAACCCCGCGTTCATCCATGGCGGGCCATTCGCGAACATCGCCCATGGCTGCAGTTCCGCAATTGCCACCAAAACAGCCCTGAAGCTCGCCGACTATGTGATCACCGAAGCCGGCTTCGGCGCCGACTTGGGAGCCGAGAAGTTCTTTGACATCAAGTGCCGCATGGCAGGTCTGCGGCCCGACGCGGTCGTGCTTGTGGCCACCGTGCGGGCTTTGAAGGCCAACGGCGGGGTCAGCAAGGATGCTCTCGAACGCGAGAATGTGCGGGCGGTGGAAGACGGGTGCGTGAACCTCGGCCGCCACATCGAGAATCTGCGCCAGTTCGGAGTGCCGGTCGCGGTGGCGATCAATGAGTTCAACACGGACACTGACGCCGAGGTGGCCGCGGTCGAAGCCTATGCCAAGACCGTGGGCACGGAAGCGGTCCGGGCCCGGCACTGGGCGGAGGGTTCGGCGGGAGCCGAAGGGCTTGCCCGGCACGTCGTGCGGCTTGCCGACAGCGGCACTGCACACTTTGCGCCGCTGTATCCGGACGACCTGCCGCTGCTGGAGAAAGTGCGGACAATTGCGCGCCGCATCTACCGGGCCGACGATATCGACACCAGCGTCGCTGTCCGAAGGCAACTCAGGGACTGGGAAGCCGCCGGATACCGGAATCTCCCGGTGTGCATGGCGAAGACGCAGTACAGCTTCTCGACAGACCCGAAGCTCAAGGGCGCTCCGTCGGGCCACCGAGTCTCGGTCCGGGAAGTAAGGCTGGCCGCAGGCGCCGGATTCGTGGTCGCCATCTGCGGAAACATCATGACTATGCCCGGCCTGCCCCGATCACCCGCAGCCGAGGGGATCGGTCTCGCCGACGACGGCTCGGTCGAAGGCTTGTTCTGATCGGATCTCGGCGCAGGCCCTCTCGCACGGGCGCGGCTCCGGTACAATCCCGAGCGTGCCACGCATTGGACGTAGACGCTTCCTGCAGCAGACTGCGGCGGGCCTTGCCGCAGCAGGTGCCGCGACGCCGAAGGAGAACTCAACCGGCATCCCGGCCCACGAAGAGATTCTCGTCCCTGGAGTGCACGCCTATTCCCAACGCAGCCTGAGGGCTGGTGATTCGGCAGAGTTCCGGGTCAGCAGCGACACGCCATTCGACCTCACGGTCGTGCGCACGGCCAGCGGCGACGAGGTCGCCTCGCTCCAAGAGCGGGAGCCCGAAGTGCAGCCAATCCATCCAGGCTCGTATGTGCACATAGAGGGGGGCTTCGGGGGCAGGCGGTTTGAGGAGCTCAGCGTGGAGTGCTGGGTGAGACGGTGGTCCTCTGAGGAACGCCAAGGCCTCGTCACTGCCTGTGACGGAGACCGGGGGTTCGGGCTGTTCGTCTCTCGGGGAGGCTGGATCGAGTTCCTGCTGGGAAGCAGGCGCGTAGCTCATGCGCCCCTGCCCGTGCGCAAATGGCGGCACGTGGCCCTTGTCTGGAACGGAAAGATCGCCGAGATCTTCGTCGACGGCGCATTTCAGGGCAGCTGGAGGCAAGTGGGGAGCATCGACCCGGGAACGACGCCCATTCGCCTGGGGGCCTCCGGCACAGATGGGAGGGCAAGCGGGTTCTTGGACGGGGACATCGCCATGCCGGCGGTGTACGACCGGGCCCTTTCGGCGGCCGAAGTCCAAGCCAGGTACGAAGCGAAGGGCCTCGTGGCGCCATCGCGCAGCGCCATCGCATGCTGGCCGCTAGACGAAGGGAGCACCCATCGCGTGCGCGACATGAGCGGCACGCACCACGGAGCGATCGTCAACCGGGGCACCCGGATGATCGGCGGGCCCGCCTTTGACGCCGGCAGGGTGCCGCGGTACGGGGACTATGACCCTGTCATGGACTCCGAGCGAGGTCATGGGCTGCGGCTTGCTTCGGACGACCTGTACGATTGCCGATGGGACGCAACACACAGCGTCAGGATTCCGGCCGACTCGAAGCCGGGGGTCTACACGGGACGCTTCGCCTTCCGGAGGGGCGGCCGTAGGCTCCGCTACGACGTCACATTCCTGGTGCGCCGCCGGCAGGGACGACCCAAGGCTCCGATCCTGATGCTGTGCTCGACGAACACATGGCAGGCATATAGCGCAACCCCGTTCGCGGTGAATTCGCTAGAACCCTTCTGGGAAACGAATGGACAAGAGAACGCTCACGAGCGGGCGCCTGCCTACTGCTGCTACCGGAACCATGCCAGCGGCCAGCCGACGTACGCCATCGGGATGAAGCTCCCTTGGCCCGTGGCCGGTCCAGAGGTCGTCTTCAGCAGGAACACGGAGAATCTGCACTACAGCCACCTGATGCGGGGAGAGATCTTCGCGCACCGCTGGCTCGAAGAGAACGGATACGCATACGACGTTGCCAGTGACCACGACCTCCACCGAGACCCTTCACTACTGGAAGGCTACAGGGTCTTGGTGATCAATGGGCACAGCGAGTACTGGTCCGCGGAAGCCTACCACGCGGTGGACACGTTCCTGCGCTCCGGTGGCGCCGTCGTGGTTATGAGCGGCAACACGATGTTCTGGAGGGTCTCGTTCGACGAGGACGGCACTGCCATGGAGTGCCGCAAGCACGGTGTCGACATCGGCGGCCGCCTCGGGGCAGACGTCGGCGAGATTTACCACAGCCATGACGGGCGCCGTGGCAGCCTGATGCGGTTCTGCGGCCTACCGGCATGGGAGGTTCTCGGCCTAGAGTGCATCGGCTGGTGGCCGATCAACACGGAACACTTCGGAACCTACGAGGTGGTCACTGAGGACCACTTCCTCTTCCAGGCGCCCGAACCAGTTGGCCTGCGCCAAGGCGATACCTTCGGTTCGGCCCCCGGAGGAGGCCCGCCCCTGGTGGGCGGGCACGAATCGGACGTGCGGCCCAGCCTGATCCGGGCGATCACCCGGCAGCGCCAGGACAGCTTTACCGTGCCCGGAGACCCCCCGGGCATCGTCCCTCTAGCCCAGATAGTCGACAAGCGCCGACGGGGAATCGACTACTTCGGCAAGTGGGAGCCGCTCGAACACGGAGTCTACGCCGAGATGACCTACTGGGAGCGCCCACAGGGGGGCAAGGTCTTCCACACCGGATGCATCGCGGGCGGGTGGGCCCTATCCGCGGATCCGAAGATGCAGGCCCTCATGCGCAACGCCCTGCACCATTTCGGTGTGCCTCGCGAAGCCTGAGGACTCGGATTCCCAAGCCCAAGCCACGCCTAGGGAGTTGCCAAGAACGACCCTACGGCCTTCTGGGGCCCGTGCGCGGGTAACACGGCGAGACAGGCTCCAAGGAGTGGGAGACCGAGCCCAAGTGCCAACCGCCAAGGTTGGCGAACACTATCTCGTTGCGGCGGAGCGCAATGTTGGTCGGACGGTTCATCCATTCCGCGAGATAGTCCCGGAAGAGGACCTCGAAGGTCCCGTCGGGCCTCACGACGCCAATTTGGTCGGGACTGTAGAACGCGACGTACAGGTTACCGTCGGTGTCCAAAGCGACACCATCAGGCACCGTGTCGGGCTCCAAGGCGATTCTCCGGACAGGTTCGAGGTCCCCCAGCTCGGCGCCGTCCGTCCTGAATGCGAGAACGGCCGGGCCGGTACTCTCGACCACGTACAGCAGCGACTCTCGCCTGTCGAAGAACACCCCGTTCGCGAAGCGGAACGGTCCCGGATGGATGCAGGAACTGCGTCCCCCTCGGGCCACGACGTGCAGTCGGCCGCTTGGCCTGTCGAGGCGGTAGTTACCCGACTCGCTGAAGAACAGGTTGCCGTCCTCGTCAAGTGCGCAATCGTTCGGATTGTCGAGCGGACCCGAAGGGACCACCTCGACGTCCCCACCGGACGTGATCCTGAGAACCTCGTTTCGCCCGGCGTCGCAGGCATAGAGGGCGCCCGAAGCATCGGCGCACAGCCCCAAGACGAAGCCTCCCGTGTCGGCAATCTGCCGTGCCGAGGCGCTTGGCTCGTCGACTTCGTAAATCTGGCCAGCCTCACCTCCGGAAAAGAGCGTCCCGTCCACACCAAGGCACAGGCCCTCGGGGTGGTCGAGACCGGAGCAGACTGTCCGAACGTTTGAGTCTGAGCAACGGGTCATGGCAGGCCGCCCGCATTCTGGGGCGGCAACATGCAATACAGGCTACCGAATTCACCCCGTCGTGACCGGTACCGAGTCGGCCTTGACGGGCCAGCATGTTCCAGAGCACCTTGCTCAGGAGCGTCTGGCGAACCCAAGCCGGGCGGCTTGAACCAAGCTCGGCGAGCGACTGAAGTCTACCTAGGCAGAGGTGTAGTGCTGTGGGGCTCAGTCCGCGGCAATCCGCCACGTCGCTTGTCGCAGCACGGCATGGGGCGACATCGCCAGCCGCTCGTACCACACCGTCACCAGCGATCCATCGTCGAGTTCGACAGTCGACGGGTAGCCGAGGTCGCCTCCGGCCCCGTCCGCCGACAGAACCATCGGCGCGGACCACGTGTTCCCGTGATCCTCGCTGACACGCGCCCGATTGCCGAACGGCTCGCGACGGTAGCCGTAGGTCATCACCAGCCGCCCGTCCCGGAGGAGCAGGAGGTGGGACGGCAGGCCCCAGACGCCGATAGATCGGGGCGTAGACCAGGTACGACCCCCATCCTCAGACTCGCTCTGCAACGTCTCGCGGTGATTGACTGCGTTGTGGTTCCGGATCTGAACGACCAGCCGTCCGCTGGCCGCCTCGACCATGTGCAGCTCGTGGTACTCCGTGAAGTCGTCGCCGGGCCGAGTGGGTATCTCGGCCAGCCACCGCCAAGTTCTGCCGTCGTCGTGAGATTCGGCGACACCAATACGGCGCTTCTCGTGCCAAAGGCGCTTTCCCGCGTACAGGATTCTCCCGTCCGACAGGGCGATCGGTCCGTGCGGACTGTTCAACGGGACGCGGTACGGGGCGGACCACGTTGACCCTCCGTCCGTCGAGCGGAGCATCCAAGTGCCCAGCATTGCTTCCCGGTCGGCGGTAGACATGCGCTCGTGCGCCGAGCGCCAGGCCAAGATCCTGTCCTCGGTCCAGTCAATGAAGCGGCCCGACTTGCCCGGCTCCGCCGCGCTCAGGTAGTCGGTGTACGCGAGCGAGGTGAACGTGGTAACCAATAGCGAACCTTGCGCTGTCTCGCACACGCCCGCATCGCGGTCATCAATGGCCGAGTCCATGAGGACCTGCGGCCAACCCCACGATTGACCGCCATCCGGAGACCGCATCAACTCAACCCATCCGAATGGGCACACGTGCGCCTCTCGACCGCCCGAGCACACTACCAAGAGGTCCCCGTTGGAGCGGCGTGCCAGAGTCGGCCACCCGTGATAGAGGGTCGGCCGCTTGCTGATGACGCGCGTCTCGCCCACCACAGCTCTAGGCGCGGCCGGCAGGGTACGCGGTGAGCCAAGCAAGGCGGAGCCAGCCGCAAGCGTACGGATCAGGTCTCGTCGACTGTGTTGCATCATTAGCACCGCACGCAGCTTACCGGATCTCGGCACAGGTGTGGGAATTCCACCTACGCCACAACTGCCATCAAGGGTGCATTGGGTTGTGCTTGTTGCATTCAGGCGTTTGGCTGGCCGGATTCCCGCCGACCGATCTTCGCCGAATGCGGGAGCAGGCAGGAACCCTCCTGAGCGTTGCGTGTCTGTCCCTGATCGGGCCACTAGCAACACTTCAGCACAGTATGGGCATCCCGCCAGCCGCCGATCTCACAGTGCACCTTCAGGGGCTGATTCATGAGGTCGGAGGCCAACTGTTGCCTCGAGGAGGGCCAGCGACACCCGAGACCACTCTCCAGTCCCACAAGACTCTGCACCTCACACTACAAGGTGAATCGAAACAGGCCGAACCGCCCGGAGGCTCTCCTGAAGTGGAGGGTGGAGCGCGCGCCTTACTGGAGTCCGAACGTCAGAGTCATCCCGCCGGCTACCGAATCATCCTCGGCTTCGTATTCGATACCCGCATGAATCGCCCCGGGGCCAAACTGGCGGTCTGGCCCGAACCGGACAGAGATTCCGACGCATTGGGGGGAGCCCGCCCGGCACTGGCACTCCGTTCCGGTGAATATCGCAGCCGCAGGACGCATGCCTTGCTCAGTCTTGCGACCCCGGCTCACGGAGCGCTCTCGGATTGATTCAGCATGATGAAGGCGGCGACCGTGACAGGCAGACCGACCGAACGCGGCGCATCGACAGGCTGCGAGCCGGAGTTGTGGGCCATAGCTGATGCACTCCGCGCCTCGATCGATGCGTCCGAATACCAGCATCTCGTGCTCGGCCCGATCTTTCTGAAGTACATCTCCCACGCCCTCGATGGGCGCCGCGACGCCGTGCTGGCCGAGTGGGG
This sequence comes from Bryobacterales bacterium, assembly GCA_965203925.1. GTDB lineage: Bacteria > Acidobacteriota > Terriglobia > Bryobacterales > UBA6623 > VXMF01. Next base: position 6,897,118 of record OZ241924.1, read on the forward strand.
CGACGAGGCCGCGACGGGCGGCAACGGGGACACCGGGCAAGACATCCTCTGGGTGCCGCATGCGATCCGCTCGGCCAACCTAACGGCTCAAGGGCGACAGCCGGCTATCGGCCAGAGCCCGGACCGGGCAGTGGCCGCGATCAAGGAGGATAAGGCTTCCTGGACTGAGGGACGGGCCGAAGACGACGCCCGGCCCGCGCTGGACAAGCAGCCTCTCGGCCAGCTGATCGAAACAGTCGGCGCCGTCTGTGTCGGGGACGCGGAATCTCGCTCGACGGATCTGTTCGTTTGGAGCTACGGGTACTTCCGCTCTGAGTTCACCAGCGCCGAGGGCAAGCGGGGTGGGGAATGCTCGTGAGTGACGAATGCATCCGGCAGCGGCTGAGACTGGGTGAGGGCAGTAGTTGGGAGTTCAATCAGGTAGCATTCGCGGGTGCCCGTCTCGTGATGCCCAGTCGCGATGATCTCGCGACCGAGATGATCGCGTTTGCTAACGCGGACGGCGGCTGGCTCTTGATGGGCGTGACGGATGACGGACTCGTTCAGGGCATGTCTCGCGAGCAGATTTCCGAGCTCCACAACCTGCTAGTCGCGGTGAGCACGGCCGGCATCAAGCCGGCCGTTCCCATCGGCGTACACCACCGGGAGCTGGACGGCAGTGCCTTCGTCGTGGTCGACGTACCCCGAGGCGACTCGCTCTACGAGCGCGGGGGCCGCAGCTGGGTGCGGGTCGGAGCAAGCAAGTGCCAATTGACCGGTGACGAGCCCGTGCGCCTCGCCAGGCGGCGCGCACTGCGCCGACAGCTGTGGTTCGACGAGCAGCCTGTGGCGGGGACCGGCTTCGACGCGCTGGACGCCGCGCTCTGGAGGCCGATGTTGAGTGCCGAGGGCGCCGCCGAGCCGGAGGTCGCATTGGCTAGGCTCGCCCTGCTCGCATCGGACGGCTTCGGCGTCCAACGCGCGACCGTAGCGGGCGTGCTGTTGTGTACCCAACAGCCTCATCGGTGGCTGCCCAACGCAGCCATCACAGCGACCCACTATCGAGGTACGGACCGTACAACTGCCCAGGTGGACTCGCAAGAGATTGCCGGCCCGCTCCAACGGCAGATCGCGGACGCGATCACGTTCGTCGTGCGCAACATGCGCGTCGCCGCACGCAAGACTCCTGCGCGGATTGACATGCCGCAGTACAGCGAAAAGGCGATCTTCGAGGCAGTCGTAAACGCCGTAGTGCATCGCGACTATTCGATCCGAGGGAGCAGGATCCGCCTCTCGATGTTCTCCGACCGCTTGGAAGTCCAGTCGCCCGGTGCGCTCCCCAACACCCTGACCCTCGAGAGCATGGCATTGAGGCAGGCGACGCGGAACGAGGTCATCGCTTCCGTAATGGGCCGACTGGGCGTGGGCGACGTTCGCGGCTCCGGGCACAGGCGATACTTCATGGAGCGCCGCGGGGACGGTGTGCCGGCGATCATTCGTGAGACCCGCGAGCTTTCGGGGCGGCGACCGGAGTACCGGCTGATCGACGCTGCGGACGTGCTGCTGAAGATCCCCGCCGCACCGCAGGATCCCACCTCCTCTCGCGTAGTCGTCACTGTTAGGGCCGATGGGCGACCACTGCCCGGGGCGGGCGTCCTAGTTCTGTTTCCGAACCGAACGTGGAAACAGGCGGTCGCGGACGAGAATGGCGAAGCCGCCGTGGACCTATACTCGACCGAGCTTCCGATGACGGTGTTCGGTGCGGCGCTTGGACGCGCAGCCTGCCTGGTGCGGGACTGGCTCCCCGCCGCCGGTGCTCTCGCGCTTGACCTGACACCTCTGCCGCACGGCGGCAGCGTCATTTTCCCCGAGGCGACTGGCCATCTTCCCGGATTGAAGGGGCGCCTAAACCCCATACGCGACGCGCTTGATCGCGCGTATCTCTATGCTTCGAACATCGCCATTGGCCGGGGCCAACCACAGCCCGTTCACTTCATCCCCGGGGAAGTGCTCCGGCTTACGGACTCGGACGGCGTGGAGCGCTGCGTGCGCATCGTCGAGATTGTCGGCCGTTCCGCGCTCATCGAGCATTGGGATCCCGAGCCGTAGGGGTAGCGCCAATCAAGTGAGACACAGCTTCAAAGGGAGCAAGTGTTGTGTCCACGGGACGTTATTGGGAGATGTGTAGGACGAAAATGCAGACCATCCGACAAGTAGCCCATCAGGGGCACCGTCCCATTGCCGCCTCGGCCGGCGGCGACCACAGACGATTCCTAGGGCAGTTCCCGATTCCACTTGCTGGACCAAGGCCTGGCGGGAGCTATCGAGGGTAGCGTGAATCCGCAAGCGCGATTGGATAGTTCCGCGAGGCACAGCCAGATGGACCGGACTGTGGCAGTGAACGGTGGCAGAATGCGCATCGCGCGGGCCGCGCGAGATTGCCCTACCCGCCGGCTGAGCAGGCCAGCGATCATCTTCCCTCTGGTGTCCGTCGCGACCTCCGCTTGGTCAATGGACCTCATATTCCGCGACCTGAAGCGCAACGTGGGAGACGTGTTCGTAGCCAGTGACGTCAGCGCGCTTCGATCATCTGGCTCCCAGCAGTTCGGCCATGAGATCGTCGATGAACATGTGCGACCAGCAGGCGTTGCGAAGCTCTTGGCCCTGCGGGCGGATGTGTGCGTGAATCACGCGCTTTCCTGTGCGGTTCTGGACAAGTTCCACCGCAGGCACGAAATCAGCGTCCGCGCTGATGAGAATCGCGTCGTCGAACAGATTGTCGATCGCCGCTTGAATTAGGTCCGTTGCGAGGGCCGTATCCACGCCCTTCTCGACAGTACCCTTGAGCGCATATCCACAATGCGGACACTCAAGCAGGGGTCTTCGACACGTTGGGTGCTGACAGACGTAGGGTCCGCGCGGCTTTCGCTCCTTGACAGTGACGCGGTAGCCCGGGAACCCATTCATTGCGTGGAGGAATCTTCGGAGCCCGCTGTCTGCCGGGTTGCGGGGATCGACCGACGCATAGACATGACACCCGGTGTAGACCGCTTCATCACCGATATGGCGAGTGAGCACATCGGGCAACCTAGTCTTCCATGGTATCCGTGGGCGTCCCCTGCCTTGCCTTTCGTGGAAGCTGTTCCAAGCGAGCTGTAGATTCCAGAAATCCACCAAGATTCGAACGCGCATGGCTGCCTCAACAAAACAGGGAGCCGTTTCCGGCTCCCTGGGGGCATAATGCCCGGCAGCGATGCCGCCGAGGGTACGTATCGTAACTCAGTCTACACTTCGACCCTCACCAAGTCAATGCTGCTGGCACCGATGCGCATGCAGATGGATCCGTTCCGCTGTATCGCGAAGATTAGATTCTTCGGGTAGCGTCAATTGGAACTTTCGCGTTCCGGCCTCCGAGGCAAAGCTATTGGTGGTCTTCTCCAAGCGAGCGGAGATCGGTTAGAAAAATGGGCGGTATTGTTAATGGCGGCACCCAACAGAGGCATGCCGCTGGCTGTACCAGGGGCCATGGCGGGCATGAGCCAACCGACAGCCTGCAAATGAAGGGGGCGCGGCGAGTTGCCGAGCGCGTGCCGCAACCCGCCCAGTTACGTCACACCCGCCGACCCCTTCCAGCAGTGCTGGTAGGACATCGAAGCCTTCTTGGTGCGCGATCCGGGAGTGCAGGCGAAGGCGGTCTCTGAGCGGCTGCGGTGCGAGCACGCCGGCCAGTAGTACCCCGATGAGGAGCTGCGCACTCTGCAACGGCGCTTCCGGCGATGGCGCTTGGAGAATGGGCTCGAGAGGAAGCTGTCCTTCGAGCAATAGTGGCAGTCAGGCTAGCAGTGTCAGTCCGAATTCACGCATATGAGCAGCCTAGGCGCGACAATCCTGGGCGAGGCGTTCCCGCACCTGCACCACTTCTCGCTGCCCGACTCGCGCTGGGAGCACGCCGAGTTGGCCGTTTCGGATAGCTTCAAGGCGCTGTTGGATGGGCTGCGGGAGAGCGTCTAGGCGCTGGGCTGCGTGCCGCACGAGCATCGCACGGACGATGTAATCGTGCTCTTCAGGTCCGCTGTCGCGAACCTCCCGAATTCGATCCAGCGCGTCTTGTCGGGATGCAGGTCCGACGCACACCTAGCAAGCCTCGCTGTCGCTTCGCGCTGGAAGCGTACCGCGTCGCTGCGTGGAACTGGAATCCTGCACGTGCGGGTAGTCCGAGGAGAACTCGCCCCCGGGCTCCTTCTGGACTACGCGTGCACGTCTCCGCGCTCGGAGGGCCAAGTAGGCTGAAGACGGTAGAACAACTGTGACGCTCCATTTGGGCAGTCTGAGAAAGTCGCTCACTGCACTTGTCGACATTCTCACCGTGAGCGGGAATGACCAACGCATGGGGCAACTGAGCGACATCGAGCGTGTCGCGATCCGCGCCGGTGCCGTCCGACACTTCGAGATCACGTACGAACTGTGCTGGAAGCTCATGGCACGCTGGCTGAACGCGAACGTCAGCGGGGGAATAGCGGACGGCGTGACGAAACGCCAACTCTCCCGCCTCGCCGCAGAAAACCGGCTGATCTCCGATGTCGAGAGGTAGATGCACCATCAGAAGGGACGAAACGACACACGCCACATCTACGACCACGAGAGAGCTGAGGCAGTCTACCGGGCCGCGATTGACTTCGCGCCCGACGCACGTTCACTGCTCGGCGTGCTCAAGTCCCGGAATAATTGACTTGAGTCCAAGCCATCCTGCCACGGTGAGGTCCATCCTGGCCGCGCATGCGCCGGACTACGAAGTACGCGCAATCGGCTGGCGGGCGACTTGAGACTCTTTGCCGCGGCTCACGCCACCCGTGCCCTCCCTACCCCACAGCCGGGCAGCGCGCCTTCGCGGGACCGCTACGAACCGTCCGCCGAATCGACGATTCTGAGCACACGTTCGATTAGGAAGTCTACGTAAGCCCGGGAATCGGGATCCGGCGTGAGCGTGGCCTCGCGCACACGGTCCGATGCCAACACACCGCGTCGCACCAGCAGCCGCTTTTCCATGTAGATCAGCAGTTCCATGTTCTGGAGGCTGAACACCAGATAGGGAAGTATGCGCTCAAAGCAGTCCGACGCCCCGTTCATGTCGCCGGCCACGGCCAGATCGTACGCCTCCTGCAGCACATCGGCCACGCCCAGCGCGGGCATGGCCCCGCAAATCCCGGCTTGGATTCCTTCCAGTAGGTACAGGCCGCCCCAGCCCTCGAGCACTTGCACGTTCCCGCCCGTCTGCTGCAGAATCTCCGCGACGCGAGGCGCCATCAGCGGCTGCTCGAGCTTGAGGTAGCGGAAGTGTGGATAGTTCTCGTTTACGCGCCGGGCGAGGGACGCGCTGATCGTCGGCCCGCCGGGATTGAAGTCTTGCGCGAGCACCGGTAGGGACGTGGATCTAAGTACACGCTCTAAGAATCGGTACACATCGGACTCCGAGATTTCGAACATCCGTGGAATGGCGACGGACACGATGTCGGCGCCCAGCTCCTCGTTTCGGCGAGCGATCTGACCTGCGAGCGAACCCGAGAAGTGGTTAGATTGGGCGATGATCTTTATCCTGCCGGCTGATGCCCGGACCGCCTCCTCGACCAGCCGGTACCGCTCCTCCATCGTCAGCTTGTAGAATTCGCTGGCATAAGCCGGGATGCAGGCGGCGGGCAGTCCCTTCTCTGCGCAGAAGTCCACCGCCCGGGCCAGCGAGTCAAGGTCGAGCGAATCGTCCGGCCCGAACGGAGTCGGCAGAACGGGAACGATGCCGCTAAGCGCGCGCGTGGTCATTTCGGGGCCGATGCGGCGCCCACGACGCAGCCGCCGTCGCACGTGATCGTCGTGCCGGTCAGGTAGTCGGACGCCTCAGAGACAAGGAAGCCGACCACGTCGGCGACGTCCTCGGCCTGTTGGATCCGGCCGAGCGGTATCAGGCTCATAAACTCCTGCCGAAACTCTGGAAAGTCCTTCAGTTCGCGCGCAGTCAAGCCAGCATCGACGATCCCAGGCGCGATCGCATTGACGGTTATGCCATGCGGCGCCAGCTCAAGCGCAGCGCACCGCGCCAGCATCCAGACACCCGCCTTCGACACACAGTACGGGGCGATCAGCTTGTATGGCACGTCCTGCACCCACGAGCCCGTGAAGATGATCTTGCCCTTGTCGCCTGCGGCGACCCAGCGCTTGGCGACTTCTTGTGTGACATGAAAGTAGCCGTTGAGATTGACGTCCATGTGCTGGTTCCATTCTTCGACCGTGTACTCCAGGAACGGCACGTTCATCGAGATTCCGGCATTGCACATGCACACGTCCAGCCGGCCGAACTCTGCCCAGACCCGCTCCAGTGCGGTCTGCACGGCGCCACGGTCGGACACATCGGCCTGCACGAACAGGACCCGCGCTCCGCGCTCCCGCAAGGCCTCGACGCGCTGGCTGTTTTCCCGGATGTCCATCAGGACCATGTCGAGCCCCATCTCGACCATCTTCTCGGCGCTGGCATAGCCCAAGTCGCCCACACCGCCAGTGACAAGCCCCACTCTCCTCGGTTCTTCCTGCATCACTCCTCCTACCCCGACTGGTCTCCAGTTAGCTCTACGTCGATGTCCTGCCCTTCCTCGGAACCTAGGATGCCGGCCACCTCGTAGGGCCAAGCATGCCGGTCGAAGCGCTCTGCCGCCCCGAGCTTCGGCCAACCCGACAGGGTCTTCCGCCTTGGCCGGTCCAAGTGGTAGTTCGCGTAGATCCTGCGGGCATGTTCCCGGTGAGGGGCGACCGCCCTTTCGCAGTACAGGTACTTCTCAAGGCGTTCCGGGTCCAGGCGCAACCCGTGGCCCGGGGAATCCGACAGCCGGAGGTGCCCGCCTGACCAGTCGAACTGACCCCCCTCGATGACGTCGTCGCTGACATGGATCGTCTCGTTGTCGATCGGGTGGCAAGTCCGTGGCGCCCTGCCCATGTAGATGCCCACCCTCTCCGGATCCTGCAGTAGGGCCGATGTCATCGCTCCTCGGAACGCAAGCTGCGTGCACAGTTCGAAGTTGCTGTGGACGGCGGTGTGCAGACCCATGAACTTCGCCAGCTGGCCGAAGCGCCACAGACCCCACGGTCCCAAGTTGATGTCCGGGACGGCCACGTCGGCGCCCTCGTAACGCTCAAGCATGTACCAGTCCGGCTCCCACTTGTTCGCCAGTGGGCTGGCACCCGGAGGATGGAGGATCGGGGGCCACCAGTGACAGGACAGCGGCGTGCGCTGCTCGCGCCTCAGCGCCGTCATTCGCCGGTAGTAGTACTCGGCTTGGTAACTCCCCTGACCCGCCCGGCGGACGGGAGGCTTCTCTGAAGCGGGATAGAAGCGCTGAGGCAGCAACGAGTGGACGGGCTGTTCTGCATACTCCAGGTCGCAGCCCTCCACCGCGTTCAGGATTCGCCGAGCCTCCTGATAGTTCCACGTGCCGTGGGCGTCGATCCGGATTGAGGTGTCCGGTCCGACTGCATCCCTGATCCTGTGGATCAGCCCGATGTGGTCCTCAGGTTCGTAGGCGGTCATCGAGACCTTGATCGACGGGAACCCCTCCCGTGCCCGGTCAGCTGCAAATTCTGGCCAATTCTCATAGGTGATCGCGTCGTTGCCACCGATGTCGGGAAACCGCTGCCACGTGTAGGCTGCCATGGGCACCAGCTCCTTGGGCTCGTAAGGAGTCTCGAAGAGCTCGGCCCACAGTCGGTGCAGGGGCTTCGCGAGAGCCTGGCCGACGAGATCCCACCAAGCCATGAAGAGAGGCTCTTCCAAGCTTTGATCCAGCAGGTTCCGACCGGGCTGTGCCCGCAGCGCTTCAATACAGTCGGAAGTTCGCCGATCAAGGTCCACCGACCACTCCCCGGTACCGACGAACCCTTCCTTGGTGCGGACTTCCACAAAGGCCCAAGAAACGGCGGGAAGCGCCTGCCAGCCGGGCGTGTACACACCCACCATCGGGATCAAGACCTTGTGTACGCGAGCCTCGTCGAGGGTCAGGCGGTGCGGGGCAAGCAGGTCCGCCAGCTTTTCTCTGAACGTTGCGACGCGACGCTTGAGCATCGCGTCGAAAGCCCGGACGTCGTCAAGGCAATACAAGGGGTAGGAGGCTCCACGTTCCTTGGCGCAGTCCGCGCCGGCCCCTCGGCGCTGTAGCGGAATGACTGGATAGTCAAGCACTGCGGTGGGGCGGAACGCCTAGCAGTGTATCGCGTCCCGTTGTCTCGGAGCCGACTCGACAAAACGCCAAGACTGTGCCGGGGCCGAAGCGTCTCTTTACGAACTCCGAAGGTCGGAAGGCTTTATGCCAATGGGGTTCGGGCTGTCGTGTGCCGGTGCGGCGCTATTGCTCAGCGCCGGCAGAGTCCCGCAAGAGCTTGATCCGAATGTTGCGGCACTCAACCTGCATGGGGGCGCCCGAGTGGAGCTGTATCGCGATGATCCCGCTGGTAGCTTGGCTGTCCCTGCCGTCGAAGGTCACCTTGCCGTTGAGGGTGAGCCGCACGCGGTCTCCCTGCGCGAGGATTTCGTAGTCGTTCCAGTCGTTCACCCGAACAACGTCCTTGGCCCGCAGCCAGCCCTCGTCCGGTGTCGCCATCATTCCCCGTCCCCGGCCCTTTTCCTCGTAGAAATTCCCCCATGCGGACCGGTCGCCGGCATCCGACAGGTCGGCCTGATAGCCGTGCACGACCCAGCCATCGCCTGCAACCTGACGGCTGCGGAACTGGATTCCGCTGTTGCCGTTGCGCAGGCGCACCTCGAGGCGCAGCACGAAGCCGGCGAACGGCTCCCGATAGATCAGGAAGGTGTTTCGGTCCAGCTTGTGCCCGTCGCTCGAGCCTACAATTGCGCCGTCCCTGACCGTCCACAGTCTTGGATCCCCGTCCCAGCCCTCGAGGGTCTTACCGTCGAACAGACGTACGAAGCCCTCCTCGGAGCGTTCACCGGCCAGCCAGCCCTCGGGCACAAGCAGGACCGAGCAGACCACTGCAAGTCCCGATGCCAATCGCCAAGACCGAAATCGCACGTGTCTGCTCAGGATGCAGCTCGGTCAGGCCGACTGCATCATCTCATCCCAAGTCACGGTTCGGCCAAGGTCCGCCGCCATACGGCCGAGAATGGCGGTGAGCGTGCTCTCAGCCCCCCGTACGCCCACATTCTCGGTCTTGCCCTCGGCCACTCTCAGGACGAACGCTTCGACAGAATCATGATCGATGTTGCGGGGCGGTTCCGCGTGCGTGACGTCGGAAGGGCCCCGGTAGTGCTTCCAGTAGTGCCGCGCCATCTCGATCACGGACTCGGAGCCGTAGATCCTCTCGCGAACCTCGCGGAAGAACGGTGGCGTGATGTGCGACCCGATCAGAGTGGCCTGGATCCCGCCCGGATACTTGTAGGCGACCGATATGTGGTCGGACATGTCGCCGTCCTTGCGTATCGTGCGACCACTGTCCGCGACAGCCTTGAGGGGATGCTGGTCCCCGAGGAACCAATTGAGCACGTCGATGGAATGGCAGTACGTTTCGACGATGATGTCTCCGTAAAGGTCGCGCCAGTGCTTCCAGTCGCGGACCTTCTCCAGCATGGTCTCCGGGCGCTTGCGGGTAGGCTCTGTTCCAGTGATCGGTCCCTTCAGGAAGTGCGCCTCAGCCTGGCGGACCTGGCCTAGGCGCCCGCTCTCCAGAACCTTGCGGGCCTGCCTGTACGTCCAGCCGTAGCGCTGCTGGAAGCCCACCGAGACATTGAGACCGGGACGCGCGGAATCGGCCGCCTTCATCACACGCTTGCAGCCGGCGACGTCGACAGCGGCCGGCTTTTCGACGTACACATGCTTGCCGGCCTTGATCGTCGCCTCAAGATGCTCCGGATGCAGGAACACGGGCGTGGCAATGATCACCGCGTCGATATCGCTGGCGAGCATCTCGCGGTAGTCCTTGTAGACCCGAGGCGCGTCGACGGGAATGCGCTGCTTCGCCTCCGCAATCCTCTCGTCGAACAGGTCGCAGAGTGCTACCAGCCTCGCTTGGGGCACCTGAACCACGAAGCTGGCGAGGCGCGTGCCGCGCCCGCCCGCCCCCAGAAGGCCGACCTTCACGGCGGAGTTGGCAGCCGTCCCGCTGATCGCGGCAATCGGGACCGCCGCGGCCGCTTGGACCAAGTTCCTCCGAGTGATCGCCGCGTCTCTGTGTGCCATTTCGCTGCCCGCGATGAGTGTACCGCGGAACGGCCGCGGGCTGGCCACGGCGCAAGACGGTCCGGCGCTCAAACGTGCCCCCACGCCCGTACGGAAAGATCTACGGCCTGCGAATCCTAGAGATCGCCGCGGTGGCCGCGGCCGCAACTTCCCGGTCGTCCCCGTAGCGAAGCGGCGCCAACACACCGATCGCGCGCGGGTCGCGGCGAACACCGATGGAGTTCACAACGCCCACCAGCAATGCCCCTTCCAGCTTTCCGGCTGCTTCCCGCAGCGCCCGGTCGGCTGCGCCACTGGGCATCGGCTCAAGAGCCGTGCGTGCGTAGTGCGACAGCTTCGGATCGCTCAGCAATGCCGCCAGCGCTGGCACGGCCGCCTCGTCGCCCACCACTCCCAGACGCTGGCATGCCTTCGCCTTGGCAAACTCGCCGGAACCGGGATCTTGAAGGACCTCCAAGGCACCCGAGGCGTCCAGCCTCATGATGTCCTCAGCCTTGTGCGGGGAGGTTGCCAGCTGCTCGTCAAGCATCCTCTGCAGTTCGCCCCGCGACTGGCCGCGCATGCGCCTTCTCACCGCAGCTGCGGCAATTCCCACCATGAAGAGTGTTCGTCTCAGCATTTCGGGCCCCTCCTATTCCAGTCGCCAAGGCTCCCGCATTGCGCGGGAACGCATCCGGTTCGCCTCGTCGCTCGAGGGAAAGCTGTCTGTGTCAGGATCAAAATCGAGCTTCTCGTCCAGCTGGTACGCGATGTATGCAGCGTGGCACGCCACGTGCGCTTGGCACGCAGCGAGCGCATGCGCGCGCGGTTCCCTTCGCGACTTTACACAGTCGAGGAAATCCCTGACGTGGCGAGTTGTCGCCTCGCGCGCGTCTTCGAATGTGCGCCGATACTGCCGCAGGCTGTCGGAGGTCTCGACTATGCCCAAGTCTCCTGTCTGCACCCAGCCCTCGTCGCCCTCATACCGCACCGCGCAGGCACCGAGGCCTTCCCAGCCGGTGTCCCGCAGCACCAGCTGCAGCCCGTTCGCATAGCGGCAGTCCACCCCGTATGGCGTCACGCCGTCCGGCCGCCGGGGCTCGAAACTCACCGGAGCCGTCTCGTCGAGCATCGCGGCGGCGTGGCACAGGTCCACGGTATGGGAGCCCCATTCAAGGATTCCACCGCCGTGGAAATCGTAGAAGCCCCGCCAGCGGCTCTTTACGTATAGCGAGTTGTACGGGCGCCACGGGGCAGGTCCCAGCCAACGGTCCCAGTCCACGACGCTCTTGGGCGGTTCCGGCTCAGCCGGCAGCCAGTCATGCGTAGTCAGCGGCGTGTACCGACCGCCGGGAGCGGCGTTGGCGTGCAGTTTCCGTAAGGTGCCGAGCTTTCCGCTTCGCGCAAGGTCGATGCAGTACTCGAAGTTCGTGCCATTCCTTCGCTGAGTCCCGGCCTGGTACACCCTGCCCAGCCTCTGGTAGGCGTCCGCGAGGGCACGGCTCTCGGCGATCGTCATCGAGCAAGGCTTCTCGCAATACACGTCCTTGCCCGATTTCGCGGTCAGGATCGACAGGAGGGTGTGCCAGCGGTCGCCCGTGGCGATTAGGACAGCGTCGATGTCCTTGCGTTCCCACAGATCGTACATGTCCGCGTACATTACGCAGTCATTGGTCCCGTGGTGCTTGTCTACCTTGGACTTGATGGCTTCGCGCCGCTCATTGCGGGCATCGCAGATCGCGCGGAATTGCACGTCGTCCTGGGCCAAGAACGACTCGAGATCGCGCTCTCCGCGCCCGCCGATCCCGAGACCGGCGACGTTTACCCTATCGCTTGGCGGAACGGCCCCTCCCAGACCCAGAACGCTTCCCGGGACGAACAGCGGCGCCGCAGCCGCGGTTCGTAGAACACGGCGGCGCGACACCGCGCGCGCACCTTCGCCTTGTGGCTGTCCTCTTTGCATCCGACCTCCCTCTTAAGCCGCCAACAGCTGGCCTGTTTGAAGGCGAGTATAGCCGAGCGGGCGCCATCGCGCCATTGACCTCGGGACGCTGCCCCAATGTCTACGCCCAAGAGTGCGCTGTCGGCACATCCACGGCGCTGAGCGGAGCGGTCGGAGGTTGGTTCGGAACGGCGCAACGGTTGTCCGGTTCCAGACCGGATCGCTATGCTGGATGCCCGGGGTACCGGGAACCGCCCAGCCTGCAGCGGCACCCGGCACCCGCCGGAGATCCCACGGTATCCCCGGCACTCGGTCATGATCCGCTTCGCCATAAGGAATCCCTATGCAGTGGGAGTGGCGGCCTTGGCGACCGTCGTGCTGGGAGTGACGTCCTTTCAGCGCCTGCCTGCCGACCTGCTGCCGATCTTCCGCACGCCAGCGGTGCAGATCGTCACCTTCTACCCCGGCATGCCCCCCGAAGTCATGGAGCGGGACATCATGAGCCGCCTCGAGCGCTGGACCGGTCAGTCGGTGGGGATCGAGCACCAAGAGGCGAAGGCCATGCTGGGTGTCTGCGTCGTCAAGGACTTCTTCCGGGAGGGCATCAGTCTCGACACCGCCATGAGCCAAGTGACCTCATACGCGGTCAGCGACATGTTCTACCTGCCGCCCGGGACGATCCCTCCGATGGTGATGCCTTTCGATCCGACGGCTTCCGTGCCGCTCTGCCTAGTGAGCGTCTCGAGCCCTGTGATGAATGAGAAGGAGCTGTATGACATCGCGTACTTCGAACTGCGCAACCGTCTGCAGTCCATCCAGGGCGTGATCGCCCCGGCCGTGTACGGCGGCAAGCTCCGCCGCATTCTGGCCTATGTGGACCGAACACGGCTGGAAGTGCGCGGCCTCGGCCCGATGGACGTGGTCCGGGCACTCAAGCGCCAGAGCGTATTCATCCCCGCCGGCAATCTGAAGGCGGGAAGCCTCGACTACCAGATCTTCGCCAATTCCATGCCCTCACGGGTGGAGGACCTCAACGGAATGCCTCTCGCCATCCGCGACGGGATGCCGATCCTGGTGGGCGACGTGGCGGACGTCCGCGACTCAAGCCAGATCCAGACGAATGTTGTGCGCATCAACGGGCGGAGGCAGGTCTACATCCCCATCTACCGCCAGCCCGGCGCCAACACGATTGAGATCGTCGGATCGATCCGCCGCAACCTCGACAGGATCCAGCAGCGGCTGCGGGAGATGGACCCATCAGCGCGGGACCTGTCGATCGAGGTCGTGCTCGACCAGTCGGTCTATGTGCGGAACTCCCTGCGGGCCCTGCAGCTGGAGGGCATCCTTGGCGCGGGCTTCGCGGCGCTGGTCGTCGTGCTGTTTCTCAGGCGCCTGCGCCCAACCGTGCTGATCCTGACCAGCCTGCCACTTGCGATCCTCGCGGCGTTCACGGGTCTCTACTTTTCGGGTTCGACGCTCAATGCGATGACGATCGGTGGACTCGCCCTGGTCGTCGGCATTCTGATCGACCAAGCAATTGTGGTCGTGGAATCGATCGTCCGGCACATGGACCAGGGCCATCCGCCATTTCAGGCCGCACTCAAGGGCGCGACCGAGGTCGCCGCTCCCGTTCTGGTCTCCACCGCAACATTCTGCATCGTGTTCTTCCCGGTCACGTTCCTTTCGGGAACGGCGAGCTACCTCTTCAGCCCGGTAGCGCTGGCCGCGACCATCGCCATGGCGGCCTCGCTCCTCTTCTCCGTCACCCTAGTTCCGGCGTTCTGCGCAAGGGTACTGAAGGCCGTGCCCACTGGCGCGGGCCAAGCCCGCAGCGGTCGCCTCGGCCCTGCGTGCAACACACTGGTCCGACGTGTCCTACCCCACCGCGGGGTCGTGCTGGCGAGCGCTGCGGCGATGTTGGCCGGCTCGATCCTCCTGCTGCGGTCTACGGGCTCGGAGCTGTTCCCGCCCGTGGACGCTGGCCAGTTCCAAGTCTTCGTCCGCCTTCCGTCCGGGACTCGAATCGAGACCACTGAGGCTAGGCTGCAGGAGATCGAAGCCTTGATCGCTGAGGAGATGGGCACGCCCGATCCGTGGACGCCGGAGCGGCATCCGGACTCCGACCTGCGCATGCTGATCTCGAACATCGGCGTGCTGATGGACTGGCCGGCTGCGTACACTCCGAACACCGGCCCGATGGACGCCTTCGTGCTGGTCCAGCTGAAGGACAAGGCCGACCGGCGAGGCACGTTCGACTATGTGGAGCGACTTCGTGGCAAGCTGTCTGACCGCTTCCCGGACGTCGAGTTCGCCTTCGACACCGGGGGCATGCTGACGGCCGCCCTTAACCAAGGCGAGCCGGCACCGATTCACGTTCAGGTGTCGGGGAGCAACCTTGATACGTCCCACCGCATCGCAGGCATCATCGCCTCTGCGGCGGGCGGGGTCGAGGGCATCACCGACGTGCGCATCGCGCAGCGGATGGACTACCCGATCCTGGACATCGAGATCGACAGGGTGAAGGCAGCAATGGCCGGAATAGAGACGGAAGACGTCATGAAGAACCTCGTGACGGCGACGAACTCCAGCATCGGGTTCGATCCGGCGTTCTGGATCGACGAGCGCAACGGGAACCACTACTTCATCGGGGCCCAATACGCCGAGGAAGACCTGGATTCCATCGAGACGCTTCGCAACATCCCTGTCCGAGGAGCGGGCGGAGGTCCGCCCGTGGCGCTGCGATCACTCGTGGCCATGGAGCGAAAGACCGGTCCTGCAACAATCAGCCACCGCAACATAACCCGGGTGATCGACGTCTACGCATCGGTCACACCCGGTCATGACATCGGCTCAGTAGTCCGCGGCCTCGAGGAGGCGCTCACCGTATCCCGCGACCTGGCTCCGATCCAGAGGGAGTCCGACCGTGGCCCTTACTTCGAGGTTTCGGGGCCTGAGTTCGCCGGCGGGGGCTACAGCTACAGCCTCACCGGAGAGGTCGCCACGATGCGGGACGCGCTTGACCAGTTCCTGCAGGGCTTCCTGCTCGCGGTAGTGCTGGTCTACCTTGTGCTCGTCGTGCAGTTCCAGTCGTTCCGGGATCCCTTGATCGTGATGCTTGCAGTGCCCCTCGGAATGGTCGGAGTCGGGGCGGTGCTCTTCCTCGGCGGGAACCCGCTGAGCGTAATGTCCGCTATGGGCATCATCATGATGGTCGGACTGGTGGTGGCCTACAGCACGCTCCTCGTGGACTACGCTGACCGTAGGGTGGCCGCGGGCATGACGCTGGCTGAGGCCGTCAGCGAGGCGGCCGGGGTCAGGATCCGTCCGATTCTTATGACTTCCCTGACGACCGTCCTGGCGCTCACCCCGATGGCGATCGGCGGCCCGGGAGCCGAAGCGAACGTTCCTCTCGCCAGGGCGATCATAGGCGGGGTGATCGGCGCCGCAGGCCTGACCCTCTTCGTAGTTCCCTGCCTTTACACGCTGATCAAGCGCCCAAGCGGAACAACCGATGCGGCGAGGGCTTGAGGCGGAGGTCGCCATTCGGCGCGCAGCGCGCGGGGCGGGACGATCGCAGATGGGGACGCGACGACGCGCGCATGGGACTTGCTTCCGGGTGGCGCTGGCCCTCTGCGCGTCTTTCTTCTGGCAGGCCTGTGACTCTGGGGATGCGGACCCAGCAACTCCGCAGAACGGCCGCCCTAGGAGCAACCCGGTAGACGTGGTGGTGGTCTCGCCCGTTCGCCAAGATCTGACACGCAGCATCACCCTGCCCGCCAGCGTGGCTGCGTACGAGACGACGACCCTTCTGAGCAGAGTCACAGGCTATCTGAACGAGATCACTGTGGACATCGGTGACGCGGTGCGCAGCGGCCAGCTCATCGCCAGAATCGACGTCCCGGAACTGGAGGACGAGCTGCGCGAGACAGAGGCGGAACTCAGCGCGAGACAGGCCGACCTTGCGACCGCCAAGGCCGAGCATCTGAGCGCGCAGGCAGAGCTGGACCTGCGGCGCATCACCCACGAGCGGATCGAGGCGGTGCGCAACGAAGAGCCCGACGCGATGGCCCAGCAGACACTGGACGAGGCGCACGCCAGGCTGGAACTCGCGGAGGCGTCGCTGAGTGTGAACGCCGGAAGGATCCAACAGATCGAGAGCGCGATCGCACAGGTCCGGGCGTCGGCCCAACAGTTGCGTACGCGGATCGGGTTCGCCGAGATCCGGGCGCCGTTCGACGCTGTCGTGAGCCAGCGGCACGTCGATCCCGGGACGCTCCTCCAAGCGGAGACCTCTTCCCGGACTGTCCAGCAAATCGTGACGCTCGCAAGCGTCGACCGCCTACGCCTACGCGTAGACGTGCCTGAGGCGGAAGTGCCTTACGTCCAAGTCGGCGATCCGGTCGCGGTCAGCCTGGACTCCCTCCCTGACCGCTCGTTCGAGACCTCGGTGGCGCGCTTCGCCGGCGTGCTGGACCCGTCCACGCGGACAATGCGGGCGGAGGCCGACCTGCCGAATCCGGGCCGAAGCCTCCGGCCTGGAATGTTCGGACGGGCGACGCTCTCGCTCGACACAAAGCCGGACGCCATAACGATACCGGCAGAGGCGCTGCGCGTTGACGGGGCAGAACAGTTCGTGTTCTGCGTCGAGGAAGGTCGAGCCGAACGCCGCGACGTCCGCACTTCCGTAGGGGACGGCTTGGTCGTGGAAGTGATCGCAGGGCTGTCAGGGCGCGAGAGCGTTGTGGTCGCCGCGCGCGGTCCGATAGCCGACGGCGCGGCGGTCAGTGCGGCACAGAGCGGGACCGGGGCATCGCGGTGAGGGCCGGCATGGTGGCACGAGTCTTGGTCATCGCAGCGATCGCGGCCGCGGCGAATGCGACCGACGGGGCCGCAGACAGCTTGGACACCTTGTCCATGGAGGATGCCGTGCACCTCACGGTATCGAGCCATCCGATCTTGCTGCAGGCGGCGATCGACGTCGGCTCCGCCGAACTCCGTGTGAAGCAGGCCCGGTCCCGAAGGGCACCGCAGGTCGACGCGGGCGGCCTCACCAACGCCGGCCTCACCGGCTCAGCAAACCTGTTCGGGCTGCACGGACTGGCATCGTCGCCGGAGCCGCAGAATGGGTCCTTCTCCGTCAATCTGTTTCAGGATCTGCTCGACTTCCGGCGGACCAAGCACGAGTCTGAGGCCCGCAGGGCCGAGGTGGAGCATCTTGAGGAGACTCTGAGGGCCGAGAAGTCGCGGCTGATCTTGCAGGCGAGGAAGGCGTTCCTGAAGGCACTGGCCGCAACGCGGCGAGTCGAGGCAGCCGAACGGGCCGTCGAGGAGGAGGCGCTCGGCGTGCGCAGCGCGCTGGCCCGGCACCGGGTCGGCCTAGCGTCCAAGCTCGAGGTCAGCGAGGCGGAGACTGACCTTGCCCAAGCCCGGCTGCGCCGGGCCAGTTCACGTGCGGCGCTGGGGCGGTCCTTGGCCCGCCTGAATTCCGGCATGGGTCGGGAGTCCAACCGTAAGTACGCGCTGCAAGAACCCGCTGTCGAGGCGTTGGGCCCCGATCCAATCGAGGTCCTTCTCGCGAGTGCGATGGAGTCTCGGCCCGAGCTGAGAGCTGTGGATGCCAGAATCCGAGCCGCCGAACACTGGGTCGAGAGAGCAGAGAGGGAGAAACTCCCAAGGATCATGGGCATGTTCAGCGGCGGCTGGACCCGCTTCTCGGAACTGACGCTCGGAAGACTGCTGTTCGGGGCCTTCGGGATCCATCTACCGCTGTTCACCGGCGGTCGGATCCAAGCGACCATCGAAGAGACCAGGCTGGCGTTGGAGAAGACGAAGGCGGCCCGCGAAGTGCTCGCGAGGTCGATTCCCCTCGAAGTTACCGAGGCTCACGAGGAGCTGTCTGCCGCGCTGGAGGGTCTCAGAACCGGAGACCAGGCCCATCTGCATGCCTCGACCGTCGAGCGCCAGGAGCGCGTGCGCAAGAAGCATGGCCTTGCGGACGGGCTGGACCTCGCCCGCGCCAGCACGGCGCTGGCAGAGGCGAGCAGCGCCCGTGCAAGGGCCCGCTATAGGTACAAGGTCGCAGAGGCGGAACTGGACTTCGCGACGGGAAAGGCCGTCGCCAACTAACTCCGCCCGCGCCCAACCTGGGCGCAAGTCTCTTGGCAGAGTTCTACCAATACGTGATGTAGAGGACCGTGAACATCGCCACGGTGAGCCCCCACCATAGGCTCACCCGGCGAAGGAGCGGGTAGCCGGCCGCGACCAGCCGCAGCGGCAGCCGGAGAACTTCGCGAGACCAGACTACGCGCTCGACCGATTGGGGTTCGGGAGCGCGGGTGATCAAGCTCAGGCCCACCATGCACGCCAGTGAGACGACGTAGACGATACCGGCAATGTTGAAGGCGTTCATCTGAACCTCCGCCAGGCGCAGCCAATACGGCAGGACGAACATGGGGAAGCAGAGCCCAAGCGTCCAAGCCGCCGCGGTGGCCGTTGCCCGCCGCCAGAAGACGGCCAGCAGGAAGATCGCCATGATCGGCGCGGCAATCAGGAACCAGCACTCTTGGAAGTACGAGAAAATGTTCCCGAAGCTCACCACGACCGGGGCCCACAACGCACCGACCACCAAGATCGCGACGCCGCAGTACCGGCCAAAACGGATCTGGTCGCCCTCCGAAGCGCCGCGGCGGAAGAGCCCCTTGTAGAGGTCGACGGTCAGAATTGTCGCGCTGGAATTGATCAGCGCCTGGATGGTGGACATGATCGCGCCGCAGAGGCCCGCCAAGATAAGGCCCCGCAGGCCTGCCGGAATCACCGTCTTGATCAGGAATGGAAGCGCCTCGTCCCCGACTGCCAGATCAGGCCGGAGAGCGTAGGCCACCATGCCCGGGAAAATGTAGGCGAGTGCGGTGAAGACGCCGAGGAAGCAGGCCAGCACGATCCCCATGCGAGCGTGCCACTCGTCCTTCGCCCCGAGCGAGTTCTGGTTGATGTACTGGTTCGTGCAGAAGTACCACGGCCCGGTCGAGATGGCCAGCACCAGCATCGCAGTCCAAGGCAGCTCGGGATCGGACGCCGGCAACACCAGATGCGCCCGCTCGCCAGTGCCAACCACTGCCTCCCAGCCGCCCGGGACCGCGCTGAGGCCGAGGAAGAACACCAGCAGCCCCCCGAGGATAAGTAGCGTGGACTGGAAAACCTGCATCCACGCCACGGAACTCATGCCTCCGTAGACCGTAAGGGCGCCGGACAGGATGGCGAGGCCCCAGATGCCGGCCTGCAGCGGAATGCCCAGTATGGACTCGAGCAGGAAGGCGCCGGAGAAGATCACACCCGCCAGATTGATGAACACGTAGCTGATGACGCTGATCACTGCGTACATGCGACGGACGGCCGTGTTGTAACGGAGCTCGAGGAATTCGGGCATCGTCACGATCCGGTTTCGCAGATACACCGGCAGGTACACGCCGACCAGCAGGCTGTAGCCGACGAAGTTGAGCCACTCCCAGTTCGCGACAGCCATGCCGTGGCTGTAGGCGTAGCCGACCACGCCCACAAGCTGCTCCGTACTGAGCGAAGCCCCGATCGTGGAGAAGCCGATGACCGCCCAAGAGAGCGTCCCGGAAGTGAGGAAGAAGTCGCGCGAGGTCTCCTTCTTTCGCCGGCCGGCCCAGAAGCCGATCAGCAGCGCGGCCACGAAGTAGGCCGCGAAGACGGTCAGGTCGACCGGTCCCATTGCGTCGTCCGTCGGCAAATTCTCCACCTGTGCGACCGTTCGTGCGGATCGGCTATGACTGCATCTCGAAGCGGAGCGTGACGATCTCCCAAGCGCCGATCTCGAACGATGCGGCGCCATCGCTTACGGCAACAGCGGGCGAGGCCAGGGGCCGCCCGTTGAAATCGACAGGCGTGCACGAGCCGGCGCCCGGCGGCAGCGCGACACGCACCGGCCCGCTGCGCCCGACCGTGTCGTGAAGCCGGATTTCGAACGCACCGTCGCGATAGAGCCAGCTTGAGGCCGCAACGCTGGCGGGGCTTGCCGAGACGAAGCTCTTGCCGGAAGGCAGCGATGCTCCCGGCCGGGCGTAGATGTGTCGGGGGCGGCACGGGTGGATCAGCTCGTCGGCGATCTGGGCAATCCTTGCCGCGCGCCAGTCTCCGTCGTGGAGGACCAAGGAGTACGTGAATTCGTGGTGGCCGCGGCCCGGGAAGTACGGGTTCGCGAAGAGGTTCTCCATCTCGCCACGGGGCTCGATTGTCATCATCAGGATGTGCTCGAGCGCCCGCTCCTCGGGATGGAACAGCCACCCCCTCTTGCCCTCGGCGCCCAAGAGCGCGAGGCCTTGGCCGTCGCCGCTGTAGTCGACCCAGTGATGCGCGAAGAAAACGTTGCGGCGCAGGAGCTCCTCGTTCGGGTCCGTCCCGTCACCCCACGGCTCGCCGGAGAGATCGCGCGGTTCGGCTCCGAAGGGAATCCCCGCCGTGGGAACGGCGTCATGGTCGAAGACCACCCTAGTCGCGAAGTATCCGGAACCGCCAGCGCTGTCGATGTCCAGCTTGAAGTCGATGCGTCCGTCCACGTGGTTGAGCAAGACGGTGAGCTCGGCTTGGTGGCTGCCTATGCGTCCCGCCATCTTGGCCGACGTCCGCAATGAGCCGTCTTCGACGAGGGTCCATGTAGCACCTTCGATGTGTTGTGTCCCCGTCACCGGCCCCCCGTGCCACGGCCACGGATCGTCGTTCGTGTGGAAGACGGGATTCCCCGCGCCCGCGTAGGTCACGCCCCGGACCTTGTCGCGGATCTCCCGGATGCCCTCCGGACCGAGCTCGACTTTGGCAAAGCTGTTCTCTAAGACGCTGACTGGCTCGTCCGGATAGGCTGGCTCCTCGTCGCCGTCTGTGCGGACTACGCGCAAGGTCGTGTAGCCGAGTGCCGGCACGCTTGCCTCTACGAGCAGCCAAGCCTCCTTGTAGGTGTTCTTGGCACCTGGCGGCAGGTGTTCGCTGGAGTTGTTGAAGTGGCGGACTCTCAGCAGCTGGTAGGGAAGCGAATTGCCCTCGGCATCTAGGACCTTAAGCTTCGTGACGCGCGGCTCCGCGAAGACGGCCTTTAGCGCGACCGTTCCGTGGCGGTCCCACGCCAGCGGGTTGAACACCGCGATCGTCTGGGTCTCGCGGTCCGCCTCTATGCGGTGCACGAGACTTCGCGTCGCCGCGCTGCGCAGGCGGTCCGCTTGAAAGGTCACGTTCCGGCCGGTCTCGATTGCAACGGGCATATCCTCGTCTCCGACGTACAGGCCGTCGTGGGGGTAGATGGTGAGCGCTTCGTACCAGAGCTCCTCCAGCTTGGCCTCCGGGTACGGGACGCCGACGCAGGCGGCCATCGCGCAGTAGACCTCGGCTTCGACCAGTTCGTGGTTGACCCGGTCGCGCCAGTTGTCCAATCCTCGGCTCCCGCACTGCCCGTACCAGAACGGCCATCCGACCGGGTCCACCGGACCGCTGAAGCGCGGGATTGCATCACGCGCCTTCTCCAGTTCCGCAAAGTAATCTGTGGGCGTCGCAAAGCTAAGAGGTGTCGTCTCCCGCTCCTGCCAGGCACGCGCGAATCCGGGAAGATCGAGTGTGGGTTCGCCGTCCGCGTCCACGCTGTAGGTCGGAAGGGACAGCGGCAGCGTGTGGTCGAGCCCGACCGGCAGCCAGATGACCTTCGTCTCGCTGGCCGGCATCAGAAAGCGGAGCGCGGAGTCGTAGAGCGCGCGCACTGCGCCCTCCCAGTCATCCTGGTAGGCGTTTAGCTCCCGGAGGTAGCCGCCGGGCCCCTTGCCCATGCCCCAACCGCCAGCCAGCCACCCGTAGGGACCGTAGGTCAGCGTCACCTCGCTGCCGTCAAGGCCCTCCCAAACGAACTCGCGCTTGTATCCTTTCCTGTCGAGCGCCCAGATGGGACGCGTGAAGCGGTAGTAGCTGTAGCCCGCCTTCCGGAGAATCTGCGGCATCTGGGTGTGGCCCGGGTGTATGTCGATGAAGCAGGCAACGTCGAGCTTGGCGTCCGGGAACTCCTTCTCGAAGAACTTGCGGCCCAATGTCATGTTGCGGATCACCGCCTCGGGCTCGTTGAACGGATTGTCGTTGTTGGAGACTGTGCCGGCGGAGATGCCGACGCGGCCAACTTTGGAGAGATCCTTCAGTTCGGCCAGAATCTCGGGCTTGAGTTCGGCGGTCCGGTCGATGCGCTCCAGCTTGACGTCGATGAACCACTTGAACTCCGGTTCCCGGCGCATGATCTCGACCGCGCGCTCATCGATCAGCGCAGCACGCTCCCAGTGCCAGGCTTCGGATGCGAACCACGAGAAGTCGTTGTGGCTGTACGGGACGAGGAGAATCTTGGCACCCTCGAGCTTCGCCCGAACTTCCTCGTACGAATCTGAGGCCGGATCGCCGGTCTGCGCCGCCGCCTGCGCCGCGGCGCCGAGGAGGGCAAGCATGCCGAGAAACTCCCGGCGGTCGATGGACATAGACAACAAACTACCGCATTGGGAAGACGAACGGCCCCGGTGCCGTTGTCCGCCGGGAGCCCCCGCTCTGGGAGAACGGTGCCGACGGGCGGGAGTTGGCCGTGAGCGTCACGATTCCGTCGACACGCGCCGGCTCAGAGGTGCGGTAATTCGTCGGCGACTTCCAGCCAAGGTGTCGAGCGGTGCCAATCCAGAAGACTGTCCCGCAGTGCGGCCGCCGTCTCCGGCTGCACGTCCCTCCCAGCGAGGTTATCCAGCTCGAAAGGGTCCGCCCGCAGGTCGTGGAAGACCGCCGCCGGATCGCGAACCGCGCGATCGTCCTGCTCGACCTCGATGCCGTACTTGTGGGTCGGCGAGCGGACACCCATCATCGAGTACGGCATCGCGTACGAGACGCCTTGGTAGCCTGCCGCTTCGATGAAGCAGTGGCTTCGGTCCAAGACCCGGCGATTCCCGCTCACCACCGGCAGGAGGCTCTGGCCCTGCATGTGGGCCGGCACGCCAAGTCCGCACGCGTCGAGGACGGTCGGCGCAATGTCGACGTTCGAGGCGACCTGATCGGCGGTCGCGCCGTGGCCGAAGCCGTCCGGATAGCGGAAGACCATGGGCACACGGATGGCTTCCTCGTACAAACGGTCCTTGTTGTAGGTGCCGTGGTTCCCGAGCAGCTCGCCGTGGTCGGCCGACAGGACGACGATCGTGTTGTCCGCAATGCCGTTCTCCTCCAGCGCAAGCATGAGAACCCCCACCAAGTCATCGGTGCAGGACACGGCGCCCCAGTAGTAGGCTGTCAGGTCTCTCAGGTCAAAGCCATCCGGCAGGGCGTCCCCCGGAGCGTCCGGCGCCCCGCCCCTTGTGCGCCAGAAGTAGTCCCATTTGGTGTAGACCTTGAACCACCACTCGTCCCGGTGCAGCCGGCCCTGCTCGTCATAGACGTTGTCGCGCAGGACCACGTCGTCTCTCGAATACATGTCGACGTACTCCGGCGGAAGGTTGCCGGGGCCGATCGGCATGTGGGGAAGCGAGACCGAGTAGTTCAGAAAGAACGGGCGGTCCCGGTTGGCCCGTATCCACTCGCGCATCTTCTCACCCGCCGCGTGGGGCATGAAGCCCTCGACAACTGCGTCCTGGCCCGTCTCGGTTGAGAGCTTTCCTTCCTCTCGGACCGCCTCGCGCATCGCCCGTCCGTAGTACTTGTGGGGAATCTCCACTGGATAGTAGGCATAGTCGAATCCCAGCAGGAAGGGATCCACATGGACGTGCCACTTGCCCACATGGCCCGTCGCGAATCCGGCCGCGGCCAGAATCTCCGCCAGCGTCGGATCCGGCAGCCGGGTCCTCTGCACTCCGATCGAGCCTACGTTGCGGATCGATCCGGTGCAGGTCCTGGTGTACTGGCCGCTCAGCAGGGTGGCCCGGGCTGGGGAACAGACCGGACTGTTGGTCACACCAACTTCGAAGCGGAACCCCTCCCACGCCAGGCGGTCGATGTGGGGCGTTCGGACATGCGGGTTCCCGTAACACCCGAGCTCGAACGGACGCAGCTGATCCGTGAAGCAGACGACGACGTTCGGCGGCCGTTCGCCCCTGCAGGAGGCCGCCGCGATTGCTGCGGCCCCGAGTGCGGATGTGGATACGAACTCCCTGCGGTTCATTGCGTTGCTGGCTTGCCCGTCCGATCCTGACGCGAGACTTCTCAACGGGCGCGGCAGGCAACAGTCTATCCCCTCGCGCCAGTGAACCGCCCTGAACCGTTGAGTGCTGGCAATGCAAGGAACGACCATCGCCCGAATGAGAGTGGCCGCGAGCGATGCTGAAACATGCACTGAACTGACAGGCCCATATGCAAGCCATCCTTGCCTATGGAGAGCCCTTAGCCCCATGTGTTTCAGCGCGCTTGAACTGTGCTCCGTGGGGGCGCAGGGCTCGGGCGTGCCGCTGTCGCCCGATGGTCTTCGCATCCGGACCGCCTGCTCGATCCGGCAACTTGAGCCCGCACCGCTGGCGCGGGCAAGGGTCCGGCTGGGAGTACTAGGGCACCGGAGCCCCGACCCGGCCCGCTCGGGAATCGGCTTCCTTTGCCTGGTCGATCACGATCGCGAGTGTGCGAGCGGCGTCCAGGTCGCCAGGATCGCTGCGGAGGATCGCCTGCAGTTCCGCGATGCCCTCGTCCCAGCGGCCGAGCCGGCAAAGTACCAGAGCCAAGTTGCGGCGTGCAACGCTGTTGAGCGGCTCGATCCGCAGCACTGCGCGGTACCCCTCAAGAGCCTCTGCGTAGCGACCCTGATTGTCCAGCCGCACCGCCTCTCCGTGGAGGCGAGCGGTGAGAAGCTCGCTCTCCCGCGCCCTGTCGCCCTGCTCGACCATGGTCGCCAAGAGCTCTCGATATGGACGGGCCTCCTCGGTCCGACCCGCCTGGTGTAACGATCTGGCGAGGTTGTAGACCGTTGACCTGTCGTCCGGCCGCAGCTCGTGCGCCTTCCGAAACTGCTCGGCGGCGCCCTGGTGGTCGCCCCGGCGCTGCAACTCGAGGGCCAGATGGTACCTGGCGGACGGGTCCTCCGGCAGCAGTTCCACTCCCTTAAGGAACATCGGGAATGCCTCGTCCTCGCGCAGGAGGCGCTTCAGGGCCATCCCGAGGGCGACGTGGGCGTCGCCCCCGAGGGGCTTGAGGGCGAGCGAGCGCTTGAACTCCTGGACAGCCGCTTCGAGGTGCCCGTGCTCGGCGTGCAGCTTGCCGTTAAGAAAGCGCAGGCGGGCCAGCTTGCCCGGCTCGGACTCGAGACTCAAGGCCCGCGCCATGTGCTGGGAGGCTTGCTCGAAGTCCTCCCTCGAAGCAAGGATCAGTGCCAAGTTCAGGTGGGCTTCCCCAAGGTCCGGATCCAGCGAGACGGCCCGCCGGAACACTTCCAACGCAGCATCCTGCTCCGCGAGCCGCGCGAGCGCCATGCCGACAGTCTCGTGAACGCGCGCATCGTCGGGCCGTAGTTCCATCGCGCGCAGCAGCGCCTGAATGGCCTCACCGCGGCGCGGGACTAGCGACAGGGCCGATCCGAGCATCAGCAGCGCCTCGGCGTCGTCGGGCCGTGCTTCCACCGCGGCCTCCAAGAGGCCTATCGCTTCTTTGAACGCACCGCGCCGCGTCAGATCCGCGGCGCGTTCCAAGCGATCCCCTAGCGGATCGCCCCCGGGCTGCCCGACCGAGGGCTGTGGTGCCGACCCTAAGGCCAGCAGCAATGCAGCGGTTGCCGTACGGCGCGCGGCCCACATCCGCAGGCAGGACCGCACGCCGCCGCTCAGAATATGATCTTCAGCCCGAACTGCACCTGTCGCATGGGCACGACAGTGTTCGCAATCCTGCCCATGGTCGGGGACAGCACGATCGAGTCCGGGGCGTCGTAGTTCGCAAGGTTCAGGACGTTGAAGAACTCGGAGCGCACCTCCACCCAGCGCCCTTCGCCCCAGCCGAATCTCTTGAACAGCGAGAAGTCGAAGGTGGTGACCCCTTCGGAGTACACCAGTCCCCTTCCTGCGTTGCCGAAACTGCCGAATGACGGCACCTCGAACGCACCAGTGTTGAACCATCTGGCGGAAGACCGGCCGCCGCTATTCGGATCTCCGACCAAGTTCGGCCGCATGTAGCTCCACCAAGCCACCGTGTTTCCGATGTTGGCCACGTCGCCGCCGACGACCATGTTGATCGGCTGCCCGCTGCGGATCTGGAACAGGCTGTTGACGTGCCAGTTGCCCAAGACCCACGCCGCGGGGCCGCTGCTGAAGATGCCCTTGCCCTTGCCGGCCGGCACCTCCCACACCGAGGACACCGAAAGGAAGTGCGGGACATTGTAGCCAGCCACTCCCCGGTTCCTCTCAAGGTTGTAGAAATCCTGAACGTAAGAGCTGCCGCCGGGCCCATTCTCCGCAGTGAAGTAGCCGCTAGCGCCGTTGTCGAGCGCTCGCGACCAAGTGTAGGAGGCAAGGTATGAAAAGCCTCGCGAGAAGCGCCGCTCGGCCTTGAGCTCGAGGGCGTGGTAGTCGGAAACGCCCCGGTCGTCGCCCCAGAATACGGTGGGCATGTGGGGGAAGGGCTTGCGCGCCTGCACCTCCTCAGCCGAACCCGTCCCCGGCGGGGCAGTGTTCCCCAAGCCGGTGATCTGGAGCCGCCTGCTCGCGCTTCCCACGTACGCCCCCGATAGCACGAGGTCCTGGTTCACCTGCTTCTGTAGCTCGATGTTCCACTGGTGGGACATCGGCCGCTTGTTGTTGTGGTCGACGCACCAGCAGGTGTCGCCCCACGGCTGGGCCCCCGGCAGCGGGCTGCCGAGCTTGTCCCGCAGGCCCTCGATGAAGCGAACCTGCTCGCCGGGCGCGTTGGTGGGCTCGAAGAAGCTGTCGTTGGAAGGCCAGCCGCCGCTGCCCTGCCAAGACTGGTTCACACCCGTCAGCTGGTCAAACACGATCCCGTACCCGACGCGCACCACCGTAGTGGGGTTGGCGCTCCAGGCCAAGCCGAAGCGCGGCTGCCAGTTGTCCCAGCTCGGGATGGGGCCAATGCTCGTGTGGCCCGCCAGCCGGATCCGGTCCCCGAACGGCACGTCGCTCAGGCCATCCCCCGGAATGCACGGGGCGACTCCCACCTGGTTGCAAGGCTGGGGCATCGACGGGAGGCCGATCAGGAACTCGCCGGTCGCCAAGTCGTAGTTCGTCTTGAACCGACCGGTATCGGACTCGACGTCCGGCCACATCAGGTGGTCGAAGCGAAGGCCGATGTTCAGGGTCAGGTCGGGCCGGAGCTTCCATTCGTCCTGGACATACGCCCCAAACGTCTGGTAGCCGAAGAATATGCTCGACGGCAAGCTGCCCGAGACCTGGGACGGAACGCCGATCAGCGTCGAGGCGAGCGGATCCCCCGTGAAGCCCACCTCTTCCGGCCGCAAGCCTTGGGTGGGCACCTCGGTGAAGTTGAAGCTTATCCCCCCCGTTGAGCCCGGGGTCAGCGTGTGCCGCAACGTCTGGGCGCCGAACTTAATGGTGTGGTTGCCGCGAATCCAGCTCAGGTTGCCCGTGTAGTGGTACTGCTCATAGTGGAACTCCAAGGGGCCGTTCATGTTCGGCAGCGCCCCCACTTGGCCGCCGAGGAACCCGCCGCTGCCGATGGCGATCGACGGGATCGGGCGGACGCCGGGTATCGTGCCGAAGCCCGCCGCCAGAGCAGGCCCGTCCCCGACGGAGTCGTCCGGCACCCGTCCCTGTCGGTAGGGCTCCTTGGCATAGCCGAAGCTGTGGTCCATGATCACTGTTGGCGAGAAGCTGTGGAACCACCCGCCGCCGTAGTTGACGAACGGGAACTCACCGATGTCATCGATGAGCTGCGTGGCCGGCGTGAGCTGCGCGCCGTCGATCTTGCTGTATCGGAACCAAGCTCGGTCCAGATCGCTGAACTGGTGGTCGATCCGCACCTGCAAATTGTTGGCGTCATTGGTCGCAGGGTCGCCGTTGATCACATTGAACTGCGGATCTCCGGTGAGGTTGGGCTGGTCGTAGTAGCCCCGGAGGTAGGTCTGCATCGACTGGTTCAGTCGGGCCGACGGGATCATCTTGTTCGCGAATTGGTCGCGGATCAGTTCCCCGGTGCCGGGGTCGGGGCGCGTGGTGAGCGGGTCAAAGATGTCCCGTCCCGTCGGCCATTCGGAGAAGTCCCCGCTGATCTGGGCCTCCGTCGGAACGTAGTAGCGGTTGGAGCGCGGATTGCTGTAGCGCCAGCCCTCGAAGGCTGCGTGGAAGAAGGTCCTGTTCCTGATGATGGGACCGCCAACCGCGGCGCCGAACTGGTTCTGGCGGAATGCGGCCGGTTCGACGTTGAACTCGTCGGTAAAGGGATCCCGCGCGTTGAGAGCATCGTTTCGCACGAACTCCCAAACCGAACCGTGGAACTGATTGGTCCCAGTCTTGGAGATCACGTTGATGATGCCGCCGAGGACACCGCCGAACTCGGCCTTGTCGTTGTGGGACTGGACCTTGAATTCCTGGATTGCGTCGATGATCGGCGGTATCACGTACATGTTGCCGATGTAATTCGTGTTGTTGACGCCGTCCAGCAGGTGGATGTTCATGCGGTTCCACTGACCGTGGATCGACGGGTTCGAGAAGGACGCGCCCGGGACGCCCACGTTGGCCAGGTCATGGCTGCCGATCCCGTTGCTCTGGGCTGTGCTGATCGGCGTCGCGCCGGGGGTGAGCGTCAGAAGCTGGGTGAAGTTCCTCCCGTTCAGGGGCAGGTCTTCGACCGCCTTGACCCCGATGACCGTGCCCAGCTCGGAAGTGGACTGCTGGAGCAGTTCCGCCTGCGCGGCAACCTCGATCGTCTCCGTCACGGCACCCACCTCTAGGGCCACGTTCTGGGTGACCGTCTGGTTGACGCCGACGTTGAAGGTGGGCAGGACGGCCGTCTTGAATCCCGACTGCTCAACCACTAGCGTGTAGTTGCCCGGCTGGACGTTGACGAAGACGAACAAGCCGCTGGCATTGGACTGGCTGGGAATCTCAACCCCCGTCCCGACATTGGAGAGCGTGATTGATGCTCCGGGAATTGCCGCGCCGGTCGCGTCGCTGATCGTGCCGTTGACGCTTCCGATCGTGCTCTGGCCCAAGCCGGGCACAGCCGAGAGAATGCAGCTGGCCAAGATCGCCGCGACGCGCAAGGATGTAGTTCTATTCAAGGCAAACTCCTTTCGGGAACCCCGGGCACCGATGGCACGGCAATAGATTCAGCTCAAGATGAGTGTGCCGTCCGAGGTTGCCGAGATCCTACACCAGCGTCCCGCCGTGCGCAACCCAGCCTCCCGGCGCTAGGCCCACGGTCCCAGCATTCCGCACCCCTTGTTCCCGCGTTCGGCGACCGCTTGCAGCATCGGCATCTCACTCGGCTGCCCAAGATCTCGCCGCTCGGCGTCGGCGGCTCCGCCGAAGCGGCTGTGGCGCACCGGCGCAGGAGCGCGGGACTACTAGCCCAGCCTTCTCGGCCCCACCGTGGCGAGCCCCCTGAGCTACACTGTGGCCATGTAGGGGCCCGGTCCGCGAGGGCCCCACAGGAGGACATCACACATGTACCGCACGCGCGCAATCGCACTCTCCGTCAGCTTGGCCGCGTGGCTCCTAGCAGCCTGCGGGACCAGCGAGGCGCCGCCGGAGTCCGCCCCTCCCGAGCCACCCGAGGAGGCCGAGACCCCCCCAGCCGTGGAACCGGAGCCAGAACCGGAACCGGAACCGCAGGCGTCGATTCAGCCGGAGCCGGAACCGGCTCCGCCGGCGGAGCCGACCGGTCCGCCTCGAGTGGAGTTGGTCACCGACAAGGGCACGATGGTCTTGGAACTGTATCCCGACCGTGCGCCTGAGACAGTCGCGAACTTCCTGCAATACGTTGACGATGGCTTCTATAACGGGACGATCTTCCACCGGGTGATCCCCGGATTCATGATCCAAGGCGGGGGTTTCCTCCCGGACATGTCCGAGAAGCGCACCCGTCCGGCGATCAAGAACGAGTCAGGCGCAATGGCCAACACCAGGTATTCGATCGCCATGGCGCGGACTCCCAACCCCCACAGCGCGACGGCACAGTTTTTCATCAACCACAAGACCAACCAGTTCTTGGACAAGCAGCATGCCAGGGACGGCTGGGGCTACTGCGTCTTCGGCAAGGTCGTGGAGGGGACGGACGTCGTCGACGAGGTCGCGAAGGCCCAAACCACCACAAAGAGCGGCCATGGCGATGTCCCGGTGACACCGATCCGCATCCAGTCGGCGAACCGAGCGGGCTGATCGCCTCGGGACCGATTCCCGAGGCGGGCCTGCCCCGCCTCGGGCTGGCAGGTTTCCGGAGGGTCGCCCGACGGGTGTTGGCCTCGGCCCGGCGCACCCCGGCGCACTCTCCTGACGGCCTTGGGCCGTCACCAATACACGAAGCCGACGGCGCAGAATGTTCGCGCAGGTGGCGCGTGAGTCACGCGGCAGCGGACGCACCCGGTCCGTTCAGGTAGGACCTGCCGAACTCAGGGCTTCCGCTTGCGCGGCAAGAGGCCGATCGCCACCGCCCCCAGTGCGGCCAGCCCGAAGACGGCCCAAAGCGCCTGCGAGTATCCGGCCAGACGCCCGGCGAGGGACGCGATCAGCCTCGGCGTCCAGAACTGCATGATCGTGTCGCTGGGCAGGATCGCCGACATCGCCTTTCCCAGCGTGCGCAGCCCGAACAGGTCCGCCGCCATCAGGGGGATCAGCATGTAGTCCGCGCCCATCGCGAACCCGAACACGATCGCGAAGACATAGACCATGCCGGGCTGCTCCGGCGTAACCAGAAACAGCAGCGGTATCGCAAAGGCCACCACAGCGTATGTGGCGAGCATCACGTACTTCCGCGGCAGCTTGTCCGCCAGCCAGCCAGCCATCAGCCGACCGAGAATGCTCGACATCAGGTACGTGAACGAGGCGTCGGCCCAGACCTGGTCCCGCGCCTGCTGATCCGTGAAGCCCTGCTCCTCATAGACGAACTTCATCAGGAAGTTGACCGCCGCGATCGATCCGATTGACGCCGCGCTGCCGACCAGCAGAAGCCAGAAGGCCCTGTGCCGGGACAGCTCCCTGAAGCTCATCACCCGCGTCTCGCCAGCCGCATCGGCGACCTGAGGCGCCTCGTCGGCCGCACCCGCCGCATCGCCGTCGGCCAACTGTCCCTTGTCTTCCGGGCGGTCGCGGATGACGAAGATGGCTATCGGCCATACCACAATCATCAGGAAGCTGAGCAGTTGCAGCGAATCCGTGTAGGTGCCCGTGTTGGCAGTGAAGTTCTCGAACAGCGTCTGCAGCCACTCGGGGACCTGGCTGCGGTCCCGCGCCCCGCTCGTCAGGAAGGGCGCCAAGCGGTTGCACAGCGCGCCTATGACCGCCACCCCGACGTAGGTGATCCCCATCGCCATTCCCCGTCGGCGCTTGTACCAGTTGGAAATGATGATCTGGTGCGGGATGGGGCCCGAAAGGAAGTACCCGGTCATGTACAGGCACCAGGCCCCGTAGTACTCGTATTCGTTCCCGCTCAGCCTCCCGAACCACTGGAAAGAGAGGAATGTCAGGAATGTCCCGACGAGGATCAGCAGCCTCGGGGAGACCTTCGGGACGATCACCGGCCCGATCCAGATCGTCAGCAGCACGGCTATCGGCGCGCCGGTGGTCACCAAGACTTGCGTCCATTCGTGCCCGTCCCGGAAGTAGTCGAAGAAGAAGGCGATGTTGTAGTAGGGGAATCCGGTGGAAAGGCCGAACGTGACGAAACAGCTCGCGATGATCCAGGGTCCGAAGAATCTCTTGCTCGATGGGTCCATATCTGCCGGCCCCAGCAGGGCCTGTCCTGCTAGTCTATCGGACCGCTCGATGTCCGGCTCAAGGGCCATCGCGGTATCCTGAGAGACAGCCCGGCGGCGATTCGCCCGGGTCCCAATCAGGATCGGCGAAGATGCCGCACGAGCGAAGGCCAAGCATCGTATCTGCGCTGACGAGTGTCGCCGCAGTGGTGATCGTGCTTGCGGGCCTGAAGGCCGCAGCGCCCATCGTGGTGCCGTTTGCGTTGGCGCTATTCCTCGCGATCCTCGCCAGCCGACCAGTCCACTGGATGCACGGCCACCGCGTGCCCCGCGTGTTGGCCGTGCTGATGACGATCGCCGCCATCGTCGGTGCCATGGCCCTAGTGGCGACGCTCTCGGCGGCGTCTCTGAGCAACTTCGCGGAGAGGTTTCCGACCTACCAGACGCAACTTCAGGACCGCTGGAGCCTGGGACTGGTCATGCTCGAGGAATTCTTGGGCAGAGTTGGGCTGACCGAAGGCTACCAGAACCTCCGGGACCAGCTACAGCTGCGCGAGATTCTGAGCACGGCCGCCAGCATGGCCGCCAACACGTTGCTGCAGTTCGGGAACGTGTTCCTCAAGGCCGTCCTAGTGGCGCTGACCGTTGCCTTCATGCTGTTCGAGTCCTTCGACCTGACGGCGAAGCTGCGCGTTCTTCTCCGCCAGTCGCCGGAGGAGTGGTCCAAGCTGGGGGAGTTCGTCCGTTCGGTCGAGAACTACATTGCGATCAAGACCGTGACCAGCATGCTGACGGGCGTTGCGGTCTGCCTGTGGCTGCTGATCTTGGGCGTCGACTATGCGATTTTCTGGGGTCTGCTGGCCTTCGTCCTCAACTACGTGCCCAACATCGGGTCGGTCGCGGCGGCGGTGCCTGCCGTGCTGATCGCCCTCATGCAGCACGGCCCGGGAATCGCCGTGGTCGCCGCGGCAGGCTACTTGGCGATCAACCTGACAGTGGGCAGCATCGTCGAGCCGAACCTTCTGGGTCGCAGCGTGGGCCTGTCACCGCTGGTCG
Organism: Bryobacterales bacterium; assembly: GCA_965203925.1. GTDB lineage: Bacteria > Acidobacteriota > Terriglobia > Bryobacterales > UBA6623 > VXMF01. The sequence goes on from OZ241924.1 coordinate 6,930,170, forward strand.
CCTTCACCTCCCTAGTGTTCTGGGGATTCCTGCTGGGCCCAGTCGGCATGCTGCTGTCGCCGCCCCTCACCATCACCGTCAAGTTCGCCCTTGAGCATTACCCGGAGACCCGCTGGCTGGCGATCCTTCTCGGCTCTGCGAAGAACTTGGACTCGCCTGCTTCCTGAGGCCGCCCGCCAGCCGTGTTGGCTACAATCATTCTGCGGGTGTAGATGCGGTGATGAGGCGACTGGGATGGACGCTTGCCCTGGCGGGAATCTTGGGAGCGGCGGAGTACAGCGAGTCAGAGCGGGCATTCTGGTCCTTCCAGCCGCGACAGGCCGTCAGGCCGCCTGCCACCGTGTCGGACTGGGTCGCGAACCCCGTCGATGCCTTCGTTTCGGCCCGCCTGCGAGACGAGGGCCTGCAGCCCGCCCCTGAGGCACCGCGCGCCACTCTGGTGCGCCGAGCCTACTTCGACGCAACCGGGCTGCCACCGACCGCCGCCGAGCTCGAGGCTGCGCTAACGGACACAGCGCCCGGCGCTTGGGAGCGGCTGGTCGACCGGCTGCTCGCCAGCCCCAGATTCGGGGAACGCGCTGCACAGCTCTGGCTTGACGTCGTCCGCTTCGCCGAGACGGAGGGCTTCGAGTACGACCGGTACCTGCCCGGCATGTGGCGCTACCGGGACTACGTGATCGACTCTTTCAACCGAGACAAGCCCTTCGACCGGTTTGTCCGGGAGCAACTCAGCGGAGACGAGGGGGCCGGCGAACCTCGGGAGTATCCGCAGGACAGGGAACTGCTGGCAGCGGCAGGCTTCAACAGGCTCGGGCCCGTCCGCCGAAACGCGGGCAACCAGGAAGTGGCCTCTAGCCGCAACGAAGTTCTCACGGAGCGCACGGACATCGTCGGAGCCGCCTTCCTCGGGCTCACGGTCGGCTGCGCCCGCTGCCACGACCACATGTTCGACCCAATCCGGCAGGTGGACTACTACCGCCTGCAGGCGTACTTCGGCGCTTCGCGGGAGTCGAATGAGGTCTTCGAGGGCAGCGCAACGATCAAAGAGTGGCAGGAACAGACCAAGGAGATCGCCTCCGAGATGAAGTCCCTGCGCGGCAAGATACGGCTTGCGGAGGGCGAGGAGCGCCGCAATCTGCAGGCCCGCCACGACGAGCTGGAGGCGAGCCTTCCGCCCGTGCCGCCGACCCTGGCGACGGTGCGCAACGACCTCGAAGACGGCACGCAGGTGCACCTGCTTCAGCGCGGAGACCACACGAAGCCCGGCCAAGCCGTCAACCCGCGCCCGCCGGGAGTGCTGCTCGAAGAAGACGCCCCAACGCTGCCGCCGGACACCGAGAACCCACGCACGCACCTGGCGGGCTGGCTGACGGACCCGGACCACCCGCTGACGGCCAGAGTCGCGGTCAACAGGGTGTGGCAGGCGTACTTCGGAGCCGGGATCGTCAGTACGCCGAACGACTTCGGCTTCATGGGAGGGCGTCCCACCCACCCGGACTTGCTCGACTTCCTGGCCAACGAACTGGTCGCCTCAGGCTGGAGCCTCAAGCACGTCCACCGCATGGTGCTGACCAGCAGCACGTACCGACAAGCGTCGGAGAACCCGGGCCAGCGGGATGCCGCCATCGAGAGCGATCCGCTCAACCACCTGCTGTGGCGCGGTCCCCGTCGGCGTCTCAGCGCCGAAGAAGTGCGCGACGCAATGCTGGCCGCGGCCGGCACCCTCAACCTCGAGTACGGAGGCAGGAGCGTGATGCTGCCCGTCGAGCCCGAGCTCGTGGACCTGCTCTACGACCCCACCCAATGGAGGGTGGCCCGAGACGCGGGCCAGCATTGGCGGCGGTCCGTGTACCTGATCGCAAAGCGCAACCTGCGGCTGCCGTTCATGGAGGTGTTCGACCAGCCGCCGCTGCTGACCAGCTGCGCACGCCGCGAGTCCAGCACCCACGCGCCGCAAGCGCTGGAGCTGCTCAACGGCAGGACCTCAAATGATCTCGCGGAGCGTTTCGCGGATCGGCTGAGGCGGGAGGCCGGAGACGATTCCGAGCGCGCCATCCGGCACGCGTACATGCTGACCGCCGGACGGCCTCCCACCGCGAGCGAGGCCGAGCTGGCGCGGGAGTTCCTCTCCGAGAGCCCGCTGCGCGAGTTCGCGCTGGCGATGTTCAACCTCAACGCATTCCTCTACCTGAACTGACCAACCGCCCGAATTGCGGCCGCACTCGCGACCGCACCCCGCCCTAGGCCGTGTTTCGCAAGATCCTCATCGCCAACCGCGGCGAGATCGCAGTCCGCGTCATCCGCGCCTGCCGAGAGATGGGCATCCCAGCAGTGGCCGTGTTCTCCGATGTGGACCGCGAGGCCCGGCACGTGCGCCTGTCGGACGAGGCCTACGGCATCGGTAAGGCACCGGCCGCGCAGAGCTACCTCAATGCTCAGCGGATCCTCGACACGGCGGAGCGCTGCGGCGCGGACGCCGTCCATCCCGGCTACGGCTTCCTCAGCGAGAACGCCGAGTTCGCGGAGGCCTGCGCCCACCGCGGGATGAAGTTCATTGGCCCGGCCGCCAGTGCCATCCGGGCAATGGGCATCAAGACGCGCGCCCGGGAGATCATGTCGGCCGCTGGAGTCCCGGTCGTACCCGGCGCGCTCACGGCCACGGCCCGGCCTTCCGAGGCGGCGGCCATCGCGCAAGGATTAGGGTACCCAGTCATGCTTAAGGCGGCGGCCGGGGGCGGCGGCAAGGGCATGCGGCTGGTCGGCGGGCCCGGCGAGCTTGCCGGGGCTTGGGCGCAGGCGCGCGAGGAGGCCCGCAAGGCCTTCGGAGACCCGGCAGTCTACGTTGAGCGGGCCATCGTGCGGCCGAGGCATGTCGAAGTGCAGATCCTGGCTGACGAGCACGGTGCGACCGTGCATCTGGGCGAGCGCGAGTGCAGTCTCCAGCGACGGCACCAGAAGGTCCTGGAGGAGAGCCCCTCTCCACTGGTGGAGCGGCGTCCGGAAATCCGCGGCCGACTGTACGACGCGGCGATCGCCGCAGCCCGCGCGGTCTCCTACGCCAATGCGGGGACCATCGAGTTCCTGATGGACGAGGAGCACAGGTTCTACTTCCTCGAGATGAACACGCGGCTGCAGGTGGAACATCCCGTCACCGAGCTTGTCACCGGCATCGACATGGTCCGCCAGCAGATCCAGATTGCCGCAGGGAAGCGCCTGGAATTCTCGCAGGAAGACGTGCAGCCCCGGGGACACGCGATCGAGTGCCGCATCTACGCCGAGGACCCGCGCCTCGGCTTCATGCCCTCGCCCGGCCGGATCCGGCGCATGTCCATGCCCGACGGGCCCGGCGTGCGGGTCGACCTCGGCGCGAACGAAGGCTGGACCGTGCCTATCGAGTACGATCCCTTGATCGCCAAGCTGTGCACTTGGGCGGGAACGCGCCAGAAGGCGATCTCCCGGCTGCGGGCCGCACTCCGGGAGACCTCCGTCGAAGGAATCGCCACCACTGTGGACCTGTTCCGGGCCTTGGTTGAGGATGCGCGTTTCCTAGCCGGGAATGTCGACACGGAGTTCCTCGGGCGCGAACTGCCCGGCACGCTTGCCGGCCTTCCCGAAGCGTCGGACTCAGCCCGCCTGGCGGCGATGCTCGCCTGTGTCCAGTGGACAAAGGAACAAGCGGCGTCGAAGACGGTAGGGCCTGTTCGAGCCGACTCGCGCTGGGGCAGGGTAGGCCGCCGGTCCATGCTGGGCGATTGGAGCCGGGGCGAGTGAGCGATCTCAAGCTGGTCGTCAATGGCCAAGACTTCAGTCTGAGGATCGGTCCCGGTGTGTGCGAGACAGACGGGCGGCACGTGACAACCCACATTGCCCGCGCCGGCGATGGCGTGTACTCCGTGATCGTGGACGGACAGCAGCACTTCGTCTCGGTCTCGCCCGCGACCGACGGCTCGCTGGAAGCTTGCGCGGAGGGGCTGACGTTCCGGATCGCGGTCGTCGACCCCCGACGGCTGCCTGACGCGGTCGGGAATGCCGTGTCAGGGGGCGCCGGACACGTCCGAGCATCCATGCCGGGCAAGGTCGTTGCCATACTCGTCAAAGAGGGCCAGAGCGTCACGAGCGGTCAAGGCCTGATGGTCGTCGAAGCGATGAAGATGCAGAACGAGATGCGCGCCCCGTCCGGCGGAATCGTGCTCTCTGTGTCGGTGCGACCGGGCGATTCGGTGGCGTCGGGCGACATTCTGGCCACCATTGAATAGGATGGAATGGGTTCTGAGGGGCCTGGCTAGGGGACTGCGGCGATGTGCGAGCGGTGCGAGGACACCGGGTGGATCCAAGTCAGTCGGGGAGACGAAATGGTGGCACGGCGATGCCAGTGCCGGTCGAGCCTGGCTTCCGCCGCCCGGAAGGCGCGCCTCGGCCTGCCACCAAGACTGGCCGACCTGTCCTTCGAGAATCTGGAGTATCCGAGCCACGACCGGGACCGGCGGCGCTTCAACGACCTGCACCTGGTCGCCACAAGAGCCAAGCGCTTTGCTGATGAATACCCTGTCGGCGCCAAGCGAGGCCTGCTGCTGCACGGATCAGACATGGACCGTGTCCGCCACTTGGGCGTAGCGGCGCTCAGGCTGCTGGCCGAAAAGGGCATCCCCTGCCTCTACTTCGACTACCACGGCCTTCTCAAGGTGCTCGGCGACCGCCTCAGCTCAGACCGTCAGACCGCGCAGGGCGGCCATCGTGTGGCGCGAGCCGTTGCGCGTGCGGACGTCCTGCTCATCGACTCCTTGGGCGAGGGCCGGTCGACGCAGTGGAGTATCGACACGATCACGGCACTCGTCAAGCACCGCCACGACCACAACAAGGGGCTCATTCTCACTACCGCAGCGCCACTCGCGCCCCGAGTAGTGAGTCAAGCGAACCCGGGCGGCGAGGCAATGCTGAACGCGGGGGAAAGCCTCGGGTCGCTGCCAATGCATGTGGGCTGGCGGGCCTATGAGCGGCTGACGCAGATGTGCCAGCTGGTCAAAGTGCCCTCCGGGGCTGGCGCCTCCAAGAACGCCGGATGAGGCGGTCACTGCGGCCGGGACCGGTCTTGGCCTCGCCATGCCGTGTGCGCCCGCTCGACGAGCGGGCCGGCCTCGGACGCACGGACCGGGCCTAGCTCGGTTAGCATGCCGGCCCCGAGCGCTGCCCGTCCGAGCACGTCCGCCGGGGCGCACCCGGCGGCCCGCAGGGAGCGTATCGGAAAGGCCCCACGGCCCTTGGCCAGCTTCTCGCCGCGCTGGTCCACCAGCAGCGGGTGGTGATAGTAGCGCGGCGGCCGCGCTCGACCCAGCATTCGAGCGAGCCGCAACTGCCTGCCGGTCGACTCGAGCAGGTCCAACCCCCGAACGACGAAGTCAATGCTGTGGCTCAAGTCGTCGGCCGTGACCGCGAACTGGTAGCTCCACTGGCCCAGCCGGTCGCGCACCACCATGTCTCCGCACTGCAGCCGGGGCTCCTGCTTCTGGGGGCCTTGCAGGCCGTCTTCGAAGCACTCCGGCGACGCGCGGGGATGCCACGCCACTCGAAGCGAGTGGGGCACGTCCGCCGGATGCATGAGTCTCCTGCACGTTCCGGGGTAGGGCCTCTCCCCCGTCGGCAGCGGTCGCGCGGCCTTCGCGAGCTGCTTCCGCGTGCAGGTGCACCGGTAGACGTGCGAGTCCCGGGCCAAACGTGACAGGGCACGCTCGTAGCGCTCGCCGCAGTCGCTCTGACGGAACGGGCTCCGAGTCGGGCTGACGTCGTTCGCAGGCTCGAATCCCAGCCAGTCGATGTCCCTCAAGATCGACGCTTCGAAGGCGGGGCGGCTGCGCTGGCGGTCATGGTCCTCAATGCGCAGCAGGACCTCTGCGCCCTCCAGCTGGGCCACGCCCCAGACGTACAGCATGTGGGCCGCATGTCCCAAGTGGAGGTGCCCGGTGGGACTTGGGGCGAACCTCGTTCTGGGCCGGCGCGACGGCACGCCCAGTCCGCCGCCAACCGCCACGCAGCCATTGGGGCGCGGCCGGCCTTCCGCCGACCGCGCCCCGCCTGTCCCAGACGCCTCGCCTAGTTGTTCAGCGACAGCGACACCGTGTTCGAGACGCCTTGGGGATTGGAAGCCGTCACGCTGACGCTGGCCAGATCCTCAAAGACACCCTCGTCCATCGAGAAGCTGATCGTGGCCATGAAGTTTCCGCCCGTCGCGGCGGACTGGTTTCCGCCAAAGAACGTGCGCATGGCATCGCCCACGTCCGCGACGAGATCCTTGGTGGAGAGCGCCGTGCCCTGCGCCCCCGTGAAGGAGAATGAGATGCTGTCCACCATCCGGGACGTGGCGTACCCGGTCACCTGCAGGCTGAAGCCCCCCTGGCCTGTCTGGCCCAACGCTACGCTCCTGAGCACGGGGGCGCTCTCCATCACGCCGAAGCGAATCTCCGGGATTACGTCGGGCGTGATGTCCGCCGCCGATGCGGCGGCCTGCTCGATCCGTGTCCTCGCGATGCCGTCGGGCACGGCGAAGAACTGCGCCCGCATCACGATCTCGCCCGCCACCGTGCCCGTCTGGAAGGCGTTGGTCGAAGAGAGCCCCGTAAACACCGCAAGCGTCGAGCCGGCCGGAATCGTGAACCAGGCTTGGCGGCCACCTGTCGCCCACTGGATCGACGGGTCGTTGGCGAATGCGCGCGTCTCGAACAGCAGCGAGAGGTTGCCGACGATGTCCGTGCTGTACGGTTCCGCAAGCGTGACCTCCATCTCCACTTGATCGGCGGCGTCCACCGTGCCGCCCGTGTGCGAGAACGTGATGGCCGAAAGAGCGGCTGCCTCCACTGTCAGCTCCAGTTCCGGCTGCGGGTTGGGTGTGATGTCCACACCCCCCTCTTCGGTCTCGACTCGGGCTGTCGCCGTCAGCAGGCCTGCGACGAGGGGTGTGCGGAACTCCGTCACGGCACCGCCCGCGCCGAACATCGCCTGCGTCTCGCCAGCGGCAATCTTGAACGGGACCTGCCGGCCCGCGCCGGTCCACCCGGCCCCGGCAGAAGCGCCGGCGTCGGTCGGAGCAAAGGCCAAGACCAAAGTTCCTGAGACCGCCGCAGCGTACGGTTCGGCCAAGCTCAGGCCCAGATCCATCGTCGCCCCGGGCATCACCGTTCCTGCCGAACGCGAGAACATCACCTCCGGCAGTGGGGAGACCTCGATGGTGAACGAAAGCTCGGGGGCGGGATCCGGCGTCACGTCCGCCCCGCCGTCCTCAGTGCGGAACCGCGCGGTGACCGTTATGCGGCCCGCCGCGGCCGGCGCCGAAAACTCCGTAGCCAGATTGTCCGCGCCGCCGAACTCTGCCGCGGTCGAACCCGCCGGTATGCGGAACGCCACCTGCCGCCCAGCCCCGGCCCAGGGCCCGCTCGCACCGTCCACGTCCGCCGCCGCGAAGGCCATGCTCAGCGTGCCGGCCAAGTCTCGCCCGTAGGGCGCCGCCAGGCTCACACCCAGCTCGACGCTGGCGCCGGGCATCAGCGCGCCGCCGTCCCGCGAGAATGTCACCTCCGGAAGCGCGGAGACCTCCACGCTGAAGGCCACTTCAGGGGCCGGGTCTGGCGTGACGTCCACGCCAGCCTCGGTCTGCAGCCGCGCGGTTACCGTCAAACGGCCCGCCGCGGATGGCAGAGTGAACTCCGTAGCCAGATTGCCCGCGCCGCCGAACTCTGCCGCGGTCGAACCCGCCGGTATGCGGAACGCCACCTGCCGTCCGGCGCCGGCCCACGGCCCGCTCGCACCGTCCACGTCCGCCGCCGCAAAGGCCATGCTCAGCGTGCCCTCCAGCGTCTCGCGGTACGCCCCGGCTAGGCTCAGGCCCAACTCCATCGCCGAGCCGGCCTCCGTTGGTCCTCCCTCGCTCGAGAAGCTCACGGCGGGGAGTGCGTCGACCGTCACGTCGAAGGACACTTCCGGCATCGGGTCCGGCGTGACATCCGCCCCGCCGTCCTCGGTCTGCAGCCGGGCCGTCACCGTCAGGCGCCCCTCGGAGGACGGAGCGGTGAACTCCGTCGTAAGGTTGCCCGCGCCGCCGAACTCCGCGGCCGTCGAACCCGCCGGTATGCGGAACGCCACCTGCCGCCCGGCCCCGGCCCATGGCCCGCTCGCACCGTCCACGTCCGCCGCCGCAAAAGCCATGCTCAGCGTGCCAGCCAGTGTCTCGGAGTACGGCTCAGCCAAGCTCAGGCCCAGTGCAACGGACGAGCCCGCCGCAACCTCACCGCTGCGCATCGTGAAGCTAACCCCGGAAAGGGCCGCGATACCCACGTCGAATGCCAGTTCCGGAGCGGGGTCCGGGGTCACGTCGGCCCCGCCAGCCTCGGTCTGGAAGCTGGCCGTGACCGTGACGCGCCCCTCGGAGGACGGCATCGAGAACTGCGTGCTGCGGTTGCCCTGACCGCCGAACTCCGCCTGCAGGGATCCCGCCGGAATCCGGAAGGCCACCTGCCTGCCGGCGCCGGCCCACGGCCCGCTCGCACCGTCCACGTCCGCCGCCGCGAAGGAGAGCCGCATCGAACCGACCAGGTCCTCCGAGTACGTGCTCGCCAAGGACAGCCCCAGACTGACGCTCTCGCCGGCGCGGACTCTTCCTCCCTCGCGGGAGAACGAGACATCTGGCAGGGACGCCTTGGTCACCGTCAGCTTCAGCTCGGGAGCTGGATCCGGGGTCAGGTCCGCCCCGGCCGCCTCAGTCTGGAAGCTCGCCGTAATGGTGAGCCCGCCGGAGGCCGCTGGCGCGGCGAAGGTCGTGCTGGAGGCCGTTCCGCCCCCGAACATCGCGGTTGTGGATCCCGCCGGGATCGTGAAGCCCACCTGCCGCCGGTTCTGCCACGGGCCGGGCGCACCATCAAGGTCGGCCGGCTCGAAGACCAGGCTCAGGACTCCGCTGACAGCCTCCGGATAGGGGGAGGCGAGAGAGAGCCCCAGCTCTACGGGCTCCCCGGCGATTACGGGTCCCGCCTGCCTGCTGAAACTCACGGCGGGCAGCGCCTGCAGCCGTACGGTGAACTCCAGCGTCGGCTGCGCGGCCGGGGTGATGTCAATGCCCCACGCCTCGGCCGCGAAGCTGGCGAGCACCCGCACTGTTCCCGAGACGGTGGAGGCCTGGAACTGGGCCTCGCGGGAGTTGCTGGCGAACACGGCCGCAGTCTGCCCGGCAGGGATGCGGAAGGTCACCGTCCGCCCGCCGGCCGCCCACTGCAGGGCCGGATCACTCGTGGCCTCCAGCGAGTCGAGCTCAAGATCCAAGGTTCCGCGAATGTCGACCGGGTACGGCACGGGAATCGTCAGGCCTACGCCCACCTGCTCGCCCGGCCGCAGCAGCCTGCCTAAGGTCGTGAAGCTCACGTTGCGCAGGGGGGGCAAGTCCAGCTCGAGAGGGAAGACCGCGTCGTCGATGACCAGCTCTCCGACGGTCGCGCCGCCCGTGGGGACCCTGGGCTCGATTGCCAGGCGGATGGTGCCGCCCGGGCCCAGACTCGTCGGAACCGGCGGTATTCCCATGACCGTGAACGGGCCCGAGACGCGAATCTGCTCGATGAGGACGTTGGTCTGCCCTGCGTTCGTGCCGATAAGCTCCACGGTCTTCGCGCCCTGCCCGAAAACGATCGGCACGCCCGAGCGGATCGGGGACTGGATCGCGGTGTTCGACCCCGGCGGGTATCGCAGCAGCGAGTAGCTCAGCTCGTCTCCGCCGATGCCCGTCAAGAAGTAGCGGGCCTGTAGGACGCCCCCATCAACTTGGAGAGTCGACCTATAGTTTCCGGTCGTGCCAGGCGTGAACGCCACCTGCAGGTTCAGGCTTGAACCGGGCTCCAACATGACCGGGTAGCCGGGCGGCGACACGATCTCGAACCCGGCGCCGCCTGCGATGCTGACGCCTCGAATGGTGGCGGGAGCACTGCCGGTGTTGGTCAGCAGCACGGTGGCTTCGGTCGCCACGTTGATCGGCCGGTTGCCGAATTCGACCTGTCCCTCGGGCGGCACGGTCCGCCGGGGGCGCCCTGGCACCGAATACGCCAAGGTCAGATCCGGAACCTGGCCCAGCAGGGGAATGGTGTAGAGCCTGTCCTGAGGCTCGCCCTCGGGAACATCGTCCAGCCGCACGGTGAATTCGAGGGTCGCGCGTGCAGGGCCGGCCGTGCGCGGCTGGTAGATCACGAACAGTTCCGCCTTGAGGTCGCCGCGAATCACGGCGGGGAGCCGGCTCAGGCTGTCCAGCTCATAGGTGAACTCGTTAGAACCTACGACGCGGATCGTCCTGAGGGTCAGGGGGCCCTCCTGGAAGGTCACCGTGATCGACCTCGCCACCCGGTCGCCTATGGCCTCCGCGTTCAACACAACGGTGTTGCCCAAGGTGGACGGATCGGTGATCCCCTCCGTCTCGACAAGCACCTGCGCACCGAGCGGCGCCGCCAGCAGGAGTGCCGCGGTCGCCATTAGAGACGTCTTCATCACTTCGCCTTTCGTGGATCTTGCGTTTGGAGGAATCCGGCTGCCTGCATCCCGCCAGCGCCCATCAGCGAGGTGCGCCGACACTGACCGAGCCGATCGAAATGGCCGTGGGCGTGGCGGTCGTGTCGTCGCCTGAGCGCAGCGCGGCCGACACGATGCCAACCGTCGCAGCAGCGCTGAGCGCCGCGATCACCCTCCAGCCGATGCCCTGGCGCTTGGGCTTCGGCTCACCCGGCGCTACCGCGTTCGACTGTGTGATGACCGCGTTCGCGGTGGCGTTGTTGAACTCGGCCTCGACCTCGATCTGGAACGTGCCCTCGATGGTGTTGGGCAACATTCCCGATACCCGGACGCGCCCGTTGTCGTCGGTGGTCAGCGTGGTCACGCGCGAGGCGCCGAAGAAGGTCACGCTCGGCCCGGACGCCGGAGCGCGCAGCGTCACGGCGGCCTTGGCCACGGGCTTGCCAGCGGAGTCGACCACCTCCAGCTCGGGCTCGACAGCCACGTTGCGGTTGATGTTGTTGATGCCTCCCTCGCCCATCAGGACGCGGATCTGGATCGCCCCGTCCTGGGCGCGGGCGAAGGGCGCGAATGCGACAAGCGCGCTAAGCAACACTGCTGCGAATCGATTGCGGGGACGAACCATGGAGCCTCCGGACCAGTAGGGCCGCGCCGCTGCCGGGCGGCCTCGAATTACAGGGCTACAGACCAGCCTAACAGGCCGTGTATACCTGAAGTGATAGAGACGCTACCCGCCATCGGGGGGTTACAGCGACGCCCGAGCGGCCTGCCTATGCCGCCGTCGCCGCAACCGCCACCCGCTCAAGGCCAAGGCGCTCCAGCAGCGCCGTGATGTCCTCGTCCGTGAGGCCCTTGCGGGTGTCCGCCATGCGCGTGAAGGCCCCGTAGACAGTCCCCAGGCTGGCCCGGTCCAACAGGCCGAAGCCAAGCTCCTCAACACGCTGCGCCAGCGCGTGCCTGCCGCTGTGCTTTCCCAGGATCAGCTGCGACGACGGCACACCGACCGACTCCGGAGTCATGATCTCGTACGTTGTGCGGTGCTTCAGGTATCCGTCCTGGTGGATGCCGGCCTCGTGGGCAAAGGCATTGCTGCCCACGATGGCCTTGTTCGGCTGCGGGCCGAAGGTGATGCACTCTGCCAGAGCCCGGCTGGCGGCGTACAGCCTCGTGGCGTCAATCCCCGTGCGGAAGGGAACGCGGTCCGGGCGGACCATTGTGATCGCCACCACTTCCTCAAGCGAGCAGTTCCCTGCCCGTTCCCCGATCCCGTTGAGCGCGCACTCCACCTGGCGGGCCCCAGCGTGCAGGGCCGCGATCGAATTGGCCGTGGCCAGGCCTAGGTCGTCGTGCGTGTGGACGCTGACCTCCGCCCGGTCGCCGACGGCTTCAACGATTCGCGCAATCTTCGCGGCGTAGTCCTCTGGCGTCATGTACCCAACCGTGTCCGGGATGTTGACCACGCCCGCGCCCGCATCCACCACGGCCTCGCAGACACGGCAAAGGTAGTCCATCTCCGTGCGCGTGGCGTCCTCGGCGGAGAACTCCACGTCGTCCACGAAGCTGCGCGCCAGTTGGACCCCGGCAACCGCCTCCTCCAAGATCTGCTGCTGGGACTTCTTGAACTTGTACCGCAGGTGAATCTCGCTGGTCGCGATGAAGCAGTGGATCCGCGGGCGCGGATGGCCGTCCAGCGAGGCCGCGGCGCGCTCTATGTCGATCGGGACCGCTCGCGCCAGCGCAGCGAGGTGGGCACCGGGAAACTCCCGGCAAACGGCCCTCACAGCCTGGAAGTCGCCGTCCGAGGCAATCGGGAAGCCAGCCTCGATGACGTCGGCGCCCATCTCGACCAAGTGCCGGGCCACCCGAAGCTTCTCGGGCGTGGTCATGCTGCAGCCGGGCGACTGCTCGCCGTCCCTCAGCGTCGTATCGAAAATGTGGAATCGCTCGGACATGCGTTCTCCTGACCGTATCAGTAGACACCAATCGGGGCTAATAAAGCAAATTTATATTTCTTTGGAATACCATAAGCGCTACATATGGATCTCACGCTGTTCAAGGTGTTCCAGACCATCGCCGCCGAGGGCAGCTTCTCCCGCGCCGGGCAGAAGCTCCACCGAACGCAGCCTGCCATCTCGCTGGCGCTAAGGCGCCTTGAGCGCGACTTGGGGGTGCTTCTCGTCGACCGATCGGGGCGGTCCGTGCGGCTGACGGACGCGGGGCGGGAGGTGGCCGAGTACGCGCGCCGTTTCAAGTCGCTGGAAAGGGAGATGCGAGTCGCGCTGTCGGACCTGCAGGACCGCCGCCGCGGAAAGCTGACAGTGGGGGCGAACGAGTCGACGGCGCTGTACCTGCTGGGACACGTCGAGGCCTACCGGCGCCTGTACCCTGGCATCCGCGTCGAGCTTCGGCGCAGCCTTTCGAGCCAGCTGCCCCAGGCCGTGCTCGACGGGGAACTGGAGCTTGGGGCGATCAGCTACGATCCGGGCGACCCGAGGCTCAGCGTTCAGCAGATCTATGATGACCGGCTCGCGTTCGTCGTGTCCCCTTCGCACCGCCTTGCCGGAAAACGCAGGATCAGCATCCAAGAGCTGGGCCAAGAGACTTTCATCGCCCACAACGTAGGGTCGCCTTACCGTGCGAGGGTCATCGAGACGTTCCGGCGCCATCAGGTGGCGCTCAACATGCGCATCGAAATGCCCACGATCGAGACGATTCGCCGCTTGGTGCAGCGGGGCCTTGGCGTTTCATTCCTTCCGCAGATGTGCGTCGAGCGGCAGATCGACAGCGGAGCGCTGCGGAAGATCGAGGTGCGGGAACTCACCATGGAGCGCAAGATCCGCCTGGTCTTCCCGCGTTCCCGGGAGCTGTCGCAGGCGTCCCGGGCATTCCTCGAACTGGTGGGCGAAGGCCAGGGCACGGGGTGAGCCCATTTGCGTGGTAGTCTGGGCGCAGCCGCGCCGGCGGCGGGATCCGTGCGCATCTGCTATCTGGATTGCTTCTCGGGCATCTCCGGCGACATGCTGCTGGGCGCCCTCGTGGACAGCGGGCTGCCGGTCGAGGCCCTCCAAGATGACCTGGACAGGCTCGGCGTCAAGGGCCTGCGGGTGGACTCAGAGCCCGCAAAGCGGGGCGGGCTGGCCGGCACGAAGGTGCACATCCACGCGCATGAGCACCACCATCACCACCACCGCTCACTGTCCACGATCGAGGCGATGATCGGCGGGTCCGAGATCGAGGAGGCTGCGAAGCGGGACGCCATTCGGGTGTTCCGGCGCCTCGGGGAGGTGGAGGCCCGAGCGCACGCAATCCCGCTGGAGCGAGTCCATTTCCACGAAGTGGGCGCGCTGGACTCGATCGCCGACATCGTGGGAGGCTGCTGCGGCCTTCGAAGGCTGGGAGTCCAGCGTGTGCACTGCTCGCCGATCAATCTCGGCAGCGGCACGGTAAAGGCGGCGCATGGCACGCTGCCCGTGCCGGCGCCGGCCACAGCCCGCCTGGTGGAGGGAGTGCCCACCTACTCAGACGGGCCCCCGGTCGAGCTGACGACACCGACGGGAGCGGCACTGGCGGTGACGCTCTCAGGAGGCTTCGGCCCGCCGCCCCCAATGCGCATCACTGCAAGCGGCTACGGGGCGGGAACGCGCGAGCTGGCCGGGCGACCGAACCTGCTGCGGGTGCTCTTGGGCGATGCTGAGGAGGCCGACTCCCCCCCGGAGGAAGTCTGGGCGCTGGAGGCGGACATTGACGACATGACGCCCGAGATGGCGGGCTTCGCCATGGAGCGCCTGCTGGAATCCGGGGCCTTGGACGTTACGCTGGCGCCCGTTCAGATGAAGAAGAACCGGCCGGGATTCCGGCTTTCGGTGCTGGCACGGCCCGAGGACAGGTCGCGGCTTGGCGACCTGATGCTGGCTGAGACCTCGACACTGGGCATCCGCGAGACGGCCTCGCGCCGCCGGACACTGCCGCGATCCTTGGTGACTGTAGAAACAAGCTATGGCCCCGTCCGGGTCAAGGTCGCCGGGCGCGACGGCGGGCGCCGGAGCTGCGCGCCGGAGTACGAGGACTGCCGCAGCCTGGCGAAGGAGCACAGCGTTCCATTCCAGCGAGTCTGGGATCTGGCCCGCCAGGCCTGCCAGAGCTCCGGGAAGTAGGGACCGGGCGGGCCAGCCGCTACGCGGGGCCCCGCTTGCGGCACCGGCGGCGAGCATCCGCACCTCGGCGCACCGTGCCAGACTAGGAAGAGCCCCCGCCCATGCCCAAGTTCTACTTGTCGACGCCGATCTACTACGTCAATGCGGCTCCCCACATCGGCCATGCCTACACCACGATCGTGGCCGATACGATCAAGCGGATCCGGCGGATGCTGGGGGATGACGCCTACCTGGTCACGGGCTCGGACGAGCACGGGCAGAAGGTTGAGCGGGCGGCTGCGGCTGCGGGCCTGGAACCGCTGCAATTCACCGACAGGGTGTCGGCCGCCTTCCGCCGGGAATGGGAGCAGCTGGACCTTGAGGTGGACTTCTTCCGGCGCACCAGCAACCCCCGCCACGCCTTGGCCGTTCGCGAGGTGTTCCGGCGCTGCTTGAAGAACGGGGCCATCTATAAGGGCGCCTACACCGGCAAGTACCACCTCGGAGATGAGGCCTTCGTCACGGACGAAGAGGCGGCCGCAGCGGACCCCGAACTGATCACCACCGTCACCGAGGAGAACTACTTCTTCCGCCTGTCCGCCTTCCAGCAGCCACTCATCGACCTCTACGAGTCCCAGCCGGACTTCATCCGTCCGGAGACTCGCCGAAACGAGGTGCTGGCATTCGTGCGTTCCGGCCTCAAGGACCTGTCGATCAGCCGCTCGACACTCAAATGGGGAATTCCGCTGCCCAACGATCCCGAGCACGTCTTCTATGTATGGTTCGACGCGCTGACCACCTACATCAGCGCGCTGGGATTCGGAGACGCCGACGGGCGGGGCGAGTACGAGCGACTCTGGCCTGCCGACGTGCAGCTGGTCGGCAAGGAAATCGTGCGTTTCCACGCCGTTTACTGGCCCGCGTTCCTCATGGCGGCTGGCCTGCCGCTGCCGCGCCAGATCTGGGCTCATGGCTGGCTCATCTTTCAGGGCGGCAAGATGTCCAAGACCAAAGGGAACATCGTCCGGGCACTTCCCATCAAGGAGGTGGTCGGCACGGACGGGCTCCGCCACTACCTGCTCCGGGAGATCGTATTCGGCCAGGACGGGCACTTCTCGCACGAGGCGCTGGCGCGGCGCTACAACGCCGACTTGGCCAACGGCCTCGGCAACCTCGCCAGCCGCACAGCGTCCATGCTCTCCCGCTACTGCGGCGGGAAGCTCCCGGACCCTTCCGGGGGAGATGACGGGGGCCTGCCGGAACTGGCCGCCAAGTGCATCGAGCGGGCCGTGGCGCACTACGCCAGGTACTCCTTCTCGCACGCGATCGATGCGGTCTGGACGCTGCTCGCGCGCGCCGACAAGTACATCGTGGAACACAGGCCCTGGGAATTGGCCAAGCGTGGCGGCCCCGGATCCGCCGGGCAACTGGGCGCCACCCTGTACAACAGCGCCGAGACCCTGCGCGTGGCCGCCGTGCTCCTGGCCCCGGTCCTGCCAATCGGAGCCCAAGGCGTCTGGGAGTCCCTCGGCCTCGCCGGCGCAGTGCGCGACGAGCGCCTCGACCTGCTGGCCTGGGGCGGGCTGAAGCCCGGCGACGACGCCGGCAAGCAGCGCGCCATCTATCCGCGGCTGGACGTGGGCAAGGCGGTCGCCCGGATGGAGGCCCTCGAGGCCGAGTCGCTGCAGCAGCAGGCCAAGATGCTCGGCCAGCCTGACCCGTCGCCGGCGGTTACGATCGACACGCCACCCATCGAGATCTCGGACTTTGCCAAGGTCGACATGCGTGTGGGTCTGGTGCAGGCAGCGCAGCGCGTGAAGAAGTCGGACAAGCTCCTGCGGCTGACCGTGGACATCGGCGAGGCAGAGCCGCGGACGATCCTGGCGGGCATCGCGGCCGAGTACGCTCCCGAGGAGGTGCAAGGCCGACGCATCGCGGTTGTGGCCAACCTCAAGCCGCGCAAGATGATGGGCGTGGTTTCGCAGGGGATGGTCATCGCCGCTTCGCTCCCCGGCGGAGAGGCGCGCCTGGCCGGATTTGACAAGGACACGCCGCCCGGGGCACGCCTGAGCTGAGGCCGGCCAGGCCGGGACGCCATGCTCGTCGATTCCCACTGCCACCTCGACGGCCCCGCATTCGATGCCGACCGCGATGCGGTCATCGAGCGCGCCCGCCGTGCAGGCGTGTCGTTCATGCTGGCCATCGGCACGGGGGACGGCCCGCCCGACCTTGAGGCTGCGGTCCGCATCGCAGAGCGTCACGCCGACATCGGCGCAACCGTCGGCGTCCACCCGCACGACGCGGCCAAGTTTGACGAGCCAACGGAGGAGCGCTTGGACGCCCTGTGCCGCCACCCGGAAGTGCTGGCTGTGGGCGAGATCGGGCTTGACCACCACTACCGCAACTCCCCGAAAGGCGAGCAGCGGCAAGCCTTCGTGCGGCAGATGGAGATCGCCGCCGCCCACGGCAAACCGATCGCGATCCACACGCGGGACGCGTGGGACGAGACCTTGGACCTCCTTGAACAGCACTGGGCGGGGAACGGCATCGGCGGCATCATGCACTGCTTCACGGGAACCTCGGAGCACGCGCTGCGCTGCCTGCAGATGGGCTTCCTACTGTCGTTTTCCGGAGTGCTCACCTTCCCGCGCTCGGGCGACCTCCGAGCCACGGCCCGATGGGTGCCGTCCGACCGGCTGCTGGTCGAAACGGACGCTCCCTACCTGACGCCGACGCCGCACCGCAAAATCCGGCGCAACGAGCCGCGCTTCGTGGTCGAGACGGCCCGGACACTGGCGAGGGTTCGGAATACGACCTTTGAAGACATAGCCCAGCAGACTACGGAGAACTTTCGCACGCTGCTCGGCGGCTTCGAAACGGGCCGCGCATCCTGACTGCCGCAACCGCAGCCGCGCAGGCCCCTCACGGTATCTCGGCGACGTACACCTGCGTGAAGCCGCTCCTGTCGCTGGCGAACACGACCATCGATTCGTCCCGCGAGAAGGACGGGTGGGGATGCGTCCACTGCGGACCGTACACGGTATCGCCCGCCATCTCCATCCAGCTCAGCGACCGCTTCCGCTCCGTCGCCCGCCGGGCGCGCTCCCAATCCTCGGCCAATGCATAGCGCGACCGCGTCCACTGCGTGCCCTGCGAACTGGCCAAGGACTCGCAGACGGTGGTCCGCTCTCCCGTGGCCACGTCGACCAGCTGCAGGCCGATGTCCGGGTGCGCGGTGTCGCACAGAATGCGGCGGCCCGCGCCGTCCGGCGTGATGTGCCAGGCGTTGAACTCGCTGATGGTCGAGATACGGCGGGTGCGCCAGTCGAGCCGGCGCAGGGCGAACGGCCACACGCTGAAGACAAGGTCCTCGCTGTTCCCCAGGAACGTCTCATGCACGACGAATTCGTTGTTGCCGTGCAGGTAGAGACATTCCAAACCCGAGCCGTCCCGGCGAACACGGTGCATGCGGGGTGCCGGATCGGCCGCGAACTCGATCCAATCGGGATTCACTGGATTGAACTGGGGGTGGATCACGGTTCTGGGGAAATCCACGAATCGCGTACGGCTGCCGTCTAGGCTGCCCACGAGCAAGCCCCACCCGTGGGGCCGCTTGCACGCGGCCACGAACCACTCCCCGCAAGGGCTGAGCGAGCACTCGCCGAGCTGGCCTCCGCTGTCGGCGATCAGGCTCTCGCCCAGCCCCTCTGGCTCCAGACGCCAAACCGCCCCTCCTCGAACGAACACCACGGCCCCGTCGGGCGCGATCAGCGGGGAGAACGGGTGCACGGGGTCGCCGTCGGTGAGCTGGCGGATCGGACCGTCCGGAAACTCCGCGTCGTAGAGCTGCGCCGCGCCCGTGCGGTAACCGGTGAACAGCAGGCGGGACTGGTCCGCGCTGAAAGAGCACTGCAGGAAGTATGTCGGGTGGCTGATGGAGTCATGCCCGGTGACGCGGTGGATCCGCGCGCCGGTCCGCTCGTCCCGGAAGCTATGGTGCTCGGAGGGCCATGTGTCCCCCTTGCGGCCGCCGCGCGAACCGCCCATCATCGATCGGGTCCGAGCGCCTCGCTCAGCACTCGTGTGTCGCTCTCGAGCTGCGGCTCCAACCCCAGCAGCACCCCCAGTGTCGGCGCCACGTCCTCCGGGCCGGCCTCAGAGGCGTGCCTGCCCGGGACTATGCCGACACCCGCCAGGACGACCGGGACGCGGCGGTCATGGATATGGGCGCTTCCATGCCCGGTCCCGTTCGGCCCGCCGGGATAGGCACCCTCTGCGAAATGAACTTGCAAGTGCGGTGACCGGCCCTCCCGATAGGCATTCCGGAAGAGCGCGGCGAGCTCGCTGTCTTCTGGCCCCGAGAGGCCCTCCGCCGTGAACACCTCAGCGACCTCCGGCTGGCCGGAGAGCCAGCCCTGAACGCAGCTGCTGGCTTTCTCGCGCGACATGCCGCGCTCGCCCAGAGCCGCCACATTCCAGTGGAGGCTGCTGCCGGCGGTAGCGTCCACAACCTCCGAGGCAGGGCCCTGTCCGCATTCCTCAATGGCCGGCGTGGCACGCTGCCAGAAGTCCGACGTGCTGATCCTGCGGGCCGAGGAGTCACCGTTGGCGCGAAGATGCTCGACCAACGGCATCGCGCCGTGGTCGGCAGTGAGGGCAATGACGGACCGCCCAGGGCCTACTACCCTGTCCACCTCCTCGAGGAACTCGCCAAGCCTGCGGTCCAGCCTCAGGTGGTTGTCCATGGCCTCTTGGCTGAACGGGCCGTACCGATGGCCGATCGAGTCCGTCGCAGACAGTCCGACGAACAGCAGGTCGGGCACGTCGTCCGTCCCTATTTCGCCTGACTCCAAAGCGGCCAGAGCGGCCCCGAGCGTGACCTCGTCCGAGTAGGGCGTCCTCGCCAGCAAGGAGCCGAAACCGTCCTCCGGCAGCCGGTGCGGGAACGTCGCTCCCCGCCCGTCTCCCTCGCCCGGGAAGTCATCGGTCCGTGCCAGCCGCTCATATATCGCCGGATCGGCCAGCAGACGGTCCCATCTCCTGCCTGCATGGGCCGCGCCGGGACCGCTGGCATTGAACCGCTCGAGCCAGCCCGGCAGCCGGTCCCCGTAGTACGTCGAAGACACCAGGCAAGCGCAGTCCGGCTCGAACCAGAACGCCCCGTCGGCCCGTCGGCCTCCCATCAGGATCGCGCTGCGGTCCTTGGTCGATACAGAGTAGACCTTGGCTCCGGGGTGAGCGCGCTTGAGCAGGTCCCCGAGAGTCTCGGTGACTAGGGCCTGAGGGGAAGCCCCAGTGCCCGGACCCCCGACCGGCACGTGGCGGTCGTCGTCGACGCAGTATACGCGACCGACGCCGGGCTCGCGCCAGCTGTTGCCCACGATGCCGTGGGCGGCGGGGTGCCTGCCGGTGGAGATTGTGGCGTGTCCTGGGCCGGTGGAGGTGCTCGAATGGCGGTATGCGGCCGCGTGGAAGTAAGCACCCTCCTCCAGCAATCGCCGAAAGCCTCCCGTGTAGTGCTCTTCGAACCGTTCCAAGTAGTCGGCCCGCAGCTGGTCGACCGCCAGCACAACCGTCAGGCGAGGGAGTGCGGGCTCGGGCCGCCCGGCACACCCAACGAACAGGGCGGCCAACGCGAACGCGCCCGCAGGGAGCAGCCGGCCATGCCTCATGGCGCAGTCTCGGCGGCCCCATCGACCGCATCTCGAAGGACGGCCCGCGCATCTTCGGCCCGCGATTCGAGCACCTTCACCAGCACGTTTCCGACGGGCTGCTGGATGACGTTCTCGCGAGCCAGCCAGCACGCGATGCCGGCGGACTCCAGCAGGCCCTGAATGATCTCCGCTTCAATCGTGGCAAGGTGGCTGCGCGACGAGAAGACCGTGACTAGGCCGTCGGCAGGACTGGCGGGTGGAACCAAACCCGGAGTCTAGCAGAGTGCAGCGGCGCTTTGAGGGAGGCCGCACCGTCGCGCAACGCGCCTATGCGGCTGCCCGAATCGATGGCTAATACCAAACCCGGCCCGAGGGCAGTCCCCGTCCAGCAGGCCGCCCACGGAAGTCCACATCGCCCAGCACTGGCGTGGCAGCGCACGGAACGGCCCTCTGAGCCGCTGCGAATGTACGATGGTTCCGGATCACCCATGCAACGACGTAAATTCCTGCTCGCCCCGGCTCTTGCCCTGCCCGCGACCTCAGCCGAGCCTTCCAAGCCAGCCCCCACCGGCTACACAGACACGCCCTACCTGCCAGGAGGCCGCTGGAGAGTGCACGACGACTCACGGCCAAGACCCAGGATCGTCTCGCCCGGCACTGCCAGCACTCCCACCAGCCCCGGCCAGCCGCCCTCGGACGCGACCGTCCTGTTTGACGGCAAGGACCTAGCCAACTGGGAGCAGCGACGGCGGGGCGAAACGCTCCCGCCCGTCTGGAAGGTCGAGAACGGCTACATGGAGGTGGTCCCGGGAACGGGGGGGCACATCACCAAGCAGCGATTCGGCGACGTCCAGCTGCACATCGAGTGGGCCACACCTGCCCAGCCCAGCGGCAACAGCCAGGCGCGCGGCAACAGCGGCGTGCTGATCATGGGCCTCTACGAAGTCCAGATCCTCGACTCCTACGACAACATCTCGTATGCCGACGGCCAGGCGGGTGCGATCTACGGCCAGTTCCCGCCCTTGGTCAATGCGGCCCGCAAGCCGGGCGAGTGGCAGACGTACGACATCATATTCGAGGCCCCTCGATTCGACGGGGACGAACTGGCGCGGCCCGCATTCGCCACTGTGCTGCACAACGGAGTGCTGCTCCACCACCGCCGCGAACTGCTGGGACCGATGCGCCACAGGAGGGTGAGCGAGTACGTGCCCCACGAGCCCGAACTGGGGCTCCTGCTGCAGGGCCACGGAAATCCCGTGCGCTACCGGAACATTTGGGCGCGACGGTTGGACCTACACGATTCGTAGGAGCAGCACCGCCAGGGGCAGCGCGACGGCCAACGCCGCCTCGGCGACGCCGAGCTTCGGGCGTTGCAGGCGCGGAAACTCGCCCCGGAACCCGCGCGTGAGCAGCGCCTGCGCCACCCGCGCGGAGCGGTCCCATCCCCGAACGAAGACCATCGCCGCCTGGTTGGCCCACATGCGGCAGCGGCCTGAGGCCAACTGGCCGCCCGTGCGGCAGTCGCGGGCACGCGAGATCCCGCGCCACTCTTCCAGGAGCACGAACAGGTAGCGGTTCATCAGCACGGCAGTCAGCGCGAAGGACCTGGGAACACCGAGGCGGCACAGCGATTGCAGGATGTCCTCCACCGGCGTCGTTGCCGCCAGAATCGACAGCAGCACGATGGCCGAGGTTGCCTTGAAAACCACTGCCCCCGCCAGCGCTCCGGCACTAGGGAGGCCTGACACTAGCGGTAGGCAGGCCGCCAAGGCAACAAACGGGGCTGCGGCCGCCACCCTCCGCAACACATAGCCCGGCGACACGCGGGCCAACCCCCACACTGCCAGCAAGATCGCGGCAGTGACGCCCTGGCGCCAGCTGGGGGCCGGGGGAAACGTCGAGATGAGGACGACCGTGGCCAGCGCCGCGCACAGCTTCACGGTCGGGTGCGCCGCCGCGAGCGGGGATCTCGGGGCCGCCAGCCCAGCGTCAACCGAGCGCACGGCGACGCCCCCACCACTGCCAGCCTAGCCAAACGAGCGCAGACCCGGCCAGTGCGACCAAGACCCATCGCGCACCGCCTCCCGGGACCGGTCCTCCGACCACCCGCACGGTGCCACCCTCGCCCACCTCGAACTCCAGCTCGGCCCTGTGCCCCAAGCCGTCGTCAGCGACGAGCCGCCACAATCCCTGCACGTCCGGGAGGAAGCGTGCGGTGCCCTCGGCGTCCGTCTGCAGGATCTCGCGGTAGCGGGTCGGGTCCGCCGGCGAGACCAGCATCACCTCGGCCGACGCGGGCAGTCCTGCCTCATACGCGCACACCACCTCGACAGCCCCCTCCCCTTGCCGGATCTGCGCGCGCAGCGCATGGCCCTCCGCTGAGGCAGGATGGAACGCCCACACCGCGGCCGCAAGGGCAAGTATGGTCAGGCCACGGCTAGAAGGTCTGGCCGCGCACGTCCGAAGAAGCGCACCGCCAATACGGTCACCAAGGCCTCTACTACCGCCACCGAAGCGAGAGCTGCCGCCACCGCGTAGAAACCCCGACCGTAGTTCGCGGCCTCGAACTCCCAAGCCAGCAGCAGGACGGGAAGCAGCGATCCGCAGAATCCCGCCAGGGCCGCCCGCACCCCGGAAGGCACTGCCCGGAGCCTCCAGATACCCGCTCCGACGAGCGTTCCGGAACCCATGTTGAGCGCATTGACGCCAAGCGAGACAAGCCCTCCATGCTGCAGGAGCAGCGCCTGGAACAGCAAGCTGGCGAACAAAGCCGGAAAGGCCCGCCGCCCCAGCAGGATTCCCAGCAGGCCCAGCATGGCCAAGTGCGCGGGCATCCCCATAAGGGGAAACTGAATTGTCGAGACCACGAAGGTCGCCGCTGCGGCCAAGCCCATGCGGGACGCCTCCGGAACCTCCACCCGACGGCAGCTCAGGCCAAGCCAGACGGCGCTTCCGGCGAATGCGGCCGCGCAGCCGGAGGCGGGGAGGATTCCATCGGCCACATGCATGGGGCATGAAGTTTAGCACTCGGAGGCTCGGTCAGGGCCCCGCGTCGGGGTCGGCCGCGAGGCGCTCCGCGAGGTGGTTGCGAATCCTCGAACGATTGCGCTCGACCTCGTAGATCGCCTCTCGCAGCAGCTGCTCCTTTCGATTCGCGAGCACTCCACGTATCGCGTCCTGCACCTCAGGGTCGTCAAAGCTGCGCTGGCCGGCCTCCTCGACCGAGATCAGGCGCAGGATGCGGTACTCCCCGTCGGTCTCGATAATGTCAGACTGCTGGCCCGCGCGGAGCGCCCCAATGGCGCGGCGCAGCCTGATGTCCGCCCCGTCCATCGCCGACAGCGGGACGAAACCCATGTCCCCTCCAGTCGCCGCATACAGGGGATCCTCCGAGTACTCTTGGGCCAATGTTTCGAAGTCCGCCCCACCCTGCAGCTGGTCGCGGATCCATCGTATCTTCTCAAGGGCGGCCTCAGGGCCCGTCACGTCGTCGTTCCTCAGGTTGGGTATGGGGGACAGTGTCGACTCCCCGACAAGGATCTGAGCTAGGCGCAGCTGCTGCTCGTAGACCGAAAACGCCGCCTCATGGGCATCGTAGTAGGCCCGCATTTCGCCCGTGCGCACGCGCACCTTGGACGAGCCCTCCTGCCTGATCATGTGCTCAATCGTCAGCGCGCGCCGCAAGTGCTCGCGGAGCCGGTCGACCGAGGCACCGTTCGAGGCAAGGATGCGCTCAAGAGCGTCGTCATCTCCTGCGGCGGCGCGCCTGCGGCGAACCGCCTCCTCAACCTCTTGGGAGGACGCCTCCACTCCCCGGCGCTTGGCCCTGCGCAGCAGGATCCCCTGGTCGATCAGCTGCCGCAGCGCATGCAGGCGCCACCCTGTCGGCCGCGCCGCCGTCTCGGCACTCGGCCAATCGTCCCGGCTGAGCCACTCATGGAGCTCGATGTCCGAGAATGTGATCCTCTGGCCGTCTACCGTCGCGGCCACCTGGTTGCCGCCTGCAGTCCAGCAGGCCTGCCCAAGGAGAAGCGACAAGGCCGCCAGCAAGCTGAGGCTGGACGGCCCAGCGTGCGTCCGCTCGGCGGGCGGCACTCCTAGGACTGGGCTTCCGGGTCGTCGCCGCCCGACGACTCCCGGTCCATGCGCGACTCGCGCCTCGAGCGCTTCCGGGCCAGCGTCCTCTCCACGGAACTGCCGAGCAACTCCAGAATCGCCGTTTCGGCACCGTCCCCCTTCCGGGGGCCAAGGCGCAGGATCCTCGTGTAGCCTCCCTGCCGGTCCGCGAAACGCGGCCCCAGCGTGTCGAACAGCTTGCGGACCGCTCGCGGCTCGAAGAGGTAGGCCGCCGCCTGCCGGCGCGCATGCAGCGTGTCGCGCTTGGCGAGAGTGATCATGCGCTCGACCGAAGGACGGACCGCCTTGGCCTTTGTGACAGTCGTCTCGATGCGCTCGTGCAGGATGACGCTGGTGGTCAGCCCGCGCAGCAGAGCCCTGCGGGCGGACGGGCTGCGCTGCAGCTTGTAGCCGCCCTTGCGGTGCCTCATGTTCCTGCCCCCCCGACTATTCCAAGTTCTCCGCCGGACGACGGTGGACCAGCCGCCCGCGCTCGTCCTGCAGCATCCCGAACCCCAGGCCCATCGCCTGCAGGATCTCCTTCAGCTCCGCAAGCGACTTGCGGCCGAAGTTCTTGACGTTCAGCATGTCGTTCTCCGAACGCGTCACCAAGTCGCCCACGGTCTGGATATTGGCGTTCTTGAGGCAGTTGAACGAGCGAACCGACATGTCCAACTCGTCGATGGACATGTTGAAGCGCTCGGCCGCCAGTTCGCCTTCCAGTTCGGGCAGCACCTCCTCGGTGCCCAGCTCGTCCTCGAAGTTGATGAAGATCTGCATGTGGTCCTTGAGCAGCTTCGCAGCCAAGCCGATGGCGTCCTGGGGGACCACTGCACCGTTGGTCCACAGCTCAAGGTTGAGCTTCTCGAAGTCCGTCGCCTGGCCCAGCCGGGCCTGCTCCACGTCGTACTTCACCCGGTGCACGGGCGAGTGCACGGAGTCGATCGGGATGAAGCCGACCGAGAGGTCCTCGTCGTAGTTCTTCTCCGCCGAGACGTACCCGCGGCCGATCTTGACGCGCATCTCGATGTCCAGCACGGTGTCGTAGCTGACCGTCGCGATGTGCACGTTCGGGTTGAGGATCTCGACCTGAGAGTCGACCTCGATCGAGCCGCTGGTCACCTCCCCGGGCTCGGTCACGCGCAGTCGGATCATGCGCGGCCCGTCGCTGTGCAGCTTGAAGGGAATCTGCTTCAGGTTCAGGATGATGTCCGTGGCGTCCTCTACCACGCCGGGAATGGGACTGAACTCATGCGCGACCCCGGCCACCCGCACAGCCGTGATCGCGGCCCCCTCGATCGAGCTCAGCAGGGCCCTGCGCAGGGAGTTGCCGATCGTGGTGCCAAAGCCCCGCTCGAACGGCTGAGCGCTGAACCTGCCATACGTCTCGGACAGCGACTCGGAATTGACCGACAGCTTCTTCGGCCTCTGGAAACCTTTCCACAACATGTGATTAACCGCCTCTGTGTGGCGCCTGGCGACTTGCCGCCGGCGCTACCGGGAGTACAGCTCGACGATTAGCTGGGCGTCGAGCTGCGTGCTCTCCAGGTCCTCCTTGGAAGGATCGGCCACGACCCGGCCGCTGAATTCCTCCGTCGACCGCTCCAGCCAGGCCGGCGGCGCGGCGAAGACCGGCGCCTCGAGCGCCAGCCGGATTCCGCCGTGGCGCCGGCTCTTCTCGCGGATCGCCACCTCGTCCCCGGGCTGCACCTGGTACGACGGGATATCGACCTTGACGGAATTGACCTGCACGTGGCCGTGGTTAACAATCTGCCTTGCCTGACGCCTTGAAACGGCGAAGCCCAAGCGGAAGACGACGTTGTCCAAGCGCCGCTCCAGCATCCTCAGCAGGTTGTCGCCCACGACGCCGGGCTGCTTCGCCGCAAGCTTGTAGTACCTGCGGAACTGGCGCTCCAATACATCATACATGAAACGCGCGCGCTGCTTCTCCCGCAGCTGCACGGCGTAGCCCAGCATCTTGCGCGGCCTTCGGGTCTTGCCGTGCTGGCCCGGCGGGTAGGGACGCTTGTCCAAGAGGCGCTCGGACTTGGGGTCCAGCGCCATTCCCAGCCGCCGCGAGCGGCGCAGCAGCGGTCCTCGATTCCTTGCCATTGTCTCCTCCGTGGCCCTCAGACGCGCCGCTTCTTGGGCGGCCGGCAGCCGTTGTGCGGGATGGGCGTCACGTCCTTGATGTGGGTGACCTGAATCCCAGCCGTGGCCAGGGCGCGGATTGCCGACTCGCGGCCGCCGCCCGGGCCCTTGACGCGCACCGCGACCCGGACGACGCCGTGCTCCTTGGCCCGGTTGGCAGCAGTCAGGCTGGCCTGCTGAGCGGCGAAGGGCGTGCCCTTCTGCGACCCGCGAAAGCCCAGCGATCCGGAGCTGGACCACGCGATGGTGCGCCCGTCCACGTCGGTGATCGTCACGATGGTGTTGTTGAACGTCGCCTTGACGTGGACGATCCCGACCGGAACGTTCTTCTTCTGGCGGCTCTTGAACCGCTTTTTTCTCTTGCCCTTAGGCTTGGCCATTGCTCATTCCCTCCCGCGCGGCTACTTGGACGCCTTTCTCTTGTTGGCGATCTGACCTCGGCGCGGCCCCTTGCGGGTGCGCGCGTTCGTGTGCGTGCGCTGGCCGCGCACGGGCAGGCCACGGCGATGGCGCAAGCCGCGGTAGCAGCCGATCTCCATGAGGCGGCGGATGTTGAGCTGCACCTCTTTGCGCAGGTCGCCCTCTACCCCGCCGTCCTCTTCGATCAGCCTGCGGAGCGCCGTGATCTCGCGGTCATTCAGGTCGCCCATGCGCTTGCCGAAGTCGATGCCGGCCCGGTACAGCAGGGACCGCGCCCGCGCGAAGCCGAT
This sequence comes from Bryobacterales bacterium, assembly GCA_965203925.1. Classification (GTDB taxonomy): domain Bacteria; phylum Acidobacteriota; class Terriglobia; order Bryobacterales; family UBA6623; genus VXMF01. The sequence continues at coordinate 6,957,464 of OZ241924.1, forward strand.
CCCGTAGAGGTACGTCAGCGAAATCTCGGCCCTCTTGTTGTCGGGTATGTCAACGCCTTCTAGTCGTGCCATGTCCGTCCTCCCGCTCCTATCCCTGGCGCTGCTTGTGCCTGGGGTTCACGCAGATCACGCGCAAGACGCCGCGCCTGCGGATGATCTTGCAGTCCTTGCAGAGCCTCTTCACCGATGCTCGTACCTTCATCGCTCCATCCTCTCGAGAATCCGCGCCCTGGTCACGTCCCGCTCCGCCAGGCGCAGACGCACCCGGTCGCCCGGAAGCAGGCGCAGGAAACCCAGGCTGTGGCGCCCCGTCGCCGAGGCCGAGACCACGCCCCCGCCGTCCAGCCGCACACGGTACAGCAGGCTCGGCAGCTCCTCGAGCACCGTGCCCGCCGGCTCGGAACTGGCCGCTCCCCGAGCGCCGACGTCCGCCGCAAGTGAACCGATTGCCATAGCTTCCCTCATGCCGCCGTCAGCAGCCTCGGACCGTCCGCCGTGACCGCCACGCAGTGCTCGAAGTGCGCCGCGTTCGAGCCGTCTCGCGTCACGGCGGTGAAGTGGTCCCTCAGAATCCTCACCTCGGGCCGCCCTGCCGCAACCATCGGCTCGACGGCCAGCACCATCCCCTCCCGCAGGCGCACGTTCCGCACGCTCGGGGGCGGGTCGACGTGGTTCGGCACTTCCGGCTCCTCATGCAGCGCCCGGCCGATGCCGTGGCCAGCGAATTCCCTGACGATCGAGAACCCAGAGCGCTCCACGTGGCGCTGGACGGCACGGGCAATGTCGAGCAGCCGACCGCCCGCGACCACCCTCTCGACCGCGCGCTCCAGTGCTTCCCGTGTGACGCGCATCAGCCGGTCGGCCTCGGCGGAGACTCTTCCGACCGGGATGGTCGTCGCCGAATCCCCATAGTACCCCTCCATTTGCACACCGCAGTCGACCTTCACGATGTCGCCCTCCCGCAGCCGGCGGCGGCGAGAGGGGATGCCGTGCACGACCTCTTCGTTCACGGAAGTGCACAGGGCGGTCGGAAACCTGCGGCCGACGTTCGGGACCAGGTATCCCTTGAAGGCTGCCCTAGCGCCGGCATCGCGGATCATCGTAACCGCGAGCCGCTCCAGGTCCATGGTCGTCACGCCCGGCCGGACAAGTTCGCGCACGGCCTGCAGCACGCGCGCCACTAGGCGCCCGCTGGCCCGCATCGCGTCCAGTTCCATCGGGCTCTTGCGCACGATCCCGGCCGCCGGGCCAAGGCGAACCTTGGGGAGACCGATGCCCCAACGCTGCCTATGCAAAGGACCGCCTCCCGCGGATCCGGCCGGCGCGCGGCGTGAAGCCCTCGTAGTGGCGCATCAGCAGCTGGGACTCGATCTGGTTTACCGTGTCCATGGCCACGCCCACCACGATCAGCAGCGACGTCCCCCCGAAGTAGAAGTTGACGTTGAGGCCGTCCAGCAGCCAGCGCGGCAGGTTGGCGTCGGCCCAGTTCCCGATAAGGGGCAGGTGGTGGATCTTGGCGCCGAACAGCATCAGGTCCGGGATCAGCGAGATGGCGGCCAGGTACAGCCCCCCGACCAAGGTCAGCTTGGTCAGGATCTCGTTAATGTAGGCCGCGCTCGGCTTGCCCGAGCGTATGCCCGGTATGAAGCCGCCGTACTTGCGCATGTTGTCGGCGACTTCGTTGGGGTTGAAGATGATCGAGACGTAGAAGAAGCAGAAGAAGACAATCCCGAGCAGGTATACCAGCTCGTAGAGCGGCTCTCCCGGACGCAAGGTCTCCAGGATCCGCGTGAGGAGCGGGCTGTCGGCGAACATCAGCGTCAGGGTCTGCGGCAGCGAGAGTATCGACGAAGCGAAGATCACCGGGATCACGCCCCCGGCGTTGACCTTCAACGGCAGGTGCGTGGACTGGCCGCCCATCATGCGCCGCCCGACGATGCGCCGGGCGTACTGGACGGGTATTCGGCGCTCTCCCCGCTCGACGAACACGATGAACGCAACCACGAGCACCATGGCGACGAGGATCACGACGGCCGCGAGCACGTTCCACTGCCCCGTCACGAAGACGTTCTCGTAGATGTTCTGGATCGCCCCGGGCAGGCCCACTACGATTCCGGCGAAAATGATCAGCGACATGCCGTTGCCGATGCCGCGCTCGGTGATCTGCTCGCCGAGCCACATGATGAATGCCGTCCCCGTGGTGAGCGTGAGGATTGTCATCAGGCGGAAGCCCCACCCCGGGTCGTAGGCCAGGCCCTGCTGCACGACCAACTGGGCATAGGCGAAGGACTGCACGATGCTGATGCCTATCGTCAGGTAGCGGGTCCACTGCGTGATCTTGCGCCGACCCAGCTCGCCTTCCTTCTGCAGGCGCTCCAAGGTGGGCACGGCGACCGTGAGCAACTGCAGGATGATCGACGCCGTGATATAGGGCATGATGCCCAGAGCGAAGATCGTCAGCTGGCTGAGCTGGCCCCCCGAAAACAGGTCCAGAAAGCCGAGCGCCGTGCCGCGCGCAGCCTCAAAGATGCGCTGCAGCTCCTCCGTGTTGACGCCCGGTGTGGGGATGTGTCCGCCCACGCGGTAGACGGCCAGCATCGATAGCGTGAACAGCACTCGCCGGCGCAGGTCCGGGATTCGGAAGACGTTGCCGCAGGCCTCGAGCCACTTCATGGCTTGGACCCCGACCCGGCCCCGATCAGGACCGCCTTTCCGCCGGCCCGCTCGATCTTCTCGCGGGCGCTGGCGGAGAACTTGTGGGCCGTCACCGTCACAGGCCGCGAGATCTCGCCCTTGCCGAGGATCTTGAGGCCGTCGCGCAGCCTGCTGACCACTCCAGAGTCCAGCAGGCCGCTAGGCGTGAACTCGTCGCCGGAGAGCTCCTCGAGGCGCGACACGTTGAGCACCGCGTACACCTTTCGGTTGGGATTGGTGAAGCCGCGCTTGGGAACCTTCCGCACCAGCGGCATCTGCCCGCCCTCGAAGCCGCGCTTGCCGCTGTAGCCGGTACGGGAGCGCTGGCCCTTCTGCCCACGCCCGGCGGTCACGCCCAGTCCGGAGCCCGGGCCGCGACCGCGCCGCTTGCGCTTGCGCCGGGAGCCCGGCGCGGGCCGCAGTGTGCTGAGTTTCATGACTGTTCCCCGCCTAATCGATAACTTCCACCAAGTGCGGCACCTTGGCTACCATGCCTCTTGTGGCCGGCCCGTCCGGATGCTCCACGACCTGGTTGATGCGGCGCAGGCCGAGGCCCTGAACCACCTTCTTGAGCTTGCCCGGCACGCCGATCGTGCTGCGCTTGAGCCGGATCTTGAGCATTGGGCGTTCCATCAGCGGTTCCCTCCAATCTTGGCCGGATCCTTGCCGCGCAAGCGGGCGATCTCCTCGCGGCTGCGCAGCTGCGAAAGACCGTTGAAGGTGGCCTTGACGACATTGTGGGGATTGCGGGACCCGATGCACTTGGTCAGCACGTTCTGGATGCCGGCAGCCTCGACGACCTTCCGGACCGCACCGCCGGCGATCTTTCCCTTGCCCTCGCGCGCTGGCTTGAGCAGCACGCGCCCGGCGCCGAAGACTCCCAGAACTTCGTGGGGGATGGTGGGGCCCAGCACGTTGACCTGGATCAGGTTCTTCTTGGCCTTCTCGATCGCCTTGCGGATCGCCGAGGGAACTTCCTTGGCCTTCCCTTTGGCATAGCCCGCTACGTGCTTCTCGGGGTCGCCGACCACCACAAGCGCCGTGAAGCTGAGGTTCTTGCCGCCCTTGACGACCTTCGTGACCCGGTTGATGTCGACGACCTCGTCGGTCAGCTGCAGGTCGGCGCGCTCAATGTTCTGCCGCGATTCCATGATTTCTCCCTTGCGTCCTACTTGCGCCCTTTCGCGCGCTTGCGACCCTGCGGCGGCGGACCGCCCGGCGCCGCGGCCTTGGGGCGACGCTTGCGCGTCGGCGGCAGGAGGCCAGCGGCCTGCACGACCTTAGCCACAGCCTGCACGCGGCCATGGAATGGATACCCGCCGCGGTCGAAGACCAGCCGTTCGATGCCAGCGTCGCGGGCGCGCTCGGCGACCATCTCGCCAATGCGGGCGGCCGCGGCGACGTTTCCGCCGTAGGCGGGGAAGTCCCTTCCCACCGTCGACGCCGCCACCAAGGTGCGCTGGGCGTCGTCGTCGATCACCTGGGCATAGATGTGCTTCAGCGAGCGGAACACCGCGAGCCTGGGGCGCTCCGCCGTTCCGCGCAGGCGCTTGCGGATGCGCCGACGCACCCGCAGCCGGCGCTCCTTTCTGCGTGTTGGGGACACCATGATCGCCTCCTGGGCCAGCGCGGCTACGCGGCTCCGCTCTTGCCTTCCTTGCTGCGCAGCACCTCGCCCTCGTAGCGCACGCCCTTCTGCTTGTAGGGGTCGGGCTTGCGCAGCCCCCGAATGTTGGCCGCGACCTGGCCGACTGCCTGCTTGTCGATTCCTGAGATCTCGATCTTGGTGTTGGCCACGACCTTGGCGTCAACGCCTTCGGGCAGCAGCACCTCGATCGGGTGAGAATAGCCGAGCTGCAGCGTCAGCACGCGCCCGGACTGCCTCGCCCGGTAGCCGACGCCGACAATCTCCAGGCGCTTGCTGAAGCCCTTGGTCACGCCCGTGACGCAGTTGTTGGCCAGCGAGCGCGTCAGGCCCTGCATCGCGCCGCGGCTCGGGTCCTCGCACTCGATGCGCAGGCTGGCGCCGTCCAAGCGCGCGGAGATGCCGTCCGGCACCGGTACGCTGAGCTCCCCTTTGGGGCCCGCGACCGAGACCCTGCCTCCTTCGATCGCCACCTTGACGCCGTCCGGGACGTCGACCGGCAGCCTGCCTATCCGTGACATGTTCTCACTCCCTCGCGCGGCATCTGTGTCAATACACCGTGCACAGGACCTCCCCGCCGACGCGCCTTGACTTGGCATCGCCCCCCGTGAGGACGCCCTTGGACGTGGTCAAGACACAGACGCCCAAGCCTCCGATGACGCGTGGAATGTGCCTGGAGTCCACGTACACCCGGCGCCCGGGCTTGGAGACGCGGGTCAGCTTGGTGATCACCGGACTGCGGTCCGGCCGGTACTTGAGGTAGACCTTCAGAATGCGCTTGTCTCCGTGGGTGGCGACGCGGTAGTTGGCCACGTAGCCCTCCTGCTTGAGGATGCGCGCAAGCTCGATCTTGACGTTCGAGCCGGGGATGTCGACCTTGGGGTGCCGCGCGGCAAGGCCGTTGCGGATGCTTGTCAGCATGTCTCCGATCGGATCGCTCTGCATGCGGACACCTACCAGCTGCTCTTGACGACGCCGGGCAGTTCGCCCTGCAGCGCCAGCTCGCGGAAACAGATGCGGCACAGCTCGAACTTGCGCATGTACCCGCGCGGCCTGCCGCAACGTCGGCAGCGGTTGCGGTAGCGCACCCGGAAACGCAGCTTCTTGCGCTCGCGCGCAATCTTTGCCTTCGTGGCCATCGTGCTAACTGTGCCTCCCCCTACGCCGTCCGGAAGGGCATCCCCAGCAGCTTCAGCAGCATGTGCCCCTCGCGGTCCGTGCGGGCAGTCGTGATCATGGTCACGTTCATGCCCTTCATCACATCGACCTTCGTGTAGTCGATCTCCGGAAAGATGGTGTGCTCCTGGATGCCGAGCGTGTAGTTCCCGCGTCCGTCCAGCTTCGGCGAGACGCCCTGAAAATCGCGCACGCGGGGCAGCGCCACCGCCAGCAGGCGGTCCAGGAACTCCCACATGCGCGCCCTTCGCAGCGTGACGGTGCATCCGACCGGCACGCCGGCGCGCAGGTTGAAGCCGGCGATTGGGCGCTTCGCCAAGGTGACGACGGGCTTCTGGCCGGTGATCGCGGCGAGTTCCTGGACGGTGCCCTCCACGATCCTCTGGTTCACCGGCACACGACGGCCGCCCCGCATCGTCGGGGCGCCCTTTGCCTGCTTCATCGCCTTCTTCCGCCTGCCGCTGTCCTGCTTCTGCAGGATGATCTTGCCGATGCCGATGTTGAGCTTGATGGCGACAAGGCGAGGTACGGCCATCGGGGAGCTGTACCCGAACTCGCTGGTGAGCGCGGGCAAGACCTCGTCGTGGTACTTGTCGCGAAGGCGCAGGGCAGCCATCAGTCCGTCACCAGCCTGACGTTGGAGAAGTCGATCATCGAGTGCCGCTCGGCAACTCCGCCCTTGATCTGCTTCTGGGGGTTGGGGCGGACGTGCTTCTTCACGAGGTTGGCACCCTCCACCATCAGCTTGCCGCGCTTGCGGTCCACCTGCAGGACTCGGCCCGTTACGCCCTTGCTGTCGCCCGTGATCACCTCCACGGTGTCATCCTTGCGGATCTTGGTCTTGTGCATGACCATCGCCTTGGCCCGCTTGCGGCTCTTCCATCCCATCACAGCACCTCCGGCGCAAGCGAGACGATGCGCATGAAGCGCTTCTCGCGCAGCTCGCGCGCCACAGGACCGAACACGCGCGTACCGAGCGGCTCGCCGGTCTCGTTGACCAGCACGGCCGCGTTCTCGTCAAAGCGGATGTAGCTCCCGTCGCGCCGGCGCGTCTCCTTGCGCATGCGCACGACGACGGCCCGCACGACCGAGCCCTTCTTGATGTTCGAGTCCGGAGCCGCCTCCTTGACGGAGGCCATCACGATGTCCCCGAGGCCCGCCTTGCGGCCGGTCGATCCGCCGCGGGGCAGGATGCACATCAGCCGGCGCGCGCCGGAGTTGTCGGCCACCGCCAGCCTCGTCTGCATGCCGATCATCTCGACTGCCCCCCAGCCTTATTCTTGGTACGACGCCGGCGGACCTTGATGTCCACGCGCCGCGAGCGCAGCACGATCTGCTCCAGACGCCAGCGCTTGCGCTTCGAGAGCGGCCGGCACTCGACGATGCGAACACGGTCGCCCGTCTTGGCCGTCTCCTCCTCATCGTGCGCCATGAACTTCTTCTTGCGCGTGATGTAGCGGCGGTACAGCGGGTGCTGCACACGCCGGCTGACCTCCACGACGATCGTCTTGGCCGACTTGGTCGACACGACCACGCCCGTCTTTCGGTTCTTGTGCGTGTCAGCCATCAGTGGCCTCCTGCTCCCGGCGCTTCTCGGAAGCGATCGTCAGGATGCGCGCCAGATCCTTGCGCGTGGAGCGGTACTTGCGCACGCTGTCCGTCTGGCCCATCGAAATCTGGAAGCGCAGGCGGAACAGCTGCTCGCGCGCCTCCCGCTCCATGCGGTCGAGCTCCTCGAGCGTCATGGTGCGAATCTCGCTGGCCCTCATAGCAGGTCCCCCCCGAAACGGCTGACGAACTTGACCGGAATCGGCAGCTTCTGGGCCGCGAGCTGCATCGCGCGGCGCGCGACGGCCTCCTCGACGCCCTCGATCTCGAACATCATGCGACCCGGCTTGACCACTGCGACCCAGCGGTCCGGCGCGCCCTTTCCCTTTCCCATGCGCGTCTCCGCCGGCTTCTTAGTGATTGACTTGTCCGGGAAGATGCGGATCCAGAGCTTGCCGCCGCGCTTGACGTGGCGGCTGATCGCAATGCGCGCGGCCTCGATCTGGCGGTCTGTGATCCAGGCCGCCCTGAGCGCTTTGAGGCCGAAATCGCCGAAATCGAGGCCGGAGCCGCGCCAGGCCTTGCCGCGCCGGTTGCCGCGGTGGACCTTGCGGTAGCGGGTCTTCTTGGGCATCAGCATGGCGCTAGTCCCCCTTCTTGGGCCCTGCCCCGGCCATCGGCGGCTGGAAGGCCGACCGAGAGGCGGGACGCGGCCCCTGCTCGGGATCCGGCCGGGCCGCGGAAGGTGGCGGCGTTGCGACCGACCTCCGCAGACGCTCGCGCTCCCTGCGGGCCTGCGAGCGGGCCTCCCGGCGCCGGGCGGGCTCGGGATCCTCGCGGCCCGACTTCTTCACGGCGGCACCGCGCGGGTCGATGATCTCTCCCTTGTAGATCCAGCACTTCACGCCCAGGACGCCATAGGTGGTGTGGGCCTCGCTGAAGCCGTAGTCGATGTCCGCCCGCAGGGTCTGCAGCGGCAGCCTGCCGTGCAGGTGCCACTCGCTGCGCGCGATCATCTTGCCGTTGAGCCGGCCGGCCACCCAGATCTTGATGCCCTTGCAGCCGAAGCGCTGGGCGAACTCGACCGCCTTGCGCATGGCGCGGCGGAAGCTGACGCGCTTCTCGATCTGCACTGCGACTGACTCGGAGACGAGCTGGGCGTCCAGTTCCGGCCGGTGCACCTCCTGGATGTCGATGTAAACGTCGCGGTTGGTCTGATCCTGCAGCTCGGCCTTGAGCTTCTCGATCTCGGAGCCCTTCTTGCCGATGATGATGCCCGGGCGGGCGGCGCGGATGGCGAGACGCAGGCGGTTGCCGGGCCGGTCCAGCTCGATCGAGCTTATGCCCGCCGACTTGAGCCGCTTGCGCAGCATCTCCTTGAGCGCGACATCCTCATTGACGAGGTCCGCGTAGCCCTTCTGGGCGAACCAGCGCGAGCGCCACACCTTGGTGTAGCCAAGCCGGAAACCGTACGGGTGAACTTTTTGACCCATGCCTCCCTCTCAGCGGCGCCCCTCAGGCGGCGCCCTCCTCGTCGTCGAGGCCCCACTCCCTCTCCGACACCTCGACCACGATGTGGGCCATGCGGTGCTTGTAGGGCGCGGCCCGCCCGCGGGCCGAAGCCCGCATGCGCTTCAAGCGCGGCCCCTCATTGACATAGACCCGGGAGACGTACATCTCGTCCACGTCAAGGCCTTGGTCGAACGCGTTGGCCACCGCCGACTGCAGGACCTTGAGGATCAGGCCGGCTGCCCGCTTGTTCGTGCGCAGCAGCAGCTCGACCGCCTCGTCCGCGTCCAAGCCGCGCACAAGGTCGGCGACCAGTCGAGCCTTGCGCGGGGAAACCCGCACGTAGTTCCACTTTGCGACGGCGTCCACGGCCCTACCTCCGCCTTCCCTTGCCGCTGCCGGCATGGCCGCGGAACGTGCGCGTCATGGCGAACTCGCCCAGCTTGTGGCCGACCATGTTCTCGGTGATGAACACTGGGATGAACTTGCGTCCGTTGTGCACGGCGATCGTGTGGCTCACCCACTCCGGCAGCACGGTGGAGCGCCGCGACCAGGTCTTGATCACCCGCTTCTGCCCGGAGGCGTTCAGGGCTTCGACCTTGCGGTGCAGGTGGTCGTCGTAGAACGGACCCTTCCTCAGAGAGCGGCCCATACCTTACCTCCTCCTCTTGCTGCCGCGCCGGGCGACGATGTAGCGGTCGGTCCGGGGGTTGCGTCGCGTCTTGTAGCCGCGCGTCGGCCTGCCCCAGGGCGTGACCGGGTGGCGGCCCCCGGATGTGCGGCCCTCGCCGCCGCCGTGCGGGTGGTCGACCGGATTCATGGTCACTCCGCGATTGTGCGGCCGCCTGCCGAGCCAGCGCTTCCGGCCGGCCTTGCCGAGGGAAATGTTGCCGTGGTCCACATTGCCGACCCGGCCGATGGTGGCCATGCAGTCCTCCAGCACGCGCCGCAGCTCACCGGACGGCAGCCGCAGCAGGGCGTAGCCGCCCTCGCGCGAGACGAGGCGGATCTCAGCCCCCGCCGCCCGCGCCATCTGCCCTCCCTTGCCCGGCTTGAGCTCTACGTTGTGCACCAGCGTGCCGGGAGGGATGCGGCGCAGGGGCAGGGCGTTGCCGACCAGGATGTCGGCCTTCTCGCCGGACTCGATGACCGTGCCGACCTTGAGGCCGACCGGCTGCAGGATGTAGCGCTTCTCGCCGTCCACGTAGTGCAGCAGGGCGATGTTGGCCGTGCGGTTCGGGTCGTACTCGACCGATGCCACCTTGGCCGGGATGCCGTGCTTGTTGCGCTTGAAGTCGATCTGGCGGTAGCGCCGCTTGTGTCCGCCGCCGCGGAACCGGACGCAGATGCGCCCCTTGTTGTTGCGTCCGCCGTGCTTGCGGAGGCCCTTGACGAGGGACTTTTCCGGGCGGTCGCGCGTGATCTCTTCACGCGTCGTCGAGGTCATGAACCGCCGACTGGGCGTCCTCGGCCTGTAGGTCTTGATTCCCATTGCTCGCCGCCTCCTACACCTGGGTGTACTCGACGGGCCTCTGGCCCGGCTTTAGCTTGACGTAAGCCTTCTTCCAGTCCGGCTTGCGCCCCTGAAAGCGACCGCGTCGGCGCATCTTGCCCATGTACTTGGCGGTGCGCACGGAGTCGACCTCAACGTTGAAGATCGCGCGCACAGCGTGCTTGACGTCCGTCTTGGTGGCCTTCACGTTGACCCGGAAACACAGCGTGCCCTGCTCCATGCGGTCCCGCTCCGCCTTCTCGGTGATCAGTGGGCCGACTATGACTTGATACGGACTCATGCGAGCACCTCGCTGCAGACCCTGGCGGCCCGCTCCGACATCAGGATGCGGCGGTACTTGAGGATGACGTAGGCGTTCAGCTGGGCGATCGTGGCCAGCTTGACCTCGGGCAGGTTGCGGCTGGACAGCTGCAGGTTGCGCCCGGGATCCGTCTCCACGACCAGCACGTTTCGTCCCAGGCCCAGCGCCTCCAGCGCACCCCGGAAGTCGCGCGTCTTGTGCGTCTCGAGGTCCAAGTCGCTCACGACCGTGATGCAGCTCTCCGCCAAGCGCGCCGACAGGCACGAGCGCAGCGCGGCGGCGACCATCTTCCGCGGCAGCCTCTGGCGGTAGCTGCGCGGCTGTGGCCCGTGCACCGTGCCGCCCCCACGCCACAGCGGGGATCGCCGGGAGCCCACGCGGGCACGACCGACGCCCTTCTGGCGCCAGGGCTTCCGGCCGGATCCGGACACTTCCCCGCGGCCTTTGACCTTGTGCGTGCCGGCTCGCTGGTTGGCCTGGTGGGCCACCACGACCTGGTGCACAAGAGGCTCGTTCGGCTCGGCGCCGAAGACGGCATCGGCCAAGTCAACCGTGCCTGCCGGCTCGTTCTTCAGATCGACGACGCTGACTGTGGGCATGCCGCTTACCTCGACCTCCGGATCTGCACGTAACCGCCGTTTGGCCCGGGGACGGCGCCGCGCACGAGGATCACGTTGTCCTCGGGGTGCACCTCGACGATCTCGAGGCCGCGCACGGTCACGCGCTTGTTTCCCATCTGGCCGGGCAGGCGCATGCCCTTGAACACGCGGGAGGGCGTGGCGCTCTGGCCGATCGAGCCGGGCGCACGGTGGAACATCGAACCGTGCGTGGCCCTGCCTCCGCGGAAACCGTGGCGCTTGACCACGCCTTGGAAGCCCTTGCCCTTGCTCGTCCCGGTCACTGCGACCTTCTCGTTGGGCCGGAAGTGCTCGGCCAAGATGCGGTCCCCGGGCTTGAAGTCGGAGCCCTCGGGCACGCGAAACTCCCTCAGGAAGCGCATCGGGGCCACCCCCGCCTTGGAGAAGTGCCCGCGCTGCGGCTTGCGCACCAGCTTTTCCCTGGTGAAGTCAACCAGGCCTACCTGGATCGCCTCGTATCCGTCGCGGTCGGCGCTCTTGCGCTGCACGACGACGCACGGGCCGGCCTCCAGCACGGTGACCGGGACCACGTGCCCTTCTTCGTCGAAGAACTGCGTCATCCCGACCTTCTTGCCTAGGATTCCGGGTGCCATGTCTCGATGCTCCCTTGCGATCTTCCCCGCCCCTCGGCGCTCACGCACCGAATGCCTTGATCTCCACGTCCACGCCGGCCGGCAGGTCGAGGCGCATCAGCGCGTCCACCGTGTCCTGGGTGGGCTCGAGGATGTCCAGCAGCCGCTTGTGCGTGCGGATCTCGAACTGTTCCCGCGAGCGCTTGTCGGTGTGCACCGAGCGCAGCACGGTGTACTTGTTCTTGACCGTAGGCAGCGGGATCGGCCCGGCGACCGGAGCCCCGGTCCGCCGCGCCGTGCTGACGATCTCGTTGGTCGACTGGTCCAGCACGCGGTAGTCGTACGCCTTCAGGCGGATGCGGATTCGTTCCTTGGCCATTGGTCTTCCTGTCTCGCTGCCCCGTTCCTTTCGCGTGGCCTCACTCGATGATGCTCGAGACGGTGCCGGCGCCGATCGTGCGCCCGCCCTCGCGGATGGCGAAGCGCAGCCCCTGCTCCATCGCGATCGGCTGGATCAGCTCCACCTCCAACTCCACGTTGTCCCCGGGCATCACCATCTCCGTGCCCTCCGGCAGCCGCGCCACCCCCGTCACGTCCGTCGTCCGGAAGTAGAACTGCGGCCGGTACCCGCTGAAGAACGGCGTGTGCCGCCCCCCCTCGTTCTTCTTCAGCACGTACACCTGCCCCCGGAACTTCGTGTGCGGCGTGATCGTCCCCGGCTTCGCCACCACCTGCCCGCGCTCCACCTCGTCCTTGCCCAATCCGCGCACAAGCAGGCCCACGTTGTCCCCCGCCTGCCCCGTGTCCAGCAGCTTCTTGAACATCTCCACGCCCGTGATCACCTTCCGGTGCGTCTCCCGGATCCCCAAGAACTCCATCTCCTGCCCGACGCGCACCTGCCCCCGCTCGATGCGCCCCGTCACCACCGTCCCCCGGCCCGATATCGAGAAAATGTCCTCGATCGGCATCAGGAACGGCTTGTCCACGTCCCGCTCCGGCGTCGGAATGTACGCGTCCACCGCCTCCATCAGCTCGTCCACTCCCTGCTCCGCGTCCGCCGCCCCGTCCAGCGCCCGCAGCGCCGACACCTGCACCACCGGCACGTCGTCCCCCGGAAAGTCGTACTCCGACAGCAGCTCGCGCACCTCCAGGTCCACCAGCTCCAAGAGCTCCTCGTCGTCCACCATGTCCACCTTGTTCAGCGCCACCACGATGTACGGCACCCCCACCTGCCGCGCCAGCAGGATGTGCTCGCGCGTCTGCGGCATCGGACCGTCCGTCGCCGCCACGACCAGGATCGCCCCGTCCATCTGCGCCGCGCCCGTGATCATGTTCTTGATGTAGTCCGCGTGCCCCGGACAGTCCACGTGCGCGTAGTGCCGGTTCGCCGTCTGGTACTCCACGTGCGCCGTCGCGATCGTGATGCCCCGCTCGCGCTCCTCCGGCGCGTTGTCGATCGAATCGAACGAGCGCACCTCGTTGCTCGGATCGTGCTTGGCCAACACCCGCGTGATCGCCGCCGTCAGCGTCGTCTTGCCGTGATCTATGTGCCCGATCGTGCCCACGTTCACGTGCGGCTTCGAACGGTCAAACTTCTGCTTCGCCATCGCTCCCTGTCTCTCCTGTCACACGCCGCGGCCCATTCCCCGCCGGCTGCCCTAGTAGCGGGCAGCGCCGACCATCCTGCCGACGACCTCCTGCTGAACTTCCGACGGAGCCATCTCGTAGTCGTGCAAGTGCATCGTGTGGCTCCCGCGTCCCTGCGTCCGGGAACGCAGGTCCGTCGCGTAGCCGAACATCTCGGCCAAGGGTACGCACGCCCGGACGACGCGCGTGGATCCGAGCACGTCCATGCCCTCGATGCGCCCCCGGCGGGCACTGATATCCGCCATGACGTCGCCGACGTACTCCTCGGGCACCACGACCTCAATCGCCATTACAGGCTCGAGCAGGACCGGACGGGCCCTGCGGGCAGCGTCCTTCCAAGCCAGCGAGCCGGCGATCTTGAAGGCCAGCTCGGAGGAGTCCACGTCGTGCGTGGAACCGTCGTAGAGACATATCCGCACGCCGACCGTCTCGTAGCCGGCCAGCTGGCCGTTGGCCAGCGCCTCGCGAACGCCCGCCTCTACGGCCCGCACGTACTCGCGGGGGATCGCGCCGCCGACGATCTCGTCCTCGAACTCGACCTCGCTGCCCTCAAGCGGCTCGACGCGGACCTTGCAGTGGCCGTACTGCCCGCGACCGCCGGTCTGGCGCACGAAGCGGCCCTCTCCACGAGCGGCCTTTCGGATGGTCTCGCGGTAGGTCACCTGGGGCCGGCCGATGTTGGCAGCCACCTGGAACTCGCGCAGCAGGCGGTCCACCAGGATCTCCAGGTGCAGCTCGCCCATCCCGGAGAGGACGGTCTGGCCGGTGTCCGGGTCGGAGCGCACGCGGAAGGTGGGGTCCTCCTGGGATAGCTTGGTCAGCGCCATGCCGATCTTCTGCTGGTCGGCCCTTGTCTTGGGCTCCACGGCCAGAGAGAGCACCGGGTTGGGGAATTCGATCTCCTCCAAGACCACGGGGTGGTGCGGGTCGCAGATCGTGTCGCCTGTTTGGACCGTCTTGAGGCCGACAACCGCCAGGATGTCGCCGGCCATGCCGAAGCCGGCCTCCTCGCGCTTGTTGGCGTGCATGCGCAGCAGGCGGCCCACACGCTCGGTCCGGCGCTTGGAGACGTTGTACACCCTGCCGCCGGCGCGGAACGAGCCGGAGTAGACCCGCAGGAACGCCAGCTGTCCGACGAACGGGTCGGTCAGGATCTTGAACACCAGCGCGGAGAACGGGGCCGTGTCGGTTGCCGCGCGCTGCACGGGCTCGCCCGTGTCCAGGTCCGCGCCCTGCACGGGCGGAACGTCCACCGGCGCGGGCAGGTAGTCGACCACGCCGTCGAGCAGGCGCTGGATTCCCTTGTGCTTGAACGCCGAGCCGCACAGTACGGGCGTGACGCGCATCGCTGCGGTGGTCCGGCGGATCGCCGCGCGCAGGACCTCGACGCCAATCTCCGCGCCCTCGACATACAAGTCGAAGATCTCCTCGTCCTCCTCTGCGATGCGCTCGACCATCTTTCTGCGGCGGTCGCGCGCCTCCTCGAGGAGCTCGGGCGGGATCTCGCCGATCTCGTACTCGGCACCCAGCGTCTCCTCCTTCCAGTAGATGCCGCGCATCTCCACGAGGTCAACGACGCCGCGCAGCCGGTCCTCGGCCCCGATCGGCAGTTGGATGGGCACCGGATTCCCCTTGAGCCGGTCGACGATGGTCTGCACCGCGTAGTCGAAGTTCGCCCCCACACGGTCCATCTTGTTGATGAACGCCAAGCGCGGCACGCGGTACTTGTCCGCCTGGCGCCAGACGGTCTCGGACTGGGGCTGGACTCCCGCCACGGCATCGAAGATGGCGATAGCACCGTCCAGCACGCGGAGGGAGCGCTCGACCTCGGCCGTGAAGTCCACGTGGCCCGGAGTGTCGATGATGTTGATCTGGTGCTTGCGCCAGAAGCAGGTCGTGGCGGCGGAGGTGATCGTGATCCCGCGCTCCTGCTCCTGCTCCATGTAGTCCATGGTGGCCGTCCCGTCGTGCACCTCACCCATGCGGTGCAGGCGGCCGGTGTAGTAGAGGATGCGCTCCGTCGTGGTGGTCTTGCCGGCGTCGATGTGCGCCGCGATCCCGATGTTCCGGTACCGCTCGATGGGTACTGCCCGTCGCATCTCGCCCTCTCTCCGATACAGCCTGACTACCACCGGAAATGGGCGAACGCCTTGTTGGCCTCCGCCATGCGGTGGACGTCGTCCTTCTTCTTGATCGTCGTGCCGCGCCCCCGGGCGGCGTCGAGCAGCTCGCTGCCGAGGCGGTCCGCCATGCGGTGCTCGCTGCGCGAGCGGGCGTTGCGGATCAGCCAGCGCAGGGCCAGGGACTGGCGCCGGGCCGGGCGAACCTCAATCGGCACCTGGTAGTTCGCGCCGCCCACGCGCCGCGACTTGACCTCGACCACAGGCTTGGAGTTCTCCACGGCGCGCTTGAATACCGGCAGCGGATCCTCGCCTGTGATGCGCCGGATCTTGTCCATGGCGCGGTAGAAGATGCGCTCCGACACGGACTTCTTGCCGCTCCACATCATGCAGTTGATGAACTTCGAGACGAGGGTGGAATTGTAGACGGGGTCCGGCACGGGCACCCTGACCGGGACCTCTCTTCTGCGCGGCATGGCTCAGGGCGCTCCTTGACTCGATCTCACTTCTTGGGGCGCTTTGCGCCGTACTTGCTGCGCGACTGGCGGCGGTCGGCGACTCCCGAGGCGTCCAAGGCACCGCGGACGACGTGGTAGCGCACGCCCGGGAGGTCCTTGACGCGACCGCCCCGGATCAGCACCATGGAGTGCTCCTGAAGGTTGTGGCCGACTCCCGGGATGTAGGTCGTGACCTCGATGCCGTTGGTGAGCCGCACGCGGGCGACCTTGCGCAGCGCCGAGTTGGGCTTTTTGGGAGTGACGGTGTACACCCGGGTGCACACGCCGCGGCGCTGGGGGCACCGCTGCAGGGCCGGCGACGAAGTCTTGAACTTCGGCGCCTTCCGGCCCTTGCGCACCAGCTGATTGAATGTCGGCACAATCCTGCTCCCTCCGCGGGCCGCTCCCGCGCTGCGATGTGGGTGATCCGGCGCGCCCGTGGCACACCTTGACTCATCCGCGACTCTGACCAGTACGCCCGCCGCCCAAGCCATAGCGAGCCCCTGCTGGGACCTTCTCGGCTCCGGATTGCGGGGCGCTACACCCCTTACCCCGTCTTGGGGTTCTGCGTTGCCTCCAGATCACTGCGGGCGCACTCACTGACGCGCCGCCACGGCCGTTACGCCAAAGGCAGCGAACCGCTTCCCGTCCTCCGGGCCAGCCGGACGGCGGGACGCTCGCCCACTCCAATTCCTCAGTCCATCATAACCATCGCCCGGCAGACCGTCAACGGCTGGCGCTTTGCGCCACCGCCAAGCCTTTGCGAGGGCGCGGCCAAAGCGGCCCAACACCCCTCCGGGCACAGGTGCAATTGTAGCATAGCGGCGGGGCACCCCGAACGCTCGCGGCGAGAGCTGCGCCTGCGGGCGCCCCGGCCCTGCCCACGCAGGACTGGTCCCGTCGGCGGCCCTACTCCTCCGCGTGGCCCTCGACCACGATGCCGATCAGGGTCCCTGCCGCGTCAACGTCCAAGACCCAGTGGCCGTAGTCATCCTCCCAAAGGTTGGGCCCCGAATCGCCCTCCGGAAGCTGGAGCCTCGCCACGGTTGGGTGCGGATTCCCTACGTCGGCGCTCAGCTCGACGATGCCGTCGAAGTCGTAGTTTTGGGAGACCTCGGTGTCCTTCTCGACCGGCGCCAACAGACCGAAGTCGCGGCTGGGCGCCACTCCCATGTGGTTGCCGTCCTCTGGGTGCAGGCCGAAACGGAGGGTGTACACGCCCGCGGGCACGGACTGCTCGCGGAAGTCGGATCCCTTGGCGGGGAATTCCAAGACGCCCAGGAACGCGCCCTCGGGCAGGTTGTCGAAGCGCACGCCGAAGCCGGCGGCGGGCGCACCCTCGAACGGCGCGGTGCGCATCCAGAGGCGAACTACAGATGTGCCGGCGGCCTGGACCTCAATGCCCTCGGCGCTGACCAGCTCGGCGGTCGCCGCAGGAACGGACTCCGGCAGGGGAACGCCCTGCTCGGCGGAGTACTTCTGGGCAGGCGCCGACGGCGCCAAGGCGAGAGAGGCGGCCAAAGCCGCCCCGGCAAACGCGAGCCGCATACAGTTACCCTCCCGCGCGCCATGGGCGCGCATGGTCAGTCTCCGGGATGCCCTCCTGCGAGGGAGAGCGGTGCCGCGGGCGCCCGGCGGGGCGCCCTTGCGGCGGGCAAGGCCTAGCTGCCGCTGACGGCGAACGTCCCCAGATAGGCGCTGGAGCGCTTGTACTCGCGCATCTTGTGCCCGAGCCCGTCGCCGCGGAAGGACTGCTCGATGGCGAATGCCGGCATGGCATGGTCAAGGGTCACCAGCGGCTGGTAGTAGATGTCGTCCAAGTGGCAGAGCGAGTCGCTTCCGCGGATCTCACGCGTCTCCAGAGACACGATGTCCCCGGCGCGCAGCGTCGCGATGCGGTCGTGGATGTTCCCGTGGAAGTCAATCTCGATCGGTGCCGTGTCGGTGTGGACAACGTTGGCCGTCAGCTGGCCCGCCTGGGACTTGACGAACGCCGCCAGCGCCCCGCGCTGCAGCACGGACGTGGCCTCGTCAAAGATAAGCATGGACTTCGCCGGCAGCGGATCGCCGAAGGGATCGCCGATCGTGGAGCTGGCGTTCACCACAGCTACAACGCGCGTTCCGGCGAGCGAAACTCCCCGGAAACTTCCCTGCTCGATGTCCCAGGCCATCACGGCCAGGTCGCCCATGATGCCGACTTCGCTGTTGGCGAAGCAGTGCGAGGCGTAGATCTCGGCGTTGCGGGACTCGATGTAGCTGCCGCGCAGCTCGGCCCCGCCCAAAGTGGCGGCCGGAAGCGCCGCTACTAGCAGGAAGGCGGCCAGCGCAGCGCCGGCGATGCGGAAAGTGGTCATGTCGTCGATCCTCCGTTGGTTCATGCACCCGGTCCAGCCCGGGCAGGATTCCATTCTACACAACCGCGGGCCCGCGGGGGCGGCCCCGGGGCCCGGGAATGCGAATCAGTCTCCCTCGACGGGCTGCAGGGGCCGCGTCCGGATGCCGCGCCGCGCCCGCAGCTTCACGCCTGCCTCTTCCAGCGTCGCGTAGATCACGGGAATGAGGACGAGCGTGATGAGCGTGGACGTAAGCAGGCCGCCGATGACCACCCGTGCCATGGGCACTTGCAGTTCGGACCCCTCCCCGATGCCCAGCGCCATCGGGGTCAGGCCCAGCACGGTGGTCACCGTCGTCATCAGGATCGGCCGCAGCCTGCGGCTGCCGGCCAGCACGACGGCCTCGGTGATGCCCTTGCCGTGCTCCCGGCGCAGCTGGTTGGTGTAGTCGATCAGCACAATGGCATTGTTGACCACGATGCCCACCAGCACAATCACCCCCAGGAAGCCCTGCATGTTGAAGGTCGTGTTGGTGATGACCAGCATGAGAACGACGCCGAAGGCGGCCAGCGGAATCGAGAACAGGATGATGAACGGGTCGCGGAGCGACTCGAACTGCGCGGCCATCACCATGTACACGAGCACGAAGGCGAGGATCGCGGCAAAGGCGAGCTCGCGGAAGGACTCCTGCTGGTCCTGCCACTCCCCGCCGAAGCGGATCTCGTAGCCGTCCGGCCTGGCAATCTGGCCGACCTCGTTGCGCATGTCGGCGATGATGGCACCCAAGTCGCGGTCGGCGATCGTTCCCGAGACGTATATGATGCGCTCCTGGTCCTCGCGGCTGATCTCCGTCGGGCCCTCCTGGCGGTTGAGCCGCACGACATCTTGGGCGTGGATCAGCTCGCCGGCCGGCGTTCGCAGCGGGATTCGCCCCACCTGCGAGAGCTGCAGGCGGTCCTGTTCGCGCAGGCGCACGACAATGTCGTACTCGTCGCCCTCCTCGCGGTAGAACGTGGAGCGGCGCCCGCCCACGGCCGTCTCCAGCGTCTCGGCCACTTCGGCCACGGACATGCCCATGCTGGCCGCCTTGAGCCGGTCGACGCGCACGAGCATCTCGGGCGTCCCGGGCCGGCGGCTGACCTCGGCCTCCGCCACGCCGGGCACGGCCAGCATTGCCTCGCGCACCTGCAGCGCCAGGGAGTTCGTCGTCTCGGGCGAGTAGCCGCGGATCGTGATCAGCAGGCGGTCGTCGCTGGCGCCCCCGCCTCCGCGGCGCCGGCCGAAGTTCCCGCTCGAGATCCGCGTGCGCACCTGGAGGCCCGGCGCCACCGCCATCAGCTTGGGCCGCAGAAGGTTGGTGATCTCGCGCGCGCTGCGGTTTCGCTCGCTCTGGTCCACCAGGGTGATGCGCAGCTCGCCCACGTGGGTGGCGATCGAGCGGAACGGGCTGTCGCTGCCAGCCTCGGTCATGATGTACTCGACCTCGGGGACGTCCTGCATCACGATCGCCTCCATCTGGTCGACGATCTCCTTGGTGACCTCGGCCCGCGTGCCGGGCTCGCCCTCGAAGTTGATGCGGATCTGGCCCTCGTCCACCTGCGGCTCTAGCTCGACGCCGATGTATGGCCACAGCCACATCGCGCAAAGCAGGGAGCCCGCGGCCAATCCGGTGACCGCCAGCCGGTGCCGAAGCGAGGCGTCGATGAGCTTGCCGTAGGCTGCTGACAGATTGGTCATGGTCCGCTCGGCATAGCGCGCCACCGCGTTCTCTGCGGTCCCCGTGCCCTTGTTGCGGGAGCACAGCGCGGGCACGACCGTGAGGGCCACGACGAGGGAGCAGAGCAGCGAGAAGCTCACGACGTAAGCGAGCTGCTGAAATGTCTGGGCCGCGTACCCACCGATGAACAGCACCGGCACGAAGACCGCGATGGTCGTGAAGGTCGAGGCTGTGATGGCCATGGCAACCTCGCGGCTCCCAGCTAAGGCCGCCTTGCGGGACGATGTGCCCCCCTCCCGGTGGCGGTAGATGTTCTCAAGCACGACGATGGCGTTGTCGACAAGCATGCCCACGCCCAAGGCCAGCCCCCCGAATGAGACGGTGTTGAGCGTGAAGCCGTTGAAGTACATCAGGGCGAAGGTGGCGACCACCGAGATCGGGATGGCAACCCCGATGATCATCGTGCTGGTGAGGCTGCGGAGGAACAGCAACAGCACGACTACGGCCAAGACACCGCCCACGGCGGCGGCGGACTCAACGTTGCGGATCGCCGCCTTGATGAAGTCGGCGGTGTCCATGGTCTTGTCGATGCGGATGTTGGGATAGTCGGCGTGGATGGCGTCCACCTCTTCCCAGACCGCGTCCGAGACCTTGACCGTGTTCGATCCGGACTGCTTGAACATGATCAGCCGCAGCGCGTCCTTGCCGTTGACGCCCACGTAATGGCGGATGTCGGGGTGCGAGTCGTCCACCTCGGCGATGTCGCGCACGTACACGGGAATGCCGTCGCGGGACGTGAGGGCCACGTCGAGGATCTGATTGACGCTCTCGAACTCGCCGCTCGTCCGCAGCAGGATGTCAAATCGCCCCTCCTTGACCGGACCGACGGGGCGGTTGAGGTTCTCGGCCCGGACGGTGTTGACCACCTGGTCCACCGAGAGGTTCAGCGCCCGGAGCTTGTCGAGGTTGAGGTCGATGTGGATCTCTCGCCTCAGGCCGCCGCCCACGCGCACTTGGCCGACGCCCTTGATGCGCTCGAAGCGGTACAGGAGGCTCTTCTCGGTGAAGGTGCGCAGCTGGCGCGCGTCCAAGTCCTCGGTCGCGACCGTGAGGAACATGATCGGAAACTGCGTGACGTCGAACTTGAAGATCGTGGGCGGCTCGATGTCGTCGGGCAGGGACCGCCGGCCGCGGTCGAGGCGCGAGCGCACCTCGTCGGCGGCCACCTCGATGTCCGTTCCGTACAGGAACTCGATGCGCACCGACGAGCGGCCCTCGCTCGAGGTCGATGTGACCCTCTCCACCGCGGGCGCGGCCGAGACGATCTGCTCCAGGGGCCGGCTGATGAGCGTCTCGATCTCCTCGGGACCGACCCCCTCGTAGTCGGTCGTGATGCTGAGGGTGGGGTAGTTGACCTCCGGCATGAGGTCGACAGGGATCTGAGTGAGGGCGATCGCCCCCAGCAGGAGGCAGACCATCACGGCCATCAGAACCGTCACAGGACGCTTGATCGAGAACTCAGGTAGGCTCATTCGGAATCACCTCGCCACACTCGCCCCGACGGGCCCAACAAACCCGATAGGCAATCAAGTAGTATGGCGCAACCCGCAAGTCGCTAGTTACGCTGCGGGCGGGAGCCTCAATCGCCTGTCGCGGCTGCCGTCCGAGGCTGGACAGCGACCGCCCTTCGGCGGCGTGCCAGGCCTTCCTCCAAGACGACGTAAATCACGGGGATGAACACCAGCGTGATCAGAGTTGACGTCACCAAGCCCCCAATCACGACCCGGGCCAGCGGCGCCTGCAGTTCCGCGCCCTCCCCCAGCCCCAGCGCCATCGGGGCCAGGCCCAGGATCGTGGTGAGCGTGGTCATCAGGATCGGGCGCATCCTGCGCATGCTGGCGGTTACGACCGCCCGGTGCAGCCCGAGCCCTTGGTCCCGTCGCAGCAGGTTGGTGTAGTCGACCAGCACGATGGCGTTGTTGACGACGATTCCCAGCAGGACGATCACCCCCAAGAAGGCCTGCTGGTTGAACGTCGTCTCGGTCACGAGCAGAGCCAGCACGACCCCTACGGCCGCCAGCGGCACGGAGAACAGGACAAGGAACGGATCCTTGAGCGACTCGAACTGCGCGGCCATGACCATGTACACGAGGATCAGCGCCAGAATGGACGCGAAGAACAGGCTCCGGAACGTCTCCTGCTGTTCCTCGTACTCTCCGCCGTACTCGATCGAGAAGCCTTCGGGCATGGGCAGCGCCCCAAGCTCGCCCTCCAGGTCGCGGACGACGCTCCCAAGATCGCGGTCGGCGATTGCGCCGCTGACGAACAGGCGGCGCTCTTGGTTCACTCGGCTGATGTAGGTCGGCCCCTCCTGGCGGCGGAGGGCGATCACGCTCTCCGCGGTGATCGAGGTCCCGAGGGGGGTCGAGAGCGGAATCCGCCCGACGTTGGCCAGATCGAGGCGGTCCTCTTCGCGCAGGCGCACAAGGATGTTGTACTCGTCCCCCTCGCGGCGGTACATCGAGCTGCGCGTGCCTCCGATGGCGGTCTCCAGCGTAAGGGCGATGTCGGAGACGTTCAGCCCCATGTTCGCGGCCTTCACGCGGTCGACCTCCACCAGCATTTCCGGCATGCCGGGACGCTGGCTGATCGTGGGCTCGGCAATGCCGGGAATGCCCTCCATCACCGACCGGATCGTCTCGGCCAGCTGAGTGGAGGTGTCCATGTTGTGCCCGCGGATTTCGACCGACAGCCGATCGTCGCTGTCGTCGTTGCCCCAGCTGCGAAACATGCTGCCCGAGACCCTAGTGCGGATGAACGTGCCCGACTCCACGGCGAGCACTTCCCGCAGGTGGTTCGCCACTTCCCGGGCGGAGCGCTGGCGCTCCGCCTTTGGCACGAGGTTCAGGCGCAGCTCGCCCAAGTGCCCCCCGGCTCCGCTGCTGCGGGAGCTGCCGCCGGAGGTGACCATGGCCGTGAGAATCTCCGGCGCGGATTCCTGCGCGATCGCGCGCAGCCTTTGCATGGTGGCATCCGTCACCTCAACGCGCGTGCCAGGCTCGAGCTCGACGCTCACGCGCACTTCGCCCTCGTCGACTTCCGGCTGGAGCTCGACACCCAAGTAAGGGACCAGCCATATGGCTCCCGCAAAGAGGAGGGCGGCCGCCAAGACGACGGCACCGCGGTGGGCAAGGGACCATTGCAGGGCACCGCCGTAGGAAGCCGCAGCGTCGCGCTGCCATAGCCGCGACCGCTGGTTCCACCTCGCCAACCGCCCCTCGGCCCGGCTCCTGCTGGCTAGCTTGACGCACAGGCCCGGCACGACCATCAGCGCGACCGCCAAGGAGCACAGCAGCGAAAAGCTGACCACGTAGGCCAGCTGCTTGAAGGTCTGCGCGGCCATGCCCCCGATGAACAGCACTGGCACGAACACCGCCACGGTGGTCAGGGTCGAGGCCGAGATGGCCATCGACACCTCACGGCTGCCGTCCAGCGACGCCTGCAGCGCAGATTTGCCATCTTCACGGTGCCGATACACGTTCTCGAGAACGACGATGGCGTTGTCGACCAGCATCCCGACGCCCAGCGCCAGGCCCCCGAACGAGACGGTGTTGAGGGTAAAGCCGTTGAAGAACATCAGCGCGAAGGTCGCTATCACCGAGATGGGGATGGCGATGCCGATGATCAACGTGCTGGACAGGCTGCGCAGGAAGAACAGCAGCACGAGGACCGCGAGCCCGGCGCCCTGCAGCATGGACCGCTGCACGTTGTGGATTGATGCGCGGATGAAGTCCGCGCTGTCGCGCGTCTTGTCGATGCGGATGTTAGGGAAGGCGCGGTGGACCCTGTCGACCTCGGCCCACAGGCCGTCGGAGACCTCAACGGTGTTCGAGAGGGCCTGCTTGTACACGTACATGCGCACGCCCGGCTCGCCGTCCACACTGACGAGATAGTCCGTGTCCTCGTGGCCGTCCTCGACGGTGGCGATGTCCTGGACGTGCACGGGAATACCCGCGCGGGTCGTCAGCACGACGTTGCGAATCTCTTCGAGGCTCTGGAACTCGCCCCTCGTGCGGAGCAGGACCTCGAAGCGCCCCTCGGCGATCGGGCCAGCAGGCCGGTTCATGTTCTCGTTGCGCAGGGCCTGCACGACCTCGGGGATGGAGAGCTCCAGAGCGCGGAGCTTCTTCAGGTCAAGATTGACCTGAATCTCCCGGCGCAGCCCGCCCCGCACGGAGAAGGCAGCAACGCCGGGCACACGCTCGAGCCGAGGCTGCACCTGCTTCTCGACGAAGTGGCGCAGCTCTTTGGCGTCCATGCTGTCAGAGGAAACCGCCAGATACAGGATGGGGTACTGGGAAGAGTCGTACTTGTACATGCTCGGAGGGTCCATGTCCTCCGGGAAGTAGCGGCGGCGGCGGTCCAGCCGCGTGCGGAGCTCGTTCGCCGCCTCGTCAATGTCGACGCCGTAGTCGAAGCCGACGCGCACATAGCAGAGCCCCTCATAGACGGAGCTCGAGATCTCTTTCACCCTGGGCGCCGACGAGAAGGCCTCCTCAAGCGGTCGGACGACCAAGGTCTCCATCTCCTCCGGCGCGACACCCGCGTACTCGGCCCGCACGCTGATCGTCGGATAGACGATCTCGGGCATCAGATCGACCGGGATATTGACGAAGGCCACCGCCCCCAGCAGGACGACGACCAGACAGGCCATCAGGACCGTGACTGGCCGGTGGATCGAGAGCGATGAGAGGCTGAACTGCACGGGCCTATCGCCTTGATTGTAGCCCTAGGCCAGCCGAAATGACCTTGCGCGGAACGCCGGAAAGACTAGCTGGAGCCCTTCTTTGCCGCTCCGCCGCCCTGGCCGCCTCCGCCTGCCCCGCCGCCCGGACCGCCGCCGGGACCGCTGGTGATTCGGTCGCCGTCGCGCAGCATGGTCGCCCCACGCCCGACGATGCGCGTGCCGGCGTCCAGATTGGCGATCACCTCTACCTGCCCCTCGCGGGTCAGTCCAGTCTCGATCACGCGGAAGATCGGGCGGTCGGCCTGCTCCGGAACTACATACACGCCAGGCTGCTGGCCCCGATACACGAGGCCGTCGCGCGGGATGAGAGTCGCCTCCCTGGTGGAGCCGAGGTCCAGCGTGATGCGCGCGAACATTTCGGCCTTGAGCACGTGGCTCGGATTCTGGATGTCGATTTCGATCACTGCGCTGCGCGTAGCGGCGTCCAACACTGGCGCGATCCGCGCGACGCGGCCCTCGAACAGCTGGCCCGGTATGGCGTCCACGTTCACCTCGGCCAAGCTGCCTACGGACAGATTCTCTACGTATCGCTCGGGCACGTTCCCGCGAGTGACCATTGTGGACAGGTTCACGACCTGCAGGATGGGCGTGTTGGGATTGACGAGCGCTCCGGGGTCGACGTACCGCTCCGAGACAACCGCGTGCATAGGAGAATAGACCTTCGAGCCTTCGAGCCGGATCTTCAGCTCGTTCAGTTCGGCCTGCGCCTGCTGGAGCTGCGCCTCCGACAGCTGGACTTGGGCCTCCTGGACCTGCAGCGATGTCTGCGACTGCTGGAACTCTTGCGGAGACAGGAGGTCTTGGTCGAACAGCAGGTGGGCCCGGTCCAGGTCGGCCTTAGCGTTGGCAAGCTGCGCCCGGCTCTGGGCAACATTGGCCTCGCCCACGGCATACGAGGCCTCAGAGCGCATTACCTGCTGACGGAGCTCATCGGCCTCCATCTCCGCCAATACGTCCCCCGGCTTGACCACGTCGCCGACCAAGTGGTGGATCGTCTGGATGCGACCGGTGATCTTGGGGCTGATGTCGACCGTTTCCTTTGGCTTTAGGGAGCCCGTCAGCAGCAGCTCCTCGCGGATAGGGCCGACGCGCGCCTCGGTCACGTCAACGTTGACCACCCGACCGGCCTTCTTCTTGGCCGGAGCGGCGGACTGGCTGGCGTCGTAGACCCGCGAGCCTACCAGGTACACGAGCCCGGCGCCTACGAGAACGGCGATGATCTTGGCTTTCGACATTGTCTCTTGCTTGGCGCCCGGCGGGCAATCCGCCCCGACTACCTAGGTGGCGAAGCGGTCGCTCGGGCGGTTACCTTCCTAGAACTCGATGCGTTCCCCTATCTCGAGGCCGTGGGCCTCCGCCTGACCCGCGGCAAGCTCGAGGACGTACACGGAGTTTGCCGTCCCGCCGTACGACGGGCAGGCAGAGGGATCGTCGGAGGCGCACGGCGGCGCATTCGGCACGATCTCCACGATCCTGTGGGCCCCGTCCATCCATACCATGTCCAGTGGGATCAGGCACCGGTACATCCAGAACGACCGCCGCGAGGAGCGCGTTCCGATGAACAGCATGCCACGGTCCTCGGGCAGCTCCGCACGGTACATCAGGCCGCGCGCCTGCTCCTGCGGCGTGACGGCCAACTCGGCCTGGATCACCGCGCCATCCGGGAGGGTCACCGAAGTCGTCGCCAGCTGGCTCGCGGCCTGCGACGGGGCGTCGCCCGTAGACGGCCCGCAGGCCGGCCAGAGGGCTGCGGCGAGGCACAGCGGGGCCGCCCGGCGGACTCCCTTGCGCATCGCCCACGCCAGACGTGGCCACATCCGCGACTCGCTCAATACCGCAGCAACTGCTCGATCGCAGCCCGCAACGACTCCTCGGACGGCAGCGCCTCCCGCTCGAGATTGACGGCCGACGGCACGAAGCTGTCCAGCGCCCCGACGCGGCTGACCGGGGCGTCCAAGTGGTCGAAGCAACTCCGCGAGATCTCAGCGGCGACCTCGGCGCCGAACCCCATGGTGAGGCTGTCCTCGTGGGCCACGAGGGCGCGATTAGTGCGGCGCACACTCTCGAAGACGGCCTGCTTGTCCCACGGGATGATGCTGCGGAGGTCGATGATCTCGACGGAGGCTTTACCCTCCTGCTCCAGCACGCTGGCGACGGCTTCGGTCTGATGGACGGTGTATCCCCAAGTGATTACGGTCAGGTCCGTGCCGTGGCGCCTGGTGCGGGCCTTGCCGAAGGGGATCAGGTAGTTCTCGTCGGGCTCGGCCGTTCGCGCAGGCATCGCCCGATAGAGTCCCTTGTGCTCGAGGAACAGGACCGGGTCGGACATGCGGGCAGCAGTCTTGATGAGACCCTTGGCATCCTCGGCACAGCACGGGTAGATCACGTACCAGCCGGGCACGTTGGCGAAGAAAGCCTCTATGTTTGCGGAGTGCCACGGCCCACCCTTGATGTAGCCGCCGACCGCGACGCGGCATACCATCGGGCAGCCCCAGTCGCCGGCGCTGCGCCAGCGCATGGGGGCGATCTCGTCGCGCATCTGCATGAACGCGGGCCAAATGTAGTCGGCGAACTGAATCTCGACGATCGGCATGTAGCCGGCCGTGCCCATGCCGCCCGCGATGCCGAGGATCGATGCCTCGGCCAGGGCGGAGTTCATGCAGCGAGCCTCGCCGAACTCATCGGTGAGGCCCTTGGTGACCCCGAACACCCCGCCCTTCGGGTCTTGGATGTCCTCGCCCCACATGACGATCTTCGGATTGCGACGCATCTCCTCGCGCAGCCCCTCGTTGATGGCCTGCACCATGGACACCCTGGGGTTGATGTAGTTGGGCTCGGACTCCTCGGTCACGGGGATGCGGTCCGAGAAGACGTGCTTGGTGATGTCGTAGTTCTGCGGGTAGGGATGCCTGTCGGCTTCCTCGGCAGCCGCATCGACCTCGGCCTTGATGCGGCCCCTCAGGTCCTGCACATCGCCCTCGGTCAGGACACCCGCGTCTAATAGCTGGCGCTCGGCTCGGAGCAGCGGATCCCGGGCGAGTGCCGACTCAAGCTCGTGTTTGGAGCGGTACTTTCGCTGGTCGTCGGACGAGGAGTGGTGGTCGAGGCGAACGACCTCGAACTCGATCAGCGCCGGTCCCTTCCCGCTGCGAATGTCGCTGATCACCTCCGGGAGCAGCTCGTAGAAGGAATCGAAGCCCGAGGTCCCGTCGAGGTGGTAGGCGGGCAAGCGGAATCCTTCGGCGATTCGGTGGATCATCGACCCGGTCTGGTAGCGCTGCGGCACGCTGATGGCATAGCCGTTGTTCTGAACGACGAAGAGAACAGGCAGACGCTCGCGGTAGGCCCAGTTGAGGGCCTCAAAGAACTCACCTTCGCTCGTGGCGCCCTCTCCGGAAGAGGCATACACGATGGCGTCCGAGCCGTCGTACCGCATGGCCCGCGCCGCTCCCACCGCAGGAAGGTACTGCGTGCCCGTGCACGCGCTCTGGGCGACGAGCTTGAGCGCGGGAGATGACCACTGCTCGGGCATGTTGACGCCTTGCGAATTGGGATCGCCATCTCGGTTGAGCAGGCCCAAGAAGATGTCCTTGTAGGGCATGCCGAGCGTCACGGCGACACTCTTCTCCCGGTAGTAGGTGTAGAACCAGTCGTGCCCAGGGCGCATCAGCATCGGCACTCCGACCTGAACCTGATCGTGCCCGCGGGTGGAGGCGTAGAAGGCTACCTTGCCCTGCCTGACGAAAACCTTCGAGCGCTCCTCGACGTAGTAGCACTGCAGGAGCTTTTCGTAGTACTCAGTCAGCAGGTCGGTGGGAACGGCCGTGTGGCCGGGGATCTCGATGACTTGGGTTGCCATTGCGGATCGGTTGGCTGCGAGCCCATCTGGCGGGAACCGGCACACATATTCCCGATACCTACCGGATTTCGGGAGGCGTTTGGGCGCGCGAACGCGAGCCACACCAACTCACAGCTGAATGTACCGATTATATGGGACTTTCACGAGGAGCAATTGCGGGGCGGTGTGGATCGTACCCGGGGCGGCGGTTGCTGCCTCGATCGTCGGACTCGGAGGGCATGTGCCTCGGGAGCCGCCAGACGCCGCGCAGGCGCGTGGGCCGCCCCGAGACCGGTGTCTCTGCTGCAGAGCGTGGCGAGCGCCGCACGCGCGAAAGTCTCTCCTTCCCGGACATGTGGGCGCACCCACACCACCGCCGGCTGCGATCCGGCCTGCCGCAGTGATAAGTCGGGCTGAGACAATCGACGGCAAGCACTTCGGCGCCGAGGACTTCCCCGCCCCCACGCGAGCAATTCAACCGTCTCGATTGAACAAGCGTTGATTAATAACCGCGCGCATGACGCTCGCGCGCAGCCACTGCTTTGGTTTCGATCATGCGCACGACGCCATGCACGCCGACCCCTCCGCACACATTGCCCCATCTGCGTTGAGCGTGATTGACCGTCAGGGCCGAAAGGCGGTCCGCTCCGCCCTGCCGTACACTGAACTGGTATGGGACGCAGCCGCATCCAGGGTCGGGCCGTCGTGGCGGCGACAGCTCTAGCGATGGCCGGAACAGCGGCCAATGCGGCGGAGAACATCCCCGGCCCAGCCGTGGGTGAGGCAATCCCAGCGATCAAGGCCGTCGACCACCAAGGAGCGACCCGGGACTTTTCGAGCTTGGCTGGGGAGCGCGGCCTGGTGCTCCTTTTCTTCCGTTCCGCGGACTGGTGACCATTCTGCAAGGGCCAGCTCGTGCAGCTGGAGCGGAAACGGGCCGCCTTCGAGGATCGCGGTTTCAGGATCGCGGGCGTCAGCAATGACAGGACCGAGGCACTGAGGCACTTCGCCGAGCGTGCCGGCATCGGGTTCCCGTTGCTGTCCGACCCGGAGTCGGAGATCATTCGCGCATTCGGCGTGCTCAACGAAGATGTGCCGGAGTCGCACCAGTTCTACGGCATCCCTCATCCGGTAGAGTTCCTGGTCGGTCCGGACGGCACGGTGATAGAGAAGTTTCACGAGGACAACTACCGAGACCGCTTCACGGCCGGACGCGTGCTTGTTAGGCAGTTGGGTGCGGAATCCGGCGCTGCGCGCGATTCGTCTCGCACATCCCACTTAAAGGTCACATCGTGGGCGAGCGATGAAGTCGTCCGAGGGGGGAATCGGCTGGCACTGGGCCTCGACATCGAGCTCAACGACCGCATGCACGTGTACGCCCCGGAGGTTCAGGGCTACATCCCAATCGCTTGGAGCATGGACGAGGCGAACGGGCTCACGCACTACGACGCTGAGTACCCGGAGGCAGCGGTGCTGCACCTGCCGGCGATCGATGAGCGCGTGCCGGTGTACGAAGGCTCGTTTCGCGTCGTGCGAGACGTGATGGTGGGCCAAGCGAGGGACCTCGGAGCGCTGCTGGAGGGCGACGTGGTGACGATTCGCGGCACCCTCCGCTACCAAGCCTGCGACGACAAGGTCTGCTACCTGCCTGTCACCGTGCCGCTCGAGTGGAGCGTTCGTTTCGAGCAACACGACAGAGAGCGCGTGCCGGAGGATCTGCGCCGCTGAGAGGCCGCCAGGAATGGGCTTCTCGGGGGTGGCAGAGAGATGCAAGGCGCGGAGATCAGCCGCCCGGCCGATTCCCTGAGCGCAGACGGGCTGCGACTGGCCTGCGTCGTCTCGCGATTCAACAGCAGGATCACGGAGCGGCTGTTGCGGGGCGCTCTGGAGGCCGTCCATCTGCACGGAGGAGACTCCAGCGGCGTGCTCGTGGTTCACGTGCCTGGTGCATTAGAACTGGCGACCGCGGCCCGGGCGCTCGCCGACAGCGGGCGCTATGACGCGCTCGTCTGCCTTGGGGCCGTTATCCGCGGGGAGACTGACCACTACCGCTGGGTCGCGGAGGGGGCTGTGCACTCTATCGGGCGGATCGGCCCTGAGACCGGCGTGCCGGCCACCTTCGGCGTGCTGACCTGCGAAACGCCGGCCCAGGCCGAAGCGCGCTCCCAGGCGGGCGAATCCAACGCGGGGTACCACGCCGCCGTCGCGGCCATGGAAATGGCCCGGCTCCTGGAAGGCATCCGGTCGCGCTAGCCGCCGCCGCAGTCCCGATGGCGTCCCGTCGCCTCTCGCGTGTGCGCGCGTTGCAGATGACCTATCAGTGGGCCATCGGCGGCGCCGAGCCGCGCAAAGTGGTCCAAGATTTCTTTGAGTGTCTGGCGGGGGACACCCCGCAGCCGGTCGATGCGTTCGCGGAGCGCCTGTTCCTGGCGGTCGCGGATTCCAAGGACGAACTGGACGCCATCATCGAGCGGCACGCCACGAAGCGCTGGGCACCCGACCGGCTCGCGCTCGTCGTGCGCCATCTTTTGCGCCTGGCGATCTGCGAGATGCGCTCAGGGGAAACACCTGCCGTGGTGGTGATTAACGAAGCCCTCGAGATCGGCAAGCGCTTCGACGGGGAGGAGTCGACAAGACTCGTCAACGGGATTCTCGAGGCGGCCCGTTCCGAGATGGCGGGTCCGGAGGCGGGCCGCCAGGAAAGGCGGCGCCATCGGCGTCGAAACCGCCAATCTCAGTGACGAATCACTCGGACGCGGTGATTCTCGCTGTCTCCTATGTAGATGCTGCCGTCCGGACCCACGTAGACGCCATGCGGGCGCGCAAGCCCGCAAGTGAGGGGATCACCGTCGGGCCCGTCGTGGACCTTCCCGTCGCCTGCAACTGTGGACACCGTGCCTTCGGAAGCGTCGATTCGCCGGATGGCGTGATTCTCCGTGTCGGCGACGTAGATTCCGCCGTCGGGTCCAACCTCAATGCCCTTCGGCCCGGCCAGCGTGGCAGTGACAGCGGGCCCGCCGTCCCCCGTGTAGCCCTTGTCTCCGGTACCGGCCACGTGGTGCAGCCGATTCGCCCCCACGTCTAGGCGGTAGACGGCGTTGCCCTCCCGCAGTGCAATGTACAGATCCCCGTTCGGCGCGAACGCCAGCGCCCGGGGTCCATTGAGGGGTGTTCCCTCAAGCGGTGCACCGTCTGGCGTCGGACTGCGCTCGCCTGTGCCCGCAAAGGTCGTGACCACCCCGCTACTGAGATCGACGCGGCGGATGCGGTGGTTCCCGATATCGGCGATATAAAGGCTGCCTTTTCCGTCTAGGGCAATTGAGTGCGGACGGCTGAACGTTGCGGCAACCGCCGGTCCGCCATCGCCGGAGTAGCCGCGCTGGCCCGTGCCAGCGATCGTCGAGATCACTCCCGTAGCAGCGTCGACCTTGCGGACGACCGCGTTGAGCATCTCAACGAAGTACATGTTTCCATCGGAGTCGAAGCGGACCTCGTAGGGGTCGTGAAGGTCGGCCCGAATGGCGGGGCCTCCGTCGCCGGAATAGCCCTCTTGGCCGGTCCCAGCCACGGTTGAGATCGACCCGTCGGCCATGTCGATGCGGCGGATGCGGTCGGTGTCGATCTCGCAGACGTACAGGGCACCGTCCGGGCCCAAGGTCAGCCCGTACGGGTTCCCGACGCGGGCTTCCAGCGCGGGTCCTCCGTCGCCTGTGGCACCGGAAACCCCGGTCCCGGCCAAGGTCTGAATGGACGGTTCGGCCGACAGGCCGGACAATGCGAGCAGCCCCGCGAGCAGGAGTCTCATGGCGCCAGCGTAGCAGTCCCCAGGGCCACCGGCAGCGCGGAGGCGCAAGAACGCCGAACCGGGGCCGCTGCGAGAACTTGCGGTCTCGTTCGGCCGCCCCGCCGGCGAGCGGGTTGCCGAAACAAGTCGGCCGGCGGGGTCGGCTTGGAGTATCCGTGTATCCGCTGCTTGGATGCGGAGGGATTCGGGCAGCCGTGCTCGGTCGCGGCCCGGCTGTAGCGTGGGCAGACTCTAGGGACGAAGAGCGGTGCGGCCGAATGTCTTGCAGATTGCTCACGTGGTGGGCGATATGTGCTCACAGGATGGGCGCTTGGAAGTACCTTCCGCCGTTCGTGACCCTACCGCTGCAACTCGCCCTCGCAGCGTCGCTTGCCGGCGTCTAGATGTGAGCCCGGCAGTCCGCAAGCCACCTTGGTCCAATCGGGGCTCGATCTTTCTGGCCAGCTCTCGCTGACGCTCGGCGACCTGTTTGAGACGCGCGAACACGCCCGGGAATCCCCGGAGAACTTCGTGAGCAGCGGGACTTGCGTGGGCCTCGACCAAGTCCAGCGCAAACCCCGAGTGCTGCTCGCCGTCATTCACCTACTGGACAGCCGCAGCGACAGGCTGAGAGGGAGCGCCCCGCGGCGCGCGTGTGCCCTGATCAGGGTGACCTGAAGGCTGCCCGAGTCGCCAAGCGCGATGGGGAGGGTGGACTCTTGCTACGCATGTCACCCTCGGCCAATGGCCTGCCGCCGGCTCCATGAATCGCCCGCGAGAGCTAGTGGAGTCTTGATGAAGGCAACCGCCACAACGGAAGGCTCAAACGAGTTCCCCGAGACTCCCGGACCGAGGTAGCGCGATCCATCCCTCCTCCGTGGCCAGCGCGTGATCGCCGGGGGCAATCGGTTCGGACCGACCGATGTGAGCCGCCCGAGCGACGAGAGCGGCCACGAGAGCATCGAGCATATCGTCTGAGGCCTTGCACCGAGCCCAATCCTCCTTGGTGAGGGCAAGCCAGTCTGCCGTGCGCTCGGCAAGATCACTCACAAGCCGGGCCCGAAGTGCTGACCCCTTGGCACCCTTGTAGCCGCGCGATGGAAATCCCCAGATCGAAAGGGCAGCCGCGGGGTACACTTCGACGAAGCGACCCCTGCCGCTCCGATCAATCGTCTCACCGGTGGCTGCCTCCTCCGCGAGCAGACGGACGGCTCGCATGGCGGGCACTGCGATCAGATCCGACGAGACGCTGAGGGGCCACCAACCCAGCTTCTCCCACACAACCCGATCTGTTTTTCGAAACCGCAGCTGACGGACCTCAGCAGAAGGCCAGACGGTCGATGCCGAGTATTCTGCAACCGCTCGGGCGAAGGGCGCGGGCCAACCGAAGGGGGCATCGATACCGGTCTTGTCGGCGCGCCCGAACAGCTCATGCAGGTCGGAGTCCGTCGCACCCATCGAGAGGGCGTCGCAGCGCGCCGAGCCACTATCCCAACGAAGCAGGCAGGTGGCCGTCCGCTTCGGCTGCGACGCGAGATCGACACCGAGAGTGACCATTAGGCGAGGCTTCGATAGCGATCCAGTACGGTTTCCCTCATGCGTGCCGGAACGTGTCTCGTGACCATTCTGAATGCGTTGTCCATTCCCCAGGCGTATCCGAGATCGACGGTCACATCGCCGGACGACTCGATGACCCTTCGAGTAGGAATCCTGACTCTGTTCGCTAGCTCCACGAGCTCGTGGATCCCGGAATCGTCCGAGAGCAGAATCGGTGCGCAGCACTCGATCGCCCGCCCCATCATGAGGGTCGCGAGGCACGCTGAATCGGCTGGAAGCCGCTGCAAATGATTCCAAATGATGGGGTACGAGTTCATGTGCTTGGCGCGGTCGAGCACCCGAAAGCACGCGACCGCATCCAGCATCCGCTCGCCCGGCACTACGCCCACGTAGACAGAACCGCGGACAGTCTCGATCACGAATCCGGCATCGGTACGGATCAAGGCGGAGTGTCCGAGGAAAGTCGGCGGTCC
Source organism: Bryobacterales bacterium (assembly GCA_965203925.1). GTDB lineage: Bacteria > Acidobacteriota > Terriglobia > Bryobacterales > UBA6623 > VXMF01. The sequence continues at coordinate 6,991,833 of OZ241924.1, forward strand.
GTCTCGCAATGCAACCGAAATAGGCTTCAGTGCATTCTCGTTCCGGGGAATTCCGCCGACGGTCGCAGCGTAGCCATACCGAGCTGAAGCGGACTCTGGCCGATCTATCAATCGCGCACAACGGTCGGCAGACCATAGCAGACCATAGCTTCGGCTAGCGGTGCTGACCACGACCGTGTTCGGGTGCAAGAGCGAGAAACCGTCGGAGCCCGAGCCGACGGGCGGGCTGTGGGACAGCCCCAAGAGACCGGGCAAGGACAGCCACGAGGCGCAAGAAGAAGGCCGCTAGGCGCAAGCTCGGAAGCCAGCCCGGATCGGCCGCTCCGCGTCGTAGGGAGCACTCCCTCCTTCTACAGATTCCCGAGCTCTTGGAGCTGCCCGAGGACAAGCGCTGCTGAGGGCAGTGCAGCACGCCCTTAGTGCCGTTCGGGACCAAGCGCAGCAAGGTCTGGCCTTGTTTCCGTGGTCCGGGAGCGACGGTCCCTGCCTTCCCTGTGCGGACCGCCGCTGCTGTGTAGGTCGCGGGCAGCATTGCGTTAGCTTGAATCGGCCCGACCTGTCACGGGCCCATCTTGCGCGGCCTGAGGGAAACTAAGAGATGATCATCGCAATCGGCTCTGTCAACGGCATCCGAGCGGACCGGGCGGGCGGTCCGCGGCTGGAACTGCGCCGCTGGCTGCGGGAGAGGCGTCCCGACATCGTTGCGTTACAGAAGGTTCGAGTCTGGGACCGTGAATTCCCGGCGTCGGCCCTGGACCAGCTGGGCTACCGCAGCAGGGTCCATGGGAAAGCGTTCGGGCGCGACTACGGCGTCGCAGTGCTGACGAGTAGGGAACTCCCCGAACCCAAGTTGGTCTACCAAGGGCTACCCGGCGCCCAAGACGATGGTGCCAGATTCCTGGCAGTAGACGTCGGCGGTTTCAACTTTGCATCAATCTATGCCCCGTACGGAGCGAAACCGGGCGTAGCCGCTGTTGAGCGGAGGGTCGCATGGCTTGAATCTCTTCGAAGCCTGGTGAACAAAGACGGCTACGCCTCACAGAAGACTGTCTTGGCTGGCGACTTCAACGTCAAGACCGACGTTGCGCTGGGTCCGAAGGGCAACTTCACGTGTCATGAGCAACGTGCGCTTGCCAAATTGTGCGACCTAGGCTTCGAGGACCTGTATCGTCGCATTCGCCCTGACGGAAACGGCTTCACGTTCGGGTTCACATCCGCTGACAAAGGCACGTCCCGGCTTCACCTCGTTCTCGGAAGCAAGATCGTGGCGAACCACGTCCGCGATGCCTGGGTGGACGTCGACTTCAAGCTCTGGAAGGGGGCCGCGCCGGTAGTCGTAGAACTGGACCCTGACTTCTAAGGCTTTGAGTAGGCCTTGGCCCGGTGGGACGGCCCTAATCACTGGGGGCTGGATCACGTGCTAAGGCACGAGATCAGGCTACCTAGTGTCTGTGCATTGGGACTGGCGACGTGAGGCTGCGCCCCCTCTCGAACCCCCGGAGTCCCGCGCCGCTGCAGGGACAGTAGACGGCCGTAGCGTGCTGCTGCGGTGGGGCACTGTGGATTCAGTACACGGTCTCGTGGCTGTAGGGCCTGGGAGTCATCGGGAGTAACGGCTCGTGATGTGCCAAGTGCACTCCGGCCCCCCCAGCTCCCGCGATTCGATAGCTGTGAGGATCGCCCTTCCCACTCAATTCGTGGTAGAGGTCCATCCGTCGCTCCAGTCTCTCGACTTGCCCACTAATCACCTCCGTCGCCTGCATCTCACTCAATTGCGGCGGAAGCCCCTAATGTCTTGAACCTCGTACAACAGCCGCCTCGGGCGTGCACTTGGAGAACCTAGTGCATCGGCGACCTGCTCACGAGCGGCGACAGCCTCCTGCCGGCCCCGGAGGTGCTCCACTGGCGGACGAGCACAGCGCTAGAGATCGAGAGCGGAGGCAAGCTTGTCCCCATTAAGGTGAAGGAGTCCACGAATTCCGGACACCGGGCCACGCGAGGGTTGCGCGCATTTCGCCAAGAATACGACTTGGACGGACGGTTCGCGGGCGGGCGGCTGCTGAACTGCGGGAAGCAGACGCGATGGAAGTCGGACTGAATTCTAGTCGTCCCTTGGTAGAAAGTGCTCTAGCCGCGCCGCGGGGATTCGGTCAGGCGCCCGAGAACTGCTGGATTAGGCAACGGCCCGCAGCTTGGAGCTTGCCGACTTCCGGGAGGAAGCTTCAATGTCCGAGAGGCTCGGAGCGTAGACGGACTTGGCAATGCCCAGCTTCTCGAGCAGGCGAATCTGCCAGTACGTCAGGTCCAGCTCATACCACGCGACGCCATGCCGTGCGGACACCGGGTGGGCATGGTGGTTGTTGTGCCAGCCCTCCCCGAAGGAGATCAGGGCCACCCACCATAGGTTGCGCGAGTCGTCTGTCGTGCTGAAGCGCCGGCTGCCCCACATGTGCGTGGCCGAATTGACGAGCCAAGTGGCGTGCAGGCCGGCAACGACACGCAGGGGAATGGCCCAGAGCATCATGCCGACACCGCCGACGGCGAGGATCACGATTCCGAGCACGGTCAGCGGCACCCAATGCCAAGCGCTTAGGACCCTGTAGAAGCGGTCCTTGGCGAGGTCCGGGGCGTAGCGGTCGGCCAGCTTGGTGTTGGAGTGCAGCGTCTCCCCGAACAGGATCCAGCCCATGTGAGCCCAGAAACCGCCGTGCCGGGGAGTGTGGGGGTCATGGTCCGTGTCAGAGTGCTGGTGATGGCAGCGGTGAGCCGAGACCCAGTAGATCGGTCCGCCCTCTAAGGCCAGCGTGCCGCAGATGGCGAGGAAGTACTCCAGAGGCTTGGGGACCTTGTACCCGCGGTGCGTGTGCAAGCGGTGGTAACCCATTCCGATTCCCCAGCTCATGGAGATCCAATAGAGCGCGGCCGCAACGGCCAGATTCGTCCAAGTGAAGAAGAACGGCGCGGCCAACGCGCCGATGTGAAACAGGGCCAAGGCTATCGTTGTGCTGGTGTTGAGGCTGGATTTGTCACCGAACTCAAGCAGTCGGGGGCTGGCAGGATCCGGAAAGTGGCTACTGTTCATGTCTAGAAGGTTGGAATCGCGTAGCGGCGAGGGGCGACAGTAGCGCCAACTGACGCGAGAAGCCCACCATAGCAACCTAGGCCCCCCGGCAGGGCCTAGGAGTGTAACAGTTGGGTAACATCCGCGCCGGCGTAAACGAAGGGGTCAAGGAGGCCGGGGACTCACTCCGAAAAAAGGGGCTGCTCGCCCAGATCCGGCGGTTGAAGCCCTCTTGAGGCCTAGCTGGACTGTTCTTGCAGGGTCGACCGAGAGCGGGCCGGCCAAAGAAAGGCCACCTCGCGTCAGGCTGACGTACCAAGCTCTGACATCCCCTCGGTCTCTTGACCTTCGGGACCGGGAACGGAGTAGTGCAGATCAGCCCCGACCTCTAGCGAAGGCCAGACGACAGGCGACCCTGCAGTCCCTCCTTTGTAGCCGGTCGAGACGCAGCGAGGCGAACCCCGGAAACTGGCACTAGCCGCGGACCGGCACGCCTGCACAGCCGCGAGGCCGGGATGGCTGCGGCGGCGCGCTAGGCTGTCCCAGCTGGTGCCAGCGGATGTCGCCACCGAGGATCTCTGAAGCGTGCGAAGGCAGAGTCGATGGAAACCAAGTTGCCTCGGTATTCGATGGCAACCGCCGCGTGTTGAGCATCGGCTACGAGGTTGCCCGAGGCTCCGGCGTCCGAGCAGAGACTCACGAAGATCTTGAGATGGGTGGGACCGGAGCCGACGGCTCGAGCATTCGGTGATCGCGCGTTTGAACGCAAACACCTCAGCAGGACTCGAGGGCCGCGCGAAGACCAGGGGGGTCGTGACGATGCGGACCAGGCCTGCCAAGGCGAGCACGGACAGAGCGTACGGCTCGGCACCCAACGCAACCAGCAGCCCGAGCGGGAAACAGCGCCGGATGTTCCCGGACCCCATCCAGGCAAGGACAGTATTGTCGCCGTCACTTCGGTTGCTTGATCCCGATGCCGAGGGGTGCGCGCATCTATTCGTATTGCATGAGCAGGTGCTCGGCGCTTTAGCGCTCCGAAGTGAAGGCCGCTTGGCGATGGAGCCGACCCACGGCGCGGTCGATGGCTTGATGGGCGCGGTGTACCTTCGGAGGCATCAGATCCGGCCCATAAAGATCCGCTAACGTGGCATCAGGATAGGCGGGCCGAGCATCGAATACGGCCTTTGCCAAGGGCTCCAGCTTCCATCGCATCGCAAAGGTGTTGTAGGCGACGCGGACCGATTACATGTAATGCCCGATCACGGTACGCATCCATGCCATGTGCATGGCGCAAGTGATCAGTGCAAACTCTCCTGGGGGGATGTGGCTGCGGAGAGGCGGACTTGCCAGCGCCCCTCGGACCAGCCGCGAATGGGCTACTGCGGGACCGCGCCGCGAATCTTGCTGTCCTCTCGCCATCCGCGCGCTCTGCGCGCCACCGCAAGCTCGTAGCTCGCTTGCATCCGCATCCAGTGGTCGGCGGTGCCCCAGCCGATAGCCTCCAATGCGAGCGCCAGATTCGCCGAGACGCCCGCCTCTCCGTTCAGCAGTCGCGACAAGGTTCCCCGCTCGCATCCCAAGCGGGCCGCCGTCTCTGTTACATTCCAACCTACCTCGTCCATGCCCTCGCGGATCAGTTCACCCAGGTGCGGGGGGTTCAGCATTGCCGCGACGCGCTTGCCTCTTCCGTTCATATCGTTCCTCCTTCCCTTCAGAGGCAATCTATCAGGTCCACGCCCTCGGCCTCGCCGTCCTCGAAGCGGAACACCACGCGCCAATTGCGCGACACACGCACGCTCCATTGGCCCGCGCGGTCTCCCTTCAAGGGATGCAGACGGAATCCCGGGGCATCCGTGCCACCGGGATGGATGCTCACGGCGACGAGCTGTAGGGCATGGCGCATGGCGTTACGCACCGCTAGAGGAAGCGCCTTGCCCACAACGCTAAGTTTCGGAACTCCATAGGCTTGGCTCCCTCATCCGTCACCTTGTTGCGGATAAATCTCAGGAAACTTCAATCTGCTTTCTGGCCACACCCCCCGAAGGCGTCAGATGAAGGACATCGTCGAACCGCAGACCAAGAACGGAAACGAGACGGGAAAAGTACCGCTGAAGCGTTACACCATCACCGAGCCCCCCGTTCGGTTGCAGACGCCCGAGGGTGTCCGCCGGTATCCAGCGCGCACCAGGTTCCCAGCGTTCAGCTTCATTCCTGTTGTCTCGGAGCGATTGGCTCTTCGCGGTATCACGACACGGCGTTCCCAGCCCAACGCCCAACTGGCGCACTGACATCGATAACGAGAACCGTGATGGCGCGACGGTGTTCTCGTGGCAGCAGCTCAGTCAACCTCTCTCGTAGCTCATCCGGTGACTTCGGGCGGCCGCCGCAAGGGGGTGCCCTTCTCACATGGTCGGGGCCGAACCAGAGGACCAGGTAGATTCCGTAGCCACCCGACCTCGGGTCACGCAAGTACTTGACGATCAGCTGCTCTTTGATCGAGCTCCAGAGTTCCTTGCTTTGCGTCCTCTTGACTTCCACGACAACGGCGTGGACACCGTGGACTGCAATGATGTCTGACCGATTGTCTTCGGCATGGTGTCCTTCCGGCTGTGCGTCGACCTCGTGTGGCTCCAGCAGGAGTTGGAGATCCGAAAGCAGGGCGTCTCGGCACGGACCCTCGGACTTTGGCTTGACGACCATCCTGCCTTGGCGGTCATCCGGGTCTGAGTGCCAATACTGCTGCCAGTCGTCGGTGTTCCCGTCACGGATTCTCTCGGCGAGGTTCACCAGCTTGCCGGAGACCAAGGCATGGAGATCGGCTGCGCTAGCAGGCGGGCCACCGCGAAGTGCATCCCTGATCTGACGCAACTTGGGCTCCTTCCACAACGAAATCCGAAGCTTTGTGGCCTGGTCGTCACGAGCCCTAAGGAGCGTTCCGCGCCAATGCTCCAGAGTCGGATCGTCCGCGAGGGCGGCGAGGGCAGCGACCGCCCCCTCGTCCAACCGGGCCGCCAATGTCTTGAGCCAGATGTCCATGAGAGGGTTCGTTCTCAGACCGGAATCAACACCTTGGCCGGCCATGAACTGGGCGGACCGGCCATGTCGGCTGTCCCCTAGCGAACGCAGCGCTCGCCCCACGACCTCAATGAGAGTACGCAGATGGGCAGTCGGCCAGTCTTGGATGGAAAGGGGTTCTCTGTGCTGAAACAAGAAGTCGACCAGATGACGGATCCGGTTGGTTTTCCGGCCTTTGGAAACGAAGTCGAAGAGCCTCGGAAAGCAACCTTCCGGCTCCACAAACAGACCTGCTCCCAGCCAGTGCGCCTGCTGGGCCACATCCATCCCCTTGCGACGCAACCTGCGCTGGACCAGCTGGGCCAGGTCATCCTTGGGCATGTACGTGAGGGCAGCCCGCAGGACCACTCTTAGCGCCTCTATCTGGGACCCAGTGCAAATGCTTGGGAACGGACCGAACATCCTCGGGACAGCGAGCGGCGCCACCCGTTCGTATTCCTTGTTCGTTGCCATGTCGTACAGATGCTGATCGGGGAGTTCCTTCGCGCGGACGCGAGCGCTGTGCACGGCGGTGAAGACATCGGTGACGGTCTGCGGGTGATTCTGGAGAGTCTGGAGGAACCAGCGAGGCCGAGCATCCTCCCAGTGGCTGACGAGCCCGCGGATCGGACGGCACCTGGTGGGGAGCCTGGAGAGCAGATAGAAGCCCAGGGATCGGCGGAGATTTTCTTCGTCGAGACGCTGAAACGGGTCCGCACCGGCAAGCTCGTCTTCGGCAAGGCCAGCTAGGAATGGGAGGGCAAAGATTGATGTTCGGCCCTGTGCGTGAAGCTGAACGATTCGGTCCAAGTCTGGAAGGTCCGTTCGGTCCACGAGGCTGCGGAATCCACGGATCACGGCCGCGAAGAGATCCTGTTCGGAGGTGCGGCTCGAGGCAAGATGGCGTCTCAGCTCCTCGCGAGGCTGGTCGGGGCCGCCCTGCTCGATGGCGTCCCCATAGACGCGACCCAGTTCTTGAAGCAGTGCCGTCGGCATTTGGCCCGCCTCGACGGCCTTCAGCTCTTTCCGGATCGATGCCAGATACGCTCTGTGCCGTTTCCGGACCTCACGGTATCGGGGAGAATCGCGCAGGCGAGCGCCTTCCGCGGCGTGTTTCGCCTCCGCGGTGACTCGCGTTCTATGCCACTCCTGCAACAACGGCGCGTCCCGTACTGCTATCACGACCTCGTCGTTTTCCAGCGGACGTCCCCACTCTCTTCGCCGTTCTGTGACCGCCCAGAACGCCAGCTCCTTTGCGGGACGCGGATCGGTCGCTGCCAAGCCCGCAGCCGTATCCATGCACCACCTGCGAAAACCAGACGGCCGCTCGCCACCTAGGAACTTGACGCCGATCTGCCGATCGAGCGCACAGTCCTGCGGCAGTGACGCATGACGCTTCAGTCCCTCTTGCACGAGTGCGAGCTGGATGTCCTGATGGTCGCGAAGCCAGCTGTAGATCTTGCTCTGTTCTGGCACATTTCGGGACCTCAGGATGAGGTTCCTGCAATGCGCCGGCACCAGATCCTTCCGCTCGTAGTGGGCTTCCACTAACCCGAACCACTCGTACAGTTCTTGGACCTGCATTTCCTCGCCGAAGAGCTCAAGGCCTTTGGCCAGCAGGCGCAGCACGACCGACTCGGCGTCATTTTGCGCAAGAAGGGGGATCAGCTGTCCAGCCCTCCCAACTAGGGTGTGAAGGAGCGTTCGCACGTCTTCGGGCGCCGACTCGTTCACGAGGTGCTCGGTCCAGAACGCCTTCGCCTTATTCCCCGGGACGCCGCTCGCTGCCGGGGCATCCCGCGTGCGTTTGTCAACGTCCCACATCCGCACAGCGCAGTCCCAGACGTCCTCGGCAGCGATGTGGCGAGGATACAGGCAGGTCAGCAGTTCGCCGCGCAGCTCACAGCCCTCGTCCTCCGGCAACCGGCCCTCGTCGATTTCGCGTAGCAGGCCGATCAGAATCGAGGGGCCGTCCGCTTCTTCCCCCAACAGGTGGACGAGCGCGGCCAATGCCTGCTGCCTGACGCCCAAGCGCCAACCCTCGTCTCGGACTACTGCGGGGAGAATCTCGCTCGCATTGCGTGCCGTGCTCAACGAACCGGCGCCTCGGAATCGAGGGCCGCCAAGCGGTGTCGCCGCCAACCCCCGAAGAAGTAGTTCAACCAGACACTGCCGGGCACTGGATCGGTTAGGAGACCGGAGCATGTTCCACAACAGATCGCAAGCCGGGCCAGCCATAAGGGCAGCGAGAGAGGCCGATGATGCCCACTCCCACTGATGCTGCAGCTGCCTTTCAAGACTGCTCAACAGAAGTAGGGTGTCGTCGCGGTTGAAGCGCCCAGGGTCCCCGTAGAAGGCGACACCTACCGGGTCGGACTCGATGAGCGGGCGTCGGATGTCGGGAATCCGTGCGGCCAGCCACACGGCCGTGCCGCGCAGGTCGGGCATCACGACCCCGTCAGTCCCCTGCATCAAGGCGATTACTCTCATTACGGGCAGTTGACGGCCTCTAATCGCGTGGTCCAAGTACTTTGCAGCAAGGAATTCGGCGATGCGGCGGTGGCGTGGGTGCCTCCCGGTCTCGGCACTTCCCACGAACAGCTTGCTGTCGAGGGCGAACTTGAGCAGAGGCTGACCCTCGCCCGCTTCGCTCAAGGCAGGACAGTCGTCGTCACGCGGGCCGCGCCGAGACCAGCCCGACACCCCGGTCAGCAGCAGGAGTGCGCACAGTCGCCCTGCAGCGAGAACCACATCGTCGTTCGCGAACGGGCTGCCATCCCGGGCATCTAGGTGCTCCTGATTCGTCTCGCCTACCAGTTCCTCACAAGCCCGTTCGAACGTGGCGAGTTGGCCATCCGGCCATAAGCCGGAACCCTGGGCCTTGGCAAGGATTCCGAGCAGGAGTGGATTCCGGAGAAAAGCCTCCAGCCCCCTATCCACGGCTTTCCGCAGGAAGCCCTCGGGATCCCGGGCGCCCATGCCAGCCAGTATGCGGTGGGCGTCCTGCCCGGTGAGGGGATCAAGGCGCAGGAGGCAGAGGTCGTCCCCGTCGCCGGACGAGCCCAGTTCGTCTTTGTCACTCTGTCCCAACCAAGCCTCGTCGCGACAGGACAGCCTGAAGGATGGCCTGTCCAGCCTTTCGAGCCGACGCACGAGCTCATCCAAGGGTTCGCTCGGATCGCGACGCTTGGCACGAACCTCATCGAGGCCGTCGATGAAGAGGGTCTTCCGTCTCCATTCCGGGTGAGCGTCGATGCTCCGGCTGATGAACCGGCGGGCGGTGACCACCACTCCGCTCTCGTCGATCCGTGCTTCCTGCTCGAACGCCTTGGACTTTCCAGATCCCGGCTCACCCAAGAGTACGTAGGCGCTTTCCGACCGGAAGTCCGACAGCCTCTCGCCCTTTGATACCCACCTTTCCCCCAGCCATCGGGAAACTGTCCTCTCAACGAGCACGATGGGCCTCTTCCAGCCAGAAGTCGGCAGGTTCGGACAGGAATTCGTTGAACGGCACTCCTCCCGTTCCCACTACGAGTCGCTTCGCCCCCGGAAAGCGGCCCTCGAATTCCTTCAGTCCGGAAATGCGGCGACGCCTGCGACCGCTCTTCACCTCGATCGCGAGTACTTGGCGACCCGATGCGAGCACAAAGTCAACCGCGCGAGTTCGACCCCGCCAGTAACGGAGATGAACAATCCTGTCCGTCGGGAGGGTGTTGTGCAGATGGGCTCCCACCGCGCTTTCGCACAGGCGCCCCCAATACGCGCCGTCGTCCCTGACGCGCTCGAAGGGTGAGGCGTATCCGGCCGTCATGACGGCAGTGTTGAGCACGTTCAGCTTCGGGGTCGAGCGCTTCGATAGGTGCGGCTTGGTGCTGTACTTCTGCAGTCCGGCAATCAGGCCCGCGTCTGCCAGCAGGTCCAAGTAACGGGCCAGGGTGGTGGTGTTGCCCGCGTCGTCCAGCTGGCCCTGCAACTTCCGGTAGGAGATGACCTGTCCCGAGTAGGCGGGCGCCAGATCCATCAGCGCGCGCATCAGCGACGGCTTATCGACTCGTGTCAGGGAAAGGATGTCGCGATCGATGACCGGGTCCATGATGGCGTACCTGACATGTCCCCTCCAACGCGTCACATCCCGCATGTGGATGGCGGCTCCCGGGTACCCCCCGAAGAAGATGAATTCTTCGAGCGTCACGCCAAATGCGCGCTGCATCTCCTCGAGCGACCAGTGCATCACGGGGAAAGGATCGAATCGGCCCGCCAGACTCTCATGGATTCCGGTCAACATCGCCCAAGGAGCGGACCCCAGGATCACCACCCTCAGCCGGCAGCCTGTCCGGCGGTCGCCGTCCCATAGGCCCTTGACGATGGGGGACCAGTTCGGGATGCGCTGGATCTCGTCAAGCGCCAATACCAGACCCCGGGGGGAACGGTTCGCCGCCGCGCGAGCGCGGTTCCAGGTCGAGACGAGCCATTCCGGACCGGGGGCGCGGCCGGGCAGCAGTGGCGCTGCTTCAGGGGGTGCAGTGTCGAAGGGCGGATTGCCCGGCGTGGGATCGTCAACCGCCACGTACCAGCATCGAAGACCACTGCGCTCGAGCACCTCGCGGGCTTGGAGAACCATGGTCGTCTTCCCCGTCTGGCGGGGACCGGTGACTGCGACAAGACGCATGGGACCTACCTCGGTGAGCAGGTCGATCAGGCGGGGAACGAGTGGGCGCAAGTAGGTCGGCAGATCGGTCATGGTGTCATTAGTAGGTCATTGAGCAAAAATGCTCACTTACCTATAATGCTATCGGACGAACTCCATGCTCAGGTCGGGGCAGAACTGTTGATTCTCGGCTCATCTAGACCGACATGACTGTTTTCCCTCGGATTTGATTGACGCCGGAATGGGGTGACTCCCTATTGCAGAGACCTTGCGGGCGCTAGGCGCGCCGCAGCAAGAGAGCCGGAGCCTGACGCAGGCTGGGCCGCCGATCAAATCGACAGGCTCTCGGGACCAAGGGGAAAGCGCTACGGGGCCCTATAGGGCAGGTACAGCGGTAGGGTCGCTGTGTGGTGAAGGGCGCACCGCACTATGCGACGCTGCTCGCAATCAAGAGCCGCTCCGTGGCCGGTACGTTATCTTACGGAGTCCCTCATGATGCTGGCCGCCACCTTCCCGACAGCACACCACGACGCCACGAGACGACCACGCCCAACCTAGACTGGATCGCCAACTATATCTGGAGCTTCGCGGACGATGTGCTCCGTGATGTATACGGTCGCGGCAAGTGCCGTGCCGTGATCCTTCCCATGACGGTGCTCAGGCGACTCGACGCCGTGCTGGAGCGAACTAAGCAGTCCGTTCTCGACGTGACGGCCAGGCTGGACGCCATCGGGGTCTCGAACCAGGACGCCCAGCTTCGTGCCGCAGCCGGGCAGGCCTTCCGAAACACCTCGAAGTTCAGGCTATGCGACCTCCAGACACGGGCCTGAAGGCAACAACTCAAGGCCGACTTCGTGGACTCTATTGACGGATTCTCGCCTAACGTGCAGGACATCCTCGGTAACTTTGAGTTTCGCACCCAGATCCTGCGCCTGGACAGGGCCGACGCACTGGGATCGCTGATCGAGAAACCGACATCGCCTGAGATAAACCTAGGTCCCGAGCCGGTGATGGACACCGACGGCACGGTCCGGCATCCCGGCCTCCACAACCATGGCATGGGGACAGTCTTCGAAGAACTCATCCGGCGCTCTAACGAAGAGAACTAAGGACGAGGCGCGCGAGCACTTCACGGCGCGCGACGCCGTGTCGCTCATGGCGAGGCTGGTGTTCCTGCCCATCGCCGATCGGATCGAGTCGGAAACTACCTGCCTGTACGGCGGGGCCGGCGGGGCCGGCGGCATGCTGACCGTTGCCGAGGACGTGCTGTACGGCCTCGCCGAGGAACGGCGCAAGCGGGTGTCCACACATCTCTACGGCCAAGAGATCAACGCCAAGACCCATTCCATCTGTAAGGCAGACCTCCTGCTGAAGGGAGAGGGCGAGGCCGCCGACAACATCGTGGGTGGTCTGGCGCACTCTCCGCTCTTAAGAGAAGCCTTCCCGATGCGCGAGTTCAACTTCATAATCTCGAACCCGCCCAACGGGAAGAGTTGGAAGACCGACCCGATTCGGGGGTCACACGGGGTTTTCAATGGCTCCGAGCATCAAACCGTCGAATGCCAGCCCGATTCCGAGCTCAGGGACACCGAACAGATCCCGTTCGTGGGAGAGGGCGGACTCGAGGGTTTCCTGCGGCGGAAGGTATTGCGCTACGCGGTGGACGCTTGGTGCCTCCCGAAGAGTGTCGAGATCGGCTACGAGATCAGCTTCGACCGCCACCTCTTCGAGCCGCAGCCCATGCGGACGCTCGACGACACCAGAGTGGACATCGTGTCGGTAAAGAGACAGACAGCGGGACTACTTGCGACCTTGTACGGCGGGCACTTCGAGTAACAGACGGGCCCCAAGCACCGCATGCTCCGCGTGTATGCCGCCACCTCGGTGATCGGCGGGTGGGAGGACGAGGGGGTCTGCGAATTGTCTCGGTGGCTGATCGAGCGGACTGCCCGTCGCGAGATAATGCTCTCAGTGTCGGAAGTGGGTTGGCAGGAACGTAAGGGGCACCGCACGGCGTCCAAGAAGTGCTGTCTTCAATCGACCCGGGTTGCCTCGAGAGGATCGCGGTCACAGCCGAGATGGACGAGTTGGCAAGTCGATACGTCGAGTGCAGTGCCCTGACCGAGAAGATGCGCCCTGATGTCCACCACATCGCCGCCGCGACAGTGGCCAGCGTAGACGTGTCGGCCAGCTGGAACTCTCGTCACATGGTGAACTGGTGGCGAATTCGCCAGTACAGCGAAGTGAACCGACGCCAAGGGTACGGACCCATGGACATTCCCCTTCCAAGACAGATTCAAAATGAAGACTGAGGAAGAAAAGAAGTCGTTCGACTGCATGAAGTGGCTACGCGAGACTCGTGACAGAATCAACGAGGAGCTGGAGGGAATGTCTCTTGAAGAGCAGCGGCGGTGGTTCAACCGTAGGCCAAGCGATCCCGCCTTGGCAGAGTGGTGGGAGAAAATCCCGGAGTCACGGATCGTCAAGCCCCGCCGCATCGGCGCGAACGATGACAGAGAGCGGGAGGGGTGAGTCGCAACCCGGGACGACAGGCTTCGGCCTCCGCCGTCGGTCTGTGCTGCGGGAGTTGAAGCCTACTCCGGCGTGCCATGCGGCACGGCTACTCGGACTTGCGGGCGAGACGGGTCGCTTCCTGCGACGCGACTGCCGGAATCGTAGTCCAGGCTTGGAGCGACCGTGCGGGCGTTGAGTCCCTCAAGCTGGACCATTACCACCCATTGTGAAGACGGCAGAACTTCTCATATGAATTCGTGGGGTGGTGAGGACACACGTCGCGTGTGGCAGTTCGGGACGGAGTCGAATTGCTATCCGTCCTCGCAGTCCAACGGGGAACGGGTACGATTCGGCGCTCGACTCGGGCTGGCCGGGTCAGTTTGCACTATGCCACGGGATTGACCGCTTCAAGCCGTTCCGGTTAGTGCGGGCCACGCCTAGACGACGTCCACTGGGCGCCTCTGTGGCTCAGGAGTAGCGTCTCTCCACGTCCCTCACTCGGACCAAGACTGGCGGGCGTTCAGTACCGTCCGGCTGGATCACCGCACACGCCAATGCCGCCTCGTCGTAGGAGCCGGCGTGTCCAGCACCTCGATCGATCCAGCGCATGTTCCCGACCTGTATGAACTTCTTAAGCGCTACATGGCCATGGAACGTGCGCCAGACATCCGGGACACCTGCGTCACGCTCGGAGCGGTTCCAGACCCTCGACTTCGACCAGATCGATCGAATGAGCGCGGTTCGATCGCCTTCCTCAAGCCACTTACGGGTGGCCCACCAAGGAGTCGTCTCGGAGACTTCGGCGTGGACCAGGACCATCTTGCCTTGGGGAACGTCGACTTCCAGAGCAACTGGAAGCGAGTTCAGCGCACGCCGCCAGCCTTCCAATGCACCCGGGCCCAGTTCGGAAGCCCACCCGCCGCCGTTGTGACCGACCCACAGCTCCTCCATGAGCTTGTTGCCGTCGAGCGCTTCGATCATCAACTGCTCGTGATTCCCGCGAATGCAGTACACCCCGTCGCGCTGCAGCCACGAGAGCATACCCGGGGAGTCCGGCCCGCGGTCAATCACGTCCCCAAGCAACAGAATCCTGTCGCCCCGGTCGGGAGAGTATCCAACTTCGTCAAGCAGCCGCTCGAACGTCGCACGCTGGCCGTGCACGTCTCCGATGACTAGGTCGTTCCCCTGCAGGTTGCGGGACAGGGATTGTACCGGGGGGCACTGGAGGACTGGCGTCGGAATGTCCTCGAAATCCCAACCCAGCGGATCGGGCCTCGGCCTGGCAGATGCTCTCTGGCGTGACCCAATGCTGCTCACGGTCCCCCTGACCTCTCGCAGAGCGAATGGCTCTGCCTCCCCCGCCATTATCGCCACCTAGGGCTGATGCACGGTATGACTTGGTTCACGCGCACCATATCTCGCTGTTGCGCACATCCGCGGCAGCTACTCAACGGGTGGCATACCTGATCCTCACAGCGGACGGTTCGCCCGCGCAGGCGATGGCAAGGGCGTGCAGCGGCGCCCGAGCCTTGAGAAGCATCTCCTCAAACTCCTCCCGGGGGTTCGACATGGCGACGATGCCCCCTCCCGACCCGACCGTGACAAGGGAATCCCGTATGACCAGAGCCCTAATGGCGATGCTCAAGTCCATCATGTCGCCGTGCGAGATGTAGCCGATCGCACCCGAGTACGGGCCGCGAGCGCGGCCCTCAAGCCTGTCGATGATGGACATTGTCCGCAGCTTCGGGGCACCCGTCATGGAACCGCCTGGGAACGCAGCCGCGAGACAGTCCAAACAGTCCCGGTTCTCAGGCAGGCGGCCCTCAACCGTGCTCACGAGCTGATGCACGGTGGCGAAGGACTCGACATCCATCAGCCGCGGCACACGCACCGATCCGGCCGACGCCACGCGGCCTACGTCGTTCCTCAGCAAGTCAACGATGGTCAAGTTCTCCGACCGGAACTTTTCTTCCGTGCGCAGCCAGTGCGCGAGTCGTGCGTCGGCGGCCGGGTCGCTGCCCCGCTCACAGGTCCCCTTGATCGGCCTCGCGGTGATGACGCGATCGGGCGACACCCTCAAGAACCTCTCGGGCGATGAACTAAGGACGGAGAAGCCCCCAAACCGAAGATAGGCCGCGAACGGGGCCGGGTTGAGCCGTCGGAGCGCCCGGTAGGCGGCCCAGGGCGACACGCGGCACTGTGCGGAGAACTCGCTGGTGAGGCAGATCTGGTACGACTCACCCTTGGCGAGCTGGCTCAAGCACTGCCGGATCTTTGACTCGTATGTCTCCGGCCCGTCCGCGAGTTCCGCGACTAACGGCGGCTGCCCACACTGACGGGGGAGCGTCGCCGGCTGGGATCCATCGAGCGCGCTCGAGACGTCGGCAAACCAGCCTCCTGACTCGAGGCCGCCAGAATCGGCCCGCGCTACCAGGTACACATCGCGGGCGTCGTGGTCGAAGACCAAGCATCGGTCCGCGTCGAAGAAGGCGGCATCGGGTCCCTCGAACCTGCGGCGGGCGGGTGCACCGAACTCATTCCTCAGCTCGTATCCGATGAATCCGACGAGACCCGTCTGGAAGGGCAGCGGAGGCCCTAGCGCTGCCCCCTTTCGGGGCCGGAGGCGTCGCCTGAGCTCGTCGACGAGAGAGTTGGCTCGGTGCGTCCGCCAGACGCCGGAACGCAGGGTCTGGACCGAGTGGTTGCTTGTCCTATAGAGAAGCACCGAACTCCCAGGGCCCGAGGCGTCGCCCATCACGCTGAACCTTGCAAGACCGGGGCTCCGCATCGCGCTGTCGAGCCAGAAGGCGTATCGCTTGCTGGCGTAGAGGCGTTCGAATGCGTCGAGGGGGTCCACCCAGGTCCCGAGCCGTCGCACTTGGGCGATGGGGCGGCTTCGCCCGTCTCGAGCGGACGCACGGCGTTCCGGTCCGACGGGATCCGCCGGACTGGTATCGGCCAGGCCGGATAGGCGCAGGAAGTTCAGCACAATCCGCTCTCCGAACTCAGCCGCAATGGACTCAGGGTGGAACTGGACGCCGAATCGCGGCAGGTTCACATGGCCAATCGCCATCGGCAGGCCATCGGCCGTCGTGGCCAACACTCTGAGACAGGCCGGGATCGACTCGCCATCGAGGCACAAAGAGTGGTATCGAACAGCGTCGAAGGATTCCGGTATGCCGTCAAACAGCAACCCGCCTTGGTGGGTGACGCGAGACACCCTCCCGTGCATCGGCACGGGAGCGGCGACCAGACTGGCCCCGTACGCACATCCGATGCCTTGGTGCCCAAGACAGATCCCTAGCACGGGTACCTCGGCTTCTGCGATCAGCTGCGGGCAAGTCCCGAAGTCCGTTTGGCGGAGGGGCGTGCCAGGTCCGGGCGAGATGATGACTGCCCCGATTCGGCCGTCCCGAAGCATGCCTTGCCAGCGTCGGTCCGAGTTGTCGAGGACGATGGGCGGAGCACCGGTCAGGCGCTCGACGAGCTGGACGAGGTTGAACGTGAACGAGTCCTTGTTGTCGACTATCAGTACGCGCACGAGAGGGGGACTGGTCTTGCGGTCTACGGAGGTGCCAGAGCGACCATCCCAATTACCATCAACTATCCCTTGTTCGGGTGCAAAACGCCGCAACCCGCACCGGAGTGGCCGAAAGCACCCCTAGCGGCGAGCGACACCTATTGGGCGGAGCCGTGCGGCCGGTCGTCGAGTCGGCGGGAGCCACTCCGTGACGGAAGCACGGCGGCCCTCCAGCGGTTCAACTGCGGTCTACAATCGGGCGTGGTCGGTCCGAGGCTATTCCCGTTCCTGTTGGTCGCAGTCCTGAGCTGCAGCGGTGGTGGCCAGCACGCGCAACAACCCGAGCATCCCAATGTCCTGTTCGTCGCCGTCGACGACCTGAACGACTGGATTGGCTGCATGCGCGGCCACCCCCAAGCTCTGACGCCCAACATCGATCGGTTGGCTGCTAGGGGAGTGCTCTTCACAAACGCCCACACCGCGGCGCCAGCGTGCAACCCATCCCGCGCGGCGGTGTTCAGCGGGCGTCTGGCCACCGTGACCGGAGTGTGGGCCAACCAAGGTGGCCAGACGCTGGACCGGACTTACCCGGAGGGCTTCCTGCTGCCGACTGCGTTCAAGGATTCCGGCTATCGCGTCTGGGGCACGGGGAAGCTGCTGCACTCCGGGGGCCAGTCCTTGTTCGACGAGTACTTTACGGTCGGCCAGCGGTGGAGCCCGCTGTCACGGGAGGCCGTCGAGTACACCGACGCCGAGCTCCCGTCGAAGGGAACGGACAACCCTAGGCACGTGACGGCCGACAGCCTCGGGAGGACGGTCGTTCTTCCATTGAACAGGATGCCCTCCGACCGGCGCCCCGATCGATCGGCCGGCGAGTCCTTCGACTGGGGCGCGTTTGACGTCCCCGACTCCGACTTTGGGGACACGCAGATCACGGACTGGGCGATCGAGAGAATCCAGGGCTCGCACGACAGGCCGTTCTTTCTCGGAGTCGGGTACTACCGGCCGCACATTCCACTGTGGGCCCCGAAGCGATTCTTCGACCGCTTCGAGGGGGCCCCGGTGGAACTGCCGCCGGTCAAGGAGAACGACCTAGACGACCTGAGCGCCACGGCGAAGCACTGGGCTCTGGAGCCAGTCACGGCGGGGAGCCACGGAACTGTCGTCAGGCACGGCCAGTGGCGCGCAGCGGTAGAGGCGTACCTAGCAAGCGTGACCTACGTAGACCACGAGATCGGCCGCCTATTGGACGCTCTGGACAGATCGGACGCTGCCGACAACACCATCATCGTGCTGTGGTCCGATCACGGCTGGCATCTCGGCGAGAAGGAGCACTGGGGCAAGTGGACAGGATGGGAGCGCTCCACCAGAGTCCCGATGATCGTGGCCCCCGCACGGAGCCGAACGGCCGACTTCGCAATCGGCGGCAACAGCACCGAACCAGCCAGCTTGATCGACATCTACCCGACCTTGGTCGAACTGTGCGGCGTCAGTGGCCCTAACCAGTTTGATGGCCAGTCCCTCGTTGCGCTGATGCGCCAGCCAGACCAAGAGACGGGGCGCACAGCCGTAACGCTCTTCAACCCGAATAATGTCTCGCTTCGAACGGCCCGCTGGCGCTACATTCGCTACGAGGACGGAACAGAAGAACTATACGACCATCAATCCGACCCCAACGAGTGGGTGAACCTGGCAGCATCTGCGGATCACACAAGTCAAGTTCGTGACCTCCGAGACACGGCCATTCCTTACCTCACCGACGATGCACCGCTCGGCGGTGCCGCCAAGTCCGCACCGGACAAAGCGCACTCGGGGATTCGGTTAGCCCCAGAGAGTGTGGACAAAGCACCTGAGGCCGCGCGGACGATACAGGTCCGAGGCGTTGGACGATGACCAACGAGGAGTTTCAGTCGTGGCTGGCCGGAATTGGCCGATTGACAGAGGCCCAAAGGGACCAAGCCGCAGAAGCACTTCTGAGCCCGGCGACTGGAATCCCGACGGCCGCCGATCCCGAGGCAGCCGAAGGCGAGAGTTCGCACTTCGAGGAGAGCGCCAGCATTGGATCCAACTCGCGAGTTGACAGGAGGATCGAACTGCGCTGGAACGCTGGATACGAAACCGCCAAGCCACGCCTCGTTGAGCTAATGCGTTCAATCTTGCCGATTACCGACCCCTTCCAGATGGAGCGGGCAAACGAGACGATCGCCGCCGTCGAGAGTCTGCCGTTTGTCGGCGAGCATCGGGGGAGTCTCACAATTACAGACCAACAGTTCGAACGCGGGGCCGATTTTGTCTACTGGCTGTCCGTAGGCGAGTATGGATTCCAACTCTCCCATTGGGAGCGCATGAATATAGGCGGGGGGCAATCGGACTTTACGCCCGAGAGGATGCTAGTGAATTGCCGCCCTGTCGACGAAGAACCAACAGAAGTCGAGGACGAGGACTTAGAGGCTCTTGAAATCATGAGGGAAGGGATTGAAGGTTTCACCGGTACGCGAATGAGCGACGAAGACTGGCAATGGCAAGTCGATCTCGCAAGAGAATCGGATAGTAGCTCGGTGCCGAACGGCATAAACAACTGGCTGGAGTCCATTCCAATAGACAGCGAAGAAGATCCCCCCGCCAGAGTCAGGACTGAGTGGGGAGCATGATCTGGTGGACGCGGTCAGTCTCGTTGTCTCGCTTCGAGGTTGCCGACTGAGCAAGTCTGGATGCCCGCCGAGGGACCCGGTTGACCTAACGGAGCGCTACAGGGAGTCACGATGGCGTCACCCATTCGCCCTGCTGCCCGCGCTTCTCTTCTAGCGGTCGTATGATCAGGAAGAAGGGGCGCTTTCACGGATTGGGATCTGAGATGTCGGTCGCGACCACCACAAGGACGGCACCCACCGCAGTGGCCCCACCGGCCGAGGGGGCGTCGCAGGAACACGACGAAGTCGAGTACCCGGAAAGGCATTGGGTCGCGCAGAGCGTCTGGCACGGAGACGCCGTCAGGCTGGCCACGACCGCGTTGCGCAACCACTTAGGAGATCGCGAGGACGTGCTCGTTGCGATGGAACTGGCGGTGTACTACGAGCGCGGCGATGAGACGAGATGGCTGCAGCCAGACGTCCAAGTGGTGTTCGGCGTGAGGCGCGGCGGGAACCGCAGCTCATTCAGGATTTGGCAGGAGGGCAAGGCGCCGGATTTTGTGCTGGAAGTGGCGTCCCCGTCGACGGCGGAGAACGACGCTTGGCACAAGGCGAGAGAGTACGCCAAGCTCGGAGTGCGCGAATACTGGCGGCTGGACCCGGAAGGGTCGCTGATGGGGACCGAGTTGGAAGGCTACGCGGTCAGTGGACGGAGGTATGCCCCGGTGGAGCGAATCGAACGACCGGGAATAGGCAGACTTCTTCGGAGCCGCGTGCTGGGGCTGGATCTCCGCACCCAGCGGCACGACGGGGCAACGGTAGTGGTGTTCGCAGACCAGCGGACGGGCAAAGAGTTCAACGGCTCGTTGGGGGAATCCGAGAGGCAGCGGCGGATCGCCGAGCAGCGCGCCAGTGCCGCACAAGAGGAAGCCGACCGTCAACGCCGGATCGCCGAGCAGCGTGCCAGCGCCGCAGAGGATCGGGCGAGAATCGCTGAGGAGAGAATGCGGACATTGGAGGAGCAACTACAGCGCTTCACGGGTCCGACCCGTTCGCCGGAGCGCGATTCTTAGGCGCGAGAGGTCCTTCGCGTGGCAAGGTCGTCCGCCGCCAACCGGGCGGTTGGGTACTGGCACGCGAAGAAACTCGGCTCGGTCCGCAGCGGGGCCCAGTGCTGCTGGCGGAGGGACATTCCGGGCATCCCCTTGGCTTTAGCGTGCCCTATTTTGTGCCACAGACCGGATCCGCCGTCGTAGAATCCATCCATGACAGGAACTGTGATCCCGACAACTGCCGATCCCGAGGCGTCCGCAGTCGAGAGGTCCCAAGCCGAGCGGTGGGCTGGCCATGAACTCGAATCGTGAGGTCACGGGAGGATCGAACTGCGGTGGAGTGCTGGATAAGAAGCTGCCAAGCCACGTTTCGTTGACCAAATACGTTTGATGCTCCCGATATCAGAACGTTTTATCGGCACACGAATGAGCGACGAAGACTGGCAGGGGCAAGTCAATGGGGCAAGAGAATCGGATAGTACTTCGGTGCCGAACCGCCCGGCGACCTTGATCGCGCCTTACTACGACCTAGGACCGTGCGCCTGAGGAAAGCCCGTTATCGGTAATCAGGTCACGGTAAATCAACCGCTTCCCAACCAGCCCCACTGCCAGTGCCGCAATCTGAGCCAAGGTATCCACATCGCGAACGTCGTGCCTCCCCGCAAGCTCCTGAACATCGCGGTTCAGGTGCTTAGGACTGAGCTTGTGGAAGGTGCCTTGATCATTGCGCTTCACCGCAGACCAGAACGACTCCACACCGTTTGTCGAAGCCTCTGAATTCCGGACATCGTGGATCAGGCTATCGAAGGGGTCGTCAGGCAACCTCTTGATTGTCGAGTACTTGCGCCACTCCTGCTGCGGCCAGACCTAGATCGATTCGGAGTGACCGGTCGATTTGTAATCCCACTATATAAGGCTAGATTGCTCCGTCCAGTCCCTCCAGTTCTCCCTAGGCCATATATCACCGACCGACCGACCGACGATGTCTCCGGGGACCAGTCCGAGCTTGGTTTACGAGATCCTCCCGCACGATCCCAGCGCTAGGGAGAGTCTGGCGGCGGCTCTCCCGGCCTGTCCAAGCAGCGCAAACTAATCGTATAGCTCGATTGATCCATGTGCGGAACTCAGAGCCGCGATCTGTGTCCGCGATTCGCTCACCTCGCCAATCCGCTGCCCGCTCAGGCATTGGCCCGTCGTGACACTCAGTTCGCGTTCCGCGAAGTTCAGCAAGCTGCAGTGCTATGGCATGTAGCAGAACTCGATGCGAAGCACCAGACTCGACGTCATTTGCCGGTGGAGAGTTCAGCAGAATCGCGATGAGAACTCGACTGTGAATCGATGCGGACCGTTCTAGATTTCACACTTGGTAGCGATCGTCTCGGCCAATCGCTTAAAATCTTGGTAACAGTCCTGCACTGCGTAGATGTGTCCACCGAGTGCGCCGTCCGCAGCTCTGAGATGGAACATCGGCTTGCGAACCTCGTGGGCCATGGCCATCAAACTACGATAGTGCTTGAGCGTAGCGAGGCATGCGGAATTGCCTTCGGTCGAGGACGGTTGGGGGGTTGCCATGTCGAGCACCTCCTTCCTGTAAACCTCTGGAATCCGCTTGATCCACTTCTGGTATGCCTGCACGGGGCGGCCTGAGCGAACCGCATGTTGCATGACGATGTAACCCGCCGGAGCAATCTCAGCCGATGGCAAGTCCAGATCCCCGACCTCTGGGCGACGGTCGACGCGATCGCGCCAGTCCGTTCGC
The DNA here is from genome assembly GCA_965203925.1 of Bryobacterales bacterium. GTDB lineage: Bacteria > Acidobacteriota > Terriglobia > Bryobacterales > UBA6623 > VXMF01. Next base: position 7,014,071 of record OZ241924.1, read on the forward strand.
CAGTCCTGAAGCGTCGGCCCGACGTTCCGAAGCGCCTGTAACGAGAAGAGATCCGGAGCTAGCGGAAACACTACGTAATTCGCCGCAATGATTGCTGCGCGGTTGATAGCTCCGAGGTTGGGACCGACATCAATCAGCACCAATTCGGCCTCCTGCTTCTGTGCGGCGTGGAGGATGGTGCGATGGAACGCGGACTCGATGCGGAACGCGGACTCGTCGCGACTCAAGCAATCCGCCCAAGCTGACGAGAGCCTGGCCTCGAATCTCGACAGTCCCAAGTCTCCGACGACCAGACCCAAATTGGCACAAACTTCCTCGACATGTGGCTCCCGAATGTCACCGAGACCTCGCAATATGGGTGACACTGCCCCGAGGATGCTGTTGTGGTGATCGTCATCCGACCACACTTCTTCGAGTCGATCTTCCTTAAGAAAAACCGTGCTCAGATTCGCTTGGGGATCGAGATCCGCGGCAACCACTGAGAAACCAAGCTCGGCATACATCCAGGACAAGTGGTACACCAGCGTGGTCTTGCCGACGCCTCCCTTGTTGTTGAAGATGGCAATCACCTTCACGGGACCCTCCGAATCGTCGCCAACACGTGGGAGGGTCCGAACGTGAAGTCCGCCTCTGGGTTTCCGTTGCTCCGCAGCGCCGTTTGCGCACGGATGACGCCGCGCCCAAAGCGGTTGACGTAGCCGAGAGTCGCGAGCACTTCGGACACAACCGGATTCCGGTAATCCGTCTGCCGCGGAAAGTTCTCGGGTGACGCGGCGCCGTAAAGTCCGCCTGGATTCTGGATTTCGACGCGATCGTCGTACCAATAGAAGCGAACTGGCGCATTCGATTGGTAGGTGCGATGCATTATTGCGTTCAAAAGCAATTCGCGGATCGCCACCACTGGATAGTCATTTAACTTCCGCTCACGAAGAGCTGACTCCGTCACTGGACGCGATTGCGGCAGGACGGAGACAAACGCATCCACTTCTCTCAGAACTGTAATAAGGTCTCCGCTGAATCGCTTTTCGCTAATCGGGTCGTCCGCCATCGTTGTCCCTGCCCAGCGGACGAACTGAGTCCAGGCACCGGGCAGCCAGTGCAGGGGATCCTTGGCAAAGGCCAGCACGCCCGCCTGAGTTGGGCAACCGGCATTTAGGTCATACAGGCGCAGAGAGGCCATCTGCTCTTCGACCGCACGATCGTTCTCCTGAATGACCGCGGGATCGACGGCCATTGGCAGGTACGTAGAGCGAAACAGGTCCATGGCCAGATCATCGACCTTGCAACCCAGACACGGACGGGCGTCAAAGGTCCGCTGAGCGGCAGTCCGTTTCTCCACCAGAATCCGCTCCTCCTGCTGGCTAGCACGACGGCGCGATGGGCCGATCCGAATCCAGACTCTGCCTTTGAAGCGGACGGGCGGCAAGTCCGACGGTCTGACTTCAATGACGACCACCTCACCTTCGGGCAAGGTGTAAGGTTGAACGGTAATTGCCGGAAGTGGTTCGAGGTTGACGTTAGAGGCCAGTGCGCTCAGATTCCTTAGCATTTGGTCGGTCACAGCGATGCCGCTGACTCGACCGTGGTCATCCACGCCGATCAATAGGTAGCCGGGTAGCCCGTGATTGGGGAAATCGTTCGCGAAGGCGCAGATCGCTTCCCCGAACTTGTCGGTCTTTGACTTGGAGACCGTGCGTTCTACTCGGTCCGACTCCCGGTCCCTGATCAACGCACGTAGCTTGTCGGTGGTGAGCACTCGCTGGGCCCTCGGTTCAGCCTATCGCAAGCAATCGACAGGCGGTAACGGGAGGCCCCGCTGCATTCACAGAGCCAAGCCTATCCTGTCAGACAGTCCCAGGACGGCACCTGTCCCCGAGCTCCGGCCGCTCCACCGTTCAGCCCCGCCCTGAATGTTCTGCGCTTGCCCAATCCCGACACTGGTACAGATGGATGGTTCCTCACGACTCGTGGCAGGAATAGCTATCCGACCGGTCGGCAAACATGGGCGTGACCTCGACCTCCACTTCCACAGCGGCGTCGCTGTGGCGGCGATCCAGAACACGCGCGCGGTGGCAGAGCATCACGAGGACCGGGCCCTCGCTGTACGGCATACGCAGGTTCTTTCGAACTACAGAGCCTGATCCCAGAATTCCGTCGATCGTCGCTATTGCCGACTGCGGCCCTGACCCGCCCTGGCGGACACGGCAACGACTCCGGTAGACGAACCTGAGAACCGCTCGCGCTCCAGATTTCGATGCTGGGACGGGGTGAGGTCGTGGCCGAAGAGTACGAAGTCACACTCAGCCTTCAACGCCCACCCGCGAATCTCCCGAAGCTTGCCGGACCCAGGAGCGTTACAGGCACAGGCCGGTCCCTGATCTGGATGCAGTGGCCGAGGACCTCCGCGCCCACTCCCGCAGCCAGTTCCGCCAGTTCCGCGGTGGACTTCTCCGCACTGAGAGATCCGAACGGAACTCGGCTCCGCCTCAAGTCGGTTCGGACGTGGAGGCCTGCAAGAACGCACCGCTCCGGAGCCTCGTCCTCATCGCGAGGCAGCGCCACTCGGCGAATTCCCTGCAACTTGGCCGTGCTCAACGTCCAATGCTCCCCCTGGGCTCGCCGGCTCGGTCGCAGTGGAGGGCGGCCGACGCCACTCAGACAACCAGCAAGCAGTAGGGATGCTCACCTCCGGGAAACCCTGTGACCGTACCTACCGTTCGCTGGTCGAGTCTCGAAGCCCGCTGAACGTCCCGCGGCTTGGCAGCTCGATCGATCTTCAGCACTTGGGCCTAGTTCCGAGTCTGAGCGTTGCGGAGCACATCCTCTTGGGCCGCATGCCTACCACGAAGTACGGCTTGGTCGACTGAAATAGGCTCCGCCCCGACGCGTTGTCGTTGCTCTTCCGCCTAGATTCCCCCAGACCCAGATAAGCAGGCAGGACGCCGGACGCGGCCACCCAGCCGGTCGTCCAAATCGCCCGGCCGCTGTCAGTCTCGGTGCGCGTCCTCAACCTTGACGAGCCGTCCGCTGCCCTACGGACGGGCGAGATGCACCGCCTCCGCCACATCCTGCGGAGGCTGCGAGCCAGCGGGACCACCCGATGCCAGTAGCATCGCCGAGCCACGGCGCCGTTCGCTCTCGCCTAGGCATGCCAACAGGTCGCGGCGGCCACTCGATTCGTTGGGTGTCGCAATCAACGGGCTTCCGAGACGAGATTCTGCCCGACAGCAGGGTGACCGAGAGGCTGCCAGCCAAGCATCGTACGGTAGGGCTTCGCGTTTGGCCCGGTCTCCGGCCCTGTAGTGTCCGGTTCGGGGGCGGTCAACTCCGACGACCGCGCTCAATAGTCCAATAGGTAGTTGAACTTTATGAAGAATGCCTGCGTCTCGACCCGCCGCTCGACGCTGTGAGGATCCAAGTAGTCCCGCATCAGCATGCCCGTGTTATAGACGACGAAGAGGCCGGTACTGGACTTGGACAGCAGCCCCAAGCGAATGTTGTGTGTCAGCTGGTTCGTGCGATTGCTGTACTGGCTCAACGTCTGGAAGTAGCTCTTCGGCGTGATCGACCAGTTGAAGCGCAGGCTAGCGAGGTCGGTGTGGAACTTGCCGACCGGCAGGTCTATGTTGTTTCTCGCCCAAGTCAGCGTCCAAGTCAAGTTCTGCCCCTTTCGGACTCCGCCGCTGAAGCTGTATGCCGTGATGTCACCGGAGTAAAAATCGCCAACTGCAAACGTCCCTCCACCGAACAGAACCGCGCTTGGATCACTCTGAAAGTTTGCGATCGTCTCGCCGAACTGGTAGCCCCCTATCGGGATTCGGACACCCGGGAAGACTTCGAACGGCTTGCGCAGCAGTTCGAAGTTGCGGTTGTAGGCCAAGCCGAGCCGCCCCCCATTCTGCAGGCGCGAGTCCAAGTGATAGTGCTCGAAGCCCGACTCCTTCTCGTTCGTCCCCAAGGTGTACCAGTTCTGGAAGAAGGCGTGCGGCTCGATCGATCGCCATGCTCCCCGCGTCGGGTAGTGCGTGTAGCGATATGAAGCGCTGGGCTTGCGGAACCTCACACGACGGACGAATCCGACTTCTGGATTGAAGTGTTCGCCAACCTCTAGGTAGCTGACGCTGACACGGTGCGTTGCGTCGTCATAGTCGAATCGGCTTGAGTATGCGTGCGACTGGCCCTCCAAGCCCGGCGATTGCGTGCCAGCCACGTAGTTGAACCAGTTGCCGAATCTGCCGACACCGATGTTCGCGTCCGCTCCGAATGTGCGGTTGTAGCCCCGCCCGCCTTCAAGGTCTCCGACTACCTGCCGGTTCACGGCGATCACCCCCACAGAACTTCGGTTCGGGAGCTCACGGGCGACCCGCGCAACGGAATAGTTGTTCGCGGGGGTGCGTCCCTCCATGTCCCGGGTCTGCATATTGAGGAGCCCGACTTGGTACTTGCCCATCTTGCCGCTCACCCGGGCTCCCCCGTCGATCGGCACTTCTTGTCGGTTTTCGTCCAAGCCGATGCGGCGGGAGAAGAATATCTCGACTTCCCTTGGAGTGCCGAATTCGAAGAAACCAGAATTCTCTAGGAAGAACGGCCTCTTCTCCGGGAAGAACAAGTCGAAGCGCGTTAGGTTGATCTGGACGTCGTCTACCTCCACTTGGGCAAAATCCGTGTTGACAGTGCCGTCGAGTGTCAGCCCAGGCGTAAGGCTGAACTTGAGGTCCAGACCTCCCTTCAGCTTCCGTTCGGTCGTCCCGTCTTGGAGCCTGTAGTCCCTCGAGAGGCCACCGATCACGTAGGGAAGAAGCTTGAGGTTCCGGTGGGACTTGGCCTCGATGCCGTGCAGCTGGCCCGCGATCTCAATCTGCGTGAACTCAAATGCCCGTGAGACTGGAGACCAGAATGAGAGCTCGTTGCGGCGCCGCAGGTTTCGCGAGATGTTCAACCCCCATGTCTGGCCGGCTCCTGGCTTGTACCTCAGGGTTCGGAAGGGGATCGCAATCTCGCTCTCCCATCCACGGGCGGTGACCTGCGAGCGAACCCGCCACACTGCGTCCCAGTTGAGATTGAACGCCGCTGCCCCTGCGCGCTGAGCCCCGCCTCCTCCCGCACCACCGGCCCGGGCGGGGCCGCCCGCAGATCCCCGGGTCTGGCCAGCCTTGGTCACTTGGGCATCGAATTCGACCCCGGTCGGGCTAGTTCCGAACACGAAGGCATTCTGGCCGTCGTTGTAAGTGTCGATCAGAATCTGGATCGAGTCCGTATCGATGAGGTCGCCATCGCGTCGGTTCTGAGTGACAACAATGTTCTCGGGTTGGCTGTCGAAACAGATGATGCCAAAGTACAGGCTCGACTCGTCAAAGGCGACGCGGACTTCGGTCCGCTCGGTCGACGGAGCCCCTTCATCTGGATTCTGCTGGACAAAACCAGTGGCCGGCTCCACCTGCGTCCAGACGTCTTCGTCTATCCGGCCATCTAGTTCCAAGCCCTCGCCAATTCTCGCCGCGTGCACTTCGGGGAGCCCGGTGGTCTCCCGCTGCGCGAGGCCGACGCCAGCCAAGCTGAGGGCGGAAAGCCATACGGCAAGTGACTGGCGTGCCATCGAATCGAGACTGGCGATGGTTTTCGGGCGCTCCGGGAGCCGAGTCGCTCCGAGTCGCTGGGACGCGGCGCGCCCCGGAATTGACCATGTTTGCACACTGACGTCAGGCCTGAGGGAATTGGCAACCGCGCGATCAAGAGCAGGCCGGGCTGCGGTGCTGCACCGAACGCGCCGGGACGACCCGGCCCAGCGGCTCCCATCCCAGCAAGTTGACGGCAAGCAACGTCGCGGGCGGCACGGACCATCCTCACATCCTGCCGGTGCGTCCCGCCAACCGTATTCTGGTGGTTCCACGCGATCTGACCGTCCAAGATCCGTTGAATGTTCGCGCCGGGCGTGGTACGGTCGAGCCACCCAAGGAGGGTGTCCCCATGAATTCGCGATCGTTGTTGTTGCTCTTAGTTGCGGTGCTGGCCGCGACGCTTGTGCCGGCCGCTTCCGGCCAGACCTCTCTGGGCTCGATATCCGGCCTCGTTACGGATCAGTCCGGTGCCTCCGTGCCCGACGTGGCGATTGAGGTCACGGACATCGGCCGGAATGTGATCTTCAGCAGCGCATCCAACGCGCAGGGCTTCTACGTCGTCACGCAGCTGCTTCCGGGAACCTACAGCCTTTCCGCCGAAGCCGCCGGCTTCCGCCGGCACGAACTCGAAGCCATCACGGTCTCGACCCAGGAAAAAGTCTCTGCGGACATCGTCCTCGAACTGGGTGCCGTGACGGAATCAGTCTCGGTCACCGCAAACGTGCTGGAACTGGAGACCGGCACGTCCACGCTGAGCGCGGTCATCGAGAACAAGAAGATTCTCGACCTGCCCCTGAATGGCCGCAACGTGTTCTCGCTGGCGCTACTGACCGCAGGCGTCTACGCCAGCATTCCCACTTCCTCGACCGGTGGCATCGGGGAGGCGTTCCACGTGCAGGGCCGGTTTATCGCGAACGGAGGCCGCGAGTCCTCCAATGCGATCTTGCTCGACGGCGTGTCGGTCGACACGAACGGCATCGCCGAAGGCCGTCAGTTCGCGACTGGCGTGCCCTCGGCCGATGGTATCCAGGAGTTCCGAGTACAGACGAACGGCTTTGCGGCCGAGTACGGCCGTACCGGTGGCGGCGTGCTCACGCTGGCGACGAAGTCAGGCACGAATGATGTCCATGGGACCGCCTTCTGGTACCTGCGAGACAGTTCAATGGACGCGAACAACTTCTTCGCGAACGCGACAGGCCGCGCCCTAGGCGAGTTCCGGCGGCACGAGTACGGCGGGAGCGTCGGAGGCCCCGTCGTTTCAAACAAGGTGTTCTATTTCGTGAATCTGGAGAAGAGGTACGCGAGATCCGCGACGTTGCGCCGCCTCACGGTCCCGACGCCGCTCCAGCATCAGGGTGATTTTTCCGAGTCGCTGAACGCCGGTGGGGACCTTCGGGTGATCCACAACCCCTTTACCACACGGCCGGACCCGGCGGCGCCGGGCAGATTTGTCCGCGAGCCGTTCCCGAACAACGTGGTCCCGGAGAGCATGATCGACCCGATTTCCCGCAACATCCTCGACTACTACCCGGAAGCCAACACTGCGGGGAACCAGTACACCAATCAGTTCAACTGGGTGGGCCAGTTCTCGCGCCCCAACGACGCCAATCGCGTCACGACGAAGTCCGATTTCAACCTCAGTGACCGGCAGCGCTTGTTTGTTCGCTACAACTACTTTGGCCATACGAACGACACGCCGCAGACATGGCCCGAGAACCCGGCCTGTCCTAACCCGGACTGCGTGAGCATCTACAGCCGACAGCAGAACGCGGCGATCGACTACACCAACACGGTCAACTCGCGGACCGTCCTGAACATGCGTTGGGGAGTCGGCCGCTCCATTCTGGACAGGGAGGTGGGGCACCTCGGCTTTCGGCCATCGGCACTGGGTTTCCCGGAGTACATGGAGGAAGGGGCCGACGTCTTGATGTTTCCGCGCTACAACGTTCAGGACTTCACGGCCCCGGCGGCGCAGCACCATCTCAACTACAAGTCGTCGATCATGGTGCACACGTTGCTGGCCAACCTCACCCGAGTAGAAGGGCGCCACAATCTCAAGTTCGGCGGGGATTTTCGGTTCAACTTCGTCAACTACAGTCAGCGCACCTACAACCCTGTGTTCACTTTCAACCGGGCCATGACCCAAGGGCCGGACCCTCGACGTCCAAGCGGCAGAGCGGGGCACGGGCTGGCGTCGTTCATTATGGGAACGGGCGCAGCCGGGGCACTGACGCACAACAACCGCCCCGCGAGCGCGAATCGGTACTTCGGCCTCTACTTGCAGGACGACTACAAGGTCAATCGCCGACTGACCCTCAACATTGGATTGCGCTGGGATGTCGAGACGGGCAAGACCGAGCGCTACGACCGCATCACCGTCTTTGATCCGGTGGTCAGGAATCCAGTCAGCGACGAGGTGGGGTTTGAGGTGCGTGGGGGCTATCTGTTCCCTGGCAAAGGAATGGCCAGCAACAGGCTGCACCCGACCCAGTGGGCCAACGTAAACCCCCGATTCGGCTTCGCCTACCAAGTATCCGAGAAGACCCTAATCCGGGGCGGCTACTGGATCTTCTACGCTCCGGCGATCTACGGGGCCGCCGGGCGCCTGGGTTCAGGAACGGTATTCAACGCCAGCACGCAGTGGCTGGCAACGCTCGACGGAGTCTCGCCCTTCCGCAACATGAGCGACCCGTTCCCGGACGGGATCAACTTCGCCGAAGGAGACACCAACGGCGTGGCGGCCGCCCTTGGCCAGCCCGTCTCGCAAGCCCCGTTCCCTTCCAGCATGCCGGTGCCCTACAACCAGCAGTGGAACTTCACGATCCAGCGGTCACTGGGGACGAACCTCCTCTGGGAGGGCGCCTACGCGGGGAGCAAGGGGACGCACCTGCCGCTCGACTGGCAGGTCGATCAGCTGCATCCGGACCTGATTTCGCCCGACAACAATCTCTTGCAGCTTGTCGACAACCCGTTTCACGGCATCATTCCCACCGGCGTGATGGCTCAGCCGAGAGTGCAGCGCGGCCAACTGCTGACACCGTTCCCGCAGTACCCCGGCGCCCGCCTCCCACGGCAGGGCTGGGGCAACTCCAACTACCACTCGTTCCAGACTCGGCTGGAACAGCGGTTTGCCGCAGGTACCAGCTTCATGGTGGCTTACACATTCGCCAAGACAATTTCTGACGGGGGCGACGACGTATGGCTGGGCTCGAACGAAACCAATGCCTACTGCCGCCACTGCGACCGCTCCGTGTCCGTCTATAACCAGACTCACCGGCTCGTCACCAACTTCACGTATGAGCTGCCGTTTGGTCGTGGCAAGCGCTTCGGAAGCGGCTGGAGCAAGGCACTCGATGCCGTTCTCGGCCAGTGGCAGATCAATGGGATCGGGACCCTCAACAGCGGCCTCCCGCTTCGATTTCGGATCAACCAGAATACGAGCCGCTCGTTCGGTGGCGGCCAGCGTCCGGATTCCACCGGACAAAGCGCCCATCTCAACTCGGGACAGACCCTGAGGCGGTGGTTCGATACTGAGCAGTTCCTCCGGCCGGCCCAGTTCACCTTCGGCAACGTGGGGCGGGTCCACCCCTCCCTTCGGTCCGATTTCGTCGAGGCTCTCGACTTCTCCGTGTTCAAGAACTTCCGCTACCGGGAGCGATGGAACATCCAGTTTCGGGCGGAAGCATTCAACGTCTTCAACCATCCTGTTTTTGGAGCTCCCAACACGGTCTTCGGCAATCCGAACTTCGGCCGGGTAGTTAGCCAGGCTACCGCCCCCAGACAGATGCAGGTTGCGCTGCGGCTGCGCTTCTGAGACTGCGGGCCTGGCGCATGTCGTGGGCGTGGAGCAGCTCGACCGGCACATCGGGCCTCTAGCGCCTCGCAGGGCGCGTTCCTGAATCGGCCGGTGCACTCCGTGGCGGCCGCGCTGATCGCGCGCCTGTCGCGCGGGGCCGAGCCGTTTTGGGCTCGATACAGGCCATCAACGTGAGTCTAGACCGAAGTTCCAGCCTAGACCGGCCATCCACGGCCTCTGACACCGGCCTCACTGCTCCATAGCGGGCGGCCTCGATTGCCTTTCGTTCGGCCTGGGATGCGATCCGACATCACACTGGCAGGGCCTTCACCAGCCCACGCGCAGGTTCTGGATGGGAACGCGGAACTGAACCGCTCAGCATATGCAGTGCGTGAATCTTCCGAGAACTGCAGGAACATCGCGCGAAACCATCCCTGACTCCGACCTGTTCGGCCAAGTGCGGTCCTGGCCCCTTCCGCCCCCACCCTAGCCCTCACCGTCCCCCGCCTCGGTCGGCTTGCCGGAGCCTGCGCCCGCCCCGTCCCCGGCCTCCTTCCCGCTTGTCTGCGGCGTGTTCGCCACTGGGAACATCCGCCACAGCTCGAACACCCTCCGCTGCAGGGCCGTCGCCTCCGTCAACCGCGTCACCAGCGGCCCCTCCGGATCCTTGCCCACCCGGCACTCGTTGCGTGTGCGCGTCCCCATCTCCGCCATCAAGGTCTGCAAACTGTGCAGCGGCAAGCCCCCCTTGCTTGTGCCGCGCCCCTTCTTCTTGCGCAACTCTTCGGGCGGCTTCGCCGCCGCCACCGGGTCCCGCTCCGCCTGCCAGCCCTCCAGGTCCTCGTGCTGGTGCAGCAGCTCGGCCAGCGCCACCCGCAGGTGCCACTCCACGTAGTACGCCAGCAGGCACAGCAGCAAGTGCGCCCGCACCCGTCCCTCCAGCCGGTGGTAGATCGGCCGCACGTGCAGGTCCACCGACTTCAGGCAGCGGAAGGCCTTCTCCACCCGCCCGAGCTGCTTGTAGCTGCGCACCGCCTCCTCGGCCGCCATCTCCGTCTGGCTCGTGCGCACGATGTACAAGCCGTCCAGCTGCCGCTCGCGCCGGATGCTCGCCGCATTCCGTGAGTATTCCAGCCGGTTGTCCTCGATCGTCGTCTCGAAGTGCTTCGCCATCTTGTGCCTCCCCACCTGGCGGCCGACCTTGAGCGCGATCTGGTCCTTCTTCAGCGGCGTCTTCGTGCGCCGCCGAACCTCGCGCTGAATGCGCGCCAAGCCCTCCTCGGTGGCCTGCAGCAGCCGTTCGCGGCGCTTGCCCCGGCGCTGCGCCAGCAGCGGGTTGTAGCACACCACCAGCCGCTCGCCGGGGAACAGCGACGAGCGGATGGTGGCCAGGTTGCGCTCGTCGAAGAGGCTCGGCTGCAAGCAGCCGTTGCGCACCAGCCGGCGCAGGTCTCCGTGGCGCAAGGCCGAGATCCACCCCAGCCCGGGATGGCGGCGCAGGTCTTGGATGCGCGCATTGGTGAGCATGCCGCGGTCGCCCACGAGCACCAGCTGGCGCAGGCCGAAGCGCTCGCGCAGGGTCTCGACCTGGTCCGGGACGGTGCTGGGGTCGGCGGTGTTGCCGGCATAGGCCTGCACGGCAATCGGGCGCCCGTGGCGGTCGGCGAGCACGCCGTAGACCACCGAGCGCGTGCCGCGCTTGCGGTCGCGGTTGTAGCCGAACCGGGCCAGCGGGCAGTGGCTGCCCTCGTAGTAGCTGGAGGTGACGTCATACAGGACTTGGGCCTGCTCGCCGAGGTGGCGCTTGGCGAGGCGGCGCTGGATGGCGGGCTGGCGGTCGAGGAGCCAGTCCAGGGCTGCGTAGAGGTGTTCCTGACTGGCGTGCTGCAGGTCGAGTTCCTCGGCCAGGGTGGTCTGGTGCCACAGGCGGGCGGTGGCGAGCTTGGAGGCGGGGCGCAGCAGGCGCTGGGCGATCATGGCCAGCACGCAGCGGCGCTGGGGGGAGTTGCTGCGGTCGAGCAGGGCGGGCAGCTTGAGCTTGCGGAAGGCGGCCAGGATCAGTTCGACATGGCCGTGGGGACGGCTGCGGACGATGGTGAAGAGCTCGTCGGCGCTGACGAGGGGTTCGTTGCGCAGGAGCTTGCGGAGGGCACGGACCTTTTGGTCGGGCCAGGAGGAGAGGTTGGCGATGGTGCGCTTGCGGACGCGCTTGCCCTCACGCCAGCCTTCGCGCAGGAGGACGGCGGGGGGCGATTTGCGGTTGGGGACGATGTCCACATACATGGGAACATTATGGCACCTGCGGGGGAGTGGAGTCAAGAGGGGAGGCGGGGAGGAATCGGGAACAATGGGCTTGAAACCGGGCGTACAGGGGGCAGAAGAGAGCATTATGGGAGCTTCCGAGCTAGCGGGGTGGGGAATCGGGCCAAGTCTGGCGAGGGTGTCTGGCCAGCGTTTACATGGGAACATATTTGCAAAGGTGAGCCGGACTGAAGGGGCTGGGGTAGCGGAACCGGGAAGGAGGTCCAGACGGCGAGGGGAACGACGTTCCGTCAATCGATCGCGGGAGCCGGAAGGTGGAGCGCAGGAAGGCTCCGGGGGGGGCCGATCCCGGCAGTCGCTGTTGCAGATTCCTGGGACGTTCGCATCATATTGCTGGCAGTTGCCCGAAAAGGTGTCCGGCATGATAGGTTCAGGTCCGTACTTGGCGCACACGCGATGCGGACGGATGCCGGGATCTCAGTCACCAACCGGGCCGCAGCTGCAGCCAATCTGCAGCGCTTGGATGGGACCGCAAGAGGGCTAAGAACACACTGCCAAGGCTCCTGGACCTAGCTCAAGACGCTGGAACTTCGGTCTAGAGTACGGGGACGCTGAAAACTCCGAACCGTAGGGATTACAGGTATGACCTTGGCCCCACTTCCGCGTTCTCTGAACTGGCACGTCCTACGGCCTGGGCCACAACCCAAGTCTTGCCTTCCGCTCCGACATACTAGCTCCATACTGGCTCAGCCGCGTTACATGACGGCGGGGTGGTCGAGGCGCCGACCATCAGGGTCTAGAAGCTCATCTGCTCGTCCTGGCCGGTTACCCCGGTTGCGATTGCATTAGCATCCCTTTCTGTGCTGCGTCCCCCGAATCGCGGGTCTCCACCGGTCAGAGGAACTGGACGTGTTGCAAGGTCGCATAACCCGCAGGTCCACGCCGTGCCAACGGTCCCAGACGGTGCCTCTCGCCGAGCAGGGCCGGCCCGCAAGAGAATTCTGCGGCTGGAACGAGCCGCGGGGGGCCGGCGGCAGGTAGCTCGGCGAGAACCCGGCCGAAACGAGCTTTGCGCGGGAGCCCAGCAACTGTGGCCCGTCTCGGCGCACTGCCTTGGCGGACACGATGACACGAGGCGCAGCCGCTGCGCAAGCGCAGGCCGGATGTCCGGCGACGCGAACACGCAGCACCGACCTTGACGGCCAGTAAGCCATCCTGACCTCCGGGGCAGTCCAGTCGAACGTCGAAAAGCGACAATGACCTTGGACCTCTCGCATGCCCGGTTGCCCGGTCCCGAGCCCATGCGTTGACCGGAACCGGCCTCGTGGTTGCACTCTGCCAGCAGAATGCTCGAAACGTTCCAGATCACCAAGCACTTCGGTGCGACGCGCGCCCTTGACGGAATCGACTTCTCAGTTCGTCCTGGGGAGATTCACGCCCTCGTGGGCCAGAACGGCGCCGGGAAATCCACGCTGGTGAAGATCATGTCCGGTGCCCTTAGGCCGGACGCCGGGAAGGTCCGGCTAGACGGGCACACAATCCAGATTGGCAATCCGCACCATGCCTTGCGGCTGGGTATCTCGATCGTTCACCAGCATTCTGGTCTCGTGCCGGGCCTGACAGTCGCGGAGAACATCTTTCTGGGCCGCATGCCCACGACCAAGATGGGGTTGGTCGCCTGGGAGAGGCTGCGCCTCGAAGCGACCGCATTGCTTGGCCGCCTAGACTTCCAGGTGGATCCGAACCGGTTGGCGGAGTCGCTCGACGCGGCTAGCCAGCAAGTCATCGAAATTGCCCGCGCGCTCTCGATCTCGGCGCGAGTCCTGATTCTGGACGAGCCCTCCGCCGTGCTGGGAACCAGCGAGCTAGAGCGCCTGTTCGACATCCTCCGCAAGCTGCGGGCCGAAGGCAAGGCGATTGTCTTTGTCTCGCACCGGCTGCGCGAGGTCTTCGAAATCTGTGACCGAGCAACAGTGCTGAGGGATGGTCGGTCGGTCGGGACATATGTTCTTGGAGAGACGGTCGACGCAGCTTTCCTGATCCGCAAGATGGTCGGCCAAGGCTGGGAGGACAGGGCCACACGATCCGCAGACGCGATCGGACACGAAATGCTCCGCGTCGAGAAGCTCTCCCGGACCGGGGCTTTCGAGGATGTCAATCTCAACATCCGGTCAGGGGAGATTGTGGGGCTGGCCGGACTGGTCGGATCCGGCAGGACCGATATCTGCAAGGCGATCTTCGGCGCCATGAAGTTCGACCGAGGCGGCATCTTCGTGAAGGGTAGGCCGGTCAGGATCCAAGACCCCATCGATGCTGTGAAGCGTGGAATCGCATTTCTGCCGAAGGACCGTCACGGGGAGAGCCTGATCCTGAGCCTGCCCATGGGTTGGAACGTCACGCTGCCGGTCCTCGAGCGTTTCACTTCCGGCGGGATTCTCAACTCTCGCAGGGAAGGCCGGCACGTGGATTCGCTGGTCGGCCGCTTGGGAGTGAAGGCCACAGGGCCCCGCCAGCCCGCATTCAGCCTGAGCGGCGGGAACCAGCAGAAGGTCGCGCTGGCGAAGTGGCTCGGCACCCAGGCCAGCATCTTCCTCCTCGACGAGCCGACCGCCGGCGTCGATGTCGCCGCCAAGAGCCAGATTCACGAACTGGTGCGGGACTTGGCGCGAAGCGGGGCAGCAGTGCTGCTGTCGTCCTCGGAAATTCCAGAGATCCTCGCCATGTCCAGCCGAATCCTTGTCATGAACAAGGGACGCGTCGCGGGCCGCCTGGAGGCCCAGTCGGCGACCGAGCAGGACGTGCTGCGGCTGGCCACGTAGGCACGGAGTGCCCAGTCACGGTCAGATGCTGGGGCGCACTCGTGGCAGAGGGCCCAGCGGGGGCCGGCAACGCACCCTGTCCGGGCGACCGGGGTATCATGATTCGCCAATGAAGAGTTCTGTCGGTGAGTTCCGGTGCGGCATCGATACCGGCGGCACCTTCACCGATTTCGTCGGCGTGGACGTGGCGTCCGGCGAGCTGGTCGCGTCGAAGTGGCCGTCTTCCGCCGAGAATCCCGTCGAGTCGATCGTGGGCGTCGTCCGGCAGTCCGGCCTGCCGCCGGAGAGCATCCGTTTCCTGATTCTCGGGACCACAGTCGCCACGAATGCCCTCCTCGAGCGGCGCGGGGCGCGGGTGGTGTACGTCACCACCAAGGGATTCGAGGATGTCCTCTACATCCAGCGCATGAACCGCCGGTACCACTACTCGTACGAGTGGACAAAGCCCCTGCCGTTTGTCGAGAGGCGCAACTGCCTGGGGGTCCAAGAGCGCGTCGGGCCGGCCGGAGAGGTCGTCGCACCGCTCGAGGCGAGCGACATGGAGCGATTGGCCGGCATGGTGGCGGAGCGTCTGGACGGGCACGGCGCGAAGGATTCCGCAATCGCAGTTTCCCTGCTGTTTTCCTACCTCAACCCGGAGCATGAGAACCGGCTCAAGGAGTTCCTCCAAGCGCGGTTTCCCGGGGTTGCGGTGTCTGTCTCGCACGAGGTCGCTCCGATCTGGCGTGAGTACGAG
Source organism: Bryobacterales bacterium (assembly GCA_965203925.1). GTDB lineage: Bacteria > Acidobacteriota > Terriglobia > Bryobacterales > UBA6623 > VXMF01. Next base: position 7,029,302 of record OZ241924.1, read on the forward strand.
CGGGGCAGCACCGTCGTTGCGGACGCCTTCGTCAAACCACTCCTGCATCGGTACGTGCATTCCGTACGGACCAGCCTCAAGAGACTTGGCCTTCGCTGCCCGTGGGCCATCATGAAGTCCAACGGCGGCCACGCGTCGGCCAGCGTGGCCGAGGGCCAGCCCGTGAACCTGCTCCTGTCGGGGCAGAGCGGCGGAATCATCGGCGGCAGATTCTTCGGAAATCTGGCCGGCGAAAGGAACCTCATAACGGTGGACATGGGAGGAACGAGCTGCGACGTGGGCGTGGTCCGCGGCGGAGCGTTGTCCTACATCACCAACTATGAAGTCGAGTGGGGGCTGCCCGTCAGCGCCCCATTCGTTGACCTGACCGCGATCGGGGCGGGTGGAGGCAGCATCGCCTGGATCGACAAGGGGGGCTTCCTTCGCGTGGGGCCCCAGAGCGCCGGGGCTGTTCCCGGACCGATCTGCTACGGCCGCGGAGGCTCCGAGGTAACGGTCACGGATGCCAATCTCGTGCTTGGGCGCCTGAATCCCGAGTACTTCCTCGGCGGCAGGATGGATCTGGATCCCGAAAGGGCCACTGAGGGCCTTGCCGGGCTAGGACGCAGTCTCGGGCTCGAGGCCGTCGCAGCCGCCGAAGCCGTCGTGGAGATGGCCAACGAGAACATGGCCAACGCCATCCGGCTGGTGTCGATCGAGCGGGGGCTCGATCCGCGGGACTTCAGCCTGGTCGCGTTCGGCGGGGCCGGCCCCCTGCACGCCGGAGGCGTCAGCGAGAAGATGGGCATGGCGCGGATCCTGATCCCGCCCTATCCCGGGCTGTGCTCGGCATTTGGCGCGGCCCTTGCCGACTATCAGGTCGACAAGGTGTGGAGCACGAACTACCGTTCCGACAGCCTCGACGCTGGCCGAGTCCTAGGGCAGCTGCGGGACCTCGAGTCCGACGCCTGCGAGGAATTGCGAGCCGAGGGCTTCTCGCTAGCGCCCGAAGTCCGACGCTCGATCAGCATGCGATACGCAGGGCAGAACTATGAGCACGACGTCCCGCTGGGGCAAGGAGAACCCAACGCGCAGAGCATTCAGAAGGCCTTCGCAGAGTTTCACCGGCTGCACGAACAGCTATACGGATACTCGATCAGTGGCGAGGTCATCGAACTGATCCGCGTAAACGTCACGGCCATAGGGCGGACACGAAAGCCACAGCTCAAGGCGCCGCCGAACGGTGGGGCGACACACCCCCGCAGCAGGCGGCCGGTCTGCTTTGGACGGGGCGAATTCGTCGACTGTCCCGTCTACCGCCGGGACGATCTGCCGGCCGGGTTCACGCTGGAGGGCCCAGCCGTGATTGAGGAGGTCGACTCGACCATCCTCCTGCACCCCGGACCGAAGCTCCGGGTGAGCCGGCACGGCGTGATCCTGATTCGGTCATGACTGCAATGAAGAAAATCGACAGCGTTACGCTCAGCGTGATCAATAACGCGCTGGTCAACATCTGCCGCGAGATGGGCACGGCGATGATGCGTACCAGCTACTCGCCGATCTTCAACGAAGGCCTCGACTTCTCCTGCGTGATCTTCAACCGGCGGGGCGACATGATCGGGCAGGCGGAGTTCTGTCCCACGATGCTGGGCTCGGCGCAGTACGCCGTCAGTTGGACCATCGAAGAGCTGGGCCTCGACTCGTTCGAGCCGGGGGACGTCGTTGTGCACAACGACCCCTATCGGGGCCAGTGCCACATGCCCGAGCACATGGTTCTCAGACCAGTGTTCTTCGAAGGCGAGATCTGGGGCTTCGTGGCCAACATCGCGCATGTCGGGGAGATCGGCGGCATGGCACCGGGCTCGTTCGCCGCGGACGCGACCGAGGTGTACCAAGAGGGCCTGCGGCTGCCACCGATCAAGCTGATCAGCCGCGGCGAGTACGTCCGGGACGTCTGGAAGATCATCCTGAGCAACCACCGCACTCCAAAGACTAGCTGGGGGGATCTGCACGCGATGATCGGTTCACTCGGGATCGCCGAGACGCGGCTGACCGGACTTCTGGAGCGCTACGGGGGGCCATACCTGACGGAAGCGAGCGACCGCCTGCTCAAGTATTCCGAGCGCTGGATGCGCGAGGAGATCCGGGCCATACCCAATGGCGAGTACTGTGCGAGCGACTGCATGGAGGACGACGGGGTCACGGACCAGCCCGTATGGATCCGGCTTCGGCTGGTTGTCCGCGACGACGAGGTGATCGCTGACTGGACCGATTCCGACCCGCAGGCCAAGGGGCCGGTGAACGCCACGTTTGTCGTGACCGCTGCCGCATCCTACAGCGGCATGCTGCACGTGACGAGCAATGACATTCCCCGCAACTCGGGCTGCTACAGGCCGATCCGCGTCGTTACCAAGCCTGGATCGGTGGTCAACGTGCGCCATCCCGGCCCTTCGGTCGGGGGCAACACCGAGACGCATCCCCACATCCAGAACGTGGTCGTTGCGGCCCTCAGCCAAGCTATCCCGGACCGGGCGGCGGCCGCCGAAGGCGCAAGCGGCTGCAACTTCTTGTTTGCGGGCGTCCACCCGGGTACGGGCGAGTACTACACGAACTACCACATAGACGGGAGCGGCTGGGGTGCCACGGCCTTCCACGACGGGGACTCGGCCATGTGCCCGGAGAACGGGAACTGTCGCAACACGCCGGTGGAGGTCTTGGAGACGAAATTCCCGTGGCGAACGCTCGAGTACCGCCTGCGCCCCGATTCGGGCGGCCCCGGCAGGTACCGAGGAGGTCTCGGAAGTTCCCGGATCCTGCGCGTGCTCGCACCTGAGATCACGGTGAACGCGCTGATGGACCGTACCAAGACCCGTGCTTGGGGCCTGTTCGGCGGCGGCGAGGGGGGCTACGGCGGGATATTCGTAAAGAAGCGGGGCGACACCCAGTTCCGGACGTTCTCGGAGGCATTCGGCACGGTGTCAGACTCCAAGTTCACGCGCGTCGTCCTCCGCGAAGGCGACGAAGTGATGATCCACTCGCCTGGAGGCGGCGGCTACGGGCCGGCCGCCGAGCGATCGGCGCAGGCCATTGCGGACGACCTGAGGCAGGGATGGATTTCCGGGAAGGCTGCGAGGGAGCTCTACGGGCAGGGCAGGCGGCGGAATCGAGGAACTCGGACGAAACGCGGTCCCGGGACCGGAACCGGAAGGCGTTAGGTCGAGCGGAGAAGACATGGGGGCCTGGCGACAAAATCCGGCGAAGTGGTACGAGCAGACGATGGTCTACTGCGAGCTCTGTGGGCGGGTGATACCGAAGAACTTCTGGGTCGTGGAAGAGGACTCCCGGGAGCTGATCTTCTGCGATCCGGACTGCGAGGAGCTCTACCGGGACTACTGGGTGCAGACCCGCCGCCAAGCCTGACACGGCCGGGAGAGACAGCTTCCGCGGCGGATGCGATTCCGCGGATCGAGGCGGTTCAGCGCGTCCAAAAGTCGTCCGGCTGGTCCATTGCTACGAACTGATCCACGTTGTCTCGGGTGATCTCATCGAGTTCGATCGGCTGGCGCTTCGGAACACTCTCGCCCCGGAAGATCTGGACCATCGATTCCACGCTCAGCGATCCGTGCAGCCTCGGAGGGTGGAGGATCGTGTACTTGCCCAAGCCGGCCTTGATCAGCTTCAGGCCCCCGTTGTACCCGTCCAGCCAAGTGAGGCAGGGTCGGTTGTCCCGCATCATCTCGTCGGTGATGCCCGCCGCGCGCAGCGCCTGGATGCCGCCTACGGCCATTTCCCCGTTGTCAAAGTGGATGCCGTCCAGGTCCGGATGGGCGGTAATGACGTTCTCCATGACCCGCTGACCGCTGGCCCTAGACCAGTCACCCGCTTGGCGCACTGCCTCGACTTGGGGATGCCGTTCCAAGACGGTGTCGTAGCCTGCATTCCGCTCCACCGCCGGGCCTGCCCCGGGCAAGCCCTCGATGATCGCGATCTTCCCCGTGCCTCCGATAAGGTCGACGAGCCTTGACAGTCCCCTCACCGCTCCGAATGTGTGGTCTGTCGAAACGAAAGTCGCGTACTGCTCGCTGGCCACCTTGCGGTCGACTATCACGACGGGTATCCCTTCCCTGGCGCACTCGTCCAGGATCGGATTGGCCACGTAGAGGTTGGCTGCACCGATGATCATGCCGTCAACGCCCTTCGTCAGCAAGTCTTCCATGTCCGACACCTGCTTGGCCGGAGAGTCGTTGGCATCCGTGATGAGCAAACTCACGTTGGGGTACTTTGCGACTTCTTCCTCGATCGCCTCGCGCAGAGCCGTGCGCCAAGTGTTGGTCTCCGACGCATTGCTGAAACCGATAGTCCACTGGCGGTCGTCGAAGGCCAACCCCGTATAACCGGTGTCGACGAGTCGCTGCTCGGAACATGCCCAGCCCAGGGCAGCAAGACCGCCGACCGCTAACTGCACGGCGAATTCTCGGCGATTCGGCGGCGGGCCGCCGGCCGCGCGAGCGCTGCCTCCGCCCCTCATGCCGTGCCGGCTTGCAAGGTGATCGTGCACCAGTCCTAACTCTCCTCCAAGAATCTAAGCCTCGCGCTTCTTGTACAGCACGACGGCGACAAGAATGATAAGACCCTTGGCGATGCCCTGAGTGTACGGCGAGACATTCAGCAGGTTCAGCAGGTTGTTGATCATCGAGATGATCAACGCTCCCAGCAGTGTTCCGCGCAGCGAGCCCACGCCACCGAACAGGCTCGTGCCGCCCAAGACGACGGCCGCGATCGCATCGAGCTCGAGGCCGCGGCCCGCCCATGGATCGCCCACCGTGACGCGGGCACTAAAGATGATGCCTCCCAGTGCGGCGCAGGCATTGCTGATCATGTAGGTGATCAGCTTCACCCGATGCACGCGTATCCCTGACAGCCGGGCCGCCTCCTCGTTTCCACCGACCGCGTACACCTGGCGGCCGTAGGGGGTGTAGCGGAGGACGAAGTCGCCGAGTGCGAATGTTGCGAGCATGATGATCACCGGCACCGGCACGGGGCCGATTGAGCCCGCCCCCAGCCATGCGTAGGACCCTTGGATTCCTCCGATCGGCTTGCCCCCGGAGATCGTCAGGGCGGCGCCGCTCGCGATGGCCATCATTGCCAGGGTCACCACGAAGGGTGCCACGCCGCGCCAGATGATGATCGTGGCATTCAGAGCCCCTACGGCGGCACCCAGCGCAAGGGTGAGAAGCAGGACCACTGGCAGGGGATAGCCCGTTCCGTTGGCGAATAGGAGGGCCCCGACGACGCTGTACAGGCTCAGCGTCATTCCCACGGAAAGGTCGATTCCCGCGGTAAGGATGACGAATGTCATGCCCACGGTGACCACGCCAAGCATTGAGGTCTGGCGAAGGATGTTGAGAACGTTCCGCTCTGAGGCGAAACTCGGTGCCAGCATCACTCCGAGCGCGACGATTAGGAGGAATCCGATGACGGCTCCGGCACTGGGGCCAAATCGCTCCAAGGCATGTTCGATCCGACGCCGAAGAGCGCGGACGGCGGTAGAGAACGGGGGGGCCGGCGAGGTCGTGTCGCCGATTGCTTGGTGGCCGTCGCTCATCGCCGACCGAATCGCGGCAGCGAGCTTCGCCACCGGGCGACTCGCCTCGACTCGCGCACTGCCGATCGTCGCACACCGTAGGCGTCGAGTCCTCGCTTCTCAAGCACCACCGCCAAGGAATCCACGGTCGGAGTCTCCGGACAAGGACGCCCGGGGCCGGCTCAGGAACCGATCGTCCGCGGCAGTCGCTGGCCTTCACGCCCAAGCCCCTGTTTCGCCATGACGTTCGCCAGGGAGCGAGCCTTGGCCATCGACGGCGGGGGTGCGCAGACCCGGTAATGGCCGCCGGATACCGAACAGGTGCCAACCCGCGACACCGCAGCCAGCTGTGGTCTAGCTGCGACGCTTCGCCGGCCAGGCATCACGCGGCGCGTAGACTGGGTGTCTACTGCTTGAGTGATGGCAACCGCGGATCCCAAGAAACCACCTGAGACCAGAATCGCGAAGGCCCTCCGTTGGGTCGAGCGCGTAGGCAACCGCCTGCCCGACCCGGCGGCGCTGTTCGTCATCGCGCTCGTCGCGGTGTGGGTCGCGTCGTGGCTTCTGGCAGGTCACGAATTCACCGTTCCGGCCAAGGACGGCGCCAGGACGTTGTCGGTGCAGAATCAGCTCTCAGGGCCGAGTCTGGCCTCGTTTCTGGCAAGCATGGTGTCGGTGTTCACCGGATTCGCGCCGCTGGGCGTCGTCCTAGTGGCGCTGCTCGGAGTTGGAGTCGCCGAACACACGGGGTTCATCCGGGCTGGCCTGAAGGGTCTCGTCGGTGTGACGCCAAGGAGCCTTCTGTCCCCGATGCTGCTACTGGTTGCGATCGTCAGCCACACTGCAGCGGATGTCGGGTACGTCCTCGTCATCCCGCTTGGAGGAGTCATCTTCCACTCCGCAGGGAGGCACCCGCTAGCGGGCATCGCCTGCGCTTTCGCTGGCGTCTCCGGCGGTTTTGGGGCAAACTTCATCCCGTCTGCCATCGATCCGCTGCTGCAAGGCTTCACCCAGTCGGCGGCGCAAATCCTAGACACCAGCCGAGAGGTCAATCCGCTCTGCAACTGGCTCTTCACCAGCGTTTCGAGCGTACTGGTCATCCTCGTCGGATGGTTCCTGACTGACCGGGTCATCGAACCGCGTCTTCGGGGTACTGAACTCGACGGAGAGGGATCCGACAGCGTTGAGACACAGGCCCTGACCCGGAAGGAGCGCACCGGTGTGTGGGCCGGGCTCGCCGCGATGGTCGTGGGCCTTCTGGTGCTGGTCTTGGCGGTCGTGCCAGCGGATTCCCCGCTGCGCGCCCCAGATGGACAGGTCAGCTCGTTCGAAGCTCCGCTGATGCAGTCGATGATCCCGCTGATCTTCCTGCTGTTCCTAGTTCCGGGGACCGTCTACGGATGCGTCGCAGGGACCGTGCGGAGTCATCGCGACATAGTCGAGGGAATGAGCAAGTCCATGTCAACGATGGGCTACTACCTCACCATGATCTTCTTCTGCGCCCAGTTCACCGCGGCCTTCGCAAAGTCGAACCTTGGGGCTCTCCTCGCAGTGGAAGGAGCCGAGTTCCTCAAGGCGCTGGGCCTTCCAGGCATGGTGACCATTGGTGGAATCATCCTGTTGAGCTGCATCGTGAACCTGCTTGTGGGGTCCGCGTCCGGCAAGTGGGCCCTGCTCGCCCCGGTGTTCGTCCCGGTCCTGATGCAGGTCGGCCTCTCGCCCGAACTCACACAGGCCGCCTATCGTGTGGGGGATTCCACGACGAACATCGTCACGCCCCTGATGCCTTACTTTCCTCTGGTGGTGGCCTTCTGTCAGAGATGGGTGAAGAACACAGGCATCGGCACGGTGACGTCCCTGATGCTGCCCTACTCACTCACCCTGCTGGTCACGTGGTCCCTGCTCCTGGGTCTGTGCTGGGCCTTGGGGATTCCGTTGGGATTGCAATCGACGTACGTGTACCCCTGAATCAGCCCGAACCGGATCGTGTGCCGGCGGCTGCCCGCCGCCTGCGCCCCCGGCATCCTTCGGCCTCGGCCCGAGGCCCGGGTCCGGCCCCGTAGTACGGAGCAAGCTGGATTGGATCCGGCGACCGGAAAGCGGGATTTTTTCGGAGGAGCCAGACCACAATAATCAGTAGGTCGACGGCGCGTAAGACAGGGGGGCCAGAGGTGCGTCGGAAGGGCCCGTTAACGGTCTTCGAAGGGGCTGTGAAGGCGGTTCTCACCTTGATCCGATTGCCCTTTCGGCCCGGGTCCGATGGCCCCGCGAGTCCAGCGTGTCCACGGCGCGTTGGCACGTCCGATAACCATCGACGCCGTCCCGGAACCCGGTAAGCCGCAGTTTCGCCTCGGCCACCACGGCGCGTTGGCCGGGGGCCAGTTCGACGATGAGGCGGCGCGTGCCGCCAGGGCCGTCTCCGCGGCCTTCCGCCCGGCCGCCTCCGCCCTGGCCGGCTGCCTGCGCGCTGTTCGGCGGCGCGGCGCTGGTCGTCATGTGGGCGTTTCGCGAGCCCGACGACGCCGGCTAAGGGCCGGGCCGGGGTCAGCCGAGGAAGCGAAGCAGGGTGATGAGCAGGGCCAGCAGGGTGAACCCGAGGCCGATCATCCAGCGGAGCGAGGCAATCTCGGACTTCAGCGAGGCCGTCTGCGTGCTCTGGGCGTCGATCTTTGTGTTCTGGGCCTCAAGCCTGGAGTCGAAGCGAGAGCCCTGGGCGTCGAGCTTGGACTCGAAGCGGGCGATGAGATTGGCGGCGGCCATGTTCCCGACCTCCTGAGTGAAAGTATACGCGCCCCCCGGATCCATCTTCAGGCCGACGAGCAGGTCGAACAGGCGCTTGGAGTCCGGCTGCGGCGGCGGGGAATCGGGCATCTGGGTCCCATTGTAGGCTTCCGAGGCGCAGGCGGCGGGCCGATGGGCCCGGCCTCAGGCTGGGGCGATGCGCTCCCCCACACGCCGCGCAGGAGGGCGAACGTGGCGGCGCCGGCGGCCGCCGACAGGGCGGCGATCCAGAAGCCGAACAGCTCGCCGCGGCGCTTCAGCCTGGCAAGATGCTCCGCCTGCCTGCGCTGCATCTCACGCTGGTGCCGCTCGATCCTCCTCCTTCTCCGCCGCGAACCGCCCCGGCCCGCCCCAGGCCGACCGACGGCCGTTAATCGCGCCATCAGCCATCGATGCGCCTCAGGCCTTCCGATCAGTCCCGCAACCCGCGAAGCGCACCCAGCCGCCCGCCGCGCCCGGTTTCCGGGGATCTCCGGAACTCGCCAATGACCCCAGGCGGGCGGCACGCCGCAGCAGCGTGTCGAACCGTCCCCGCGCCGGTTGGACAAGAGGGTGCCGCAGTTGATTCGCAGGGACTCCCAGCCGCTCCTCAGCGCCGCAAGCCTGACGAGCTCCTGGTGCGGGCAGGCGGCAGTCCCCTAGGCGTTCGCGACCGCCACGGTCCCGGCCAGCACGGACGCGACCTGCGGCCACGGCCCCACGAGGACCGCGAGCGCCGCTGCGGACGACAGCCCGAAGGCCAGTCCCTGGACCCACTGCCTGCGCTGGAGATGACAGGCCAGCATCTCGCCGAAGCGCAGCGACGTGGCGCGCGCCGCGCGCACGGCCTCCCGGAGCTCCCGTGCCTCTTCACTTGGAATGCCAGGCACTGGCTGGATTCTAGTACGGCTCCCGCGCCGACCGTCGCCAAAAGGGCCCTTTCGGCAACGGTCCCGGGAGCGGCCCCGGGCGGCCCGGGGACAACCTGGTCGTTTGGCGCTTCGACCGCCTAGCGCGCTCCGTGCGCCACATGCTCGACCTCGCGGCGCGGCTGCCAGCTGGTGTCCCTGACCGAGGCGATCGACACCAGCACCCCCGGCGGCCGGCTGGTCTTCGTCCTGTTCGCCGTGCTGGCCGAGCTGGAGGCGTACGCCGACCGTCGCGGCTTGGTCGACCTCGACCAGATCGACGCCGACGCGCTGCGGATTTGGCTCAAGGAGAGGGGCTTGGCCGCCAGCACCCGGCGCACCGAGCTCGGGCGGGTCAAGGCATTCTTCCGCCACGCCGTGCAAGAAGGCTGGGTCGACCAGTCCCCGGCGGCCCGCATACGGCCCCCTAAGGCGCCAGAGAAGCAGACCCTGCCCTTGCAGCGGGACGATATGCGGCGCCTTCTGGCGGCCGCGCCGGGGATTTCCCCGGCGCGAGCGCTAATGCTGCTGATGCGCTGGTCCGGGCTGGCGATCGGCGACGCCGTCATCCTCCCGCGCAGCGACTTGAGGGAGTGTGGTGAGCTCGTCCTGCGCCGCGCCAAGAGCGGCGATCTCGTGACTGTACTATTGCCGGCACCTCTGATAGCGGCGCTCGAGCGGTACGGGCCGCACTACTTCTGGACAGGCAGGTCACTCCGTGAGACCTGCACGAAGTACTGGCGGCGGCGACTCCGGGGGATCGCCACCGCGGCGGGTGTCAAGAACTTTCTCCCGCACCGTCTGCGAGACACTTTTGCCGTCGAACTGCTCCGCTCAGGGGTGGCCATGCACGATGTCAGCACCCTGGTGGGCCACAGCAGCGTGCGAACCACCGAGCGGCACTATGCCGATTGGAACACCGCCAAGCGCAACCGCCTCGCGCGGATTGTCAGGGGCGCCGACCGCAAGGACTCCCTCACCCAGAAGTGGCCCAGAGCCGTCACATCAAAAGAGCCGATCCGATCGTAGAGTTGGGGAAGCCAGCAGTTGCCCTCAACGTGAGAACCAGTCTTGGAGGGCAGTACGCAGCGGGAGGGCCAGCATCTAAGGCATCGCGAGGGTCCCGCAATGGGAGGCACCAATTGCTCGCTCCTGCTAGTTGGTTCCGCCGCCATCAAGACTTGCCTGACCACCGAACGACAGCGATGTTGCTCGTTGGCCCATGTCAGGAACTGTGTGTCCGGGCCTACCATCCCAACAGGTCCCTAAGGAACGCGGGTATGAACGGAATGGCAACCGTGATGGCCAGCAGTATTACCAACATGCCCGGTATGACTACCGAAATGATCAGCACGAGCACGGCTTGAACGGTCGCGATCTGCGCGAGCTCGCGGACCACCAAGACGGCGATGATCAGTGCATAGCACAAGGCGATGAACCATCCGACTAACGGGATCAGCGAGAAAACACTCGGTGCCGACGCAAAGAGGAAGGTTCGGAACCAAGCTGGGAAACCGGGCACGGAATCGGTGAAGAGCTTGGAGACGACCATGAACAAGACCGACTCGACTGCAATTGCGGCCAAAGCAAACGCCATGACAACCGGCAGGAGCACCACCAGCCAGATGTTGCCGATCGCAGTGGCAACCGCGAACACCAAAAAACCTTGCGATGTCGCCGAAGTGTCCGCCGCGATGCCGGCAAACACTCCAGGCTTAAGTCGCAGCACGTCCTTGACGCGGTCCCACGCCGACGCGGACGATACCGAGCCACCGATGTCGGTCACTTCAGGGGCTTGCTGGTCAAAGCTCACATTGCCTCGCTTGCAGTCCCGAGTACCGGCGCTCGGCGATCGGGAGGCCGATGCAAAGGTACCACGTCCACGGGCGGACGGCACATCCGTCACTGCGGCCTCCGGTAGGGCCGACCGCAACGCGCTATGCCCCGGGGCAGCCCGACGCCGGCTCTTGCGACCTTCCCGGCCGCCAACCCACCGACCCGGACGCGGATATAATTGGCGCCGGGTCGGAGAGGCGGCAGGAGGGAAGTCACGCGCTTCACAGTCCGAGTCAACCGGACAGAGATGTCCACGGATTCCCCGGCGGAGCGTCCGCTGCTGGAAGTTCTGCGGGAAGACTTTGGCCTGACGGGCACAAAGTACGGCTGTGGCGAGGGCCAGTGCCGCGCCTGCACTGTACTGATTGACGGTCGGCCGGAGCCGTCGTGCTTGACCCCCGTCTCAAGAGCAGCTGGTGCGAGCGTTACGACGATAGAGGGGCTCGCTTCAGGCGGGGATCTCACCCAAGTTCAGCGTGCGTTCCTAGAGGCGGACGCAGCGCAGTGCGGGTATTGCACGGCCGGGATGATCGTTGAAGCAACGGCGCTGCTCCGGCGGAATCCGAGGCCGTCCCGATCGGAGATCGTGGACTCGATGAACCCCCATCTGTGCCGCTGCTGCGGCTACCCCAACATCCTGAGGGCGGTGGAGATGGCCGCACGGCCGGGCGGGGACGATGCCTGACGGATTCCGGGACGACCTATTCGAGCCCGACCGCAAGGAGCTAGGCGAGGGCCCCGCGTACCGCTTTGGCCTCGACCGACGCGAATGGGTCGCCGCAGTGGGCGCCGGCCTGCTGGTCACTGCTGCGGGCAAGGTGGCCTTCAGCGCTGGCTCCGACGTCTCCGAGATTCCGCCATCGACGCGGCTGCACTTGGGTGAAGACGGATCGATCACCATCCTGACCGGCAAGGTCGAGGTCGGCCAAGGCTCGCGGACGGAGATCGCCCAAGCGGCGGCCGAGGAACTGCGCGTCGCGCCAGCAGAGCTGCGCGTCGTTCTTGCCAACACAGCGGTGACACCGAATGACGGCTCCACCGCGGGAAGCCGAACTACCCCGTCGACTGTCCCGGTCGTGCGGCGGGCCTGCGCCGCTGCTCGCGAACTGCTCCTGCGAACAGCGGCGGAAGCGTGGGGCCTGGACCCTTCCCAGTTGGAGATTCAGGGCGGCGCCGTCGCCACAGCGGGCGAACGATTGTCGTACGCCGACCTAGCGAAATCTAGTCGGCTGACCTCGACGCGAGACGATTCGGTCCCGAGGGGAGTCCCGCTCACGAAGACAGGCGATTGGGCAGTGTTGGGTCGATCAGTGCCGAAGGCCAGAGCCCGCGAGATCGTGACCGGCGCGCACCGCTACCCTTCCGACATTGTGCGTCCGAACATGCTCTACGGCTGCGTCCTGCGGCCGCCGTCGTACGGGGCTGAGCTCACCAGCGTTGACCTCGCGCCAGCGACTCGGTTGGGGGCCGTGGCGGTGCGCGACGGGGAGTTTGTGGGCTTTGCCGCGAAGACTTCCCACGAAGCGCGGAACGCAATGACAGCCTGCTCGAAGACGGCGAGGTGGCAATCGGGGCCCCATCCGTCGAGCGAAGAACTCGGCACGCTCCTAAAGGCGCGCGCTCAGACGAGCGGCAGCGGACGCCGCGGCCCCCGAAGACGCGAGAGGGGAGACGTGACGGCGGCACTTGCACGCGGGACCGCTCTCGCACGTTCCTACGAGATCCCCTATGTCCAGCATGCACCTATGGAGCCGCGCGCCGCTGTAGCGGAATGGGCGGACGGCAGGCTCACGGTCTGGACAGGCACGCAGCGGCCGTTCGGTGTCCGCGATCAGCTGGTGGAGGCGTTTCGCCTCAGGCCCGAGGCAGTGCGCGTGATCGTCCCCGACACCGGAGGGGGATTCGGCGGCAAGCACACGGGCGAGGTGGCCATTGAGGCCGCGAGATTGGCCAAGGCGGCAGGTCGGCCAGTGTCACTGCGCTGGTCTCGTGAGGAGGAGTTCGCGTGGGCCTATTTTCGGCCAGCGGCGGCTTTCGATGTGCGGGCCGCGCTCACTGGCAATAGGATTCAGGCATGGGACTTCACGGCCTACAATCCGGGCACGGCGGCGATCGAGACACCGTATGACGTTCGAAACGTTCGGACGCAGTACTTTCCGTGCGACGCGCCGCTGCGCGAGGGCTCCTACCGGGGCATCGGGGCAACCGGGAACAACTTTGCCCGAGAAGTCTTCATGGATGAACTCGCCGTCGCAGCCGGGGCGGACCCGCTCGAGTTTCGCCTAGAGAACCTAGCCGACGAGCGTATGGCGGACGTCCTCCGGGCTGCCGCCGACAGATTCGGCTGGCCAGGCACGGAGTCCTTCGGACCGGGCCGCGGGACGGGAATCGCCGCCGGATTCGAGAAGGGTTCCTACATCGCCATCTGCGCCCAAGTGCGGACGACGGGCGGTCGTGTAGAGGTTGAGCGGCTGGTCTCGGCGTTCGAGTGCGGTGCGATCCTGAATCCTCGCAACCTAGAGGCTCAGGTCGAAGGCTGCGTGATCCAAGGATTGGGGGCAGCCCTGACGGAAGAGATCCGCTTCGAGGGGGGACGCCTCCTGAACGGCTCATTCTCGAGATACCGAGTTCCTCGATTCCGAGACGTGCCACCTATGGACACGGTCTTGCTCGACCGGACCGACATTGATTCTGCCGGTGCTGGGGAGACCCCTATCATCGCCGTGGCTCCGGCCCTTTCGAATGCCGTGTTCGCCGCGACCGGCAAGCGCCTGCGCTCGCTGCCCCTGCGACTGTCCCGAGCCTAGGCCGAGCCAACCCAACACGCTCGTCGACTCCGGAGCGGTCCGGGCGGGGATCGCTTGGGCGTGTCGGTTGGAGCCTGCCGCTGCCGGAGAGGCCGTAGGACGTAGCGTCCGTGTGAAGGCATGCAGCCCGCATCGGACAGCGACGCGACACCGCGGCGTGAGGTCGACCTCGCCGATTAGTTCAGTGCGGGAACTCCGCAGGACGGCACGACTGGCGGCAGCCACTGAAACCCGCCGGGACACACACATGGCAGACCCTAGTGGCCCCGATCGGAGCTCGCGCCCGCCTCACGAGCGGCTGTTAGGATGGCCCGCAGCGATGGAAAGCTTCCGTATGGTCACAAGGCGCTCCGCATTGCGCCTGCTTCAGCTCCTCCTGCTCGGCCTGCTCGCTGCAGCCCCCGGCCTCGCCCAGCCCCGGCCGAACTTCGTCTTCATCCTGACGGATGACCACGGGTGGAGCCAGTTGTCATTCTCGATGGACCCGGACGTCGACCAAGCCGCTTCCGAGTTCCTCGAGACACCAAGCATGGCTCGTCTCGCCAACGAGGGCATGAGATTCGCCAGCGGCTACTCGCCGGCGCCCCTATGCACGCCCACGCGGCGCAGCATCTTCTGCGGGATGACCCCGGCCCGCCAGCGCGGCACGGAGTTTGCCTCCGAGTTCGACTGGCAGGGACGGCTTACCCTGCCAAATGCTCTGAAGCAGGCTGACCCCGCCTACCGCACGGCGCATTTCGGGAAGTTCGGCTCACAAATGGGCGCCAGTCCGGAACAGGTCGGCTTTGACGAGAGCGATGGTCCCACCACCAACCGCACGGGAGGCATGCCCACCCCCATGAATGAACGCGGGCAAAGCGTAACGAAGGAAGACCCCAAGCTCGCCTTCGCGATCACCGAGCGCGCCATCGACTTTGCGAAACGGCAGGTGGCTGACGGGCGGCCATTCTACGTGCAGGTCAGCCACTATGCCGCACACCTGCAGGTCCAGACCCGCCCGAAGTCGCTCGCAAGGTTCGAGAGGAAAGGGCGGCCAGATCGCGCGGTGACGCACGCCTTCGCGGGGATGCTGCTGGACCTGGACGAGGCGGTAGGCAGAATGCTCGATGCACTCGACGAACTCGGCGTTGCTGGTAGGACCTACGTGATCTTCATGGCGGACAACGGCGGACGCGGATCAATTCCCGGCGCGCAGGAGGGTCTGGCACGGCCGAACCGTCCGCTCAACGGTGCGAAGCACACCTTGCTCGAAGGCGGAATTCGAGTGCCCTTCCTTGTCCGAGGCCCAGGCGTCGCGCGGAATTCCTTGTCACATGTCCCGGTCACTGGGTATGATCTGCTGCCAACTCTCTACGACCTCGCCGGAGGAACCGAACCACTGCCGAGCGAAGTCGACGGAGGCAGCTTCCGTACAGTGCTTGAGCATGGCGGAGCCGGCCAGGTCGAGAGGAGCTTCGGCGGCCTCGTGTTTCACCGTCCGAAGCGTCGATCCAACCCGGCTTCTGCAATCCGGGTCGCCGATCACAAACTGCTGCTTCGATACGCGACCGAGAGTCGTCCCCGGTCTCGAATGCTCTTCAACCTAGCAACCGATCCACTGGAGGCCAGAGATCTGAGTGGCCAAGAGTCCGACAAGGCCGACGAATTGGAGAGCATGCTCCTGGGATACTTGGAGTCGGTCGGTGCGGAAGAGCCTTCAAGCCCGTGACCGCATGCAAGCCTCATTGGCAGTCCAGAGGACTGAGTGCCGATGACCCAGGTCTAGATCACGGTTCCACTTCGGTTTGGAAGACTTGGCCAATTGCGATTGGGAAGGCGTGTAACGATTGGCCAATTTGGGCCCGTCCGCTGATGCGCGGTCGCCGAGCTTGGCGACGTTGCGCAACGCTTCGCGATGTCTGAACTCGCCGCCTGCGATCTGACTGGCCGATTGGCGCCGGGCGTAAGAGGCCCGGCGGAGCCTGAGTGCAACCCTGCTCCATGAGGGCCACTCCCCCAACAGCGTCTGCTCTCTGACGCGCGACTTCCGCCGATTCGACCATCCCGCCGCTGACCGCGCGCGTTCGGAACCCGCCGCAGGGCCCCGCCGGCAGGTCGTCGCCCTCTGCAGCCAGAACTTCTCCGTGCGCGGCACCAAGGCCCGTCTGGATGCCAGCTGCGAGCACACCACTTCAGAGCCCACCATTGACCGTATCCTCGAGGAGGTCGGCTTCACCCACCTGCCAAGGCACACCTGCGCCAAGCTCTGGGGCGACTCCCTCGTCCCAATTGAGGCTCGTGGCAGTATCCGCCAGGCCCCTTCGCACTCCGAACAGTTCCAGCACGGCTACGCCGCCGGTGTTCTCTGTCGACTGCCCCCGCTCCGCCACTTCGGCATCGATCGGGCCATTGACGGGGTCGGCTTCCCCCGCTCCACAACCCTCCCTCCGCTGCCGTCCAAGCTCGCCTTCGTGGCTCTGTGGTGCATTTGCCACGGCCTGGTACTCGCCAACGGGCTGAGCCTGCTCCCCAATGCTGCCTGGATGTCTCCGTACTCCGACCACGTCAGCCGTCCCCTCAACTAGGCGCTGCCCGGCTCCCTCGCCCAGATGTGAAAGCAGCACGGACACCTCCGAGCGCGTCAACGTACCATCGCAAGCGGAGGGCGCGACGCCAACAGCCGAATCGTGCCCTATCTAGGGGGCGATTGTTGGGAAACCTGGGATTCTTGGCAGGTTTTCGGTTGACAGGCACCCACCGCTCATTGAACATCTAAGCATGACAACACGCAATGCCCTGCCCGCGATCATCCTCGCCGTGCTTGCCGCGTCGGTCCCGTGTCTAGCTCAGGAGGTGACAGGTGCAATCACGGGAGTTGTCATGGACTCCACAGACGCGGTCATTCCGGGCGCGTCCGTGGAAGTCCAGAACGAAGGCACGAACGCCGTCTACAGTGGCACAACCTCGCAACTGGGCCTCTTCAATTTCCGAGGCCTGCCGGTCGGCGTCTACACCCTGCGGGTTGAGTCCCCGGGCTTCCGTCGGCACGAGGCCTCAGGGATCCAGACCCAAGTGAACGAAGCGGCCCGCGTCGATGTCACACTCGAGATCGGCCAAGTCGCCGAGACCGTGGAGGTGGCAGCCGAGGTGGTGGCCGTGGACACGCAATCGGCGACATTGAAGACCGTGGTCGACCAGCGACGGGTCGAGGGATTGCCCCTCAATGGCCGCAACCCGACCCAGCTGATGCAGCTTGTCGCCGGCGTTTCCGTCTACCGCGGCGCGGGCGTCACATCCGGCACGACATATCCCGGAGTAACTCCGGTCTCGGTGAACGGCAGCCGGGGCAACGCCACCAACTACATTCTTGACGGTGGCCAGAACAACGACCACTACAGCAATGCGCCAGTGCCCCTGCCAAACCCGGACGCGCTGCAGGAGTTCAGCGTCCAAACCAACAACTTCAGCGCGGAATTCGGCCGCAACGCCGGCGGAATCGTAAACGCGGTGACGAAGTCGGGCACAAATGAGCTCCACGGCAGCGGATTCCTTTACATGCGGCACCACGACCTGAATGCCGCGGACTTCTTCGCGCCGCCGTCTCCGGACAATCCGAACGAGAAGCGCAACGACGGCCTCAAGCGCAACCAGTTTGGCGGCACGGTGGGCGGGCCGATCATCAGAGACCGAACGTTCTTCTTCTTCTCCTATCAGGGCACGCGCATCCGTAGGCGCCCTAACGAGATCGGCCGCAACACCTTCACCGCGGCAGAGCGGCAGGGCGACTTCAGCGGATCTTCGCGAGACATCATGGATCCCAAGGCCGGATCTGCGTTCCCGAACAAGATGATTCCTCAAGACCGGATCTTCCCCGGTTCCTACACTTTTGCGAACGAATTCCTGCCCGTGCCCACGGCGGGAAGGCGAACGGTCGTGACCCAAGTAGCGAACTTTGACGAGAACCAGACCCTGTTCAAGGTTGACCAGCAAGCAGGTAGTAGCGTCCGCGTCAGCGGTCGCGCGAGCTGGAACCGGGCCGCCCAGCCGGGCAACCTGAACCAGAGCAACTTCTACGAGGACACGACCCAGCGGGATTGGAAGAACACGAGCATCGTCGGCAACGTTCAGTGGATCGCCGGGCCGACCGCGCTAAACCAGACAATCTTCAGCTTCAGCAGAATGGAGGGCCCTTCATCGCAGGTGCTGCCATCGAAGAGCTGGAACGACCTAGGCGTCAGCATCACACTCGATGAGTTCACTCAGTACCACACTAGCTTCCAAACCATCAACGGGCCGAACACGGGCGACACCAACAACTTCCTGCGCGACGAGTTCCAGGTCAGCAACACGACCCGGCTCACGCTGGGACGCCACAGCTTGACCTTCGGCGGGGAATGGGGCCACGGCATCGGCGACATCACCAACAACTTCCGGGCTCAGGGCCGCTTCCGCTGGCGCCACAGTGCTGGCTACACCGGGCTGGACATCGCTGACTTTATGCTTGGCCGGTTTGAGCGGTTCCAGCAGGGTGTCGGCGAGTTCAAGAACACGCGGTTCGATATCTTCAACATCTTCGTCAACGACTCCATAAAGCTGACCCGAAGCCTGACGCTTGACCTCGGGGTGCGCTGGGAGCCGTTCTTCCCCTATACGGACACGCTCGGCAAGCTATCCGCATGGGGGGGCCCCGGTGCCAATTCGAACAGGTTCGTCAATGCCCCGGAAGGGGTCCTGTACCCGGGCGACACTGGCTTGCCCGATGGCGGCTACCCGGTCGCATGGGGCAATATGGCGCCCCGAATCGGCCTGGCCTGGGACGTTTCGGGGGATGGCCGGACGAGCATCCGCCTAGGATATGGCGTGTTCTACGACCGATCGAACACGATCTCGACAAACAGCCAAGCGAACCAAGGACCGTTCGGCACGGTTGTCACGATCTTCGGCGGAGAGAACGACACGATGGCCAATCCCTACACAAGCTTTCCCGGAGGGAACCCGTTCCCAGTGATCGGCTTCGACGCGATTGGAACGGACGTTCTCGACCCAGCTTCGGACGTCACGTTCGTGCTACCGCACCGTGCGCACGTCTACGCGCGGGACATGCGCAACGCCTACCTGCAGTCGTGGAACGTCACGGCGGAACGGCTGTTCGCCCGCAGCTGGGTCGTACGGCTTTCCTACGCCGCATCGAAGGGCACGGCGCTTGTGAGCGGACGGGACTTGAATGCTCCGCCGCCGGATGCAGGAGCCACGACCAGGACGACCAACCAGAGGAGACCCTTGTACCCGAACTTCGAGCGCGTCACGATCATTGAACCGGCCGGCATCTCGAACTACAATGCGCTCCAGTTCACGGCAGAGAAACGCATGAGCGGCGGTTTCACGGTCCTGACGAACTACACTCTGGCGCAGACGACCGACAACAACTCCCGTTCGGCGAACAAGGCGACCGGCACGTCAGTCACGAATCCTCTTGACCAGTCTTACGACCGGGGCCCTGCCGACTATCACCTCCGCCACGTGTACAACTTCTCCGGCATCTGGCAGTTGCCGAATGTCTTCACCAACCCGGCAGCTAGGTTCTTGGTTGGAGGCTGGACGATGACATCGATCGCCAACTGGCGCAGCGGCTTCCCGTTCACCGTCTTCAGCAACGTGGACAACGCCCGGACCGGTCAGGGCGGCCAGCGGGCGGAGATCATCGGCAGCCCCAACCTAGGCGATCGCCCCCGCGGGGCGGTCGTGGAAGAATACCTGAGCCGGGCAGCGTTTGGGCCCAACATTCTCGGGACGTACGGAGCGCAGGACCGGAATATCTTCCGGGGACCTCGCTCATTCAACTTCGACTTCGGGCTTCACAAAGACTTCCCGGTCACCGAGCGCTTCTCGATGCAGTTCCGCTTTGAAGCGTTCAACCTCTTCAACAACGTCAACCTGAACAACCCAGAGTCCCGCAGGACTCGGGGCAACTTCATGCAGATCACTTCGGCTGCGGACCCGCGGATCCTGCAGTTCGCGATTCGCGCCTCGTTCTGAGATCGGGAGCCTTCGCGTCAAGATCCTCCGAGCCGCTCCGCTGACCTCTAGCGTGGCGGAACGGCTCGGGCGTGGTCAGATCTCGGACGGATCCCAGATTGTGGCCGCAATGAATCGCTCCGGGCCAATGTCTTCGTCGCTGAAGTAATACACGGCGACAACCCTGCCATCCGGGCGCTGGACTGCCCGCACGTAGCCAATGTCCCGGCTCGAGCCGTCCCCGCGCAGGATGGCTTCCTTGCTCCAGGACCGGCCGCCGTCGGTGCTCAGCAGCACACGGATGCTGTAGGGCTCGGCTCGGTAGCCGTAGACCAGGCAAATGCGCCCGTCCCGCAGGCGAAGCATCGCCGGCGGATTGCCGACGCCGGCATCCGGAACGGGCTCTCCGACGAGCTGCCAACTGGCACCGTTGTCGCGCGACAGGTAAGCTTCGATCCAGCGCCGTAGACCCTCGCGACGGCGCGTCGCCACCAGGAGATCGGTCTCGGAGAGTCGCACCGAAGCGGGCATGATGGAGAAGCCGGTGGGCTCAGGCCCAATCCACGAAACCAACTCCCATGTGGCACCTCCGTCTGTAGTGCGCGCACACAGCGGCCGCCCCTCCTCGGCATCGGACTTCGCGGCGGTGATGAAGATCAGGCAATCGCTGGGTCCGTTGACAAGATAGTCCGTGCGGGGTGCGATGCCCGGAGCGCCAAAGTTTGGCAGGCGGTACGGCCCGGCCCAAGAACGTCCGCGGTCATATGAGTAGAAGAAACGGCCGATTCCGGCATCGACGCTGTCGGTGCGGAGGGTCATCGCGAAGTCGGGATGCGAGAAATCGATGCCGCCCGGGCTGTCCTGCAGTTTCGGCACTTCGATGCCCGGACGACTGGTGCCGTGGAGGACATCTCCCTCCAGGAGAAGTTGCCCATTCGCTCCGGGATCCTCGATCGCCCATGTCTCCCCGCCGTCAACGCTGCGGGCGAGCACGTGCGCCTCGGGCCTGTCCCTGTCGATGTGGTGGCGGTCCCCAAGGTCCTTGTAGAAGCCCTGTGAGAAGCCGACCAAGATCTCGTCGCCCCAGTTCCAAATGCCGTGATTGGCAGGCCAGCCGCCAAACCGACCCTCTTCGTAATAGACCGTGATGTGCCGCGCGCCGGGAACGATGCGCATCCCCTCTTCCTGATTGAGCACGTCGACGGTTGAACATGCAGATACGACGTACAGGACACATGCAGTCGCCAGCCACTGCCCGGCAGCGTGCTGGAAGCAGGAACGTGGGGATCTCGAAGACGGTGTCACTCTGGGGTGGGGCTCGTGCAGCATCATATACAACCGCGAGAATCCACACGTCACCGTCGGAACGCTGTGCCCACCGAATCGCGTTGACGACAACCGCCCCTCTGGCACGTGCCCCGACGTGCTCAGATTGACCCCCACCCCCAAGTGCAAGGGGGTAACTGACGCCGGCGAAGCCAGTGGGCTCGTCGGGGCATGGTGGCGAAGGGCCGCTGCCCCGCACGGGACCGCGCCGGGAGGGCAAGCCATCGATTCGGACAGCGATGCGCTCGGAAATCTACTCCAATTCTGACCTCAGCCCATCGTTCGGGTAGATCTTCGGATTCTACGTGGCCCGACCCGGCGCGACTATGTCCACTCGCACGTCGCCGCTGGGGCCTGCCACGGCCAAGCCCTCGCCGACATACCTCTCCCAGCCAACGATTTGCACGTCCCCCTTGTCGGGGTCGTACACCTCAACCCCCGTCTTGTCGTACGGAGCACCGCCCGTCTGGCACGGTCCGGATGCCAGTTCCCGACTGCCTTCACCGTTCAAGTAATTGCCCCACAACGGGTGGCCCCGGCCCGCGCGACTGATGGGAACGGTCCGGCGCCACGGATATCAGGCCCGTTGAATCTTGGCCCAAACCGCAGCGTCTCCGAAGATCCAGATGCGTCCGGATCCAGCAGGTCCGCGCGCTCATTGGAAGCAGCCAGCAAATCCTCTTCTGGATCCCCGGCGATTCTGGCGACCGAGAAGTCGTGGACGGTGTGAAATCCGTCAGGGATCACGTGGGCTGTCCGAGCCTATAGCGCGTTGCCATCTTCGCGGGAGAGCGTTGGTCGTCGCGCAGGTCGTACTAGCTCACATCCTGCAAGCCGACACCGGTTTCGATTGCCAGCGCGGGGAAGGGGGGGCGGCGGACTGCCCCAAGAGCATGAACACCCGCTCTATTCGGATTGATCCGTCAGCGATGTGCGTTGAAGACACGCACACGTGCACCAGGGAATTGGTCAGCTCGCGGAGGGGTGTCAGAGAACTTCCAGCAACGGCGTACGCGGCTTGATACCAATGTCACCCCCATTTTGCACCTGGCCTCCCTCGGTAACGTTGCGCTGGAAATGGTGCGAGTCCATCGCGTGAGAGCCCATCCCAACGGGCTGTGGAGCAGGGCGCGTCGCAATGCACTCGTTCTCGCTCATCACGAGTCCCGCTTTGCAGTCCGAGGTGCAACGGTGCATTCGTAGATGCAACCTATCTTCATTAGTAGAATCATAGCAAGGAGATGTATCAGCATCATCTTTTCTCTGCTCAGCCCCGGCACGTAGGATTGCCCACGACGTGGTCGTGCCAAATTTGGCCAGGCAGCAACCGGCCGACTTCTCTCGCCGCGGACTAGGGACGCTCCTGTCCCATTGCCACAGTCGTCGGTGACTGCCGTTGTGGATGGTTGTTGGTCTTCACATTGTCTTGACCGGATCTGGGGTGGTTTTCCCGGATTCCGGCAGGCGGCAATGGGTCCCGCTGGGGAATAATCCGGGAATTGCAGCCGGGATGAGCGAGCCCTCTTCTTTTGGCAGTAGCTGTGTCTTGCAGTAGCCGGGCCTGCCGCGGAATCCGCCTTCAGAATGATCCGAGCGCCTACAAATGGCTGCGTTCTGTTCCGGTCGGGGTGTGCTGCGCTGTTGGTTGCGCCGGCTCAGCCTGGCGTTTCGTTCGTGCCTAATCCCACCAGCCCTTCGAGGAACACTTCCTTGGGTGTCTGGTACGCCAGCACTTTGCGCGGTCGTCCGTTCAGCAACTCCACGACTCTCCGCACCCTCTCCGGATCGACCCCCAGCAAGCTCTCGCCCTTCGCGAAATACTGCCGGACTAACCCGTTCGTGTGTTCGTTCAGGCCTCGCTCCCAGCTGTGGTACGGTCGCGCGAAGTACAGCTGTGCGTCGAGCGCCGCGGCCACCTCCCGGTGGCCTGCGAACTCCTTGCCGTTGTCCATCGTCAGCGTCAGCGCCAATTCCTTGAAGGGTGTCAGCAGATCCACGACTGCATCTCCGACCTGGCGCGCCGTCTTGCGGGTGACTTCCCGCATCAGCAGGAACTTCGACTTGCGATCCACCAAGGTCACCAGCGCTCCCTGGTGCTTGGCGCCCACGATCGTGTCTGCCTCCCAGTCCCCCAGACGGCTCTTGGTCTCCACCACAGCAGGCCGCTCACTGATGTCCACGCGTCCAGGTATCAGACCGCGCCCTGCCTCGCCCGGCTTGGCTCGCTTGCGCCGCTTCCGGCCCGCTCTTCGCAGGCACACGTACAGGTAGCCGCCCTCCTGGCGGTCCTTCCGGATCAGATCGTAGATGCGCCGCCAGCCCAGCTTCGGCAGAGCCGGCTGCCGGCCCAACCAGCCGGCGATCTGTTCCGGACTCCACTGCAGCAGCAGCTTCTCCCGGATAACCGCCCACAGCGCGGTTGTCAACTTCCGCGGAATCTGCGAGGCCTTCTGCCGACGGCCCTGCGCCTTCTTCTGGGCCTTGGCCGCCCGATAGCTCTTCCTGTCCTTAGCGTTGCGCGCCAGCTCGCGACTGATCGTCCCGGGACTCCGCTGCAACTCTTTGGCGATCCTGCGAATCGACCAGCCGCTCCTCAGCAGCCCCTCGATCGTGCACCGATCCTCCAATGTCAAGTGATGGTAGCCAACCGGCATCCAAACCTCCCGTTCTTGGCCCGACTGAAACCGCCATGCTACATCATGTGGCGGCAACCTGCAACACTACTGCATCTTGTGTGTTGCACCTCGGACCGCAACGGGCCAGTCACATCTCAGTCGGCGCGCCTCTCGGATATAGGGCTGGTGCGGCCAGATTCAAGTGTCCGTGAACTGATCCGCTATCAAGCCCCACTGCGCGAAGCCCCCGCACAACTCATACGGAACGCACTGGCTGGCCGCCCGGACCTTGATCAGGCCCTTCGTCCGGTTTGCGGTCCGCTTGCTGATGATGTCCTCAGCAGGGCAGACGGGAAACCCGCCGAGAGCCTTGCCCGTGGCACGACGCGGCCTCGAACGACGAAGTGCCGTCGGGGGCAAGCTCGACGTCAGCAGCTATCGGATGGTCCCTGGTCCGTGCGAAGTCCACTCCGCGCTCCAGAGCGGCAAGGCTTTCGAGTGCCAGCTCAGACTCCAGATCCTGGAGGGCGGCAAGCCGGCCCGGCGTGCTCCGGCGCGTCCGGCGTAAGAACATGTCGGTTTCCTGAGTCGTATCGGGAAGCCTGTGGAGCATAGCACTGGCATTTCCGGTGACCAAGAAGGCGCCTCGGTGTCAACAAGTCTTGGCACTGGCGGCACTCCTGAACGTCGATCACCCTGGCATTCCAGCCAGAATCGCAACTCGCCTTCGCACCTCTATCGGTAGTCGGCGATAGTCCCGAACCCGCGAAAGGGAGAGTCATCCATCGGAGGCTTGTATGCCAGGCAGAAGCTAAAGGCCAGACTGCATCGACCTTGCGGCCAAGATTCCATGCGGCAGGCGGCCGATCAGAAGTCAGCCAAGTGGTCGCAGTGGATGCTCGCTCCCACTTTGCGGAAGGCCGGCGTGAACCGAGTATCGCGCCACAGCACCGCGGAAAGGCCCATCCCGGGGGAGCGGGCTCTTGTCGTAGATCGCCCGCATGCCTACTTGCCCATCAGGCACCGGGCTGACGGCGCAAACGTGCTGAGGGGCCTACGCGGTACTACTGTCCCAGTGTCAGCTTTCCGAAGACGATTCGAGTCCGTGGCCTATCGGGCGTTCCGCTGTCCCACACCGCACGGAAATCGCCTGGTGAAACTTCAACGAGAGTCGGGTAGGAGTTCTTGACACCCGCGTCGAAGAACGTCTTCTGATGACTCCACGCGCCGCCCGGCACCATCGTCTTGTAGCGCAGTGCCATTCGTCCGCCGGGCTCCCGCTGCGCAGGTCCATCGTTGTAGACGTAGATATAGGTTCCGTCGCTGGCCCGGCCGAAGAAGGCCTTCGACTTGGCGTTGTGCAACTCTGGCTCTTCCTGAGCCACGCTCCAAGTGTGGCCGCCATCCGTGCTGACGCTGGAATAGGCGCGCGGTGGACTCGTGGTCAGGCTCGCGTCGTCGTAGTCGGCAGTCCGCATCACAATCTTGAGCTCTCCCGGAGCGTCGCCCTTGGCCATGTTGCCCTCATGGAGGAACACGCGAGCCGTGGTCGGCTGGGGAATGTAGGCCTCAAGCGACCACTCGAGCAGGCTGGTGCTGCTGAGGATGAAGTGGTCCCGGGATCCCCGCGGATCGTTCTGGAGCGTGTTGCGGTGGGCCGGGAGAAGAAACAGCTTCCGGCCGTCGATTGCCGTATCGACAATTCCTGCGTTGGTGATCAGCGGTCCGGTGTAGTGCACGGCCAGTTCGACCGGCGTCCAAGTGCGTCCGCCATCGGCCGTGAAGGCAGCAACGAGGTGCGATTCCTCGCTGTTCTCGAATGCGATCGGGCAGCGCATCGCAAAACACCAGACGATGTCCTGCCCGGGGGCGCGGTAGAGAACGGGATTGGCGTAGGCGAACTGGATCAAACCTTGGCGCTGACGGTGATCGAAGATGGCGACTGGCTCCTCCCACGTATCGCCGTCATTCCGCGAGATGGCGGCCAGAATGTCCCCCATGTCCTTCTTCCCATTGACCATCGCACCGAACGCCACGATCAGGTCGCGGTCGCGTTCCCCTTGGATGATGAACGGCTGCCAGATGCGCCACGCATAGGGGTGTTGGTCGACGTGCCGGATGACTCGAACATCGACGACATCACCCTTGTAATTCGGCGCACCGTCAACGTACGGGGAGCCACCGAAGAGGAGTGCGGCGGCCGCAATCGCGCCGGTGCAGACTGATTCTCGAATTCGCGTACTCATTGCTTGTAATCCGCCACGGACCCCAGTGAGCATCAGGCCATCCCGCAGGTTGATCAATTGTAGCTATCTACGGGGACAGCGCAGCCTCGCCTGCGTGCGGCCCCGCGGCTTAGCGACCTGGTCTCGCTAGACGTCCGCGAAACGGCAGGTGCGCCGGCTTGGTCCCCACCCACTTCTTCTTCCGGCAGGCTCGCGCGCACGACTCAGGGGTCCCGTCCAGCTGTGCCGCCCCAAGACTCGCCCGGTCGTCTACGGGAGAGCCTGCGACTGGTCCATGGCCAATATCCAGCCTCCTTCGATGGGCCCGGAACGCCCCACTGCTCAGGACCCCTCCGCGAACCGTTTCCGATCAGAGTACGAGTCGGATAGACTTGACCGCTCGGGTGATATCGCCACCCAGTGCTACCTGACGTGAGGCACGTAGGTCGGCATCTGGGCAGTCGGTGCCCGAGACTTTGAGCACTGCTCTTGATCGCGTGGGCGACCGGAGGCAGCGCCGACGTGCTGCACCGGCCGCGAGAGCACACAGGCAACCACTGGTGAACGTTCGCAGCCCAAGTCCATCCGGTCGTTTGACTCGATCTGCCTAGCCTTGAATACTGGTCATGTGGAGACCATCAACGCTTCCGACTTCAAGGCAAAGTGCTTGAGCATCCTGGATCGTGTACAGGCGACAGGGGAGCGGTTGGTAATCCTGAAACGAGGACAGCCAGTTGCGGAACTCGTGCCAGCCAGTCGGACGTCCGCTGAGTATGCACAGATGGAGCTCAAAGGCACGGTCGTCGTCCTCGGCGACATAGTTGAGCCAGCAGTGCCGGAGGAATACTGGGAGAGCTTGACGCGATCACCGCGCTTCTCGACACCCATGTCTTGATCCGGTGGCTCAACGGCGGCGACCGGCTGTCGGAGGCCCATCGCGAGATTAACGCGCAATCCAACGCAGAGGCTCCGCTCCTCGTGGCGACAGTGAGCGTACTAGGCGCCACGCTGTTAACACGGGACCGCAGGATCGTTGGGGCTGGGCTGGTCACCAATGCGGCTTAAGGCAGGATCGGGTAATAGCGAGCGGCAGCGGGAGCACTCAAGCTGGACCCAGATTCCCGATGTGTCCCTCCCGGAATCTGGTCCGATTCCCGCCTCTGAAACCGGGAGCTCCACAACAAGTCAAGAGTCGTGAGACTATTGTCATCGTCGGCGTAGGGCGGCACGATGCGCCTATTGCTGGATCGGTAATGCACCTTGCGGTAGGACAGGTCGATGCAGCACTCGTGGCAGTCGAGCTCTTCCAAGTCGCGTTCGGCGGCACGGTCAAGCATGATCTTCCATGCAATAGGGCTCCATGACGTCCTTAAGGCGCACGACGCGCGACCTGCCGGCGCGCAAGTTGATCAGACGCTGCTCTGCGACGTGAAGATCATTGATGTCGTCCAAATACCGCCGAATAGCCTCGAGTATGAAGAAAGTCCTAGTGGGGCCGGTGCGACGGGATAGCCGCTGCACTCGTTCCTCTACCTCGCCGGAACGCGGAGTGGGCTGCAGGTGACCGTCCAAAAGCAGTGTGGCATTGTGCACCGGCGGGCTGTCGCAGACCCATTGCTGGGCGAGTTTGTCGCGCCAAGCGGTCAGCACGCCCGGTCCGCAGCCAGGAGTTTGGTGCGGCGGCGCAGAGTGCGCGGGCAGAGGCTGCGGTCCAGCCCCAACAGGGCCCCCGGCTCGCCGGGCTACAGGTAGCCCCAGCGGTGGGGGGCTTGGCGCCGGAGAGCAACATAAAGGTCAGCGTGATCAGGATGGAGCGAAGGCCTTAGAGACCTTTGGGGAGGCTGAGCGGGCCGGCGCGGCCGAGCAGATCATGGCCTAGATGGACCGGCAGTGCGACCAGAAGGCCCCGCCGGCGACGGCCCGCAGGGGCAGTTCGAAACGCGGCAGGCGCTCCGGCAGCGCGCCCATGCTGGCCGGGGCACGGCCTTCGGTGTCACGGGTGGCCCGCCCCTGCGGGCCGCGTGCGTTCATCTGATTGCACTGCTGGTTGTCGGGGCCGGGGGCCGGGCCGTCGTTGGACAGCGGGAGGGGGAGCAACGCGGGGCCGTCAGGCCAGTCCCGGCCTTCTAGTTGCGCAGGGTCTGGAAATTCAGGCCGAGCTTGCGGGTGACACCGCCCAGGCTGGTGCGGGTGCGCAGCAAGTTGGCGGCGCGCTGCAGGAAACCCCCGTCCTGCACAGCGAGCGAGCGGCCGGGGCGACTGGGCCTTCGGCCGAGGGAGTGCCAGCCTTGCTCTCGGCGCTGCCGCACGACGCGGTAGACAACAGCGGACAGAGACGCCGGTGGGGCCGGCAATCTGGCGGGCGGTAGTGAGGCCCATGTCCACACAGTGGGCCAAGATGGAGTTGTGTGCGGCGCGGTCATCGACACGGTGCTGGTCGATGGGGAATCTGCGAACCAACAGCAGGTGTCGCCTTGAACTTGAATGTAGAGGTTGAGGTGCGGGGAGACAACGACGGCGCCCCTAGGGGCGAGGTCGAGGACGACTCAGGGCGCCTCGCGATCACTTCCGCGTCCATGGCCCCATGGTGGCAGATCCCAGCATGTCTTCAATGCATACATGGCTAGAGTTTGGTAAAGATCTTCAGTATGCTCCTGATGTGTTCGTTCAGGCATACCTGAAGCAGTTGGTAGCGCAGCCTGCGGGCGGCTGCGGGAGGCCAACCGTTGCAGTGCCTTGTCCAAGTCCGGCCGTAGCGCGGCGGGCCGCCCCGTGCGGGCATCCAGGCACCCTGCAAGCTGTCCGCTGGCAATCCTTGCGTCTCGGCGAGCACTTCATGCCCTTGAAACTACCGCCAGACGCCCGCCCGGTGAGGCACAACCAGTTGGCCGGACGCTGGCTCACCGCGGGTGGCCCGACGCGGGCGACATCGGTCCGTGGAACGTCCTTGCGTCACCACCTGTGGCGCGAATCCGATGTGTTGCGCGAACTGAACGGGCAAACCCAGTCTGTTCAGGCCGCCATCAACGCCATGCTTGGATGAGTCCCCCTATCTGCCAAGAGTTGTGCCATCACGAGGCGAGGGGCCAAGATCTCCCGATGTCCAGAGCTGTGGGGCCGAGCATGCGAGCCAGAAGAGCGCGTAGCCGACGGCTACGGTTGAACGAGGAAACGGAAGACGGTCCGATCCGAACCTCTGGGGCGACGAAGGGGCCTTTCGTAAGGAAGAGTCTCAAGCCGAAGCCCCCTGCCAGATCATTGCACGCCGCCCGTCCCACTCGTAGACCGACCGCTCGAGATCATCGCTCCGGACGCTGGGCATGAGAGTGCGCCAGCTCGTGCATCTCAAGCCGGACTTCGCGAATGGCCTGAGCCACGGGGAAGTCGAGAACGCACGTCTCCAGTTCCACGTCTCATTGGCCCGGCGAGCGAGCTGAAGAGTCTGTGAGAGATCGCTCAGAACCCGACGATACTTGGAACGGTACACCGCTGCGGCGGCTGCAGGCGAACTCTCCAATAAAATGGCTGGCAAGTCCTAGGTCGTGGTAACGTTATGATGGTATGCATCTCCGTATTGGTTGACCACACTCGAATGACGCTCGACAGAGATTGTAGCTGGAGGTCATTCTGATGCCGGAGATAGACTTGACGCAAGCGCAGGCCGACGCTCTGATCAAGATGGAAAAGAACCGCATTAGCGACCGCCAATACCTGTTCCCAATGGGAGGCCAATCGATCTCAGTCCCTCTTCAGTCTACCGATGGGCGGGAGCAGTTTCGGCTCGACATAAGCCTAGGACGCATCGATATTCGTAAGGTAAAGATGCAGAATCGAGCTCGGCAGGTCGTCGTACTCGTGCGCCTTGACCTTGGCGGACCCCCACACCGCAATCCAGATGGCGAGGAAATCGGGACACCTCACATTCACATTTTTCGAGAAGGATACGGGGACAAGTGGGCATTTCCTGTCCCGTGCGACAGCTTTCAAGAACTGACTGACATGTGGAAGACACTGAATGATTTTCTTCAGTATTGCAACGTGACTCGGCCACCCATAATCCTCAGGGGACTCTTCACATAATGGAAGAAATCCAGCGTCTGTTGGACACGTACCACGCTTGGCTGAAGGACAAGAGTGTCCTCCGGAAGATCGACGAGTGGGTCGAGATCACGACTCCCT
This sequence comes from Bryobacterales bacterium, assembly GCA_965203925.1. Lineage (GTDB taxonomy): Bacteria > Acidobacteriota > Terriglobia > Bryobacterales > UBA6623 > VXMF01. The sequence continues at coordinate 7,059,515 of OZ241924.1, forward strand.
ACCTTGACAGACACAACGACTACCTCCAGATCTATGCAAAGCCCGCCAACCGAGGATTCCTGCTCACGGACGATGGCTACACTATTAGGGATCTTGAGCAAAGCGGCTGCAAGCTCGAAAGTACGAAGCGGCAGGAATTGTTGAGGATGACCGCGAAAGGATTCGGTGTACACTTAGAGGACAAGGCTCTTCAAGTCCGAGCGTCCTCTGACAATTTCGCGCTCTGTAAACACAGTCTCGTCCAGACCATGCTCTCCGTGAACGATATGTTCTATCTCGCAGTTCCGATAGTGACGAGGCTGTTCCACGAGGATGTGGTCGAGTGGCTCGACCTTCACGACATCCGGCACATACCGAAGGTCAAGCTCAGTGGGAAGAGCGGTTTCGACCACGTGTTCGACTTCGTCATCCCCAAATCACAGCAGGCACCAGAGCGCATCGTCCGCGCAGTCAATCGTCCCAGTCGGCAGACAGCAGAGATCGTGGCGTTCGCGTGGCTTGACACTAAGGATGAACGGGCCCCAGAATCTCGAGCCTACGCAATCCTCAACGATTCGGATCGACCGGTTTCGCAACAAGTCGAGGCGGCGATCGACAGATACGGAGTGACACCGGTAGCTTGGTCAGATCGCGATACGGTGTGTGAGGAGTTGGCGGCCTGAGTGCTGGTGGCAGTCTCACAGTCCCCGACATAGGGTTACCCTAAGTGTCCAATTCTGGCTGCAGGGGGCGGGGCCAGTGCCGGAGGGGAGCCGGACGAGACCTCCGGCACTGACTTCTGGGGGCTAAAGAGGTGCCTAGGTCGTGTGGACGGGGGGCAGGGCGGGAGGTTTTTCAGCGATCCGCGCGAGCGGCAGACCTTGGCTAGGATCTTCTCTCCAGCTCCTGCACAGAGGCCCAACTGCGCCAGCTCGACACCAGCCGAGCTCTTGCCCTTCAAGGGCCTACGCGCAAGACGCGTTGGTCGTCCGCGATCCCAGGAATGCTCGAGTTCGCGACCGCAGTCACAATCAGGTCACGGGTGAGCGGCGCTATTGCTCGCGCGACCATCCGAACACGTCTGGATGTCGGCCAACCTGCTCCTGAAGTGGTTCGTCATACCGGACCACGATTACCCGGTACCCCAGAGCGACCAGTTCTTCTCGGATCTCGCGGTCTCTTTCCGCGGTCTCGGGCTCGTCGTGAACACTGCCGTCGCAAAACACACACACGTTCGGCCTGTACCAGAAATCGGGTATGCACCCCACTTGGTCGATTACTTGTTGAGCGGCGTCTGGCAGGCGATGCCCTCGGCTAGCCAGGAGATCCAAGAATCGTCGCTCGATTTCGGACCGGGAGTCTGTCATGGATCGCAAGTGTTGGTAGTGGCTTTCCCAATCCCGGCCCTCGGTGCGTTGCCTTGCCATGCTGCCGGTAAGCTCCAGCAGCAGCGGCAGCACCTTGTGCCGGTCGAGGTGTCTGGCGTCACGCTGGTTTCCGAAGCTCATCAAGCACTCATAGCAAGCCTTATGGCAATCCTCGTTCTCATTGGCTCCGTTCTGATCGAAGTGGCACCGTTCAAGGGCGACCCTCGCAACTCTGGCGACCGCATCCGGCTCGTCCACGAGTCTGCGGAGAACACCGGCTCCACCCTCCGCGGCCTCGTAGATCAGGATGGCTTGGTGCTGTCCCGCTCCAACCGACTCAGTTCGAAGTTCGGACTCTTCGACCTCGAATTCCTGCTCGCAGCCACGCAGCAGCGCATACCGCAGCGTGGACCACAGACTACGGTCAAGCGGAACCACAGTCTCCGCGAGGCGAACGAGCAGTACGTTCCGAGTTGACCTCACTTCGACCTCGACCCGCTTAGCACCTTGGTGAGCTGATGTCGCAGAGTTCTGCTGCCTGCCATCCTGCAGCATTTCGCCAGTTTCGCTGTCGATCCGAAAGCCGTGATGCTTCGATCCCCTCCACCCATGATTGACCTGTAGGACTGATGCCGCCGGAGCGTACGTGAGACGCAGCAGCGCCTTCCCGCCGAGCGTGACATCCGCCTGTCTCCTCCGGAATCCCGTAGGCTCGGAGGAGTAGCGGTAGAACGTCTTGATATCGTAGCCGCGGCGCCGGCGTTCCTCCT